>NZ_QRBF01000002.1:566507-634126 GCF_003363265.1 Dyella psychrodurans | reverse complement strand
GGGCTTCCTGCCCTGGCGAAAAGGGATCGGCATCCATGCCGATCCCCCTGCGGGCCTTGTCGTCCCCAGCTCACTCACCGCCTACGGGGCCCAGGGCGCGCGATGCGCGCACTTTTCAAAAGAGCGAAAGCCCAAGAGCCAAAGCAAAGAGCAAAGAGCTAAGGAGCAAAGAGCAAAGACGCCGTGCACTACTGCGTGCGAGTCCTTCCGGCGCAACGCGCCGGCACCGAATGCGCGCAAGGCGCGCTGCTCTGGCTCCTGCTCTTGATCTTGGGGCCCCTTGGACCCGGCGGAGGGATGGAGGATCAGCCCGAAGGGGAGCCGGCATGGATGCCGGCTCGTTTTTCGTCAGCACAGGATGTGCTGTCGAAAAACCCCGCAATCCCTCCGCGCACTTTGCGGGCGAAGCCCGCAAAGCGGGTACTCGGGGCTGCCCTTCTCTTTGGTTATCTTTCTCTTGGGCAAGCAAGAGAAAGTGACTCGGCCGCCGGCAGGCGGTCGAAACGCCCGCCGCGTAGGCGAGCAACCTGGCGATAACGCCCATACAAAACCCCACGCCACTGGATGATTCGCTTCGCTCACCCCTACGGGGCCGTCCTTCGGACGTTCTGCGCGCTTCGCGCTTGTCCGGCCTACGCCGGAATGACGGTGAGGTAATCGAGTCGTGGTGAGGCAATTAGACAGGCAAGCACCGCGACGTGTATCGCCGCATAACTTCAGAAACTCCCCCAACGCAGTAAGCCAAAGGTCAGCCACCCTCGGTATCAACGTCATCTAAAAGTGATAGTTGAAGCACCCGGGAAACAAACCACGCGAGCGATGCAAAGCGCCCCAGGGATTCGCAAGTAATTCTGCTGATTCCTGAACGAGCGAAAGCAATCACGTCAACACCGCCGCGCATGATCGCGTTCCCCGTACTGCAAGCCGCCTGCCGCGGCTGCATATAAATGGAGAAACACACATGATCAGCATCACCCGCAAACTGGCCCTGGTTGCAGGCATCGGCCTCGCGCTGGCGAGCGTGAGTTACACCCCGCCTGCCGCCGCGCAGGTTGTCGTTGGTGTCGGCATCAACGTGGCACCGCCGCCGCCGCGCTATGAAGCAGTTCCGCGGCCGCGTCGTGGCTGGGTTTGGGTTCCGGGTTATTGGCAGTGGAACCCGGGTTGGCGTCGCCATGTGTGGGTCGGCGGCCACTGGGAGCATGCGCGTCCAGGCTATCGCTGGTATCCGGGCGTGTGGACGCAGGGTCGTGACGGCTGGCGCTGGCGCGACGGCTACTGGGGTCGCTGATCTCGCAACAATCTGCGCCCTGTCCCGCGATGGGGCGCAGATTTGCCGGATGTCATTGGCAACTAAACTTGCGAACATCCATTGAGCATTTCTGACCGGATCGACAGATCTTTCGATCCAACTTTTCACCTGGGGAACATCATCCATGTCATTACGTCTTGCAGCTGTGGTTGCCTTGGCCTGCGTCACCGCCGTGACCGCGGGTTGTGTGGTGGAACAGCCGGCTCCGCGCCCGCGTCCTGTTTACGTCGCCGAGCCACCGCCGCCGGCACCGACCTACGTCGAAGTGGTGGCACCGCAGCCGCCGCCGGTCGAAGTGATTGAACAGGTGCCGCCGCCGCGTCAGGGCTTTATCTGGGCTCGCGGTTACTGGCATTGGGATGGCCGCCACTATGTCGGCGTGCGCGGCCATTGGGAACAGGTGCGCCCGGGTTACCACTACGTGCATCCGCATTGGGAGCAGGGTCAGGGCGGCTGGCACTTCCGTGCCGGCGTCTGGGTTTCCGGCTAAGCCCAGCGTTGCAAGAGGCTCGAAAACGCCCCGCTTCGGCGGGGCGTTTTTTATGTCCGCTGCAGGCCATGGCACTGGCGGTCGCGACGTTTAAGCGCACACTGACGCGCACGAACGTCCGCAAAAGGACTTGTCATGCCGTTCAAGGATCTTGGTTTCGCTCAACGAACACGCGCATACGACACCATCGTTCGTCGGATATGCGCTGCAGTTTTTCTTGCCTGCCTGAGTTGCGCGGCGTACGCGCAATCCTCGGTTCCAGCCGTGCCGGCAACGAGCGAGATTCCGAAACTTGCACCTGTCGTGGTGACTGGCGTGCTACCCGGTCCTGCCCTGTGGAAAGTAAGCAAGGGCGATCATGTGATGTGGGTGCTCGGCCTTACGTCGCCGGTGCCTAAAAACATGCGATGGAAGTCCACGGAGGTGGAAAGCAAGATCGCGGCATCGCAGGCGGTGTTGAAGTCGCCGAGCCTGAAAATCGACGTGCACACAAGTTTCTACTTCAGCTCGCTGATGCCTTCGGTCTCCCGGATGAGGAACAACCCCGGCAACGAAACCTTGCACGATGTGCTTACGCCGGAGCTTTATCAATACTGGCAAGAACAAAAAGCCAAATATCTTTCCGGCAATCAAACCGTAGAACGCATGCGGCCGATTTGGGCCGGCCGACAACTTTATGAGGCCGCGCTCAAGCATTACGGCTTGGTCGATCAATACGGTTTGGAGAAGACGATTTACAAAGTGGCCAGGCACGACGGAGTCAGCATCGTCGATACGTCGTATCAATGGATGCTGAAAGATCCGGGCGGCACGGTTAACGCGTTGAGCGAAAAGTCGATGAACGATCAACGCTGCTTGCGCCAGGTGCTCGATGCGCTCGATCACGGCCTTGTCCAGGCGACAGTACGCGCCAATGCGTGGGCCACGGGTGATATCGACACGCTGAGAACGGTCTTTTCGCAGGTGCAGCAGGATGCATGTCTTTCGACGATCGACGATTCGCAATTCGCCAAAGCGCTCGGTATCGATGACATCGGAGATCGCGTGGAGAAATCGTGGATCGCCGCGGCAGAGCATGCGCTCGATCAAAATCATCAAACTGTCGCCGTGTTGCCGATGCATGAATTGCTTGCGCCGAACGGTTATTTGAGCGTGCTGCAAGCGGATGGTTACAACGTGCAGGCTCCTACCGAATAGTCTGCGGTCATACGTTGTCATGCCGTGTCTTGCGCAGGTCATTGCAAGTGCCTTGGCCTCCCGGCTTGCTGAATAGGGCGAAATTGAGCCAGTTTCTGCCATTTTGCTGCGGCGCATCAGCATCCGTTTTGGGAGTCGTACTAAACTTACGGGGCTAACTCTTCGCCCCGGCCTCTTGCTGGGGCTTTGAGTTTCAGGCGTCAGGTCCTTGGCGGGGCCCAAACGCTTCCAAAACATGGTCGCCTTCCCCGGCACCGTCATACGTGGAGTCAACGTTCCAATGATTTTCGAAACCATCGCCAAAACAGGCCACGAAGAAGTCGTCTTCTGCCACAACAAGGACGCGGGCCTGAAGGCCATCATTGCGATTCACAACACGGTGCTGGGTCCAGCACTCGGCGGCCTGCGCATGTGGCCGTACAAGACCGAGCAGGATGCCGTGAACGACGTGCTGCGCCTGTCGCGCGGCATGACGTACAAGAACGCTGTCGCCGGTTTGAACCTGGGCGGTGGCAAGGCGGTGATCATCGGCGATCCGTCGAAGGACAAGTCCGAAGCGCTGTTCCGCGCCTTCGGCCGTTTCGTCAACTCGCTCAACGGCCGCTACATCACGGCTGAAGACGTGGGCATCGACGTCAATGACATGGAATACGTGTTCCGCGAAACCGAATACGTGACCGGCGTGCACCAGGTGCATGGCGGTTCGGGCGATCCCTCGCCGTTCACCGCTTACGGCACGCTGCAAGGCCTGATGGCCGCGCTGAACTTCCGCCACGGCAACGAAGACGTGGGCAAGTACAGCTACGCCGTGCAGGGCGCGGGCCACGTGGGCAGCGAATTCATCAAGCTGCTGCGCGAACAGGGCGCCAAGGTGTTCGTGACCGACATCAACAAGGATGCCGTGCAGCGTTGCGTGGACGAGCTGGGCTGCGAAGCCGTGGGCCTGGACGAGATCTACGACGTCGACGCCGACGTGTACTCGCCCTGCGCACTGGGCGGCACCGTCAACGAGCAGACCATCGACCGCATCAAGGCGAAGATCATCTGCGGCGCGGCCAACAACCAGCTGGCCACCGACTCGATCGGCGACGAACTGCAGCGCCGTGGCGTGCTGTATGCGCCGGACTACGCCGTGAACGCCGGCGGCGTGATGAACGTCTCGCTGGAAATCGACGGCTACAACCGCGAACGCGCGATGCGCATGATGCGCACGATCTACTACAACCTGGGCCGCATCTTCGAAATCAGCAAGACCCAGAGCGTGCCGACCTACAGGGCCGCGGATCGTCTGGCCGAAGAGCGCATCGACTCCATCGGCAAGATCAAGCTGCCGCACATGGGCAATGGCTCGACGCGCTTTGCCGGCCGCATGCGCGGTCAGTAATGGGCGTAAACGTTGTAACGAAAAAGCCGCCGGTTTCCGGCGGCTTTTTTTGTTGGACGATCATCCGTGCCCGTTCGCAGCCGCGTGCGTCAGCTGCGGCTGCGGTTTCATCTGCATGATCCATATCTGCTGGTCCGGGCCATTGCCGAACCTGGCGATGAAATCGGACACCGTTTGATCCAATCCGGCGCGCGGCTGCTCCCTTTGAATACGCGCACGCAACAACCAGCCTCGCTGTTCTTCGGGGTGGGTCTGAAGCAGGTGTTCGGCAATCGCCCAGCCCTTGTCCCAGTCGTGTTTGGCACTGACGTACAGGTTGCCCAACTCGATCAGATTCCAGGTGTCGTCGGGATTGACGCGCAAGGCTTGCTCGTAGTCTTCGATGGCGTGATCGGCCTGGCCCATCGTTTCGTAGGCAACGCCGCGCGCTTCATAGCTGCTCTCGTCCTGCGGCGCCAAGGCAACCAGCGCATTGCCTTCCGACAGCGCCCACTCTGGTTGTCCAAGGCTCACCAGATCGAATACGCGTTCCTGGCGACGATCGATCTTGGATGGATCAAACCGAAGCAATTCGGAACGGAATACGACCGACAGGTCCGTCCTGTTGCAGTGCCTCGCCGACCAGCCTGCGCTCACAAGCATCCCGGTCCTGCCCGGCTCGGCAAAGAGATTCTTGTAAAGGTCGTACTGACTCTCAGGCATGCACGGCGTGTCCTCGACAGACTGCTCGCCCCCCGTATTTTCGGAGAGAAGCAGCAACAAGAGCGGATTGTCCTTCGCGTGCCGCTGTGCGCCTGCGATGAAGCGCCGCATCAGGGGAACATTGCCGTCCCATTTGGGTTGCGCCATCCACACCAGGCGCGTGTAGATCATGTAGCTGGCCGGCTCGACCGCCAAGCCCCGCCTGGCAGCGCTCAGTGCATAGTTGCCGTCGCTGGTCAGCGCCGCTGCGTAAATCATCGCGCCATAAGCCGGGGTGACTTGCGGATCGAGTTTCACCGCGGCATCCAGGTCGGCGCGCGCCCGCTGCACCAGGCGTTCCATCGAATCGAAAGACGACTGCGCCGTGTTGGCCGCGTACTCGCTGCCGCGTGCCTGCTGCGCCATGGCGACGTAGGCCATGCCGCTTGCCGCGAGCGCAAAGGGGCTGTTGGGCGATTGACGCTTCCACGCATCCATCAGCCCGCGGACCGTATCCGATCCCTTCGCGAAATCGATGTTGAAAGTGCGGTCCAGCACATCTTGCTCATCCGGCCGAGTGTGCGGCTCGTGCATGATCTCGGCGAAACGGCGATCCAATTCGTCGGCATGTCCGGTACGGATAAGCTGAAAAGCTTCTTCCTGTTTAACCGCCGGGTCCAACTGGTAACGGCAATACGCGCTCGTCGCCGCACTGGACCAGTCGAGCCCCGGTGGATTGGGATACGCAAGGCAACGCTGCAAAGGGTCGGAGATGGCTTCGGCTTTGCGCGCGTCGTTCAGGAATTGCTGAAGCTGCGCGTCGGAAAACGGCGGCGTCGGCGGCTTATAAGGTGGAGGGCGCCGGAACACTGCACGGGAAACGGCAGGTGCCGTCGGCTCGATCCTTGAGAACCGGTGGGACGCAAACCACGCGGCACCGATCAAAGCAGCTCCTGCCAGCGACAGCCAAAGCACGCGCAACGTCATGTTCGCCCCCTTTATTGGCCCAATGAAACTTGCACGGCCGGGCCCAATCCGCAAGCGGGCGGCAGGCGTTGTCAGTAAGAAATCGCCCCGCAAGTATCAAAAAAGCGCCGGCCGCGAGGTCGGCGCCATGGGTGCCGGGCCAGCACCCGGAAACCCGGATGCATGACAGTTCTGGTAGACTCCGCCCTCAAGAAAATGTGCTGTAAGGCCTTGCCTCTATTGGCAAAGCTTCAGGGGAACCCGGACCACGGGTTGGTAAACAAATGGAATCTCTGCACGGCCCACGCTTCGATCGGCGGCCGGCTGCTTGGCCGTACTTCTTTCAAGTGCGGCCAGGTCGCGGCCGATGACAGTGGGCGGGTGGGGAAGCAGTAGCGCGAGAGCAGGCTGGGGTGTATGAGCGCAATCATGGAAACCGGGATCAGTGATGAGGACATCCTGCTCAAGCTGAAGGATGTGCTGCACAAAACCTTCGACATCGATCCTTCGCGGGTCTCGCCGGATACCCATCTGTTCACGGATCTCGAACTGGACAGCATCGACGCCGTCGACCTGGCGATCCAGGTGCAGGACATGACCGGCATGCGCATCAAGCCCGAGGACTTCAAGAACGTGCGGACCGTGGGCGACGTGGTCGCCACCGTGCGCGCGCTGCTGAACCGTTGAGCTGCACGGCAGGCTGATCGTCATGCCGCACACGCCAGCATCCGCCGGGGACGCTTTTCAGCCCTGCGCGTTGATCCCGATCTACAACCACAAGGACACCATCGCGCGGACGGTGCACGCTTTGCGCGCGCACGGATTGCCGGTGGTGATCGTGGACGATGGCAGCGACGAGGCCACGCGCGCGGTGCTCAAAACGCTGGCCGCCGACGAACCGACGATTCAACTGATCCGCCTGCCGCGCAACGGCGGCAAAGGCCGTGCCCTGACCGCCGGACTCATCGCCGCACGCGATACGGGCTACACCCATGCGCTGCAGATCGATGCTGACGGCCAGCACAACGCCGGCGACGTGCCGCGTTTCCTTGCCGAAGGCCGCGCTCATCCGAGCGCGCTGATCTGCGGCCAGCCGATCTACGACCAGAGCGTGCCGCGTGCACGTCTGTACGGCCGCTATGTGACGCACGTGTGCGTGTGGATGGAGACGCTGTCGTTCACGCTGCGTGATTCGATGTGCGGTTATCGTCTTTACCCGCTGGAAGCGACCTGCGCCGAAATCGATCGCAAGCCCCTGCCCGCGCGCATGGATTTCGATACGGAAGTGGCGGTGCGCCTCGTATGGCGCGGCGTCGAGGTACGCAACCTGCCAACCCGTGTGATCTATCCGGAAAACGGTCTTTCCCATTTCCACATGCTGCACGACAACCTGCGCATTTCCGCGATGCACACCCGGCTGTTGCTGGGCATGCTGCCGCGCGCGCCGATTTTGCTGTGGCGCAAGCGCAGGAGGTCCGCGTGGGCGGCATAAGTGGTGACACCTCTTCTCTCCCTGCTTACAAGGCAGGGAGTGCGTTGCGGCGGATGGCTGCGTTGCTGCTTTTTTGCATCGGCACGAATGCGCATGCGCAAGACGCATCGACGGATCTCTTGCACGACGCGCTGCATCAGTTGAGCCAACACACTGCCGTGCGCGCTGCGTTCACACAGCAACGCCAGAACCCCGCGTTGACGCAACCTCAAAACAGCAGCGGGCAACTCCTGTTCGTGACCGGCAAGGGCATGCTTTGGCAAGTGCAACAGCCCTATCAGGAAACGCTGGCGTTGACCGGCAACCAGACGCTGCGCATCGATGCGAACGGCCACGCACAAACGGTGCGCAGCGAACGCGGCGTCAGCCAGATTTCGCAGATGCTGCAGTCGATGCTCGCGGGACAGCTCGATGCGGTGCTGCGCCAGTTCAACGTGACGGCCGAAGGCAGCGCCACACAATGGACGCTGCACTTCACGCCGAAGCAGTCGCGCGTCGCACAGGTGTTGCGCGATATCCAGCTGGATGGCGGCGCTTTCCTGCAGGGCATTCGCATCGACATGCAGGACGGCACGCAGACCGATATCCGCATGACCGGTACGCGCGACGCCGGCGCACTGAGCGTGCCGGAAAAACAGGCGCTCGGCCTGCCATGAACTCGCGAGGCCTGTGGTTGCGCGCAGGTGGGTTCGCGGCGGCGACGCTGCTGATCGCGCTGTTCGGCGCATGGCTGCTGTTCGGTCGCGGCCGTTCGCCGATCCAGACCGATTTACTGGCCATGTTGCCGGCGACCGAGCGCAATCCGCTGGCCGAAGTCGCCGCGCAGCGACTGGCGCACGCCAATGGCGATCGCGTGATCCTGCTGGTGGCCAACACGGACGACGACCGCGCCGAGAACGCCGCGCGCGAGCTTGGACATGCGCTGGGCAACGACCCGGTGTTTGCATCCGTCACGGCCGAGCTGCCGCCGTTCGATCTTCAGCAACTGGCTGCGCCTTATCTCTCGCATCGTTTCGTGCTGCTGACCGATGCGGACCGCAACGCCATTGAACAACCGGGCTACAACCCTGCGCAAGCGCTTGCGCAGCACATGAACGAACCCTTCGTCACCGGCGTGGGAACGCGCCTGCAGGACGATCCGTTCGGCTGGCTTCAGCACTGGCTCGATCAACAGCCGTGGAGCCGCTCGCCGCTGGTACCCGAAGACAACCTGCTGACTGCGCATCGCGACGGCACCAGCTATGTCCTGGTGACAGCAACGCTCAACGGTTCATCCTACGACGACGCCATCCAGCAGCGCGCGCTAAGCGCCATCGATCAAGCCGAAAAAGCCATCCAACACGATCAACCCGGCACGCGCATGCTGCGCACCGGTGCCTTGTTCTACGCCACGGCCGCACGCGCCGGCGCCGAACGCGACGTGCACAGGGTGGGCTGGATCTCCACGCTCGGCATCGGCTTGCTGTTGCTGGGCATATTCCGCTCGCCGGGTCCGCTGCTGCTTGCCTTTCTATCCACGGGCGTTGGCATCGTCGCCGCCACCACGGTAAGCGTGCTGGTGTTTGGGCAGATCTATCTGCTTACGCTGGTCTTCGGCGCGGCGTTGCTGGGCGAAGCGGTGGATTACTCCATTCAATATCTCAGCGCGCGCGCCAACGCAGGCCATGCGTGGGAAGCGCGCACGGGTCTGCGTCAGGTGCGCCCCGCCCTGCTTCTGGCATTGGGCACGTCGCTGCTGGGTTATTTGTTGCTGGGCCTGGTGCCGTTCTCGGCGTTGCGTCAGATGGCCTGTTTCGCCATGACCGGCATGACCGTGGCATGCCTGAGCGTGTTCTGGCTATTGCCGGCGCTGCTGCAACGTCCGGCGAAGCCGATTTCCGCAACGTCGGTGCGTTGCGCCCTGGTGCTGCAAAACACCGTCTCCCGCGTCGCATCGGGTTGGCGTGGCGCGGCACTTGCCCTGTTCTTGCTATGCCTGGCGATACCGGGCTGGTATCAGCTGCATCACGACGACGATGTGCATTTGCTGGTTGCGCCGCCCGCGGCGCTTGCCGCGCAGGAAGCGCAGATTCGCGACATCACCGGCCTCGGCAACGGCACCCAGTTTTATCTCGTGCAAGGCGCCGATGAAGAGCAGGTATTGCAACGCGAAGAAGCGCTGGAGCAACGCTTGCAGGACATGGTCGATGCAGGTCGGCTGCAAGGATGGCTTGGCCTCGCCGGCATGGTGCCCTCACTGCAGCGTCAGCACGCGAACCAGGACGCGCTGACGCCATGGTTTGCAGAGCCCGATCGCATGCATCAGTGGTTGAGCAGTGCCGGCTTCCGCGCCGACGATATCGAACGATGGGTGCAGGCATGGCCCGGCACGCCGCTTGAATTGCAGGCGTGGCTGAAGACTCCGATTGCAACGCCATTCCGTTATCTGTGGATGGGCAACGGCGCCGCTTCGCTGGTGCTGCCGCAAGGCGACGCGGGAAGCGCATGGCTGCAAAAAGCCGCAGCCGGACTGCCGGGCGTTACCTTGGTCGACAAACCCGCAAGCATTTCCGACCTCTTCGGGCGGTATCGCCGCTATGCCAGCGTGTGGCTGCTCGCCGCGATCCTGCTGATCGCGCCGGTATTCGGTTGGCGCTACGGCCTGGGCGACGTACCGCGCGTGCTGGCACCGCCAGTCTTGGGCATCGGCTTTACGCTGTCGATGCTCGGCTATCTGCATCAGCCGTTGACGCTGTTTCACTGGATGGCCTTGATGCTGGTGCTGGGTGTGGGCGCCAATTACGCGGTATTTCTGCGCGAAGGCGAGCCGCATGTTTCGCATCGCCCCGGCGCGATGTATGCCAGTGTGCTGTTGTCCGCCATCACGGCGTTGCTGTCGTTCGGTCTGCTTGCGCTGAGTTCCATGCCGGCGCTGCGCGATTTCGGCCTTACGCTGTTGCTTGGTATCGGCTTTACCGCCTTGCTGGTGCCGACCAGCGTGCCGCGCCGGATGCTTTCCTCATGATCACTTTTCACTTCGCACGGAGCATTCGCCGATGAAGCGCGTCGTCATCACCGGCATGGGTGGCATCACGCCCCTCGGACACGACTGGTCGCAGATCGAACCGCGCCTGCGCGACGGACGAAATGCCGTGCGCCGCATGCCGGAATGGGATTTCTTCGACTCGCTCAACAGCCGTCTGGGTTGTCCGGTCGACGACTTCAAACTCCCCGACTGGCCGCGCAAGCATCTGCGTTCGATGGGGCGGGTGGCGCAACTTGCGGTCGCGGCAAGCGAACGCGCGCTGCGCGATGCTGGCTTGCATGGCGATGGCAGTATCGCGGACGGTCGCATGGGCGTGGCTTACGGTTCTTCCGGCGGCAGCATCGAGCCGGTGCGCGTGATGGGGCGCATGCTGGAAACAGGCTCGATGCAAGGCGTCACCGCCACCAGCTATGTGCAGATGATGGCGCATACGACCGCCGTGAACGTGGGCGTGTTCTTTGGGTTGAAGGGCCGCATCCTGCCCACGTCCAGCGCGTGCACATCCGGCAGCCAGGCCATTGGTTTCGGCTACGAGACGATCCAGCAAGGCAAGCAGAAACTGATGCTGTGCGGTGGTGCGGAAGAACTCTCCGGTCCCGGCGTGGCGGTGTTTGATACGTTGTTTGCGACGAGCACGCGCAACGACGAAGCCCATCTCACGCCTCGCCCCTTCGATCGCAGCCGTGACGGCCTGGTTGTCGGCGAAGGCGCCGCGACGCTGGTGCTGGAGGAATACGAGCATGCCCGCGCACGCGGTGCGCGCATCTATGCGGAAATCGTCGGCTTCGGTTGCAATTCCGATGGCAATCACATCACGCAACCGACGAGCGAAACCATGGCGACGGCGATGCAGCTCGCGTTGCAGGACGCGCGGATTTCGCCAGGCGTCATCGACTACGTAAGCGCGCACGGCACGGCGACCGATCGTGGCGATATCGCCGAAAGCCACGCCACCGCGAACGTGCTCGGCTCGCGTGTGCCGATCAGCTCCATGAAAAGCTACGTCGGCCATACGCTGGGCGCATGCGGCGCATTGGAAGCGTGGTGGGCGGTGCAGATGATGCGCGACGGCTGGTTCGCGCCTACCGTCAATCTCACTGATCCCGATCCGGCGTGCGCGGAACTGGATTACATCATCGGGCCCGGCCGGACCCTCCGTGCCGGCCATGTGATGAACAACAACTTCGCGTTCGGCGGCATCAACACGTCGCTGATCTTCAAGGCGTGCGATTGATGCGCAAATACCAACCCCATGCTGCATCCGGCCCGCTCCCCTGCTTGCAGGGGAGGGTTGGGGTGGGGTCACGCACGCTTGCGGAAGAGCTTTACCCCCTCCCAGCCTCCCCCTGCTTGCAGGGGGAGGAGCACGGTGCGCGGGGTGTCGCGTGATGGAATTTCGCATCGAGCAGTGGCGCGCGTGGGCCCCGGGCCTCGATAGCGATGAAGCCTGGCAAGCATGGGCACGCGAACCCGTGAGCGTAGAGGACGGCGATGCGCAACCATCCTGCGATTTCCTGCCTGCAATGCAACGCCGCCGGCTCAGTCGGCTTGCCCGTATGACCATGCACGTGGCCTGGCCGCTTTGCGGCGACGACGAACAGCTGCCACTGGTGTTCGCATCGCGCCACGGCGAAACACCCCGCACCTTCGCGCTGCTCAGCGACGTGGCGGACGAGCAGCCCCTTTCGCCCACGCAGTTCGGCTTGTCCGTACACAACGCGATCGCGGGCCAATGGTCGATCCTGCGCGGCCAGCGCGGCGAGTCGACGTCGATTGCCGGCGAAGCCGATACGTTCGAGCACGCCATGGTGGAAGCGGCGACGCTGCTCGCGGACGGTGCGCGGTCCGTGCTTGTCGTGATGGCGGAAGAGCGTCCGCCCGCCGCCTACGACGAGTGGATCGACGACGTGCCGTTTTCGTATGCTCTGGCACTGAGGGTGGGGGGAATCGATACGGGCAACGATGCGCAGGCCGGCGTGCGCTGGCAGCTGCGCCTGGAATCGGGTCGTGGCGATTCCGCTACCGCCACATGGCCGCACGCACTCGACTGGATCCGCGCACAGCACACCCAAGGCGACACCCTGGTACATACATGGAAGACACGTCGATGGATCTGGCAGCGAATCCCGTAGCGCGCTCCGGCGCGAGCAACTGCGCCTGGCGCTTGTTCGCCACGGGCGCGAGTTTCGTGGTGTTCGGATTGGGCGGCCTGATACTGCGGCTGATCGTGCTGCCCGTGCTCGGCCTGTTGCCGGGCGACGCGGAAACGCGCCGCCGTCGCGCACGCGTCGCGATCAGCCAGGCGTTCTATCTGCACGTGCAGTTCATGTATCGCAGCGGCGTGCTGGAGTATGAATTCGACGGTGCGGAGCGTCTTGGCCGTCCCGGCCAGATGATCATCGCCAACCATCCGTCGTTGATCGACGTGGTGTTTCTGATTGCGCATATCCGCAACGCCAATTGCATCGTCAAGGAAAGCCTGTGGCGCAATCCGTGCACGCGCGGCCCGGTATGCCGCGCGCAGTACATCAGCAACAACGGCAGTCCCGACATGCTGGAAAAGGCGGCCGATGCGCTGCGCGACAACCAGACACTGATCGTCTTTCCCGAAGGCACGCGCACCAAGCCGGGCCAACCGCCCGTGTTTCATCGCGGCGCGGCGGCCATTGCGCTGCGCGGCGCCGGCGTGATCACGCCGGTGTTCATTACCGTAGAACCCACCACGCTGACCAAGGCCGAGCCTTGGTACCGCATTCCGGAACGCCGCGTGCGCGTGACGCTGCGCGTGGGACAGGACATCGCACCGGAATCCTTCAACGCCGATGCGCCGTTGCCGATCGCCTCGCGTCGGCTCAACGAGCATCTGCATCGTCTCTTCCTCAAGGAGCTTGGGTCATCGTGAACGCCTTGCAGCAGGAAATCGCCCAACTGATCATCGACACCCTCAACCTGGAAGACGTGACGGTCGAGGACATTCCGCCGACGTTGCCGCTTTTCGGCGAAGGGCTCGGGCTGGATTCGGTGGATGCGCTGGAACTGGCGCTGGCGCTGCAGAAGCGCTACGACATTCGCATCGCCTCCGATTCCAAGGATGCGCGCCAGCACTTCACCACGGTCGCCAACCTCGCCGCCTTCGTGCAGGCCCAGCGGAACGCATGAGCAAAATAACGGCCATCCTTCTGCCACTGGCGGGGGTGCTCTACCCCTTCGTGGTGTATTTCGGCATGAATCGCGTGCCGCCGCCGATGTTCGCGCTGGTGCTGGGCGCGATATGGCTGATTCGCGCGCCCAGCCTGATGAAGCAGCCCGGCGGCAAGCTGATGCTGGGCGCCGCGCTCGCCTATTGCGCACTGCTCGCGTTCAGTGGCAACGATATGCTGGAACGCTGGTATCCCACGCTGATCAGCGCGCTGTTGCTGTGCGCGTTCGGCCTGAGCCTGATCTACGGGCCGCCGCTGGTGGAACGCATCGCACGCGTGCGCGAACCGGACCTGCCCGATGCCGCGATTCCCTATACGCGCAAGGTCACCTGGGTCTGGGTGTGGTTCTTTGTGTTCAACGGCGTGGTATCCGCCGTGCTGACATTGTGGGCACCACTGGCATGGTGGACGCTTTACAACGGCCTGATCGTCTACTTCATCATGGGCACGCTGTTCGTCGGCGAGTGGTTGCTTCGCCGGCGGTTGAGGGCTGCGGCGTGAACATGGACCTGGCGCACATCGCTACCTGGCTTCGCAACCATCCGTGGGTGGACGATGCACAGTGCGGGTATGCCACCGGTACGCCGGGCGCGTTGCTTGCGTTCACGCCCGAAGGGATCGACGCGCTTTGCCGTCAAGGCCGGCAGCGTGTTGTCGATGCCTTGCAGGAGCATGTCGACACATCAGGTTACGCAGATGCGAGGTTGATCTATCGCCTGTTCGATACGATGCCCATCCTGACCTCGGCACAGCAGATCGATGCGTTGCTGCAGGCGCCGCTTCCGCGCGATGTGTTGCCGGATGAAGAGCACGAACACGACGGCGAGTGGACGCTGTCGCTTCGCATCCCGCTCGATCTGGTTTATTTCCCCGGCCATTTCCCGCAAGCCCCGGTGTTGCCCGGTGCCGTACAGGTGGCATGGGCGTTATCGCTCGCTTCCACGCGCCTCGGTACACCGCTTCGATGCGATGTCATGGAAGCGCTGAAGTTCCAGCAATTATTGCGTCCCGGCGACCGGGTGGATCTGAACCTCCACCACGATCCGGCACGTCACACATTGCATTTCGCCTATCGCTACGGTGAGAAGGCATATTCCTCAGGTCGGTTGGCATGGAGCGCCGCGCCATGAACGAGCACGTGATGCATGAACGCCACTGGTCCACGCACAAGGAGCGCGGCAGTCTTTTCCTGATGCGGCTTACCGCCTTCTGCGTGCGCATCTTCGGACGCCGGCTGCTGGCGCCGGTGCTCTACCTGATCGTGCTGTATTTCTTTGTGTCGGCGCGCAGCGCGCGGCGCAATATCCGGCAATACCAGACGTATCTGGCCGATTGGAGCGGCCGCGATGCATTGCGGCCGACGCTTGGCAGGGTCTTTGGCCAATTCATCGCGTTTGCCGACAATCTGCTGGATCGTCTGGATGTGTGGCGCGGCCGGTTGCGCTTCGAACAGGTGCAGTTGATCGATCCTTCGGGCGTGCGCCCGCGTCTGCTGCGCAGCCAACAGGGCGGACGCGGTGAAATTCTGGTCGTCACGCACCTGGGCAACCCGGATGTCTGTCGCGCAATGGCGGAACTGGGCGAACAAGTGCCGCTCAATGTGCTGGTACACAATCGCCATGTAGCGCAGTTCAACCGTCTGCTGGGCGAAGCGGGCGACCGCAGCATGCGCTTGATCCAGGTCAGCGAGCTGGATACGGCGATGATGATGGATTTGTCGCAACGCCTTGAACGCGGCGAGTGGCTGGCGATCGCCGGCGATCGCGTGCCGCTGCACGATGGCCGGCGCGTCACCGTGGATTTTCTCGGTCACCCCGCCGCGTTCCCGCAAGGCCCGTGGCTGCTGGCAGGTCTGTTGCGCTGCCCGGTGAACCTGTTGTGCTGCCTGAAGGTGGAAGGCCGCTATCGCATTTATCTCGATCACTTTCTCGACGCGGCACACTGGGAACGAGGCCAGCGCGATGCCACGATCCATGCCTGGGTGCAACGCTATGCCGATCATCTCGCACGGCAGTGCCTGATCGCACCGCAGCAGTGGTTCAATTTCTACGCTTACTGGCAACCCGCCCCATTGGAGGAGGTCCGCGATGCGAACTAGCGGCGTTCTTCATACGACCGTGGATATCGTCGTACCGTTTTTCGATGTCGACTCGATGGACGTCGTATGGCACGGTCACTACGTGAAGTATCTGGAAGTGGCGCGCTGCGCCTTGCTCGACGATATCGGCCATAACTACACGCAGATGAAAGCCTCCGGCTATGCATGGCCGGTCATCGATTTGCAGCTGCGCTATGTGCAGGCCGCGCGTTTCGGTCAACGCCTGACGGTGCGTGCGGATCTGATCGAATGGCAGAACCGGTTGCTTATCCACTACTTGATCCAGGACGCCGAATCCGGCCAGCGCATCACCCGCGCCAGCACGGTGCAGGTGGCTGTGAAACTCGCCAACGGTGACATGCAGCTGGTATCTCCCGACGTGTTCACCGATGCGGTCGAACGCAGACTCCGCGATGTTCCACCCCACTCTTCTTCCGCCGCGCCATGACCTACGCCAGCCCCACTTACGTCGAAGAAACCCGTATCGGTTTCCGCTTCCTGGCCACCCACACCTGGCAGCACCATGTGTTGCGCGTGGCGATCAACGACCTCAAGCGGCTGATCGGCGAACCGCTGCCGCAAGGGGGCAGCCTGCTCGATGTAGGTTGCGGGCAAGGCAAGTCGTTCCGGCTGCTGCGCGATGCGTTCCAGCCGACGCGTCTGCTGGGGCTGGATGCCGATCCGCATAGCGTTACCCTCTCCGAGGCGGAGGCCGATCGCGAAGGCATGCCGGTGGAGTTGTTGACCGCCGACTGCGCAAACATTCCCTTGCCCGATGCCAGCCTCGACATCGTGTTCTGCCACCAGACCTTTCATCATCTGGTGGAACAGGAGCGCGCACTGACGGAGTTCTGGCGTGTGCTGAAACCGGGAGGCCTGCTGTTGTTTGCCGAGTCCACCAAGGCGTATATCGACACGTGGGTAATCCGCTGGTTCTTCCGGCATCCGATGGAAGTGCAGAAAAGCGCGGAGGAATACCTCCAGATGCTGCGCAAGCAGGGCTTCGTATTCGACGCGAAAAATGTCTCCTTCCCTTATTTGTGGTGGAGCCGCTCGAAAGACTTCGGCCTGATGGAACGCTGGGGCTTGCGTGCGCCGCCACCGCCCGGACAGCGCGATGAAACGCTGGTAAACGCCGCCGTGCGCAAGCCGCGGATCGCATGAACGCCTATTTGAACTCCCTGGGCGTGGTGTGCAGCCTTGGCGCGGGCAAGGCCGCCGTGGCGGAAGCGTTGTTCGCCGGCAACCGCGACGGTATTCGCGCGCAGCAAGGCTGGATACCTCGTCATGCGCCGCCATTGGGTGGTGTGGACGTCGCGTTGCCGCCCATTCCCGCGACGCTGGCCGGTTCGCGCGACAACCGCAACAATCGATTGCTGCTTGCCGCCGCGCAGGAAATCGAATCGGACATTCGCGCCGCGATCGAACGTTTCGGCCATGCACGCATAGGCGCCGTGCTTGGCACCAGCACCACGGGCATCGAAGAAGCGACCACAGGCATCGGCACTTATCGTCGCGATGGCGCCTGGCCTGCGGACTATCGTTATTCGCACCAGGAATTGGGCGCACCCGCCGCGTTTCTCGCCGAGTGGCTGGCGCTGGGCGGCCCGTGCTACAGCATTTCCACCGCATGCACCTCGGGCGCGCGTGCGTTGCTCAGCGCACAACGCCTGCTGAAGCTTGGCCTCTGCGACGCCGTGCTGTGCGGCGGCGTGGACACGCTGTGCCGTCTGGCCATCAACGGCTTCTACGCGCTCGAAGCGGTCGACATGCAGCCTTGCGATCCGTTTTCCAGGCATCGCCGCGGCATCAATATCGGCGAAGCGGCCGCGCTGTTTTTGATGACACGCGACGCAGGGCCGGTGCAGTTATTGGGTGGCGGCGCGAGTTCCGATGCGTACCACATGTCCTCGCCCGATCCGCAAGGAACCGGCGCACAAAAAGCCATGCAGGATGCGCTGCGCAACGCCGGCCTCGATGCCTCGCAGATCGACTACATCAACCTGCACGGCACGGCGACCGAACACAACGACAGCATGGAAAGCCTGGCCGTCACGTCGATATTCGACACCGATGTGCCCTGCTCTTCCACCAAATCGCTGACGGGCCACACGCTTGCGGCGGCCGGCGCGTTGGAAGCAGCCTTCTGCTGGTTGAGCCTTGTCGACGACCGCGCCGAGCGCCGGCTTCCTCCGCATGTATGGGATGGCGAGGCCGATACCGCACTGCCCTCGCTCGCCTTCGTGCAGATCGGCGGTCATCTCCCGGCCGGCGGCAGACGTTGCCTGATGAGCAACTCGTTTGCCTTCGGCGGCAACAACAGCAGCCTGATCCTTGGAGATCCTGCATGAAACCGTGGCCCATCGCCGAGGTGGTGCCGCATGCCGGCGAGATGGTTCTGCTCGACGGCATCGAGGAGGTGGAAGCCGAACGCATCGTCTGCACGCGAACGGTGCAGCCAGGTGCCTTGTTCGTCGATGCCGACGGCAGCATGCCGGCATGGGTTGGCGTGGAACTGATGGCCCAGAGCATCGCCGCGTGGGCGGGCTGCCGTGCACGCGCCGATCAGCAACCGGTGCAACTGGGTTTTCTGCTCGGCACACGACACTACGCCTGCAACGTCGACGCGTTTCCTTCAGGCTGCCGCCTGCGCGTGGAGGCGGTTCGTACGTTTCATGACGAACACGGCATGGGTGTGTTTACTTGCCGCATCGATGCCCCCGATATTCATGCCGAAGCACGCCTGACCGTCTATCGGCCGCGTGATGCGGATGCTTTTTTCGAACAGCTTGCCGGAGAGCCGAAGCATGTCTGAAACGATCCTGGTGACCGGTTCCAGCCGCGGCATCGGCCGCGCCATCGCCTTGCGTCTGGCACACGCGGGCTACGACCTCGTCCTGCATTGCCGCAGCCGGCGCGACGAAGCCGAACAAGTACGTGCCTCGATTCAAGCACTCGGGCGTGCGGCGCGCATTCTGCAATTCGATATTTCCGATCGCGCCGCCTGCCTCGCCGCGCTGGAAGCGGATGTGGCCGCGCATGGCGCTTATTACGGTGTCGTTTGCAACGCCGGCCTTACACGCGATGGCGCCTTTCCTGCGCTCACCGACGAGGATTGGGATCAGGTACTGCGCACCAATCTCGACGGTTTCTACAACGTGCTGCATCCCTTGATCATGCCGATGATCCGCCGCCGCAGTGCGGGACGCATTGTCTGTATCACGTCGGTATCGGGCCTGATCGGCAATCGCGGCCAGGTGAACTACAGCGCGTCCAAGGCCGGCGTGATCGGCGCGGCGAAGGCTCTTGCCGTCGAACTGGCCAAGCGCAAGATCACCGTCAATTGTGTCGCGCCCGGTTTGATCGATACCGACATGACCAGCGAAGACGTGCCGCTGGAGGAAATCATCAAGGCGATACCCATGCAACGCGTCGGCACCGCCGACGATGTTGCGGCTGCCGTGCAGTTTTTGCTCAGCCCGGAAGCCGCCTACATTACGCGCCAGGTTTTGGCCGTGAATGGCGGCCTGTGCTGAGCGCGACACACGCAAGTCAGTTGTCCGTCCACGCTCACCGAGGAGACCGATCTGCATGAAAGCGAAGACCCTGGCTCTCTCTGCATTCCTGTTCGCGGTTCCCGGCCTTGTGCTGGCCGCGGACAAGATCGTGCATTATCCCTTTGCCAACGGCGTAACAGCCGCCACGCAAAGCGGCAAGCTGGATGGCACCGTCAAGTTCTATCTCGCCGGCAATCAACCGAACGGACAAGTCACCATCGTCAACGACGATATCGAGATCACGCGCCGGACCAACGCTTTCTGGAAAGCCGATCAGAAAACCTGCGACTGGGCGCTGCAGTCGGTGTTGATCAGTCTGCAGGACGAGGCCAAGAAAGCCGGGGCGAATGCGGTGGTCGATATCGTGAGCAACTTCGGCAACGAATATAGCGACCCCCAGAACTACGAATGCCACGTCGGCTTCCTGATGTCCGGCGTGGTTTTGAAGGCCAAGCTAGCCAAAGTGCAGTAACCCGGGCGCCAGGTATCGGCGCAAAGCTGAATCGCCAGCGAATACGCCCCCTGATGCGCTGCGTCAGGGGGCGAATCGGCGTCTGCGCTACAATCTACCGGCTGTCATTCCTCATCCCCGGAGTTTGCAATGCGCCCGTTCCCCCTCGGTGAAGAGATCGACCTGCTGCGCGAAAGCGTGCACGCCTTCGCGGAAAAGGAGATCGCGCCACGCGCCGATCACATCGATCGCGAGAACCAGTTTCCGCACGATCTGTGGCGCAAGATGGGCGACCTGGGACTGCTCGGCATGACCATTCCCGAGGAGTACGGCGGCACCGGCATGGGTTTTCTCGCGCACATGGTGGCGATGGAGGAAATCTCGCGCGCGTCGGGTTCGGTAGGCCTTTCCTACGGCGCACACTCCAACCTTTGCGTGCAGAACATTTTCCATAACGGCAACGAAGCGCAACGTCGCAAGTACATTCCCAAGTTGTGCTCCGGCGAATACGTCGGTGCCTTGGCGATGAGCGAACCGGGCGCGGGTTCGGACGTGGTCGGTTCGATGCAGTGCAAGGCCGAGCAACACGGCGACGTGTGGGTCGCCAACGGTTCGAAGATGTGGATCACCAACGGCCCCGACGCCGATGTGCTGCTGGTCTACATGCGCACCGCACCGCGCGTGGCGGGCAGCCGCTGCATGACCGCCTTCATCGTCGAAAAAGGCATGAAGGGTTTCAGCACCGCGCAGAAACTCGACAAGCTCGGCATGCGCGGCTCCAACACCTGCGAACTGGTGTTCGACAATTGCGAAATTCCTGCCGAGAACATCGTCGGCGAAGTGAACGAAGGCGTGCGCGTGCTGATGAGCGGCCTGGACACGGAACGCCTGGTGCTTTCCGGCGGCCCGATCGGCCTGATGCAGGCGGCGCTGGATCTCGCCCTGCCCTATGTGCGCGAACGCAAGCAGTTCAATGCGCCCATCGGCACGTTCGGCGTGATGCAGGCGAAGATCGCGGACATGTATACCGCGCTGCAAGGTTCGCGCGGCTTTGCGTACATGGTCGCGCGCGGGTTCGACGCCGGCGTGAAGTCGCGCATCGATCCGGCCGCATGCCTGCTCAACGCGTCGGAGAACGCCGTGAAGGTGGCGCTGGAGGCGATCCAGACGCTGGGCGGCAACGGCTACATCAACGAATTCCCGGCAGGACGCCTGTTGCGCGATGCCAAGCTTTACGAGATTGGCGCCGGCACTAACGAAATTCGCCGCATGCTGATCGGTCGCGAGCTGTTCCACGGCAAGTATTGACGCGAAGCTTCGTGCGTTGACGAAAAAAGGCCCGCCAATCGCGGGCCTTTTCTTTTGGCGACGCAACAAGATTAGAAACGCAGGCTGTAATCGAACGTCCCCATCGTCGCGTGTTCGCGCTGCGCATCGTATTCGTTGAGCCCGAAGGACAGGTTGGAACGCTTCGAGAATTCCCAATTCAGCGAAAGACCGGCGACGCTGCCGTAGCGCGACAAGCCGATACCGTCGACGGGTGTAAATTGCTGCAAGGCCGTGAAGCTGGCATTGGGCACCACACCGTGCATGGCGAGCGCGTCCTGCCAAAGCAGCCTGGCCTGCAAGCTCAACTTGCCGCCGTTCGCCATGAGCCACTCGCGCGAACCGCGCACACCCAGACCGGCCTGCCAGCGTTGAATGGATTGCGTGCCGGACATCAGGCCAAATCCATCACCGCCCAGCTCATTGAAGCCGTTGCGTTCGATGGAGGCATATTCAAGGCTGCTATACGGCGTGAGCTTCCAGTTGCCTACGTTGAAGCGAAAACCGCTTTCGCCGTACACCACGTCGTAACTGCCGTTGCTGAAACTCGAAACGCCCGCGGTCTGGCTACCGAGTATCAATTCGCGACGGGTGTCCTGCCAATCGCTGCCCACACCGAAGCGGCCCATCGCATACCAGTTACCCTGCACGACACCGCCGTAGACCATGCCTTCCAGTGCACGACTGAAGCCCTGGTCCGCCGTCTGCGCGAGATTGCCCAATCCACGACTCTGGCTGATCGCGTAACCGACGATGCCGCCGTTACCAAGGCTGCGATCGCCGCCGATCATGCTGCCGTTGAGCTGGAAGCCGAGGCTGTCGTAACCGCTGCGCGAAAAGCTTCCCTGGTATCCGAGATTCTGGGTCCAGCTTTGGAACTTGCCGGAAGCCATCAGCTGCGGATGATCGAGCAAGGCATCAAAACGATCGGAGAGCGCCTGCGTATCGGCATCGATCGCTTCGAACGTCATCGCGGCGCTGGCCGCATACATCTGGCCGGAAAGACTGTTCAACGACTGCTGCATGGCGGCGACATTCGGCGTCTGCTGAATGCTTCCCGCGCCGCTGACAAAGCTGCTGGGCAGCGCCTGCGCCGTAGCACCGCTTTGCATCGTGCTGTTGATGGTGTTGAAAGCGCTTTGCACGCGCGCGGCGGCGGCATAGGTGGCGGCCGAGTAAGATAAGCCCTGGATCTGCGTGAGATTGACAGAGACGACGTTGAGATAGGCGTCGTTCGCGCCGTAACCGAGCGATGCCTGCAATACCACGCTCGACGGCGAAGTGAGGCTCGAGAACGTTCCCGTCAGTCCGCCAGTCGCGGTGAGCACTTCGGTGTGCGAGTTGGTCTGGTAGCCGCTGTCGGCACCGTACACATACAGCCCGGCGCTGTTGGACAGCGTGGCTGCGCCTGTGACCGCCAAAGCGGAACCCAAGGGCACTGCCAGCCTGCCGCCCGATTGTGAGTATTGGCCTGTCATGGTGAGGTTGGTACTGCCAACCACCAAAGCACCCTGATTATTTGTCACCGAGCCGTTGATCAAGGGCTTCGAAGATCCCGTGGAACTTCCGGTGATCGCCAACGTTGCACCGGAAGCAATGTTGGCGCTCGAGTTAAGCGATACCGCATTCAAGGTACCGCCATTGACCGCGGTACCACCGGTATAGCTGGATGGTTGACTCAAGGTGAGCGTGCCCGGGCCATCCAGAATCAGGCCGCCCGCACCGGAAATCGTATTGTTCCAACTCGACGAGCCGCTGAAACCCACCTCGACATTGCCCCAGTTGAACTGCTCGGGACCATTCACGGCAGCGCCGACATTGAGCACCCCGTAACCAAACGTCGGATTGGGTTGCGACCCGCCCAGCGGCGTCGCCGTACCCAGCAAGGTCTGCTGCACCAGGTAATTGGAGAAATAGGGATACGCCTGCCAGACCAGCGCCGCGGCGCCCGATACCTGCGGCGCTGCGAACGACGTGCCTTCCACGATGTAGTACGTGGGATTGGTGGTGCTCGCGAGTGTGTCCTTGTCCAGCACGATGACGTCGCCCGGTGCCGCAAGGCAGTAATTCATCGCGATGCCGCACTTGTTCGAATAACTGTCGAGCTGCGTGGGATTGTTGCTGTTCAATGCCACGGCAACCAGCCAGCCTTTCTGCAAGTTCGCATCGCTTGCAACCGTGGGCAGCGAAGCAATGGTGCTTGGATTGGCGGCCGAATCGTTGCCCGCCGCAAAGACCACCATCCCGCCGTTGGTTTCGACGAAAGGCGCATAAGCCTGATCGAACGCCGCCGTCGTTGCGGTATCGGTGGAACTCCACGAGATACCGCCCCACGAATTGTTCATGACCCTCACGCCGGCGCTGATCAATTGCTGATTGACCTGCCCCAGCGGCACGGCATCGGAACCGGTTACCGGCGTCGGAGGGCTCGAACCGTTATCGTCCGGCGCGTTGTCGGCGATGATGCGGGCGGATACCAAGTTGGCACCCGGCGCGATGCCACCGGCAAACTGCGAGAAGGACGTACCCGCGGCGATCTCGGACACCCATGTGCCGTGCCCGACGACATCGGGAATGCTGGTGTTGTTGGTCGACGGATCGACGTCGATGAATTCCTGCAACACACGCCCGGCGACGGCAGGGTTATTCGGCATGATGCCGCTGTCGACCACGCCGATCGTGACGCCCGCACCGGTGTAACCCTGATTATGCGCAGCGTACGTATTGGTCAACGCCAACTGCGCATTGATGGGCGGCGTCGGAACCGGCGCGCTGGACGACGGCGACGGCGATGGTGTCGGCGTTGATGAAGGCGAGCCCGACTTGACGTTGCTGTTGCCCCCTCCGCCACCGCATGCACTCAGCCCTAAAGCCAACCCGATGAGTAAGGCGATATCTCGGCGTCGCCACGCCTGCATTCCCGCTGACATAAGAAGCTCACCCCAGCCCGCTATGTTTGTCCCCGGCACTCGCCGAATGAAACCAGGCGTATGGCGGCATTCGACGGTGCCCTTCCGGCCCAGTTTGTCACAACCGGAGTGCGCTGGAGTGCGGTGATTTCTCACAAAATTTTACGTTTGCTGCTTTGCATCGAGGCCTGCGATAATTCGCAAGTTATTTCCCCTGGCGCCAAGCGCCTCAAAGCTCCTTCGGAGACCCTTATGTCGGACGTTAGCGTTGTCATCGCAGGTGCCAAGCGCACTGCCATCGGCTCTTTCCTCGGCCAGTTCACCGGCGTGCCCTCCCCCAAGCTCGGCGCCACCGCCATTCGCGCGGCACTTGAACAAGCGGGCGTGGCAGCCGGCGATGTCAACGAGGTGATCATGGGCTGCGTGCTGCCCGCCAACCTTGGCCAGGCCCCCGCGCGCCAGGCCGCCCTGCATGCCGGACTCCCCCCGGCGACCGGCTGCACCACGATCAACAAGGTGTGCGGCTCGGGCATGAAGGCCATCATGTTTGGTCATGATTTGATCAAGGCCGGCTCGGCGGCCGTGGTCGTTGCCGGCGGCATGGAATCGATGACCAATGCGCCGCACATGGTCAACGCGCGCACGGGCATTCGTTATGGCGACGGCCAGCTGGTCGACCACATGGCATGGGACGGCCTGACCAACCCCTACGACGGCAAGGCGATGGGCGTGTTCGGCGAGCTGTGCGCCGACAAGTACCACTTCAGCCGCGAAGAACAGGACGCTTTCGCCATCGAATCGGTCAAGCGTTCCCTGGCAGCCCAGACGTCGGGCGCGTTCAAGGACGAGATCGTTCCGGTCACGGTGTCCGGCCGCAAGGGCGACGTGCAAGTCGATACCGACGAGCAGCCGGGCCGCTCCGACATCGGCAAGGTTCCGTCGCTCAAGCCCGCGTTCCGCAAGGAAAACGGCACGATTACCGCTGCCAGCTCGTCGAGCATTTCCGACGGTGCCGCCGCGGTCGTGCTGCTGTCGGCGGACGACGCAAAGGCCCGTGGGGTAAAACCGCTGGGCCGCATCGTCGCCCATGCCACGCACTCGCAAGAGCCGGAATGGTTTACGACCGCGCCGGTGTCGGCCATCAGCAAAGTGCTTGAAAAGGCTGGCTGGAAGGTCGCCGATGTCGACCTGTTCGAAGTCAACGAAGCCTTTGCCGTGGTCGCCATGGCGCCCATGCGCGAGCTGGGCATTGCGCATGACAAGCTCAACGTCAACGGCGGTGCCTGCGCGCTTGGCCATCCGATCGGCGCCAGCGGTGCGCGTCTGGTCGTTACGCTTCTCAACGCATTGAAAACCCGCGGCCTGCGTCGCGGTGTGGCATCCTTGTGCATCGGTGG
This sequence comes from Dyella psychrodurans, assembly GCF_003363265.1. GTDB lineage: Bacteria > Pseudomonadota > Gammaproteobacteria > Xanthomonadales > Rhodanobacteraceae > Dyella_B > Dyella_B psychrodurans. Next base: position 608,641 of record NZ_QRBF01000002.1, on the reverse strand, counting down.
CGGCGAAGCCACGGCGATTGCAGTAGAACGTCTGGACTAAGGCTTTACCGGTAGCAACCGGCCAGGGTTATCCGACCCTGGCCGGCGCTTTAATGCGGCATGAAGTTGTTCGTTGAAACATGTAGCGTTGTTAACACGAAAGCGCTATTAATAATCCGCCAATTGGCATTCCACGGCTAAGGAGATCCATCATGAAGTTCACGCGTACCCTTCTCGCCTCTGCGCTCGTCGCGCTGCTGGCGGCTTGCAGCAACGGCGCGCAGGATTCCGCGCAGGACGCGCAGAAGTCGGCTGACCAGGCCCAGCAGGCAGCTTCGCAGGCTGCTGACCAGGCTCAGAAGGCCGCTGCTGCTTCCACCGCTGCAACCCCGGCTGCCGCTCCGGCTTCGACCGCTGCCGCTCCGGCTGCTGCTCCGGCTTCGACCGCTGCTGCTCCGGCCGCCGCTCCGGCTTCGACCGCTCCCGCTGCTGCAAATGCGATGAAGGCCGCCGCCAGCGACGCTGCCAAGGACGCCAAGAAGGGTAACTAATCCTTCGCTACAGGCTTCCATGAAACCGGCCGCCTTGTGCGGCCGGTTTTTTTATGCCTGTCGAAAGCCCGTTTTTAGCGATGATCCGCGTACACCGTTATCATCCACGGTTTGCCAGACGGTCGCCGTACGAAGCCATGAGCATCCTCACCTCGCAGATCGATCCCCGGTCCCCGGAATTCCAGGCCAGCAGCACCCAGCTGCGTTCCCTTGTCGACGATCTGCATCGAGAGATGACGCGCAGCGCCGAAGGCGGTGGCGCCAAGGCGCGCGAAAAACACACCTCACGCGGCAAATTGCTGCCGCGCGAGCGCATCCGAGCCCTGCTCGATCCGGGCTCGCCCTTCCTCGAGCTTTCGCCGCTCGCCGCGTATGGCATGTACGACGATGCCGCGCCGGCCGCGGGCATCATCGCCGGCATTGGTCGCGTGTGCGGCCAGGAAGTGGTGGTGGTTGCCAACGATGCGACCGTCAAGGGCGGCACGTATTTCCCGATGACGGTCAAGAAGCATCTGCGTGCGCAGGAAGTCGCTCTGGAAAATCGCCTGCCATGCATCTACCTCGTCGACTCCGGCGGCGCGTTCCTGCCGATGCAGGACGAGGTTTTTCCGGACAAGGAACATTTCGGACGCATTTTCTACAACCAGGCGCGCATGTCGGGCTTAGGGATTCCGCAGATCGCCGTGGTGATGGGTTCGTGCACGGCCGGCGGCGCCTACGTACCGGCGATGAGCGATGAGACCATCATCGTGCGCGAACAGGGCACGATCTTCCTCGGCGGTCCGCCGCTGGTGAAAGCCGCCACGGGCGAAGTGGTGGATGCCGAAGCGCTGGGCGGTGCGGATGTGCACACGTCCATCTCCGGCGTGGCCGATCACTTCGCCGAAAACGACGCGCACGCGCTGTCGATTGCGCGCGATATCGTGGCAAGCCTCAATCGCAAGAAAGACATGCCGCTGGCGCTGCGCGCCTCCGTCGAACCGCGTTATGCCGCGGAAGAACTGTATGGCGTGATTCCGCAGGATACGCGCCGGCCGTTCGACATCCGCGAAGTGATCGCGCGCATCGTCGACGACTCCGAGCTCCACGAATTCAAGGCGCGCTACGGCAAGACGCTGGTCTGCGGCTTCGCGCACATCCACGGTTATCCGGTGGGCATCATTGCCAACAACGGCATCTTGTTCTCCGAATCCGCGCTCAAGGGCGCGCACTTCATCGAGCTGTGCAACCAGCGCAACGTGCCGCTGGTGTTCTTGCAAAACATCACCGGCTTCATGGTCGGCAAGAAGTACGAGAACGCGGGCATCGCCAAAGACGGCGCCAAGATGGTCACCGCGGTAGCGTGTTCGCATGTACCGAAATTCACCGTCGTCATCGGCGGCAGTTTCGGTGCCGGCAACTACGCCATGTGTGGCCGCGCCTACGGCGCACGCTTCCTGTGGATGTGGCCTAACGCGCGCATCAGCGTGATGGGTGGCGAACAAGCGGCCAGCGTGTTGGCCACCGTGAAACGCGACGGCATCGAAGCCTCCGGCAAAAGCTGGGCTGCTGACGAAGAAGAAGCATTCAAGGCGCCCATTCGCGAACAGTACGAACGGCAAGGCCATCCCTACTACGCAAGTGCGCGCTTGTGGGACGACGGCATCATCGATCCGGCCGATACACGACGCGTGCTTGGCCTGGCCATTTCCGCGTCGCTTAATGCGCCGATCGAACCGCAACGCTACGGCGTATTCCGCATGTAATGCGTCGGACGCGCGAGCGATGGTTTGAACAATAAGCCTTCGTTGGATATGAACAAGGCGCATGGGTGCAACACCCATGCGCCTTGTTTTTAGCCACATGAAGCAACGACGAATCAGTAGTCGTACGTCATGCCGAAACGAACATAGCGCGGCTGCTGAAGCAACATCGGCGTTGCATACAGCGGATTCGGCGCAGCCGGAACGGTACCGGTGTTGTATTCCGAATATTCGTTGAGCGGCGTCTGTCCGTTGAAGAGATTGACCACGTCCAGGCTGAAGCCCAGTTTGTGCTCTGCGAACGCCGGGCGATAGCGGATGCCGATGTCGACCTGCTTCATCCACGGCAGACGGCCCGCTGCACCCGGCGGTGCCGGCTGGCCATTACACCAGTTGTAGAGCGAGCCGTAGCCGTCTGGATCCGTCTGGTTCGGGCCGTACAGACCCAGACAGTTCTTGGGACCACCCGAGACCAGCGTGAGGTTTGCCGAAACCTGCCACTCGGGCGTCAGCTGATAGTAGCCGTAGGCCTTGATCTGGTGAGTGTGATCCTGGCCAAGCGGACCGCGGGCATATTCCATCAGTTGCGGGAAATTCCAGTACGTGTCCAAGTTGGCTGCAAGCGCCTGGATGTCTGTTTCGCCCAAGCTCTCGGTATTGCCATAGCTGCGCGAGAACAAGTAGTCGATCTTGCCGTACCAGTGCCCGTCGAACGGATGTTCCAGGAATGTTTCGAGACTGTAGTACTTGAGCGACAAGCCTGGCAGACCCAACTCTGAATTGGTCAGCGTCACGTTGTGGTAGGCGCCGCTGGGATCCTGCACGGCAAAGGTATTGGCCTGGCCCGGATTGAAGTAGTAGCAGGTGGCATTGCTGACGTCGTCAATGCCCATCGAGGCCGCTTTGTTGATAATGACCTGATTGTCGCAGTATTGCTCGACATCATGCCGCAGGCTGCGCTGCATGGCTTTGGCACCATAGATCCAGGATGAGCCAAGCGTCTTGGTAAAGCCCAGGATGAATTCGTCCTGATCCTCGGACTTCAGGTTTTGCGCCGTGACCGTATTCGGCGAAGGCGTCTGACCATAGAAGTTGTTCGCTGACACAGGGGCGGATACCTGAGTCAGCCCCGTCGGTGTGCCATTCGCAGCAATGCCACTGTAGGTGTAGTACTGCTGCGTTATCAGTACCGGATTGGCCTCCAGGCCGGTGACCAGCAATCCGCCGAGATAATAGCGACCGGCATTGCCGTACACCTTGAAGCTGCCATCGCCATTGACGTCCCAACTGAAGCCTACGCGCGGCGACCACTGCGGCTTGGTCTGCCGCATGTATGGCTGGCTCGATGCGTTGTAGTTGGTGAAACCATCGTCCCGCAAGCCCAACGACAACAGCCAGCGATCAGTGACCTGCCACTGGTCTTCGATGTACTCGGCATGCTGCACCGCGGTCAGATTGCCGCCTTGGGTGGAGATGTTCTGGCTTACGTAGTAACCCGACGCCCCATTCGGATAGTTGGCAATCGGCCCCACGCCCAAGGCCGGCACCAGCGCCTGCGTTGGATTTGGCGTATCGCCGTAGTTCCAGTAATAACCGGGACCGGAAACTTCCGTCAGCTGATCCAGGGCACGGGTTCGCAAGTTATCGATACCGGCCGTAATCGTGTGGTCGCCGAGCACATAACTCAGGCTGAGCCGCAGGTTGCTGGTGGTGTAGTACGGGTTGGTTATCGAGCTGACGATCTGACTGCCGTTGTTCGGCACCCCGTTATTGAGCGCGGGATTTTGGAAAGTGGCACCCGAAATGTATGTCTCGTCGGGGTTGTAGCCGACCGGGGTGCTGTAATTGAAAGTCTTCATCTGGCCGTACAAGGCCGTGAAGGTCAGGTCGTCAGTGACGTAGCTGGTGAACTTGGCCGACCAGAAATTGCCGCCGCTCTTGGTGTTGTTGGCATATCCCGCCAACGTGGTTTCCTGCAGGTTTTTGTAATCGTAGTCGTAGACCGTGCCGGACGTCTCTTGCTTGCTGGAGGCGGCCGTCAATTCGAGCAGGTTCTTGTCCGTGATGTTCCAATTGACCTTGGCATACCACTTCGGCAGGTGCTGCTTGTAATTCTCGGCAGTACCCGGTGCTGACGCGATACCGCCTGCGTTGATCGGACTGCCTTCGCTGGAGGCCACCGGACCGACCGCATGACCACCCACATTGCTCATTTCAGCGGAAAGGAAGAAGAACAGCTTGTCCTTGATGATCGGGCCGCCAACATAAGCGTCGTAGACAGAAGTCCACTGGCTGTTCTTGCTGTTGGGATCGAACAGGTTTCCTGCCACCGGCGAAGGAGGCAAACCGTTCGCGTAGTAAGTATTGGCCTGCGTACCAACGAGTCCGGACGGTGTGTACTCCAATTGCCCGCCAAAGTGCCATTCGTTGGTTCCGCTCTTGCCGATCAGGTTGAGCACACCGCCATCGGAACGGCCGTACTGGGCGCTATAGCCACCTGTGTAGACTTCTTCCTGCGAAATCGAACCGTAGGGCAGCGTGATGCCGCCTTGTCCAAGCCACGGATCGGTCGTGTTGAATCCATTGATGTAATACGCGTTCGTTTCGACCGACGAGCCGCCGAAGCTGGGCAACGCTGCACCGGTTGTACTTGAAAAGCCGCCGCCATCGAGTACGGCACCCGGGGCAAGCAACGCGGCCGCCTCGGCCGACCGTCCCAGCGGGAGTGCGGCCAACTGCTGCGCTGTAATCACCGTGCGCGAGTCCACCGAACTGACATCGATCGGCGGCGTGGTGTTGGCGGATACCGACACGCCTGACAATTCCTTAGCCTTTACCGGTTGCTCGGTAAACGACACGTTCACGCCAACGCCCACGTTCAACACGACATGCTCATGCGTCTGCACGGCAGTGCCGTTGTTCATCAGCGTGACGGTGTAGTTTCCGACTGGCAATTGCGCGGCGTTGTAACGACCGTTGCCGTCGACCTGAATCTCGCGCCTCAGCCCCGTATCACTGCGAATGACAACGCTCGCCCCCTTCTCAGGAGGCACCTGGCCATAGATGTTGCTGGTCGTCGACTGGCCATGCACGCCCGCCGACATCAACAAGGAACCGATCGCGACTCCCAGGCATTTCTGTTTCAACGAATATGTTCTTTTCATGTAGGCCATACCCTCCCGATTTCGAATGAAGACTTTCAACCACCCTGCAAAAAGTGCCTTGCCGTTCTCCCGCTCCGTGGCATGCAGAACACTTCCGCGACGTTGTCGCCAACGTCACGAGCGTCTTTCACGCGAATCCCTCGCCGCTCCCCTGCCACTTCCTGCCACCTGTCCAATCGTTGTCTCCACGCATCGTTCTGCATGCATGGATTGCGTCGGAAGCTAGGCCGTGGGTATTCCTGTGGCGATGCGTCGAACGCACCGCCATGCGTACATCGTTGCCATCGCCGCGCATCGCGTCGTCATGCGTGTCGCACTCCGCCATGGATCGCGAAGGTCTCCACCACGCGCGTCAACACGCCCTGCGCGGGCGCATCGGGCAGCTGGCCGAGCGCGAGACAGCGCGCCAACGCCAGCAACTGCCCCACTGTCACTTGCAACATCGCTTGCTGCGCTTCGTCCAGCCCCGACAGACCGGGAAGATCGATGGCCAGATCGTTGGTGCCGATCAGATCCGCCGGTATGCGTTCGCCCACCACGATGCGCATGCCGCCGAGCTGTTTTTGCGCCAGCTCGCGCAACAGATCCGTTTCGTAAGCGCGTATGTGCGGTTCGCAGGAAAGGAAGGCCACGACCGGCGACGGGCGCTTCAACCAGGACATCGGGCCGTGGCGCAATCCGAGATAGGTTTCGCACATGGCGGTGACGGCACCGCCGGACATTTCCAGCATCTTCAGCGCCGACTCGCGTGCCGCGCCGAACGATGCGCCGCTGCCCAGATACATCACGGCATCGACATCGGTGCTTCCCGCTTCGAGCAGGGCGTCGCCATAACGCTCGAACATCTGTGTTGCGATGTCCGCGGCCAGATCCGCCAATCCGGTGGAGGTGTCGTCCGTCGTCGCATGCAGCAGGCCGGTGCCCGCCAGCAGCAGATTGGTGAAGCTGCTGGTCATGACCAGACTGCGGTCATTGGTGCGCTCGTCCAGTTGCAGCACGCTCACGCGCGGTTCGTTGCGGTAGCCAGTGGCGAGCCGCCCCTGCGGATTGCAGGTGATGACCAGATGCCGGTAGTACGGCTCCGCCTGCAGAACCTGGTCCACCACGCTGGCGCTTTCCGGGCTGTCGCCGGAACGTGCGATGGACACCAGCAAACCCGATCCGCGCGGCAACGTGCCGCGCGGGTGGGTGAGCAAGGTGCCCGCCGGAATGGCCTGACTCGGCACGCCAAGGCCCGCCTGCAGCGCAGGCGCGAGGCACTCGCCGACGTACACGGAACTGCCCGAGCCGGTCAGCACGATATGCCCGGGCTGCCGCGCCACCAGGCTGCGCAACTGTCCGCTGACCTCAGCCCCGACGAGCCTTGCCGCCGTATCGCGCCAGCTCGCCGGCTGCTGCAGGATTTCCCGCAACGTGTCGGCGTAGCCCAGGCGAACCTGCTCGGCAGGCGACGCTGAGCTCAACGATTCGATGGTCGGGGTGACCCGGACGAGCTTGGCTGGCATAAGCTTCCGATAAAATTTGACGCAAATCGAAATATTGCGAAACGACAAACGCACGGTATTCGAAACCAAACACAACTTGCAAGTCCTGTCATATCCTTTCGTAATAGGAAAATGACAGCCGGCAGCCCTCAGCCTCGTCAGGGCCGGCTCTTCAGGCGCAGTGATCCGCCACGCGGAGGCATGGAATGGGTCTTGGCAGAAAGCCCAGGCGGCGTAAACGCAAGGATCCGCAAGTCGCGGCGATCCCGACTGCTCGGGGGCACGACCTACGGGGAGAAGGGATTGGAGGTGGACCTAGGGCCGGTCAGGCAACAGGGCGCAGCCCTGCCGGGGACTTACTTGGAGCGCGGACGAAATTCCAGAGGCCGCACATCGGAATGGGCCGCGGCGGGCGGCTTGGGACCGCAGGCACCACACGTGCTGCAGCCGTCGCTGCAGTTGCCGGTGGCCTGTTTGGGTTGCAGGCGACGCCCGACGCCGCGCAGCCATGCCGCATGTCCTGGCTGGCTGAAATGAATCGACGCCGCGGCCAGCCATCGATTGGTCAGCTGCGGCGCGAGCTTGCGGAACGCAACCAGCGCACTGGCGAACACCACCAGACCGATCACCACATACTGCACAAGCAGGTTCGTACTCACAGGAACAGCCTCGTCACCTGATAAGTGATCAGCGACGCCGCATAAGCGACCACAAACATGTAGCTGAAAGAGATGGCCACATTGCGCCACGAATTGGTTTCGCGGCGAATCACGGCCAGCGTGGACATGCACTGCGGCGCAAACGCAAACCACACCAGCAGCGACAGCGCGGACGCCAGCGAGAAATTCGCGGTCAGCGCGTGCGCCAGTCCGGCGGTCTGCGCATCGCCGCCCACCGCGTACACGGTCGCCAACGCGGCGACGGCGGTTTCGCGCGCCGCAAAGGCGGGAATCAACGACAGGCTGATCTGCCAATTGAAACCCAGTGGCGCAAAGACATACTGCAACCCGCGGCCGAGATAGCCGGCAATGCTGTAGTTGATCGCCGGACCGGCTGCGCCTGCCGGCGGCGACGGGAAGGTGGAAATGAACCACATCAGTACCGTCAGCGCGAGAATCACGCCGGTCAAACGCTTGAGAAAGATCGCGCCGCGCTCATACAAGCCAATCGCCACGTCGCGCGGCTGCGGCATGCGGTACGACGGCAGCTCCATCAGCAAGGCATGTTCGCTGCGGTCGCGACGTATGTGCTTGATCACCCAACCCACCAGCATGGCGCCGCAGATGCCCGCGACGTACAGCGCAAACAACACCAGGCCTTGCAGGTTGAAAATGCCGAACACGCGGTGCATCGGAATGAACGCGCCGATCAGCAGCGCATAGACCGGCAATCGCGCCGAGCACGTCATGAGCGGCGCCACCAGAATGGTAGCGAGACGATCGCGCGGGTCCTGGATGCTGCGCGTACCCATGATGCCGGGAATGGCGCAGGCAAAACTCGACAGCAGCGGAATGAAGGAGCGTCCTGTCAGTCCCACCGACAGCATCAAGCGATCCAGCAGGAACGCCGCGCGCGGCAGATAGCCGGACTCCTCCAGCGTGAGGATGAAGAAGAACAGCACGAGGATTTCCGGCAGGAAGCCAAGCACCGTGCCGAGACCCGTGCAGATACCGTCCTTCAGCAATCCGCGCAGCGGACCTTCCGGCAACCAGACGGCGAGATGCGCACCCAGCCAGTCGAAGCCGTCGCCGATCAGATCGCTCATCGGCTTGCCGAAGGAATACACCGCCTGGAACACCAGGAACATCACCACGGCGAGAATCATCAGGCCGAACACCGGATGCAGCGCCCAGCGGTCGAGCGCATCGTCCAGCACGTCCGTGGCGCGCGGCATGTGAACGGTCGCATCGAGCAATTCGCGCACCTGCGCATGCAGACCCGCGCGGCTGGCGGCATCGTCGGCTTGCGCGGGCGCGGCTTCCGGCACTTCGCCATCCACGCGTTCGATCAGCGCACGCGCACCACCGCGCTTCACCGCAATGGTTTCGACCACCGGCAAGCCGAGACGGCGCTGCAATTCGGGAACATCGATCTGGATGCCGCGACGACGCGCGGTGTCCATCATGTTCAACGCCATGACTACCGGACGGCCGAGTCGCTTCACTTCGAGCACGAAACGCAGATGCAGCCGCAGGTTGGTGGCGTCGGCCACGCAGACGATAAGATCCGGCGCCGCCTCGCCAGGGTAATTGCCTTCCAGCACATCGCGGGTGATCTGTTCGTCAGGACTGGCGGCATCGAAGCTGTACGTGCCGGGCAGATCCAGTATCTGCAACACGCGACCGGAAGGCGCGGTAAAGCGCCCTTCCTTGCGCTCCACCGTCACACCTGCGTAATTGGCCACCTTTTGGCGGCCGCCGGTGAGCTGGTTGAACAACGCGGTCTTTCCGCAGTTGGGATTGCCGACCAGGGCAATGCGCAGCGTATTGGCGCTCATGCAACCTCCTCCTGCGCCCGCACACTGACCCGCGCCGCTTCCGCGCGCCGAAGCGCGAAACGCGTCGAGCCGATCTGGATCAACAAGGGATCCGCTCCGATCGGTCCGCGCGCCACCAGCCGCACCCGCTCGCCTTCGACGAAACCCAGATCGCGCAGACGCTGCGCAATAGGGTCGTCGGGATGGGCATCTTCAACTCGTTCAACCACAGCAGAAGCACCTTTCGGCAGGTCGGACAGGCGCACGGTTGGCAGCTTTCTAAATAAGAATGGTTCGCATTGTAACCACTTTTCGCATTAAGTGCAGTGGAACGGTCATTCTTAACAACCTGTGGTTAAGATGCCCCCGTTTGATTCCAGGATTCTCCCCATGACCAGCGCCGTCCAAATCGCCGACCACAACGGCATCCGCGAGCTCCGCCTGAACCGCCCGGAAGTCCACAACGCCTTCGACGACCGCCTGATCGCCGATCTCACCGAAGCGCTGAAATCGGCGGGTAGCGACCCGGCCGTGCGCGCGGTGGTGGTCACCGGCGTGGGCGCGAGTTTTTCCGCCGGCGCGGATCTCAACTGGATGCGCGGCATGGCCAAGGCCAGCGAGGCCGAAAACCGCGACGACTCCCTGCGGCTGGCCGAACTGATGCGTACCCTGCAATTCCTGCCCAAGCCCACCATCGCCCGCGTCAACGGCGCGGCGTACGGCGGCGGCGTCGGCCTGGTGGCCTGCTGCGATATCGCCATCGGCGTGGATACCGCGAAATTCGGTTTGACCGAAGTGAAGCTCGGCTTGGTGCCTGCGGTGATTTCGCCTTACGTGATCGCCGCGATCGGTTTGCGCAACGCGCGCCGCCTGTTCCTTACGGGCGAAATCTTCGATGCCGACACGGCCGCGCAGATCGGGCTGTTGCATCAATCCGTGCCGGCCGAATATCTCGACGACACCGTGCACAACGTGCTCAAGCTGCTCGCCAAGGCCGGCCCGGTGGCGCAGCACGAAGCGAAACAGCTGGCGTTCGGCATGCACGGATTGACCGAAGAAGCGGCCGAACGTATGGACCGCGACAATGCCGCTCTAATCGCGCGGCTACGCATATCCGAAGAGGGGCAGGAAGGACTGGGCGCCTTTCTCGACAAACGCGCGCCCGCGTGGAGCGCCCATACCTGAGCGTCAGGAGTCGCCATGACCAAGCCCGTCCTCAACCTCGACGAAGTCGTCATCGAAACGCCTTCCGCCGATCACGCCCCCAAAGGCACGAACGCGCAGCAGTACGACATCCGCTGGGGCGAAATCGCCAGCCGGATCGGCGCGCGCAAGCTCGGCTACAACCTCACTGTGGTAGCACCCGGCAAACGCAACTGCCCGTTTCACAGCCATCGCGTCGAGGAGGAAATGTTCTTCATTCTCGAAGGTACGGGCGAACTGCGTTACGGCGATGCACGTCATCCGCTCCGCGCGGGCGACATCATCGCCTGTCCGACCGGCGGCCACGAGACAGCGCACCAGATCATCAACACCGGCGACGTCGAACTTCGCTACCTTGCCGTGAGCAATCAATCCGAAGCAGAAATTTGCGAATACCCCGATTCGGGCAAGTACCTCGCCTTCGCACCCGGCGATGCGTCCGGCAAGCCGCTTCCCCGGCAAGTGCGCGTGATCGGCCGCCCCGAGGATTCGCTGGACTATTGGGACGGCGAATAACTGCCAATACGTGCCGCATGCTGCGCCGCGCATCGGCTAATACATGCAAATCTGATAGTTTTGGCAGGTTTGCAGCCCCCGTATTCCCCGCAAGGATCTCGCATGTTTGAGCGCGTATTGATTGCCAACCGCGGCGAGATCGCCTGCCGCGTCATCCGCACCTGCCGGCGCTTGGGCATCCACACCATCGCGGTGTACTCGGAAGCGGACAAGGACGCGCAGCACGTGCGCCTGGCCGACGAAGCATGGCCGATCGGCGGCCCGCGGCCAGCCGATTCGTATCTGCGCGGCGATGCGATCCTGGACGTCGCCAAAAAATCCGGCGCGCAGGCGATTCACCCCGGCTACGGTTTTCTGTCGGAAAACACCGGCTTTGCGCGCGCCTGCACCGAAGCGGGCATCGCTTTCATCGGCCCACGGCCCGAAAGCATCGACGCCATGGGTTCGAAGGCGGCGGCGAAAGCGCTGATGGAGAAGCATCAGGTGCCGCTGGTGCCGGGCTATCACGGCGACAACCAGGATGCGGCGTTCCTCGCCGAACAAGCAGGCAAGACCAGCTTTCCCCTGATGATCAAGGCGGCGGCAGGCGGCGGCGGCAAAGGCATGCGGATTGTTCGCAGCGAAAAAGAGTTCGCTGACGCACTGGCGTCGGCGCAACGCGAAGCCGCCAGTTCGTTCGGCGATACGCGCGTGATCCTGGAACGCTACGTCGAACATCCGCGCCACATCGAATTCCAGGTGTTCGGTGACACGCACGGCAACATCATTCACCTCAACGAGCGCGAATGCTCCGCGCAACGCCGCTATCAGAAGGTGCTGGAAGAAACGCCCTCGCCTTTTCTTACGCCGGAGCGCCGCAAGGCGATGGGCGAAGCGGCCGTCGCCGCCGCCAAAGCGGTGAATTACGTCGGCGCGGGCACGGTGGAATTCATCGTCGGACAGGACGGCACGTTCTTCTTCATGGAGATGAACACACGTTTGCAGGTGGAGCATCCGGTCACGGAAGAAACGCTTGGCCTCGATCTCGTCGAATGGCAGCTTCGCGTTGCCGCGGGAGAAGCACTGCCGTTGCGGCAGGAGCAGGTCGAGGCGCACGGTCACGCGATCGAAGTGCGCCTGTATGCCGAAGATCCGGACCAGAACTTCCTGCCCGGCTCCGGCAAGCTGCGTGTGCTCAAGCTGCCGGCGCCGTCGCGGCATGTGCGCCTGGACGGCGGCGTGATCGAAGGCGACACCGTCACCATTTTCTACGATCCGATGATCGCCAAGCTTATCGTTTACGACGCCGATCGCACGCAAGCGTTGCAGCGTCTGCGCGAAGCGCTCGCCGAGTGCGAGATCGTCGGGCCGAAATCCAACATCGCATTTCTCGAACGTCTGTCGCGTCACCCGGTCGTGGTCGAAGGCCGGATCGACACGGGCTATCTGGATCGTCATCTTGACGAATTCCTAACCGGCGACGCCGTGGTACCCGATCAGGTGCTGTTCGCCGCCACGATCGCCGCGCTGCTTCACGACGAACGCGCGGTGGTCGCCGACGCCCTGTCCACCCATGACCCCTATTCGCCCTGGTCGCGCGCGGATGCATGGCGCATCGGCCACGCCGGCAAGCGCATCGTGGCGCTGTCGTTGCGCGATCAGCGTTACGAAATCGAAGCGCACGGCCACGACGGCAACTACCAGTTGCAGCACGGCGAAGCCCGCTGCGACGCGCTAGGTGCACGACTGAACGGCGGCGTGCTGAGCGCAAGATTCAACGGTGAAAGCATTCGGCTACCGGTTTACGCCGACGCACAGCGCGTATCGCTTCACGACACAAACGGTCAACGCTACGCACTCGCGCGTGCTGCCGCCTTCGCATGGGAATCGAAGGAAGGCAGCGGCGGCAACCAGATCATTGCACCCATGCCCGGCCGCATCGTTTTAGTAAAGGCCAAGGCGGGCGATAAGGTGGAAGAAGGCCAGGAAGTGCTGGTCATGGAGGCCATGAAAATGGAGCTTGCCTTGAAGGCGCCGCGCTCCGGCACCATTGAAAGTGTAAGCGCGACACAAGGCGAATTTGTCGAGGCAGACGCGGTTCTGGTGCGTTTTACAAATTAATTACCCGATAAATAGAAGACTTCGTCATCGGCTTCCTGGCGTGGGCGTGTATGTATGGCAATGCAAACGTGGATGTGCTGTGCAGTATTCATCGCGATGGCCATGTGCGCGATCGCGAGACGCATTCGCGACGAGCGCCTGACATCCACGTGTCCGTTCATCCGAACCGGCACCGATTCCGCGCCCTTGCAGCACTCCCGCTCAATCTCCCAGTCGTAACCGGACGCCCATGGACACTTCGAATTTCGTACGCATCGTCGAAGTCGGCGCCCGCGACGGGTTGCAGAACGAGAAAACGCTGCTGCCACCGGATGTGAAGATCGCGTTGATCGATCGTCTGTCGTCGACCGGACTCAAAACCATCGAAGCGACCAGCTTCGTCAGCGCTCGCTGGGTGCCTCAGCTGGCCGATGCGGAGGAAGTGTTTCGCAACATCCGCAAGGTTCCGGGCGTGAGCTATCCGGTACTGGTGCCCAACGAACAGGGCTATCGCGCCGCACGTGCGGCGGGTGCGGAGGAAGTGTCGGTGTTCACGGCGGCTTCCGAAGCCTTCAATCGCGCGAACATCAACGCGACGATTGCCGATTCGCTGGTCCGCTTCCAGCCGGTACTGGACAGCGCCAAGGCCGACGGCGTGAAGGTGCGCGGTTATGTGTCCACCGTGCTGGGCTGTCCGTATCAGGGCGACGTACCGGTGGCCGACGTGGTCAGTGTCGCGAAGCGGCTGCACGAGATGGGTTGCTACGAAATCTCCCTCGGCGACACCATCGGCGTCGGCACGCCGGCCAAGGCGCGCGCGATGCTGCATGCGGTCTCGCAGGAAGTCCCCATGCACGCCATTTCCGTGCACTTCCACGACACCTACGGCCAGGCGCTGGCCAATATCCTCGCCTGCCTGGAAGAAGGGGTGCGCGTGGTCGACAGCGCCGTCTCCGGCACGGGCGGATGCCCCTACGCGAAGGGTGCCACGGGCAACGTCGCCAGCGAGGACGTGGTCTACATGCTGCACGGCATGGGCATGCAGACCGGCGTGAACCTGGATCTCCTGGTGGCCACCGGCGCCTGGCTGGCCGCACAGCTCAACAAACCCACGGCAAGCCGCGTGACCAAAGCACGCACCGCGTCGGCCTGACCATCGGCACCTTGCACTGGCTCGCGGGGTCGTTACGCTGGTGACTCCCTCAGGGATGCTCTGATTCATTCTTCGCAGACGGCATGATGTCCAGAAGGCTCGCAGGCTGTGGTGCGTGGCGCCGGGAAGACTGGCCGTCTTGCCAAGCCGCGCGGCGCAGCCTGCGGGCCTTCTGGACATCACCCCATCATTCAATTTCAAATCGCGGGGCCAGCCCTGTCTGTCCGCATGCCTTCGGCCCGCCGTCTCGACAGACAGCCAGTCTGCCTTCGCCGACGGCCCTGTGGCCTGCGAACAGACAGGGCTGGTGACGCCTGCGAAGAATGAACCAGAGCATCCCTAGAGTCAGTGTCCATGTCCGATTTCATCATTCGCCCCATCGAGCCGCGCGACAACTCAGCCGTTGCCAACATCATCCGAACCGTCATGCCCGAATTCGGCGCCGACGGTCCGGGCTTCGCCATTCACGATACCGAGGTCGACGATATGCAGGCCTCGTATGCGCGGTCGCGCAGCGCGTATTTCGTGGTGGAACGCCATGGCGTGGTGCTCGGCGGCGGCGGCGTGGCGCAACTGGAAGGCGCTACCGACGATGTATGCGAGCTGCGCAAGATGTACTTTCTGCCTGAAGCGCGCGGCATCGGCGCCGGTGCGAGCATGATTCAGCGGTGCCTGGACGCGGCGCGCGGCTTCGGCTTCAAACGCTGCTATCTTGAAACGCTGACGGGCATGGACGCGGCGCAGTCGCTGTACCGGAAACACGGGTTCACGCCGCTGGATACACCGATGGGTGGCACCGGTCACTTCAGCTGCGATCGTTTCTTTATCCGCGATCTTTAGCGAGGGTGCGATGGCCAGCCACGATCCGCGTGTCGATGCCTACATCAGGAAATCCGCCGACTTCGCGCAGCCTATCCTCGAACACATCCGCACCGTCGTGCACGCCGCCTGTCCCGAGGTGGAGGAAACCATCAAGTGGGGCTTTCCGCACTTCGACTACAAAGGCTCGATGATGTGTTCGATGGCGGCGTTCAAGCAGCACTGCAGCTTCGGTTTCTGGCAGCGCAAGGACGTGGTGGGCGCACAAGCCGAGCAAGGCATGGGCCAGTTCGGCAAGATCACCACCCTCAAGGACCTTCCGGGCAAGCGCGAACTCACCGGCTACATTCGCAAGGCCATGGCACTCAACGATGCCGGCATCAAGAAACAACGACCGGTGGCAGCACACAAACCGCCGCCGAAGTTGCCGGACGATTTCGCCGCGCTCTTGAAGAAACATGCGGCCGCGCGCAAAACCTACGAAGACTTCAGCCCCAGCGCGCAACGCGAATACGTTGACTGGATCACCGAAGCTAAAACCGGCACCACCCGTCAAAAGCGCATGGATACGGCACTGGAATGGCTCGCCGAAGGCAAGCAACGCAACTGGAAATACATGAAATGATTCGTATCGCCCGTGCCGAGGACGCTGCCGCCGTCCACGCCATTTATGCGCCAGCCGTCACCGACAGTGCGATTACCTTCGAGACCGAACTTCCCGGCGCGGAAGCGATGCGCCAGCGCATCCTCACGCGATTGCATCACTATCCGTGGCTGGTGTGGGAAGAAGACGGCCAGGTGCTTGCGTATGCCTACGCCACGCGCTTTCGCGAACGCGCCGCTTACGACTGGATCGCGGAAACGTCGATTTACGTGCATGCCGATGCGCGGCGCCGTGGCATTGCCCGCCGCCTTTATGGCGTGCTGCTGGATGTGATGGCCTTGCAGGGCATCAACCAGGCCGTAGGCGTCATCACGATGCCCGGCGAAGTGAGCGTTGCGTTGCATGAGTCGATGGGCTTTACGCCGGCAGGCATCTGGCGCAAGGCTGGCTACAAGAGTGGTCGGTGGTGGGACGTGGGCGTGTGGCAGAAGGAGCTGCAAGCTCCGGAGAATCCGCCCGCACCGCTGGCTGCTTTTTCATCGCTGATCGAATCGCGCGAGCTGCGCGAATGTCTGCAGCGATCATTCGATCCATAAAGTGGTCCGGCCAGGTACGCGCCTGGGCGTACCTGGCCACTTCAATATTCCCTAAGCTCGACCGTCAGTGATTGGCGGCGATGATGCTGAGAATCGCGCCGGTGGTGATCGCTGCCAGCAGAAAATCGCCGTTGTCGCTGCGGATGTACTGGTAGCCGCGCGGCGGCGGCCTCAGGCGGTAGCGACGCCAGTCGTTGACCACGTAACGACCGCCGCGATAACTGGGCGGTATATGTCCGCCCCTGCGATACCAGCCCTCATGGCGCCCTTGGTCGTACATGCCGTGGTAACGCGACGGCGGGGATTGCGGCGGCGGCGGGCCCTGCCGGTAACCCTGAGCCAGCGCCATCTGCGACGACGCCAGCATCACGCCGCAAAGGGCGATCATTCCCAATTGTTTCTTCATGACTCACTCCTCGTCCGGGCGGCGGGCACGGGAATCGCATGGGGTCTACGTTCCTTGTGACCGACGCCGTAATCCATTGATTTACATGGCACCCGCCGCGAACCCATCGCGGTGGTGCGAGTGGCAAGTTTGCGTCAGCCTCCCGAATGTTTCGTGAATATTCCGTGCTACCAGTGTTTTGCGTTCAGGGACCGGAGGCCCAGGAGCGGCCCGGAAAGCCTCTGCGCTACCATTACGGTTTTTACATTCCACCGAGGCATCTCATGCAGCTCAATCAGGTCAAGGCAATCATCACCGGCGGTGCTTCCGGTCTCGGCTACGCGGTGGCGCAGCACCTGGTGGCGAACGGCGGTCACGTCGCCCTGTTCGACGTCAACGAAGAGAAGGGTCAGGAAGCGGCCAAGGCGCTTGGCGGCAACGCGCGCTTCTTCCGCACGGATGTCACCTCCGAAGACGGCGTGTCCGGCAATGTCGCCGCCGCCCGCGATGCACTCGGCGGCCTGAACGTGGTCGTCAACTGCGCCGGCATCCTCGGCGCCGGACGCATGCTGGGCAAGGAAGGCCCGATGCCGCTCGGCACCTTCGCATCGACCGTGATGGTGAACCTGGTCGGCAGCTTCAACGTGGCCAAGGCGGGCGCCTCGCTGATGCAACACAACGACGCGGGCGAAGACGGCGAGCGCGGCGTGATCATCAACACCGCCAGCGTGGCCGCGTTCGAAGGCCAGGTCGGCCAGGCCGCTTACTCGGCATCGAAAGGCGGCGTGGTCGGCATGACGCTGCCGATGGCCCGCGAACTGTCGCGCTTTGGCATTCGCGTGGCGACGATCGCACCAGGCATATTCTGGACGCCGATGGTGGACGGCATGCCGCCGCAAGTGCAGGAATCGCTGTCGGCATCCATTCCCTTCCCGTCGCGCCTGGGCAAGCCGGACGAATTCGCCTCGACCGTGGCGTTCATCCTCGGCAACCGCTACATCAATGGCGAGACGATTCGCCTGGATGGCGCGGTGCGACTGCAGCCGAAGTAAGGCCGTTATCCGACCCCCCTCGATCAGCCTCGACGTCATTCCGGCCTGCGTCGGAATGACGGAACCGAAACCATCACTTAATCCGGCTCACATTCATGAAAGCTTCCGACGTCAAGAAAGGCAACGTGGTCGAACACGAAGGCACCGTCTACCAGGTGCGCGACATCGAGCGCAGCTCGCCCACCGCGCGTGGCGGCAACGTCACCTTTCGCTTCACGCTGTATTCGATTCCCGGCGGTCGCAAATTCGATCTCAGCTTGCGCGCCGACGACGATCTCAAGGAAATGGACCTGGTTCGCCGCGCCGCCAACTTTTCGTACATGGATGGCGACGCCTACGTCTTCATGGACGCCGAGGACTACACCCAGTACATCCTGGATGCCGTGCTGATCGGCGACAACGCGGGTTACATCGTCGAAAGTGTCGAGGGTTATTACGTGCAAGTGATCGACGATGCACCCGTCGGCCTGCAAGTGCCTACCAGCGTGATGCTCACCGTGGTCGACACGGCGCCGGAATTGAAAGGCGCCAGCGCCACCAAGCGCACCAAGCCGGCCAAGCTCAACACCGGCATCGAGATCCAGGTGCCTGAATACATCACCAACGACGAGAAGGTGTGGGTGAACACGCTGACGGGCGAATTCGCCGGCCGCGCTTAAGCCGTTTCCGTCGCTTTGCACGAGCGGCGTCGCCATCCGGCGACGCCGTTTTCGTTTGCGGGCATAGGGACAGCAGCCACACCGATGATGCAGAATCGGCGCATCGTCGGCATCGTCCCCTGCCATGTCCACACGCGCTTACTCGCTACGCGCCAGCGTGCTGCAAAGTTTGACCTCGACCAAACGGCCGGACGTGCCGGTGTGGGTGGTCGTGCGCAACACCGCCGCTGTCGTGCTGCCGTTGGCGATCGGCATGCTGACGGGTCATCCGCAAGCGGGACTCGCCATCAGCGCAGGTGCGCTGGATACGATGTTCTCCGATCAGCCTGGCCCCTATCGCCAGCGACTGTGGCAGCTCGTACTCGCATCGTTGGCTGCCGGGCTTGCCTCGCTATGCGGATTCCTGATCGGCGGCGATCTCGTGCCGATCCTGCTGGCAACGACGGCGTTTGGTTTTCTCGGCGGCTTGCTGGTCGTATTCGGTGCCGACATCGCGCGCGTAGGCATGACCAGCATGATCCTGCTGGTGATCACGGCGGCCACGCCCACCACCATCGATCACGCATGGGCCGGTGCCGCCTTGATCTTTGCCGGCGGCCTGCTGCTTGCGCTGTTTTCCGTCGCTGCATGGCCGTTGAACCGATACCTGCCGGAGCGCCATGCGTTGGCGACGGTGTATCGCGGGCTCGCCTCGCTCGCCAAGGAGCACACGCAGGACCAGGAGGATGCGCCCGCGCTCACCGAGGCGATGACCACGCTGCAGCAAACGCTGCTTGGCCGCCACCATGCACGCGGACGCGCCATGGAAGCGTTCGCCGCCCTGCTGGAACTGGCCGAACGCATCCGTCTCGAACTGGTTGCGATGGCGGAGATGCACGGCGCTGCGGCCATCCATGCCATGTTCCGCAACGATGCCGAGCGCGTGCTGAGCGCGATCGCCGATGCGCTCGACAGCGGCGACTCCCCCGATCAGGCCGCCCGCGCACTGCAAACGCTGCAAGCCAGCGAGCGCGCCTTGCTTGACGACAGTGCGCGCATCGATGCGGCGGCATCGCATATTCACGCACTTTCCGGCCAGTTGGCCGCGGCCGTGCGCAATGCGAACTGGGCGGGCTCTCGCGGCGAGCAACGCGCGGCGGCCGCGGAAATGAGCCTGCCGAGGGCGCTGCGCGGCGGTTCGGCGCTGGCCACGCTGCGCGCGTCGCTCACCGTGCATTCCGTCGCTTTTCGCCATGCATTGCGTTGTGCCGTGTGCCTCAGCGCCGCCCTGCTCGTCTCGCGTATCTGGCAGATGCCGCACGGCTATTGGCTGCCGATGACAGCGGCGATCGTGTTGCGTCCCGATTTCGCCGCCACCTTCAACTTCGGCCTGCTGCGCGTCGTGGGGACGATTCTCGGATTGGTGCTGACCACGGCGCTGCTATACGTCACACCGCACGATCCCTGGGCGCACCTGGCGCTGATGGCGGTGCTGTGCATGACATTCCGTTACCTGGCCACCGCGCACTACGGCATCGCCGTCGCCGCGCTGACCGGCACGGTGGTGATCTTTCTTTCGTTCGAAGGCGTGAACTCCGGTACGGCGGTGATGGATCGCGTCATCAATACCGCGCTGGGTAGCGGCATGGCGCTGCTGGCTTACGTGTTGTGGCCGACCTGGGAGCGCGGACGCGCACGCGCTGCTTTCTCCGACATGCTCGATGCGTACGCGAATTACCTGCATGCGCTGGCCAGACCGGAGCGGCGCGACACGCACCGGGAAACGCGCACCGCCGTGCGCACCGCGCGCACCAATGCGCAGGCATCGCTGGACCGCATGCAAGCCGAACCCGCGACGCCGCTGCCACTGCTGGACCTGGCCAGCGCGCTGTTTCTCAACAGCAATCGCCTCGCGCGCACCGCCATGACGCTGGAAGCCCTGCTCCACAGCGGCGACGGCCTGCCGGAACAGGCCGAAGTGACGAACTTCATCGACCGCTCGGCGTCCCAGCTGCATACACTGGCGATCGCACTCCGCGGCAACCAGGTACCCGCGACGATCCCCGAGCTACGCCAGCTGCAACGCAGCCTGGCCACCCTGCTGGCCATGGCCGACGACCGCACACGCGCCGAACAGATCGTGCGCGTCAGCGACCGACTGGTCGACAACATCAATACCCTGACGCACGTGGTGAGCCGCGGCCCGGAGGAGTCGACGGCGGCGCACGGAGAAAGGCGGGTTCATCCCTGATTGGCGCTGATTCAGCGTCCCGATAGCCCCGCTTCGACCCGTCACGGTAGGTCGCACCCATACGCGATACACTGTGGAAATGCTGAAGATCGACACCCACGCGCACATTCTGCCCCGCGACTGGCCCAACCTTGCCGCCAAGTACGGCAACGAAGCCTTTCCGGTCATGATTCATAACGACGGACGGCATCGCATCTACAAGGACGGCAAGTTTTTCCGCGAGGTGTGGGAGTCGTCGTTCGATCCGCAGCACCGCATCGACGACTACGCCCGCTTCGGCGTGAACGTGCAGGTCATCTCCACCGTGCCGGTGCTTTTTTCCTACTGGGCACCGGGTTATCAGGCGCTGGATCTGCATCGACACCTCAACGATCACATGGGCGAGGTGTGTCGCGATTTCCCCAAGCACTACGCCGGCATCGGCACGGTGCCGCTGCAATCGCCGGAGCTTGCGATCCGCGAATTGGAACGCTGCATCGACGAACTGGGTCTGTGCGGCGTCCAGATCGGTTCGCACTGCAACGAGTGGAACCTGGACGCACCCGAACTGTTCCCGTTCTTCGAAGCCGCGGCGGATCTCGGTGCGGCCGTGATGGTGCATCCCTGGGACATGATGGGCGCCGCGACCATGCCCAAGTACTGGATGCCGTGGCTGGTGGGCATGCCGGCCGAGCAATCGCGCGCGGCATGCTGCCTGGCGTTCGGCGGCGTGCTGGAGCGCCTGCCGAAATTGCGCGTGATGCTGGCGCACGGCGGAGGAAGCTTCCCGTGGACGATCGGGCGCATCGAGCATGGTTTCCGCATGCGTCCGGACCTGGTCGCCACGGACAATCCGCGCAACCCGCGCGAATACCTCAAGCGCCTGTATTTCGACTCCTGCGTGCACGATCCCCAGGCCCTGCGCTACCTCCTGGATGTGACGGGCGTCGACCGCGTGATGCTGGGTACCGACTATCCTTTCCCGCTGGGGGAGCAGGAGCCAGGCAGCGGCATCGAATCGCTGAAACTGGATGAACCAGACCGCGCCCGCCTGTTCCACGGCACGGCGCTGGAATGGTTGGGACTGCCGCGCCGTCGTTTCATTTCCGATAGATCGACTCAGGAGCACGCATGAATTTTTGGCGCTACATGGTGGTGACTATCGTGCTGGGCGTAGCCGGCATTGCGGTGGCCCAGGCCGACGATGTGAGCATGGCGTCGGGCACCGTGCATTTCAGCACGCCGTCCACCTGGGTCGGCATCATGCAGATCGATGGCGATCCTGAAGTACGCGTGTTCCAGGTGCCCGATCCCTCGCCGAGCGCCGCCGATACGCTGGCGCGCATCACCGTCACCGTGAAGCAGATCGCCAACCTGCAGGACTTCAACGACTACGTCAGCAGCGCGGTCATGAAGGCGAAGGGCATGAAGAACTACCAGCCGGGCAGCAACGCTGCGGGCGACCAGAACAGCTTCGTCTATACCGCGAGCGAAAGCGGCACGCCCTACAGCTATGTCGAGCGATACTGGTTCCGCAACGGCCACGGCATCCAGTTGCGCTGCGTACGCCCCACGTCGAGCCAGGCGGGAGCGTCATGGGCAGCAGCGTTCGATAAAGGTTGCAGCTCGCTGGCCAGCACACTAAGCATCTGATCGGTAGCGCACCCGGGTTGCTCCGGGCGCGCAGTCACCCTGCCCTGGCTGAGCGGGCAGCGCACGAACCAAGCCGGAATACCCTCGATGTCCTCATCCTACGAAGCCACCGCCGCCTGGGCCCAAGCCCGCGACGCCGCCGACCCGCTGCGCGCGTTTCGCGACGAATTCCTGATCCCGCCGCACGAAAACGGCGAGAGCCACTATTTCTGCGGCAACTCGCTGGGTCTGCAACCGCGCGCGGTGCGCGATGCCGTGAATGCGGAACTGGACTACTGGGGCGAACTAGGCGTGGAAGGCCACTTCAAGGGCCGCCTGCCGTGGATGGATTACCACGAGTTCGTGCGCGATCACCTTGCCGAAGTGGTGGGCGCGCAGCCTGAAGAAGTCGTGGCCATGAACACGCTGGGCGTAAATCTTCACCTGATGATGGTGAGCTTCTATCGCCCAACGCCGGATCGCCATGCCATCCTGATCGAGGCGGGTTCCTTCCCCACCGACCGTTACGCCGTCGAATCGCAGATTCGCTATCACGGTTTCAGTCCCAAGCTGTCGCTGATCGAGCTGGAAGGCGACGAACCGAATGGCACGATTTCCATGGCCGCCATTGAACGCGTGCTGGCCGAACACGGTTCGCGCATCGCGCTGGTGATGCTGCCCGGCGTGCAATATCGCACCGGCCAGGCTTTCGATCTGAAAGCGATCGCCGAGCTTGCTCACAAGCATGGCTGCATGGTCGGTTTCGATCTGGCTCATGCCGTGGGCAACTTGCCGCTGCGATTGCACGACACCGGCGCCGACTTCGCCATCTGGTGCAGTTACAAATACCTCAACGGAGGCCCTGGTGCCGTGGGCGGCGCTTTCGTGCATGCGCGTCACGCACATTCGGCGCTGCCGCGTTTCGCCGGATGGTGGGGACACGACAAGAACACGCGCTTCCAGATGGGACCGGAATTCGTGCCCACGCCAGGTGCGGATGGATGGCAACTTTCCAATCCGCCGATTCTGGCCCTGGTGCCTTTGCGCATATCGCTGGAAATCTTCCATCGTGCGGGCATGGCGCGCCTGCGCGAAAAGTCGCTGCAACTTACCGGTTATCTCGAATGGCTGGTGCGCAGCCAGTTGCCGGATGTGCTGGAGATCGTCACGCCGGCAGAGACCGAACGACGCGGTTCGCAACTTTCCATTCGCGTGCTGGGCGGTCGTGCGCAAGGGCGCGCGCTGTTCGATTACCTCATCGAACACGGCATCATCGGCGACTGGCGTGAACCGGATGTGATCCGCATTTCTCCCGCGCCGCTCTACAACCGCTTTGCGGATTGCCTGGCGTTTGCCAACGCGACCCGGGCGTGGCGCAATAAATGACCTCAGGCAGTTGCTCTCTGCTTGGCTGACTGCCCTGCTCGCTCCGCAGCAGCTACTCGATTATCGAAATAGCGCTTTAGCCTGAGCGCCGGCCCCTCGACCAGGTGCCACGACAACACGGCGCAAAACAGCGTGCATACCACTGTAACCAGCAAGGTTGTGAGATAGGAGTGATGGATGCCCATGACCGACACCACCATCTGCTGAACCAGAAACGCATAAATATAGATGCCGTAGGAGAAGTCGCCGAAGCGACCCGCGTTCCTCACCATCGGGGTGGAATACTCTCCAAACCAGACCACCAAGAAGGGCAGCCATACGTACACGGCGGCATAGGCGTGCTTCATGGCCACGAACAGACCCGCAAGGATCAACAACACACCGGCCATCAACGGCAGATTTGCGCGCCACTCCCGTCGCATACAGTGAAGTAGCGCCCCATAGCAGAAGAACGAACCGTATTCACAGCCAAACTTCGGCGAAAGAAACTGGCTGAGAGGATTATGTTGCACATCAAATACAAAATAGATGTACCCGGCATAAAGCAAAACCAAAACCAACAGGATGTAGCGCAAACGCGGATTCAACAGCCCGCATATTCCGGCAACCAGCAAGACCCCATACCACTCGACTTCGACAGGAATGGTCCATAGCGAACCATTCACTACATGAAGGGGATTGGCCTGAAAAACACCAGGCAAATCAAGCTTTATGCGCAAGTAAAGCTGCGAGAAGTATGCCCATGTCGTACCGGAGCGGAAATAACTGGAAAACGAGTCATGGCTAAAGATTGGCCCCACACATAACGTTGCAATCGCTGTCACAACGGCAAGACCAGGCCAGATTCGCAAGAAACGTCTGACGGCAAAACGCCATGCATGCGGATCGCGCTCCCAGCTTTGCACGACAAGATAACCGCTAGTCGCAAAAAAGATCAGGACACCCAGGGTCCCCAATTTGAACAACCCAAACGGCATGGGCTCAGGTTGATCCATGACCGCATATTGATGCGAACACAGAACCATGGCGGCAGCCAAAAGCCGAATAAAATCAAAATTGTTTGACTCGTGCCGATACTGCATCCGCTCTATCTTCCCCAGCGTGTCAACATGGCCACTCGTCGTTTATGCAGAACTGACGACCAGCTAGTGTGTTTCAAACGTCTCGCGTACTACCAGGCTTGAGGGATGACGCACCTGTCCTTGCCCTTTAACCACGAAACGCTCCACCGTCAACGCTTCAGCCCCCATCGGGCCGTAGGCATGCAGGCGAGTGGTGGATATGCCGATTTCCGCGCCCAGACCAAGCTCCCCGCCATCGGAGAAGCGGGAGGAAGCGTTGACCATCACCACGGCGGAACGGATCGCCTGCACGAAGCGCCCTGCCGCAGCATCGTCGCGAGTAACGATCACCTCGGTGTGGTCGGACCCGAAACGCTGGATATGCCCGATCGCCGCGCCGAGATCGTCGACGACGCGCACAGCGAGAATAAGATCGAGAAATTCGGCAGCATAGTCGTCGTCGGTAGCGGCACGTATGCCCGGCACCAGCGCACGCGAGCGCTCGCATCCACGCAATTCGACACCTCTTTCCTCAAGCACCTGCGCCGCTTGCGGCAGAAATGATCCGGCGACATCCCGATGCACCAGTAGCGTCTCCAGTGCATTGCAGACGCCCGGCCGCGATGTCTTGCCATCGACCAGCAAATTCAGCGCGTGCGATGTATCAGCCGACGCGTCCACGTAGAGATGGCACACGCCTTTGTAATGCTTGATCACCGGCACACGTGCATGCTCGGCCACGAAACGAATCAAGCCTTCGCCGCCGCGCGGAATGGCGAGATCGACGAGATCGCTCAATTGCAGAAGCTCCACCATGGTCTCACGGCTCAGATCTTCCACCAGCGTCAACGCCGCGACCGGAATATCGTGTTTCTCCAGAACGCTGCGCAAAACGCCTGCAATGGCGACGTTCGAATGCAGGGCTTCGGAGCCGCCGCGCAGGATCACGGCATTCCCCGCCATAAGGCACAACGCCGCCGCGTCGGCCGTCACGTTGGGGCGTGCTTCGTAGATCATGGCGATGACGCCAAGCGGAATACGTATGCGTTCCACTTCGAGTCCGTTCGGACGTGTTTCCCTGCGCGTGATCAAGCCGACCGGATCGGGCAGCGCGGCAATGTCGCGCACTGCATTGGCGACGCCGGCCACGCGTGTCTCGTCGAGACGCAGACGATCCAGCATCGCTCCCTGGATGCCCTTGGCCGTCGCCTGCTGCACGTCGCGGGCATTGGCGGCGAGGATGGCGTCGCGTTCCGCCTCCAGCGCGTTGGCCATATCGCGCAGCAATCGCCGCTTGGCTTCGCTGTCCAGCGCGAACATGGCTTGCGCGGCGTCGCGGCACGCCAAAGCCAGGGTGCGGATCTCGCTCATGCTTCCATTCCTCCATGTGTCGTCTCGGGGTTGGCGAGCGTGGCCAAGTCGTCGCGGTGCACGATCTCGGCACCGTAGCTGTAACCCAGCACCGACGCGATGTCGCGGCTGTGTCGACCGACCAGACGGCGTACTTCCGATGCGCCGTATTGGCAAAGTCCGCGTGCGATCGCGTGCTCGTCCGCATCGACGATTTCGACCAGGTCGCCTCGATGAAACTCGCCAGCCACGTCTAGGATACCTCCAGGCAAGAGCGAAGCGCGGCCACCGAGGAGCGCTCGCGCCGCGCCGGCATCCACGCGGATATGCCCGCTCCCGCCGGGCGCATGACGCAACCAATATTTTCTCGCTTGCATGCGGTTGCCAGCGACATCGAGGAGCGTGCCGCGCAACCGGCCTTGTTCCAGCGCCTTCACTGTCTCCGCGTCGCGACCGCCAAACAGCGCCGTGGGAATACCTGCGGCGGCAGCTTTGGAGGCCGCTTCCAGCTTTGTACGCATGCCGCCGGTGCCCACGCCGGTGCCGCTGCCGCCGGCCATCGCCAGCACCTCGGGCGTCAGCTGCGGCACGTGGCCAATCGGCTCGGCGCCCGGGTCGCGACGCGGGTCGGCGCTATAAAGCGCATCCACATCGGAAGCGATCAGGAGAAGGTCCGCATCCACCAAGGCGGCGACAATGGCGGCGAGATTGTCGTTGTCGCCGAGCTTCAGTTCATCGACGGCAACCGTGTCGTTCTCATTCACAACAGGTAGCACGCCTAGCGTCAGCAGCTCGCGCAGCGTCGCGCGTGCATTGAGGTAGCGACGGCGATTGCGCAGGTCATCGTGAGTGAGCAGCACCTGCGCCACGGGACGTTCCGACAATCCCTGCCACAACGCAATCATTGGCGCTTGTCCAAGCGCTGCAAGCGCCTGCCGCGCCGCCAGATCGCCACCCATAGTGGCGCGCTCTCGCATCAGTGCACGACCGGCCGCCACCGCACCGGAAGACACCAATACGACTTCTCGCCCTACTGCGTGGCTGGCGGCCATGAATGTCGACAGCGCGTGGGCATAGCGCGTCGTCAATCCGCCGCCATCCGCGGCGAGCAGGTTGCTGCCCACTTTGAGCACCGCGCGGCGCCACGATGGCAATGCCCGCTCGGGCAATTCGCGCTTTGCGGCCGTCATGACTGCAAGACCTCCAGCGGTGCTGGAATCCGATCGCCATGGCTTTTCGGCGCGGAGACAACGACGAACCGAACGTCCACCAAACCTTCGTTGCGCATCTGGTGGGCACTACCCGGCGGTACGTGCAGACCTTCGCCTTGGTGCAGATGATGAGCGATGCCTTCCAGCTCGAGCACTGCCTCGCCTTCCAGCACATAGAAGAACTGCCTCGCACATGCATGGCGATGACGCTGCTCGAAACTGCCTGGTGGCATGCGCTCCTCGATGACGCTCAGGTCATCCGTGGCAAGCAGATGCCAACCGTCGCACGACTGGCCCCAGCAATAATGTTCCGCGTTGGCAGTGCTGACTGTGGCCATGTCCAATCCGTTACGACCGTGACAGTTCTGCGAGGCGTTGCTTGAGCACATCCAGCAACAATTCGCTGCCGGCCCCAGGCGAGGTGCGCGCGGCTAGACTGACCTCAGGCGTGCGCCCCTGCCCCGCC
Source organism: Dyella psychrodurans (assembly GCF_003363265.1). Taxonomy (GTDB): domain Bacteria; phylum Pseudomonadota; class Gammaproteobacteria; order Xanthomonadales; family Rhodanobacteraceae; genus Dyella_B; species Dyella_B psychrodurans. The sequence continues at coordinate 580,864 of NZ_QRBF01000002.1, read as the reverse complement.
GCAGTCGCCGCCTGCGCGGCAGCGCGATAGGCATCGCGGAACGGCACGCCCGCAGCGGCCTGCTCGATCGCGACATCGGTCGCGTACATCGCCGGCTCGATCGCCGCGCGCATGGCGGACTCGTTCCATTGCATGCGGGCGAGCAGATCCGGCATCAGTTCGAGCGCGGCAAGCCCATGTGTCACGCCGTGGAACAACGATCCCTTGGAAAATTGCAGATCGCGCTGATAGCCGGACGGCAACGACAAAAGCTGCTCGATTTCGCAACGCGAAGCCGCTACCGTGGCATACGAAGCGCGCAGCAGTTCCACCACGTCGGGGTTGCGCTTGTTCGGCATGATCGAACTGCCCGTGGTGTACTCGGCAGGCAGCGATACGAAATTGAATTCCGCGGTAGTGAAAAGCGAGAGATCCCAGGCGAGGCGGCGTGCATCGAGCATCGCGCTGCTCAGCGCCTCCATCACCGCCATTTCGAATTTGCCGCGCGACAGCTGGGCGTAGATCGGCGAAATCTGCATGCGCGAAAAACCCAGCACCTGTGTCGTATGCGCACGGTCGAGAGGCAGATTTACGCCATACCCAGCCGCCGTACCAAGCGGATTGGCATCGATCCACGCCGCCGTCTGCCGTGCGCGCCAAGCGTTATCGATGAAGCCCTCCGCAAAGCCGGCAAACCACATAGCCGTGGACGACACCACCGCACGTTGCAGATGCGTGTAGCCCGGCAGGGGAATGGCCGGCTGCGAAGCGCGTTGCAAACACACTTCCGCTATCGCGCGGCAATGCGTTTCGAGTACGGCAAGCTTGTCCTTCAGCCACAGACGCGTGGCGACAAGAATCTGATCGTTGCGGCTGCGCCCCGTGTGCACGCGACGCCCTGCATCGCCGAGTCGGTCGGTGAGCCGCGCTTCAATGGCCGAGTGGCCGTCTTCGTAACGCTCGTCCAGAACAAATCTGCCCGCACGAAAATCCTCTGCCAGCGCGTCGAGTTCGCGCTTTAGGTCCTGCATCTCCCCCGCGCTCACCACACCGATATTAGCCAATCCCTCCACATGCGCCTTGCTGGCTGCAATGTCGTTCAGGAAAAACTCGCGATCCAGCAGCACGTCGTCGCCAGCCAGGAATTTCATGATTTTGGCGTTGGTTTCGACGCCGGCTTTTTGCCAAAGGAGATCGCTCATGATTTATGTCTCTTGTCGCAGCGATGAATTGCTTTGTTACAGCGGGATCGATGTGTATTCATTCGTGCCGATGGCGCGATTGATGTTCTGCATGGCCTGGGTCGCGGCGCCCTTGAGCAGGTTGTCCAGCGTGGCGACGACGACCACACGCTTGCCATCGTCGGACATCGCGAAGCCACCGACCTCGGCGTGATGCTTGCCGGCGACCTGGCTGACCCATGGCGCTTCGTCGAGCACACGGACCAGCTTTTCAGCACCGTAAGCATGCTGGAAGCGCGCCTGCACATCCTCGCGCTTTAGCGGACGCGACAAGTACAGATTGGTGGTCACCGTCAGACCGCGAAAGTGCGGCGCCACATGCGGCATGAATTCCACCGGGATACCGAGGTGTCGGCTGGCCTCCTTTTCGTGCGTGTGACCTGTCAGCGAATACGGCATCAGGTTGTCGCGCAGCTTCTCGGGATTGTTCTTGTCCGAGGGCGTCGTGCCTGCACCCGAATAACCCGATACGCCGAAGCACACCGGTGGCGCGGCGAGCAAATCTTTCAACGGCGCGATGGAAAGTTGGATCGCCGTGGCGTAACAACCCGGATTGCTGATCCGTTTCTCGCCACGCCACTTGTCGCGTGTCAGCTCCGGCAGGCCGTAATACCACTTGCTGTCGAAGCGATAATCGGCGGACAGGTCGACGATCACCGGATCCTTGCCAGCCGCATCGAATGCCTCGACGCATACCGACGCCTTGCCATTGGGCAAGGCAAGCACGACGACATCGGCATCCAGACCTGGCAGATCCTCATGCGCCGGTGAGCTGTAACGCAGATCGCCCCGGTACTCGGAAACATGCGCGTCCACACGCTGGCCGTCCAGTTCGCGTGACGAAACGTAGGCCAGTTCCAGATCGGGATGCGCGACAACAAGGCGAATCAGCTCGGCGCCCGTGTGGCCGCGTGCGCCGACAATACCGATGCGTTTTCTCGATGTGCCCATGACTGCTCAATCCACCAATGTAGGTTGTCGCACGGCGCAATGTTCGACGCAACGAGCGATCGTGTCGAAATCGTCCAGGCCGTACCAGAACACCTTCCAGCGTTCCTGCTTGTAGCAACCGTCGGATTCCGAGTAATAGAAATGATTGATCTGGTTGCCGTGGCGCGAACGCCAGAACAGGCGTGGATTTTCCTCGCGCATTACCAGCCACACCGCACGACCAAGACCTTCGCCCTGTGCATCGTCCAGCACCGCGAATTTGTCGAGATAGACCAGGCCATCCACGTTGGTGAGGATCATCGCGGCGCGATAGTTTTCACTCACGTAGATGCGATAAGGCTCCGTGCGCTCGAAATAATCGTCGACCACCTTGCGGCCGAAGCTGGACTCGATAAGCGTACGCATGCGCGCACGATCCACGCCTTCCCAACTCTCGAAGCGGAACACTCTCTCGCCACGACGCACCAGCGTGCCCGAACCCTTGTGCGTGAACAGCTCCTTGGCGAGCTCCGACGGACGTGTGATCGACACGGAAGACGTCAGCGGCAGGCTCTGCAGCAAGTCCGCAATCTGTTCGATCTTCACGCGCATGCCGCCGTTGATCCACGGCTGCGCCATCAGATGCTCGAACTCGGTGCTCAGGTTGATGGAGTCGATCACCTGCCCTTTGTCGTCGAGCAGCCCACCCGTGCCGGTGAGGAACACGATCTTGTACGGCTGCAGCACGCGCACCAGTTCGTTGGCGGCGAAGTCGGCGTTGATGTTGAGAAACTGGCCTTCATCGGTTTCACCAAGGCTTGCGATCACGGGAATCGACCCGGCGCGCAAACTCGCCTCGATCGGCGCGAGGTTGATGCTATCGACCTTGCCGACCATCCCGTAGACATCCTTGTCCAGAAAGCTGGACATGAAAACGCCGGATGGAACGGACGTGGCGCGCGTATCCATGGCCTGCAACGCTTCAACCAACCGCAGGTTCTGCTGCTGGAAAACGCGGCGCACGATGCCCAAGGCCTTGGGTGACGTGACGCGCAAGCCGTTGACGGTCTGTTTGGTGATCCCCGCGGCCTGCAGCTCTTCATCCAGCTGCGGGCCTGCGCCGTGCAGCACGATGGGCGTAAGACCCACTTGCTGCAGGAAGGTGAGCGAAGAAGTCAGGTCGTTCAATTCATCGCGCAGCACCGCACCACCGACTTTCACGACGGCGAAGCGCTTGGCATCCAGCTGCGAGAAGCGCTTGAGGTACTGCTGGATTTCCTTGGCGCTGCCCATCGCGGAGAGCAGACGCACAATGGTCTGGCGGGTGTTCTTATGCGATTCCACGGTTCACGATCTCGTAGATGGTGTCGACATAGGTTTGCAGTTGGTCGAGCGCGACCCATTCGTCGGCGGTATGCGCCTGGGCAATGTCTCCCGGGCCATAGACGAACGAGATGTAGCCACCCGCCGAAAACAAGGCGGCCTCGGTCCAGAAATTCACCGCGTTTCCAACAGGGATGCCCAGTTCGTCGGCGATATCGCGCGCGGCAAGACGACGCGCTTCGGCCGTCGCGGTATCGCCGGCGGGAAGCGACATGCCGCGAAACAGCTCGGTATACGTCGCGGGCTTCGGCTCGACCAGACTGCGGAAGGTGTCGAGCAAATGATCCGGATCCATGCTCGGCAACGGGCGGAATCCGAAGCGCACATCCGCGGTTGGCGCGATCATGTTGGCCTTGATGCCACCTTCGACACGACCGATGTTGAAGCGCAATCCAGTGAGCCCGCCAAAACGCTCATGCGATTGACGATCCACGTAATCGAGCGCCGCCGCACCCCAACGGATCGCCTGATGCAACGCGCTGTCGCTGGGTCGCTGCTCGCCTGACGCATGACCCGCCTGCCCTGCGAAACTCATCTGCACGGAATGAATGCCGCGATGCGCAAGCACCGCCTCGCACCTCGTCGGCTCGGCAACGATGACAGCATCGTAGTTGTGTCCTTCGCTCAGGAAAGCCGCAATGCAACGCGGGTCGTTGGCTTCCTCGTCGGTGGAGAACAACAGTGCCAGATCGCCCTGGCTGGCGTTCGCCACGGCAACCAGCGCTGCCGCCGCGCCTTTGATATCGCACGCCCCGAGGCCGATGGCACGATCGCCGTCGACCTGCAGCACATGCGGGTCACTCTTCCAGTGCGGCGAATCGGGCACGGTATCCAGGTGTACGTTGAACAGATATTTCGGCTTGCCGCGCACGGCATACATCGTCACCGCACCGGCGCCATGATCGCTAACCGTCACCGTGAAACCCGGCAAGTGTTCGCGCAGGTAATCGAAGATGTCGCCCGTGCCAATGTTGCGCGGCGGGTTGCGCGTGTCGTAGCCGACCAGCGCCTTCAGATGCGTCAAGGTGGCCTGCAGCAGTGCACTCATCCTCGGTTGACCTCGGCCCACAAGGTGCTGCTCATGCCGAAGAGCTTGATGAAGCCTTCCGCTTCCGCCACGCCCCAGTCGGCGGCCTGCGCGTAGGTGGCGCCCTTGGCATTGAGGATGTGCTTCGATTCCACGGCAACCGCATTGATGATGCCGCCGGATGTTTCCAGCGTCACATCGCCGTTGACCTGCGACTGGCTCGATGCGAGGAAAGCCTCAAGGTCGGTTTTGAGAGGATCGTGGAAGAAACCTTCGTAAACCAATTCCACCCACTTACGTGCGACGTCGGGTTTGAAACGGTTCTGGTGCTTGGTGAGCACGGCTTCTTCCAAGGCACGGTGGGCAACCAGCAGTGCAGTCAGACCGGGCGCTTCGAAAATGATGCGGCCTTTCAAGCCGATGGTGGTATCGCCCGTGTAAATACCGCGGCCCACACCGTATTGCGCCAGCAGGCCATTGAGCTTGGCGAGCATCTTGTGACCGGCGATCTTTTCGCCGTCGAGCGCCACCGCTTCACCGTTCACGAAGGTGATCTTCAGGCGTAGCGGTTTGGACGGCCATTCGGCGCGCGGTTTGCACCAGCCGATGGCACCTTCGCCTGGGGTCTGCCAGCGGTCGATTTCGCCGCCGGACATCGTCACGCCCAACAGGTTTTCGTTGATGGTGTAGGCCTTCTGCTTCGCGCGCACGCCGAAGCCAAGCTTTTCCAGGTACTTCTGTTCGTAAGCGCGTACTTCGGTGTGCTCTTTCTGGATTTCGCGGATCGGGGCCACGATCTCGTAATCGCCCTGCGCCTTGACGGCAAGATCGAAGCGAACCTGATCGTTGCCCATGCCCGTGCAGCCATGCGCAATCGCCTTGGTGCCGAGCTCTGCGCAACGCTTGAGTGCAGCGTCGACGATCAGGTAGCGGTCGGAAACCAGCAACGGATACTGTCCCTGATAGCCTTCGCCAGCCCATACGAACGGCTTGACGAAACCGCTCCAGATCGCCGGACCGCCATCGACGGTGACATGGCTGGCTGCCTTGAGCTCCTTGGCGCGCGCCTCGATATAGGCGCGCTCTTCATCGTCGACACCGCCGGTATCGGCGAACACCGTGTGTACGGCCCAGCCGCGCTCCTGCAGGTACGGGATGCAGAAGCTCGTGTCGAGGCCACCGGAAAAAGCGAGAACGATGTCTTTGCTCATGATGCGAAGTCCAGAAGATCTATCGGTAAAAGGAAAGGGTTTACACAGATTCGATGACAATGCGAGGCTCGCAGCGCACCGGGAAATTGACGGAGTTGGCAATAAAACAGGCGTGATGGGCGTCTTCGTGCACGCTTGCGGCGCGCTCGGGATCGCTGTCGGCGGTGATCGTGACGAGCGGTTTCAATACGACTTCGGTAAAGCGCCCGTCTTTGCCGTGCTCCGCCAGCGTTCCTACGGCGGAATCGACATATCCTGTGACGACGACCCCCGCCTCCGCAGCCAGATGCAAATACCACAGCATGTGGCAGCTGGAGAGCGCTGCCACCAGCAATTCTTCCGGATTGTGCTTCGTGCCATCGCCACGAAAGACAGGGTCCGACGAGCCTGCTATCGCCGGCTTGCCGGCAACGCGAACCTCGTGCTCACGACCGTAGCCTTGATAAGTCTTGGTACCGTTGCCGCGATTGCCGGTCCACACCACTTCGACCGGATACAGATGCTGGTTATCCCCCATGACGGCGCCCCTCGGCTTGTTGCATCAGTTCCAATAATTCGCTGTCGCGCCGGCTGTTGCGCTCGCTCAGGCCCTTCAGAACACCCGCACGATTCGCGTCAGGATGGTTCTGGCTCAATTTGAACTTGCCCTCGATGCGGTCGATCGAGATTTCGATGCCCACGATGTGGCGCAACATGCTCTCGATGTGATCTTCCGGCGCATCGCTGACATGCCAGGGGGTTGGCTGATTTGCTTCGTGCCGATCCGTCAGTTTCTCGAGCAGCTGACGCAGCCATGCCTTGTCGTCGGTTACGCGCAAACGGCCATGCACGTGGACGACGGCGTAGTTCCATGTTGGCACTTCGCGCCCTGTTTCATGCTTGCTCGGATACCAATTTGGGCTGATATAGCCATCCGCGGCCTGAAAGATCACCAGTACAGACGCGCCATCGGCATTCGCCAGTTCGTTGCCTCGCGCGACATGACCATGAAGCATCGTGTCGCTCGCCAGTTCGAAAGGCAGATGGTTGGCGGCCAGTCCGCCATCGCCGTGCATCACCACCGTGCCGAACGGATAGGCACGGATCAGCGCATGCAAAACGTCGAGGCGCGTTTCATGAAAGGACTTGGGCAGATACATGCGTGTCCTTGCGCGTCAACGGTGCGCGATCAGCGACGACATCACCGCCTTCTGCACGTGCAGGCGGTTTTCGGCTTCGTCGATGGCGATGCAGGCGGGCGAATCCATCACCGCATCGGTCGCCTTGATATTTCTGCGCAGCGGCAGGCAATGACTGAAGACGCCGTTGTTGGTCAGCGCCATCTTCGCTTCGTCGACGATGAAATGCTTGTGCGCGTCGCGGATAGGCTTCTCGCCTTCCCAACGACCAAAGAACGGCAACGCGCCCCAGCTCTTGGCGTAGACCACATCGGCGCCGCGATAAGCCTCTTCGATGTTGTGACTGACCTTGAGCGAACCACCGTTTTCCTTGGCGTTTTGTTCGCCGAACGCCATGTAGCGCTCGTCGAGCACGTAGTCCGGCGTCGGACAAAGCAGCGTGACGTCCATGCCCATTTTCGTGGCGATCAGCAGCGCCGAATTCGCCACCGCCGTATTCAGCGGCTTGGGGTGATAGGTCCAGGTGAGCACGTACTTGCGACCAGTGAGATCGCCAAAGCGTTCTTTCAGCGCCAGCGCATGCGCGAGTTCCTGGCAGGGATGCGTGATCGTCTCCATGTTGATCACCGGCACCGTGGCGTATTGCGCGAAAGCCTTGATCACCGAATCTTCGCGATCGATCGACCAATCCTGGAATTTCGGGAAGGCGCGCACCGCGATCAGATCCACATAGCGGCTGAGCACGCGCGCCACTTCGGCGATGTGCTCTTCCGCTTCGCCATCCATCACGACGTTCGGCCGGAATTCGATCGGCCATGCATCCTTGCCGGGCGACAGCACGATGGCGTGGCCGCCGAGATGGAAAGCGCCAAGTTCGAAACTCGTGCGCGTGCGCATCGACGGATTGAAGAACAACAGCGCCACGGATTTGCCGGCGAGCTGCTGACCGCGCGGCGAACGCTTGAACGCGGCGGCCTGCTCGAGCAGCGCGTCGATCTCGGCACGGCTGTAATCCTGGGTAGTGAGGAAATGGCGAAGCGTCATCGTTGACTCCAGTCCGAAAAAGCAAAAAACCCGGCGCAAAGGCCGGGTTTTGTCGTCGTATTACACATGCAACGTGGCGACAGCCTACCCGGCCGAATGTCGGTCCAGCGGTCGGCGCGCACGCGACGTCATGCCAGCAGCCATGCGGGCGCTGGTAAGAACGGTGGCGGTATAGACGGCTGCGGACATGGGTGTTCCGGGTGGTTGAACTTTAATCATGACCGGATTTTCGCTGCCACGCAACAAAAAATTAAAGGCGACCGTGCCGGAGCGACGGTCGCCTTCAAGAGGCCGAGGAAAACGTTTGTTCGTCAGTCGGCCGGGGCCACGCTCACCCGCACGCGCAGGCGTTCGCCCGGGTCGTAACTCAGACGCGACATATAGACATCGCCGTGATAGCGGTATTCGACGTCGTAGCCGATGATCTGGCGCTGCTCGCTCACCTGGGTGCCCGGCTGGCAGACGGTCTGGTTGGAGACCGTGGTGCTGCCGCCGCTGGCCACCGAGTTACCGACCGCGCCACCCACGACCGCGCCACCCACCGTGGCAGCGGTGTTGCCGCGGCCGTGACCGATGGTGCTGCCGAGCACGCCGCCGACAACGGCGCCGAGCACCGTACCGATGCCCTTGTTGCTAGGCGTCTGCTGCACGACTTGCTGGTCGTAGCACTGCTGCGTGGGCGTAGCCGTGCGCGAAACGCCATACACCGGATCCACGCGCAGCACATCCGCCCAGGCATAGTGAGCGTTGTCGCCACCGGCACCCGGCGGAGGACCGCCAGCACCCTGCGGCGGCGGTGGCGGCGGATAACCGCCGTCCTGCGCAAACACGCCGGTGGAAACCACGGCCAGCGCCAGCAGGGGAACCAACAGCATCGTTTTATTCACAAACATCCTCCGAATGGGGGGCATGAAAAGCGCCATTTGCGCATAGTGTGATTCCAGCAAATTCACGCTGAATCCACGCTTAGAACAAGCGTTGCGAAATGTATCTCTCAAAATGTTCTCCGGAATGTCCTGACGCCCCGCCTGCGGCGGTGCCGCAAGACCTTGTTAAGATGGCCGGCCAGCCCGCGCCACCACCCGACGGACCCAAGCCCCATGCCGATCTCGCTCTACAACAGCCTCAGCCGCCGCATCGAGCCCTTTGCCCCGCTCGATCCGAACCGGGTGACGGTGTATCTGTGCGGGCCGACGGTCTACAACTACGTGCACATCGGCAACGCACGCGGGCCGGTGGTCTTCGACGTGCTGATCAAGCTCTTGCGCCGGCATTACCCGCACGTAGTCTATGCCCGCAACATCACCGACGTGGACGACAAGATCAATGCCGCCGCGCTGGAACAAGGCGTGCCGATCGGCAACATTACCGGCATCTTCAGCGAGGCGTACAAGCAAGACATGGCGGGGCTCGGCATCGCGCCTCCCGACATCGAGCCGTATGCCACCGCGCACATCGGCCAGATCATCACGATGATCGAAACGCTGATCGCCACCGGGCACGCCTATGCGGCGGAAGGGCACGTGCTGTTCGACGTCGGTTCCTACCCGGCCTACGGCGAGTTGTCCGGACGTGATACCGACGAACTGATCGCAGGCGCCCGCGTCGAAGTGGCGCCGTACAAGAAAAACCCCACTGACTTCGTGCTGTGGAAACCTTCCACGCCGGAGTTGCCCGGCTGGGAGAGCCCGTGGGGCCGCGGTCGGCCCGGCTGGCATATCGAATGCTCCGCGATGACCGCCGCGCATCTTGGGGAAACCATCGACATCCATGCCGGCGGCGTGGACTTGCAGTTTCCGCATCACGAGAACGAAATCGCGCAGTCCACCTGCGCGCACGGTGGCAAGGTGTTCGCGCGCTGGTGGCTGCACAACGGCATGCTGACCTTCGACGGGCGCAAGATGTCCAAGTCGCTGGGCAACGTGCTGCATGTGCATGACTTGCTCAGGAAGCACCCGCCGGAAGCGCTGCGCCTTCTGCTGCTGCGCGGCCATTATCGCCAGCCGCTGGATTGGTCGGACGCAGCGATCGCGCAAGCCATCAGCACCCTGGATGGCTGGTATCGGGTACTGCGTGACCTGAGCGACGTCGCGCTCGACCCCGATCAGCCGCTGCCCGTGCCCGAGCGCCTGGAAGCAGCGCTCTGCGACGATCTCAATACGCCGCAGGCATTGGCCGAGCTGTCTCTGCTCGCCGATGCCGCGCGCCAGGCGCCCTCCGCCGCCACGAAGACAGCCCTGCTGGGTGGCGGCGCCGTGCTCGGTCTGTTGCAGGACGATCCCGAGGCCTGGTTCAAGCATGCCGGCGGCAGCGCCGTGGATGCCGATCGCGTCGAGGCATTGCTGGAGGAGCGTCGCACGGCCCGCGCAACTCGCGATTTCGCGCGCGCCGACGCCATTCGCAACGAATTGAGCGACATGGGCGTGGTCATCGAGGACGGTGCCCAGGGCACGCGCTGGAGCGTCGTAAAGCGCTGATTAGCCGAGGTTCGGCCAAACCGCGCGATAATAGGCGCCATGAATACGATTGCCCCAGCCAGCGCCGCGCAAGCCCAGCAGGATATCGCCGAGGAGTTCGCCTTCTTCGGCGACTGGACGGAGCGGTATCAATACCTGATCGACCTCGGCAAGCAGTTGCCGCCTTTCCGCGACGAGTGGAAAACCGAAGAGCACCGCGTGCACGGTTGCCAGTCCATGGTGTGGCTGGTACCCAGTGGCGATGCGTCTCGCATGCATTTCGAAGCCACCAGCGACTCGGCCATTGTCTCGGGCCTGATCGCACTGGTGCTGCGCGTGTATTCCGGTCGCTCCGCGGCGGAGATCGTGGCGACCGAACCGGCCTTCATCCAGGAGATCGGCCTCGCCAAGCACCTGTCGCCGACACGCTCGAACGGCCTGGCCGCGATGCTGGTAAAACTGAAAGCTTACGCCGCAGAGAAGCTGAGCTGAAACGACAAAGCCCCGCTCGCCGGCGGGGCTTTGCTCTCAACCAGCGCGTATCAGGACGCGAGGACGTTCAGTCGCCCATCTGCTTCTGCAGGTGTTCGCGGCGCTCCTGCGCGTCGAGCGACAATGTGGCGATCGGACGAGCGTCCAGGCGCTCCAGGCCGATTTCCTCGTCGGTCTCCTCGCAATAACCGTAGCGACCTTCCTCGATGCGGCGCAGTGCCTTGTCGATCTTGGAGATCAGCTTGCGGTAACGATCGCGAGTACGCAGTTCGAGCGAGTTTTCGGTCTCGCGCGTCGCACGTTCGGCTTCATCGCCCACGTCGCGCACTTCGTCGCGCAGGTTCTCCATGGTCTGGCGCGACTCTTCCACCAGCTGTTCGCGCCATTCGCGAAGCTTGTTGCGGAAGTACGCCAGGTGACGGGGATTCATGTACTCCTCGTCATTGGAAGGGCGATATCCCTTGGGCAGGTCGATGTTGACCGTCGTAGGCAGCGCGTAACGGCCGTCTTCGCGGGTCACGCCATTGTCGAGAGTTGTAGCGGAACTATTCATTGAGGACTGCGTGGTCTTCTGTTTCTTGGTGGGGGTGTGGGTGGCGCTTGCTACACGTGCCGTCGGTCCGACGGCGCTGGCTACCTTGCCGGCAATGGGCGGACGACTGGCCGGGGTTGCCGGCGCGTGCGGCGCAACCGGTGCGGATACTTTCGGTGCAGGCTGGGACTTGGCCGGCGCAGGAGCGGGTTTGGGAGCGGGTTTGGCAGCAGGCTTCACAACGGTCTTTTCAACGATTTTCTTGGCGGGTGCCGGTTTGGCGGGGGCGGCGTGCCTGGCTTGCGGCTTGGCCACGACTTTCTTCACCGGCGCGGCTTTCTTCGGTTCCGGCTTGGCGACTTTCTTGGCGACAACCTTGGCAGGCGCCTTCTTGGCCGGAGCCTTGGCGGGCGCTTTCTTCACCGCAGCCTTCTTCTCGGGCGCGGATTTCTTCGCGGACTTGGCAACGGCGACCTTGGCCTTGCTGACCTTGGCGTCGTGGCCCTTACCCGCAGCCTTCCCATTGTGAGCTTTCTTGGCGGCGGTCGTGTTACGCGTGGTTTTCGCCATTTACCTTCACCATTTTGGCCGTGGCGGCCGGGTGTTATAGCCCAATATCCTTAACACCGGCAACCTTCCTTCTGGAATACTTGTGGCCCTGGGTCGGATGCCACAAGCAGTTTCGGCAACGTGAATGCCGTGAGTCGATTTATCCTTTTACTACTTCGCTTCTACAAGCGCTTCATGAGCCCCCTGCTCGGACAGCGTTGTCGCTTTTACCCCAGTTGCTCCGATTATGCACGGGTAGCAGTCTCCCGTTTCGGTCCCTGGCGTGGAAGCCTCCTGGCCGGATGGCGCATATTACGCTGTCAGCCCCTCTGTGCAGGAGGCAATGATCCCGTGCCCGAGCATTTCCACCTTCCCCGCTGCCGCAACCATGGAGAACCGCATGTCCACTGACTGGCTGATCAAGAACGCCGAACTGGTCAACGAGGGACGTCGTTTCTACGCCGACGTGCGCGTCAGGCACGGCCACATCGAAACCATCGGCGGCGGCCTGAATGCGCGTCCGGGCGAAGAAGTGATCGATGCCACGGGATTGTGGCTGCTGCCCGGCATGATCGACGACCAGGTGCACTTTCGCGAACCTGGCCTGACGCACAAGGCCGATATCGCGCACGAATCGCGCGCCTGCGCGGCGGGCGGCATCACCAGTTTCATGGAAATGCCCAACACCAGGCCGCCCGCGCTCGACCGCGAGTCGCTGGAGGCCAAGTACAGTCGCGCGGCCGAAACCTCGGCCGTCAACTATGCCTTCTATCTGGGTGCCAGCAACGACAACCTGGAGGCGATCCGCAAGCTCGATCCCAAGGCGGCTCCGGGCATCAAGGTATTCATGGGCGCCTCGACCGGCAACATGCTGGTGGACAACCCCGAAACCCTGGACGGTATCTTCCGCGAAGCGCCGACGCCGATCATCACGCACTGCGAAGACACGCCGATGATCGACGCGCTGCACGCCAAGGCACGCGAGAAATACGGCGACGACATTCCAGCGTGGGAACATCCGCTGATTCGGTCGCGCGAGGCCTGCATCAAATCGACCAGGCTCGCCATTTCGCTGGCCCGGAAGCACGGCACACGTCTGCATGTGCTGCACATCTCCACCGCCGACGAACTGGCGTTGTTCCAGCCCGGCCCGATCAAGGGCAAGAAGATCACCGCCGAAACCTGCGTGCATTTCCTGCATTTCGACGACACCGATTACGAACGGCTGGGCTTCCTGATCAAATGCAATCCCGCGATCAAAACCGCGGCGGATCGCGAAGCCATCACCAAGGCCGTGGCCGAAAGCCGCATCGACGTGCTCGCCACCGACCACGCGCCACATCTGCTGGAAGAAAAAGCGCTGCAGTACGACAAGGCGCCGTCCGGGCTACCCCTGGTGCAATTCGCGCTGCAGGCCGCGCTGCAGCGCGTGCATGAAGGCAAGTTGACGCTGGAGCGTGTCGTCGAAGCGGTCTGCCACGCACCGGCCATGCTGTTCGACGTGCACGAGCGTGGCTTCCTGCGCGAAGGTTATGCGGCGGATCTTGTGCTGGTGGATCCGCGCAAGCCGCATACGGTGCGACGCGAGGAAGTGCTGTCCAAGTGCGGCTGGTCGCCGTTCGAAGGCTACACGTTCAACAGTTCGATCGCCGCCACCTTCGTCAACGGAAAGCGTGTATGGGACGGCACGCGCATCGATGACAGCGTGCGCGGCGAACGCCTGGCATTCGATCGATAAACGACGCTTCTTGTGCCGGCCTTCGAACGAGGCCGGCGCAGCACTCAGTGTGCGGCAGCCAGCACGATATGTACCGGACCATCGTTGCCGGAACGACCCAGCACACTGATGCGTGTGTCGTTGAAGGCCAGCAGCTGGCCGCCCTGCATGATGTGCGCGGAAACGGCGAAATCCGTCCCGTCGCCAAGATCCTTAGGCTCGTAGCTCAACACAAAGGTCACGGGCGACGCGCCCACCGGCGAGATACGATCCTTGGCGATCACGCGCGGCAGCGCGTCCTGCCGGCTGACATCGGAAAGCACGACTTCCAGGTGCGCATCAGGCGGCAGCGGTTGTGCAAGGCTGTACTCGACCTCGCCGATCAACGATTTCATCAATACCTGTTGCTGCGGCGGTGCTTTTTCCTTGCCGAAGTGCGGCATCCAGCCACACGCGGCAAGCGCGAGCACACCGATCAGCAATAAGGCACGTCGCATGTTCATGGGAATCCTCAAGACCATGGCTCAGCCGGCTTTGGGGCGTTCCGCGCCGTAGCCGCCGGGCACACCCTTGCTTGCATACGCTACGGCGTCGTGCGGATGCAGGCTTTCCTGATGCTCCAAACGCACATGGAAATCGGCGATGCCGCTGTCGGCGTCGAGCGCACGCTGGATGCGG
>NZ_QRBF01000002.1:307740-566309 GCF_003363265.1 Dyella psychrodurans | reverse complement strand
AGCAAGCCGATCAGGTTCAGCGGCGCGCCGTCGACAAAGCGCACCAGCAAGCGCGCCACGCTGCGCTGCGCATGCGGCGTCGCCACGATGCCTTTCTCGCTACCCAGCCACGCCAGCACGGCCGCGTGATCCACCGGCTTGCCGGCATCGAAATCCTTCGCGAACTGCTCCTGGATCAGCTGGCGCGACAACGCCGCCGAGGCGGGACAGGTGGAGGAGTACACCACTTCGGTGCCCAGCTCCATGCGGAAGCCGTCGGAGCACAGGCTGGCCTCGATCGAAACCGGGTAGGCGCGCCAGCCGCTGTTGTCGCTGCGCAGCGCGGCGCGGCGCACCAGTTGGTCGAAGCGGATGCTGATGCGTGCGTGATCGGCCAGGTCCTTGTGCGACTCCAGGAAAGCGCGGAGCAAGGACTCCAGCATCGCGCCGTCGACAGTGCGGGCGCTCAGGTACTGATCGACCAGCAGGTACAGGCGCGACATATGGATGCCGCGACGGTCCGGGCGGGTGAGGTTGACGAAGGCGCCGACCTGGGCGCTGGCGCGCTGCACGTCGCCGTCACCCGCATCGAAGCGCACAGGCACTTCGATCCCGTCCATGCCTACCCAATCCAGCGCGCCGGCCAGATGCGGTTGTGCCTGGGTGGCGACATCAGGCATCAAGCGAACGGTGTTTTCGTGGCTATGCATGGAAAATTCCTGTTACGGCCGGGCGACCGGTCGCCGCGGGACACTCCTATGTTGGGGCAGCCTGACGCGACGCAACAGGGTCCATGCGGGAAACAGTGCGTTTTTCGAATTCAGCCAGCCAGCTTTTGCCACTGCCTGGCGGCCCGCCAGGCGCGTAGGGTCGTCCTGAAACCTCCGTCGGGCGCCCCTTGTTGCAGCACCGCCAGCGCCTCGCCGGCCCGCAGGGCCTTGCTGACAAGCCGCTCACCCTGCCCCGCTTCCAGGGCGCGGAAGACGCTGATCGGTCCGTCCAGGCGGGTTGCGTCGGCCCAGCTCGATTGGAGATCGCCCAGCTGGGCCTTGATGGCCTGATCGCGGGCTTCGCTGCGTTCGCGCAAGCTTGCGCGGCTCAGGCCGAACCGGGCCAACCTTGCCATGGGCAACGGCAGCCGGTCCCGCTCGGCATCGTCCTGGAGACGACGCAGCGCGTGCAGCAGATGGCTCAGGGTGGCGAGCCGGGTGGCGCGTGCGGATGACACAGCCTCGCCGTACCACCAGCCGGTTTCCAACTCGGCAAACGCACCGTGCAGCGCGGAAGCCGCGTTGAGCTGGGCCGCAAAATCGACTGCAGTCCCTTCTTCAAGCTGCGCCATGGCCGCCAGCACTGGCGCAAGCCAGCGTTCTTTCGGCATGGCGTGTGCGCGCTCGTCGTCGAACAGCACGCGCGTCAGCGGATGACGCCCACCGCTCGTCGCGGCGCTATCGAGTTCTTCGGCCCACCAATTGAGCTTGGTCGCCGCCACCTGGGGTTCGCGAATACCGTACGCGGCCGAAAGCAGTTCCTGCTCCAGCGCGGCCAGCGCGACGTGTCCCGGGTACTTGCCGGGTTCGACAAAAACCAGCGCCACGCGCTGTTGCGGCTGCACCGACAACCACTTGTCTACGTAGCTCTGCAAGGCGCCGTGATGGGAGGCGTCTTCGCTCACGCCGGAACCTTCAACTTGAGCAATTCGGCAAGCTGCCGCGGATGCTCCAGAACCACATCGGCGCCCCATGCGTAAGGATCGCCGCCATCGAGATAGCCCCAATGCACGGCTACCGAGTAGAGCCCGGCACTGTTGCCGGCCTGCACGTCGCGCCGGTCGTCGCCAACAAAAAGACATTGCGCCGGATCCAGACCTGCGCGCTCGCACGCCAGCAATACCGGCGCGGGATCGGGTTTGCGCACCGGCAGGGTGTCGCCGGAGATCACGGCGCACGCGCGCTTGCTCCAGCCGATCTGATGGATCAGGTCGTCGGTGAGATACGCGGGCTTGTTGGTGACGATGCCCCATGCAAGACCGTTGCTTTCCAGCGCATCGAGCAGCGGATCGATCCCTTCGAACGGGCGTGTATGCCGGGTCATCATCGAGTGATAAAGCTCGAGATAGCGCGGCATGCGCTCGAACAGCGCTTCGTCGCTTTCGTCGAAAGCGCATCGCAGTATGGCGCGCGAGCCGCGCGACACGACTTCGCGCACTTTCGTATACGGTGCGGGCGGCGCACCGACTTCGCTGCAATAGGCCACCAGGGCCGCATGAAGATCCGGTGCGCTGTCGAGCAAGGTGCCGTCGAGATCGAACAGCACGCCTTGCGGTGATTGGGGAAGCGACTTCATTGGGGTTTGCGTGCGCACAAGAGATAGTTGACGGCCGTGAATCGGCTCACCCATGCCTTGCGGTTGAGCGGGTTGTAGCCGAGGCCGCTGACGTCTTCCAGCTCCAGACCCGCCTGACGAAGCAGGCGCGCAAGCTCGGAAGGTTTGAGGAATTGCGCGTAATGATGCGTGCCGCGCGGCAGCATGCGCGTGATGTACTCGGCACCGAGGATCGCCGCGCCGAACGCCGCCGGCGTGCGGTTTAGCGTGGACATGAAAAGGCGCGCACCCGGCTTCAGCATGCCTGCCAGATCGTGCACCAGCGCAGCCGGATCGGGTACGTGCTCGATCAGCTCCATGCAGCACACCGCGTCGAAGCTGGCAGGCTCGGCAGCCGCAAGTTCGGCAGAAGATTGCTTGCGGTAATCGACCTGAAGGTTCGATTCGTGCAGGTGCAATCGGGCGATCTCGATCACCTTCAAGCCGAGATCGATGCCCACGACATCGGCACCTGCACGCGCCAGCGCTTCACTGAGCAATCCGCCGCCGCAACCGACATCCGCGACGCGCGCACTCTTGAGGGAAACGCGAGCGGCCACGTAAGCGGTGCGCACCGGATTGAGATCGTGCAACGGGCGCGATTCGCCGTCCGGATCCCACCAGCGCGCGGCCAGCTTGTCGAAGCGGGCGATTTCATCGTGGCTGACGTTTTGCGTGGTTTGCATCATGAAACTCCAGACAGTCTGCCAAGCTTACCGCGCATGCCATTCGTAGAGCGTGATGTCCCAACCGCCGCTGGTGTGAGCGGGGTCGCGGTGAGCGATCTCGATCGCCTCCTCCAGGGACGCGGCACGCAGCAGGTAAGCACCGCCGGATTTGTCGCCGAAAGGACCGGACATCTCATTGCGGCCCTGCGCACGCAAATCCTCCAGGAACTGTTGATGCAACGGCACCGCCGCCGGATCGACCTGCGGGCGACGCATAAGAATCACGAGATAACGATTCATATCGCAGCGATGCGTTCGCGCCAGGCGTGGGTACGCGCCAGGATGCCCGCCGTATCCATATCGACCAGCTCGCGCGCGGCCAGCTTGCGCTTGCCGGCGATCCATACGTCACTGACCTGATGCCGCCCGGTGGTGTAGACGAGTTGCGAGATGATGTGGAACAGCGGCTGGGTCTCCAGGTCGCTCAAGCGCACCGCCGCCAAATCCGCCTGCTTGCCGATTTCGATCGAGCCGATGGTCTCGTCGAGGCCCAGCGCCTTCGCGGCATTGATGGTCGCGGCGCGCAACGCGAAGCCCGCGTCGAAGGCGGCTGCGTCTTCCGCAACCGCTTTCGCGAGCAAAGCGGCGGTGCGCATCTCGCCGAACATGTCGAGATCGTTGTTGGATGCACAGCCATCCGTGCCGATGGCGACATTCACGCCGGCCTTGCGCAATTTTTCAGCAGGGCAGAAGCCCGAAGCCAGTTTCAGGTTGGACTCGGGACAGTGCACGACGGAAACGCCCGCTTCCGCACAAGCCGCCATTTCACCGTCAGTAAGTTGCGTCATGTGCACGGCGATCAGGCGATCGTTGACCAGCCCGAGTTTCTGCATCCGCTGGAAGGGACGCAAGCCGGATTTCTTCCGCTCCTCTTCCACTTCGTGCGCGGTTTCGTGCAAGTGCAAGTGCACGGGAATGTCCAGCTGATCGGCCAGCACGCGGATGCGCTCGAACGATTCATCCGAGACCGTGTACGGCGCGTGCGGGGCGAAGGCGGTGCGGATCAGTGCATCGTTGCGGAAGCTGTCGTGCGTTTCGCCGGCGCGCTCGAAGTATTCGTCCTGCGTCTTGGCCCACGCCGACGGGAATTCGATCACCGGCAAGCCCACCACGGCGCGGAAACCGAGTTTGCGATAGGTCGCGCCCATGGCGTCGGGGAAGAAGTAATTTTCGTTGGCGCAGGTGGTGCCGCCGCGAAGCATCTCGGCTACCGCCAGCTCCACGCCGTCGCGCACGAATTCCGGGCCGATCACTTTTGCTTCCACCGGCCAGATGTGCTGCTGCAACCAGACCATCAGCGGCAGGTCGTCGGCGAGCCCGCGCATCAGCGTCATCGGATTGTGCGTGTGCGTGTTGATCAAACCGGGAATCAGCACGTGCTCGCCCAGCTCGACGCGCTCTTGTGGCGCATAGTGGGTACGCGCTTGAGCAATCGGCAGTACAGCGACGATGCAATCGTGATCGACGGCCACAGCGTGATGCTCCAGCACGACATCATGCGGTTCGACCGGCACGACCCAGCGGGCCTCGATAAGTAGATCGATGGTCTGCGGAGCGTTCTGGCTCATCGTGATTGGCCTTGCTGGGGAGTGATATGAGATGGGGCGGCACATCTTACGATGCCCGCCCCATTGTTTTTTGCTTCGTCGTTCTGGCAAAGGCGCGAACGCCTGTTCGCGACCGGCGTTACTTCACACGGCTGACATATTCGCCGGAACGCGTATCGACCTTGATCACTTCGTCCTGATTCACGAACAGCGGCACGCGCACCACGGCGCCGGTCTCGAGCTTGGCTGGTTTGCCGCCGCCGCCCGAGGTATCGCCACGCAGGCCCGGGTCGGTCTCGACGATCTTCAGTTCGACGAAGTTCGGCGCCTGCACCGAGATCGGACGGCCGTTCCACAGCGTAACCACGCACTCTTCTTCGCCCTTCAGCCACTTGGCGGTATCGGCCATCGCGGCGGCGTCGGCCTGGTGCTGCTCGAACGACTCCTGGTGCATGAAGTGCCAGAACTCGCCGTCGCTGTAGAGGTACTGCATGTCGGTATCGACCACGTCGGCACCCTCGAAGGAGTCGCTCGACTTGAGGGTCTTTTCCGTGGTGCGGCCGTTGAGCAGGTTGCGGATCTTGATGCGGGTGAAGGCCTGGCCCTTGCCCGGCTTGACGAACTCCGCCTCGGTGATGATGTAGGGATCGCCGTCGACGATGATCTTCAGACCGTTCTTGACGCCGTTAAGATCGTAACTGGCCATGCACTTCGCTCCAATGAGGAAAACCGCTGCCATCAGCGGCTAAAATAAACAGTTTAAGGGCCCCGAAGGCCCGCATAGAGCCCTATATGATAACCGCAAGCCCAGGCGCCCGCATTACACCGCCCGTTGCGCCCGACTGGCGGCAGCTGTGGCGGGACGCCGTCACCGACGGCCACGAACTGCTTGGCCTGCTGGGCCTTGGCCATCTGTCGGACCGTCTGCCCGCCGAAGATGCCGGCTTCGCGCTGCGAGCCCCACGAGGTTTCGTGGCGCGCATGCGCCCGGGCGATGAGCGCGACCCGCTGCTGCTGCAAGTGCTGCCCCAGCTGGCGGAACTGGACGAAGTTCCCGGTTTCGTTGCCGACGCGGTGGGTGACATGGCTGCACGCGAGGCGCAAGGCGTCCTGCACAAGTACGAAGGCCGGGCGTTGCTGATCGCCAGCGGCAGCTGCGCGATCAATTGCCGTTACTGCTTCCGCCGCCACTTTCCCTACGGGGAAGAAATGGCGGCGGCCGGTCAATGGCGCCAGGCGCTGGATCATGTCGGTCAGGACAAGTCGATCAACGAATTGATCTTGTCTGGCGGCGATCCTCTGGCGCTGGCCACGAGCAAGTTGGAAGAGCTCAGTCGAGGCCTGGCTGATCTTCCCCACATCACGCGGCTGCGCATCCACACTCGACTTCCCGTCGTTTTGCCCGAGCGCATCGACGCAGCATTTGTCGATTGGCTTCGCTCATTGACACTGCAGAAGGTGGTGGTGCTGCACGCCAACCACGCCAACGAATTCGACGACACGGTGGATGCAGCCTGCGCCAGATTACGCGACGCCGGCGCGACACTGCTCAATCAGTCCGTGCTCCTGCGCGGCATCAACGACAGCGCCAACGCGCTGACCGCGCTTTCCGAGCGCATGTTTGCCGCCGGCGTACTGCCGTACTACCTGCATCAGCTCGACCGCGTGCAGGGTGCGGCGCATTTTGAAGTGGCCGACGCCGAGGCAATATCGCTTGTCGAGCAGATGCGCAGTCGCCTGCCAGGCTACCTTGTGCCGAAACTGGTGCGCGAAGTAGGCGGCGATCCGTCCAAACGGCCACTCTGAGAGCCTGTCCTCATTGTCCACGTGGATGATGAGGACAGGCCTAAGCCCCTGTTCTCCCATGCGCTTCGTCACTGATGTGCGAATTGACGCTGGCGGGTCTGTGCAGAATCCGTTAAAACAGGTCTGTAGTGCCGGCCAGCCCTCGGCCACCTGCTGCGCAGGGCAGCCATATCCAAGGAAGCACGACCCGCCCATGAAGACAGACTCCGTCATCAAGATCCTCTTCATCGAGAACTCGGTCGAGGACGCGGAACAGATCATTACATTGTTGCGTAACGCGGGCATTGCGGTTCGCCCCGCCCGGGCGACCACTCCCGAACAGATTCACGACGCGCTGGAAGAACTCGGCCCGGATCTGGTGCTGTTCAACCCCAACGTCAATGGCCTGCCGCTGCGCAGCGTCGCCCAGCAGATCGACGCCAGTGCCCGCGACATCGCGCTGATCGCGTGCGTATCCAAGATCGACGACCAGAGCATCGCCGAGATGTTCCAGGATGGCGTCCAAGGCGTGGCCTCGCGAAACCAGCCCAAGCAGACGATCACCATCATCAAGCGCGAATTCGAAGCGCTCAACACACGCCGGCAAGTACGTCGACTCGAAACGGCGCTGCGCGAATCCGAACGTCGCTGCGATGCCCTGCTCGATTCGTCGAACGACCCGATCGCCTACGTGCACGAAGGCATGCATGTGCGCGCCAATCGCTCTTATCTCGATACCTTCGGCTACGACGATTACGATGACCTGCTTGGCCTGCCGGTGCTCGACCTGATCGGCCCCGCCAACGCCGAAGCCTTCAAGAATTTGCTGCGTGCACTGTCGCGCGGCGAGAAAGCCGACTACCGGATGGAATTGCAGGCGCGCCGCGCCGACGGCAGCACCTTTCCCGCAACGGCCGAATTCGCGCACGCCACGTTCGAGGGCGAAGCCTGCCTGCAGGTCGTCTTCCGTCGCCAACAGGTCGATCCTGCGCTGGTCGAACAGTTGCAACGCGATCAGGTCACCGGGCTCTTCAACCGCGCGCGCACGCTGGAATCCATCGACAACGCCGTTGCCGCCGCAAGCGAAGGACACAAGGGCCAGAGCCTGCTGCTGATCGAGCCCGACAACTGGACGCAGCTCGTCAATGGCATCGGCCTGGGCAAGGCCGACGAACTGCTGGCGGCCTTCGCGCACCGGGTCAGCGCACAGCTGGGCCAGGAAGACGTGGCCGGCCTGCTGGCCGAACATACGATCGGCATCATTCTGCACACCGAAAGCGACGACGCGATCCGCGAGTGGATCGGCAAGGTGCAGCAGACGATCTCGCGCGAAATCTTCGACCTGGGCACGCAGTCGATCACGCTGACCGTCAGTATCGGCGGCAGCCTGCTAGGCGAGAAGAACGCCAACACGGACATGCTGCTGAACCAGGCCAGCCAGGCGCTGCGCAGCGCGCAGAGCCAGGGTGGCAATCGCAGCGAGTTGCATGATCCGGCTGCGCGCGAAAAGGCCGACGCCGAGCGCGAGCGCAACTGGCTGGGGCTGCTGCGTCAGGCGCTTACGCAGAACGAATTCATGCTCTATCACCAGCAGACCATCAGCCTGCAGGATGCCGAGGGCGACTATTCGGAAATCCTGTTGCGCATGAACGGACCGCAAGGCGAAGTGTCGCCCGGCTTCTTCATGCCCATCGCCGAGAAATACGGCCTCAACGCCGAGATCGACCGCTGGGTGTTGGGTCAGGCGATCAATGCGCTCAAGGCACGCGAACGCGCGGGATTGCCTACCACCTTCTTCGTCAAGCTCACGCCTGACTCCCTGCAGCAGCAAGCCCAGTTGCTGCCATGGCTTGAGCGAACTCTGAAGCAGGCCAATCTGAAGAACGGCCGGATTGTGCTGGAAATGACCGAGAGCAAAGTCGTGACCTTGCTTCGCCCCGCGCAGGAATTCATCAATGCGTGGAAGAAGCTGGGTGGTTTCTTCGCGCTTGAGCAGTTCGGCTCGGGCCTGAACTCGTTCCAGTTGCTCAACCACATCAACGCCGATTATCTGAAGATCGACCGTAGCTTCATGGCCGATCTGCCGCAGCATCCGGAAAACCAGAAGAAGATCACCGAGATCTGCCAGCAGGCCCACGAAATGAAGCGCATGGCCGTCGCCGAATGGGTCGAGGACGCGGCCAGCACATCGCTGCTGTTCGCCTGCGGCGTGGACTTCGTACAGGGCAACTTCCTGCAGGAACCGCAACGGCTAATGGTGAATCTCTGATCCGGCTCTTGAACGCCGGACATGAAAAAACCCGCGGAGCGATCCGCGGGTTTTTTCGTGTCGCGCTGTAGCGCGCCGTATTAGTCGGCGGAAGCGGCGGCGATGTCTTCCTTGATGCGGGCAGCCTTGCCTTCCAGACCGCGCAGGTAGTACAGCTTGGCGCCGCGCACCTTGCCCTTGCGCTTGACCGTCACCGACTCGATGCTCGGGCTGTGCGCCTGGAACACGCGCTCCACGCCCGTGCCGTGCGAGATCTTGCGGACCGTGAAGGCCGAATGCAGGCCGCGGCTGCGCTTGGCGATGACGACACCCTCGAACGCCTGCACGCGCTCGCGGTTACCTTCCTTCACCTTCACGTTGACGATCACGGTGTCGCCAGGGCCGAACTCCGGCAGCTGGCGGGTGATCTGCTCGGCTTCGAACTGTTCGATGATCTTGTTCATGGCAACACCTGTCTTTTCTCAATGATTGCGGTCGTCATTGACCGCATCGTTTTGTCGTGATTGATGCTGAGCATATTCACGACGGAATTCGTCCAACAGCGCACGGGATTCCTTATCCAACGCACACTGCGCCAATAAATCGGGACGCCGCAACCAGGTCCGTCCCAGCGATTGCTTCAGGCGCCAGCGGCGAATGGCCGCATGATCGCCAGAGAGCAAAACCTCCGGCACGTCGCCCAGTACGTCATGCACCGGCTTCGCATAGTGCGGACAGTCGAGCAGACCGTTCGAGAACGAATCCTGCTCGGCCGATTGCGCGTCGTTCAACGCACCGTCCTGCAAGCGGCCCACGGCATCGATGATCACCGCGGCGCCAAGCTCACCGCCGGACAGCACATAGTCGCCGATGGAGAGTTCCTCGTCGACCTCGTGCGCCAGCAGACGCTCGTCCACACCTTCGTAACGTCCACAGAGCAGAGCGATTCGCGGCAACCTGGCCAGCGCTTCCACCCTGCCCTGCGTCAGCCGCGCTCCTTGCGGACTGAGATAAATCACCTGCACCGGTTCCGGTGCCGCCTCCCGCACTGCCTTCAAGGCTGCACGCAAAGGCTCGATCAGCATCACCATGCCGGGACCACCGCCGCAAGTGCGGCCATCCACGGTACGGTAATTGTCGGTGGCGTAATCGCGCGGGTTCCAGGTTTCCACCTGCAACAACTCGCGTTGCTGCGCGCGTCCTACGACACCGACGGCAGCGCACTGACGCATGAAGTCGGGAAACAGCGTGACGACATCGATGCGCATCGGACCCTCACTTCAGAATTCAGGGTCCCAGTCCACCACCATGCGTCCGCCGGACAGATCCACCGAACGCACGTAAACACCCTGGATGAAAGGAACCAGCCGCTCGCGCTCGCCGTCCTTCACGACCACCACGTCATTGGCGCCGGTCGCGAACAGGTGACTGACCCGTCCCAACGCTACGCCTTCCGTGGTGACGACCTCGAGACCCTCGAGATCGACCCAGTAGTACTCATCCTTACCGGGTGGTGGCAGCAGCTCGCGGGCGACATGGATGTCCTGTCCCACCAGCGCCGCAGCACCATCCCGATCGTCCACCCCCGGCAACTTGGCGATGAGGCCCTTGCCCTGGGGTCGACCGTCGATACCTTTGATCTCCCTGTCCTGGCCCGGCGCCGATGAGAGCAGCCAGGGCTGGTACTTGAAGATCTGTGTGCGGGGCTCGGTCCAGGATTCGACCTTGACCCAGCCCTGCACCCCGTACAACCCGACGATGCGTCCAACCAGGACGCGCCGATCGGCTGCACTCATGCTCAGGCAGCCTGCTTGCCGGCTTCCTTCACGAGCGAGGCAACCTTGTCGCTCAGCTGAGCGCCCTTGGCCACCCACTCCTGAACGCGCGCAACGTTCAGCTCAAGGCGCTTGTCCTTGCCCGCAGCAACGGGGTTGTAGAAACCAACGTTCTCGATGTTGCGTCCATCACGCGCGCTGCGCGAGTCGGTCACAACGACGTGGTAGAACGGACGGCCCTTGGCGCCGCCGCGCGAAAGACGAATCTTAACCATAGTAAAAAGCTCCAGAACTGCCGGCATGCCCGGCATGCGCGCCCTAGAACGGGCGCGGTAAACGCGACATTTTAATGAATTCCGACGAAAAAGGAAGGGGTTAGCTCTTTCGCCGGCCAGATCGCTCAGGTTCAGCGCATCGGCGGCAGCCCGCCTCCCATCCCGCCCATCCCCTTCATGGCGCCACGCATCTGCCGCAGGAGGCCCTTGGTGCCTCCCTTGGAGAGCTTGGACATCATCTTTTCCATCTGCATGTACTGCTTCAGCAGGCGGTTCACGTCGGCCGGCTGGGTGCCCGAGCCGCGTGCCACGCGGGCGCGGCGGGAGCCGTTCAGCAGGTCCGGATGGCGGCGCTCTTTCTTGGTCATCGAATTGATGATCGCGACCATGCGCTTGATCTCGCCGTCGTTGACCTTGGATTTCACGCTGTCGGGCAGCCCGGAGACGCCCGGCAGCTTGTCCATGAGGCCCGCCAGGCCGCCCATGTTGTTCATCTGCTCAAGCTGGTCGCGCATATCGTTGAGATCGAAGCGCTTGCCCTTGATGACCTTCTCGGCAAGCTTCTGCGCCTTTTCCTGATCGACCTTGCGCTCGACTTCCTCGACCAGCGACAGCACGTCGCCCATGCCGAGGATGCGTTGGGCAATGCGGTCCGGATGAAACGGTTCCAGCGCATCGGTCTTTTCGCCTGCGCCGAGGAACTTGATCGGGCGACCAGTGACGTAGCGTACCGACAGTGCCGCACCGCCACGCGCATCGCCGTCCGTCTTCGTGAGGACCACACCAGTCAGCGGCAGCGCTTCGGCGAAGGCCTTGGCGGTATTGGCCGCGTCCTGACCCGTCATCGAGTCGACCACGAACAGGGTTTCGATCGGCGTCACCGCGGCGTGCAGCGCCTTGATCTCCGCCATCATCGCTTCGTCGACGTGCAGACGGCCGGCCGTGTCGACCAGCAGCACGTCGATCACTTCCTTGCGCGCGGCGGAAATCGCAGCTTTGGCGATATCCACGGGATTCTGGCCCGCTTCGGACGGGAAGAACTTCACGCCAACCTGCTCGGCCAGCGTGCGCAGCTGCTCGATAGCGGCCGGACGATACACGTCGCAGCTCACCACCATCACGCGCTTCTTCTTGCGCTCGGTGAGGAAGCGCGCCAGCTTGGCGACCGTGGTGGTTTTACCGGCACCCTGCAGGCCTGCCATCAACACGACGGCAGGCGGCTGCTGCGCCAGGTTCAATTCGGCGTTGGCCGTGCCCATCACGGCGGTCAGCTCGTCGCTGACCACTTTCACCAGCGCCTGACCCGGCGACAGGCTCTTGAGCACTTCCTGGCCGACGGCGCGAACCTTCACGCGCTCGATCAGCGCCTGCACCACCGGCAGCGCCACGTCGGCTTCCAGCAGCGCGATGCGCACTTCGCGCAGCGATTCGCGGATGTTTTCCTCGGTCAACCGACCGCGGCCGCGCAGGCGGTTGACGGTGGTGGAGAGACGTTGGCTGAGCGACTCGAACATGACGATGGGATCGGAAAAGCCTGAGCGGATTGGCAAATATACCAGAGATGCCCGTTTTCTCAGGAGCGCCCAGCCTGGGCCCTGATCCAGTCGACCATGTCGCGAATGACCTGCTCATCGACATGGCCCGGCTTCATGTAGTCAGCCGGAGACGGCGGATCACCGCCCGGCATGAACAAATGGCTCAAGCCAGGGTACTGGATCAGCCTCACCCGGGAATCGCGCGCAAAGGCGTCGTGCCACTGAACGAAATCTTGTTGCGGCAGCACCTGGTAATCGTCGCCACCCTGCAGCAACAGCATGGGTTTGGACAGCTCCCGGGCGGTGGCAATCGGATCGTAGTCGCGCAGGCTCACCCAGAAACTGAGCGATCCATTGAGCACTTCTCCCGCAGGAGGGTGTGCCGGATCGGCGTGCGCCACGACATCGCGCGCCTGGACGACGGGCGCCAGCAGCTTGTCCATTTGCTCCGGCGTAGCCCCCTGCAGCGGGGCGAGATAACGCATCTGCCGAATCACCGTGTCGAGATTCAGCTTCGCCGGCGCGGCCATCAGAATCACGCCAGCCAGCTGTGGATCGTGCTGACCGATACGAGGCGCCATCGCTGCCCCCAGGCTGTGACCCAGAACAAATACGTGCCTGGAATCGATGGAGGGTTGCCTCGACAGCAACTGCAACGCGGTGACTGCGTCGTCGGTGACGGAGTCATCGACGGTCACATCTTTCTTGGCTGTCTGCACACCGTATACATGCCCACGCTTGTCGTAGCGCAGCGAGGCGATTCCTGCGGCGGCCAGCCCTTCAGCCAGATCACGAAAGGGCTTGTTCGGGCCGATGGTTTCGTCGCGATCGAGTGGACCGGAACCAACCACCAGTAAAACAGCAGGGAAAGGCCCCTTCCCCTTCGGCACTAACAACGTGCCGGGCAGCGGGCCTAGCGGCGACGTGATCTGCACAGCGCTTTCTATACCGATACTTGATCCTGATGTGGGCGCGGGCGTCGTTGCCGCGCTCAGTGCGCTTGCCGGCACGATTCGGAAAGTCGTAATGCGATCCTGTGCATCGCAGTCGATCACCGCCACCAATGAATGATCGGCAAAGTCCATATTTGCAGCAAGCAGCGGGCGCCCGGCAATAGCCCTCGACTGCAGATCACCAAGCTTGCGAAATGCACCCGACGCACCCTGCAACTGCGTCCAAACCGCCTTTAGCTTCTCCGGCGTCACTTGCGCTGCGGTATCCGGCGCAAAATCTTTGACTGCACCCTGGTAGTTAGCCTGCGTCCACGCGACGAGCGCCGCTTGACCATGGGCACGGCATGTTGCCGTCGGTTCTGCGCGACTGGCCACGGCAAAAATCAGGCAACACAGACCGACCAGCACGCCTAGCGTCTGGGAGTTCATAAAGCCTCCTTGGTAAGTTCAGTGATTGTGTTCTACGCGTCGATAGACGAAGTACGAATACACAGCAGGAATGAGTGCAGCTGCCAGAATCACACCCACGGAAAATGCGAGAGATGCATTGACCAGGTTGACGACGATCACGACCACCCCCGCAAGCATGAACAGCCAGCCTCCCACGCGGTGCGTACGCTCCCACACCTCGTCGCTGGCGAGCGTCCACGGCGTTCTGATTCCGACGAAGAAGTTTTTGCGCAACTTGCCCATGTAGTTGCCCATGATCATCAGCAACACACCCACGGGCAGCATTCTGATCACGAATTTGCCGGCCGGATGGCCTGCCGCATTCAACAGAACGCCCAACGCGGTGATCAGCACAAAGGCCTGCACCGCCAGCATCACCACGACGAACACCGACATGAACGGCGTGATTTCGAAGCCGCGTGGCGAGATGGCCGGCAACGCGATGGTAAGCAGCGCCAATATCGCGATGATAACCATCGGCGTGGCAACCGCCTTGATCGGCGTCGCGTAGCCGTTGATCTGTCCGTGCACGTTCCAGTGCACGGGAACAAGCGCCGGCATCTGCGGATACAGCCATAAAAAGGCTGCCAGCAATATCAGCAGGAAAAGAACAGATAAAAAAAGACTGCGTACGGGTTTCATCGCTTGCCTCCTCGCCCCCCACTCGACGGAATCAGATCGAGCATCATCCGCGTGAGGTCTTCCATCACAGTGGTGTTAAGGGAATAAACGATGTACTGGCCGCGCCGTTCGGTGCGCACCAGATCCGCCTGCTTGAGTACGGCGAAGTGATGCGACAGCGACGCGCCTGTGATATCGAAAGCCTCGCCGATTTCGCCCGCACTCATGGCCCCGCCATGCAGCCGCTTGAGAATCGCGCGACGCGTGGGATCGGCCAGTGCACGAAATACGGCTTGCTGCTTCACGACTCACCATCGGCTTGATCGATGCCTAGATAATTAGACAAATGTCTAAATATTGCAAGTGCCGGTCGATTTGCCGCGTTCACCCCGTCTTTGCCCTGTGCCACACTTAACGGCAATGCTAGCCGCCCTCTCGATCTTCGCCATTGTCTGCTACCTGCTCGCCAGCGGGCTGTTGGCGCGCCCGTTGTTCGGCGGCGGCACCACCACACTGGCGCGTCTGGCCTTGGGAATTGCGACGGCAGCGGTGCTGGCCCACGCCACCGGCTTGCTTGCCATGCATGGCGGCGCGCTGGATCTGCATTTCTTCGCGGCGCTTTCACTTGTCGCCTGCATGGTGTCGGCGCTCACGCTGCTGGTGAATCTCACCCGCCCCGTGGCCACACTGGGTGTGATCGTGTTTCCGCTCAGCGCACTGCTGCTTTGGGTCGACAGCTTTCTTGCCCCGTCCACCGCCCCCGTGTCGATGGACTGGCATATCAAGCTGCACGTTACCGTGGCACTGCTGGCCTTTGGTGTGCTGTCGATTGCTGCCGCGATGGCGATCCTGCTGGCGATCCAGGAGCGCGCGCTGCGGCACCGTCACCTCGGGCCATGGCTAAGCGCGCTGCCTCCACTCACCTTGACCGAGTCGCTGCTGTTTCGATTGATCGGTGCCGGCTTCGTCCTGCTTTCGCTGACGCTGCTGACAGGCATTCTTTTCGTCGACAACCTGTTTGGACAGCACCTGATGCACAAGACTGTGCTGTCCATCATCGCGTGGCTGGTGTTCGGTGCCCTGCTCTACGGACGCTGGCGTCACGGCTGGCGTGGTCGCAGCGCGGTCAATCTCACGCTGATCGGCATGGGCGTGCTGGTGCTGGCCTTCTTCGGCTCGAAGTTCGTGCTCGAAGTGATTTTGCACCGCGTGGTGGATTGACGCGCCTTAGCGGCAAGCGTCGATGGCGTGCGCGAGCCGCTCCACGCCAATCACTTCCATATCGCCAACCCGCCCCTTTTTGGGCGCATTGGCCTTCGGCACGATAGCGCGCTGGAATCCGTGGTGAGCCGCCTCTTTGAGGCGTTCCTCACCGTTGGGTACGGGACGGATCTCGCCGGAAAGCCCAACCTCGCCAAAGGCGATCGTTTTCTCCGGCAACGGCCGATCGCGCAGCGATGACAGCACAGCGAGCAGCACCGGGAGATCGGCGGCGGTTTCCTGCACACGGATGCCACCGACCACATTCACAAACACGTCCTGGTCGTACGCAGCAACACCACCGTGACGATGCAGCACGGCCAGCAGCATCGCCAAACGATTCTGCTCCAGGCCCAATGCAACGCGTCGTGGATTGCCGAGTGACGACTGATCCACCAGCGCCTGCACTTCCACCAGCAGCGGACGTGTGCCTTCGCGCGTCACCATCACCGCACTGCCGGACGTGGGGCCCGCATGCGCAGAGAGAAATATCGCCGATGGATTGGGCACTTCGCGCAAGCCTTTTTCGGACATCGCGAAGACGCCCAGTTCGTTGACCGCGCCGAAGCGGTTCTTGAACGCACGCAGCACGCGGAAGCGACTGCCGGACTCGCCTTCGAAATAGAGCACCGCATCCACCATGTGTTCGAGCACACGCGGACCGGCGATGCCGCCCTCCTTGGTGACATGCCCGACAAGGAAAACCGAAGTACCGCTTTCCTTCGCAAAACGCGTAAGACGCGCCGCCGATTCGCGCACTTGACTGACCGAACCCGGCGCCGCGGTCAACAGTTCGGTCCAGATCGTCTGGATCGAATCGATCACCAGCACACGCGGACGCGTGGAAGCGACTTGCTCGAGAATGCGCTCGACGCCTGTTTCGGCCAGCGCATGCAAAGGCTGCAGGGGAAGATCGAGCCGCTGCGCTCGCGCCGCCACCTGCGCCAGCGATTCTTCGCCGGTGACATACACACTTGGCAACTGAGCACCCAGCGTGCCGAGCATTTGCAGCAACAAGGTCGACTTGCCGATGCCCGGATCGCCGCCGATCAGTACCACCGATCCATCGACGAGACCGCCGCCGAGCACGCGGTCAAGTTCGCCAATGCCCGTCAGTGTCCGCGATTCGGCCGTGACCAGGACATCGGTAAGCGGCGTGACGCGCGGCACGGTATTGGCCGCGCCGGCATAGCCGCCCTGTCGTGCCGCAGCGACCGACTTCTGCACCGGCTGCACCACAAACTCCGAAAGCGTATTCCACGCATTGCATTCGATGCACTGGCCCTGCCACTTGGTGTGCTCCGCACCGCAATCGGTGCAGACATAGGCGGTTTTGGCTTTGGCCATGGCGTTCGAATCAATGAATGAATGGAAGGAGCTTAGCGCGCGATGGTCGCATGCCGCGAGACGCGCGTTTACTCCTCGTCCTCGACGAACAGCACGCGGCGCGTCATGCCGCAGGTGAGGTCGTAACTGATCGTTCCCGACTGTGCCGCCACGATTTCCACGGGAAGCTCCGGCCCCCACAGCACCACGCGATCGCCCACCTTCGCCTCGGGAGCCTCACGCAGATCCAGCGTGATCAGATCCATCGACACACGACCGATCAATGGAACGCGCCGATGGCCCACCAGCACAGGCGTACCCGACGCGGCACTGCGCGGATAACCATCGCCATAGCCCACGGCGGCAACGCCCACCGGCATGTCTTCGGGACACTCCCACAGGCCGTTGTAGCCAATACGCTCGCCGCGGGGGATGGTGTTGATCGCAATCAGGCGCGTGGACAAGGTCATCGCAGGACGAAAACCAAAGTCCTCACCGCATTTGCCTTCCACCACGGAAAGGCCATAAAGCAGCCCGCCAGTGCGCACCCAGTCGCCGCGCGCATCAGGCCAGCCCAGCACGGCGGCCGAGTTGGAGAGTGAGCGCGGGCCGGACAAACTGCGCGTCGCTTCGCGGAATCGCTCGATCTGCCGACGCGTACGTTCGCCGTCGAAAACTTCCGATTCGGCGAAATGCGTCATCAAGCCGATCTCTGGATCGATGCCCGTCATGGTCGACAGCTGCGCATGTACGGACGCCGCACGCTCGGGCGCAAAGCCGAGCCGGTGCATGCCGCTGTCGACTTTCAGCCACACGCGCAGGCGGCCTCGCATGGGCGAAGCCTCGGACAGCCAGCGCAGTTGGCTTTCGTGATGAATCGCCGCGTCGAGGCCCAACCGCTGCATCTCGGCGATATCGCCATGCTGATCGGGCCCCGACAGCACCACGATACGCTGACGGTGACCCGCCGCGCGCAGTCGCAATCCATCTCCAAGCGAGGCTACGGCGAACGCATCGGCGGCGCCGTCGAGCGCCCGCGCTACCCGCTCCAGGCCATGGCCATAGGCATCGGCCTTGACCACCGCCATGACCAACGCTGGCGCGGCCAGCTCTCGAATTCGCTCGAGGTTGTGGCGCAGCGCGCCCAGATGAATGGTGGCGACGGTAGTGCGGCTCATGGTCCTGAAATGATCGAAACCAGGTCTTTGCAAGCGCGGAAACAGATGCAGAAGCTGGCCCGGAAGCCGGCTCGCTGCATCATAGGGTAACGGCTGACGGCTCGCGGATCAGGGCAACGAGATGGCAAAGCGCAGGCACGCGCGCTCAGAAGTGCCCCACGTAGCTATCCGGGCTGTAGTTCTCGAACTTGGTGTAGTGACCCAGGAAGGTCAGCTTCACCGTATCGGTGGGGCCGTTACGCTGCTTGCCGATGATGATTTCAGCGAGGCCTTTGTCCGGCGATTCCTTGTTGTAGTACTCGTCGCGGTAGATGAACATGATCACGTCCGCGTCCTGCTCGATAGCGCCGGATTCGCGAAGGTCGGACATCATCGGGCGCTTGTCGGCGCGCTGCTCCAGCGAGCGGTTCAACTGCGAGAGCGCGATCACCGGTACGTTGAGCTCCTTCGCCAAGCCCTTCAGCGAACGGGAAATCTCCGAGATTTCCGTGGCGCGGTTTTCCTTGTTGCCCGGCACCTGCATCAGCTGCAGGTAGTCGATCACGATCAAGCCAAGACCACCATGCTCGCGATGCAGACGGCGTGAGCGCGAACGCATTTCCACCGGCGAAAGGCCGGGCGTGTCGTCGATGAATATCTTTGCTTCGGACAACAGCGCGATCGCATTGGTGACGCGCGGCCAGTCTTCCTCGGCCAGATCGCCGTTGCGCAGATGCTGCTGGTGAATGCGACCCACCGAGGAAATCAGACGAAACGCCAGCTGCGACGCGGACATTTCCATCGAGAACACGGCGACGGGTTTCTTGGCGCGCAACGCAGCCGCCTCGGCAATATTCAGCGAGAACGCGGTTTTGCCCATCGAGGGACGCGCGGCAACGATGATCAGGTCCGACGGCTGCAGACCGGACGTGAGGTTGTCCAAATCTGTGAAGCCGGTGGAAATGCCGGTGAGCTGGCCACGATTCTGATAACGCTCGTGCAGCAGGCGAAAGGCATCCTTCACGGCTTCGCGCATCGACACCGTGTCTTTCTTGCCACGCGCACCGGATTCGGCGATGTGGAACACACGCTGCTCGGCGCTTTCCAGTACCTCGTGCACCGACTTGCCTTCGGGCCGATAGCCGTCCTCGGTAATCGCCGTGCCTGCATCGATCAGCTGCCGCAACACGGATTTCTCGCGCACGATCTCCGCATAGGCCGCAATGTTTGCCGCACTGGGCGTGGCGTTCGCCAGCTCGACCAGATAGCTCGCGCCGCCGACCATCTCGGCCAGACCATTGGCTTCGAACCAGTCGCCCAGCGTGATGGCATCGCACGGCATGCCTTTGTTGGCGAGCTCGGTGATCGCACGCCAGATGAGGCGATGGTCTTTGCGATAGAAATCCTGTTCGCCGAGTTTGTCGGCGACCTTGTCCAGCGCATCCGAAGCGAGCATCAAACCGCCGAGAACCGCCTGCTCCGCGTCGATGGAATGCGGCGGCACACGCAAGGCTTCGACGGCGCTGTTGGCGGTTTTGCGTTCGGGCACGAAAGACATGGACACTCCCTGTAGCAAGGAAGGTGCTCAAAGCCGTGTAGGCAGGCACAAGTAATGAGCATACGCGGTGCCGTCTCACCACACGAGACAATAAGTC
Source organism: Dyella psychrodurans (assembly GCF_003363265.1). Taxonomy (GTDB): domain Bacteria; phylum Pseudomonadota; class Gammaproteobacteria; order Xanthomonadales; family Rhodanobacteraceae; genus Dyella_B; species Dyella_B psychrodurans. The sequence continues at coordinate 546,651 of NZ_QRBF01000002.1, read as the reverse complement.
TGTGGATAACCTGTGAGATGCTGGGGATAAACAACGGGCACCGCTTCAAAACAAACGGGCGCCGTGCGGCGCCCGTCTGGATCCATCGAAAGATGGCGTGTAGCGATTACTTCTCGCCGACCACGATCACCTTGACGGTGTTGTGCACGTCGGCGTGCAAGCTGATCACAACCTCGAACTCGCCGATGTGGCGGATCGGGCCTTCGCCCTGGATCACTTCACCCTTGTGGATGTCGTGACCGGCAGCCTGCAGCGCTTCGGCGATCTCGCGCGGACCGACCGAACCGTACAGCTTGCCTTCGGGGCTGGCGTTGGCGGAGATGGTCACCGACACGTCGGTCAGCTTGGCCTTGCGGGATTCGGCGTCGACCAGCAGCTTGTTGGCCTTCGCTTCGTACTCGGCGCGACGGGTTTCGAACGCGGCGAGGTTTTCAGCGTTGACGCGCACAGCCTTGCCCTGCGGCAGCAGGTAGTTGCGGCCGTAGCCCGGCTTCACCTTGACCTTGTCGCCGAGGTTGCCGAGGTTGCGCACCTTCTCAAGAAGAATGAGTTCCATGGGTAAATCCTCAATTCGTTAGCACCGGAGTGGCCCGGCGCAGCCGTGGACGGTTGTCCGAAGTGTTGCCCCTCCCGCCGAAACGGGAGGGTTGAAACATGTCTTTCTTCCTCGCGGAAGAAAGACCCACGCGATTAAACGTCGTGGTTGTCGGTGTACGGCAGCAGCGCCAGGAAACGGGCGCGCTTGATGGCCGTGGCCAGCTGACGCTGGTAGCGAGCTTTGGTGCCGGTGATGCGGCTGGGAACGATCTTGCCGTTCTCAGTGATGTACTGGCGCAGCGTGTTGAGATCCTTGTAGTCGATCTCTTTGACGTTTTCGGCCGTGAAGCGGCAGAACTTGCGGCGACGGAAGAACTTGGACATGGGTCTGGGCTCCTGGATCAATCTTCGATATCGGCGTCGTCGCTATCGGCGCGACCCACGCGGCGGTCGTCGCCTTCGGCGTCGTCGTCACGGCGGCGCGAGGACTTGGCGTCGTCCTTTTCCTTGCTCTTAAGGATGAAGGACTGCTCGGTATCGGCTTCGTCGCGCTTGATCACGAGGTGGCGGAGCACGGCGTCGTTGAAGCGGAAGCCCGTCTCCAGCTCGTTCAGGGCGTTCTGGCTCACTTCGATGTTGAGCAGAACGTAGTGCGCCTTGGCCAGGTTCACGATCGGGTACGCCAGCTGACGGCGGCCCCAGTCTTCCAGGCGGTGGATCTTGCCGCCGTCGGCCGTGATCAGCGTCTTGTAGCGCTCGATCATCGCCGGAACCTGCTCGCTCTGGTCGGGATGGACCAGGAATACAACTTCGTAATGACGCAAGGTCATCGGAGAAACTCCTTATGGATGTGGCCCTTACGGGCCAAGCAGCCTCCCGCGGAGCGCGGTGAGGCAAGGGACTGTCCCGCCCAAACGGCGTAGACAGAAGCGGAATTGTAAGGGGGATCAGTCAGTCAGTGCAAGCCGCTGAATTGACTGGAGATGGAACCCTGAACGGGCTCACCCGACCGTGAAGCTTTCCCCGCAGCCACACTCGCCCGTCGCATTGGGATTGTGGAAGACGAAGCTGGCGTTAAGCCCTTGCCGCTGGAAATCGATCACGGTCCCGTCGACCAGGGGGAGGCTCTTGGTATCCACGATCACGGGCACGCCGTCGATCTGAAAGGTCTGATCTTCCGCGCCGGCGGTGTCGGCCAGGTCCACCACATAGGCAAAGCCGGAGCAGCCGGTGCGCTTGACGCCAAAGCGCACGCCCGCGGCGCTGGGTGTCTGGGCCAGGAACTGGCGCATGCGTTGATTGGCGGATGGAGTAATCGAAATAGTCATAACAGCGTTGTATCGGTTTCGGCACTCGTTGCACGATAAAGCGTGTCGCAGTGCGGCATGGCCTACATTATCATGCCCGCTCGCCTCTATGCCCTTAACAAATGGGCGCCTCTCCCAGGAGTTTCAATCCATGACGGTGGTCAGCGTCAAACAGGCCCTTTCCGGCAAAGTCGAAGCCGGCAGCAATGTAACGGTCCGCGGCTGGGTGCGCACCCGGCGCGACTCCAAGGCTGGCCTGTCCTTCGTGAATGTCAGCGACGGTTCCTGCTTCGATCCGATTCAGGCGGTGGTGCCGGCGACGCTGGGCAATTACGAAAATGAGGTGAAACATCTCACCGCCGGCGCGGGCGTCATCGTGAGCGGCACGCTGGTGCCCTCGCAGGGCAAGGGCCAGACCTTCGAACTTCAGGCGGACCGCGTGGTCGTTACGGGACTGGTCGACGATCCGGAAACCTACCCCATCCAGCCCAAGCAGCACTCGATGGAATTCCTGCGCGAAGTCGCGCATCTGCGCCCGCGTACCAATCTGTTCGGCGCGGTGACGCGCGTGCGCCACACGATGATGACGGCGATTCATCGCCATCTCACCGAGCAGGGTTTCTTCTGGATCAACACGCCCATCATCACCACCTCCGATGCGGAAGGCGCGGGCGACATGTTCCGCCTCTCCACGCTGGATCTGGCAAACCTGCCGCGCGACGAGAAAGGCAAGATCGACTTCCGCAAGGATTTCTTCGGCCGCGAGGCATTCCTCACGGTGTCCGGCCAGCTCAACGTCGAGGCGTATGCGCTGGCGATGAGCAAGGTCTACACCTTCGGCCCAACCTTCCGTGCCGAAAACTCCAACACGCCGCGCCATTTGGCCGAGTTCTGGATGGTGGAACCGGAGATTGCCTTTGCCGATCTCTCCGCCGATGCCGACTGCGCCGAAGCGTTCCTGAAGGCCATCTTCAAAGCCGTGCTCGAGGAGCGCGGCGACGACATGGCGTTCTTCGCCGAACGCGTGCTGCCCGACGCCATTACGCGCCTGGAAAGCTTCATCGCCCAGCCGTTCGAACGCATCGACTACACCGACGCGATCGATATCCTCAAGAAGTCCGGCCAGAAGTTCGATTTTCCGGTCGCCTGGGGCGTCGATCTGCAAACCGAGCACGAGCGCTATCTCGCCGAGAAACATGTCGGCCGCCCGGTGGTCGTCATGAACTATCCCGAGCAGATCAAAGCCTTCTACATGCGCTTGAACGACGACGAGAAAACCGTCGCCGCAATGGACGTGTTGGCACCGGGCATCGGCGAAATCATCGGTGGCAGCCAGCGCGAGGAGCGCCTTGACTACCTCGATCGCCGCATGGCCAAGTTCGGTCTCGATACCGCCACTTACGGCTGGTATCGTGATCTGCGCCGTTACGGAACCGTACCCCACGCAGGCTTCGGCCTCGGTTTCGAACGCCTGCTTGTGTATGTCTGCGGACTGTCCAACATCCGCGACGCCATTCCCTATCCCCGCGCCGCTGGGAGCGCTGACTTCTGATCGATCCGACACATGCGACTCAGACTGCTACTCACACTTGCCGTTACCGTTCTGCTTGGCGCCTGCCATAGCGTCAAGCTGCCGCTGCCGACCAACATCCTGCCGCAGAGCCCGCCGCCGAGGACGCTGGCCGACGCGAAGAAGCAGCTCGAGCAGGCAACGCCCTGCTGCACGAGCTTTGCCGACTTCTCGTACCAAACCACCCTGCCCTGGCATCCTCAACAGTTCTCGCTGGGCAACGGCAGTCCGGTGGCGGCGATCAATGGCGTGCGCAGTTATTTCCTGAGTTTTGCGCTGCCGGCGGACGTCAAGCTGCCGTACAAGATCGGGCTGAAGTCCGAAATTACCGGACGCTCGATCATGAGCACCAGCTACCTGTTCGCGCCGACGGTGGTCCTGCTCGATGACGCCTTCCAGCCCATCGACTCGCAGGACGTAAAGCTGTGCGAATACATGGGCTGGACCAACAGCGACAGCGGCGCATTCGGCAGTGTTGCCGTCACCGACAAGCGGGCGCGCTACGTGGTGGTCTACAGCTCCGGCACGCAACAGTCGAGCAATACTTACTGGGAACAATCCGCCAGCACTTTCTCCACCTCCAGCAGCACGACGCCGACAGCTACCAGCACCGGCGGCAGCTATAAGATCTCGCATGGTCCCGACGGCACCGTGTGGGTCGGCATGATGGACAAGAGATACGACGAAGCGGTGAACAAGGCCGTCTGCGGCAAGGCGCCGCAAGGCGATGGCTTGCTGCATTCCCTGCGCACGGATTTGCCCCACGTAAGCTGGAGCAGCCTTTGATTCCGTTGTTGGTGCTTTACATCGGTTTGTTGCTGGTCGGCCTGGCATGCTTCATTGCCTACGCCGTCCTGCCTTTCCGCATTGCCAAGCGTCTGCGCGAGGACTATCCGCAGCACTGGAAAGTGATCGTGGATACCGGCACCGGCTCGGCGGCGCATGGGCCGCAGTTGTGGTTGCGCATGCAGAACGTATTGAGATCGCCCGCCATCGCCGCGATCGACGATGCCGCCATCACACGCCTGTGGCGGATGTGGCGTTACAGCCAATGGGTGGCGTGGACATGCTGGATCGCGGCGCTGGCGCTGCAATGGCATAGCCGCGCCTGAGAGCGCCTTCCAAGGAGACCACCATGGAGTTGAACCTAAGCGGACGTCATGCCTTGGTATGCGGCGCATCGCAAGGCATCGGCCGCGCGACGGCCATCGAATTGGCCGAACTGGGCGCCGATGTCACTTTGCTGGCACGTTCGGTCGACGTGCTCAAGGAGTTGGCGGAAAGCCTGCCGCGAAAACATCCGGCGCAACGCCATGGCTGGCGCGGTGTCGATATGCTGGACACAAACGGCCTGCAAGCCGCAGCGCTCGATATCGTCGGTAAACATCCGGTTCACATCCTCATCAATAACACCGGGGGCCCTCCGGGCGGGCCGGCTCACAGCGCGGAGGCAGCTGCCTTCGAAAGCACCTTCCGACAGCATCTGATGGCGGGCCAGGTGTTGATGCAAGCCGCACTACCCGGCATGCGCGAAGCCAGCTTTGGCCGTCTGGTCAATGTGATCTCCACCTCGGTGAAGGAACCCATTCCAGGGCTCGGCGTATCCAATACCGTTCGCGCCGCTGTCGCCGCGTGGGCAAAAACCCTGTCGGGCGAACTCGCATCCGACGGCATCACCGTCAACAATGTGTTGCCGGGCTACACCCGCACGGCGCGACTCAGCGGCTTGCTATCGGCACAGTCGAAAAAGAGTGGACGCAGCGAAGAGGAACTGGCGGCAGAGATGATCGCTGCGGTTCCGGCACGTCGCTTTGGCGACCCAGATGAAGTAGCTGCGGTCATCGCGTTTTTGTGCACGCCAGCCGCAGCCTATGTGAATGGCGTAAGCATCGCGGTCGACGGTGGCAGAACAAGAGCCCTCAGCTAGGCAATACGCACGCGTTCGGTGCAATTGAAGCCCACAGGTTCTAAGCTTGCACGGATGCCAAGCACACGCCTCGCCAATCTGATTGACGGTCGCCTGCAGGCGCCCAGGGACAACCGGTGGCTCGATGTCTACGAGCCCGCCACCGGCGCAGTGTTCGCTCAATGTCCCGATTCCACGTCCGCCGATGTCGACGCTGCCGTGCAGGCCGCGCAAAAAGCGGCGCCGGAATGGATGGCTACGCCTTCCGACGAGCGCGCCCGGTTGCTCCATCGCCTGGCCGATCTGATCGAAGCCAGGCTCGATGAATTCGCGGCACTCGAATCGCGCGACAGCGGCAAGCCGGTCGCACTCGCCAAACGGCTGGACATTCCCCGCGCAGTTTCCAACCTGCGTTTTTTCGCAGCCGCCGTCATGGCGTGGGACAGCGAATCGCACGCGATGGAAAGCGGTGCGATCAATTACACCTTGCGCCGCCCGCTTGGCGTGGTGGGCTGCATCAGCCCATGGAATCTTCCGCTGTACCTTTTCACCTGGAAAATCGCTCCCGCGCTCGCGAGCGGCAACACCGTGGTGGCAAAGCCCTCCGAAATCACACCGTGCACGGTGGCATTGCTTGCAGCATTGAGCATCGAAGCAGGCTTTCCGCCCGGTGTGCTCAATATCGTGCAAGGGCGCGGTCCGACGACGGGCCAGGCCATCGTCGAGCATCCCGCCATCAAAGCCGTGTCGTTTACGGGCAGTACGCGCACAGGTGCCAGCATCGCCGCTGCAGCCGCGCCGCATTTCAAGAAAGTATCGCTGGAACTGGGCGGCAAGAACCCGGCCATCGTTTTCGCCGATGCCGATCTGAGCGACGAACATCTGGACACCATTGTTCGTTCCGGTTTCGCCAATCAAGGCGAGATCTGCCTGTGCGGCTCGCGCCTGCTGGTGCAGCGCTCAATCTACGACACGTTCCGCGAACGCTACCTTGAACGCGTCAACGCATTGCGCGTCGGCGATCCGCAGGATGCGGGCAGCGACCTTGGCGCGCTGGTATCACGCGAACACTTCGAGAAAGTGATGGGGTGCATTCAACTGGCGCGCGATGAAGGTGGACGCGTCCTTACCGGCGGACACGCATTGACGCCTCCAGGCCGCTGCGCCGAAGGCTGGTTTGTCGCACCCACCGTCATTGATGGCTTGTCGAACGACACCACCACCAATCAACAGGAAATATTCGGTCCCGTTGTCACGCTGATCCCCTTTGACGATGAAGCCGAAGCATTGGCGATCGCCAACGGCACCGGCTATGGCCTTGCCGCATCGCTGTGGACCAGCGATCTCTCGCGCGCCCACCGCATGGGTGCGCGGCTGGAATTCGGCATCGTGTGGATCAATTGCTGGCTGCTGCGCGACCTGCGCACACCGTTCGGGGGCAGCAAGCAATCCGGCGTCGGACGCGAAGGCGGCGCGGAAGCACTGCGCTTCTTCACCGAACCACGCAATATCTGCATTCGTTACTGAGGAAATCGCCGTGAGCAGCCCCCTGCAAGATCTGATCGATAGCAACCGTCGCTGGTCGGCCAGCGTGACGGATGCCGATCCGAAATTCTTCGAACGCCTGGCCACGCAGCAATCGCCCAAGTATTTGTGGATCGGCTGCTCCGACTCGCGCGTGCCCGCCACGCAGATCGTGGATCTGCCGCCCGGCGAGATCTTCGTGCAGCGCAATGTCGCCAACGTGGTCTCGCACACGGATCTGAACTGTCTCAGCGCCGTCCAATTCGCGGTGGACGTGCTGAAGGTGGAACACATCATCGTGGTCGGCCACTACGGTTGCGGCGGCATACAGGCAGTGCTGGACGAACGACGGCTCGGGCTGGTCGACAACTGGCTGCGCCACGTGGGCGATGTGGCGTACAAACACGCCGATACGCTGAACACGCTCAGCTCCATGGCCCTGCGCAACACGCGCCTGTGCGAACTCAATGCCATCGAACAGGTGCTCAACGTCTGTGCCACCACCATCGTGATGGATGCATGGGAACGCGGACAGCCGCTGGCCGTGCATGCCTGGTGCTACAGCTTGTCCAACGGACACATGCACGACCTCGACATGCATGTCGATTCGCGCGAAGCGGTACGTCCCAGCTATGAGCGCGCGCTGGAGCGCCTGATGCATCGCGTCGGAGAGCCGCGATGAGCGACGTGATACGCACGGATACGGCTCCCGCGCCCGTCGGCGCGTATCCGCATGCGCGTCGCGTAGGCGATCTGCTGTTCCTGTCGGGTGTGGGACCTCGCCAACCCGGCAGCAACGTCATTCCGGGCAATGTTCACGACGCCGACGGAAAACTGATCGGTTACGACATCGAGCAACAATGCCGGCAAGTCTTTGCCAACGTACGCGCCGTGCTGGAAGCCAGCGGTGCGCGATGGGAAGACCTGGTCGACGTCACCGTTTTCCTGACCGACATGGCGCGCGATTTCCCCGTCTACAACCGCCTCTATGCGGAGTATTTCGCGGGTGTAAATGCCTGCCGCACGACGCTTGGCATCACCGCGCTGCCAACGCCCATCGCCATCGAACTCAAGTGCATCGCTGCGCTGTCATCTGCTAATAACGGGCATTAAAAACCCCAGCTGGCAGAGCCAACCGGGGTTCTCGGTATACCGAACCGTATTACTTCAGCGATTACTTGCCGCCAGCCGTGCTGCTGGAAGCCGGGGCGCTGCTGGTAGCCTTCTTGTGCGACTTGTGGGTGGTCGAAGTACCCGACTTCGCCTTGTGATGCTTGGCGGGAGCCGCTGCGGTCGACGAAGAAGCCGGAGCAGCCGACGACTGGTCCTGGGCGAACACGGAACCGGAGAGGGCCACACCTGCAACAAGCAGAGAAGCGATCGCAAGTTTACGCATCATGATCATGAGCCTCGAGATTTGATTGCCACGGACCCGGCCGGAACCCGGCAACCTCGGGCGGCGTGGCGGTATCAACAATGCCTTGGACTCGGCATACCGGAACTGAACGGCGGAAAAAAATCATGAAGAACTGCTGACACTTTAAACAATCGGTCAAAATCAGCTTTCAAATGCTGCCTTCCGGCAGGTTTACTCTAGACATTTTTGTAACAACTGGCGGATCGTGCCCTGCACCATCGGCGCCTTCGTCGCATCCCAGGCAAAGCTTTCCTCGTGCATGTACTGGCACTGCGCCAGCTCGAGCTGCACCGCCTGGATACCCGCTTCGGGCTGGCCATAATGCCGGGTGATATACCCACCCTTGAAGCGGCCATTGAGTACAAAGTCGTAGCGTGATTGCGCCTCCATGACACCCGTGAGGCTCCACTGGAGATCGGCACCGCAACTGGCGCCATCGGCTGTCCCCAGGTTGAAGTCCGGCAGGCGTCCCTCGAACAGCATCGGTACATGGCTGCGGATGGAATGCCCGTCCCACAGCACGACATGACCGTGTTGCGCCTTCAGACGTGCGATTTCTTCTGCGAGCGCCTGGTGATAAGGACGCCACCAGGTCTCGATCCGCTGATCGATCTCATCGGCGCCCGGCTCCTGACTGTCCAGATACAACGGCTCGCCATCGAAGCCGATGGTCGGCACAAGACCGGTTTCGCGGCGCCCCGGATACAACGCATGTCCGTCGGCGGGGCGATTCAAGTCGACCACGTAGCGCGACACCACCGGCTTGATCACGCTGGCGCCCAGCTCCCGGGCAAGCGGCTCGTACAGCTGGGCCACGTGCCAGTCGGTATCGGGTGCGCGACGCGCAGGCGGTCGCAAACGCCTCGACAGATCATCCGGAATGTAGCTGCCGTTGTGCGGCAGACTGATCAGCAGCGGCGCGTTGCCGCGCTCAAGGGCGAATGTCTCCATCCCCCGAGTGTGACGGTTTCCCTATCAATGCAGCAACAACAACTCCTCCGCCGCCGTGGGGTGGATGGCTATGGCGGTTTTGAGGTCGTGCCAGTACAGGCCCTTCTGCATGGCCACCGCAAAACCTTGCAGCAATTCATCGCTGCCGGGTCCCAGCACGTGGATTCCTACGACGCGGCGCTCTTCTCCGACGCAAACCAGCTTCACGACACTCTGCTCCGAGCGGCCCGCCACCATCCATTGCAGCGGCGTATAGCGACTGCTATGCACGCTGACGGTATCGCCGTAGCGAGCATGCGCCTGCTGCTCGGTCAGGCCGACCATGCCGAGCGGCGGCTCGGAGAAGACCACACTGGGAATGGCGCTGTCGTCGAAACGAGCATCGGCAAGGCCGCCTATCAACCGATCCGCCAGCGCACGCCCCGCGGCCACGGCTACCGGCGTCAGCGCCTTGCGATCGGTGACATCGCCGACGGCGTAAACACCCGGCACACTGGTGTTCTGATAGGCGTCGACCAGGATATGACCGTGCTCATCGCAGGCAATGCCGAGGCTTTCCAGCCCGATATCGCCGCTATTCGGCGTGCGTCCGATGGCCCATAGCAGCGCATCGTAGTTTCCGTACCCGGCGCCGCTGTCGGTTTCCAGCGTGATATCGCCTGGCCGACCGCGCGCCGCTGTCACTCGCACGTTGCGCAACACGCGAATGCCATGTGCCTGCATCTGCAACGACAAAGCTTCGACCAACTCACCGTCGAATCCAGTCAAGAGGTTCTCGCGCACGAGCAGATCCACTTCACAGCCCAACGCGCGCAGAACGCCCGCAAATTCCACCGCGATGTATCCCGCCCCCACGACGGCGATGCGTTTCGGTGGCGACTCCAGCGCGAAGATATCGTCTGACAGCATGCCAAGCTCGAAGCCGGGTATGTCCAGGCGACGTGGGCGAGCGCCGGTTGCGATCACGACATGCCGTGCGCTCGCGCGTGTGCCGGCTTGGGTGGCGACTGCATCCGTTGAAACCAAACGCGCAGTTTCCCTAATGACGCGAATGCCGGCCGCATCGAGGCGTGCGTCGTAACGGCGACGGATGCCGGCGATGTACTGATCGCGCAGTTGTCGAAAGCGTGCCCAATCCAGCCGCATCGGCGTCGTTTCGAAACCGTAGTCCGCGGCGAGACGATGCATGTCGGCCATCTGCGCGGCAAACCACATGGCCTTCTTGGGTACGCATCCTCGATTCACGCATGTGCCGCCCAGCGCATCCGGGTCGAACAGCGCGACGCTCGCGCCCAGTCGCGCCGCGCGCTGAGCAACGCTCAATCCGCCGGAGCCGGATCCCAGGACGATCAGATCGAAGCCGTCGCTCATCATCCATCTCCTTCGTGCGGCAAGCATGTCAATGCGTCGTTACAAACCAAAGCGTGCAGGTGAGTAAGGCGTAGGGTCGAAGGTGGGTTGCTTGCCGCCAAACTGTGCCGCGACGAGTTCGCCGGTCGCTGCCGACATGCTGACGCCGAGCATGCCGTGCGCAGTCGCAAGATGAAGATTGGACCATCGCGTACTAGGGCCGATGATCGGTACTTCGTCCACGCTCATCGGTCGCCAGCCCCACCATTCTTCCTGCAGTTCGGGCCCTTCCGGCTCATGCAGGTTTGCCGCCGCGCCACGGCGCAGGGCATCGATGCGGGTGCGGTTGAGTCCTTCGGCATAGCCGGAAAACTCCATCGTGCTGCCGAGACGAAAACCGCTGTCCCACGTGGTGATGCATACCGCCGCCTCTCGCAACACCAGCGGATAGCGAGGTACGCGCGTCGGTCGACTGTAAGTGAGCGAATAGCCCTTGCCTGGCTGCATAGGCAAGCGCAAGCCGAGTCGCCGGCCCAGCAAGGGAGACCAGGCGCCAAGCGCAAGCAGCACACGGTCGCCTGCGAAGTCGCCATGCGTCGTACCGACACGCGTGATGCGTTGTCCATCCGTTTCGAAGCGGTCGATCCTGGCGCCCGTTTCGATCACGCCACCGCGTTCGCGCACCAGCCGCGCAAGCTCGGCCACGTAACGATCGGGGCGCAAACGCGCATCTTCCGGATGGAACAGGCCGCCCCGAACGCCCGGCTTGAGCACCGGTTCCATCGCCTCGACGTCTTCTCCGCGCAAACGCTGCACGGGAATACCCAGGCGATCGAGAAGGCTGGCGTGATGACGCTCGTCCGCCGCCAGCTTGGCTGCGCTGCGGTACACGTAGAGCCCACCCGATTCGACGAATTCGCAGTCCAGCTTTTCCTCGCGTACCAGCTCGTCGAGCAGGCGACGGGAGCGCTGCAGAATGGCCGACCGCGCCTGTGCGGCATGCTGAAAATCACGCCAGTTGCAGTGCCGGGCAAAGCCCAGCAGCCAGCGCAGGCGGGGACCATCAAGCCGGGGGTTGAGGTAAAGCGGAGCGTCGGACCGAAGCATCGAACGCAAAGCCACGCCCAGCATGCCCGGCATCGCCAACGGCGCCGCATGGCTCGGGGTGATCGTGCCGCAGTTGCCGTGCGAGCTGCCACACCCGGGCGTACCCTGCTCCAGCACACGCACGCTGGCGCCGCCTTTGAGCAGATAAAGCGCGCAGGAAAGCCCAATTACACCGCCACCAAGTATCAATACATCGCTGCGGGAAGCATCCATCGGCCCATTGTAGCGGTCGGGGATGTTCAAATTGGTACTTGCGCCCGAGCAAACAACGTTGCAGGCTGGTGTCGCGCAACCACGACATACCCCATGCCGATGCGTATACCGATTGTGATGTGCCTGTTTTGCACGACCGTGCTGCTGGCATCCACCAGTCTGCGCGCACAAACGTCTGCGCCTTCCACTCGCCAATTGCTGACTCACTTCGGCACCGCACCCAACGGCCTGGCGCGCTATGACTACCTCACCTCGGTCATGCCGTTGTTCGACAAGGACAAAGACAAGGACAACAAGATGCTCGCGCAACAGCTCCTCGCTACTGTGGATAGCGAGCTTGGGCTGTACAACGAAGCGATGATGGCCTTCCCGTTCGACAATCGGGTGGCATTGCCCAAGTCGACGCTACTGCCTCGCGCGGAGAATTGGCATAGCGTCGATGCCGCCGATGCCGTTGTCGAACTTGCCTCGCAACATCGCATCGTGATGATCAACGAATCCCATCACGATGCGCACACGCGCGAGCTGACATTGGCCTTGCTGCCGCGCCTGCGTGCGCTGGGTTTTCGGTATTTTGCCGCCGAGGCGCTGGGCGATAAGGACGCCGATCTGATGCGCCGTGGCTACGTGATCGACACATCAGGCAGCGAATACCTGCTCGAACCGTTGTATGGCGAAATCATTCGCCAGGCCATCAAGCTCGGCTACATCATCGTGCCATACGACTCCGATGCAAGCCCCGAAGAGGATCGCGACACGGTTCAGGCCCATACGCTTTACGAAAAGGTTTTCGCCAAGGACCCGCAAGCCAAGCTCTTCGTACACGCGGGCTACTCGCATATCGACAAAGCTGCCGGCAATCTCGGCGACAACATCCAGCCGATGGCCAAGCAGCTGAAGCAACTGACCGGCGAGGACCCGCTGTGCGTGGATCAGGTGCAATTTCGCGACGTAGCCGTCGGCGGGATCGACTTTGGCTATTACGCCGCGGTCGCTTTGCGCTTTCCGTCGGATGTACCTATCGCCTTGCGGGATCGTGGCAGCCCTGCCTATTGGAGTTCCGATCCGCGGATGCATGACATCACCGTCATTCTTCCGCCCGCCTCGCCACAAGATCTGGATGTCACTGGCTCGATGACCTCCGACCAACTGCGCCGCATCATCATATTGCCCCGCCCCCCCTTCAACCTTGACGTGCGGCCTTACTGGCTGTCGCTCAGTGGCAGGCGTATCACGTACAAGATCGATACCGACCTTTGCACCGGGCAGGTTCCCTGCGTGGTAGACGCGTATTACCCCGACGAACCGGACAACGCGGTCCCGGCCGATCGCTATACCTTCGTCAAAGCCCATGCACACAACGTGCTGTACCTCTACCCGGGGCACTACCGTCTTCGCGCATGGAATGCCGAAGGCAAAACACTGTCCCAGCTGCAGATTGACGTTCCGACGCACTGATCGCGCCGAAGGAATCATCAACTAGCGCACGCCCAAGGCTTGCAGCTCAAGGATTACGCGTGTAATCTCGATTCGAGACTACACATGTAATCCAAAAGGAGCCGACCGATGCCGCAGGCCTCCACGCCCATCAGCGACGCCGAAAGTCGCGTCATGGAAACGCTTTGGCAGGAAGCGCCGCTTTCGTCCGAGCAAATCGTCGCCGCCGTGCAGGCAAACAGCGACTGGCACGAGAAAACCGTTCGCACCCTGCTCAATCGCCTGCTGGGGAAAGGTGCCGTGCAGGTCACGCGCGATGGCCGTCGCTACCTCTACTCGCCCGTGCTCAGTCGCGCGCAATGGCAATCGCAGGAAAGTCACAGCCTGCTCGATCGTGTCTTCGGCGGACGTGTCGCGCCGCTGCTCGCGCATTTCAGCCAGCACGAAAAGTTGTCCCCAAATGACATCGCCGAATTGCGCAAGCTGATCGATGCTATCGAGCGCAAGGAACGTTGATCATGAATGCGATGCTTTTACGGATGCTGCTCACCACCACGGCAGGCCTGGCGACGGTGCTGATGCTGCGCAAGCCTGTACGCCACTTGTTCGGCGCGGGACCCGCGTTCACGCTGTGGGCATCGCCGTGGGTGATGGCGGTGACGCCGTGGTTGCCGGCTCCGGTCAAAACGTGGTCGCTGCAGCCGGTCATTTCGACACTCTCGATGCAAGCACTGCCTGCTACCTATGCAGCGGCAGCGGACACCTATTCCTGGCTCGTTGCAGTGTGGTTGCTCGGCATCGCATACGGCACGATGCATTTGAGCTTTCGTTACATACGCTTGGTACGCGGCTGCCGTGCGATGCCGCAAGCCATGCAACAGCGATTGCTTGCCGAGCATCCCGACCTGACCAGGCGGCGCCTGCGATTGCACGCAGCAGGCCCGGCCGTGATGTGGGCACCACGGGCCCGTGTTCTGTTGCCCAAGGATTTTCTGGAACGCTACGACGCCGATGCACGCGCGATGGTGCTGCTCCATGAATGCGCCCATCTGCGCCGCGGCGATGCGTGGTGGAGTCTGCTGAGCGAATGCGCACTCGTGCTGCTGTGGTTTCACCCGATCGCGTGGCTTGCACTGCCACGTTTCCAACTGGACCTGGAACTCGCTTGCGACGAAAGCGTGCTTCGCGCCTCGCCGCAGCACGAACTCTGCTACGCACAAACCCTCATGCGCAGCACCGGCGTGGATGCCCAGCCGGCCATGATCCCCTGGCTCGCCGAGCCACAATTGAAGGAGCGCCTGACCATGATTAGCCGTCCATCCCGTAGTGTCTGGCGTCGTCGATTCGGCTATGTCGCATGGGTCGCGTTGCTCATCAGCAGTGCCGCCCTTGCGCAGTCCGCATCTGCGCCGCCCGCCGATGCCCCGCCCAAGTTGGATTGGCACGACAACGGCCCCATGCCGCCGTACCCGCCCGGCCCCGCCAAGAATCGCGAGCAAGGCATGGTGATGCTGAAAGTACTCGTGGAGGCCGACGGCACGGCGCGCAAGGTGGACGTCGACAGCGATAGCACAAAGGCATCCCCCGAGCTGGCGAAGGCCGCCAGCGACGCCGCCATGAAGTGGCGCTACAACCCGAAAGTCGAAAACGGCAAGGCCGTGGAAGGATGGGTGAAGGTCCCTGTGCTTTTCAGCCTGTCTCCGTTGCCGCCAAGGCCACCGGGCGCTCCCTTCGGCCCGGGTCCGCTTCCGCCGCCTCCCCCGCCCGGCGGCATGCTGCCCCCGCCACCTCCGCCACCGGCTCCGATGACGGCTCCCACCTCGTCCAGCTCCTGAGAACTTCCATCCAAACTATTGATTTGATATAACCTCGGCGCAGACAACGCCGAGGTTTTTTATGGCCCTGGCTGATACAGGGGATTCGAAAAGGCACCGATCGACCGGCCATGCGCTGCGCCTGGCTGCGCTCGCCGGCCTGCTTGTGCTGCTCGCCGCCTGTGCCAGCAGCCCCCGGCACGAGGCCACCTATAAGCCGTCGCAGTCCGGACTCGCCGACGAACCCGCCCGCGCGCCGGAAAATTCCGTAGGCACCGCCAACGACGTGCTGTTCCGCGCCATGGCCCTGGTCGGCACGCCTTACCACTACGGCGGCAACACGCCCGCAGGCGGCTTCGATTGCAGCGGGCTGGTCGATTACATCTACCGCAACGCCGCCAATATCCTGCTGCCGCACAGCTCCCGCGACATGGCCTCGGTCAACGGGGTGAAGGTTCGCAGCATGGACGACCTGGTCAGCGGCGACCTGGTCTTCTTCAGCATCGGCGGCGGCATCAGCCATGTAGGCGTCTACGTGGGTAAAGGCCGATTCGTGCACGCCCCGAACAGCGGCGGCACCGTCCGCCTGGACGATATCGACGGCCCGTATTGGCGCGATCACTTCGCCTACGGCAAGCGCCTCCTCGACTGACTCCCCCTGCTTGTTATGTCGTGATGCGCCTTCTTCACGAAAATTATATTGTGCACAATTAAATTTGATGCTATCGTTCTTTCCATGACATCCAGCCTTAAGCCAACCCTGCTTCTCGACGAACAGCTTTGCTTCGCGCTGTACGCCGCCTCGCGCCGCATGACGGCGACCTATCGGCCGTTACTCGATGCGCTCGGCCTGACCTACCCGCAATACCTGGTCATGCTGGTGCTGTGGGAGCGCGACGGCCTCACCGTGCGTGAACTCGGCGAACGACTGCAGCTGGATTCGGGCACCCTGACGCCCCTGCTCAAGCGCCTGGAGCAGGCCGACCTGGTCGGTCGGCGTCGCCGCAAGAGCGACGAGCGCGAGGTGGAAATCACTTTGACCCAGGCCGGCCGTAACTTGCATGAGCGCGCCCTCGACGTGCCGCGCTGCCTGGCCAACCGTCTTTGCATGTCCGCTGACGAATTCATGCGTCTGCGCGACGAACTTAAATCCCTGGCGGCTCAACTGGCCGCCCCCACCGACGAGCGAGACTGAAACCATGAGCAACCCTGTGA
Organism: Dyella psychrodurans; assembly: GCF_003363265.1. GTDB lineage: Bacteria > Pseudomonadota > Gammaproteobacteria > Xanthomonadales > Rhodanobacteraceae > Dyella_B > Dyella_B psychrodurans. The sequence goes on along the minus strand of NZ_QRBF01000002.1, from coordinate 530,303 downwards.
AGATTCTCTACACCGCAACCGCCACCGCCAAAGGTGGTCGTGAAGGCCATATCCACAGCAGCGACGGCGTGCTGGATTTCGATCTCAAAGTGCCGAAGGAACTCGGCGGCCCGGGTGGGCACGGCAGCAATCCGGAGCAGTTGTTCGCTGCCGGCTACGCCGCATGCTTCGAAGGCGCCATCCGCTTTGTGGCAAGCCAGAAGAAAATCGCGCTGAAGGAAGCCTCGGTGACCGGACACGTCGGCATCGGCCCGCGCGAACCGACCGGTTTCGGCATCGCCGTGAAGCTTGAAGTGAGCCTGCCGGGCCTGGACCGCGCTGTCGCGCAGGAACTGGTCGATACCGCCCACCGCGACATCTGCCCGTACTCGCATGCCACGCGCGGCAATGTGGATGTGCAGATCGCGCTGGTCTGATTTCTACGCGATCCGAAAAACGACAACGGCGCCCGAGGGCGCCGTTGTTTTTGCTTTTGCTCTCCCCGCAAAACAACGGTGAGAGAAAGGTCCTCGCTCAGTGCGCTTCGGCACCCGGCGGGTGCGCATGGCCGTGCTGGATTTCTTCCTCGGTGGCATCGCGCACTTCCTGCACCGCCACGTCGAAGTTCAGCGTCTTGCCAGCCATGGGGTGATTCAGGTCGACATCGACCGTGCTCATGCCCACCTTCTGCACCGTCACGGCGCGCTGTCCGCCCTGCTTGAGCGAAAGCACGGTCACCATGCCGGGCTTGAGGCGATTGGCCTGCTGGAAATACTTCTTCGGCACGCGCTGGATCTGGCCTTCCTGGCGCTCGCCGTAACCTTCGGCCGGCGGAATCTCCACCTGCAGCGTATCGCCGGCACCGTGATCTTCCAGCGCCTTTTCCAGACCGGGAATCAGCTGGCCATGGCCTAGCAGAATCCACAACGGCTGACCGCCCTCCTGCGAGCTCTCAACCTTCTCGCCGTCCACGGTAAGCGTGTAGTGGAACGCGATGACCTTGTCCTTCCCAGCCTTCATTGCCTATCTCTCGGTAGAAACGAAAACGGCGATTCTATCAGCTGCGGGCCTTGCCGAAGCCCACGCCGCGCGCTTCCGGCCCCAGCCAGACCAGCAGCGCCAGCAGCAGCGCCACGGCCGCGATCCACAGCGACATCACCCAAGGCAGCCCCAGGCCGTGCTGGCTGGCAAGCCATGACTGTGCCGTCGCGGTGCCGGCGGCAAGCAGGTTGCCCATCTGGTAGGCAAAACCCGGCAGCGTGCCGCGCACGGCATCCGGCGACAGTTCGTTCAGGTGCGTTGGCACCACGCCCCAGGCGCCCTGCACCATCACCTGGATCAGGAACGCGCCAATACCCAGCGCCCACAGCGAACCGCCAAAGGTCCACAGCGGTATCACCGGAATGGCGAGCAATGCCGCGATGATCATGGCGCGGCGGCGACCGATCTTCTCCGACCACGCTCCAAAGTAAATGCCACCCACCAGGGCACCGAGATTGAGCAGCGCCACCAGCACGAAAGCCGCGCTCGAACCGGTCGGCAGATGCAGATTCACTTCCTCGAAGGTGTGATACATGTCCTGCGAGCCGTGGCTGAACATGTTGAACGCCGCCATCAGGCACATGAGGTAGATCGCCAGCTTCCAGTGGCCGCGCATCGCTTCGCCGAGGCTGCGCTTGCCGTGCTCGGCCTGGTTGGCCTGCCACGCCGGCGACTCGGGCACCTTGCTGCGGATATAGAGCACCAGCAGCGCGGGCAGCGCGCCGACGATAAACAGGCCACGCCAGCCGATGTGATCGACCAGCAGCCAATTCACCAGCGCCCCGAGGAAGAAACCGCAGGGATAACCGCTTTGCAGCAGTCCCGACACCAGCCCGCGCGACTTCGGCGGGATCGACTCCATCACCAGCGACGCGCCGATACCCCATTCGCCGCCCATCGCCACGCCGAACAGGAAACGCAGCACCAGCAACACGGTGATCGATGGCGAAAAGGCGGTCGCCAGTTCGAACAGCGAAAACAGAATCACGTCGATCATCAGTACCGGCCGACGCCCGTAGCGATCGGCGAGCCGGCCGAACAGGAACGCACCTACGGGGCGCGCGGCCAGGGTGAGGAAGATGCCCAGCGTCACCTTGGTTCTGTCGACGCCGAATTCGTTGGCAATGCTGACGACCACGAAGGTGTACATGAAATAATCGAACGCATCGAGCGTCCAACCCAGGAAACTCGCCAGCACGGTATGCCGTTGCTCGTGATTCAACTCGCGCAGGGCGGACAGGACGGACATGCAAAACTCCTGGTTCGTGACCGCAGGAGGCTATCACGCTCCTCATGCCGATCGGCGGCGAAGTCACCGTTCGTGTATACTCGGGAACTGGACCACGCCCGTTCGGGCAAAATTCCTCGGTCCCAATCGGTAAATCTCAACTTAGCGACGCGGTTCTGCATGAAGGCTCCGGGTTGCACTGGAGCTTCTAATGTCATTCGAATCGCTGGGCCTTGTCCCCGCGTTGCTGCGCGCGCTTGCCGAACAAGGCTACGCCGAACCCACTCCCATCCAGGCCGGCGCCATTCCGGTGGTACTGGAAGGCCATGACCTGCTTGCTGCCGCACAAACCGGCACGGGCAAGACCGCCGCCTTCGCGCTGCCGCTGCTGCAGCGCATGTCCGCCGCCGCGGCAACCGGCGCCCGTCGTCCGCGCGCATTGATCCTGACGCCGACGCGCGAGCTCGCTGCGCAGATCAACGACAACATGCGCGATTACGGCAAGCATCTGCGCGTAAGCACGGCCGTGATCTTCGGCGGCGTGAGCATGGGCCCGCAGGTGAACGCGCTGCGTCGCGGCGTCGATGTCGTCATCGCGACGCCGGGCCGCCTGGTCGACCATATGCAACAGCGCACGATCGACCTGCGCGGCATCGACGTGCTGGTGCTGGACGAAGCCGACCGCATGCTGGACATGGGCTTCCTGCCTTCGCTCAAGCGCATCATCGGCGCATTGCCGACCGAGCGTCAGACGCTGTTGTTCTCGGCAACGTTTGCGCCGGAGATCAAATCGCTGGCGATGCAATTCATGCGGTCGCCGCGCGAAGTGTCCGTCACGCCGGCCAACAGTGTCGCCACAACGGTAAGCCATCATGTGCATCCGGTCGACGCCGCACGCAAGCGCGATCTGCTGCTTCACGTGCTGAGCCAGGACAGCCGCCGGCAGACGCTGGTGTTCAGTCGTACGAAACACGGTGCCGACAAGCTGGTGCGTTACCTGGAGCAATCCGGTCTGCGTGCCGCGGCGATTCACGGCAACAAGAGCCAGAATGCACGCACACGCGCACTCGCCGACTTCAAGAGCGGTCGCGTCACGGTGCTGGTGGCGACCGATATCGCGGCGCGAGGCATCGACATCGATCAGTTGCCGATCGTGATCAACTACGACCTGCCGATGGTGGCGGAAGACTACGTGCACCGCATCGGCCGCACGGGTCGTGCCGGTGCCGACGGTATGGCGCTGTCGCTGGTGTCGCACGACGAATCCGGCTTGCTGCGCGACATCCGCAAGTTGCTGGCGCAGGACATCGCGATCAACGAAGTGGCCGGCTTTGAGCCTTCCGCACCGCTGCGACTGGACGCCCATGCACCGCGTCCGAAGCAAGGTCAGCGCCAACCGCGTCCGCAACGTCAAGGCGGTTCGTCGCATCGTCCGCATGGGCATGCGCAGAACAATGGCAAGGGCGACCATGCCATGGGCAATCGCAAGCGTCGTGCGCGCCGCGGACGGCCCGCTGCAAAAGCGTAACCCCTTTTCTTGCGAAGCCTCGCATAGATTCCGTCATTCCGGCGCAGGCCGGAATGACGAAGAGGGAGATGCAGTCCCTGGTAAACCTTAGTCGTCGGAACGAACCAGCGCGGTAAGCACGTGGTCTTCCCACACGCCTGCGATCTGCAAATAACGCTTCGCATAACCTTCGCGCTCAAAGCCAAGCTGCGCCAGCAACCGCGCGCTGCGCTCATTGCGTGGCAGGTAATTGGCCATCACGCGATGCAATCCCAGTTCGCCGAATGCCCAGGCGATGCCTGGCTCCAGGACTTCGCGCATCAGTCCCTGCCCTTGCATGCGTTCGGCCACGCCATAACCGAGGTGACAAGCCTGAAACGCGCCGCGCACGACGTTGGCGAACGTAAAAGTGGCCAGCACGGTTTCTTCGTCGACATCGAAAGCGATCAGCGGATACCCGCGATCGAGGTTCGCGTTTTCGCGACCGTCCTCGATCGACTTCACGCAATGCGTCAGCGTGTAGTACTCCGATTCGCGCAGCGGCTCCCACGGTGCGAGGTGCGCGCGATTTTCCACGCGAAATTGCAGCAATTTCAGCGCGTCGGAGGTATCGGCCAGGCGGATACGCGCACGGGACGTCTGCAAGTAGGGTAATGCGATCACACGCTCTCCCGCTTCGGCATCAAGGCGCCGATTCTCGATGGAAACTGCAAGGACAGCCGGGTTTCAGCGTTCCTGATCCGTCGGGCGAAGCAGCACTTCGTTGATGCATACATAATCCGGCCGCGTCACGCAAAACAGAATCGTATCGGCAATATCCTCGGCCTGGAGCTGTCGCATTTCACCGGCACGCGCGTTGACAGCCTGGCGACTCGCCGCGTGGCCGATGTGATCGCGCAATTCCGTATCGACCATGCCCGGCTCGATCACGCTGACGCGGATATTGTCCTTGTACACCTCCCGCCGCAGTGATTCGGAAAACCCGACCACGCCGAACTTGGTCGCCGCATAAGCTCCCGAGTTGGGATTGGCAACGCGGCCCGCCACCGACGACACGTTCACGATGTGACCATCGCGACGCGCACGCATGCCGGCCAGTGCCGCCTGCGACGATGCGATCAGGCTCAGGACATTCAACTCCAGCATGCTGCGCCAGCGGCCGAGATCCGCTTCGGCGACCGGCTCCAGGTACATCACGCCCGCATTGTTGATCAGGATGTCGAGGCGGCCAAAACGCGCCTCGGTTTCTTTCACGATGCGCTGAGCTTCGTCCTCGCGCACCAGATCGGCGACGAGCACCAGCGGCTCGGCACCCAGCCCTGCCAGCTTCTCGGCGAGCTGATCCAGCCGGTCCTTGCGCCGCGCCGCGATAGCCACCTTGGCGCCTTGTTCGGCCAAAGCGAGCGCGGTGGCTTCCCCGATGCCAGACGAAGCCCCCGTTACCAGCGCAACACGGCTTTTCAAACGGTTTTGCATGTTGTTTTCCCGATCACCGGACGTGGGACAGCTTTAATCAAGGGTATGGCCGCTGCGGGCTGTTACAATAGCGACTATTCTCTTGCATGCCCTCGTGCATGCCACGTCGAGGTTTCCCCCATGTCGTCCCCGTCCTCCGACTCCACTCCGGCCTCCGCTGGGTTCTCTGCGCTCGCGCTCACGCCGGAAGTGCTGAAGGCACTGTCCGATGTGGGCTATGAAGCGCCCTCGCCGATCCAGGCCGCGACCATTCCATCGCTGCTGGAAGGACGCGACGTGCTCGGCCAGGCGCAGACCGGCACCGGCAAGACGGCCGCTTTCGCATTGCCTATCCTTTCGCGTCTGGAGTTGCGCCCCGGCAAGCCGCAGGCGCTCGTGCTTGCGCCGACGCGCGAATTGGCCATCCAGGTGGCTGAAGCATTCCAGCGTTACGCCACGCATATGCCCGGTTTCCAGGTGCTTCCGATCTACGGCGGCCAGAGCTACGGCCCGCAGCTGCATGCATTGCGGCGTGGCGTGCACGTGGTGGTGGGAACGCCGGGTCGCGTGATCGATCACCTCGATCGCAAGACGCTCGATCTTTCCGAGCTGCGCTTCATCGTGCTCGACGAAGCCGACGAAATGCTACGCATGGGCTTTATCGACGACGTCGAAAAAGTGCTGCAAGCCACGCCGCCGGAGCGTCAGGTGGCGCTGTTCTCCGCCACCATGCCGCCGCCGATCCGCAAGATCGCCCAGCAGCATCTGAAAGATCCGGTGGAAGTCACCATCAAGGCTGCCACCACCACGGCAGCAAACATCCGCCAGCGCTACTGGTGGGTGAGCGGCATGCACAAGCTCGATGCGATGACGCGCATCCTGGAAGCCGAGCCGTTCGACGCGATGATCATCTTCGCGCGCACCAAGCAGGCCACCGAGGAACTCGCCGAGAAACTGCAGGCGCGCGGCCTCGCCGCGGCGGCCATCAATGGCGACATCGCGCAACCGCAGCGCGAACGGGTGATCCAGCAGCTCAAGGACGGCAAGCTCGACATTCTCGTCGCCACCGACGTCGCCGCGCGCGGCCTGGACGTCGAACGCATCAGCCACGTGTTGAACTACGACATTCCCTACGACACCGAAAGCTACGTGCATCGCATCGGCCGCACCGGTCGCGCGGGACGCAGCGGCGAAGCGATCCTGTTCGTGACGCCGCGCGAGAAAGGCATGTTGCGCGCCATCGAACGCGCCACCCGCCAGCCGATCGAGGAAATGAAACTTCCCACGGTCGAAGCGGTGAACGACCGCCGCATCGCGCGCTTCAAGCAGAGCATCGCCGATACGCTGGCCATCGGCAGCCTGGATCAGTTCCAGCAATTGATCGAACAGTTCGAGCAGGAACACAACGTTCCGGCTATCGAAATCGCCGCCGCACTGGCGCGCATCGCGCAGGGCGATCGTCCGCTTTTGCTGGAGCCGCCCGCGAAACGCGAACACGCGCGCGCCGCACCCGAACACGACGGCGAGAAGCGCCGGCCGTCGCGTGAGCCGCGTGAATCGCGCGAGCCGCGTCATCGCGACGAAGGGCACGGGCAGCGCGATTTCGCATCGCGTCAGATCCGTCCGCACGCAACGGAAGCAGGCAAGCGCACCTATCGCATCGAAGTGGGCCACGAGCACGGCGTGAAGCCGGGCAACATCATCGGCGCCATCGCCAATGAAGCAGGACTGGAAAGCCAATTCATCGGCCGCCTCAGCATCCGTGGCGACTACAGCCTGATCGACCTGCCCGATGGCATGCCCGGCGAAGTCTTCCAGCACCTTAAAAAGGTCTGGGTGAACCAGCAGATGCTGCGCATCAGCGAATGGGATGGCAACGAGGACGGCGGCGGCGAACGTCCGCCGCGCAAAGCCGGCTTCAAGCCGCCGCACGCGCGCGGCCACGCCGGCAAGCCGCGTTCGCATGGCCAAGGTTCACACGGCCAAGGCGGCGGCAAGCCGCCGCGCCGCAAGTAACGCGCATTGTTCAAGATCGGCAACGCTGCGTTCTGCGGCGTTTGTCGATGCAAACGGCCCTGTCGGCCCATACTTGCGAGTAACGATCCTTACACGTTGCCGCCATGAACGCGTTGCCCAGCCTTTACATCTCGCACGGTTCGCCGATGACGGCCCTGCATCCCGGCAAGGTCGGGGAACGTCTTGCCGCGCTTGCACCGACATTGCCTCGCCCCAAGGCCATCGTCATCGCCACGGCACATTGGCTGGCGCATGCGCCGACGGTGGGCGGTTCGGCGCAACCGGAAACCATCCACGATTTCTACGGGTTTCCGCGCGAGCTGTTCGAGATTCGCTATCCCGCGCCAGGCGCGCCCGCTGTCGCTGCAAAGGTGATGCAACTGCTCGAACGCGCGGAGCTGTCGCCGACACTAGATGCCGGCCACGGTCTCGACCACGGTGCATGGGTACCGCTGCGTCTTCTTTATCCGCAGGCCGACATTCCCGTGGTGCCGTTGTCGATCCAGCCAAATCTTGGACCCGCGCACCAGTACGCAGTAGGACGCGCGCTGGCACCGCTGCGCGAAGAAGGTGTGTTGATCATCGGCTCGGGCAGCATCACCCACAACCTGCACGATTTTCGTGCGGGTTACAGCGAGGAACGCGAGGCGCCGTATGTCCGTCCGTTCATCGGATGGGTCGAGCAGAAGCTCGCGGCCGGCGACGTCGACGCCTTGCTCGATTACCGTCGCCAGGCGCCTTTTGCCGAGCGTGCGCATCCCACCGATGAACACTTCCTGCCGCTGTATGTCGCGCTCGGTGCTGCGGGAGAGCACACCAACGCGCAGCGCATCGACGCCGGCGTCGACCTCGGCTTCCTTGCCATGGACATCTATCGCTTCGACACGCAGGAAGCCGCTGTCACTTCACAATGATGGTTCCCACCATCATGGGATGGATCGAGCAGTAATAGGTGTAGGTTCCCGGCCTGGAAAGCGTCACGACGTGGGTGTCTCCCGTATCCAAGGCCTTGGACGGTGTGAATAACGCACCCGCACTGGTCACGACATGCGGTTCCTCGTCGCGATTGACCCATACCACGTAGGCGCCGGTCGGCACCGTGATCGTCTTTGGCTCGAACGCGAAGTTGTGGATCGCAACCTGATAAACCTTTGCGCCCTTTGGAGGGAGCGCATCCGCGGCCGATGCGTTTCCGGCGATGCCCGACAACGCCGTCATGACGAGAAGTGCGCAGAGGATTCTGAATGCCATCATCGCATTCATGCCAACTCCTCCTCCGTGACAGCAAGCGCGCCGGAACCGCGCACATGTCGCACGTCGCGAACGCCCAGGTAGCGATGCAGCGCATCGGCCGTCACGCTCTGCAGCGGCCCGGGGCCAGAACCTACTCCCGGCGCGGGTTGCGGATAGGCGGTCGAACGCGCGGTGTAAAAAGTGATGCTGCCTTCCACCTTCTGCTGGATCTGGTGGATATGCCCGTTCAACACGGTGACCGACCCGAAGCGGCGCAAGTAAGTCATCGCCTGTGCACTATCGTCCGTACCCCAACCCCATTGCGGATAGAGCGACCATAGCGGCATGTGCGCGAACACCACCAGCGGCGTTTCCGATGACAATCCGGCGAGATCGTTCTTCAGCCAGGCAAGTTGATCCTCACCGAGAGAACCCAGGCCACCCGCTTTCAGGTTCAGAACGTTGATCAAACCGACGAAGTGCACGCCCCCCTGATCGAAGCTGTACCAGCCACCGGCCTGTTGTCGTTCGCCGAACCGACGAAAGAACTCCGCACCGTTGTCGCCGATGACATCGTGTTCGCCGGGCACATAGAAAACCTTGCCGATGTGCGCTTCCTGCACGAGTCCGGCCAGAGTATCGAATTCGTCCGGCTTGGACAGATGCGTCAGGTCGCCCGTATGCATCACAAACGCCGGACGAATCGCCTGACTCCTGATCGTCGCCAGCGATTGGCGCAATGTGCCCGCCACGTCCATGTTCGGCGCCTTGTGAAAGCCGATGTGCGAATCGCTGATCTGCACAAAACTGAAACTTGAGTCCTGAGCACCAGCTCCCTCGCTCAACGGAAGCGCCTGCAGCACGCCGCTTTTCATCAGCCACAGCGTGCCGGCCCCGGCGGCCATGCATTTGAGGAACTGCCTCCGACCCTCGGCCGGGTTGTCGTGAGTGTCTTGCATGATTGGATGCTCCATATGGGCAGGGCGGCCACTCCACCCTCACCTGCATTACCAGCCTTTCCGATGGCCTATTCCGGGTTTTGTGCGGAGGGAATAAAGTCGCGGCAACTGCGGTAATACCTTTCATGCCAGCTGACTTTCACCGCATTGCCTCAGGTCGACCTGCCGCCGGAAGCACGAGCTTCGAGGCGCAGGTTCTGCCGTACCTGGACGCGGCCTACAACCTGGCGCGCTGGCTGGCGCGCGACGACGCGGATGCCCAGGATGTGGTGCAGGAAGCGATGCTGCGCGCCTTTCGTTACTTCGACAGTTTTCGCGGCGGCGATGCGCGCGTCTGGCTGCTCGCCATCGTGCGCAACACCTTTTACTCGCTGCGCATGAAGGTCCCGCCCGACGGCATGCAGGAAACCTTCGACGACGACGCTCATGCGGTCGTCGACGAACAACCCACACCCGAAGCACGCATGCTCATCGCACTGGATGTCGGCGCCTTGCAGAAGGCACTGGAAAACCTGCCCCACCCGTTGCGCGAGACGATCGTGCTGCGCGAACTCGAAGAATGTTCGTACAAGGAAATCGCGTCGATAACGGGACAGAAAATCGGCACCGTCATGTCGCGCCTCGCGCGCGCACGCGAACGGCTAAGAGCCGAACTGACACGTCATTCCACGGAGGTGCGCCGTCATGATGTGCAATGACGCCAGGCTGCTTCTGCACGCCTACCTCGACGACGAGCTCGACGCTGCGCAAAGCGTCGCGATCACCCGGCACATGCACAGTTGCGAGGCATGCACGGCAAGCTATGCCCAATACACGGAACTGCGCAAAGCGCTGTCGCAACCGTCGCTGTATCGACGTGCACCCGATGCGTTGCGTGCGCAATGGCAAGCCCCAAAATCATCCACGGCCGCCGCTTCCAAACCGCGTCGGCGGTTGGTCGGCCTTGCCATGGCCGCCGGTTTCGTCGGCGCATTGCTGCTCGTGGCACCCACCTGGTTCTACCTGTGGCAACAGCATGGCGCAAATACGAATCAGCTGGCCGATGAAGTCGTCTCCAGCCATCTCCGCTCCATGCAGCCGCAGCATCTGATGGATGTGGTTTCGACAGACCAGCACACGGTGAAGCCGTGGTTCGAAGGCAAACTCGACTTTTCACCGCGCGTGAAGGATCTGAGCGACGAGGGCTTTCCATTGATCGGCGGCCGGCTCGATGCGCTGGAAGGACACAGCGTCGCCGCGCTGATCTACAAGCGCCGCCTGCATGTCATCAATCTTTATCAGTGGCCATCCGCATCGACAGCGTCCGCATCGGTCGCCACGCAATGGCACGGTTACACGGTGATTCGGTGGACGGCCGGCAACATGAACTACGTCGCCGTATCCGACGTCAACGAAGCCGATCTGCGGAAGTTCACCCTTGCCTTTCAGGACGACGTGACCACGCCGCCTATGCGCTGATCGTGAGCCGGGTGTTCACGCTGGCGAAAAGGCAACCCAGTCTTCGAGCGTAAGCGGCGCCAGGCCGTGCGCCAATCGCGCCTTGTCGCATTGCGGATTCGCCACACCGGACTCCCACGACGGCGACACTTCCCGACAGGTGGAAGGGCGCTGCTCGTAAATGCTGCAAGAGGCCTCGCGACCAACCGTGCCTTTCAGCGCCACGCAGCGAGGGTGCGCCGCCCACGTGCCGCGCATCGCCATCCGGTGCGCATCGATTTTCTCGGCGAGCTCGGGCGGCACCTGCCCGCCCATGGACGGCTCCGCCTCGGACCAATGGAAACTCACTCGGAAACTGGCACAACAGGCGCCGCAGCGCAGGCACGGATGAAGCCCGCTCACCATCACCCTATCCTTAAAGCGAACCGCTGAACGTATCGCACTGCTGGATATCGCCGCTCTGCAGCCCCGTCTTGAACCACTTCACGCGCTGGGCGGAGGTGCCATGGGTAAATGAATCCGGCACCACCGTGCCGCGCGCCTCGCGCTGCAGAGTATCGTCACCGATCTGGCTGGCCGCATTGAGCGCCGATTCCACATCGCCCGGCTGCAGCCATTGCAGGCGCTGCTGCGTGCGATTGGCCCAGACGCCTGCAAAACAATCGGCCTGGAGTTCCTGCCGCACCGATAGACCGTCTGCGCCTTCCATCGGCACACCTTGCCGTTGCAGTTGGCTGACCTTGTCGAAGATACCTAGCTGGTTCTGCACGTGATGACCCACTTCGTGCGCAATGACGTAGGCGCGCGCGAAATCGCCGCTGGCGTGAAAGCGCGTATCCAGCTCCCGGAAGAAATCCAGATCCAGATACACCTTCTGATCGCCCGGACAATAGAACGGCCCGACCGCTGTCGATGCCGCGCCACAGGCGGTACTCACACCGCCACTGAAAAGATCCAGCGTGGGATCGGTATAGGTGCGCCCCATGCCGCTGAACATGTCGCCCCATGTCTTTTCGGTCGATCCGAGGATCTTCTCGACAAACAGCTTCTGCTCGGGATCCACCTGCGCAGGCTGGCCACTGGGCGCGTAGGCACCGGGTTGGCCACCGCCCTGGTCCAGCAATGCCAAGGGATTCTTGAAGAAGATCCAGCCGAGCAGCGCGAGGATGATCAGGCCACCAAGGCCCATCCGGCCGCCGCCGAAACGGGGACCGCCACCACCGCCGCTGTCGACCTCGACGTTCTGACTCTGCTCGCCTTTCTGCCAGTCCATAAGTCCCCCGACGTGCCCGGTTCAGTGGTCGGCCGGCCGCTCAGGCCATGTCCCACAGCATCGCACCAAAAAGCTACAGTGACACCTTCTTTCCCTATGAGCGCAACCATGATCCAGAACCTGCCCGCCCTGGTTACCTTGCTGACGGTTCTTCTGCAGTTCGGCACCATGTACGCCGTGGGGCGGGCGCGAGCGAAGTACCGCATCGAAGCCCCGGCGATCAGTGGACATCCCGCATTCGAGCGCGCCTATCGCGTGCAGATGAACACCCTGGAAAGCACGCTGATGTTTCTGCCCTTGCTCTGGCTGGCCGTGCACTACGGCTACGTGTTGTGGGCGGGCGTGGCGGGCCTGGTGTGGATCGCAGGTCGCGCCTGGTATGCGATGGCCTATCTGCAGGATGCGGGCAAGCGCGGACCGGGTTACATGCTCGGGATGGCCGGCTGGGCAGCGTTGCTCGTGATGAGCCTGATGGGATTGGGCCGCGCCCTGATGGCCGGCTGAAGCGACGCCTCCGTTCCATGCCGATATCGCCTACCAAGCCGGGTAAGCCCGCTTCCACCGCCGTGTCGGAGCGCGCGCCCGGCGTGATGTATGCGCTGGGCCTGGTGGTGCTTTATTTCGTTCTGCAAGCGACAGCCGGTGCGCTGGTCAGTTTTCTGACCGGTGTCTTCGAGCGATATCGTCATCCGGATCTATCGCGCGCCCAAGTGCATCAGCATGTCATGACGCTATTGCAACGACCCGACAGCAATGCATTGCTGATGATCGTGGCGTTGCCGCTCATCGCGCTGGTCATGCTTGGTTTCGTGCATCGCCGCTGGCCTGCGCTATGGATGCTGTCACGACCGCCGGGCTTTGGATTCACGGGGGCCAGATCGGCGTCTTGGTACATCCTGGCCTTGCTGATCGGCGTGATGATGCCGCCACTTGGCGGACTGCTCACGCAGCTGGCGGCTCACGGGCATGCGTTATCCCAAAACGTCGAGGACATCAGTCGCCATGCTTCGTGGAATCTGCGTCTGCCGCTGGGCATCGTGATCGTCACGGTGGGACCGCTGATAGAAGAACTGATGTTTCGCGGCGTACTGCTCTCCGCACTCATGCATCGCCTTTCCACCGGCATGTCCGTCGCCATCTGCGCAGTGCTGTTTGGCGTGGTGCACCTGGGTGGCCTGGACTTCCAATGGTACGCCCTGCCAAACCTGATCCTGCTTGCCGCCGTGCTGTGCTGGTTGCGACTGAAATCGGCGTCCCTGTGGCCGGCGATCATTGCGCACGGCATCTATAACCTGTTTGCGCTGATCGCGTTGCTCGCTACGACGACTGCCGATTCTTAAGCGGATTTGCCGTCGTAGATGCCGAATTTGCGCAGCAGGCAAGCCGTTTCGAACAGCGGCAAGCCCATCACGCCCGAATAACTGCCTTCCAGATGCTCAATCAAGGTGGCGCCGCGGCCTTGAATGGCATACGCGCCCGCCTTGCCGAAAGGCTCCTTGCTGGCCACATAGGCTTGGATCGCCACTTCGTCGAGAACGGCGAAGCGCACGCGCGACACGCATGCATCGCCCCGCTCCTGATTGGCACGAACCAGCCATACGGCTGAAATGACTTCATGTGTGCGTCCGCTCAAACGTTGCAGCATGGCTGCCGCGTCGGCCGCGTCGCGTGGTTTGCCGAAGACATCGCCGTCCAGAACCACTTCGGTGTCCGCTCCCAGCACGACAGCGTGGTCGCGCTCATCGTTACCCAGCCCCGCAAGACCCGCTCGCGCCTTCTCGCGCGCAACACGATGAACGTACTCCTGCGGTGACTCCCCCACCTCGCGCTGCTCGGGAATGTCCACGTCCAACGCGGAAAACACCGCGCCGATCTGCCCAAGAAGTTCACGGCGACGCGGCGACTGCGATGCCAGATAAAGCATGTGCCATCCCCAAAACGGAATCGAACGCCAGAGCATAGCGGCTTACGCACATAGCGGTCGAAGTCGATCTCGATACACGCCCAGCACCCACGTTGCAGGGCATGTATCCCGATACTGTTGGCGCCTGCGCAAAAAAACTAAAGCACCAGCCTGTATTCGCAAAAGCCTGGGTCGCGACGCCAGCCGAGCGATTCGTAAAGTGCCTGGGCAGGCGCGTTATCGATCGCTGTCGATAACAAGAGACTTGCCGCGCCCAGCGCGCGCGCATGCTCTGCCGATGCCTCCAGCAAGGCGCTTGCAACACCACGTCGACGCGCGTCCGGCGCAACGAACAGGTCGTTGAGGAGATAAATGCGCACAGCACGCACCGACGAAAAAAGCGGATAAAGCTGGGTGAATCCGAGACCGTTACCCTGATCGTCGCAAGCGATAAGCATCAACGATTGGTGATGCGCAAAGCGCTCGGAAAGAAACGCACGTGCAAGCGCTGGATCGGAAGGCTGCATGTAAAACTGCCGATACCCGTCGAACAATGGCACCAACACGTCCAGATCATGGACGGTAGCCTGGCGAATCTGGAAAGACATACCCACTCCGGTTGCGAGAAAGCGACGCGCGCCCGCGCCGGAGTTTTCGCTCACGGGCTCTCAGGCGCGATGGTAGGGATGCCCGGCGAGCAAAGTCGTGGCGCGATAAAGCTGCTCGGCGAGCACCAACCGAACCAGCATATGCGGCAACGTAAGCGGGCCCAATGACCACTTTTGATCGGCGCGCGCCAAAACTTCGGCCGAGTGGCCATCCGGTCCGCCTATGAGAAAGGCGAGATCGCGCCCTGCCATGCGCCATTTGGCCAACTGTTCGGCCAGCTCTTCACTGGACCAGGTCTTGCCGCGGCCATCGAGTGCGATGACGTGTGTATCGCGTGGCAACGCAGCGAGTATCGCCGCGCCTTCTTCTTGCATCGCGCGCGCATCGTCGCGGCCTTTGCCGCGTGCGCCGGGCTTCAGTTCGACCAATTCGAGAGGCAAATCGTGGGAGAGCCGTTTACGGTATTCGGCAAAACCTTCTGCAACCCATGCGGGCATGCGTTCGCCGATGGCGATGAGGCGAGCACGCATGCCGGAGTTTTTTAACTCGCCAGGGCGGCTTCGCCCCGCTCATCGCGATCGCCAACGGTCCACAAACGTTCAAGGCCGTAGAACTCGCGAATGCGCGGCAGCATCACGTGCACGATGACGTCGCCCAGATCCACCAGCACCCACTCCGCTTCCTGCTCGCCTTCGACACCCAGCGGCATCACGCCCGCCTTTTTGGCGAACCTGACCACTTCGTCGGCGATGGATTTGACGTGGCGTGCCGAGGTGCCGGAAGCAATCACGAGCAGGTCGGCGATGGAGGTCTTGCCGCGGACATCAATTTCCCGGATGTCCTTGGCCTTGAGGTCTTCAAGTGCGGCGATGACGGTCTTGCGCAGGGTGGCCGTGTTGACGGCCTTGTTATTGCGGGTGGTGGTCAAGAGTTGGGGCCTCGCGGCGTATCGGCTGCGCGGGATGGCGCAAGTACAGTATATCCGCCCGAACGTGACGGCACGTCAAGCGAAAACTCGACACCGTGCGGTTTTTCCAGGTTGCGGGACCCCAGTGTCACGATCCTGCAACGCGTGACAGCAGCCATTCGGTTCAGGCCCTCGACAGCAGCCTTCCGCCCATGACCAGGTTGGCTGTCACCACGATGGCGACGGCAAGCGCGTGCATCACCAGGTCGGACGCCGCGGCGTCGACGTTATGGCAGATCTCCAGCAGGCTGGCCGAGGCGGCGGCGCTGGCAAGGCCGACGACAACCGCCGTCAGCACCGGACGGAGCGGACAGGCCCTCCGCAACAGCCAGATCAGCAGGCCGGAGAGCGGGATCGAGAAACTCACGATGAAGATCAGGCAGTGATTGGCTTCCCGCATGTCGAGCACAGCCATGCCGGGAATGTGGGCGCGCAGGCATCCGAGCCCGCTGGCTCCGATCCAGAGCACGGCACTGGGTACCGGCAGCCAGGCCCAGCGGGTGGAACGCCCAGGCACCGACAGCGCAAAGGCCGCCAACGCGGCGGTGATCGCCGTGGTCACGGCGCCGAACGCCGCCAGGCCGAGGTCCGGCGCTGCATGCCAGCGGTGCAGCATGGTGTCGGCACCGTAGCGCCAGAACAGCACCGCCGCCATGACCGCCACCACGGCCAGCCAGCCGAGCGTCCGCAGCCACGGCGGCGGCAGACGCCGTACGGGCGTCAGCTCCTCGCCGAGCGCGTCGATCAGGGCATCATGGCGTGGTGCGTCGGACATCGGGGTCAGGATTCTCCATGCAGGCGATCGCGCAGCGACTTCAGCGCGCGATGCAGATTCACTTTCAAGGCGCCGGTATTGCGACCGGTCTGTTCGGCCGCCTCGGCCAGCGAGCGCTCTTTCAGACCGAGCTGCTCGACCGCCTCGCGCTGGCCGGGCGGCAGAGTCTCGATCGCTTTGCGCAAGCGCTGCGCTTCCTGCTCGCGCTCGGCACCCGTACTGGCGTCGTCGCGGTCCGCATGTTGATCGATCGCCAGCTCGTCGCGCACCTCGCGCCGGTCGCGGCGGCCGTGGCTGCGCAGCGCATCGACCGCGCGCCGGCTGGCAATGGCCGACAACCAGGCGTCGTAAGAACGCGACGGATCAAACGTGTGACGAACGCGATGCACGGTCAACAGTGTTTCCTGCACCACATCGTCCAGCGCATCGACCGGCACGCCCTGCCGCCGCGCCACCGCGCGGATCAGCGCGACGGAATCGCCCAGCAGGCGCGTATACGCGCGCTGATCGCCCGACTGCGCAGCAGCCATCCACGCCGACCGTTGGCGGTCGGCTTGATCGCTGGCGCTGATCGATTCAGTTGGCACGAACTTGTCGACACCCGGAACCCGGAGCATGGGCTGGCGTAGTAGTACCCACGCGCCATCAAAGGTCAAGGTGCTCAAGGTCAGGGTTTGCGCCATCATCGATCCACCATCGCTCTACAGAACGCCATTCGCTTCATATGAGCCGGCGGTTACCTCGCGCACGATGCGTAACCACGGCGCAGCTTGCGACGAATACATCTGCAGCAATGCATTCCAACCGGAATCAACGAGCCGATTCATGATCCTGCTGATCCTCGCCTTCCTGGGCGGTGTACTGACCATCCTCAGTCCGTGCATCCTGCCGGTCCTGCCGTTCGTGTTCGCGCGTGCGGATCGACCGTTCGCGCGCAACGGCCTGCCGATGTTGATCGGCATGGCGCTCACCTTCGCACTGGTGGCCACGCTGGCGGCGGTCGGCGGCGGCTGGGCGGTCCATGCCAACCAGATCGGGCGCTATGTCGCGCTGATCGTGCTGGCGGTGCTTGGTGTCACCCTGCTCTCTTCGCATGTCGCCGAATGGGCCAGCCGGCCGTTCGTGACACTCGGCAATCGCCTTTCCGAACATTCCGATGCGAAGCCTGACTCGCCGTGGTCCGCCGCAGGCTTGGGCGTCGCGACCGGATTGCTGTGGGCGCCCTGCGCGGGACCGATTCTCGGCCTGCTTTTGACCGGTGCCGCGCTGAAAGGCGCCAGTGTGCAAACGACGCTGCTGTTGCTGACTTACGCGATGGGCGCTGCCGTTTCGCTGGCGCTCGCGCTGGTGGTGGGCGGCAAGGTGTTTTCCGCGATGAAGCGCTCGCTGGGCGCCGGCGAGTGGATTCGCCGCGCACTCGGCGCATTGGTGTTGTGTGGTGTGGCGGTCATCGCGCTGGGTGTGGACACTGGTTTGCTGACCCGCGTATCGCTGGCCAGCACCAGCGGTATCGAACAGAAGCTGATCGACGCGGTACGCCCCGCATCCGTCAACGCAGCACCTGCTCCCAAAGCCGGTGAGGCACTCCCCGTTGAAGGTGAATTTCCGTCGCTCGCCGGTGCCACCCAATGGTTCAACAGCGCGCCGCTCTCGCCCGAATCCTTGCGCGGCAAGGTCGTGCTGGTCGATTTCTGGACCTACTCCTGCATCAACTGCATCCGCTCGCTGCCCTACGTGAATGCATGGGCGCAGAAGTACCGCGATCGCGGCCTGGTGGTGATCGGCGTGCACTCACCGGAATTCGCGTTCGAGAAAGACCCTGCCAACGTGGCAAAAGCCGTCAAAGATTTCGGCATCACGTATCCGGTGGCGATGGATAACGACTACGCCATCTGGCAGGGCTTCAACAACGAGTATTGGCCCGCGCACTACTTCATCGACACCAAAGGACAGATTCGCGCTCATCACTTCGGCGAGGGCGACTACGCCGGCAGTGAAGACACGATTCGCCGCATGCTGAGCGATGCAGGCTACAAGAACCTGCCGGGCGGCTATGTGCAACCCGACGCATCCGGTGCGGAAGCGGCCAGCTCCAGCGACATGACACGCTCGCCGGAGACCTACGTGGGCTACGCGCGCGGCGAAAACTTTGCGGGCGGTCAGATCGCGCATGACGAAAGCTGGCACTACAACGCGCCCGCCACGTTGCTGATCAATCAATGGGCCTTCGACGGCCATTGGACGGTCGGCGAACAACGCGCCACGCTCGATGCGCCCAATGGCGGCATCGTCTATCGCTTCCGTGGGCGCGATCTGCATCTTGTGCTTGGTCCAGGCAAGGACGGCAAGCCGATTCGCTTCCGCGTCACGCTCGATGGCAAGGCTCCGGGTGCCGATCACGGCGCGGACACCGACGCCGACGGCAACGGCACGATCACCGGACAACGCCTCTATCAGCTGGTGCGCCAGGCGCACGGCACTGGCGAGCGCGTGTTCGAAATCACCTTCCTCGATCCTGATGTGCGCGCCTATGCCTTCACATTCGGTTGAGCACGCCTTCATGAGTTCCGCAATGGAGATCCCCATGACATCCACCATCGATAGCAAGACGATGGACCGCCGTCGATTTCTGCTGACCGCGCTCGGCGGCGGCACGGCATTGGCACTGAGCGGCGTCGCCGCGTTGCGCCTGCTTGGTTCCGGCGGCCATGAAGCCATGGCGGCAGCGCCGGCCGCAGGCACCGCATCGCAGGTCCTGCTGGAATGTTTTGCCGATGACGACGGCCACCACCTGGGGCCGTGCTATGTGCCCAAACTGGTGTTGACGGATGCGCAGTGGCATCAGCGTCTCTCCGACGCGGCGTTCGATGTGATGCGTCGTGCGGGCACCGAGATGGCGTTCAGCGGTCCGCACGAAAAACCCAACAGCAAAGGCCTTTATCGCTGCGCCGGTTGCGACACCGCGCTGTTTGATGGAGCCACCCAATTCGATTCCGGCACGGGCTGGCCTAGCTTCTGGCAGCCGATCGCCAAGAAGAACGTCATCGAATCGACGGACAACAGTTTCGGCATGGTCCGCACCGCCGTCAGCTGCGCCGGTTGCGACAGCCATCTGGGACATGTGTTCGACGACGGTCCGCCGCCGACCGGCTTGCGTTATTGCATGAACTCGGTGGCGATGCGCTTCGTGGCGTACCGGGTCAGCTGAACATCCCGTCAGTGCAATGACGTTTCGCGGTAGGGTGCAAGCAGCGCGGGATCGTCGAACAAACCCGCTGGCAGCAGGTAACGCGGATCGCGCCCTGCAGCCAGCAGTTCGCGAATGCGTGTGGCGGAAATTTCCAAGGGTGTCACCGCCAACTCAATGACGCGGCCAGCGGGCTGCGCACCAATCACTGCGGGATCGTCAGTGCGCCGCGGCGCCACGGCGCGCTCCAATTCCCCCGGCACGCAGGCATCGACGCCTGGGCGATTGAGCACGCCGATGTGCGTGACATCGAACAATTCGCGCCAGCGATGCCAGCTGCGCAAACCGGCGAACGCATCCGCGCCGAGCAGCAGCACCAACGGGCGCGCACCGAACTCCTGCCGGAATTCGTGCAAGGTATCGATGGTGTAGGACGGACCGCTGCGATCGAGTTCGCGCGTATCCAGCAACAGCCTTGACTGTCCGCGCAATGCAGCGCGGAGCATTTCCACGCGCTGCTCCGCGCTCGCCGTCGGCGACGAACGATGCGGCGGAACGCTGGCCGGCATCAGCCGCACTTCGGCATCGAGCAGTTCGGAGGCTTCCCAGGCGACACTGAGGTGGCCGAGGTGAATCGGATCGAAGGTGCCGCCGAAGAGTGCGAGCGGTTTCATGGAGATCGAGTCCTGCCTGCTTTACTCCCTCTCCCCCATCTTTGATCAAGGAGGGGAGAGGGTTGGGGTGAGGGGCTGCGCTTGCGACGGGCTATACGCCGTAGCGTTGTGCCGCTGAAAAAAGGCATTTACAAAACGTGTTCGCAAGAATGTTCCCTCACCCCAGCCCTCTACCTCGAAGGAGAGAGGGAGAAAAGCAAGTGAACGGGCTCATGTTAATGCCTGCGCGGCTCTTGGTTCGGCGATCGCAGCGATCAACCGCTGCGTTTCAAGCCATGCGTCGCCGGCCTCGCGCCCCTTGGCCATGCGATCGATACGCGCCGCGCGGGCCAGGCACTGCATCCAGTGCTCGCGCGGCGCACGGCGCAATGCCTTGCGGAACAGCTGTTCGCGCGCCGGCCACAAACGCTCCGCACGCGCCTGGGCGCCGAAGTCGTGCGCATTGGCCAGACGCATGGCCAGTTGCAGCTGATTGACGACCCAGCCCATCAAGGCGATCAGCTCGTCGCCCTCGGCATGCAGGCCATCGAGAATGCGCAACGCGCGAGCGCCATCGCCGCCCAGTGCGGCGTCGGTCAGCTTGAAGGCATCGTAACGGGCACTGTCGGCGACCAGATGTTCCATTTCGGCGGCATCGATCTTGCCCTGCCCATGCAGCACCACGAGCTTGTCGATTTCCTGCGCGGCGGCGAGCAGATTGCCTTCCACGCGCTCGGCGAGCAGAGCGATGGCCTCATTGGTGGCGGCGAGTCCGCGCGAAGCCAGTCGCGCACCGATCCACGATTCCCATTCGTTCGGTCGCGGCGCGTTGAACACCACCATTGCACCGGCGCTGTCGACCTGTTTGGTCCATGCGCCTTCGTGCTTGTTGCTCCACTCGACGGCGGTAATCACCAGGCTCACATCGGGCGGCGGATTCGCGCAGAACTCGACGATGGCCTTCGCGCCCTCGGTGCCCGGGCGGCCGGTCGGCAAACGCAGATCGAGCAGGCGGCGACTGGCAAAGAGCGACATGCCTGCCGCTGCGCGAGCGAGTTCGTCCCAATCGAAATGCGCGCCGACATCGAGCACGTCGCGCTCGGTGTAGCCGAGCTTGCGCGCATGCGCCCGCAATGCATCGGCCGCTTCCAGAACCAGCAACTCCTCTCCGGCGAGCAAGTACACCGGGCTCAGGCTGTTTGAAGCCAGCGCCTTCTGCCACTGCGCGTTGTTGAGAGGCATGCGACGTCAGTTAACGGATGGGGAATATTGCGGCGGTTCCGGGGTGGTACTTGCCGAAGCCGGCAGCGTTCCCACCGCCTTGGTGGCGGCTTCCTCGCCATGTCTTGCGACCGCCTGCAGACGGAACAGCAAGGCCTGGACGGAGTCGTCGATCAGGCTGGCCTGAATCTGCTCCACCTGAGCCGCCGTACCGACGGGTTGGCCGGAATCGTAACTGAATTCACGCTGCAGATCGATGGTTTGGATCGGTACGATCGTCTTGCCATTGGCGTCGGTAGCAGTGAATACGACGTGGTAATGCACGGCGAACTCCGTCACCTGTGCGGCACCGTTGACCGTCAGGATCTGCATGGTGAAGTTCTGCGCCGGCACATGCAGCTCGGCTACGTCGGGACCGCTCTTGTCCTCGAGAGTTACGTTGGACGCCAGCAAGGCGCGCGCCATCTTGCGTTGAAAATCGCCGCCGCCGCCGACGGTGAGATGCACGCGCTCCATGCCCTGCGGCAACGCGGCGCTTCCGCGCAGGTGGAACCCACAGGCCGCGAGCGCGAGCAAGGGTAGCAGCGAGACGATTTTCAGCGTGCGGTTCATGAAGTCATCCTGCGACGATATTGACGATCTTACCCGGCACCACGATCACTTTGCGCACGGACTGCCCTTCCAGGAAGGCGGCCACCTGCGGGTGGGCCCGCGCCAGCGCCTCGGCTTCTTCCTTCGAGGCGTTGGCGGCCACTTCGATGGTACCGCGCAGCTTGCCATTGACCTGAACAGCCAGGGTCAGCGAGTCGCGCACCAGTGCCTGGGTGTCGACCGTCGGCCAGGGCTGATCGTCCACCACGGTCTGCGTATGGCCCAGCGCCTGCCACAACGCATGACTGACGTGCGGCACGACCGGATTGAGCAGCAGCACCATCGTTTCCAGCGCCTCGTGGCGCACCGCTCGACCCTGATCGCTCTGATCATTGAACTTGTTCAGTGCATTGAGCAATTCCATCAACGACGCAATGGCCGTATTGAAGGCATGGCGCCGACCGAAATCGTCGCTGACCTTCTGGATGGTTTCGTGCACCTGGCGACGCAGCGTTTTCTGCGCGGCATCCAGCGCCGACGGATCGACCTCCGGATGATCGGGCTGACCGACATGCGTGGTGACTTCGCGCCAGAAGCGGCGCAGGAAACGCGCCATGCCTTCCACGCCGGCCTCGCTCCATTCCAGCGACTGTTCCGGCGGCGCCGCGAACATGGAGAACAGCCGCACGGTGTCCGCGCCGAACTTTTCCACCATCGTTTGCGGATCGACGCCGTTGTTCTTGGACTTGGACATCTTTTCGGTGCCGCCGATCAGCACCGGCTTGCCGTCGGCCTTCAGCACTGCGCCGACCACGCGCGCTTTTTCATCGCGATGGATTTCGACATCGGCGGGATTGATCCAATCCTTCGAACCGTCGGCGTTTTCGCGATAGAACGTTTCGGCAATCACCATGCCCTGGCACAGCAGATTGGTGGCCGGCTCATCCGACTTCACCAGCCCCGCGTCGCGCATGAGCTTGTGATAGAAGCGGAAGTACAAAAGATGCAGGATCGCGTGCTCGATACCGCCGATGTACTGATCCACGGGCAGCCAGTAGTTGGCGCGCTCGTCGACCTGACCGTTCGCACCGGGACTGGTGTAGCGCGCGTAGTACCAGCTCGACTCCATGAAGGTGTCGAAGGTATCCGTTTCGCGCTCCGCCGGACCGCCGCAGTGCGGACAGGTGGTCTTGCGCCATGCGGGATTGGCCTTGATCGGCGACTGCACGCCGGAGAACGCAACGTCTTCGGGCAGCACCACGGGAAGCTGATCTTCCGGTACCGGCACCGCGTCGCACTTGGGGCAGTAGATCACCGGAATCGGGCAGCCCCAATAGCGCTGGCGGCTTACGCCCCAATCGCGCAGGCGCCAGTTGACGCGGCGCAGACCCTTGCCTTCGTCTTCCAGCTTTTTGGCCAGGAATTCGAACGCATCGCGATAATTCTTGCCATCGAGATCGCCCGAATTGACCACGCGCATATCGGCGCGGGTCTTGTCCGAATACCAGTCCTTCCAGTGCTGCGGATCGTAGTCGGTATCGGCGCCTTCGACCGCGATCACCTGCTTGATCGGCAATGTGTATTTATGCGCGAACTCGAAATCGCGCTCGTCGTGACCAGGCACCGCCATCACCGCGCCAGTGCCGTAGCCCATCAGTACGAAGTTGGCCACCCACACCGGCAGCTTTTCGCCGCTGATCGGGTGGATCGCGAACAAGCCGGTGGACATGCCGCGCTTTTCCTGTGTTTCCAGCTCGGCTTCGCTGATGCCGCCATGCTTGAGTTCATCCAGGAATGCCGCGAGCTTCGGGTCGCTCCGGGCCGCCTTCAGCGCCAGCGGATGCTCGCCGGCGATCGACACGAAGGTGACGCCCATCAAGGTGTCTGGGCGCGTGGTGAACACGGTGAGCTGTTCGGCTTCGTTTTCCACGTCGAAGTGAATCTCGAGACCTTCGCTGCGACCAATCCAGTTGCGCTGCATGGTCTTCACCGCATCGGGCCAGCCCGGCAACGTGTCGAGACCTTCGAGCAATTCCTGCGCGTAGTCGGTGATCTTGAGGAACCACTGCGGGATCTCGCGCTTCTCGACCAGCGCGCCGGAGCGCCAGCCGCGTCCGTCGATCACCTGCTCGTTCGCCAGCACGGTCTGGTCGACCGGGTCCCAGTTCACCACCGCGTTCTTGCGGTACGCCAGGCCCTTTTTCATCAGCCGGGTGAACATCAGCTGTTCCCAGCGGTAGTACTCCGGGCGGCAGGTGGCGAATTCGCGCGACCAGTCGATGGCGTAGCCCAGCGACTTGAGCTGGTCGCGCATATGGTCGATGTTCTTGTACGTCCACTTGGCCGGGGCCGTGTTGTTCTTGATCGCGGCGTTTTCCGCCGGCAGGCCGAAGGCGTCCCAGCCCATCGGCTGCAGCACGTTCTTGCCGTTCATGCGCTGGTAGCGGCTGATGACGTCGGCGATGGTGTAGTTGCGCACGTGGCCCATGTGCAGGGCGCCGGAGGGGTACGGCAACATCGCAAGGCAGTAGAACTTGGCGCGGGAGGGATCCTCCTTCACCTCGTACGCGCGCTGCGCGTTCCAATACTGCTGCGCGGCGGATTCCACCGCCTGCGGGTTGTATTCGTTGTGGGAGCCCTGGTCTTGAATGTCCTGCATGATCCGCTGCCGTTATGCGTTTTCGACAGCGCGGGGCGTCCATCGCCATGCGCTGCACTGAACGCGGCAGACTAGCAGAAATGGGCTGAAACTTGGGCTGGCGACGGGTCGCCGCCAGCCTTGTCCGGGCGTCTCAGCGCACCGGACACGCCGGCACGGAGCCTGCCGCCAGCGACGGCGCCACGCTGGCGATCTGGTCGGCCAGTTCGCCCAGCGCCTGCTGATGGCCGGCCACCAGGCCTTCGTATCCCTGCCCGACGTTCTGGTTGATCCGGCTGGTGCAGGTCAGTACGACGTCGGCCTTGAGCGGACGAATCGTCCAGGTGGCCTCGACCAGTGCATAGTTGCCCGGCGAGGAATCGAAGCGGTTTATATCGACCTTGATGCGCAGCACCGGCTTGCCGTCGACCGGCAAGCCGCCGCGGATGTCCTGCGCATGAAGCCTACGCGACAGATCCACCGACAGCGCGTTGCGAACTTCATCGGCCAACGGGGCAATCCAGCGCTCGCCGTTGAGCAGATTCACCGCCTGCCCGCCCTGGCGCACCACCAGCTGCGGCACGTCGTCCTGCGCCGGAATGCCGATCGGCAGCAACTCGAACTGGAACTGTGCGGGAGGCATGCCGTTTTCGGTCTCGGTGCTGTCCGGCGCGGAGACCAGTGTGTAGTAATGCACCGGCGCGGAGGAGCAGGCTGCCAGCATCGCCGCAACTAGCGCCGTCATCAGCTGTCGCACACGAATCATGGCTTGCTCCCTTGCTGAGGCTTGGCGGCGGGTGCGGCACTGGGTGCCTGGTTGGCATTCGCCGGCTGCGCGTCGACACCGCGACCACGGATCAGCGCGCTGGGATGCGCACTCAGGTAATCGGTGAGCGCGCGCAACGAGCGCGCCATCCGCTGCAACTCTTCAAGCGTGCTGCCGAGGTTCTGCTGCAGTTGCGAATCGGGGGACAAGGCATTGTCCGCCACGCCGAAGGTCCGGTTCGCGCCCTTGAGCGTGTTCTGGAACTCCGGCAGCACCTGGCCATTGACCTGCTTGAGCGTCTTGTCGAGCTCGGCCAGTGTGCTGTTGAGATTGTTGCCGATGCTGTCGAACGGGATCTTCTGGATCTTGTCGACAATCTCCGCCAGCTGTTCCTGCAGCTTGTCGAAGTTGCCGGGCGCCGTGGGAATTTCGAGCGGCCGCACGTTGGGATCGTAAGCGGCCTTCGGCGCGTTCGGCAGGAATTCGAGCGAGATGAACAACTGGCCGGTGAGCAGGTTGCCGATCTTCGCCTGCGCGCGCAGACCATGCGCGACCAGCGTACCTATCATGTGCGAAATATCGTCGTTGTCGCCCTTCGATTTAGCCAGCGCGACCAGTTTTTCATGCGCTTTGCCGAGGCGATCGGGATATATCACCGCACCGACGTAGATCGGGAAGCGCCCAGTCTTCTCGTCGTAATCCATGCGGATCGACACGACGTTGCCGATGCTGATGCCGAGGAATTCGACCGGCGCATTCACGGTCAGGCCGCGTAGCGGCTGATCGAAGCGCATGCGGATGTAATGCGGCTCGCCATCGGGCGGTGCCATCGCTTTGTCCTGGGTATCGAACAACGTGAAACTCGCGTTCTCGGCCGCGGGCGTCGTGCTCGGATGCGGACCCGGCGCATCCAGGAACGCCACGCCGCCCGCCAGCACGGTTGCCAGCGATTGCGTGTTGAGTTTCAGGCCCTCGGCGCTCAGCGATACGTCCACGCCGCTGGCATTCCAGAAACGCGAATCGTTGGTGACGAATTTATCGTACGGGTTCTCGACGAAAATCTGCATCGATACACCCTTGCCATCGTCATTGAGCCGGTAGGACGCGACACGGCCAACCTGGATGCGCCGGAAATACACCGGCGAGCCGATGTCGAGCGAACCAAGATCGGTGGAATTCAAGATAAAGCTCTTCCCTTCCGCGTCGTGCGTCACCGACGGAGGATTTTCCAGGCCGGTGAATTCGGTTTGCGGCTGGGCAGAGTCGCCCACGTCCACGCCGATGAAGGAACCCGACAGCAGCGTATCGATACCCGAGATGCCGCCCAGCCCGATGCGCGGACGCACGACCCAGAAGCGCGAATCCGACACCGCGATGCCGGAGGCACTCTTTTCCAGATCGACTTTGACGATGACCTTGCGATGATCGGACGTCAGACGGATGGTGGTCACCTTGCCGATGACCACGTCCTTGTATTTCACCACGGTCTTTCCGGGCTCCAGACCCTGCGCCGTCTGGAAGCTGATGTAGATGACCGGACCGCGCTGTACCCAGGCATTGATCACCAGCGACAGACCCACCAGTGCCGCGACGATGGGCACCAGCCAGATCAGCGATACGTTGACGCGACGACGCCGCACCACCGGTTCAGGCAGATCGCCCTGGATACTTGGTTTGGTTTCGTCAGTCATCTTCGTCCTTGCAATCCCAGATCATGCGCTGGTCGAAACTCATGGCCGCCAGCATGGTAAGTATCACGGTCAGGCCGAAATAAACCACCCCGGGCAGCGGCTCGACTTCGCTGAAGAAGCCGAATTGCACCAGCGCCGTAAGCAGCGACACCACGAATACGTCCAGCATGGACCAATAACCGATGAACTCCACCAGCCGGTAGAGCTTCGCACGCTGCGTGCGTGCCCAGTTGGTACCGCGGTGCACGCTCAGCAGCAAGGTCACCATGACCAGAAACTTCATCATCGGAACCACGATGCTGGCCGTGAATACGATGATGGCAAGGTCCGGCGAACCCTTCACCCACAATTCCACCACGCCGGTGAGGATGGTGTTGTCGTCGACATCGCCCAGACTGACCGTGCGCATGATCGGCAGGAAGTTGGCCGGAATGTAAAGAATGAACGCGGCGATCAGCAACGCCCATGTTCGCGCGCGGCTGCCCGGCATGCGCCGATGCAGTGCGGAGCCGCAGCGCGGACAGGCCGCGCCCTGCACGCCGGTGTCGCGGCAAACCAGGCCGCATACATGGCAGCCGATCACACCGAGTTCGTGCGCGCGTGGTAACGCACTCATGGCGTGGACTCCGGAATCTTGTCCCACAGCTGACGCAGATCGATGCCGGAAAAGATGGTGATCAGCACCGCCAACGCCGCATACGCGAAGGCCCCCGCGTCGGCGGTGACGTCGAAATACAGTTGCGCCTTGACGATCGACACCAGAATGCCGAGCACGAACACTTCGCTCATCGTCCATGGTGCGATGTAGTGCAGCACGACCATCAGTCTGGTGAAGCCGGGCGCGCGCCGCCCGCGTCGTCCGTAAGCAAGCAGCCATCCGACCAGGGCCATTTTCAGGAGCGGGAAGAAGAACAGCGTGGCGGCGGCCAACGCAGCCACGACCTGCGACTGCCGCTCCCACATCATGATGATGATGCCCCACAGGGTGGCGTGTATCTGCGTACCGTTAAGTCCCAGCGTGATGATCGGCCAGACATTGGCCTGCACGAAAACCACCATGACCGTGAGCACCAGCGCGAACATCGTGTCGAGGCTCAGTCGCTGGTGCCGCTCCAGCACGGCACCGCAACGCTGGCAGCGGGCCACTTCGCCGCGCACCAGGGCACGGCGACGATAAACCGTGTCGCAATGCTCGCAGATCTGCAGCGTCGACGTGAACGCTTTCTGAGTGTGCTCGGTGCTGGTCAGCGGTTGGCTCATGCCGCCGATTCTCGCAAATCCGCAATGGCAGTGCCTGCGGGATGCTCTGATCCATTCTTCGCAGGCGTCACCAGTCCTGTCTGTTCGCAGGCCGCAGGACCGTCGGCGAAGGCAGACTGGCCGTCTGTCGAGACGGCGGGCCGCACGCGGGGAGGGCACATGGATGTGCCCGGCTCTGAGGAGCGAGGAAGGCATGCGGACAGACAGGACTGGCCCCAACGTGCTGAATTTAAGTGATGGGGTGATGTCCAGAAGGCCCGCAAGCTGCGCCGCGCGGCTTGGCAAGACGGCCAGTCTTCCCGGCGCCGCGCAACACACCCTGCGAGCCTTCTGGACATCATGCCGCCTGCGAAGAGTGGATCAGAACATCCCTTGATATGCTCGGCTGTGCCCCGATTTGGTTGGGGATCATCCTAGGGAGCCCCTTTGTGAACGCCACCGTCACCTCGCACATTTTCGATGTAGATCAGAACAACTTCGAAGCAGAGGTGCTGCAGGCGTCGCTCAAGACCCCGGTCTTGGTGGATTTCTGGGCGACCTGGTGTGGCCCCTGCAAATCGCTGGGACCCTTGCTGGAAAAACTGGCCACCGAGTACAACGGCGCCTTCCGCCTGGGCAAGGTGGACGTGGACAAGAACCAGGAGCTGGCGGGCGTTTTCGGCATCCGCAGCATTCCCACCGTGATGCTGGTGAAAGACGGCCAGATTCTGGATGGCTTCGCAGGCGCCTTGCCCGAGGGTCAGCTGCGCGAGTTTCTTTCACGCCACCTGCAACCCGTGGACGGCGATGTGGAGGAAGTGTTCGAGGAAGCTGCGCCGGAAACGCCCGAACAGGCCATCAATCGCCTTCAGCAGGCGATCGCCGCCGAACCGGATCGTCCCGAACTCAAGCTCGACCTGGCGATTGCGTTGGCGCAGGCCGGCCGCGCTTCGGCGGCGGAAGCCGAGCTCAATGCACTGCCCGCCAATCTGGCGACGGATGCGCGTGCGGTGCGCTTGCGCAATCAGCTAGATCTCTCCCGCTCGCTCGAAGGTGCGCCTGCGCTGGAAACGCTGCAACACCGCGTGCAGGCGAATCCAAAGGATTGGGAAGCCCACGATCTTCTCGGCGTTCGGCTGCTGCTCGGCAACGACCCGGCTGCCGGCCTTGAGCATTGGCTGTTGATGCTGGAGAAGGCGCGCGACTGGAACGATGGCCAGGCCAAGAAGCGCCTGCTGGCCGCCTTCAATACGCTCGAGGACGCCGAACTCGTTGGCCGTTATCGCAGGCGAATGGCGTCGCTGTTGTTCTAAACGTCACAAACCCCCATCGCACGTCGGAAGCATTGTCCATACGCATGAGTATGGTAGGCTGCGCGCATCCCTCCCCAGGATTTGTCGATGCGCGCGTCCACCTTTCGTCGTCTGCTGAATGTCTGGCCGCCGTTTTTCTTCAACAGCATTCGCCTGCTCAGCCTGGATGACGACTACACCGAAGCACGTGTGGTGTTGCGGCTGCGTCCTTGGAATCGCAATTACGTGCGCACACAGTTCGGCGGCAACCTGTTCGCGATGGCCGATCCGTTCTGGATGCTGCTGATCCTGCACCACCTGGGCAAGGATCACTTCGTGTGGGACAAGGCGGGCACGATCGACTTCGTTGCACCCGGGCGCGCCGATGTCTACGCACACTTCAAGCTCGAACCTGACGTCATCGACGAATTACGCAATGCTGCCGCCGGCGGTGAAAAGGTACTTCGCTGGTTTGAAATCCCCCTGAAGACCGCCGCTGGCGAAGTGGTTGCGACAGTGCGCAAACAAATCTACGTGCGCCTGAAGCCGCGCGAACGTTAGCTTTCCAATGCCGGCATCGCCGCGCTGCCGGCGAGGATGCCACCGTCGATGTTGAGCTCCGTGCCAGTCATGTAGGCCGCCTCGTCCGACGCGAGCAGCAAGGCGATGGCCGCAACTTCTTCCGGCGTACCGAAACGGCGCATCGGCGTGTCATGCACACAGGCGCGCATGTTCGCTTCGCGTTCGGGTCCCCGACCCAGCATCGGTTCCCACATGGGCGTAAGGATCGCCGCGGGATGGATCGAGTTGCAGCGGATACCCAGCCCCTGCTCCGCGCAATACAAGGCCACCGTCTTGGTGTGATTGCGCACCGCCGCCTTGGACGATGCATACGCGGCAGCGGCGGGAATGCCTACGAGACCGGAGCGCGAGGAAATATTGATGATCGATCCCGAACCTTGTTCGCGCATGGCTCGGATCGCCTGCCGGCAACCCAGGAAAACACCGTCCAGATTGGTGCGATGAACCGCGTGCCAGTCCTCCAGCGTCGCGTGCTCGGGATCGTGCAGGCGCATGCCGTCTTCAAATCCGGTCACGCCCGCATTGTTGACCAAAATGTCGAGCCGGCCATGATCGAGCATGATCTGCACGATGGCGCGCTTCCAGTCGAGTTCGATGCGCACGTCCAGATGCGCATAGGAAGCGCCGGGGCCGATGGCTTTCGCCGCGGCCTGTCCCTCGGCATCGCGAATATCGCTGAGAACGACCAGTGCCCCTTCGGCGGCGAACGTGCGCGCGATGGCTTCGCCAATACCGCGCGCG
Source organism: Dyella psychrodurans (assembly GCF_003363265.1). Lineage (GTDB taxonomy): Bacteria > Pseudomonadota > Gammaproteobacteria > Xanthomonadales > Rhodanobacteraceae > Dyella_B > Dyella_B psychrodurans. The sequence goes on along the minus strand of NZ_QRBF01000002.1, from coordinate 499,320 downwards.
GCACCGGTTACGAGCGCCACTTTGCCTTCCAGACGACCCATGCGCTTCCCCTGTTAGCGCCCAGAACGGTGCATGGTGTTCCAAGGGCCAAATCCGCTCAAGTGCGACATGTCATTTTTGCTTACGGAGTGCACATCCTGATGGCGTGAGTGCCGGTCCCCTACAATAAGTCCATCCACCTACTCCTCAAGAATCCCCATGCCGCGGTTACGCCTGAAACGTTATCTCTTCACCGGACTCCTGACCTTCATGCCGTTATGGATCACGTGGCTGGTCTTCAAATTCATCTTCGACCTGCTCGCCGGATTGGGCGCGCCGTTGGTTGCCGGACTGGTAAGCGCCTTGAATCTTTGGGAACCGCAAATAGCCGATCAGCTCAACCAAAGCTGGATGACTTACACGCTGGCCTTGCTGCTTACGCTGATCGCGCTGTACCTGATCGGTTTTCTCGCCACACGCGTCATCGGACAGCGTTTGTTGCATGCCTTTGACACCGTGCTGCAACGTATTCCGCTGGTGCAGACGATCTACGGCGGCACCAAGAAATTGATGGCCGTTTTGCAGAACAAGCCCAGCGGACTGCAGCGCGTCGTGCTGGTGGATTTCCCGCGCAAAGGCATGAAGGTGGTCGGTTTTGTCACGCGCGTGATGCAAGAGGAAGGCACTGGCCGCGACATGGCAGCGGTCTACATTCCCACAACGCCCAATCCGACCGGCGGCTACCTGGAAGTGGTACCGGTGGACGAACTCACGCCGACCGACTGGACGATGGATCAAGCCATGGCCTTCATCATTTCCGGCGGCGCCGTAGCGCCGGAAACCATTCCGGCCTCACCGGCCACATTGCAGTCCGAGGCACCAGGGGATCGTGCATGACCAAGTGTCGGGTGTTGCTGTCCATTCTCTTGGGAGTCATCGCCATGAGCACACACGCTGCAGGCCCGCACGACACCGACTGGACCACGCCCGCCGAATCCTCGCATTTCCGCACCACGCCGAGCTACGAGCAAACGCAGGCCTACCTGCAACGTTTGCAACAGGCGGCACCTGACAAGATCAAGCTGGAAACATTCGGCATCACACCGCGCGGACTGCCGATGACGGTCGTGATTGCCAGCAGCAACGGCACGTTCACGCCGGATGTGGCGCGTGCCGCGCACAAGCCCATCGTGCTGCTGCAGGCAGGCATCCACCCCGGAGAGATCGAAGGCAAGGACGCTGGCCTCATGCTTCTGCGCGACATCGCCGTCGCCGGCAAGTATCCGCATCTGCTCGATCACGTCGTGCTGGTCTACATCCCGGTCTTCAGCGTCGACGGTCACGAAAACAGTTCGCCGTACAACCGCATCAACCAGAACGGCCCCGATAGCATGGGTTTTCGCGGCCAGGCGCAATATCTCAATCTCAACCGCGACTACATCAAGGCCGACGCGCCGGAAATGCAGGCGTGGCTGAAGCTGTGGCAGACGTGGCTGCCGGATTTTCTGGTCGACGTGCACACCACCGACGGCGCCGACTACCAGTACGACCTGACCTGGTACACCGAAGATCCGCACAAGCTCGATCCGGCAGTCGCAGCATGGCAGCACAAGACCATCGTGGACGAAGCAATGCCGGCGTATGAAAAGCACGGTCATCTCGCGTCGATCTATCTGGAATTCAGGGACGGGCGCGATCCGCGCAAGGGTATCGAGAATTTCGGCTCCGGGCCGCGCTTCTCGACCGGTTACGCAGCGCTGCAAAATCGCCCGGCGCTGCTGGTCGAAACGCATATGCTCAAGTCGTATGCGGTACGCGTCTATGCGGTCTACGACTTGTTGCATGTGTTGCTCGATGACATCAACCGCGATCCCGCCGCGTTGCTTGCCGCCACGGCCAAGGCCGATGCCGACACCATCGCGCGAATGCAGGATGCCAAGGCGCAAGTGCCACTAACCTTCAGGCTCGATCCCACGCCCGCACCGTTCGAGCTGAAGGGTTACGCGTTTACGCAGACGCATAGCGACATTTCCAACGACGCCTGGATCCAGTACGACCCGACACGACCGGAAACGTATCGCATCGACAACTGGAACAATCTTCTGCCCGATCTTTCGATTGCACCGCCCGCTGCGTATGTCGTGCCCGGCGAATGGACGTCGATCATCGAAAAGCTCGATGCACATGGCATTGCCTATCGCCGTATTGGCCATCCGATGAAGGAAGTGGATGCCACGGCGTATCAGCTCGACGAACCGCAATGGTCAAGCACCCCCTTCGAAGGCCATCTGATGCTACGCAACTTCACATTGCGTGCGGTGCCTGCGGAAGTCACGCTACCGGCCGGCTCCGTGATCGTGCCGATGAACCAGCGCGCCGCCAATGTCGCGATCGAACTGCTGGAACCGCAAGCACCCGATTCCCTGCTGCGCTGGGGTTTCCTCAACGCCATTTTCGAAACCAAGGAATACGGCGAGCCACGCGTGCTGGAAAAACTGGCGCGCGAGATGATGGCGAAGGATCCGAAACTCAAAGCCGAGTTCGAGCAAAAGCTCCACGACGATCCGGCGTTCGCCGCGGATAGCCGCGCGCGCCTGGCGTTTTTCTTCGAACGTTCGCCCTGGTACAGCGTGCAAGCCGTTGGCGCCTATCCGGTGCTTCGCCTTGATGCGGCGCAATTGGCCATACTCGGCACTAAGTAATTACGCGGGCACCACCTCGAACGGTCGCATCATCTCGTTCGCCTCGTGCTCCAACTGAGAATGAAAGATACCGGTGATACATCTCGCCAGTTCGGTAGACGTCAAAGGGCTGCGATACAACGTACCGCAGCCATTTCTTTCTGGAAGTGACTGAACTAACAGGAAAAGCCAGACCTGTTTCTTGTGATAGCCCCGCGCATGTTCCGCTGTCCCGGAACGTTCATATCCGAGTGGTTCAATTCGGAGCATGCCAAAGGCTGCGCCATCAGCGCGGCCACTGGCCTGTTGTAAGGGGGAATCCGCAGAAATGGGTGCTGTACCAACCCTGTGTCGTCGTACCCACTCCAGGAGTTTTCACATGTTCAGTCTTCGTATGTTTCGCAAGGCAATCTTGCCTGCGTCGATCGCCTTGATGGGATTCACGCTCGCCTATGCCCAGGTCAATCCAAACTCGAATCAGAACTCCGATTCCTCTGCGCATTCCTCGTGGCACGGCGGCGGCCGCTCACCCCAAGATCGGCTCCCCACAGCGACACCGATCAAGCATCTCGTAGTGATCTTCGATGAAAACCGTTCGTTCGATCATTACTTCGGCACTTATCCGGTGGCGGCAAATCCTCCGGGCGAACCAGCGTTCAAAGCCAGGCCCTTCACGCCCCAGGTCGACGGCCTCTCGCCGGCGCTGTTGAACGACAACCCGAACAAGCTCAACCCCATCAACGGCGCCAACGCGGTGAATCCCTTCCGCCTTGACCGCACCCAGGCCAACACCGAGGGCCAGAACCACAGCTACACGCCAGAGCAGCTCGCGTACGACAACGGCGCCGCCGACCGTTTCCCCGCCTACACGGGTAATAACACGGTGACCACCACCGGCGCGTTCGGCACGCATGGCCTTGTGATGGGTTACTTCGACGGCAACACCGTCACCGCGATGTGGAATTATGCGCAGCACTTCGCCATGGACGACAACGCCTATACCGACACCTACGGTCCTTCGACACCGGGCGCGATTGCCGTGGTATCGGGCACCAACAACGGCGCCAAGGTGGTACTTGGCTCGGCCTCGACCATCCCTGACACCCAGGGCGGCCTGACCTTGATCGGCGATACCGATCCGGCCTATGACTCGTGCTCCTCGACCAGCAACACGGTGTCGATGACGTCGAAAAACATCGGCGACCTGCTCAATGCCCACCGCATTACCTGGGGCGGTTTCATGGGCGGATTCGACCTGACGGCCGTGAACGAAAACGGTACCACTGGTTGCAAGCGCAGTACCTTCTCGAGCGTATTGAATGCCGCCTCGACCGACTACACGCCGCACCACAACTGGTTCCAGTATTACGCGACCACCTCGAACCCGGCGCATACACGCCCGACCTCGGTGGAAGAGATCGGCTATACCGATGACAAGGACAGCTCGTCCACGCCGGTGCATCACGAGTACGACGTGCAAGATTTCATCAAGGCCGTCAAGTCCGGCAATTTCCCGTCGGTGAGCTACATCAAGCCGGCCGCCGTGCATGACGCGCATCCGGGCAACTCCGATCCGCTTGACGAGCAGGAGTTCGTGGTGAAACTCATCAACTTCCTGCAGAAGCAGCCCGATTGGGACAGCACTGCCGTCATCATCACCTATGACGACTCGGACGGCTGGTACGACCATCGCTACGCTTCGCCCACCACGTCATCCTTCGATGCGACCACCCAGGAAGGTTCGGTCACCGGTGCCGACCAGCTCAACGGTGCGGGCATCTGCAATGCGACGGGCGCCAAACAGGGCGTGGGTGTGAATGGTGGAACCGTCAACGGCCGCTGCGGCCCCGGTACGCGCGTGCCGTTCCTGGTGATCTCGCCTTATGCGCGCGTCAATTATGTGGATGGCACGCAAATCACGCAGGCTTCGGTGGTGCGCTTCATCGAGGACAATTGGCTACATGGCGAACGCATCGGCCAAGGCTCGAGCGATGCCACCGCTGGCAGCATCATGAACATGTTCGATTTCAACCGTCGCCGCTTCGACCTGGCGCCGCCGTTGTTCCTTGATCCGAACCAGGGTACGCCGATCATCGACAAGCGTGACCCCTGGCATTCCTGATCGTCAGGCTCGGTGCCGGATCATGGCCTGATCCCGGCCCAGCACATGGCGAATGAGGCCTATCCCTGCTCCGCGACATGTCGCGGAGCAGGGATGTTTTCCAAGGCCGCATTGCATTCCATCACGCTATTGCCTCGGACATGCCTTTGACTTCGGACTCCCGCATATCGCGCACGCAAGTACAGCGTAAGCCGTTTCATTTATTCAAAGCCCTGCTTGGCGTGGCTTGTGCGTGCAGCTGCCTCACCAGCTACGCGTTTCTCAACCAAGCGACGCAGCCGCAAACTGATGCTGCCGATAACAGCGAAATCAATCCGCATCCGGTCCATCTGAAACTGCCCCAGGGCAACCCGCTGAGCGCGGTTGCGCAACTCGGCAAGTCGTTGTTCTTCGATCCGATGCTGTCAGTCTCCGGACGGCAATCGTGCTCCTCTTGCCATAGCCCCGCATATGGCTACAACCCGCCCAATGCACTTACCGTGCAAAAGGGTGGAAAGGATCTGCACCAGACCGGGTATCGGCCGCCGCTCTCGCTTGCGTATTTGTATCGGCAACCGCCTTTCAGCATTGGGCCGGATGCAGCCGATAACGACGTGGCACCCGACCTCAACGCAATCGCTTCATCCGTGCGCGGCACTTCGCGCGCAACCAAGCAAGCCGGCGTGGCGCCTGCCGCGCCCGCCATGGTGGCGCAAGGCGGCTTGTTCTGGGACGGCCGCGCCGATTCGCTGCAGCGGCAGGCCTATTTGCCTCTGCTCAATCCCGTGGAAATGGCGAACAGCAGCATCGATGAAGTAGCACACAAACTGGCGAACAGCCGCTATCGCCAATCGTTCACCCTGTTGTTCGGACCTGGCATTGTCAACGATCCCGAGCAACTGGTTTCCGAGGCCATGTTCGCCATCGGCCGCTTTCAGATCGAAGATCCGTCGTTTCATCCGTTCACCAGCAAGTACGACGCATGGTTGCAAGGACAGGCGCGACTGACACCGGCGGAACTGCGCGGGCTGCGCGTTTTCAACGACCCGAAGAAAGGCAATTGTGCCGGCTGCCACCTCAGCCAGCCGAGTCGTGATGGCCTGCCTCCACTGTTCACCGACACTCAATACGAAGCATTGGGTGTACCTCGCAACACGACGCTGGTGCTCAACCGGGATTCGCATTACTACGATCTCGGCATCTGCGGCCCGTTCCGAAAAGACCTCGCGCGTCAAACGCAATACTGTGGCATGTTCCTCACGCCCACTTTGCGCAACGTGGACAAGCGCGCTGTGTTCTTTCACAACGGCGTTTATCACTCCCTGACGCAGGTACTCGATTTCTACAATTTGCGCAGCGTCGCGCCGGCGACGATCTACCCGCACGACGCCAGCGGCAAGCTGGAGCTCTATAACGACATACCTGCCGCCTATCAAGGCAACGTGGACACCACTGACGCGCCCTTCGACCGCCATGTTGGCGATTCGCCGCCGCTCACTGCCCGGGACATCCAGGACATCATTTCCTTCCTCCATACACTGGACGACAACTACCTGCCCAAGGGGGCAAAAACCAAGCACGGCGACACACGCCAGCGAATAGGCAGGATGCGACGAAGGCCTCCTCTGGCATTTCCGTATTCGCGCACAGCCGCCGTTCTCGTCCCCCTACGCGACCCCTGACCTTTGACACTGTAGTGTCCATGACCTTTGACCTAGCTTGAGCGGTCATGGCCGGGAAACGGGGAGATTCCACAGGAACGGCCAGCACGACCGTCAACGCCTGCGGGCGATTCGTTGAAACCTTCGAGGGATATCCATGACCTACAAACACTTGAAGCCCCTGGTGCTCGCTGCGAGCGTCACTCTGGCTCTGGCCGCCTGCGGCAAGCAGGAACAGGCTCAGGCTCCGGCGCCCGCACCGGCCCCGGCGGCCACCGCACCGGCCGCCGCTTCCACCACCGCCAGCACCGCCAAGCCGACCAGCGTGTTCGATGTGAGCGAACTGGACAGCGGCGTCAACGCCTGCCAGGACTTCAACGGTTTCGTCAACGCCAAGTGGGTCGCCGCCAACCCGATTCCGAACGACCGCACCCGCTGGGGCGCTTTCGACCAACTGGCCGAGAAGAGCCTCAGCACCCAGCACGACATTGTCGACGACGCCGCCAAGAATGCCGCGCAGGCCAAGCCGGGTTCGATCGAGCAGAAGATCGGTTACCTGTACCAGGCAGGCATGGATCAGGACACGCGCGACAAGGCCGGTTTCGATCCCATCAAGGCGAAGCTGGACAAGATCGCAGCGCTGAAGAACAACGCCGATGTGGTGTCCTTCATCGACGACAGTTTCGCCCAGGGCGACCAGCAGGTGTTCAATTTCGGCTCCGGCGCCGACTTCAAGGACGCCAAGATCCAGATCGGTTTCGCCAACCAATCCGGCCTGGGTCTGCCCACGCCCGACTACTACACCAATCCGAAGCAGGCCGATATTCGCGATGCGTACAAGGCCTACGTCGCCAAGTCGCTGACGCTGGCCGGCGTCTCCGATGCGGATGCGAAGAAACAGGCCGACGAAGTACTGGCTTTCGAAACCCTGCTCGCCAAGTCCTCGCTCTCCCCGACCGAGCTGCGCGACCTGGACAACGAATACCACTTCGTGAGCGTGACCCAGGCCGACAAGGTCACGCCGCACTTCAACTGGGAGAAATTCTTCAGCGCCCAGGGCCTGACCATCGACAAGGGCTTCTCGCTGTCGCAACCGAAGTTCTTCGCCGAATTCGACAAGCTGCTGGCCTCGGCGCCGGTCTCGCAGTGGCAGGCTTACCTGCGCTTCCACGCGATCGACGATGCCGCGCCGTACCTCAGCACCGCCTTCCAGGACAACCGTTTCGACTTCTACGGCAAGACCCTCGCCGGCCAGCCGGAACAGAAGCCGCAGTGGAAGCGCGTGCTCGGCTCGGTCAACTCGTCGATGGGCGAAGCGCTCGGCCAGCTGTATGTCGCCAAGGAATTCACGCCCGAAGCCAAGCAGCGTGCGGAGGAACTGGTCACCAACGTGCGCGCCGCGCTGAAGGATCGCATCGAACATCTGGACTGGATGAGCGACGCCACCAAGCAGAAAGCCATCGACAAATGGAACAAGTTCCTGCCCAAGATCGGCTACCCGGATCACTGGCGCAGCTGGGATGGCCTGGACATCAAGCAGGGCGACTTCTACGGCGACGTCATGGCCGCCGCCAAGTTCAACTATGACTGGGATATCGGCCACATCGGCAAGCCGACCGACCGCACCGAGTGGGGCATGACGCCGCAGACGGTCAACGCCTACTACGACCCGAGCACCAACACCATCAACTTCCCGGCCGCGATCCTGCAGCCGCCGTTCTTCTATGCCAACGGCGACGATGCGATCAACTACGGCGGTATCGGTGCGGTGATCGGTCACGAATCCAGCCATGGCTTCGACGACCAGGGTGCGCAGTTCGACGGCGACGGCAACAAGGCCGACTGGTGGACGGCACAGGACAAGGCGCAGTTCAAGGAGCGCACCGGCAAGCTGGTCGACCAGTTCAACGGTTACGCGCCGCTCAAGGACAAGCCTGACGTGCACGTCAATGGTCAGCTGACCCTGGGCGAAAACATCGCCGACCTGGGCGGCTTGAATGTGGCTTATGAAGCCCTGCAGGATGCGCTGAAGAAGAACTCGACCGAGGCGCAGCAGAAGATCGACGGTTACACCCAGGATCAGCGCTACTTCCTCAGCTGGGCACGCGTGTGGCGCAACAATACGCGCGAGAAGCAGGCGTTGCTGTATCTCAACATCGATCCGCATGCTCCGGCTTCGCTGCGCGCCATCGGTGCACCGTCGAACATGGCGGCCTTCGCCGATGCCTTCCAGTGCAAGCCGACCGACCCGATGGTTCGCTCCGGCGACAAGCAGGTGAAGATCTGGTAATTCGCCCGATCGCCCGCGGGCTGTTCGCCGCGGTTCGACAGTCAAAAGCCCCGCATGCGAATGCGGGGCTTTTTTTGCGCCTCAAGCCGGCCAGGGAGGCAACGCGCCACCGCTTCACAACTTCGTAACAGCATGTGATAATAACAACGATTCGCATTTGCACGAACACCGATGGGGCAGCAAGCGGGATTGGGACGGGTCGCGGAGGGCAAGCCCAGCGACTCGCTCAAGCGAGCCAACCACTTTGTTCGGAGTCCCTCCAACTCATTGATATCCCGCCATGCCCTCTAACTTCCGTGCTTCGCCCCTGCAAACAGCCCTGCTCCTGGCCCTCACCCTCCCCGCGGTGAGCCACGCGCAAACCTCCAGATCCACCGCCAGCGACAGCTCCAACCCGCAGCCATCCACCAACAAACCCAAGACGCTCAGCTCGGTCCATGTCACCGGCAGCGTGGTAGGCAACGATTACGACTCGGACATGTCTACCGTCGGCGCGAAGGCACCCACCTCGCTGCGCGATATTCCACAAACCGTGGTGGTGGTGAATCGCGACCTGCTCGACGCGCAAGGTGCGACCTCGTTGCAGGACGCATTGCGCAATGTCCCAGGCATCACCATCGGTGGCGCCGAAGGCGGCCAGATCGGCAACAACATCAACCTGCGCGGTTTCACGGCGCGCACGGACATCTATCTGGATGGCTTCCGCGATCCGGGCCAGTACTACCGCGACACCTTCGATCTCTCCGCGATCGAAGTACTCAAAGGCCCCTCTTCCATGCTGTTCGGCCGCGGCTCCACCGGCGGCGTGATCAATCAGGTCTCCAAGGAACCGGAACTGAAAGCGTTTGGCGAAGTGACCGCCACCGTCGGCACCAGCGATCGCTACCGCACCACCGCCGACATCAATCAGCCGCTATCGGATACATCGGCCGCGCGTTTGAACGTGTATGGCCAGGACATGCACACCACGCGCGACGTGCAGAAGAACCAGGACGAAGGCATCGCTCCGTCTTTGCGCTTCGGTATCGGCACGCCCACGCAGATCACCTTGTCCGCGTTGATTCAACGCAACCACGACATGCCCGACTACGGGCTACCACCGATCAACGGCCGCCCGGCCAACGTGAACTACAAGAATTGGTACGGCCTCACCGACGACCGCACCAATCAGGACGTCAACGAATTCAGTGGCCGCCTTGAGCACACGTTCTCGGACAACGTAAGCCTGCGCACGCAATTGGACTACAGCGACTACACCACCCATGCACGCGAAACCGCGGCCAACAGCGTGGTAACGGCCGCCGGCGTAACGCTCAACAAAACATTGGGCAACCCGACCAACCTGCCGGCGCAGGATCTGTACGTGCAGCTGGCCAGTCATGATCGCGTTATCCACGACAAGATTCTGGACAGCCAGACCGACCTGACCACCCAATTCGACACGGGCAGCCTGCATCACACGTTGATCACCGGCGTGGAACTGGCGAGGGAAACCTACAACAACCAGGGTTACACGCGTAATGGACTGCCGCTGCTCTCGCTGCTGGATCCGGCGCAGGAATCCACGCCATCCAATGTCACCACGACGGTTGGCAACTACGCGCAATCGGTCGGCAAGACCGCAGCGGTGTATGCCAACGACACGATCAAACTCAGCGATCAATGGATGGTTGTCGCAGGCGTGCGCCGCGACGAATTCGATGCGCACATCAGCAATACGATTTCGCTTCCTGCCTATGCGCAGCAAACCGTGTACTTCACCAGCGTACGCGGCGGTGTGATCTACCAGCCCAGCGAAAAGCAGTCCTATTACGTGTCCTACGGCACGTCATTCGATCCGTCGCTGGAGCAGCTCACGCTCACCAACGGTACGCAGGATCTGGCACCGGAGAAAAACCGCTCCTACGAGATCGGCGGCAAATGGAATTTGCTCGAAGACATGCTGTCGATCAACGCAGCGCTGTACAACCTCGAGCAAACCAACGCACGCACACAAACCTCATCCGGCGAATACGCGCTGGACGGCAACATCCGCGTGCGCGGCGCGGAGCTGGGTGCGGCCGGACATATCACCAAGAACTGGCAGATCTTCTCCGGCTACAGCTACATGGACGGAAGGATCGTCAAGGCATTGGACGGCACGCAAGGCAACATTCCGGCCAACACGCCACGCAATACGGTGACCACGTGGTCCACCTACACCTTCGCGCAGAACTGGGAAGCAGGCGGCGGCCCCACCTACATGTCGCAACGCTACGCAGCGAATGCCGACACCGTGAGCGTAGGCGGTTACACCCGCTGGGATGCCACGTTGGCGTACCATCAGCCGCACTACGATGTGCGACTCAACGTGATCAACCTCACCGACAAGCGCTATTTCGATGCGCTGATCCAGTCGGACGGCGGACGTTCGGTGCCAGGCATCGGTCGCACGGAAATGCTGACGTTCACCTATAAATTCTGACGGAGTACAGCGCAATGCTGGTGCACGTGCCCGCCCTGCTCAACCACGAACAAGTCGCGCATTTTCGTCGTCAGCTCGACGCCGAGAATGCGCCATGGGTGGACGGGCGCGTCACCGCCGGGCATCAGGGCATCCACGTCAAGCAGAACCAGCAGATCGCCGAGGGCTCCGCCCTTGCACGGGAGCTGGGCGACATCGTGCTCGCCGCATTGGAACGGCATCCGCTGTTCATCAGCGCAGCACTGCCCCATCGCGTCTACCCTCCGATGTTCAACCGCTACCAGGGCGGCATGCATTTCGGCAGTCACGTCGATGGCTCGGTGCGGCTGTTACCGGGCACCGGCGACAAAATCCGCACCGATCTCTCCGCCACCCTCTTCCTCGCGCCGCCGGAAAGTTACGACGGCGGCGAACTGTTGATTGAAGATACTTACGGCACGCAGACCGTGAAGCTCGCCGCCGGCGACATGATTCTTTATCCGGCCAGCAGCCTGCACCGCGTTAATGCGGTAACGCGCGGCACACGACTGGCGTGCTTCTTCTGGGTGCAAAGCATGGTGCGCGACGATGGACAACGCACGCTGCTGTTCGATATCGATAGCGCCCTGCAAACATTGACGTCGACCGGCGCCGACGAATCGGCGCGCGTGCGACTTACCGGTTGCTACCACAACCTGCTGAGGATGTGGTCGGACGTTTAAGGCGGCGAGCGTCTCCGCTTACCAGCATTGCGCCAGCGTGCCGGTCCCCGAAATGTTGCGCTGGCCCTGCTGATTGATCGTAAGCGTTCCGCACAGCGTGTCCTTTGTCTGCAACGTACCAATAGGCGTAGCTTCCGCTGTGTAGCCCGTGGCACTCGGTGCAGGAACGGTGTATTGGTAGTTGTTGCCAGTCTGGCTCGTCGCCGCGCAATCGAGAGCAGGGGTCGAAAAGGGTATTGCAGCGGTCGACCCCGATGCGGGCTGCTGGTTATAGCCGAGATTGGTCGTGTAATAGCGCTCCATGTAGTTGGAGTACTCCGACAGGCAGCCCTCCGCCGCACTGCGATTCGCCTTGATGACGTGCTGCGTATATGACGGATACGCAATCGCCGCCAGAACGGCGATGATCGCCACGACAACCATCAGCTCGATCAAGCTGAAGCCCGCTTGCGCGCCGACGCGGCGCGCAAGCTCATGCCGATGCAACGGACGTAGTGTCATATCGCGCAGTTCCCCGCTGCCGCTACATGGATTCATGGCTTCGCACCTCATTGATTCACCACTTCTTGCCAGGATACACGCGTCGTGCCGCCGGTAGAGCCCGAGGTCATCAGGCTGGATGTACTGCCGTTATCGAAGCTCATCAGCATGTCGCCACCGACGAAGATCGGATTGTTGGGCAACGAGCTGAAGCCCACGCCCGCCGCGGCCACGGTGCTGCCGTTCGGCAGCGTTACCGTCCCCGAGCCTCCGTTGGCGAAGAAAAAGCCTCCGGTCGGATTGGTACCCGTGAACGGATTGACCGCCATCACCCAGCCGTCGCCTGAAGGATTGCAGTTGTCGGATTCGATCGGTATGCGCGTGGTGCCGAGCAGCAAGTTGCCCTGGAACTGGTTGGGGGTCACCATGCGTTCGCCCTGCGCGTTGTAACTGGTCACGCCGCCGCTGACGACAGGCTGCTCCAGGTTCATGTACCAGCCAAGCTTGCCGGTCATGTCAGTGACCGACGGCTGTGCGGTGACTACACGCACGCCCAGCGTCGGCGGCGTGGCGCTCGGATTGCCGTCCTGTTCGTAGATGATCGCACGCTGCACCAGTTGGCTCTGCGTTGTCCCGGTATTGAGACTGCCGTTGCTCGTTTCTGCGATGAGGCCATACCAGCTCTGCACCTGCGTATTGCTCAGGTCGGGGGTAGCCGCCAGGTATCGCCCGGTTCCGAAGAAGAGCCATACGTTGCCAGTGGCAGGATCCTGGCCCGCTAGCATGCCTGCGGTAATGGGTTGCGCCGTGCCACTGGGGTCCGCGGTGGTAAAGAGCAACGAGCCCGCCGTGCTCAAATCGGCCGCGCCGGTTTTCGCAACATTCAGCGGGAACGACCATACACGGCCCAGCAGATCTCCCGCAAAGGCCTTCGTGCTGATGCCGTCGCTCGGAGTGTCCATCCAGGCCACCGGAGCGGCGAGGCCGTTGCTCGCGGACGAATCCGTGCCGTGGACGCTGAGCGTGCCATTGTCAAGTTCGAGCTCCAGCAGCGCACCCGTGCCGTTGGCGCTGTTATAACCGTTGCCGATCAACACCTGCCAATCGGGCCCGGTACCGTTGTCCGCCACTTTGGCGATCACCGGCTTGCCCACCATCTGGCCGATGTACGTGCTGTTGGTCTGGCCGTCGCTGGCGGACCGCTCCCATAGCGGCGTGATGCTGCCGGGATTGGTCACATCCAACGCATACACGACCTCGGCCGGCCCCCGGCCGGAGGTGCCGACCAGGATGGTATGCCAGGACGAATTGTTGATCTGGGGAAGACTCGGCAGATACGCATCGGCGATGGTCAACTCGCCATCGTTATAGAACTCGTGCGGAACACCGACCGAGCCATAGCTGGTATTGCTGAGGTTGGCGACGGGACTATTGAGGGTCGAGACGCCCCCCGTGCCCGTGATCACGGCGCCGGGCAAATAAGCGAACACTTCCGCGCCCGTGCTGGAGTTGAATGCGTGCAACATGCCGTCGTTGGCGGCAACGAAGACCAAGGGCGTACGCGTGGATGCCGCACTGGCAACCGGATTGCCATTGGCGTCGTCCGTACCTACCGCAAAGCTCTGGAAGGAATCGGTGCTCGGCGCGACGGCGTTGATGCCCGTGAACGTCTGGTTCTCGAATTCGTTGGGGTTGGGGGCGCCGGAATACACCGGCTGCGAGTCCACGATATCGCCCAGCGGTGTGTCGCGATTGCGGTAACTGCCGTTGTTCTTCTGTTCCAGCGTGTTATCGCCGCGCAAGTAGTTCACCATCGTCATTTGCGCGGAAGCGGAGGAGCCCAGCGCCGTCAATTCGGCACTGGACAAAGACGGTGGCGCGGTACCGCTATTGACGAACTTCACGAATTGCGAACCCGTCGCCGCGCTGGGGTTGAACGTCCAGATATTGCGGTTGGGATACGTGAAGACCGTACCGGTGACCGTGGCGCTCGATGTCAACGCAGAAGCGGCCGACCAGCTAGCCGTGGTACTGATCACGCCCGTGCTGGAATTGATCGAGAAGGCCTTCAGGTCGCCCTTCCACTTGGCCGAGAAGTAGTTGGCCTGGTACGCCACCGTGCCATTGTTGAGCTGGGTGGAGTTGGCTGCCAGGCTGGCACCCGTACCCACACGCGAGGCAGCGCGCTTGAGCGAGTCGGTAATGCCGCTGACGAATGCCTGCGGGCTGGTGGCCGAGAAGAACCCGCCGTGACCGTTCACCGCGGCATGGGCAAGATCGGCGATGTTGTACAGCGAGTTGGCGGACGGTGCCGGCCAGCCGAAGCCACTGATCGCCGAACCACCGCCGGTCGCCCAGTTGAAGATCTGCGAAATCGTGGTGCCCGAGGGCGTGATGCCAACCGGCGTGAAGCCCAGACCCATGGTGAACGTGGTCATGTGCTGCCAGAACGCCGGATCGGCCGAGCTGGTCGGTACCTCGTTGGCGGTATTGGGGCGCAGGTCCGTTTCCCAGTATGTCATCGCCACGTCGGCGAGCGTGTCGCTGTTGTTGTCCGAGTAGGGCGCTACCGGACTATAGGTATAGCTCTGATTGTTGGGTCCGTTAATGGTCGTGCCTGCGGTGCCGTCCGCATTGCCCGCATTGGTGAAACTGCTGTTGTCTTCATTCCAGAAACCATCGGTGGTGAGGATGGTGTAGGCCTGCCGACAGGCAAGTTCGGTGCTAGGCGAGGACGTATAGTTCGGATCTCCCGACATGGTCGACCACGGCTGCGAGGTTTCGTAGTACACCCCCATCGCGTTCAGCGCCTCGCGCAACGGTGTGCCGCCGCTCGGTGACAAGGCCGAAACCCAATTCCAGAAAGCCGTCTGTTGGCCCGAGTTGAAAGGCTGCACGTTGGCGACGGTGTTGGTCGTGGAGCCACCCTGGCCGCAGTTGTAATTGTCCGTGTACTGGTAGGTCGACGAGGAGGACGCCGGCATGTTTCCGGCGTCGCCGTTGCATCCGCCGTCGATCGAGCCGAACCCGACGCGTGGCGTCGCGCTGGGGAACAGCGTGCTGACCTGGGAAAATGCGTTCATCAGGCCGCTCTTGGCCATCTGAATACGCGTGTGGTAGTAGGCAAACCAGTTCGCGATGTTCTGTCCCACGGCGATGCCCGAGGGCGCGGCCGTACCGCTCGTGTCGGTGGACACGACGCAGTTGGTCTGCGAGCCGCAGCCCTGCATGGCCGATGCCACGTAGTACGTGGTGTAGGGGCCTGCGGCCGCTCCGGTCGAATACTGGAAGTAGTAATCCGTGCCAACGCTAAAGGTGCAGGTTCCACCGCTACCGGAGGTGTTGGCGGAATAATCACTGTTCGACCAGCCAGTGGTGCTACCCGTCTGAGCGTTGTACGTCGCTTTACACGCGCTGCTTGACGCCGACGCCGCGCTGTAGGTCCATGACTTGCTGGCAGAAACGCTGGTCGAATAGCTGAGGGTCTTGGTTTGGTTATTGTTTTCACCCGTCAAATCACGGCTCGAAAAGTTGGTGAGGTTCGCCGTGCCATTCACCGTGCCGAAACCGTCTATCGGTACGTTGGTGAAGTCGGTGTAAGTGGCATACGAACCACCGCTGGCCGTAGGTGGCGCCGTGTAGGTCACCTTCGGGTTGTAGTAGACGCCATTGTTGCTGGCGTCGATGACGGCGGCGTTGGTGATGCTGCTGATGCTGTCGACGCCGTTGCCGTTATTGGGGTTGGTGCCGTTGTTCGTGCCTGAGCACGTCACGCCGTACAGGTAGCATGCATCCGGCATGTAATCCCATGCCATCGAACCCGAATCGTCGATCATCAGCATGATGCTCGGCGGAATGGTCGGCTGCAGGGTCAGCGGCTGCTGATCCACGGAAACGAGCGTCGGAGTCGGAGTCGGAGTCGGAGTCGGTGTGGGTGTCGGCGTTGGCTTCGCGGCTGACGCCGGCGGCAAATAAGCCAGGCCCAGCACCCCCACGCACAACGCCGTGCCGAGCAATCCGAAGGATGCCCGTCCGGAACGACCGGCCGGCGGCGGTGGAGTCGGTGTCGGTGTCGGAGTCGGAGTCGGCGTCAGTTGCGATGTCGTGTTCATGTCGTTCCACTCTGAATGTGTCGGCACGAATCGCCTCTGGCGCTGCGTGCAGGTTGTGCGTCGCCGATCAGCCTTGCTTGATGACTACCTGTACGGTCACTACGGCACGGTCGCCCACTGTGGCCGGGTTGCCGCTGCGCGCGGTGATGCGGTAATACACACTCGTGCCCGAGCCGCCCTGCACGCCGTAATTGCGCGAGTTGGCGGTATTGCCGAAGCCGGTGCTGGTGGCCTGGTCCACCCAGTTGCCCATGTTCTCCACCACGTACTGGGGTTGGCTGAAGGCCACCGAGCTGGCGGTGTAGTCGCCGGCTGCAGTGCCCTTGGGCACGGAGTGGATAGCACTCGACGGCAGCGTCGAATCGTTGAAGGGGTTGGGCAGGCACGTGATGCCGCCGGCCTGGCAGTTGTGCCAAATGAGCGTTGGCGTGGTGGGAATCAGCGCGGTTGCCGCACGGACCGCCGCCTCGGCGCTTTGGAACGCCACCTGGCGATCGTAGAGGTTGGACGCCATCTTCTGCTGCACGATGGTGCCACGCATCGCGGCCAGCCCTACCAGGGAGATCAGGATCAGCAGGATCAACGCCACCACGAGCGCCACGCCACGCTGCGCGCGCGGCGAGCGGGAACGGATGGACGAAGAGAAAGTCATTGGCGCTTTCATGTCATTGCACTCGGGTACGCACCGTGGTGGTGGAGGTAAAGGACCTCTGGAGCGGCGCCGAACTAGTGGCGCCGACGCGCTGACTGGTGCTCAACAGGGTGAGCGTGACCTGCGCGGCATCGACGACAGCCCAGTTGGTCACGTTGGATGCCGTGGAGAAAGTGGCGCCAGGGGGCTGCAAATACGCGATCTGCATGTTGGTGACGTTGCGCACCATTTCCTGGGGTGTCGCCGTTACGCCACCGGCGCCGGAGGTCGCGTCAAGTCGATATAGCGATTGGCCATTCAGCGGATTGGTGCCGATGTACCAGACCTCCGCAGTGAGCACGGCAACCCGTGAATTGGGCGGAAACAGATAGGCGTTGCCGGTTGCAGGGCCGGTGCAGATCGTCGGATAACCCAATCCCTTCGAACAGTTTCCCGGGGTAGCGTTGTTGCCGGAATCGTGGACCACGTTGGTGGCGCCGTTGTAATTGGTGATCTGCAGGATCGTGGCATGATCGAAGTCGCAGATCATGATCAGTTCACCTGTCGTCAACTGAGTGGTGGCGGCGTTGATCTCGAAGCTGGCACTGTCCTTCGAAGGCACCTGTGAAATGGTGACATCGGAATTGGCGGTGCTGAGCACATGCACCGAACTTGTCTTTGCCACCGGCGCACCATTGCCGGTGATGCCGGCCAGCGCCGGGTCGGTCGTGGCATCGTCGTAACCAACCAGCGCATCGTTCCAATCGGCATACCACGGGTCCGGTGGATTGACGACGTTGGCAACGCGCCCGCTACTAGTGTCGCAACCGGTGTTGCCGGCATCGCGGATATCCCGCGCGAGCAATTCGAATGCGGTGCGCGACCCCTGCTCCACGTCACTCAGTGCCTCGTTGGTGCGATAGGTCTGCTGACCGGCGAGGAACACGCTCGTGACACCGCCGATCACGACCAGGCCCAGCAGCATCGCCACCATCAGCTCGATCAGTGTGAAACCGTTCGGACGCCCAGCGGAACGCGCCATGCGGTTCTGTCGTTGCTTGCGAATCATGGGACGCTCGCTCATAGCATGGCCTGGGTGACAACTTGCTGCGCGTTGTTGCCGCTGTCGCCGCCGTGGCTGTCATCGAACTGGATGGTGACCGTGCAATACGCAGAGTTCGTGCCGGCCGCTGCTGCGCACGCAACGGTACCTGTGGTGCTGGCGGTGCTGCCGAGCGGCGCAAGCTCGTACGTACACCACTCGTGGAGTTGGGAAGTAGCCAACGTGGTGCCCTTCGCCGGACACGCATTCGCGGTGACGGTGCCGTTATAGGAACCGTTCACGGCATTGGCGATGTCGGCACGCATCGAATCGAGGATCGAGTAGCTGGCCACCGTGGCCATGCTCCGCTCCATCGCACTGTTGTTGGTGGCCAATGCGCGCGCCTGCAACGCGGCGATGGCCAGAAAGCCGATGGAGAGCACCAGTACGGCGACTAGTACTTCGATAAGGCCGACTCCGGCTTCGTATCGACGGCCGCGGCAAACGGACGGACGTTGCGTCTGACCAGTCATCATGGGCAAGCCCCACTGGTAACTTGGGTAGTAATAATCGAACCAGTCGCCATAAAGATCTGGATGTGGTTGTTGGTGCTGAGCGAGGCGGTGCAGATGTCCGCCAGCGGACCACCGGCGGTGGTGCTGTCATAAGGCGTGGTCATTGCACTGGGCGAATACCCCAGTCCATTGCCCTGGAAGCGGATGGCGGTGATGTCGCCGTGCAGTTGCACGGGCGTTGCCAGGTCCGGTGCTCCGGTCAGCACTGGCGTGGCACTGGTGGTGGTGGTCAGCACATACACGGCACCGCTGGCCGTGCCGCAAGCGTTGCCGAGCGCGTCGGTAGTGCCGGTAGTGTTGTTGGAAGCGAGGTCGCTGCAGAACTGGGTGTCGGCATTTCGCTTGATCGCTTCCATGCGTGCGGCGTTCAATGCGCCAACCAATTCGTTGGCTGCCGTGGTGAGCCGGTTCGAGTTGATCATGTTGTTGAAGCTGGGTATGGCGACCACCATCAGGATCGTGGCCACAGCCAACGTGATCATCAGCTCGACAACCGTAAACCCGTCGTCAGGCCTCGACGGCCCGCGTCGTAACGAGATTCGCATGAAATTCCCCCCACTTTGGGGGAAGTCTACTCTCGCCCCGACTCCATGCCAGTCCACTCCCTCAATAAAACAAGCCATTTCCGATAAATGGTAAGTTTTTTCTGACAAGCGGCTAAGCAGTGTGAAAGGGATCACACCTGAAGCGTGTCGTGCGACGTGTGGTCAATAGACTGCACCGAGGACATATCGTGCTCATGGAACACATCGGCAGCTAACGATGCGGGCAGCCAGTTTGCGGATCATCACTCCGGTGAAACCAGGTGACTCGGTCACCACGGTTTCTTCCGCTATGCGGGAAGCGGATAATCGACCCTCTTCTATCAAAGTGACTGCCAGAGAAGTGATGTTCATTCCCGGTCAACGCTGGATCTCCACCGCCGAGCCTGAGCTCGGCCTGGGCACTGTTCTGCGCGTCGAAGGACGCGGAGTCCAGGTTCTTTTCGCAAAATCCGGCGTATTGCGCCCTTATGCCGCCGATTCCGCCCCGCTCGTCCGCGCCGAATTCCGCGCAGGGCAGCGCGTGGCCGGCAAAGGCGTCGCCTTTCTGGTGGAGCGGATCGAGGAGCGCGAAGGCCTGCTGGTCTATCGCGGCGAAGGCCGCGAGCTGCATGAGGGACAACTGGACGATGAGCAGAGCGTGAGCCAAGCCGATGACCGGCTGGTCGGCGGCCGCACCGATCCTGTCCATTACTTTGAATTGCGCCTGGAAGGCCTGAAGCGGCGCGCCGATGCACGCCGCTCGCCGACCTGGGGCCTCGGCGCTTCGCGCATAGGCCTGGTGCCGCATCAGCTGCGCGTGGCGGGTATCGCCGCGTCGCGTCATCCGCCACGCGTGCTGCTGGCCGATGAAGTGGGCCTGGGCAAGACGATCGAGGCAGGCATGATCATTGCGCGCCAGATCGCCACAGGCCGCGCATCGCGCGTCCTGGTGCTGCTGCCCGATACGCTGGTTTACCAGTGGTTCGTCGAACTGTTGCGCCGTTTCAACCTGAGCTTTGCCATTTACGACGAGGAACGTTGCGAAGCGGTGGAGCAATCCGACAGCGGGCATAACCCGTTCGACGACGAACAGCTGGTGATCGCCGATTTCAGCTTCCTGGAACAGAACCCAAAACGCGCTTCGCAGTTGCTTGACGCACGCTGGGACCTGTTGGTGGTGGACGAAGCCCACCATCTTGCATGGACGCCGGAAACCGCCAGCCCTCGCTACACCCTGGTCGAACAGCTCGCCGCAGCCACGCCCGGCGTCATACTGCTCACCGCAACGCCGGAACAATTGGGACGCAGCGGGCATTTCGCGCGCCTGCGCCTGCTCGATCCGCAGCGCTATCACCACCTGGATACATATCTCGCTGAATCCGAGCGTTTCCAGTCGCTTTCACGTATCGCCGACAAACTGCTGGAACGCACGCCGCTGGACGCCGACGAGCTGCAGGCACTGCACAAGGCGTTCGAGGGCGATGCCTCGCTGCAGTCCTGTCTGGCCGACACGACCAAGCCCGAGCACAGCCGTGAATTGCTGGCCGCCTTGATCGATCGCCATGGCACGGGCCGTTCGATGTTCCGCAATCGTCGCGCCGGCATCGGCGGTTTTCCGAAACGCCTTCCCGAATGGGATCTCGTCGGCACAGAAGGCCTGGATGACAACACGCGCCAGGCGCTGCTTGCCGAATTCCACGCCGACATCCAGCAGCCGGCACCCGCGCTGGAATGGGATTACGCCAACGATCCGCGCATCGACGGGCTCGTTGCATTGCTGGAACGCCATCCACAGGACAAATTCCTGCTGATCTGTCGTAGCCAGGCCAAAGTGCTGGCGCTTGAGGAAGCGCTGCGTACGCGCACCGGCGCAGGTATCGCCCGCTTCCATGAAGGCCTGGGGATCGTGCAGCGCGACCGCAATGCCGCCTACTTCGCGCAAGCCGACGGCGCGCGCCTGCTTATCTGTTCGGAGATCGGTTCGGAAGGACGCAATTTCCAGTTCGCGCATCGTCTGGTGCTGTGGGATCTGCCGCTCGATCCCGACCTGTTGGAACAACGCATCGGCCGTCTGGACCGTATCGGTCAGAAGCACGACATCAACATTCACATCGTCGCGGCGGCAGACAGCGCACAGCACGCGCTGGCCCGCTGGTACGACGAAGGCGTGGATGCATTCCGCACCAGTCCCGCTGACGGACGCGAACTGCTGCGTCGCTTTGGCGATACCTTGGCACGGCTCGCAACCGAGCACGCACGCGGCGACGATCAGCGCGACCAGGAACTGGACGTATTGCTCGCCGAAACACGCGCCAGCCATGAACAGATGGCCGAGCTGATCCGCGCAGGCCGCGATCACCTGCTTGAATTGGCCGCAAGCCGCGATCTGCACGCCGAGGAGCTGGCACAAGCATTTCGTCGCGAAGACGACGATCCGTCGCGCGATGCGTTCCTGCAGCGTCTGCTCGAATCGTACGGCATTCACGCCGAGGAGCTCGGCGGCAAGGTCGTGCTGCTCGATCCACAATACCTGTCCACGGATGCCTTGCCGGGATTCAGCGAAGGCCCGCTATCGGTCACCTTCTCCCGCGATGTCGCACTCGCCCGCGAGGATCTCCCGCTGCTGCGGCTCGATCATCCGATGACCCTCGGCGCACTCGATCTGGCGCTTTCCAGCGAACGCGGCAACGCAGCCTTCATGGTCGACGACGTGTTGCCTGCACGCAACGCGCTGCTACAAGCGGTGTACGTGCTGGAGTGCGTGGCCGAACGCCATCTCGATGCCGAGCGCTTCCTGCCGACGCAGCCGATCGTGGTCACGATCGACACCAAGCTGACGGAGCGTGCCAACTTCCAACCGAGTGACCTGGCATTACGCAGGGCCGGCGAGCGGAATATCGAAGTACCGCGCTATCGCAAATTCCTCGCCAAGCTTGTGCCGCCGATGCTGGAGAAGGCCGAGGCAGCGGCCGCCTTGCAGGCGCAGGCCGGCATTGCAGCGGCGATTAGCGAGGCAACGGAAACTCTGGACGCCGAACTGGCGCGTCTTCACGCGCTGCACGCAGTCAATCCATCGATCAGCGATGCGGAAATCGCCAGCGTCGAGCAGGAACGCTCCACCCTGCTAAGCACCCTGCCCCAGGCACGCCTGCGACTGGATGCCGTACGCTTCGTGGTGAGTCCGGATTTCCTGGCGCTGCGCTGACAGCGCCGCCGAACACTCACACCATGCTGGCATCGGTCGCGGCGACCGACATGCGCCGCCCGATGCCAAATGCCAGATAGGCAACGCTCAACAGCACCACCCACGCGGCGCCGACATACAACGCCACGCGCGTATCCGGGCTGTAGCCGAGCATCACCACCACAAACAGCAGGAACGCCAGGCACACCGCACTGCTCAGCGGCCACACGCGCAGCGGAAACGTCGTCTTGCCGTAACGCCGGCGGAAGCTGAAGTGCGCGATCAACACCATGCTCCACGTCCACACGGTATTGAACGACAAGACCGACATCATCACCGCGAAAATGCGCCCAGGCAGCAGGTAGTTGAGCAGCACGCCGATGATCAGACACGCCAGGCACGCCAGCACGCTGCGCGTCGGCACGCCGTGCTCGTTCACCTTGCCGAGCACCGCAGGTGCCTGCCCCTTGTGCGACAGGCTGTAGAGCATGCGGCTGCCGCTGAACATGGTGCTGTTGAAGCCCGAGAGCGCCGCGGTGATCACCACGAAATTGATCACTCCCGCCGCCTGATGAATGCCGAGCTTGGCGAATGTGGTGACGAACGGACTTCCCTGCGTGCCGAGCTGATCCCACGGATAGATCGCCATGATCACCACTAGCGCACCGACATAGAAAATCATGATGCGCCAAAGCACCGAATTGACCGCGCGCGGAATATTGCGCTCCGGGTGCGCCGCCTCGCCGGCCGCCATGCCGATGGTCTCGATGCCGCCAAAGGCGAATACCACGATCGGCAGCGCCAGCACCATGCCGTGCATACCGTTGGGGAACCAGCCGCCATGACTCCACAGGTTGCTGAAGCCCACCGGATGACCACCGTTACCCCAGCCGAACCAGATCATTGCCGCGCCGCCGAGGATCATCAGCACCACGGTCACCACCTTGATCATGGTGAACCAGAATTCCATCTCGCCGTAAACACGCACCGCCATCAGGTTGAGCGTACCGATCGCCACCGCACTGCCGAACACCCAGATCCACTGGGGCAAGTCCGGAAGCCATTCCTTCATGTAAATGCCCACGGCCGTGCTCTCGGCCATGCCCACGCCCACCATCAGCAGCCAATAATTCCAACCGGTGAGGTATCCGGCAAACGGCCCCAGGTAACGGTGCGCATAGCTGCTGAACGAACCTGCGACCGGATCATGCACGGCCATCTCGCCGAGTGCACGCATGATGATGAAGATCATCAGGCCGCCAAACAGATACGCGAAAATCACCGACGGACCGGCCAGTTGGATGGAGCTGGCCGAACCGAGGAACAGGCCGGCGCCGATGGCCATGCCCAGCGCCATGAAGGTGATGAGGCGCGAGGTCAATCGGCGCTGCAGATGTTGGGTCATGAATGGAGCCTGTTCGTATAAAAACGTTGGACGAGCGTCGAAGAAACGGTTTCGGACCGCTTCGTCGAACTCAACGCATCAACCGGCGCTTGGGTTTGATCGGAAACTTTCCGCGCCAGTATTCGATCATCAGAAAGCCGCCCAGCATACCGCCCAGATGGGCGAAATGCGCCACATCCGCCTGTCGGCCGGTCACCCCGAGCACCAGCTCGACAGCACCGTAGCCGATCACGAACAGCCAGGCCGGAATCGGAATCGGCAGGAAGATCAGCATCAGCTTTTCTTGCGGATACAGCATACCGAACGCGAGCAACAGGCCGAAGACGGCGCCGGATGCACCGAGTGTCGGCGCAAAGCCATGGGTGTAGTACTTCACGATCACCAGTTGCGCCAGTGCCGCGACAATCATGCATACGAAGTAGTACACCGTGAAATTGCGCGACCCAAAGGTGCGCTCGATGGCACCACCAAACATGTACAGCGCGAACATGTTGAAGAAGATATGCGTGAACCCGCCATGCATGAAGCCGTAGCTCACCAGCTGCCACACGCGGAAACCTACCGAAACCACGCTGCCGTCGGCGCCTTGCGCAAGCTGATCCGGCCCCCAGGGCCACAAGGCAAAGTGAGCGATCAGGGTATCGTTCATCACCTGCTGCAATGCGAACACCACGATGTTGATGATCAGCAAGTTGCGGGTTACGGGCGGCAGGTTGGTCGGCATAAGAACCTCGATGGAAAGCGGCGCTAGTATCGGTCACGGCGTGCCAAACGAAAAAGGCCACCCGTCAGGTGGCCTTTTGCTAGCGGTGACTGCAACGAGGGAAATCAGCCGTTGTGCGTGCCGGAGGCGATCTGTGCCATGGCGTCCGGACGACGAGCGCCCGCGAAGCGCTTCGCCCAGTAGCTGTCCGCGAGACTGTCCACGCGCACGGATTCACCACGACGCGGGGAATGGATGAAGTGTCCGTCGCTAATATAAATGCCAACGTGCGACACACGACCCTTACCCTGGCGACCCGCCGTGCGGAAGAACACCAGATCGCCGGGCTGCATGTCGCCGCGAGAGACGATGTGACCGATCAGGTACTGCGACGCCGAGTTGCTCGGCAGCTGCAGGCCAATGGCGCGCTCGAACACGTAACGCACGAATCCGCTGCAATCGAAGCCCTTGGACGGATCGCGGCCACCGCGCACATAGCGCACATTGCGCAACTGCATGGCCAGGCCGATCAGCGTATCGCGCAGATCCTGGCCAAGCATGGCATCGCTGAATTCACCGGCATTGCCGGGCTGGCTGGCTGCGGTATCGGCCTTCTTGGCCGGTGCGAGCGCCGCGATGGGCAACTGAGTGGGAAGGGTGGACTGCGCCATGGTCGGCGCGGGTGTGAAGGCGGCAAGCGGATCAAGCAACGTCGAGGAAACCTTGGCGGATACCTGAGCCTGGAGGCTGCTATCGGTGGCGGCCAAGGCCGGTCCGGAAAAGCACATAGCAGCGACAAGCGCGGCGAGTACGAGTCGCGTTTTCAGCATGCGGTGGATCTCTGGGCGGTTACTTATCCGGTCGTCCCCCCTCGGGCGACCGTGACGAAGCAGTGAAAGTAACAAAGCAAACGCCGGCGCATGTTCGGATGAAGTTAACTAAACTCCATCGTTTTAAAACTCAAAAATCACCCAAAACTCATCACAAGGTATTGAATATAAATAAAATTATTGAATGCTTCAGAAGGTTGGCCGACAAGCGCGATTTAATTTTTCCGCAATCTTTACGCCGTATTGCGACGAAGCGCACACGAAAGTGTCAGAAACGCCTACCGAAAATCGCGGTTCCAATCCGCACTTCGGTCGCTCCTTCGGCTATTGCCAGTGGAAAATCCGCGCTCATCCCCATCGAAAGCCGGGGCAAGCCATGCCCGTCCGTGGCGCATTGATCACGCAGCTCCCGCAATTGCCGGAAACAGGCCCTGACCTCTCCTTCGTCCTCGGAAAGGGTTGCGAGGGTCATGAGGCCCCGCACGCGCAGGGTGGGATAGGCTCGCAATCGCTCGAGAAAGGCCGGCAGGTCTTCAGGCGACAGGCCCGACTTGGTTTCTTCGCGAGCCGTTTTCACTTGCACCAGGACATCCAGGCTGCGACCCAGGGCCTGCAGCCGGCTGTGCAAGGCGTCGGCGAGATCCAGCCGGTCCAGCGACTGCACTTCGCTGGCCAGCCTGGCCACGTCCTTCGCCTTGTTGGTCTGCAGGTGCCCGATAACCACCCATTCGACTGAAACGTCCGACAGTGCGGCGGCCTTGTCCCGAATCTCCTGCACCTTGTTCTCGCCGAAACGGCGCAGACCCAGCGCCATCGCTGCGCGCACGGCATCGGGCCCGAAGGTCTTGCTGACAGGCAGCACAGCCACGTCGGCAGGGTCGCGCCCCGCCGCAAGGCAAGCCTCGTCGACCCGCCGCCGAACAGCCGCCCAGTTCTCGGCCAGATGCGCGGCGTCGATCAAGAGGACCTCGTTGCCGCCTGCTGAAAATGACGCGCGACGACGTCGGCGACCACCATCGACACCCTCTTGCCGGTCGGGATATGGATGAACTCATTGGGACCGTGCGCGTTGGACTGTGGCCCCAGCACACCGGTGATCAAAAACTGCGCCTGCGGGAACTTGCTGCCCAGCATGCCCATGAAGGGAATCGAGCCACCTTCGCCCATGTACGCTGCCGGCGCACCGAAATATTGCCGGGAGGCGTCGGCGACGGCCTTTTCGAGCCACGGCGACAGCTGCGGCGCGTTCCAGCCGCTGCCATCCTTTTCCAGCTTGAATTGCACCTTGGCGCCGTAAGGAGGGTCATTTTCCAGCAATTGCTTGACGAATTCGCCCGCTTTCGCGCCATCGAGCGTGGGCGGAACGCGCAAGCTGAGCTTCACCGCCGTTTTCGGACGCAGCACGTTACCCGCGCTTTCCAGCGGCGGCATGCCGTCCACGCCGGTGACCGCGAGTTGCGGACGCCATGTGCGGTTGAGGACCAGTTCGGTGAGATCTTCCGTCACCGGGTGCATGCCTTCGACGAAGGGGAATTTGGTGTAGACGGCGTTGCCCAGCACACCCGCCGAGATCTTGGCCTGATCGATACGCTGCTGCGGGATTTCCGCATACAGCTCTTTCGGCTTGATGCGGCCGGTTTCGGGGTCTTCGAGGCGCGATAGCAGATCGCGCAGGATGCGGAAACTGGAAGGCACCACGCCGGACGCATCGCCCGAGTGCACGCCCTCTTCCAGCACCTGCACTGTCAGCTCGCCGCCGGTCATGCCGCGCAGCGACGTGGTCAGCCACAGCTGATCGTAATTGCCGCAACCCGAATCCAGGCACACGACCAGCGACGGATTGCCGATGCGCGAGGCAAGATGGTCCACGTAGTAAGGCAAGTCGTAACTGCCGGACTCTTCGCATGCTTCGATCATGATGACGCAGCGTGCGTGCGGAATGCCCTGCTCCTGCAATGCGAGCAAGGCAGCCAGCGAGCCGAAGATCGCGTAGCCGTCGTCGGCGCCGCCGCGACCATAGAGCTTGTCGCCCTTGATCACCGGCGTCCACGGGCCCAGACCTTCCGACCAGCCAGTCATTTCGGGCTGTTTGTCGAGATGGCCGTACAGCACAACCGTATCGTCGTTCTGCCCCGGCACTTCGATGTAGATCAGCGGCGTGCGGCCTTCCAGTCGCACGACTTCCAGCCTGGCGCCCGGAAGCGACGGCAGCTTGGTCCGTGCCCACGTTTCCATCAGCTTCACGGCGGCGTCCATGTGACCGTGTGCCGCCCAGTCCTTGTCGAACATCGGCGATTTGTTGGGAATCCGGATGTAATCCATCAGCTGAGGCACGATTTCGGCATCCCAGAGATCGCTGATGTAACGGGTAATACGCGCGGTATCCATGCGGACTCCATCGAAAAGGTCAAAAGACGATTCTAACAGCCTCGCTTTCTGGCCCCGCGAATGACCGACGGGCTACTTGCCCACAGTTCATGCCTCCGGATGCCGACGACAGCCTTGGCCTTGCACAACCACCGCCGCACGCGCTGCGCCGACTGTGCCTATGCGTGACGAGCAGTGCACAGTGATATCGCGGCGTTGGG
Source organism: Dyella psychrodurans (assembly GCF_003363265.1). Lineage (GTDB taxonomy): Bacteria > Pseudomonadota > Gammaproteobacteria > Xanthomonadales > Rhodanobacteraceae > Dyella_B > Dyella_B psychrodurans. Next base: position 471,369 of record NZ_QRBF01000002.1, on the reverse strand, counting down.
AACGCCGCTTTACTTCGACCCTAGGGAGATACCCATGCTCAAGAAAATCGTCGCCATCGTCGGCCTCACGCTGGCCACTGGCTGGTCCGCCTTCGCCGCCACGCCCGTCAACATCAACACGGCCGACGCCGCAACCATTGCCAATGCACTGGATGGCATTGGATTGGCCAAGGCCAAGGCCATCGTCGCGTACCGCGACGAACACGGCCCGTTCAAGAATGTCGATGACCTCAGTCAGGTCAAGGGCATTGGCAAGGCGACGCTGGAGCGCAACCACGACGCCATCCTGCTTTCCGGCGAAGGCGCAAAGCCGGGTGACGCACCCGCCAAGTCCAAGAAACACGCCAAAACCCCCAAGCCCACCACCGAGGCGGCGGGCGAATAAGCCATCAAGCCAAGGGTACGGTCCATTCCGGGCCGTACCGCAGTACACTCGCGCGCTGGTTCTGCCGCTCGCGATACGCCCGCCGCCATGATCGTTCCGCGCTACCGAATTGACGCCTCCCGAATCAGCGGTGCGGGCAAAGGTCTTTTCCTGGATGAACCCGTAAGGGCAGGCAGCATCGTCATCGCGCCGGACACGATCGATAAGACGTATCGGTTTGACGAGCTTCTGGCCCACCCGGATCAGATGTACGCCAGCGCCCGCTGGTTCGAAGACCGTTACACGATCTCGACCGACTGGCCCGATGAGTGTTTCGTCAACCACAGCTTCGAACCCACGGGCCTATGGCACCTGGGCTTTGTCTTTGCATCGCGCGATCTGCCTGCCGGCACCGAAATGACCGTGGACTATCGCCACCTGCTGCCCCCAGGCCAGGCCGAGGACTTTATTGACACGGCAACTGGTGAGAAAATAGTGGGTCTGTCCTGGTACGAGAGTCTGACGACGACGACCCGCGCGCTGGCCCACGTGCTGGACGGCGCAAGCCTCATTGACTGATCCGACATGATCGAGATCCCTACCCTCGAAACTGCGCGCCTGCGCCTTAGCGCACTTACCGAACGTCATTTCGACGACTACGCCTCCATGCTCGCCGATCCGGAGAGCACGCGCTGGATCGGCGACGGCATGCCGCTCGACCGCACCAACGCGTGGCGCTCGCTGGCCATGCTGATCGGTCACTGGCAACTGCGCGGCTACGGCATGTGGGCACTGGAACTGAAGTCCACCGGCGAATTCATCGGCCGCGCAGGATTACTGCACCCGGAAGGCTGGCCCGACGTCGAATTGGGCTGGATGCTCAAGCCCGAACACCGCCACCATGGATACGCCACGGAAGCCGGCGCCGCCGTGCTCGAGTTTGCGTGGGAACATCTGCATATGCAGCGCGTGATCAGCATGGTGCGCGTGGGCAATGATGCATCGGATCGCGTTGCGGAGCGCCTGGGTGGCGAACATATCGAAGACATCGACTTCTTCGGTAGCGATACCCACATCTTCGCCTACTACCCTCCGCACCGCGAGTTTCGTCGCGCCTACGCATGAACGCGTTGCGTCTCGTGGATGCGACGTCGTTGCGCACGCAGGCGTGGGCCAATGGCGCAGGCACCACGACCGTCATCGCCAGCGAACCTGACGACGCCGACTGGCGTTGGCGGCTGAGCATCGCCGACATTGCTCAGGAAACCGCGTTTTCAACCTTCGCCGATACGCGAAGGCAGTTCGTGCCGCTGGATGCCCCGGTCCAATTGCGTTTCAACGATGCACGGACGACGCCCCTGCTCCGTCTCTCGGTCACCCGTTTCGATGGCGGCGATGCGCCTTATGCCTTACTTCCGGAAGGCCCCACGCGTGCGTTCAATCTGATGCTGCGGGGCTCGGCGGAAGGTGAGCTTATTGCCAGGCCCTTGAATGGCAGCATGTGGCTGCCGTTGCGCGCCGGATGGCGATGGTTCGTGCACGTGCTCGGCGGCCACGCCGAGATCCAGGTGAACGACGAACATCTCGCCGTCAATGCCGGCGCAAATCTCTGGATCGACGCACAGCCCGGTGAGCGCGTGCACATCGAAGGCGGTGGCGAGCTGGTGTTAGTCCAGCTCGCCACCGGACACTGAGCTTATCGATACTCGGCCTGCGGCCTGGAACCCGGAACGATCGACCGAGCCACTCCGGCCAAGGCGAACAGGCGCGCCGTGCGCATCCAGCCAATCGCCACCACGATCAGCTGGCTGAGCACCAGCGCAATCAGGAAGCCCATGCCGAACGCGGTGACGTGGATGCGCGCCACCGCAAACACCGACGCCATCAGCAAGCCAACCAGCGTCACGACGATGTAGAACAGCAAGGTGCGCAGCGGGCGCTTGAATAACTGCCGGAAACCACGCCCCAATGCACGTGTGGCCGAACGCAAGCTCGTATCGGCGATGAAAGCCGAGCGCGTGGACTCCACGATCGACTGCACAAGCACGAATACGATCAACAGCACCCAGTGCACGATGCTGTGGTAAGCGTCGACCTGCGACTCGAGCACGGCCGTTTCCGCGTGCTTCTCCGTCATATGCGATGCCGCGCCGAACACCGCTGCGACGATGCCGTAAAGCAGCACCGACCAGAGCATCACCCGAAACATGCGGCCGTATTCGATCAGGCCGTTTTGCAACAATGCGCCGAAGCTCAGGCGGCGCCCGGCGCGACCGCTGCCGACGATCATGCCATCCAGGAACGGCGACAGCAGCAAGGTAAACAACAACCCCAGCAAGGTTGCCGCCGTCAGCCATTGCGGATGCTCGGAGAGGCTCATGATCACGTCACTAAACATGAGATCGTTGAAGTGCTGCGCCCATTCGGCGGAATGCACTGAGGTATCCATCATGCCGCCCAGCATCTTCCACAACGGCAACGCAACCACCGTCGCCGGTATCAGCATGATCAACATCCACAGCAGCAGCAAACGCCACTGAACGGCCGCGACCATGGCGGACAGCAGAGCACCCAAGCCTGCGGAACGAGACATGTTGTTGGCCATCACAGTGTCACCAGCATGGAGTAAAGGGTCTGCAGCACGGCGGCTACGTCGGCAGTCCAGCGCCTCGAAGCTGCGCCATTGGGTTGGGTCGTCAAGCTGTTGTTGAGCTTGTCGCGATCGAGATAGTTGTGCTGATCCGGATCGAGCTCGGCCGATACCGCCTTGCCGGGCTTGATGAAATCGAAACGTGCCCAGCGACGATCGTCGTTCCAGGTGACGTCTTGATGCGTACCGTCCTCGAAGGTCACGCGCAACACTTCGGGTGCCGACACACCGCTACGCGTGACGGTCACGGTGCTGTGCCACGGAAAAGGACCCGGGGCGCCGGGTTTCGCATGGGGATGCGCCTTGTCCCAGTCGCTGCGCTCCTTGTCGACCTGCTTGTCCAGCTCCTTGGCGACCACCTCGGTCTGCTTGCCGTCTTTCCACGTCACACCCGCCTCTGGCAGCACTTCGTACGAGTCGATGTCCGCCACCTTGTCGTCGATAAACGCGGTGCCGTAGACATACTCGTTGAAGATCGCATCGACATCCTTGGCATTGCCGGAACTGTCGATCAGCGCCGCGCGCAAATCGGCCACGGACGGATGACGGAAACGCCAGCGCTGGTAATAGAGGCGGTAGGCGCGCTCCAAGGCAGGTTTGCCAAGGCGTTCCTCCAGATCGTGCATGGCCGTTGTGGTCCGCGAATAGACCGTACCGTAGCTTGTGCCCGACAGGCGATCCCAGCTGTTCTGGGCGAGCGGATCGGCCGGGTGATACAAGGTGGCGGTGAGGCGTTCGAACACAAAGCCATTAAAGTGCGGCGTGATACCCAACGATTTGGTGAACGGCGTGGCAAGCACCAGATCCTGGTGGCGCTCGCGCAACATGCGGTTGTCCCAATATTCGTTGCAACCCTCGTCGAGCATGGGCTCTTCGAATTCGTTGGAAGCAATGATGCCGTAGAAATAACCGTGGCCGAATTCATGGATGTTCACGAAATCGCTGAACATCTGCGCGTACGTATCCGGCTCGACCTTTTTGAAACCTTCGGAAGTGAAGAAGGTCGGATACTCCATGCCACCCGCCTCGTTCGCGTTGTAAGGCGGAATGACGGCGGTCACCGTTTCATAGGGATACGGGCCAAGTGTTCTGGAGAAGTAACCGATGGCATCAATGCTCGATTTCAGCGTCGGCGCAGCGGCGCCTTCGTATTCCGGCGGATAGATCACGCGCACTGCCACCTTCGGGCTGCCAGGTCCTTCGTAGGTGCCGTCCAGCGTCTTGAAGCCCTTCGCGGCCACCCATGCGAAATCGTGCACGTCGCCTTGCACGTAGTGATACGTGGTTTTGCCGCCCTTCTGTACCGGCGTTCCCTGCAGCTTGCCGACCGCACCCACCGTGTAATCGCTCGGCACCGTCAGGTGCACATCGTACAAACCGAAGTCGGCATAGAACTCGCTGTTGAAGTGGAATTCGTGCGCGTTCCAGCGTACCTGCGTGGCGCCGCGTTCACCCGGCAGTTCCAGTACGGCGATCTTCGGGAACCACTGTCCGATCAGGTTGAAGTCGCCCCACCAGCCCGTGCGTTCCACCACGCGCGGTAATTGGCTCAGGAAGTTGATATCCAAGGCGAGTGTGCCGCCGGCAGGCACGGGTTGCGCAAGGTCGATGCGTACGACGGTCTGATCCGTCTCCGGGCCGCCATCGGGATGGACGTAGCTCCACTTCAGATCCGCGCCGTTCTGCTGCACTTGCTGCAAGCGGACCCAACCCCATTGCCCTTTTTCAAGCACGGCATTGCCGCGCGACGAACCATGCGCGGTCAAAACTTTGCGCTCGGTAAAGAATGTGCTGCCTTCGTTCTGGAAGGCATTGAGATACATGTGGAAGTAGACGCTCCGCACCTCGCGGTCGCTGCGATTGCGCCACGTCATGTGCTCCTTGCCGGTGACCGCATGCTTGGCGGCATCCAGCTCCGCATCGATGTTGTAGCTCACGACGCGATCGGAAAGCGTGGGCTCGTTGCCCGTGCGCTCGCCGCCCCACGCATTGGCAGCGCTCTGTTGCGTGATGATGGTGTCGTGCGCCGGCGCGAAGGGAATTTCTTCCTCTGCGTTCGCCATCGTCGACGTCAAAGCAGGCTGCGGATTCGCAGCAGGCGCCTTCGTCTGCGCTCCAGCCTGGCACGACCACAACACGACCCATGCGGCGAGCCACGGCCCGCCCCTTCCCCATGCAAACCTCATCGTGCGTCTCCCCTCGAGATGATGGCGATGATTGTCGAGCGTGAGGCAAGCCCATCCAGGGAACATCGGCCATAGGTCACGGCCATTCCTTGGGACATGCATGAAGGTTCGACGCCCTTGCGGCGACCTGTCATGAACTCGGTAGCAGCTCGCTTGTCCCTTATACCTTACCTGTCTGGATCTGTGCGCGCTGCACCGCAAGCGTTAAGCTGCACGCATCGGGGCACGCGACGTGTGCATAAAGCACCGGAAGTTTCTGAAATCCATGAAAATAATACTGAAGCGACATGCGCTTGAAGGAGCCCGCGGATCATGCGCATCCTGATAGCCGAAGACGATCCCTCCATCGCCGCCGGCGTGAGTGCGGCGCTGCGTCAGGGCGGTCATGCCGTTGACCATGTATCTGATGGCGTGCGTGCGGACGCTGCGCTCAAGGACACGCCATACGATCTGCTGGTGCTCGACCTCGGCCTTCCCGGGCTGGATGGGAGTGAAGTGCTGCAGCGCGTGCGTCGCCGTGGAAGCGGTTTGCCCGTGTTGGTGATCACCGCGCGCGAAGGCCTGCGCGAACGCGTGCGCGTGCTGGATCTGGGCGCGGACGATTATCTGGTCAAGCCGTTTGCGCTGGCCGAATTCGAAGCGCGTGTGCGCGCGCTGCTGCGTCGCTACACCACGCAAGGTGCGCCGGAGCTTACGTTGGGACGTTTGCGCCTCGATCTCCCCGGTCATCGCGCATGGGTCGAAGACACGCCGCTCGAACTCACCGCACGCGAATTCGGCCTGCTCGAAGCACTCGCCGCCCGACCCGACCGCGTGACCAGTCGTGCCCAGCTTATCGAGGCACTGTGCAGCTGGGACGAAGAACTTACCGACAACGGCCTGGATATCGCGATCTACCGCTTGCGTCGCAAACTGGTCGATTCCGGCACGCAGGTGCGCACCATTCGCGGCCTCGGTTATCTGCTGGAAGAGGTGAAGGAAGCATGAGCCAGCGTATGCTGTGGCGCGATGGACGCCAGAGCCTGCGCAGGCGCCTGATGACCACGCTGCTGGTGCCGTTGATGGTGTTGCTGCTGGTAAACAGCCTTATCACCTACGTCGGTGCGCTGATCTACGCCAATCACGTTCACGACAAAGACCTCATCAACGACACGTTGACACTGGTTCAGATGATGGCCACCGAAAGCCCGGATGGCCGCGTTTCGTCGCAGGCACAGTTCCTGCTCGAATACGAACCGGAAGGTCGCAACTATTTCAGCGTCTTCAGCACCAGGCACGGGCTGATCGCCGGCAATCCGGCCGTACGGCCGCCCAGCGGCATGTCGCACAAGGGCGATGCGCCGTTGCTCTACGACGTGCAGATCGACAAGCACGCATTGCGCGCGGCCAGCGTGTTGATAAGCGACACCCGCGATCCGAGCGATGAGCTGGAAGTGACTGTCGCCGAAACGCTGCGCGATCGTCATCAGGAAGCGCGGCAGATTCTTCTGCTCAGCATTCCTGCGCAAGCGCTGTTGATCATTGCGGCATTCCTGCTCGTGTGGTTCGGCGTCCGCACCGGTTTGCGTCAGCTCGATCCGCTGACCGAGCAACTTGCCAATCGCGAACACGATCTCGCGCCCATCGGCGATGCGGAGGTGCCGGCGGAAATCCTGCCGCTGACGCGCACCATCGATGGATTGTTCGGGCGCCTGCGCAGCATGCTTGCCTTGCACGAACGCTTCATCGCGGATGCCGCGCATCAATTGCGCACCCCGCTCGCCGGTCTGAGCGTGCACGCGGAACGCGCGCAGTCCAGCTCCGATCCGGAGACGATCTCGGATGCGCTCAACCACATCCAGCGTCTGATCCAGCGCGCCAACCGCACTTCCAGTCAACTGCTCGCGCTGACGCGCGCCCAGACCATCGCGCATGAAGCAGGCGATACCGAACCGCTGAATCTCACGACGGTCATTCCCGAATTGGTGGGGCTGCGCGTTCACGAAGCGCTGGCGGCTGGCATCGATCTTGGTTACGACGGCTCTTCCATGCCGCTGTGGATCGACGGCGACCGCCATCGCATCCAGGAAATGCTGGACAACCTGATCGACAACGGCTTGCGCTATGCCGGACGCGGCAGCCTGATGACCGTCTCGCTCGCTCGCGAAGGCAATCACATCTGCCTGTCCGTGGAAGACAACGGCCCTGGCGTACCGCCCAACTGGATCGAGCGATTGGGCGAACGTTTCTTCCGCGTGCCGGGTTGCCAGGAAGAAGGCAGCGGATTGGGACTCGCCATCGTTCAGCGCATCGCCGAATGGCACAACGGATCGGCGCGTTACATGGCGGGCAGCGAAGGCGGCCTGCGCGTCGAGATCATGCTGCCTGTCTGCCCAGCGTCGAAAAAAAACGGCGACGCCTGAGCGTCGCCGTGTTTGCCAGCTTCCCCTGCATGGGAACATCGACAAAAACCGAGTTTGGCTCCCTCTCCCTCCGGGGAGAGGGATGGGGTGAGCGGACACGCTTGCGGGAACGTTGCTTCGCGCACGAGAGAGTCAAAGCAACGTCGTCGCAACCATGAAGAACACGGCAAGGTTGAAACCTCGCCCAACCCCCTCCCCGGAAGGAAGAGGGCGTAAACACATCACATCGCTTTCTTCGCCTTGGTAAGCAACTGGTCGAGCAGCGCAACGGCGAGATCGATTTCTTCGTGGGTGATATCCAGCGACGGCGCGAACGTGATGACGTTCTTGTACCAACCGCCCACGTCCAGCACGAGGCCGATCTTCTTGCCTTTGTGCTCCAGATCCCCTGCCAGGCCAATGTCGACCATCTTGTCCAACAATGCCTTGTTCGGCGTGAAGCCGTCGTCAGTGCAGATCTCGGCGCGTAGCGCCAAACCCAAACCGTCGACGTCACCGATTTCCTTGTGGCGCTTCTGCAAATCCTTCAGAGCGTCGAGGAAGTGCGCGCCCTTCTCGGCCACGGTCTTCTCGTAGTTCAGCTCGTAACCCATCTTGATCACTTCAAGACCGAGCGACGTGCCAAGCGGATTGGAGTTGAAGGTGGAGTGCGTGGAGCCCGGCGGGAAGATCGTCGGGTTGATCATTTCTTCGCGCGCCCACAGGCCCGACAACGGATTGAGGCCATTGGTCAGCGCCTTGCCGAACACGATGATGTCCGGCGTCACGCCGAAGTGTTCGATCGACCACAGCTTGCCGGTGCGCCAGAAGCCCATCTGGATTTCGTCGACCACCATCAGGATGCCGTACTTGTCGAGCACCTTCTTGAGGTCTTTGAAGAAATTGCGCGGCGGCACGACGTAACCGCCGGTGCCTTGGATCGGCTCCACATAGAACGCCGCGTATTCAGCCTGGCCGACCTTGGGATCCCACACGCCGTTGTACTCGGTTTCGAACAGACGCTCGAACTGGCGCACGCACGCATCGGAATATTCTTCCGGCGTCATGCCCTTCGGGCGACGGAACGGGTACGGGAACGGAATGAACATCGCGCGTTCGCCGAAATGACCGAAGCGACGACGATAGCGGTAGCTGGAAGTAATCGACGACGCGCCGAGCGTGCGGCCGTGATAACCGCCTTCGAAGGCGAACATCAGGCTCTTGCCGTTCTTGTAATTGCGCACGAGCTTGAGCGAATCCTCCACCGCCTGCGCGCCGCCGACGTTGAAGTGCACGCGGCCCTTCAGGCCGAACTTCTGCTGCGCGTCGACTGCAATGGTCTTGGCGAGTTCGATGCGCGTCTGGTGGAGATACTGGCTGGCCACCTGCGGCAGCACGTCGATCTGGCGCTTCAGCGTGTCGTTCAAGCGCTTGTTGCCGTAACCGAAGTTGACGGCCGAGTACCACATCTGCAGATCGAGGAACGGCACGCCGGCGGTGTCGTACATCCAGCTGCCTTCGCCATGACGGAAGATCTTCGGCGGATCGACGTAGTGAACGGTATCGCCAAAAGAGCTGTACTGCGCCTCGTCGGCCAGCAGCTGGGCGTCAGGAATCACGCCTGTTGCGGCGTTCGGATCGTAAGCATTCATGGGAAAAACCTGAAGGGGAAAACGGATTAGAAGTTGGAAACCGCTGGCAATACGTGAGGCGTGTGCTCGGCCAGCAAGCTGCCATCAAGCAGACGCGGCAACAATTCGAGCGCATCCTCGAAGCCGGTGATCGGCACGTAAGGAATACCTGCCGCACGGCAGTGCTCGATCAGGCGGTGCTTGGCGAATACGAAATCGACGCGATCGGCGGCGCAGAAGTCGGATGCGCCGTCGCCGATCAGCAAGGTTTTGGCGCCACCCGCGCGCGCCTGCGCCGCGCAGGCGCACTTGCACGTGCCGCTGCGGCAGCCATCGGCCTGGAACGGCGAGGTAAGCTGCCACTGGCGGGGCGGCGTCGCCGGAGCCAGATGGTTGGCCGCCAGCGGGAGATGGTCCAGGCCATAGCGGCCGAGGATGCGGTGAATGGCGTAATCCAGACCGTCGCTGACAACGCGGATGGGCGTTTTCAGCTCCGTGGCACGCGCCACGAAAGCCGGGAAAGCGTGATCGATCCACAAGCCGTCCAGATGGCCGTCCAGCTCGTCCTTGCGCATGTCCAGCAACCCGACCTGCCCGCTCATGCACTCACGCGAACCGATGCGACCGGCGCGCCAATCCTGTTCCAGCGCCTCCCAACCGGGGCGGCCGAAACGGTCGAGCAGCGAGTCGATCACGTCTTCGACGGAGATCGTGCCGTCAAAGTCGCAGAGGATGTTCCAGGCAGTCACGCACCACTCCAGCATCAAGATGAGACTCATCTTGGCGAGTCACCCCTTTCTGTCTCCTTTCTAGGTATGCAAGGCTCATGTAAGTAAGCCAAAACAGAGGTCCAACCCGCTATGCTTACGATTTGCACGCATCATCAATGGTTCTCCAGCCCGTGCACGAGTCCGCTTTGCGCCACCCGCTTCGATTTGGTCGTCTATCGATGACCTGCCTGCGTCTGCTCCCGGCACTGTCGTTGACCCTGCTGGCGGGCTGCAGTGCTACGCCGCTGCCGGCGTTGAAGCCGCCTGTACCGCAAACCTGGCGCAATGCTCCGGCCGCGCCGGCCGGGAGTCCGGCGCGGCCAGACCTGCATAGCTGGTGGCAGGCATTCAACGATCCCGACTTGAACGCCCTGGTCGAGCGCGCGCTGGACGGCAATCTGGACAAGGCCGCAGCGTCCGAACGATTGCTCGCGGTCCGCGTGCTTTATAGCCACGCCACCGACAAATACCTGCCCAGCCTGCGGGCCGATACCAACCAGGTCATTCAGCCGGACGCCAGCGCTTCGTATTTCATCGTGGGTTTCGACGCCGTCTGGGAGCTGCCGTTCTTTGGCGCCCTGAAGAGCACACGCCGTCTGGCAAGCGGCAACCTCGAAGCGGCGCAGGCCCAATGGCAGAGCGCCTACGTCACGCTGGTCGCCGAAGTCGCCCGCTGCTGGATCGAACTGCGTACGGCCCAACAGCAGGCTCGCCTGCTCATCGCCGTACGCGATGCCGACCGCGAAAAGCTGCGGTTGGTCCAGGTTCGCGCAAACCTGAAGTTGGCCTCCGCCACCGATGTGGCTGCCGCCGAAGCAGAACTTGCCCGTACAGAAATTGCGCTCACTGACCCGCAACGCGCGATCAATGCCAATGCACAGCAGCTTGCGGTACTGCTTGGCCAGAGCGAACCCGATCCGGCATGGCTGGAGAACGCGGGCACGCAGCCCGAACTGGGCAACTGGCAAATCACCAGCGCACCCGCCGACCTGCTGCGAACGCGCCCGGAAATCGCCAGCGCCGAAGCGGATGTGTTTCGCGCCGCAGGAGAGGCCGGCCTCAGCCGCGCCGACATCTACCCGCATATCGGCCTGGGCAGCTCTCTGGATTGGTCGGTGAATCTTCTGCATCACCACCAGTTCTTCCGCTCCGGGGACGGGATCTTCTCCTTCGGCCCGGTCGTGGACATGCCCTTGTTCGACTGGGGCCTGCGGGTGGCGCAGGCGCACTCCAAGGCTCACGAGCTGAAGGCGGCGGTCTATGCCTACCGACAGGCGGTGTTGCAAGGTGTTGCCGAAACCGAAACGGCGATGGGCGACCTGCAGCAATTGCAGCTTCGCGAGGACGCCGCCGAACGTGCCGTGCAAGCGATCGATAGCAGCACTGCCGCCGTGGACAAGCGTCGTGGCCTCGGCCTCAGCAGCACGCTGGAATGGCAAGGCGCACTGATCGCGCAGCAGAACGCGCAACTCGAACTGATTTCGGCACGCGCCGAACGCGACCTCGCCTACGTATCGCTTTACAAGGCGTTTGGCGGCGCGCCGCTACCGCCCGCCAACATCGCCGTCAATGACGATGCGTCCTCGCACAAAAAGGATGCCCGGTAATGGTGGCGCTGGCGCGCAAAACGCTGATTCACGAGTGGCGACGCTTTCTCCCGGCCGTGGTAGCAGTGGGATTCGCCGGCTTGCTGCAGCTGTTGCAGGCAGCGCTGGTACTTGGCATCTTCGGCAGCGCGAGCGTTTACATCACCGGATCGTCCGCCGATTTGTGGGCCGGTTATCCCGGCACGCAGAGCGTCAACCTTGGTCGCCCGATCAGTGAAGATGTCGCGATGCGACTTCGCATGGACCCAGACGTCACGCGCGTCGAACCTTTCCGCTGGGTCGATGCCGACTGGCGCGGTCCGCGCGATACCGGCGGCGTGTCGGTGTTCGTCTCCGGCATTGATACGCGTCCCGACGGCATGATGTTCTCGCGCGCATTGCCACCGGCACTGCGCGCCAAGTTGAACGAACCCGGCGCCGTGATCGTCGACAAAGCGGATATCGACAGCCTGGGCGTCAACATCGGCGACACCGCCGCCATCAACGGCCAGCGCGTGCGCGTCGTGGGCGTAAGCAGCGGGTTGCGTGCGCTCGGCGGCGTCAACATCGTTTCTTCGCTGGACACCGCGCGCGTACTCGATCTCGATCCCGAAGGCGCAGGCATGATGACGTACTTCGTCGCCAAGCTGCGCGATCCGTCCAAGGCAACCATGATCGCCAAGCGGCTGAGCGGCTCGGATGCATTCGGTCCGTACACGGTCTGGACGGCCAAGGAATTCGCGCGTCAGTCGCAGCTTTATTGGATGCTCGATACCGGTGCAGGCGCAGGCGTGCTGTTCCTTGCGGGCATCGTGTTCCTGGTCGGCGCCGTCATCACGAGTCAGACCTTGATCGCCGCCGTCATCGGTTCCATTCGCGAATACGCCACGTTGAATGCGCTGGGCGTCGGCCGCGGCGCGCTGCGCAAGGTGATCATGGAACAAGCCTTCTGGGTCGGCGCGCTGGGGCTGGTGTGCAGCATCGTGATCGGCATCGTGTTGCTGATCATCGCGCGCAATCGAAGCGTGCCGATGGAGCTTCATCCGCTCACCGCCGCAATCTGCCTTTTGCTCAGCATGGCGCTGGCGATCGTGTCGGGGCTTGCCGCCATGCGCAGCTTGCGCCGTGCGGATCCCGCGAGCCTGTTGAGGTAAACATGGCCGCGGCACTTCACACATCGTCCTTACGGACGCCCGCCTTGCAGGCCCGCGGCGTAAGAAAATCGTTCGTATCCGGACGCGTTCACAGCACTGTGCTGCACGATCTGTGGCTCGACGTCCACGCGGGCGAGCTGACGCTTATCTCCGGCCCTTCGGGTTGCGGCAAAAGCACGTTGCTGGCCATCCTCAGTGGCTTGCAGCCGGCCGATGCGGGCGGTGTGTTGGCGCTCGGGCAAGAGCTGAGTGGCCTGGGCATGCGCGAGCTGGAGTATTTCCGCCTGCAGCACACCGGCTTCGTCTTTCAGGGCTTCAATCTGTTCCCTGCCCTCACCGCATTGGAACAAGTGGAACTTCCATTGACCTACATGGGCCTCGCCAAGGGCATGGCGAGAAGGCGCGCGATCGAATCGCTGGAAGAAGTGGGCCTGGGGCCGCGCATGCGCCTGCGTCCCGCCGAACTTTCCGGCGGCGAAAAGCAGCGCGTCGCGATCGCACGCGCATTGGCCAAGCAGCCGGAGCTGCTGTTCGCCGACGAACCGACCAGCGCGCTCGATGCGGCCAATGGACAGACCGTCATCGACATCCTGCATCGCATTGCCCGCACGCATGGCACCACGGTGCTTTGCGTCAGCCACGATCCGCGTCTGGTCGGTCATGCCGACCGCGTGCTGGCCATGGAAGACGGCCGTATTCTGAGCGACCATGTCCCGTCCTCGCCGCCTACCGCATCCGAGGCCAAGGAGCCTTCTGCATGAATCCGCGTCACCTTCGCCTCGCGCTGACCTTGCTTGCAGCGGCGCTGCTCTCCAGCTGCTCGCAAGACAAGGCGCCGGCGACCGACCAGGCGACGATGCCGGCTTATGCTGCCGTCGCACGTGGACGCATCGACATCGAAGGCGGCCTTCTTAAACTGACGATACCCACCGAAGGCATCGTCGACAGCGTCGACGTGCACGAAGGCGAGCATGTGCGCAAAGGGCAGCTGCTCGCGCAGCTCAAACTTGAGCCGGCCAAGCTTGCACTCGACTCCGCCCTGGCCGAACAACAGCAGGCCACGGCCCAGGCCAGCGCGCTGGAAGATCGGGTGAAATCCGCCGATTTGCGCGCCTCCCGTTTGGAGCAGGCCGCGAAGGCCGGTGCCGGCGATATCCAGAGCGCCGACGACGCGCGGGAAAACGCGCAACAAATCCAGGCCGAACTGGACAATGCGAAAGCCAACGCCGCACTGGCTGCACAGAAAGTTGCCGGCGCGCGCTACCAACTGGAATTGCGCAGCCTGCACGCGCCGGTGGATGGTCAGATCGTGCAGCGCATGGTGCAGCCCGGCGCCACCGTGTCACCGGCCGCCGGCCCCATCTTCGTACTGCTGCCCGATGCGCCGCGCATCGTGCGCGCCGAGCTCAACGAATCGTTTGTGAGTGTCGTGCATGACGGCATGCAGGCCGAAGTGGACGATGACAGCGGCGCCGGCATGCCGCCGCTGCAGGCGCATGTGCTGCGCATCGGCGACGTGTTCGGTGCCAGCACGCTGGAAGACGATCCGCAGGTACGTGCCAACACGCGCACGGTGGAATGCGTGCTCGCCTTCGATCAGCAGCCGTCCGCATCGTTGCGTATCGGTCAGCGCGTCGTGGTGAAGTTCGCGCCCCAATCATCCGGCGCGTCGCACTGACCGCATCAACGATCGTCGCGCGTCCAGATCAAGCCATCGCTTTCGCGCACCGGAAACCGGTGTATCGGCTCATACGCCGGCGGGCAGGTCGGCGCGCCCGTGCGCAGATCGAAGCGTGCACCATGGCGCGGGCACTCCACCTCGAAACCGTGGATCTCGCCGCCGGCCAGCTCGCCGCCGTCGTGCGTGCAGATGTCTTCCACGGCGTACAGATCGCCATCGACATTGAACACGGCAATGGCCGTGTCGCCATCCCACACTACCTTGAATTCGCCGGGCAACAGCTCCGAACGCGTACCCACCTCAACCCATGTCTCGCTCACGCCACGGCTCCTGACAATTCCTTGATAAGCAATTCGAAACGCAGATCGTCGCGAAGCGGAATACCGACGCGCTCGTCGCCGTAGGGAAACGGCTTGTATTGACCCGTGCGGCGATAGCCGCGTCGCTCATACCACGCAATCAACTCTGTGCGCACATCGATCACCGTCATGTGCATCATTCCGCAACGCCACCCGTCGCGAGCCATCCGCTCCGCCTCGCCCAGCAATTGCCTGCCAAGGCCGCTGCCTTGCCAGGACGGATCGACGGCAAACATGCCGAAGTAGGCGGAATCGTCATGCCGCTCGACATGGCAGCAAGCACGCATGACGTTATCGATCGATGCAAGCAGCACTACGCTGTCCGGCGACACCAGCAGTTCGGAAACCAGTTGCACATCCGTGCGCCGGCCATCGAGCAGATCGGATTCGGTCGTCCACCCCCGCCTGCCGGAGTCCCCACGATAAGCGGATTCGACCAAGGCCACGACGGCCGGAACGTCGGCCTGGGTAGCCGTGCGAAAAACAGGTGCGATATCGGAAATCATCTGCAGATGATAATCCGCGCGCGTATCCAGCCATAGATGGCCTTTTACACAGCCGGGTAGCGCATGATGTTTTCCTTGGAAAAGGCGCAGCAACGTCCGCGATGGCAGGGGTATGCCACTGTTCGGCAACTCGATTGAGAGACGCAACCTGGTAGATGCCGGAAAACGGAGCCTGGTCGCGTCGGTCGCTGCTGCAACCGTCGCACGGCTGGGCGTATCTATGTCCCCATACCCGCTCATGGCGGCGCTCGATAACCCGGGAGGACATCATGGAACACGTTTTGGTCCCATTGACGCTTTTTGTCTGCATAACCTTCGGCATTACCTATGCCATCAAGCTTCTGGTCAGCGCGCGAGTGCGTATCAAGATGTTGCAGGCCTGCGAATCGAAGGAGCTTATCGATTCCATCGTGCGCGGCGAGGATCATCTGGGCCGGATGGCATCCCTGCGCTGGGGTCTGGTGCTTGCACTCGAAGGACTGGGTTTCGGGGTCATACAAATCGCGGGGTGGACCACCATCACCCCCGGCGCGGTCGCCGTGTTGCTTGGGGCCTTCGGGCTGGGGTCGCTGATCTATTTCGTGGTCGCACAACGCCTCCAGTGACGGTCCGGCCGGCACCATTGCCGGCCGACTCTTGCGAAACCACGCGCCGCATGAATAACGTCACGGATCGCACGATCGTCGAAGCCGCACTGGCGAATGCCCCAGGCGCGTTCGAACGGCTCGTGCGCGAGCACCAGGAATTGTGCTGGCACATCATCTATCGCATGGTGCGCCACCCTGAAGATGCGCGCGAACTCTGCCAGGACACCTTTCTGCGCGTGCACCAGAACCTGCGCCAGTACCGCTACGAAAGCACGCTGAAGTCCTGGATCGGTCGCATTGCCTACAACGTTGCATTGCGCTACCTGGAACGCAAGCGCATCGCCCTGCTCGCCCCTTCTGGCGATGACGATTCCGCCGTCGCGATCGAAAACATCGGTGACGGCTTCGATCTCGAAACCGCCTATGCCGACAGCGACATGGCATGGCGCTTGCGCGCTGCCATCGAAGCACTGCCGCCGCTGCAGCGCACCGTGCTGACGCTCTATCATCTCGACGAATTGCCTATCGGCGAGATAGCCGACATCACCGGCCTGGCCAGCGGCACCATCAAAAGCCACCTGTTTCGCTCGCGCCTGCGTCTGCGTGAGCTACTCGAGGCGGTGAACGGAGTACTGTCATGAATCACGAACCCAAGTTGCCGCGTGATGAGGTCGACGAGCGCGAATGGGCTTTGCAGGAACAAGCTTTTCACGCGGAACGCCTCGGTTTCGCTCCCACCGATAACACGACCGTCCTGCGCTATCGCGCCGTCGCCCGTGTGCTGCGGCAACCCATGGATGAAAACCTGCCCGCCGGCTTTGCCCAACGGGTCGCGATACAGGCTCGTCGCCGTGCCGTGGTCGACATGCGATTCGAGCTGTATATGAGCTGGACACTGCTCGGCGTACTGATAGCGATGCTGGCCACGCTCGCGGCGCTCCATGGCCTGGCGTGGCTGCAACTCGTCGAATCCATCCTGCCGGTGCATGCGCTAATGAATCCATGGCTGCTGGCACTCGCTGTTTTCGTCGCGCTTCCAGTCGCACTTCCCCATGCACTGAACAGGCTTATATCCTCACGATGATCGGCATCCATTGACCAAAGCAGCGCGAGAGTTTCTTAGGACACGAGTTTTTGCAGAGTGGTAAAAGTCTTATCGATATCCGCTTTCGTCGTGCGCCAATTGCAGATGGCGGCACGCAGTATAGGCTGGCCATTCAAGACGGACGGCGATAAATAGGCCGTTCCATCCTGATGCAATTGTTTCTGCAAAGCCGCCGTTGTCGTCTTGTCGGTATTGACGGCGAAGCAGACCACGTTATGGCGAACCGGCGCGGCAAGCTTGAAGCGCGAATCGCTTTCGATTAATTGCCCCAGGTATTGCGCCGCCTCGCAATTGCGATCGACGATGTCGGCGTATCCGTTCCGACCGTAAGCAAGCAAGCTCATCCATATCGGCAGTGCGCGAAAACGGCGCGAATTCTCGGGCGTGAGATGAAGATAGTTGTCTTCGACCACGATCGGCGCAGGAAGATAGGCCGAGTGGTTCTTAAACACTTCAATTTGCAGCGGAAGGTGTGCCGTATAAATCACGGCGCAGTCGTAAGGCACATTCAGCCATTTGTGTGCATCGACGGTTACCGAATCGGCCGCCTCGATGCCCGCCAGCACGCCACGCCTGGATGGGGATGCTGCCACGATGCCGCCGAATGCCGCGTCCACATGCAACCAGAAGGGATAGCGTTGCTTGAGCGCACCTATGGCCACTAGATCGTCGAAATCCACCGTGTTCACGGTACCCGCGCTGGCGATCACGATGCTCGGCTGGTCGCCGCGCTCGATTAAAGCGCGTTCGAGTGCATTGATGTCCAGTGCTTCGCGACCCGGCAACAGGGGTAGCGACTGGATCGTGTTGCGCCCCAAGCCCGCCATGCTCAGTGCTTTGGCGGTGCTGGAATGCGCACTGCCCGCGAAGATGGCAAAAGGCGGTAAACCCAACAAGCCATCAGCTGCTACATCACGACCGTGACGATGACCGATCCACTGCCTGGCCATGGCAACGCCAACGTAGTTGGCCATGGTCGCACCGGTCACGCATGCGCCCGTCCATGCCGCAGGCCAGCCCAACAGCTGACGCAATAGATCGATCGCCTGCCGCTCGATAAGCGTCGTGCCATTTTCGCCATTACGCTGGGCATTTTGGTCATAGGTGCTAACCAGCCAGTCCGCCGCCAGTGCAGCGGGCGTACCGCCACCGGTGACGAAACCGAAATAACGCGGACCGGGACTCCCCGAAAGCAACGGCACATGGTCGCGCTCGAATCGCTGCAAGGTAGCCAGTGCGCCCTCGCCATCAGCCGGCAACGCAATGCTCGCAGACAATTCCGCCGGCAAATGAGCCGCTGCGGGTCGTTGCGGGAGACTCCGCAGATAATCGCCTGCCATGGTGCGCGCTTGATCGAGGATGGCGTCGAATGCCAAAAGATCGTTATGCAGATGATCGTACATGTGAGGCAATCCTAGCCTTCGTATAGATACCCCGGTAACACCGGGGAGCGCTTTACATAAGCAATTTGCGTACCTTGAGCAACGCGGCGATGAACGCATCGACTTCTTCGCGCGTGTTGTAGAACGCAAGGGAAGCGCGCAGCGTGGCGGGAACGCCGTAGAACTGCATCAATGGATGCGCGCAATGGTGGCCGGAGCGAACGGCCACCCCTTCAAGATCAAGCAAGGTGGCCATATCGGTCGCTTGCGCACCTTCGATGAGGAAGGAAATAACCGGCTCTTTTTCCGCGGCTTCGCCAAAAATGCGCAGACCCGGAATCTCACGCAGGCGTTCGGTAGCGTAAGCCAGCAACTCGTGCTCCCACGCACGAATGGCTTCGAAGCCGATCGATTGCGTGTAGTCGATGGCAGCGCCTACACCCGCGAATCCGGCAATGTTCGGCGTGCCCGCTTCGAATTTGTGCGGCGGTTCGGCAAAGGTGGTGCCGTCGAAGCGTACTTCGCGGATCATCTCCCCGCCGCCGAAGAAGGGTGGCATGGCCTGCAGATGTTCCCGCTTCGCCCATAGCGCACCGGTACCAGTGGGCGCCAGCATCTTGTGACCGGTCAGCGCATAGAAGTCGCAGCCAATGGCTTGCACGTCCACGGGACGATGCGGCAAGGCCTGCGAACCATCCACCAGCAACGGGATGCCGCGACGACGGCACTCGCGCGCGATCTCGCGCACCGGATTGACCGTGCCTAGCACATTAGAGACATGCGTGACGCACGCAAGCTTTACTTCCGGCGTCAACAGCTCGAAGTATTTCTCGAGAATCAGCTCGCCGCGCTCGTCGATCGGCGCCGCCTTCACGGTCGCACCGCTGCGCGCGGCCACGAGCTGCCATGGCACGATGTTGGCGTGGTGCTCCATAACGGTAGTGACAATCGCATCGCCGGGCTTCAAGCGCGGCAAGGCGTAGCTGTAAGCCACCAGGTTCATCGACTGAGTGGTGCCGGACGTAAGCACCACGTCATTGCGCGAACCGGCGTTGATGAAACTTGCCAGTTTGTCGCGCGCACTCTCGTACGCAGCCGTAGCCTCTTCACCGAGCTGGTGCACGGCGCGCGCCACGTTCGCGTTGTGCTCGCGGTAATGCCGATCCACCGCCTCGATCACCTGCCGCGGCTTCTGGCTGGTGTTGGCATTGTCGAAATACACCAGCGGCTTGCCGTGGACCGTGCGACTGAGCAACGGAAAATCCGCGCGCACGCGCTGCACGTCGAAATCGAGGGAGGGCTGGCTGGGCTTTGCGTTCATGACGAGTCGATTCAGGGCAGACGCGCGATCACTGCATCGGAGAAGTAATCGCGCAGGGTTTCATTGGGCAGTGATGCAAATACGGCGCGACAGAACGCGGCCGTAAGCAGCGCACGCGCTTCCGTATACGGCAGGCCGCGCGAACGCAGGTAGAACATGGCCCGCTCGTCGAGCTGGCCGACGGTGGCACCGTGCGCCGCCTTCACTTCGTCGGCGTAGATTTCCAGCTCCGGCTTGGTGTCGATTTCGGCCAGCGTGGAAAGCAGGAGGTTCTTGTTGCTAAGGCTGGCATCGCTGCCATCGGCACCTTGGGCGACGACGATCGCACCGCGGAACACGCCGCGCGCGCGCTCGTCGGCGACACCGCGCCAAATCGATTCGGAAGCGGTATTGAGCGCCTGATGGCGAATCGAAAGCTGGGTATCGACATGCTGGCGTCCGCGCAGCACGAATACGCCGCGGGTATCGAATCGCGCCTCATTGCCGCGCAATTCGGCATGGAGGTCGTGGCGAGCCAGTGCACCGCCCAGTTCCAGCGCATACAGCGTGGCATGCGATTTCGCGCCCAGGTGCAGGCTGCTGCGCCGGATCAGCGTGCTGTCGTCGGCGGTGTTCTGAAGCAGCACATGCTGAAGCTGCGCGCCATCGTGCACGGCGATATCGCTGACCAGCGTTCCCAGGTGCTTGTTCTGCGTGGTGGATAGATGGTGTTCCACCAGGTTGAGCTCGGAACCCTCGCCCAGCTCAATCACGTTGCGCGCATGCCAGGCGAGTTCGCTCTGCGCAGGCGCACCCACGAAACAAAGCTGCACGGGCTTGCCGATCCGTGCGCCTGCTGCCACGCGCAACACCACGCCATCGCCGGACAGTGCCGCATTGAGCCGGGCGAACACATCGCTCGTCTCGCGGTAATGGCGGCTGAGCGCAAAGCGCAACGCCTCCGGGTCCTGCTCCAGCACCTGCGAAAGCGGCTGCAACGTAAGACCAACCGGCAGCGCATCGAGCCGGGATAAGTCGGCCCGGAAGACACCATTGACGAACACCAGGCGTGGGCCATCCACACCTGGAAGTACAAGTGCATGCGGATCGACGGCGTGCTTGGCAGCCCCCGCATCGCCGAGCGCAAACCGGCGCTGACCCAGTGCGCGCAGAGCGGTGTACTTCCATGCTTCCGCGCGGGTATCCGGCAAACCTGCCGCGACAAAGGCTTCCAGATTTTCACGCCGCGCCGTATCCAGCCATGCGTGCCCGCTACCGGGCAGACGCAGGCTCGATGCGTCGCGCAATCCCTCGATGAAGGGCAGCGGAGCCGGTGACTGACTCATGCACGCGCCTCGGCAGCCAGTGCCGGATCGCGATCGGCAACCCAGGCGTATCCGTGTTCTTCCAGCTTCAGCGCCAGCGTCTTGTCGCCGCTTTCGACGATGCGGCCGTCGGCCAGCACGTGCACGAAGTCGGGCTCGATGTAGTCGAGCAGGCGCTGATAGTGCGTAATCACGAGGAACGCGCGATCGGGCGAACGCAACGCGTTCACGCCTTGCGCCACTTGCTTGAGTGCATCGATGTCCAGGCCCGAATCGGTTTCGTCGAGAATGGCCAGCTTCGGTTCCAGCACCGCCATCTGGAAAATTTCGTTGCGCTTCTTCTCGCCGCCCGAGAACCCTTCGTTCACGGCACGATGGAGCAGCTCATCGGAAATCTGCATGATCTTCAGCTTCTCGCGAACGAGCTTGAGGAACTGCATGGAATCCAGCTCCGCCTCGCCGCGCTGCTTGCGCTGCGCGTTGAGCGCGGCGCGCAGGAAATAGGTGTTGTTCACACCGGGGATTTCCACCGGATACTGGAAGGCGAGAAATACGCCTGCGGCGGCGCGTTCTTCCGGTTCCAGCGCGAGCAAGTCGCGTCCTTCGAAGATCACGGAACCTTCGGTGACTTCATAACCGTCGCGGCCGGACAGCACGTTGCCCAGGGTCGATTTGCCGGCGCCGTTGGGGCCCATGATGGCGTGCACTTCGCCCGCATTCACGGTGAGCGAGAGGCCCTTGAGGATGTCTTTGCCCTCGACGCGGGCATGCAGGTTTTCGATCTTCAACATGTCAGTTCCTGTTACAGCATCGGCGCCTGCCGAGCTTTCGGCAGCGTTAGGTGGATCAGCTGTTCGCGTTATACGAACCCGCGCATACATCGCCTTCTTCCGTACCCTTGAGCCAGGCACGCAGTTCTTCGGTGCGCTTGCGCGTCATGGCTTCGAGCTCGTTGTCGGCGCACATCGGGTAGACGCTGCCGTAGTGGCTCTTGTCGCTATCGGGAAAGCGCGCGGCAAGCTCCGCATCCCGGAAGGCCAACCACGCTTTTTGCGCGGCCTTGAGCTTGGCGACGAACACGGCGTCCTTGGCGTACTTCTTCAGCACCTGTTGGTAGACCTGGTTGAGCTCCTTGTCCGCCGCATTCAGGCCTTTCATGGCGCAAGCGGTCATATCCGATTGCGACTGCGCACTGTTCATGCAGGCGTCGCTGCTTGGTGCAGGCGCCGCGGTAGCGGCAGATACCGGCGCGGTACCGGCCGTGGCCGTACCGCTTAATGCCAACGCAGAAACGGCCATCCATAACAGCGTGGTGAGTCTCATCCGACCGCCCCTTCCAGTGAGATTTCGAGGAGCTTCTTCGCTTCGACCGCGAACTCCATCGGCAGCTCGCGGAACACCTGCTTGCAGAAACCATCCACGATCATCGACACGGCATCTTCTTCGCCAATGCCGCGCGAACGGCAGTAGAAGAGCTGGTCGTCGGAAATCTTGGATGTAGTGGCTTCGTGCTCGACAATCGCGGTGGGGTTTTTCACTTCCATGTACGGGAAGGTGTGCGCACCGCACTTCTTGCCGATCAGCAGCGAATCGCACTGCGTGTAGTTGCGCGCGCCTTCGGCACCCTTCTCCACCTTCACCAGGCCGCGATAGCTGTTGGAGCTGCGACCCGCACTGATGCCCTTGGACACGATCTTGGATTTGGTGCCCTTGCCGATGTGGATCATCTTGGTGCCGGTGTCGGCCTGCTGGCGATGGTGGGTCAGCGCCACCGAGTAGAACTCGCCCACCGAGCGATCGCCGCGCAGCACGCAGCTCGGATACTTCCACGTGATCGCGGAACCCGTTTCCACCTGCGTCCAGGAAATCTTGGAATCGTCGCCGCGGCAATCGCCGCGCTTGGTGACGAAGTTGTAGATGCCGCCGCGGCCTTCCTCGTCGCCCGGATACCAGTTCTGCACCGTCGAATACTTGATCTGCGCTTTTTCAAGCGCGACGAGTTCCACCACGGCCGCGTGCAACTGGTTCTCGTCGCGCATCGGCGCGGTGCAGCCTTCGAGGTAAGAGACGTACGCACCATCTTCCGCGATGATCAGCGTGCGCTCGAACTGGCCGGTGTGGCCGGCGTTGATGCGGAAGTAGGTGGACAGCTCCATCGGGCAACGCACGCCCTTGGGGATGAACACGAACGAACCATCGGAGAACACGGCCGAGTTGAGCGCGGCGAAATAGTTGTCGCCTGTCGGCACCACGCTGCCGAGGTATTTCTGCACCAGTTCGGGATATTCGCGAATCGCTTCGCTCATCGAGCAGAAGATCACGCCCACTTCAGCCAGTTCCTTGCGGAACGTGGTGCCCACCGATACGGAGTCGAACACGGCATCGACGGCCACGCCGGCCAGCTTGGCGCGTTCGTGCAACGGCACGCCGAGCTTGTCGTAGGCTTCCAGCAGTTTCGGGTCGACTTCATCGAGCGACTTCGGACGATTCTTCGGCGAGGCGTAGTAGCTGATCGCCTGGAAATCGATGGGTGCGATATTGAGCTTGGCCCAGTGCGGCGTCGGCATGGTCAGCCAATGGCGATAAGCCTTCAGGCGCCACTCGGTCATCCATTCCGGCTCGCCCTTCAGCGCCGACAGCTTGCGCACGATGTCTTCCGAGAGACCCGGCGGCAGACTGTCGGTTTCGATATCGGTGACGAAACCGGCTTCGTAGCGACGGCCGAGCGCCGCGGCGACTTCGACGTTGTCGCGCAGCACGGCGGGGCTATCGTTTTCGATGGTCATGATGCAGTCCTGCCTTTCAATTCGGGAAGCGCGACGGTGGCGACGGGCGCGTGCGCGGCGGGGCGCAACATGTCGGCCAGGCTCATCGAGCGCAATGCGTTATCCAAGACGTTGTTGATGCTTTGCCAGCTTCCGCGCACGCCGCACTGCTTTTCGCGTTCGCAGTGGCCGTCGCTCAAGCTGCATTCGGTCATGCCGAGCGGACCTTCCATCGCCTCGACGATCTCGGCCACGCTGATCTCGTTCGCCGGACGCGCCAGGCGATAGCCGCCATTCACGCCGCGAAACGAATCCACCAGACCGGCATGCCCCAGCAACTTGAGCAACTTGCTGACCGTGGGCAGTTCCAGATGCGTTTCTTCGGCGATGTCGGCCGTACTGAGGACGGCATCGGGGTGCGCGGCGATGCAGGTCATCACCACGGTGGCGTAATCGGTCAATCGGCTGACACGGAACATGGGGAGGCACCGCGTTAATCCAGACTAAAATGGTACAGATTGGACGCCGGACGGTCAATCTAACCGGCTATCCCGCAGCATGTTTCTTGCACCATCCTGGAACATTGCATGCACCAAGTTGATCGCTTTGCGCCGACCCGCGAAGCCTCGTCCCCATCACAAATGGCTTAGTGGCGCGCCCTGCCCGTTCCAGATCATCGCTGGCACGCATTCTGCTGTACCGCAGCAAAGCCGTCCCATGGGGAGCAACTGTGCATGAAGTGGATTACCGCGATCATCAAGCCCTTTACGCTGGACGACGTCCGCGAGGCACTCGGCGAGGCCGGGGTGCAGGGCATGACCGTCACCGAGGTCAAAGGCTTCGGCCGCCAGCGCGGGCATACCGAGCTCTACCGGGGTTCCGAGTACGTCGTCGACTTCCTGCCCAAGCTGAAGATCGAAATTGCGGTGGCCGATGAACACGCCGACATCGCCATCGAAGCCATCACGAAAGCCGCCCGCACCGGCAAGGTCGGTGACGGCAAGATCTTCGTGAATGACCTGGAGCAGGTCATCCGCATCCGCACGCAGGAGGTGGACGCCGATGCGCTTTGATGGGGGGATGGGGATTCGCACGATCATTGCGCGGCGAACTGTGGCGCAGCTCGCCGCCGCAGTGCTTTGTCTTGGCTTTGCATGGCCCGCCTTTGCGCAGGCCACGCCCGCGCCAATGCTCAACAGCGGCGACACCGCCTGGATGATCGTGGCCAGCGCATTTGTGCTGATGATGACGATACCTGGCGTCGCGCTGTTTTACGGCGGCATGGTGCGTTCCAAGAACCTGCTGTCGGTGATGATGCAGTGTCTGGCGATCACCTCGCTGGTGACGGTGCTGTGGATGGTGTACGGCTACTCCATGGCCTTCAGCACGGAAGGCATGCATGCCGGCGCCACCAACTGGCACTCGATCATCGGCGGTTTCGATCGCGTGATGCTCGCCGGACTTACACCGGGCTCGCTATACCAGACGGTGCCGGAAAGCGTGTACGTGATGTTCCAGCTGACCTTCGCGATCATCACGCCGGCGCTGATCATCGGTGCGTTCGCCGAGCGTATGAAGTTCAGCGCGATGCTCGTCTTCAGCGGACTGTGGCTGACCTTCGTCTACCTGCCGATCGCGCACATGGTGTGGAGCGGCCCGGGCTCGCTGCTGGGCGATCTTGGCGTGCTCGACTTTGCCGGCGGCACGGTGGTGCATATCAACGCGGGCATCGCCGGGCTGGTCGCGTGCCTGGTGATCGGCAAGCGCCGCGGCTATCCGCACACGCACATGCCGCCCCACAACCTGGGCTACACCGTGATCGGCGCGAGCATGCTGTGGCTGGGCTGGTTCGGCTTCAACGCCGGATCGGCCGTGGCCGCGAACGGCAGCGCCGGCATGGCGATGCTGGTGACCCAGATCGCCACCGCCGCCGCGACGATCGGCTGGGTCACCGTCGAATGGATCGTGCACAAGCGCGCGAGCGTGCTAGGCGCCGCCTCGGGCGCCGTGGCAGGACTGGTCGCCATCACTCCGGCGGCAGGAACGGCGGGGCCTGGTGGCGCGTTGATCATCGGCTTCGCCGCCGGCGCCGTCTGCTTCTTCACGGCTACGCGCCTCAAGCACAAGCTGGGCTACGACGATACGCTCGACGTCTTCGGCGTGCATGCCATCGCCGGCATCATCGGCGCGCTGCTCACCGGCCCTTTCGCGGCGCCGAAGCTGGGCGGTTTCGGCACCGTGGTCGCGCCCCTCGCGCAGCTGTGGATTCAGGCCAAGGGTGTGGGCTTCACCATCGTGTGGAGCGCCCTGCTGAGCTGGGGCATCCTGAAACTGGTGGACCTGGTCATCGGCTTGCGCGTGGGCCCCGAACAAGAACAGGTCGGCCTCGATATCGCCGAGCACGAAGAACGCGCGTACAACCTCTCTTGACGACATTGGCTCCCTCCCCTGCTTGCAGGGGAGGGTTGGGGAGGGGTTGCACGCGCTTGCCGCAACCTTGAAAGGCTTCACCCCACCCCAGCCCTCCCCTTCTGCACGTAGGGGAGGGAGTAACGGACATAGCCATGCGTTTCGCCCGCCTAGGCTCTAAGCTTTCCGTGTTTAAGCAACGAATCCTCACATGGAAAGCAATCCTGATCGCGCCACCGCCCGCCTCGCCTGGACACGCTCAGCCCTTCGCAATCCCGCGTTGACGCTGGAACCGGCCTCCGCCGATGCAAGCTTCCGCAGCTACTGGCGAACGCACCACGACGGTCGCAGCTGGATCGTGATGGACTCGCCGCCCGCGCAGGAAGATCCACGCCCGTGGCTGGCCATCGGCGAGCGCTTGTCCGCAGCGGACCTGCACGTCCCCGCCGTGTACGACACGGATCTGGAGCAAGGTTTCCTGCTTATCGAGGACCTTGGTTCACGCCTGTACTTGCCGGCCTTGAATGACGCCAATGCCGACGCGCTTTATGGCGATGCGATGGATGCTTTGCTGCGCATCCAGACCCGGATGGATTACGCAGACCTGCCGCCTTTCGACCAGGGCGTCGTAATGCGCGGACTGGACGTGATGCCAGAGTGGTTTCTCGACCGGCATCTTGGCCACACACCCGATCACAACGAACAGAAAGTACTGAGCGCGGCCTTCGACATCGTGCTCGCGAACATGATGGAACAACCGCGCTGCTTCGTGCATCGCGATTTCCACAGCCGCAATCTGCTGATCGTCGACGACAACAATCCGGGCATCATCGATTTTCAGGGCGCGCTCGCCGGACCCATCGCCTACGATCTGGCGTCACTGCTGCGCGATGCCTACATCGCATGGCCGCGCGATCGCGTCGAAGCATGGGTGGAGTCGTATCGGCTGCGACTCAAGGATGCGCGGATCATCGACGAAGACATCGGCCCGCAGCGTTTCCTGCGCTGGTTCGATCTCACCGGCATGCATCGCCACATCCGCGTACTCGGCCAGTTCTATCGGCTCTGGTATCGCGATGGCAAACCCGGCTATCTCGCCGATGTGCCGCGTGTCTACCATTACATCGTTTCCGTCGCACGGAGTTATCCGGAACTGTGCGATCTCGTGGCATTGCTCGAACGTCATGCACGGGATCGCGATCTGACGCGGGTCGCCAACGCATGAGACATGCCTTGATTTTCGCAGCGGGCCTGGGCGAGCGCATGCGCCCACTCACCCATCACACACCCAAGCCGCTGTTATCTGTACGCGGCAAGCCGCTGATTGTGTGGCATCTGGAAAAGCTGGCGGCCATGGGCGTGCACTACGTCGTGATCAACACGTCGCACTTGGCCGATCAATTTCCCGATGCGTTGGGCGACGGATCGCACTGGGGCTTGCGCATCCGCTATGCGTACGAGGGTCCGGTTCCGCTGGAAACCGGTGGCGGCATGCTCAACGCGCTCCCGCTGCTGGGACCGGAACCTTTCATTGTCGTCAGCGGAGATATCTGGACCGATGCGGACTTCAACACGCTGCCGTCCGAACCCAAGGGCCTTGCGCACTTGTTGCTGGTGGACAATCCACCGCATCACCCGGCTGGCGACTTCGCCCTCGACGATCGCGGATGGCTGGAAAGCCATGGCAACCCGCAACTGACTTATAGCGGCATCGGCGTCTTCCGCCGCGAATTGCTGGACGACTGGAAGTCAGTGACTGTCAACAGCGAAGCGGACGAGGCCAAACCGCCGCGCTTCAAAATCAGGCCGCTACTGGATAAGGCCATCGAACGCGGAAAAATCAGCGGCCAGCGACACGCCGGCATCTGGACAGACGTGGGCACACCCGAGCGCTTTGCGTCCCTGCAAAACGACTAAATCCAGCGCGTTGTGCTCGACGCTCCTGCTTATGGCGCACCCGACGAAACAGACGTAATCGTTGCGACCGGTGGCAGCGTACCCGGCGTTGCCGCGGGCGAGGGCGACGCCGCTGCGGAAGTGTTCGGCGATGTCGGCGGCACGCTGACCCCCTCCTCCTGCGACATCGCCGCATCCTGCGCCTGCTTGGTCATCATGATGATGCTGATGCGACGGTTGATCGGATCGCTGGGAACGACTTTGTCGAACGGCACCGAATCGGCAAGACCGACCACGCGCGCAATCTTCTCGGAAACCAGGCCGCCGCCCAACAAGGCGCGACGCGCGGCATTGGCGCGATCGGCCGACAACTCCCAGTTGCTGTATCCGGCCTCGCCCAGGTACTGCGCGTCGTCGGTGTGACCAGAAATGCTGATCTTGTTGGGCGCCTGGTTAATGAAACTGGCCAGCTCGTGCAGAATCGCCACCGTGTAAGGCTTCAACATGGCGCTTCCCGTATCGAACATCGGACGGTTCTGCTTGTCCACGATCTGGATGCGCAGGCCTTCGGGCGTGATGTCGAGCAACAGTTGATCCTTGAAGGGCTCCAGCGCCTGGCTTTTTTCGATGGCGGCGTGCAACTGCTGCATCAGGTTTTCAAGTCGCTGCTTTTCCTGCTCGCGCGCCTGCTTTTCCACCTCATCGGGCGCGGCCGATCGCGATGCGCGACGGTCTTTGCCGGGGCCATGAGGCATATCCATCGCGCCGCCCAGCTTGATCGCACTGTCGCTGGCACCGCCGGGACCGACCTTGCCGGGTGGCGCCATGGGCGCGTTGCCGGGCGTCATGCTCGGATTCTTGAAGTACTCCGCGATGGCCGCGCGTTGCTGTTTCGTGCCGACACCAATCAGCCACATCACCAGAAAGAACGCCATCATCGCCGTCACGAAGTCGGCATAGGCCACCTTCCACGCACCGCCATGATGGCCGTGACGCTTGCGGCGTGCACGGCGAACGACGATCAGTTGCTCGCCGTCCTGCTCGCTCACGCCGACGCTCCGGCACGCGCGCCCTTGAGATGCTCTTCGAAATCCTGGAAGTTCGGTCGTGTTTGCGGCGACAGTGTCTTGCGCGCGAATTCCACCGACACCTTCGGGTTATAACCTCGCAGGCTCGCCAACAAGGCGACCTTCACGCACTCGAACGCCCGGCCGTCTTCCTGCACGCGATTTTCCATCGCCGCGCCGAGCGGACCGACGAAGCCATAGCAAAGCAGGATGCCGAGAAAGGTGCCCACCAGCGCACCCGCAATGTGTTCGCCGATCTGCGACGTATCGCCGCCGAGCTGCGACATGGTGGTTACGATACCGAGCACGGCCGCCACGATGCCAAAGCCAGGCAATGCATCGGCCAGCTTCATCACTGCCAGTGCCGGTGCCTCGGCTTCCTGCTGATGCGTTTCCAGTTCCACTTCCAGCAACTGCTCGAGCTCGTGCGGATTCATGTTGCCGCCTACGATCAGGCGCAGGCAATCGGTGATGAATTCAATCAGGTCGTGTTCCTTGACCAGGCGCGGATAGGCACTGAAAAGAGAACTCGCCTGCGGATCTTCGATGTGCGACTCCAGCCCCAGCAACCCCTGTTTGCGAATCACGCCGAAGATGTCGTAGAGCAATGCAAGCAGGTCGACGTAATCCTGCCTCCGGTATTTGGGCCCCTTCAACAGGGCCGCGATATTGCGCAGCGCTTCCTTCACGATCTTGGCTGGATTGGCCGAGAGAAAAGCGCCTATCGCACCGCCGCCGATGATCATCAGCTCACTGGGTTGCCATAACGCAAGGATGTGCCCGTGCGAGAGCAGATAACCGCCCAGCACACAGGACAACACGAGCACCGATCCGACCAGGACAAGCATGTGGACTCCATTCAGGACACCATGTCTCTCACCGCTTATCGACCGCCGTTCGATAAAGTTAAGGCTGAGCGGCAATGATGTGCGGAAATACGGGAGCCGCTCGCTTTCCGTGCAGGCAAGTGACACGCAGCGTCACATTCGGCATGCAAAAACGTGCAACCGCTTTGTCACACGCGCAAAACAAAACGGCCCGGATAACCGGGCCGTTGAGGTGAAGCTGCCTATCGCCAGCCATCAGGGGCGACGTGCCAGCTCCGGGTTTTCGCGAGTGACCGGCATCAGGTCCTTCTTCGACACGCCCAGCCACAGCAGGATCGGGCTGGCGACGAAGATCGAAGACAAGGTACCGACCAGAATGCCGATCAGCATCGTCACCGCAAAGCCGTGCACCGTCGGACCACCGAACAAATACAGCGCGGCCATCGCGATGCTGGTGAACAACGAGGTGATGATGGTTCGCGACAGCGTGCTGTTGATGGAACGGTTGAGGACTTCTTCCGGATCGGCCTTGCGCGAGGAACGGAACAATTCGCGGATACGGTCGAACACCACCACCTTGTCGTTGATCGAATAACCGATCACCGCCAACACCGATGCCAGCACGGTGAGGTCGAACTCGCGCTGCACCAGCGAAATGACACCAAGCGTCACGAGCACGTCGTGCACCTCGGTCGCCAGCGCGGCGATGGCGAAGCGACGCTCGAAGCGGATCCACAGGTAGATACCGATACCGATGATCACGAAGATCGCCGCGGTAACACCGTCGCTGCGCAACTGCTCGCCCACCTGCGGGCCGACGTAGTTGCGGCCGGCGATCTTGGCATCCTGGCGCGAGGCCTGCAGCGCCTTGGAGACGTCGCCGGCGATCAGATCCAGATTGGGCGACTTGCCTTCCTGCAAGGTGTAATGCTTGTCGTCCTTGGGCTGGAAGCGGATCGAAACCTGGCGGGTACCGCCCACGCTCTGCACGATGGCGTTATCGATACCGCCCTTGTCGAGCGCGGCGCGCACGTCTTCCACCATGATCGGCTGATCGTAGGTCACGTCGATGCTGACGCCGCCGGTGAAGTCCAGACCGTAGTTCAGACTGCGCGTGGCGAGCAGCCCGATCGACACGAGCATCAGCAGCACCGCGATGCCGACCGTGAACTTGCGGATACGGAGGAAGTGGATATTGCTGTTGTGATTGAAAATTTCCATGTTATCCCCCGATTACACCGACAGCGTCTTGAGCTTGCGGCCGCCGTGAATCAGCGCGGTGATGGCGTGCGTAACCGTGACCGAGGTGAACATCGAGGTCAGGATACCGATCAGCAGCGTGACGCCGAAGCCCTTGATCGGGCCGGAACCCATCGTGGTCAACGCCAGCGCGGCGATAAGGTGGGTGACGTTGGCGTCGAGAATCGTCGCCCATGCTTTCTCGTAACCGGCGCGAATCGATGCCAGCGGCGTGGAGCCGTTGCGCAGTTCTTCACGCACGCGTTCGCAGATCAGCACGTTGGCGTCGATCGCCATGCCCAGCGTCAGCACGATACCGGCGATGCCCGGCATGGTGAGGGTCACGCCGATCATCGACATCACCGCCACCAGGATCACCAGGTTGAAGAACAGTGCGACGTCCGCCACCAGGCCGAAGAGCTTGTAGTAGATCGCCGCAGCCACCAGCACCAGGCCGAGACCGAGCAACACGGCCTTCAGGCCTTTGTCGATGTTGTCCTGGCCCAGGCTGGGACCGATCACGCCTTCGGACACGATATCCATCGAGGCCGCCAGCGAACCGCCTTTCAGCATCAGCGCCAGCTCGGAAGCCGACTTCGAACTCTCAAGGCCGGTGGTCTGGAATTTGTTGCTGAAAACGCCCTGGATGGTGGCGTAGTTGATCACGGTGTACGTGGTCTTGGGCGTGCGCACTTCCTGGCCGTTCACCATCTTGGTGTCGGTCGTGCGCTCGATGTAGACCACCGCCATCGGCTTGCCGACGTTGTCGCGCGTGAAGTCGAGCATCTTCGCGGCGCCGGAGGAATTCAGCGTCACGCTGACCATCGGCGAACCGGTCTGCTGATCGTTGCCCGATGCGGCGTCGACCAGCTCATCGCCGGTGGCGATGGGCGTCTTGCTGACCAGGTAAGGCTCGCCGCGCGTGCCGTAATAGAGATGGGCGTCAGGCGGGATGTTGCCGGTTTTCGCGGCTTCCTGCACTGCCGGATCGCGGCCGTCGCCAAGACCGGCCACATATTCCAGCGTCGCCGTGGCACCGATCACTTTCTTCGCTTCGGCAGGGTCCTGCACGCCGGCAAGCTCGACGGTGATGTGATCTTCACCCTGCCGCTGGATCACCGGCTCGGACACGCCGAGCGCATTGATGCGGTTGCTCAAGGTGGCAAGGTTCTGACTGATCGCAGCGATGGCCAGATCTTGCAGCTTGTTCGGCTTGATCACCGCGTTGAGGATGTAACGATCGCCCGTGTTGGTACCGTCGGTAACATTCAGATCGGTGTACTCGGTGGCGATGGCATCGCTGGCAGCCGAACGATCGGCCGCGGAATTGAGCACGATGATCACGCCCTGGCCGCGGGTCGCATTGCGGGCGACCGAGACGAACGAAATCTTCTTGTCTTTCAGCAGCGCGGCGATGTCCTGCGTGTAGCGCGTTTCCTGCTTATCAATGACGTCGTTCTGATCGACCGCCATCAGGAAGCGCACACCGCCCTGCAAATCCAGGCCCAGCGGCATGGAGCGGCCGCCGATGGCACTGAGCCACGTCGGCACGGTCGACTGCAGGTTGTAGGCGACGGTGTAATCGTCACCCAGCAGCGGCCTCAGCGTATCGGCCGCGCTTTTCTGCTGGTCGCCGTTGGTGAAGCCGACCAGCACGTAATCGCCGCGGCTCTTGTCGTGCTTGATGCTCTCTTCCTGGTACGGGATCTTGGCGGCCTGGAGTGCCGACGCGATCTTCTGCTGCAAGGCCTGATCGACCGGCGCAGTGTGGCTCGCCGACACCTGCACCGCCGGCTTCGCCAGGTACAGGTTGGGCAACGCATACAGAGTGCCGATCACCAGCACTATGGCGACCAGGTAGTATCTCCAGCGTGGAAAATCACTCATGCCTTGCATCCGTAATAACCGCAGCGTCTGGCCGCGGAGTAGCGTGAATTAATCGAGGGAAACCGTACCGCGCGGCGGAACGGTCAGGACGACTTCAGCGTGCCTTTCGGCAGCACCTGCTGGACCGCACTCTTCTGCAATTTGATCTTCACGTTCGGTGCAATCTCGACCGTGATGAAGGTCTCGCCCACGTCATCGACGCGACCGGCGATGCCGCCATTGGTGACCACCTCGTCGCCCTTGGACAGACCCGACAGCAACTGCCGGTGTTCCTTCTGCCGCTTCATCTGCGGGCGGATCATCATGAAATACATCACGCCGAACAGCACGATCATCATGATGATCATGGAGAGGCCGCCGTTGGCCGCGGCACCCGGCGCCGCCTGCGCCAGCACGAAAGTGGTCGGAAAAGTCATTGGTTTGTCCCGCAAGTTATGGCCGCAGCAGGAATTTTCGCCGCGTGCCCAATAAAAGACCTTGGATTATGCCATGAGTACGGCTTTTTGCGTTCGCCCCTGCCTCTGGGAGGAAGTCATTGCTTTTGCCCCTTCTCCCCCTTTGGGGAGAAGGTTGGGATGAGGGGCCAATCTCGCCGAATACTCCCGGCTTTGTCCGAAGACGAAGCCGAAAAGTTCACTGCGGTCAGCCGATTCCTCGCAAGATTGCCCCCTCACCCCAGCCCTCTCCCCGAAGGGGAGAGGGAGTACTCGCCCCCTTGCCGACGCGCGTAGAACTCGGTCACGAAATCACCCAGCGAGCCGGCGGCAATGGCATCGCGCAGACCCGCCATCAAGCGCTGGTAATGGCGCAGATTGTGGATCGTGGCCAACTGGCTGCCGAGGATCTCGTTGCAGCGGTCGAGATGGCGCAGATAGGCGCGGCTGAAGCCCTGGCTGCAGGCGTAGCAGTCGCAGCCTTCCTCGATCACGCGTGTGTCGTTGGCGAACTTGGCGTTGCGGATACGCAACGTACCTTCCGAGGTGAACAGGAAGCCATTGCGGGCATTACGCGTGGGCATCACGCAATCGAACATGTCGATGCCGCGCCGCACGGCTTCCACGATGTCTTCAGGCCGTCCGACACCCATCAGGTAGCGGGGGCGATCCTGCGGCAGCAGCGGCACGGTGAAATCCAGCGCGTGATTGCGCTCGGCCTCGGGCTCGCCCACCGCCAGGCCGCCGACCGCATAGCCGTCGAAACCGATCTGTACCAGGCCCTCCGCAGACCGCCGACGCAGGTTTTCGTACACGCTGCCCTGCACGATGCCGAACAGTGCGTTGGGGTTTTTCAAATCGTCGAAGGCGCGACGCGAACGCTCGGCCCAGCGAAGGCTCAACTCCATCGACTCGGAGGCGACCTTTTCCGTAGCCGGATAGGGCGTGCATTCGTCGAAGATCATCGCGATATCCGAATCCAGCACGGTCTGGATGCGCATCGACTCCTCCGGCGAGAGGAACACCTTCGAACCATCCACCGGCGAGGCGAAGGTCACGCCCTGTTCGGTGATCTTGCGCTTGTGGGCCAGCGAGAACACCTGGAAACCGCCCGAATCGGTGAGGATGGGTGCCTTCCAACCGATGAACTTATGCAGGCCGCCGAACTCGCCGACGATGTCCAGGCCGGGCCGCAGGAACAGGTGAAACGTGTTGCCCAGGATGATCTCGGCATCCACCTCGACCAAGTCGCGCGGCGTCATGGCCTTCACCGAGCCATAGGTGCCCACCGGCATGAACGCCGGTGTTTCCACGGTGCCGCGCTCGAAGGTGAGGCGTCCACGGCGCGCGGGGCCGTCGGTGGCTAAAAGATCGAAATGCATGGCAGTCATTCGCCCATTATCGCGTGTCCGCGACATTTGCGCTTTGACCACCCCCGAATCGGGCACCAAGGCAGCGCCCATTTGCCTTGGCTCGTCAACGACAGACAGGGCGGTTACCCGCCCTGCGGAAGAATCAGCATCGCGTCCCCGTAG
Organism: Dyella psychrodurans; assembly: GCF_003363265.1. Classification (GTDB taxonomy): domain Bacteria; phylum Pseudomonadota; class Gammaproteobacteria; order Xanthomonadales; family Rhodanobacteraceae; genus Dyella_B; species Dyella_B psychrodurans. Next base: position 436,343 of record NZ_QRBF01000002.1, on the reverse strand, counting down.
GAGAAAAAGCGGTAACGCTGTTTCACCGCATGCTCATAGGCACCCAGGATGAACTCCCGCCCCGCCAGCGCCGAGACCAGCATCAGCAGCGTCGACTGCGGCAGATGGAAGTTGGTCACCAAGCCATCGATGCTGGTGATGCGATAACCGGGGAAAATGAAAATCTGCGTCTCGCCCGCAAACGGGCGCAGCACACCGTCCACGGTCGCACTTTCCAACGCACGCAATACCGTGGTCCCGACGGCGATCACTCGTCCGCCGGTGCGGCGCGTGCGGTGAATCTGATCGACCAATCCCGCGCCGACGTTCAACCATTCGCGATGCATCTGATGGTGCGAAAGATCCTCCACGCGCACCGGCTGGAACGTACCGGCGCCGACATGCAGCGTGACATAGCCAAAATCCACGCCTTTTTCGCGCAACTGCGTCAGCAGACGATCGTCGAAGTGCAGCCCGGCCGTGGGCGCAGCCACCGCTCCGGGCTCGCGCGCATACACCGTCTGATAGCGCTCAAGATCGCTGGCATCCGCGTGTCGCGAGATATACGGCGGCAAGGGCATCTCGCCCAGGCGCTGCAAAAGACGTTCGAGCGGCTCGGGGGATTCGAATCGAAGATGAAAGAAAGCGTCGTCGCGTCCCAGCACCGTGGCCCAGCTGCCGTCGGCCAGGATGATATGCGTACCCACGCGCGGCTTCTTGCTCACGCCGAGTTGCACGGTCGCTTCATGCGCCCCGGTCACACGCTCGATCAGGATCTCCACCGCGCCGCCGCTCGGCTTATGTCCATACAACCGCGCCGGAAGCACGCGCGTGTCGTTGAACACCAAAAGATCGCCCTTGCGCAGCAACGAAGGCAATTCGCGGAACATGCGATCCCGCCAGGTGCGCGCCGGCACGTCGAGCAGCAACAGGCGACTCGCGCTGCGTTCGGCCAACGGCGCCTGTGCGATCAGCTCAGGCGGCAGTTCGAAGTGGAAATCAGACTTTTTCACGGCTCGGGATCGACATCGAATGGCGCATTATCACGCAAACCGGCGTGATGAGCCGCGAAAACCCCGCGCCCCCATCCTTTCCTCAAAAAAAACGCCGCCTCGACGAGGCGGCGCAGGCATGCCCATCAACCCTTCACGCACAGCACCTGGCGCAGGGTGTGCAGCACTTCCACCAAGTCGGTCTGCGCCGCCATCACGGCGTCGATCGACTTGTAGGCCGCCGGCGATTCATCGATCACCGCGGAGTCCTTGCGGCACTCCACATGCTTCGTCGCTTCGCGGTGCTGAGCGAGCGTGATGTTCTGACGCGCGGCGGTACGGCTCATCACACGACCGGCGCCATGACTGCAGCTGTGGAAACTTTCCGGGTTGCCCTTGCCACGCACGATGTAGCTGCGCGTGCCCATGCTGCCCGGAATGATGCCCAATTCGCCCTCCCGTGCGCTGACCGCGCCCTTACGGGTTACGAGCAGCGATTCGCCGCCGTGCGTCTCGCGCTGCACATAGTTGTGGTGGCAGTTCACGGCCATCTTCTCCAACTGGAACTTGGGCAGACGGTGACGCATTTCGTTGAGCACTCGCGCCATCATCGCCTCGCGGTTGCGACGCGCATAATCCTGTGCCCACGACACGGCCTCCACGTAATCGTCGAACAGCGGCTCGCCTTCCATGAAGAACGCGAGATCCTTGTCCGGCAAATGGAACCCGAGCACACGCTGCGCCAGCTCTTCACGTGCACGCTCGATGAAGTACGTGCCGATCAGGTTGCCGGTGCCACGCGAGCCCGAATGCAGCATCACCCACACGGCACCCGTCTCGTCGAGGCAGATTTCGATGAAGTGATTGCCGCCGCCGAGCGTACCGAGCTGACGGTCGATCTTGTCCGTGCGGATCTTGCGATGCTTCGCCTTGATCGTGTCCAGACGCTCGATCAGCCCCGATTCCACCAAGCACGTTTCAATGCTGTCGGGCACGCGGTGATGATCGCCGCCACGACCGTTACCGACCGGGACGCCACGCTCGATGCTCGAACGCAGTTGCGCAAGGTTGTCGGGCAGATCGCTCGCGCGCAGCGTGGTCCGCACGGCAGCCATGCCGCAGCCGATGTCGACGCCCACGGCAGCGGGAATGATCGCTCCGCGAGTTGGCACGACCGACCCGACGGTTGCGCCCTTGCCCAGATGCACATCCGGCATCACCGCCACCCAGGGGCCGACGAACGGCAGCGCGGCGATGTTCTGCAGCTGACGATGCGCCTGATCTTCCAGCGGCACGCCGCGCACCCAGCCCTTGATGGGTGTAGCGCTGCCTTCGGCGTGCAGTAATTCGTATTGAGTCTCCATAACGTTCATCCTAAGACTCACCCGCCTAAGGGCGGAGTGAGTTGCTGTGTTCCATGTGTTAGTCCGGCGCGACAATTCCCTTTGTCGCGCCGGGTTTACTGCTTCAGGGTCACCAGCTGGTTCAGCACGCCATCCAGGCCGCCGAACACGGTCAGCTTGTCGATCTTCTCGGTGACCTTCTCCAGAGCCTCCAGCTCCTTCAAACGCATCAGCGTCGGGCTTTCCTCGATCAGCTTGGCGGTGTTGAGCAACGAACGGGTTGCGTTCGCCTCCTCGCGACGACGGATGACGTTGGCCTGCGCCGCCTTCTCCGCCTGCACCACGCTGTTGAGGATCTCCTTCATGTCGCCCGGCAGGATGACGTCCTTGACACCCACGCCGAGCACTTCCAGGCCCAACTCACCGACGCGCCCGTGTACGTACGCGAAGATGTCGGCATCCAGCGAGGCCTTGTCGCCGAGCAGTTCGTCGAGCGTCTTGGCCGATACCGCCTTGCGCAGTCCGTACTGCAACTCGCGGTACAGATAGTCACCGTACTTGGCAACCTTCGTACGCGCCGCGACCGGATCGACCACGCGCAGACTCGCCGCAAGGTTCACACGCAGGCTCACCTTGTCGCGGGTCAACAGTTCCTGACCTGACACTTCCAGCGACTGCACGCGCTGGTCGATCACCTCGGCCGCCACGTTCTTCCGGAAATTCCAGAAGGCATAAGCACCCGGCTTCAGCGTACGCACCAGCTTGCCATCGACGAACAGCAGGCCCGCCGACTCGACCGGCACGTCGACCGTCACGGCGACCTTGGCAAGCACACCGAGCTGACGCAGACGACCGAGCACATCGGCATCGACATCCAACGTTTCGGCCATCGACACCAGGCGCACCTCAACCGGTACCAGATCCTTCCAGTACAGCTTGCGCGTACCCGGCACCAGCACGTCCTCGAGCTTGCCGTTCTTCAACACGAGACCAACCTGATCCGTAGCGACGTCGGCCAGCACGAAATGCGCGGCCAACTTGGCGTCCATCGAACCCATCAGCACCTCGGCATCATTGCCGGCGTATTCCGGACGGGCCACGTTGTGCACGACGACCGCGGTCCGATCGAACGGATCGAAGTAGCGGTACACGCCCGCTTGCAGTACAGCTTGCAGTCGACGGTTGCGATACAGCAAACCGCGCTCGCCGTCGCCGATCACGATTTGCTTGATCCAGAACATGGGAATACTCCTTTTCATTCCTGGCTTGGTCCATGTGATTTGGCCATTCGCGCGGATGGACCGTTCCCGCGGGATAACCTGTTCAACACATCGACGGCGCAGTGCCGCCTCCCTCGCGGGACCATCGCGCCCGATATTGAACGAGCGTCGACAACATCGAATAAGGTGGAAACACCTCTGCACGAATGTGGCGCGGGACGATCACGCCTTGTGCGTGGAGGTTGTCGCTTCGATCTGTCGATACGGCACGCCGCATAAACATCTCTCGACGATCACCCGCGCGCATTCGGGGCAAACATCCGGTTCCATACTCGCTGCGCTGTCTGGCTGAAAGCCTTCCCTGGCCATCGCGCCAGGCAACGCATGAGGTGTTTCCGTTGTGAGGGAACTCGCATTCCCTGTTTGGAGCAGGATTCGAACCCGCGACACTCGGATTAACAGTCCGATGCTCTACCCAACTGAGCTATCCAGTGGTTGACGTGCCGGAATCGAACCGGCGTGCACGGCATACACCGCTGCTTGACCTCTAAGCTAACGTCACAGTCGCAACACTCTCGTACATGCCTCGGCATACGCTGGCGGCACAGCCGCGCGCACCGGACGGGCCTTGGAACCCGAACCGCTGAAAACCTGCCGATTAATGCTGCGTATTACCGACTTTCAAATCGGCAATGCATTAAGGCGAAAACGCCTAAAGTGATGAAATTCGATTCCCGCACCGCCCGCGCCGAAGCATCCAGGCGCAGCGCACATGCGCTTGTCGCAGCCGCGCCTATGCCTCGGCCGCTTGCACGACCGGATGCTTCAGGGCGGAAGAAAACTTCCGGAAATCGCATTCCAAAACATTTTTCGATGCATGCGCATCCTTCTCGAACGCCCAAAACAAAACGCCCCCGGGTGTGGCGACCCGAGGGCGTTCGCGCTGCCTCGGGAGATCGGGGTGACCGATCTCCACGAGCGAGATCAGTCTTTCAGGAAGAAACCTTTGCGCGGCGCATGGCGTTCAATTACCGCGCACGGCATCGCATCGCGATTCAGTCGCGATGGCAAAGCAGCGTTGGCGAAGTGATACGTCATGAAAAATTCCGCAGGTTAAATCGCCGATATTGGCGAAGGAGGCGAACATTACGCGAGCAAAATTCGCAATGCAAGTGAATTTTTAATGATTAAGAATAATTCCTATAACCAGCCTTTTTGTCGCGCCAATCGATATGCCTCGATACGGTTGGCCGCACCCAACTTACCGATGGCTTCGGAAAGATAATTGCGCACGGTGCCGTGCGAGAGATTGAGTTTCGTGGCGATATCGCTCGCCGATAATCCTTCGCCAGCGAAGCGCAATACTTGCCGTTCGCGATCGTTCAACGGGTCGGCTTCGGACCAGGCTTCCAAGGCCAGTTGCGGATCGATCGAGCGACCGCCGCGGTGCACCGTGCGCAACGCTTCGGCGAGATTTTCCGCGGGCGCGTCTTTCAACAAGTAACCAGACACTCCCGCATCCAGCGCGCGACGCAAAAAGCCGGGCCGCGCGAACGTGGTGACGATGATCGACTTCACCGGCAATTCGTAGCGCTGTATGCGCTGCACGAGTTCGAGCCCGGTGATGCCTGGCATTTCGATATCCGTCACCAGCACATCCGGTTTCAGCCGCTGCACTTCGCGCCATGCGGATTCGCCGTCAGATGCGGAACCAAGCACTTCGATATCCGATTCGAGATTCAACAACGCCGACAACGCGCCACGCACCATCGCTTGATCTTCGGCCAACAGGACGCGGATCATGCGGCACCCCGCAACGATTCCGAATCGCCGGCCACGTGTTCGATATGCCGGTGCGCTCGCAAGGGAACGCTGATCAGCAATCGTGTACCGCGACGTGGCGGCGAATCGATCTGCATGTTGCCGCCGAGCGCACGAACGCGTTCGTGCATGCCGTTGACGCCATTGCCATGCGTGGCGAGTCCGCCGCGTCCGTTGTCGCAGATCTGCATATCCAATTTTTCCGCCGTCCTGGTAAAGCGCACGCTGGCTTCCGAAGCCTCCGCGTGTCGATGAATATTGGTGGTAGCTTCGCGAATGACCAGTGCGAGCCCGCGCTCGACATCCGGCGGCAGCGAATCCGGCAGATTGCCGCAATCCAGATGCACTGCCGAGGACTCCAGCAACAAACGTGCGGAAGCCAGCTCAGCAGCCAGATCGGTAGAACGAATGCCCGTTACGGCTGCACGCACTTCGGCAAGTGCATGGCGAGCAACGCGCTCGGCTTCTTCCAGCTCACGTTTTGCGGCGGCGCTATCGCGGTCGAAAAGTTTGCGCGACAACTCAAGCTTCAAGGTGATCAACGAGAGGGTATGACCAAGCAGATCGTGCAGATCTCGTCCGATGCGCTCACGCTCGGCCGTTGCCGCCAATCTGCGCACTTCATCGTGCGAAAGGCGAAGCTCCGCATCCTTTTCCTCAGTCGTCGTCTCGGCTTTGATGATGATGCCGATGATGAAGGACGTGACAGGAATCGACACCACCGACTGCCACGGATAATGCAGCAACAAGGCCTCACCCACGAATATGAGGTTGAGCGTGGCCAGCGTCGCCATGTAGGTGCGCAACTCGAAGCGGCAACTGCGCAGCATCACGCAGCCATAGATGAAGTAACAAAAGCTGCTGGCGTACCAGGGCATCAACGCGAAGCAGAGCGCGATCATCGAAAGCGCATACATCGGCGTCTGCTTTTGCGATGCCACGCAAGTCTTCGCGTACAACGCCAGGAAGAGCGGATAGGTGACGAGCGTGATCACTCCCCACTGCCACGTGTAATGGTCGAACGCGGGGATGATGAATACCCATATCGACCACAGCAGGTGTATCGCATCCACCCAAGGCGATTTGCCGCGGCGCACGCTGCGCGCGGCATAGGAATCCGGCGCCGGCGTAAACCAGTTTCGAACGGCGGCATGGATGGTCATGTTTGCTTACCCCGCACCAGCACTTTCCCCGGTGACATCCTACTTCAACCGTAACGCCGCAGCCTGCGGGCCGCCACCACAAAGAACAGCGCGGCAAAACCCAGCAGCACGCCCATATGCGCCAACAAGCCGGTGTGATCCATGCCCACGGCCGCAAGCGCCACCTGGTGCAAGTGATAACTCGGCCAGATCGGTGCGATCTGCTGGAGGACTTTGGGCAACATGCCCATCGGAATCCACAGACCGGACAGGAAAGACATCGGCAGATACACCAGGTTGAGCATGCCGGGTGCGCCCTGCCCCTTGATCAGCGTTCCCACCAGCATGCCGAGTGCGCAGAAAGGCAATACGCCCAGCACGCCCGTCAGCAGCAACAAGCCGGCTTGCGCTGCCGAAAGCGTCACGTGCGCCATGCCGATGCCCATGGCCAGCAGCAACAGAATCACGACGGCCGCAGCCAGCATCGCCATCACCATCTTGCCGAGCAGGTAGGCGCCAGGCGGCATCGGCAATGCACGCTTGTAAGTGAGCAAACCGCCGTCGCGTTCCAATGCCAGCGACACACCGAAGCCAAACAGGCCCGGACTCATGACACCGAATACTCCGTAACTGGCTAGCAGATAACGCGCTGCGTCCGCGCCTTCGGACTTGGCCATCACGATGCCAAACAGCAGGTAGAACATGGAGGGAAACAACATGATCGGCAACATGAAGCCCGGGCTGCGCATATAGCGCAGACACTCGCTGCGCACCTCGGCGAGATAAGCGCCCATTACGCGTGCGGTGCTCATGTGGTTGGAAACCGTCGCGCTCGACGGCGTAGAGATGGTTACGGCGTCCATTACGCGGCCTCCTGTTCAACGGCATTTTCTTCACGGGTCAGTTCGGTGAAGGCCTCGGCCAGGCCTGCCCGCTGCACTTCGAGTTCGCGCAGCGATGCATCGGCTTCGAGCATGCGTCGCAGCACGTTTTCCGCAGCGCTGGTGCTGATGCGCATGTGCGAGCCGTCATGCTCGACGGATGCGACCTGCGGCCACGTCGCAATCACGGCCGGATCGAGATCGGTCACGCAGCGAATACGCGTAAGCGGTACCTGCGCACGCAAGGCATCCACGCTTCCTTCGCTGAGCACGCGTCCCTTGCCTAGCACCACCACGCGCTGCGCCAGGGATTCGGCTTCTTCCAGATAATGCGTGGTCAGCACCACCGAGCAACCGTCGGCAACCAGCGCGAGCATCGCCGCCCAGAGTTTCTGCCGGGCATCGATATCCATGCCGACCGTGGGTTCGTCCAGAAACACGATCTCGGGACGACCGCACAAGGCCAGGGCGAATTGCACGCGTCGCTGCTGACCGCCCGACAGCTTGCCGTAAGGCCGCTGCAGCAAGTCGCCAATGCCGGCGAGCTTGGCACTTTCAATCAGCGGGCGCGGATTCGGGTAATAGCTGGCCACCAGGCGCAGCAGTTCGCCCACGCGCAAGGTGAGCGGGAGCATCGCCGACTGCAGCATCACGCCGATGCGGCGGCGCGCATCGATTTGCTGCGGATCGAGCCCGAACAATTCGGCTCGGCCGCCATCCGGGCGGATCAAACCCAGCAAAAGGCTGATGCTGGTGCTCTTGCCGGCCCCATTTGGGCCTAGTACGGCGAGCAGTTCGCCGCGGTGCAACACGAGATCCACGCCATCAAGGGCGGTGAGATTGCCGTAACGCTTCACGGCACCGGAAAGACGGGCTACTACGTCGTTGGTAGGTTTCATGGTGGGCCTCCTTGCACTGCAGCGTAGGCGTGGCAAGGGTTTTCCCCCAGTCGCTCGCGTCAGCCATCGGGCATGACAGCCGTCATCCGGGGGTACCGGCCACCCCGGTGGACAAGTTATCCTTATGGGCGTACGCCAGCGGTTTCCCCTACACGCGGCGTTGTGCGATCGGGCGCATCGCCCGCGGGCCTTCAGCGCCCTCCCAGCACGCAACACATCCTGTCGGCCTGCTTCGCGCTGGGTGCGAGGCGCTGACAAGATTCGAGGAGAGTAGTCATGGGTGTAATCGATCAGCTGCGCGAACTGCGCGAATTTGGCGGCAAGCCGCGGACCACTGGCCTTGACGACGCCACCATCGAGCGTATGGCCGCCACCGATCCTTTGCTCGGACAGGCCATTTCCGAAGCCGTTGCGCGCCACCGTGAACTGCGCGCGGAACTGGGCGACTTCCTGAAGCTCGACGAATCCGAGCAACTGGCGCATGCGCTGGCCGGTTTCGTCAACTTCTATCCCGACGACGCTATCAATCCCTACGTGCCCGCTGCTGCGCGCGGCCCGTGGGTCGTGACCCTCAAGGGTGCCGTGGTGCATGACAACGGCGGCTACGGCATGCTCGGCTTCGGCCACAACAACGCGGCGATCGATGCTGCGCTGGCGCGTCCGCAAGTGATGGCCAACGTGATGACGCCGAGCGTGTCCCAGTTGCGTTTCACGCAGGCGCTGCAACGCGAGCTTGGACGTCATCGCGGAGGCAATCCGTATACGCGTTTCCTGTGCCTCAATTCCGGCTCCGAAGGCGTGGGACTGGCCTGCCGCATCGCCGACGTCAACGCCAAGCTGATGACCGATGCCGGCGGACGTTATGCCGGTCGCGTGATCAAGCGCGTTGCGGTGAAAGGCGCGTTCCACGGCCGCACCGACAAGCCGGCGCTGTATTCCGATTCTTCGCGCCGTACGTATGTCCAGCACCTCGCCAGCTACCGTCACGAAGATACGCTGCTGACGGTTGCGCCTTACGACATTGCACAGTTGGAAGCGGTGTTCGCCGACGCCGACAAGCATGGTTGGTTCATCGAAGCGATGTTCCTGGAACCGGTGATGGGCGAAGGCGATCCGGGTCGTGCCGTGACGCCGGCGTTCTATCAGGCTGCGCGTGCGCTGACCGAATCGCACGGTTCGCTGCTGATGATCGACTCGATCCAGGCCGGCCTGCGCGCCCACGGCGTGTTGTCGCTGACCGACTATCCGGGTTTCGAGAAGCTCGCGCCGCCGGACATGGAAACCTTCTCCAAGGCGCTCAATGCCGGTCAGTATCCGCTGTCGGTGCTGGCGGTGAGCGAACGCGCCGCCAACCTTTATCGCAAAGGCATCTACGGCAACACGATGACGGCCAACCCGCGCGCGCTCGATGTCGCGGTGGCGACGCTCGAACTGCTGACGGACGACGTGCGCGCGAACATCCGCACCCGCGGCAAGGAATTCGTCGACAAGCTCAACGCGCTGAAGGACGAACTCGGCGGCCTCATCACCAAGGTGCAGGGCACGGGCCTGCTGTTCTCGTGCGAGCTGGCTCCGCAGTTCAAGTGCTACGGTGCAGGCTCCACCGAGGAATACCTGCGCGAACGCGGTATCGGCGTGATCCACGGCGGCGTCAACTCGCTGCGCTTCACCCCGCACTTCAACATCACCAGCAAGGAAGTGGACATGGTCATCGCGCACGTGCGCCATGCCCTGCTGGAAGGCCCGCGCAAGAGCGAAGCCCAGGCCGCCTGACCCCATGGACATGCCTCGCAACCGGGTTCCGGCTGCGAGGCATGCGCCACGCCGAGACAAATCCTGAAGCACGGTACAAAACCGGCTGCCGGACACCTTCCGCCGTGTCATGCGGTCGGCATAGACTGGCCCAGCCGGTACAGCCGCCGGTCATAACTTCAGGAGGAAGCATCATGTCCACGCGTATCAGCCTGCTCGTCGCCAGTGCTGTTCTGGCCTTGGCCACCACAGCCGCTTTCGCAGCGCCGCAGAGCACGCCCAGCAGCACGACGGGGCATTCCACCAAGTTGGGCCAGTGCAGCCACGCCAACGCCGGCAAGACCGGCGCCGACTACAAGAGCGCTGTCGCCGCCTGCATGAAGGGCGACACCGGCGCGGCCGCGCCAGCCGCCTCTGACGCCAAGAAGACTCAACAGCAGAAGATGGCCGACTGCAGCCACGCCAATGCCGGCAAGAAGGGCGCCGACTACAAAGCCGCCATGAGCAGTTGCCTGAAGGGCTCCTGAGATTCCCGGAAAAACCGGCGAATCTGTTTCGACCGAGGGCGTCGCCAACTGGCGGCGCCCTTTTCGTTTGCGGCTATGCTGGTGGCATCTCCCTTTGAGAATCCTCGCGCATGAAGATTGTCGAAGTCCGCCACCCTTTGATCCAGCACAAGCTCGGCCTGATGCGACGCGCCGGCATCAGCACCAAGGAATTTCGCGAGCTCGCATCCGAAGTCGGCTCGCTGCTGACCTACGAAGCAACGAAGGATCTGGAAACGGTCGAAACGGACATCGAAGGCTGGGCAGGCCCGGTACGCGTGCAGCAGATCAAGGGCAAAAAGATCACCATCGTGCCGATCCTGCGTGCGGGATTGGGCATGTTGCCCGGCGTACTCGAACTGATTCCCGCGGCGAAAGTCAGCGTGGTCGGTCTGCAGCGCGACGAACACACGCTGCAACCGACGACCTATTACGAAAAGCTCACCGGCCGCATGGACGAGCGCATCGCGCTGATCGTCGATCCCATGCTGGCCACTGCGGGCACGCTGGTTGCCACGGTGGACATGCTCAAGGCTGCCGGTTGCAAACGCATCAAGGGATTGTTCCTCGTTGCTGCGCCGGAGGGACTCAAGCGCATCGAAGCCGCGCATCCGGACATCGAGATCTACACCGCGTCCATTGACGAAAGGCTCAACGAACACGGCTACATTCTGCCGGGGCTTGGCGATGCCGGAGACAAGATCTTCGGCACGAAGCAGTTGCCGGCTGTGGATTGAGGCGCGTTACTTCACACCACACCCTTTATCCCTACCACACCGTCATTCCGGCGAAGGCCGGAATCCAGTGTCAATACGCAGCGCGAAGCGCACAAAATCTATATCGAGTGCTTCGCACATCACCATTTGCACTGGATTCTGGCCTTCACCGGAATGACGTATCGATAAAGGTTGAACTTATGAACAATTCTGGCGCGCGCGACTAACGCCTCCCAAATCTGTCCGTCGCCTCGATCAACTCGTGCGTGATACCCGGCTCGAACGCCGAATGCCCCGCATCCTGCACGATACGCAAATCGGCCTCGGGCCATGCGCGATGCAAATCCCAGGCGCTGCGTATCGGACACACGACATCGTAGCGACCTTGCACGATGACCGAAGGAATGCGACGGATGCGATCGACATTGCGCAGCAACTGATCGTCGTGTTCGAAGAATCCGCCGTGCACGAAGTAATGGCATTCGATGCGCGCAAACGCCAGGGCGAATTCATCCTCGCCACTGCTGCTGATGTAAGCATCGTCCTGATACAGGAAGCTGGTGGCGCCCTCCCACACCGACCATGCACGGGCGGCATCCAATCGAGTTTTGGCATCGGCACTGATGAGACGGCGATGGTAGGCGCTCATCAGGTCGCCGCGTTCGGCCTCGGGGATGGCGGCGAGAAAAGTTTCCCAGGCATCCGGATACAGCGCGTCGCAGCCTTTCTGATAGAACCACTCCAGCTCCCAGCGACGCAGCATGAAAATGCCGCGCAACACCAGTTCGGCGACCTTGTCCGGATGCGTCTGCGCGTAGGCCAGCGCCAGCGTCGAGCCCCACGAGCCGCCGAAAACCTGCCATCGATCAATCCTCAGGTGCTCACGAAGGCGTTCGATGTCGGCAACAAGGTGCCAGGTGGTGTTGTCGGCCAGCTCCGCATGTGGCGTCGATTTGCCGCAGCCACGCTGATCGAACAGCACGATGCGATAAATCGCCGGATCGAAGAACCGCCGGCATTTGGGGTTGGTACCGCCGCCCGGCCCGCCGTGCAGGAACACGACCGGCTTGCCGTCGGGATTGCCGCTCTGCTCGTAGTGGAGCGTGTGCAGCTCGGAAACCTTGAGCTGCCCGACCTCGTATGGCTCGATCTCGGGGTACAAGGTGCGGCGTTCCTGGGACATGGCTCGATGACCGGTGGTGGTGGAACGCACATGGTACGGGGAGCTTTGATGCAACCCAAGCCGGGTAAGCCCCCAACGACATACTCTCCCGCCCCTGCTCGGAGAGGGAGCCTGGTTGTGGCTCAAATAAACAGCTTGCCCGGATTGAGAATCCCATTCGGGTCGAACACCGTCTTCACGCCACGCATCAATGCAATCTCCGCCGCGCTGCGAGTGCTTTCCAGATAAGCACGCTTGACCAGGCCAATGCCGTGCTCGGCGGAGATGCTTCCGCCATGTCGATGCAAGGTATCCGCCAGCAACTTGGTCACATGCTCGCATTGCGCGATGAAATCCGCATCGGACAGTGTCTCGGGTTTCAGCACGTTGATGTGCAGATTGCCGTCGCCGATATGGCCGAACCAAACCACGTCGATGTGCGGGTATTCGCGTGACAGCAGCGCCTGGATATCGTGGAGAAAGGCAGATACCGCGCCGATGCGCACGGAGATGTCGTTCTTGTAGGGCTTGTGCGAAGCCAGGCTCTCGGTGATGCCCTCGCGTAACCGCCACAGCGCCGCAGCCTGCGCGTCGCTCTGCGCGATCACGCCATCGCTGATCAGGCCTTGCTCCACACCCTGCTCGAAGGCCGTCATGGCCGCTTCTTGCGCACGCTCGTCTGGCGCATCGAATTCAGTCACCACGTAATACGGATGTTCGCCGTCGATGGCGCGTTGCGCGCCGTGCGCCAGCACATGCTTGAGCGCGATGTCCGTGAAGAACTCGAACGCCTGCAGCGACAGGCCCGCGCGGAACAGCGCGAACACCTGCATCAACGCGTCCATGTTCGGCAACGCCAGCAGCATCACCTGCGATGCCGGCGGCGGATCGGTAAGCCGCAACGTCGCTTCCACCACGATGCCGAGCGTGCCCTCCGAGCCGATCATCAGCTGGCGCAGGTCGTAACCGCTGGAGTTCTTGATCAGGCCGCGGTTGAGATCCAGCAGTTCGCCGTTGCCGGCCACCACCTTGAGCCCGGCGATCCACTCGCGCGTGTTGCCGTAGCGGATCACCCGGATGCCACCCGCATTGGTGGCGATATTGCCGCCGATGGAGCAGGACCCGCGCGCGGCGAAATCCACGGGATAGATCAGCCCGTGCTCGCGCGCGGCCCCGTGCACGGTTTCCAGCGCAATGCCCGGCTGCACCGCCAGCGTGCGATCCACGACATCGAAGCCCAGCACGCGGTTCATGCGCGACAGGCTCAGCACCAGCTCCCCCTGAGCCGCCACGGCACCTCCGGACAGCCCGGTGCGCCCGCCGGACGGCACGATGGCCACTTTCCGCTCGTTCGCCCAGCGCACGATGCCCTGCACTTCCTCGATGGAAGCCGGCAGGGCGATGGCCATGGGTGCGGGGGTCCAGCGCCGGGTCCAGTCGCGGCCGTAATGCTCCAGGTCGCCGGCCTCGGTCAGCAGGCGCAGGTCGGGCAAACGACGGGAAAGATCGGCGAGGGCTTCAACGGTCATAGCGGCTCCGGGGCGAAGTCCCCAGCGTGCCAGTGCATCGCCCGTGCGTCTAGGGATGCTCTGATCAATTCTTCGCAGGCGGCATGATGTCCAGAAGGCCTGCAGGCTGTGTTGCGCGGCGCCGGGAAGACTGGCCGTCTTTCCAAGCCGTGCGGCGCAGCCTGCGGGCCTTCTGGACATCACCCCATCACTTAAATTCAGCACGTTGGGGCCAGTCCTGTCTGTCCGCATGCCTTCGGCCCGCCGTCTCGACAGACGGCCAGTCTGCCTTCGCCGACGGTCCTGCGGCCTGCGAACAGACAGGACTGGTGACGCCTACGAAGAATTGATCAGAGCATCCCTAGCGCTGCATCGCGGCAAAAATCTGGCATAGTGTTTGGACTTCCAAACACGGGACCGCCATGAAGACTTCGTTCCCCAAGCAAGACATCAAGGTGCTGCTGCTCGAAGGCGTCAGCCGCACGGCCGTGGAAACCTTCCAGCGCGCCGGCTACAGCCAGATCGAGTACCACGCCAAATCGCTGCCTGAGGACGAGTTGAAAGCGCGCATCGCCGATGCGCATATCGTCGGTATCCGATCACGCACGCACCTTACCGCCGAGGTGCTGGATCAGGCCAAGCGCCTTATCGCCATCGGCTGCTATTGCATCGGCACCAACCAGGTGGATCTTGCGGCCGCGGAACGACTGGGCGTTCCTGTGTTCAATGCGCCCTACTCCAACACTCGCAGTGTGGCGGAGCTGGTGATCGCCGAAGCGATCATGCTGATGCGCGGCATTCCACAGCGTAACGCACTGTGCCATCGCGGCGGCTGGACCAAATCGGCGGCCGGCAGCTACGAAGTACGCGACAAGGTGATAGGTATCGTCGGTTACGGGCATATCGGCACGCAGGTGGGTGTGCTGGCTGAAAGCCTGGGCATGCGTGTGATCTTCCACGATATCGAATCCAAGCTTTCGCTGGGCAACGCACGCGCCGCGGCGCATCTGGACGATCTGCTCGAGCGTTCCGATGTAGTCACGTTGCATGTGCCCGAAACGCCTTCGACCAAGTTGATGATCGGCAAGAACGAGCTGGACAAGATGCAGAAAGGTGCGTTGCTTATCAACGCATCGCGCGGCACGGTGGTCGATATCGATGCCTTGGCCGACGCCTTGCGCAAGGAACACATCGGTGGTGCTGCGATCGACGTCTTTCCCGTGGAGCCGAAAGGCAATGACGATCCGTTCGTTTCACCACTGATCGGCATGGACAACGTCATCCTCACGCCGCACATCGGTGGAAGCACGCTGGAAGCGCAAGACAACATCGGCATCGAAGTCGCCAGCAAGCTGGTGCGTTACAGCGACAACGGCTCGACGCTGTCGGCCGTCAACTTCCCCGAGGTGACATTGCCGGAACATCCGCGCAGCCGCCGCTTGCTGCACATCCATCGCAATGTGCCCGGCGTGCTTTCGCGCATCAACGAATTGTTCTCCGCCGGCAACATCAACATCGACGCACAGTTCCTGCAGACGAATGCGGAAGTGGGCTATGTGGTGATCGATGTTTCGGCCGATGAGCACCAAGCCGCCTCGCTGAAAGACAAACTCGCGGCCATTCCGGGAACGTTGCGAACGCGCGTGCTTTATTGAACTACCCGGTTCATTGACATCATCTGCTGCCTAACAATCACTGCAAAAAACCGCGCAAAATGCGCGGTTTTTTATGCTCCGATTCAAGGAAAGCCGCCGTACGGCCGATAGCTTATCGACTCGGCTCCATTTTTAGCGCGGTTTTCCCTATGAAATTACGATTTCGCGATCTGCGTATCGCCGTCAAACTGACCTTTCTCGGTTTCATCATGCTGGCCGCGACGATCATCGTGGGATATGGCGGTTGGCACGGACTGGATCGCACGCACGACCTGCAGGTCCGCTCCGCGGCAACCGCGGCGAAATTTGCCGCGGCCGTGGATACGGCGCGCGTTGCGCAAGTCGATTTCAAAAAGCAGGTTCAGGAATGGAAAGATCTGCTCTTGCGTGGAGCCGATGCTGCCTCGTTCAAGAAATACCACGATGCGTTCATCGACGAGAGCCAGCATGTCGACACCGATCTGGGCACGCTGAAACGGCAGATGAAGGATCTCGACATCGACGGCAGCGGCGTGGATAAAGCCATCGCCACGCACGCGGATCTTGGAACCAAGTACCTGGCTGCGATTCAGCACTACGACGCCAACGATGCCAAGAGCGTGCATGTCGTCGATCAACTTGTCGCCGGCATCGATCGTCCTCCTACGACGGCTATCGATGGACTCGTCGCGAGCATGAAACGCGATGCCGAAGCCGCCACCAAGCGTATCGACGAAGAAAGCAGCACCGCTTACCACGATGCCAGCGTGCTGCTCGTATCGGTAGCGGCATGCGCCATGATTACTGGTGCGTTCCTGATCTGGGCACTTGCCTACAGCATCACGGTACCGATCGGTCACGCGGTAAAAGTGGCGCAGGCTGTCGCAGAAGGCAATTTGTCGACTCACGTGGTATCGGACAGCCACGACGAAACGGGCAAGCTGCTGAGCGCCCTGGGTGCGATGAACGAACAATTGCGCAGCGTCGTCAATTCCATTCGCGTGGGTTCCACCGAGATCTCGACATCCACGAAGCAGATCGCCAGCGGCAATCAGGATCTTTCCGCGCGCACCAGCGAACAGGCGGCGGCACTGGAGCAGACGGCAGCGTCGATGCAGGAATTCACCGATAGCGTCAACGCCAATGCAACACGTGCGCACGAAGCAAGCCGCTTGGTCGAATCAGCATCGGACATCGCGCGCCAGAGCAGCACGGCCATGACCGAGGCAGTGGGTGCAATGACTCAGGTACAAAACGTTGCCGGTCGCATCACTGAAATCACGGACATGATCGATCGCATCGCCACGCAGACGCACATCCTTGCCCTCAATGCATCGGTGGAGGCCGCGCGCGCAGGCGAAGCGGGTAAAGGGTTCAATGTGGTCGCGGCGGAGGTGCAATCGCTGGCGCGCAGTTCGCGTACGGCGTCGCGGGAAATCAGGACGCTGATCGAGGAATCCGTCACCATCATCGACAGCGGCACGCAGATGATCGGTCGCGCGGAGTGGATGGTCGGCAAGCTGCTGGAGAGCGTGGACAACGTTGCGCAATCGGTCAGTTCCATCGCCGAGCAGAGCATCGAGCAGGCCAACGGCATTCGGCAGGTCAATCGCGCTGTGCGCCAGATGGATGAGGTGACGCAGAGCAACGCGGCATTGGTCGAGGAAGCCGCTGCCGCTGCCGACACGGTTCAAGTTCGCGCACGTTCTCTGGTGGAGAGCGTGGAGTTCTTCAAGGTTGTCGAGTCCGCCGGCGAAGCGGATATGGCTGAAGCAGCGTAAGCAGTACCCAAGACCAACTGCTCGTCATCCCGGCTCAAGCCGGAATGACGACATCAGGGTGCTATTTTGTTGCCTTCGCTGTCGAGCGGCGCTTGCTTGTCGCTTTGATTGGTTTACTGGGTTTTACCTTCGCTGCACCTGGCTTTTTAGCGGCGGGCTTGCGACGTTTATCCGAGGGCGGATCGTCATGCAGTTCATGACGATGTTGGATGCGCAACTCTTCGCGGAATGCGTCTGCATAACGCTTCAATTCCGTCTTCTCCTTCGCCCCGGCGCCTTTGACACGCTCCATGTGCTGCTCCATCTGCCGCAGCAGGTCGTAATCGTGATAGTCACGATAAGGCTTGAGATCGAGATCGTCCGGCACCTTGGTAAGCCGTTCGTCACCGATGGCTTTGACGTATTTCTGCATGAACCGGTCGTAGGCTTTCCAGGTGATTCGCTGCGCGTGCACGGCCGCTTCCTCGGCGCGCGTCGCGATCTGGTGGGCATGCAGGTAGTGCAGACCGAGTTGATCGATCAGCGTCTTCTCGACTTCCTCGTGCAGGATCAGGAAACGATCCACCTCGACGGTACGGCCGCGGAAAGTGAACGTCTTGGGCAGGTGGCGATCGATGTAGATCGTCTTGCCGTCCTGGCTGTAGCCGGCGAGATAGGGAATGTCGTGGTTGCGGTCGAGGTTCTTGACCCGCCTGAGGATGGCATCGAGCGCGCGATCGAGCATCAGCGACGACATGTACCAGTCGGGCGCCTTCAACTTCACATGCGGCGCGTTGGGGTGGCAGGTATTCGACGGCATCGGCGGATCTCCTAGCGGCACAGTGAAAAGCACTGGCACGGAGACTAGCGCGTCGCCGCTGCATTCACATGTCCATGCAGGAGAACGCCGGAAACAAAAAGCAGTGCCGAGGCGCCGAACACTCAAAATGAAAAACGGCGCCAAGGCGCCGTTTTCTGCTTCACCGAATTGGTCGGGGCGGCGGGATTCGAACCCACGACCCTTTGCCCCCCAGGCAAATGCGCTACCAGGCTGCGCTACGCCCCGACTGTTCGGCTAAAGAAGAAAATTGTAGCAGTTCCGGCGTGCCTGCCGGTAGAGCTCAGCGGCGCAGCAGCGCGAGAACTTCTTCCAGCTCCATGCGCACCTGGCGCACGATCTGGTGCGACATGCTCGCTTCCATCCGCGCCTGCGGGCCTTCCAGCCGGGCACGCGCACCGGTGATGGTGAAGCCTTCGTCGTACAGCAGCGAACGGATCTGACGGATCATCAGCACGTCGTGGCGCTGGTAGTAACGGCGGTTGCCACGGCGCTTGACCGGATTGAGCGCAGGAAACTCCTGCTCCCAGTAACGGAGGACGTGTGGCTTCACCCCGCACAGGTCGCTGACTTCACCGATGGTGAAGTAGCGCTTGGCCGGGATGGCAGGCAGTTCGGTGTTATTCCCCTGATCCAGCATAGCCCTCGACTCGCACCTTGAGTTTCTGCCCTGGCCGGAACGTCACCACCCGGCGGGCCGAGATCGGAATCTCTTCGCCCGTCTTGGGGTTACGGCCCGGTCGCTGGTTCTTCTGCCGCAGGTCGAAGTTGCCGAATCCCGACAGCTTGACCTGTTCGCCCCTTTCCAAAGCCTCGCGGACCACCTCGAAATAGGCGTCCACGAACTCTTTTGCTTCACGTTTGTTAAGGCCTACCTCGAGGAAGAGGCGCTCGGCCATCTCCGCCTTTGTCAGCGCCGCCATCTTACCCTCGCAATTTTGCCTCGCATGACGCCTCCAACGCAGCCACCGCATTTCGAACGCAGCGATCCGCGTCGTCGTCGGTAAGGGTGCGTGAAGCGTCCTGCAAAATCAAGCCCATAGCGAGACTCTTTCGGCCCGCTTCGACCCCTTTGCCGCTGTAGCGGTCGAACAGGCGCAGCTCCGCGAGGACCGATCCCAGGGTGCCGCGAACGGTTTGGTCAATTTGTGACCAGTTCACCTGTTCAGGAACGTCAACGGCGATATCCCGACGGACCGCCGGGAAACGCGGGACCGGCTGGGCTCTGGGCAGGCGGCGCCCCAACAGGGGCTCGAGGGCGAGTTCGAGCACATGGACGTCCGGCCCCAGATCGAGCGCCTTGGCCAATTGCGGATGCAATGCCCCGAGGTAGCCGACCGTCTGTCCGTCGCGCGCCACGCGGGCCCCACGGCCCGGATGCAGCCAGCCAGGCAAGCCATCGGCATGGATGGTCCAGCGCTGCGGTTCCCCGCCCCATGCAATCAGGGCATCCAGGTCGCCCTTGAGGTCATAGAAGTCGAGCGGCCGGGCGGCCTCACCCCATTGTTCGGCCCCTGCTGTACCGCAGGCCACGATAGCCAGCGCAGGCGTCTCGGTCGGCGCGTCCTTGCGGGCAGCGGCCTCTTCGCCGATGCGGAAGGTGCGGCCCAACTCGAACAGGCGCACCCGCTCCTGCTGGCGGGCACGGTTGTGCGACAACGCCACGATCAGACCCGGCAACAGCGAGGGACGCATCACGGCCAGGTCCGCCGAAAGCGGATTGGCCAGCGGCACCAGTTGCTCGGTCATACCCCAGCGCTGGAGCACATCATGGCCGATGAAGGCGAGGTTGACCGCTTCGTAGTAGCCGCGCGCCGCCAGTTGCTCGCGCACGGCCAGCTCATTGAGGCGGGCCTCGGGTTCCGCGGCGAGCGTCAGCGCGCCGGCCGGCGTGTGCGTGGGGATGTTTTCATAGCCATGGATGCGCGCAACCTCTTCGATCAGGTCTTCCTCGCGCTCGATGTCGAAGCGGCGGCTTGGCGCGGTGACCTGCCAACCCTCGGCCAACGGCTCGACCTTCATGCCGAGCGCCGTGAAGATACGTACGACTTCGCCATCGGCGACGGTCAGGCCAAGCACGCGCGCCAGCCGCTCGCGGCGCAGCAGGATCGGCTTCGGCGAATGCAGGTGTTGCGGCAACGTAACGTCCACCAGCGGGCCGGCGACACCGCCGGCAATGTCGAGGATCAGCCGCGTCGCGTACTCGACGGCGATGCCAGGGAGTTCCGGATCGACGCCGCGTTCGAAGCGGTGTCCGGCATCGGTGTGCATGCCCAGCTTGCGGCTGCGGCCGATGATGGCGGACGGAATCCAGTGCGCGGCTTCCAGAAACACGTTGCGCGTGTCGTCGGTGACGCGCGTATCCGATCCACCCATGATTCCGCCGAGCGCGACGGCACGCGCTCCTCTGCCTCCACGACTATCGGAGACCACAAGGAAGTCGTCATCCAGCTCGACAGTGCGGCCATCAAGCAACGCGAGTGGTTCGCGCGCGCGCGCCGGGCGTATGACGATCTCGCCTTCCAGCTTGTCTTTGTCGAACGCATGCATGGGCTGGCCAAGTTCCAGCATGACGTACTGCGTGACGTCGACGAGGAAGCTGATCGGACGCAAACCACTGCGACGCAGCCGCTCGGCCATCCACACGGGCGTTTCGACTTTGGCGTTCACGCTGTCGATGACGCGACCCGCGAAGCGCGGCACGCGCGGACCCGCATCGAGCACGACCTTCATCGTGGCATCGCTCTGGGCCGGCACCGGCGCCGAATCGAGCGGGATCACCTCGCTGCCCAGCGCCGCGGCGACATCGAATGCGATGCCACGCACGCTGAAGCAATCGGCACGGTTAGGCGTCAGTTTGATTTCGATGCTGGCATCCGGCAGACCGAGGTAGGTCGCAAGCGGCGTACCGATCGGCGCATCGGCCGGGAGTTCGAGCAGGCCCGACGCATCGGGGTCGACGCCCAGTTCCTTGGCCGAGCAAAGCATGCCGAACGACTCAACCCCACGCAGCTTCGCCGCCTTGATCGCGATGCCGCCAGGCAGGTTGGCGCCAACGGTCGCCAGCGGAGCGACCAAACCAGCGCGCGCATTGGGTGCACCGCAGACGATCTGCACGACGCCGCTGCCCGTGTCCACCTCACAGACCTGCAGGCGATCGGCCTCCGGGTGCTTCTGGGCGCTGACGATGCGCGCCACGATCACGCCATCAAGCGAGTTGTCCAATGGAGCGACGTCCTCGACCTCCAGGCCGATTGCCGTCAGCGTCGCAGCAAGTTCGTCGCGCGAAGCGCGGGTCGGAACATGGTGACGCAACCAATTTTCGGAGAATTTCATGCGTGTCGGTTCCTGCTGCGATTACGCGAACTGCTTGAGGAAGCGCAGGTCGTTCTCGAAGAACGCGCGCAAGTCGGAAACGCCATAGCGCAACATGGCAAAGCGCTCGACGCCGAGGCCGAACGCGAAACCGGTGTAACGCTCCGGATCGATGCCGCAGTTCCTCAGCACATTCGGATGCACCATTCCGCAGCCGAGCACTTCCAGCCAGCGCGTGGAACCGTCGTCAGCATCCCAGCGGATATCCACTTCGGCCGAGGGTTCGGTGAAGGGGAAGTAGCTGGGCCGGAAGCGCATTTCGAAATCACGCTCGAAGAAGGCCCGGACGAATTCGGCCAGCGTGCCTTTCAGATCGGCGAAGCTGGAGGTTTCGTCCACCAGCAGGCCTTCGATCTGGTGGAACATCGGCGAGTGCGTCTGATCCGAGTCGCTGCGATAGACCTTGCCCGGCGCGATGATGCGGATCGGCGGTTGCCGATCTTTCATCGAGCGGATCTGCACGGGCGAGGTATGCGTGCGCAGCAGACGCCCGTCACCGAAATAAAAGGTGTCGTGCATCGCGCGCGCCGGGTGATGCGGCGGAAAATTCAGCGCTTCGAAGTTGTGCCAGTCGTCTTCGATCTCGGGACCGTCTGCGCGTTGGTAACCCAGACGCGCGAAGATCGCGGTGATGCGTTCCAGTGCGCGTGTGATCGGATGGATGCCACCGCGCTCACCATCGCGTCCCGGCATCGTGATATCGAGCTTCTCGGAAGCGAGACGACGATCCAACTCAGCCTGCTCGAGCATCTGCTTGCGCGCGGCAAGCGCCTCGGCGAGACGTTCCTTTACGCGATTCACTTCGGCGCCGCGCGCCTTGCGTTCATCAGGCGAGAGCGCACCGAGCGCTTTCAGTGCGGCAGTGACCACACCGCTCTTGCCCAGCAGGCCCACGCGCAGCGCATCGAGCGCGTCGAGCGTATCGGCCTTGTCGATGTCCGCCAGCGCCTGGGTGGCGCGACTATCCAAGTCATCCATCGGTGCGATTCCAAGGTGGATTCACAGAAACACAAACAAAAACGGGGAGAAGGCGTTTGGCCTTCTCCCCGCTTGATTCACATCATATCGTCAGTGGTTGACGATCAAGCGGCCAGACTGGCCTTCGCCTTTTCTGCGATGGCCCCAAACGCCTTGATGTCGTGCACGGCGATGTCAGCCAGCACTTTGCGGTCAACCGTGATGCCGGCCTTGGACAGGCCGTTGATCAGACGGCTGTAGGACAGGCCGAACTGACGGGCCGCCGCATTGATACGCACGATCCACAGGGCGCGGAACTGGCGCTTCTTCTGCTTGCGGCCGATATAGGCGTACTGACCGGCCTTGATGACGGCCTGGTTAGCGACGCGGAAGACCTTGCGACGGGCGTTGTAGTAACCCTTCGCGCGGCCAATGATCTTTTTGTGACGACGACGGGCGGTAACGCCACGCTTTACACGAGCCATGGTTCAGTCCTCCGCCTTAGAGATACGGCAACATGCGTGCTACACCCTTGGTGTCGCATGCCTTGACGTGGTTGGTGGCGCGCAGGTTGCGCTTACGCTTGGTCGACTTCTTGGTCAGAATGTGCGACTTGAACGCATGGCCGGCCTTGAACTTGCCGGACGCGGTTTTGCGAAAACGCTTCGCAGCCGCGCGATTGGTCTTGATCTTGGGCATGGGAATGCTCCTTGATGGGGTGGCTCTTTTCATGAGAGCAGCCCCGGTTTCTGACTGATCTGGCGGTGGCTCGAGCCACGCTTTCCGTCCTGCCATGATCGGTTCACGACCCTTCCTTGCGGGTCGAACTGGAAAGTATACGGAAATCGAGGCGGCAAAGCCAGCCTCCGCACGCGACTCCCTCTCCCCGCCGGAGATGGCCGGGGCAAGGGGCCACGCCACCGAAAAGCCCACTACGAAGCGGGGTCGGCGCGTAAAAAAGCCACGGGGCTTCCAAGCTGGAAAAGGCGAGGCGAGGTTGCCTCCTCACCCTGCCCTCTCCCGGGAGGGGAGAGGGGAAACCCGGAGGGTTTATTTCTTCTTCGGCCCGATCATCATGACCATCTGGCGCCCTTCCAGGCGCGGGAAGGACTCAATGACGCCGTTCTCGCCCACATCTTCCTGGATACGCTTGGCCAGGTCCTGACCGAGGTCCTGGTGGGACATCTCGCGGCCGCGGAAGCGGATGGTGACCTTGACCTTGTCGCCCTCCTCCAGGAAGCGAAGCATGTTGCGCAGCTTGATCTGGTAGTCGCCCACGTCCGTGACCGGACGGAACTTCACTTCCTTGATCTCGACCTGCTTCTGCTTCTTCTTGGCGGCCTGGGCCTTCTTCTGGGCTTCGAACTTGAACTTGCCGTAATCCATGATGCGGCAGACCGGCGGGTCGCCGTTGGGCTGGATCTCGACCAGGTCGAGCCCCGCTTCTTCGGCTGCGCGCAGCGCCTCGTCGCGGGTCAGGATGCCGAGCTGCTCGGAATCCGGTCCGATCACACGTACACGGGGTACACGGATCTCATGGTTACGACGGTTGCCCTTAGTTTCTGTGGTGGCGATACCACTATCCTCCAGAAGAGTTTACGAGTTCGGCCGGGCGGCACTAACGCCGCGTCTCGGCCTCCAGACGTTCGATGAAGCTGGCAAGCGGCATGCTGCCTAGATCTTCGCCCGAACGGGTACGCACGGAAACATTGCCCGATTCCTTTTCGCGATCGCCGACCACAAGCAGGTAGGGCACTTTCTGCATCGTATGTTCGCGGATTTTATAGCCGACCTTCTCGTTGCGCAAATCGGCCTGCACGCGGAAGCCTTTGTCGACAAGGGTTTGCGTCACCTGGCGGACATAGTCCGATTGCGCATCCGTAATACTGAAGACCATCCCCTGCACCGGTGCCAGCCAGGCTGGCAGGTTGCCGGCATGGTGCTCGATCAGGATGCCGATGAAACGCTCCATCGACCCGACGATGGCCCGGTGCAGCATCACCGGATGCTTGCGCTGGCTGTGTTCGTCCACGTACTCGGCGCCGAGGCGCTCGGGCATCATGAAGTCTACCTGCATCGTACCGACCTGCCACGCGCGGCCGATCGAGTCTTTCATGTGGTACTCGATCTTCGGACCGTAGAACGCGCCCTCGCCCGGCAGCTCGTCCCATTGCACGCCGGCGGCACGCAGAGCGGCGCGCAAGGCGTCCTCGGCGCGATCCCACACGTCGTCGCCGCCGATGCGCTTGTCGGGGCGCAGGGCGATCTTCAAGGCAATGTCCTCGAACCCAAAGTCGCCGTACACCTTCATCGCCTGCTGATGGAAAGCCGTGACTTCGGATTCGATCTGCCCTTCTGTGCAGAAGATGTGGCCATCGTCCTGCGTGAAGGCGCGCACGCGCATGATGCCGTGCAGAGCACCCGACGGCTCGTTGCGATGACAACCACCGAATTCGCCGTAGCGAATGGGTAGATCGCGATAGCTGTGCAGGTTCGTGTTGTAGATCTGCACGTGGCCCGGGCAATTCATCGGCTTGAGCGCATACGTGCGCTTTTCCGACTCCGTGAAGAACATGTTTTCCTGGTAGTTGTCCCAGTGGCCGGACTTCTTCCACAGGCTCACGTCCATGATCTGCGGGCCGCGCACTTCCTGGTAGCCGCTGCCGCGATACACGCCACGCACGTATTGCTCCACGACCTGCCAGATGGCCCAACCGTTCGGATGCCAGAACACCATGCCCGGTGCTTCTTCCTGCTGATGGAAGAGATCGAGCGTCTTGCCGATCTTGCGGTGATCGCGCTTTTCAGCCTCTTCCAGCTGATGCAGGTGGGCCTTCAGATCCTTGTCGTTGAGCCAGGCCGTGCCATAGATGCGCGTGAGCATCGCGTTATTGGAATCGCCGCGCCAATACGCGCCGGCCACTTTCATGAGCTTGAACGCACGCAGCTTGCCCGTGTTGGGCACGTGCGGGCCGCGGCAGAGATCCGTGAATTCGCCCTGCGAGTAGAGCGAAAGCTCTTCGTTCGCGGGGATGCTTTCGATGATCTCGGCCTTGTAAGCCTCGCCGATGCCACGGAAGAACTTCACCGCGTCGTCGCGCGACTTCACGCTGCGTGTGACGGGCAGTTGTTCCTTCACGATCTTTTCCATCTCCGCCTCGATCTTCACCAGATCGTCGGGCGTGAAGGGGCGCTCGTACGCGAAGTCGTAATAAAAGCCGTTGTCGATCACCGGGCCGATCGTGACCTGCGCGCCCGGGAACAGACGCTGCACCGCCTGCGCCAGCAGATGCGCTGTGGAGTGACGCAGGATCTCCAGCGCCTCCGGGCTTTTCTCGGTGACGATTTCGAGACTGGCGTTGTGGTCGATGGGAAAATCGGCATCCACCAACTTGCCGTCCACCTTGCCGGCCAACGTGGCCTTGGCCAGGCCGGCGCCAATGGAGGCGGCCACGTCCTGCACCGTGACGGGGTGGTCGAAGGGGCGCTTGCTGCCGTCGGGTAGCGTGATTTCGATCATGGCTGTTTACCTGTCACGTCCCTATGGGCGACGTGATTTTTTTTGAAGAGTCCGGCCATGGATGGCCGGTTTTTCCTTACCTGTCTGGATGACAGGCAAAAATAAAGGCGCCACGCGCCCTTTTGTGGAAGCACAAGGCGTGGCGGGCTCAGCGTCGGAAGTTCGTAGTTGCCATGTCGCACACTCGACCGGCGCGTGGGCGCGGGCCACCTTGTCTCCGTCATTCGGGAATGAAAAGCTAGTTTAGCGCGGCGGCGGTGTCAATTCAGCAGCATCAGCCAAACCATGGGCCGGACGATAGAATAAGGCGGTCACCCTTTGGGAACCCCCGATGCGCATTCTCGTCACCGGTACTGCCGGCTTTATTGGCGCCGCTCTCGCGGAACGACTGCTGGCCCGTGGCGATGAGGTTTTCGGCATCGACAGTCACAACGATTACTACGATCCGGCGCTAAAGGAAGCGCGTCTGGCTCGTTTCGCGACGCACCCGCGCTATACCCACCTGCGCGCCGATCTGGCCGATGCCTCGGCCATATCCCAGGCGTTTCAAGCCTTTCAGCCGCAGCGTGTCGCCAACCTCGCCGCCCAGGCCGGCGTGCGTTACTCGCTGAAGAATCCTCACGCTTACGTGCAAAGCAACGTCGTCGGCTTCGTCAACGTGCTCGAGGCCTGCCGACACGGCAAGGTGGAGCATCTGGTCTATGCATCGTCCAGTTCCGTCTACGGCGCGAATCGCAAGCTGCCCTTCGCGGTGGAAGATGCGGTCGATCACCCCGTGAGCCTTTACGCGGCGAGCAAGAAGGCCAACGAATTGATGGCGCACACGTACAGCCATCTTTATGGCCTGCCGACGACGGGATTGCGGTTTTTCACGGTGTACGGACCGTGGGGACGTCCGGACATGTCGCCGATCCTGTTTGCCGATCGCATCGTGCGCGGCGAGCCGATCGATGTTTTCAATTACGGCAATCACAGCCGCGATTTCACTTACGTCGACGACATCGTCGAAGGCGTGGTCCGCACCATCGATCACGTGGCGCAGCCGGACCCGGCCTACGATCCATTGCACCCGAATACTGGCACGTCGAATGCGCCGTATCGCGTGTACAACATCGGCAACGACCAGCCGGTGCAGCTGATGCGCTTTATCGAGCTGCTCGAGCAGAATCTCGGACGTGAGGTCGAGAAGCGTTTGCTGCCCATGCAGCCCGGCGATGTGCCCGACACATGGGCCGACGTATCGGCACTGCGCCGTGACGTGGGTTACGCACCGAATACGCCGATTGAGGTTGGTGTGAAACGCTTCGCCGAGTGGTATCGCGATTACTACCGCGTCGAATCATAGGAACGACACCACTCAATCCCTATCGCCGTCATCCGGCCTGCGCCGGAATGACGGCGAGGGATAGCCGGAACCTATTTGTCAGAACGGTTTGGCAAGGACGAAGAACAACACGCCCAAGAGCAGCAACACCGGCAACTCATTGAGAAACCGCAGCGCACGCGCCGAAGGCAACGCACCACCCTTCTCGCTCTTCTTGAGCATCCGCCCGGCCCAGACAAAATAGATCAGCAAAACGGCAACCAGGGTGAGCTTGGCGTCAATCCAGTGCATCGAACCCACCACATTGGGCAGCGCCTGAGGAAACACCCGCCATCCCTGCCACAGGGTGAGCCCGAGCAAAAACGCTATACCGAACAGATTGTGGCCAAACCGATACAAGCGACGTCCCATCAAATAAAGCCGCGCTTTCACCGCCGCGTCATCGCCCGCCTCGGCGATATTCACCAGAATCCTCGGCAGATAGAACACCGCCGACATCCATGCAATGGCGAACAACAGATGGAACGTCTTGACCCACAGATAAACCATGTCGTGACTCCCGATGACGCAAACAAAAACGGCGTGCCGTGAAGCACGCCGTTTTATCGGGAATTGGTGGGCGGTACAAGGATCGAACTTGTGACCCCTTCCATGTCAAGGAAGTGCTCTACCGCTGAGCTAACCGCCCGTAGCTCGCCCGGCAAGCCGCGCGAGCCGTGCAGTATACGGGAAGAGGACAGCTACCGCAAAGCCCGCTCGCGCAGTTGGTGAATCCGGTCGCGCAGGCGCGCCGCTTCCTCGAACTCCAGGTTTTCGGCGTGCTTGCGCATGTCCGCTTCCAGGCGCTTGATCATGGCCGAGGCCTGATCCGCGTTCAGGTTTGCGTACTCCGCACCTTCTTCCGCCACCGCCGCTGCTCGGCCCCGTGCCGACTTGCCGCGACCGCGCCCCGCGCCCTCGCTGCGGGCGCCTTCCATGATGTCCGCGATGCGGCGCACCACCGACTTCGGCGTGATGCCGTGCGCCTCGTTCCAGGCCACCTGCTTTTCGCGACGGCGGCTGGTTTCGTCCATCGCCGCTTGCATCGAGCGGGTGATCTCATCAGCGTAGAGAATCGCCTTGCCGCGCAGGTTGCGCGCGGCGCGGCCAATGGTCTGGATCAACGAGCCGGTGGAACGCAGAAAACCTTCCTTGTCCGCATCGAGGATCGCCACCAGCGACACCTCGGGCATGTCCAGGCCCTCACGCAGCAGGTTGATGCCGACCAGCACGTCGAACTCGCCCAGGCGGAGATCGCGGATGATTTCCACGCGCTCCACGGTTTCGATATCCGAGTGCAGGTAGCGCACCTTCACATCGTGCTCGCTCAGGTATTCGGTGAGATTCTCCGCCATGCGCTTGGTGAGCGTGGTCACCAGCACGCGGTCGCCCATCGCGATGCGCTTCTTCGCCTCGCCAAGCAAATCGTCCACCTGTGTGCGCACCGGACGCACTTCCACTTCCGGATCGACCAGACCGGTCGGACGCACCACCAGCTCCACGACCGCATCGCCGGATTTCTCCATCTCGTACGCGCGCGGCGTGGCGGAAACGAAAATCGTGCGCGGCGCGCGGCGCTCCCATTCCTCGAAACGCAACGGCCGGTTGTCCATCGCGGATGGGAGGCGGAAGCCGAATTCGACCAGGGTTTCCTTGCGCGAACGGTCGCCCTTGTACATGGCGCCGAGCTGCGGCACGGTGACATGCGATTCATCCACCACCAGCACGGCATCAGGCGGAAGGTAGTCGAACAGGGTCGGCGGCGGTTCGCCCGGGGCGCGCCGCGTGAGATGGCGCGAGTAGTTTTCGATGCCCTGGCAGTAACCGACCTCGGCCATCATCTCGACGTCGAAACGCGTGCGTTGATCGAGACGCTGCGCCTCGACGAGGCGATTTTCCTTGTAGAGATATTCGAGGCGGTCTTTCAACTCGTCCTTGATCGTATCGATGGCGTTCAGCACGCTCTCGCGCGTGCTGGCGTAATGCGTACGCGGGTAGACTGTGTAGCGCGGCACCTTGCGGATCGTTTCGCCCGTAAGCGGATCGAACAGCGACAGGTTTTCCACCTCGCCGTCGAACAACTCGATGCGCAACGCCTCGGTTTCCGACTCGGCCGGAAACACGTCGATGATCTCGCCACGCACGCGATAAGTACCGCGGCGCAACTCCATTTCGTTGCGGGTGTATTGCAGTTCCGTAAGCTGACGGATCAGAGCGCGCTGATCGATGCGTTCGCCGCGCGCCAAGATCAGGCGCAGCGAGAGGTAGTCTTCCGGATCGCCCAGGCCGTAAATCGCCGATACCGTCGCAACGATCAAGGCATCCTTGCGCGACAGTAGCGCCTTGGTCGCCGCCAACCGCATCTGCTCGATGTGATCGTTGATCGATGCGTCTTTCTCGATGTAGGTATCCGAGGCGACCACGTACGCTTCCGGCTGGTAGTAGTCGTAGTAGCTGACGAAGTATTCCACCGCGTTGTGTGGAAAGAACTCCTTGAACTCGCCGTAGAGCTGCGCAGCCAGCGTCTTGTTCGGCGCCAGCACAATGGTCGGCCGTTGCACCTGTTCGATCACGTTGGCGATGGTGAAGGTCTTGCCCGAACCGGTGACGCCCAGCAACGTCTGCGCCGCCAGGCCGGCCTCGAAACCCTCCACCAGGCGCTTGATCGCCTCAGGCTGATCGCCGGACGGCTTATAGGCGGAGACGAGTTCGAAACGATCGCGGTCGGTCATGGGCTTACTCTGCGGGCAGCTTGGTGCATTTTAAACACCGCATGCTGACACAACCTGTCAGCAGAACCGGACGCACTGCCCATCCGGGCGCCAATTTGCGGGCGAAACCTGCGCTCTAACATCCTGCCGATGAGGCCGGAACGCGTCAAAGCACCCTTTCGCGATACACAGCGGGGTTTTGGGTTGATCGAGCAAATCATGACGCTCGTTGTCCTGGCTGTACTTTCGACGGTGGCCATTCCATCGTTCCACCACCTGTTCGAAAGGCACGAGCTGCGGGCGGCGCAAACCGATTACATCGCCGCGCTACAGCATGCGCGCAATCTCGCCATCAACGAGCAGCGGCAGATCATCTTTTGCCCAAGCCGCGACGGCCTGCGGTGCAACGGCGACGGCTCATGGAGCGGGGGCTGGCTGATCGGGCGGCACGATCTGGACAACAAGGGACAACCTCTTGGCTCGCCGCTTTATACCGGCGGCCACTATTCGGAAAAGATCGCCATTGCGGGAAGCGAGGCGAAGAAATACATAGCCTTCAAAACGGATGGCAGCCTCGCTGGCAGCAATCAGACCCTGACGTTCTGCATCCGGGATG
Source organism: Dyella psychrodurans (assembly GCF_003363265.1). GTDB lineage: Bacteria > Pseudomonadota > Gammaproteobacteria > Xanthomonadales > Rhodanobacteraceae > Dyella_B > Dyella_B psychrodurans. The sequence goes on along the minus strand of NZ_QRBF01000002.1, from coordinate 405,609 downwards.
AGCCGCAACAGGCATTGAAGGTGCTCATAGCACTTCGGGGACGCGTCAGGGGCGAAGTGGCAACCGCCGCCGATGCTTCACCGTGCGTCACACCGGCATGATGCTGCGCTGATCAAAGCAGCACCGGCCGATCCGGCAATTCATCCGGCCGGGGCTTGCCATGACTCGGAAAATGCTTCGCCAGCAAGGCATGCGTGTCCGCGATACCACGCATGGCACCTGCACCCCATTTTCCTGCTGCGAAATTTTCGCGCATGGCATCGCAGACCGACGTCCATTCGTTGATGTTGACCCGTCGTGCGATGCCACGATCGGCGACGATTTCAATGCGGTGTTCGGCCATCAGCACGTAGATCAACACGCCACAATTGTGTTCGGTATCCCAGACGCGCAGCATGCTGAACACATCGCGCGCCCGGCTTCGCGAATCGACTCCCTCCAGCACGGCTTGCGGCGAGAGGCGTGCCTCAATGGCGAAACGTACTTCGCCCAGATGCAAGTGTTCACCCGCGCTGACGGCGTTGGTCATCTCGTCGAGCAGCTCCGACGGAAAGCGTCGATGCATCTGGAACCAGCCGTCGAAGAGATTGGCAATCAGGCGCTTTAGACGTGTCATGTCACCAGTTCCCCGAGGCCCCGCCGCCACCGAAACTGCCACCGCCGCCGCTGAATCCACCACCTCCGCCACCGAAGCCGCCACCACCAAAACCGCCGCCGCCCCAGCCGCCGAATCCTCCCCAGCCGCCGCCACCGATGGAACGGCCTGCACCCGCAGGTATCAACATGAAAATGCCGCCGATCAGCGCGCCGAGAATGCCTATCCCCAGCGACGCCACCAGCCAGCACAAGCCACCGATCACGATCGCGCCCAGCGGCGCGCGCACGAAGGCGCTGGTACGACCGAAGATGCCGCGCATGAAGACCAGCGCAAAAATCCCGAAGAAGAACAGGCCATGCAGATCCTGGCCATGTTGCTCGACGTCATTGCCGTGCACAGGCGGCGGTAGCGGCTCGCCGTTTATCAACTGTGTCAACGCACCCACCGCATCGTTGATACCGCCGGCGTAATCGTTGTTGCGAAATTTTGGCGCCATGTATTCGCGAATGATGCGTGCGCAGGCCGCATCGGGAATGGCACCTTCCAGCCCGTAGCCGACCTCGATGCGGACCTGGCGATCATTCTTGGCGATAAACAGCAGCACGCCGTCATCGACGCCCTTGCGTCCGAGCTTGTTCGCTTCGGCGACGCGCAAGGAGTAATCCTCGATGTCGTCGGGCTGCGTGGTGCCGACCATCAACACCACCAGTTGCGCGCCCTTCTGCTTTTCCAGATTGGTCAGCTGCGCATCGAGCTGATCGACCTGCTGCGGCGTCAGCGTACCGGTCAGGTCGGTGACATGGCGCGTGAGCGTGGGGACGGCCGGCTGGTCGTCGGCATGCGACAAGGTCCAGGGCGACAGCAGCGCTATCGCCAGAACCATCCAGAGGCGCAGACAGCGCCGCATCATGTCAGTGTGCCGACGCAGCAGGTGCCGGATTGGCCGATGGCGCGGCCGGCGTACCGGTTCCGAAATCCACCGTCGGTGCCGTGGAAATGGCCTTCTCGTTCTCGACCGTGAAGTTGGGCTTTACCTGATAGCCGAACATCTTGGCGGTGAGATTGTTCGGAAACGTGCGGATGAGCGAGTTGTACTGCTGCACGCCCTGGATATAGCGGTTGCGCGCCACGGTAATCCGGTTTTCGGTGCCTTCCAGCTGCGCCTGCAGATTCTGGAACAATCCATCGGCCTTGAGGTTCGGATAGTTTTCGCTTACGGCCATCAGGCGCGACAGCGCGCCGGAGAGTTGCCCCTGCGCGGCCTGGAATTTGGCCAGCGAATCGGCATCGTCGGCATTCACCTGGATGGTGCCTATGCGCGAACGGGCGTCGGCTACTTCGCTGAAGACCTTCTCTTCATGCGCCGCATAACCCTTCACGGTGTTGACCAGATTGGGGACCAGGTCGGCTCGGCGCTGATACTGGTTGAGCACTTCGGACCACTGTGCCTTCACCGCTTCATCCTGTTTCTGGATCGAGTTGTAACCGCATCCGGAAAGCATCAGAGCGAGCAACAACAGCACGACGACACGCAAAGCGTTCATGGGACGGCTCCGATCCAGTGGAGCCGTCATTGCATCATTCCCCGAAGGGGCGCGCAATCCTGCGATCAACCCTTCCGCGATCAACCCAGGAACCGGGGCCAGAGGATCAGGCCCCAGGACAGCACCACCAGCACGAGCAGCAGAAATACCGCCGCCGAGCCCATGTCCTTGGCCCGGCCGGCCAGTTCGTGGAATTCCGGGCTGACCTTGTCGACCACCGCCTCGATCGCCGAATTGAGCAGTTCCACCGAGAGCACCAGGATGACCGGGAGCACCAGGGCGATTTTTTCGAGCGCGCCGTGCCCGACCCACAAGCCGACGGGGACCAGGATGACGGTGAGCATGGCCTCCAGCCGAAACGAGGCTTCATGACGCCACCCCGCGCGCAGGCCGCTCATCGACCAGCGGAAGGCGCGCCAGAGCTGGCGCGGATCGCCGCGAAATCCGCTACCGGGCATGGATCGAGCGTCTTGCCGAGCGGTGAGATACGACGTTTTTCGGCATGGCAGGCGGCGCTCCCCCTGAGAAGGCAACAGCGCGCAATGATGCCACAAGCCGGCGCTTTACCTGGCTATCGCAGGATTTTTCTTGCCGCATTGCAACTTCAAGCTAATGACGGATGGGTTACGCTTCGCCGAATGTGCCCTGTCCAAAGGGACATATAAACAGGTCGCAAGCGGCCTCGCAGTACACGTATTCGGATGATTTCATGGCAACTCAGAACCCGCCCGTTTCACAAACCCGTTCGTTCTACACGGTCTTCCTGATCGAGATGTGGGAACGCTTCGGCTTCTACGGCATGCAGGTGTTGATGGTCACCTTCATGATGAAGAAGCTGGGCTTCATCGACACCAAGGCCAACCTGGTCTGGGGCGCAGCCGCAGCCTTGATTTATGCCACGCCGGCCATTGGCGGGTGGGTCGGCGACAAGCTGCTCGGCACGCGTCGCACCATGCTGATGGGCGCGGTGATCCTCGCCGCCGGTTACGGCCTGCTGTGGATGCCATCCGACAATGCCTACGCCACTTATTTCGCGCTTGGTGTGATCGTCGTCGGCAACGGCTTCTTCAAACCCAACGCGGGCAACCTTGTTCGCAAGATCTACGAAGGCGACGAAACGCGCATCGACAGTGCATTCACCATCTACTACATGGCGGTGAACGTCGGCTCGATGATTTCCATGACGGCGACGCCGTGGATTCGCGATTATATCGCCGGCAAGTTCGGCGACTCGATGGGTTGGCATACCGCGTTCGGCGCATGTTCGATAGGCCTGGTCGCGGGCCTGATCAATTACTCGTTCATGAGCCGCACGCTGTCGCACATCGGTTCGCCGGCCGACGAACGGCCGGTGGATATCAGGCGCCTTTCCCTGGTGTTGCTGGCCGGACTCGGCACGGTCTTTATCTCCGCTTTCATTCTGCAAAGCGAAACCGTTGCCAAGTGGTGCGTGTACGGAGCGGGTGTCGTCATCCTCGGCATCTTCATCCACCTGATTCGCAGCAGCCGCCCCAGCGAACGCGCCGGCCTCATCGCCGCACTCGTGCTGACGGTGCAGACCATTTTCTTCTTCATCTTCTACGCGCAGATGGCAACGTCGCTGAATCTGTTCGCGCAGCGCAACGTCAATCTGTCGTTCGACCTGTTTGGCTGGCACATGCTCACGTGGATTCCCGAGCAGTACCAGAACCTCAATGCGATCTGGATCGTGGTCCTGAGCCCCGTGCTGGTTTTCATCTACAACTCGCTCGGGCGCATTGGCAAAGATCCGTCGGTGGCGACCAAGTTCGCATGGGGCTTCGCCGCCGTGGCGCTCGGCTTCTTCATGTACGGTTTCGGCGCAAATTGGTCGACGAACGGCCAGGTTTCGTCCTGGATCATGGTCTGGGGCTACGGCCTGTACTCGCTGGGTGAGCTGCTGGTGAGCGGCCTGGGCCTGGCGATGATTGCCCGTTACGTGCCCGAGCGCATGGGCGGTTTCATGATGGGCGCGTACTTCGTCGCCGTCGGTATTTCGCAATACCTGGGCAGCGTGGTGGCCAACATCGCGCACATCCCGGACAACATCACTAACCCGCTGCAGTCGCTGGCGATCTATACGCATCTGTTCAACATCCTCGGCTTCGTGGGCATCGGCTGCACCGCCATCGCCCTGTTGATGCTGCCGTTGATGAACCGGCTGTCGGCCAGCCATTCCGACGCGGCCACGAATCACGACCCGCTGCCCGCCGTGCGCAGCGAGGAATTCAACACGCCCTGATCGGAACATCCCGGTCGGCTGGCAATCCGCCGCATAATGCGGCGGATTGCCACTTCCTTGCCGACCATGCCCCATCGCCAGCTCAAGCAACACATCGGTCCCTTTGCGCTGACGCGCACTTTGGCGTGGCTGCGTCTTTGCGCCATTGCAGGCCAGAGCGTCGCGGTGATGGTGTGTTCGTGGTGGATGCGCATCGACATCCCCACGCTGACGCTATTGCTCGGCATCGACATGCTCGCCGTGTTTGCGGTCTTCGCGGCGTGGCGCATCCGGCAACCATGGCCGGTGCGCGAGTGGGAAACGGTATGTCACATTGCCGCCGACACGCTGGTACTCGGCTACCTTCTGTATTTCACCGGCGGTGCGAGCAACCCCTTCATCACGTTGCTGCTGGTACCCATTGCGCTGAGCGCGGCGGCCTTGTCGGTGCGCGCTGTTCTGGCAGTGGCCATGCTTGCAGGAACGGCTTATTTCGTTTTGCTGAACTGGAAGGTGCCGCTGCCGGCACACGAGTGGACTCACAATGACCATGGCGTGACGCTGCTTGTCGCGGGCATGGGCGTCAATTTCGTCATCACCGCCTTGCTGCTGGGCTTTTTCATCAATCGGCTAGCGCGCGCCGTGCAATTGCAACAGTTGGAAGTCCAGCGCGTACGCGAACGCGCACTGCGCGACGAGGGCATCCTGGCGATCGCCACCCAGGCCGCGGGCGCCGCGCATGAACTCAACACGCCGCTATCCACCATGCGCACGCTGCTGCCGGAGCTTCGTCGCGAACATGGCTCCGATGCGGCACTCGACGAAGACCTGCTGCTGCTGGAAGGTCAAGTGGAACGTTGCCGCACCATCCTGCGCGAAATGGTCGCCTTCGGTCAGGCGCAGTTATCGCAGGAACCCGAACGCCTTGCGTTGCCCGACTTCATTCACGGCTGCGTGGAACGTTTCAAACTTCTGCGCCCCGAGGCGGATTTCGAATTGCATGTACAGCCGAACCTGGAACATGTCGTGCTGCGCACACCGCCGGGATTACGCCATGCCCTTCTCAACCTTCTCAACAACGCCGTCGATGCTTCCGCATTGAAGGATTCGAACAGCGTTGTGCTGGAAGTGCGCCGCGACGGCCGCTCGCTGGAGTGGATCGTGCGCGACAAGGGCCCCGGATTTAATCCCTCGGGCGCCCCCGTGGCGATCGGCCGTAGCGATAAACTAAGCGGGCTGGGCATAGGATTGGCCTTGGCGGAAGCCACCGCCGAACGGCTGGCAGGCGAGCTGGTGATCGCAAGCAGCGAAAACGGCACGGAAATGTGCCTGCGCCTGCCAATGGCGGTGATTGCCGAACATTGAGCGAGCGGACGCCGCGCATATCCGGCAAAATAGCGCGGCAGATTGTCAGGAAGTGGCACATGATTGACCCGAACCAGGCTGGTGGCACGCGTCCGCTCTTGATCGTGGACGATGACGACACTTTTGTACGCGTATTGACCAGGGCCTTGACTTCGCGCGGTTTCGAAGTGATCAGCGCCCGCCACGCCGACGAGGCCCGCGCGCTGGCCCGACGCCATCAACCGCGCCATTGCGTGCTCGATCTCAAGCTGGGTGAAGAAAACGGATTGCGACTGATTCCCGAGTTGCACGAACTCGTACCGGACATGCGCATCCTGTTGCTGACCGGTTATGCATCCATCGCTACTGCCGTCGAAGCCATCAAACGCGGCGCGCACGATTACTTGTCCAAACCTGTGGATGCCGATGCCGTCGTCAGAGCCCTGCTCGATGGCGACTCGGCGCAACAAGGCGAAGACGAAGTGCTTGATGCGCCGGAAGCCCCACTCGCTTTGCGTCGACTCGAGTGGGAACACATCCAGCGCGTGCTCACCGAGAGCGACGGCAACATCTCCGAAACCGCGCGCCGCCTGGGCATGCATCGCCGCACGCTGCAGCGCAAGTTGAGCAAGCATCCCGTGCGGGAACGGCCGGAAAGCGACGACTGATATTCTCCACGCGTCCTCAAGGCTGTTGAGGCCAAAAATACCGGCCTTACCCGCATCGAGTCACTCATTCGATTTGATGCCAGGGCTTTTCTGCCTATGCAGCGCGGCACTTAGCGCAGCGGCCATCACAACCTCGATATGGAAGTCCCACTTACTGCCATGGATCAATCTGATTTGCGGGTGTCGTCCCCGCGCTGGCCCAGCCTGCGACTTCACATTCCGATGGGGCTGCGTCGCACTGTTGTGCCATTCCTTTTGTCCCGGCTGGTGATCGTATTGATATTGGCCATCGTGCCGCTCATCCAGCACATACCGGCCAGTCAGTGGTTACGTGACGACAGTATCGTCATCAAGCTCAATGGCAAGGCAGTCGCCGAGGGACTGCGCGACGTGGCACTCGGCAACGATGGCGCCTGGTACCTGGGTATCGCCAAGAACGGTTACGAACATCGTCCGTTTAGCGCCACACAGCAAGCCAATTGGGCGTTCTTCCCTCTTCATCCGCTTCTATGGCGCATCATGGCCAAGGTTACGGGCGAGTGGCTCTGGTCGGGGATACTGATGGTCAATCTCCTGACACTCGCCGGCTGGAGCATGTTGTGGACACTGGCCGAGAAATTGACTCAATCGATGGAACAGGCCGATGACGCCGTGCTGTTCGCCGCGTTCTGGCCCACCAGCTATTTCATGATGCTTCCCCAGACCGAAGCTCTTTTTTTCTCGCTGGTGATGATCACGTTCCTGTCTGCCTACTATCAACGTTGGTGGCTTGCAGGTCTCGCCGGCATGTTTGCAGGAACAGCCCGGCTCAACGGCGCGTTCCTGTTGCCGTCGGTGGTTCTGAGGTGGTTCCACGGCGAACGGAAACCGCACGACCTCCTCAAGCTGTTACCCATGGCGGGTGGTATCGGCGCGTTCATGTTTTACTTGTGGACCATCACCGGCGATCCGTTTGCCTTCAAGGACATTCAGATCGCGTGGGGAAGAGAATTTACAGCGCCGTGGACAGCGCTTCTTGATTACGTGCACAGGCCTTTCAGGATTGCGACTCCCTGGAATCCGAAGCTGCTGAACTTCCTCGTAACCGTGACCGGGATTGCCAGTATCGTGACTTGCTGGCGACGGGGTTGGCGTGGACTCGCCACCTTTACGGCGTTGACGATTCTTGCCCCGCTATCCACGGGTACGTTGATGTCGATGACCCGTTATGTGGGAATCGCGCCCGGCGTTTATCTTGCGCTTTCCGTTTGGACGAGCAGGCACAAACGTTTCGGCCAGCTTTGTCTCGCCGTCTTTGTCGTGTCGATGACCCTGCTGTGCATATCCTTCGCTGCGGGCATCAACCTGGGTGGCGCTTAGCATCAAGCGTCATCGCCCGACTATTCCGAGGAAGAACTCGCCGAGGCTGGTGCAGGCGGATGATTCGAGGGATCCGGTTCGTCGTCGTAGATCGCCACATGCGGCACGCCATCGGCACCGATCCAGCCGCGGTACATGCCTTCCGTGTTGTACGGCATGGCGATGGTTCCGTTGCCGTCCAACGCAATGGCGCCGCCGTTGCCACCCATGGACGGAATTTCCTGATTGATGACCTCGGCAGCCGCGCGCTGCAGCGGCTCGCCCAACATCGACACGCGCATGCAGATCTCGTGCGCGGCAACCGTTCGCATGTAGAACTCGCCCCAGCCGGTGCCGGACACAGCGCATTGTGCGTTGGCGTAGGTACCCGCGCCGATGATCGGTGAATCGCCGACGCGACCCCAGCGCTTGTCCGTCATCCCGCCAGTCGACGTTCCGGCGGCAAGGTGTCCCTGGCTGTCGAGCGCCACGGCACCGACCGTGCCGAAGTGCTTGGCGGTTTCAAGATCCGCGTGCGGCTTTTTTTGCTCATCTTCTTTCAAGGCACGCTGCAACTGCTGCCAGCGCTCCTCGGTGCGGAAATAGGAGGGATCGACCAGCGCAATACCTTGCTCTTTCGCAAACTCCTCGGCACCGTCACCCACCAGCATTACATGCGACGAGTGCTCCATGACAGCACGCGCCAGCAGAATCGGATTTTTCACCCGATGCACGCCGGCGACGGAACCCGCGCTCAAGGTATCGCCTTCCATCACCGCGGCATCCATTTCGTTCTTGCCGTCGTGGGTGAACACCGAGCCTCTGCCGGCATTGAAGTTGGGATCGTCCTCAAGCACCGTGAGCGCCGCCGTCACCGCGTCGATGGCCGGCTTGCCCGCCTTGAGTTGCGCGTACCCATCTTGCAGCGCCTTGGTCATCGCGGCGCGCACCGCCTTTTCCCTGGCCGGGTTCATCTCGCGCTTGATGACGCCCGCGCCGCCATGGATGACCAAGACCGGCGAAGTGGCGTGGCTCATGAAGGCAATTCCGAAACTGGCTAGTGCAACAAACAATCGGCGTTTCATCCGATCACTCTCCCTGAGGGTGTCGTGATGGGATCAGTATAGCCAGCTGTCACCCCCCTCAAAGGGGATATTTCATTCGTCCAAAGCAGTCTCGCATCGAATCTGCTTGCCCTGGAATATGGCCCCCTTGCCGTCAATCTTCGCGATCAACTGCAATGCTCTTTCCACAGAGATTTGCTCGAAGTTCATGTAACGGGCTGCTCATCCAGCGCATGTAGTCAGCATCGCGGCAGACGGTAACAATCAAAGTAGAAAGGTACGCTCGGCACCGAACGTACGGCGACAATATTTGGGCAATGCGCCTACGACGAGTACTGCAGTCGTAAAGACCAGCAACAGTGTGCACCCGTGACGGATGCCAGCGGTTGCACGCTGGTAAAGTTTGATCGTCGTCGAGCTCTTGCTGCAATTTGCAGAGCTCGGCGGTGCCTTTCTTGCTCAGCTTGCGCTGTTCGGAAAAGTGCGCGGCGTGCGGCGCGACGCGGCCCTGCGAACCGTCCGGCTCCATCACGATCCCGACGCGTCTTTTGTCGATGGTCAAGCTCCGTCGACTTTCGCGCGCGGCATGAATTGTCACGCCTCTGCAACGAACGACGGCGACCTCACTGTATGTACCACCCCATCACCTGCCATGACAGGTAGTTAGGCTGCGCGGTCCTGGAGGAAAATTTTGTGCAGCAAAACGACTACAGATCGCTTGGCCCCGTTAGTCGCAGCCACATAGCAAGTACCACCCTAAAAAAATGGGATGCAAATCACAAATTTTCATCTATTCTTGGAGCCTCAGCGTGCGGTTACCGCACGTTGAAAAGGGGATGCCCGCCTGAAGCCCAACGGACCCGCTGTAAGGTCGGGCATTACGTCTGTTGCTGCGTTTCGTGCCATCAAGGGGTAAGTGCGATGAAACGATTTTTGAAATTACTGCTGTCTACGCTGGCAGTCGCGTTCGTGTTCGCCACAACAGCGCACGCGCAAGCTACAAGAACCTGGGTATCGGGTGTCGGCGATGATGCTAATCCGTGCAGCCGAACCGCGCCTTGCAAGACATTTGCCGGAGCCATCGCCAAAACCGTCGCAGGCGGTGAAATCGATGTACTTGATCCAGGTGGCTTCGGCGCCCTGACCATCACCAAGGCCATCACGATCGACGGTGGCGGAAACCTGAGTGGCGTATTGGTTTCGGGAACCAACGGTATGGTGATTTCGGCGGGCGCCAGCGACAAGGTGATCCTGCGCAATCTGACATTTGACGGCATCGGGGGACAAGGACTGGATGGCGTATCCATTCTCGGCGCCGGCAATGTCCTCATTCAGCACTGCATTTTTGAAGGCTTCGCTCAGACCAACGTTGAAATCAACTCCAGCTACAGCATCTACGTGCTGATCGAAGATTCCACCATGACGGGCGGCCATCAGGGTGTCGCGATCGATGGCTCCACTGGCCCTGGCCCGGTAGCCGCGGCACTGAAGAATGTAACGATTCAAAATACGCAGACTGCATTGCGAACGCTGCGTGGACATATCGACGTCACACATTCGATCTTCCAGAACAATGCTGCCTATGGCGTCTATGCCGAGGTAGGGTCGGTCAATGTGGAAAGCAGTCTATTTTCGTTCAATGGCACTGCGGTAGATGCCGGCTCGGCAGCGACCATCGCTGTTTCCAATGTTGACTTTTTCAACAACGTCGTGGCATTCGGCGGAGATCCTGGCGTTATTTCATCGGCCGGAAACAACCGGTCGACAGGCAACTCTGTCCAAGGTGCACCCACGGGCACGATGACGGTTCAGTAACTCTCATCCACAGCGCTGGCGGGCCCGCCGAGATTCGTCTCTGCGGGCCTTTTGCTGCGTGCGGTCATGGCAGGCCCCCGGATCACCGGATCCGCCTGCGACATAGGTACAACATGACCTAAAAGCAATCCGTCGTATCCTATGCAGCTAACCCTCCCCTGTAAGAAGGCACCCTCATGGACAAGGTTTATGCAAGCGCGGCGCAAGCTCTGGACGGTCTGCTGTTCGATGACATGACCATCGCGGCAGGCGGTTTTGGTCTGTGCGGCATCCCCGAGAACCTGATTGGCGCACTGCTCGCCGCAGGCACGAAGGGGCTGACCATCGTCGGCAACAACGCCGGTGTGGACGATTTCGGCATGGGTCCGCTGTTGAAGACGCGCCAGGTCAAGCGGGTGTACGCCTCCTACGTGGGCGAGAACAAGGAATTCGAGCGCCAGGTGCTGGCCGGTGAGCTGGAACTGCATCTGGTGCCGCAAGGCACACTGGCCGAAAAATTGCGTGCCGGCGGTGCGGGCATTCCCGGTTTCTACACGCGCACGGCGTATGGCACCAAGCTCGCCGAAGGCAAGGAAACCAAGCGATTCGGCGAAAAGGAATACGTGCTGGAAGAGGCCATCCACGCCGACGTTTCCATCGTCAAGGCATGGAAGGGCGACAGGCTCGGCAACCTGGTGTTCCGCAAGACTGCGCGCAACTTCAATCCGATGATCGCCACCTGCGGCAAGATCTGCGTGGCCGAAGTGGAGGAACTGGTCGATGTGGGAACGCTCGATCCGGATCAGGTCCACGTGCCCGGCATCTACGTCGACCGCATCGTCAAGGGCGCGAAATACGAAAAGCGCATCGAATTCCGTACCGTCGCCGGCGCCAACACCGGGAAGGAAAGCCCCATCCGCATGGCCATGGCGCAACGCGCCGCGAAGGAGCTGCGCGACGGCTTCTACGTGAATCTCGGCATCGGCATTCCCACGCTGGTCGCCAACTTCATTCCCGTGGGCATGGACGTCACGCTGCAATCGGAGAATGGCCTGCTCGGCATCGGCCCATTCCCCGACGACGCGCATGTCGATCCCGATCTGATCAACGCAGGCAAGCAAACGATTACCGCACTGCCCGGCTCGAGCTACTTCTCCAGTGCCGAATCGTTCGCGATGATTCGCGGCGGGCATGTCGACCTGTCGATCCTCGGTGGCCTTGAAGTGTCCAGCTCCGGCGATCTCGCCAACTGGATGGTGCCGGGCAAGATGGTGAAGGGTCCGGGCGGTGCGATGGACCTGGTCAGCGGCGTGAAGCGCGTGGTGGTGTTGATGGAACACACCGCCAAGGACGGTTCGCCGAAGATCAAGAATCAGTGCGACTTGCCGCTCACCGGCAAGCAGGTCGTGGACCTCATCATCACGGACCTGTGCGTGTTCGAAGTGGCGAAGGGCAAAGGCCTGACGCTGATCGAAATGCACGAAGGCGTCACTTTGGATGAGGTCAAGGCAAAGACGGGATGCCCGTTCGACGTGCACGCGTCGCTTCGCTGATCCAAGCTCTCCCTCCCTTGCCTGCAGGCTGCGGGCAAGGGAGGGAATCGCAGCCGTTACGCCGAAACGGGTAACGGCTGCGGAAACCGAATCTCCGCCACGTAGCGGTTTCCACCGTGCACCTGCAGTTGCAAGGACCACGCGAAGCGCTCGCTGATGCGTCGCGCGATGGCGTATTCGAATCCCTGCTGCCCCGGCTCCGCGGGATCGTGGTCAGCACCGGCACTGGCCGTCACGCTTACCGCGCCCGGCAACACGGTAACCAGGACGGTGCCCTGCCCCGTGTACTGACTGGCATGGCGGATCAGCTGCCAGCAAAGCACGGCGAAGACGCGCGGCGATCCATGCAGCGCGAACGTGGCCGGCTCTTCGAACTGCAGTTCGATGGGATGACCATGCAGCATTTCGCGCGCATCGACCAGTTCGTCGCGCAATACGTCGTTCACCACGAAAACCTGCTCGCCCTGGCCGTTATCGGCTTCGCGCGCGAGGATCAGCAACGCCTCGACCAACGCCTCCATTTCGCGCGTGGCGCGTCGAATGCGCTGCACGGAACGCTGGCCGAATTCGCTCAGGCTGGCTTCGTCCGCCAGCATGTCGGTCGACATCTTGATCACGGTAAGCGGGCTGCGCAGTTCGTGACTGGCATCGCGCGTGAAATTGCGTTCTCGCTCGTTGTAGCCCGCGATGCGGCTGGCGAAAGTGTGGAATCCACGCGTCAGCGCCGCGACATCAGCATCGGCCCGTCGCGAGAATCGGTCCGACTGAAGCAACGCATCCAGACTGCCCTGCCCGCCATCCCAATTGTCGACCAAGCGCGCCAGCGCACTGATCGGCCGCCACACGCGCTGCACCGCAAGCCATGCCAGCGCACTGACGATCACGATCAGCAGCAGCACGGCTCCCGCGGGCGCAACGTTGTAATAGCCCATCAAATACGCCAGCAACACCAACACCAGTTGCACACCGAAAATCAGCAACAATCGGCGTTGGAAGCTGCCGCGCGCCGAGCCGGCACGCTGATTGGGAGTACCTCGTGACGTCATGAACGCATCAAGTGATCAGGCGATGTGACTTGCTGCGGTCGTCTCCGCATCAAGATCGGCAAGTCGATAGCCCGCCGAGTGAATCGTATGCAACAACGCCCGCTCGAAGGGTTTGTCGATCACCCGGCGCAAATTGTAGAGATGAGAGCGCAATGTATCGGAATCGGGCAGCGTATCGCCCCAGATCTCGCGCTCGATATCGCGCCGGCTCACCACGCGCGGCGATTCGCGCATCAGGATCGCCAGCAATTTGAGGCCGATCGGCGAGACGGTGAGTTCCTGCCCGCTGCGCGTCAACCGCAACGTGGCGGTATCCAGCGTCATGTCGCCCACGTTGAGGATTTCGCTCGACACCTGGCGGCGATCGCGGCGGATCAGCGCACGAAGGCGCGCTTCCAGTTCGCGCACCTCGAACGGTTTGACCAGGTAGTCGTCGGCGCCGGCTTCCAGGCCGATCAGCTTGTCTTCCAGGGTGTCCCGGGCCGTCAGCATCAGCACGGGGGTGGACTTCTTGGCGTCGCTGCGCAGCTTGCGACAGACATCGAGGCCATCGATGCCCGGAAGCATCAGGTCCAGTACCACCACGTCGTAGCTGTTGGAGACCGCCAGATGCAGTCCGCTGACGCCATCTTGAGCAAAATCAACGGAGTAGCCACGACGCTCCAGGAATTCGCCGACCATTTCGGCGATCTGGCGATTGTCTTCGACCAACAGGATCAGTCCGGCATGCTCGTCACGTGAACTCATGGTCACCTCGCCCCACCACTGTTGTCTTCACATTTGTGAAGGCTACCGGCAGGGATCGTAATCGGGACGTGAATTTAGGTGAACAAAACCGTATACGCAGTCTCAGTGCAGCAAAGGCTGAAGCTTCGGCCACACCGTATCCAGCACGATGGGCTCGCCTGCGGCCACGGGGTGTAGGCCGTCTTCCTGCATCAGCGCCGGGTTCAGGGCAACGCCTTCCAACAGGAATGGCACCAGCGCCGCATGCTTCTCGCGGGCCAGGTCGGCGTAGATGGCGCGCAAGCCATCGCGGTACTGCGGTCCGTAGTTCACGGGCAGCTCGATGCCGAGCAGCAGCACCTTGGCGCCGGCGTGCTGGGCGGCGTCCACCATGGTGGTCAGGTTGGTGCGCAAATCGGCCAGAGGCAGCCCTCGCAGGCCGTCGTTGGCCCCCAGCTCGATGACCACGATGCGCGGATGGTGTTGCGCCAGCAGCGCCGGCAGGCGATTGCGGCCGCTCACCGATGTATCGCCGCTGATGCTGGCATTGACGACCGTCCAGCCCGGCTCCATGTTTTCAAGGCGTACTTCCAGCAGATGCACCCATCCCGCTTCCACGGGAATGTTATGCGCGGCGGAAAGCGAATCCCCCAAGACAAGCACGGTCTTCGCCGGCGCCGCATGGAGCGCCCCGATACCGCAAAGCAGAACGAGTAGACAAAGGAAACGACGCATGACTGATGATTCTCGTCCGGTTCTGGAAGTTCGCGATGTTAGCAAGTCGGTGAACGGGCCTGAGGGGCGGCTGGATATCCTCAGCGATGTCGCGATGCAGGTGAACACCGGCGAGAGTTTCGCGATTGTCGGCGCATCCGGATCGGGCAAGACCACGTTGCTTGGCCTGCTGGCCGGCCTGGATACGCCCACGCGAGGCAGCATCCAGCTCGACGGCCATGCGCTGGAACAACTCGATGAAGAGGCCCGCGCCGATCTGCGCCGTCGCCTGGTCGGTTTCGTGTTCCAGTCGTTCCATCTGCTGCCGGCGCTTACCGCCGAACAGAACGTGATGCTGCCGCTGGAGCTGGAAGGCAATCCGGCCGCGCGCGAAAGAGCGCGTGCCGCGCTTGAAGCAGTCGAACTCAGCGCGCGTCGCAGGCACTACCCCGCGCAGCTTTCCGGTGGCGAACAACAACGCGTGGCCATTGCGCGCGCCTTCGTGCACGGACCGCGCCTGCTGTTTGCCGACGAACCCACCGGCAATCTGGATCGGCGCACCGGGCGGCACGTGTGCGATCTGCTGTTCGCGTTGAATCGCGATCACGGCACTACGTTGGTGCTGGTGACGCATGATCTGCAATTGGCGGAACGTTGCGCACGTCGCGCGGAATTGCATGAAGGCCGATTGGAGCCGATGGCATGAAAATATGGCTGTTGGCCTTGCGCAGCCTGCGGCGCGAATGGCACCTTCCCGAACTGCGCACACTGGCTGCGTCGTTGGTGCTGGCGGTCGTCGCGCTGGGCGTGGTGACCACGCTTACCGCGCGCATGGAACGCGGCGTGCTGGCCAGCGCGGCCGAATTGATCGGCGGCGACCTGGGTGTGTCCGCGCCACAACGCATCCCCGACACCTTTGCGCAGGCTGGCCTGGAACGTGGATTGGCGGCGACGCACACGGCAAGCTTTCCCAGCGTGGCCTTCGCCCAGCAGCAAAGCCAGTTGCTCGACGTGTTGGCAACCGATGCGGCCTACCCGCTCCGTGGCACCTTGCAGATCGCCGATGCCAACGGGCGACAGGTGGTCACACACGGTCCAGCGGCCGGCACGGTCCTTCTCGATCATCGCGCACTGGTCGCGCTGCAACGA
Organism: Dyella psychrodurans; assembly: GCF_003363265.1. Lineage (GTDB taxonomy): Bacteria > Pseudomonadota > Gammaproteobacteria > Xanthomonadales > Rhodanobacteraceae > Dyella_B > Dyella_B psychrodurans. Next base: position 389,832 of record NZ_QRBF01000002.1, on the reverse strand, counting down.
CACGTCGGCGATACCGTGCAGGTGGGCGGCCGCGATCTGCGCATTGCGGGCGAGTTGCTGCAGCAGCCGGACGGCGGCGAACTGGTGGCGATGGCGCCGCGCGCACTCATGAATCTCGGCGACGCCGAACAATCCGGCCTGCTCGGCGTAGGTAGTCGCGCGCATCACAGCCTGCTGCTGGCGGGTGCGCCGGCCGCGGTACAGAGCTGGCGCACATGGGCGCAATCCGCAGCGTTGCCGCAAGGCGGCGAACTCATCACTCCCGAGCAGACGCAGGAACGGATGCGAAGCGCGTTCGACCGTGCCGGTGCATTCCTGCGACTCACCGCGCTGCTTTCGGCGCTGCTTTCCGGCGTCGCCATCGCACTGGCATCGCAGCGCTACGCACGACGCAAGACCAGCGAAGTCTCCCTGTTGCGCGCGCTGGGTACGTCGCGCGGACGCGTGCTTGCATTGCTGTTGGGCACATTGGGTGGATTGGCGATTCCGGCCGCCGTCATCGGCGTCTTGCTTGCGCTTGCGCTCGCGCAGGGGGCATGGATGTTCGCCAGTCAGTTGTTCGCCGGCGTGCCCACCGTTTTGCCCGTGCTGCCTTCGCTGGCGGCAGCAGGCATGGGCATCGCGGTGCTGGTGGGCTTTGCCCTGCCGCCACTGGTGCGACTTGCCGACGTGCCCCCGGTGGCCGTGTTTCGCGCCAGTCTTGCGCGGCGGATACGCCGCTTTGACGCGCTGTACCTGATTCCCGCCGTCGTCGCGCTGGCACTCATCTGGAATCTCAGCGGATCGGCCAGGCTGGCGGGCATTCTCGCCGTCAGCCTCCTGGGCGTGGCGGTGGTCGCCGCCTTGCTCGCCGCGTTGATGTTGTGGATTGCACGCCGTGTGACGCCCGGCGGCCATCCTGCACTGCGATTGGGCATGGCCGCGTTGGCGCGCCGCCGCGGATTGAGCATCGTGCAAGCCACGGCGTTGAGCCTGGGCCTCACAGCGTTGCTGTTGCTTGCCGTCGTCGCGCCCGCATTGCTAGACGGCTGGCGCAGCGAACTGCCAGCCGACACACCCAACTGGTTCGTGCTCAATCTGCAGGACGATCAGCGCGCCGATTTCGCGAAGGCCCTCGCGCGCGTCGGTGCCAACCAGCTCAACATGATGCCGTTGGCGGTGGGCAAGCTCACGGCCATCAACGGCCATCCGATCGACAAGATGAGCTTCAAGGACGAACGCGCAAAAGACTGGTCCGATCGCCAACTGCGCCTGTCATGGTCCGATGAGCTACCGCCTTCGAATACGGTCATTGCCGGCGACTGGTTCGCACCTCACCCGCAAGAGGCCGAAGTGTCCGTGGATACGATGTGGCGCGACATGTACGCGCTGAAACTTGGCGACACGATGCGCTTCGATGTCGGCGAAGGTCAACTCGACGCACGCATTACCAGTTTCCGCCATGTCGACTGGACGACCTTCCGGGTCAACTTCTTTTTGTTGATGGACCCCACGCATGCGAACGCACTGCCGCATACCTGGATCGCCAGTTTCTATCTGCCGCGCGGCAACGCCGAGGCCCTTGCGGGACTGTCGCGCGATTACCCGAACCTGAGCCTGGTCGATGTCGATGCGCTACTCGATCGTGTCCGCGAGATCGTACAGCGCGTAACGGACGCGGTGCGGTGGGTGCTGGGCTTCAGCCTGCTGGCCGGCGCCCTGGTACTGGCTGCTGCGCTCGCCACGAGCGGACAGGAGCGCCGCCACGAGGCTGCCCTGTTGCGAACGCTGGGTGCACGACGTGGATTGCTGCGCATCGCTGCCGCCTGCGAGTTTGCCTTGCTCGGACTTATCGCGGGTGTGACCGCGGCACTTGGCGCGATGGTCGGTGGCTGGTGGCTGGGGCGCAGCGTGTTCCACATCAAGGATTTCATGCCGCAAGCCATGCCGCTGGCGCTTGCCGCACTCGCCGCTGCCATCGTGGTGATGCTGCTGGGATTGGCCGGTACGCGAAAAGTGACGCATACGCCGCCGATGCGATTGCTGCGGGCAGAGTGATGGCCGGGTACGATGCTACTTTCCATCCGCACGAGGACGGCGCATGTACACGCTTTACTACTCCCCCGGCACCGCCAGCATGGTCGTGCATCTGGCGCTGCTTGAAATCGGTGCCGATTACAAACTCGAGCTGGTCGACATCGAGAAGGATGCTCAGCACAGCGCCGAGTATCTGAAGCTCAATCCGCGCGGTCACGTGCCGACGCTGATCATCGATGGCCAGCCCGTGTGGGAGTCGGTGGCCCTGCTTACGATCCTGGCCGAACGTCATCCGGAAGCGAAGCTGATTCCGCCGGCCGGCACGCCTGCGCACAACGCATGGCTGCAATGGTCGGTGCACCTGAGCAACACGTTGATGTCGAGCTACCGGTTCTGGTTCTACCCGCACGAACTCGGCAACGAGGAACATCCGCAAGCCATTCGCGCAGCGCTGCAACGCAGGATCGAAAAGATCTGGGATCACCTTGAGGAGCATCTGTCGGCGCATGGCCCTTATATGCTCGGCGCCGAGTTTTCCGGTGTGGACTTGCTGCTGATCATGCTGATGCGCTGGTCGCGCAACATGCCCCGTCCGGTGACCGAATGGCCTTCGCTGAAGCGCCTCGCAGACCTGATGCGCGCGCGTCCGAGCTGGAAGCGGCTTTACGAACTGGAAGGCTTGAGCGAGTGGTGATTCACGCCGCAGCGCGCCACCCATGAACAGCGATACCCTGCCCGCACACGACTGGCGCAGCCGCTTGAAGCATGAGTGGCTGCTACTGCTCTTCGCAGCGCTTACGCTCGTCCTGGCGGTCGTCGATCCGCAACCGTTGACGCGATATCGACACTGGTTGCAGTTGCCCACGCTGTCGGGCCTGCTCGGCTTGCTGATCGCGATTCAGGGCATCCGGGACAGCGGCCTGATCCAGCGCCTTGCCGGCATGATGGTGGCGCGCATGCATTCGCTGCGTGGCGTTGGATTGCTGCTTGTCAGCATGACAGCCGTGCTATCGACGGTGCTGACGAACGACGTCAGCCTGTTCCTGGTCGTGCCGTTGACGGTGGCGATCGGCAGCATGTCGAACCTGCCGATCCTGCGCATGGCGGTACTGGAAGCGCTGGCGGTGAACGCAGGCTCCACGCTCAGCCCGATCGGCAATCCGCAGAATCTTCTGATCTGGCAATACGACCGGATTCCCTTCCTGTCGTTCGTCGGCCACATGTTGCCCGTGGCCGGCGTGATGTTCGTGCTGGTCGCGCTGCTTACCTGGGTTTGGCTGCCCAGGGAACGCGTGACCTTGCAGGCCAATCGACTGGATGGCCACGCCATCTCGGTGTCGTTGGCGGCACTCTCCATCACCAGCCTGATCATGATGGTGCTGATGATGGAGCGCGGCCACGCACTGCTCGGCGCTCTTTTCCTGATCGTGCCGTTCGCGCTGTTTTCGTGGCGCAGCCTCAAGCAGATCGACTGGCTGCTGATGGCTACCTTCACCGCCATCTTTCTTGGGCTGGGCCACTTTGCAGCGCTGCCGATGGTCAGCCATGCGATGGACGGCGTGGACTTCAGCCATCCATTTACGCTCTATCTCAGCGGTATTGTGAGTTCTCAGTTGATCAGCAATGTGCCTGCCACAGTGCTGCTGCTTGAGCGCACACCTGATGCGATGGCATTGGCGGTAGCCGTGAATGTCGGCGGTTTCGGCATCGTGATCGGGTCGCTGGCGAATCTCATCGCGCTGCGATTAGCAAAACAGCCGCATGGGATGCGGCTGTTTCACGAGGTTTCCATTCCGTTTCTGCTGGTTTGCGCAACACTGGTTTATGCCGTGATGCGCATGGCTTGATCAATCGTCGTCATCGTGGTCGTGCGGCACGCTCACTTTGCCGGCGATGTTGTTGTGCGACACGTCGCCGCTGCCCTTCGCACCGACGGTCAAGTCACCGCGCACGTTATCGACGTTGAGGTCGCCGGAGCCGAGCGTTCCCACGTTGACGCTGCCATCCACCCGATCCAGCACCACGTCGCCGGAACCCACGCTGCCGATGTGCACATCGCCGTGCACGACGCGAACCTTGAGGTCGCCCGAACCCACCGAGCCCGCACGCAGGCTGCCGACGTCGCTGATTTCGATGTCGCCGGAACCCGCAGTCACGCTCACTTGACCCGTGACGTGGTCGATATGCAGATCGCCCGAGCCGGTTTGGGCGTCCAGCTGCGACAGGTCGCTGATGTAAGCATCGCCCGAACCACCGGTCACGGTCACCGGCATGCTCGAAGGAAGGCGGACCTGCAGATCGAGATACTGGTAGGACACGCCGAACACGCTGACGTTGAATGTGTGCGTGCTACCCACGTCGATGATCAGCTGATCGCCCTCGCGATGCGAAGTGACCTGCAAGTTGTTGAGCGCCGACTCGGACGAGGCGCAGGCACGGCCGGTCAGTTCGAGCGCCGTGGCATTGCCGTTGCCCATCAAGTGCAGATCGTGGCTGTGCAGCTCGACCTGCACACCGCGTACGCCAGCCAGATCTTCATGCAGATTCCGCGGGGCCGTATACCGGCATTCGTCGGCCGCGGCGGTCAGCGGGATCAACAGCAGAGGAAGTAGTACGAGGATGCGGCGCATGCAGGATCTCCAGTGAATGTACGATTCTGAGATGCTGGGCGGGCGGAAAAGGTTGAATCCCTGTGCCCGCCTGACGCGGGATGATCGCTCAAATGGCCCTACCCCGGTTGACCCTGATTTCCCCAAGGAAGAGGCATAGCCGGTCAGGAACGGCGTTCTTCGGTTTTGGCCTGCTGCCAGAGGGCTTCCTGGGCGCGCAGATCCGATTCTGAAAGTGCCTGCCCCCGCTCCCCGGCCAGCTGCTCCATGCGCCGAAAACGCCGCTCGAATTTCGCGTTGGCGTGCTTCAGGGCGCGGGCAAAGTCGACTTTTGCGTGCCGGGCGAGATTCACCGCCACGAACAGTACGTCGCCGATCTCGTCTTCCAGGCGGGCCGGGGCCGCGCCGGCCTCGAACTCGGCCTGCACTTCGGCCAGTTCCTCGTGCAGTTTTTCTATCACCGGCCGGTGGTCGGGCCAGTCGAAACCGACCGTTGCTGCCCGCTGTTGCAGCTTGAGAGCACGCTGCCATTCGGGCTGGCCGCGCGAAACGCCGGCCAGCACGCTGCCGTCGTGGGCATCGCCTTTGGCGACTCGCTCGCCGGCCTTGATGACATCCCATGCCCGCTTCTGCTCGTCCAAATCGGCGTAGGTGACGTCGCCGAACACATGCGGATGCCGCCGGCGCATCTTGTCGCTGATCGTGTGCGCGACATCGTCAAAGTCGAACAGCCCCTGCTCCTGGGCCATCTGCGCGTGGAATACGACCTGGAGCAGCAGGTCGCCCAGTTCGTCGCGCAGATCGTGCCAGTCACGGCGATCGATGGCGTCGGCCACTTCGTAGGCTTCTTCGACGGTATAAGGCGCGATGGTGCTGAAATCCTGCTTCACGTCCCACGGGCAGCCGCGCTCCGGGTCGCGCAGGCGCGCCATGATCGCCAGCAAGTCTTCCAGGCTGTAGCGGGTGGCGTTGCTCATGGCAGGCCGGCGTCGCGCATCCGCGCGGCCCAGTCGATGCCGACATCGCCGACCGCGAGGAATTCGGGATTGATCAGCGATTCGCCGCGGTTGTAGCGCAGCGGCCGTCCTTCGAGATCGAGCACCGCGCCACCGGCCTCTTCCAGCACGCATTGCGCCGCGGCGGTATCCCACTCGCTGGTCGGTCCGCGGCGCAGATACACATCCGCCGCACCGCGTGCGATGAGGCAGAACTTCAGCGAGGAGCCCAGTGGCTGCAGGCGATATTCCTCACCCAGCAGACGGCGCATGACGGCTTCGGCCATGCCTCCGTGCGAACGGCTGCCGGCGGCCACGGGCGGCTTGGCCAGTTCGCGTGCGTAAATGCGTTCCCACGCATCGCCCGGCTGTACCTGCCACCACGCACCGTATCCGCGCGCGGCGACGAACAGGTCTTCGGTCACCGGCGCGAGCACGACGCCCATCACCGGTTCGCCGTTTTCGATCATGGCGATATTGACGGTGAATTCACCGTTGCGCTTGACGAATTCGCGCGTGCCGTCGAGCGGATCGACCAGCCAGTAGCGCGACCAGCCGCGGCGTTCTTCCCACGGCAACTGGCTCGCTTCCTCCGACACCAGCGGCAGCACGGTATCGAGTTGCGCCAGCCCCGCGGCAATCACTTTCTGCGCGGCGAGATCCGCCGCGGTGAGCGGCGAATGATCTTCTTTGACTTCGACGTCGAAGTCTTCGCGGTAGACGGCCATGATTGCTTCGCCGGCGCGACGCGCCAGCGAAGCGATCTCCAACAACAAGGGATGATCGAAGGTATCGCTCACGATAATTGCAGACGTCCAGCCAGATATTCACGCGCAAGGAACAGCGCGGCGATGGAACGACCTTCGGTGACGTCGTCGCGCGCGACCAGCGTGTGCAGGTCGGCGAGTTTCCACGGCACCACTTCCAGCGGCTCGGGTTCGTCGCCTTCAAGACGCTCGGGATAGAGATCCTGCGCCAGCACCACGTGCGCCATGTGCGTCATGTACGACGGCGACAACGACAGGTTGTGCAGGATTTTCAGCTTGCGCGCACCGTAGCCGACCTCTTCCTTCAATTCGCGGTCGGCGCCCTGCTCCACGGTTTCGTCGCGATCCAGGCGCCCTTTCGGCAGGCCAAGTTCGTAGCGATCCACGCCGGCGCCATATTCGCGAATCAGCAGCACGGTTTCGTCGTCCAGCATCGGCACGATGATGACCGCGCCCAATCCGCTGCCTTTCAACCGCTCGTACGTGCGACGTTCGCCGTTGGCGAATTCCAGGTCGATTTGCTCCACATGCAGGAAACTGCTGCCTGTTTTGGAGTCGCGTGTCGCATGAACGATGGGATAGCGTGGCATGTAGGGATTGTAGCGGCTTTTTGCTCCCTCTCCCCGGTGGGGAGAGGGCTGGGGTGAGGGGCTCAGTCTTGCGATAAAGATGTCGTTTCAGGCGATATGCTTGGTGTTCCTGCTTTTGCGAAATGAAGCTCTGTCGCAAGATTGCCCCTCACCCCAGCCCTCTCCCCGAAGGGGAGAGGGAGAAACGCTTTAGGGCCTGTGCGTGGATGGCGGGCGTACCTGCCAACACGCTGCTGGTGTCAAGCGTGAGTGCGCCGCCTTCCAGATCGGTGAATACGCCGCCCGCCTCGCGCACGATCACCGCCAGGGCCGCAATGTCGAGAATATTCACATCGGACTCGATGACCAGATCAAGACCGCCGCGCGCAAGCAGATGGTAGTGACAGAAATCGCCATAGCCGCGTATGCGGTTGCTGTCGCGAATCATGGCGCCGAGCGCCTGCCAGCGCGCATCGCCGGTGAGTGTCTTGACGTTGCCGGTGGAGATCGAAGCCTGCGCCATGTCGGCGGTCTGCGCCACCTGCACGCGCTCGCCGTTGAACCAGGTACCGCCGCCTGCGCTCGCCCACATCGTTTCGCCGTAGATGGGCGCGCTGGATACCCCAAGCACCAGTTCGCCTCGATGCATCAACGCGATCTGCGTGGAAAAAAACGGCGTGCGCCGCACGAAACTCTTCGTGCCATCCAGCGGATCGACCAGCCACAGCAAACCGTCGCGGTCGCCATCCAGTCCGAATTCCTCGCCGTAGATCGCCGCACCCGGCAGTGCCGGGCCGAGTACGGCGCGAATCGCCTGCTCGGCTTCGCGATCGGCAACGGTGACGGGCGTGGCATCGGATTTGATCTCCACATCCACACCACGTTGCCAGTAATGGCGAATGATCCCGGCCGCAGCCTCCGCTGCCTCGCGCGCCGCTTTCAGCGCTGCATCCCATCGCTGGTCGCTCATGGATTTCCCGTCGTCGAATTGAATGCGTTCAGACCGCCACGATAGCGGAGTTGCACGGTCCCGTCCGGTGCAAGGGGACCTAGCGTGTGCAACCAATGCAAGAGTACCGGATCATTGCGACGCGGCTTTAGATTCACGCGCAGATCCCAGCCCAGCGGACTGAAGGATAGCCGTCCAGCCGTCTGCAAGGGGCCATGCCCGTCGTCGTCGAGCATCGCCTGCATCACACCCGCCTGCCCGGTGACGCGAATCAACATCTTGCCCAGCGGCGCCTGCTCCTGCCCGGTTCGCACGGCAGCCTTGGACCACACCCCGGAAGCTTCCATTTGCAGAGGCCAATAACCCTGCAACTGCGCTTGCGCGACATGCATCTCGAGCATGCCCTTCGGTTGCCCATGCAGCCACGGCTGCGCGCCGAGCAAGGCGGTATCGGCGCGCACGGTCACGTCACGCCATTCGTTCAACGTGGCCGATACGCGATGCATCTGCCCCTGCAGCTGAAACTGCGGCTGACGCAAATCAAGGCCCAGCCGGATATCGCCGATCAAGGCACGCCGCGACAGCGTCCAGGCAACGCTTCCCAGATCGATACCAGGCATGGATACCTGGCTGGCACGCCCCTGCCAGATCGTTCCGCTGACCTCCTTCCATCGCAGGCCGCCCAGGTGCGACTGCAGCAGGAACAACGCAAGGCCTGCCGGCATGAACCACACCAGCACAGCCAAGGCCAGAACGAGCACGGCCAGGCCGGCCAGTACGATACGCAGTTGTTTCATTCATCCTTTTCCGCACCCGATCGCGGTGATGCTTGAGCGGCACCGCTACTGCCCCGATCATAGCCGGATGACCTACACCTCCGAAGCCAACGCCGTCCTCGCCCGGCGCGATCTGCAGCACATCTGGCATCCCTGCACCCAGATGCACGACCACGAGCGCGTGCCCATGGTGCCCATCGTGCGCGGCGAAGGCCCATGGCTGATCGATGCCGACGGTCGCCGCTATCTCGACGGCATCAGCTCGTGGTGGACCAATCTGTTCGGCCACGCCAACCCGCGCATCGCCGCCGCACTCGCCGATCAGGCGAAAACGCTCGAGCACGTGATCTTCGCCGGCTTCACGCATCCACCGGCCATTGAACTGGCGGAGCGGCTGGTTCAGATCACGCCGGCGGGACTGGAGAAAGTGTTCTTCGCCGACAACGGTTCGGCCGCCATCGAAGTGGCGTTGAAGATGAGTTTCCATTATTGGCTGAACCAGGGGCATGGCGAAAAGACGCGCTTTATCGCGCTGACCGGCAGTTATCACGGCGAAACGCTCGGCGCGCTGTCGGTGAGCGACGTCGCGCTATATCGCAAGACATACGCGCCGCTGTTGCTCACGCCGATTCTTGCGCCCTCTCCCGACACCTACGAAGGCGAACCCAGCGAATCGGCGGAGCAGACGGCTGCGCGTCGTCTCGAAGAGATGCGCGCGCTGCTCGAACGACACGCGCACGAAACGTGTGCGGTGATCGTCGAGCCGCTGGTGCAATGCGCGGGCGGCATGCGCATGTATCACCCGAGTTACCTCAGCGGCCTGCGTCAACTCTGCGACCGTTACAACGTGCATTTCATCGCCGATGAAATCGCCGTGGGATTCGGCCGCACCGGCACGATGTTCGCGTGCGAACAGGCCCACGTCGCCCCTGATTTCATGTGCCTCTCAAAGGGATTGACGGGCGGCACGCTGCCGCTTTCCGCCGTGCTGACGACGCAGCGCGTTTACGACGCGTTTTATGCGGAATACAGCGCCGGCAAGGCCTTTCTGCATTCGCACAGCTACACCGGCAATCCGCTGGCCTGCCGTGCCGCGCTGGAAACGTTGGCGATCTTCCGCGACGAACCTGTGCTGGAGCGCAACCGTGCGCTATCGGCTCATCTGGCCTCGCGTCTTGCGCCATTGCGCGATCACCCGCACGTCGCCGACGTGCGTCAGCAAGGCATGATCGCCGCCGTGGAACTGGTTGCAGACAAAGCAACGCGCCGCCCCTTCCTTGCGGACGAGCGGCGCGGCCTGCGCGTTTTTCTGCACGGCCTGAAGCGTGGCGCGCTGCTGCGTCCACTGGGCAACATCGTCTATTTCATGCCGCCTTACGTAGTGAGCGAGAGCGACATCGATCACCTGGTCGATGTCGCCATCGAGGGCATCGCGCACGCTACGAAACCCTGAGACCGTCTCTACCCTACCCTGCACCGGGCCAGGCGAACCCGCTCAATTACCGTTGGAACCGTTGCCGGAAACGGTGATGCTGGGGTCGAGTCTTTCCAACGCGGGTCCGAGCGTATGAGCGCCGGTATTGTCGATATCGTCCTTGGTATAGGTGCGACCGGTCACCGGCAGGCACCCACCTTTCTTGGGCGGGATCATGCTGCCCGTAGAGCGCAGGCAATTGCGGTCGCCCGGTTTGATGGGCGACTGGTGACCTTGCGTGTTGGAGGGCGCGGCAGCCGAGGGGCTGGGCGCTGTCGTGCTTTGCGGCGTGGCCCATGCGGTCACGGCAAAGCCCGCAGCCAGCACGGCGACGAGGGGAACAAACCTGAACATGGCAACCTCCTGCTCGCAACGCGGGGACGGCGAGCACGCTGTGGGTCCTCGATCATGCTGATCCTGGGCGGCCGTGACTGCAAGAGCCCATGGCCAGGGCGGTTTTTGCGTTCATATGAATGAACAGCCTGACCAGGCAAGTTGTATGCTGCGCGGTCTGTTTGTTAAGCCAAGCCCGTATGCGCACGACCCGCATCCACCTCGACCAGCCCTTGTCCTTATCCACCGAAGTCGCACTGCCGTCGCAGGCGGCCGAGCATGTCGCGCGCGTCTTGCGCATGAATCCCGGCGACGCGCTTACCGTATTCAACGGCGACGGCTACGACTATGCCGCGACGGTCGTTGCTGTCGGCAAGCGCGATGTCATGGTGCGCGTTGAAAGCCGTGAATTAGTTGCCAACGAATCGCCGCTCCACCTCACGCTGGCGCAAGGCGTGGCGCGCGGCGAGAAGATGGACCTGATCGTGCAGAAGGCCACCGAACTGGGTGTTGCGCGGATCGTGCCTCTGTTCACCGAGCGCTCCGAGGTGAAACTGGACCCATCGCGCGCGGAGAAACGCCTTTTGCACTGGCGTGCCGTGGCGGCCAGCGCTTGCGAACAGAGCGGCCGTGTTCGCGTTCCGGAAGTGACCCCGGCGCAACCGCTGCAGACGTGGCTGGAAAATCTTGCCGACGACGACACGCAACGCCTCGCCTTGTTGCCGGAAGGCACGATGCGCACACGAGAGGTACGCTTTGGTGCATCGCGCGGGTTGTTGGTGGTGGGTCCGGAAGGCGGTCTCGGCGATCGCGATGTCGCCGCGTTGCGCGAGACAGGTTTTCAGGGTCTGCGTCTGGGCCCGCGCATTTTGCGCACGGAAACGGCAGGGCTTGCAGCGTTGGCTGCGCTGCAGGCGCTGCACGGAGATTTCTGAAGGCGATACCGCGTAGCGCTCGACGCTATCCGCAGATAGCGCACTACATTCGAAGACTCAGCTCGCCTGCTGCAGCAGTTCGGTGACTTCGCTTTCGATGCCTTCCAGATCGGGAATCAGCGCTACGTCGTCGCGTACCAGCACCTGTGCCTTGACGCCACGCGGCAGCGGCTTGCCGTCGTGCGTGGGAATGATCAATTCCGAGTTAAGCGTCGTCAGGCGCGGGAAGCCCTGGGTCAGCACCGCCACAAACGGCATTTCGCTATTGCCGCCGAGTGCCTTGAGCACCGCCACGCGCATGCTCAGTTCGGTGTCGCCTTCCTGCGCACCGGCCAGCTTGGTGAAGGACACCAGCGGCACGCGCCAGCCGCGCCATGCAATACGGCCAAGCAACCAGTCGGGAGCGCCGGCCACCGGTTCGGGTGCGGTCAACGTGATCACTTCGGCCACGGTGGCGTTGGGCAGCAGCAGGCGCAGATCGCCCACGGGCACCAGCACGCATCTGATTTCGCGGGGTAGTGGTTGTTCGCTCATCGGAAATCCTCGACCAGCCTTACCGCAAGCTCCTGCGGCGAGCCGGAAAAACTGGCCAGCCTTTCGGCCAGCACGCCATGCACCATGTCTGCGTAGTGATCGTTGGCCGACGATTCGACCCACACCTGGCCGCCACGGTCATGAATCGCCTGGGCACCCGCCACGGCATCGGTCGCGCGGCCGGAGAAGATGATCGCCAAGGCATCGCGCCCGAAGACGTTGGCCGCCATGGTGAAACTGCTATCGATGGACGGGGCTTGTTCGCTGGCTTCGTCATTCGCCGCGGAAAGTTCCACGCGGCCGTCGCGAAGGATGCGCACCTGCTGGCCGCGCGGCACAAGCACCACTTCCCCCACCCGCGCACGCATGCCCGCCACGGCGACTTTCACGGGCAGCGAACTGCCTTGTGCGAGCGTTTCGGCCAGTTGATCCACCGATCCACCGTGCTGGTGCTGCGTCAGCAGGATGGGAAGCTTCAAATTGCTCGGCAATCCCGCCAGGAAGGCAGCAAGCGAGGCCTGGCTGTCGCGTGCCGCACCCAACACAAGCAGGCGCGCAAACGCGACATCGAGTTCGTCCAGACGCGTTTCCTGCGGCTCGTACTCTTGTCGAGGCGCAATGGCCTCCTCGATCGATACCAGCTCGAGCGTCATGCGCGGCATAACCGACACGTCCGCTTTTTCGGCGTCCGGTGCCAGGTATTCCGCTGCGCTGACTTTCTCGACGCCGAAGCCCTTGCCCGCCCTGGTGTCCGATGCTGGCGGTGCGCCGATGTCATCGTCTTCGACAAAACCCCATTCCGGTGCCGTCGGCGCGGGCGTCTGCTGGGCGAGGGTCGCTTTTTCGATCGCGGGCGCCTTGACGTCTTCGTCGTCCAGCGCAGCCAGCGTGAGGTGGTCGATATCGGCATTGAAAGCCGGCGCGTCGACCTTGACCGGCAATGGCGCGGGCGACTCCAGTTCGACCGACACCTCGGCATGAATGGCTGCATCGTGCAAACCGAACTCGCCGTCATGCAGCTCGGGCAGGACGTCGTGCTCGCTGTATTTCAGGCCGGAGCCGAAGTCGTCCTCCGGGGGATCCACCGATTCGTCGGACGCCAGCAACGCCTCGAGTTCGGCGGCCAGGGTTTCCGTATCGGGGACGGATTCGTCGTGCACCAGCGGAACATCGTCGACCGGATCGGCTGCAAAAGCCTCAGCCGGTTCCTCGATCGGTGCCATGATGGTCGGCTGCTCTGCTTCCGCTTCCACTACGACAGGCGCATCAATCTCTCGTGCATCGTCGGGTCGCGGCGGGTCGATGACGTCGCTGTCGAGCACCTTCGCCACCAGATGGCGCGCCCAGCGCGCGCGATCCCAGCCATCCAGGCCTCGGCTGGCTTGCGCGTCGTTGAACACCACCGGCGTTTTGCCTGAATCGATCAGCCCGTAGATGCGATCGAGCGTGGCGTCGTCCACCGCGTCGTCGAGGTTGACCACCAGCACGTCGACACCCGCTTTGCGAAGTTGCTGCTCGTCGAAACTGCTGAGCGGTCCTTCGTGCGCGATCTCCGCACCATGCTCGGAGAGCGCAGTGCGAAGGTGACCTCCCAGCTCAACATCATCGAAGAACAACGCAACGCGCTTCTCACTCATTCACCGGCTCCCGCGCGTGCTGCTCGAGGACTTCGCTGATCTGCGCCAACAATTCCGCTTCCTGGTAGGGCTTGCCGAGGTAGCGCTCGACGCCGATGTCGAACGCACGCTGACGATGCTTTTCGCCAGTACGGGAAGTAATCATGATGATCGGCACGTTGCGGAAGCGTGGGTCGGCCTTCATCTGCGTCGCCAGCTCGAAGCCATCCATGCGCGGCATTTCGATATCGAGCAGCATCAGGTCCGGTACGCGCTCGTGCAGCTTTTCGAGTGCGTCGAGACCGTCCTTCGCGGTTTCCACTTCGTATTCGTGACGTTCCAGCACACGACTGGTGACCTTGCGCATGGTGATCGAATCGTCCACCACCATGACCATGGGCTTGGTGCGCACGTCCTCGACGACAGGCGCCGTGGTCGCATACTGCAAGCCCTCGGCCAGACGCTGTTCGCGACGGCCAAGGCCATGGCGAACCAGCGGTGCGAGGTCGAGAATCACGAGCACCGAGCCATCGCCCATGATGGTTGCGCCGAGAATGCCCGGCACCGAACTGACCTGCGGACCGACGGACTTCACCACGATTTCGCGCGAGCCGATCACCGCATCGATGCGAATGGCGGCGCGCAGATCGCCCGAACGCGTCAGCAGCAACGGCAGCTGTTCTTCATCGCCCACATGACCGGCATTCAAACCCAACAGCTCGGCCAGATCGTGAATGCCGAACTCCTCGCCGTTGTATTCGAACTGCGGGTTATCTTCGGCCATTCGGTGCTGCAGTTCGTCCGGCGTGATGCGGGCGACGCCCTGCACCGACGTCATCGGAATGGCGAACGTCGATTCACCAATGCGCACCAGGATGGCCTGCGTCACCGCCAGGGTGAATGGCAGGCGCAGCACGAAGGTGGTGCCTTCGCCCTGGCGCGACTCGATCGCCAGCGAACCGCCCAGCTGCTTGATCTCGTTGGCCACCACGTCCATGCCCACGCCGCGGCCGGCGAGCTGGGTGACGGTGCTGGCGGTGGAGAAGCCGGTCTGGGTGATCAGCGCGAGCAGTTGGTCGTCGCTGAGGCGGGTTTCGGAGCGCACCAGACCACGCTCGATCGCGCGCTTGCGAATCGCCTCGCGGTCCAGGCCGCGGCCGTCATCGCTCACGCGTACGACGACCTCGGTCGATTCGCGCGCCACGCGGATGCGCACGGCACCCTCTTCCGGCTTCTTGGTCTTGCGGCGGTCTTCCGGCGATTCGATACCGTGCGCCACGGCGTTACGCAGCATGTGCTCGAACGGTGCCTTGATGCGATCGAGCAGGTTACGATCCATTTCGCCGTGCGCGCCTTCCACGTAAAGCTGGGCGCTCTTGCCTTCTTCCTGCGCAGCCTGGCGCAACGTGCGGCGCAGGTTCGGCACCATGGTGTCGAACGGCAGCATGCGCGTGCGCAACAAGCCTTCCTGCAGTTCGGAGCTGACGCGCGACTGCTGGATCAGCAGGGTTTCGGCCTGACGGGTCAGTTCGTCGAGCATGCTCTGAATCGACACCAAGTCCGATACCGATTCGGCCAGCGCGCGCGAGTACTGCTGCAGCTGCGAGAAACGGTCGAGCTCGAGCGGGTCGAACACGCCGATGCCTGCTTCGCGGTGCTCGCGCTGGAAGCGCGCGATGATCTGCGCTTCCGTTTCGATTTCGAGCATGCGCAGCTGGCCGCGCAGGCGCGACACCGTCTGTTCCAGTTCGACCAGATTGAAGCGGTAGGCCGAAACCTGCTGCTCCAGGCGCGAACGATAGATCGCGACTTCGCCTGCGTTGTTGACGAGGTTGTCGAGCAGATCGGCGCGTACGCGGATCTGTTCCTGCGACGTGCGTGCGACTTCTTCCGGCAGGGCTTCTTCTGCCGGCAACAGCGACGGCAGTTCCATGTCAGGCAGCGGATGTGCAGGCGCGAGTACCGTGACCTCTGCCTCGACGATCTCTTCGGCAGCCGGCGCGTGCTCCACGCCGGAACCACCCAGCAGGCGGTCGATCAGCGCACGCGGATACGCAATGGCCTTGCCTTGCGACACACGCTGCACGAGACCGTGCATCTGGTCGAAGGCCACCTCGAGCGTGCCGATCAGCGTACCGGTACGCTGCGAGTCGATGCCCTGCGAGCGTTCCAGCAGCGTTTCGATCGCGTGGCTGAGGTCGCCCACCGGTGTGAGGCCGGCAATGCGCGCGCCACCCTTGAGCGTGTGCAGGGCACGCAGCAGGCCCGTCATGTGTTCGACTTCGGCCGGCTCGGCATGCCACTTGGCCAGCAGGCCGTCGGCATCGTCGAGAATCTCGCGCGCTTCCTCGCTGAAGATTTCCAGCAAGTCGGGATCGATGTGACCGAAGCTCATCAGCTCGCCGACCGGTGCGGTCTCGGCGAACTCGTGCACGGATTCGGTGACTGCAGCAGGCGCTTCTTCGTGCGAAGCATGCACCACCGGCTCGATGGCTTCTTCGATCGCCGCTCCCTCGCCCTTTGTTTCGTCGATGCCGGCTTCGCCAATCAGTTCGTCGATCGGCTCATTGGCCGCGACGTACTCGACATGATGCTCGATGGATGCCGGCTCTTCGTCGTGCGTGACGGCGGAAAGTCGCTCCGGCTCCAACGCTTCCAGGCTGGCAAGCAGTTCGGCGAATTCTTCGTCTTCGGGACTCGGCTCGTGGGCGCGGTGTGTAACCGGCGCATCGACCACCTCGCCCGATTCGTGCGCAGCAAGGCCGGCGAGCAGTTCGGCCGTGTAATCGTCCGTGACGGACTCGGCATGCAACGGTGCTTCGCCGACGTGGGCCGCGTCGGAATGTTCCTCTACAGCCTCGTGCTCGAGCTGCCCGAAGTCGATATGTTCGGACTGCGGCTCATGCTCGACATGCTCCGGCTCCACATCGCGCCGTTCGAATACGACGTGCGCCATCTGCGGTTCGGGCTGATGGTCGCGCAGTTCGGCCAGGCGCGCGATGAGCGCGGACGCATCCGGCAACTGCGGATTCGGTGCGTCGAACTGCGCCATCACTTCGTCCACGACGTCCGCGCTTTGGCTAAGCAGGCGAACGCCTTCGGTGGACAGCGGCTGGCCGGCCGCGCGCAGGCGCTTGAGCAGGCTCTCCAGCGGCGACAGCAGATGGATCAGCAGCGGGATGTCGACCATCGCGATGGCGCCGTGCAGCGTATGCACGGCACGCAGCAAGCCATCTTCCACCGGCAGCTCGCCGTCGGCGAAGTTCGCGACATTGCGAATGGTCTGCAGGTATTGCGCCACTTCGCTGCGCAGGATTTCCAGCAAAACCGCGTCCACCGGCGGCAATACCGGTTCGTGGAAGGTGTCGGCAAACGACACTGCAACGGATTCTTCGACGGGCGCAGATGCAACGACGGAATGATCCGTAAGGGTTGCGGCCGGGATGGCGTCGATGGCCGCGTCGATACGCGGTACGCGACGACGCACGGTACGGCGCACCGTTTCGGTAGCAATGCCGGAGGCGTATTGCTCCACCGTGGCCTGTTCGCCCGCGGAGAGCTGATCGGCAGCCTGCATGATCGCGCCAAGCGGCGCCGTGGGCAGCACACCGTCCTTCAGCATCGCCAGCAACTGCGGCAGCGCACCGATGGCATGGCCCACCAGAGCTTGAACGCCTTCGTGCGGCGGGATGGTGCCATCCAGCACGCGGTTGAGCATGTTTTCCACGCGCCAGGAGAATTCGCCCAGCACGCTCGCGCCAACCAGGCGACCGGAGCCCTTCAAGGTGTGGAAGGAACGGCGGATCGACGAGAGTTCGGCAAGCTGCGTCGGATCGACCATCCACGCCTGCTGCCCCTGGCGCAGGTTGTTGATCTCTTCCTGCATTTCTTCCAGGAAGATTTCGCGGATGTCGTCGTCGATGCCTTCCGTGCTGGCCTGGAAACCGGCGCTGGCTGCCAGCGGATCGGCCGCCAATACCTGCTCTTCGATTTCTTCTTCGATTTCGATCCAGTCGCCGTGCTCGTCGGATGGCGCACCCGCCGCGGCCGATTCGGTTTCGACCAGATTCAGGCCGGTGAGATCGTGCGTCAACGGCGCAGGTGTTTCGCTGCTGCCGATGAACAACTCGCTCGCGTCGTCGCCATACGCCAGGCTGACCGGCTCGTTGAGCACCGGCGCCGGAGCACGCGCTTCGACGTGTGTTTCGACGGCATGCTCGGGCAAGGCCTTGGCAAGCGGTGGCGGCCAATAACCCAGCCCACCCAGGCTGTGTTCGGCCACATCGAGAATGTGTTCGAGCCCGCCGCGATGTTCGCGTGCGGCCTCCAGGTAGTACTCCAGCGCGGCCAGTGCGTCGGCAAGCTGGTCCATCTGTGCGCTGCTAGGCACGCGCTGGTCCACGCACAGTTCGTTGCCGATGAAACGGCCCACGCCCTCGGCAATCTGCGCAGGACGCGGCGAAGAAAGCATGCGCATCGCGCCGGCCACTTCGTCCATCAACGCAGGCATGCCGTCGAGCTGCTCATGCTGCCAGCCCGATTCGACGAAGGCGACGATGCCGTTCTTCACCTTGCCCGTATTGGCAACGGCTTCGCTCATCAGCGTGGCGAGAATGTGTCGCGCCTCACTGCGCGGCAACATCGCCTGGGAGTGCTGGTCAGTCGGTTCGTTTTCAGCGCCGAGGCTTTCGATGTGGTCGTCGAGCGATGCTTCCACGTAGAGCAAGGCGCCAGCGACATCGAGCAGCGATTCTTCGTCCGGGGTGCGCAGACGGCTGGATATTTCCTCGAGCACGCGACGCTGTTCGTTGATCACGCGACGCGGCACGTTGAGCGCCAGCATGCCGAGCGTGTCGCCGACACGTTCGAGGACTTCCGCTTGCGCACCCAGTTGCGAGGGATCCGCATCGGCCTGACGCAGGAACAGGTCGAGCGCTTCTTTGACGCGCAGGAGGTCGTCTTTCAGGGCACGTGCCACCGAATCGAGCAACGCGCGGTTGTGGCCCGTCATCGAGCCACGGGCGTGTTCCAACTCGCCGGCATCGGGAATCAGGCCGTCCAGGTTGTAGGTCTGCGCCAGCTGTGCCATCTGCGGGCTGCGCTGTTTGGACTGCGCGACGATGTACAGCAGCTTGCGCGCCAGATCGTCGCCGTCCCCGCCCTGCAGGCTTTCTTCGCCTTGCTCGATCAGCTGGCGGATGCTGCGATCGACGCGGCCGATCAACTGACGGACTTCAGCGGCATGATTTTTCAGCATGCCGTGATCGAGACCTTCCAGCACGCCGGACGCGATCCACCACAGGCGACGGCCTGGCGTGGTCACGCAGCGCGCGGCGATCGCGCTCAACGTTTTGCGCATGGCCGCGAGCTGGCTGTCGGTCCCCTGTCCACGGAACCACGCCAGCATTTGTTGCTGGAAGCGCAGGCGCAATTCGGCGATTTCGCCTTTGTGGCGCTGCGCGTCCGCCGCGTTGGCGGCTGCCGGCGCATGGGCCGGCAGCGGTGCGTCAAGATTGGGGGTGAAGAGTGACGATTCGCTCAGCGGCTCCTGGTCGCGGCTTGCGCGCAATTCGTTGAGCAGCGGCAGCAGCACCACCGGTACGTCGCGGTGACCGCTGGAAAGTCGCTCGAGGTAGTCGGGCAACTGCATCAGGCCGCGCATCAGTGCGGCGTAAGCATCCTCGCGGTTGCGGACGTGGTCTTCGAGCAGCGAGATGGAGAGTGTTTCCATCTCTTCGGCAACCATCGCGGCGCCGTACAGTTCGACCATGCGCAGCGTGCCCTGCACCTGATGCAGGTTGTCCGCGCAGGAGCGCATGACGTCGCGCTCGCCGGGATTGTCGACGTAGGACTCCAGCGCCTGTCGTGCAAGCGCAAGGGTCTCGTCAAGCTCCGGCTTGACCCACTGCAGGGTTGTGAAATCGATGTGGTCTTGAAGTCTCATGCGCCCCCCTCAGCGGCTGCGCTTGTTTTTGCGCATCACGCAACCGTCGAGGTTGCCCTCTTGTTATGGCCCGATGTCAACCCGGCAGCTTGAAGTGCGCCACGGAACGACGCAGATCGCTTGCCAACTGTGCCAGGTAACCAATCGATTCCGCCGTCTGGCTTGCGCCCTGCGACGTCTGCGAAGTGATTTCCTGGATCGCATTCATGGATTGCGAAATATCTGTAGCAGCGATGGATTGCTGTCGTGCGGCGGTGGAGATGTTTTGAATCAGTGCCGACAGGTCGTGCGAAACGCGTTCGATGTCGCCCAGTGCGCTACCCGCATCTTCCGCCTTGCGGGCACCGGCCACCACTTCGGCGGTGGTCTGTTCCATCGAGTTCACGGCTTCGTTGGTGTCGGACTGAATCGTCTGGACCAGCGTTTCAATTCGTTTCGTCGCGCTGGCGGAGCGTTCCGCCAGGCGCTGCACTTCGTCCGCCACCACCGCGAAACCGCGGCCTGCTTCACCGGCGGATGCCGCCTGGATGGCTGCGTTCAAGGCGAGGATGTTCGTCTGTTCGGCAATGTCGTTAATCAGTTCCACGATGGAGCCGATTTCCTGCGACGACTCACCCAGGCGCTTAATACGCTTGGACGTTTCCTGGATCTGGTCGCGAATCGAGTCCATGCCGGAGATCGTTTCGCGCACCACTTCCGCGCCGTGCGATGCGATTTGCACCGAGCGCTCGGCCACGTCGGCCGACTCGGCGGAGTTCTTGGACACGGTGTCCATCGAACTCGCAATCTGGTTGATGGCGGTTGTTGCCGTACTGATGCGATGCGCCTGGTTCTGCGCGGCATCGGCCAGATGGCGTGCGGTGGTCTGCGTTTCCTGCGCGGAGGACGACACCTGCTCGGAGGTTTCGTTAATCGTCGTCACCAGGGTGCGCAACTCGTCGATAGCGTAGTTCACCGAGTCCGCGATCGCGCCCGTGATGTCCTCGGACACGGTGGTTTTCACCGTCAGGTCACCTTCGGCGAGCGAACCCATTTCGTCCAGCAGACGCATGATCGCCTCCTGGTTACGCTGGTTGAGTTCGGTACTCTCACGCACGCGACGACGCTGTTCATAGAAAATGCTGACGATCAGCACCACGGCGAACAGCACCGCGCCGATAGCGCCGAGAATGCCCCACCACAGGTTGGGAAAGAGACGCCGCTGCGGCAGCAGGCGAACCTGGTCGGCAAGGTCGTTCGCGCGAAGCAGCACGTTGGACGAATCGAGCGAGGCCTGGTTGCCTGCGCTCTTCACTTCCGCGATGTTGCTACCCGCGGCGACGAGCTTGGAAATAGGATCGCTCAGCTTGTCCCAGTCGCCTTGCATCTCCGAAAGAATCTTGCGCGCATTGGCGTCGCCCAGCTGCTGCACGCCCATGCCCTGGTTGCCTTGCAGCAGGCCCTTGAGCACTTCGCCGTAGTTCTGCGAGTCGCGCGAAAGACCGTCCGCGGACGCCTGCTCGGATTCTCCGCCCTGCAGCACCTCCTGCACGCGACGGGTAATACGGTCGGCGAGCAGCATCTGACGGGAGGCGCCGAGCATTTCTTCCGCACCCGTGCCCTTGCGCTGCTGCAGGATGTTGACCACCTGCTCCATGTTGGAGTTGAGCAGCGGCAACTGTTTGGACAGGTCGTCGGCGCGCTGTGTCGAATCGAGCACGACCTGCTTGTTCGAAAGAATCTTGCCGATATCGCCGTCGAGCGATTTCCACGCCTCGGCCAGTTTGGTGACGGAGCGACCGGTGTTGGTGGCGTTCTTGTCCGAATAGGGCTTCATGCCCGTTTTCGAATCGCCGTTGACCAGGCGCTGCACTGCGGAATCGATCGTGTCGCGCGCGTTTTCGAGCTCGGCGAACGAATCGGGGTTACCGCCGGATGCCTCCAGCGCGTATTTGGCGGTCTGCTGCGATAGCACCTGGATCTGCGTCGTCAACGCGATCGCCTGCTGGTCTTCACCGCTCTTCGAGATGAGGAGGAAGAAATCCACACCCGCGAAGACGATAAACGCTATCAGCAAGACCAGTGGCGCGGTAAACGCTCGTTCCGCGCGGTTGCCCCCTGTCGTGCTCATTCTATTCACCTCACCCGTGTACTACCCGGTAATCAACCGTCGCGTTGTCGCCGAACCCGACCATTCCCATCGCCAGTTCAACGCGTACTTTTTTAGGTGGCCGCCTGACGGAAATCAGGCGCGCGCACCAACTTGCCCATGCTGAACAGCGCCAGGCGCTGTCCGTCCACATCCACACGATCATCCACGAAGCGGGCAAGACGCGGATCGTCCTCTGCCTCGGCGCCGCGACGCTGCTCCACGTCCACCGTGCGCTGACCGAACACTTCGTCCACCAACAACGCCACGTTGCCACCGCCCTGGCGCACGACCAGCAGGCGCGTGCGCTCGGTGTGCTGCGTGCGTTCGCTGAACAGAAAGCGCGCCATGTCGATCACCGGCATGAGATTGCCGCGTACGTTCGCCACACCCAGCAGCCACGGCTTGGTTCCGGGCACGGGCGTGAGCGTGGGCACCGCCAGCAATTCGTTGATCTCCTCGATGCCGCTGACGAACAAGCGGTTGCCTGCCCGGTAACCGATGCCACGCCACAGGCCCGGCGCTTCGAACCGCTCCTGCGTACCTGATGCGTGCGCAAGGGAAAGCCGCTCGTAGCGGGCGAGAATTTCAAACGGTGTCTGGGCGGCTGTCGCTGTCATGCTCACCTCAGGCCGCGTTCGGCAAAAGCTCGTCGATGCATGCCAGCAATTCCTTCTCGTTCACCGGTTTGGTGATGAAGGCCTTGGCCCCTTGGCGCATACCCCACACACGGTCGGTTTCCATCGACTTGGTGGTGATGATCACGATCGGCACGTTCGCGGTGGCCGGGTCGCGCGTAAGCGTGCGCGTAGCCTGGAACCCGTTCATGCCCGGCATGATGACGTCCATGATGACAAGGTCGGGCTGCGTGGCGCGCACCCGCTCGATGCCATCCTCTGCGTTGTTTACGGCATCGACGCGATGACCGGCACGCTCGAGCAACGTGGTGAACACGCGCACGTCGGTCGGCGAATCGTCGATGATCAAAATATTGGCCACAGCGCCCCCTTTAGATGCTGCAGTCACTGGCATTAAACCGTGCTGACATGGCGATGAATGGCACCAAGCAGCTCATCGCGTGTGAACGGCTTGGTGAGATATTGCTCGGCGCCGACGATGCGGCCGCGTGCTTTGTCGAACAGACCGTCTTTCGAGCTCAGCATGATGACAGGCGTCGCCCGGAATTGCGGATTGTTCTTGATCAGCGCGCAGGTCTGATACCCGTCGAGTCGCGGCATCATGATGTCCACGAAGATGATCGACGGTTTCTGGTCGGAGATCTTGGCCAGCGCCTCGAAGCCATCGACGGCGGTGAGCACGTCGCAGCCTTCCTTCTTCAGCAAGGTTTCCGCCGTGCGACGGATGGTCTTGGAGTCATCGATAACCATGACCTTGAGACCGGCCAAGCCGTTCGTACCTACATTCAAGTTCACTTAACCCCCCTGCGGCCTGCCCCAGGCTCAGGTACGACACCCGGCGGCGGCCCAGGCCCCCACCGGACGCGGATGAAAAAATCCTGCACAACTGCTTCTTAGGTGCCTGATCTTCGTCAGGGCACTCCGTCTTTGCTGTTTACTGCCTGCACGGCTTTCCGTCAAGAAAAAAACGTTGTGGCAGCCGCCTTTACCTCTGAAAACGAGAATACATATGTGAAGAACGGTTACAGGCGCAATCTCGGGCTGCAACTTCGTCCCTGCCACTGCTGCCGCATGGGATAGGCGGCCAATGGGGGTCATGACGGGTGAACCTTGTGGCAAGGGGACCACCTCAGCGAACATGCATGCCCCGCCCCGCCCCGCCCCGCCGGCCCGTGCCCGGTTACTGGAGAATGACCCCGATGCCCCGTTCGGTCACCGTGCTGATGGACCCCATCAGCAGCATCAAGATCGTCAAGGACACCAGCTTCGCCATGCTGCTGGAGGCCTCTCGCCGCGGCCATCGCCTCTTTTACATGGAACAGAGCGATCTGGCCCTCCGGGATGGCGCCCCCTGGGCGCGCCTTCACGCCCTGACCGTCAAGGACGACCCGGCAAGCTGGTTCACGCTGGGCGCCGGCCGCTGGACCGACCTGCGGGAACTGGACATCGTGCTGATGCGCAAGGACCCGCCGGTCGACGCCCAGTTCATCTACGACACCATGGTGCTCGAAGCGGCCCAACGCGGCGGCGTGCAGGTCATCAACGACCCGCGCGCCTTGCGCGACTGCAACGAAAAGCTGTTCGCCCTGCAGTTCCCGCAATGCATGGCCCCTACCTTGGTCGCCCGCGAGCCGGCCGAGCTTCGCCGATTCGTGGCCGAACACGGCGACGCCGTCCTCAAGCCGCTCGACGGCATGGGTGGACGGGGCATTTTCCGGGTCCAGTCCGGCGACAAGAATCTCAACTCCATGCTGGAGACCCTGCTCGGCGGCGATTCCCACGGGCAGGACCGCCAGTTCGCCATCGCCCAGAAATACATCCCGCAGATCAGCGCCGGGGACAAGCGCATCCTGCTGATCGATGGCGAGCCGGTCCCCTACGCACTGGCTCGTATCCCTCAGGGAGATGAATTCCGAGGCAACCTTGCCGCCGGCGGGCGTGGCGAGGGCGTGCCGCTCAGCGAGCGCGACCGCTGGATTGCCGCCGAAGTCGGCCCCGAGTTGCGCCGCCGCGGTCTGCGCTTCGTGGGCCTGGACGTGATCGGCGACTACCTGACCGAGATCAACGTCACATCGCCGACCTGTGTGCGCGAACTCGACCATCAGTTCGGGCTTAATATTGCCGGATTGCTGTTCGACGCCATTGAGAAAACCGCTGCGTGAATGCTGTTGCCCGCACCCCCGGCGATAACAAAATCGGGGCCACCTTCATCTTTTCGTTGCTGGTCCATGGCCTGCTGCTCTTCGGTATCGGTATCAGCTACGTCGCCACGCGGCCGGCGCTGCCGACGCTGGATGTCACGCTGGTCAACGTGGCCAACAACGAGGCGCCGGACAAGGCCGACTTCCTCGCCCAGGCCAACAACAAGGGGGGCGGCGACAGCGACAAGGCACAGCGGCCCTCGCAGCCTTTCTCAGGACTGCTGCCCACGCCCACCCAGGGCACGGCCGTGCAGCCTGTCGAAGCCACCACGCCGTCACCGCAGCAAGCCACCGACAGGCGCATGCTGACCACCTCTGGCAACGCCAGCTTCAGCGTCAACAGCGATACCGCCAAGGACGCGCGCGAGACCCCAGACAGCGCCACGGCCGATGAAGCGAACATCGAGCAGCAGGAAGCTCAGCTCGCCGCCGAAGTGCGCAAACAGAGCCAGGCGTACTCCAAGCGCCCGCACAAGAAGTACATCTCGGCCAGCACCAGGCAGTACGCGTATGCCGCCTACATGAACGGCTGGGTAAACCGTATCGAGCGCGTGGGCAACCTCAATTACCCGGAACAGGCGCGCGAGCAACACCTGCATGGCGACGTGATACTCACCGTGGGCCTGAATCGCGACGGCAGCGTCAACAACATCGACGTGACGCAAAGCTCGGGATACCCGGTGATCGACAACGCCGCCATGGCCATCGTGCGCCTCAGTGCGCCGTTTCCCTCGTTGCCTCCGGACAACAAGGAAAAGGTCGATATCCTTTACATCACGCGCACCTGGGAGTTTCAGCCGGGCGACGTGCTCAAGACACGCTGACGGGCTGTCTGGACGGCCCGCGACCGTGAGATCCCGCCTCACGCGCCAATAACATCGTGATAACTGTCCAGGTTGCCATTCAGCATCAGGCGGTGCCGTCCGTACCGCAGACGCGATACAGCTGCAGCGCTTACAATGCGCACATGCGCCCGAAGACTCCCCAATCCCTCGCGGGACAATTCTTGATCGCCATGCCCGGCTTGACCGAACCGCCGTTTTCGCGCGGCGTCGCGTTCCTGTGCCAGCACGATGAGGATGGTGCGGTAGGCCTGTTGGTGAATCAGCTGTCGGAATATCGTTTCGGCGACGTGCTTGCACAGATGAAACTCGGTTGCAGCGACCCTGAGCTCGTCGACGCGCCGGTGCTGATCGGCGGACCGGTGCAGCAAGAGCGCGGCTTTGTGCTGCATCGCGAACACGGTCACTGGGAATCGAGCTACCGCATCAACGGCGATTGGTCCGTCACCACGTCTCGCGACATTCTCGTCGCCATGGCCGCCGGCGAAGGTCCGCGACTGGCGCTGATGGCACTGGGATATGCGGGCTGGAGCGCCGGCCAGCTCGAGCAGGAATTGAAAGACAACACATGGCTCACCGCCGAAGCGAGCGAGCGCGTGGTCTTCCACACGCCGCTGGAAGAACGCTGGAGCGCGGCGGCCGGCCTGGTGGGCATCGATCCATTGCAACTCCCGGGCTACGCGGGACACGCATGAGCTGCGCACTCGGCTTCGACGTGGGCAGCAAGCTCATCGGCGTCGCGGTCGGCAATCGTGTCACTTCCAGCGCACGCGCCATCACCACCATCACCATGCGCGACGACACGCCCGACTGGGCGGCGCTCGATGCGCTGCGCAGCGAATGGCTGCCGGAAGCACTGGTGGTGGGCCTTCCGCTCACGCTCGAAGGCGAGGAACAAGCCGCCAGCAAACGCGCGCGGCGCTTCGCCGATCGCTTGCGCGAACGCTATCGCGTACCCGTCATGCTGGTCGACGAACGCCACAGTTCGCGCGAAGCGGCCGAACGTTTCGCCGGTGCGCGTGCCGCAGGCTTGAAACGTCGCCGCGACGCCGCGCAGATCGACGCGGAAGCCGCCGCCGTCATACTCGAACGCTGGCTCAACGACGGCACCGGCACGCCGTCAAACACCCTTCCAAGCACCGAATAACAACATCAAGATGGTCACCATGATTCCACGCATTCGCCACCTCACCACGCTGGAAAACCTCCCTCGCGAATGCATCGAGCGATTGCTCGATCGCGCCATCACCATGCGCGATGCCTGCGCACACGGCACGCGGAAGCTGGATCTGCTCAACGGCCGCACGATACTCAATCTGTTCTTCGAACCGTCGACACGCACGCGCACCTCGTTCGAGCTGGCGGCACGTCGCCTCGGCGCGGACGTGATCAACTTCGACATCGGCTTCTCGTCCACCAGCAAGGGCGAAGAGTTGTTCGACACGCTGCACACGCTCGAAGCGATGCATCTGGACGCCATCGTGGTGCGTCACAAAGTTTCCGGCACACCCGACGAACTGGTACGCCACGCGATGAGCGGCGTCTCGGTGATCAACGCGGGCGACGGCAATCGCGCGCATCCCACGCAAGGCCTGCTCGACGTGCTGACCATTCGCCAGCACCGCCCGGATTTCAGCAAGCTCACCGTGGTGATTTGCGGCGACGTGAAACACTCGCGTGTCGCGCGTTCCGACGTGCACGCGCTGACCAAGCTCGGCACGGGAGAAATTCGACTGTGCGGACCGGCAGCGTTGATGCCCGAAGCCAGCGAATTCCCGCACTGCAAGTTCTACAACGACTTCGACAAGGCCATCGAAGGTGCCGATGCCGCCATCATGCTCCGCCTGCAAAAAGAGCGCATGGCCAGCATCGACCTGCCCGACGAAGCAGCTTATTTTCGCGAATACGGCCTCGACAGCCGCCGCCTGGCCATGGCCGGACGCGGTTGCCTGGTGATGCACCCGGGCCCGATCAACCGCGGTATCGAGATCGCGCCGGAGGTGGCCGATGGGCCACAGTCGCGCATCCTCGAACAGGTGGGCAACGGCGTCTTCGTGCGCATGGCCGTGCTGGGTGAAATGCTGGCCAGATAAGGCCATTCGCTTATTTTTTCGGCGGCACTGCAACAAAGCGGGCATAATGTCGCCGTAAAATTTTACCCCCGGGGATGATTATGCGTATGACCAAGCGCGTACTGGCGCTGGCGCTCACTGGCCTCTTGCTGGCCGCGTGTTCGCACAAAGACAAGGATGCCCCTCTGGCCTTCGTGCCGGCGGATACGCCTTACGTATTGGCCAATCTGGACGTGCTGGATAACGACACGCGCCAAGCCATCCTCACCCAGATCGACGCCGAGATGCCGGCCCAGGTTGCGCAGATGAAAGCGCAGGCCGATCAACTGTCCAACACCGACCCGGACATGGCCAAGTACCTGCGCACGGTCGCCGGGGAGTTCGACGGTAAAACCGCCGAGCAACTGATCCAGGACACGGGTATCGACCCCAAGGGTTACATGGCGTTCTACGGCCTGGGCCTTTCTCCGGTGCTGCGTGTGCAACTGGCCAATGCGCAGGCATTTGGCAATTTCGTTACGAAGCTCCAGAACGATTACGGCAAGAAGTTCGACAGCGTCACGCTCGGCACACAGAACTATCAGCGCTACGTCGCACCCACCTCCCACCTGCAATTCATCATCGCGGTGGCAGGCAAGCAGGCGGTGCTGGCGATGTTGCCGGATAACGCGCCGCAACCCCTGCTGCGTCAGGCCCTGGGGCTGGACCGCCCGTCCAAGAGCCTGCAGGACGCCGATACCCTGACCGACCTGGCCAAAGCCAAGGGCTACGCCAAGTGGGCGGTAGGTGAAGTGGATCTGACGCGCCTGCTGCCGCTGGCGACCAGTGGCCAGGATCCCTTGTCGCAAGCCCTGCTCAAGACGCGTGCCGAAAGCGAGTCGGCCAAGACCGGCGAGCCGGTCACCAACCTGATGCAGGTACCTGCGACCTGCCAGACCGACGCCACCCGCATCGCCTCGCGCGTGCCGCGAATCAGCCTCGGCTACACGACGCTCGACGAGAAGCATCGCGACGTTCGCTTTGACGTGTCGCTGGCCAGCGATATCGTCAGCGCGTTCAACGGACTCAAAATCGAGCTGCCGGGCCTGGGCAGCGATCCGACCTCGCCCTTCGAGCTGAGCCTTGCCTTGCCGATCGCGCAACTGCGTGCGTTCTGGGGCGCCCAGGCGGACGCCGTGGCCGCCAAGCCATTCACCTGCCCGGTGCTCGAAAACCTCAACGACAGCTTCGGCAGCCTCGGCGACACGGTTCAGAAGGCGGCGGTGCCGCCCATCGGCGATCTGCTCGGCCTGCATCTGGCGCTGGACGGCTATACCCCCAATCCGGACGGCGGCATGCCGAAATTCTCCGGTCGCGTGCTGATTGGCACCAACAACCCGGCCGGATTGCTGGCCATGGCGCAAGTCACCAGCCCGTTGATCGCCGGCTTGAAGCTCACGGGCGACGGCAAGGCGGTGGAACTGCCGGCCCAGATCGCCAATGCGCTCGGCGAACAAGGCTGGGCGGCCATGGGGGCAAAGTCGCTCGGCGTCGCGGTGGGCAAGGATGAAGACGGCAAGCTGACCGACCTGCTGAAACAGCCGGGCGGCGATGCCGGCGAATTGATGCGCGTGCATCTGGATGGCGACATGTACAGCAACTGGATCCACCTGCTTCAACAGCGTGCCGAGAACGCGGCGAACATGGCCGCTGCCATGAATCCCGATGACTCCGGCAATCAGGACGAACAGAAAAGCGCCGCGGCCGCCTTGGCCAACACCAAGGCGCAGTTCGCGGCGATGGAGTCGGAGGCTGCCCACATCAAGGCTATCGGTGCGAATGTGCGCATGGACGATCACGGCCTGGTCATCACCACGCACACCGAGATCAAGTAAGACGTTGACCTAGCGCCCGTCGTTGGCCCGCTTCGCGGGTCAACGACGTTGAGGAAATTCGCACTCTCTCAAGAAACGTTCACAAAAAAGGAGCCAAACGGCTCCTTTTTTCTTTGACGAAACATCGCGAAAGATCAGCGGTGAAGGAACCCGCCGCCGAGTCCATTCTGGTTTGCGCGATCCTCTTCCAGCTCCACGCCCTCCAGGCCCTGCGACAAGGTATGCGCGTCGCCACCCTGCGACAGCTTGATGCGCAGGCGTACTTCGTTGGAGCTGTCGGCGTGGCGCAGTGCGTCCTCGTAGCTGATCTCGCCGGCCTGGTAGAGCGTCACCAGGCTTTGGTCGAAGGTCATCATCCCGAGGTTGGTGGATTCCTTCATCACTTCCTTGAGCTTGTGGATCTCGCCCTGGCGGATGTAGTCCTGCACCAGCGGCGTGCCCAGCATCACTTCAATCGCCACGCGACGCGCCTTGCCGTCTGGCGTGGGAATCAACTGCTGCGCCACGATGCCCTTGAGGTTCAGCGACAGATCCATGAACAACTGCTGGCGGCGATCTTCCGGGAAGAAGTGCAGGATGCGGTCGATCGCCTGGTTGGCGTTGTTGGCGTGCAGCGTGCACAGGCACAGGTGACCGGTTTCGGCGAAGTTGATCGCGTACTCCATGGTTTCGCGCGTACGCACTTCGCCGATCAGGATCACGTCGGGCGCCTGGCGCAGCGTGTTCTTCAGCGCGTTTTCCCAGGTATCGGTATCGATGCCCAGCTCGCGTTGCGTGATGATGCAGCCTTCGTGCTTGTGCACGTATTCGATCGGGTCCTCGATGGTGATGATGTGACCGGTCGAATTCTGGTTGCGATAGCCCACCATCGAGGCCAGCGAGGTCGATTTACCGGTACCGGTCGCGCCCACGAAGATGATGATGCCGCGCTTGGTCATCGCAAGCTGCTTGATCACCGGCGGAAGGTTCAGCTCCTCGATGGTCGGGATTTTCGCCTCGATACGGCGCAGCACCATGCCCACGCAGTTGCGCTGGTAGAAGCACGACACACGGAAACGGCCCACGCCCTGCGCGGAAATCGCGAACTGGCACTCGTGGGTTTTTTCAAACTCCTCGCGCTGCGCGGGCGTCATCACGTTGATCACCATGTCGCGCGACTGCTGCGCCGACAGCGGGCTCTGCGTGATCGGCACGATGCGTCCCTGCACCTTCATCGAGGGCGGCACGCCGGCCGTGATGAACAGGTCCGACGCTTTCTTGTGGACCATCAGTTTCAGGAATGAGGTGAAGTCGAATTCGCTCATGGCGATCTCCCCGAGGGATGCTCTGATCAATTTTCCGTAGGTGTCACCGGCCCTGTCTGTTCGCAGGCCACAGGGCCATCGGCGCAGGCAGACTGGCCGTCTGTCAAGACGATGGACCGAAGGCATGCGGACAGACAGGGCCGGCCCCGACGTCTTGGACTTAAATGATGGGGTGATGTCCAGAAGGCTCTCAGCCTGTGCCGCACGGCTTGGGAAGACGGCCAGTCTTCCCTGCGCCGCACGACACACCCTGAGAGCCTTCTGGACATCATGCCACCTACGGAAAATTGATCAGAGCATCCCTACAACATCGGAACCGGGGATCACCCCCGGCCCGTCTTACTTGAACACTTCCTTGTTCTTGGCGTAGCCAACGGCCTGCTGACGCGCGATCAGTCCGCGCTTCACCAGATCGAGCAGGTTCTGGTCCAGCGTCTGCATGCCGTACTGCTGGCCGGTCTGGATCGACGAATACATCTGCGCCACCTTGTCCTCGCGGATCAGGTTGCGGATGGCGGGAATGCCCACCATGATCTCGTGCGCCGCCATACGGCCACCGCCGACTTTCTTGAGCAGCGTCTGCGAAATCACCGCGCGCAACGACTCGGACAGCATCGAGCGCACCATCGGCTTTTCGCCCGCGGGGAACACGTCGATGATGCGGTCGATGGTCTTGGCCGCCGAGCTGGTGTGCAGCGTGCCGAACACCAAGTGGCCGGTTTCCGCGGCGGTGAGCGCCAGGCGGATGGTTTCCAGGTCGCGCAACTCGCCGACGAGAATGAAGTCGGGGTCTTCGCGAAGTGCCGAGCGCAGTGCCTCGTTGAAGCCGTGCGTATCGCGATGCACTTCGCGCTGGTTCACCAGGCACTTCTGCGAGGTGTGCACGAATTCGATGGGATCCTCGATGGTGAGGATGTGACCGTATTCGTTCTTGTTGATGTGGTCGACCATCGCCGCCAGCGTGGTCGATTTGCCCGAACCGGTCGGTCCCGTCACCAGGATCAAGCCCTGCGGCTGCTCGATCAGCTCGCGGAAGATCTTGGGGCAACCCAGATCGTCCAGCGTGAGCACTTCGGAAGGAATGGTACGGAACACCGCGCCCGCACCGCGGTTCTGGTTGAACGCGTTGACGCGGAAGCGCGCGAGGCCTGGAATCTCGAACGAGAAATCGACTTCGTAGAATTCTTCGTAGTCGCGGCGCTGCTTGTCCGACATGATGTCGTAGATCAGCGAGTGCACCTGCTTATGGTCCAGCGCCGGGATGTTGATGCGGCGGACGTCGCCATCCACGCGGATCATCGGCGGCAGGCCCGCCGACAGGTGCAAGTCGGAAGCCTTGTTCTTCACCGAGAAGGCAAGCAGTTCGGCGATGTCCATCGGATGTATCCCCTCAACCGATCGTCGGTTTGAAAAAATGCGTGCCGCAAATCGGGAAGACGGTGGTTTACCGCGGATGGACGTGCCGGCCATGGGCATGACTGCCCTGCCGCTCCCCCTCTCCCTTGCAGCCGACCTGATACTACTCGCGGCAATGGCCGGGCGGCCAGTCTTTCGTTAACACCCTTGCACCGCGAAGGCGCAGTTTGACGACCCCATCACCAACCCAAGCCGACGTCGGCTCCGGTAAGGTATGCCACCTGGAACCAGTCGGACCAAGGCAACATGACACGTATTGCATTCATCGGCGGCGGCAACATGGCGCGCAGCCTGATCGGAGGCCTGATCAAGACAGGCGTGGCCGCCGCCAATCTCCGCGTCGCCGAACCCCTCGCGCAGGCGCGCGAGGCCCTGGGGCGTGAGTTCGGCATCAGCACTTACGCCGACAACCGGCAGGCCGCGGCGGATACCGACGTGCTGGTCCTCGCGGTCAAGCCGCAGGTCATGCCGGCCATGCATGCCGAATTGCGCGATACCCTGCAACGCAATCGTCCACTGCTGATCTCGATCGCGGCGGGGGTGCGCATCGATCAGCTTGAACGGTGGTTCGGCAACCTGCTCCCTATCGTGCGCTGCATGCCCAACACGCCGGCGCTGATCGGCGCGGGCGCCACGGGTCTGTGCGCCAACCTGCGCGTCACGCCGCAGCAACGCGAACAGGCGCAGCACATCCTCGATGCAGTGGGCGTCACCCGCTGGATCCACGACGAATCGCAGATGGACACGGTCACTGCCCTCTCCGGCTCAGGCCCTGCCTATTTCTTTGCCATCGTCGAAGCGCTTGAGGACGCCGCTGTGGCGCAAGGCATGCCGCGCGACACCGCGCGGATCCTTGCCACCCAGACCTGCCTTGGCGCGGGACGCATGCTGGTGGAAAGCAACGAGGCGCCGTCCGTGTTGCGGCAGCGTGTCACGTCGCCCAACGGAACCACGCAGGCTGCGCTGGAAAGCTTCGCCGCCGATCAGCTGCCGCGCGTCGTTGCTCGTGCCGTAGCTGCCGCAACGCGTCGCGGCGCGGAAATGGCTGCCTCGTTGGACAAGGACTGACCCATGCCGTACTTGCTCAATGCGTTATCGATGCTGATCCAGGTCGCCTTTGGAGCTATTGCCACGCTGTTCCTGGTGCGGCTGCTCGCCGAAGCGACTCGCGTCGATTTCCACAATCCGCTCAGCCAGTTCATCTATCGCTATACCAATCCGGTGCTGGCGCCAATCCGGCGCGTGCTGCCCAATTGGCGACGCATCAACCTCGCCGCGTTGTTGATCGTCTGGCTGACCATGCTGCTCGAACGCGTGGTGATCTATGGATTGGCCGGTTACATGCCGGCGTTGCCGGGGCTGCTGGTGGCGTCGTTGGCCGATCTGCTCGACTTCGTGCTGTTGTTCTACATCATCGTGATCTTCGGCTGGTCGCTGCTCACCATGCTGTCTGCCGATCCGCATCAACCTGTCGTCCGACTTGCCGGCACCATCGTCCAGCCCCTGCTGCGCCCGCTGCGCGGAAAGCTCGTGGTCGGCAACATCGATTTTTCGCCGACGGTTGTGGTGATCATTCTGCTGCTGGCTCGCATGCTGCTTGTCGCCCCGCTGTTCGATCTGGGAGCGCGCCTTGCACAGGTGGGCTGACCGTTCCCATGAAACAACACTCGCTTCTGCTGGTTTTGTTGCTGCTACCCGCGATGGCGATGGCGCTACCCTCCGGACCGCCACAGGTCACCGTGCACGGTACGGTGACGACCAGCACCGGCGAGCATCCGGCATGGTTCACCTTGATCTGCACGCAAGGTAATGGTGCCGCACTCTCCCTGCAGCTGATGTTGAGCGTCGATAGCGCACCTGACTTTCCATTCGATGCATTCGAGGGGCCGCGTGCTCCAGCGTCGTATCAACCCAGCGCGCAACTACAAGCCGGGGATCGGCGATTCGCGCCAGCCGCCGTCGCTGGGTGGCGAAGCGGTGATGTAGACGGTGCGTTTGTGTTCGGTATCACGTCGGCACCCGGAAACGCCACAACGGCGACGCAGGTGGCAGCCGCACTCGGCAAGCCAGGCGTCAAGCTCACGTGGATACAACTGAGCGACAACATACAAACGCCACCGCTCTCCGCGACGTTCGCGCCGGATGATGCACAGAGCAAGGCGCTCAAGCAGATTGCGGCGCCCTGCCTTTCCAGTCACCCGGGCCGCTGAATCAGCGCTGGCGCTGCGCCCACTCGACAATCCGCGCGTGGATGGCATCGAGCCCGTCGAACAAGGCCGCAGGCCCCGGCTGCAGAATGATCGGCGACTTGATTTCGTGCATGTCGCCTGTGCGCACTGCCGGAATCGCATCCCAACCCGGCCGCGCCGCGACACGCTCGGAGCGAAAGCGCTTGCCGCACCACGAACCGAGAATGATGTCGGGTGCGCGCTGCACTACTTCATCGCCGTTGGCCAGGATGCGATGCTTGGCCAGCGATTCGCGCGCAAGTTCGGGAAACGCGTCGTCGCCACCAGCGATGCCGATCAACTCAGCGACCCAACGAATCCCGGTGATGATGGGCTCATCCCATTCTTCGAAGTAAACCTTCGGCCGCCGGGGCAATCTGGCCGCGGCGGCGCGCACGGCGGCGAGATGCGTCTCGGCGCGCTGCGCATACGACTCCGCTTTTTCGTACGCACCCACCATCGCACCCAACCGGCGAATGTAAGCGAGGATGCCCTCGACACTTCGGTGATTGCTGATCCAGACCTCGATGCCCGCATGAATCAATTCACGCGCGATATCGGCCTGGATATCGGAAAAGCCGATCACCAGATCCGGCTGCAGGGCCAGAATTTCTCCGACCTTGGCGCTGGTAAACGCAGACACTTTCGGCTTTTCCTTGCGCGCACGCGGCGGGCGCACGGTGAAACCGGAAATGCCAACGATGCGGTGCTCTTCGCCCAGGGCGTAGAGAACTTCGGTGGGTTCTTCGGTGAGGCAAACAATGCGCTGGGGAAACGAATCGCGTGATGTAGAGCTTGTCATGTAAGGCTGAAACCAGGAAATCAGTGACCGAGCACGGTGACGGTCACCTTGCGTTGATGGGGATCTATGCGGTGCTCCCATAGATAGATGCCCTGCCACGTACCCAGTTGCGGCTTGCCGCCATGCACGGGAATGGTCAGGCTGACACCGGTGAGAATCGCGCGCACGTGGGCGGGCATGTCGTCGGGACCTTCGGCATCGTGCTGGAAAATGGCATCGCCATCGGGCACGGCGCGGGCAAACCAGCGTTCAAGGTCGGTGCGCACCGCAGGATCGGCATTTTCGCTGATCAACAGCGAACAACTCGTGTGCGCGGTGAAAACATGGACGATCCCGACCTGCACGCCGCTTGCGGACACCAGTTGGGCGACTTTCTCTGTAATCTCGCTGAAACCACGTCCGCGCGTATGCACGGTGAAGCCATTTTGTGCGACATGTTCGGCGGTCGTGGCTCGGCTCATGGCGGATTCCTCAGGGGTAAAGAAGCCTGCTGGTCCAGGTCTGGCCGTGACGGTCCCACCGCACGCGTTCGTGCAGTCGGAAGTTGGCGCCGTACCAGAACTCGACCATGTCCGGCTCCACCATGTAACCACCCCAGTTTGCCGGGCGCGGTACATCGCGCCCGGCAAACTGCTCCTCGAAGTGAGCGACGCGCTGCTCGAAGACTTCGCGCTGCGGCAAGGTTTGCGATTGGAGCGATGCCCAGGCGCCAATCTGACTTCCACGCGGCCGGGTGGCGAAGTAGGCATCCGACTCTTCCGCCGACAGCTTGCGCGCGAGGCCTTCCACGCGTACCTGGATACCTTCACGCAACCGCTTCCAGTGGAAACACAGGGCCACCTGCGTGTGCGCGTCCATCTGCACGCCCTTGTCGCTCTGGTAATTGGTGAAGAAACGGAATCCGCGTTGATCGGCCCCTTTCAGCAGCACGATGCGCGAACTGACGCGCCCGGCGGCATCGACGCTGGACAGGGTCATGGCCGTCGGCTCCGGATCGCCGCTGGCGACGGCCTGGTCCAGCAACGTATTGAAAGTGTCAAGAATCTCGGGTTTCAGCATAGGGGCTTGAATCGTGGCGGACGCACGTCATGATTGAGGCAATGATGGAGGATGCTAGCACGCAAAATCAGGCCCTCGCCGGGCACCTGTTGGACCATTACGCCGGCCGCATCGCGCGGACGCACCGGCCGTACGTGCTCGGCCTGTCGGGTCTGCAAGGTAGCGGCAAAAGTACCCTGGCGCGGGTGATCAAGACCCAGGCCGAACATCGGGACTGGCCCACCGACGTGCTTTCGCTGGACGATTTTTATTATTCGCGCAGCGAGCGCGAGGCACTCGCCCATCAGATACATCCGTTGCTCAAAACGCGCGGTGTTCCAGGCACGCACGAAATCGAGCTGCTGCTTTCCGTACTCGCCGCGCTTCCGAATGCGTCGGAAAAGCTGCCCGTCACATGGCCGCGCTTTGACAAAGGACGCGACACGCGCACGCCACCCTCGAGGTGGCCGCGCGTTACCCGGCCACCTCGTCTGGTGATCGTGGAAGGTTGGGCATTAGGCCTGCGCCCACAGTTGGAAAGCGCGCTGGAGCAGCCCGTGAATGAACTTGAACGCACCGAAGACGAGGACGGGCGCTGGCGCCACTGGGTCAACAAACAACTGCGCGCGTACCAGCCGCTATGGCGCAAGCTCGACGCGCTGATCGTACTGCAGGCCCCGAACTGGGAAGTGATACGCGGGTGGCGCAGCGAAACCGAGAAAGAACTGCTGGCGCGCAGCGCCCCGCTGGCCATGAATCCCGAAGCCATGGATCGTTTTCTGGCGCATTTCGAGCGGCTTAGCCGACATGCCCTCGCCACGCTCCCCGTACTCGCCGATACCTGCGTGGAATACGACACCGAGCACCACGTTACGGGCCTGAGTCATAGTTGAGGCCTGCCTCCGCAGGCAGCTGACTTCAAATCCGCCGGGACAAGCAGCGTCGCATCTGAACCTTTGTGGGCAATCGTCCGACCCCGGAAGGCGGCCATGCTTTTAGGAATAGAACGATTGGCCCGTCCAGAGCGCGCGACCATAATCGGCATCGCTGAATCCCGGCAAGAAACAAAACGGGATTTCCAGCTCATTCGCTCTCGTCGTCTGTCTCCTTCCACTGTTTGGCGCGAGCGTCCATACGCCCAAGCGCGGCCCCATGATTTGGCGCGTTGAAAACGGCGCCCTGACGATGGCTGCCGAAAGGCGAATCACCTCATGTGATACAAGCAGCCGAATGTCGCCCCATGGATCCACAGCAGAACAACACCCGCCTCGAACAGCTCTCCATCCACGGCCGCCCGGTCCGGGTTGCCATCGCCGATGACCACCCGCTCCTGCTCGCCGGTCTTTCATATGAACTGGAAGAACATCTCGGCGTCACGGTCGTGGGATCGGCGGAGGACTCTTCCGAATTGGTCGAGCTCCTGAACAAGCACCCCGTCGATGTCGTCATTTCCGACTACACGATGCCCGGTGGCAACTACGGGGACGGAATAGCGCTGTTTGGATTCCTCAAACGTCGCTTCCCGGGCGTCCGACTCATCGCGCTGACCATGATGAGCAATCCGGCGGTCATTCGTTCCTTGATGGCGCAGGGCGTTCAATGCATCTTGAGCAAGGCCGATTCGCTGGTTTACGTCGCGGGCAGCCTGTATGCCGCGCTCGGCGCCAAACGCTACTACTCGCCTTCCATCGAAGCGATCCTGAAAACGCATCGGATCGAGGGAGAGTCGGGCGCTCCGTCGACCAGCCACCTGACCACACGCGAATTGGAAGTCGTTCGTCTGTTCGTGTCGGGGCTCACGGTAAGCGAAATTGCCGAGCGCCTTCATCGCAGCAAGCAGACCATCAGCACGCAGAAAATGAGCGCCATGCGCAGGCTTGGCATTCGTCGAGATGCCGACCTCATCATGTATGGCGTCAACGCCAACCTCACGTCGCAAGCTCCCGGCGTAAGAAGCGAGGTCACACGCTCCCATTCCGACGAAACCGTCGACGACTGATCTTGCGTTGCCTCTCAGCGCATGTTGAGAAGATGGGCGTAGCCCAGGCGCGCATCCGGCCACTGGAGGCGAAATCCGCTGTCACGCAAGCGTGCGTTGCTGAGCTTTTTGCTACCGATGGATGCAGGGGCGGGACCGTCGGGCACCGCGGGAGCGCCAATCCTATCGGCCAGATCCCCATACAGTTCATGCAGCGGCAACGGCGTGTCGTCCACACCGAGGTACAACGCTTGCGGCTCGTGCAACTGAAGCAGATGCACGATCGCTGCCGCAGCGTCATCGACATGGATGCGATTGCTCCAATGCACAGGCGCACGCGGCGCACACAAAAGTCCCGCACGCAGGCGCTCGATCAGCTGCAACCGACCCGGTCCATAGAGGCCAGCAAGCCGCAAGGCTGACGACGGTATCGACTGCGTTGACAGCAGATGCTCCGCTTCCAGCAACACCTTGCCGTTGAAACCGAGCGGCGCCGGCGGCGTGTCCTCGTCCACCCAATCGTCGCCGTGCTCGCCGTAAACCGCGCTGGAAGAAACGAACACGATGCGCTTGAGCGGCTGCCCATGCAAAGCACTCAGCAGGTGACGTAGCGCATCCACGAAAACCGCGCGATAAGCCTGCTCTTCGCGCACATCCGGCGTGGGCAGATAAATCAGTTGCGTGATGCGCCCGGGGAGCGCCGGCATCGTCTCGGGCCGAGTCAGATCGGCGCTCAACCACCGCACGGAAGAACCATCCTGCATCGGCGGATGACGCCGCAGCGCATAGACCTCGTCGCCGCGCGCCAGCAGCCGTTTCGCCACGCGCTGCCCCAGATCGCCGCATCCCGCCATCAAGACTCGTTCGGACATCTATCCACCTTGCTAAACTCGACGCATGAATCCTTCGTGCAACCTATTTCTCGTCGGCCCGACCGGCGCCGGCAAGACCTCGATCGGCCGGCAACTGGCCACCCGGTACGGCATGGAATTTCTGGACCTGGACCAGGAAATCGAGCGCCACACCGGCGTACCCGTCAGCAGGGTCTTCGACATCGAAGGCGAAGCGGGGTTTCGTCGGCGCGAAGCAGCCATGCTGGACGAGTGTAGCCGTCGACGGGGCATATTGCTGGCGAGCGGCGCCGGCGCCGTGCTCGATCCGGCCAATCGTCGCCATCTCGTCGAACGCGGTTACGTCGTATGGCTGCAGGTCACCGTCCCCGTGCAGTTGCAGCGCCTCGCGCACGATACATCGCGCCCGCTGCTGGCCGATGCCGACCGCCAGCAAAAGCTCGAAGGCATGGCCGCTGCGCGCACGTCGCTCTACGAGGAAATCGCGGACCTGATCATTCCACATGGCGGCGAACAGGAAGGCGTCGCCGCGGCAAGCGAGCGCTGTATCGCGCTGATCGATCAACACTGGAACCGGCAAGCCGCATGATGAGCCATTCGAAATCGCAAACCATCGACGTCGCACTCGGCGAGCGCAGTTACCCGGTATGGATCGGACGCGGATTGCTCGACGATCACGCACGCTGGCGCAGTACGCTGCGCGGCCGGCATGCCTTGATCATCAGCAATCGCACCGTGGCACCGCTGTATCTGGAGCGTGTCGCGCGCGGCCTTGAAGGGCTGCGCTGGTCATCGTTCCTGCTCGAAGACGGTGAGGCACATAAAACTTTCCAGAACGTCGGTCTCGCACTGGATGCGTTGGCAACGCTCGGCGCCACGCGCGATGCCTGCGTGATCGCGCTCGGCGGCGGCGTGGTGGGCGATCTCGCCGGATTCACCGCCGCCTGCTGGATGCGCGGCATCGACTTCATCCAGATGCCGACCACGCTGCTGTCGATGGTGGATTCCTCCGTCGGCGGCAAGACCGGCGTGAATCTTCCCGCAGGCAAGAACCTGGTGGGCGCCTTCCACCAGCCGCGTGCGGTGATCGCGGACATCGGCACCCTGGACAGTCTGCCCGACCGCGAATATCGCGCCGGCCTCGCCGAAATCATCAAGGGCGCGGCGATCGGCGATGCCGATCTCTTCACCTGGCTGGAACAACACGCCACGGCCCTGAACGCTCGCGAGGAAACGGCGCTGATACAAGCCATCGCCGCCAAGGTGCGCTACAAGGCCGGCGTGGTGGCCCTCGACGAAACCGAACAGGGCGAGCGTGCCCTGCTCAATCTGGGACACACTTTCGGCCACGCACTGGAAACCGCAGGCCACTACACCGCCCTGTTGCATGGCGAGGGTGTTGCCGTCGGCATTCTGCTGGCGGCCCGGCTTTCTGAACGGCTCGGCATGAGTGCCTCCGGCGACACGGAACGCCTGGAACGATTGCTCAAAGCCGTGAGCCTCCCCACCACGGTTCCCGCCGGGTTCGATCCAGATCAATTGCTTGCGCTGATGCGCCTGGACAAAAAAAACATCGCCGGCACCCTGCGCCTGATTCTGTGGCGTGGCATCGGCCGCGCAGAAATCGTGGCCGGCGTGAACGAAGCCGATGTACTGGCCGTTTTGCGGGACGCAACCCGTGGAAACCTTTGACCTTCCGCCTGCAGGGATGTGATGAACCGCCACAGTGGCCGCGCCATGGAGCCCCTCGCTAGCAACACGCCAGCCCTCTAGAATGTTGTTTCTGCGGCATGACAGCCGCACTGTTCAACCATGGACGCCATGCGCCTTTACCTGCAAACCATGCCAGCCTCGACCGAGGCGCCGCGCTATGTTCAGATCGTGCTGGAGCAGGATCTCCTCGGCGGTTGGACGCTGTACCGCGAATCCGGTACCCAGGGCGGCCGCGCCACGCTCAAGCGCGACCAGTATCTGGAACGCGACGAGGCCATCGCCGCTTTCGAGAAAGTGCGCGACGCCCAGCTCAAACGTGGTTTCCGCGTGATGTTTGCCCAGGGCATCGAAGGCCCTTACGGACGCCGATAAATGAGTTCACCGCTGAAGAACGACCGCTTGCTGCGCGCATTGCGCCGCGAGCCCATCGACACCACGCCCGTGTGGGTGATGCGCCAGGCCGGCCGCTACCTGCCCGAGTACCGCGCCACCCGGGCGAAAGCCGGCAGTTTCATGGCGCTGGCGCAAAACCCCGAACTGGCCTGCGAGGTGACGCTGCAACCGTTGCGCCGCTTCGATCTGGACGCCGCGATCCTGTTTTCCGACATCCTCACCATTCCGGACGCGATGGGCCTGGGCCTTTCGTTCGCGCAGGGCGAAGGTCCGCAGTTCGCCCGCCCCGTACGGAGTCGCGCGGACGTGGAACGACTCGGCGTGCCGGACATGGAGACCGAACTGCGCTACGTGATGGACGCGGTGCGCGTGATTCGCCGCGAACTCGATGGCCAAGTGCCCTTGATCGGCTTCTCCGGCAGCCCGTGGACGCTTGCCTGCTACATGGTGGAAGGCGAAGGCTCGCGCGACTTTGCCACCGCCAAAGCCATGTGCTGGAACGAACCTGTACTGGCGCACAAACTGCTCGACACGCTGGCGCAATCGGTGGCGGCTTACCTCATCGCGCAGGTCGTGGCCGGTGCGCAGGCGCTCATGGTGTTCGATACCTGGGGTGGCCTGCTCAGTCCGTCCGCGTTTCGCGAGTTCTCATTGCGCTACATGACGCGTGTGGTCGATGCGCTCAAAGCGGATCATCGCACGCGCGATATCCCGGTGATTCTTTTCTCCAAAGGCGCCGGTGCGCATCTTGCCGATATGGCCGACACCGGTTGTGCCGCGCTGGGCGTGGATTGGACCATCGATCTCGCCGATGCGCGTCGCGCAGTGAATGGCAAGGTGGCGCTGCAAGGCAATCTCGATCCCGCCGTGTTGCGTGCAAGCCCCGAGATCATTCGCCGCGAAGTGCGCAACGTGCTGGACAGCTACGGCAACCACCCCGGCCACGTCTTCAATCTCGGCCATGGCATCACGCCGGAAGTCGATCCCGAGCACGTCAAGGTGCTGGTGGACGAAGTGCACGATTACAGTCGAAGCGTACACGGCGGCTAACAACAGCCTGCAGGAAAGAAGCGCTACTGTTTCGGCACGGGCCGACATCATTCGACCCGTGCCTCTGCCTCACTCGCTCAGGAAGCGCGCATGTCTTCCAATTCCATGCCGCGCGTTTCGCGCACCGCGCGCATGACGAACAACAGCGACAGCAGCGCGAATAACGCATACAAACCGTAGGCAAAGCTCAACCCGATCTGAGCCAGCCACGGAAATGTGCTGGTAATGGCGAAGTTGGCGATCCATTGCGCGGCGGCGGCCACGGCAAGCGCAATCGCACGAATGCTGTTGGGAAACATTTCGCCGAGCAGCACCCACACCATCGGGCCCCAGCTCAGACCGAAGCACACCACGTAAGCATTGGCCGCCACCAGCGCGACCATGCCCCAGGGTGCGGGCAGGACTAGGTTCGCACCGCTTCCTGCAGCCTGCGAGAAACACCACGCCATCATGCCCAGCGTGACCGCCATGCCCGCCGAACCGATCAGCAGCAGCGGCTTGCGGCCGATCCTGTCGACCAGCGCGATGGCCACCAGCGTGACCAGCACGTTGACGATGGAGGTCACCACGGTGATGGAGAACGAATCGGCCTCGCTGAAGCCGACCGAGTGCCACAGCGTGGAGGAGTAATAAAAGATCACGTTGATGCCGACGAACTGCTGAAATACCGACAGCAAAATACCGACCCATACAATCGGCAGCAGGCGGCCGCCTGCACCTCGCAGATCTTTCAAGGTGGGTCGGTATTCCACCTTCAAACTATGCGCGATGTCGCCGATCTTGGCGTCCAAGGCATGATCGCTGTGCAAATCCAGCACTTTCGCCAGCACCACGCGCGCTTCGGCAGGACGTCCGCGCGCAACGAGATAGCGCGGCGATTCCGGCACGCCCAGCACCAGCACGCCGTAAATCAAGGCCGGCACCGTGGCGACGAGGAACATCCAGCGCCAGGCTTCCATCCCCAGCCACAGCATCTTCGACGCCCCGCCCGCCGTACTGGCGAGCCACGCATCGCTGAGCAGCGCCACGAAAATGCCCAGCACGATCGCCAATTGCTGCATCGAACCCAGGCGTCCGCGCACCTGAGCCGGTGAAATTTCCGCGATATACGCCGGCGCGATCACCGAAGCCATACCCACGCCGATGCCGCCGACCATGCGCCACAGCATCAGATCCCACACACCGTGTGCCAGACCCGAACCGATCGCGCTCAGCACGAGGAACAGCGCTGCCACCTGCATCGTGCGCACACGGCCCAGGCGGTCCGCCAAAGGACCGGCATACCACGCACCCAGCGCGGAGCCGAGCAATGCGCAGGAGACCGCGATGCCGATTCGCGCCGCGCTGAGGTCGAAACCCTGACGCACCGCATCAACCGCACCATTGATGACCGCGGTGTCGAAGCCGAACAGAAAGCCGCCGATCGCCGCTGCCGCCGCGATCAACACGACCCTGGCCGTGGTGCGCGCTTCTTCCCCTTGCGCCGCGCTTGCGTCCGTATTTGTATTTATGTGCATGGAAATCATGCTCCCCGCATGATGGATTCAAGTGATGGCCGATTCTGCGTACCGTCGCCAGTGTTGTCCTTGTGAATACGTATGCAGCGCCAAGACTCTAGCAGCATGCGCGAATGGGCTCCCTCTCCCCTCCGGCGCACGCGGGGAGGGCACATGGATGTGCCCGGTCTTGAGGAGCGAGGAAGACGGCTGGAGCGAGGGGCCACACTTGCCTCGAGCGTTATGGAGCGACAAGCGCCTGCCATGTTCCTACGCGTTGAACTTGCGTGCCTGCGAGGCTGGCCCTCACCCTAACCCTTTCCCCGGAGGGGAGAGGGAATAGGGAGCGTGGCGCGATTGAAAAACCGCTGCACATCCTCGACATCGCGTGTTCGCGGCATCGCCGGCAGGCTGTTGAGGAACAGTTTTCCGTAACCCTTGCTGGTGAGACGCGGATCGCACAACACCAGCACCCCGCGGTCATACACATCGCGAATCAACCGTCCCGCCCCCTGCTTGAGCGCGATCACCGCCGATGGCACCTGCCACCCCATGAAGGGATTGATGCCCGCCTGCTCCAGCGCCTCCAGGCGTGCCTGCAGCACCGGATCGTCCGGCGCCGCGAACGGCAGTTTGTCGATCACCACCACGGAAAGCGCGTCCCCTGCTACGTCCACGCCTTCCCAGAAACTTGCGGCGCCGAGCAGCACGCCATGACCGCTGGCGCGAAACTCCTCCAGCAATTGATGCCGCGGCGCACTGCCCTGCACGAACAACGGCCAGGGCACGCGGTCGGTCAGCAACTCGGCCGCACGACGCAAGGCGCGATGGGAAGTGAACAGCAGGAACGCACGACCATTGGAGGCCTGCAATACCGGAAGCACCGCATCGATCACGCGCTCGGTGTAATCGCGCACGGAAGGATCGGGCAGTCCATCGGGCATGTAGCACAACGCCTGTTGCGCATAGTCGAACGGACTTTCCAGGCTCAGCGTTTGCGGGTCGTCCAGACCGAGCTGGCGTGCGAAGTGATCGAAGTGTCCGGCCACCGACAACGTGGCGGAGGTATGGATCCACGCGGCATGCGTGCGCTCGCGCATCGCACGCAAGGGCGCGGCCAGATCCAGCGGCGTGGCATGGAGAGCGAAACCGCG
The DNA here is from genome assembly GCF_003363265.1 of Dyella psychrodurans. GTDB lineage: Bacteria > Pseudomonadota > Gammaproteobacteria > Xanthomonadales > Rhodanobacteraceae > Dyella_B > Dyella_B psychrodurans. The sequence continues at coordinate 345,137 of NZ_QRBF01000002.1, read as the reverse complement.
CGGAAACAGTTCGTACCAGCGCACGTCCTTTTCGGAATGTTCTTCGATGATTCGATCAAGACGCTCCGCCAAGCTTGCCGCGCGCTCGTGCACATTCATGAAACCGCGCGAACGCTCGGCCTGCGACGCGAGCAGATCGGTCAGCGACGCGAGGAGTTCGCCCAGATCGTGCAAGCCCGCCTGCGCGCCGTCGCGCTGCAAGAGTTCATGGAACGGACCTCGCGTCGGCAACGGATCGAGCGTCAAACGCAGCTTGCGCACGGCTCCCTGCAGCGCCTCGACAGGTTCAAGCAGCAACCCGATGGCCCCCGTGATGCCGTTGCACTCGGACAGCGCGTCCTGCGCCAACTCGGTGAGCTGTCGCGCGCTCAGGCTTTGCGAAAAAAATTGTCCGGCCAGCTCGGGAATCTGGTGCGCCTCGTCCAGAATGAACGCTTGCGCACCCGGCAGGATTTCGCCGAAACCTTCCTGCTTCAACGCCAGGTCGGCAAACAACAGGTGATGATTGACCACCACCAGATCCGCCTCCTGCGCTTCGCGTCGCGCCGTCACGACGTGGCAGTCGTCGTAGAACGGACATTCCACGCCGAGACAGTTTTCCGGCGTGGACGTCACACGCAGCCACAGCGGTGAATCCTCGGGCACTTCGGCCAATTCCATGCGATCGCCGCGACGCGTGCGCGCCGACCACGCGCGAATCGCCGCCAATTGCTCGGCCTGGGTGCGATCAAAACTCGCGCCTTCGCGCACGGTCTGATCGAGTCGATAAAGGCACAGGTAATTGGCTCGGCCTTTCAGCAATGCGGTCTTCAACCGCGCGCCCAACACCGAGCGCACCTTGGGCAGATCGCGAAAAAACAGCTGATCCTGCAGCGCCTTGGTGCCCGTCGACACGATTACCCGTTCACCCGACAGCATCGCGGGCACGAGGTAGGCATAGGTCTTCCCCGTGCCCGTGCCGGCTTCGGCAATCAGCGTTTCGCACTCGGCCATCGCGTGCTGCACCGCGCGTGCCATCGCCTGCTGCGCAAGGCGCGGCGCGAAATTCGGCAACTCGCGGGCAAACGGGCCGTCGGCGCCAAGCAATGCGCCGATGTCATCCTGGTCGGTCATGCTTGCAGTATCGCGCAGCATCGACGTGCGGGGAACGGGTGTAACCTTCCGGACGTGATGCGCGAAGCTACGAAGTGTGCTGTCACGTCACCGCCACGAGGAGCAAAACCATGACCGTCGAACTGCAAATGCTGGCCTGGAGTGTCGCACTGGGGTTGTTGCAAGTCATCGTCGCCGCCACCGGCATGCTTGGACAACGCGGGCTGGGCTACGCTGCCAGTCCACGCGACGACGCACGAGGTCCCATGGTGGGCATCGCGGGCAGGCTGGACCGTGCCCAGCACAATCTCATGGAAACCTTCGCGTTCTTTGCCGCCGTCGTGCTTGCCGATTGCATGCTGCAACGTCATACCGCGACGACCGCACTCGGCGCGCAACTCTATTTCTGGGCACGCCTGGTTTATGTGCCGGTTTATGCGCTTGGCATTCCGTATCTGCGAACGCTGATCTGGACCGCGAGCATCGTCGGCATCGTCATGTTGCTGACGCCGCTTCTCTGAACGATCCCTTCGATACAGTCACGCAGCGCCTTCGATGCCGGCCGCGTCCACGACGCGGCCGATGCCGTCACGCTCGATGGCGATCATCGCGTCGCGCAGCGATGCAGCTACGCTATCACAGCCGGGATCGCGGCCGAACACACGCAAACCCATGCGCTGCTCGAAGAAACGGCGCAGCCAGCGTCCATAGGAACCCTGGCTGCCGACCAGCCCGATCCTTGGCGCGGTCGTCATCCGCTCAGAAACGCTGGATGCCGGGTTCCCGGCATGCTTCCACGTTCTTGTTGGCGGCCTCGGCACCGGCAGCGTCGTTGGCGTGCTGACGAATCTCGACGATCGTCTGCCAGTTGCGCGCGCACAGCGGACCTTGCTTGGAACCCAGCGACCACGACTGCTGTGCGAGTTTCGACGCAAGCTCGTAATTGCCCATATAGACGGCCAATTCGGCGCGGTCCTGCAGCACGTCCGGCGACTCGGGATTGCGCTTGAGCGCCATGTCCAGCTTCGCGGCAGCCGCATCGTATTGACCGTTGCGCTCGTCATCGCGCGCGGCGGCCTGCAATGCCGTGATACCCGGATCGATCAGCGGATGCACGTTGATCACCGATTTGTCGCGTTCACCCGCCGCCTGGATTTCGGCCACCATCGCGACATTGGATTTTCCCGTCGGCTTGGGCGCTTCCGGCGCCGGCTGCGCGCAGGCGGCAAGCAGAGCGGCTGCCATCGCAGCAGGCAGAAGGGGCGTGCGGAAAACAGGCGAACGGAACTGCATGATCATTCTCGGGTTGTGACGGTGGGCGCCGCAGGGGCAGTGGCGGCCGGAGCGGGGCTGCTCGAGCCAGAGCCGAAGAGATTACCCACCTTTTGCCAGAAACACCCCTCCGTATCCGTCGACAGCGAACCGGCGATCACCGGAACTTGCCGCGCGCCTTGGCATCCTGGGTCGCTGCGCTTGCCGTCGGACGGATTGATCCAGGCCATTTCCAGGCCTTCGCCGGGAGCTGCCGCCAGCGGCTCGGTAGGCAATTTGCGGAACAGCTCCTGCCAGGCGCGCAGCGCGCCGGTGGCACCGAACAGGTGGCTGGGTTTGTTGTCGTCGCGGCCCATCCAGAACACACCCAGGCGATCGCCGGTGAACCCGGCAAACCAGCTGTCGCGCAGTTCGTTGCTGGTACCCGTCTTGCCCGCGGTATGCAGCCAGGAAAGACTCGAATCGGCCAGCGAATGGGCCGTGCCGTAGGTCGCGACCTGCTGCATGGCCCACGTCACCAGGCGCACCGCCGGCTGGTATTCGCCCTGCCCGCTTTCCACTTCGTAGCGCTTGACGGTGCGGCCGTTGCCGTCTACCACGCCGGTCACTGCGAGCAATGGCAGCGCGTGACCGTCAGAAGCGAGGTACTGGTAAAGCTGCGCGACCTGGATCGGCGCCAGGTCGATCGCGCCGATCAGCAGCGAAGGACCGGGCTGGACGTCGGCAAGCCCGAAGGAATCCAGAAACGACTTGATACGCGGCACACCCACATCCAGACCGAGGTGGATGGTGGCGAGATTCCACGAATAAGCCAGCGCATCGACCATCGGCACCATGCCGTGGCTCTGGTTGTCGTCGTTATGCGGCGTCCACGGGGTGCCGTCGGGCTGGCGCATGCTGATCGGCGAATCGTCGAGTGCCGTGGCAAGGTTCCAGCGCCCTGGCTGCGTCAACGCCACGAGATAGACGAAAGGCTTGATGGTCGATCCGATCGGCCGCTGCGCATCCAGCGCGCGATTGAACCCCTGATCGCCCGGAATCTTGCTGCCGACCACGGCAAGCACGTGACCCGTCTTCGATTCGGTGATCACGGCGGCCGCCTGCGTGTCGTCGCCGCGCTTGCCGAGATTCTTGATGGCCGTATCGATCGACTGCTCGGTGTACACCTGCGTCGCAGGATCAAGCGTGGTGAAAATCGACAGATTGCCCTTCTGCAGGGTTTCCTCGTCGAAATCGTTGGTGATCTGCGCACGCACCAACTGCATGAAGGCGGGGAAGCGATCGTGCGGCAGCTGGCCATTCTCGATCACACCCAGCTGCGTGGCTTTCGCAGCCTTCGCCTGATCCGGCGTCAACAGACCCGTGCCTGCAAACTGATCGAGCACCAGATTGCGCCGTGCCAAGGCACGATCGGGGTAGCGGCGCGGATCGAACTGGCTAGGTCCTTTCACCAGTCCCACCAGCATGGCGATCTCCTGTGGACGCAGGTATTCCAGGCGCCGGCCGAAATAAAACTCCGATGCCGCCGCGAAACCACGCACGGCCTGATCACCCTGCTGACCGAGGAACACCTCGTTGATGTACGCCTCGAGAATGCGCGACTTGCTGTAGTGCATCTCCAGCAACACCGACATCAGCGCCTCGTTCAACTTGCGCCCCATGTTCTGCTCGCGCGTCAGAAACAGATTGCGCACCAGTTGCTGCGTGATGGTGGACGCACCTTGCACGGTGTGACCGGCGCGAAGGTCGGCAAACGCCGCGCGGAGAATGGCGGTGAAATCGATACCGATGTGATGTTTGAAATCGCGGTCTTCCACCGCTTGCAGGCCGGAGATCAGCAAGGGCGGCACATCGTTCAGTTGCACGATGCGCCGATCTTCCTGCTTGGCACCGTACACGGTTGCGATGCGCGCCGGATCGAGATGGGTTTCACGCAGCGACTTGCTGGTCGCCAGATCGGTCACCGAGGCCACCACGCCCTGCCCAAGGGTCACGCGGATGTGTTTGGGGAGCTCGCCGCCATCGGGCCCCGCGTAACCGCGCGAGGAAATGAAATAGCTGCCGCCCTGCCTGGCCCAGCTGCCGGGCACCTGGCCGTGACCGTCGGAGACATAACCGGCGAAGGTCAATTCCACTTCGAGCGTGGCCGGCGTCATCGGCACGTCTGGCGCGAGGCGCAGCGGCTGCGAATACACGCGCGTGGGCACCGCGAAGACAAGATCGTTGAAACGATCCTGCACCCGCTTGTTGAGGATCAGCGAGTAAGGCAGCACGAAACCGAACAGGAGGCCAGTGCAAACCCAGAATGGAATACGCAACCAGGGCCAGCACGCACTGGCGATCGATCGAATTCGGCTCAGAAAGTCCAACGCGGGAGTATCCAGGGCAAGGAGGGGCGGATCGGAATGGACCGAATCATAGAGCCCGGCACCCGGCGCCCGGATGAACGCCAAGCCCTTGGGCATGGCATAACAAGGGCGTCCGACGGCCTTGGCGCGGGCAAATCACGCCGGTGGACGCCAGCAGTCCGCATCCGGCCGGAAGGGTCGTGGCTGGATGCCCAGCAGCCGACTCATCTCCGTATTGTCGGCAATGAGATCGACCTCCAGGCGACTCAGCGGGCCGCGAAACCCGGGTACGCCGCGGCGCGCGAGCCGCAGCACCCATGCGGGCAACGGCAGCGGCAGGGTATCGACAGGCAGGCTGCGACGAACCCGCGCGAACATCTCGCTCGCCGGCAACCGTTCGCCTCCACCGATGGAAAGGATTTTCATGGCGGCCGCCGGCGTGTCGCACGCGGCCAACGCTGCGCGTGCCAGATCCTCGGCATGGACGGGTTGACGCATGCCGTGCCCCGCCGGCAAAGGAAACACACGCGTGCGCATCGCACGTTGCGCGACCGGTGTGAGGCTCTTGTCGAGACCAACGCCATAAACCAAGGTCGGGCGCAACACGGTCCATTCGCTACCGTGCCGTACGCATGCATCAGCCAAGGCGTCTTCGCCATCGCGCAACTGCCGCGACAGTTCGCGTTCGGTGGACACTTCGGAATAGCGCTTGGTTTCCGCACTCGTCGAGCTGATGGCGATGATGCGCGGTGCATGCGGCAAATCGGTGCGCTTCAGCCACGCGGCAAGCGATAGCAAAGGTCCTAAACTGAAAATGGCCGAGACGGACTCCACCGCGGGCATGCAATCGGGAAGACTTCCGGTCATCCAGGTCACGCCTGCCGTGGCGGCACGCGACACGCGACTCAACGCTACGACAAGTTCGCCGCGCGTACACAGCAGCGGCAGCAGATAACGCCCGATCTGACTGCTCGCACCGAAAACCAGTACCGTCATCCACCGCCCTGCATACGCACAGTGAGTTGTTGCACGCGCTGATCGTTTGGCATCAGCTTGCGTCCCTGCTCCAGCGACAAGGCCGCGTTGTTGCGATCGCCGCTATCGAATTGCTGCTCGGCCTGGTCGACCCACGCATCGGCCAGTCGCTGACGCGAGCGCAGCAGTCCTGCGTCGCCTGGCGAAAGATTGGTGAGCGCATCGAACAGCCCGGTCGCCTTGTTGAGGTTGCCCGCATTCAGCGCCTGATTGAACTGTTGCTGCACGCGGCCGGACAGCCCCTGCAGGCCTGCCAGCGCCTCCGGGTTGTTGCCATCGATGGCCAGTGCGCCTCGATAAAGGTCGTAAGCGCAATCGCCGGGTGGCGACATGATGTCGCCGTGCTGCTCGGCGACTTTCGCCCGCTGCACCATGTTGGCGACCTGCGTCTGTTGCTGCGGCGTCAAGCTGACCGAAGGTGTCGTCGGCGCCGTATCGCCATTTCCGCCTTGTGCAGGCGTAATCGGTTGCCCCAGCCGCGCACGCGCGGCCATCAGGTCAGAGGAGTTGGGCGCGAGCGCCTGCGCCTGGGCAAGCAGTTGCTTCGCCTGGTTGGTATCGCCGCTGTCCATGGCTGCATTCGCCTGCACGATCAGGGCTTCCGCCACCTGGCCCAATCCGGCCTTGGCCTGAGCGTTATTCGGATCGATCGCCAACGCGGCCTTGAAGTGCGCCAGCGCGGTGTCGTCGCCATCGCCGGCGACACGACCGGCGCGCAGCGCGTCATTGCCTTGATTGATCGCGTCGGTCAATGCACCGGAAGCCTGCGCCTGCTGCGCCGACAGCGATGCACGCAGGGTCGGCAATTGCGAGTAGTTGGGCAGCAACGCAGCAAGATGATCGATGCCCGCCGATGCGGTGGCGATGTCATTCGCAGCCAGTGCCTTCTGGATCTGCGCCGTCATCGCGTCGCCTACCTGATCCATGCCATGTCGCGCCACGGCGTTGTCCGGATCCGCCGTCAACACACGCTGATACAGCGTTGCCGCACCGTCCGGCCCCTCCAATTTGCCGTTGCTCAACGCCTGCTGTGCCTGCGTGATGAGATTCGAGGTCTCTCCCGAAGCAACTTGCGCCTTCGCAATCGCCTGACTCAGACGGTCGACGTCGCTGCCACCACCCAGCAGTTCCCGCGCATTGGTCAACGCCGACTCTGCCTCGTCCAGATGCCCCGCCTGCAAGGCGGCATCCGCGCGCGCGATTTCCGCCCTCCCCACATCGTTGAGACCCTGCCGCGCACTGTCGTTGTCGGGTTCGAGCGCACGCGCCGCTTCGAACAATTCGCGCGCGCTGGTGCCATCGGTACCGTCCAGATGCCCTTGCTGCAAAGCGACCTGGGCGCGATGCAGCACATCATCGAAATCCGTACGCGGCACCAGGCCACGCAGGCGGTTCTGGTTGAACCAGAGTCCGGCAATGACCGCCAGCAACACCACGATCAACGTAGGCATCAACCAGCCCGGCCCGCCCCGCTTGCGCTTGGGAGGCGTGTTCCGGCGATAGCCCGGATCGACCTTCATCGGTGGCAGATCGTCGTTCGGCTCGGCAGGTTGGCGCGGGCGATCCAGATGATCCAGATTGCCCAGCGTCGGTTCCGTACGGCCTGTGTATCCGGGGTCGTTGGGGTCGCGATTTCCGCTCATGGCTCGTGAGCTAGTGGATGAACGCACGGAGCTTAGCATTGCGCCACATCGCCGCGCTTGCGACAGGAAGTTGCGTTCAACCGGCGGCAGGGGCACAACACCCGCCCAAAGCCTTTGACTTTGGCTTTCGCAAAAAGTGCGCACAGCGCGCCGCTTTTGCTCCTGCTCTTGACCTTGGGGCCCCTTGGACCCGGCGGAGGGATGGAGGATCAGCCCGCAGGGGAGCAATCTGGCGATAGCGCCCAAACAAAATCCGACGCCACTGGGTCCCGGCCTGCGCCGGGACGACGAGCATTCGTCTCAGCAAAGAAAACGGCTACCCCGCCCCCACCCTCCGCGCCTCCACCACATTCGGCAACGCCACCAACCGATCCAACAACGTCGACAACTGCTCGAAATCGCGCACCCGCAAGGTGTAGCGCATCTCCACCTCGCCTGTACGCGCAAACAGACGGCTGGTCGAAGCAATGATTCCGATATTGGCGTTGCTGATCACGCTCACGACATCCTTCTGCAACCCCTTCCGGTCATAACCGTTGAGCTGGATGGTCACCTCATACGCCTGCACCGCGGCCTGCCCCCAGCTCACCTCGATCACCCGATCCGGATCGCGCCGGACCAGCCGCGCAAGACTGGCGCAATTGGCACGATGCACCGACACCCCGCGCGTACGCGTGATGAAGCCGCGCACCGGATCGCCCGGCAACGGCTGGCAGCAGCGCGCCAGCACCGTCAGCAGATTGCCGACGCCTTCGATGCTGATCGCACTGTGATCGAACACCGTCGGCCGCGCCGTCACCGGCGCGCTGGGCGGCTCCGGCGGCAACTGCGACTCCTGCAGCACGCGCGCCACCTGGCCCGGACTGATTTCGCCGAGCGCGAGCGCGATCAGCAATTCGTCATGCGTCTGCAAATTGAACAATGCCGGCAATTTCGCCAGATCCGCATCCGGCATCGCCAGACGCTTGAGCTCACGCTCGAATAGAGTGCGCCCCGCGGCAAGATTGGCCTCATGCGCGCTGCGGCGGAACCACGCGCGCACCTTGTCGCGTGCGCGGCTGGTATTGAGATAACCGTGGTGCGCCGACAACCAGTCGCGACTCGGCTCGGCCATCTTGGCTGTGAGAATTTCGACGCGATCGCCGCTGTGCGGTTGATGCGTCAAAGGCACGATGCGCCCGTTGATCTTGGCGCCACGACAACGATGACCCACTTCGGTGTGTATGTGATAAGCGAAGTCGAGCACGGTCGCGCCATGCGGCAGATCGACCACCTCGCCCTTGGGTGTCAGCACGTAGACGCGATCTTCGAGCAGTTCCGTCTGCAGCTCCGCAGCGAGTTCTCCTTCGTCGCCGCGCGGCTCGAGCAGCTTGCGCATCCAGGCGATCTTCGCTTCGAAATCCGCGTCGCCGCTGCCGCCTTCCTTGTAGCGCCAATGTGCCGCCACGCCAAGTTCGTTGGCGCGATGCATGTCGTGCGTGCGTATCTGCACTTCCAGCGTCTTGCCGTGCGGGCCGATCACCGCGGTATGCAGCGAGCGATAGCCGTTGCTCTTGGGGCGTGCGACGTAATCGTCGAACTCGCCGGGCAAATGCGGCCATAGCGCATGCACCACGCCAAGCGCGGCGTAGCAGTCGGCCACGGAATCGACCAGCACGCGCACGGCGCGGATGTCGTAGAGATCGGAAAACTCCACGGCCTTGCGCTGCATCTTTTTCCAGATGGAGAAGATGTGCTTGGGGCGTCCCGCCAGATCCGCACGAATATCCTCGCCGCGCAAGGCTTCGCCCAGCTCGTTGAGCGTATCGCGGATGAAGACTTCGCGATCGCCGCGGCGCTCGTCCAGCAGCTTCGCAATGCGCTTGTAGGTATCCGGTTGCAGATATCGGAAAGCGAGATCTTCCAGCTCCCATTTCAGCTGCCAGATACCGAGCCGGTTGGCGAGCGGCGAATGGATATCGCGCGTGAGACGCGCCAGCTCCTGTCGCTCGTCCTCGGGCAGCGTACTGGCCGCACGCATGCGCGCCAGCTGACGCGCCAGCAGAACGAATACCACGCGCAGGTCACGAATGATCGCCAGCAACAGGCGACGCAAGCCTTCCGAACCACCTTCGGGCGGACGCTGCGCATGCAACGCCCACACGCGCTCGGCCGCCATCTGACCTGCGACCAGACGCTGCAATTCATCGCTCAACGACGATGCGCGCTGCTCCCAAACCGGGGGATGGCAATGTGCGATGTCGAACCACAGCGCCGCCGCCTGCGTGTTTGCATCGCAGCCGAGCATGGCCAGCAGATCGAGCACATCGCCGCACTCGTGTTCGTTCACGCCGTTATGCGCACATACGGCCAGCACGTCGGCCAGCGCGGCAGGCAGTGAGCCTGCACGCGACTGCCACGCCGCTAAGTGCCCGGCAGCCGTGGTAGTGGCATGAACCATGTTGCGTCGTTCCCTTGCGTCACGGCATGCGAATCATGCCGAGCGGACGGCCAGCATAACGCCAGTCGGCAGCCTCGGGGATAGCCTCAGCGTATGGTTTCCAATGCCCTGGCCAGTCGCTTGGCCGATACCGGTTCGGGCGTCTTGAGCTCTTGCGCGAACAACGAAACGCGCCACTCCTCGATCAGCCAGCGCAACTCATTCAACCCCTCGGCGCCGGCCGCGCGATGGTTCAGGTATTCGCGCCAATACGGCGATACCTGCAACATGCGCTGCTGGTCTTTGGTCGGGTCCTGGCGCAGGCGCTCGGCACGCAAGCGCATGGCTTTCAGATACCTGGGGAAATGCGCCAGGCGCGTCGTCGGCAGTTCGCGCAGGAAACCCGGAGCAAGCATCACGTCGAGCTGCTCGTTGAGATCGTCGTAGCTGGCGCGAGCAAAGCCCATCAGCGGCGGTTGCAGCCAAGGCTTGAGATCGGCCTGCGCCTCGATCACCGGCTCGGCCAATTTGAGGCGCTCGACCGCCGCCGCGAACAGATCGCGTGCAGCGTGGACTCGCAATGCCTCGAAGGCAGCCGCGCTGCGCACATTCAAATCCTGGGTGGCGAGCAGATCGGTGAAGCCGCCTTCTACCAGGTCTTCGCGAAGACCGTCGATGCTGCCGAGCGGCGCGTATTTCAATGACATCGCGTTGGCGATCGGAAGACGCCTGCGCGCCTGCTTCATGTCGCTGGACAACGCATTGCGCAACAGGCGCTCCACGCCCTTGATGTGTGCAGGCTTCGCCTCGTCGCGGCGTTCGAACACGCGCAGCGCCACCGCATCGCCGAGATCGACAAGGGCGGGAAACGCCAGCAAACCGCCTTCGGAGCGTACTTGCTCAGGAATTTCCTCGAAATCCCAGCTCGCAACGTCTTCGCGCGTGAGCTCGATATCGGTCTTGCGCGAGAACGCCTCGCGCGCCTGTCCTTCCCATTGCGCGCGCAGCGCGGCGAGATCGCGTCCGCTTGCCAGCGTGCGGCCTTTTTCGTCGTGCAAGCGATAACGCATCGCGAAGTGTGGCGGAAGCTGCACGGACGAAAAGTCGCTTTCGCTGATCTCCACGCCCGTGGTGCGCCGCAGGAAAGCGACCAGTGCCTTACTCAACGTTTCGTCCCGCAGCGCTTCCGCTTCGACGAAAGCACGCGCAAAATCAGGCGCGGGCACGAAATTGCGGCGCAACGCCTTGGGCAGGCCACGAATCAACTCCGCCACTTTTTCACCCAGCAAACCAGGCACCAGCCATTCGCAACGCGCAGCAGGCAATGCATTGAGCATCGCCAATGGCAGATGCAGGGTCACGCCGTCGGCGTCGTCGCCGGGGACAAATCGATACTCCAGGCGGTAGCGTTGCGGCGGCATATCGAGCGAGGCTGGAAACGCCTTGGGATCGAGCCCCGAACCACCGACCATCACATCGTCGATCGACCAGCGCAAAGCCGCCTGCTCCGCAGGACGCGCATGGCGATACCAGGCATCCAGCGCGCGGGTGCCGGCGATCTCCTGCGGCAACTTTTCGCGGAAGAAATCGACCAGTTCGTCTTCGTGACGAATAAGCCCTTCGCGACGCTGTCTCGCCTCGATGCCGCGCGCATCTTCAAGCACGCGCTGATTGGCGCGAACAAAATCGGCACGCGCGTCGATGTCGCAACGCGCGAGCGCTTCGCGCAGAAAAATATCGTGCGCCAGAACGGGATCCTGTTGCTGGAAGGTCACGGGCCGGCGTTCGACCAGGACGAGGCCAAACAGACTGATCTGCTCATACGCCACCACTGTGCCGCGCTTCTTAGACCAGTGCGCGTCGCGGCAGCTTCGACGCAACAGATGCGCGGCCTGTTGTTCGACCCATAGCGGTTCGATGCGTGCGCACATCATGCCCCACACGCGTCCACCGATATCGAGGATTTGCGCCGCGAAGATCCAGTTCGGCGGTGTCTTGGCGAGTGCGGAGCCGGGAAACACCTGGAAGCGGCGTTCGCGGGTGCTGCGGTAGATGCCTTTTTCATCCTTCTGGCCGACTTGCGTGGGCAAGCCTGCCAGCAAGCTGCGATGAACGGCTTCGTACTGTCGCTCACCCTCATCCTCACTCCCTCTCCCCTCCGGGGAGAGGGCTGGGGTGAGGGGCCGGTGCTTGCGGGAAGGCGCATCGGCACGGCTTTCTTGCGCACTCTTTTCGCGCACAGTGGTAGTTGCTCGCGAGGTTGGCCCCTCATCCCGACCTTCTCCTCGCTCCTCAAAGCCGGGGCCATCCATGGCCCCTCCCCGCGTGCCCCGAAGGTGAGAAGGGGAAGTGAAACGCCACCCTATCTCCTGCACCACCAGCAACAGCTGGCGATGCAGCTCACGCCACTCGCGCATGCGCAGGAAACTCAGGAAATGTCGCGAACACCAGTCGCGCAATTTCGACTGCGTCAAATCTTCGTGTGCGCGGTCGTACTCGCGCCACAGATTCAACACACCCACGATGTCGGACTTGGGATCGGCGAACGCAGCATGCGCCGCATCCGCCTGCTGACGCGCATCGGCAGGACGTTCGCGCGGATCCTGGATGCTGAGAAATGCCACCACGACTAACAGCTCCCGCAAACTGCCGAGCTTCTCCGCTTCGACCAGCATGCGCGCCAGCTGCACGTCGATCGGCAGGCGCGCAAGCGTGCGGCCGATCCCGGTAAGCCCACGCTTCTCATCGATGGCGCCGATCTCGGCCAGGCGTCGATAACCATCGGCGACCACGCGCGGATCGGGCGATTCAAGAAACGGAAACTCGTCCACCTCGCCCAACTGCAAGGACAGCATGCGCAGAATCACGTTGGCGAGCGAGGAGCGCAAAAGCTCCGGATCGGTATACGCCGCGCGCGCGGCGAAGTCCGCTTCGTCGTACAGGCGATAGCAGGTGCCCGGCCCCACACGACCGCATCGCCCTTTGCGCTGGTCGGCCGCTGCTTGCGATACCGGCTCCACATGCAGACGTTCGAGCTGGCCGCGCTGGCTGTAGCGCTTGACGCGAGCGGTACCCGTGTCGATCACATAACGAATACGCGGAACCGTCAGCGAGGTTTCGGCAACATTGGTGGCCAGCACCACACGCCGTTTCGGCCCAGGCTTGAAGACGCGATCCTGATCGGTGGCGGACAAACGCGCATACAGCGGCATGATTTCCGTTTCGCGATATTGCCGTCGCGACAACAGAAGGTGCGCATCGCGGATCTCCCGCTCCCCTGGCATGAACACCAGCACATCGCCGCGCGGGTCGTCATGGGTGATTTCGTCCAGCACGGCAGCGACATGTTCCGCACTGCCCTGCTGCATGTCGCCGCTGCGCTGGTTGCGGCGCGCCGCCGTTTCATCGACGGAACGCCAGCGCACCTCCACGGGATAGGCGCGCCCTTCCACCGACACCACGGGCGCCTGATCGAAGTGCTCGGCAAAGCGTGCCGTATCGATGGTGGCGGACGTGACGATGATCTTCAGGTCCGGCCGCTTCACCGCCAGTCGCTTGAGATAGCCGAGCAAAAAGTCGATGTTGAGGCTTCGCTCGTGCGCCTCGTCGATGATGATGGTGTCGTACGCCGACAGCCACGGATCGCCCTGCGTCTCGGCGAGCAGGATGCCGTCGGTCATGAACTTGATCAGGCTCTGGTCGGACACCTGATCGGTGAAGCGCACCTGGAAGCCGACCTTGTCGCCCAACTGGGTGCCCAGTTCTTCCGCCACGCGGCGTGCCACGGATCGCGCCGCAAGCCGGCGCGGCTGGGTGCATCCGATCAATCCGGCCTCGCCGCGTCCGGCAGCCAGGCACAGCTTGGGCAGCTGGGTGGTTTTGCCTGAACCGGTTTCGCCGGCGATCACCACGATCTGGTGCTCGCGGATCAGCTTGACGATCTCCTCCGCACGCGCGGTGATCGGCAGCGATTCGTCCAGCCTGATCGGCGGTTTGCCTTGTGCGCGACGCTGCCTCCGCTCGGCGGACGCGGCGATGTCGGCGGCTAGTGCCTCCAGCTTCTTTTCGTCGGGGCGGCGCGACAATCCCCGCCACCGGCCCAGCAGGCGGCCGAAATCGCGGCTGGAAACGGAATCCAGCGATGTGCGCAACGCACGTAGACAGGTTTCCGCGGAAACCGGGGGTGTATGGGGGTTCGAATCACTCATGCAGACATACATGATAGCCGGAGGCTATCGCGAGCATCTGCGGCGGGCGACGACTGCACCAAGCACACTCCTCAGGGGAGGCTGGCAGGGGGTTGCACGCACTGGCCAAACTCGCTGTACGGAAGCCTGTGCCGCAACCATACGGAGCATCGCATCGTCGATCGCCTTGCGCGTCAGCCTGATGAATGGCTACGCGTGCTCCCGACTTACGCGTAGTACACCCCGACAAGCCAGCTGTCGCGGCCCGTACACGGGGTGCCAGCATCCATTGTCCTGTGCGCCAAGGATGAGAAGATGGGCTGCGGCCGGCCCGAATGCAGGAGTGCCCTGACCTCGTGCTGACCGCGTCCGTCGCAATTTATTGAGCCAACCGGCGTCGATTGGTTAAGCTCCTCGGGCTTGATGCGCCTCGAAAGAGGTACCTAACGGGGATTTTCTTGAGCGCCGCACCCACCCAATCAAAAACCTGGCCATCGATTTTCACCGCCATGCTGCTGGCGTTGGTGGTGGCGGCGTTGAATATCGGCCTTTGGTGGTGGAGCAATCTCCCGCATGGCCCCCAGGACTGGCGCGGCCAGATCAACGGCCTCACGGTCGCGCTGTTCCAGCGCTACCAGAACCCGTTCAACCAGGATTACCCGAGCGACGACCAGATCGACAGCGATCTGAAGCTGTTGCGCCAGTACACGGGTCGCATCCGCACCTACTCCATGCAGGTGAACCCGCAAACGTACCGACTGGCCCAGAAAGAAGGCCTGAAGGTGATGGCCGGCGCCGAGATCGACACCCGCCTGGACAACAACGAAAAGGAAATGGACGCGCTGATTGCGCTCTCCCGACGCTATCCGGACACGATTGAACGCGTGATCGTCGGCAACGAAGTGCTGTTCCGCAACGATCTGCCCGTCGAGAAGATGATCACCTACCTCGACCGCGCCCGTGCGCATATCCAGCAACCCGTGTCGATCGCCGAACCGGATTACATCTGGCTGAAGTACCCGGAACTGGCCAAACACGTGGACTTCATTACCATCCACTTGTTCCCGTTCTGGAACGGCATAGCGGTGTCGCTGGAAAAGGACAAGGACGGGTTGGACGTGGGGGCGGTCAGGGCAGCCGAAGACAGCTACCTGAAGATACGTCAAACCTTCCCCAACAAGCACATCGTTGTCGGCGAGGTCGGTTGGCCCGCGAACGGCGACCGCCGAGAACGCGCCTACCCGTCCATCTCCAACCAAGCCATCTTCGACCGCGAATGGCTGATCTGGTCCCAAGCCCACAACGTCGATTATTACCTGTTCGAAGCCTTCGACCAGCCGTGGAAGGAAAACCTCGGCGAAGGCCGCACAGGTGCCTACTGGGGCATCTTCAACGCCGACCGCCAGCTGAAATTTCCCTTCGTCGGTCCGGTGACGGAAGACACCGGCTGGCCGTGGAAGGCGTTGGCCGCCAGCCTGCTCGCGCTGATCCCGATGATCTGGTTCGGCATCCGTTTCCACCGTTTCAAGCTGACGGGCCGGCTGTTCTTCGACATGCTGATCCAGCTCGCCTGCGGCCTGATCGTGTGGTCGGTCACCCTGCCGTTCAATTTCTACCTCGACTGGATCGACTGGAGCATGCTCGCGCTGCTGTTCCCGGCGCAGGTGGCGATCCTGGCGATCCTGTTGATCAACGGCTTCGAATTCACCGAGGTGCTATGGCGCCGCAAGTGGATTCGCCACGCCGGCATGCTGGAGCCCGATCCGGTCGAGAAGCAGCCGTTCGTGTCCATCCACCTGGCCTGCTACAACGAGCCGCCGGAGATGGTGATCGTCACGCTCGACTCGCTGGCAGCGCTGGATTACCACAACTACGAAGTGCTGGTCATCGACAACAACACCAAGGACCCGGCGATCTGGAAGCCCGTGCAGGAGTACTGCGAGAAACTGGGTTCCCGCTTCCGCTTCTTCCACCTGGAACCCTGGCCGGGTTTCAAGGCCGGCGCCCTGAACTTCGGCCTGAAGGAAACCGACGCGCGCGCCGAAGTGGTGGCCGTGATCGACGCCGACTACGAGGTGCGCGCGGACTGGCTGTCCACGCTCACCGGCTACTTCCACGACCCGAAGGTGGCCGTCGTGCAGTGCCCGCAGGCGCACCGCGATTTCGAGCACAACCGCTTCCGCCGCATGACCGCGTGGGAATACGACGGCTTCTTCCGCATCGGCATGCACCACCGCAACGAGCGCAACGCCATCATCCAGCACGGCACGATGACGATGGTGCGCCGCTCCGCATTGGAGGGCACCGGCGGCTGGTCGGAATGGACGATCTGCGAAGACGCCGAGCTAGGCCTGCGCCTGATGCATGCCGGCTACGAACTGGTCTATGTCGATGAACTGATGGGCAAGGGCCTGACGCCCGCCGACTTCAAGGCATACAAGAGCCAGCGCTATCGCTGGGCCTTCGGCGCGATGCAGATTTTGAAAGGCCGCTGGAGCTGGATGACGAAGAAAGGCCCGCTGAGCGGCGGCCAGCGTTTCCACTTCCTCACCGGCTGGTTCAGCTGGTTCGCCGATGCGCTGCACCTGATCTTCACGCTGATGGCGATCTTCTGGACCGCCGGCATGGTGGGCCTGCCGCAAACGTTCAGCCTGCCGATGCAGCTGTTCCTGGTTCCCGTGATCGGCTTCTTCTTCGCCAAGGCGATCTTCGGCTTCGTGCTGTACCGCGCCCGCGTGCCATGCAGCTGGTATGACACGATCATGGCGTCCGTGGCCAGCATGAGCCTCAGTCACGCGATCGCGCGAGGCATCCTGCATGGGTTGACGCGCAAGAAGACCTCGTTCGTGGTCACCGCAAAGAGCCGGCGCCTGGGCGGCAGCAACTTCGCCGCGTTCGCTCCCGTGCGCGAAGAGATGCTGATGCTCTGCGCGCTCGCGCTGTGCGTCGTCGGCATGCTGATGAGCGCCATCTCGCACTTCACCGAAGGCCGGTTGTGGATCTTCATCCTGTCAGCGCAGGCGATCCCGTATATCTCTGCATTAGTTGGCGCATGGATCGCGCACAGCTCGGGTGACGCGGCAGGCTGACGCTACAGCCTACGGCGCCTGAACCCTCTTCCCCATGGGGAGAGGGCAAGCGCGACAAGCATGCCTTCAAAATAAGAGCGGACTTAATGCACGGTCCACGCGCAACTCGCTAAGCTGCGCCTTGCGATGCCGACACGAGGATGGAACCCCGACGCATGCGCCGGATCCACCGCTACAGCCTGCTTTTGCTTTTGCTGCTCCCCACACTGAGCCATGCCGGGGTGCAACTGGTCGTGGACGGTGTCGACGATCCGCTCAAGGCCGCCGTCATCGCCGGCGTCAGCCTGTCGCAATACGCCACGCGCGACGTGAGCGAAGCGCAGGTGCGTCGCCTTTATGAACGCGCCGATGCACAAGTGGGAACGGCGCTGCAGCCCTATGGCTACTACGAGGCGCACGCCACCGGCAAGCTGGAACAGGTCGGCAAGGACTGGCGCGTGACGCTGCACATCGCAGCGGGTGAGCCGGTCAAGGTCACATCGGTGGATATTCAGCTCGATCCGACCGCCGCGAAACTCGCGCCCATCCGATCCGCGCGTCGTGGCATCGACAAGCTCAAGGGCCAACGACTGGACGATAACGCATACGACACCGCGCGCGATGCCCTAAGCCACGCCCTTACCGCGAACGGCTATCTCGATGCGCGGCTTACCGTGCGCCGCGTGGACGTCCATCGCGGCGAACGCACGGCAGCCATCCACCTGGCCTGGGACGTCGGCCGCCGCTACCGCTATGGCCAGGTTCACTTCGAAGGCTCGCAATTCCAGCAAGGGTTTCTCGATCGCTACATCCCGTTCAAGCCTGGCGACTACTTCGATCAGAACCAACTGCTGAAATTCCAGCAAGCACTGAACGGCGCGGACTACTTCTCGATCGTCAATGTGATGCCGCAAATCGACAGTGCCAAAAACGGTATCGTCGATATCGATGTCGAACTCGCGCCGGCCAAACGCACGATCTACTCCGCGGGCTTGTTCCTCGGCACCGATACCGGCGTCGGCATACGCGGCGGCGTCGAAAGCCGCTGGGTGAATCAGTACGGGCACAAGTGGAAAAACGACATCGTGCTCGCGCAACGGCTCAAGACGGTTACTACGCAGTACACGATACCGTTGCCGGGCGACAACGAGCGCAGCCTGAATTTCGGCGCAACCTATCGCGATGCCAACACCGTTACCTCGCAATCGCGCACGCTGGAGCTGGTCGCCAACGAAAGCGAGCTGTGGAACGACTGGGTACGCACGGTCGGCCTGCACGCACTCTCGGGCACCTTCTCCGTGGGCAAACGCTCCGATGAGCCGGAAAGCACGCCGGGCGTCGAACACGGCAGCAGCACGCTGGTGTACGCCGAAGGTTCGCTCACGCGCAAGCAGGCGGACAATCTCGACTTCGTGCGGCGCGGCTGGTCGCTCAGCTTTGCCGCGCGCAGTACCGCAGGCGATCTGCTTACGTCCGCGCGTTTCAGCCAGATCACCGCGGACGCCAAGTGGATTCGCGCGTTCTGGCGCAACAATCGAATCATCCTGCGCGGCAGCTACGGCCACACCTGGACCGACGACTTCGCCGCGCTGCCGCCTCAATTGCGCTTCTTCGCGGGCGGCGATCAGTCGATTCGCGGTTATTCGTTCCAGGCCATCGGTCCGGAAAACAGTTACGGACGCGTGATCGGCGGCGACAACCTGCTGTTGGGCAGCGCAACGCTGGAACACTACTTCACGCCGCGCTGGGGCATCGCCACGTTTGTCGATGCCGGCAATGCGTTTGACGGCACGAACGTGAAACCCAAAATCGGCACGGGCATCGGCGTACGCTGGCGTTCACCGGTCGGCCTGATCCGGGTCGACGTGGGTACGCCCATCAACGACGCGCAACGCCACGGCGTGGAACTGCATCTCGTGATCGGGCCGGATTTGTGAGGCATATGTGAACAGCACACCCGCACCCGCCTCTCGACGCCCTCGCTGGCTGCGCGCCATCGGCCTGGTGCTGCTGGCGGTATTCCTAGTGATCGCTGGCAGCGTTGCCTGGTTGCTGTGCACCGGCGCAGGCTTGCGCTTCGCATTGGCGCGCGCCCAGGATTTCACGCACGGCGCGTTGCAGGTACAGCAGGCGGAAGGACGATTGATAGGCCCGCTGGATATCGGTGTCTTGCGCTACAGCGATGGCGAAGGCACCGACGTCGACATCGCCGGCCTGCATCTGGACTGGCACGTCGCCACCCTGCTCTACAAACGCCTGCATGTCACCGATCTTCGCGCGGATCGCGTCGATGTCGCGCTGCCTAAATCGCAAGGTTCGTCGTCATCGAGTGGACTTTCGCTGAAGCCGCCGTTGGCGCTGGTGCTCGACGGCGTGCATGTCGGACCAGTGACGATCACGCAAGATCATCAGCCGGTGTTTGCCTCCTATCAGCTCGACCTCGCCGGCCGCTGGACCAACGACGGCATCGACATCGATCGACTGGCGCTGCGCGCACCGGAGGGACATGCAAATCTGGATGGGCAGCTCGGCATCGGCCGACGTTATCGCGGCAAGGGACGCGCCGATATCGCGTGGAAGATCGGCGGCGTCGACTATGCCGGCAACATCACTGCGCAAGGCAACGGACGCAAGGCACAGCTCCAGTTGTCGCTGACGGAACCGATGCTGGCGCAGTTGCAGCTGACCATCGACCAGCGCAAGAACAATGCGTGGACCGGCAAGCTCGATGTACCAGCGTTCAATCCGAAGCCACTGCTCGGCGGCAGTTCGCTCACCAGCCTTGCCGCAAATCTGCAGGGCAGCGGCGATGCTTATGGCGGCGACCTTTCGGGCGAACTGGATCTCAACGACTATCACCTGCTGCTGCAACCGCTGCAGGCGCAATTCGACAAGGACTTCAAGACACTCTCCCTGCAGCAGCTGCAGCTTGCGTCGCCACAGATCAAAGGCGTGGTCAACGCCACGGGAACCGTGCAACTGGATGCCCATCCCGTTAGCGCGGACCTCGACATCGGCTGGAAAAACCTCGAATTGCCCGCGAGCCTCGTGGGTCAAACGCTGGACAGTCAGGGTCGCCTTGCCGCGAAGGGAAGTACCGATCGCTATCACGCCGAAGGCGATGTCACCATCGGTCCGCCGGGCAAGCCAGCCAAGCTTGCGTTGAATCTCGACGGCACGCCGCAACAGATCCAGTTGCACACGCTCAACCTGCTGCAACCGCAAGGACAACTCGCGGCGAGCGGCACGCTGATGCTGCAACCGTATTTCGGCTGGCAATTCCAGGCAACGGCCAACAAGTTCGACCCCGGACAATTGTTTGCCGAGTGGCAAGGCCTGCTGGATGCCGACTTCGCGACGCAAGGCACGCTGACCAAGAACAGCCCGAACGTCACGCTCGATCTGCGCAAGCTCGACGGCACGCTGCGGCAGCGACGCCTGCACGGCAATGGCCGCCTGCATCTCGCGCCGAACAACGTGGTGGATGGCACGCTGGAACTCGCTTCCGGCAACAGCACCGTGAAGCTTCTCGCGCGCCCGGGCAATCGCAACGACGCCGATGTCACCTTGGCTATCGCGTCATTGGGCGATTGGCTGCCGCAGGCCGGCGGGCAGCTGAGCGGCCGCTTCGATGTCCGCGGCGCGTTTCCAAAACTTTCCGTCAACGGAAACGTGCAAGGTCAATCTGTCGCATGGCAGGGCCAAACCGTCAAAGCGCTTGAGCTACAAGCCAACATTCCCGATGTCGCGGCGCTTGGCGGAAAGCTCGATCTCGAAGCATCCGGTGCCGAACTCGGCGGGCTTGCGTTCCGTCAGATACGCGTGAATGGCCAGGGCACCTCCGCGCAGCACCGGCTCACGCTCGAGGCGCAAGGCGAGCCGCTCTCCACAACACTCACGCTGAGCGGCTCGTTGAAGGATACGAATTGGAACGGCACACTCTCCTCGCTCACGCTTGACCTGCAAGGCCTGCCGCGCTGGCGTCTGCAGCAAGCCGCTCGACTTGGCTGGAATCAAGGCAGCGCAAGTCTTGGCTCACTGTGCCTCACTGCGGGCGAGCCCCTGCTGTGCCTCAGCGGCACGCAGGACAAAACCGGAAACATCGATGCCAGCTATCAGTTGCATGCCGTGCCGCTCACGCTGGTCATGGATGCCCTCGGCAATGCCGATATCCCGGTCAGTGCGGAAGGCAGCCTGGAAGGCCAGGGCAAGATTCATCGCAACGCCGCAGGGAATCTCACAGGCAACGCTACGATCACCTCACCGCAAGGTCGTGTCGTCTACCGCGAACATCCCGATCAGCCCGCACTCACTTACAACAACCTCGCGCTGAATGCGACGCTCGCGCCAGGCAATCAGCAAGTGACGGTACGTACAACGATCAACGGGACCGGTCGCCTCGATGGTCAGGCCAGCGTCAGCGGCGCGCAGCAAGCGCTCACCGGCCAGCTCAGCTTGCACCTGGACAACCTTGCATTCATCGATCTGTTTACCGACACGCTCGCGAACGTGAAGGGTCGCCTCGATGGCGATTTCCGATTCGGCGGCACATTGCAGGAGCCGACGGTGACCGGTCAGGCCAGCGTGCTGGATTTTGCGGCGGAAGTTCCCGATGCCGGCCTCAAGCTCAACCAGGGCCGTGTGACGGTCAGCGCTTCCAATACGCGGGAGCTGCGCATCGACGGCAGCGTGCAATCGGGCAAGGGTTCGATCACCCTCGCGGGCGTGGCAGGCCTCGATGCGCAAACTCCGAGCACACTCACACTGAAAGGCCAACAATTCACCGCCGTCGATATTCCTGCGGCCAAAGTGGCTATTTCGCCGGATGTGCTGGTGCGCCGCGATGCGCAGGGCATCAATGCCACCGGCTCGGTGCGATTGGACACCGCCGACGTCAACCTCGACAAACTGCCGGGCAGCGGCGTCAACAAGGCATCGCCCGATATCGTGGTCGTCGATCAGCCGCAGCAGCCGGCCAGCACGAATGCGATGCCGATCAACGCATCGATCAAGGTGGATCTTGGCCAGCACACGCACCTGGTCGGCATGGGTCTCGATGGACGTTTGAGTGGCGTACTAACGGTCAATGAGCGACCCGGTCGTGAGACGACGGGTCAAGGCCAGATCATCGTCAACGGCACTTACAAAGCTTACGGCCAGAACCTGCAGATCCAGCGGGGGCAGCTGCTGTTCGCCAGCACGCCCATCGACAATCCCGGCCTCAATATTCGCGCCGTGCGCAGCCTCACGCCCAACGCCACCATCGATGAAGGCCAGCAGGTCGGCCTGATGATTTCGGGCACGGCGCAACGTCCGATATTGACGGTGTTCTCCAATCCCGCGATGGAGCAATCCGACGCGCTGTCCTATCTCGTTACCGGCAAGCCTTTGTCACAGGTGAAAGGCAGCGAAGGAAACATGGTCAATACCGCCGCGCAGGCGCTTGGCTCGGCCACCGGCAATTTCCTGGCCAAGAGCGTGGGCGGCAAACTCGGTATCAGCGATATCGGCGTTTCCAGCAGCGATGCTTTGGGCGGCAACTCTGCCTTCACGGTCGGCAAATATCTCTCGCCTCGGCTTTACCTCAGCTACGGCGTGGGATTGTTCGAACCGGGACAGGTCATCACGCTACGCTATCGCCTCAGCAGACGCTGGAATTTCGAAGCGCAGAACGCTACCGACTTCAATCGCGCCAGCCTCAACTACCGCATCGAGAAATGACGCGCTGAAAGCAAAGGCGCTGCGTTACCGCTTGTGCGCGGAACACCCGCAACCTTCCTCGTGATAGCGCCCGGTGGGTTCCACGGTGCCATGCCTGTCGTATTTGTCGTGCGGCCGCACCCAATCGCCCAGCGAATGATAGGGACCGTTCTCCGCCCGCCCCTTCGGGCTGACATCCAGGAACGGATAGATTCCCAGGAACATCTCGCAACCGCGACCGAATGCGGCATAGGTGAGAAAAATCTCGCCTTTCTCGTTCTTGTAGAAAACGCTGTCGCCCGACAGATCTTCCAGTCCGGGATCGGTTTCGCGGAAGTTGTAGAAAGCCTTTTTCGCCTGAACTTGCTCCGGCTTGAACGACACGTTGAAGTCGTAATTGAAATCGCTGCGATACGAGGAGGCAAACGGAAAACGCCAACCCATGCGCGAACGCAGCGCTTCAATCTCTTCGATCGGCGCGCGCGCAATGGCCACGTACGAAAGGTCGTGGTTCTGAAGATGCACCAGAATGCCCTCCAGATGATCGACTTCCAGCGCGCAACCCACGCAATGGTGCTGCTGCCCCGGACCCAGCATGTAATGCTTGACGAACAGTTGGCTTCGCCCATCGAAAAGGTCCGAGAGCGTCCGCTTTCCCGACGGAGCATCGAATTCGTAGTGCTTGTCGACCTTCACCCAGGGCAGCGCGCGCCGTTCGGCATTCAACTGATCGCCGAGACGCATGTGTTCTCTTTCCTTGATCATCAGGGCGCGGCGCGCCTCCAGCCATGCTTCGCGCGAAACCACTTCGTGACTCATGCTTGCCTCCGTTCCGATTGATGCCAACGCCGAATAATGCGTACCGATCACTCCACGGCCACAACCTGCTCGCCAACACCTTCATGCCTGGTGCGCAGAAGCACCGCCCCGAGCAAGGCAGCGAGTGCAGCGAAGCAGGCACCGGCCAGAAACGCCGATTGATAACCACCCGCCAGCGCGAAACTTTGCGTGCCACCCGCCAGTTGCAACGCCTGCGTGCGTGCCGCGGCGAGACTGGCGAGCACCGCAAGCCCGAGCGAGCCGCCCATCATGAAAGCGGTGTTGACCACGCCTGAGGCCAGTCCCGACTCGGAAGGCCCCACGTCGCTCATCGCCGCCAGCAATACGGGATTGAAAGCGATACCCGCGCCGAGCCCCAGCAACACCATGCCAGGCAGAATGTCGGGAAGAAAATGCCCCGACACCGGCGCACGCGAAAACAGCAGCAGCCCGCACGTCGCCAACACCAATCCCGCCGCCAACGGACGACGGATGCCGAAACGCATCACCAGCCTGGCCGACAGCCCCAGCGAAAACACCGCCATGATCAGGTTGGCGGGCAGAAACGCCAGCCCCACTTCCATCGGCCCGTAACCCAGCACCAGTTGCATGTACAACGCCGACAGGAAGAACCAGGCGAACATCGCGGCGGCCCACAACACGCCCACCACATTCGACACAGCGAGATTGCGCAGCTTGAACAGCCGCAGAGGCATCAACGGCACGTGCACGCGCGTTTCGATCCAGAAAAACGTAAGCAGCAACGCAAGCGCTATCGCCAGTTCGCTCAGCGTGCGCGTCGACAACCACCCGCTCTGGCTGCCATTGACGATGGCGTACACCGCCAGCATCAATGCAGCCGTCACGGTGAACGCGCCGAATACATCCAGGTGACGCGAAGCCGCGGTGCCGGGTGCCGCCGGCAACAGACGCAACGACATCACCATCACCGCCGCGCCGATCGGCAGATTCACCAGAAACACCCAATGCCAACTCAACGTGCTGGTGAGCAAGCCGCCGAGCATCGCGCCGAGGCTGCCGCCTCCCGCGCATACGAAGCCGTAAACGCCCATCGCCTTGGCGCGATCCGCAGGCTCGGTGAACAGATCCATGATCAGCGACAAGGCCACGGCCGTCACAACGGCGCCGCCCAACCCCTGAACGCTACGCGCCACCACCAGCGCCAACTGCGTCGTGGACAAGCCGCACGCGAGCGACGTCAACGTAAACAACGCGATGCCGATCAGGAACAAGCGACGATGTCCGTAAAGGTCGCCCAGCCTGCCGCCCAGCAACAGAAAACCGCCATAAGTGAGCATGTACGCATTGACCACCCAGGCCAGCGCCGTGTCGCCGAAGTGCAGATCCGTCTTGATCGACGGAAGCGCGACGTTAACGATGGTGGTATCCAGCACGATCATCAGCACGCCCAGGCACAGCACGATCAAGGCCAGCCATCGGCGATCCGGGTGCATGGCAACGTGAGGGGCCTGCCCGGTGGAAGCGGTTGTCATTATCTCTCCTGCATGGGTTGCAACATGGCGAGCGGCCGCCTCTCCCTACCTAACGTCGAACGAGCCGCACCGATATCGACATACCCCGACCGGCCACGAAGCGCAAGAAATGGCATGCTGCGCTGCGGTTTGACACTCGTGATTTAGATCGATTCAAATCCCGATTTCCGCGCGTTCCGACCGGTCGTACTCGGCACGACCCGACAGGGGTGACAGATGCACAAGGCACCAGGCAACACGAAACGGCTTTTTCGCCAAAACTTCATCTTCGCGGCACTCGCCCTGTTCACGACACTGGTCTGCGCGGATCAGAACGACACGTTCTATCGCTCTTTCGAAGCCGGCGAACCCGCGCCGATCGCCAGCCACGCCGGCGACGCATTCGCCATCGAGGTTGGCGGCGGCCCCTCGGCGGCCGATGCGTATACCGCCAAACCCGGCGTCGGCTTCAGCGGTCTGCACTCGCTGCACTATCACGGCGACGCGGGCGGCAAGCAGGGAGCCGCGGTCTTTGATGTGGATATACCCGTCCAGGCCGATACGCAGCTTTCGTACCTGCTCTTCCCCTGCATCGTTGCGAACGATTTGCGCGATCCGTCGACCTATGTGGCGATCGATCTCGTCTTCGACGACGGCAGCCGCCTTTCCGCCACGGATGCGCGAGACCAGCATCGCATTCCCGCCAATGCGAACGCGCTCGGTGCCAGCCGCACCGTCTACGTCAATCAATGGAACAAGCTGTCGGTCGACATCGGGCACGTTGCCAACGGCCGCCGCATTCGGCATATCGTGCTTGAGCACAACGGCCCTGGGGCACACTTCGAGGGCTTTCTCGACGATCTGCGCATCGGCCCTGCGCCCCAACAGACTTCGGACCAACATCCCAGCGATGATGTCTATACGCTGCGCGGCACAAACTCCGGCTACGTATTCTCGCGCGGCAACAACGTTCCCGCTGTAACGTTGCCGCACGGCTTCAATTTCTGGGCACCGGTGACCGATGCAAGCTCGGACTGGATGTACCAATACCAAGAGCGCAACGATGCGAACAACCGACCGCGCATCGAAGCCTTTTCGCTCTCGCACGAACCCAGTCCGTGGATGGGCGATCGGCAGACCTTCCAGCTGATGCCCGCCGCCGTCGCCAGCGGCGCGCCCAGTGCCAATCGCGCCGCACGGGCGCTGAGCTTCAGCCACGCCAACGAAATCGCGCACGCGCACTACTACAAGGTGACGTTCGACAACGGCATCGTCGGCGAGATGACACCCACCGATCACGCCGCCGCGCTTCGCTTCACGTTCCCCGGCAAACGCGGCCAGCTGGTGTTCGACAATCGCACGGATGAGGGAAGCATCACGCTTGATCCTGCGCACCGCAGCTTCAGCGGGTATTCCGACGTAAAGAGCAGATTATCGACCGGTGCGACGCGGCTGTTCTTCTATGCCACCGTCGATCAAGCCGTCAGCGAGAGCGGCCGCTTGACGGGCGAGGGCCGCGATCATGTCACGGCGTGGTTCGGCTTCGACACGTCCAAGAACAGAACGGTGAACGTGCGCATGGCGACGTCGCTGATCAGCCTGGATCAGGCCAAGCGCAATCTCGCCATGGAAATCGGTGCGCACGACAGCTTCGACGACGTGCGCGACAAAGCGCAACAGATCTGGGACAAACAGCTCAGCATCGTGAAAGTGCAAGGCGCCAGCCGCGACGAACGAGTCACGCTGTACTCCAACCTGTACCGATTGCTGATGTATCCCAACTCGGCCTATGAAAACACCGGCACGGTCGACAAGCCGGTGTATCAATATGCCAGTCCGTTCTCGCCCGAAGTCGGCACCGATACGCCCACGCACACCGGCGCGCGCATCGTGAACGGCAAGGTGTTCGTCAACAACGGCTTCTGGGATACCTATCGCACGGCATGGCCGCTCTACACGCTGCTGATGCCGCAGCAAGCGGGCACGATGATCGATGGTTTCGTGCAGGAATACCGCGACAGCGGCTGGATCGCACGCTGGTCGTCGCCCGGCTATGCCGATCTGATGGTCGGTACCAGCGCCGATGTGGCCTTCGCCGATGCGTGGCTGAAAGGCGTGCATAACTTCGATGTGAGTTCGTTCTATCAGGCGGCGCTCAAGGACGCGACCGTCGTCAGCCCTCTGGCCGGCACGGGACGCAAAGGTCTGCAACGTTCGATCTTCAACGGCTACACCGACACCGGCATCAAGGAAGGATTTTCCTGGTCGATGGACGGCTATATTGCCGACTTCGCCATCGGCAACCTCGCCGAGGCGCTGGCCAAACAACACGACGCAAGCGATCCGTACAACGCGCAATACGCCGTCGACGCCCACTACTTCCTCGATCGCGCGCTGGATTACGTCAACCTGTTCAATCCCGGCATCGGCTTCTTCGTCGGTCGCGATGCGAGCGGACAGTGGCGCTATACCAAACAGAATTTCGATCCGCTCCGTTGGGGCGACGATTACACCGAAACCGATGGATGGAACATGGCGTTCCACGCACCACAGGATGGCGCCGGACTGGCCGCCCTGTACGGCGGACGCGCCGAGTTGGCCGCCAAACTGGATCAGTTTTTCGCGACGCCCGGCATCTACCACGTCGGCGGCTACGGCGAACCGATCCACGAGATGCGCGAAGCGCAGGCGGTACGCATGGGCCAGTACGGCCACAGCAATCAGCCGTCGCATCACATCATCTACATGTACGACTACGCGGGTGAACCGTGGAAGGCGCAAGACAAGGTGCGCGATGTGCTCTCGCGTCTCTACCTGGGCAGCGAGATTGGCCAGGGGTATTTGGGCGATGAAGACAACGGCGAGATGTCGGGCTGGTGGCTCTTCAGTGCCGCGGGTTTCTATCCGCTGCGCATGGGTACGCCGGAATACGTGATCGGCGCGCCGTATTTTCCGCATATGGATATCGCGCTGGAAAACGGCAAGCACATCGTGATCAACGCGCTCGAGGTCAGCGATACCAATCGTTACGTCCAAAGCCTGCGCGTCAATGGCCAGCCGTGGAACAAGCTCACCTTGCCGCATGCGTTGCTTGCGGAGGGAGCGACGCTGGATTTCACCATGGGACCGAAGCCATCCCGCTGGGGAAGCGACGAACAGGCGTTGCCACCCTCGCTGTCCACCACAGGCGCGCCCTCGCCCATGCACGACCTGGTTGGCCCTGGACAGGGGACGCCCCGCAGCGAACCCGAGATTTCCAATCTCAACGCGCTGTTCGATCACAGCAGCGACACCGAAGCGCCATTGCCACGCGCGCAGTCCATTGTGAGTTGGCAATTCCTGCAACCGCGCACCGTGGCGATGTATACGTTGACCTCGGCCACGCAAGCACAGGCGCCTTCCGACTGGACGCTGGAAGCCTCCGACGATGGGCAACACTGGACGGTGCTGGAAACGCGCAAGAACGAGCGATTCCCTTGGGCACGCCAGACTCGGGCTTTCGATATCGGCAACCCTGGGCAGCACCGTTACTACCGGTTCCGCTTCGATAACGAAGCGCCGACGGCATTGGCAGAAATCGCACTGCTAGGACGCTGATACGCGTTCCCTTATCGTCACTCCCTCTCCTCTCCGGGGAGAGGGTTGGGGTGAGGGGCCACGCTTGCCGAAAAATACATCCGAGCAAGCAGGTTTCAGATTTTTTTGCTGTAAGTACAAATGTTGCCTTTGGGCAAGATTGCCCCCTCACCCCAGCCCTCTCCCCAAAGGGGAGAGGGAGTCGATCGAGGCATGCATCGACTAGCCCAAAAGTCATGCTCACAAGGCTGCCGCCGCGGTCTAAGGTGGAGAAATCTTTCCCACAGACAGGTGATCGCCATGCAGCGGTTTAGACGGATTCTCACGGCGGCAATATTTGGAAGTGCCACCACCCTGATGGCGGCACCTGCCGCATTCGGTGCCGATCCCGCCACTCATACCCACCCAGGACCGGACATCGGCATCGATCTGTCCGGCGTCGATCACACCATCCGGCCGGGTGACAATTTCTTCGACTACGCCAACGGCACGTGGTTGAAAACGGCGCAGATCCCGGCTGACCGCTCCAGCACCGGCACCTTCTTGAAAGTGTATGAGCTGGCCGAGAAACGCACGGCCAACCTGATCCAGAACGTCGCCAAGCAGCATCCCGCCGCCAGCAGCAATGAGCGCAAGATCGCCGATTACTACGCCGCCTATATGAACGAGGCCGCGATCGAGCAGCATGGACTCGCTCCACTGAAAGATCGGTTCGCGCGGATCGATGCGATCAAGACACACGACGATCTGGCCAGCGTGCTCGGCAGCGAACAGCGCGCCGATGTCGACCCCATCAACGACACTAATTTCCATACTGAAAATTTGTTCGGCCTGTTCGTAACGCAAGGTCTGGAAGACCCCGATCGTCCGATGGCCTACCTGATGCAGGGTGGCATTGCGATGCCAAGCCGCGATTACTACTTGTCGCAGGACAAGGAAATGGCGGATGCACGTGCGAAGTACGCGAACTATGTCACTGCTCTACTGAAGCTCGCTGGCACACCGGATGCGGATGCTCAAGCCAAGGCAATCATTGCCCTGGAAACCAAGATCGCGCAGGCACAGGAAAGCCTGGTGGACAGCCAGGATGTGCACAAGGCCAACAATGTGTGGAGCATGCAGGACTTCGCACAGAAAGCACCTGGACTGAACTGGATGGCCTACTTCAAGGCCGCCGGCCTCGGTGATCAGGAGCACATCGATGTATGGCAACCCTCCGCCACCACCGGCCTTGCCGCACTGGTAGCCAGCGAGCCGCTTGATACCTGGAAGCAGTACCTGCGCTTCCACGCATTGGACCAGTCCGCACCGCTGCTGCCGAAAGCGTATGCGGACCTCAGCTTTGATTTCTATGGCACCACGCTGCAGGGCACGCCCAAGCAGCAGCAACGCTGGAAGCGCGCCGTCGCCGCGACCAATACCGATCTCGGCGATGCAGTGGGCCAGATCTATGTGAAGCAATACTTCCCGGCCTCGTCGAAGGCGAAGATGGAAGCCATGGTGAAGAACATCATCGCTGCCTTCGCCGACCGCGTGGATACGTTGTCATGGATGACGCCAGCGACACGCGCCAAGGCCAAGGAGAAGCTCCAAACCCTGCGTGTAGGCGTGGGCTATTCGGAGACCTGGCGCAGCTATGCCACGCTGGACATCAAGGCGGACGATCCGCTCGGCAATCACGAACGCTCGGTGGCGCTGGAATATCAGCACCAGCTCGCCAAACTGCATCAGCCGATCGACCGTGGTGAGTGGTGGATGACGCCGCAAACCGTGAACGCGGTGAACTTGCCGCTGCAAAACGCACTCAACTTCCCCGCCGCCATTCTGCAGCCGCCGTTCTTCGATCCGAGTGCCGATGCCGCTGCCAACTACGGTGCAATCGGTGCAATCATCGGTCATGAAATCAGCCATAGCTTCGACAACACCGGCGCCGATTTCGATGCACAGGGCAAGCTTGAAAACTGGTGGACGCCGCAAGACGCTGCCCACTTCCAGGAAGCCACGCAAAAGCTGGTCAAGCAGTTCGACCAGTACGAGGCGCTGCCCGGCCTGCATGTGAATGGTCAGCAGACGCTGGGCGAAAACATCGCCGACGTATCCGGCCTTACCGTGGCCTATGCCGCCTATCACAAATCACTCGGCGGCAAGCCAGCTCCGGTCATCGATGGCCTCACCGGAGACCAGCGCTTCTTGCTTGCCTTCGGCCAGGCCTGGCGCTCCAAGATCCGCGACGCCGCCCTGCGCCAACGCCTTGCCACCGATGTGCATGCGCCCGCGAACTTCCGCGCACAGACGGTGCGCAACATCGACGGCTGGTACGACGCGTTCAATGTGAAGCCGGGCGAAAAGCTTTATCTCGCACCAGATGATCGCGTGAAGATCTGGTAACGCAGCAGCTTAAGACCCCTCCCCTCCGGGGAGGGGTCTGGG
Source organism: Dyella psychrodurans (assembly GCF_003363265.1). GTDB lineage: Bacteria > Pseudomonadota > Gammaproteobacteria > Xanthomonadales > Rhodanobacteraceae > Dyella_B > Dyella_B psychrodurans. Next base: position 314,055 of record NZ_QRBF01000002.1, on the reverse strand, counting down.
CGAGGGGTCACGCTTGCAAACCGCAGGCTCAAGGCATGCTTCGATGCAACTCGTCGCCAAGCTGCTCAAAATGAAAGACGGAAAGCGGCTACCTGCGTAGCCAGTTATCAGGCGATGCCCAATCCAGCGATACCGGCCATGGCTTTGTCGTCGAATCCAGCCATTTCGGCGAAACGCCGACCACGTTCTGCGTAGTCGTGAAACTGATCGAAACTAGGAGCCCCCGGTGAAAGCAGCACAACGCCACTTTCCGGTGTAATGGTGCGCGCCATCTCGATGGCATCGTCAAGCTTGTCGACGTCGCCGAGTGGAATCTCGGATTTGCTCGCACGCAACGCTGCAGCGATACGCGGACCGTTCGCGCCCTGCGTCACGATGCGCAACGCCGAACGCGCGGCAACGGCCTGCACGAAGGGAGACCAGTCGAGGCCGCGATCATGCCCGCCAACGATCACAGTGACTTCGCGGCCGCGCAAACTGTCGAGTGCGGCGATGGTCGCCAGCGGCGTGGTGCTGATGGAATCGTTGATCCACTGCAGTCCATCGCGTTCGCCCAAGGGCTGCAAGCGATGCGGCAATGCCTCGAAACTGGAAAGCGCCGGCACTGCCGCAGTGGCGTCGAAACCCATGATCTCCAGCGCAGCCAACGCCGCGCAGGCATTCAGTGCGTTGTGCAGGCCGGGAACGGAAAGCTTGTCCAGCGCCAGCACCGATGCTTCGCCGCGACGAATGAACCCGTCCGCCACATACCAACCGTCCAGGTTGCCAAACAGTTGGCGATGCGGATGGGTAGCCGTTTTTTCCAGTAACGATGGTTGCTCCGCATTGACGAGCAACTGTTGCGCCGCATCAGCCAACTTGAGCTTGTCGGCAACGTAGCGTTCGCGCGAACCGTGCCAGTCGAGATGCTCCTCGTACAAGCTGGTGATGACGCCAAGTTCCATCGCTCCGGCTTCGCCGGTTTGGAAACTGGAAAGCTCGATCGCCCATAGATCGGCTTGTTGATCGAGCAGTTCGAGCAAAGGCAGGCCAATATTTCCCGCCAGCGCGGTGCGCACACCTAAAGCACGGGCGAGGTGCGCAAGCAGCGCCGTGGTGGTGCTCTTGCCTTTGGTACCCGTCACGGCGACGACGCGCGCTTGCGGATTTTCCGCAAACCACAGTGCCGTACCGGATATGAAACGCGTGCCTTGCGCTTGTGCGGTGAGAATCGCCGGTTTGTAGGCGGAAATGCCGGGCGATTTGATCACCACGTCGTACGCGCTGAGCGCGATGGCATCCGGCTCGTGCGCGTACACGCGTAACGCGGCGTCGAATGTTTGCGCGTCGGGCGCTTCCGCTTCGCTGCAATACAAAGCGAGCGACAGCTCCGGAGCACGACGACGCAAGGCGCGGATCGCGGCGCGCCCTTCGCGCCCGAAACCCCAGATCGCTACGCGCTGCCCGGCAAGTTCGGCGATACGCATGTCAACCGATCGCCGCGAGCGCCGGCTGCAACCGCTCGGGTACGCGATGATCGCCCGCGGGCTTCAACCAAGGCTCCAGCGCCAGCTCGGCGACATCGAGCTGCGGCAGGATCTCGCTGCGGAAACGCGCAACGATGGCATCTTCCTGCCACTCCGGCCGCTGGCTCAACGCATACATCGCGGCGCGCGCCTCGGCACCCTCGCCCACGCATTCGAACGGTTTGTGGTCGTGGTATTCCAGCAAGGCATCGAAACCTGCGGTTTGCGCTTCGTCATCCAACACGTTGCGGCCGAAGATGGCCAGCAAGCGCGGCTTGGGCAGAAACGGCGCAAGTGCGAGGAACACGAAATGGCATTTGGGGCATTCGCCGCACCAGCGATCCGCCGGCTTGGGGCCCAGTATCTTGAAATTGCGATTGCAGCTGGAGAACACGTCGAAGTACGGCGTGAGCTTGGCGAATGCGCGCGTAATCGCAAGCTCGGAGTAAGGACGCAACAGCGAGCAGTAATGGAGATCGGCCGCCACATGCGTGTGCAGCCAGTCACCCAGTAAGCGCTCGAAGGCGTAGCCCTTGCTCCACTGGTGGTTCACCTGCTGACCGTCGTATTCCAGCGTGGCGGCGGAGGCGGAACGTTCGTTGGCGAAGGCGATGCTGTCGTAGCCGTAGAGAATCGCCGCGACAGCGAGCACCGCCGAATTCACCGCCGTCACCGGAATATGTCCATTCCATGCGCCGAGCCGATTGAGCTCGAACAAGCCCGGAGCCAGTTCGCGCTGAATATTGAGCGTGGGCAATCCCGTGCGTTCGGCGCACGTGGCGATCAAGGGCGAATTGCCCACCCACACGGCCGTTGCCTGGCCTCCGATGTGTTTGATCGCTTCGACAGCGACCAGCGAATCCTTGCCGCCGCCGATGGGAACGAGTGTGCGCTCGGGGAGATGCAGAGTCGCCGCCTTGACCATGCCGGAAGGCTCGCCGGAACGCGGAAACGCGATGCGCCCGCGCAGGTCCAGGCCGTTGCGATACGCGAATTCGGCAAGACCATGCAGGTACAGGGCCTCGAGCAAATCCGCGGTGGCATCGTCCAGCGGACCGTTGGAAAGCTCGATCTTGGGCGGAACACCGGCTTTGTAATAGCTGATGCCGGCGATCAGGTGCAGAAGTTTCAACGCCGCTTCGAAGGCATGCTTGCGCTCGGCTGTCACGGCAGGTGCCGCAGGAAAGCGCACGCGTTCGATCAGTTCCTCGCCGTGGTCGAAGGCATAGACCAGCTCCGCGACGCCATGGGCGTACGTGCAACGCACGAAGCGGAAGACTTGGGTCAGGCGGGGTTGGATCGGGTGGGTCACTCGAAATGCTCCGGATCTATTTCTAACTTGTCGCGAGCGTCGCCCCTCACCCCAGCCCTCTCCCCAAAGGGGAGAGGAAGCAGAGCCACACTGCGCTTCACTCCCTCTCCCCTCTGGGGAGAGGGCTGGGGTGAGGGGCCGCTCTTGCCAAAGCCTCCAAAATCACCTCAAGCACCGCTTCCGTATTCGTCAAAACGTCATTGTTCCAGAAACGCAGCACACGGTAACCCATTCCTTCGAGTCGAGATGTGCGATCGGCATCCTCTGCCATCAATTCCGCATGTTGCCCGCCGTCCAGTTCCACGATCAGGAGAGCATTTGGACAGATGAAGTCGACGATGTAGCGATCGATTTCATGCTGTCGGCGGAATTTCCATCCTGAGAAGTGGCGATTGCGCAGATGGCGCCAAAGCAGGTGCTCAGCGTCGGTCATATTTCTGCGCAATCCCCGCGCACGATCTACATGCAAGCGTTTCATCCTGAAACACGACTCCCTCGCTTTGCTCCTTCTCCCCTCCGGGGAGAAGGTCGGGATGAGGGGCTGCTCTTGCGATAAAGCCCCATCAAACCCCTTTTGATTTTGCGTTACCGCAAGAGCGTCCCCTCACCCTACCCTCTCCCCAAAGGGGAGAGGGAAAAGCGTGGAGCATCAGTCGAGGATGATCTCTTCCGCCTCATCCCGCAGATTGTACGGCGAGGACATGACTTTCCCGTAGGCACCGGCCTGGGCAATCAGCACCACGTCGCCCTCCTTCGCCTCGGGCAGCCGGCGATCGGAACCGATCACGTCGCCGCTTTCGCAAATGGGGCCCACGACCTGGTACAGCGCTGTCGCCGGCTCATCGAGACGGGTGAGATTGACGATTTCGTGCCAGGCGTCGTACAGCGCCGGGCGGATCAGGCTGTTCATGCCCGTGTCCACGCCGAGATAACGCCAGCTGCCCTTGCCCTTCTGCTGCGTGACGCGGGTGAGCAGCACGCCGGCGTCGGCCACCAGGTAGCGGCCGGGCTCCATCCACAACTTGTAGTGCGGATAGGCAGCCTTGACCTTGCGCAACACCTCGTCCAACGCCGCGACGTCGAGTCGCGCTTCGCCCGGATGCGAGGGCACGCCCAGACCGCCGCCGATATCGAGGAAAGCGACGCTGCCGATACGCTCGGCGAGGCTGGCCAACTGGCCGTACACCTCGCCCCAGTGCTTGTCGTCGAGAATGCCCGAGCCCAGATGCGCGTGCAGACCGCGCACCGTCACGCTGTGCGTATCTGCAAGGCGAAGGAACGTGTCGATCTGGTCCACCGGCAAGCCGAATTTGCTGCCGCTGCCGCCGGTACGCACTTTCTCGTGATGGCCAAGGCCGCGACCGAGATCCACGCGCAGTACGATTTCGCGCCCGCGGAAAACCTCGCCCCAATGTTCCAACGGATAGAGCGAATCGAGCGAAACAGTGGCGCGCGTGCCGAAAGCCCACGCGTAATCCTCGCGCGGCGCGAAGTTAGGGGTGAACAGCAGCGGCGCCGATTCGGGAACGGCCGCCATCACGGCTTTCAACTCGCCCGGCGACACGCACTCGAAGCCGAACCCTTCTTCGGCCAGGGCACGCAGGATTGCAGGGTGTGTGTTCGCCTTCACCGCGTAGTGCAGGCGATCCACCGCAGCAAGCGTTTTCAGGTTGCGTGCCTGCTGACGCACCGTAGGCATGTGATAGACATAGCGCGGCGTCGCTTCGGCACCCAGTTGCAGCAGCCGATCGCGAGATTCCGTACGCCACCAGGCATCGCCGGCAGCCACCACTTCGCCACTGCCATACAGGCTTTGCCAGCTGGGTCCGAACAACGCGCTGTCGTCGGTGCGCAGCGCGCCCGCGGCGATCAGCATTTCGTGCAGGCGCGGAATGAGATCGTCCACCACGCTCTCGTCCACGACGAAGGTGAGGTTGAGGTTGTTCGACGATTGCGAGATCAGATGCACGCGCAATTGACCGAATTCCGCCAACACGCCCGACAAGGTATGCAGCATGGAACGCATGCCTCGACCGGCCAGCGTGATCGCCGCGCAAGGTGCGATGACTTTCACGCGACATACCTTGGCCAGGTCGCTGGCAAGCGCGGCGACCGCATCGGAATCGAGCAGGTTTTCCGTAGGATCGAGCGATACGGTGACGTTGGTTTCGGCCGAACTGATCAAGTCCACCGAGAGGCCATGCTGCTTGAACTGCGCGAACACGTCGGCCAGGAAGCCGACCTGCTGCCACATGCCTACCGATTCCATCGACACCAGCGTGATGCCCTTGCGTGCGCTGATCGCTTTCACGCTCGGCGCATGCTCGCGCACTTCGGGGCCGATCACGGTGCCCTCGAGCTCGGGCCGATTGGTGTCCTTGATCAGCATCGGCACGCGCGGTTCGCGCAGCGGCGACAGGCAGCGCGGATGCAGCACTTTCGCACCCGTCGAAGCAATTTCCTGGGCTTCTTCGTAGTCGAGTTTCTGCAGCAGGCGCGCACCGGGCACCTGACGCGGATTGGCGGTGAACATGCCGGCGACGTCGGTCCAGATTTCCACGCGCTGCGCTTTCAGCAACGCGCCGAAATAGGACGCGGACGTATCCGACCCACCGCGACCAAGCAGCACCGTGCGGCCCTGCGATTCGCGCGCGATGAAGCCTTGGGTGATGAACACCTCGCCGAGTTTGGCCAGGCGCGTGTTCAACGCAGGATCGGGCTTGGCCTCGACCATCGCCGACAGCAGCTTGGTGCGCTCGTTCTGATTCGGCAGCGCCACGGCAGCGAGACAATCGCGCGCATCCACCCACTGGGTGGGCAATCCGCTGTGGCTGAGAAAGGCCGCGCCGAGTGCGCTCGACATCAGCTCGCCATGCGCCTGCATCAGGGCAGACCACGCCAGTTCGCCAAGCACGGCCGGGCCTTCTTCGGCCAATCGCGCCAACTCGGTGAGGCGCACCGCGAGCGTATCGGGAACCGCCAGCTGCATGTGATCGAGCAGGTCATAATGACGTTGCGCGATCATCTTCGCAGCCTCGATCCGTTTGCTTTTGTCTTCCTGCGCGCACAGTTGTTTGAGTGCGTCGGTGATGCCGGTGAGCGCGGACACGACCACCAGCACGCGCGCGCCTTCGGCACGACGGCTGGCAACCAGCTCACGGATGTTCTGCCAACGAGGCAAGGTGGCGACACTGGTGCCGCCGAACTTCATCACGATCCAGGGAGCGCCGGCGGAAAGCGGCGCGGAGGCGTTGGAGGTCACGGTTTCTCTGTCAGGGTTGCGGGGAAAACAATCCTGCCAGTGTTGCGCTGCATCAGCCGGAATGCAACCGGTGATTGGGAATATGGGTTTGGACGGCTAAACGCCACCAACCCTGCTCTCTCTACTCATACGGCAACCTACTCCCTCTCCCCTCCGGGGAGAGGGCTGGGGTGAGGGGGCAATCTCGCGATAGAAATAGTTCGAAGCGAGGTTCTTTGGGGGGCTGGAAGCCAACC
>NZ_QRBF01000002.1:145825-307560 GCF_003363265.1 Dyella psychrodurans | reverse complement strand
AACGCATGCGCTGCGCGCATCGCTTTATTCAACTAAGACGGGGATCTTGCCGATCTTCGCCTGCCACTCGCGCGGGCCGGTCTTGTGCACCGAGGTACCCGCCGAATCCACGGCCACGGTCACGGGCATGTCCTTGACCTCGAACTCGTAGATCGCCTCCATGCCCAGATCCTCGAACGCCAGCACGCGACTGGCCTTGATCGCCTTCGAGACGAGGTACGCAGCGCCACCGACCGCCATCAGGTACACCGACTGATGCTTCTTGATCGCATCGATGGCCGCCGGACCGCGCTCGGCCTTGCCGACCATGCCCAGCAGGCCCGTCTGCGCCAGTACCTGCTCGGTGAATTTGTCCATGCGCGTGGCAGTGGTCGGGCCGGCCGGACCCACCACTTCGTCGCGCACCGGGTCGACCGGGCCGACGTAATAGATGAAGCGACCGTTGAAATCCACCGGCAGCTTCTCGCCCTTGTTCAGCATGTCGACCATGCGCTTGTGTGCGGCATCGCGGCCGGTGAGCAGCTTGCCGTTGAGCAGCAGCACTTCACCCGGTTTCCAGCTGGCGACTTCCTCGCGTGTCACGGTGTCGAGGTTGACGCGGCGACCCTTGGACGAGTCGTAGGTGAGCTTGGGCCAGTCTTCCAGCGAGGGCGGATCGAGCATCACCGGGCCGGAACCGTCCAGCGTGAAGTGCGCGTGGCGTGTCGCCGCGCAATTGGGGATCATCGCCACCGGCAGATTGGCCGCGTGCGTCGGGTAATCCTTCACCTTCACGTCGAGCACGGTGGTCAGGCCACCCAGGCCCTGTGCACCGATGCCGAGCGCATTGACCTTTTCGTACAGCTCGATGCGCAATTCCTCGGCGCGATTCTTCGGGCCGCGCGCGATCAGATCCTGGATATCGATCTCTTCCATCAGCGCTTCTTTCGCCAGCAGCATCGCCTTCTCGGCGGTACCGCCGATGCCGATACCCAGCATGCCGGGCGGACACCAGCCGGCGCCCATGGTCGGCACGGTCTTGAGCACCCAGTCGACGATGGAATCGGAGGGGTTGAGCATCGCGAACTTGGATTTCGCCTCGGAACCGCCGCCCTTGGCCGCGACGATCACATCGACGGTGTCGCCCGGCACGATGGACACGTTGATCACCGCCGGCGTGTTGTCCTTGGTGTTGCTGCGCTTGCCCGCCGGATCGGCCAGCACGCTGGCGCGCAGTTTGTTGTCGGCATGGTTGTAGGCGCGACGCACGCCTTCGTTGACCATGTCTTCCAGGCTCATGGTCGCATCCCAGCGCACATTCATGCCCACCTTGAGAAAGACCGTCACGATGCCGGTGTCCTGGCACAGCGGGCGATGCCCTTCGGCGGCCATGCGCGAATTGATCAGGATCTGCGCCATCGCATCCTTGGCGGCGGGCGATTCTTCACGTTCGTAGGCTTTGGCGAGGTTGGTGATGTAGTCGACGGGGTGGTAGTAGCTGATGTACTGGAGTGCGTCGGCGACGGACTGGATCAGATCGTCTTGCTTGATGGTGGTCATTGGCGGCTGCTTCGACTGGGGATGAAAGCCCGGCGAGCCTTGCACTCGCGGGGCGCAACCCCTCTATTGTGCCGCAATCGACTTGGAATCATCCCAAATGCGGCGACGCAACGCGCCGCCAGGGCTTCGCCGCCGGGCATGGTCGGCGCACGAACCGGAGACGGATCAACGATTTAGGCCTACATGCAAATCGTTCCAACCGACATGCATTCGCGGCACTTTCCTGTCACTCGGCGGCGCTATAGGCTGACTTAGCGGCGCAACGGCAGTCGTCAGGGGAGACGGACGACGTCGCGGGAAGACAGAGACTTCAGTTAAACGCCTAACGGTTTTTGCCGGATCAGGCGTGGGTGCGTGCGTGTCATTCCCACGCCATGTCGATTCAGCGAACCGTTTCGACTACGACAAGGAGAAACACCATGTTTGCGAAGTTGCACCGCACGTCGCTTTCGTTATCTCTTGGCTTGCTGCTGGCCGGTTCGAGCGCCGGAGCCATGGCGGCCAATGCTGTTCCGGCCGTCGATACCGGAGCCGCTCCGGCAAACCAGATGGTCCACGTCACCCTGGTCCTCAAGCTGCGCAATCAGGCCGCACTTGAGAATTTCATCAAGCAGACCGTCACGCCAGGCAATCCGAATTATCAGCAGTTCCTGACCACCAGCCAGTTTGCCGCGCAGTACGGCGCTACCGACGATGCGATCGCACGCGTGCAATCCGTGCTCAAGCAGCAAGGCATCAGCAGCGAAGTGCTTCCCAGCCACCTGGCCATTCGCACCAGCGGCAGCTTGAGCCAGTACAACCGGCTGTTCCAGACATCGGTTCATAACTACGTATCGCGCGAGAACGGCCACAGCTTCCACAAGCCGACTTCATCGCCGCAGATTCCCTCCGCGATCGCGGACGTGGTGGATGTCGCCAGCGGCCTGAGCAATGAACTCACGTATCGCCCGCATCACATTTCATCGTCGGCCTTTACTTCGCTCGGCACGCAGCTGCCGAAGACCCACGCGCTGGCGTCCAGCACCGGCGGATCGAACGGCAATCCCACCGCTACGGGTGTGCCGGGCGAATACACGGTGGGTGACGTGGCCAATTTCTACGACATCAATCCACTCTACAAACACGGTGTCGTGGGCAAGGGTTCCACCGTTGCCATCGTGACGCTGTCGAATTTCTACCCCGCCGATGCGGAAACCTATTGGTCGGATATCGGCCTTGCCACCAAGCCCAACCGCATTACGCAGGTGCACGTGGACGGTGGCGGCGCGATCGACGGCGGCAGCGGCGAAACCTCGATTGACGTGGAACAGTCCGGCGGCATTGCGCCGTTCGCCAACATCCTCGTGTATGACGCACCGAACGCCGGCAACGGCTACGTCGATGCGTTCGCGCAGGCCGTGTCGGACAACATCGCCGACAGCATTTCCACCAGTTGGGGCTTGCCGGAAATCTTCAATTTCGCGGCGCTTAACGTAGCGGGTGCCAGCAACACCGACACCAGCGACGCCGGCGACTTGCGTGCCTTCCACGCCATCTTCCTGGAAGCGGCAGCGCAAGGTCAGTCGCTGTTCGCGGCATCGGGCGATTCCGGTGCGTACGACACCGTGCGCGACCTGGGAGCCGGCACCGCACCGGGCGACTACACCGCGCCGCTGACGGTGGATTCGCCGGCATCCGATCCGTTCATCACGGCGGCCGGCGGCACCACCACGCCGTACAGCTATGCCTTCGGCACCGGCCCGACCGAATCCATCTCGCAGGAAAGCGTCTGGGGCTGGGACTACATCCAGAACTACTTCAACACCTACATCGGCCCGAACGTGATCAACTTGTTCTCGGTCGGCGGTGGTGGCGGTGTGAGCGTGTACTGGCACAAGCCGTTCTACCAGGACTTCACCAGCGGTGTTCGCCGCAGCGAGCCGAAGCAGTCGCTGGTGTACAACGATCCCAGCGCGGGACCGACCACGCTCTTGCAACTGCCCAGCCACTTCTCCGGTCGCAACGTGCCGGATGTGGCGTTGAACGCGGATCCGGAAACGGGCTACATCTACGTCTCCACCTACGACGGCGGATTGAATGCCGGTGAAGGCGGCACCAGCTTCGTGGCGCCGCAGCTCAATGGCATCACGGCGCTGTTGCGGCAGAGCACGGGGCATCGCATCGGTCTGTGGAATCCGCAGATCTACGCGATCCAGAACTTCTTCGGCTACGGTCGCTTCTCGGCCTTCAACAGCGTGCGCGCCGGCGACAACTGGTTCTACTACGGCGCGCCTCACTACAACCCTGGCGCCGGTATCGGTTCGCTGGACGTAACCAATCTGGATGTGTTCCTGCGCAGCGGATTCTGAGTTGTCTGTCGCTTGATCATCGGCCCGCACATGTCCTGTGCGGGCCGATTTCTTTTTGGCGATACGCGCACGTGCCGCAACGGATACGATGCAGGGCTTGCCGACAACGGGTATCGCCATGCCATCCAAACGCCGCTTCATGCAGCTCGACGTGTTTTCCCGCCAACCTTTGAAAGGCAATCCGCTGGCGGTGGTGATCGATGGCGACGGCCTCGACGACGACACGATGCGTGCGTTCGCCCGCTGGACCCATCTTTCGGAAACCACCTTCCTGTTGCCGCCCACATCGCCCGAGGCGGATTACCGCGTGAGGATCTTCACTCCGCGCCAGGAATTGCCGTTCGCCGGTCACCCCAGCGTCGGCAGCGCGTATGCGGCGATCGAAGCCGGACTCGTGCCACGCACCAAACACGCGTTGATTCAGGAGTGCGCGGCGGGCCTGTTGCCGATTCGCGTCGACGGCGACGGCGTCGAACGGAGCATCCATGTACAAGCGCCGCCGGCGCGGGTGCATCGCGTCGATGAGGAACTGCGCCGGATCCTCGGCGATGCGCTGCAAGGCGCATTGGAAGACGGGCAGCTGCGCCTCGTCGACATCGGACCTCATTGGCTCATCTGCGATCTGCGCGACGCATCGCGGGTGCGCGGCCTCGTTCCCGATCTGTCGAGCGTCGCCGCCCTATGTCGAAAATACCGCGCCATCGGCGTAAGCGTGTTCGGTTCCGAGCGCGCACAAGATGCCGCCATGGCAGTGCGCGCATTCTGCCCGGCCGACGACATTCCGGAAGATCCGGTCACCGGCAGCGCCAATGCGGCGATCATGGCCTTCCTCACTGATCGGGGCGCGCATCCCTACGGTTCGCGTTACCGCGCCAGCCAGGGGCGCGAAATGAATCGGGATGGCTACGTGGATGTCGCCCGCGATCCGGCCAGCGGCGCCATTACCATCGGCGGCGATTGCGTTGCCACCATTCGCGGCGAACTGGAACTTTGAGAGCCTCGCTCGCTTGCACGATCCTGATTGCACAAGCTTTTAGGCCGAACACGCGATGCGCGCGGACCGGCACGCCATGGTAAAAATCGCCTTGCCCGACGCAAGACTCAGCGCCGGCCGCTTGCCGTGGCACCGCGCGATTGCCATGCTCCGGGTTTCCAATCCAGGAACCTTCTCATGACATCACCGGTTGCGGGTTACCAGCGCAGTCTTCGCTTGCGGGATGCCGCGTTGGTGGTGATCGGGGGCATCATCGGCGGCGGGATATTCCTGAATCCGTTTATCGTCGCGCAACGCACCGAATCCGGACTCGCGTTGCTGTTGATGTGGATCGGTGCCGGCGTGCTGACGCTGATCGGCGCGCTCTGCTACGCCGAGCTCGGTGCGCGCCGGCCGCATGCCGGCGGCAGCTATGTTTACTTGCGCGAAGCCTTCGGCCCCCTGGCCGGCTTCCTGTTCGGCTGGACCATGCTGCTGGTGATTTATTCGGGCTCGACGGCCGCTGTCGCGACGATCTTCGCCAAGTACGCCGCCTCCGTGTTCGGTCTCCCGATGGCGATGGCCACGCCGCTGGCGGTCGGCGCGCTGGTGCTGGTCGCCGGCATCAATCTATTCGGATTGAAGTTCGGCACGCATATGCAGAATTTGTTCACGCTGCTGAAGCTGCTGGCGGTCGCCGTGCTGGTGGTGTGCGGATTGTTCCTGGCCGGCGCAGGCAGCACGTCGGTGCTGGCGGACGATCCCGCGCGGCATGGCGTGGGGTTCATGTCGGCATCGCTGCCGGTGCTGTTCGCCTATTCGGGTTTCACCTACCTCAACAACCTTGCCGGTGAAGTACGCGAACCGCAGCGCACCCTGCCCCGCGCACTGACGCTGGGCATGGCAGGCGTGATCGTGGCCTATGCGCTGGTCAACATCGCCTATCTCGCCGTGCTGGGCCACGACGGCCTGGCGGCCAGCCAGACGCCGGCGGCGGATGTCATGGGCAAGGTCTTCGGCGCGACGGGCGCCAGGCTGATCGCCGTGGGTATCGCCATCTCCACCTTCGGCTTCTGCAACATCACCCTGGTGGCGGGTGCACGCGTGCTGCAGGTGATGGGCGAGGACGGCCTGTTCTTCGCCAGCGTGGGACGGCTGCATCCGCGCCATCACACACCCAATGTCGCCTTGCTGCTGCTTACCGGCTGGTCGATCGTGCTGGTGCTGTCGGGCAGCTACGGGCAATTGCTCGATTACGCCACCTTCGGCGACTGGCTCGCCTGCGCCGTAGGCGTCAGCACGCTGTTCTGGTATCGGCGCCGGCAGAAGGGCGACGTCTCGTTCCGGGTGCCGGGCTATCCGCTGCTGCCGTTGATCTTCATCGCCACCATTGGCCTGGTGGTGGTGCAGAGCCTGCGCACCAGCCTCGTCAATACGGGCATCGGCCTGGCGATCATGGCGGCGGGCATTCCGGTCTATCTGATCTGGCGACGATTGTTCAGGCCCGTACACCCCTAATTTCTTGCGCCGATGCCACAATGGTGGGATAGGTATTCAGGAGAACCCATCGATGGCGCAAGACCACGCCGCGCCGGCACCTCGCAAGGCCGATATCGTCCCCGTCGCCAAGCACACCGGGATCGATCTGTTGATCAACGGCGAGCTTTTCAATCACACCGGCGATCCGGACATGCCGCTGCTGTGGTACCTGCGCGACGTATTGCGCCTGGATGGCACCAAATACGGCGGCGAACACGGTGAAGGCGGCGCGGATCTGGTGCTGGTGAATGGCAAGGCCACCTCGGCCATCGGCGTGCCGATGGGCAAGCTGGACGGCAAGCAGGTGGTTACCGTCGAAGGCCTGGCCGACGCCAAAGGCGGATTGCATCCGCTGCAACAGGCGTTCATCGACGAAGACGCCATCGGTTGCGGCTACTGCACGCCGGGCTGGCTGATTGCCTCGATGGATCTGCTGACGCGCCACAAAGATCCCACCGACAGCGACATCGATACCCTGCCCAACCTCTGCCGTTGCGGTTGCCAGACACGCGTGCGCAGCGCCATCAAGCGCGCCGCCGCGTCGATGAAACAAGGAACGAAGGCATGAGCGTCGACGTGCAACTCTCTCGCCGTCGCTTTCTTCAGGTGCTCGCTGGAACCGCCGGCGCGCTGATCGTGGGCGTGCGCACCGCGCTGGCCACCGAGCCGCCGGTGCCGCTGGACATGCTCGGCGACACGCTTTACGGCCTGGGCGTTTACGTGCGCATCGATGCGGACGGCGATGTGGTGATCGGCGCGCGCGATCCGGACACCGGCACGGGCGTGGCCACGTCATTGCCGCGCATCATCGCCGAGGAACTGGATGCGGACTGGCAACGCGTACGCGTCGTACCACTGGGTCTTGGCGTCGCCAACGGCAACGGCGAGCCGCGCTGGATGTACGGCCAGCAAGTGGGCGGCACGGGTAATTCGATGCCGCGCGCGTGGCGCGACCTGCGCTCGGCAGGTGCACTGGCGCGCTGGCTGCTGATGCAGGCTGCCGCGCAGCAGCTTGGCGTGCCGGCAGATCGTCTGCACACGGAAAAGGGCGTGGTGATATCGCCCGACGGCCGTCGCCTGACCTACGGCTCGCTCGCCGCAGCTGCCGCGAAAATCGCGCCACCGCAGAATTCGCCCGCGCTGAAAACGCCGGATCGCTACACCTTGATCGGCCAACCGGCCGACGACGTCGACGCGCGCGAAATCGTGACGGGCCAGACACCCTACTCGTTCGATCAGCATTTTGGCGACGCCGTGGTCGCCGTGCTCACGCATTGCCCCTGGCCGGACGGACAGATCGCCGAGAAAGACTACAGCGCTGCGATGGCCGTCAAAGGGGTGCTGAAGGTGGTCGAACTCAAGCCCGATCCCAAGTTGCCGCCCGGGCAAACCGTGATCGCGCCGGCAGTAGCCGTTATCGCCGAAACGACATGGCAAGCGCTGCAAGGCCGGCGCGCGCTGAAGCTGAGCTGGAAACCCGGCGCCAGCGGCAGCGAAAGCACTGCCGCGCTGGAACAACAGGCCACCTCGCTGCTCGGCAGCGACAGCGCGCCCACGACACGCATACGCGATGACGGCGACGTGGACAAAGCGCGCCGCAAAACCGCACGCCGCATCGATGCCACCTATTACCAGCCCTGGCTGGCGCACGCCGCCAGCGAGCCGATGAACTGCCTGGTGCGCCTGGACAAGACCGGCGCCACGCTTTACGTACCCACGCAGTCGCCGCAGCAGGCGTGGACCGTGGTGCAGCGCCTCACCGGCTTGCTGCCCGATCAGATCGACATACGCGTGCCGCGCATCGGTGGCGGTTATGGTCGCCGCCTCGATCACGACTACGTGGCAGAAGCCGTATTGCTGGCTCAAGCCATCGACAAGCCGCTGCGCTTGTTCTGGCCGCGCGACGAAGATCTCACGCACGACTATTACCGCTCCGGCTGCGTGCACCAGTTCGACGCCATCATCGACAACAAGCGTCGCATCCTGGCCTGGAACCAGCGTGTCGCCAGCGCTTCCGCGCAGACGGGGCGCGGTGTGTCGAGCGATCGGCTCTGGACCTCCGAAGTCGACGTCAATCAGCTGCCCGCAGGCTTCGTACCCGACTATCGCAGCGACTGGTTCAGTCTTGCCTCGTCGTTGCCGCGCGGTCCGCATCGCGGCATGCCGCACATCACCAACGCGTTCGCCGTCGACTGCTTCATCGACGAGATCGCACATGCGCTCAAGGAAGATCCGCTCGATACGCGCCTGCGCCTGATCGGCGATGCGCGACTCGTTCCACTGCAAGGCGGCGGCGCGATCGATACCGCACGACTCACCAACGTGTTGAAGCTGGTCGCCGACCGCATCAACTGGAAGAACTGGCTACGTTCAGTCAACGGACTCGGCATCGCCTGCTGGTACGTGGATGGCGCGTATGTCGCGCACGCCGTCGAAGTCTCCATGCAGGGCGAAAAGCTCACCATCGAACGCGTGGTATGCGCGGTCGACGTGGGTCGCGTGATCAATCCCAAAGGTTTGGAAGGCCAAATTGCCGGAGCGACGCTGGATGCGCTTTCCACGGCGCTCAACCTCGCCATCACCGTGAAGGATGGCAAGGTGCAGCAGAGCAGCTGGAAGGACTATCCGCTCGCCAGCATGGCGGAACTGCCGAAGACGGTCGAAGTGATTACCGTACCGGGCGAGGACGATCCGACCGGTGCAAGTTTCCTCGCGATGCCGTCGGCGGCGCCGGCGCTGGCGAACGCGGTCTTTCGGGTGAGCGCCGTGCGTGTGCGTCGCTTGCCGCTGATGAAAGAGTTGTTGCGCCTGCTCTGATTTGTCTTGCGTCAACTTCGCCATTGGTCATTCCCGCGCAGGCGGGAATGACGACAAACTGCTTCGACGTCAGCGCCCCGCACGCTCAAGCATCGCGCGCCGGCGTTCGATGCTCGCCTGCGGCCAGTATTTCGCCCGTTCGTAATACTCGTCCACGGCAGGCACACCCGGCGGCAGCAACACCCACGGCTGTTTCGACAGCGTAAAAATGTGGATATCCGGCGGGAAGCGATCGGGATCGTCGAGCGTTCCCACACGAATGAAGCGCTGGATTTCGCCAAGACCCGCGTAAGTGCTCCACACCGCGATGCGGCAAACGGGGCACCGGGCGATCTTCTGGCCTTTTCCGCTGTGCGACGGGGTATGCACGATTTCCACCTCGCCTGCCAGCATCGCGACGCGATCCGCTTCGATCAACGCATTCAACGCAAACGCGCTGCCGCTTTCGCGCTGGCACCAGCGACAGTGGCAGCAGTGCACGAACAGCGGCGTATTCATCATGCGATAGCGCACCGCCTTGCAATCGCAACCGCCATCGAAACGCATCGCATCATCGGCGTTCATGACACGGTTTCCTCATCAATGGAACTGATCGCTCGCCGGCACCCACGAACTCGTGGATGGCGCCGGCAGACGCAAGGGTTTCACCGGTTCCGCCGGCGGGCAATTGGGCGGCATCGGACCACCGCTCACGCGCGCGGCCGCACATTCGGCGCTGTTGTCCAATGTCACCGGCGCGCTCGGCGCTTGCGCGGTGGCGGCTGCCGCAGGAACCGTGGGTATCGAGGCATTCTTGGAAGGAAGGTTCAGGCGGTCGTAGATCTTCTGCGGCAGCGGCGCCGCCGGTGGATCGGGGTTTGTGCAACCGAACAGCGCCGATGGCAGCAACGGCATCACCGTGCACTTGATGCGCACGCCCTGCGGCAAATTGAAGGTGTGACTTACCGTGGTCTTCTCGACGGCGTGGCGCAACGCCGTATCGACCGAGCTCTCGCCTTTGGGTGTCCAGTACTTGTCGAACACGGTCGGGCGATATTTCGGAATGTTCGTGTTGTGCGACATGATTTCCGTATCGCCGTGCGGCGTGAGCTGAATATACGTGCCGTTCGGGCTGCCTGGCGTGCCGCCACCCTGCGGCCCAGGAACATTTCCCGTGCCGGTGGCAGGCGAAGGCTGGCCATTTTGAGCGTTGTTGTTTTCCGAAGGCTGATTGACGCCGTTGGGCTGTCCGGGATTGGCCGTCTCGCTTCCTTGCGGCGTTGCGTTGGGTGCCGTGCTGACGCTGGCGTTGGCTTCGGTGGAAGGTGTCGTTGACGGCGACGGACTTGGCGCGGGCGAAGGCGCCGCCGCAACCGTCTTCTCGCTGGCCGCCGACTCGGGCGCCTTGGCCGGCGATGTCGTGGGTGTCGTAGGTGTCGTCGACGGCGAAGGGCTCAACTGCGGCTGTAGCGACACCTCAGGCAATGCAAGCTTGGGGGCGGGGATGTTCAACGGCGGCGCAGGAGGTACCGCAGGCGTCGGTGCGGGAGCCGGAGCCACGACGGGCGTGACAGGCGCCGGCGCAAGCTGCGCTTCTTCCTGCGGACGGAGCACGGGCGTCGTCACTTGCTCCGCAATGCGCGGCGCATTGGGCGTGACGAGCGGCGTGACCGACGACTGCAGGTTGACCGTGGCTTCGATCTTCGCCGGCATCGGTATCGGCTGCACCGACGGTGTCGGCGGCGAAGGCGGCGCGGCAGGCGTCGGCGCGGGTTCGACCGCGACGACATTGGGCATCGCTATCGGCTGCAGCGACGGTTTCTCCACGGCCATCTGCGGAGGCGTTGCGGTCAATGCCGATTGCGTGGGCTGCGTGGGAAGCGCCACCGACGGCAGCGGAGGCATCGGCTTGGTGCCTTCCAGTTGCGGTTTCGGCGGCGGTACGGGCTGGAATTGCGGCGGCACAGGCTGCGGCGCCGTCACCGCCTGCAGCGACAAGGCCGGCGGCGGCAAGCCGACCGGCTTGGGTTGTTCGATTTCCACCGGCGAAGGCTTGGGCAGCGTGATCGGCGGCAAGGGTGCCGCGACCGGATGCGGTTTTTCGGCCGCGGATGGCTTGGCCTGCGCGACCACGGGCGTTTGTATCGGCGCCGGTACGGGCGGTTGCTGGGTGACGGCCACCGGTGCGGCCGTCGATGCCTCGTGAGTCACATGCACGGCTTGCGCCGTATTGCCGCGATGCGTCGGCCCGTGTTCCTTCGGCGGCACGCCACGAACGGGCGGGGGCGGCGGTGGCACAGGCTTGTTGTTGATGATGCGCACCAGGAGCGGATTGCCCTTCGGCTCTGGCGGCGGCGGCGGCAGCTCGTAGGGCGAGCCCAGCATCGCGCCGAGCAGGAAAATCAGATGCACCAGGAGCGCGCCGAACACCCCGATCACTTTCAGCAAGCGATCGCGCGGCCTGTCGCGGATCTTGCGCCGATAGACGATCGCCCACGTCGCCGCATCGCGCGGCGATTTGATCATGACGACTTTGAGCGGGGTGGGTGGACCCGGGGGCGATGGCGGCATGGCGCCAGTTTAACGGGCGGAACGGAATTTCTTGATGTTTGTTCGACATCATCGTCACCTTTCCGCCCTGCCCCTCAGGACACCACGGCAGCCGTGGCATTCAATGCTCGGCTTGAGGCACGTGTTTTTCCGCATCCACGGCACGCGTTGGCGTGTCCACTGGACAGCCATAGGGCAAGGGCTTGCCCGCCCTGTAGTCGGCGATACATGAGGCGACGTCAGGGGCCTTGGGGGTGGATGCGTTCCTGATCAGCGATGCCGGTGCCATGTTCAAGCGTTCGTCGCCATCGGTGGGCGGTGGCGGTGGCGGCGGATCGGCGCCTCCGCAACCACCGCCAAGCGCGGCGAAGGTAATGGAACAGCGAATGCGAATGCCCATCGGCAACTGAATGGTTTTGGACACGGTGGTCTTCTCGACCGCCTTCTGCAACACGTCGTCGAGGCCGCTGCCGCCTTTGCGCCAATACGGATCGAGCGCCGTCGGCTTGTATTTGACGGGATCTTTGTCGTGCATGATTTGCGTATCGCCCTGCGGAGCGCGCTGCACGTAATCGGGCGTTGGTGCCACCGGCGCACTGGATGCATTGGCCGGCAGAACGATTCGTCCGGTTTGATCGAACAGCCTCACCGGCGCGGAACTGGCAGGCGCCGGCTGCGGGGGCGATGCAGGCGTCGGCGCGGGTCCGGGCATATGCAACGTCATCGCGTTTTTCGACACGGGCTCGCGCGCAGGACGTGGTGGTGACGTCAACACGATGGGCGGCGGTGCAGCGGGCCCTTTCGATGCTGCGTGAACGATCAGGCGCACCTGGATGGCGCTTACCTGTCGCGCCACCATTTCCCCAAGCTGACGCGCCCTGGGTTTCATCTCGTGCCACACGGCAATCACGAAGAAGACGTGCAGAACCAACGCGATCCCCAGCGCCATCCAGAGACGGCCATGATCGGGCGGGGATTTGCGCCAACGCAGCTGGTGCAGCATGGCGCGCGTGGGTCCGTCGAGCGTGGCTAGTCCGCGATCCTTGTCCGGGGGCGGTGAAAACCAGCGGTGATGCTCGACTTCGTCGGGGCGTTCGATAAGCCGTCCTCGGTCTGCTGCCCGGTCACCGCATGTGACCGCGTG
The DNA here is from genome assembly GCF_003363265.1 of Dyella psychrodurans. GTDB lineage: Bacteria > Pseudomonadota > Gammaproteobacteria > Xanthomonadales > Rhodanobacteraceae > Dyella_B > Dyella_B psychrodurans. Next base: position 294,671 of record NZ_QRBF01000002.1, on the reverse strand, counting down.
GAAATAGGAATCACACAGACCTTTCGAACGCCCGGCGGTTCCGTCCGCTCACATCGCGTTAACGTCTTCGCACTGCAACTTGACCATTCCCGGCAATGGTAGAAGTCTAGACAAGCGGCCCAGCGCCGCCTCCCGCCATGACCGCCCCCCTGCGTCCCGCACGCGAAGGACGACCATGACGGCCCGCCAAATGCGCGGCCTCATGCGGCTAGACCGGCACGATCCCGCGCCTCATCAAAGGAGGGTCGCATCGTGTCCTACAACACGGAAAATATCCGCAACATCGCGCTCGCCGGTCACGCCGGCGTGGGCAAGACCACGCTTTTCGAAGCTCTGCTGCAAGCCGGCGGCGTGATTCAGACGATCGGATCGGTCGAGCGCGGCACCACGCAATCGGACACCGATGCGCAAGAGAAAGCGCGCTGCCATTCCATCGACAGTTGCATCGCGAGCATCGATCGCGGCGACTGTCACATCAACGTGATCGATACCGCCGGCTATCCGGATTTTCGCGGCGGCACCCTTTCCGCGTTTGCCGCGGTGGAAACCGTCGCGGTGGTGGTCAATGCCGCCAACGGCGTGGAGCACGGCACGCGCCGCATCATGGAGCGCGCCCACGAGCGGGGTCTCGCGCGCCTGTTGATCGTCAACAAAATCGACACCGAAGGCGTGAACCTGGCCGACCTCGTGAATACGCTGCGCGAAGAATTCGGCAACGAATGCCTGCCGGTGAATCTACCCGCCGACAACGCCACGCGCGTGCTCGACTGCTTCTTCCATCGCGATGGCAAGACCGATTTTTCATCGCTGGCCGACGCGCACCAGCAGATTCTCGACCAGGTGGTCGAAATCAACGAAGCCACCATGGGTGCGTATCTGGATGCCGGCGAAGAAGCCCTGACGCCGCAGCAGTTGCACGATGCTTTCGAGCAATGCCTGCGCGAAGGCCATCTGGTTCCGATCTGCTTTGTCAGTGCGCGCACAGGCGCAGGCGTGCAGGAAGTGCTGGATATCTTCGACCGGCTCCTGCCGAATCCGGGCGAAGCCAATCCGCCGCCGTTCCGCAATACCGACAAGATGCAGATTGCCGTCGATCCCAATCCGAGTTCGCATGTGGTCGCCGATGTATTCAAGGTGATCAACGATCCGTTCGTGGGCAAGCTGAGCGTGTTCCGCGTGTGGCAAGGCACGATTCGCCGCGACAGCCAGCTGTTCATCGACGACAACCGCAAGGCGTTCAAGGTGGGCCATCTGTTTCGCCTGAACGGCAGGACGCATGTGGAAATCGACCAGGCCATTCCCGGCGACATCGCCGCGGTGGCAAAGGTGGAAGAGATTCACTTCGACGCCGTGCTGCACGATTCGCACGACGAAGACAGCATCCGTCTCGAGCCGCTGCATTTCCCGCAGCCGATGTTTGGGCTCGCGCTCGAACCCAAGCACAAGGGGCAGGAACAAAAGCTGTCGCTGGCCTTGTCGCGCCTGACGGAAGAAGATCCGTGCTTCCGCATGGAGCACCACAAGGAACTCAACGAAACCGTGGTGCGCGGGCTCTCCGACCTGCACCTGAAGATCATGCTGGAACGCATGAAGGATCGTTACGGCGTGGAGGTGGTCACGCATCCGCCGCGTATTGCCTATCGCGAAACCATCGCAGGTTCGGCGGAAGGTCACCATCGCCACAAGAAGCAGACCGGCGGCGCGGGCCAGTTCGGCGAAGTGTTCCTGCGCGTGGATCCACTTGAGCGCGGCGCAGGCTTCGAATTCATCGACGCGGTGAAAGGCGGCGTGATTCCAGGCCAGTTCCTGCCCGCCATCGAAAAAGGCGTGCGCCAGGCGATGGAGACCGGCGCGGTGGCGGGTTATCCGCTGCAGGATCTTCGCGTGACCGTGTACGACGGCAAATACCATCCCGTCGATTCGAAGGAAGTCGCCTTCGTCAGCGCCGGCAAGAAAGCGTTCCTCGATGCGATCAACAAGGCGCGTCCGATCGTGCTGGAGCCCATCGTCGACGTGGAAGTGTCGATTCCGGAAGTGAACGTGGGCGACGTCACCGGCGGTCTCGCCGGCAAGCGCGCGCGCATCATGGGCACGGACGCGCGACGCGGCGGCGAACTGGTGATCAAGGCGCAGGCGCCGCTGGCCGAGCTCACCGACTATCCCACCGAACTCAAGGCCATGACCGGTGGGCGAGGTCGTTACAGCCTTGATCTAAGCCACTACGAACCTGTTCCACCGCCCGTCCAGCGGCAACTGAGCGAAGCGTGGAAGCCGAAACTGGACGAGGACTGACATGCCACCTGCTCTACCGACCGGTCGGGTGGCGTTGCAGTCACCCGACCGTGGCCACATGCCTTGATCAACCGCCCGCGTGATTCGCGACGCGATCGCCACGCGATGTTTCACTCACGAACAATACCTACGCGGAGGGCCGCATGAGTCGCGCCTTCGTCAAAGACGACAATGATGGCGATGCCAGCGAAGCATTGCCCGAACTACCGTTGAGCGATCATCCCAATTACGTGACGCCACGAGGCGCAGCGGCGCTGCGCGAACGTCTGGCCGCTACACAGGCGCGCCACGATGCACTGCGGGAAGACGCCACGCTCGATCAGCAAAGGGAACTGACCGCGCTCGACCGCCAGTTGCGCTGGCTGAACGCGCGCGTGGCCAGCGCCATCGAGATGGATCTGTCCAAACAGCCGCACGATCGTGTCGCGTTCGGTGCCACGGTTACAGTCGACAGCCCGGTGGGCGAACGACGCTGGCAGATCGTCGGCGAAGACGAAGCCGACGCCGAGCATGGCCTGGTCAGCTATGTGTCTCCGCTTGCCCAGGCGCTGCTTGGCGCGCGCGTGGGCGATGAGGTCTGCTGGCAGCGTCCTGCGGGCGACATGATGATCGAGGTGCTGGCGATTGATTACGCGAACTGAAGCAACCGGCCAGGGATGAATGCGTTCGGCCCAAGCCTCAGCGCTTGGGCTTCAGCAGCGTACCCGTGCACTTGGGCGAACCGCACAGGCACACCCACAGCTTCTTCAGGCGTGCGGTATGCGGAACCTCGAGCACGATGCCGTAGTCGTAGGTGAGTTCCTCGCCCGGCTTGATGTTGCGCTTGGCTTCGATGACCACGCGGTCCTTGCGCGGATCGCCGGTTTTGCTTTCTTCGACCAGCGCTTCGCAGTTGGGGTTGCAGCTGTGGTTGATCCAGCGCGCGATATTGCCCTTGCGGTTCGCGTCGATGATGTAGTCATCGTTCAACGTGAACAGAAAGGTGTGACCCGTCTCGCCACCGTCGCCGTACATCTCGTCGGCTTCGCCATGGGTCATCAACGTGCCCCTGTATTCGATGATTTCCTCACCCTTCTTGAGCGGAGCGACGGCGAATACGCCATTGCCATGGATGGGGGAGCGGCGGGCAACGATGCGACGGGTCATGGATAGCTGCAGACATGAGGGGCGTAACCGCTAATGATGCCCGTTCCGTATGACGATGGGAATCGCTAGATAGAACAAAGGTAAGCGGTGTCGATACCAACGATCTTACGCATGCGAAGCATTTGCTCCCTCTTCTGTTTGCAGCGGAGGGAGTGGATCGCGATGAACAAATGCACCTTTGATTGGGTCTTGCACTTGTATAACTCTTTCTGTTTCAAACGTTTCGCGTGTTGCATCCCCACGTTCCACTGACATCATTCCCTGATATATTCAAACAATCGTTTGAGGTGACTCCATGAAACGACTGCTCCACGGATTGGCCCTCGTAGTGCTGGTTTGCGTCCTGGCTGCCTGCGGGCCGCAGCGGCAGAGCGTGTTCCCGCCCACGATCACCATCCAGCAAATGAAGGTGCAGCCGGACGGCACCTGGCAGCTCACCTTGCGCATCCAGAACAACAGCTACACCGGCATGGATTTCCAGTCGATCGAAGGTCAGTTGCAGGTCGCGCAGGGCATACCCGTGCGCGTGCACTCGAAGTTCGACCTGGACATCCCCTCCTTCGCCGGCGACGTGCTGCAGATCGACGTGCTGCCGACGCCCGCGATGAACCAGTCCCTGCAGGCGATTGCCGGCAAGGGCAGCGCCGGTTCGCTGGCCTACGCCGTCAACGGCACCGTGCACGGCACGCCCAATCTGGAAGATCACCCGGACAACAAGAATCCGCGTGACTTCCCGTTCCACAGCAACGACTTCCTGTCGCCGGTCCCCGGCATCGCCAATACGTACCGCTGACCGCTTCACCGCATACGCCCTACGAAGGACTCAAGCCATGACGCTCTACAAGGCCCCACTCGACGACCAGCGCTTCGCACTCTTCGACGTGCTCGGCGCGGAAGCTGTTCTCACCAAACTGCAGGGGGGCGAGGGCCATACCCGCGACCTGCTCGACGCCGTGCTCGAAGAAGCCGGCAAACTGAGCGAGCAGGTGCTGGCGCCGACCAATGGGCCAGGCGATGAAGAAGGCTGCCGCTACGACAAGGGCACCCGCACCGTCGCCACGCCCAAGGGCTTCAAGGAAGCGTTCCGCCAGTTCGCCGATGGCGGCTGGGCCGGCCTGACCATGGCCGAGGAATTCGGCGGCCAGGCCTTGCCTGCGGTGGTCGGCGTCGCGACCACGGAGTTGTTCCAGTCGGGCAATCTGTCCTGGAGCCTGTACCCGCTGCTTTCCGAAGGCGCCTGCCACGCGCTGGAACTGCATGGCACCGAAGAACAGAAACACGCTTACCTCAAGCCGATCGTAGCCGGCCAATGGACGGGCACGATGTGCCTGACCGAGCCGCAAGCCGGCTCCGACCTGGGTCTCTTGAAAACGCGCGCGGAACCCGGCGCCAACGGCAGCTACAAGATCACCGGCACCAAGATCTTCATCAGCGCAGGCGATCACGATCTGGCCGAGAACATCATCCACCTCGTGCTAGCGCGCCTGCCGGATGCGCCGGCCGGCAGCCGCGGCATCTCGATGTTCATCGTGCCCAAGTTCAAGTTGAAGGCCGACGGCGCGCCGGGCGAGCGCAACAACGTTTACGCCGGTGCCATCGAGCACAAGATGGGCATCCGCGGTTCGGCCACCTGCGTCATGAACTTCGATGAGGCGGAAGGCTATTTGATCGGCCAGCCGCACAAAGGTCTCGCGGCCATGTTCACCATGATGAATGCCGCGCGCCTGTCGGTGGGTGTGCAGGGTCTGGCCTTGTCGGAGCGCGCGTGGCAGAACAGCCTCAATTACGCGCGCGAACGCCTGCAGTCGCGTTCGCTCTCGGGCCCGAAATTCCCCGACAAGCCGGCCGACAACCTGCTTGTGCAGCCCGACGTGCGGCGCATGCTGCTCACGCAACGCGCCTTTGTCGAAGGCTCGCGTGCGTTGCTACTGTATTCGGCGTTGCAGACCGATATCGAATCGCGCGGCGCGGACGAAGCCACGCGTCAGAAAGCCAGCGAGCTGCTGGCCTTCCTGATTCCGATCGCCAAGGGCGTGGTGACCGAGCTTGCGCAGGAATGCACCAAGGAAGCGTTGCAGGTGTACGGTGGCCACGGCTTCATTGTCGAGAACGGCGTGGAGCAGTTCGTGCGCGATGCGCGCATCATCACCTTGTACGAAGGCACCACGGGCATCCAGGCAGCCGACTTGCTCGGACGCAAGATCCTTCAGTTGAAGGGAGTCGGCTTGCAGCACTTCCTCGGCGAGATCGGCGCGTTCTGCAAGCAACACGCGCAGGATGAAGCGCTGCGTCCCTACATCGGCCCGCTCGGCGCGTTGGCCAAGGAATGGGGCGAGCTGACGCTCAAGCTCGCGCAACGCGTCCAGGCCAATCCGGAAGAACTCGGCGCGGCCGCCAACGACTATCTCTACTACAGCGGTTACGTCACCCTTGCCTATTTCTGGGCGCGTGCGGTGGCGGCGGTGGAAAAGAGTACGCAGCAGGCGGAGTTCAAGCAGGCCAAGCGCGATACGGCGGCGTTCTACTTCGCTCGCATTTTGCCGCGTACGCATTTGCACAAAGCAGCCGTCGAGGCGGGTGTCGAGACCTTGCCGGCGATTGCATAAACCTCTTGCTTGTATACGTGCAACAAAACGCCCGGTTCGCCGGGCGTTTTGCTTTGGCGCACCGAATAACTCCCTCTCACCGTCATTCCGGCGCAGGCCGGAATCCAGTGGCGACCACCTGGCTTGTGCTTAAGCGCCACAAAATCCCAAACAGGCTTTGAGATTTCCTAGCACTTATCCACACGACCGTCACTGGATTCCGGCCTGCGCCGGAATGACGGTGAGGGGGAAACGTAGGTTTCGGCATGACGGCGTGCCATGGCTTTCCAATGCCGCTACGCTAGGGCGGCACATCCAACGGGGAGTCACCATGAAGTCGAGTCGTGCCGCGATCGCGTGGCGCGGAGCAAAGCCCGCGCTCTTGAGTTTGTTGCTCTCGCTGAGCAGCGTTGCCATGGCCACGGACGCGCCTGCACAGCAATACCCGAACTATCCCAGCGAAACACCCGCTACTTTCAAGCCGGTCACCAGCAGCTACGACTACGTCGAGCGCGACGTCATGATCCCGATGCGCGACGGCGTGAAGTTGTACACGGTGATCCTGATTCCGAAAGGCGCACATCACGCCGGCATGGTGATGACGCGCACGCCGTACAGCGCCAAGGAACTCACCCATCACGTGATGAGCGGTCACCTTGGTCCGATGCTGGAAGGCTACGACAACGCCACCGACGTGATCGTCGAGGACGGCTACATCCGCGTGATCCAGGATATCCGCGGCAAGTACGGCTCCGAAGGCGATTACGTGATGAACCGGCCGGTGCACGGTCCGCTCAATCCCACGCCGGTCGATGACGCCACCGATACCTACGACACCATCGACTGGCTGGTGAAGAACGTTGCCGAATCGAACGGCAAGGTCGGCACCATCGGCATTTCGTATGACGGCTTCGAGCCGCTGATGTCGCTGGTGAATCCGCATCCGGCGCTGAAAGTCGCCGTGCCGATGAACCCGATGGTGGATGGCTGGATGGGCGACGACTGGTTCCATCATGGCGCCTTCCGCCAGCAGAACATGTCCTACATCTACGAGCAGAGCGCCAGTCGCGACAACAGCTACAAATGGTGGACCAGCTATCACGACGAATACGACCTGTTCATGCAGGCCGGTTCCGCCGGCGAACTGGGCCGTCAGTACGGCATGGAGCAGCTCGGCTTCTGGAACAAGATGATCGCGCATCCTGCCTACGATTCGTTCTGGAGCGATCAGGCCGTCGACAAGGTGCTCGCCGCACAACCGCTGAAGGTGCCGGTGATGCTGGTGCACAGCCTGTGGGACCAGGAAGACATTTACGGCGCGCTCGCCGTCTATCGCGCGATCAAGCCGAAAGACAAGAACGGCGACATGGTGAAGCTCGTCATGGGCCCGTGGCATCACGGCCAGGAAATCGATGAAGGCAGTTCGCTGGGCGCCATCCGTTTCGGCAGCGACACCGCCAAGTATTTCCGCGAGCACATCCTGCGACCGTATCTTGCGCAATACCTGAAAGACGGCGCGCCCAAGGCCGACATCGCAGCGGTTACAGCCTTCCAGACCGGTACCAATCAGTGGCAGCGCCTGAGCCATTGGCCGCTTGCCTGCGATGAAGGTTGCTCGACGAAGAGCCGCCCGCTTTATCTTGAGGCCGGCAACAAGCTGGGCTTCAGCGCACCGTCGTCGGGTGACGCGTATGACGAATACGTCTCCGATCCCGCCCATCCGGTGCCGTTCCGCGCACGCCCCATTCAACCGATCGGTTACGACAACGGCCTCACGTGGGCACAGTGGCTGGTGGACGATCAGCGCGAAGCATCGGGCCGCACCGACGTCGTCACCTACGTATCCGATGTACTGACTCAACCGCTGACCATCGCCGGCGCGCCAGTCGTGCATCTGGTGGCATCGACCAGCGGCACCGACAGCGACTGGGTCGTCAAACTGATCGACGTGTATCCGGATCAGGTGTCCGAACAACCGGAAATGGGCGGCTATCAGCTCGCCGTATCGATGGATATTTTCCGCGGGCGCTATCGCGAAGGTTTCGACAACCCCAAGCCGCTCGCCGCGAATCAGGCGCTGGCGTATCGCTTCGACCTTCCGGCAGCGAACCATGTGTTCCTGCCCGGACATCGCGTGATGGTGCAGGTGCAGTCCAGCTGGTTCCCGCTCTACGACCGGAATCCGCAAACCTTCGTGCCCAACATGTTCTGGGCCAAGCCCGGCGATTATCAGAAGGCGACGCAACGCATTTATCACGCGCCGGATCAGGCCAGCTACATCGCACTGCCTGTCATCGCACATTGATAAGCGCATGCTGACGCAATACCGCCACCTCCCCTGGATGCAGGGGAGGGTTGGCGCGGGGTCAAGCCATCTGCGAAAAGCCCACTCTTCCCTCCCCCACGCGCAGGGAGGCATCATCGGGAACGACACAAGGGACTTCCGCGCACAACCCGCTTGGGTGTAGAACCGAGCCTACGTACCCCATGATCGACTCGGAACATGAGCGACAACAGTTTTCTAATCCGTCTGGCCGAGGATGACGACGACTTCATTCTCGGCCTGGTCCCTCGCTTCGTTGATTTTTCGCTACCGGCCTGGCGCAAGCGGCACGAGTGCATCGAAGGCATCCGCAAGGATCTCAGCCGGCAGCTGGAAGAGCAGCCCGCCAACAGCTACGTGTTTGTCGCCGAAAACGAAGACGGCGAACGTGTCGGCTTCATCCACCTGCAAAAGACCCAGGACTTTTTCAACGGTCACGCGAACTGCCACATTTCCGACCTTGCCGTCGCGCCGCGCCATGAAGGCCAGGGCGTGGGCAAGGCCTTGATCGAACACGCGGAAGATTGGGCGCGCGAGCACCAGTGCCAGCTGGTGACGCTCGCGGTTTTTCCGGGCAACGAGCGCGCAAGGGCGTTGTATGAGGCCGCCGGCTACAACATCGACCTGGTGAGGATGGCCAAACCGACGCACTGACAGCAGCAACGCTTTCCCGTGCGGCATGCTCACGGCCTTCGGGCATGCCTTATGTCACTTTTACCCGGGCGCCGGATGCGATGTGCTGGCGTCTTGAGTACTGAAGGGGCACGCGATGCAAGGGGATGGTTCCGAATTTTCGATGAAGCGCCGCGATTTGCTGCGCATGATCGGCGTGAGCGCAGGCGGCGCCGCGATGTACCAGGCGATGAGCACCCTGGGCCTCGCCGCCGAATCGCCGTACCGCGGCACACCTAAGTTGCAGGGCGCGCCGCATGGCGCATCCGTGCTGATTCTGGGAGCGGGACTGGCCGGCATGGTCGCAGCCTACGAATTGCGCCAAGCCGGCTACAAAGTGCAGGTGCTGGAATACAACGCACGCCCCGGTGGAAGGAACTGGACGATTCGCGGCGACGATACCTACACCGAACTCGGTGGCTATACCCAGCATTGCCAGTTTGATCGCGGGCTTTACATCAATCCCGGCCCCTGGCGCATTCCCTATCACCATCGCGGCCTATTGGATTACTGCAAGAAACTGGGCGTGCCGCTCGAACCTTTCGTGCAGATCAACCACAACGCCTATCTGCACAACACCAAGGCGTTCGGCGGCAAGCCGCAGCGCTACCGCAGCATCAACGCCGACTATCGCGGTCACATCACGGAGCTGCTCGCCAAAGTCACGCAGCAGAGCAAGCTCGATGCACTCGTGAGCAAAGACGATCAGGCGATGCTGCTTGATTCGCTGCGCCAATTGGGCGGCCTGGACAAGAATTACGCTTACGTCACTGGACCTTCCGCCAGCAATCGCCGTGGATACGACAAGCCGCCGGGTGGCGGTTTGTCCGCCAAACCGGTGGACTCACAACCGTTGCAACTTCACGACGTGCTCAACTCCAATATGTGGAGGGCCCTCACCGAAGGCGAGATGTTCGAATTCCAGCAGACGCTGTTCCAGCCCGTGGGCGGCATGGGGCGCATCGGCGAAGCATTCGGCCGCTCGCTGGATGGATTGATTCATTACAACGCCAAGGTCACTGCCATCCATCAGGACGAGCATGGCGTGACTGCCACGTACGAAGACTCGCGCCGTCCAGGCAGCGTGCGCAAAGCGCATGGCGACTGGTGCATCTGCACGATTCCGCTTTCCATCCTCAGCCAGATTCCGATGAACGTCGGCGCTGCGATGGCCGATGCGATCGGAGCGATTCCTTATGCGGCAACGGTCAAGATCGGCCTGCAATTCAAGCGCCGCTTCTGGGAAGAGGACGACGATATCTATGGCGGCATCACGTCCACCGATCTGCCGATCAACAACATCAGTTATCCCAGTTGCGACTTCAACAGCCGTGGCAAGGGCGTGCTGCTGGGCGGTTATCTGTGGGGTCTGAGCGCGTATGAGTTCACGGCGATGACACCCGAGGAGCGAGTGCGCCGGGCCGTCGAATACGGCAGCCAGATTCATCCGCAATACAAGACGGAATTCGACAACGGTGTCGCCGTGTCATGGCATCGCGCACCCTTCACCATGGGTTGCTTTGCGACGTGGTCGGAAGAAGCGCGCGCCAAGCACTACGAAAATCTCTGCCAGATCGACGGACGCATTGCACTCGCGGGCGAGCATGCTTCTTACCTGCCCGCGTGGCAGGAAGGCGCCGTGACATCCGCGCTGGATGTCGTTACGCGTATTCACCAGCGCGTCGTGGCCGGAGGTGTGGCATGACGAGCATCACCCGCCATCTGTTTCGTGCAATCGTGCTTCTTGGTTGCACAGGATTCGTCCACGCGCAGTCGTCCGACAACGCGCTCTATACCTACGACACGCTGCACAACGCCAATGGAGAAGCGATTTTCCACACCATCTGCCAGGGTTGCCACATGCCCGATGCGAAGGGCGCGACCGGTGCCGGCACGTATCCGGCGCTGACCGGCAATCCGCGCCTGGCCTCGGCGCAATACATGGCAGCCACGATTCTCTTCGGCAGGCACGACATGCCATCCTTCAAGACCTCCGCGGAGCCCAATCGCAGCTTCTTCGGCGACACCAAGCTCAGCGATGCGCAGATCGCCGACGTCATCCATTACATCCGCACGCATTTCGGCAACCACTACACCGACAGCATCACCGCCGATGAAGTGACCGCCATGCATCCACAAGACAAACCGTCACCATCGAAACCGTGAGAAAAGAGGTTGTCCATGCATAAGATCATCCGCAGCACTGTTGCACTGGGTGGGCTCTTCGCGGCGCCGTTCGCGGCGCATGCGCAGGATGTCGTGCGATACAAGCTTGCCAACAGCAGCTTTCCCATCTCCTCGGCGGTGGAAGTACCGGCCGGCAAAGCCATCGTTTACCTGAGCGGCAAGGTGCCGCCGGTTATCGATCCGAAAGCGCCGAAGGATTCCGTCACCGCCTACGGCAATACGGAAACACAAACTGTCGGCGTGCTCACGGCGATCCAGAAACAGCTGCAAGACATGCATCTGGGCATGGGCAACATCGTGAAGATGAATGTGTTCCTGGTCGGCGATCCCGATCACGGCGGTCATATGGATTTCGAAGGCTTCATGGCGGGCTATACGAAGTTCTTCGGAACCAAGGAACAACCCAACCTGCCTGCCCGTTCGGCGGTGCAAGTAGCCGCGTTGGCCAACCCCGGCTTCCGGGTGGAAATCGAGGTCACCGCCGTGCGGCCGTAACGGGGGCGGGTCAGCGCAAACCGCCCATCGCTATCGGCTCGCCGGACGCGCGATCAGAAGCTGCGGCCGTCGATTTGTACGTGCTTGAGGCCCGTAACATCCACGCCTTCAAGGCAACGCACGTTCACCGATGCCATCGCCTTGCCGCCGGGCCCCGTGCCGAAGCTGAGCGGCGCGCATCCGCACTGTGGACAGAAATGATGATGAATGGCGTGCTTGTTGAAGGTGTACTCGGCCATGTTGGCTTCGGGCGTCTTGAGCGTGACTTGCTCGCGCGATACGAACCACATGAGGAATCCTTTGCGGCTGCAGTGGGAGCAGTTGCACTCCATCACCTGCGTCAACTCGCCTTCGACATCGAACGCGATGCCTCCGCAATGACAGCTGCCGTGGTAGCGCATACAGGCTCCTGACTGGCAAAGTGTTTCTTATAGTAAGCCGATTGCGTCACACCGTAACGGCATAAAAAAGCCGCCCATAGGGCGGCTTTTTCGCGATCGTCCCCGGAGACCGATCAGTTCTTCGTCGCGTTGGCCGCTTCGGCTTCTTCGCGCTGGGCAAGACGCTGGCCCACGCGGTCGATGTTCGACAGCGACAGCAGATGGGCGTAGATCCAGCCCAGCGTGCCGTCGTTGAGGAACTGGTACGCGGTCGCTGCATCGATCTTGCGCAGCTTTTCCTCGCTGACCACGTAGAGGCCGTTGAGATTGATCACGTTGCCGTTGCGCTCCAGGCGAACGTTGCGTGCCTCGAGCAGATCGTGCTTGCGCAGGTCTTCGACGAACTGCTTGGTACGTGCCACGTGCTGCTGGAATTCGCCGAGGAAGCTCACGGCGTTCTTCAGCATGTCCGTTTCGGTGCCGTCTTCCTTGAACAGGCGCTCGCCTTCCTGATCGTTGAAGCCTTCGTAGCCTTCGTCCAGGAACACGGTGAAGTCGTCGCCTTCCGCGCCCGCCGGCTTTTCAGCCAGCACGAACGGATAGCGGCGGACGAAGGCGGGAATGTACACGCCCTGCGCCCAGTGGCCTTCGTTGTCCAGGAACAGGTTTTCGCTCTGGCGCAGGCCGAGCAGCGCCATCGGACCGGTGTTGGCGATGTCCGGACCCGCGAACAGGATCGGAATATCGCGCGCGGCGGCCGGGAATTCGGTGCAGGTAAGCGGCACGGAGTGCGCGCCGTGCGCAAACTTCAGGTTCTGCAGCCCCTTGATGCGCAGATCCTTGTGGGTTGTGCGATTGAGCGGCACCGGCCGCTCGTAAAAAAGAACTTCAGCCACGTTAATTACCTCTGCCCCGCCGTGCCGGGGTCGCCACCCAGGCTCCCCCTCCCAAACCCGGCGTCGGGTCTACAGATGAATGATCACTATATCAGCGCCCGGCTTTCCGGGCGAATAGGGCTTGGAGTACGTTTTTTTGCAGGGCTGGGCACGGTTTTGCATGCGATTTGCAACGCATATGGTCTATGCTCCGGCCAAACCGAGCACCGTTGCATCGATGGGGCGCTCTTTCGCTACTGGGTGAAGGACGAAACGCATGCTTATGGAAGTGCCAAACCGGGCCGACCTGAACTCGACTCGCGTACTGTCACTGGACGCCGCCGGCCGCATCCTCGACTGGATCAGCTGGCAGGACGCCGTCTGCCTTTATGTCCGCGAAGCCGTAGCCTGGACCCTTGGCGCCCCCTGCCTCACCGTTCACGGTGGCTATAACCGGATTTTGGGCGCGCAGAGCCAGATCGAACTGCACCCCATCGTTGCCAGCACGGGCCACTGCCGCGATCACGCCATCGACCCAGCGCCTGCCCTGACCAACAGCGCGCTGTTCGGGCGTGACCGCTACTTATGTATGTACTGTGGCGAACGCTTCAGTCGTGGCGAACTGACCCGCGACCACGTGCTGCCGATCTCCAAGCGCGGCCGCGATGATTGGGAAAACGTGGTCAGCGCCTGCCTGGCCTGCAACCTCAAGAAGGGCAACCGCACTCCGCAGGAAGCCAATATGCCGCTCCTGGCCGTGCCCTACCGGCCGAGCTGGGTGGAACATCTGATCCTGTCCAACCGCAACATCCTGGCCGACCAGATGGAGTTTCTGGTCAGCCACCTGCCAAGGCATCGCCGCGAAGCCTTGGTGTAAGGCGGCACCTGCAAACTAAGACAGATCCTGACCGGGGTGCCGTCCCACCCCGGCGTTACCCTTGCCCCGTCCTAACGCAGGGTTAACAATACGCCGATGATCGATCTGTCCCGCTACCCGCACCTGTCCCGGATTCAGACGCCGGCCGACCTCCGGGGCGTGCCGGACGATCAGCTGCAGACCGTTGCCGACGAGCTGCGGCAGTACCTGATCGAGGCGGTGGCCAGTGTCGGCGGTCATTTCGGGGCGGGTCTGGGGGTGGTCGAGCTGACTGTCGCCCTGCACCACGAATTCGATACCCCGCATGATCGCCTCGTGTGGGACGTGGGCCACCAGTGCTATCCGCACAAGATCCTTACCGGCCGCCGCGACCGCATCACCACGATCAAGAAAAAAGGCGGCCTGGCGCCGTTCCCGCGCCGCGAGGAAAGCGAGTACGACACCTTCGGCGTCGGCCACTCCTCCACCTCGATTTCCGCCGCGCTCGGCATGGCGATCGCCGCGCAGCGCAAGGGCGATACGCGCCAATTCGTGGCCGTCATCGGCGATGGCGCGATGACGGCGGGCATGGCCTTCGAGGCGCTCGATCACGCCGGCGACCTGAGCGCGAACCTGCTGGTCGTGCTCAACGACAATGGCATGTCGATCAGCGAAAACGTGGGTGGACTGGCCAAGCGCCTTGAAAAACGCGACGAAAGCGTGTCGGTGCCGAGCACCATGTTCGAAGAACTCGGCTTCCATTACACCGGCCCCATCGACGGCCACGACATGCCGACCTTGCTTGCCGCCCTGCGCGAGGTCAAAGAGCTGTCGGGACCGCGGCTTTTGCACGTGATCACCACGAAGGGCAAAGGCTACGCACCCGCCGAGCAGGCGCAAATCGAATATCACGCGGTGGGTCCGTTCGATCCGACGGCCGGCGTGGTGAAGAAAGCCGGCGCAACCAAGCCCACTTACAGCGATGTCTTCAGCGACTGGCTCTGCGACATGGCCGCCGCCGACGAACGCCTTTTCGGCATCACGCCTGCGATGCGCGAAGGTTCCGGACTGGTGCGCTTTTCGCAGGAATATCCGCAACGCTATATCGATGTCGCCATCGCCGAACAACACGCGGTAACACTGGCGGCCGGCATGGCCTGCGAAGGCGCCAAGCCGGTGGTGGCGATTTATTCCACGTTCCTGCAGCGCGCCTACGATCAGGCCATCCACGACGTCGCGCTGCAAAACCTGGATGTTACGTTCGCAATCGACCGCGCCGGCGCGGTGGGGCCGGATGGTGCCACGCATGCGGGCAGTTTCGATCTCACTTTCCTGCGCTGCCTGCCCAACATGACGATCATGGCGCCGGCCGACGAAAACGAATGCCGCAGCATGCTCACCACAGGCTTTCGTCACCAAGGTCCCGCCGCGATTCGGTACCCGCGCGGCACGGGTCCGGGCGTGGCCATCGGCAAAACGCTGGAGACGTTGCCCATCGGCAAGGCGGATTTGCGGCGCCGCGGTCGCGGCCTGGCGATTCTCAGCTTTGGCGCGATGCTCGCGCCGGCCGCGGAAATCGCCAAGGAAATCGATGCGACGCTGGTGAACATGCGTTTCGTGAAGCCGCTGGATGAAACCTTGATCCTGGAACTGGCGAAGGACCATCAGGCCTTCGTCACGATCGAGGACAACGCCATCGCCGGCGGCGCGGGCTCGGGTGTGGCCGAGTGCCTGGCCGCACATGGTGTAACCTTGCCGATCCTGCATCTGGGCCTGCCCGATGCGTATCTGGAACACGGCACCCGCGAAGAAGTGCTGAGCGAAGCGGGACTGGATCTGCCAAGCATCCGCCAGGCGATACGGACCCGATTCCCGCTACTTGTTTCGCTAAGTCAGGCGAGCGCCTGACGCGATGTGTAACACGAACGGCCAGCATGCATGGACTGCGAGCTGGCTGTTTCACTTTCGGCGCTTGATGAAGGTCTGACATGACGCGCGGCGAACGCGGCCGCGACGCAACCGATCGAACGGGGTCACACCCCACGCAAGCGCTGTACTGCGAACTTTTATAAGGAACCGTTTGGCCCGTGACTGAGCTTATCGTCCGACTTACTCAATTCTGCCGACGTTATGCCCTTCTCGTCGCGCTGTTCTTTTTCGCGCTGTCCGGCGTCGCCGTCTGGGTTGCTGCCCATCGGCTGAGCGTGGACACGAATACGGACAACCTCTTCGCCAGCACGCTGCCGTGGCGACAGGATGCGATGGCGTTCGATCGCGAATTCCCGCAGTTCAACAATGTGCTGGTGGCGGTGGTGCGTGGCGCCACGCCCGAGGAATCCGACGAGACCGCCGCCCAGCTCGCCAAGGCCATGGCTGCGGACAAGAAGCACTTTATCGATGTCACGCGACCGGATGCGGATCCGTTCTTCCGTCAGGAAGGCTTGCTGCTGCTCGATCCCGACGACCTGACCAAACTGCTCAATTCGTTGATGAATGCGCAGCCGTTGCTCGGGCCGCTGGCTTCCGATCCGTCGGCGCGCGGACTGTTCAACGGCGTGTCGCTGATGGCGGCGGGCGTGCGCATCCAGCACGCCGATCTCACACCGTACAAATCCGCGCTCGACCAACTGCGCCAGGTGCTGGACAACGCAGCCGACGGTCGTCCCACGCCGCTGTCGTGGCAAAGCCTGCTCGGTTCGGACGTCACGCAGCAGCCTCAGAACGTGCGCTTCGTATTGACGCATCCCGTACTTGAAGACGGCTCATTGCAACCGGGCCTTGCCGCAACTCAGACACTGGAACGCATTCGCGACAGCCTGCCGGATGTGAAAAGCGGTCGCGTACACATCGACTACACCGGCTCCGTCGCCTTGGCCGACGTGCAGTTCGGCGCACTGACCAAGGGCATCGTCGCCAGCACGCTTGTCAGTCTGTTCCTGCTTGCGCTGTGGCTGTATCTGGCGATGCATTCGTTCCGCCGAATCATCCCGATCCTGCTGACCTTGCTGGTCGGCTTCGCGCTGACGACCGGCTTCGCGGCGATCGCCGTGGGCACGTTGAATGTCATCTCGGTAGCCTTCGCCGTGCTGTTCGTCGGGTTGGCGGTGGACTTCTGCATCCAGTTCGCCGTGCGCCTGCGCGAGATGCGCATGCTGTACGGCGACATCGATGTGGCGCTCGCTGAAGGCGCACGCGTGTCGGGCGTGCAGATTGCGGTGGCGGCAGCGGCGACGGCCTGTGGCTTTCTGGCCTTTTCGCCAACCAGCTTCGTCGGTGTCGCCGAGTTAGGCACCATTGCCGGTGTGGGCATGGGCATCGCGCTGTTGTGCACGCTGACCTTGCTGCCGGCCTTGCTCAGCCTGATGAAGCCGACCCGTCAATCGAAGGAGCTGGCACTCCCGTTCGGTCCTGTACTGGACGCAGGATTGCATCGGCACGCCAAAGCGGTGCTCATCGTATTCACACTGGTGGGCATCGCAGGCTTGGTGGCAGGCATCCGCATGCCGTTCGACGCCAATCCGCTCAATACGCAGGACCCCCATTCCGAGCCCATGCGCACGCTGCGCAGCCTGGCCGACAATCCGATTACCAATCCGTTCAACATCAACATCATGGTGCCCAACCTGGACACCGCGCGCACGCTCAGCGACAAGCTGTCGAAACTGCCGGAAGTATCCAGCGTCATCTCCGCGGCGACGTTCGTGCCGGCACATCAGCAGGCATCGCTCGACCAGCTCGACCAGGCGCAGGTGCTGATGCTGCCGTCGCTGGCGGTGGATCCCTCCGCGCCACCTGTCACGCCTGCCGTGCTGCGCGCCGCCATTTCCGACGCGCACGACGCGATCATGGACGCCAACGCCGACATGCCCGCCGATTCGCCGCTGCGCGGTATCGACGCCGCGCTGCAGCGCCTTGCCAAGGCTCCCGACGATCGACTGTTGACGATGAACGAATCGATCAGCCGCTTCCTGCCGACGCAATTGGAGAGTCTGCGAGATGCGCTGAACGCACAAAACGTAACGCTGGCGACACTGCCCGAATCCATCAAACGCGACTGGGTCAGTCCCAACGGCCAGGTGCGCATCCAGGTGTCGCCCACCGTCAACGAGCAGGACACCGCAGGCCTGCGTCGCTTCGTGGAAGCTGTGCAACGCATCGCGCCTGATGCAGGCGGCCCGGCGGTCACGACGATCGCCTCCGCCGACACCATCATGAATGCATTCAAGCAAGCCGCCACTCTGGCAATCATTGCCATTGCCATCGTGCTGCTGCTGGCAATCCGTCGCTTGAAAGACGTGGGCATCGTGTTGCTGACGCTTGGCATGTCCGCGCTGCTGACTGCCCTGCTTGCGCGCATGCTGGGCATGGCCATCAACTACGCCAACATCATTTCGCTGCCCTTGCTGCTTGGCGTGGGCGTGTCGTTCAACGTGTACTTCGTGATGAACTGGCGAGCCGGCATGCGACGTTTCGTAAGCTCCGCGTCGGCACGCGCGGTGCTGTTCTCCGCGCTCACCACGGGCACTGCATTCGGCTCGCTGGCGCTGTCGCACGACCTTGGCATGGCAAGCATGGGCGGCATGCTGCTGGTCAGCCTGGTGGCCGTGCTGTTGGCCACGTTCATCTTCCTGCCCGCGCTGCTTTACGCAATCAAGCCGCCTGCGAAGCTGTCGGGAGCCGGGCATTGACGAATGCGCCCTTCTCCTCGACCGGAGAAGGGCGCATATCCCTCAGAACGGAACGTTGAAGGCCACGCCGACAGTGCGCGGAGTCGACATCTGCACCAGCATCGGCCCGCCTACCGAAGCGAGGAAGTTGACCGCTTCGTCATTGAGCGTACCGATCGGCACCTGTTTATTGAGCACGTTGCGCACGTAGAAGTTGATGTTGGCGCCGCCATGCAGATTCACCCCGGCGTTGAGATCCAGAAAGCCGAACCCGGGCAGCTTGAAATTCGGATCGCTGCTGTCGCCGCTGAATCCCGCATTGCGACGCGTCGATCCACGCGCGGTCGCACCGACATAGGCATCGATCCCGGCAAGCATGAATTTGTACTTGCCACCCAATGTGCCTGCCCACTTCGCCGAGTACGGCAACGGTGAATTGGGAGCGATGCCCAGCTCCGGACTGCCGTTCTTGGTATAGGCATCGGTATAAGCCGACGAAGCGTCGAATTGCCACGGCCCGTTCGAGTAGCTGGCCTGCATCTCCACGCCTTCGACGCGCGCATCGCCCGCGTTCTGGATGATCGTATTGCCCAGCGTGAAGGTATAAAGCTGCAGGTGATGCCATTCGATGTCGTAACCGTCGATGCCGACATTCAAATGGCCGTCCAACTGCCTGGACTTGTAGCCAAGCTCATAGCTCTGCAGGTTGTCCGAACCGAAGGTGTCCTTGGCGTTCGCATTCGGTCCCAGTACCGTGCTTTCGATAGGCGCTTGCAATCCGCCGGGCCGGTAACCCGTCGATGCGCGCATGTAGTAGCTGTCCCTGTCGTTGGGTCGCCAGCTGAGCGTAATCATCTTGGTGACGTCATCGCTGATCAGACGCTCGCGGAATCCGCCGGGGCTTCCCGCAACCGGGCCTTCTTCAAAGTTTGCCAAGTGTTGCTTGTTGCCGCTGGCGCGCGCGCCGATCGTCAAATCAAGCGTCGGATCCGCATGCCAGGTGATGTCGCCATAGCCGGCGTACTCTTCGAAACCCGAACTGACGCGTTGCCGCAACAAACCGGTGGTGCCCGGTGGCGGCGTGTTGTTGCCTTCCAGCAAATAATCCTCCCAGACATTCTCGCGATTGAACCAAAAGCCGCCAAGCCAATCGAAGTTCTCGTTCTTGCGCGACGTGAGGCGAATCTCCTGCGAGGTCTTGTGCACGTCGTACTGGGAATCCACATACAGGCTGCTCAACGGATGATCCACACCGAAAGCCGGCCCAAACGCATTCAACAATGCAAGAAACGAATCGGGATAGTCCTGCACACTGTGGTTGACAAAATCCTGGTACGAGGAGATCCAGTCCAAGGTCGCCCAATTGAAATCGTAGGCGGCCTGGAATGAATACAGCTGCAGCGTTTGCGTAAAGGGTTCGCGATGATTGAGTCGGCGATCGTAGGGGCCACCTGAAATGGGTTGCCCCTGAAGGTTGAAGTCGCCCATCGACAGACCATCCGCCGCGATCTTCTGCGCCATCGCCGTGACGTTGAACGTCAGCTTGTCGATCGGATCGTATTCCAGCTGCATGCGCGCGCCCTTGGTGTGCGTGCGATCGGCGCCGCCCGCGGGTGTTTCACCTACCGCCTGATAGATGCCTGTGGTGTGCTGATCCACCGCCGAGATGCGCAACGCGGCCTTGTCTTTCAACAGCGGGATGTTGAGCGAGACGTGTTCGGAATAACTCATGCCGCCGCGCTGTGTATTGGAAATATCGCCACCCACGTTGCCTGAGAAACCACTCGTATCAGGCTTGACGGTGACGTACTTGACCAGGCCGCCCATGGAGCCGGCACCATAAAGGGTGCCTTGCGGGCCATACAGAAATTCGATGTGATCGAGATCGAGCAGCGCCGGATCGAACACAAAGGTCGCCGCAGCCGCATACACCGTGCTTCCTCCCACCGGTACATCGTCGATGTAGAGCGAAACGGTGGGGCTGGTCTGATTGCCGGTCGACACGCCGCGCATGACCAGTTCGCCCTCGCCCGCTCCGCCGGAACTGGCGAAGAACACGCCGGGCTGATACGACACGTAGTCGTTGAGATTCTTCGCACCCAATTGCTGCAACGACGTGGCCGAGACGTTGTCCACATGCATGGGCACCTCGCGCTGAGGTTCGCGACGGCGATTGGCCGTCACCATCACTTCGCTCAATGTCACCGCCGATTTGCTGGCCTGGGGCGGCGTTGTCGGCGAAGGTGTGTTGCTTGCGCTGGATGTCTGTGGCGGCGTGCTGGTTTGCGCCATGGCAACCGGTGCAAGCACCGGCAAAGCGAGAGGAACTAGCAGCAGACGAATCGCGCGCGATAAACAACGCTGTGCAGGCTGACGGCGGACTACAACACAACGACCAATGTTCATGACGGTATGTCCGGGACAGACTATTGTCGTTTTGCCCGGATGCACCGACTCCTATCCGGGCCCGTTCTTTTGTGGTTGCAGTCTACGACAATGTTTTCCGCAAACCACAATCGCCGTTAACTACGTGGCCAACATCCGGCACTGACACGATCGCGTTGCTCCATATCGCGTGCGGTAAAGACATCGACAAAGCCCGCGTTGCGCAGCAGCATGCGCACCGCTTCACCCTGATTCCAGCCATGCTCCATCAACAGCCAACCCTTTGGAAGGAGATGATGCCTGGCGTCGTTAACAATGCGGCGAATATCGTCAAGCCCATCCTCTCCCGCTGCGAGCGCGCTGGGAGGTTCGAAGCGCAGATCGCCTTCGGTCAGATGCGGATCGGCACTTTCGATGTAGGGCGGATTGGACACGATCACATCGAAATGCTGATCGGCCAATGGGATAAACCAGTGCCCTTTCACGAAACTTACATGGTGAAGATGATGCCGATGTGCGTTACGTTGCGCGACAGCGAGCGCATCCGCACTGGCATCGGTGGCAATGATCTGCGCATGCGGACGCTCGTGCGCAATCGCCAACGCAATCGCACCACTGCCCGTACCGAGATCGGCCACTTTTGATGCGGCATCGCGAGGCAAGCGTTCAAGCGCGAGCTCGACCAGCAACTCGGTCTCCGGCCGTGGAATCAATGTCGCCGGCGTTACTTCCAAGTCGAGCGACCAGAAACCGCGATGTCCCGTGATATAGGCGACCGGTTCTCCGGCATCACGCCTTGCGACCAATACCTCGTAGGCCGAAGCATGCTCCGTCGAAAGCATGTCGTCTGCATGAGCGATCAGCCAACTGCGCGGCTTGCTCAGCGCATGAGCCAACAGCACCTCGGCGTCAACACGATCACCGAGGCGCTGCACAGCCGCCATTAACGCGTCGCGTACCTTAGGCATCGCCCAATGTGCTCTTGGCGGGCGTGGGATTCGTCGGCACGACATTCTTAGGTTCGCGCTTGCGCCAATAACCGCCTCGCGTCCACGCATCAAAGCCCCAGCGCAACCAGCCAATCAACGCATTCGCCAGCCACAATGCCCAGGCCAGCATGGCGATCTTGTAGAACCAGAGTGATACGCTGAATACACCTGCTTGCGGCATCGCGTCCTTCGCCTGATCGGCAAACCAGTTCAAATCCCATGCGCTGGAATTATTTCCCGTGACATGCATATCCGGCAGGCCAAGAAGTCCCGTGGGCACCGCCGACACGAGCGTACACAGCGCAAGGATGGTCACGATGGCCAGACCCACCTGCAAAAGATTGAAGCGGGGATTGCTCAGCCTGGCCCATGACGCTTCATGACGCGCGCGCAAGCCGAGCAAAATCAGCCATGCCACTACAAACGCATAGGCACTCCACGCGAAGGCCGAAAAACCGAGTCCGAGCAGCAACCAATGATGGAAGCGCAGCGGCGTCGGTGCGTAGCGGGACAGCAGCCAAGCGGCCACCAACAACACGATCAATTGTGCCCAATACAGTACGGCCGGCCCCATGCGCGGCCCCCATGTCCACAACACCCAGCGATCTTCCGGCAGCTTCAGTTGCAGCGAGATGTTCGCCGCAGGGGCGGCGAGCGCATAGGCGGGCGTGATCGAACGCAAGCTTGCGCCACGCGGCTCGCGCAAATGAAGTATGTAGTGATGCTTGCCCGGAAGCAGCGGCAAGCTGAGCTTGCCATCCTTGATGGCGAGGCTGAGCGCCACGTCATCGCGCATCGCGTCAAGTAGTTCCGTTCCAGCCGGCAGCGAAATGGCATGCTCGCCACCTCGCGTACTGCGTGCCATCAGATCCAACGTCGTCTCTGTTGCACGGTCGCCCACACTGCTGCTTGCGCTGACGCTGTCAAAGGCAAGACTGTCGCCTTCCACCGGCTTGGGCCGCGTTATGACGAGCGACAAGGTTTCCCCAGGCAAGGGCTCGAACCGCATGCCATCGCTGTTGTCGCCAAGCGGCACACCCTTTGTCTCAATGTGCCAGATCGCTGCCGCATGCAATTGCCAGATCTCCGCGCGGTCATCGAGCGAAGGCGCCTTCCATTGCAAGCTGTCGACGTGATCGAGGCGGCTGGCCCACTCCACACTGGTTTGTCCGGCATTGAACGTTACGCTGACGCGTCCGTTCTGAACGCGTACGTTGTCGCCGAGCGGATGCTCGCTAGGAAGCAGGGGCACTTCCACTGTGAATCCGCCCTCGCTGGGCGCAAGGCGCCTGACCGTATTGACCACCCTCCAGTCCACGCCCAGCCGCAAGTCGCGCGTGATTCGCACATACGGCGGAAATGCCTGTTGCGGCAAAGGTGCCTGCTTGCCATCTTCGGCGACCTTCAAGCGATTGAACGTGACACTGTCGCCCAGCATGCGGCCGGCATCGACGCCATCCAGCGACCAGCCTTGTCCGCTGAAAGATATCCGTTGCGGACGCAACGTGAAATTCAATGTCGTGCTATCGACCGGTTTGACGCGATAGCTCAGGCTCACGTGATGTATGCCGGGAACCAGCCTTGTCACGAGCTGCCCCTCGCTCCTGCCGATCAAGGCATTCGCGTTGTTGTCGACACTCACGCTGATCAATTGCATGCCGCCGTCCGTTTGCGGCATCGGAAGCGCTACAGACGCACCCGTGTGCACTTCCATATCGAGCGAGATCTGATCGTCCTTGGCCTGCACCGTCGTGGCGGCAACGACGGCGCAATCGGGTACACATTTGGGTGCCTCGGTCAGTCGCGCTTGCAACTGGTTCAACACGGCCTGGTTCGGTGTCGATTGCGCGTGCGCGATGTGCGGCAAACACGCCATGATCAGCAACGCCGCCGCGGCACGTCCCGGCCAGCCGCCGCGCCACGACGGATACAGCGGCTTGATCAGGCTTTGCGCCATCCGCCCCAGCAACACGATCAGCAAACCGAGCATGATGACGCGCAACCATCGCACCAGCCATGCCGGCGCGATCACCAGCCGCATGGTTTGTTCCGGCGTGACGGGGCCGGACCATCTCAGCTGATAGTTGTTGCCTACATCCCACGAAGGTTCGCCGGCACCTGCCTGGATCACGCTGCGGCTGTCTGTTTCGTCCGCATAAACCGAACTTGGAATCTGGCTCGCCGTAACGACCACGCTGGCCAGCTCTCGACTGCCACCCGTGATCGCGGGATTGGTCGATGACTCCTGTACGGCGGGCGCTGGCGCGGCAGGTGGCGCCGGCGGTGCGGGCGCAGCGGCTTGTTCCTCCGCGACAGGAGGAGGCATGGGCGCCTTGGCGACGTATTGCACTTTCTCTTTGGCGATTTGCTCCTGCGCGAAGAACGCTGGGCCACCCCGGCTTTCCAACTGCGGATGCAAGGCGCTTTGCAATTGCGTCGATGCAAAAGGCAGCGTCCATAGCACCGCCAACGCCAGCGCAGCGCCGGCGACGAGATGCGCAGCACGTTCCAATCGACCTTGCGGCAGCGCTCTTTTCAGCAACGCAAAGGCAAGCGCCAGACCCAACGTCCAGCGCGGGGCGCCACCCTCATGCTGGGACAACGCCAGAAAAACGATCGCCATCAGTGCCCAGCGCCATCCCAGTAAACGTCCGGCCAGCAAAGCGATCAAGGCGACGACAAACAGATCCAGCAAACTCCACTGTGCGATCCAGGAATCAGGCGAACGATCAACCCCGCTCGCGCCGATCAACCGATAGCCATAAGGAAGATGCAGTGTTGCATCGATGCTTTCGAGAGGTGCATGCCAACCTGTACTTGGCAACGCACCGCCGCGATCGGCGATGCGCAAGCCGGCCTCAAGATCCAGATCCGCCCCCCGCAACTCCACACCACTGCGACCGTCACCTGTTTGCGTGACGAGCAACGGATCATCGTTTTGCGATGCGCGTTGCAACTGCCATGGGCTATCCACATCGAGCCGCTGCGTATGCTGCAACGTGCCGGTCAAATGATCGCTGATGCTTAGACCTTCGCCATCGAAATCCACCCACATCTGACGCTGCAATCGAAGCTGGTCGGCGGCGCTGCCTTCGTTGCCGCGTGTGCCCTGCTCCACCGTCAAGCCGTTACCGGCATCAAGTACATAGGCTGGCAAGTTATTCCAGTCGGACGGCACGTCCGCTTGCGCGGCGTCGGTGGCATGGCCAAGGACGTGTGTGCTGCGCAGACCTGGATCGTCCGAGTAGCTCCAGATTTCCTGACGCGGCCATGGATCGGGCGGTAGATGGAGCGTGACCTGTTGCAGGGTATCCACGCCGCGTGCAGAGAGCTGCACGGTCCAATCGCCCGGGCGCAACTGCACGCGCAACCGGCCATCGCTGTCCAATTGAGCAGGCAGGTCGCTGGTCAATGCGGTGGCGACGAATCCCTTGGGCAACGCAGGTCCAAGCAGCAGCTCCCGCGAACTGCCGGTGACATTCAACTGCAGTTGCGTATCGAGCATCGCCGGCATGCCATCGGAAAGATGCCGGTAGACACGCACCGAAAGCGCATCCGCCTGACGCTGCTCTGCGGCGGCTTCGCCAAGCGTGAGCTGATCGCCGTTGCGCTGGACGCGATCCACGGGCTGGCTGTCGAGACTCAGCGAAACCAGGCCAATGCTCATGGGTACGTTCAAACGTGCGGGACGCGTTTCCCAGGGCAACGCGCCGCGCACGGTGTAATCGCCGGGCTCCAGCCATAGTGCGGGACGCCCTTGCCGGGACAACACGGGCGCGGCCTTGTCGTTGACCGACACTTGCTGCGGCCAACTGTGTTCATCGCCAGGCACACCCACCCAGCCTGCAGCATCAACGTGCACGCTGAGGCTGAAATGTCCACCATCCTTGTCCGCCTCCAGGCCAAGACGGCCCGGCCAGATGCATTGGTAATTGCCGACGCCCGGATTGCGGTTGGCCAGGAATGGACAGGCATGCTCGGGAACATCGTGCAACACCCAGCCCTGCCAGTCGTGCAATGCGGGTGGGACATCCTGCGCCCAGAGGGGCGCGACCATCCACAGCAGAACGAATATCCCCGTCCATCGACGCATGCGACTCTCCCCCTCGGCGGCGTTCCACCCAGTTTAGATGGAATCGGGGGAGTAAAAAGGCCCGTGTTTTTCTGAAAAAAGTGGGCACAAAAAAACCGGGCAGCCCTCGCTGCCCGGCATCTTTCGATCCAAAGTGCTTGCTGTTAAATCTTCGAAGGGTCCTGCTTGGCCTTGAGCGCGGCACACAGCAAGGTCTGCTCACGCGTCTGGGCAAGGCCACGGTCGGCACCGGTTACATCCTTCAGGCGCGGCTCGAAATAAGCCTGGAGGCGATCCGCTTCCGCCTTGGAGCAACCACCACCGCCAGCCAATGCCGGCAAGCGGCCACCGGCAAAGCTGCCGGTACGCGCAACGACCTGATCGTAGTGGCCAGTGAACCAGTGCCACAGCGCATCGCGAGCCGCGGACGTGTCGTGGTTGCCACGCAGAATCGCCGCCATCTCACCCACCTTGACCTGCTTGCTCAACGAGAAATCGCGAGCCTTGTCCGCCAACGCGGGCGTATCGGTCGCGCTGAGCCCGTCGAGCATGGCGTTGCGCAAAGCGGGATCGGTCGTCTGCGGAAGTTCCGCAATCAATGCATCGAGCGCAGGCTCACCACGCTCCTGCACGGCAACAGCAAGCGCCACGCCGAGCAGATCCGGATCTGCAGCAGTCAGATTCAGATGGCCATCGGCTTTCTTGGCAAGTGCAGCGTCACCCTGCTTGAGCAAGGCTGCCCGCACTTCCGGCAATTTGAAGTCCAGTGCGAGCGCGCTGGCCAGCGTGCTGCGCAGCAACGAATCGCCATCGGCTTCGCCTGGCTTGCGTTGATAGCCAAGCTGCTCCATGCGTGGCATGTAAGCGTCCTTCACCCACGCCACGACGTTGGTTTGCTGCGCATCGGTCACGGCCTCGTTGCGATAGATCCACTTGATCGTCTCCAGCGGCGCCACGACGACTTCGCGAGTCGTCACGCCGGTCAACGGCTTCAGCGCAGCCATCGCGTCGCCCGCATTCAAATCGCCGTGGCGAAAACCTGCATCGATGCTGTCAGCGTAGGCAAGCTGTTCGGTGTCGCTCAACGCGGCAACGTGCTGAGTCAGATCGGCCCATTCTTGCTTGCTCAGATTGAAGCGGTAATAACCACGCGCATTGGCGTTGGGCATCACCCAGGTCGGCGTGCTGGCATCGGCCAGCACCATCGTGCCCGTCGGCTTGTCCAGCAGCTCGCAACTCTGCTTGGTGCCGTCGCCGGTGGCGTAGCGCACGCAAACCGGAATGCCCCACACGCGATTTGCATCGCCCGTGCTGCCAACCGGCAGATAGCGGTCCTGGCTCAGGTGCAGGATGGTCTTGCCGCCCTTCTGCTCCAGTCGCGTCTGCACATATGGAACGCCGGACTGGTTGAGGAAGCTGTTGAAGGCGTGCTTGAACGTCGGGCCCTGATTTGCGGCGGTGGCGATGGCGCCCACGAGATCGTCGGCGGTAGCGTTACCGAACTTGTGCGCCTGGATGTACGCGCGCATGCCCTTCTGGAAGGTATCTTCTCCGACGTAGCCTTCGAACATGCCAAGGACGGCAGCGCCTTTCTGATAAGTGATGCCATCGAACGCCGTCTCGATGTCGCCATTGCCGGTAATCGGCTGACGAATCTGGCGCGCGCTGGTCAGGCTGTCGTTGTGCATCGCACCTTCGGCACCACTGATACGATCGAGATCGGCGCGATATTCCGGATGCACTTTCATGGTGACTTTCTGTTGCATCCAGGTGGCGAAAGCTTCGTTGAGCCAGATGTCGTTCCACCAGGCCAGCGTCACAGTGTCGCCGGTCCACTGGTGGGCGAGCTCATGCGCAGTGACATTGAAAGAGCCGCGTACATATTTGGCCGGAGAATCGGGATCGAGCAGCAGCAACCAGTCGCGGAAGGTTACCAACCCCGGATTTTCCATCGCACCTGCGGAGAAGTCCGGCGCCGCCAGCAAGTCGAGCTTGCCGAACGGATAACCAAAGCCGTAATAGTTTTCCAACGTATGGATGATGCTGGGTGTTTCGCTCAGCACATGCTGCATGCGGTGGCCCTCGCCATGCGCTGCAATGCCGCGCAGCGGCAGCACCTCGGTGCGGTAATCGTCCGGCGCGATATCCGGGCCGTTGACGATATCCCACGGACCGACCGCGAACGCCACAAGATAGGTGGGAAGCGGCTGAGTTTTCGCGAAGGTCAGTGTCTTCCAACCGGCCCCGGCGGCGGTTTCGCTGATCTGCTTGGTATTCGCGACAGCGGTGACATCCGACGGGATGGTCAGGCTGATGTCATATGGTGTCTTGAAACCGGGTTCGTCGAAGCCCGGGAACGCGTAGCGCGCGCTGATCGGTTCCATCTGCGTCATGGCGTACGGCACACCCGCGTGACTGACCTTGTACAAACCTTGCAACTGCTGGTTGAGCGGCGCGGTGTATTCGATCGCAAGCGTCAACGGCTGCGGCTTCAGCGTGCTGCCGAAATCGATGCGCGACACGCCTTCGTTCGGCGCGACGGCAACGTATTTGCCGTCATGTGCATGGCCGCTCGCGTCGGTGATCGTCACCTTGCTCACGTTCAGATCGCGCCCGTCCAGCCACAGATGGTCGGCGGCTTGCTTCAAGTCGACCTTGATCGTGGTCGTACCCGAATAGTCCTGTTGCTTCGGATCCACCTTGAACGACAGCTGGTAAGACTCCGGTACCGCCCAGCGCGGCAACGTCCCATGCGGCACTTGATCGGCCGGCGCAGCCGCTAATGCTGCGCCACAACACATGGCAAGGACAGTCAAGGCAAGTGGGCGAACGAAACGGTGCATGGTGGCTTCCTACGGCATCGAAAAGTGTTCACGCTAGGTTGTGTAGGTACTCTGCCACAGTGCCAAAAGGCATAGTCCTCTGATGTAAGCCGCTCTCGCTCCCTAAGCTAGGCCAAGGGAGAGCTTAGGGGATGGGCACGACATGTCGATGAGGGGTCACCGGGTATTGTCCGGGTACGGGTCCACACCGCCGATTCGCATCGCGGTACTGGAAGACGACGAAGCACTGCGCGAAGAAATTCTGCTGCCTGCACTGAGTGACTACGGATTCAGCACACAAGGCGCCGCTTCTGCGGCCGAGCTCTACCGTCACATGTTGTCGCAGCATTTCGACATGGTGGTTCTGGACATCGGCCTTCCCGACGAGGATGGCCTTACCGTCGCGCGGCATCTACGCACAATGTCCAACATCGGCATCATCATGCTGACCGGCTCGACCGATCGGCGACATCAGATCGAGGCATTGCACAGCGGTGCAGACGGTTACCTGATCAAACCTGTCGACCTGGACGTACTGGCCGCCGCACTGCACAGCCTTGCGCGCCGCATGACTCCGCAAGCGCACGGCTTCGTTGCCGAACAATCGCCCGTATCCCGTTGGCGATTGGAAGCCGGCGGCTGGCGACTGGTATCGCCACGCGGCAAGATTGTCGCGCTGACCGCCATCGAGCAATGCGTGCTGACAACGCTGACGTGCGCAAGCGAAGAGCCGGTCACGCGCGAATCCCTCATTCAGGCGTTGAATCACAACCGCTACGACTGCGATCCGCATAGCCTTGAGATGATCATTCACCGGCTTCGTCGAAAGGTGCTTTCGCAGACCAACGAGACGCTGCCCTTGCTCACTGTGCGCAGCAAAGGCTACATCCTGCCCAGTGACGCCTGGCATAAGCCGACAATTACCGTCGGATAACGACGCACTCCACGACGGTCATTCACCGCATGTCGCCGCCAGAAGGGTGGAGCGTGTGCACGTCATCGATCCACACACCATACGCACTCGTAAGGCTGCGACCCCGCATGCATCCTCCGGCATGGATCGCCAGCACGCGTGTGAGAAACCGTGAGAAAGCGTGAAAGAAGTGAATTTCCGTGATTTTCCGTGCGTGACACATCTTTACACGAATCGTGATGCTCGCCATGCGCCACATGCACGGGCCTGACACAGACAGACCACCGGCTGCGGCCACACACGAAAGCAGGATCGAGGGGAATTTCTATCCGGCTTCCATCGCCTCGACGTACGCATGCGTTGCCGTGCGCGTCCTGCATTCCTTATCCGCATGGAGGAAATATCAAGCATGAACAGGATTTACAGCAAAGTCTGGAACGCATCGCTGGGCGCTGTCGTGGTGGCATCCGAGCTGGCCAGCTGCGATGTGGTGGTCGACAGCCGCAAACAAGAGCGCTCCGGCCTCCGTCTTGTCGGTATTTCAGTAGCCATCATGCTGGCCATGGCGTTGACGCCAAAGTCCGCGCACGCCGATGTCTGCACGGGAACGTTTGCGCCGGCCAATCAGCCTTATGCGTTGAGCAACGCGTTCGCCTGTGGTTCGCTGGCGTCGGCCCTGGGCAACTACAGCACCGCCCTGGGCAATCGCTCGCTGGCGATGGGCGACTATTCGACGGCGCTTGGCTACATGTCGACCGCGCGCGGCGACAACAGCATCGCGATCGGCCACGACGCGTTCGCCTCTGGCACGGCCAGCATTGCACTGGGGCAAAACAGCGCTGCATCGGGCAACAACAGCGTTGCGCTTGGTGCCGGATCGGTCGCCGATGTCGACAATGTCGTCTCCGTAGGCAGTGCAGGACAAGAGCGCCGCGTCATCCATGTCGCCAATGGCGTTGATGCGCACGATGCGGTGAACATATCCCAGTTGAAGACGCTTGCCGACAGCGTCAGCGATGCACAGCATTACTTCAAAGCCAACGGCAACAACGACGGCAGCGACGATGCCATCGCCACGGGCGTGAGGTCGACGGCGGCTGGGTCATACAGTGTGGCCACGGGCAATTACAGCACCGCCACCGGTGTTGCCGCCGAAGCTATCGGCAACTATTCCCTCGCCCAAGGCGCCTTCGCATTCGCCAACGGGGACAGTGCGACCGCATTGGGCGTGGCAAGCTACGCCATCGGCGACAGTGCTACGGCCGTTGGCGACGACTCCCTCGCTTACGGCCGAAGTTCCACGGCAGTCGGCAGTCTCGCATTCGCCAATGGCGTCAATGCCACCGCGCTCGGCACCTTCAGCTACGCACAAGCGCGCAATGCCATCGCGCTGGGCTTCAACGCGCAAGCGCTCACTGCAGGCAGCGTGGCGCTGGGCGCCAACTCCATCGCCAACCGTGCCAACGCGGTATCGGTGGGCCGCGTGGGACACGAACGCCAGATCACCAACGTGGCTGCAGGTACCCAAGGCACCGACGCGGTCAACAAGTCGCAGCTCGATGACGTGGCTGACGGCGTGAGCGATGCCACTCACTATTTCGCCGCCAACGGCCAAGGCAACGACGATGCGATCGCCAGCGGCCAGTACGGCACCGCCGCCGGTTCGGGCAGCTTCGCCATGGGCACCGGTGCCTCGGCTTTCGGCAGCGGCGCCAATGCTATCGGTAGCTACAGCAGTGCCGTCGGTTACGGCAGCGCTGCGATAGCGAACAACAGCGTTGCGCTGGGCGCGAACTCCGTCGCCGATCGAGACCATACCGTCTCCGTCGGCAGCGCAGGTGCCGAACGCCAGATCACTAACGTGGCGGCCGGTACGCAGGCCACCGATGCGGTCAACAAGTCGCAGCTGGATACCTTGGCCGGCAACGTCAGCGACGCACAGCATTACTTCAAGGCCAACGGCAACAACGACGGCAGCGACGATGCCATCGCCACAGGCGTGAAGGCGACGGCGGCCGGGTCATACAGCCTGGCCACGGGCAATTTCAGCACCGCCACCGGTGTTGCCGCTCAAGCCATCGGCAACTACTCCCTCGCCCAAGGTGCCTTCGCATTGGCAGAGGGAGACAGCGCTACCGCGTTGGGCGTAGCGAGCTTTGCCATCGGCGATAATGCTACGGCCGTTGGCGAAGACTCCTTCGCTTACGGCCAAAATTCCACGGCTATTGGCGGATTCTCCTTCGCTTACGGCCAAGGTTCCACGGCGGTCGGCTATGACGCGTTCGCCAATGGCGTCAATGCCACCGCGCTCGGCACAGACAGCTATGCGCAGGCGCGCAATGCGATGGCACTGGGCTACAACGCGCAAGCGCTCACTGCAGGCAGTGTGGCGCTGGGTGCCAACTCCATCGCGAACCGCGCCAACTCGGTATCCGTGGGCAGCGCGGGACACGAACGCCAGATCACCAACGTGGCGGCCGGCACGCAGGCCACCGATGCGGTGAACAAGTCGCAGTTGGATGACTTGGCCAGCAACATCGGCGGTGCACAGCGTTACTTCAAAGCCAATGGCAACAACGATGGCAGCGACGATGCGAGTGCGACGGGGATAAAATCGACGGCGGCCGGGGCAGACAGCGTGGCCAGCGGCAATTACAGCACCGCCACCGGTATCGGTGCTCAAGCCGCCGGCGTCACCTCTCTCGCCCAAGGTGCCTACGCATTCGCCGGCGGGGACATGTCGGTCGCGTTGGGCATGGCAAGCCTCGCCAGCGGCGACGGTAGTACGGCCGTCGGCGGAGGCGCCTACGCTTACGGCCAAAGCTCCACGGCAGTGGGCGGCTCCTCGTTCGCCAATGGCGTCAATTCCACCGCGCTCGGCGTTGACAGCTACGCGCTGGCACGCAATGCGATGGCACTGGGCTACAACGCGCAAGCGCTCACTGCAGGCAGTGTGGCGCTGGGTGCCAACTCCATCGCGAACCGTGCCAACGCAGTATCGGTGGGCCGCGTGGGACACGAACGCCAGATCACCAACGTGGCTGCCGGCACCCAAGACACCGACGCGGTCAACAAGTCGCAGCTGGATGACGTGGCTAACGGCGTGAGCGATGCCACTCACTATTTCGCCGCCAACGGCCAAGGCAACGACGATGCGATCGCCAGCGGTCAATACGCCACCGCCGCGGGTTCGGGCAGCTTCGCGATGGACGATGGCGCATCAGCCTTCGGCAGTGGCGCCAATGCTATCGGTAGCTACAGCAGTGCCGTGGGTTACGGCAGCGCCGCGATAGCGAACAACAGCGTTGCGCTGGGCTCGAACTCCGTCGCCGATCGTGACAGTACCGTCTCCGTCGGCAGCGCAGGTGCCGAACGCCAGATCACTAACGTGGCGGCCGGTACGCAGGCCACCGATGCGGTCAACAAGTCGCAGTTGGATACCTTGGCCGGCAACGTCAGCGACGCACAGCATTACTTCAAAGCCAACGGCAACAACGACGGCAGCGACGATGCCATCGCCACGGGTGTGAGGGCGACGGCAGCCGGGTCATACAGCGCGGCCACGGGTAATTTCAGCACCGCTACCGGTGCTGGCGCTCAAGCCGCCGGCAACTACTCCCTTGCCCAAGGTGCTTTAGCTTTGGCAACCGGGGACAATGCGGCAGCGTTGGGCGTGGCAAGCTACGCCATCGGCGGCAATGCTACGGCCGTTGGCGCAAGCTCGTTCGCTTACGGCCAAAGTTCCACGGCAGTTGGTAGTGGCTCGTCCGCCAGTGGCGTCAATTCCACCGCACTCGGCAATGTCAGCCGTGCGCAGGCGGACAATGCGATGGCACTTGGCTACAGCGCGCAAGCGCTCACCACCGGCAGCGTGGCGCTGGGCGCCAACTCCATCGCCAACCGTGCCAACGCGGTATCGGTGGGCCGCGTCGGACACGAACGCCAGATCACCAACGTGGCCGCCGGCACCCAAGGTACCGATGCGGTCAACAAGTCGCAGCTGGATGACGTGGCTAACGGCGTAAGCGATGCCACCCACTATTTCGCCGCCAACGGCCAAGGCAACGACGATGCGATCGCCAGTGGCCAGTACGGCACCGCCGCCGGTTCGGGCAGCTTCGCGATGGGCAATGGTGCATCGGCCTTCGGCAGTGGTGCCAACGCTATTGGCAATTTCAGCACCGCCACCGGCTATGGCAGCTCGGCCATCGGCGACAGCAGTGTCGCCCTTGGCAACAACGCAACGGCGAATGGCACTATGAGCACTGCGCTGGGTAGCAGCTCGCAGGCGCTGGGCTACAACTCCGTGGCGGTTGCCGGCGGCGCGGTGGACAGCACTGCGAATTTCGGCCAGGCGTACGGCTATGGCGCCTCCGTGGGCACCAATTCTTACAGCGGCATCGCCATCGGTTCGGCTGCCACCGTAGGCAGCAGCGCCAGCGGCAGCATTGCCATGGGTGCCTATGCCACGGCTAATGGGTCGTCGAGCATGGCGATAGGCTCGACAGGCGCGCTTGTCGATAACGTTAGCCACAGCATCATCGTTCGTCCCACGATGAGCACCGGAACCTATTCGATGGCCTTGGGCCCGGCAGCCCAAGCCGGCGGCAAGACCAGTGTCGCGCTCGGCTTCGCAGCAACTACCTACGGCGCCAATTCGGTAGCGCTTGGTCCGTATGCCGGCTACTACGGCCTGACGGCGGAGAGCGTGGCGATCGGTAATTCGACCGCCGTAACGGGCATCAACTCCATCGCACTGGGAGCACGTTCGGTAGCCGACCGCGACAACACTCTTTCGGTGGGTAGCGTTGGCAACGAGCGTCAGATCACCAACGTGGCCGTCGGTACCCAGGCCACCGATGCGGTCAACAAGTCGCAGTTGGATGCACTCTCCGACAGCGTTGGCTCCGCCAGTCATTACTTCGCCGCCACCGGCCAAGGTAACGACGATGCGATCGCCAGCGGCCAGTACGCTACCGCCGCCGGCTCGGGCAGCTTTGCGATGGGCGATGGTGCGTCGGCCTTCGGCAGTGGTGCCAATGCCATCGGTCAATACAGCGTTGCCTCCGGCTATGGCAGCGCGGCACTCGGCGACAGCGCTATTGCCATGGGTGCGAATGCGCAGGCCAGCGGTGACCAGTCGCTGGCGCTGGGTGGCGGGGCATCCGCGTCGTACTACAACGCCATCGCCATCGGTTCCAACAGTGCTTCCACCAGCTGGTCCTCGATAGCCATGGGCCTGAACAGCCAAGCCAACGGCGTTCGCAGCATCGCCATCGGCGAACGGGCGCAGACGGCCAATCTCGGCACGGTCGCCTTGGGTTGGGCCAGCACGGCTACTGGCATGTTCTCCACTGCTCTGGGTGGCGCTGCCTCGGCCATTGGCTATAACACGTTGGCAGCCGGCTCCGGGGCGTGGGTGCTGGGCAACAACTCAACCGCACTGGGCGCAGGTGCAGGCAGTGGCTATACGGTGGATGAAATCACTGCAGTGGGCTCCAATGCGGGAGCTAACGCTTATCGCGCCACAACGGTCGGGGCAGGCAGCTACATCGCGAGCTGGGCACCCAAGAGCACCGTGATCGGTGCCAATACCTTCAGCTTCGACAGCAACGGCACCGCCATCGGCGAAAGCAGCGAAGTGGCTTACGGTGCTACGAATGCAGTGGCGCTGGGTTCGGGTTCGTATGCTGATCGGGCGAACACCGTCTCGGTCGGTGCCGATTCGGCTTGGACGGATGGTTATGGCGTCGAGCACAACGCTGTCACACGCCAGATCACCAACGTGGCCGCAGGCACCGAAGACACCGATGCGGTGAACAAGTCGCAGTTGGATGCGCTCTCCGACAGCGTCGGTGCCGCCAGCCATTACTTCGCCGCCACCGGCAACGGTAATGACGATGCGATCGCCAGTGGTCAGTACGCCACTGCCGCCGGCTCGGGCAGCTTCGCCATGGGCATGGGCAGCTCAGCCTTTGGCAGCGGCGCCAACGCCATTGGTAATTTCAGCACCGCCGTCGGCTATGGCAGCTCGGCTATCGGCGACAACAGTATCGCCGCAGGCCAGCAAGCCAATGCCAGCGGTTTGGAAGCGAGTGCATTCGGTTACACCGCCAATGCGCAGGCAGATGGTTCGCTGGCTCTGGGCGCTGAATCTTATGTAGATAGCGCGGCAAGTGGCGGCATTGCCATCGGTCTGGCGTCGGAAGCTCACGGCCCAGCTTCCATCGCCATGGGCGTCGCTGCAAGCACCGGTGCAAATGCCAGCAACTCCGTCGCCATCGGTACGCTCGCCAGTGTGTCGGGGCAGTCCAGCACGGCCATTGGCGGCATCTATGGCGATGTTGTAGGTAACGACATTTATGTCGCCAACACTTATGCGGGTGGATTCGCCTCCACTGCGCTAGGAGCCGGTGCGCAAGCCCAAGCCGATCGTAGTGTGGCGATTGGCACGGGTGCACTAAGCGAAGGCAGCCGCTCCGTCGCGTTGGGCAACCTGTCAGTGGCCGATCGCGACATGAGTGTCTCTGTGGGCAGTGCCGGCGACGAACGCCAGATCACCAACGTGGCTGCCGGTACCCAAGCCACCGATGCGGTGAACAAGTCGCAGCTGGATGCGGTGGCCAATGCCGGCACCCAAACCAATCGCTACTTCAAAGCCAATGGCATGAACGATGGTACCGACGACGCCAGCGCCAGCGGCACGCAGTCGGTTGCTAGCGGCGCCAATGCCAAGGCAACTACCGATGGCACGGTGGCTATAGGCGCAACGAGCACGGCGATGGGCGTGCAAAGCACTGCGCTCGGGTTTGGCGCAACCGCCATTGGCAATGCCAGCATGGCACTGGGTGCCAACAGCTTGAGCACTGGCTACAACAGCGTGGCGCTGGGCAACGGCAGCTTTGCCGATCGCGACAACACGGTCTCCGTGGGCCGCGTAGGTAGCGAACGTCAGATCACGAACGTCAAGGCAGGCACCCAGAACACCGATGCGGTCAACGTTGCTCAGCTCAAGCAGGCAGGTCTGATGGATGCCAGCGGCAACACCGTTTCAGCCCTTGCTTACGATGCAGGTAGCAACCAGGCCTCGATCACGTTCGGCGGTAACAGCGGAACGACACTCACCAACGTCGCAGCCGGCCTGAACAGCACGGATGCAGTGAACGTGAACCAGTACAAGTCGCTGGCCGCCGCCATCGGGGGCAATGTCGCCATGGATGCCAACGGCATGATGGGCCTGCCGCAATTCAGCATCCAAGGCAACATGTTCAACAACGTGAGCGGCGCGTTTAGTGCCCTGGACGGCGCCATGACAGGTGCCCTCAACAGCATCAATTCGTTGAATGGACGCGTCGGAAGTCTCGAAACCCAGGTGAGCAGTCTAGGCACGAGCAGCAGCACACTCGTGCCGGCAACAAGCAGCAACGTCCCAAGCACCAGCACGACACAAGCGGCAAGCATCACGGATACGAACACCATCGCGGGCACTAATGCACAAATTGCCAGCACGGCTTCGAATGCCACATCAGTGGGTGCGGACAGCAATGTCACCGCATCGTCCGGTACCGCTATCGGTCAGGGTAGTCAGGTCACCGCATCGAATGCCGTCGCGGTCGGTGCCGGCTCGGTCGCTGATCAAGCCAACACGGTATCGGTGGGTAGCGTCGGTGCGGAACGTCAGATCACCAACGTCGCCGCGGGGGTCAACGCCACCGATGCAGCCAACGTCAGCCAAGTGGCGGCAGCTACGCAAAGTGCCATCGACGCTGCGCAGTCGTACGCCGATGCCGGTGATACACAAACACTGAGCTCCGCCAATGCGTATACCGATCAAAAGACCGCAGGCCTGGTCACCAGTGACAACTTCAACGCGTTCCGCGACTCGGTGAACAGCCAGTTCCACTCGGTCAACCTGCGCTTGAATCGCGTGGGCGCCATGGGCACGGCGATGGCCGGTATGGCCGGCGCCATTGCGGCGGCACCGGGCACCGACAATCGCGTGAGTGCGGCAGCCGGTACCTACGCCGGTCAGGGAGCGCTGGCGGTTGGCCTCGCTCATCGCATTTCGGGTAACGGCGCCGTGCTGATCGGCGGCTCGATTGCCGGTGGTGGCGAATCCAGCGGCACGGTCGGCGTCAGCTTCGGCTGGTAACGAATTGCGCCCTCTTCGCGCGAGGGGAGAGGGCGCTTGCACATCGCCATGCCGTTCACGGCATGGCGAGAACCGGACGATTGCGCATCGTCCGCCATTTCACCCTGGACGCGGATAGTCCCAGGCCTCACTTCAAGGATCCATGTGTCATGAAGTCACTTCACACACTTCGTTTCGGCGCGTTGGCTGCCGCTTTGTTCTTGTCCGCATCGGCGATTCATGCTGCTGATGCACCCACGCTATCGGCCAAGTTTGTCGGCGTTGGTCAGGCGAATCAAACCTATGATCGTTTCATCGTTACCTACAAAGACGGCACGACTCAGCGCAGCAGCAGCACCGCTGCTCTGCAAAACGTCAAGGCTGCCATCAGCCGTGCCGGTCTGGACCGTGCGACGATTTCGTCCACGGGCGGCGCCACGGTGGCCGCCGTGTCGGCGTCGTACCAACGCAAGCTCGCTGTCGGTTCCGATCTGGTCCGCACCTCGCGCAAGCTCAATCAGAGCGAAGCGAACACGCTGATGGCACAGCTCACTGCTGACCCGTCGGTTGCGCACGTGCAGCCGGATTACAAGATGTACCGGGTCAAAGACATTCCCGCACCCGCTGCAATGAATGCACAGGCTAATGCGGCACTACAAGCCTTTACGCCTGATGACCCGTACTACGAGGAGTACCAGTGGTATTTCTTCAATCCAACGGGCGGGGCCGACGTCAACAATGCGTGGAATATCGCCGATGGCACCGGCATCACCGTAGCCGTGATCGACACCGGTATTACGCAGCACCCCGACCTGGATTATTCGCTGGCCACCAACAATATCGGATACGACTTCATCACCGATTCGTTCGTCTCCGGCCGCCCCACGGACGATCGCGTGCCGGGCGGCTGGGACCTTGGCGACTGGGATAACACGCAACCCTATCTGCAAGAATGCTACGGTTCGAACAACCCCGCCGATGGTGAGCCAAGCAGCTGGCACGGTACGGTGGTGTCCGGCGAAGTCGCTGAACTCACCAACAACGGCATCGGCATGGCCGGTATTGCCTACAACGCCAAGGTCCTGCCCGTGCGCGTACTGGGCCACTGCGGCGGCTACGATTCCGACATTTCCGACGCCATCGAATGGGCATCCGGTGGTCACATCAATGGCGTGCCTGATCTGGCGCAACCGGCTCAAGTTATCAACATGAGCCTCGGCGGTAGCGGGACGTGCGATGCCACCACCCCCGAATACGCTGCTATCCAAGATGCAATCAGCCGTGGCACCACGGTGGTGGTGGCTGCTGGCAACAGCGCGGCGGATGTTGCCAACTTCACACCGGCAAGCTGCCCGGGCGTCATCGCAGTCGCCTCCAACGGCATCACGGGCAAGCGCGCGTTCTATTCCAACTACGGCAGTGGCATTACGATTTCGGCTCCGGGCGGCGGCATTTATGCCAACGATGCCTCGTCAGGCCAGATCGTGGACAATGGCTTCATCTGGCAGGCTGTGAATTTGGGCGCGACAACACCCATTTATCCTGCCGATCCAGCTGAGGCTTATGGCGGCATGGCAGGCACTTCGCAGGCCGCACCCCAAGTTACCGGCACCGTAGCCATGATCGATGGTGCTGTGAAGGCTGCTGGCGCGCAAGCGCTTACCCCCGCTCAAATCACCAACGTGGTTGTGAAGTCGGCACGAGCGTTCCCTGTCGCCGAAGACCATCCGATTGGCGCAGGTATTGTCGATGCTTACGCCGCGGTCAACCTTGCATTGGCTAACGGTGGCGGAACTGCTCCAAGCGCCACGCCGCTGACTAAGGGTGTGTTGCTGTCCGGCCAGAGCTCCACCACCAGCAATCTGTACTCGATCGTCGTGCCAGCAGGTGCCACGACGCTGAACATCCGCACCCTTGGCGGTTCGGGCAACGTGGGCTTGTACGTGAAGGCCGGCAGCGCCCCGTCCGCTAACGGCAGCAATGCGGATTTCAGCTCGATCAAGCCCGGCACCAGCGAAGCGGTAGTTATTCCGCAACCGCAAGCGACCACGTACTACATACTTGTAACCGCGCCGCAGGGCAGCTATAGCAACATCTCGGTGCTGGCGGACTACAACCCGTAATCGGCGCTTTCACGCTGCACACGCTGCATAAAAAAACCCCGGCACATGTGCCGGGGTTTTTATTTTCCGTGCTATTACGTGTTTAACCGGCGACGTCGGCTTGTTCGAGTGCAACCGCAGCAGCATGAATCACCGCGGCGATGCGCGCGGCGCTCTGAATCGGCTGCGCAGAAAGACCGTGCTTACGCAGTGTCTTCTCGTGCGATTCCAGGCACATGCCGCAGCCATTCACCGCAGACACGGCGAGCGATGCGAGTTCGAAGTCGACTTTAGAACCACCTGGATTGGACATCGCGTTCATGCGCAGGCCCGCACGCAGCGTGCCGTATTCCGGTTCTTCAACCAGGTGCAGGAAGCGATAGTAGATGTTGTTCATGCCCATGATCGCCGCGGCGACGCGAGCACCGTTGAGTTCTTCCGCGCTCGCATACTTGGCCGCTTCTTCAGCGATCGCAGCAGTGAGCGGCTTGTAGCGCGACGCGATCGCCGAAGCGAGTGCGATCACGAAAATCTGCTTGTTCGTCAGACCCGGTGCACCGCCTTCGCTCAGCACGGATTCGAGATTAAGCCGCAGGTCCTTCGCGTAATCGGGCAGTTGGGCTTTCAGGTCGGCAAGGCTCATGGGACACCTCTTTGAATTTTCGGCATGCGAGCCGGAAGCCCACGCGTGGCCTCAAGCGTTCGCAGCAAGAAAAAAAAGCGGCGGCGAAGCGAACTTCGCCGCCGCGACGACTCCGCGCGCTCCGATGGGGAGGGGGATGAGCGGCGCGGAGTGCTGGCGGTAACTGGAATCAGGCGACCTTGAGGGTCTCGTCGCCCTGGCTCCAGTTGCAGGGGCACAGTTCGTCGGTCTGCAGGGCGTCGAGCACGCGCAGCACTTCGGCCGGGTTGCGGCCGACGGAACCGTCGGTCACGTAGACGAAGCGGATGACGCCTTGCGGATCGACCAGGAACGTGGCGCGCTGGGCCACGCCGTCTTCGGTCAGGATGCCCAGCGCGTTGCTGAGGTCCTTCTTGATGTCGGCCAGCATCGGGAACTTCAGGTCGCGCAGATCCTTGTGATCCTTGCGCCATGCGAGGTGAACGAACTCGGAGTCGGTGCTGGCGGCAAGCACCTGGCAGTCGCGGTCGGCAAACTGCTGGTTCACATCGCTGAAGCCCTTGATTTCGGTCGGGCACACGAAGGTGAAATCCTTGGGATAGAAGAACACGCACAGCCACTTGCCCTTGTACGTGTTGTTGTCGATGTTCTGAAACGCCTTGTCGAGACTTTCGATCGAAACGGTGGCGGGGACGTTGAACTGCGGGAACTTGTCACCGATGGTCAGCATGTATTGCTCCTGATTGATAAGGGTTTCAGCGGGCGCAGGCGCCGCACCCCGCGGCACCTACCTGTACAAAGATAGGGGGTGCACTTGCATTGTTCAAATCAATTATTACCATAGGGTTCATAGGCGAAGCCTATAATTGGAGTCATCGATGAACCTGCGCGACCTGCACTACCTCGTATCCCTGGCCGAACACCGGCACTTTGGTCGCGCCGCCGAAGCGTGCTTCGTCAGCCAGCCCACGCTCTCCACGCAGATCAAGAAACTCGAGGACGAGCTGGGCGTACCGCTCGTCGAGCGCACGCCGCGCAAGGTGCTGCTGACGGATGTCGGACGCGAGATCGCCAGTCGCGCGCGCGACGTACTCAACGAAATCGAGCAGATCAAGGGCATCGCGCGGCGCACGGTGGATCCGGAATCGGGCACGGTGCGGCTGGGCATTTTCCCCACGCTGGGGCCGTACTTGCTGCCACACGTTGTCCCGATGGTGCACAGTCGTTTTCCGCGCCTCGAATTGCTGCTTGTCGAAGAGAAAACCGAAACAGTGCTGCATCGCCTGCGCGAAGGGAAACTCGACGCCGGCGTGCTCGCCCTGCCCGTCCACGACGACAGCCTGCACTCCGAATTTTTGTTCGAGGAACCCTTCCTGCTGGCCGTGCCGCAATCGCATCCGCTGGCCAAGCGTTCGCAGCTGAAGCTCAACGATCTTTCCGATCAGAGCCTGCTGTTGCTGGAAGACGGCCACTGCATGCGCGACCAGGCGCTGGAGGTCTGCCACATGGCGGGTGCCGGCGAGAAGAGCGGTTTTCGCGCCACGAGCCTGGAGACGCTGCGCCAGATGGTGGCCGCCAATGTCGGCATCACCTTGCTGCCCACGCTCGCCGTGAAACCGCCCGTGGCGCAGGCGCCGAATCTGCAACTGGTCGAATTCAGCGGTCATCCGCCCAGCCGCCGTATCGCGATGCTGTGGCGCAAGAGTTCGGCGATGGGTGGATTTCTCAAGCAGCTTGCCGATGTGTTCCGGTCGCTGCCGAGCGATCTGCTCGATCCGCACACCGCAGCGTCGGCCAGTGCAAAACGTCGCCGCGTCGCGTGATGAGCGGCGGCATTTTGCCATAGTCACGGTCAATCAACTTCATAAGAACAATCAATTTCATGGCTTGCCAACACGGCGTTACGCTCGGAGGGCACGGCCCCTAGGTCGTCTCTGCATTCCCCTCCCAAGCCCAACGCCACGAGGTGATGTGATGAGCAAGCTGAAAGGCTCCAAGACGGAGCAGAACCTGAAAGATGCATTCGCCGGCGAGTCGATGGCCAATCGCCGTTATCTGTATTTCGCATCCAAGGCAGACGTGGAAGGCTACAACGACGTATCCGCGGTGTTCCGCTCCACCGCCGAAGGCGAAACCGGCCACGCTCACGGTCACCTGGAATATCTCGAACAATGCGGCGATCCCGCCACGGGTCTTCCCTTCGGCGGCACCGATCTGAACCTCAAGAGCGCCATTGCAGGCGAGACGCACGAGTACTCCGACATGTACCCGGGCATGGCCAAGACCGCGCGCGACGAAGGTTTCGAAGAAGTTGCCGATTGGTTCGAGACGCTGGCCAAGGCCGAACGCTCGCACGCCAACCGCTTCCAGAAAGCTTTGAACGAACTGCATTGATGTCTCGCGCCGGCGGCTTCCGCAACGAAGCCGCCGGTTCGCTGTTGTGATCCTTCATTCGCTGAAGAACCACACGGCCGGCATGCGTCGGCCACCGAGGACACGATCATGGCCGAGCCGATCACCGGTTCACGCGAAGGCAGTCTCGAGGCGCCCACGCGCCATCCGCTGGACTGGACGAATCCCGAATTCTGGAACAAGCAGGCACTCGATGCGGAGTTGGAGCGCGTCTTCAACATCTGCCACGGCTGCCGGCGGTGCGTGAGCCTGTGCCACGCCTTCCCCACCTTGTTCGATTTGATCGATGAGTCCAGTTCGATGGAAATCGACGGCGTCGCCAAAAGCGATTACAAGAACGTCGTCGACCAGTGTTACCTGTGCGACCTGTGCTACCTCACCAAATGTCCTTACGTGCCGCCGCACCCTTGGAACGTGGATTTTCCTCACGTGATGCTACGCGCGAAGGCCGTGGAATTTCGTGAAAACGGTGCGCCGCTGTCGGCACGCATGCTTTCCAATACGCGCGTCGTGGGCAAGCTGGTGTCCATTCCCGTGGTCGTGCAGACGGTCAATGCCGCGAACAAGAACAAGACCGCACGCAAGCTGCTCGAAAAAACCATGGACATCGACGCGCAGGCGCGCGTTCCCACGTATCACACGCCGACGGCGCGCAAGCGCCTTCGCAAGCTCGATGGCTCGGGCGAGGTGAAACCCGCAGGCCGCACACGCGGCAAGGTCGCCATCTTCGCCACCTGTTACTGCGATCACTCCGAACCCGGCGTGGTCGAAGATCTTGCCGCCGTACTGCAACACAACGCGATTCCCGTGCGCATGGTCGAACAGGAAAGCTGTTGCGGGATGCCGAAGCTCGAACTCGGCGACCTGGAAACCGTGCGCAAGTACAAGGAGCGCAACATACCCGTTCTGGCCAAGATGGCGCGTGATGGCTGGGATTTCACCGCAGCCATTCCTTCCTGCGTGTTGATGTTCAAGCAGGAATTGCCATTGATGTTCCCGGATGATGCGGATGTCGCGCTCGTGCGCGACAGTTTCTTCGATCCGTTCGAATACCTCGCCGAACGCCACAAGGCAGGAATGCTCGTCACCGACTTCAAGCAATCGCTGGGCAAAGTCGCGTGGCAGGTGCCTTGCCATCAGCGCGTGCAGAAAATCGGCCCGAAAACACGCGACATATTGCAACTGGTGCCGGACACCGAGGTCACCACCATCGAACGCTGCTCCGGACACGACGGCACTTACGGCGTGAAGCACAAGACGTATGCGCTTTCCCGCAAGCTCGCCAAACCCGTGGAAACGCGCGTCGTCCAGGCGGAAGCCACGCATTTCACCAGCGACTGCCCGATGGCCGGCAGTCACATCGCGCACGGCCTCGACGACAAACCGGCATCCGAACATCCCCTGAGCCTGTTGCGCAAGGCATACGGCATTTGACATGCCCTGTGCGCAACACGCTTCAGCATGCAGATCCATCGGCCCAGAAAAGAGATATGAACAAGCTTCAGCGCAACGACCTCCTTTCGCTGGAAACCTACGCCACCGAGCGCGCGGCGTTCCGCACGCGCGTCATCGCGCACAAGAAAACGCGCAGCGCGCACCTCGGCCATCACCTGAAACTGGTGTTCGAAGACCAGCTGACGATTCAATACCAGATCCAGGAGATGCTGCGCATCGAGCGGATCTTCGAAGCGCAAGGCATCAAGGACGAACTCGATGCCTACAACCCACTCATCCCCGACGGCAAGAATCTCAAGGCAACGCTGTTCGTCGAATATCCCGATGTCGAGGAACGCCGGCTTGCACTGGAACGACTGGTGGGCATCGAACACGATATCGAACTCACCGTCGCGGGGCATGCGCCC
This sequence comes from Dyella psychrodurans, assembly GCF_003363265.1. Classification (GTDB taxonomy): domain Bacteria; phylum Pseudomonadota; class Gammaproteobacteria; order Xanthomonadales; family Rhodanobacteraceae; genus Dyella_B; species Dyella_B psychrodurans. The sequence goes on along the minus strand of NZ_QRBF01000002.1, from coordinate 249,883 downwards.
GTCAAGGCGATTGCAGACGAGGACATGGACCGCAGCACCGAGGAAAAAACCGCCGCGGTGCATTTCCTCCGTTTCGAACTCGATGCGTCGATGATCGAAGACTGGAAAGCGGGCGCAGATATCACGCTGGCGTCCACCCTTCCCGCCATGCGCGAACACATCAAGCTGACGCCCGAACTACGCCAAGCCTTGGCCGAAGATTTCGACTAGCCGCCTGCTCAACCGACGAGCGGCAATCCGGTGCGGCGCGACATGCCGGTTCCGCCCAGACAGCCACATCCTCCTACATCTTCGAGAGCAAACGCCTCGGCATCAATAGTGCAAGACACTGTGCAAGGGCACGCTGTCCGGCCAAAGCGAGCGCCCTTGCAAAGCCAGCAGCTCGATCAAAATGGAAGCACCGACGAGATCCGCGCCAAGCTGCCCCAGCAGATGGCGTGCTGCGCCGAGCGTTCCGCCAGTGGCGAGCACGTCGTCGACCAGCAACACGCGTTCGCCCTTCCGTAGCGTGTCGGTGCGTGCTTCGAGCCGATCGGTGCCATATTCCAGTGCGTAATCGGCATGCATCACCGGAGGCGGCAACTTGCCGGGCTTACGCAGGGGAATAAAACCCGCACCCAACTTGTGCGCGATCGCCGCCGCGAAAATGAAGCCGCGCGATTCCACGCCGCAGACAGCCTGCACATCGCGACCCAGCCACGGTTCCGCCATGGCATCGACGCAACGCGCGAACTCCGCGCCATCGGCCAGCAGCGGCGTGATGTCGCGAAAAATCACGCCCGGCTTTGGGAAATCCGGCACCGCGCGGATCAGGCTTTCTAACGATGTCATGCATGTACTCCCGTTTTTATTTGTCTGGTCACGCGCTTCGGCGCGGACGCCATGCACCGAATAGGATACCTGCCAGCGCAAGTACAAACCCGATCCAGTCTCCTGCGCCGGTAGGCCGGCCGAGCAGGATCACATCAAGAACGAATGCCAACGCCGGCTGCAACAGCAGCAGCAGCCCCACCAGCGAAGCAGGCAGCCGCGGCATCGCCCGCACCATCAGCAACCACCCAAGCACCTGCCCGAAGAAACCCAAGGCGAGCAACGCGCTCCAGCTGCGCACGCCATGCAAGACAAACGAATCTCCCTCGCCAAGGCCGCACACCCATAACAGCAGCGCACACAGCAGGCTCATGAGGCCGAGAAACTGCGCAGGCGACAAATGTGGATACGTCTTCAGCGCGTGCCGGAAGCTGAGCAAATAAACCGTATAAGCTAGACCGCTGCCGAGGCCCAGCCAGACACCTAATCGATGCTGCGCATCGAACACCGACCAATGGGCGCCCACCAGCAACCACAGTCCGATCATCGCCAGCATCACGCCAGGCACAAACCATCGCGCCGGCCGCTCGCGGTAGAAGGTCAGGCCGACCAGTGCCATCAGGAATACCTGGAAATTGGTCAACAGGGTCGCCACGCCAGGGCCTACCCAAAGAATGCTGCGATGCCATTGAATCAGGTCGGCAGCAAGCCCGATCGCAGGCAACACCGCGAGCGTAAGGTCGCGCCAAGTCATCGGACGCCACCCGCCGCTCATCGCCACCCACGCCAGCAACATGCCGCCGCCAAAAAACATGCGATAAAAGGCAGAAACAGTCGGCGCGGCTTGCGCGTAGACCACGAACAGGCTGGTGCTCGAAATCAGCGCCGCGCCGATGGCCATCTGAACGATGGCATCGCGCATGGATACTTCCCTGACGACGCCCGCAGGCGTCGCGACGGACGACTCGGTCATGACTGCCTCAGCCCGGCGCCGGCAGCAGCGCGCCGGTGTCGTCGTCCTCTTCCTGGATCACCTCTCTGGCTTCCGCCAGCGCGCGGTCGATCTCGCGCACGATCGCCTCGGCCGCATCCACGCTCGATTCGGGTACGAGCACCGCGACATAGTCCAACGCCGGCAGTTGCCCGACACCGCCCGTGAGGTATTCGCCGGAGATGAAAGCAGGCACTTCGGCGCCCTCTAGCGCATCTTTGACGAGATGGGCGTCGATCAGGCTCTGGGCTCGGTAGATGATGCGCATGGGGCCACGCTACTGCTGCTTGTCCGGCCGAGCAAGCATGTCACCAGAACGCACCGATGCCCGCCACGCCTTGGGCACCGTGGCGACGCGCCTCGTCAGCCTGCGCGGGCATCATGCCGCCCAACGCGTAGACGGGTAACGCAGCCGTTTCGGTCAGCGCCTGGAATCGCAACCAACCCAGCGCTTCCACCCCAGGATGGCTGGCCGTCGAGGCTACGGGAGAAAGCGTGGCGAAGTCGGCCCCGACATGCGCAGCACGTCCCAGCTCGGATACAACATGGCAACTGGCCCCGACCACCTGCGCCCACGGCAATGGCCGTTCGTCCAGCGCATGCAACTGCGTGGATCTCAGATGCACGCCAATACCGTCGCCGAGACTGCGCGCACCATCGATATCGCCGTTGAGCAGAATGTTCGCATCGCATTGCACAGCGCGTTTCTGCAGACGGGCTGCAAGCGCCCGCACTTGTGCCGCAGACCACAACGGAAAACGAAGTTGAATCAACCGAACGCCTTGCGCGAGTGCCGCATCCAGGCGCAGCTGCCACGATTCCGCCTGTTCCGGAACGACATCAGCCGGTGTGATCGCATAGAGCGAAGGCAGCCGCAGTGCCTGCAGAATGGGACGATCGGCGGGTGCCAGTGTTGCCAGATCCACCCGCATCGGCAACGACCACTGCAGCGCCTGTCCTTCCAGCGATGCAGGCGCGCCTTGCCAACGCGTGAACTGCCATGCATCGAGCAATAGCTCGCGCTCGCCGTAGCGCCACGGCACGCGTATCAGCGGCGTTCCGTCGGCGGCATCGATATGGATGCCGAGTTCTTCGTGAAGCTCTCGAACGAGCGCGCTTTGCGGCAGTTCGTCCGGCTCAAGCTTGCCACCCGGGAACTCCCAGAATCCGGCCAGATGCTTGCCCGGCGGACGCTGCGCCAGCAGCACCCTGCCCTGTGCGTCGCACAGCACGCCAGCCATGACGTGAACCTGGGCGGCCGCGCGGTTATTCACGGGAGTGGGAGCGTTTTCAGCTATTGCGGATGTACTCGACCATGTCGAAGTCGTAGCTGTGATCGCTATCCTTCTTGTGGTGCGTGCGCTTGACTTCGACCCAGTCGCTGAAATGAATGCCGGGGAAGAACGTATCCGCACCGTCCACCGCCGCGCCGACCCAGGTGAGATAAAGGCGCTGCGCCATCGGCAATGCGTCGTGGAAAACCTTGCCGCCGCCGATCACCATCAGTCCGGTGCCGTTGGAGCGGGCCTGCGCTTCCTCGATCGAACGCACCGTCACCTGCCCCGGAAACGGTGCCTCGTGACGACGGGAAAGGACCAGGTTCTCGCGATTGGGAAGCGCCTTGCCGATCGAAACGGCCGTGTTGTAACCCATGAGCACGTACTTGCCGACCGTCAGCTGCTTGAACCAGCGCAGATCGTCCGGCAAATGCCAGGGCAGCTGACCCTTGCGGCCGATTGCAAAGTTCTCGTCGAGGGCGGCAATCAACGAAATGGCCATGGATGCTCCGGGTCACAAAGGTGGGCAGGTGAAAGGCGCGGCGAGGATGCTCCCCGCCGTGCTGACCGCCCATTATAGCGTTTCGGGTGGGGTGGAGATGATAGCCCCATGGCCTACCGTACTCTACTTGGGAGCACCCGGCAGGCTGGCTTGAAGTCGCCTTCCGCGGCATGGCGCGCTGCCCGCAACCGGTGCGCGCAATGGAGTCGGAATCAGACGGCCACGGGGGCCTTGATCGCCGCGTGGGGGTGGTAATCCTCGATCACGATGTCTTCGTAACGGAAGTCGAAGATCGAAGCGATATCCGGATTGAGCCGCAGATGCGGCAGCGGACGCGGCTCGCGCGTGAGCTGCAGGCGCGCCTGCTCCAGGTGATTGTTGTAAAGATGCGCGTCGCCCAGCGTATGCACGAAATCGCCTACGCCGAGGCCGCAGACCTGCGCGATCATGTGCGTCAGCAAGGCGTAGCTGGCAATGTTGAACGGTACACCCAGGAAGATATCGCCCGAGCGCTGATAAAGCTGGCAGCTCAATTTTCCGTCGGCCACGTAGAACTGGAACAACGCGTGGCAGGGCATCAAGGCCATCTTCGGCAGCTCGCCTACATTCCACGCACTGATGATCAGGCGCCGCGAATCGGGATTGCGCTTGATTTCCTCGACCACCCAGCGAATCTGGTCCACGATGCGCCCGTCGGCAGCCGGCCAGGCGCGCCACTGCTTGCCGTAGACGGGTCCCAGGTCGCCGCGCTCGTCGGCCCATTCGTCCCAGATGGTGACGCCGTGTTCCTTCAAATAGGCGATATTGGTATCGCCGCGCAGGAACCAGATCAACTCATGCACGATGGATTTCAGATGCAGCTTCTTGGTGGTGACCAGCGGAAAACCTTCGCTGAGATCAAAACGCATCTGCCAACCGAACACGCTGCGCGTACCGGTACCGGTGCGATCGGTTTTTTCGGTGCCGTGTTCCAGCACATGACGAAGCAGGTCGAGATAGGCGCGCATGCGAGAAAGTTTACGCTGTCTGCTGTGTTTCTGCTTTCGGCAACGTCGGCGCGCGACGCGCCAGCCAAATCAGCCAGATGCCGACGACAATCAATGGCAACGACTGGATCTGGCCCATCGTCAGCCAGCCCCACGCCAGATAGCCCAACTGAGCATCCGGCACGCGCACGAACTCCACCGCGAAACGGAAGCAGCCGTACATCAGCGCGAACAAACCGGAGATCAGGTAACGCGGACGCGGCTTCATCGACACCAGCCAAAGCACGGCGAACATCACCACGCCTTCGAGCAGCAACTCGTAGACTTGCGAAGGATGACGCGGCAATCCGCCGTACTGCTGCATCAGCTGCGCCAGATGCGGATCGCTCGCAGCCATCGCGGCATCCTCATCGCGCGCATTGGGAAAAATCATCGCCCACGGCACCGATCCCGGCTTGCCCCACAACTCGCCGTTTATGAAGTTGCCCAAACGCCCGAGGCCAAGGCCGATGGGTACCAGCGGCGCGACAAAATCCACGGTATCGAAAAAGTGCAGCTTGTGCCGGCGCGACCACCACAGCCCCGCCACCAGCACGCCGAGCAGGCCGCCGTGGAAGCTCATGCCGCCATCCCACACACGGAACAGGGCCATCGGATCGGTCCAGATCCAGCGCATGCCCCCGGCGTAATAGAACAGCATGTACCAGATTCGACCGCCCAGGATCACACCCATCATGGCGTAGAACGCCAGATCGCCCAGGGCATCGCGGTTCACCGGCAGGCGGCCGCGCCTGCGCCGGTATTCGCCAACCGACCATGCACCCAGAAAGCCCAGCAGGTACATCAACCCGTACCAATGGATCTGGATCGGCCCCAGGTGCAGGGCGACCGGATTGAATTGCACGACAAAGGGTTGCGACATGGGGTGGCCAGGGGGTCAAAGCGTCAGTTTAGCGGCCGATCGCGGGAACGTCATGGTCGCAGCCCCGGTACAGCGCGTGTCGTCAACCACCGCCACGCATGGCAAGCACGCCAGATTGAGCGTGTCCCAGTGCCACACCGCTCATGGGGATCCTGCCCATCGCGGTTTTCAATTCGTGGTAGACGTTGAGCACGGTCTCACCATAACCACGCGCCAGTTGCGCATCGTGGCTGTGGTAGTAGCCAATCCGCAGCACCGGATCGCCGCTCTCCTGCATTGCCTTGCGCAGCAAGCCGGTGCCGACATCGATATTGCGCGCGGGATTGAGCAGCGCAACCGGATCGGGTTCGATGTCCCGATGCATCGGGTAGTACACCTGCATGATGCCGACGTCCTGCACCGGCACCGCCATCAGATTGGCGAGTTCGATGGCATGCTCCGACTCTGCGCGCGTGCCGTTGTGCAAATGACCGTTGATACGCACGATCCACGGACTCGGCGCTACCGAACCATCCGGCTGCACGCCACGCGTTTCCACCAATGCAATGGCGTAAATGAGCACGGGATCGATGCGATAACGCGCGCCGGCTTTCGCCCAAAGATTGCCGGGCGACGTGATATCGAGATTGAAACCATCCGTGTTGCTGGCATGCGGAGGTGCTACCACCACAATGGTGCCGTCGTCCGAGAGTCCCAGCGTCGTTTTCGGCAAGGACGGCTGCGGTGAAAGGTTTGCCAGCCGCTTGGCGGGTATCGCGGTATCGGACGCTGGCAAGAGTGGAACCGATGCAGCGGACGGCGCAGCAACGCGTACCGTCGACACCATCGATGGCATCGACGGTGCCGGCATGCTCGCGTGCCAACTGTGTGCAACGACGACAACCGCCGCCGCTCCAACCACCAGTCCAAGACCGCCGAGCACGGTGCGACGATGCGTATACGCATACCGCTTCATCGCAAGCAGCATGGCTGCCGAATCGACGTTCCATGGCTGCTGCAACGATGGAAGCGCAAAAGACGCCTTCCTGCCGTGTTCTGCGCCTGCGATGCTGCGCTGGGGGTCGGTGATCCGCCGACGCTTCGCCCAGCCATGCGGGTCGACCATCACAATTCTTGGTGCCGTCGGCGACGGCTGCCCGGCGGTGCGGCGTTCGCGGAACGTCGCCGGAGCACAGAGCATGACCCGTTGCGTCACCTGCGACCGCTTCATGGCACCCGTCCGGCATCAACCGGCTTCGCCGACCTGCGCAGCTTTTCCGGCTTTTCGAACGCAACGGGGGGCATTTGCACAAACAGCACAGCTCATCATCCGTTCGGCACCGATCGGCCAGTCGACAAGACAAGCACAAATCGGGCCGCTTAGCCAAGCGTTCCTTTGCTGACCGGCGGCATCAGGCAGCACGGAGACACAAAAAAAGCCCGCCGAAGCGAGCTTTTTGCGACCCAGGAACATCGTTCACAAGGCCTGAATATGGCGCCCGAAGTTGGACTCGAACCAACGACCCCCTGATTAACAGTCAAGTGCTCTAACCGGCTGAGCTATTCGGGCGGGGAGCTGCATAGTTTGGGGAATTCGGGCCGAGACTGTCAAGTCGCGGCCCGCGATTTCCTGGCGCCGCTCAGGTGGTCAGGACCCGGTAGCACGGTATGTAGGCGGTTCCGCCCGGCAGCTTCATGCGCTGCTGCTGCACGAAGGCCTGCAGCAGGCGATCCAGCGCGCGCATGATCTCGGCTTCGCCGTCGATTTCGAACGGGCCGTGTTTTTCGATGGCGCGCACGCCCTCTTCCTTCACGTTGCCGGCAACGATGCCGGAAAACGCACGGCGAAGGTCGGCGGCGAGTTCGTGGCGCGGTCGATCACGATGAATGGCCAGCGCACGCATGCCTTCGTGTGTGGGCATGAATGGTTGCTGGAACGCCACCGGAACATGCAGCGCCCAGTTGAAGAAGAAGGCATCCTTGTTATCGAGGCGGTAGTTGCGCACCTTGTCCATGCCGCGCACCATCGAATGTGCAACGGCGGTCGGATCGTCGATGATGATCTTGTAGTGTTTCGCGACATCATCGCCAAGCGCGAGCTTCAGGAAGGTGTCGATCTGTTCAAAGTACGCGGCGGAATGCTTCGGCCCCGTGAAGATCAGCGGAAACGGAATACCCGCGTTGTCCGGATGCAGCAAGATACCGAGCAGATAGAGAATCTCTTCGGCCGTGCCCACGCCACCTGGAAAGACGATGATGCCGTGCCCCATGCGCACGAAGGCTTCGAGGCGCTTCTCGATATCCGGCATGATCACCAGCTGGTTCACGATCGGATTGGGCGATTCGGCCGCGATGATGCCCGGCTCGGTGATGCCGATGTAGCGATTGTTTTTGCGGCGCTGCTTGGCGTGCGCGATGGTCGCGCCCTTCATCGGCCCCTTCATGGCGCCGGGACCGCAACCGGTGCAGATGTCCAATCCGCGCAAACCCAGCTGATAACCCACCAGTTTGGTGTACTCGTACTCGTCGCGCGAAATCGAGTGACCACCCCAGCAGACTGCGATATTCGGATCGACCTGTGGTTTGAGGATGCGCGCGTTGCGCAGGATCTCGAACACCGCGTGCGTGAGTCCCACCGAATCGTCCAGATTGAAATTGCCCTGCTCCAACTGCGTCGACACGTAGACGATGTCGCGCACGACCGCCACCAGCAACTCGTTGATGCCGCGAATGATCTGTCCATCGACAAAGGCGCGCGCCGGCGCATTCGACAATTCAATCTTGATGCCGCGATCCTGCTGCAGCACCTGGATGTCGAAATTCGGATACTGCCCGAACATGCCGCGCGGATCGTCGCTGATGTCGCCGGAATTGAGCACGGCCAGCGCGCAGCGGCGCAGCAGCCCATGCATCCCCGAGCCGCTGGCATCGCGCAGTCGCGAGACTTCGTTGCGCGAAAGAATATCCAGGCCGCCAGCAGGCGAAATACGGGCGTTGACGGTGGCGGGCTTGCCGGACTTGTCGATCTGCGTGTCGTTCATGCTGTGCTTCTCCTAACCACTTCGCCGTGTCGTGCTATCGGGAACGGCGTACGTGCGGCCGCCTAGCATCCCGCTTGGGAGCCATGCGGTCAATGTATGAGGACATGCCGCGCCGCGCTCCTCCATAAAAAAACTCCTCGCAGCACGCCGCGAGGAGTTTGTGTACTACTTCAGGCAATGTATCGGCCAGCTCCGCACTGCCTGGACAATGCGGGTTACCGAACTGCTTAGCGGAACGACACGCCGAAGGTCATCATGTACGAACGCGGCTGCAGCAGGCCGTAGTACGCCGTACCGTTGTACAGGTTGAGCGCCTTGCCCACCGCTGCACTGGACAGGACCGGTGCTGAACTGACGTAGCTAAACGCACGACGGTCGGCCAGGTTGGCGATATTCAGCTTCAGGTAGGGCTTGGTGAAGAAGCCGCTCCAATCGTCGAAGCGATAGCCCGCGCTGAAGTTGAACGTGGTGAAGCCAGCCACCGACTCGGTGTTCATGTAGTCGCCGTAGATCGAGCTGGTGGCGCGCGCATTCAGGGTGGCCCAAATGCGCGAGTCGTCATAGCCCAGGCTGATGTTGCCGATGTTGCGCGCGGTGTCCGGCATGGTCTTGCCGTTGGTCGGATAGATGCCCGGACCCTTGCCGTTGTTGCTGTCGTACGGACCGCCATCGAGATCGCCGCGGATATTCGCCTGGGTGTAGGTGTAGGAGGTGTACACGTTCCAGTACTGGGCGAACTTCCAGCTGATTTCACCGTTGAAGCCGCGCATGTCCATGTGCGGGATCGTGGTGTAGATCTCGGCGTTGTTGACCGGGTTGTAACCCACTTCCTGCTTGTTGAAGTAGTTGCTGTTGTAGACGTCGGCGCTGGCCGAGATCGCATCGCCGTAGTAGCGCCAGCCCAGGTCCGTATTCCACGACATTTCCGGCGCGGAGTTGTTCACGCCGGCCAATGCGTCGAGGATGGCCGCGGTGTTCGACGGCACGCGGAAGGTCTTGCCGCTGCCGATGTAGAACTGGTTGTGCTCGTCCAACTGGAACTTGATGCCCGCCATCGGCAGGAACTTATGCCAGTTGTTGTTGAAGCTCGCGAAGGTCTGGGTGGTCGAACCCGGATAGTCGTAGCTGAAGCCCGTGCGCGTGGCGTACAGGTAGCTCACGCCGGCGACGAAGGTCCAGTAGTCGTTCGGCGTCCAGTTGTCCGTGACGAAGCCTTTCTTCAGCTCGGTCGTGGTGTATTCGTCGTAGAACTTCTGCACCGCGCCGCCGGTCGGGTAGACCAGGAGCGAGGTATTGCCCCAGATGTCGCCCGGGGTGCCGGTGTTCGGATCCACCAGGCCATACTCTTCAGCCTGACTCTTGCGCGAACGCTCGTACCAGAAGCCGTACTCGAGGCTGTTGTCCATGCCGAAGTCCTGGTTGAACTTCGCGAGCACGCCCGGACGATAGGTCAGCGCCGACGAATACGAATACACCGTGCCGCCGGAGAAGTTGGTCTTGGTGCTGTTGGTGACCGAACCGTTGCCGTTCAGATCGATGTTCGCGTACAGGTACTTGTTGATCGGCGAATTGCTTTCCTGCGCCAGCGCACCGCCGCCGCCGCCGCCATCGCCGTACCAGTAGTACGGAATCACCGAAAGGTGAATGCTGTCGCTGACCTTGAACTCGCCATCCATGCTGAACATGTAGCTGGAGTACGGATTGGTGTGCAGCGCGTAGAAATTCTCGTCGGAGGTCGCGGCACTCTTGAGCGCGGCGCCACTGAGATTGCTCAGCGGAATCCAGGTGCTGTTGTAGTTGTAGAAATACCCAGATTGCTGTTCCTGGGTCTTGGACAGTGCGTCATATTCCAGGTTGCTCTGGCGGCTGTACTGCAGCGAGGCGCTGACCGAGTTGTTGTCGTCGATGGTCCACACCGACTTGCCGTCCACCTTGGACACGCGCAGGTCGCCCGCACCGCGCCACATGTTGGCGCTGTTGTCGGAGAACGACACCCACGAACGCACCGGACCGAGGTCGCCGGTGTTCAGGCGCACGAAGGTACGGCGATAGTCGTTGTTGCCGAAGGTCTGCGTGAAGTCCACGCCGCCCTGATGCGAAGGATCGATGGTCGCCCAACCGATATGGCCGCCGCTCGCGCCGGAGTCGGGCATGTCGATATCCGGAATGCCCTGCAGCACCGTGATGTCGCCCATGTTCTCGGAGTCGCCGTACTCGGTGGCGTACACGGAGTAGCTGCCCGTATCCGTGATCGGCGCGCCATTCACAGTCATGCCGATGTCGGACGAATCGTAGCCGCGCATGCTGTAGTGGCCGTTCGCCAGGCCGGTAATGTCGTCGGTCGCCGCGTTCACGCCCGGGATGCTGCCGATCATCTGAGTAAAGTTGCTGCCGGGGCTGGCCTTTTCGATGGCCTCGCGCGTGATGGTCGACACGGCCTTGGGTGCCGTCTGCACCGACATCAATCCGCCACCCAGCGACAGCGACTGAGCCTGCACCGTTACCGCGGACATCTGCTTGACGTCACGCTCCGTCGCGTTGGACGTGGTGGTGTTCGACGTGCTGGATGCATTGACGCGCTGCTGGCTGGCCGTGCTGTCCTGGCTTGGCTGCGCCGGACCGTTGTTGGCGGTCTGTGCCATCGCAACGCTCATGGACATGCAACAGGCCATGGCAATCGCTGCGGAAAGATGCGTTCGTTTCATTGAGAGCCCCGTAATTCGGTTGTTGATTTTTGAAATCGTTTCTCTGACCGCTTGTCGTGACCGCTCCCGCATCTGCGGACTGCTCGCAGAGCGTCTGCGACATGTCCGTCCAGGCCTCGCGTGGCATTCATGGGCACAAAAAACCTCGGGCCCATGACTATGAGTCGCGTGGCATTTCGTGTGGAACCCTCGGTTTTAGGATTTCTTGCAGAAACGCAGGCAAGAAAACGTCAATCGAAGCCAATATCCCTGGATGACAAGCCTGTGTGAGAACCCTGATTCGTACGCGTTACCCGAGCCATTCCAGGACGTCGGGTAAGGGGAAAAGGTCACGTACTCTTAGCGATACCTTAGCAAGATCACACAAGACGTTTACATTAATTTTACAATTATGTCTCAATCGTGAAGAAACCCCCGGCCTTTAGAGGCCAGGGAGATCCATCGAAAACACCGCGTGGGATTAAGCGCCTTTGCCCAGGTAACGGGCGCGCTTGGCGGGCTTGAGTCGCGAAAGGTCGAGCATCACCAGCCCGTCGACACAGCCGGAAAAACCGGGATCTTCACCAAAATCAAGGAACTGGACGCCATCGGGCTCGACCAGATCCACGTACTGGCGATACAGAACAGGCAAGCTGACGCCGAGGGCGTCGAGATGATTTCGCAGGCGTCCCAGACCGCTTACCGGGTCCAGCCCTTCAAGCTCGCGGCGCACTCCTTCGAGCACGTCCGGGGAGACCTTGAACGGCTGTCGGGCAGCGGCCAGGCCAGGTGCTCCGAAATAATGCTGGTGCGCGGCTGCAATCCATTCGCGCGCCTGGCGCGGCAGGTTGACGGACATGCTTACCGGACCGAACAGGTAGCGCAGATCCCTGTGGCGCTGGAGATACAGGCCGATGCCTTGCCAGAGTTGATCGAGCGCGCGTGAACGCCAGTAGGCCGGAGCGACAAAGCTGCGCCCCAGCTCAAGGCCTTGTGCGAGCCTCGATTCAAGCGCCGGCGAATACTGGAAAAGGCTGGAGGTGTAGAGCCCGGCCATGCCTTGCTCGTTGATCAGGCGACCGCCGTATCCAAGACGATAGGAACCGACGATGCGCAGTGCTTTCGGGTCCCATAGCACCAGATGCTCGTAGTGGGCATCGTAAGCATCGAGATCGCGGCGTGTATTCGTACCTTCGCCGACCTTGCGGAAGGTGAGTTCGCGCAAGCGGCCGATCTCGCGCAACGCAGCGCCATCGACCGATCCGCGCAGCACCAGCAGCTGCTTGCCGTCGGACAGGTCGGCCAGCTTTTCGCACTGCCCCAGTTCCATCGCGACACGATCGACCGGCTCCGGATGGGCCAGCGGCACCTGGCCGCCAAAGATCAATCCACGACGTCGCGCGAGACGATACACATGGCGGCGCATCAGATTCGCTGCGCGCTGGCTCGAACCTCCGCTGCGCTTTTCCAGTTCTTCCGGACTGATCAGCGCACCGACGCTGAAACCGATGCGGCTTACGTTGGTAGCCACCGCTTCGCGCGGCAGCATCGCGGTACTCAACGGCTTGGCGAGCATCGACAAGCCATAGAATATGGCGGAGTTGCGCGCGGCCACGTGGATCGGCAGTACAGGCACTTTGCTGTGCATGGCCAGTCGCGCGAAGCCATCGGACCAGCGGCCATCACGCACGCCCGCAGGCCCCATGCGCGACACCTCGCCCGCCGGGAAAACGATCAATGCCTCGCCGCGCTCAAGCGCGCGATACACATTGCGCAAGCGCGACGCCGCGCCACTGCCGAACACGTCCACCGGCAGCAACAGCTCGCCGAGCTGCGGAATCGCCTTCAAAAAGTCGTTGCCCATGATGCGCGCGTCCTGGCGGACCGACCCCACCAGATCCACCAATGCCATGGCATCGAGCATGCCCAACGGATGATTGGCGACGATGAGTACGCCGCCCTCGACGGGAATGTTTTCCCGCTCGCGCTGGAGCACGTGATAACTGCAGCCAAGAACATCGAGCGCCTTTTCGGCGAAGGCAAAGCCCTCTGCGTTTCCGATGCGATCCAGAACGCGATTGAATCCCGATTCGTCAGCCAGGCGACCAAGCATTCCGGCCACCGGTCGGCGGATCATCGGATGCTGCGCAAGCCATGGCAGACGTTCGGTAAGGGCCTGTTCGACGTGAAGCATGACCGCCTCCCTTGGTTTTCGTCCATCTTGCCGATCAAGTGTGACAACTGCGCGAATTTACGTTGCCAAACCCGTCTCATTCGCAAGAATACACGATGAACTAAGGATGATTTCTTAAGAGCTTGTTTAGCGCAAGGCTTTGCCCCGCACCTAGGGACACTTGGAGATCGTTCCGTCTTACCGTGGGCATGGGAGCGACTCAAACCGACAAATGCAAGTAGGCCGCGACACCGCCCAGAAACATCTGCACCGACAAGGCGATAAGCAACATGCCCATGACGCGCTCCAGTGCCGTGAGCACGCTCTCGCCCAACCAGCGGAACAGATAGGTGGAACTGAGCAGAATGAGCGCCGTCGCAAGCCACGCGCACAACAGCGCAATCGCCCAATCGGCTGTGCGCCCTGGCTGGGTATTGGTCAACAGCAGCAAGGCCGCCATGGCCGACGGCCCGGCGACGCCTGGAATCGCCATCGGCACAATGAAAGGTTCGCCCTCGCCCGCCCCGCCGAAAATGCCGCCGCCATCAGCCGGCGGAAACACCATGCGAATGCCGATGAGAAACAGCACGATGCCGCCCGCGATGCTGATCGACTCCTCCTTCAGCTGCAGCAGGTGAAGAATCCACTGCCCGCCCATCAGGAACACCAGCAACACCGCCAGCGCGATCAGCAATTCGCGCACCATCACCGCACGGCGACGCTTGGGTGCGACGTCCTTCAGCAAGCTGAGGAAGATCGGAATATTGCCGAGCGGATCCATGATCAGGAACAGCAGGATCGCCGCCGACAATGTCGTCATCTGCGTTTCCACCCTGCCCCCTTATGCAACCCGCGGCCCGTCGCCGCCGAGGTGATCATGCCACGCGCAGATCGAGCACCGTGCCGCGCGCCGCAGCCGCTTCGGCGCTCAGCAGATAGACCGCCGCATCGGCCGTGGCCTCGGGCAGCGGGAGCTGCAGCGTGTCTTCGCCGAAATACGCCATGCGCCGCAACGTGGTGCGCATGGGCGCAGGCAGCAGCGCGTGCACACGCAGCGCTCCGGAATCGTGTTCTTCGTGGAGGATGGTCACAAAGCGCTCAAGCGCCGCTTTGGATACACCGTACGCACCCCAGTGCGCGCGCTGCACAAGTTCGGGATTGTCCAGCACGAACACCACCGAGCTGTCGGATGCCCGGGTCAGCAATGGCAGGCAGGCCTGCGTCAGTGCAAACGGTGCGGAGACATTGACATGCAATGCGCGCAGCCACGCATCCGGCTTGTGCATGGCGATCGGCGTCAATCCAGCGAAGCTCGCTGCCGTGTGCACGATGCCGTCAAGCCGTCCAAGGTCACGCTGCAAGCCGTCGGCCAACACTTCGTAATCGCGGGGCGTGGCCGACTCCATATCGAGCGGGTGAATGACGGGTTCGGGCAGCCCCTCGGCGATCATCGCATCATAAAGTTGCTCGAGCTGGCGCTTGCGCTTGCCCGTGATCACCACGGTAGCACCCGCACGCGCGGCGGCGCGCACCACCGCGCTGCCCAATCCGCCATAAGCACCGGTGACCAGCACCACGCGCCCGTCCAGCGTGTGAGGGGAGCTCGTCCACGTGGCCGGGAGGCGATAGGACGGAAGATTCATGCGTGACTCGCTCCCGCCACATCGGCCGCCATGCGTGCAAGTTCGCCCGAAGCCTTGAGGTCTTCCACGATGTCGCAGCCGCCGATCAACTCGCCCTGGATGAAAAGCTGCGGGAATGTCGGCCAATTCGCGTAATGCGGCAAGGCCGCGCGTATTTCCGGGTCGGCCAATACATTCACGGCATGGAATTGGGCGTGCGATTCGTTCAGCGCCTGTGCCGCGCGGCTGGAGAATCCGCACATCGGGAACTCGGGCGTGCCTTTCATGAAAAGCACGATGGGATGCTCCGCGAGCACCGCCTTGATTCGTTCGTTGACGTCCATAACTTCAGATTCATCACTACAATGCAGCCCGATAGGTAGTGTACCAGCCGTCATGGCGGCCCTGTGGGCCACCAGAACCGTCTTCCTCAGCCAACGCCCAGGAGTTTCTTATGGCGATCGAACTTCCCCCGCTGCCCTATGAAAAGAACGCGCTCGAGCCGAACATCTCGGCCGAAACGCTGGAGTTCCACTACGGCAAGCACCACCAGGCCTACGTGACCAACCTCAACAACCTGATCAAGGGCACCGAGTTCGAAAGCGCCGCGCTCGAAGACATCATCAAGAAGTCCTCCGGCGGCGTGTTCAACAACGCAGCGCAGATCTGGAACCACACCTTCTACTGGCACTCGATGCGCTCGCCGAAGGACGGCAATGCGCCCAGCGGCAAGCTGGCCGATGCCATCGCCAAGGCTTTCGGTTCCTTCGACAAGTTCAAGGAAGAGTTCACCAAGTCGGCGGTCGGCAACTTCGGTTCGGGCTGGACCTGGCTGGTGCAGCGTCCGGATGGTTCGCTGGGCATCGTCAACACCTCGAACGCCGCCACGCCGATCACCGGCAGCGACAAGCCGCTGTTCACCATCGACGTGTGGGAACACGCCTATTACATCGATTACCGCAACGCGCGTCCGAAGTACGTGGAGTCGTTCTGGAATCTGGTGAACTGGGACTTCGCGGCGAAGAATCTCGCCTGATCGTTTCACTCCCTCTCCCTCCGGGGAGAGGGAGGATCACCCGAGTACTTTCAAAGCCGGAGCAACCTGCTCTTCGCGCTTCAACGCACGGGCAATTTCGTCGATGCGCAAGGCAAGATCCCGAGCCTCTTTCGCGCACACCGTGGCATGACCTACCTTGCGCCCTGGCCGCGGCTGTTTGCCGTAGTCGTGCCAATGCGCATCGACCGTATTGAGCACCGATATCGCATCGGGCAGCTCGCCGATCCAGTTGAACATCGCCGAGAACCCGCGCACCGCGGTGTCGCCAAGCGGCAGGCCGAGCACGGCACGCACGTGATTCTCGAACTGGCTGGCAACCGCACCCTCGATGGTCCAGTGCCCCGAGTTGTGAACGCGCGGCGCCATCTCATTGCCAAGCAGCTGACCGTCCTTGACGAACAGCTCCAGCGCAAAAACTCCCACGTAGCCCAGACGCTCGGCAAGAATGCGCGCCAGCTCCTCGGCACGCGGCTGCAATCCACCGACATCGAGCGCGGGAGCCAGACTGAAACTCAACACGCCGTCGGTGTGCCAGTTCTGTGTCAGCGGCCAGATGCGAAAGTCGCCGTCGCGTGCGCGCACCGCCAGCACCGAAAGTTCGCGATCGAACGGCACGAAGGCTTCCAGAATCAAGCCATGGGCACTGGCTTGTGCGCCCAATGCCGCCCATGCGGCATCCGCGTCGGACAATTGCTTGATGCGGAACTGCCCTTTGCCGTCGTATCCGAGGCGGCGCGTCTTGAGGATCGCCGGCGCGCCAATGACGGCAAGTGCGCGATCCAGATCGGCGCGCGTATCCACCGCCTCGAACGCGGGCGTCTGCAAGCCGCATTCGCGGAACAGTGTCTTTTCCGCCAGGCGATCCTGTGCCACCGCCAACGCGCGCGGATCCGGAAACACCGCCACGCGCTCGGCGAGCCAGTGCGCGGTTTCCGCCGGTACGTTCTCGAAATCGAACGTGACCACATCGACTTCGGCGGCGAATTTCTCCAGCGCGGCGTAGTCGGTCCAGTCGGCGAGCCTCAGCGGCGCCACCTGTCCGGCACAGGCATCCGGCGCGCTATCCACCACAAGCGTTTTGACGCCGAGCGGAGCGGCGGCGAGAGCGAGCATTCGGGCCAGCTGGCCGCCACCCAGAATGCCCAGAACGGGCTGACAACGAACAGTCACGAGCGTGGGTCCGGGTTATCCAGGACGGTTTGGGTTTGTTTGGCGCGATAGGCGTCGAGCGCCTTGGCCAAGGCCGGGTCATGCAGCGCCAGCACCGAAGCGGCAAGCAAGCCGGCATTGACGGCACCGGCGCGTCCGATCGCCAAGGTGCCCACGGGAATGCCTGCCGGCATCTGCGCTATGGAAAGCAGGGAATCCATACCATTGAGTGCCTTGGACTGCACCGGTACGCCCAACACCGGCAAGCGCGTCTTGGCGGCCAGCATGCCCGGCAGATGGGCGGCACCGCCGGCACCGGCGATGATCACCTGGATGCCGCGCGCCACCGCCTCCTCGGCGTAGCGAAACAGAAGGTCCGGGGTACGATGCGCAGAGACGACGCGCACCTCATGGGGCACGCCCAATGTTTCAAGTATTTCGGCCGCGTGCGTCATGGTTTCCCAATCCGAACGCGATCCCATCACCACACCAACCCGCGGTGCCGCAGCTGTTCCCGTCATGGCCCGGTCGTCCAAAAGGGGATATTGTACGTACTTCCCTGCATTGCAACGATACCTGCCACTTTCCATGGACAAGCGCCTGCTCGACATTCTGTGCTGCCCGGTCAGCAAGACCCCGGTACGCCCGCTCAACGCCAGCGAGCTCACGGCGCTGAACCGCGCCATCGACGGGGGCGATGTGCTCAGCATATCGGGCAGCGCCGTCCAGGGGCGCCTGGCCGAAGGCCTGATCACCGTGGACCGCAAGGTCGTCTACCGGGTTGAGGACGGCATTCCGGTCATGCTTCCCGAGGAAGGCATCGGCACCACCCAGCTGACGGACTTCCCCTCCGCAGCGTAAAACCTTGCCGACGCCGGGCTGACGCCTCCGGCTGAACGGCAAAGTGCGATTCCATGACGGCCGACATGGCGAGGGAACCCGTTTTCGCTTATGGTGGTCAAATCAGCCAGCAAACCGTCGTCATAAGCAATGGGCTCAACCACAGGGGTGTGGCGATGAAAGAAGCCAACGAGCAGTCGAACATCGTCAATCTCAGCCAGCGACTGGATCCTGCCACTGGTCGCGGGGGCGACCTGTTGAACGCTGTTCGCAACATCGCCGCGCGCCGTTTGCAGCAGTACATCGGCAACATGTTCGAGCACGTCGACGACGCCCTGTTCGACCTCGCGGAGAAAGCCGAAAACAACGCCGCGCAGATGCACTACTTCGACGGCATGCGCGAAGTGCGCAAGCGCCGCCCCGTGATCGAGCGCAGCTTTCTGACCCTGGTCTCGCGGGAGCTGAATGACTTTGTCAGCGGTCAACGCTCCCCCGGCCAGAACAACCCGTCGATGCCAGCGGCCGGCTCCATCGAACTCTCGCTGGTCGCCGACAACGAACTGGAAGAATCGCTCGCCATCACCAGCCTGATCGGCAAGAACGAAACGCGCCTGGCGCGCGATCTTTTCGCGGTCAACCAGCGACTGTCCGTCATCTGCGGCGGTACGCGCATCGAAGACGCCACCAACCCGATCGGTCCGGCCCTGCTGGCCCAGGCGTTCCGCCAGTCGATGCGCGAACTCAGCGCCGACATGCGCGTGAAGCTGATCATCTACAAGCTGTTCGATCGCTACGTGATGGCGTCGCTGGACGAGCTCTACCAGGAAACCAACGCCGAGCTGATGCGCGCCGGCGTGTTGCCGCAGCTGCGTCACGAATTGCTGCGCAACCCCAGCGGGAGCGCAACGGCCGCAGCGGGCGGGGCTTCCGTGCAAAACGAGATGACTACCCCGCTCGCGGTGGATGACAGCGAAGCATCGGCCGAACTGTTGCAGACCTTGCGTACGCTGTTCGGTGCGCGCCGCGCACATCCGACCGTTCCACTGTCGGCGATGACGCAAGGCCAGCTACCCACCGCCAACGAACTGATCGGCGCGCTCAGCGTGCTCCAGAGCCAGGCGGCAGCGCTGCAATCGACGACGATGCCCATCGCCGACAGCAGTGTCATAGCCATCACCGAACAGGTGCTGCACCTGAAGGAACAGCTGCTGTCGCAGCTCGGTTCCTTGCGTGGCCAGCGCCCGGGCCAGATCGCCACGATCGACGAAGACACGATCGATCTGGTTGGCATGCTGTTCGAGTTCATCCTCGAAGACCGCAACCTGCCGCCGCAGATGCAGGTACTGCTGGCGCGTCTGCAGATTCCGTATCTCAAGGCCGCGATCCTCGACCGCAAGCTGTTCGCGCACCGCCAGCATCCGGCGCGCCGCCTGCTCGATGGCCTGGCCGATGCAGCCAAGAGCTGGTCGGAAGAATCCGACCGCGATGGTCGCCTGCACGACATGATCAAGGCGATCGTCGATCGCCTGCTGCAGGAATTCGACGACGACATGTCGATCTTCGATCGCCTGTCGGCCGAACTGCAGCAATTCCAGGAAGCCAGCCGCCGCCGCGCGGAACTCGCCGAGCAGCGCGTGGCCGAGTCCACGCGCGGCCGTGAGAAGCTGGAGCAGGCGCGCCGCCGCGCGGCACGCGAAATCCTCAACCGCATTGGCGATCATGTGCTCCCGCCGCTGG
This sequence comes from Dyella psychrodurans, assembly GCF_003363265.1. GTDB lineage: Bacteria > Pseudomonadota > Gammaproteobacteria > Xanthomonadales > Rhodanobacteraceae > Dyella_B > Dyella_B psychrodurans. Next base: position 230,113 of record NZ_QRBF01000002.1, on the reverse strand, counting down.
TGCACGGTGTGCTGTCGCGTGCCTGGGCGAACTACATGGTGCTCACCATCCTGCGCAAGGGTGAGGAATCCACCGAGTTCCGCGAGGCCGTGCGTTTTGTCGACGCCTTCATCGCCAGCACCAAGCCGGTCCGTACGCCCGAAGCCAAACGCGATCTGCGCCAGCTTTTGCCGGGCATCGAGCGTGCGTTGCGCAAGGGTCTGGCGAACGTAGCGTTCCAGGACGCCGACATCGAACGCCTGCTGGGTCAGTTGCATACCTACTACCGCCAGCAGCTGGGCGACGCCGTGCCGGCCGCCGAACAGCCGCAGACGTTGGAGGGAGGCACCCCCGCCCCGCTGCCGATTCCGGAAAGCATCCAGCCCATCGCCGAAAGCATGGCGGACCTGGAAGACGAATCGGCCAACGCCGAGCCGGAAGCTGCCGCCATTCCGCCGGAAGTGCGCGATGAGCTGGAGCGCATCAACGCGCTCAAACCGGGTACATGGCTTGAATTCAGCAGCCAGGACGAGCACTTCGAACGCGCCAAGCTGTCGTGGATCAGCCCGATGAGCGGCCGCTATCTGTTCGTCAACCGCCGTGGCCTGAAAGTGGCCGATTACTCGCCTTACGAACTGGCCACCGTGATGGCCGATGGGCGTGCGCGCATCCTAGCTTCCAATGCCCTGTTCGACCGCGCGATGGATGCCATCGTCGACCGACTCAGTCATGAGGAAGTCCGAACCAGCGATACCGAATGACGACTGCCTTTCGCTTCACCCCGCCCGACCCTGCCCTGATCGCCGCAGACGTAGAACGCGCCTTTGCCGAAGACCTTGGCAAAGGCGACGCTACCGCCAGCCTCTTACCCGCCGATGCCCAGGCCGCCGCGCAACTCACCTGCCGCGAAGACGCGGTGCTTGCGGGCATCCCCTGGTTCAATGCGTGCGTACTCAAGCTCGATCCGAATGCGCGCATTGACTGGCATGCCAACGACGGCGACCGGGTCACGCCAGGCATGGTGGTCTGCGAGATGCGCGGCAACGCTCGCGCATTGGTCAGCGCCGAACGCTCCGCGCTGAACTTCCTGCAGATGCTGTCGGGTACCGCCACCATCACGGCCGCGTACATGGCTGCCGTGGCCGGCACCAAAGTGCGGGTCATCGACACGCGCAAGACCGTACCGGGCCTGCGCCTTGCGCAGAAATACGCGGTACGCTGCGGCGGCGGCCACAATCACCGCATGGGTCTGTATGACGCCATCCTGGTGAAAGAGAACCACATTATCGCCGCCAGCAGCATCGCGGCTGCAGTGCTGGCCGCACGCAAGCTTCATCCCGCGCTCCAGCTCATCGTGGAAGTGGAAAACCTCGACGAACTGCAGCAGGCGCTCGACGCCGGCGTGGATCGCATCATGCTGGACAACTTCACGCTGCCACTGATGCGCGAAGCGGTGGCCATCACCGCAGGACGCGTGCCGCTGGAGATTTCCGGCAACGTCAGCTTGCAAACCATTGGCGAATACGCCCGCACCGGCGTCGATTACATCTCGGTCGGGGCGCTGACCAAGCACGTGCAGGCCATCGATCTCTCGCTCCGTTTGAAGATCGGGTGACTTGCGGCCCGCCTGGGCCGCCCACACACTGCTTTACATGGGTGACCTGGCTACATTGTTGTTGCTGCTTATGCTGCTTGCCATTGCCGGCACGTGGCTGACCCTGAGTCGCGCCCGCGACAAAGCCATCCAGGAAGCACGCTCGCGCTGCTACCAGCACGGCCTGCAATTGCTGGACGAAACGGTCGGGTTGAGCGGGCTGCGCCTGCGTCGCCTCGGCGGCCGGCGCATCATCGAGCGACGTTACAGTTTCGAAGTGAGTGTCGACGGCAACGATCGCGAAGCCGGCCATCTGTGGATGATCGGCAACGAGCTGACGGCACTCATCCTTCCCACGATCGAGTTGTACACACCCGAGCAGGACGGCGCTTCGTCACCTCACGCGCCGGCAGAGGGAGACGGCAACGTGTTGCCGTTCCGCCGCCCTGTTCGCGATCGGGACGTTCGGCACTAAGCGCCGCCGGCCACGCCTATTTGACGACGCGCAGATGCGAACCGCCGCCGCGCTTGGGCTTGTCGCCTTCGGTGGGCGGCTCGGGAGCCGGTGGTGAGGGCGGCGTATCGGTAGGCGGCTCGCCACCATCCTCATCGGCCGGGAACATCATGCCCTGCCCGTTCTCCTGCGCGTACAACGCCAATACGGCGGGAATCGGAATCTGGATGCTATGGCTCACGCCGGAAAAGCGCGCCTGGAAGCTGATCCATTCGTTGCCCAGATCCAGATTGGCCACCGCGCGCATGGCCAGATTGAGCACGACCTGCCCGTTCTTGATCACATGCGTGGGCACGCGTACGCCGCTGCGCGTGGCGTCGACCAGCATGTACGGCGTGAGGTTGTTGTCGCTGATCCAATCGTAGATCGCCCGCAACAGATAGGGGCGATTGGAGGTCATGCCGTGGGGGTCCTGCTGGGTCACCGGAAGGGCGCTCTGATTAGTGCTGTATAGATGTCACCGATTCTGGTTGGCGCAGCACAGACGGGTGACAGCGAAAGCAGACTGATCGTCTGCCGAACCGGCGCACCGAAAGTATGCGGACAGACAGAGCCGGCCCCAACGTATTGAATTTGAAATACGGGTTGATGTCCAGAAGCCCGGAGCCTCTCCTCCTGCCGCGTGGACTAGGAGGACAGGTTCCTCAGAGCGCCCGGAGTGCTTTCTCGTCGGCCGTCAGGCTGCGCGCGTACCCTTGGCTGTGGAAGAGGCGTTCGCCGTAATCCATGATCGGCTTACCCTCGCGTCCCAGGTCCACCCCCAGCGATGGCAGCCGCCACACCACCGGTGCCACCAGGCAATCGGCCAGGCTCATCTCCGGATTCAGGAAAAACTTGGCCGCCTTGAAGAGGGGCAAGGCCGTCAGCAGGTGTTCGCGCAAATGCTTGCGCGCCGTATCGGCTGGCCGGCCACCGGCGCGGATGTGCTCGACTTCGGGCAGCCAATCGCGCTCGATGCGCACGGCGGCCAGGCGCAGCCGGGCGCGGGAGAGTGGATCGATCGGCATCAAGGGGGGATGCGGGTAGCGCTCGTCCAGGTACTCGCAGATGACCGATGTGTCGTAGAGCGTGAGATCACGGTCGACCAGCGTCGGCAGAGAGCCGTAGGGATTGAGGTCGATCAGGTCTTGCGGGGGCTTGGCCGTATCGACCTGGATCAGGTCGTAGGCCACACCCTTGGCCGCCAACACGAGGCGCACCCGATGACATTGGATGTCATCGGCAGCCGAGTACATGGCTAGTACCGTCCGGGAACGAGCGTTCTGGACCATGCACTTTTCTCCCCATCGAATATGACCGCCGGGGTGGCCCTCGCCATCAGCCGGCGGTCACAAGTCCATTCAGTGGACGTCCTTCCAATATTCCTTCTTTAGCAAATATGCCAGGAAGGTGAAAGCCAGGAGGAACAGCACGACCCAGATGCCGTACTGGCGCCGCTGCATGGCGGCCGGCTCGGAGACGTATTCAAGGAAGTTGGTGAGGTCGCGGGTGGCCTGCTGGTACTGCTCGGGCGTCAGGCGGCCGGGGCGGGACAGGGTCAGCTTTTCGATCTGGGCATCGTCACCCGGCGTGCCTGGCTTCATCACCGCCGTCTGCTCGCCCTGCAGCTCCCACAGCGGGAACGGCATGGCCGCGTTGGGAAGCACGGTGTTGTTCCAGCCGATCGGGCTCTTGGGGTCCAGATAGAACGAGTTGAGATAGGCGAACACCCAATCCGCACCCTTGGCGCTTACTTCCAGCGACAGGTCCGGCGGCGCCTTGCCGAAGAACTTCTGCGCATCGTCCGCCGGCATGTGCGAGATCACCGGATCGCCGAACTTCGCGCCCGTGAAATTGAGGTTGTTCATCACGTCGTCCTGGGTAAGCCCCAGGTCGGCCGCGATGCGCTCGTAGCGCATGTACTTCAGCGAATGACAACCCACGCAGTAGTTGAAGAACAAGTGGGCGCCGCGCTGCAGCGATGCGATGTCGCGAATATTGGTGCCGGCCGACGGAAGCTCCGGACCTTCGTCGGCGACGGCGGCACTCGTGCCGAGCAACAGGCCGAATGCCAACGCAAACATGGAGAAGTAGCGCTTAATCATGCGTCGTCACCCGTTCCGGAACCGGCTTGGTCTTTTCCCAGCCAAGATGCGTGTACAGCCACAGGAATACGAAGAAACCGAAGTAGATGAGCGTCATCACACGGCCGAACGCGTTGTCCCAGGCAGTGATGTCGATATCGCTGCCAAACAGTTTCGGAAAGAGTTCGTCGGTGAAGTCCGTACCGATCAGCACCAGGCCGAAGAAAGCGAGCACGAACAGCGTGAGCGCCACCTTGTAACCGGTACCGCGATAGCGCACCGACTTCACCTTGCCCACGTCGATCCACGGCAGTGCGAACAGCAAGGCGATCGATCCAAACATGCCCAGCACACCCCACACGGCGGTGCCGAGTGCCGACGGAATCATGCGCACGATCGCGTAGAACGCGGTGAAGTACCACACCGGTTTGATCTGAGCCGGCGTCACCAGGTTGTTCGCAGCGATCGAGTTGTCATGCTCGAGGAACCAACCCCCGAATGTCGGCTGGAAGAAGATGATGAACGCGGCGATGGCGAGGAACAGACCCACGCCCACCAGATCCTTCACCGTGTAATACGGATGGAACGGAATGCCATCGGCCGGCTTGGTCGGATCCCAGCGATTGCCCTTCGGGCCGTGCTTCACGTCGACGCCGTCGGGGTTGTTCGAACCCACTTCGTGCAAGGCCGCCAGATGCAGCACCACCAGCAGCAGAAGCACCAGCGGCAGCGCGATCACATGCAACGCGAAGAAGCGATTGAGCGTCGCGTCGGCAGGCAGGAAATCGCCCATGATCCACTCCACCAGATCCTTGCCGATCACCGGAATGGTGCCGAATAGCGAGACGATCACCTTCGCGCCCCAGAACGACATGTTGCCCCACGGCAACACGTAGCCCATGAAGGCCTCGGCCATCAGCACGAGAAAGATCAGCATGCCGAGCAGCCACACCAGTTCTCGCGGCTTCTTGTACGAACCGTACAAAATGCCGCGGAACATGTGCAGGTAGATCACCACGAAGAACAGCGACGCACCCGTGGTGTGCATGTAGCGGATCAGCCAGCCCCACTCCACGTCACGCATGATGTACTGCACCGAATCGAACGCGCCTGCCGCGCTCGGGTCGTAGTTCATGGTGAGGAAGATGCCGGTGACGATCTGATTGACCAGCACCAGCAACGCGAGCGAACCGAAGTAATACCAAAGATTGAAATTCTTCGGCGCGTAGTACTCGGTCATGTGCTTGCGATACACCGGCATCAAGCCGGGCGCGCGTTCAATGACCCAATCGCCGATGCTTGAGAAGACGTTCGCCATTACGCAGCCCCCTGAGCGTCCACGCCGATCTGGATCGTCGTGTCATCGAGATACTGATAGGGCGGAACCACCATGTTCTTCGGTGCCGGCACGCCCTGATAGACGCGACCCGCCATGTCGTAGCGCGAGTGATGGCACGGGCAGTAATAACCGCCTTGCCAGTTCGGGTCGAACGGTTCGGGTTTCATGTCGCCCACGTAGTCGGGCACGCAACCCAGATGGGTGCAGATGCCGACCATCACGAGCCACTCGGGCTTGATGGAACGCGTACCGTTCTGCGCGTACTTCGGTTGCTGGTCGGCAGACGTGCCGGTCGAGCTAGGGTCGACCAGTCGCGACTCCTGCTTGGGCAGACCGGCAAGCTGAGCTGACGTGCGATTGACGATGAATACCGGGAGGCTGCGCCAGGCCACGATCAACTGCTGGCCGGGCTCGATCTTTTTAAGCGATTGAGTGACTGGAGCGCCTGCAGCTTTTGCTCTTGCACTGGGTTCCCACGACTTGATGAAAGGCACTGCTGCCGCCACCACACCCACTCCACCCACCACGGCAGTCGTCGTGGTGAGAAAGCGGCGGCGGCCTTGATCGACGACTTCGTTCGCCATCAGGCTCTCCGGTACTTGCATGCCATTGACACTGCAGAAACCAGATTCTGCCACTGCGGACGAAAAAGATTGCGCTTCGCCGACCGCCCCAGGATCGTGCCCCTGCAAAATCCAAAATCGTACTGCTTAAAAAATCGCGTTAGTCTAGCCTCAGGTCTTGAACCCTACAATAAAACCGCACAGGCGGTCACGTCGCTCCGCCACACTTCCACGGATCGCATCACGACATGAAGCATGCCGCAGGCATCGTCGCCTTTATTGCCCGATTCGTGGTACTCGGGTTGGCGCTTGCGTTCGTGATCAGCTTGATGTGGCCGAGGGTCGGCGACAATTTGCGCGCACGCTTCGGTTTGCAGCACTCCCCGGCCGAAGCGACCAGTGTTGCGTCTCCCGCCATCACGCAAACCGCATCGCCCACCGCCAGCGCCCCCTTTTCCTATGCCGACGCCGTGACGAAAGCGGCACCGTCGGTGGTCAATATTTACGCAAACAAGGTGGTCACCGAACAGGCCGTACGCATGTTCACCGATCCGCTGATGCAGCAGCTGTTCGGCGGCACGCCCGCGGGCCCGCCGGTCGCGCGTCGCGAACAAAACCTTGGTTCTGGCGTGATCGTCAGCGCGGAAGGTTATGTACTGACCAATAATCACGTAATCGCCAATGCCGATGATATCCAGGTGTTGCTCTACGACGGTCGCGTGGCCAAGGCCAAGCTCGTCGGTGCCGACGAAGAAACCGATCTCGCCGTACTGAAAATCGACGCCGGCAACTTGCCGGTGATCCAGATGGCCGATCCGAAAAAGCTTCGCGTCGGCGACGTGGTGCTGGCGATCGGCAATCCGCTGGGTCTCAACCAGACGGTCACCATGGGCATCATCAGCGCCATCGGGCGACAACTCAGCAACAGCAGCCCCGAAGATTTCATTCAGACCGATGCCGCGATCAACCTCGGCAACTCCGGTGGCGCCCTCGTCAACAGCAACGGTGATCTCGTCGGCATCAACACCCTGCTGATCGGCAAAGCCGCCAATGCAGAAGGTATCGGATTCGCCATTCCCGTCGATACGGCAACCAACGTCCTGCGACAATTAATCGCAACCGGTCATGTGATCCGCGGCTGGCTGGGCGCCGATTACGGTTTCGTCCCGATAGCGGCGGACAGCGGTCTGCCCGCTGCCGCCCGCGGCGCCCAGGTCACCGACGTCATTGCGGGAGGCCCCGCCGCCATCGCAGGCATCCAGCCGCACGACATCCTGCTGCGCCTGGGCGACGACGACATCCGCGATCCGGCGGATCTCAGCCGGCGCGAAGCCGCACTCAAGCCAGGCGGCCATGTCGAACTATCCGGACTGCGCAACGGCGTGCCGTTCCATCTGATGCTCACCGTGACCCAACGGCCGCCGCAAGTACCGACGGCCGCCTCGGCCTCGAGCAGTGGCGGCGACCCGAATAGTGGTGGTTGAGATCGCCTAAAGACTCGCGAGCGGCGGATGCAACGCCTTGTTGTAGCGCTGAAGCAACTCGCCCACACGTTGCACATAGACCTGTGTTTCCGCGAACGGCGGAACGCCGTTGTAGTGCTGCACGGCGGCAGGGCCCGCGTTATAGGCTGCGGCAACAAGCCTCATGTCGCCGTTGAAATTCTTCATCAACAAACCGAGGTAGCGTGCACCGCCGCGGATGTTCTGCGCCGGATCGAAGGCATCGAGCACGCCCATGTCGTCGGCCGTACCGGGCATCAATTGCATCAGGCCCTGTGCGCCCTTGAGCGACATCGCGCGCGGATTGAACGCACTTTCGGCGTGGATGATGGCGCGAATCAGCGCTTCGTCGACGCCCGACTCGAGGCTCGCGTTGTGGATGACGTCGGCGTAGTCGGTCAAATCGAGGTGCACCGTGCCCCAATTGATCGGGGAGTGCAGATTGCACGCCATGCAGGTGGCGATGTAACTGAAGAGTCGCGTGACGTTGCGCGCCTGCGCACCACCGGGCGGGATGTTGGTGTACTCGACGCTGCCGTCCCGATGCACGACGCGATAGACCGCGCCGCGCAGGACGCGGCTGTCCGGCGAGTCGGACGCGCCCGCTCCAGCCAGCGCTGCGGGTAAGTCATCGCGCGACTCGTTATAAGTCCATTGCCCTGGCCGACCGGCCGGCGCCACCGGTGCGGGAAGCGCGCGCGCCGTGGTTTCGACGCTGCCTGCCACCTTCTCCAGCGACACCACGATCGGCGCAATGGGCCGGGCGGTGGTGTCGACCCAGCCGGTCACCCATGCCAGGGACGTTACCCTGGATGCCTCACGTCGCGATCCGGAACGCGGCGAGGCACTGGCGAACGAGGCCACCTGCTTGCAGTCCTTGTAGCCCGCCGTGCTGCTGGAGAACACCGTTTCGCCCTGCGATCCGGCGCAGCGATAAAGCGTGCCGGCATGCGCGGGACCGCCCCACATCCCCGCCAGCAGCAAAAAGACACAACCCAGCACGACCTGCAAAAGGGTCCTCAGGAACACGGGGAGGCTGACTGCCTTGGGGCCGGCGCCTCCCCCTTGGCGTACGACGATGGGCATGGGCGGCAGTGTGCCCCTCCGCCGGGCTGGCGCCAAGCCCGAATGACCGATTTCGTGCGGCAGGACATACCCGCAAGTGCTTGATCCGCCGAGTCCGCGTCAGTGGCAGGTCGCCCGGGGGGCTAGTAAACTAAGCGGTTCGGCGCACCCTGCGTCCGCGCCCTTCGCATCCACGGTACCGAACGCCATGAGCGGCAAGCTTTTCATCAAGACCCACGGCTGTCAGATGAACGAGTACGACTCGGCCAAAATGGCCGACGTGCTGAAGGCGTCGCACGGCCTGGAGTTGACCCAGGACGAGTCCGAAGCAGACGTGATCCTGATCAACACCTGCTCGATCCGCGAGAAGGCGCAGGAAAAGGTCTTCAGCCAGCTTGGCCGCTGGAAGGAGCACAAACAGGGCGGCAAGCCGGTGCTGATCGGCGTGGGCGGCTGCGTAGCCTCGCAGGAAGGCGAGGCGATCATCAAGCGTGCGCCATTCGTGGATTTGGTCTTCGGCCCGCAGACCCTGCACCGCCTGCCCGAACTGATCGAAGCCAAGCGCGCCACCGGCAAGCCGCAGGTGGACATCAGCTTCCCCGAGATCGAGAAGTTCGACCGCCTGCCCGAACCGCGTGCCGAGGGTCCCACCGCTTTCGTCTCGATCATGGAAGGCTGCTCCAAGTACTGCTCGTACTGCGTGGTGCCCTACACCCGCGGCGAGGAAATCAGCCGTCCGTTCGACGACGTAATCGTGGAAGTGGCGCAACTCGCCGACCAGGGCGTGCGCGAAGTGATCCTGCTAGGCCAGAACGTCAATGCCTATCGCGGCCCCACGCACGACGGCGGCACGGCGGATCTTGCCGTGCTCATCCATGCCATCGCGCAGCTCGAAGGCATCGGCCGCATCCGCTTCACCACCTCGCATCCGCTGGAGTTTTCCGACTCGCTGATCGAGGCCTATGCAAACGTGCCCAAGCTCGCCAACTTCCTGCATCTTCCGGTGCAGGCCGGTTCCGATCGCATCCTCACGGCGATGAAGCGCGGTTACACGGCACTGGAGTTCAAACAGAAGATCCGCAAGCTGCGTGCGGTGCGTCCGGATATCTGCATCTCCTCGGACTTCATCGTCGGCTTCCCGGGCGAAACAGACAGCGACTTCGAGAAGACCATGAAGCTGATCGACGACGTCGGTTTCGATCAGAGTTTCTCCTTCATCTTCTCCTCGCGCCCTGGTACCCCGGCGGCCAATCTTGAAGACGACACGCCCGCCGCCGTGAAACACGAGCGCCTTGCGCGACTGCAGGCCGTGCTCAACGCCAACGCCAGGCAGATCAACGAAGCGATGGTCGGCACCGTGCAGCGCGTGCTGGTGGAAAAGCCGAGCAAGAAGAACCCGAACGAACTCACGGGCCGCACCGAAAACATGCGCTACGTGAACTTCCCCGGCCCTGCCCGTCTGATTGGTCAATTCGTGGATGTAGTGATCACCGAAGCGATGGCCAATTCGCTGCGTGGACGGATCGGCAGCGCGGACAGCCAGGCCGCCTGAATCTCGCATGGGCGCAGACGCCGCAAGCTCGGACACACACATCCGGTTGATGCCCTGCCAGCCCGAGTATTTCGACGCAGCGACAGCCTTGATCGTTTCCATCCAGCGAGACGAATTCGGTTTCGATATCGACTTGGCACGGCAGCCCGATCTTTCGGCCATTCCCGCGTTCTATCAGTCCGGCGCCGGCAATTTCTGGGTGGCGCTGCATGACGATACGGTGGTTGGTACGATCGCGCTGAAGGATATCGGCGAGCACAACGTCGCCTTGCGCAAGATGTTTGTGGCAGCAAAGTACCGTGGTTCCGAGTGGGGCGTAGCGAAGAAGCTGCTGCATACCGCGATACATTGGGCACGGCATCACGACGTGCAAAGCATCTTTCTTGGCACCACCGAAAAATTCCGCGCCGCGCATCGCTTCTACGAAAAGCACGGCTTTTCGCTGATCGAGAAAACGAGCTTGCCGGCGAGTTTCCTGTTCATGCCAGTCGACACACGTTTCTATCGACTCGATTTAGCAAGCGATAGGTAACGGGTCACACCGTCGTTCCAGCGCAAGCCTGGACGGCAAATCCACCCACGCACTTCGACATAACCCCATGACCAACGGCTTGAACCAACGCGACTTCGCCCTCGATCCGGAAGACAACGCCCGGCTCGCCAACCTGTGCGGCCCGTTTGACGAACATCTGCGCCAGGTGGAATTGCGCTTGGGCGTGGAAATCGATCACCGCGGCAATCTCTTTCAGGTGATCGGCGAAGAGGGCGCCGCACGCGCGGGCGAAAAAGTGCTGAAGGCACTTTACGCAGCGACGGAAAACGAATCGCTGACGGGCGCGAAGATCAATCTGCAGCTTGCCGATTCGGGCATCGAAGCGATCACCGACGAAGCGGCCGAGAGCGCACAGGAAGTCACCATCAAGGTGAAACGCGGCGTCATCAAAGGCCGCGGCTCGAATCAGGCACGCTACCTGCATGCAATTACCACGCACGACATCAACTTCGGCGTTGGACCGGCCGGCACAGGCAAAACCTATCTTGCGGTAGCGAGTGCGGTCGAAGCACTCGAAGCCAATCGCGTGCAACGCTTGCTGCTCGTTCGCCCCGCAGTGGAAGCAGGCGAAAAGCTCGGCTTCCTGCCCGGTGATTTGTCGCAGAAAGTGGACCCGTACCTGCGCCCGCTTTACGACGCGCTGTACGAAATGCTCGGCTTCGAAAAAGTCGCCAAGCTGATCGAACGCAACGTGATCGAGATCGCGCCGCTTGCTTACATGCGCGGACGCACCCTCAACGACTCGTACGTGATTCTCGACGAAGCGCAGAACACCACCGTCGAGCAGATGAAGATGTTCCTCACGCGCATCGGTTTCGGCTCCGTGGCGGTGATCACCGGCGACGTCAGCCAGATCGACCTACCCCGCCACGTGCGCTCGGGCCTGCGTCACGCGGTTGAAGTACTGCGCGGCGTGGACGGCATCAGCTTCACTTTCTTTACCTCGCGCGACGTCGTGCGCCATCCTCTGGTGGCCAAGATCGTGCGTGCTTACGAAGCCTTCGAGGAATCGAACAATGGCGAGCAAGGTTCGGGGAAGCAAGGCAATGGCGGCAAGTAAGTCGCAGCCATCAGGTTCGCATATCGTTCATGTCAACTACGGTGTAGCACGTACCGGGCTGCCTTCTGCACGCAGCTTTCAACGATGGGTGGACGCCGCGCTGCGCGGCGCCAGGCGCCGCAAGGCTGCCGAGCTGTCCATCCGCATCGTTGATGCCAAAGAAGGCCGCAAGCTCAATCATGCCTACCGCGACAAAGACTATGCGACCAACGTGTTGTCGTTTCCGGCGGAACTCCCGCCGGGCCTGACCTTGCCGCTGATCGGCGACCTGGTGATCTGCGCGCCAGTGGTGGCGCGCGAATCGAAGCAACAAGGCAAGTTCGCCAATGACCACTGGGCGCACATGACCGTGCACGGCGTGTTACACCTGCTTGGCTACGATCACATCGACGACGCAGAAGCCGAAGCGATGGAAGCACTTGAAAAGCGGGTGCTTGCTGGACTTGGCATTGCCGACCCTTACGCGATCGAGCGTGACATCTAAGCGTCACATATCGCGTCTCCGCGATACATTCACCAAATCGAATCGCGACTAAACAACGCAATGTCGCCGCCAATGCGCGTTGGCGGATCTGGCACACCATCATCCATGGACGACGATCAACGGCTTAGCCGCACATCGTGCTGCGTAGCGCTAGCAATACATCGCACAACTGTCGAATGTTGATCTATGTCTCGTCGATGCAACGTTAAGCATGTTCATTTTTTGAACTGAAATCTAACTCGAATTGAGCGTTTGTGCATCGCAAGACAGGCGACGTTCATGGCCGAACCACTATTCCTTGTTCCCGTTCGGTGCTGACGCAGCGCATCAATCAGGAACCGTCGACAACGGAACGACGATTCGCGGCACGTAGGCCATCTGCCCGCCGGACGTTAAGCAATCAGCTGTCATCTCTGATGATGTGCACTTTCTCCGCCCCGCTTTGGCGCATGGGCGTAGGCGTCTGCGCGGCGCGAACTGACAGAGGCGAAACATCTTGAAGACCGAATTGCTTCCCAGAGAACCCAGCGAACGCTTGCCACATGCCACACCTCCACCTATTCGTGAGATCAAGCCTGCCAAGCCATCGCCTTTCGCCGTCGTACCGCGTCTCGCCGGCTACGCCTTGTTGGCGTTCATTGGATGGTTGTTGCTGTCCACGTTGTTCGAGCCGTGGGTCTCCGGCGACGCCACGCGTGCGATTCTCAATGCGCCGGCGATTCTCATCACCACGCCGATCAGCGGCACCGTCAGCGCGCAATACGCGCAGAACGGACAACCGATCAAGCCGGGCGAGACAGTCGCCGTCATCAAGAATGCGACCGTTGCGCACGACTCATTGACCACGATGCTCACGCAGCGTCTGGAATTGCAAAGCCATCTCGACGATCTCGACAGTCGTCTTCAGGCCGACCAGCGCATGCTCGACTACACCACGCAGCAATATCAGAAATACCAGCATGCCAGCGTGGCACAGCTTGAGAATTCCTACGAAGCCCTTCAGGCCCAGCAAGACGCGACCTCGGAGAAGCTGCAGGAACTCGATACCAAGTACACGCGCGCCATGGCACTGGAGCGCGACGGCGCCATCAGCGCAGCCGTCGTCGATGAAGCGCGTAGCGAAGCCGACGCGGCACGCAGCGAGGCCGATGCACTGGATCAGAACGCCCAGAACATCAGTGCGGGCATCGCCGCCGCCAAACGCGGCGTGTATGTTTCCGCCGGTCAGGACAGCAATGGCCAACTTCCGCAGCTGACGCAACGTCGTGCCGACCTGCAGAACAGCATCAAGGATGAACAGTCGCAGGCCGATGCCCTGAACAATCAACTGACGAATCTCAATCAGCTGATCGGGCACGAACAGGATCGCGTCCACGCGCTATCCGACTACGACGTCAAAGCCTATGCGCCCGGTACGGCGCAAGAAGTCATTGCGCCAGTCGGCACGCAGGTAACTGCTGGCGCAACCCTGGTGCGTGCCACCGATTGCCGCAAAAGCGATGTCGTTGCGGTCTTTCCTTCTCGCATGGCTTCGCGCCTGAACATAGGCACCGAGTTGCGCGTGCGCGTAAACGAATCCAGCCGTCCGCGCGATGCACACATCACACAACTGCTACCGAAAGTTACCGAGTCGCTGCAAAACAGCTTCAGCGCACCTTTCCCCTATGCCGAAGACGGCTCCGTCTACGCGCTCGCGCAGTGGGATGACAACAGTGCGGCAAACGACTCCGGCCCGGTTTCCTGCGCACCTGGTCGAAGCGTGGTAGCGAGCCTGCGCTGAAGCCTTATCGAAGGAGTACGCATGTCCTCGCGATGGCGTCATGTTGTAAACATCGGTCTGATTCTCACACTGGTTGCTTCCGCCACCCTTCACGCAACCGACGCTACCCGGCAGCAGCTTGCCGAGTCGAGTTGCTCCGCCTTGCGTTCGGCAGCCACATCGGCACCGGGAAACGGCCCGATGTTGCTGGCGAGTTATCCGAGCCTAAAAGGCAATGATGCAATACGCGCACTGGAGAACGTGGCATTCGTCTACGACAACGCACTGGCCGGCATTGCGCTCAGCGCCTGCGGCAGTCCGGAACAAGCGCAACGCATCGCAGACGCATTATTGCTTGCTGCCGCACACGACCCGTCCTTTGGAGATGGTCGTCTGCGCAATGCCTATCGAGCAGGCGCCATCAAGGGCGGCAAAGTCGAATTGCCGGGCTACTGGCAGAGCAAGGGCAACTACTGGAGCCAGGATCCTTATCAGGTAGGCACCGCGACTGGCAACGTGGCGTGGGCAGCCTTGCTGATGCTGACCGTCTACGACAACACGCACGATCGGCGTTATCTGGATGCCGCTGTCGCTCAGCTGCACTGGATCCAGGCCCACACCGCGAGTACCGGGCCCGCGGCGTATGAAGGCGGCCTGTTCGGCTATGACAACGCGCAACGCGCACAGCACTGGAAAGCGACCGAGCACAACATCGATGTCTATGCCGCGGCCACCTGGGCGAGCCGCGACGCCAACGACGCGACGCTTGTGCAACAAGCGAAGATCGCCGGCGACTTCGTCAACACGATGTGGGATGGCGCACAACATCGCTTCCTGGTCGGAACGCTGGATGATGGAAAAACCTTGTCGCGCGACAAGTCCGGCCTCGATGAGCAACTCTGGCCGCTGCTCGCCTTTCATCCCCATCCCGCCGACTGGAATCAGGTCTGGTCATGGGTCGAAGCACAGCATCGCAGCGGCGAAGGTTATGGCTATCGGCGTCAACCCGACGGCATATGGACCGAAGGCAGTGCACAAGCCGCCGCCGCCATGCAGGCCAGCGGAAAACAGGTGCCCGACAGTCTCTGGCAATTGCTCGCCGCGCAGCGCAGCGACGACGGCATGCTCTACGCCACGCCGCAGCCGCGTATAAGCACGGATTTCGCCATCGGCCCCACGTCGACCTACGCCGACTTTTTCTACTACCACTACCCGCACCTGGGCGCGACTGCCTGGGCCGCTCTGGCCGCCAAAGGCTGGAATCCCTTCACAGGGCGACCGATCGCCAGCGCGGAGAACACGCCATGAACTTTCCGGTCGATCAGATCACGCTATGGCAGCTGCTTGGCCTGACATTGCTGTTCGGTGTCGGCATGGCGCGTTTCGGCAACCCGCATCGGCCGGTTGATCGGCTCGTGTTCGGCCTGTTCTCCGGCGTGCTGTTGTTGCGCTACGCCATATGGCGCACCAACGATACCTTGCCGGATGCGACTCACGGTTTCGCGAGCGTGTGGTCCTATGTGTTCTACGCCTTCGAGATGGTCTCCGTGGTCTACACGCTGGCGACCATCGTCGTGATGGTGCGCAGGCGCGACTCGCGCCCCTTCGCCGATGCAGGCGAAGCGCGCTTGCGCGCAGCCGGCCGCGACGTCCCCGCGGTCGATGTGTTCATCGCCACCTACAACGAAGACCTTCAGATATTGGAAAAAACCATCGTCTCCGCGAAAGCGATCGACTATCCGCACGTCAACGTCTGGGTGCTGGACGACACACGCCGCGACTGGCTGCGCGATTACTGCGCGCGCATGGGCGTCCACTATCTGCGTCGCCCCGACAACCGCCACGCCAAGGCCGGCAATCTCAACAACGGCTTGAAGCTGTCTGCGCAAGAAACTAACGCACCCTACATCCTGGTGCTGGATGCCGACTTCGCGCCGCAGAAGAACATCCTCTACCGCGTGATGGGCCTCTTCCACGAGCGCAAAGTCGCGCTGGTGCAAACGCCGCAGTTCTACTACAACGCCGATCCGATTCAGCACAACCTGGGCGCCACCGACAGCTGGGTGGACGAGCAGCGCGTGTTCTTCGACGTGTTCCAGCCGTCGCGCGACGCATGGGATTCCGCTTTCTGTGTGGGCACGTCGTTCGTGGTGTCGCGCAGGGCGATCACGGAAGCGGGTGGCTTCCCCACCGACAGCGTGTGCGAGGACATCCACACCACCTATGTGCTTCGCAGGAACGGCTACATCACGCGCTGGCTCAACGAACGCCTTTCCGTGGGTTTGTCGGCCGAAGGATTGATCGAATACATCAACCAGCGCGGCCGCTGGTGCCTGGGCACGATGCAGGTGGCCATGCTCAAGGACGGCCCCTTGCGCGGCAAAGGCTACAACCTGATCGATCGCCTGCACTACGTCCACGGCATGCTGCACTGGATCGGCAAGCCATTCCTGCTGCTGATGCTGATTGCGCCCGTGCTGTACTGGTACTTCGGCATCGCCGCGTTCTACACCACGCCGCAAGCGTTCATGTTCTACGGCATGCCCGCGCTGCTCGGGTTCTGGTTCTACGGCCCATGGATCACCGAACGCAAAACGCTGCCGATCTTCACGGAAGTCACGCAGCTGGTAGCCGCCTACGCGGTGACCATGACCATGATCTCGGCATGTTTCCGTCCGTTTGGACGTCCATTCAAGGTGACCGCCAAAGGGCTCGACCGCAGCAAGGTGGTGGTGCACTGGAAACTGGCCGGCTTCTTTATCGCACTGATGTTGTTCCTGCAGGCCGGCGCGGCAAACACCATCCTGACCGCGCCGATGAGTGGCGGCATCATCTTCAATCTTGCATGGACGCTGATCGCGCTCGTATTGGATCTGGCCGCGATCATCGCCTGCGTGGACCTGCCGCGCCTGCGGCATGAGGAACGTTTCCCCTATTCGCATGCGACATACTGGCGGCAAGGCCATCACGTGCAGTCCAGCGAGTTCATCGACATTTCGCTGAGCGGCGCGGCCATGCGCCATAGCCCCGTGATGCCGGTGCCTGGGGAAATGCTCGAAGTCTCCGTTCCCGACGTGGGCTGGGTTCCCGCGCGCGTCGCGCGCCTGAGCAAGCATCGACTGTGCGTGCAGTTCGAGCCGAACGAAGCCATGCGGCATCGACTGATCAGGCTGATCTTCTGCCATACGCCGCACAACATCGCCGTCAAAGCCCGCCCGCTGCGCGCCTTTGCGCAATTGATGCGCGCGGCCGGCGTATCCCTTCCTCCGCGATGACTTTGGAGATAACCATGAAGCCCCTGCTCCTTTCCACCGCACTCGCCAGTTGTCTGCTGGCCGGCTGCTCCATGGAACCGACTTACCAGCGGCCCGCGATGCCGGTGCCCAACAACTATCCGTCGAGCAGCGCGACAACGCCGACGGCGCCCGATGTCTCGGCCGACATGGTCGATCAGGATTGGCGCGTGTTCTTCAAGGATCCGGTGTTGCAGCAGCTGATCCAGATCGCGCTGGACAACAACCGCGACCTGCGCGTGGCCGCCGCCAATATGGCCGCGGCACGTGCGGACTACGGCGCGGCGCGTGTGAACCTTTTCCCGGAAATTGACCTGCAGGGTTATGCCGGACGCCAACGCCTGCCGGCGATGTCGCAACAGCCCGCCGCCGGCCTGCTCGGCCCGATCCAGAACAATCGCAACACGGCCACCACGTTCAACACGTATCAGGTGCAGGCGGGCATGACGAGCTATGAGCTGGATTTCTTCGGCCATCAGCGCGCGATTGCGCACGAGTCCGGAAAGCTGGCGGCGGCCAGCGCCGCGGATTATCAAGCAGCGCGCATCGCGCTGATCGGCGAAGTGGCCGATGCCTATCTGTCGCTCCAGGCGGATCGCACCTTGCTGCTGCTGGCCGAACAGACGACGACCGGCCAGGAGCAACATGCCCAGGTGATGCAGAAGGCCTACCGCGACGGCGGCGCATCGGAATTCGACATGCGTCGTTCCCAGACCCAGGTCGACTCTGGCCAGGTCGACGTGCAGAGCATGGAGATTCGCGTCGCTAAGGACATCAACGCCATGGCGGTATTGCTCGGCCAGCCGCTGCCGGCCGGCTACGACTCGCCTCGCCCCTGGCAGGCGCCGCTGCTGGTCGATGTTCCCGCTGGCCTCCCGTCTTCGCTGCTGGATCGCCGCCCCGACGTCATCGCCGCCGAAGACCGGCTGCGCGCCGCCAATGCCGACATCGGGCGCGCCCGCGCCGCATTCTTCCCCAGCATTGCGTTGACCGGCGTGCTCGGCGTCTTGAGTGGAGGCCTGTCGAACCTGTTCACGGCCGGCTCGGGGGCGTGGACGGTCGGAGCCTCCGGCGCGATGCCGCTGTTCGACTGGGGTAAGAACAGGAACAACCTGGCCGCCAGCAAGGCCCGCGACACCGGAGCCGTTGCCGCCTACGAAGGCACCGTGCAGGAGGCGTTCCGCGAGGTGGCTGACGCGCTGGTCACCCGCGACCACATCGTGCCCGCCCTGAAATCCCAGGCGGAACTCGTGGATCAATCGCAACACGTTTATGCGATTTCGCAGGAGCGCTTCAAGGAAGGCCTGGATAACTACATCTCGACCGAGGACGCCCAGCGGTCGCTCTATGGCGCCCAGCAGCAGCTGGTCAGCCTGGAGCTGGCGCAGGCGGTCAACCAGGTCAACCTTTACAAGGCTCTGGGCGGCGGCTGGCGCCAGGCCCCCGCGGCCAACACGGCGGGCCTTGCCAAGGCATCCTCGCCTCGGCCGCTGGCGGCGACCTCCCGCTAAGGCGAGAGGCTGTCGGCCCGGAGCCCGGTGAGGGGCTCCCGTCCCTCGGCAAGGCCTTGTTCTGAATCGTCATAGTTTTTCCGCTAGACTGTTTGTTCCGCCCTCTCCGGGCAGAACTTACAAGAGTAATGAACGAGGACCCTGGCAGTACCAGCGGCCCGGTCCACCGAAAATGGTGGGATCGACTGGGCCATCTGTTTTCCGGCGAACCCCGCAACCGCGAAGAACTGATCGACGAGTTGCGCACCGCCCAGGCCAATGGCCTGCTCAGCGCCGATACCCTTCCCATGCTGGAAGGCGCGCTGCGAGTTACCGAACTGAATGTCGACGACGTGATGGTGCCGCGCGTCCAGATCGTGATGATCGACGTCGACGCACCGCTCAGCGACATCCTTGCCCAGGTCGTCGAATCCGGGCATTCCCGCTTCCCCGTGCATGGCGAAGACAAGGACGAGATCCTTGGCGTCCTGCTGGCGAAGGATCTGCTCAAGTACTTCGGCAATGGCGCGGATTTCGACATCCGCTCGATGCTGCGCCCGGCGGTACTGATTCCCGAATCGATGCGCCTGAACGTGCTGTTGGCGGAGTTTCGCCGCAGCCGCAACCACATGGCGCTGGTGGTGGACGAATACGGCGGCGTCGCCGGCCTCATCACCATCGAGGACGTACTGGAAGAAATCGTCGGCGAGATCGACGACGAGCACGACGACGAGGAAGAACCCGATCTGATGCACGCCCAGGCCGAGGGCGAATGGATCGTGGACGCGCTCACCCCGATCGCCGACTTCAACGAGGAAATCGGTGCCGCCTTCTCCGACGAAGAGTTCGACACCATCGGCGGCATGGCCACTTCCGAATTCGGACATCTGCCGGAAGTGGGCGAAGAGATCGACATCGGCGATTTCAAATTCCACGTCACGCAAGCCGACGACCGTCGCGTGCTGCAGTTCCGCGTGGTACGCCGCTAAGCATTGCCTCCTCTCCCCTTCGGGGGAGGGCCGGGGCTCGCCAAAAGCCCCAGCGATTAAGACAGGTCGCCTGAGGCTCGCCATCGCCGCAACACACATCGGCTACCCTAACGCGTCCTCCCAAACCGCTCATCCCATGACCCTGGCCGGCCGCATCGCCCTCATCGCCCTGTTGTTCCTGAGCTGCGCACTATCCCCGGCCCGCGCCGATGTCGCAGATGCTCAAGGCCAGAACCTGGAAGTCTCGCTGATCACCTACGGCCCCGGCGACATCTACTGGGAGCGCTTCGGCCACGACGCGATCGAACTGCGCGACACCGTCAGCGGCGAAGAAGTGGACTTCAACTACGGGATGTTCAACTTCGACGAGAAGAACTTCTTCCTCAATTTTGCACGCGGCCGCATGCACTACCTGATGGACGCGGAACCGACCACCGACGAAGAGAGTTACTACGTACAAGTCGGCCGCTCGGTGACACGCCAACGCCTGGCACTCACGCCGCAACAAGCCGCCGCCCTGCGCGACTTTCTGTTCTGGAACCTGCGTCCCGAAAACGTCGGCTACAACTACGACTACTACATCGACAACTGCACCACTCGCGTGCGCGACGCGCTGGACCGTGCACTGGGCGGCGTCATCAAGGCCCGCCTCACCACCATGCCAGGTGGCATGACCTACCGCCAGCAGACGATTCGCCTGATGAGCGCACAGCCATGGCTGATGCTCATCCTCGACCTCGGCCTCGGCCCCTACGCCGATCATCCGCTCAACGCCTGGCAGGAAAGTTTTCTGCCGGAAGAACTGCAGAAAAACATCCGCGCCGCTACGGTATCCAATGGCCACGGCGGCACCATGCCGTTGGTGCAAAGCGAAGACCTGCTTTCGCCCAATCGCCTGGATGTACCGCCTGCAGCACCACCTGATTTGCGCGTCCCACTTGGCATTGCAGGACTTCTAGTCGCCGTCGCTCTGGTGCTTACCTGGCGTCGTGCGCGCTTCGCCTATGCCACGCTCGGCAGCGTTTTCCTGGTGTTTGCCGGTGTTGCAGGTTTGCTGATGCTGACCCTCTGGACCTTGACCGAGCATCACTCCGCGTGGGCAAACGCCAATTTGTTGCTCTTCAATCCGTTGGCTTTCGTGCTGATACGCGCGTTGTGGCGATCGCGACGGAATCTCGCTGCGTCGCGCCTCGCGAACGCAACGGTGATGCTGCAACTTATCGCGTTGTTGGTTGCCCTGTTATTTCACCTATTGCCTGGCGTAGTTCAACAGAACCAACCCTGGGTTTTGTTTGCACTGCCATGCTGGCTGGCCCTGGCGTGGACATTTCGACAACACAAGCAGATCCAGTGATCTCATTACGGTGAATTGGCCAGCGCAAGATTGCCTCCACCGCCAACGCGGAGCATCATCACTGCATGCACATGCATACGACCGACCGCCCGCCTCTCGGCGATCAGACGATCGAAGGCCCGATGGTCGTCAATTGCGTAGCCTATCGAAACGATGGCACGCGGCTGAGAGATATCAACATAGATCAAATCAGCGACGTGCTCGAAAAACCCGATACGTTCGTATGGGTGGGCCTGCATGAGCCCGACGAGCCGCTTCTCGCGAAACTCCAGGAAGAGTTTTGTCTGCATGATTTGGCCGTGGAAGATGCCCAGCATGCTCATCAGCGCACCAAGGTGGAGACTTACGGCGACTCGCTTTTCATTGTGGTGCAAACCGCACAACTTGTAAGTGGCCACATCGCGTTCGGCGAAACGCACATCTTCCTGGGTAAGCGCTATCTGATCACGGTACGCCACGGCGCGTCTTTGTCTTACACGCCAGCACGGCGCGCCTGCGAAATGTCTCCGGAACTCCTGGCCCACGGCCCAGCCTATGCGCTGTACGGAGTACTCGACTTTATCGTCGGCAACCTCATGCCCATCGTGCGGGACTTCCGCCAGGAGCTACAGGAACTCGAGCAGGACATTTTCTCCGATACGTTCAACCGCGACACGGTGCGCCGTCTGTACGACATGCAGCGCGACCTGATGACACTCCGCCTCGCCGTGGCGCCGATGCAGGATGTCATCAACCAACTCGCGCGCCTGCATCCGGAATTTGTACCCAAGGAACTTCGCGCTTACTTCCGCGATGTCTACGACCACGTATTTCGTGTCAACGAATCCATCGGCGCCATGCGCGAGATGCTCACGGCAGCAATCAATGTCAATCTTTCGCTTGTAACGTTCGGGCAGAACGAAGTGATGAAAAAGCTCGCCGGCTGGGCCGCCATGCTGGCAGCGCCGACACTGATCACCAGCTGGTACGGCATGAATTTCACGCATATGCCGGAGCTTGCGAAACCCTGGGCGTATCCCACCATCATCGGCGTCGTCGCCTGTCTTGTAAGCGCCATTTATCTGGCACTCAAACGAGCCAAATGGTTTTAGCCGCTCACCACTAAAAAGCAAAGAGGCGATGCCCGGTCATTGCGAGCATCGCCTCTTTCGTTTATTGCGCGACCGGCGTTTCCGTCGCGCCGGCCATGGCAACGATACTCAAAGCCTTACTGGCTCGACGATGCGCCCTTGGCCGTCCACTTCTTCAACCACGCATTCACCGTTTCGTGCCAAAGCACGCTGTTCTGCGGCTTGAGCACCCAGTGATTTTCATCCGGGAAGGTCAGGAACTCGCTGGGAATACCCTGACGCTGTAGCGCCGTGAACGCACCCAGACCCTGCGTGATCGGAATTCGGAAGTCATCGCCCGAATGCACCACCAGCATCGGCACGCGCCAATCCTTGACATGATTGATGGGATTGAACTTCTCGTAGTTCTCCGGCGCATCGAACTGCGGGCCGCCGTTCTCGCGCTCTTCGAACCAGAGTTCATCCGTGGCGTAGTACATCATGCGCGCATCGAAAACACCGTCGTGGTCGACCAGGCACTTCCACGGCTTGTTCCACGCGCCGGCGATCCAGTACGTCATGTAACCGCCGTAGCTGGCGCCTAGTGCGCAAGCGCGATCGCCGTCGAGGAAATGATACTTGTCGAGCGCCGCCTGCCAACCAAGCTTCAGGTCTTCCAGGGGCTTGCCGCCCCAATCACCCGAGATGGAATCGGTAAAGGCCTGCCCATAACCGGTGGAGCCGTGAAAGTTGATGGTAACGACCGCAAAACCCTGCCCCGCGTACGTCTGTGGATTCCAGCGATAACTCCAATCGTTGTTCATCGCACCCTGCGGACCGCCATGGATGATGAAAGCCACCGGATACTTTTGACCGGACTTGTAACCCACCGGCTTGACCACGTAGCCCTGCACGGTTTCGCTGTTCCAGCCCTTGAAGGTGAAGAACTGGACATCGCCCATCCGCGCATTCTTGAGGCGCTCGGCGTTGAAGTGCGTCACCTGCTTCAGATCGTGACCGTTGTCAGACACTGTATAAAGGTCGGACGGCCGCTTGAGATCGTCGCGCGCAAGCAGTATCCGTTTCCCAGCCATTGAATAGGCGGCCACCGAACCGTCACCCACCAGCTTGTCGACCTTGCCGCTGGCCACATCCACGGCAAACAGGGGATGCTGCCCTTCATCATCGGCCGTGACGTACAAGGTCTTGCCGTCAGCGCTGATTTGCATGCTGCCGGCAGAGCGATCCCAGGAGGGATCCACTTCATGCTTGGCACCGGTGGCAAGGTCCAGCGCCATGATGCCGAAGCGATCGGCTTCGAAGCCCGGCGTTTTCATGGCCAGGTAATAAAGCGTCTTGCCATCCGGCGAAGGCACGGGATAGGCGTCCCAGGCGTGGTTGTCGGCCGTGAGGTTCTGCGGAGCCGAGGAACCGTCGACCGGTACTTTGTAGATATCGAAATTCGTGGACCAGGGTTCGCTGTTGCCGGCGATACGCACGTCGAAATAAACCGTGCTGCCGTCCGGCGAGAACGCGAACTCGCTTTCGTCGCCGAATGGCTTGCTGGGAACATCGCCATCGATGCCGCGGATCAACAATGTCGGCTCGATCGGCAAGGTGCCGTCGGCATTGAAATGGGCGATGTAGATCTGGCTGCGACGACCGTCCGACCAGGTGTCCCAATGCCGCACGAACAATTTCTGATAAACCGTTCCCGAGGATTTGTCCTTGGCACGACCATCGAGGCGCTCCTTGGTGCAGGCAAGGTCGTTGCAATCGGTAAAGACCGCGTACGACAGCAAGACGCTCTTACCATCGGGCGACAGCTTGTAGCTGTCGATATCCAGTGATCCGTGGCTGACCTGGACCGATGCAGCGCCAGCGGTCAAATCAAGGCCATGTTTGCCGGCGGAAAAATCCAATCGCCACAATTGACCGACACCATTGGACGGCGCCAAGTAATAAAGGCTGCGTCCATCGGACGACCAGCGAGGCGAGGATGCTCCCGTGACGCTCAGTCGGACTGGCTGGCTGCCCGAAGAGCCAAGATCCTGTACATAGAGCGAGTTTACACCCTTGTTTGCAGCGTAGTCGGTGCTGCGAACGCTGAAAACCGCGTAATGCCCATCCGCCGACAGTTGCGGGTCGCTCACGCGTTCCAGCATCACCAGATCGCTGACATCGAATGGATGAGGCGAGCTGCTCTGCATCAACGTACCGCCGGAAGCACTCGCCGCCGTGGCAATACCAGCCGTTGCAAGCAGCAATGATGCAAACATGAGTTTCATGCCATCTCCTCGAATTAAGAGCTACAGTGACAAAGATCGGAACGGCGCCCGATTTTCGACCATTTGAATGAAGCCACTCTACGCACGCTTCGTACGGCCTTGTAAATTACCCGACGCGAAAACGCTTACAGGAATCCCTGGTTCGTCTATGAATGATACTGTGACAGCAGCCACGATCCCGATGGCATGTACAACTTTCAAGGACCGTCGCGCAGCCTCGGCGATCACGCAAATTCATCATGAAATTGATGTCATCAAGGCCGATCGTGTGGCGGGCGTGTCGATGAAGTGGCATCGCATGGCCCAACAAGCCAACTGTTACATACTCTGACATTTACACAAGCCCATACTGCTTTGGGACTAGGCCATTCGCGCAGACAATGGCGATATCTACGTGTACGCGACATATCACTTCCCCTTCGACGTCAGTCCAGCGCGGATGGCGTTGGCCGCATTCTGCCGTGCATGCAACCCTCTTCTCATGTCCCAGGCTCCGGGCAGCTGAGCCGCGCTACTTCATTCCGTATCGCGGAGCGAAAATCATGCTTGGTTTTTTGCTCTGCACGGGCGCATCGACGCCGAGTCGTAAAGCGCCTCCTCCACCACCGGATCGCTCAACGCATGCCACGGCTTAAGAAAGTGAATGCGCAACATGCGTTCCAGGCCCACAGGGCGACGACCTCCTTCGGCACGAACTTGGGATAGAACGGTTCGATCGCCGCGCACAACTCGGACCACAGCACCACCTTGTCTATCTCGGCCAGAAAAACGTCCCGCCGCGTGGGCTTGTGATGTACCTCAAATCCACTCTCGGCTTGTGTGGCCAAGGTCAACGGCTCGGGCATCTTCCACACTCTACCGATGAGGGCTTCGCTTCGACCACAAGGCAAAATCAAAGCTTCCTTAGCAATGTCTCTTATCTGAAAGCAACGATGGATCATCTGTAATGCGAACACGACCGACAAAGCCAAAGTCGGCCATTGTGGACAACGACCATGTGCGATAGCTTTGCCGGATAATCCAGGGCGGGCATCCAATGTTTTTCAACGCGGCTTTTCGCAGCAAGTGGGCCTTCATTCTCTGCGCAATTACGATAACCCTGATTGTTGCCATCAGCTATTGGCCGGTGGCGCATGCGCAATTCGTCTACGACGATATCCTCGACTTCCAAAAAATGGCCTGGCTGCGCCACGGCAGCGACTGGCATCAATATTTGTTCCGCGGATTCAACGGTTGGTTCAACTACTTCCGCCCGCTTGGCGTTGCCTTGTTCACCCTGGAGGTGCGCCTGTTCAACGCGCAACCAGAGCCGATGCATCTGGTGTCCCTACTTATCCATCTGTTCAACACGCTTCTGGTGGGGATGCTGGCCAAGCTGACTTGCGACAGGGTCTTTCCTTCCAACAGGCACCCCTGGATGATTGTCGTCCCGATGCTGCTCTACGGGCTGCATCCGCTCCTCGTCGAACCCGTTGTCTGGATCGGCTGCCAGTTTGAACTTACCGCTACACTCTTCATGCTGTTGGGATGGGTAGCCAACCTTGGCATCGCAAATGCGACACCTAGGGCTGTCAGCATTGCTATCTGCTTTTTTTTGGCTGCCTGCTCGAAGGAATCGGCGCTGGCATTCCCTTTCATCATCGCCATATTCGATTGGTTTATCCAGCCCGAGCCACATGCCAGCAAGCTGACCCAGCTGCGCACGCTACTTGTCCGTAACTGGCCAACTTACCTAGCCATCCTATTGGCGGGCGGTGCATATCTGGCTTTGCGCCATTGGGCGCTTGGTGCGCTCATCCCCACTGGCAACGCGCATCCGTTGCCGATCTGGGCACGTTTGCAAGGAGCGAGTTTTCTCTATCTGCGCTATTGGCAGATGTTTTTCTGGCCGACCGTAGGAATGGGCCCGATGCATCCCGTTCCCATGCAACCCTTTCTGGGCTTCGGGGCAGCCACTGTCCTACGGGATATTGGTGCAGCCTCCATTCTGCTGGCTGCAACCCTTTTTGCCCTGCGTCGGTTGTATATCGCCGGCTTGGTGCTGTGTACCACCTTTGCGCTGCTGCCGGTTTTACACATCATCAGCATCAATTTTGACACGAGCTTCTACCATGAACGCTACGCCATGACGGGGCTGGCGGTGGCGTGTGCCTGGTTGCCGGCAGCACTTCTTCAAATTCCTTCCCGCTCGCACCGCATCTTGGCTTTGACCGGCATGTTGGTAGTAGCGGTTTGGTCGGTTATATCGATAGCCACCATTCGCGTAACCGTGCCACTGTGGTCCACCCAGTTGAAACTGTGGCAATGGGCCGTAGAGACGAGCCCCGACTTCGTTATTGCCAAGAATCAACTGATCGAGACGTACCTCAATGAAGGAGATGATGCTTCGGCATGGAAGCTCATCGCTGAGGTTGTCAACAGTAAAGAGCGGTGCATGAGCTGCATGCTCAACGCCGCCATTTTGTCCGTACGCGAAAACAAACCGGAGCGCGCCTCGTTCTTCCTACAAAAAATAAAGGACATGCCAGAACTCTATCTAAACGTAGAGTCCCATCAGACCTACCTCACCACTGTCGGTCAGATAGAGCTCCTGGAAAGGCACCCGAGCGATGCAGAAGGTGCGGAACGAGCCGCCATCGCTCTGGACAGTCTTAATGCCGAACCTCAAATCTTCCTTGCTGTCGCATTAGTCCAGCAGGGAAAGATTGCGGAAGCCCAGCAGGTAGAGGCCACAGCTATTACCCTTCTGGGCCCGGAAGATCAGGCTAAGCAGCGCAGAGTATTTGATCAGCTTGTGAAGTCCTGGCAGGCCGATGCCACAAAGAACCCATGACGCCAAGGGGCAACCTTTCCTTTTTGGAGCGCCCCATGGCAGACCAATGGTGACGTGAATCACACTTCCAAGCCCCCCACTCGCTCGAAGACAAGCGCAAGACAACTTTGGCCGCAAACATAAAAGCCTTGGTACGAAGCCTGCATCTAGCTTCGGCTGTACACCAGGGGACACACACATGTACCGAAACAATCAAAGTCGAGGCTTTACGCTGATCGAGCTAATGATTGTCGTGGCGATCATTGCCATTCTCGCGGCCATTGCCATCCCGGCCTACCAGGACTACCTAATCCGGGCTCAGGTCTCGGAAGGCGTGAGCCTGGCTGACGGCGCCAAAGCGGCCGTATGGGACTATGCCGCAAATACTGGGCAATTCCCGACCTCCAATCAGTCGGCGGGCTTGCCCCCGGCGGCGTCGATCACCGGCACCTATGTTTCCGGAGTCAATGTCAGTGGCGGCCAAATCACGGTCGCATTTGCTAACTCAGCGACCAATCTGGCAATCCAACAGCAGACTCTTGTGCTCTCACCTACCTTGGGAACCGGTAGCATCAATTGGGACTGCGCCAACCACAGCTCCATCCCCGGCAAGTACCTGCCATCGATTTGCCGCAAATGATCGGATACGACGAAAGTTGGGCGCGAATGGACAAAATTTGTCACCCCGCGCCACCGCACCAGAGCTAGCCCCAGGCCACGACCACGAAGCTGATCCGCCCTGGCCCAAGCAAACGTTGACGCCGTAACCAACCGGTTGTGATCGTTTGCACAATGCCTGCCACCGCCGGCAAAATGACCGGGACAGAGCGAAGTCGTGGCATATAAGATGCTTCGAACTGTCAGCTTCCTGGTCGTTCCTGACCATGACGTTTTGGGGTTCGAGCCCGCCTAGGGGGTATCGGGGCCGGAACCCAGGGGGCAACACGTTAGCTAGCCAACAGAGGAACTACCATGAAGAACATGCAGAAAGGCTTCACCCTGATCGAGCTGATGATCGTCGTGGCGATCATCGCCATCCTGGCGGCCATTGCTATCCCGGCCTACCAGAACTATCTGATCCGCGCTCAGGTATCGGAAGGTACTGTGCTGACAGACGGCGTTAAGACTGCCGTTGCTGAGTACTACTCGAACCACGGCAATTGGCCGACGGACAATAATGCCGCTGGTTTGCCGGCGAACGCCAACTCCATCTCTGGCAAGTACGTCTCCCAGGTTGCGGTTGCGACCGGCGTCATCACTGCGACGTTCGGCGGAACGCAGGTGAACTCGGCAATCAGTGGTGACACGTTCATTCTGTCGCCCACCAACAATGGCGGTTCCATTTCCTGGACCTGCAGCAGTGCGTCCGCGACCGTTCCTACCAAGTATCTGCCGTCGTCGTGCCGCTAAGTTAACGAGCACCTCGAGAATGTGTAAGAAGGGCCGCCCCGTGCGGCCCTTCTTTTCATGCAGGACCTCGCGCTGCGATTACGCTCCATTCTCAAAGCAATGCCATGCAAGCTCACGCTTGCGACCCATGTGTTTTAAGACCGGCCCAGTGACCTGATGCCCTTCAAACCCTCGCCGCAACGAGTTCCCCGCCTCACGGTCGCGCTGCACCTTCTGGCTTTAGCCGCATTGCTCACATCCGCGTGGTTTGTCTATCGGCCCGGTCTATCCGGCGCCTTTCTCTTCGATGACTTAGGTAGCCTGCCCAAGCTTGGCGCCACCGGCCCCGTGGACCACTGGGACACGTTCTGGCGTTACATCACCTCTGAAACGGCTGACCCCACGGGACGGCCGCTAGCGATGTTGAGCTTCCTGCTCAATGCGCGCAATTGGCCTGCGGCCCCCTATCCGTTCAAGGTGACCAACGTCATCTTGCACCTCTTCAACGGCGCGCTGCTGGCTGTCGTGCTATGGAAACTAGGGCGTACGTTGGCATATCCGAAAGCCAACGAGGACGTGCAGGCATTACATGTTCCGGATGGTGGGCAAAGCGCCCCGGATACTCGCCGCGTCGCGATTGCCGCATTATTCGGGGCCGGATGCTGGCTGGTGCATCCGCTGCTGGTCTCAACCACGCTCTATGTAGTGCAGCGGGCGGCCATGCTCTCGGCGACTTTCATACTAATCGCCATTCTTGGCTGGATGGCTTCACGCACCAAGCTGATACATGGCTATTCCGCGTTAGCACTGGGAGGCATGGCCGCATCGGCATGGTTATGCACGCTGCTAGCCGTGCTGTGCAAGGCCAATGGTGCTCTGCTGCCGCTGATGCTGTTGCTGATCGAATGGATCGTGCTGACACCACGCCATCCTATGCGTTCACCGGACAGCAAGAAGCTGATGAATCTTGCGGTTACGATCTTTCTGATCTTACCCACCATTATATTGGTTGGCTATCTCATCCAGATGTTGCCTGGCGCGATACGCGATACGCCAAATACTCGTGGATGGACGGTTGGACAGCGCCTGTTGACGGAACCGCGCGTGTTGACCGATTACCTGCGCCTGCTATTCGTGCCGCACGCTTATTCAAGTGGATTGTTCAACGATGCCTTCCCGGTTTCCAACGGCTGGCTGGATCCGATGTCCACACTTCCATGCGCCCTGTTTATCCTCGCTCTGATCGGAGCGGGCTTTGCGCTGCGCAAACGCCACCCGGCCATTGCGCTCGCATTGCTATTCTACTTCGCGGGGCAACTGATGGAGTCAGGCTGGGTTCCCCTGGAACTCTACTTCGAGCACCGCAACTACCTGCCCGCCATGTTGCTGTTCTGGCCGATCGGCCTGGCACTGGGACAGCAGGGGCCTCTGCGCCTCATGCGGACGCTGACAGCCTTTGTGGTGCTTGCGCTCATGGGGATGTTGAGCACGCAACGTGCGGCATTGTGGGGCAACGCCGTGCAGCAAGCCCGGATGTGGGCTGCCATCAATCCCGATTCCGCGCGCGCGCAAACCAGCGCAGCCCTCTACGACTTGCAGAACAACCACCCCGAATTGGCCGCCGCCCGCCTGCAGACGGCATTGCCGACACACCCCGACGATGTACAAATTTCCCTCAATCTCATCACGGCGGAATGCAGACTGGGCGCGGTAAATCCCGCAACAATTCAAGCGGCGCGCACGGCGCTATCCAACGATCGCGTGGGCAACGGCGCAGCTTTTCATTGGTTTGGAGACACCCTGGCACTCCTAACGAAACATGCTTGCAAGGGGTTTGATGACCACGATCTCCAGAGCTTGCTGGATGCTGCGTGGCGCAATCCACATTGGCGGCCTTATCCCGGTATACGACAGGATCTCTATCATCTCCAAGGTAGCCTGGACCTTGTCCGTCAACAGCCACAACAAGCCCTGCAAGACTTCGACCTCGCACTGGAACAAGCGCCTGGCCCCGCGATAGCGCTACGCCAGGCAGCCGCGCTGGGCACTTCAAATTACCCATGTCTGGGGTTGCTCCAACTCGATCACTTCGCTGCCTTACCCAAGCCACCGGAATCCGGCTTCAGCATGTCGCGCATCCATGCATGGGTATTGCAGCGGCAAAGCTATTGGGACCGGGAAATCGCCAATCTTCGGCAAGAACTCGCCAACGCTGCCTCACCATCGCAATGCTCCGCGCAGTAGCCGAGGTACGTATACGGGTCGCATTTCACCTAAGCTTTCCCTATGGCTAACCGTCATCCCACCGCATGAAGATCCGATCCGGCACTATCGATTCAACGGCATTCATGGTGGCGCTTGCGGCGCTATTGCTCGTCGCCTGGCTTGCGTACCGTCCGGGAATTGATGGAGCGTTCCTGCTTGATGATTTTCCCAACCTCTCGGTGCTGGGCACCAATGGTCCGGTTGCTCACTGGGATGCCTTCTGGCGCTACGTCACGTCCGGCAGCGCGGACCCAACAGGCAGGCCTCTGGCCCTGATGTCTTTCCTGATCGACGCCAGCGATTGGCCGGCACCCGCCTCACCCTTCAAATACACGAACATTCTGCTGCACCTTCTGAATGGCGTGCTTTTGTGCTGGGCCATGTTGAAGATCGGCAAGCGCCGCGGCCTGCGCGAAAACCAGGCCGCCACCATGGCGTTGATCGGCAGTGGCATCTGGTTGCTACAACCGCTGTTCGTTTCCACGACGCTGTATGTCATACAACGCGAAGCGATGCTGCCGGCGACATTCACCTTCATCAGTATCATTTGCTGGTGTTCCGCGCGAAATGCATTCGATGTCGGCAAGCGCACCCAGGCCATCACAGGGATGATGGCGGCGGCATGGTTCTGCACCCTGGTTGCGGCCTTGGCCAAGCCGAACGGCATGTTGTTGCCGCTGCTATTGGCCGCAGCGGAAGCGACGGTTTTGCGCGACAGCGATGCCGCGGCGAAACCGGACCAACGAGCGCGACGCGTCTCAACCACCATTCTTCTGGGTTTGCCGATCGCGCTGTTGGCCGTCTACCTGGTACAGGCGTGGCCCGTCGCAGTGCGAATCGCCTCGACGGATCGGCCATGGAGCGTGGGACAGCGCCTGCTCAGCGAGCCCCGCGTCCTTGCCAGCTACCTGCGCATGCTATGGATTCCGCAGATGAACTCCACCGGGGTTTTCTACGATCAGATCCAAGCATCGAGCGACCTTCTGCATCCATGGACGACCTTGCCAAGCATCATCTTCATCTCATGTCTGGTGGTGTTCGGTTGGTTGGCGAGACAACGCTTTCCGTGGCTAGCGTTCGCAATCCTGTTCTACTTCGCGGGACAATTGTTGGAAAGCTCCTTCTTTCCGCTGGAGCTTGCATTCGAGCATCGCAACTACCTGCCAGCCGCGTTCATGTTCGTCCCGGTTGGGTTTTGGTTCACCACTCCACGAGCACAGTCCCTACCTTGGCGCGCCGCAGCCGTCGCACTTTTATGTTTGCTGGCGGGCATGACCTGGATGTATGCGAGCGTCTGGGGAAATTTGCGATTGCAGGCGCGCTTATGGGGCCGCATCAATCCGGACTCGCCTCAGGCACAAGTTTTTGCCGCCGAAGTCGAAGCGGCTTCCGAAGGGCTTCCGAAAGCCATCAAAACGCTACGTGCTTCTGCAATGAGAATGCCGAATCAACCAGAGGTCGCGTTGACACTGGTGGATCTCCAGTGCCGATCCGGTTCGGTCGACCCGCAGTCGTGGCAATTGGCCATCCATTCGCTGTATCTTGCGAGCACGGGATGGAACAACATTGCCAATTGGCTCATCACCAGCATACCCAATGCAACCGGCGAGCGGTGCCAAGGGTTGACCATATCCGCCCTGCAGCAGGCCTTGGATGCCGCCGAATCCAACCCGGCGCTGACAAGGTCGCATGGGCACGACGACGCATTCGAACGCGCCAGCGCCGCACTGCATTTAGCCAACGGCCAACCCCAGCAAGCAGCCGCCCAGTTCGATGCCTTGCTTGCCGACTCCCCAAGCGAAAGCACCGCATTTGAGCAAGCGCAGGCACTGAATGCCGCAGGTCACCCTGAACTGGCACTTGAAGTCCTGAACCGCTTTGCCGCCCTACCGAACCATGCTGATCAGGGCATCAATATGGCGCGGCTACATGCCTGGGTACTGCGCAAGCAAGGCTTCTGGCGGAACCGACTCTACGCCTTGCACCAGTCGCTGGAATTAGCAGTGAAAGTCAAAACCGGGAAGGCATCGGACGGGCGTCCCCTTGACATTCAGTCGGGGTCTCTACATCCCGTCTCACCTTATCAAGGCATATCTGATCCGAGTACGCCTTAAAAAATTGAAACGCTCGGCGGCCGACATACCCGCTCCGAGTGACGTTCCGCACGAATATTGAGACAACTATCCGCCTATGCAAAAAGCATCCAGGAAATCGAATTACCGCATACGTCTCTGGCAACCGTGGCTACTGATGTTCATCGGAATCTTAGTGACAGCTGCCGTATATTGGCCGGGCTTGAATGGCGGCTGGCTGTTCGACGACTACCCCAACATCGTCGACAACCACGACGTGCAGCCGACTACGGCCACCGTTGCATCATTGACGAATGTCGCACTTTCTTCACCGTCGAGTGAATTCAAACGCCCTCTGGCGTCATTGAGCTTCGCACTCAATTATCTAGCTACGGGCCTAAACCCATATTGGATGAAGCTGACCAATCTGGTCATTCATTTGTTGAACGGGTGGCTGGCGTTCCTTCTGGCAA
Organism: Dyella psychrodurans; assembly: GCF_003363265.1. Taxonomy (GTDB): domain Bacteria; phylum Pseudomonadota; class Gammaproteobacteria; order Xanthomonadales; family Rhodanobacteraceae; genus Dyella_B; species Dyella_B psychrodurans. Next base: position 196,612 of record NZ_QRBF01000002.1, on the reverse strand, counting down.
AGCGCCTTTTGCAAGCTTCCTCACTCCGTTACAACACGCAGCAGTTTGATGAAAAGGAAATTACACGGGTTTGCATAATCGCGGCATTGGTCGCCGGCGGCTGGTTGCTTTTACCCATCAACCTCACCGGCGTGCTATATGTGGTACAACGCATGGAAAGCATGGCCAACGTGTTTGTATTTCTTGGCCTGATCGGGTACGTCATTGGCAGGCAGCGCATGCTGGCCACCCCAATCGCATCATCTGATGGATGCGTGCCATCGAGGCATCGCAAGCTCTTTATTTCGTCTCAGTGCCCTGGCCTCGTTCTATGCTTGCTTAGCGTAACGTTACCAACAGTCATTGGTGTTCTCGCCAAAGAAACTGCTGCTTTATTGCCGCTGTATGCACTTCTCGCCGAATGGAGTCTCTTCGGCTTCCGAAGATCCATGATTGCCTCATCGCGCTGCGACGTGGGCGAACATTCCAGCCCCTCCAAAGACAGCGCTCAAATCGCCTCGAGCGCGAGAGATTGGCGCATTTTTACTTTGTTCCTGGTCGTATTGGCGTTGCCCATGATCATGGGGCTCGCCTGGCTGATACCTGGCCTGCTTAAAGTCCAAGCGTGGGCCACGCGCGATTTCACCATGACCACGCGGTTGCTCAGTGAAGCCCGCATCGTGGTGGATTACTTCGTCTGGACGATGTTTCCGACACCGCATGCCCTGTCGTTCTACCACGACGACTTCCGCATCTCGACGAGCTTGCTGCAGCCTTGGACGACGCTCGCTTGCATCCTTGCCCTGGCGGCTATGGTTGTTGCGATCTTCGCCCTTCGCAAACGCAGGCCTCTCGCCGCCCTCGGCTTGGCACTGTTCCTCGGCTGCCAACTGCTCACCGCGACCATCATCCCGCTGGAGCTGATCTTTGAACACCGCAACTACTTCGCCAGCTTCGGCTTGATGCTGGCGTTCATTCCATTGCTGGTCCCATTTGACCACCGAACAATTGGCGAACGCCGTTTCACCATTGCACGCAGCGTGCTGCTGGCGGGCCTGCTTTTGCTCTGGACAGGGCAGACATTTGTCACTTCCATCGAGTGGAGTAACCCCGTCAGCTTGGCTGAATCACTGGCTGCTCGCAGGCCGACATCGCCGCGTGCCCAATATGAACTGGGGCGCACTTACATCATCTACTCGAAATACGACCCGGACTCGCCCTTCACCAAGCTGGCTTACGCACCACTCGAACGCTCGGCCGCATTGCCAAACTCATCAATCCTTGCCGAGCAAGCCCTGATTTTCATGAATGCGCGGATGCACCTGCCAGCCAAGGATGCCTGGTGGGACAGCCTGATCGGCAAGCTCAAGGCGCACAAGCCGAGCGTCCAGGATGAAAGCTCATTGGCGTCGCTGACCCAGTGCGTGCGAGACAACCTTTGCGACCTGCCCGTCAATCGCATGATGCAGGCTTTCATGGCGGCGCTTTCGCATCCCGATCCCAGTGCCCGCCTGCTCTCCAATTACGGCGATTACAACTGGAACGTGCTCGGCGACAGGGTGCTTGGTTTGCGCTTGGCCAAAGCGGCCGTGGAGGCTGCCCCAAGCGAGCCGGTCTATCGCATTACGCTGGTAAGAATGCTTATTGTGCTTGGAGACAAGGGCGAGATACCGCTGCAGATGAAGGCATTGCACAGCATGAACATCGGTGACAGGCTAGGTGCTAGCATCCGAGCCCTGCAGCAACAGATCGATACATCGAATCTTCTACCATCGGCGTCGTCCCTGCCGTGATGGTGAGTGCGTAAACAAGCGGACATGGTCTCTTCATCATCGATGTCCAACTCGATATCTTCCACGCTGATCAGCTTGCAATCGAGGCACTTATGAAAGCGGTCATACTGGCCGGCGGTTTCGGCACACGGATCAGTGAAGAAACCACCGTGCGCCCCAAGCCGATGATTGAGATCGGCGGCATGCCGGTGCTCTGGCATATCCTCAAGATCTATTCGCACTACGGCGTCAACGACTTCATCATTTGCCTTGGCTACAAGGGCTACATGATCAAGGAGTACTTCGCCAACTACTTTCTGCACATGTCAGACGTGACGTTCGACCTGTCGACGAACAAGCTGGAAGTTCACCACAAGCACGCAGAACCATGGCGCGTCACTTTGGTCGATACTGGCGAGAAAACGCAGACCGGCGGCCGCCTCAAACGAGTCGCGAACTATCTCGACAACGATACATTTTTCTTCACGTACGGCGACGGCCTCGCGGATATCGATATCGGCGCTGAACTGGCCTTCCATCGCGAAAAGGGCACGCTGGCAACGATGTGCGCCGCGCAACCACCCGGACGTTTCGGCGCCATCGACATCATGGATCACCGAATCACGAGATTCGAAGAAAAACCCGCAGGCGACGGCACCTGGATCAATGGCGGGTTCTTCGTGCTCGAACCTGGCGCTCTCGACTACATTGAAGGTGATGCGACAATCTGGGAACGCGAACCGCTGGAGCGTCTGGCGCACGACGAACAACTGTCGGCTTACACGCATCGCGGCTTCTGGCAGCCGATGGATACCTTGCGCGACAAAACGAAGCTCGAAGAGCTCTGGCAGACCGGCATCGCACCTTGGAGGGTGTGGCCTTGAAGCTGTTCGGTAACATCTATGCCGGTCGCCGCGTACTGGTCACAGGCCATACTGGCTTCAAGGGCTCCTGGCTGGCGCTGTGGCTACGCGAGCTTGGGGCACAAGTCGCCGGGCTCGCGCTTGCACCGGACACTTCGCCTTCGCACTGGTCTTTGCTGAATCTTGAGGACGTGACCGACCATCGTGTCGACCTGCGCGATAGACAAGCTGTCCACCAAATTTTGGATGTGTATCGGCCCGAGATCGTGTTCCACCTCGCCGCACAGCCACTGGTACGCCGCAGCTATCGCGATCCGATAACCACCTTCGCTTCCAACGTGATGGGCCTGGTCAATCTCTTCGAGGCCGTGCGCGTCTGTCCATCGGTACGTGTGCTGGTCAATGCCACCACCGACAAGGTCTATGCCGACCACGTCGGCCCGGAAGGTTATCGCGAAACCGATCCGCTGGGTGGCCACGACCCATACAGCAGTTCCAAGGCCTGCGCAGAATTGGTATCGGATTGCTATCGCAAGAGCTTCTTCAGCGCCCCGGATTCCACCGTACGCATTGCCACTGCGCGGGCAGGCAACGTGATCGGCGGCGGCGACTGGGCCGAGGATCGCCTGGTGCCCGATCTGGTGCGCGCAGCCATCTCAAGGCAAACACTCAAGGTGCGCAACCCTGATGCCATCCGACCTTGGCAACATGTACTGGAACCGCTTTCCGGCTACCTGCGCCTGGGACAGTGCCTCTGGAGCGATGCAAGTTTTGCAGGTGCGTGGAACTTCGGCCCCGGCGCTGCCAGCGAAATCAGCGTGCGATCACTCACCAGTCAACTGGGCTTACATTGGAGCGCGTTGCACATCGAAACGGACGACGCTCCTCACCCACACGAGGCTGCCACTCTGCGACTCGATGCAGGCAAGGCTGTCGCGCAACTCGCGTGGCAGCCGATCTGGAGCATCGAAACTGCATTAGCCCGGACTGCAGCCTGGTATCGCGACTTCCACGAATCCGGACGAGTCGATAGCACAAGCGACCTCACCGCCTACATCGCCGACGCTAGGCGACTTGGCTTGGAGTGGGTGGCATGAATTTGCACCCCACTCCGCTTGCTGGTCTATATGAAATCCGCCACACGCCAGTTGGCGATACGCGTGGCCGCTTCACGCGGTTGTTTTGCGAGCAGGAGCTTTTGCCCCTGCGACAAAACCTGCACTTCACCCAGATCAACCTCTCCGAAACCCGTGGCCGTGGCACGGTTCGCGGGCTGCATTACCAGATACCACCCGCAGCAGAGGCCAAACTAATCCGTTGCCTGCACGGCCGTGTGTTCGACGTGGCCGTGGATCTACGAGAGGGCTCGCCAACCTTCCTGCAATGGCACGCGATGGAACTGGCCGAGGACAACGATCGCGCCGTCTTCATTCCCGAGGGCTTCGCTCATGGATTCCAGGCACTGACCGACGAGGTTCATCTGCTCTACATGCATACCGCTCCATGGACACCGGCTTGCGAAGCCGGCCTGCGCTACGATGACCCACGCCTGGGGATTGCATGGCCGCAATCGGTCACCGCGTTGTCTGATCGTGATCGCGGTTACGCGCTGATCGACGATACCTTCGCCGGAGTGCTGCTATGAAATGCCGCTTTTGCGACACCCTACTGCATGACGTATTTTTGGATCTGGGTAGCGCACCGCCATCCAACGCCTTTCTAAGCACCGCTGACTTAAGTGCCACGGAGCTGCATTTTCCGTTGCACTTGTACACCTGTACCGATTGCCATCTCGTGCAGGTGGACGAAGTTCAGAAGCACGATGCGCTGTTTTCCAGCGACTACGTGTATTTCTCGTCGTACTCGCGTACCTGGCTGGCACATGCTGAAAGGTATGTGTCACGTGCCGTGGAGCGACTGAACCTTGGATCGCACCATCTGGTGATGGAAATCGCCTCCAACGATGGCTACCTGCTGCAATACGTCAAGGCACGCGGTATCCCCTGCATTGGCATCGAACCCACCGCCAGCACTGCAGCCACAGCGCGTGATCGCGGTATCGAAACCCTAGAGCAATTCTTCGGTGAACATGTCGCACGGAACTTTGCTACAACCCGACGACAGGCAAGTCTGGTAATCGCCAACAATGTGCTGGCACACGTGCCCGACCTCAACGATTTCGTAGCAGGCCTCGGTGCCGTACTCGCCCCTGAAGGCGTCATTACCGTCGAGTTCCCGCATCTGCTGCAATTGGTCGCACAACGCCAGTTCGACACTGTCTACCACGAGCATTTTTCCTACTTCTCGTTCCACACGGCGCAGCGGGTATTCGCCAGCCATGGATTGCGCATCTGGGACGTGGAAGAACTGTCCACGCATGGCGGGTCGCTGCGCCTGTGGGCCTGCCATGCCAATGCGACGCATCGCGAAACACCGGCTGTCGCCGCGCTGCTGGCCAAGGAGGCTGCCGCAGGCATGTTGGACATGAGCTACTACCACGGCTTTCAATCTTTGGCCGACGCCATCAAGAACGACTTTCTGGCTTTCCTGATCGACTGCAAGCGCAACGGCAAGCAGGTCGTGGGTTACGGGGCTGCCGCCAAGGGCAACACCTTGCTCAACTATGCCGGCGTCCGGCCGGACCTGCTCGGTTATGTAGTGGATGCTTCGCCACACAAGCAAGGTCGCCACCTGCCCGGCTCACGCATCCCGGTCGTCGTTGAGGCACGCATCCGCGAATCGCGTCCCGATTTCGTGGTGATACTGCCGTGGAACTTGCGCGAGGAAATCACCGCGCAGCTCGCCTATATTCGCGAATGGGGTGGACAATTCGTCACCACGATCCCGCAACTGGTCGTGTCATGAGCATCGAAAATACAAAAAACCGCATCTACTACACCAAACCATCCATCACGGAACTGGAAATTCGTTATGCGACGGATGCTGCCACCTACGGCTGGGGTGAGCGCTGCTACGAATATATCGCACGCTTCGAACAACTATTCAGGCAGCATCTCGGTGTCCGCCATGCCATCGCCACATCCAGCGGCACCGGCGCGCTGCACATGGGCATGGCGGCGCTGGACATCGGCCCGGGCGACGAAGTAATCCTCGCCGACATCAACTGGATCGCCTCGGCAGCCCCCATCATCCACCTGGGTGCAAAACCGGTGCTGGTGGATGTGTTGCCAGACACCTGGTGCCTCGATCCGTCCGCCGTCGAGGCTGCAATTACGCCACGTACCAAGGCGATACTCGCGGTGCATCTCTACGGCAATCTTTGCGACATGGATGTACTTGCCGCCATCGCGCAAAGGCACGGACTGCATCTCATTGAGGATGCAGCCGAGGCCATCGGCTCGATCTGGCATGGTCAGCGTGCCGGCTCAATGGGTGTCTTCGGCGCATTCTCGTTTCACGGCACCAAGACCATCACCACCGGCGAAGGCGGCATCTTCGTCACCAATGACGATGCGCTGTACGAACGCGTCCTGACGTTGTCGAACCATGGTCGCGCCCGTGGCGAAACACGCCAGTTCTGGCCCGAACGCGTCGGCTATAAATACAAGATGTCGAATGTGCAGGCGGCGATCGGCTGCGGCCAGATGGAACGCATCGATGAACTGATTGCCGGCAAGCGGCGGGTTTTCGAGCACTATCAGAATGCTCTACGGCAACTTCCCTTGCGGATGAATCCTGAACCGGCCAACACCACCAACGGCTACTGGATGCCGACTATCGTCGCCGACGTTGGCGCGTCGTTCGATCGAGAGGCGTTGCTTGCGTCATTCAAGGCGCACAACATTGATGGTCGCGTCTTCTTCTGGCCCTTGTCCAGTCTCCCGATGTTCGAGCCCCATCCACAACACACGACGAGCCACGCTCTGTCGGCACATGCGATCAACCTGCCCAGCTACCACGACATCACCAACGAAGAGATCGGCCGTGTGGTGGCATGCATCCGCCGCATTCTGGAGGCGAACGCATGACAGCATCGCCTTTGGTCATCTGGGGCGGTACGGGACACGCGAGAGTGATCCGTGATGCGCTGGATGCGCGGCATTGGCGCGTCGTCGCAGTTTTCGACAGAAGAGAGATTCCCTCACCTTTCGAGGACGTACCGCTTTTCGTGGGAACCGACGGCTTCGCACGCTGGATACAGACATCGCCAACTTCTCAAACGACCGCGGCCTGTGTCGCCATTGGCGGCGCCGACGGCCGCAGCCGGCTCGACACAGCAAATTTCCTGCACTCGCAAGGATTGCCCCTACCGACCATCGTGCATCGAACCGGCTTCGTTGCGGCAACGGCGATCCACGGCGACGGATGCCAAGTGCTGGCACAGGCTGCGGTTTGCGCAAACGCGCGATTAGGCCACTCGGTCATCATCAATACTGCAGCATCAGTCGATCATGATTGCGTGATCGGCGACGGCGTACATATCGCTCCCGGCGCACGCGTGGCGGGCGAGGTCGTGATTGAAGAATGCGCGTTCGTTGGCACCGGAGCCGTGGTGCTGCCTCGCGTGCGCATCGGTGCTGGAGCCATTGTAGGCGCTGGCGCGGTCGTCACAAAAGATGTGCCGGCACGGGTGACCGTTGCCGGCAACCCGGCGCGGCCGATCCGCGTCGGCACATGATTCCAAACAGGACCAACACATGGATCCCAAAATCGAATTCAACCGCTCTGTCCAAGCCAATATCGACGGACTCAAAACCGATGGCAGACTCCGGCGCGATTCCATCGAATGGCTGCGCAGGACGCTTGGTCACAAGTATTCCTACAACTATTCATGGATGAGCCGCCCGATCATCCAGTACCCGCAAGACATGGTCGCCATCCAAGAACTGATCTGGCAGATCAAGCCCGATCTCGTCATCGAAACCGGCATCGCCCATGGCGGTTCGCTGATCCTGAGTGCATCGATGCTGGCGCTGCTGGATTACTGCGACGCGGTCGAGACCGGCCAGACACTTGATCCAAAATCATCGCGCCGCCGCGTGCTAGGTATCGATATCGACATCCGCGCCCACAACCGCGCGGCCATTGAGGCACACCCGATGTCGCACCGTATCGACATGATCCAAGGATCATCCATCGCGCCGGAAGTCGTTGCCGACGTACACGAGCGCGCCGCCGGCCATGAGCGGATCATGGTGATCCTCGACTCCAACCACACGCACGAACACGTGCTGGCCGAACTGAATGCTTACGCCCCTTTGGTTAGCTCTGACAGCTACTGTGTGGTGTTCGACACCGTGATCGAGGATTTACCTGCCGGCATGTACCCCGATCGGCCATGGGACGTGGGCAACAATCCGAAGACGGCGGTGCGCGACTTCCTGTCCCGCAACCACGACTTTGAAGTGGATGAGGCCATGGAGGCCAAGCTGCTGATTACAGTTGCGCCCGGCGGCTACCTGCGCCGCCGCTGATCTGCGTTCATGGCCGCACTGCGCATCAACATCCTGTCCAACTACGCCGGCCAAGCCTGGATGGCGTTGATGGGCGTGGTTTTTGTACCGCTCTACATCCGCATTCTTGGCATAGAGGCTTTTGGCCTCATTGGCTTGATGCTGAGCATCCAGGCATTGTCCATGGTGCTCGACTTGGGCATGGGGGGCGCCATGAACCGCGAGCTGTCTCGTCGCATACACGATGCCGATGCCGCGCACACATTGCGCGACCTGGTGCGCACGTTTGAGTGGCTGGTATGGCCGATTGCTGCGCTGGTTGCCGTACTGATATGGCTGGCGAGCAACCCGCTTTCCAATCATTGGCTTCATCCCGAGCATCTATCCCATGCGGAAACCGCCCATGCCACGGCCATCATGGGGCTGGCCGTGGCTCTGCAATGGCCAAGTAGCTTCTACGCCAATGGACTGTCCGGACTTGAGCGGCAACCCGTACTGAACCTGATCAACGCTGTGTTTGCCACCTTGCGTGGCGCGGGTGTACTTGCGGTGCTGTACTGGGTTTCTCCCACCATCAGTGCCTTCATGTGGTGGTATGCCGCAATGGGCGCCTGCCAATCGCTCGTGTCTGCCGCCACACTGTGGCGCGTGCTGCCGCCCGGCCCGCAACGACGGGCCGTTTTTTGCGCCGAGGAACTCCATGCCACCAAACGCTTTGCCGGTGGACTGGTGGCGATCATGGTACTGGCGGTGATGGTCACCCAACTGGATCGCGTCGTGATATCTGCCGTGCTTCCACTGGCCGAACTCGGCTACTTCAGCCTGGCAATGAGCGTTGCTGCTGGCATGGGTCGCATGATCCAACCGATGTTCAATGCGCTTTACCCGCGCTACAGCCGGCTGGTCTCACTCAATCAGCAGGAATCGCTGACCCACCTGTACCATCTGAGTAATCAATGCCTCGCAGCGGTCGTGGCCGCGGTGGCGGCGATGCTGATGATCTTCGGCCGCGACGTACTGTACCTGTGGACCGGAGATGCCACCACGGCCTCACGGCTGGCGCTGACATTGTCAATCCTGGTCGCCGGCACGGCGCTCAACGGGATGATGAACCTGCCCTACGCGCTGCAGTTGGCCTACGGTTGGACGCGACTTGCGGTCAGCACGAACCTGATGGCCCTGGTGCTGGGCATCCCTTTTTGCATCTGGGCGGTCGAGCACCACGGGATCGTTGGCGCCGCCTACCTATGGTTCACGATCAACCTTGGCTTTGTGATGATCGGCATTCCCTTGATGCATCGGCGCCTGCTACGCGGGGAATTAGTTCGCTGGTACGTTGCGGACATGCTTCCGCCCGTAATCGCCGCTGCCATGCTGGCTTTACTGGCAGCCTGGCTTCTTCCCGCATTGTCGCGCAGCCTCCAAGGCATCGTGCAACTGGCCCTGGTCAGCGGCGCCACGCTGATATCGGCAGCCATGGCAGCCCCTCTGGTACGACAACACCTGACCGAATGGCTCGTCTCACGGCGCTAGGGCGATATCACGTGCCGCTCGAATAGCTTAGTCATCCAGGCAACGCCGTGACCAATGCACGACCCCAGGGCAAACCGCGGAATGATCCGGCTAGACTGCCACTCGCCTACTGACCTTGCCTCCGGTTTCCACTCATGCGTTCACCAAAAATCACAGTCATAATCCCCACCCGCGAGCGTTGTGATGTGCTGGAGTGGTCGCTTCGCACTGTAACGTCACAGGACTACGACAATCTCGAAATCATCGTAAGCGACAATGACAGCACCGACGATACGGCAGGTGTTGTACGCCGGGCCAATGATCCGCGCATCCGCTATGTGAATACCGGAAAGCGCCTGAGCATGTCGCATAACTGGGAGTTCGCGCTATCGCATGTCCGGGAGGGCTGGGTGAGCTTCATTGGCGACGACGACGGACTGCTGCCTGAATCCATCAAGACGGTAGCCGGCATCATCGAAACAGCAGATGTCGATGCCATCCGTTCGACCTGCTGCACCTATCACTGGCCAGCCATCATGGGCAACGAGCATGGCCAGTTAATTGTGCCGATGCGTAGCGGTGCCGAAATACGCGAGGCCCCGTTTTGGCTTGGCAAGGTCATGCGCGGCGTGGCGAAATACCCCCAGTTACCGGTCATCTACGACGGCGGCTTCATCAATCTCGCAGCCTTGCACAGGGTAAAGAGCAAGACGGGCGCATTCTTTTCATCCTGCAATCCCGATCTCTACTCGGCGATAGCCATCGCCAGTGTGATCGACCGATATGTTTTCCTGCACGCTCCCACGGCAGTCAGCGGCGTCTCCAAGCACAGCACCGGAAACTCGTCATTTTCCATCAAAAAGAACAAAAACACGGCACCGGTTTCGACTTTTTACTCGGAACGCAACATACCGTTCCATGCGGCAGTGCCACTGCACGAAGACGGCAGTCTGCCCATCTCCTTCCAGGCGATGGTCTACGAAGCCTATCTGCAATCTGCCGCGCTTCGCGACGCATCACCCGGCGTTAACCACCGCCAACAGCTTGAGATCATTCTTGCCACCGCCGAAGCCCACAGCGCATCCATCGAAAAGTGGGGTCGCCTGTTTGCGGAGCAGCATGAGATCAACTTCGCGTCAGCCAAACACTCAGCCACCTTCAAACGCGCCTACCTCCAGCCGCTTTCGACATCACGCAAGATCATCAACGCAATGCACACGGTATTCGCCGAGGATCTTCCGATTCGCAATATCCACGAGGCATGCATTGCCGCCGGCACCATCCGCGCCCGACCGGGCAAGATGGGTACCATGCGTTTTCTGGGCAGAGAGTTGAGCCAACGCCTGAAGTGGCGGGAGGATTAGAGATAAGCGTAACGGTCGGGCTTGTATTTCCCATCACCTGATGCAGCACAATTGCGGTCACGCACCTTGCAGCATCCATCAAGCGGTGTATTGACCGACAAATTGACCTCGGACTCGCTGCATCAACGAATGCGAGGCATACCGTACCGATACAGCAAGCCCAACTTCCTGTGCATCCAGACAAAGGGACGCAGAAAACCATGTAGCGACACCACCCGTAGTCGTTGCTCTTGATGACGCTTCGCCCACAGCGTCGAAAAGCCCCGAAGCACGCTCGTACCGACCCTGCCATAAATCTCGTGCCAGATACGTGCATCACGACGCACTGCCGTCAGGGTGATGCCTTCGATAATCAATAGCAGTATGTGCAACATCAACTGCGGAATGACCAGCAGTGTCGGCGTACAAACCACCATGACCCTGATCTTGTTGCGTTCGCTCAAATAACGCCGTCGAAAGGTAGTTTGCAACCCCTGCGTCGTCACGCGATTGCCGCCAAAGCTGACGCCTTGGCGATGACGATAGCCACTGGCACCAGTCACCTGGACGGGGCGGCCACGCAACCGGGCCACACAGCACAGATACATGTCTTCGCCGATCGACTCCAGCCATTCCGGAAACCCGCCAAGCTCGTTCCATACATCGCGGGCCACCCACAGACATGCTCCGATCACCATCGCCACGTCACGGCGGCGAGGATCAAGATTCGGCACAGGATTGTAGAACGGGTCCAGCAAGCAACCTCGGTCAACCAGTACACCGGTCTCCCAATCGTACTGAGGCAAGGTCACGATACCAGCAGAGGACTGCAGGCGCGCAGCTTCGATCAGCGTGAGGAGCGCATCGGGATATAGTGCCGCATCGTTATTCAACAGCAACACAAAATCACCGCGCGCATGCGCCACCATTCGGTTATTGGCCACGCAGAAGCCCACGTTTTCACGACTTGCAAGCAGCTCAATCTGTGGATAATTCGTGCGCAGCAAGGCCACCGAATCATCGCTCGAGGCGTCATCATGCACGATTATCTCGATGCCGATATCGCCCTGTTGCGCCAGTACCGAGTCGACACAGTCGGCCAGCATGCCCACACCGTTATAGTTGGCAATGCACACAGAGCAATCCGGCGCTTCCGGACGGTTCAATGCCGGGTAGTGAGCAACCATTCCCATGTCCGACGAAGCCCTTCGAGCAGAGGGGTAGACGGCATCCAGCCGTAAAGTTCACGAGCGAGCGAAGCGTCCATGCTCACCCGTGGCGCATCCACGGTGCGCGAACCATCGCAGACTCTTCCCAAATATTGGCCGGCGGCTTGTTCGATGGCATCGAACAAGCCTTGCAAGGTCACGCTTTCGCCGCTGCACGCATTGACCACGCGCATGCCCAACAGCGGCGCCCGATCTTCTGGCTCTAACAACTGGCTCGCCCGCACCTCGACACCGTCCATCACACCGAACGCGCGCCTTGTGACAGCAACGACCCGCTCGCCACGCTGGACCAGCGCCGGCAGCAAATGCCTGCCGACGAATCCACCTGCTCCCATGACCAGGATAGCGTCACGCATCGGCCGTTGCCCGCAGCAAATGCCAGTAAATATCCATGTAACGTTCGGCGCAATCGTCCCATGTGCCGATCTCGCTCATCGCCCAAGCACGCGCTGCTATTCCGCAGCGTTGATTGGTGTCGGGGACTTCCAGTCTTTCCAGTACCTGAGCATAGTTGGAAGCTGAATCGCACAACGCTCCAGTAACGCCATCGGCGACGATGTCTGCATGCGCAGGCATGTGCGACGCGATGATGGGCAAGCTAGCGGCCATCGCTTCCAGCATCACTTGCGGACGACCCTCGGCATGCCGGCTGAGGGTAATCAGGCCATACGCCCTGGGAAACCAGTCGCGCACCAATTGCTCGGGTGTAGCGGAGCCGTGGTAGTGCACCCATGCCGGCACTGTGATGTTCTCCTGCATGGGACCAAACAGATGCAACTCGCGCGTACCCTCGCGAAACAATGGCTCGGACCATTCAAACAACGGCCCCAGCTTGTTGGCGGTGAGGCGTGTCACGGCAAGCCATCGGCGCGGCTGCTCCGGTGGTAGATGCCGCTGCACTGCATACCAGGCAGGATCTATACCGAAAACGACGGGCACGATATTCGCGACATCGCCAAAGGCATCGCGCAACGGTTCTACCATCCACTGCGCATTTGGGCAGATGGCAACCTTACGATGCCGCATGACACGTCGCAGCGCCAAGCGCATTAACGGTAGGCGCAGCAACTTCATGTCGTTGCCCAGCACTGTAATCAGCACCGCCTTGCCGTTGCCTGGCAACGGCAAGGCGCATTGCAGCCAGTTGATGTGGTAGACATCGACATCACGCGATCGCCGGTAAGCCGCACGTAACAAGTGCAACAACCGCAAAGCCGCAGCCAAGCCTGCCACCGGTCGAGCACGCAGCATGTGCGAGATGCCATCCTGGTCCATGAGTGCGGACAGCCAACGCGCCTCGGCGGGTGTGGTTGCCCGCTCGACACGCTTGGGTAGATCAGCAGGTGGCGCCCACAGCGCCAACCGAATTCTTTCGTTCCTGGCAAACCCGCTGACCAGATGAGCCATGAAAATTCCGCGCCAATCGGCAGCATCGCGCGGATACGACGTGCTTACCATCAGTACACGCATGCGTAACGACTTTCCGGCGCAAGACGAACAAAGGAGCAAAAAAAACAGCCACTTGGATTCGTCCAAATCGCATACGCATCCATCGTGTGAAAGCCTGCTTGTAGCTCGCCACTAACCGGATGGCAAACAGACTTAGCCATGATGTCGATATGTCAGTGCCGTGATCTGCTCTGAGACCAGACCGATGAGAAAGATAATCACCGCTGCGCTCCACATGAGTGTGCTCATGTTTGTGAGCCTACCCTCATGGATGAATGTCCATGCGTAGTTGGCGAGACCAAACAGGAAAAACATAGCGCTGGTTGGCACAAACAATTTCAACGGCGAGTACAACGTCGCGATTTTGAAGATGATCAACAAGAAACGCAGCCCGTCACGTAAAGGTTTGATGTGGCTTTTGCCAACACGCTGAGAAGCCTTTATTGACAAGTAGGCAACGGGGTATGCGCTCCGAAAGAATGCCATCGTGCTGGTGGTGGGATATGAAAACCCGTTAGGCAGCAGATACAAGAACTCACGAAACCGCTCGGCACGCACGGCACGGAACCCAGAGGTGAGATCGGCCACCTCATGACCAGTCATATGCGAAGCAAGCCAGTTGTAAAGCGTATTGGCCAGACCTCGACCCACGCCGGCCTGGCTACCCCAATCACGGGCTCCGACTGCCATATCGAAACCTTGCTCAAGCTTTTCGACCAACCGGGCCACGTCCGCGGGGTCGTGCTGGCCATCGCCGTCCATAAACACGAGGATGTCGCCGCTAGCCACCCGTGCCCCTCGCTTGATCGCCGCGCCATTGCCCATCGAATAGGGTGAAGTCAGGCACTGGATGCCGTGTTGCGCACAGATGGCCCGCGTGTTGTCGGTGGAGCCGTCGTCCACAACAATGATCTCGGCAGTCGGTTGTGCGGTTCGAAGGCGCGGCAACAAGTCGGCTAGCGCCGGCGCTTCGTTTTTGGCGGGCAAAATGATGCTGAGGCTGTTCAAACAGATGGCTTCCCCGGGTGAAAGCCGATCATACCGCGTGGAAGCCGCGTGACGAATGGCACCAGGCCGCCGACAACGCCCGTAGAAGCGGAACTGTGGGTTGGGTCACCCGCAAGCGCCTTTGGGGGTTTGAACCATTCGGCGGAATCGCCGTCCCGACGGTAAGCGCCCTGCTCATCTGGTCACATTTGACAGATAGCCTACGGGCCTAATGTGCGCTAAATTCGAGACCAATCAGGGGTCTTAGGTAGATTTCGTCATGTCATCGCAACCGCAGCCCACCGCCCTAGGCCTGTCGGGCATGGCCCGTCGTCTGGTTTCCGAAGGGCTGCTGCCCGAGGCCGACGTTCGTAAGGCGGTTCTGGAATCGGGTCAGCAAAAGAAGACCCTTACAGCTTGGCTGCTGGATCAGGGCTTGGTCGACAACAGTCGACTTGCCCAGATCGCATCGGCGGAGTTCGGCATGCCGATGATGGACGTCGCGGCGCTGGCTCCGGCAAGCATGCCGCTGAGCCTCATCAGCCAGGATTTGATCAGCAAGCATCAGGCACTTCCGCTCCTCAAGCGCGGCAAGCGGCTCTTTGTCGGCATTGCCGACCCCATGCAACTGCATGCCTTGGATGAGATTAAGTTCCACTCCAACTGCATGGTGGAGCCGATTCTGGTTGATCGCGCTCAGTTGGCGCGGGTCATCGACAATGTCATCAGCACGCTCAACAACGCCACCCCTGATTTGGGCGGCGGAGACCTTGACGAGCTGGCATTGGAGAGTGTCGATGAAGACGGTGAGGGTACGGGCGGGGGCATTGATGCCACAGCCAACGACGATGCTCCGGTTGTTAAATTTGTTAACAAAATCCTGGTAGACGCCATCCGGCGTGGTGCCTCGGACGTCCATTTCGAACCGTTCGAAACGCAGTATCGAGTACGCTTGCGTATGGATGGCATGCTGAGAGCGGTAGCCAGCCCGCCCATGAAACTGGCCAATCGCATTTCTTCACGCCTGAAGGTCATGGCCGGGCTGGACATCGCCGAGCGTCGCGTGCCGCAGGACGGACGCATCAAGCTCAATCTGTCCAAGACTCATGCCATGGACTTCCGCGTCAGCACCTTGCCGACATTGTTTGGCGAAAAAATCGTGCTGCGTATCCTGGACAGCTCTTCGGCAAAGCTTGGCATCGACAAACTCGGGTACGAAGAGAGCCAGAAACGGCTTTACGTGGATGCTATCCACAAGCCATACGGCATGGTGCTGGTTACTGGCCCTACCGGCTCGGGTAAAACCGTGTCGCTATATACCGCACTGAACATTCTCAACACCGCAGAGCGCAACATTTCGACAGTCGAAGATCCCGTCGAAATTCGCGTCGAGGGCATCAACCAGGTCCAGCAGAACACCAAGCGAGGCATGACGTTTGCCGCGGCGTTGCGATCCTTCCTGCGCCAGGACCCGGACGTGATCATGGTGGGCGAAATTCGCGACCTTGAGACGGCAGAGATTGCCATCAAGGCGGCACAGACCGGCCACATGGTGTTATCGACCTTGCACACCAATGACGCCCCGCAAACGATCTCGCGCCTGATGAACATGGGCATTGCGCCGTACAACATAACTTCGTCGGTAACTCTGGTCATTGCCCAACGCCTGGCTCGCCGTTTGCACAGCTGCAAGAAGCAGATGGACCTGCCACCCAAGACGCTGCTCGACGCAGGCTTCACACAAAAAGATATCGACGAAGGGATGACGATTTACGAAGCCGGCGGTTGCCCTGAGTGCAACGAGGGATACAAAGGGCGCGTTGGCATCTACCAGGTGATGCCGATGGTCGAGGATATCCAGAAGATCGTGCTGCAAGGTGGCAACGCGCTGCAGATAGCCGAGGTGGCCCGCAGCTTGGGTATCAACGACCTGCGAGCCTCGGCCCTGTTAAAGGTCAAGGCAGGGGTGACCAGCCTCGCGGAAATCGACCGCGTGACCAAGGACTAACCATCGGGCCCGGCCCGTTCGAGTCGTTTTCTTGTCGGACTTGCGCCCGAGACCACGAAAATGACCTGTCAAAGTAACGTAAGCTGCAGATTGTCCTGCCCGTAGCTCCCGCGACGGCGCCGGATCGAATCATTGGGGGAAGACACGCATGGCCACGGTTACCGCCGCAACCAAGAACACCCGACAGCAGGGCGCCCAACGCGCCCAGATCAGTCAGATGCCCACCTATGAATGGGTGGCGATCGACAAGCGCGGCAAGCGCATGAAGGGTTCCATGCCGGCGAAGAATGCTTCGCTGGTGAAGGCCGAGTTGCGCCGCCAGGGCATGAACCCCCAGACGGTGCGCGAGCGCAGCAAGCCGTTGCTCGGCGGATCTGGCAGCACGGTCAAGCCACGTGATGTGGCGATCTTCAGCCGCCAGATCGCAACCATGATGGCCTCCGGTGTACCGATGGTACAAGCCTTCGACATCATTGCAGATGGTCAGAAGAATCCTCGCTTCAAGACCATGCTGGTCGATGTGAAGCAAAATATCGAGGGCGGCGCTACGTTGCACGAAGCCCTCGGCCAGTACCCTGTCCAGTTTGACGAGCTGTACCGCAATCTGGTTCGCGCAGGCGAATCGGCCGGTGTACTGGACACGATTCTCGATACCGTTGCCACCTACAAAGAAAAAACCGAAAGCATCAAAGGGAAGATCAAGAAGGCGCTTTTCTATCCCATCATGGTGATGGTGGTCGCGCTTGTCGTCATCATGATCATGCTGTTGTTCGTGGTTCCCGTTTTTGCCAAGACCTTCAAAGACGCTGGCGCACAACTGCCCGCCCCTACTCAATTGCTTGTGGACATGTCGCAGTTCATGCAGCAGTACTGGTGGGTTGTCATTTTCGGCATTGCCGGCAGCATCGTGGGCATCATCATGGCCAAGAAGCGGTCGGTTAAGTTCGCTCACTTTCTCGATCGCGTAACGCTCAAAATTCCCGTGATGGGCAACATCCTGCGCCAGTCGGCCATTGCGCGTTTTGCGCGAACGCTAGGCGTTACCTTCCGTGCCGGCGTGCCACTGGTTGAGGCGATGGATGCCGTCGCAGGCGCAACGGGCAGCATCGTGTATGCCGAGGCCGTGCACCAGATGCGCGATGACGTCGCAGTGGGTCACCAGCTTCAATTGGCCATGCGCCAGACTGGCCTTTTCCCGAACATGGTCACGCAGATGGTGGCGATCGGTGAAGAATCCGGCGCTTTGGATCACATGCTATTCAAATGCGCCGAATTCTATGAAGAGGAAGTCAGCAACGCCGTCGATTCGCTGGCGTCACTGCTCGAACCTTTGATGATGGTGATTCTGGGTACGCTGGTTGGCGGTATCGTCATTGCACTTTATCTGCCCATCTTCAAACTCGCCGGCACCTTCTAATTAGCTAACACCTGCGCGTCACATGCTTGCCGCCTTCCGGCAATAATGTGGCGCGTTTTTATGACCAGGATCCGGGCATGCCCGTTTGGCCGTTGACAGTCTGGACAGTTCTCGCGGGCGTACTTGGCTTGCTGGTCGGCAGCTTCCTCAATGTCGTGATACTGCGCCTGCCTGTACGGTTGGAAGCGCTGTGGCGCCGGGAAGCCTCCGATGTGTTGGGCCTGGAGGCGGCATCCGAGCCGCTACCGCCGGGCATCGTGCGCGAATCCTCGCACTGCCCCCATTGCAAACACCCCCTGGCCGCTTACGACAACATCCCTCTCTTTAGCTGGCTTCTGCTCAGAGGCCGCTGCCGCTATTGCAAGGCCTCGATATCCATTCAATATCCACTGGTGGAGCTGACGGCGGGCGTGCTCAGCGCGATCGTGGTTTGCAAATTCGGCCCAGGTTGGGCGGCACTGGCGGGATTGTTTCTCACCTGGGCGCTGGTCGCTCTTTCGGGCATCGATCTGCGTACGCAACTGCTGCCCGACCAGATAACGCTGCCACTGCTATGGGCCGGTTTGCTGCTGAGCCTGGGGCACTTTTTTGTCGATCCGAAGCTCTCCATCATCGGCGCCGCGATCGGCTACCTCAGCCTGTGGAGCGTGTACTGGCTGTTCAAGCTGCTGACGGGCAAGGAAGGCATGGGCTTCGGCGATTTCAAATTGCTTGCGGCGCTGGGAGCCTGGATGGGCCCGCTTGCGCTGCTGCCGATCATTCTGCTCTCTTCGTTTATTGGCGCGCTTGTCGGCGGAACGATGATCGCGCTGCGCAAACATGGCCGCGATGTGCCCATGCCCTTCGGTCCGTTTATCGCCATGGCGGGTTGGGTCTGGTTCATCGCGGGCGACGAGCTATGGCACGCTTACATGAGCGTGACCGGATTGAGGTAAGCACGCGATGCCCTTCACCGTAGCGCTTACGGGCGGCATTGCCTCCGGCAAGAGTGTCGTGGATCGGTGCTTCAGGGCGCAGGGTGTGCACGTGTACGACGCCGATCACGCCGCGCGGGTGGTGGTGGAGACCGGCAGCGACGGGCTGGCGGCGATCGTTGCGGCCTTCGGCGAGGATGTCTTGAACGCTCAAGGGCAACTCGACCGCCCCGCCATGCGGCAGCGCGTTTTTACCGACCCCACGGCACGGCGAACCCTCGAAGCGATCGTGCACCCGCGCGTCAGGCAGTGGATGCTCGAGCATGCGCAGGCCGACGAGGGCCCGTACACCGTGTTGGCGATTCCGCTTTTGACCGAGAACATCGGCCACTACCGCTGGGTGAACCGGATTCTGGTGGTGGACGTACCCGAGGCAACCCAAATCCATCGGCTCATGGCGCGCGACGGCATCGACGAAGCGCTTGCCGCCCGCATTCTCGCCAGCCAGGCGACCCGGGCCGCCCGGCTGGCGTTGGCCGATGACGTGATCGACAACGACGGTCCCGAGGCCGCGCTGGGCGCACAGGTCACTGCCCTGCACCGCCGCTATCTGGAGCTTGCCGCCGCTCGCCACTGACCCCAGGTACCTCGAATAACCTGCGGTTACGCAAATCCTTCAATTGGTTAAACTTGGAGGTTCCTGCCACCCTCGTGCGAATGTTGACCTGATGTCCACCGAATCCGCCGCCAAGCCTGCCGACACCCCCGAGACCGACGCGCCGCGCGATTTCGTGCGCCAGATCGTTCGCGAGGACCTGGCCCGCGGCAAGCACGCGGCGATCCGCACCCGCTTTCCGCCCGAGCCCAACGGCTACCTGCACATCGGCCACGCCAAGGCGATCTGCCTGGACTTCGGCATCGCCCGGGAGTTCGGGGGCTGGTGCAACCTGCGCCTGGACGACACCAACCCGGGCAAGGAAGATCCCGAGTTCGTCGAGGGCATCAAGGACGACGTGCGCTGGCTCGGCTACGAATGGCATGACCTGCGTCACGCGTCCGACTATTTCGAGGTGTTCTACCGTGCCGCGATCAAGCTGATCGAGGACGGACACGCCTACGTGGACGACCTGACCGCCGAGCAGATGCGCGAATACCGGGGCACGCTCACCGAGCCGGGCCGCAACTCGCCCTTCCGCGACCGCAGCGCCGAGGAGAACCTGGACCTCTTCCGCCGCATGCGCGCCGGCGAATTCGCCGACGGCAGCAAGACCCTGCGCGCCAAGATCGACATGGCGTCCGGCAACATCAACCTGCGCGATCCGGCGATCTACCGCATCCGCAAGGTCACCCACCAGAACACCGGTGACGAGTGGCCGATCTATCCGATGTACGACTACGCGCACTGCCTGTCCGACGCGCTGGAAGGCATCACCCATTCGCTGTGCACGCTGGAATTCGAAGACCACCGCCCGCTCTACGACTGGTTAGTGGACAACGTGGATCTGCCCAGCCATCCCGAGCTGTGGCAGCACATGCGCGACGCAGGCTTTCGGACGGAACCGGCCAAGCCGCGTCAGATTGAGTTCTCGCGCCTCAACCTGAGCTACATGATCACCAGCAAGCGCAAGCTGGCCCAACTGGTGAACGATGGCCTGGTCGAGGGCTGGGACGACCCGCGCATGAACACCCTGCGCGGCCTGCGCCGCCGCGGCTTCACGCCGGGAGGCATCCGCCTGCTGATCGAACGCCTGGGCGTGAGCAAGCAGAACAGCGTGATCGATTACGCCATCCTCGAAAACTGCGTGCGCGAAGACCTCGATGCCAGCTCGCCTCGCCGCATGGCGGTCATCGATCCCTTGAAGCTGGTGATCACCAACCTGCCCGAAGGCCACGAAGAAACGCTGACGTTCTCCAACCATCCCAAGGACGAGAGCTTTGGCACCCGCCAGATTCCATTCTCGCGCGAGCTGTGGATCGAACGCGAAGACTTCGCCGAAGTCCCGCCGAAAGGCTTCCATCGCCTGAAGCCCGATGGTGAAGTGCGCCTGCGCGGCGTGGGCATCGTGAAGTGCGAGCAGATCGTCAAGGACGCCGGCGGCAACATCACGGAAGTGCACTGCACGCTCGATCCCGAGTCCCGCTCCGGCATGCCCGGCGCCGACCGCAAGGTGAAAGGCACCATCCACTGGGTCAGCGCCCGTCACGGCGTGGCAGCGGACATCCGCCTCTACGACCGCCTGTTCAACGTGCCCACGCCGGACGACGAAAGCGACGGCAAGGCCTGGATCGAGCACATCAACCCGGAGGCGAAGCGTCTCGTGCGGGGCTGGCTGGAACCGGCCGCGGCACAGGCGGCGCCTGAGCAGCGCTACCAGTTCGAGCGCCTGGGCTATTTCGTGGCCGACCGCATCGATCACCGCGCCGAAGCACCCGTCTTCAATCGCACCGTAACTCTGCGCGACACCTGGGCAAAACAGGGCGCCTGAGCATGATGCTGCCGCTGCAGATCCACCTCACCCTGCCGCCCTGGATCGAAGAGGTTGCCGACGCACAAAGGCGCTATCACTCCGACGAGGATCGCGTGGCGCTGGCGATCGAACTGTCGCGGCGCAATATCGAACATGGCAGCGGCGGCCCGTTCGGCGCGGCGGTGTTCGACGAGCACGGCCGGTTGATCGCCGCCGCGGCCAACCGGGTCGTACCGCAAACCTGTTCCGTTGCCCACGCCGAAATGCTCGCCTACATGGCCGCCCAGCAGCGGCTGGCCAGCTATCGCCTCAACGAACAGGGCGGCCACTACACCCTCGCCACCAGCTCCCAGCCTTGTTGCCAGTGCTATGGCGCCACGGTGTGGGCCGGTGTCGATACGCTGCTTGTCGGCGCGCGCGCCGAGGATGTGGAAGAACTCACCGAATTCGATGAAGGTCCGTTGCCCGCCGACTGGATCGGCGAGCTGGAACGGCGCGGCATCGCCGTGCGGCGCGACATCCTGCGCAATGAAGCGCGCAGCGTGCTGGCCGCCTATGGCGCAACCGGGGCGAGCTATTGAAACGCCTGCGCGCCGCCCTGCCCCTGCTCCTGCTGATTGCGGCAGGTGTCGTGCTGGTCTTTTCCGGCGTGTTCGACCAGTTGCACCCGGAGCAACTGGTGAAGCACCAGCAGGAGGTCAGGGAGCATATCAACGCAGACCCTTGGCTCAGCCGTCTCCTCTATATTGGCCTGGTGACGCTGGCGACATGTACGGGCATTCCGGTCACGATCGTGTTGATTCTCGCCGGTGGATTCGCCTTCGGCGTCGTTGAAGGAACCACCTACTCGTCGATCGGACTAACGCTGGGTTCGCTGATCCTGTTCCTCGCCAGCCGTTACGCCTTTGGCGCCGGAAGTAAGCATCCGCCCGCCATCGCCGAGAAGCTCCATCATGGATTTGAACGTCATCCGGTGAGCTATGCGCTGTTCCTGCGGCTCGTTCCGGTCGCCCCTTTCGGGCTTATAACCGTCGCGCTCGCATGGCTGCGTTGTCCGCTATGGCTGTTTCTCGGCGCCTCGTGGCTGGGTGGAACGGTCATGCTGTTGTTCGAAACATCCGTGGGCGCCGGGTTGGGTCAGGCGTTCAGTCGTGGGCAAACGATCGGCGTCGACCTGCTCCTCGACCCCAGTGTCATCGGGCCGCTCGGTGCATTGGCACTGTTGTCGCTGGCACCGCTGCTGTTCGATCGTGTCCGCTCGCTGCGGCACGCCGCGGTGGAGACCACGCCCAAGAAACCTCACTCGCATTGAGCGCAATTTAAAAATCCGAAGCGTGCGCAACATGTATTTCACATGGTGCACTGCGATAGACCCTCCTGGGTCGATGGCCGCGTATGTTGGCCTGGAAACCTCCCGCATTTCCCCACATGGCAGCTATCGCAGCCGCTTGCCGCGCCTGGGCTTTGCCCGTGTGATGTGAATTCGTTGCGCGGCTTTTCGTGCAGCAAAAGCACCAAAATGACTCATGCCGCATCGCCATCTTTTTGCATTGCGGCATGACATGTCGTAGCCGTGTGCCGCGCGCCCACGCGTTTTCTCACCAACTTCATTGCAAATCACCGACGGCTATTCTTGCCAGCACGACGTATCTCCGATAGTTTAGTGGTAGCGCTAACATTTTCATTGCGGATGATCCCATGAGCCTTGTGGTAGGAATCGATGTCGGCACCCAGAGCGTCAAGCTCATTGCTTACGATGCTGTGTCTCGCCAAGTCGTCGCCACGCACGGCCAAGCGCTGGAATTGATCGCGGGCGACGATGGAAGCCGCGAGCAAAAAGCCGAGTGGTGGATCGACGCCATCCGCACCTGCTTCGCAAAACTGGATAGCACGCTGCGCGCGCGCGTGGTCGCCATCGGCGTGTCGGGACAACAGCACGGCTTCGTACCGGTCGATGCGAAAGGAAAAGTGCTCGCGCCCGCCAAGCTCTGGTGCGACACCAGCACTCAGCGCGAATGCGATGAGATCATGGCGGCAGCCGGCGGCGCACAGCATTGCGTGGCGTTCGCGGGCAACCCCATCCTCGCCGGCTACACCGCATCGAAGCTGCCGTGGACGCGCAAGCATCGGCCGGACGTCTACCGGCAACTCGCCAGCATCATGCTGCCGCATGACTACGTGAACTTCTGGCTCACCGGCGAGCGCTGGATGGAATACGGCGATGCATCGGGCACCGGCTGGCTGGATGTGCGCACGCGGCGCTGGTCTTCGCAGATGCTGGCGGCAACCGATCCGGATCGCGATCTCGCGGCGTGCCTGCCACCGCTGGTCGAAGCCAACGCGAGCTTCCGCATCGCACCCGCCATCGCCGATGAACTCGGCCTGCCGCGCAACGTGTGCGTGTCCACGGGCGGCGGCGACAACATGATGGCTGCGATCGGCACGGGCAACGTCGTGTCCGGCGTGCTGAGCGTGAGTCTGGGCACGTCCGGCACGCTCTTCGCGTACGCCGACCATCCTGTCGTGGACAACGATGCAGGATGGGCCGCCTTCTGCTCATCCACCGGCGGATGGTTGCCGCTCATCTGCACGATGAACTGCACCGTTGCCACCGAAACCGTGGCGCGCGCATTCGGTTTCAGCACGCGCGATGGCGATACCGTGATGGCCAATACGGCACCCGGGGCTGCAGGATTGGTCATGCTGCCGTTCTTCAATGGCGAACGCACGCCGGATCTTCCCTTTGCGCGCGGCAGCCTGCACGGCATGGATCTGGGCAACTTCACGCGCGGCAATGCGTATCGCGCCGCCATGGAAGGCGCCACTTATGCATTGCGCAACGGGTACGACGCATGGTTGAAGGCGGGCTTGCAGTGCAACGCCATCCGCCTGACGGGCGGCGGCAGCCATAGCGCCGCATGGCGACAGATGGTCGCCGATATTTTCGAACTTCCCGTGGAAGTGCCCATGCAAGCCGAAGGCGCCGCCTTCGGCGCCGCGCTGCAAGCGCTGTGGGCCTATCGCTGCGCCAACCAGGAAGACGCGGACCTAGCGGCGATCGCGCACGATCATGTCCTTATTGATCCCTCACTTTCCGCTCGACCGAACACACAAGCTGTCGCTGCTTACCGTCATCACTATCGCCAGTTTCTGAGTCACCTGGAAAACACCCAGTCTTTTTACGCGAATCACAAAACCGAGCGCGTCGTCTGATTCGCCACACCACAGCTCCATCTATTCATCGATCAGGATTCGAACGTCATGAGCACTCCTTTCATCGGAAAACGCGAATACTTCCCCGGCATCGGCCGCATCCCTTTCGAAGGCCGCAACTCTGACAACCCGCTAGCCTTCAAGCACTACGACGCCAACCGGAAGATCGGCGACAAGACCATGGCCGAACACCTGCGTTTTGCCGTGTGCTACTGGCACAGCTTCTGCAACGCCGGGCACGATCCTTTCGGTCCGGGCACGCGCAACTATCCGTGGGACGCCGAAGCCACGCCGATCGCGCGTGCCGAAGCGAAGGTCGATGCCGCCTTCGAGTTCTTCACCAAGCTCGGCGTTCCGTATTACTGCTTCCATGACATCGACCTCGCGCCCGACGCGGACGACGTTGGCGAATACGAGAAGAACCTCAAGCACATGGTCGCGCTCGCGAAGGAACGCCAGAAAGCGAGCGGCGTGAAACTGCTGTGGGGCACGGCGAATCTGTTCAGCCATCCACGCTATATGAACGGCGCGGCGACCAATCCGGATTTTGCGGTTGTCGCGCGCGCGGGCGTGCAGATCAAGGCCGCATTGGATGCAACCGTCGAACTCGGTGGCGAAAATTACGTGTTCTGGGGCGGCCGCGAAGGTTATGCATCGCTGCACAACACCAACATGAAGCGCGAGCTCGACCACTTCGCGCGCTTCCTGACGATGGCGCGCGACTACGGCCGCAGCATCGGCTTCAAGGGCAACTTCCTGATCGAGCCCAAGCCGATGGAACCGATGAAGCACCAATACGACTTCGACTCGTCGACCGTCGCCGGCTT
This sequence comes from Dyella psychrodurans, assembly GCF_003363265.1. Classification (GTDB taxonomy): domain Bacteria; phylum Pseudomonadota; class Gammaproteobacteria; order Xanthomonadales; family Rhodanobacteraceae; genus Dyella_B; species Dyella_B psychrodurans. Next base: position 171,217 of record NZ_QRBF01000002.1, on the reverse strand, counting down.
CCTGAAAGAGCATGGCCTCGACCAGGATTTCAAGCTCAATATCGAAGCCAATCACGCCACGCTTGCCGGCCACACCTTCGAGCACGATCTGCAAGTGGCTTCCGATCACGGCATTCTCGGCAGCATCGATGCCAATCGCGGCAATGCGCAGAACGGCTGGGATACCGACCAGTTCCCGTCCGATCTGTACGACACCGTCGGCGCCATGATGGTGGTGCTGCGCCAGGGCGGCCTCGCACCGGGCGGCCTGAACTTCGACGCCAAGGTCCGACGCGAATCCACCGACGCGGACGACCTGTTCCTGTCCCACATCGGCGGCATGGATGCTTTCGCGCGCGGACTGGAAGTGGCTCACGCGCTGCTGACCAAATCGCCGTGGGAACAGTGGCGCACCGAACGCTATGCCAGTTTCGACCAGGGCGCGGGCCGCGATTTCGCGCAAGGCAAGCTCAGCCTGGCCGACCTGCACGCGCTGGCCGCCAAAAATGGCGAGCCGACCAAGCGCAGCGGCAAACAGGAGCGCTACGAGAACCTGCTCAACCAATATCTCGTGCTTTGACGCTGACATAGCGCTTCCCCGGGCATCCTCGGGGAAGCGCTCCAAGGGTGTGCGACGGATCGCATCAAAACGCACTCATCGGGGACAGAAAAACATGGAAATGGGGGTATCGGCGGCATGAATAACATTGTGCTCGAAAGCACACTGCCTGCTCGTCAGGAAGAGAACACTCGGCTCATCGTCCAGATCAGCTGTGTCGCCACGCTTGGCGGATTCCTCTTCGGCTTCGACAGCGGCGTCATCAACGGAACCGTGGAGGGACTGAAAACCGCTTTCCATTCCAGCGACACCGCCATCGGGTTCGAAGTCGCATCCGTGCTTCTCGGTTGCGCGCTCGGCGCGTTCTTCGCAGGGCGCGAAGCTGACCGCTGGGGACGGCGCGCGGTGCTGATCATCTCATCCGTGCTGTTCCTGCTTTCGGCGATGGGCGCCGGTTCAGCCGCAGCGGCATGGTTCTTTGTCGCCGCGCGCATAGTGGGTGGCTTCGCCGTCGGTGCCGCCAGCGTCATCGCTCCTGCCTATATTGCGGAAGTCGCACCGGCACGTTATCGCGGCCGGCTGGCAACGGTGCAGCAGATCGCCATCATCAGCGGCCTCTTCTGCGCATTCCTGAGCAATTACCTGCTGGCGAAAGCAGCAGGCGCGTCGACCGATGTCCTTTGGCTGGACCAGGCGGCGTGGCGCTGGATGTTCTGGGTGCAGGTGCTGCCATCGTCGCTGTTTTTCGTATCGCTGCTGTTTATTCCCGAAAGCCCGCGCTATCTGGTGGTCAGGAAACGCGACAGCGATGCGGCAAAGGTACTGAGCCGCCTCTACGGCGATGGCGAGGCGCAAACCAAGCTCGCCGACATCCGCGCATCGCTGGCGCAGGATCGGCATCGCCCGCGCCTGTCCGATCTGCTGGACAAAGCCAGTGGCAAGATTCGCCCCATCGTATGGGTCGGCATCGGTCTGGCCACCTTCCAGCAGTTGGTCGGCATCAACGTGGTGTTTTACTACGGCGCAGTGTTGTGGCAAGCCGTCGGCTTTTCCGAAAGCGATGCGCTGCTGACCAACGTTCTTTCCGGCGCGTTGAGCATCGGCGCCTGCTTCATCGCCGTGATGCTGATCGACAAGGTTGGCCGCAAGCCGCTGTTGTGGGTCGGCTCGCTCGGCATGGCCGTCTCGCTGATCCTGGTCACCGTTGCCTTCGCCAATGGCAGCGTCGACGCACACGGCAAGCTCGCGCTGTCGCACGCGATGGGAACGTTGGCCCTGATTGCCGCCAACATCTACGTGATCTTTTTCAACATGTCGTGGGGACCGGTCATGTGGGTGATGCTCGGCGAGATGTTCCCCAATCAGATCCGCGGATCGGGCCTGGCGGTGGCGGGGGCCGCACAGTGGACGTCGAACTTCGCCATCACCGTCACCTTTCCGATTCTGCTAGCGAGCATCGGCCTGGCGGGTGCTTACGGCCTGTATGCGGCGGCGGCCATCGTGTCGGTGTTCTTCGTGCGCCGTTATGTGCACGAGACGCGCGGCAAAGAACTGGAACAGATGGAAGGCTAGCTCCATGCGTTGCCGCGCCGACGACTCTGCAAAAACACGCAAAACGATGCAGGGTGTTTCATCCACCCTGCGTCTTGCTTGCGGACATCGTCGCCGGGGCAGCCACCGAGTCGCGCAAAATCAGCTGGTGTGCGACCACCTGATCGACGACCACCTTGGTGTCGTTTTCCTTGCGGCGGATGGTACGCAGCAGGATATCGAGCGCCGAGTCCGCCATCGTCGAAATCGGCTGGCGCACGGTCGTGAGCTCCGGCCAAACGGTCGTTGCGGCCGAGGAATCGTCGAAGCCCACGATGGAAAGATCGCGCGGCACATCCAGTCCGCGTCGATGCGCCACCGAGATCGCCGCTGCCGCCATGTCATCGTTGCTGGCGAAGATCGCAGTGGGCGCCTTGCGCAAGGCGAGCAGCTTTTCCACAGCGGGCAACGCGGAGCGGTAAGTGAAGTAACCCTGCTGCACCAAGGCGGCATCCATGGCGATGCCGGCGTCCTTGAGCGCCGCCTGATATCCCTCGAAACGTCGCGTGCTGGCCATCTGATTGGGATGGCCCTTGATGAAACCGATGCGCGCATGCCCCATCTTGATGAGGTATTCGGTGACTTCCTTGCTGGCCAGGAAATCGTCGATGCGCACGCTGGAGATGTCGTGATTGAAACGTCCCGACGCAATCGCGACCACCGGAACCCCGGCCTCCACCAGCTCCTCGATCACCGCCTTGGATTCGCACAGCGGCGGCGGCAGAATCACGCCGGCCACGCTTCTGGCGAGCGCGCGTGCCGCCTTGCGCTCGCCGCCTGCGTCGAGCTCATCCCAGTCGTCGATCACCAGTTGCGCCGCCGCGCGCGCAGCGCTGTGCAATGCGCCGAGCAGCAACTCACGCAGGTAGGCCGCGCTGGGGTTGGTGTAGATCAGCGCGATGCGCGCATCTTGTGCGGCGGCCAGCGAGCTCGCCGCGAGATTGGGGATATAGCCCAGCTCCTGCACTGCCTGCATGACGCGCTCGCGCGTCGAGTCGCGCACCTTGCTGTGGCCGTTGATGACGCGCGACACCGTCATCGGGGAGACCTTGGCGAGGGATGCCACTTCGTCGATGGTGACGGCGAATCCCTTGCGGCGAACCGATTTCCTGCCTGTCTTCTTCAATGCCGTTTTCCTTCACGTGGGCCCGCAACTGCAGAGATGACTCTGCGATCACTACGTAAATCGATATCAGCCGTGATTTCGGATCAGATATGAAAGCATTCTTGCACATGTTAGCGGTAACAGGCGCACGCCAAGGCGGCGTCGCTGGTGGCGGGCCTACGCCCAACATTTCGCTCCTCCGCATCGTCGTGGCAGCCGTGATGATGCTTGTCATCGCCTTGTCCGCGAGCCCGGCGCATGCCGAAGACGGATACGATCTCTGGCTGCGCTATCGCCCCCTTCGGACCGAACAAGCAGCCGTCTTTCAACATCACGCGTCGCAGCTGGTGATCGGTTCTGCCACGCCCACGCAGACCGTCACCCGGCAGGAACTGCTTCGCGGCCTGGGCGGGTTGCTCAGCCAGACGCCAACGCTGTCGGATACCGTCACCCGCGACGGCGCCATCCTCGTCGGTACGCCGACCTCGTCGCCCCTCATCCAGCATCTGCAACTCGACACCCAAGGCCTCGGAAACGAGGGGTATCTGATCCGCAGCGTCGTCGTGGAAGGCCATCCCGTTACGGTCATCGTCGGCAACAGCGACGTCGGCGCATTGCATGGCGCCTTTCAATTCCTGCGCCTGGTTCAAACCGGGCAGCCTATCGATCATCTCGATCTGCACGATGCGCCACGCCTGAAACTGCGCGTGCTGGACCATTGGGACTATCTCAACGGCCAGGTGGAACGCGGCTATGCGGGCGCGTCGATCTGGGACTGGTGGAAACTGCCCGATTGGCGCGATCCGCGCTACACCGACTACGCCAGGGCCAATGCCTCCATCGGCATCAACGGAACCGTAGTCAACAACGTCAATGCAGGCGCCGAGATTCTCACGTCGAGATACTTGCAAAAAGTCGCGGCGCTGGCCGATGTGTTCCGCCCTTATGGCATCCGCGTGTATATCAGCGCGCGCTTCAGCGCGCCGATCGAGATCGGCGGATTGAAGACCGCCGATCCGCTCGATCCGCAGGTCCAGCGATGGTGGCGCGCCAAGGCGGATGAGATCTACAAGCTGATTCCGGATTTCGGCGGCTTCCTGGTCAAGGCCAACTCGGAGGGCCAGCCCGGTCCGCAGGATTACGGGCGCACGCATGCCGACGGCGCGAACACGCTGGCCGATGCGGTCGCCCCGCACGGCGGCGTGGTGATGTGGCGGACGTTCGTGTACTCGCCGACCAACGAAGATCGCGCCAAGCAAGCCTACGACGAGTTCAAGCCGCTCGACGGCCACTTCCGCGCCAACGTGCTGCTGCAGACCAAGAACGGCCCGGTCGACTTCCAGCCGAGGGAACCCTTCAGTCCGCTGTTCGGTGCGATGCCCAAGACGCCGATGATGATGGAACTTGAGATCACCAAGGAATATCTCGGCTTTGCCACGCATCTGGTCTACCTGGGCCCGCTGTTCGAAGAAGTTCTGTCCTCCGACACGATGACGCACGGCAAAGGTTCGACAGTTGCCAGGGTGATCGACGGTTCGCTGGACGGCCACACGCTGACGGGCATGGCCGGTGTCGCAAACATCGGTACCGACCGCAACTGGAGCGGCTCGGATTTCAATCAGGCCAACTGGTACGTCTTCGGTCGCCTTGCATGGAATCCCACGCTGTCGTCGCGCGCCATTGCCGAAGAATGGGTGCGGATGACGTTCACCAACAACGAAGCCTTCGTCAAACCCGTGGTCGACATGATGATGGGTTCGCGCGAAGCAGCCGTCGATTACATGACGCCGCTCGGCCTGCATCACCTGATGGGGCCGGGGCATCATTACGGCCCGGCGCCGTGGGATGCCAGCGAGGCGCGCGCCGATTGGCGTCCGGTTTACTACCATCGCGCGGACCGCGACGGCATCGGTTTCGACCGCACGCGGACCGGCAGCGACGCCGTCGATCAATACGCGCCACCCGTCGCGGCGCCATTCAACGATGTGAAACAGACGCCCGAGCAACTCCTGCTCTGGTTCCATCATGTCCCCTGGAACTACCGCATGCGCTCCGGCCAGACGCTGTGGTACGAACTGGTGGCGCATTACACGCAGGGCGTCGACGACGTGAAAAAGATGCGCGAAACCTGGCGTCAGATGGACGGCTATATCGATCCCGAGCGCTATCAACAGGTCGCCGCTTTCCTGGCCATCCAGGAAAAAGAAGCGCAATGGTGGCGCGACGCCTGCATCGCCTATTTCCAGAGCATCTCCGGCCTGCCGCTGCCGCCCGGCTTTGCGCCGCCGCAGCATTCGCTCCAATACTACGAATCGCTTAAATTCGACAACGTGCCGGGCTACTCCGCATGGTGAACGACACCACGCAAATCGGGGTAAAGCCCCGACACATCGTTTCCGCGATGATGGCACTCCTGTGCTTGAGCACATTCAGCGCGCAGGCCAACGACGACGACGCGCTGTTGAATCCGCTCTTCCAGGATCACGCCATCCTGCAACGCGATCGCATCGACCCGATCTGGGGCGACGCGAAACCGGGCGAAACGGTAAAGATCGCTTTCGCCGGCAAGGACATCCAGACTCGCACGGATGCCAAGGGGCACTGGGAGGCATCGTTGCCCGCGCTACCCGCAGGCGGTCCGTACACGCTTACCGTGAACACGGGTGACGGCACCACGCAAACCATCCAGGACATTCTGATCGGCGATGTGTGGTTGTGCTCCGGTCAGTCCAACATGGAACTGCAAGTGGAGCGTACATTGGATTCGTCTTCGGAGATCCAGAATGCGTCGAACGATCGCATCCGCATGCTGACAGTGAACGACGTCAGCAGCGCAACGCCGCTGGATCGCATCCCCTCCTCCGATCACTGGCTGAAAACCACGCCCGCCAACGTGCCGAAGTTCTCCGCCACCTGCTATTACTTCGCACGCGAACTGCAGAAGACGACTTCCCTGCCGATGGGTCTGATCGTATCGGCCTGGGGCGGCTCGCGCATCGAGCCGTGGATGAGCGCACAGGCATTGCGGAAAGTGGGTGGTTACGACGATGCACTGAACCTGCTCGACGTCTACGCGAAAGATCCCGCGCGTGCCGGCAAGGCATGGGATCGTCAATGGAAAGCATGGTGGCTCTCGCGTCCAAACCAGACCAAGGGCAACGCACCGTGGAATCCATCGCATGTCGGCGAGCAGGGTTGGTTGCCAGCACCGATCGATCGCGGCCCCTGGCAGCATTGGGGCATGCCTGAGCTGGCCCATTTCACGGGCATGTTGTGGTACCGCACCACGCTGAAACTGAGCAAACAGCAGGCTGCGCAAGGCGTCGCGCTTTCACTCGGCATCGCCAACGAAATCGATCAGACGTGGATCAATGGCCACTGGATCGGCACCGCCTATGGCGGCGTTGCGCGCACCTATGCCGTACCGCCCGGCGTGCTGCATGAAGGCGATAACCTGATCGCGGTCAACGTACTCAATACCTATCGCGACGGTGGTATCTATGGTCCCGCCGATCAGCGCGCGCTGCGCCTGCGCGACGGCTCCAGCGTTGTACTGGGCGATTGGCAATACCAGGTGGTGCCATCGTCCTTCGGTGCGCCGCCGCGTGTGCCCTGGCAATCGACCTCGGGCTTGACCACGCTGTACAACGGCATGATCGCGCCACTCGGTCACTATGGCCTGCGCGGCGCGCTCTGGTATCAGGGTGAATCCAATACCGGCGATTCGGGCAACTATCGCGTGTTGCTCGAAGGCCTGCGCGACGACCTGCGCACGCGCTTCGGCGCAAACCTGCCGTTCCTGATCGCGCAACTGTCCAGCTACGGCCCCTCGCCCACGCATCCGGATGAAAGCGGCTGGGCCGATGTGCGCGAAGCACAACGCCTCGTTGCTGCGGAGGACACACACTCGGGCCTCGCCGTTTCCGTAGACATCGGCGAGCGTTACGACATCCATCCTGCGAATAAACAGGAACTGGGCCGTCGCCTCGCCCGCGTCGCGCGCCATGTCGTCTATGGCGATTCACTGTCACCTTCGGGCCCGGTTCCGACCACAGCACAACGCAGCGGCGATACCGTCACGCTGACATTCGCGGATATCACAGGGCATCTGATTGCCTACAGCTCGGATACGCCGATCGGTTTCGAGCTATGTGGCACCCAGCCCGATTCCTGCCATTACGCGCAAGCTGACATTCAAGGCGATCAGATTGTCCTGCACGCCAGGCAGCCCGCAAGCAGCGTCGACCGCGTGCGCTACTGCTGGGCCAACAGCCCCACCTGCACCCTCTACGACGACGCGGGCCTGCCTGCAGGTCCGTTCGAGCTATCCCTCACATCCACGCATTCCACTCGGTGAACCCGATATGAGTACTTCCCCAGCTTCCCCAGCCAGTTCCCAGAGCTCGATGCGCGATCGCGAAATCGTCGACGCACGCGTCATCGTGACCTGCCCCGGCCGCAACTTCGTCACCTTGAAGATCGAAACACGATCCGGCGTCACCGGCCTGGGCGACGCCACGCTCAACGGGCGCGAACTGGCGGTCGCGTCGTACCTGCAAGATCACGTGGTACCCAACCTGATCGGTCGCGACGCGGGCCGCATCGAAGATATCTGGCAATTCCTCTATCGCGGCGCGTACTGGCGTCGCGGTCCGGTGACGATGACTGCCATCGCGGCGGTCGACGTGGCGCTGTGGGATATCCTCGGCAAGTTCGCCAACATGCCGATCTACCAGTTGCTGGGTGGACGCTCGCGCGAAGGCGCGTTGGTGTACGGCCATGCCAACGGCCGCGACATCGCCGAAACCAGCGACGCCGTGGGTCGCTTCATCGAGCAGGGATTCCTTGCGGTGCGCGCCCAGTGCGGCGTACCAGGCGTGAAGAAGGCCTACGGCATTTCCAGCGGCAAAGCCTACGAGCCGGCGGAAAGCGAGCTTCCGGTCGAAACGGTTTGGTCGACCCCCAAATATCTCGACATCGTGCCGCAACTGTTCGAGCGCCTGCGCGCCGACCACGGCATGGACGTGCATCTCCTGCATGACGTGCACCATCGCTTGACGCCGATCGAAGCCGCACGGCTCGCGCGCAGCCTAGAGCCGTACCGCCTGTTCTGGATGGAAGATGCAACGCCGGCGGAGAACCAGAAGTCCTTCGAGCTCATTCGCCAGCATTCGACCACGCCGCTGGCCGTCGGCGAAGTTTTCAACTCGATCTGGGATTGCAAGCACCTGATCGAGAACCAGCTCATCGACTACACCCGCACCACCATCGTGCACGGCGGCGGCATCACGCATCTGCGTCGCCTGGCGGATTTCGCGGCGCTTCATCAAGTGCGGACCGGCTTTCATGGCGCAACGGACCTGTCGCCCGTATGCATGGGCGCGGCGCTGCATTTCGACACCTGGGTGCCCAACTTCGGTATCCAGGAATACATGTTCCATACCGACGAAACGAACGAAGTCTTTCCGCACGATTATGTATTCCGCGACGGGCGCCTGCACTGCGGCGAATCGGCGGGACATGGCGTCACCATCGACGAAAAGCTCGCCGCACGCTTCCCCTACTCTCCCAAGCAATTGCCTGTCGCGCGCCTTGAAGACGGCTCCATGTGGGATTGGTAAGGAAAAGGATTTCCAATGACAAAGCTACGCATCAAGACGCTGTTTGCCGCTCTCGCGCTGACAACGGCCACCCTGCCCGTGTGGTCGCAAACGGCCATCTACCAGGATCCGAATCGCAGCTTCGAGGATCGCGCCGCCGATCTCGTATCGCGCATGACGCTCGAAGAAAAAGTTTCGCAAATGCAGAACGCCGCACCTGCGATCCCGCGCTTGGGCATACCCGCCTACGACTGGTGGAACGAAGGTCTGCATGGCGTAGCGCGCGCCGGCCAGGCTACCGTGTTCCCGCAAGCCATCGGGCTTGCGGCGACGTTCGACACTCAGCTGATGGGTGAAGTCGCCACCACCATCAGCGACGAAGCCCGCGCCAAGTACAACGAGTTCGAGCGGCGCGACATGCATGGCCGTTATGAGGGCCTCACGTTCTGGTCGCCGAACATCAACATTTTCCGCGATCCCCGCTGGGGACGTGGACAGGAAACCTACGGCGAGGATCCGTTCCTCACCTCGCGCATGGGCGTGGCGTTCGTGCGCGGCATGCAGGGCGACGATCCGAAGTACAGCAAGCTCGACGCCACCGCCAAGCACTTTGCCGTGCACAGCGGCCCCGAATCGGAGCGCCATCGATTCGATGTGCACCCCAGCGAGCGCGACCTCTATGAAACCTACCTGCCGGCGTTCCAGGCCCTTGTGCAGGAAGCCAAGGTCGACGCCGTCATGGGTGCGTACAACCGCCTGAACGGCGAATCGGCATCGGCGAGCGAATTCCTGCTGCAGGATACGCTGCGCAAGCGATGGGGTTTCAACGGTTACGTGGTTTCCGATTGCGACGCGGTCGAAGACATCTACCTCCGTCACAAGATCGTGCAGACCGCCGAGCAGGCCGCGGCGCTGGCGGTGAAGAACGGCGACGACCTCAATTGCGGCACCACCTACGCCGCACTGACCAAGGCAGTGCATGATGGCTTGATCAGCGAGGCCGACATCGACACCTCGCTCAAGCGCCTGATGTTCGCCCGCTTCCGGCTCGGCATGTTCGATCCGCCCGATCGGGTGCCATGGTCGAAGTTGCCCCTCTCCGTCAATCAGTCGCCTCAGCACGATGAATTGGCGCGCCGCGCCGCACAAGAGTCGATGGTCCTGCTGAAAAACAATGGCCTTCTTCCGCTGTCACGCAACACGCATCGCATTGCGGTGATCGGGCCGACGGCCGACGACGTCACCGCGTTGCTGGGCAATTACCACGGAACGCCGGCAGCGCCGGTCACCATTCTTCAAGGCATCCGCGAAGCCGCGCCCAACGCGACGATCACCTACGCACATGGCACCGAACTCGTCGAAGGGTTCAACAGCACGGGCTTGGCCACGCTGATCGAACCGGCGTATCTGCGCCCTTCCCCGAATGCCACCGAGCATGGACTCAAGGCCGAATATTTCCGTGGCGACAACTTCAACGCCGCGCCTGTTCTGACACGAGTCGACACCAAGATCAGCTTCAGCTGGGATCACAGCACACCAACCGACGACCTGGTGATCCGCGGCGAATTTCCCGCCGACAAGGCGCTGCAAAACAACGATTTCAGCGTGCGCTGGAGCGGCCAGCTCGTGCCACCGGTGTCGGGCCGTTATGAGCTGAACGCTGCCGCCAAAAGCGGATTCCGCCTGTATCTGGACAATCGCCTGGTGATGGACGCATGGGATGCGAAGGACAGTTCATCGGGCAAGAACGCCTCGATCGAGCTTCAAGCCGGCAAGGCGTATGACATTCGCCTCGAATACGCCAAGACGAACAATCAAAATCCCGACGTGAAGTTGGCGTGGCGTATGCCCGGCGCCAAGCCGCCGTTCGAGGAGGCACTGGACGCAGCGCGTCAGGCCGATGTAGTGATCTTCGTCGGTGGCCTCACCAGTGAGCTGGAAGGCGAAGAGATGAAGGTCAATTATCCGGGTTTCGCCGGCGGCGACCGCACCGACCTGCGCCTGCCGGCCACGCAGGAGAAATTGCTGGAGGCCCTCCATGCCACCGGCAGGCCGGTCGTCTTCGTGGTGACCACCGGCTCCGCCCTCGCCATCGACTGGGCCAAACAACATGTGCCGGCGATCCTGCTGGCATGGTACCCCGGCCAGCGCGGCGGCAACGCCGTCGCGGATGCGCTGTTCGGCAATACCGATCCCGCCGGGCGCTTGCCGATCACCTTCTACAAAGCCGACGAAAAGCTGCCGCCGTTTGACGACTACAGCATGGCTGGCCGCACCTACCGCTACTTCAAGGGTGAGCCGCTTTATCCGTTCGGCCATGGCCTGTCGTACACGACGTTCCAATATTCCCACCTTCAGCTCGACCGGCGTACTGTCAGCGACAAGGGTCACATCAACGTCACGCTGGAGGTGAAAAACACCGGCTCGCGCGCCGGTGACGAAGTGGTGCAGTTGTACATGCATCCGCTGAGCGCACCGCACGCGCGCGTGGTCAGGGAACTGCGCGGCTTCCAGCGCGTGCATCTGCAACCCGGCGAAGCGCAAAGCGTCTCTTTCGAGATTTCGCCGGAACACGACCTTAGGTATTACGACGATGTCCATCACTCCTATGCGGTCGATCCTGGCCGTTATCAGGTACAGATAGGCGCGTCCAGCGAAGATATTCGCCTGACCAAAGACTTCATCGTTGAAGATTGACGAGAACCGGAATGCGCAACGAACCACATACCACCGCCGCCCATTGCCGCATCGTCTGCTTCGGCGAGCTGTTGATGCGCCTGTCGCCGCCGGGGAACGAACTGCCGCTGCAATCGCCACGCTTCGATGCACGCTTTGGCGGCGCGGAGGCCAACGTCGCCGCTTCGCTGGCTATTCTCGGTCACGATAGCGTGATGGTCAGCGCGCTGCCGGACAACGTCCTCGGCCACGCTTGCGCAGGCGAACTGCGCCGTCATGGTGTGGATACCAGGAACCTGCATGTCGCCGCCGGGCGCATGGGGCTCTACTTTCTCTCGCCGGGTGCCATGCATCGCCCTTCCGAAGTGCTCTACGATCGTTCGGATTCGGTCTTCGCGCGCGCACCGGCCAGCACCTACGATTGGCCTCGCCTACTTGCCGGCGCCCAATGGCTGCATGTGTCGGGAATCAATCTCGCTCTCGGCGAATCCACGGCACAAGCTGCCCTTGATGCTGTTCGCGCGGCTCGCGAAGCGGGTCTGTCGATCTCGTTCGACTGCAATTACCGCAGCAAATTGTGGGGATCGCGCGTTTCGCAGGCGCCTGCCTTGTTGCGCGAAATCGTCAGCGAAGCCGACCTGATGTTCGGCAATGATCGCGATGTTGCGTTGATGCTGGATACGGATTTCCCAGCCCCGGAGGCCGCCGAACGCTTCCGTGCCGCCGCGGACGCTGCGTTTGCGCAATGGCCCCGTCTTCGTCGCCTGGCTGCTACGGAGCGCTTTCATCGCAACGTCGACGACCAGGATATCGCAGGCTTTCTCGCCACGCGCGAGCGTGTACTGACAAGCACCACATACACCTTGACGGACATCGTCGATCGAATCGGCGGCGGCGATGCCTTTGCCGCCGGTTTGTTGCATGGCCTTTTTCTGAACATGCCCGAGCAAGCCGCGCTCGATTTCGCGATGGCAGCCACATGCCTGAAGCATTCGATTCCTGGCGATGTGAACACCATGCGCGAGGCGGACATGCTTGCGTTCCTGACACAAAGCGGCTTCGAGGTGAAACGTTGATGGCGAGCACCACCTCGAATCACGCGAATCGCCTGTCGGAATGGTCACTGGCCAGTTTGCCCGCATCCGTCATCAAGCCGGCCTATGAAACGGGTCGCACGCGCATTGGTATCGTGCACATAGGTATCGGCGCATTCCATCGGGCACATCAGGCGGTCTACATCGATGACCTTCTTGCGGATCGCCCGGACTGGGCCATTTGCGGCGTCTCCCTGCACAGTGCGGAGGTAAGCCAGGCACTGACGCCGCAGGATGGCCTGTACACACTCCTGCTATTGGGCCAGCAAACGCGGTTACGCGTGATCGGCTCGATCCGTGAACTGCTTTGCGCCCGCGACGAACAGGCCGCCGTACTGACGCGGCTGGCCGACCCCGCCGTGTGCCTGGTGACGCTGACCATCACCGAAAAAGGTTATTGCCTGACGGGTGACAATCTCGACGTCACGCATCCGGATATCGTGCACGACTTCGCTTCGCCGGAATCGCCGCGCAGCGCCATCGGCTACATCGTTGCCGGCCTGCGTAGCCGCCGACGGCAGGGGCTCATTCCCTATACGGTGCTCAGCTGCGACAACCTGGCCGATAACGGCCACCGCCTGCGCCGCGCCGTGCTGCAATATGCGCAGCGCATCGACCCGCGACTGGCCGACTGGATCGAAGCCAAGGTCGCGTTTCCATGCTCGATGGTCGACAGCATCACGCCGGCTACCGACGATGCGCTGCGCGATCGCATCAACGGCGAACTTGGCTACACGGATGCGTGGCCGATCCAACGCGAGACATACTCCCAGTGGGTGATCGAGGATCGTTTCTGCAACGATCGTCCGCCGTTCGAGCGCGTCGGCGTCACGATGAGCCATGACATCGCCGGCTACGACCGCGCCAAGCTTCGCTTTCTCAACGGCGCCCATTCGACCCTGGCGTATCTGGGTTCGCTCATGAACATCGAGACCGTTGCCGACGCCATGGACGAACCGTTGCTGGCAAGCTTTGTGGAGCACTTGATGCGCAAGGCCATTGCCCCGGCCATCGCGCTACCCGGCAATCTCGACGCCTCTGCCTACATTGCCGCCATCCTCGAACGCTTCCGCAACCCGGCCATTCGCCATCGGCTTCTGCAAATTGCTTGGGATGGATCGCAGAAGCTTCCCGTTCGATTGCTGAGCACGATTGCCGATGCGCGAGCCATCGGGCAACCCATCGACATGTTGTGCCTGCCCATCGCAGGCTGGATGCAGTTCGTGCGCAGGCAGGCGCATAACGGTGTCGCACTTGTCGACCCGCTCGATGATGCGCTTTCCGCCATCGGCCGTTCATGCACTGGCGATGCACAGGCCGATGTGGATGCATTCCTGAAACTCGACAACGTGTTTGCACCGCTGTCCGAGGACGCGGCCTTCGTGCATGCGCTGCGGGCGGCGTATGCCGCGTTGGACGATGGCTCGCCTGCCTCGGTCGCACGCGCACTGACCATGGCATTGAACGCTTAAGGGGACCATCGGCGATGGGACACAAACGCCTGCCGACCGCCGCAAATCTGCTGGTCTGGTCGATATGGCGAGCCGTATGACGTGATAGTGCGCGGTGGTCGACATGAATCCGCGTGTGTCGTCATTGAGGACTATCGTGTCGTAAAAGACCGCGTTACCAAGCTTTCATTCGCACGGGCCTCACGCTGCTCCTCCCCCCTTCGAAGCAGGGGGGAGGTTGGGAGGGGGTAATGCTCTTGCTTCGCTAAAGACTTCATCCACCCCTGCCCCTGCTGCACGCATGGGAGGGAGTGTGAATTGCCCGGCTTGCTTTTAACCTTACGCGATCATTTTGTCAGGTGCTCTTAGAGTTTGTAGGCTTTCTTCGGAAGGTTATAAGCAAGATCCACGGCGAGTTCCATCGCTTCATCTTCATCGAGACGATGCTCGGCCACCAATTTGGCGAGGAACGCGCAATCGACGCGGCGAGCCACATCGTGACGCGCCGGGATCGATAGGAATGCGCGGGTGTCGTCGTTGAAGCCGACCGTGTTGTAGAACCCAGCGCTGCTCAACGTCCATTCGCGGAAGCGCCACATGCCTTCTGGCGCATCGTGGAACCACCATGCCGGCCCGAGGAACAATGCCGGATAGTGGCCTGCCAGCGGTGCAAGTTCGCGGCTATACGTGCTCTCGTCCAGGGTAAACAGGATCAGCTTGAAATTGGGCTCGTTGCCGAAGCGATCCAGCAGCGGCTTCAGCGCGTTGACGTACTCGGTGCGCAGCGGGATGTCCGCACCTTTGTCGCGCCCGAATTGCTTGAACAACTCGCGGTTGTGATTGCGGAAGCATCCAGGATGGATCTGCATCACCAAGCCATCGTCCAGGCTCATCGCAGCCATTTCGGTGAGTACCTGCGCCCGGAACAGCTCGGCATCCTCGGCGGTGGCTTGGCCGCGTACCACTTTGTCGAACAGCTTGCTGGCTTCGGCACGCGAGAGATCGGCCGTCGCTGCGGTCGGATGTCCATGATCGGTGGAAGTGGCGCCCGCCTGCGCAAAGAATGCGCGACGCTGGCGGTGTGCCCACAGATAGCCGTTCCAGGTGTAGACATCTTCCCCTGTCAGTTCGCCGAAGCGCTGCAAGGCAGACGGAAACTGCTCGTGCTCGGGATCAACCACGGGATCGGGCCGGTACGCGGTAATGACGCGTCCCTGCCATCCACTCTGGCGGATCGCCGCGTGATGTTGGAGTGCATCCAGCGGCGACTCGGTCGTAGCAATCAATTCGATATTGAAACGCTCGAACAGCGCACGCGGGAGGAATTCGGCCCGCTGCAAGGCATCGTTGATGTGATCGTAGTAAAGGTCGGCCGTTGTTGCGTCCAGCCTGACGCGCAGACCGAATACGTCGTGAAACACATGATTGAGCCACATGGACGATGGCGTGCCGCGGAACCAATGAAAGTTCCTTGCAAAAAGCCGCCATGCTTCGCGCGGATCGACGGCGGCGCGCGAACCATCCTGGTGCGGAATACCGAGCGCATCCAGCGACACGCCCTGGCTGTAGAGCATGCGAAATACGTAGTGATCCGGAACAAGCAAAAGCTCCGTCGCATTCGCGAACGGTTTGTTCTCCGCGAACCAGGCCGGATCGGTATGGCCGTGAGGGCTGACGATCGGCAGCTTGGCGACGTTCGCGTACAGGCGTCTGGCTATCGCGCGCTGCACGGCGTCGACGGGGAAAAGACGATCTTCGTGCAGCGTCAGGGCATGGGTTCCGGTATTCATGTCTTGAAATAGGTTTCTTTCAGGGTGTTGTGCAGGGAGTCGGCGAGACGGCTTCAGCTTGTCACCGAGACCCATCATGCGCTTGAAGATGTGATTCGGCGACTGCGGGAGGGTTTACCCCACGCACATACTCGCGCAGCCAGCGCATCGCGGGACGCTCGCTGCCATCGGCGCGAATCAGATAGGCACGTTGCTGGTTTCGCCACAAACCCGGCCGGAAACCCCATAGCGTGATGCCTTTCACGTCCGGGTTGCTCCAGAACACCGGGAAAACACGCTGGTATTCCTTCAACTGCTGCGCATCCGTAGGCCCGTCGATGTCGAACTCCGAGATATAGATGGGCAAACCCGTCGCAGCCAGCCGATCGAGATTGGCACGATGCACGGACATAGGCACGTTCGGCTTTGTTTCGAAAGCGTGTTCCTGCACACCAATCCCGTCGACCAGATGTTCCTTTTGCAACAGAGCGATGATCTGGAGATAGCGCCGGGTATTTTTGTCGCTGTTGGTGATATTGAAGTCGTTGATCAGCAACTTGGCATGCGGAAAATAATGCCGCGCCATGCGATAAGCGTTGATGACCCAATCCCAGCCACTCGTCCCGCTGCCACCGAGCGCCTGCAGGTAATCGCCACCGCCTTTGCGATGCTTGTCAGGCGGATTGTTCAGGGCTTCGTTCACTACATCGATATAGTCGATATCCGGATAACGCGCCGCCACGGCAGCGAACCACTTTTCGATCTCGCGGCGCTGCTCGTCGGGCGGCAGGTGCCTGATCCAATCCGGCTGCTGGTTACCCCACACAAGGTTGTGCATCTGGAATGGAAAGCCGTGCGATTTCGCAAAATGATAGGCCTGGTCTAGCCCCGCCCAGTCCAACTGGCCGCGCACAGGCTCCACGCTTCCCCATTTGCCTGCATTCTCCGGCGTGACCTTGTTCCAGTAGTCAGCAAAGCCCGGCGCCTGCGTGACGCTGTAAGCGCTGCCGAGGAACTTTTGCTGTCCCTGCGCGAGCGGTACATCCTGCGCATGCAAGCCGAGCGAAACGAGCAGAAACACGGTGAGGGTTGCGAATCGCACTGTTTTACTCCGTCGTATCGGGAATCATTGAAAAGGCCTCCAAGCGCGCCGGCTCCAATCGTGGAACCAACGCTTGAACCACAACAAGCGCGATCAAATAGGCCGAGCCCGCCATGAAAAACACCGGCAGATAGCTCCCCGTGAATTGCAACAAGAGACCTATCGTCGTGGAAATCAACATGCCTCCCACGGCTCCGGCAAACCCGCCGATGCCCACGACGGAAGCGACCGCGTGGCGCGGAAACATGTCCGAGGCCAAGGTATAGACGTTGGCAGACCAGCCCTGATGCCCGGCCGTCGCCAATCCGATGAGGGCCACGGCCAGCCACAAGTGATTGGCCTTCGCGGCGAACACGACTGGAACGATCAACAATGCGCAGAGCAACATGGTGCCCTTGCGCGCCCGGTTGACGCTCCAGCCGCGCCGGATCAAGCGGCCCGCAAACCAGCCGCCTGCGACGCTGCCGACGTCGGCCAGCAGGAAGATCGCGATAAGCGGCGCCCCCAGTCCCAACAGGGAGAGGCCATATTCGGCGTGCAGGAATTTGGGCAGCCAGAAGAGGAAAAACCACCAGATGGGATCGGTGATGAACTTGGCGGCAACCAGCGCCCAAGCCTGGCGATAGCGAAGCAATTGCGACCATGGAATGCGCACAGTCGCCGCAAGCGGCTCGCGACCGATGTAGTCCCTTTCGGCCGCGGATAACTTGGGCTGGTTATCCGGCGTGCGATAGGTGAGCAACCAAATGATGACCCATGTGGCGCTCAGCACGCCGGTGAAAAGGAAAGCCGCCTGCCACCCGAGGCGTAACGCGACAATGGGAACCAGCGCCGGCGCAACGATGGCGCCGATATTCGAGCCCGAATTGAAAATGCCCGCTGCCAGCGCGCGCTCCCGCTGCGGAAACCATTCGGCAACTGCTTTAACCGCCGCCGGAAAATTACCGGACTCTCCCAAGCCAAGCGCAAATCGCGCAACGGCAAAACTCGCAACGCCCACGGCGAGCGAGTGCCCCATCGCAGCAACGCTCCACACGCCAATGGCGAGCGCGTAACCGATGCGCGTGCCGAATCGGTCGATGATGGCACCCGTGCACAGCAGGCCTATCGCATACGCGGCCTGAAACGCCGTGACGATGTAGCTGTAATCGAGTTCGCTCCAGCCCATTTTTCCCTGCAGAAAGGGCGCGAGCACGCCAAGCACCTGGCGATCGATGTAGTTGATGGTGGTGGCCGCGAGCAACATCGCACAGACACGCCAACGGTACGTGCCGAGCTTTGCAGTCAGTCGTGGCGCCCCTACCCGTTCGTTCAAATCATTCATATCAAACCCAGATCGCCGGCTGACACCAAAGTCGCCCCTTAGCCGTGATGAAAATTTGCGCCCGCCAGGGCTAGACGCCAGGACGACTAAACGACGTCTCTTGTTAGCGCTATCACTAACATACTCGCAATTCCGAGCGCCATCCAGACTCGCTGACCCACTTGAGGCACCTCCCCAACCTTACGTTCCTGCGCAAATTTGCCTGCTTTTACGCCACTTCGAAGGCTTGGCAATCTTATGCTGCCCTGCAGCGTGCGCGGACAAAATGTTAGCGCTACCTTTCTTGACCGGGGCCAAGAAGCTGCTTTAGCGGCCGCTCTATCAAGGGGGTGTCCGCCATATGCGATGGGCACAGCCAAGTCATAGCAATATCGGGAGGGGAGTTAGGTGCAGATTCCATTTGCGAGAACCGTGCTATCGCACGCATTGATGCTTGCTTTGTTGGGTGTGGCAGGCATCGCACAGGCACAAGATCAATCACAATCCCCGGCACCAGCGCAAAGCCAGACGCCGGCACAATCACAAGCGAATGCGCAGGGACCAAGCGCCAATCAACCTGCGAAACCGCCGGTCAAACAGCTCGGCGCCGTCAACGTCAACGGCGGCTATCGCAGCAGTATCCAGTTTTCGACCGAGGCCAAGCGTGACGCAACCAACGTTGTCGACACGGTATACGCCGAAGACATCGGCAAGTTTCCGGACACCAATATCGCCGAATCGCTGAACCGCATTCCCGGCGTGCAGATTTCGCGCGACGTGGACGGCGAAGGCATGAACATCCAGGTTCGCGGCCTGGGCACCGACTTCACCAAGATCCTGCTCAATGGCGACCAGATCTCGGTCGCCTCTTCCGGTTCGCTGGATTCGCAAAACCAGAACCGCGAAGTCGACCTCGATCTGCTGCCCACCGAGTTCTTCACGCAGTTGACGGTGAACAAGACGCCGCAGGCCGACATGACCGAAGGCGGCATCGCCGGCGTGGTCGACATGCGCACCACGCGCCCGTTCGACAATCCGGGCACGCATCTCACCTATTCGGCGCAGAGCACCTACAACTCGATCGGCAGCAACGTAAAACCGCGCGGCGCCCTCATCGGCAGTTGGACCAACAAGGACAACACCTTCGGCGCACTGATCGGCTTGACGGGATCGCGCAGCGACTATGACGTGCGCGGCTTCGAGACCATCGGCTGGACCACGCCGCACCTGACCGCCGCCCAATGCGGCATTGCGTCGGGTTCGTGCAGTCCGGGCGCCGGCAGCTGGTCGATCCCGTCCACCGTTCCGGCCGGTGCCGGCGCAGGATTGATCCCGGGGCAGACGATCGATAACGCCTGGTTGCTGGCCCACAATCCGGGGCTGAGCACGTCGCAGATTGCCAACGCCCTCATTCCGCGCCTGGCGCGCGACGCGTACATCCAGGGCACGAACGATCACCAGTCGGCCCTCATGTCCTTCGAGTTCCGCCCGGATGAGCGGGCGCATTTCTACCTCGACACGCTGTTCTCCAAGCAGGAGCGCGATTTCAATCGCGCGGACATGGACCTGGTCGGCCGCAGCGGCCAGATGATCCCGACCAACATGCAGGTGGACCAGAACGACGTGGTGACCAACGCCACCTTCGCCAATGCGCAGTACTTCCTGGAAGAACGCCCGTACGTAGAACACGTGCATTTCTACAACGTCAATCCGGGCGGCGAACTGCTGTTCGGCGACAACGACAACATCAAGCTCGACTTCCAGGGCTACTCGCAGCGCAGCTGGTACATGAACGAACAACCGACGCTCGCGGTGATGTCGCCGAAGACGACGGTGACCTACAACAACACCGGCGGCAGCTTCCCGAGCATCACATCCAGCGTTGATCTCAATAATCCCAACGCGGGCTGGACCTGGTACCGCCTGAACGTCGACAACGAAACGCGCGTCACCGCCAACAAGGGCACGCGCGAAGATCTGCAACTCGGCGACGACGAGAACAACGTCAAGGTCGGCGTGGCGTACGACGACATCGCGCGTCAGATCAAGGCCTATGTCGATACGTCCGCCTGGCAGAACTTCGGCGAAACAGCCGTCCCCACATCGGGACTGCCTGCCTACCTCTCGCCCGGGCCGGGCGGTTTCATCGCGATGAACTACCCCTCGCTGATGGCGGCCACCAACTATCCCTACTACGAGTCCATCGCGCCGCTGGCGTCGGCTGCCGCCACGGGCGCCAGCTCCGGCGACATCGAAGAAAGCACCTGGGCCTGGTATATCGAGGGCAACGGCAAGTTCGACCTGTGGGGCAACAGCCTGCGCCTCAACGGCGGCGTTCGCCATGCATACACCGACCAGACCGTCTCCGGTCCGGTCACGCTCAACGGCCAGACGGAAGAAGTGACGCTCAAGCACAACTACGGTTACTACCTGCCGTCGTTCAACGCCGCGTATAACGCCACCGACGACATCATCCTGCGCCTGGCGGCCTCGCGCTCGATGACGCGTCCCGACCCCAGTGCGATGGTGCCGGGCCTCAACTTCAGCGACCCCGCGGCGGAAATCGCCAGCGAAGGCAATCCGAAGCTGGCTCCGTATCTGTCCACCAACCTCGATTTCGGCGGCGAGTGGTACACCGGCAACGAGGGCTATGTAGGCCTGGATCTGTTCGGCAAGCGCATCACCGGCTTTACCGTCAACGGCACCAACCTGATTCCTTTCACGGCACTGGGTGTGCCCTACGCCGACCTGACCTCGACGCAACAGCAATCGCTGCAACTGCGCGGCGGCCCCAACGCGGCGATGGTGCAGGTGACCCAGCAGGTCAATGCCAATGGCACGCTCTTCATCAAAGGTGCGGAGCTGACCTGGGTGCAGCCGCTGGATTTCGTCTTCAAGGGTCTCGGCGTCCAGGCGAACTACACCGTCGTCTCGCAGAGAAACATCGGCCCCGGCGTACCCGCGCAGGCCGTCGGCATTTCACCGCATACCTATAACCTCACGGGCTACTGGGAGGGCTACAACACGACGCTCCGCCTGTCGTATGTGTGGAATGCGGCCCAGATCAGTTCCTCGGCGGACCAGAACGGCCTGCCGTTCGGCCAGATCAAGACCGATGCGCGCGGCCAGCTCGACATGGGCGCGAGCTATCAGTTTGTCCATCTGCCGTCGAAGCCGATGATCACGCTGGACGCCATCAACATGACCAAGGCGGATCTGCGCACCACGTTCACCTACTCCAACGCGGCGTATACCTACTACACGCCGGGCTTCACGGTCATGCTGGGTATCCGTGGCAGCTTCTGATCGTCAGTAACGAGTAAGGCCCCAGCGGCCCACCCGGTTGTCCCTGCCGGGTGGGCCGCACCGTATCGTGTGCGGCCAGCGGCCGTACGCGATACCCTCCACGTCCTGCGGAAGCAACGATCGAGCGATGAACAGTACCTCTCAAAGACTCCCGGTCGTGGAGAAAATCGGCTACAGCCTCGGCGATCTTTCCGCGAATCTGATTTTTCAGACGCTGGTGACGTTTCTCGCCTTCTTCTATACCGACGTCTTCCGGATTCCCGCGGCGACGGCGGCCACCATCATCTTTAGCGTGGGCATACTCGGTGCCTTCGTCTTCACGCCCATCATCGGGTTGATCGCCGACCGCACCCACACGCGCTGGGGCAAGTTTCGTCCCTGGATACTGTGGACGGCCGTTCCCTTTGGCGCCCTTTCCCTGCTCGCTTTCAGCACCCCCTCACTGGGCGAGCAGGGAAAGGTGACCTATGCGCTGGCGACGTATTCGCTGCTCGTGCTCGTCTACGTCGCCAACAACCTGCCCTACTCCGCCTTGAGCGGCGTGCTCACCGGCAGCATGGCGGAGCGCAACAGCCTGTCGTCGTATCGCTTCGTGGCGGTGATGGTGGCGCAGTTCATCATCCAGGTGCTGCTGCTTCCGCTGGTGCTGATTCTCGGCAACGGCGACAAGGCGCGCGGCTTTCACAACACGATGACGATGTTCGCCATCGTCGGCATGGTGTTCTTCCTGATCACGTTCTTCACGACGAAGGAACGCATCGTACCGACGCGCGAGCAAACATCCAGCGTTCGCGATGATCTCGCCGATCTGGCGCGGAACCGGCCGTGGCAGATCATGCTGTCGGTCACCGTGCTGCTGTTCATCAATCTCGCCCTGAAGGGCGGGATGTACATCTATTACTTCAAGTACTACATGAGCGAAACGCAGCTCGCCGCGTTTCTCCAGCACATCGGCTTCAATAGCCTCATTGCCGGATTGAACAAGGTACTTGTCGGCATCGGCCTCACCGATTTCCAGTGGCCGAAAGATGCACCCACATCTGCCTTCAGCCTGTTCAACGCCCTTGGCATCATCTTCATGATCGTCGGCATCGGCTTTTCCAAGCGGCTGGCCGATCACTTCGGCAAGCGGGACGTGTTCGGCGGCGCACTGTTCGCCTCTACGCTTTTTCTGCTGGCCTTCTATTTCTATTCGCCAGATGCCGTCGGCCTGGTCGTCCTCTCGTACGTCTTCCACGGCTTCTTCTACGGCATCACCATTCCGCTGCTGTGGGCGATGATCGCCGACGTAGCGGATTATTCCGAATGGAAGAACCAACGCCGCGCCACCGCCATCATCTTCTCCGCCATGCTTTGCGGGCTGAAAGTGGGATTGAGTGTCGGCGGCGCGCTCGTGGCCGGCATCCTCGCCTTCTACGGTTACCAACCCGACGCAGCGACGCAGTCGGCCGATGCGGTCCATGGCATCCATCTCACCGTGAGCGTGCTGTGCTCGTTGCCCTTCCTTGCGGCCGTGGTGTTGATGTTCCTCTACGGCATCGACAAACCGATGGAGCTGCGCATCGAACACGAACTCGACGCGCGCAGGCTTCAAGCCAGCATGGCTTCCTGATATCGAAAGCAATCCCGAATGGTTTACTCGCAATGTCCGATGAAACGGTAGAAACCGATCTGCAAGCGCTGGCCGCCCGCGCGATCTCCAAGCCGCTGGTCACCCATGTCTACACCGCCGATCCGTCGGCGCACGTATTCGACGGCGCCATCTACATTTATCCCTCGCACGATATCGACGGCGGCGTGCCGTTCAACGACAACGGCGATCATTTCTGCATGGAGGACTATCACGTCTTCCGCATGGCTTCGCCGGACAGTGACGCCGTGGACTGCGGCGTTGCCCTGCACGTGAAAGACGTGCCATGGGCCGAACGGCAAATGTGGGCGCCGGACGCCGCATGCAAAGGCGGACGTTACTACCTTTATTTTCCGGCCAAACGCGCCAACGGCATTTTTCAGATCGGCACGGCTGTCGCGGATCGCCCCGAAGGCCCGTTCACACCCGAACCTGAAGCCATTCGCGGTAGCTATTCCATCGACCCGGCCGTGCATCAGGACGACGATGATGCGTACTACATGTACTTCGGCGGCATCTGGGGCGGCCAGTTGCAGAAATACCGCAAAAACACCTACGCCGAAACCCACGAAGAACCTCTCGCCGACCAGCCCGCGCTGGGACCGCGCGTCGCGAAGCTCAGCGAGGACATGAAGCAATTCGCCGAAACACCGCGCGAAGTCGTCATCCTCGACGAACACGGTAGACCGCTATTGGCTAGCGATCACGATCGCCGCTATTTCGAAGGCCCGTGGATGCACAAGTACCAGGGCAAGTATTACCTGTCCTACTCCACCGGCGATACGCACTTTCTGTGCTACGCAACGGGCGACAATCCCTATGGCCCGTTCACCTACCAGGGAAAGATCATGACGGAGGTCGTCGGCTGGACGACGCATCACTCCATCTGCGCCTTCGCCGGCAAGTGGTACCTCTTCTATCACGACTCGATTTTGTCCGGCGGCGTCACGCACCTGCGCTCGATGAAAATGACCGAGTTGCATTACGACGAACACGGCAAGATCCTGACCATCGCTCCCTATGGAAAGTAACGTCAACTCGATGGACTTGGCTTGCCACGACGCGCAAAGTCCCATGTCTCCCGGACCGCTCGTTCGCATCGCCTACGGCATGCTGGCAGTCGACATCGCCCCTTCCGCGGGCGGCCGCATCGCGCAGATCACCTGCGATCACGTCGCCTGGCTCGTCGGTCACGACGAAGGCAACGAAGCGATGATCGCGTGGGGAAGCTACCCGATGCTGCCCTGGGCGGGCCGCATACGGCACGGCCGGTTTCACTTTCGCGGACGCGATTACCAACTGCCCCTCAATTTCGGCAGCCACGCGATCCACGGCTTTGCCTTCGGCATGCCTTGGTGGATCGATGCTCACTCACCCACGCACGTGGATCTCTCGCTGCCATTGCCGGAGGACGAAAGCTGGCCCTTCGGCGGCGTTGCGCGGCAGCGCATCGAAGTGAGCCAGGACCGATTGCGGATGACGTTGTCGCTGACCGCCGGCGAACAACCCATGCCGGCCTCTATCGGATGGCATCCTTGGTTTCGCAAACCCGATCGAGTCGAGTTTGCGCCCACGCGCATGTATCCGCGCGATGCCGAGGGCATCGCCACGCTTCCTCTGATCGATCCACCCCAAGGACCGTGGGACGACTGCTTCCTCAACGACAAGCCCGTGTTTATCCATCGCGAGGGACAACGCATTCGGCTTACGTCCAATTGCGATCACTGGGTGGTTTACGACGAGACAGACCACGCCACATGCATCGAACCGCAGTCCGGACCACCTGATGCGTTCAACCTGGCACCCACGCAAAGCTTTTCGCCCGGCTCGACGTTGTCGGCCTGGTTTGAACTGGAGTGGATGTCGTAACACCGCAGCCGACACAAGACGTGTCGCCTACACGCATATCGCGAAGATAGCCCGGACGAGCCGTGAATTCGCATGGCTCGCGTAGGCATTCGCCAACGCATCAAATCATTCGGACCCGACAGATCGCACGACGCACTTCATGCGAAGGTGCGTTAGTCGGGCGTGCCCATCCCTTTCGATGAAAGCGACACGCCCGACATGATGTGAAGTAGCGCGGATCGCCTGGGAGGCAACCCAAACGATCCGCTGGCCACCACCAACTGATAGGAAGTCAATGATGGTTACGTTCGATCATACGGCACCCGCACATCCTCGTGCCCCCGCCATGGTGCATTTCTTCTACTTCACCGCCGCGCCAT
>NZ_QRBF01000002.1:0-145589 GCF_003363265.1 Dyella psychrodurans | reverse complement strand
GCCCGACGGGACCGCAGTTCTATCTATTGTCCGAAGAAGCTTACGAAGACCTGAGAAACATCCAGACCATGCTGACGCTGATGGCACATATCGCTTACAGCGAAGACGACATCACCAACGGCAATGTCGTGCTGAAGATCGGCCGTGCGGATCTCTATTACTACTTCCAGGAGATCAGCGCGCAGATTGGCGCCGCGCTGGATCGGCTAAGCAAGGAAAACTGGACCGACACGCAAAGCCGGATGTGGCAATAAAGCGGTCAGCGTTTGATGGAAAGCACGTTGACCTCTTTATGTCTTCCGCACCGTTTCTACGGCCTACACAAAAATCGGCCGCACCCGATTCACGGCACGGCAAGCCCTGCAACAGCATCACGTATACGTCAGTTAACGGTGAATGAAGTTGAAGCGGTTAATGGTGCCATGACCATGGATCAAGGTCTGAATGTCATTGGTGGTATTGCCGCTGTCTGCGGCGTTATCCCGGGCCTGCAAGGGGCCGCCGCATTCGCTGGCGGTGTCTATCTTGGTGGCGAGCTCGTGGAATTATTGGCCGATTAACCAGTGAAACGCAGTGCCAGCTGACAAGTTGGCACTGCTATCGCTTCAAATATCAATTCACAAAGAATGACGTATGACTATTGACCTAAATGTTTCATTCAACTCACCCCCCACAAAGCACTGGCATATTCAGGATGGCTGGTTGGTTCGTGCTCATTTCTTGTGGGGATCTGGGCTGCTTACCCCCGCTCAGGTCTAATAGAAGCGTTCGTCTTATTTTGTATCTTATTTGCTCAAGCGAACTCACTGAAGAACTATCGAAGCGCTCCTATTCTTAGAAACTTTTCCGTCATTTGTGCGATCACTTACTGGTCGATTGGGTTCATGCTTCGCCAGCTAGATGTTATTGGAACCACTATTTACGCTGCCGTTGTATTTTCTTTCGTCGCATCTGTTGCCGTTATTCGTTTGCGTTAGCAGGCTGTTGAGAATGAGTGACATCCTTCCATTACAAAGACCTGCGGTTGGCAGCGTTGAACCGAACGGTCAGAAGACGCTTCAACCTAAGTCAGACTAGTTAGACAGTGAAATGGGGCCGGGGGTAGTTAACAGGCCAACAGCAAATCAAATCGGCGGCAAGAAGCCTGCACTTAGCGGCCTGCAAGCGCGATCTGGTTGGTAGCATGGCTCCGGCTCTTCGGCCGATAAAAAAAGACCTGCATCGCTGCAGGTCTTGGTCTTACTGGTGGGCCGTGACAGATTCGAACTGTCGACCAATAGATTAAAAGTCTACTGCTCTACCGACTGAGCTAACGGCCCGGAAAAAAGTGAGCTGCAAATTTTATGGCCTGAGCGCCTTGGGCACAAGCGAATCAGACGTATCGGGTCGGATCGGGTAGCCCAGCCTGGCGGAAACCCTGGGCGCGGAGCCGGCAGGCGTCGCAATGGCCGCAGGCTCGACCTTCGGCGTCGGCCTGGTAGCAGCTGACGGTGGCGGAGAAATCGACGCCCAGGCGCTGGCCTTCGCGGGCGATGTCGGCCTTGCTCATCGCGATCAGCGGCGCGTGGACGCGGATAGCCGCGCCCTCGACGCCCGCCTTGGTGGCGAGGTTGGCCAAGCGCTCGAATGCCTCGACGAAGGCAGGGCGGCAGTCCGGGTAGCCGGAGTAGTCGACGGCATTCACGCCGCACCAGATGTCATTGGAACCCAGCACCTCGGCCCAGCCCAGCGCGATGGAGAGCATGATCGTGTTGCGGGCCGGCACGTAGGTGACGGGAATGCCCTCGCCGCCTTCTTCGGGCACATCGATATCCGCCGTGAGCGCGGAACCGCCAATGCTGCGCAGATCGACATGCACGGTCTTGTGTTCCACGGCGCCAAGCATGTGGGCGACGCGCGCCGCAGCTTCCAGTTCGGAGCTGTGGCGTTGCCCGTAGTTCACGCTCAACGCATGGATCTGGTAGCCCTGCTCGCGAGCGATGGCGAGTGTCACGGCCGAGTCCATGCCTCCGGATACGAGGATGACGGCCTTGCGGGAAGTGGGTCCTGACATAGGTGGATTTCCAACGTGAATACGGCCGGTCACCGGCCGGGAAACGCTACCGGCGACACAGGCCGATGCGTGGGGTTTTTATCTTGCCTCGTGCGGAGGAAGTTTCTACACCGTCATTCCGGCGAAGGCCGGAATCCAGTGAGGTATTCGTCCGAAGGACACAAAACCTTTGGCGTTAAGTGCTTCGCACAGCATGTTATTACTGGATTCCGGCCTTCGCCGGAATGACGGTGAGGCCAAGCAAATACTTTGAGATCGGGAATAAAGCTGCGCTCAATGGCCTGGCGCGTCGTTCCATAGCAACTTGTGCAGCTGCAGTTGGAAACGCACCGGCAACTTGTCTTCGATGATCCATTCCGCCAGCGCACGCGGTTCGACCGCGCCATGCACGGGCGAGAACAACACCATGCAGCGCTGATCGATGGCATGCTCGGCCACCGCGTTGCGCGCCCATTCGTAATCGGCGCGACTGGCGATCACGATCTTGACCTGATCGTGGGCAAGCAGGTGATCCAGATTCGACCACAGGTTGCGCTTGCTCTCGCCGGAATCCGGCGCTTTGAGGTCCATCACCTTGCGCACGCGCGGATCCACCGTGGAAACATCGATGGCGCCGGAGGTTTCCAGCGACACCTCGTAACCGGCATCGCACAGTTTCTGCAGCAGTGTCAGGCAGCGTTTTTGCGCGAGCGGCTCGCCGCCCGTCACACACACATGCTTCGCGCCATGCGAGGCGACTTCGGCGAGAATGTCGTCGATGTCGCGCCAGTTGCCGCCGTAGAACGAATATTCGGTATCGCACCAGACGCAGCGCAACGGGCAACCGGTAAGACGCACGAATACCGTCCGCCAGCCGATCGCATCGGCTTCACCCTGGATCGAATGAAAGATCTCGGTGATGCGCAGACGCTCGACGGCGGTCGGTGTCTCCGTGGCGATATCCACGCTTGGGTTGCTGCTGCTCACAACGATTGCCTCAATGAGCCGACTGTTGCGAGAGCCGGTTCAAGCGTTCCCGTGCCAGCTTGGCCGCATTGGAACTGGGATACTTGGCCAGCACCGATTTCAGCGTGGCGACGCCGGCATCGGTCTGCTTCATCTCCAGCTGGCTGTAGCCGAGCTTGAGCAGCGCGTCGGGCGCCTTGTCGCTCTGCGGGTACTGGCTCAGGAGATGCTTGAAGGCTTCCACGGCGACCTGGTAGTTGGTCGTCGCGTAGTACGACTCGCCGAGCCAATAGAAGGCGTTCGAAGTCAGCGCGTCGTTGGGATATTTCTGGATGAATTCGCGGAATCCGCGCGACGACGAAACATAGTCGCCCGCACGCAGCGATTTGAACGCGACGTTGTACGCATTCAACGCTGCAGTCTTTTCTGCTGCCGATTCCGCGGGAGCCGCCGGTGCGGACGAAGACGCCGCAGGTGCTGTGTTGGCAGGCGCATTGGCAGAAGCGGCGGCGGATGTCGCCGGTGCCGGGCCGCCGGTACCGGCCACTGCGGCAGGATTGGCATTCACGCCTTTCTCCAGGCGCTGCAGACG
The DNA here is from genome assembly GCF_003363265.1 of Dyella psychrodurans. Taxonomy (GTDB): domain Bacteria; phylum Pseudomonadota; class Gammaproteobacteria; order Xanthomonadales; family Rhodanobacteraceae; genus Dyella_B; species Dyella_B psychrodurans. The sequence continues at coordinate 141,999 of NZ_QRBF01000002.1, read as the reverse complement.
ACTGTCCGCGTCGGCGTACTGTGCCTTGTTCTGGTCCTGCAACTGTTGCAACTGATGCTGCAACTCTTCGATCTGACCCTGCATCTGCTGCATCTGCGTCTGCATCTGCTGCAACTGGCCGAGCTGATCGACGCGATTCTGGGTCTGATTCTGCGATTGCTGCTCCAGCCGGGCAACCCGGTCGGAGAGACTCATCGGCGTGGAGTTTTGCGCGTGCACGGGCACCCAAAACAGCAAGGCGGACGCCAGGGCGCCCGCCTTGCTTATATTGGCCGTGAAACGATTAGCCAACCGGAACACCATCAGGTGGCCGTGTAGACGATCTCAACGCGACGGTTCTTGCTCCAGCAATCTTCGTTGTGCTCGCGGCACACCGGCTTTTCTTTGCCGTAGCTGATCACGCTGACCTGGCTGGCCGAACCACCGTTGGCCTGCAGGGCGCTGGACACGGCGTTCGCACGACGCTCGCCGAGGCCCAGGTTGTATTCACGCGTACCGCGCTCGTCGGCATTGCCTTCCAGGCGCATCTGCGCGGTCGGACGGTCCTGCAGATACTTGGCATGGCACTGCATGATCTGCTGGAACTCCGGCTTCACTTCGTCCTTGTCGAAATCGAAGTAGACGACGCGCTGACGCAGGCAAGCATCGGTGTCGAGGTCTTGCGGGGTGTACTTGCCGGTGCCCTGGGTGGGCTGGGTGACCGGGGTTTCAGCCGGTGCAGTTTCCTGCGGCTTGACTTCCTGCTTCTTGCTACAAGCGGCCGCGCCAACGCAAAGCAGGGCGACCAGAGCGATACGAACGGTCTTATTCATGGTGACGTTCCTTCAAACGGGTTTGATTTCCGACAGTCAATAACGATTGCGGTTACGGGACAGTGATCGCCGGTGGGCCGGCTGTTGTATTTATTTTTCTACACTTTCAACTTTACAGCCAGGCATTGTACTGCACAGGCCAATAAACTGGACGCGGCAAACCACCGCGACCCCGGTAGCCGGAACGCGGTGAGGCGCTCCGGGCCCTTCCTTCGATCAGCCGGATGCGGCCCCGAAAGACCACGCCCCGGACTGACTTAATTCTTGCGATAGGGTCCCCAAGCCGGCTGGCGCACGTCCCCATTGGCGATGGTGAGCCGCTGCCTGACCATGCCGTCATTGGAAACGGCAAAGAGCACGTCCCGGGGTCCATCAACGGCGGCGTAGATCAACATGCTGGCGTTTGGCGCGAAGCTGGGTGATTCGTCAATCGGACCGGTCGAGATGAAGCGTACCTGCCCACCAAGACTCTGGTCCACGATGGCAATACGATACACGTTCCCGTTCGCCTGCACCATGGCAATCTGCTTGCTGTCATAGCTGATCGCCGCGTCCAGATTCTGCTGGCCCTGGAAGCTGATGCGGTCCGGCGTGCCGCCCGAGGCCGGCATGCGGTAGATCTGCGGGCGTCCCGATCGGTCGGACGTAAAGTAGATGCTCTGCCCGTCCGGCGACCATACCGGTTCGGTATTGATGGCCAGGCTGCGGGTAAGGCGCGTTTCCTGACGGCTCGCCAGGTCCATCACGTAGATTTCCGGGTTGCCTGTGTAGGAAAGCGACAGTGCCAGCTTGCTGCCATCCGGCGACCAGGCGGGAGCGCTGTTGATGCCTTTGGCGCGACCGGAAACCAGCTGACGGGCACCCGTGGAGATGTTCTGGACGTAGATGGCCGAGTTGCCGCTTTCGAACGACACATAAGCAAGACGGTTGCCATCGGGCGACCACTTGGGCGAGATCAGTGCTTCGTGCGAACGCGCGACCACCTGCGGGTTGTAGCCATCCGAATCGGCCACGATCAGCGAGTAGGTCTCGTTGTTGCCGGTACCCACCACCGTGATGTAGGCGATACGCGTCCAGAAGGCACCGGGAATGCCGGTGATCTGCTGGAAGATGGCATCGGCGATCTGGTGCGCCACGCTGCGCAGATCGCTGATCGAAGCCGGCGGCATGGCGCCGCCGAGCAGCCGCTGCTGGCGATTGACGTCCCACAGTTCGTATTCGACCGACACCATGCCGTTGCCGGCATCCTTGATGCGGCCGATCACGAGGTAGTCCTGCTTGAGCAGGCGCCAGGTGGCGAACTTGATGTCCGAGCCCTGGCTGGGTTGCTCGACGATTTCGCTTACCGCCAGCGAGCGGAATTTGCCGCAGCGATTGAGATCGCTGCGGATGACGTCGGCGATATCCGTGGGCAGCGGCGAGCCGCCTTGCTGTGCAAACGGCACGACGGCGATCGGCGTGGCGGTCTTCACACCACCTACGATCTGCACGTTCAAGGTCTGTGCCGCTGCAGGGCCAGCAATCAATCCCGCGACCAAAAGCAGGATAAGGACTAATAGCGACTTGGAAGATCTACGCATGGGGTGGCTCACTGCGGTATGAATGTGAAGTCGATTTCACGCTGAAACACGCTTTCGAAACCCTTGTAGGGCAGCGGCTGCGCACGCAATACGGCATTTTCAACGGATCGTTTGCCAGCATCGTCGTACGGACAACCGGACGATGCCTTCGCGCTCATCACCGTGCCGCCAGGGGACTGCACAATGTGTACGACGCACGGAGCGTTGGGCATGTTATCCGGCCGCGTCCAATTCTGTGTGACGGCGTTCTGAATCGCCGCCATGTACTGGTCCAGCAGGCTGCTGTTCTGCGCATTGGTGCCCTTCTGGCGCTGGGCAGCGTTCGGCAGATCGGGCAGGCCGTTTTCCGAGGCGTTTTTCAGGTCCGCCATTTGCTGCTTGGCTTGCTTGGCCTTGTTGTCGAGCTTTTGCGTCTGGGCTGAAGCCTGATCCATCTGCTTGAAGAGCTCATCCACTTTTTCCTGCTCTTGTTTGCGCTTGGCCGCCTGCGCATCCAGGTCTGCCTGACGCTGGCGCTCTCTTTCTTGCTGTTCTTTCTTGGCGTCCTCGGCCTTCTGCAGCGCATCCTGCACCACGCGCTCCTGATCCACGGTGTCGGGATTCTTGGGCGGCGGCGGCAGCTGGCTCACCTGCGGCTGGACCTCGGGTGGCTGGGGCGGCGGCACGGAAGGCGGTGGCGGCACCGTATTGGGAACGGGCTTCACCTTCACCGCCTTCGGCGGCGGCGCCCCTGTATTACCCAGCAACGTGGCCTCGATCACCGGCCCCTTCAGCTGCAGCGGGGGAGGCGTACAGGTGATGGGATTGGGCAGATGCAACGCCGTGAGAAACGCGTCGTAGTTGGTGCACGAAAGCGTGGCCAGAAACAGGAACGCCACGATGCCCAGATGCAAGACGGCGGACAGCACTACCGCAAGCGGAGTGCCCTTGGCGTTACGGTCGTCCATTCGGATTGCCCGTCTCCGGCGCACTCATCAAACCGACCTTGGCGACACCGGCCTGTTGCAGCAAGGCCAGTACCTGATACACACCGTCGTACTTGCCGTCGCGATCGCCAGCGACCAGCACGCTCACATCCGGATTCTGCTGCACGAATGCGCCGACCTTGACCTTCAGCGCGTCGGCATCGATGGGTTCTTTCTTCTCGGTGCCGAGGGTGAGATACAGCTGTCCATGGCTGTCGACCGAAATGATCACCGGCTCTTTCTTGTCCTGCAGCGACTTGGCGTTCGCCTGCGGCAGGTTCACGTCGACGTTGGAATTGAGCATGGGCGCCGTGACCATGAAGATGATCAACAGCACCAGCATCACGTCGATGTAGGGAACGACGTTGATCTCTGATTTCAGCTTGAAGCGCTTATGACGCGCGGAGCTTCGCATGGCTGCACTCCCGCTCAGTGATTGGGGTCGTCGGACTGAATCTGCCGTTGCAGCACGGAGGAGAACTCTTCCTGGAACACCTCGTACCGCGAAGCCACGCGCTCGACCTTGTTGGCGTAGCGGTTATAGGCCCACACCGCCGGAATCGCGGCAAACAGGCCCATGGCCGTTGCAATGAGCGCTTCGGAGATATGCGGCGCCACCACGGCGATGGTGACGTCCTTCATCTCGCCCAGGCCCTGGAAAGCACCCATGATGCCCCACACCGTACCGAACAGGCCGACATACGGGCTGATCGAGCCGACGTTGGCAAGAAACTCGAGATTGCGTTCCAGCGAACCGATCTCCTTGGTGCCGGCCACGCGCATCGCACGCTCGGAACCTTCGATCACCGTGCGCATGTCGCTCACGCGACGCTGACGCTGACGCACGAATTCGCGGAAGCCGGATTCGAAGATGTTCTCCATGCCGCCGTTGTCGCCGCCGTTGTTGCTGACCTCGCGGAACAACTGCGCGAGATCCGCGCCGGACCAGAAGCGCTCTTCGAAAGATTCGGCGTTTTCCATCGCGGCTTTCAGCTGCGAATACTTGCGGATGATGATCACCCAGGACATGAAGGAGAACAGCAACAGCATCACCATCACCAGCTGCACCGGCAGGCTCGCCTCGACGAGCAGCTTGAAAACGTTCAGTCCACTGTTCATGGCTTGGGGGTTCTCCACCAACAAAATTGAGTATGTGAAAGCGTCGGTTCGGGACAGGGGTTAGTCCCGGATCAGGCCGGCCGGTATGGGAGCGGGTCGCATGCGCTTGAGATCCACGCATGCGGCGCGTACTTGCGCCTCGATAAGTCGCGTCCCATCCGCCTTACTGATCGTCTGGGTGAAAAGGATACTGGCTGAACGCCTTTCTTTGACTTCCACCGTCACCGTCAGTTCATCGTCCAGCAGGGCGGGCTTGAGGAAGTCGATTTCCATCCGGTGCACCATGAAAGCCAGCCCCGTGGCCTCTTTGAAGGCCATCTGGTCCACGCCCAGCCCCCGCAGCCACTCCGTACGGGCACGCTCCATGAAACGCAGGTAGCTGGCGTGGTAGACCACGCCGCCGGCATCGGTGTCTTCCCAGTAGACGCGGACCGGCCAGGCGAAAACCTTGCTTTCAGACATCTTGCTCGCCCGTGCCGAACAGGTCCGCCGCCTGCGGCTGGCGCGGTGGCGGCGTAAGCCCCAGATGGCGCCAGGCCTTGGCGCTGGCCATGCGTCCGCGCGCGCTGCGCACCAGAAAACCTTGCTGGATGAGATACGGCTCGACGACGTCTTCCAGCGTGCCGCGGTCTTCGCTGAGCGCTGCCGCCAGCGACTCCACACCCACCGGACCGCCGTCGAAATTTTCGATGATGATCGCGAGCAGACGGCGGTCGAGCTCATCGAAGCCTTCGGCATCGACCTTGAGCATGTCCATCGCCGCTCGCGCCGCGGCGCGGGTGATATGACCATCGGCGCGCACTTCGGCGTAATCGCGCACGCGGCGCAGCAGGCGGTTGGCGATGCGCGGCGTGCCGCGCGAGCGGCGCGCGATTTCTTCCGCACCTTCGACTTCGCAGCCAATGCCTAGAATACGCGCCGAGCGGCGCACGATCGCGGCCAGTTCATCGGGCGAATAAAACTCCAGTCGCTGCACGATGCCGAAACGATCGCGCAGCGGCGCGGTAAGCAGACCGGCGCGCGTGGTCGCGCCGATGAGCGTGAAAGGCGGCAGATCCAGCTTGATCGAACGCGCGGCAGGGCCTTCGCCGATCATGATGTCGATCTGGAAATCTTCCATCGCCGGATAGAGCACTTCTTCGACCACTGGCGAGAGTCGATGGATCTCATCGACGAACAATACGTCGTGCGCTTCCAGATTGGTCAGCAATGCCGCCAGGTCGCCCGCGCGCTCCAGCACCGGACCGGAAGTAGAACGGACGTTGACGCCCAGCTCATTGGCGATGACATGGCTCAAGGTGGTCTTGCCCAGACCGGGCGGCCCGAAGATCAGCACATGATCGAGCGCCCCGCCCCGCTTCTTTGCCGCCTCGATATAAATCGAAAGCTGCTCGCGCACCGCCTGCTGGCCGAGGTATTCGCTCAACCGCTTTGGACGGATAGACGCCTCCAGCGCTTCGTCATCGAGCTGGGAGGCGGCGGTAATGATGCGATGATCGGTCATGGGCGAATTATGGCGGACTGGGACGGCGGCAGCGAGCCGCCCGTTCCCATCAGATTTCCACCTGCGTTCCCAGCTCGATCAGGCGATTGCCGGGAATCTGGAAAAACGCGGTCGCCGGCAACGCATTGCGCGACATGAAGGCAAACAGGCGATCGCGCCACAGCACCATGCCGGGACGACGCTTGTCCGCGACGACGTTCTCGCGCGAAAGGAAGAAGGTGGTATCCATCAGATCGAACGGAAGGCCGCTGCGCGCGCACTTGGACAGCGCCAACGGAATGTTCGGATCCTCGGCAAAACCAAAGCGCACTTCCAGACCGTAGAACTCGCCCGCCATCGGCAGCAGGTGGATACGCTCTTCCGCATCGGCAACCGGCGTCTCCAGGATCTCGACGGTCAACATCACGTTGCGCTCGTGCAGCACCTTGTTGTGCTTGAGGTTGTGCAACAAGGCATGCGGCACGGCGTTCTGGTTGGCGGTGAGGAACACCGCCGTGCCCGGTACGCGGAGCGGCGGATGCTCGGTGATGTTCTCGATGAACGGCTCCAAGGCCAGACCGCCCTGCTTGATCTCGCGCACCACCAGCTCGCGGCCGCGGCGCCAGGTGGTCATCACCACGAACACGCCCAGCCCCAGCACCAGCGGGAACCAACCGCCGTATTCGACCTTGATCAGGTTGGCGCTGAAGAACGACACGTCGATGATCAGCAGCAAAGCGCCCGCGATCAGCACCACCGGCATCTTCCATTTCCATTGGTGATGCGCCACGAACAAGGCCAGGATGGTGGTGATCGTCATCGTGCCGGTCACCGCGATACCGTACGCCGCGCTCAGGCTGTCGGAGCTGCGGAAGCCCAGCACCGCGACCAGCACCAGCACCAGCAGGAAGCTGTTGACCCATGGCACGAAGATCTGGCCGGACATCTCACGCGAGGTGTGCACCACCGGCATGCGCATCGAATAACCCAGCGACATCGCTTCGCGTGTCATCGAGAACGCACCGGAGATCACTGCTTGCGACGCGATCACGGTCGCCGCCGTGGCAAGACCGATCATCGGATACAACAGCACCGACGGCACGGTCTTGAAGAACGGATTGTCGATCGCGTCGGGATGATCCAGCAGCAACGCGCCCTGACCGAAGTAATTGAGCACCAGCGCCGGCAATACGAAGCTGAACCACGCAAGGCGTATGGGGCGTTTGCCGAAGTGGCCCATGTCGGCATACAAGGCTTCCGCACCCGTTAGCGCCAGCACGACGCCACCCAGCGCGATGAATCCCTGCACGCCATGGTTCATGAAGAACCGCAGCCCGTAGTAAGGATTGATCGCCCACAGAACATGCGGATTGTGGGCGATCATCGACACACCCAGCACCGCAATGGTGATGAACCAGATCACCATCACAGGACCGAACAACTTGCCCACGCGTTCCGTGCCGTGGCGTTGCAGCGCAAACAGGAAGAACAGAATCACTGCCGTAACGGGCACCACCCAAGGCGCCAAACCAGGCGATACCACCTTCACGCCTTCGACGGCGGACAATACGGAGATCGCCGGCGTGATCACGCCGTCGCCGTAGAACAGCGACGCACCGAAAATGCCGATGATCGCCAGCAACCAGCGCAGTCTCGCGCTGTCGCGCACACCGCGCAGCGCCAACGCCATCAGCGCCATGATGCCGCCTTCACCCTTGTTGTCGGCACGCATGATGAAGGTGACGTATTTCAACGACACCACGATGATCTGCGCCCAGAAGATCAGCGAAAGCACGCCATAGATGCTCTCGGGCGTCGGCCTCATGCCGTCGTGGCTCAGCGTGGTCTGCAAGGTGTACAGCGGACTCGTGCCGATGTCGCCGTAAACCACGCCGATGGCACCCAGCGCCAAGGCCGCGAGACGCTTCTTGGCGTCGGCTTCGCTGATGCCGTGATGAATATCCTGGCCCACTTATCAACTCCCGAGTGCGGCGCGCAGCGCCTTGCGGATGATGGCTTCGGCACTGTCGCCCGGGGAGGCGACCTTCTGCACCAGTCGTGTCACTTCAACCGGCTTGTAGCCAAGCTGCTGCAAAGCCACGGTGGCCTCCGCGGCAGGATCGAGCGGTGTGTTGGATGCCGCGGCGAGACCCGACGCACTGACACCAAGCCCGTCCACGCGATCGCGCAATTCCACCACGATGCGTTCCGCGGTCTTTTTGCCGATGCCTGGGATCTTGGTCAATGCCACCACATCGCCAGCTTGCACGAGACGGGCGAAATCCTGTGTGGAGACACCGGACAACACCGCCAACGAAATCTTCGCGCCGATGCCGCTAACCTTTTGCAGATTGCGAAACAGCGTGCGCTCGGATTCATGCAGAAATCCGTACAGCGCCACGCTGTCTTCCTTCACTGCGTAATGGGTGAGCAGCGTGACTTCCTTGCCGGTGGCAGGCAGGTCGTAGATGGTGGACATCGGCGCTTCCAGCTCGTAGCCGACACCGCCAACTTCCACCAGCAGCCAGGGCGGCTGCTTGGAAACGAGAATTCCCCTTAGCCTGCCAATCATCGTCGACGTCTCCATGCAGTACGAGGAATGCCCACGCGTTCGAGACTGGAACGCGTGTGCGCATGCGCCACGGCGATCGCCAGCGCATCGGCGGCATCGGCTTGTATCGGTCCCTTCAAACCCAGCAATACGCCAATCATGTGCTGCACCTGGGTTTTGTCGCTGCGACCGCCACCGACCACGGCCTTCTTGACTTCGGTGGCTGCGTATTCGTGCACGGCGATCCCGTGATTGACCACCGCGCAGATCGCGGCACCCCTCGCCTGCCCGAGTTTCAGGGCCGAATCGGCATTGCGTGCCATGAACACGCGCTCGATGCCGCACTCGACCGGACGATGCTCCGCGATGATCTCGCTGATGCCATCGAAAATGTGCTTCAGGCGCAGCGGGAAATTTTCTTCGCCCGCCACCACCAGCGCATCATGAAAGACGTGCGACAACTTGCCCGCCGCATCGACATCCACGATGCCGATGCCAGTGCGCTGGCTGCCTGGATCAATGCCAATGATGCGGATCATCGCGCGGTAGCTTGGGTCGCGGCGTCGATGGCTCAGCCGGCGTCGGCTGGCAACAAGGCGTTGTGATAGACCTCGCTGACGTCATCCAGCGAATCGAGCTTCTCGAGCAGATCGGTGAGCGTTTCCAGCGCTTCGCCCGTAACGGCAGTGCGGTTGTTGGGGCGCATCACCACGCCGGCATGCATCGCGTCGAGCTTGGCGTCGATCAACGCCTGCTGCACGGTTTCGAAGTTTTCCGGCGCGCAGATCACCGTGCTCTCGCCATGCTCGTTGATGACATCGTCGGCGCCGGCTTCGAGTGCCGCTTCCAGCACTTTTTCTTCCGCCGCCGCGTCGCCGCCCGTTGCGAAGACCAGCTCACCGCAACGCGTGAACTGGAATGCCACCGAACCGTTGGTGCCCAGATTGCCGCCGTGCTTGGTGAGCGCATGGCGCACGTCGGCCACGGTGCGCGTGGGATTGTCGGTGAAGCATTCGATGATCAGCGCGATGCCGGCCGGGCCGTAGCCTTCGTAGCGCAGCTCTTCCATCTTCGCGCCGCCATCGGCACCCGAACCGCGCTTGATGGCGCGCTCGATCGTGTCCTTGGACATGTTGGCGGTCAGCGCCTTGTCCACCGCGGCGCGAAGGCGCGGATTGAGGGCCGGATCGGCGACGCCTGCGCGCGTGGCGACGGTGATTTCGCGGATCAGCTTGGTGAACACCTTGGCGCGCTTGGCGTCTTCGGCATTCTTGCGACCTTCGATGGACGGGCCTCTACCCATGGTGATACCTGACTCGATGTCAAAAGTGGAAAGCGGGGGATTTTACTGCATTGCGCCATGGCGCTCCGCTTTTGCGTGATCCAACGGCGCAATCCCCCTCCCCTACGTGCAGTAGGGGAGGGTCGGGGTGGGGTGCAGCCATGGTGCGCGCGGCAAGCTCGTGCCACCCCCTCCCAGCCTCCCCCTGCAAGCAGGGGGAGGAGCAGGAAGATGCAGCTCGTTCCCAGAATTAAGGCTTAGGCTTCGCCAGCGTCAAAACGTCCACTGCGCAAAAATTGACCAGTCAGCCGTGCCACTTCCGCCGAAAACAACAGCCCGGTATGGCTGGTTTCGACCACGCAGTGCCCTGCCAGACCCGGCAAACGGGTTTCCTCCACCGCGACGGTGCCGTCGTGCTCCCCGGCGATATGGCCGAGCATGGCACCCAGCCCGATCGGCATGCGGCCGGCGATCATGCCGACCTCGCGCGGCCCGTTCCAGGCCTCGAAGCCCTGCTCCAGCAGCACGCGGTTGTCGCCCAGCAGTATCTCGCCGCCGCGTCCCAGGTTCGCAAAGGCACGCGCGGCGGCGCTGCCTTTGAGCGGCGAACCCAGGCACACGATGCGCCCCGGTGGAAGATCATTCGCTTCGACGCAGGCGCGCAACGCCAGCAGACCGCCAAGGCTGTGGCCCACCAGATGCACGGGCTCAGGCGCACACTCCACCATCCCGGCGCGCAGGCGCGCGAGGATGTGTTGCTGGGTCGCCGCCACACTCATGTAATCGAGACGATGGACGCGAAATCCGTCCTCCATGAGACGCCGGTGCAACAGGCCGAGCGCGAAGCCGCGCATCCAAATGCCATGCAGCAGAATGATGTGTTCGGTCATGTGTCAGACAGCTGCGACGTGACGTCCAGCATGCCATGCCGGATGCTCCGGCATGGCATGCGCGCACTCAGCCTTTTGCGTTTTCCGTGACGGAGACCGCGACATGCAACTCCTTGAGCTGCGCGTCGCCCACGATCGACGGCGCATCGGTCATCAAGTCCTGCGCACTGGTGGTCTTCGGGAACGCAATGACGTCGCGAATCGATTCGGTGCCCGCCATCAGCGCGGCAATACGGTCGATGCCGAAGGCCAGGCCGCCGTGCGGCGGCGCGCCGAATTTCAGCGCCTTGAGCAGGAAGCCGAACTTCATCTCGGCCTCTTCCGGACTAATGCCGAGCAGATCGAACACGGCGCTCTGCATGTCCGGACGGTGGATACGGATCGAACCACCGCCGATCTCGGCGCCATTGAGCACCATGTCGTAGCCGCGGCTCACCGCATTGGCGGCATTCGCGCGCAACTCGGCGATGTCGTCGACCTTGGGCGCGGTGAATGGGTGATGCAGGGCGACGAACCGCTTTTCTTCCTCGTCGTATTCGAACATCGGAAAGTCGGTGACCCACAGCGGCTTCCAGCTGTTTTCCACCAGGCCGCGATCCTTGCCGACCTTCAGGCGCAGCGCGCCCATGAAGTCGGTGACGGTTTTCCACTTGCCCGCGCCGATGAACACCATGTCGCCCGACTGCGCGCCGGTAGCTTTGAGCACGGCATCGAGCGCCGCGTCATCGAGGAATTTCGCCACCGGCGAATTGACGCCTTCGCGGCCCTTGGCGAGATCCTCGAACTTGATCCAGGCGAGACCTTTCGCGCCGTATTTGGCGACGTATTCGGTGAGCTGATCGATGTCCTTGCGGCTGAGCGCGGCACCGCCCGGCAAGCGCAATGCGGCGACGCGACCGGCGGGATCGTTGGCGGGTTCGGCAAACACCTTGAACTCGACGTGCTTGAGCGCATCGGCCACGTCGGCCAGCTCCAGCGCAATGCGCAGGTCCGGCTTGTCCGAGCCGAAGCGGCGCATCGCTTCCTCCCACGTCATGCGCGGGAAGGTCGCGGCGAGTTCCACGCCGATCACTTCCTTGAACACATGGCGGATCAGCGCTTCGACGAAATCCTGCACGTCCTTCTCTTCGACGAAGGCGAATTCAAGGTCGAGCTGGGTGAATTCCGGCTGGCGATCGGCGCGCAGGTCTTCGTCGCGGAAACAGCGGGCGATCTGATAGTAGCGATCGAAGCCCGCCATCATCAGGATCTGCTTGAACAGCTGCGGCGACTGCGGCAGCGCGTAGAACTGGCCCGCATGCACGCGGCTGGGCACGAGATAGTCGCGTGCGCCTTCCGGCGTGGCCTTGGTGAGGATCGGCGTTTCGATATCCTGGAAACCGCGCGCGTCGAGATAGCGGCGCAGCGCCTGCACCAGCTTGATGCGGGTGCGCATCATGGTCTGCATCTCGGGACGGCGCAGGTCGAGGTAGCGATACGTCATCCGCATGTCTTCGTTCGGATTCTCGTGCAGCGCGAAGGGCAGATCCTTCGCGGCGTTGAGAATCTCCACCGTCTCGGCCAGCAGTTCGACCGTGCCGGTCTTGAGCTTGTCGTTGGCCGACAGCCGCTTGCGGATGCTGCCCGTGACACGCACGCAGTACTCGTAACCCAGCTCGCCGGCCACCGCGAACGCCGCGGCGTTCTCGCGCTCGATCACTACCTGGGCCAGCCCTTCATGGTCGCGCAGATCGACGAAGGCGACGTGGCTCTGCAGGCGCAGGGTATTGACCCAGCCGCACAGGGTGACGGTCTGACCGACCAGCGATTCGTTGATGAGGCCGCAGTAATGCGTGCGCATGCGCTTGAAACTCCGGGCCGCCCAGGCGGCGAATTAGCGTGGAAAAGACCCGGAATCTTAACACTGACGCCCCGTTTTCCCTCTCCCCTCTGGGCTACGCGGGGATGGGAGAGGGAGAAAAGCTCAGCTCGTTGTCGTCGCCGGCTTGCTTTCTTTCGGCGCCGCGGGCGCAGGGCTGCTTTCGGCGGGCTTGCTGGTGCCGCCCTCGCCCGCCAGATTGCGCTTCTTGTCGCCATCCTTCTTGAAATCCGTCTCATACCAGCCGCCGCCGGCAAGACGGAAGGACGGCGCACTGATCTGGCGCTGCACCTTGGGCGCACCGCAGTCGGGGCATTGGCTTGGATCGGGATCGGACAGCTTCTGCAAACGGTCGAAACGATGACCGCAGGCGTCGCATTGGAATTCGTAGATAGGCATGTACACACTCCGGAGTGCCACCCGCCTTACGGCACTGGGGCAGTCGGCATTATCGGGTCGCGGGGGCGGATTTCAACCACATCGACAAGGCCGCGCCGCTCTCAGCCCAAGGCCAGCACCACCAGCACCGCCGTTTCGACCATCTCCGCCAGTGCTCCGGCCGTATCGCCGGTGAACCCGCCGAGCCGGCGCTGGCACGCGTGCCGCCAGAGACCGAACACCAGCACGGCGACCAGCAGCGCCAGCGCACCGCGCCACTTGGCCAGTGCGCAAAGGCCGGCCGTGATCGCAAGCGACACGGCGCAAGCCCGGCCCGAAGCGTTGGTAAGCGCCGCGCCGAGTCCGCGGCTGCGCACATAGGGCGTGGTGAGAAACAGCGCGATCAGGCTGGCCCGCGCCAGCAACGGCGCCAGCAGCAGCGCCAACCACTGAAATGTCCCCAGGCTCGTGATCGCCGTAACCTTCAGCAACACGACCAGCACCAGCGCCACCACGCCGGCAGGACCGGAGCGAGGATCTTTCATGATCGCCAGCGTCTTCTCGCGATCGCCCAGACCGCCGACCCAGGCATCGGCGCTGTCGGCCAATCCATCCAGATGCAGGGCGCCGGTCAAAACGACCCATGCCAGCACCACCAGTACGGACGAGAGCAAAGAGGGCGAGTCGCGCAGCAGCCAACCCAGCACCGCCAGCAGCATTCCCAGCAACAAACCCACCAGCGGATACCACGCCAGCGAATTCGCCTGCGCGCGCTCATCGTCGAATACGCCGGCGGGTACCGGCAGTCGGGTCAGGAAACCAATCGCCACCAGCAGGCTTCGCATCATGCGGTTACCGGAATGGGCCAGTGCACACGATGCAGTGAAGCGTGTGGCACTTCAATGCCCGCCATGTCGCCATAGCTTCGTTTTTCCACCCGGCAGCGCAGCAGCCGAATCGCGCCGCCGTGAGTAACCACCAGGACCCGCCGGTCGCCGGCTTCCGCCGCCACCTCGTCCAGGGCCGCGCCGAGGCGGTGGTGGAAGGCCGCGAACGTTTCCGCATCCGGCGGCGGATGCGCGACCGGATCGGCCCAGAAACGACCCAGCGCATCGCCCTCCTCTTCCGCGATCCGTTCGATCGGCACGCCTTGCCAGCGGCCGAAGTGATACTCGGCCAGACGCGCATCGAGCCGCAGCGGCCATCCGCGCGCCGTCGACAACGCGCGCGCGAAAGCCGCGCAGCGTTGCAACGTGGATGAGACGATCATGTCCCATTCGCGCCCCTCGACCGCGGCGCGTAACTGCCTCCACCCGGATTCGGTCAACGCATCGTCGATCTGGCCGCGATAACTGCGCTGCCCGGTCTCGCCATGACGCAAGAGATCGATAGTCCCGCTCATGCCGTGGACACACCTGCCTGGGCAAAGGTGGCCATGCCGTTGTGCAAGGCACAGGCGAGACGCAGCAGCGGCACGGCGGTCGCCGCGCCGCTTGCTTCGCCCAGCCGCAGACCGAGATCCAGCACGGGATCGGCTTCGAGCGCACGCAGCAAGCGCGCGTGTCCATGCTCCTTGGAGCGGTGCGCGAACAGCAGCCACCGGTGCACATCCGGCTGGATGTGCACCGCCACCAAGGCCGCGGTGGTAGTGATGAATCCGTCCACCAGCACGGGTATGCCTGTCTGCGCCGCCGCAACGAATGCGCCGACCAGCGCAGCGATTTCGAAACCGCCCAGGCACCGCAACTGCTCCAGCGCGCCGCGCGCATCCGCGTGTCGCGCCAGTGCGCGCTCGATCACCGTCACCTTGTGCGATACACCCGACGAATCCAGGCCCGTGCCCGCACCCGCGAGGCACGACGGCGGCTCGTTGAGGATCGCGCTGGCCAACGCCGCCGCGGAGGTCGTGTTGGCGATGCCCATCTCGCCGCCGATGAAGAGCTGCGTGTCTGCGGCCTTGGCCGCCCGCACGCTTTCCGCCCCGACGGCCAGCGCGCTGTCGAGCTGCTGCACCGTCATCGCCGCTTCCACGCAGAAATTGGCGGTCGAAGGCGCGATGATCTCGCGGCGCACGCCGGGAATCTCGCCCGGATCGTTTACCGTGCCCAGATTCACCACTTCCAGATTCGCGCCCAGCGTGCGCGCAAGCACGCTGATCGCCGCGCCGCCGGTGGCGAAGTTGCGCACCATCTCTCCGGTGACCACTTGCGGAAAAGCGGAAACGCCTTCCGCCGCCACACCATGATCGGCCGCGAATACGCTGATCCACACCCGATCCACCGCGGGACGCGGCGTTCGCTGCAGCGACGCGAGATCGACCGCCAGCGCTTCCAGCATGCCCAGCGAACCGGGTGGCTTGGTCAATTGTTCCTGACGGTCGGCGGCCTCTCCGAGTATCGCGAGATCGGGTTGAGCGCAGGGTGCGGAAAGCCAGTCGAGGCTCATGGCAATGTTCCTTTCAAAACAAGTGGCAGACCCGCCGCGACGAACAGCACACGCTCGCTGATCGCGGCAAGAGATTGATGCAAACGCCCCGCTTCATCGACGAAGCGGCGCGTCAATTCGCCCAGCGGCACGATGCCGAGGCCGACTTCATTGCTGACCATCAGCACCTCGCCCGGCAAGGTCGGCAACGTATCGAGCAATGACGAACGTTCACGCTCGAAGCACTCGCTATCCGTATCGCCAAGCAGATTACTGAGCCAAAGCGTCAGACAATCGACGAGCACGATGCGATCCCTGCCTGCGTGTTCGCGCAACGCGTCGGCCAGATGCAGAGGTTCCTCCACACTGAGCCAGGATGCCGGACGGCGCGCACGATGATGCGCGATGCGCAGCGCCATCTCTTCATCGCCCGCCTGTGCCGTGGCGACATACACCACCTCGCGCCGGCTTTCGTTGGCCCATCGCTCGGCCAATGCGCTTTTGCCGGAGCGGGCGCCGCCGAGGATCAAGGTACGCATACGGTCATTCCCAGCAGTCGCTCCAGCATTCCGATATCGAGATGTTGCTCAACCGCATCGGCCAGCCGGTCGATGCTCGCTTCACGCAGCGCGTGCACATCCACCGTGGCGGCATCGCGCAAACCGGCCCATTCCAGCAAGGCCGCCAAGGCTTCGGCATCGTCGAACAGTCCGTGCAGATAGCTGCCGATGACCTGGCCATCCGCAGAGCGTGCACCGTCAGGGCGGCCATCGTCCAGTCGCGCGAAGGGATTTTCCAGCGCCGCCCCTCGACTGACACCGCAATGGATTTCATAACCGCGCACTCGCGCATCGGCGAAGGACAGCTTGCCGCGAACGCGATGCAGTTGTTTATGCGGTTCGAGCGTGGTCTCCAGGTCCAGCCAGCCCAGTCCTTCGCTGGAACCCGGCTCACCCTCGATGCCCGTGGGATCGTGCACGGCGCGTCCCAGCATCTGCAAACCGCCGCAGATGCCGATCACCTTGCCGCCATAACGCAAATGCCTGGTGATCGCGACATCCCAGCCTTGCTCGCACAGCCACGCGAGATCGGCGCGCGTGGATTTGGAACCCGGCAGGATGATCAGATCGCACGGCGGTGGCGTTTCGCCGGGCCCCACGATGCGCAAATCGACCAGCGGATGCGCACGCAGCGCATCGAAATCCGTGTGGTTGCTGATCCTCGGCAAAGCGGGCACCGCGATACGCAGCATCGCATCTGGCTTATGCGCGTACTCGCGCGGCAATGCATCTTCCGCTTCCAGATGCAGGCCGTGCAGATAAGGCACTACACCCAGCACCGGTTTGCCTGTTTCGCGTTCCAGCCAATCGAGCCCCGGTTGCAGCAACGCAAGATCGCCGCGAAACCGGTTGATGACAAATCCCGCAACGCGCCCGCGCTCGCTCTCGGATAACAAGGCAAGCGTGCCGACCAGATGCGCGAACACGCCGCCACGATCGATATCGGCAATCAGAATGACCGGACAATCCACCGCCTCGGCATAGCCCATGTTGGCGATGTCGCGATCGCGCAGATTGATCTCGGCGGGACTGCCTGCGCCTTCCACGATCACTGCATCGTAAGTAGCGATCAATCTTTCGTGCGAAGCCATCACGGCGTCGAAGGCGAGGCGCTTGTAGTCGTGATAGCCGCGAGCGTCCATATTGGCCACGGCATGTCCGTGCACGATCACCTGCGCGCCCGTGTCGCTGTTTGGCTTGAGCAGTACGGGATTGAAATCCACGCGCGGCTCGATGCCGCACGCCTGTGCCTGCACAGCCTGCGCGCGGCCGATTTCGCCGCCATCCGCCGTGACCGCCGAGTTCAATGCCATGTTCTGCGGCTTGAACGGCGCCACGCGCAAACCGCGCCGATGCACCCAACGACATAGCGCCGTCACCAGCGCGCTTTTGCCCGCATCGGAAGTGCAACCCTGGACCATCAGCACCTGTGCACTCATCGCAGCACCTCGGCCAACGCCATGTCGAGCCGATGGAACGCCGCATCGTCGGGCGGAAGCCCGAAACGCAGGCTTGGCACATCGTCGAAAAGGCGCGTGAGAATGCCCACCTTCGCCAATGCACGATGCAGCGCAGGTGCGGCATCGTGTCGGCACCATTGGAACAACGCGCAACCCGCCGAGGGATCAAGGCGATGCTTGGCAAGCAGGGCAGCCAAACGCTCGCTGGTCGCGGTCAGTTGTGCCTTTGCCTGCACGTGCCACGCGCGATCGCCGAGTGCGTGCTGCAACACGTAACGCGTCGGACCGCTCAACGTCCACGGACCAAGCTTTTCCTGCAAAGCCTGCAATAGTGCCGGTGTTGCGCAAACAAAGCCGGCACGCGCACCGGCGAGACCGAAAAACTTGCCCACCGATCGCAACACGATCAGCCCATCGCGGTCCGCGTACGGACAAAGGCTGTAGGCGGGAGTGACATCCATGAAGGCCTCGTCCACCACCAGCCAGCCGCCGCGCGCAGCGAGATCGGCGTGAACGCGCAGCAATGCGTCGACATCGAAACGCTCGCCACCGGGATTGTTGGGATGGATTAGCATCAGCACATCCCACCGTTGCGGATTCGCCGACAGCACCTCGGCCGGATGCCGCTCCACATCATGTCCCGCGCGTTGCCATGCGTGCGCATGCTCCGCGTAACCGGGCGCAATGATTCCCACTCGACACGCAGCTCGCAGCAGCGGCAGGGCCTGGATGGCAGCCTGCGAACCCGCCACAGGCAATAGATGTTGCGCTTGGTAGTACGCGCGCGCCGCGTCGATCAGGCCATCGTCGTCCTCAGGCAGGCGGTGCCACGCCGATGGAGGAATCGGCGGTACGGGCCAGCCAAACGGACTGATGCCCGTGGAGAGATCGAGCCAAGCCTCGATCGGAATGCCGTATTCGCGCGCCGCGCGGTGCAGGCGACCACCATGTTCAAGCATGAAGGCCTCCGTGGATCGCAAATCCCCACAGCAACGCGACCGTCAACCAGACGATCACACCGTTGCGCAACAGGCGCAACGCGCGGGAGATCGATTCGGCGCTCGGCGGGTCTCCCTCTCCCAATGCCGGACGCTCTTCCCACACGCCGTGATACGGCGCCGCACCGCCCAGGCGCACATCCAGCGCACCCGCGCCAGCCGCCATCACCGGACCTGCGTTTGGGCTGTCCCATTGCGGCGCCTGCTCGCGCCAGCAACGCAACGCGCGATTGAAGTTTCCGCATAGGGCATACGTGAAAGCCGTGAGTCGCGCAGGCACATAGTTCAGCACATCGTCGATTCTCGCGGCGGCCCAGCCGAATCGTTCATAGCGTGGCGTGCGATAGCCCCACATGGCGTCGAGCGTGTTGGCCAGTCGATAGAGCAGCGCACCCGGCGCTCCCAGCAACGCAAACCAAAACAATGCGCCGAACACTGCGTCGTTTCCGTTCTCGAGCACGGATTCGGTCGCCGCCGCGGCAACCTGATGGGTATTCAATGCTGCGGTATCGCGACTCACCATGCGTCCCACTGCGCCGCGCGCCGCATCGAGTTCGCCCGATTGCAGCGCCGTGGCCACCGGTTGCGCATGTTCCCCCAGGCTGCGCAAGCCCAATGTGAAGTACAGCGTCAACACGGCAATGAGCCGTGACGCCCAGATCGGCATCGCTTGCTGCAGGACCCACAGCAGCAGGACGGATGGCAGCACCGCCACGGACCACGCCAACACACCGGCCCATCGCGTGTCCGCATGCATGCGTCGTTCTATCCCATGAACGACACGCCCGAATGCCACCAGCGGATGCGCGCGGCGCGGCTCACCCAGCAGTTTGTCGAGCATTACCGCGGCGATCATGAGCAGCGCAGTGCTCATGGCAGGAAGAGCTGCAAGGCAGCTTGCGGATGCGAAGGGAAGTAGAAATGAACGAAGCTGGCGGTGAGGCGCCTATCGCGATAGACCGCTTCCTGGCAGGGCCCCTGATTCGGATTGGTCGCATGCGCGAGAGGTTCGGCGTCGATCCATGCACGCGCATAGTGGAAGGTATGCCCGCGCAGTGCCCCTTCGGGCATCTCCACGTTTTGCAGACCCAGCGCCGCGAGGCGCGGCTGTAAAGCTGCACGCCCGGACAACAAGCCTGCCATCGTCGCTTCGTTGCCATCGCGATCGGCCAGCGAGTCCAGCGTAAACAGTAAACCGCCGCACTCGGCCAGCATGGGTTTGCCGGCGTCGCGATGCGCTCGCAGCGCCGCATGCAAATCGCGACGCTGCGACAAGGCAGCGAGATGCAATTCCGGATATCCGCCCGGCAGCCATACCGCATCGCAATCGGGCAAGGCGTCGCCGGCCAGCGGCGAGAAGAACTGCAGTTCGGCGCCGGCAGCGCTCAGCAGATCGAGATTCGCCGGATAGATGAAGCAGAACGCCGCGTCGCGAGCGACGGCGATGCGCACGCCTTGCAATAGTGGCGCAACGGGTTCGCTGGCAGGCGCCTCGAAACTGACCGGCGGCGGGAGTGCAGTCGCCGCATGCGTCGACCATGCTTCGGCCAAGGCATCGAGACGCGCGTCGATATCGCCGAGTTCGCCCGCTGCGATCAAACCCAGATGACGCTCCGGCAGCGCCAATGCGTCCTCTCGCGGCAAAGCACCCAGCCATTGCAGCGATGCGGGAAGGCTCTCCTTGAGCAGTTGGGCGTGATAAGCACTGCCGATGCGATTGGCGGCAACGCCGTACATCGACAGACCTTCGCGATACGCAGCCAGCCCGCAGGCGAGCGCACCGAACGTCTGCGCCATCGCCGAGCCGTCGATCACGGCCATCACCGGCAGACCCAGCTGCTGCGCGAGATCGGCGCTGGATGGCGCGCCGTCGAACAATCCCATCACACCTTCGACCAGGATCAGGTCGGCATCCGCCGCCGCATCGAACAATCGCCGGCGCACATCGGCTTCGCCGCACATCCACAAATCCAGCTGATACGCCGATGTACCTGCGGCACGCTCAAGCACCATGGGATCGAGAAAATCCGGCCCGGTCTTGAACACGCGCACCCGCCGCCCTTGCTTCGTATGCCAACGTGCCAACGCGGCGGTAACGGATGTCTTGCCCTGCCCCGAGGCAGGCGCGGAAACCAGCAAGGCCGGACACTGCCGCGTCGCGCTCACAGCTCCACGCCCTTCTGCGCCTTGATGCCGGCATCGAACGCATGTTTGATCACGCGCATCTCGGTCACCGTGTCGGCCACGGCAATCAAGCCATCGGGGGCGCCGCGTCCGGTGATGACGACGTGCTGGCGGGGCGGGCGCGCCGCGACGGCCGTCAGCACCTGTTCGAGTTGCACGTATTGCTTGACCAGCGCGATGTTGAGTTCGTCGAGCAAAACGAAATCGTAGGCAGGATCGGCAAGCATGCCCGCCGCCACCGTCCAAGCCGCTTGGGCCGCGGCGATATCGCGCGCCTTGTCCTGCGTTTCCCAGGTGAAGCCTTCGCCCATCACGTGGTAATCCAGCTGATCGCCGGCCAAATGGCGGAAGAACGCTTCTTCTCCGGTGGAAAACGTGCCCTTGATGAATTGCACGACGCCGCACTTGAAGCCATGCCCCAGCGAACGCGCGAGCATGCCGAAACCGGACGAGCTTTTGCCCTTGCCGTTGCCGGTATTGACGACCAGCACTCCGCGATCGATGGTGGCCTTGGCGATCTTGCGATCGACCAGTTCCTTCTTGCGTTGCATGCGTTCGCGGTGACGCTCTTCAGGCGTCATCGTGTCGTGGGACGGTTGATCGCTCATGGACGTGCACCACCTGCGGTGGATGGTGAGAAGAACTTCATGGCATCAACACTCCTTACTACGACCGTGTGCACGGCATGGCTGTCATCGGGACAGAGGAAGGAGAGACGGCACCGGCTGCCGATGCAGCGGTCACCTGACCTGGCCCTCCGCCGTCCGGTTGTACCTTGAGGCCGGTCTCCGGGCTCGCGAGCAAAGGCTGATGCCTTTTCATCCACGCCTTCCCGCGCATAGGTCGCAGTGGCTTCGTGTGGATGGCGTTGCTCGCCTACCGTTGCGGGGGCAGCTCCGGACTGGTTCGCAAAGATCGTGCGGACGCACCGGATTCCCGTTTCAACCGCCGTCCAACGCCGGCAGTCACCTCAGGCCGGGGCATGGTAGTGCGTGGATTCCTGCACGCCTAGTCCGCGATGGGACGCGGTGCCTTAGACGTTACCTGCACCATGCAACGCCACATGCTTGCATCCAGCGACGACGAGCACGGACATCCCGACATTTTTCCTGCCACTGTCGCACCAGACAGCTTCGAACGAGGACATGGACACTCAAGCACCTGTTTCCACGGAATATTCCCAATTGGACTTTCAAACGCCCAATGATCCGTTGCCCGGGAGGAACTTTGTCATTAATCTGAAATTGCTGCACAGCAACAAAGACACGCCAGGGGAAACATCG
The DNA here is from genome assembly GCF_003363265.1 of Dyella psychrodurans. Classification (GTDB taxonomy): domain Bacteria; phylum Pseudomonadota; class Gammaproteobacteria; order Xanthomonadales; family Rhodanobacteraceae; genus Dyella_B; species Dyella_B psychrodurans. Next base: position 120,172 of record NZ_QRBF01000002.1, on the reverse strand, counting down.
GATGAAGAAACTGCTCCGCAAAACCACAACAAAACCGCTCACTGCCGCCGTCCTGCTCGCGATCGCCACGCACGTTGCGGCACAAGACACCAACCAGGCTCCTCCTCCCTCCAACAACACAAAGAATCTGCAGGCCGTGATCGTCACCGGCACGCGTGCAGAAAACCGTACCGACAGCACTTCGCTGTCACCCATCGACGTTATTCCGGCTTCGGCACTGCAAAGCACTGGTTCCAACGAACTTGCCACGGCTCTGGCACGGCTGATTCCGTCGCTGAACTTCCCGCGCCCTGCCGCCACCGACACCACCGACTCGCAACGCCCCGCGCAATTGCGCGGCCTGGCGCCGGATGAAGTGCTGGTGCTGGTGGACGGCAAGCGCTGGCATACCAGCGCGCTGGTCAACACCGATGGCAGCATCGGCCGCGGTTCGGCGCCGGTGGACTTGAACACCATTCCGCTTTCGGCGATCGATCACATCGAAGTGCTGCGCGACGGAGCTTCGGCGCAGTACGGCTCCGATGCCATCGCCGGCGTGATCAACATCATCCTCAAGCACGGTGCGCAAGGCGGCTCAATCGAACTCGACGGCGGCCAGTACCAGCGAGGCGGCGGTCGCCAGTGGCTGGGTTCGGCCAACTTCGGCATTCCGCTGGGTGGCGACAAGGGCTGGCTGCGCATCAGCGTGGACGATGGTCACCAGGATCCGACCAACCACGGCGGCGTGGACGTGCGCTATCCGCAGTTGGGCGAGAAGCAGGTGTTCGGCGATCCCTCGATCAGCCAGCACAACGTGTTTCTCAACACGCAGTACGACATCACCCCCAACGTGCAGTTCTACGCCTTCGGCAGCTATCACGAACGCGATGCGATTTCCGATGAGCTGTACCGCAACCCGTATCTGTATCCGTCGTCCGTAAAAAAGGCGCTCAGCGCGATCTATCCCGATGGCTACCAGCCGCTGTTGCAGGCCCACAGCACCGACCAGGCGCTGGTGACCGGCGTGCGCGGCACGACGGATGGATGGCGCTGGGACGTGAGTGCCAATTACGGCGGCAATCGCGTGGCGCTCAACACCCTCAACACCGCGAACTACGCCTTCCTGCATGACTTCGGTTACACGCCGACCAGCTTCTTCGACGGCATCGTCTCCGCGGCACAGGAGGCCCTGGACGTGGACGTTGCCAAGGACCTGAGTGTCGGCTGGTTGCCCAATCCCGTAACGCTGGCATTTGGCGCGGAGTATCTGCGCGATACCTACAGCATCCGCGCAGGCGATCCGGATTCGTATTACGTGGGCACCTCGGGAGCGAGCGGTGGCGCACAGGGTTTCAGCGGCTACAGCCCCATCAACACGGGCTCGTGGAGCCGCAGCGATGTGGCCCAATACGTAAGCCTGGAAACCAATCTGACGGACAAGCTCGGCACCTCCTTCTCCGTGCGCCATGAGGATTACAACGACTTCGGCAACACCGTCTCCGGCGCGCTGGCCGCGCGTTACGACTTCACCGATCGCTTCGCGCTGCGCGCCAGTGCGTCGACCGGCTTCCGCGCACCGTCGCTGGCGCAAGAGGACTATTCGCAGATCGGGTCGCTGTACCTGACACCCAGCAGCGCGGGACCCGGCATCGCACCGGGCGTCTATCAGACCGGCCTGTTGCCGGTGAGCAATCCCGTGGCGCAATTGCTGGGCGCGCAGTCCTTGCGCCCGGAAAGGTCGCACAACTACACGGTCGGTGCGGTGTACAACCCGATCGATCCGCTGACGCTGACCTTCGACGTCTATCAGATCCAGATCTACAACCGCATCGTGCTGTCGAGCACGCTCAGCGGCCTGAACAATCCAGTCATTGTCGACTACCTCGCCGCGCATGGCATCACCAACATCGCGTTCAGCTCGGCCCAGTACTTCACCAACGCGGTGAACACGCGCACGCAAGGCGGCGACCTGGTCGCCAGCTATCGTTCGGATTTCGGCAACGATGGCGTGCTCGATAGCACGTTGAGCTACAACTACAACCGCACGCAGGTCACCGGCGTCGCACCCAATCCACCGCAATTACAGGCGCTTGGACTGGAATTGGAACGCGTGAGTTATCGCGACATCAAGGGTCTGCTGGCCAATTCCACGCCGCGCAGCAAGCTGATCTTCAACGAGAACTACACGCTGGACCACTGGGTGTTCAATGGCAATCTGACGCGCTACGGCAGCTTCACGGCGTACAGCAACAGTACGTACCTGCTCAACCAGACCTTCAGCCCGCAATGGGTGCTCGATCTGGCCGGCAGTTACAACCTCGACAACTGGACGTTCACGCTGGGCGTGGACAATGCGACCAACAGCTATCCGGACAAGGTGATCGCCGCCAACAGCACCAACGGCACCATTCCGTATTCAGAATTTTCACCCAACGGCTTCAATGGGCGTTACTATTACACCAAAGTGATCTATCACTGGTGATTCGACCCACTGCCAATCTCTGCGATGCATCGCATCGAACATCCCGGCTTCGGCCGGGATTTTTTTTGATGCGACGGAAGCACACTGGGTATTCGCGCTTCCGATACTGCGAGATACAAAACGCTTTCGCGAGATTGCTTGACCCCTCCCCTGCATGCAAGGGAGGGAGTGGTGGCGAGGCTTAGTGGAAGGCGAGATGGCCGCTTTCGGCGTCGACCTTGATGACGGCTCCTGGCGTGAAGCGACCTTCAAGGATTTGCCTGGCCAGCGGATTTTCCAACTGCTGCTGGATCGCGCGTTTGAGCGGACGTGCGCCGTACACTGGATCGAAACCCACATTGCCAAGCAAATCCAGCGCTTTCTCGCTGATTTCCAGACGCAACTGGCGTTCGGCCAGACGTTTCTCCAACTGCACCAGCTGGATCAGCGCAATCTTGCGGATCTGCGTCTTCTGCAGCGGACGGAACACCACCAGCTCGTCGAGCCGGTTGATGAATTCCGGACGGAAGTGCGCCTGCACGACGCCCAGCACCGCCGCCTTCATCTGCAGGTAATCGGCTTCCGAATCGCCGGCCTGCTCCTGGATCAGCTGCGAACCGAGGTTCGACGTCATCACGATCACGGTGTTGCGGAAATCCACCGTGCGGCCCTGGCCATCGGTCAGTCGGCCGTCGTCGAGCACCTGCAAGAGGATGTTGAACACATCCGGATGCGCCTTCTCCACTTCGTCCAGCAGGATCACGCTGTAAGGCCGACGACGCACCGCTTCGGTGAGATAACCGCCCTCTTCGTAGCCGACATAGCCGGGAGGCGCACCGATGAGTCGGCTCACGGAATGCTTCTCCATGAATTCGCTCATGTCGATGCGCACCATCGCATCCTGGGTATCGAACAGGAATTCGGCGAGCGCCTTGCACAGCTCCGTCTTGCCGACGCCGGTCGGGCCCAGGAACAGGAACGAACCGTACGGGCGATTGGGATCGGAAAGGCCCGCACGCGCACGGCGAATCGCATCGGACACGGCACGCACGGCCTCATCCTGGCCGACCACGCGCTTGTGCAGCGATTCTTCCATGTGCAGCAACTTGTCGCGCTCGCCTTCCAGCATCTTGCTGACGGGAATGCCTGTCCAGCGCGACACCACTTCGGCGATTTCCTCTTCCGTGACGCGGTCCTGCACGAGCTTGAATTCCTGCTTCTCGGCAGCCTGCGCGGCGGCGAGCTGCTTTTCCAGTTCGGGTAGCTTGCCGTACTGGATCTCGCTCATCCTGGCGTAGTCCTGCCGGCGTTGTGCCGCTTCCAGTTCCACGCGCGCCTGCTCGATCTGCTCCTTCACCTTGGTCGCTCCCTGCAACGCAGCCTTTTCCGACTTCCATACTTCGTTGAGATCGGAAAATTCGCGCTCCAGCTTGCCGATGTCGGTATCGAGATCGGCGAGGCGCTTCTTCGATGCCTCGTCGGTTTCCTTCTTCAGCATTTCGCGCTGAATTTTCAGCTGGATCAGGCGGCGCTCGAGGCGATCGAGCTCTTCGGGCTTGGAGTCGATCTCCATGCGGATGCGCGACGCGGCTTCGTCCATCAGGTCGATCGCCTTGTCCGGCAACTGGCGGTCGGTGATGTAGCGATTGGACAGCGTCGCCGCCGCCACGATGGCCGGATCGGTGATTTCCACGCCGTGATGCACCGCATAGCGTTCTTTCAATCCACGCAGGATCGCGATGGTGTCTTCCACGCTAGGCTCGCCCACGAACACCTTCTGGAAGCGGCGTTCCAGTGCGGCGTCCTTTTCGATGTATTTGCGATATTCATCCAGCGTGGTCGCGCCGATGCAATGCAGTTCGCCGCGAGCCAGCGCGGGCTTGAGCATGTTGCCGGCATCCATCGCGCCTTCGGCTTTGCCGGCGCCGACCATGGTGTGCAACTCGTCGATGAAGAGAATGATCTGGCCTTCGTTTTTCGCCAGATCGTTCAACACGGCCTTGAGGCGTTCCTCGAATTCGCCGCGGAACTTGGCGCCGGCGATCAGCGCACCCATGTCGAGCGCGAGCACGCGGCGATCGCGCAGGCCCTCCGGCACTTCGCCTTTCACGATGCGCTGCGCCAGCCCCTCGACGATGGCCGTCTTGCCCACGCCGGGTTCGCCGATCAGCACCGGATTGTTCTTGGTGCGACGCTGCAGCACCTGGATGGTGCGGCGGATTTCCTCGTCGCGGCCGATCACCGGATCGAGCTTGCCGCTCTCGGCGCGCGCGGTGAGATCGATGCAGTATTTCTCCAGCGCCTGGCGCTGGTCTTCGGCGTTCTCGCTTTGCACTTTCTCGCCGCCGCGCAATTTTTCGATCGCCGCTTCAAGGTGTTGTTTCGTCGCACCCGCGGCTTTCAACGCCGCTCCCAGGTCGCCCTTGTCTTCCAGCGCGGCGAGCACGAACAACTCGCTGGCGATGAACTGATCGCCACGCTGTTGGGCAAGCTTGTCGGTGAGATTGAGTACCCGGGTCAGATCGTTGCCGGCGTGGATGTTGCCTTCCTGCCCGCTCACTTTCGGCAGACGTTCAAGTATTTCACCCACGCGCTGGCGAAACGCCGGCACATTGACGTGAGCCTGGGTCAGCAGCGGCCCGGTGGAGCCGCCTTGCTGGTCGAGCAGCGCCGCCATCACGTGCACGGGCTCGAGCATGTTGTTGTCGCGTCCCACCGCCAACGATTGCGCGTCGGCGAGCGCTTGCTGGAAACGCGAAGTCAGTTTGTCCATTCGCATCGGAGTATCCCCAAAAAGGTTTGGCGGACACGCCGCCACTGCCCGGAGAGATGCGGACAGCGCGGAACGATTCAAGCGAAATCGAGCATGGCACCCTGCCTGGCTTCAGCCAAGAGCAGGGCTGCCGGTTCTTAGCCTTCGGCCAGCCAGATCAGGCTGGCGAAGCGGCCGCTGCGGGCGCCTTCCCGGCGGTAGGAATAGAAACGCGCATCGCTGCGAGTGTCGAATCCGCCGCCATAAATCCGGGTCACCCCGGCCGCTTCCAGACGCTGCCGAGCCAACAAGGCAAGATCGCAAAACCAATGACCGGGACGGGTAGCCACAAAGGCGCCTTCAACCGCAGTCTTTGAATGATGGAAGGCTTTGTAGACGTCTTCGCCTACCTCATACGACGCCGCACCGATGCAAGGCCCGATCCATGCCATCAGATCGGCGGCGTGACACTGCATCTGCTCGATGGTCTCCTCAAGCACACCGGCCGCCAACCCACGCCATCCCGCATGCGCGGCACCGATCGCACTACCGTCACCGGCGCACAACAGCACCGGCAGGCAATCGGCGGTGAGAATCGCCAACACCGTGCCCGGCAGGCGCGATACCGCAGCATCCGCTTCCGGTTCTTCCGAGGTCGGCAACGGGCCAAGTTCCGCCACCACGGTTCCATGCACTTGCCGCAGCCAGCGCGGTTCGGCCGGCAGACCCAATGACTGTCGCAACGTGCTGCGATTGCCGCACACGGCCTGCGCATCGTCGCCACTGCGCAGGCCGAGATTGAATCGACCGAAAGGCGGCTGCGATATGCCCGGACCATCGCGCGTGGTGACCGCCGCGTGCACGGTGCGCGGAGCGGGCCAGTCGGGGAAGATCCATGCATCGTTCATACGTATCAATACTCGTCCGGCCCATTGGCGGCCAAATCCGCGCGGAGCGTGGCAATGAGTGCATCTATATCCGCCGGGCGCGGTGATTCGAACGTCAAGTTTTCACTACTGACGGGATGTACGAACGCCAAGCGCTCCGCATGAAGCGCCTGGCGCCGGAAGCTTCTCAGCGCGGCAGCGAGCTCGGGTGTCGCTCGCTTGGGTAACTTCAAACCGCCGCCGTACAAGGGATCGCCCACGAGCGGATGCCCGACGTGCGCCATGTGCACGCGAATCTGATGCGTGCGCCCGGTTTCCAGATTGCATTGAATCAGCGTGTGCGCGCGAAAACGCTCGCGCAGGCGGTAATGCGTAATCGCATGCTTGCCGTCCTCTTCATCCCTCACCGCCTGGCGCAGGCGATCGCCGATATGTCGACCGATGGGAGCATCCACCGTGCCGCCTGCGATCAGTGTGCCGATCACGATGGCCTCGTACTGCCGCTCCACTTCGTGACGGGACAGCATGTCGACCAGGGCGGTGTGCGCGGGCAGCGTTTTCGCCACCACCATCAGGCCGGAGGTGTCCTTGTCCAGCCGGTGCACGATGCCCCCGCGAGGCAGTTCGGCCAGCTTCGGGTCGTGGTGCAGCAAGGCGTTCAGCAGCGTGCCGGCCGGGTTGCCGGCCCCCGGATGCACGACCAGGCCGACCGGCTTGTTCAGCACCAGCAGGTGCGGATCCTCGTGGACGATGTCCAGCGCGATGGCCTCGGGCGCGCTGGTGACCTCCGTTTCCAGTTCCGCCTCCAGCCGGACCTTCTCGCCGCCCCGCAACAGGTGGCGAGGGGCTGCCGGCACCCCGTCGAGGGTCACCGCCCCGGCCTTCACCCACGCGGTCAGGCGCGAGCGGGAATAGTCCGGGAACATCTCGGCCAAGGCCTGGTCGAACCTTCGACCGGCGGCCGACAGAGGCACCACCGCCTCGTGACGAATGATGGTCATGCCGAGACCCCCGGCTGGGGGCCGGTTTCGGCTATCATCCCTTTTCTTTCAAACATCTGAACCCCTTAACTCATGCGCGTAACCAAGCTGCCGGCAACCCCGACGCCTGTTTTGAAAGTACTCATCGTGCTCGTCCTGGCTTTGACGATGAGCGCCTGCTCGTGGTTCGGGCACCGCGGCGATCCGCTCGACACCTTGCCGCTGCCGCAGCTTTACGCCCTCGCGCACAATGATCTGATGCATTCCGATTATTCGGCAGCCGAGAAAGCCTACCAGCGTCTGATCGCCCGTTTCCCGTCCGGCCCGTTCAACGAGCAGGCACAGCTGGAATTGGCCTACGCGCAGTACAAGAACAACAAGCCGGATGACGCCTATTCCACGGTCAACCGCTTCATCAAGTCCAATCCGCTCAACAATCATGTGGATTATGCCTATTACCTGCGCGGTCTGATCAACTTCGATCGCACCACCGGCGTCTTCGAGCGCGCTTTTGCGGGCGAGCACCGGAGCGCGCAGACGCGCCGCGACCAGGGTTACAACCTGAAGGCGTTCGACGATTTCTCCGAACTCAGCCGCCGCTTCCCCGACAGCGCCTATGCGGCCGATGCGCGCCAGCGCATGATCTATCTGCGCAACGTGCTGGCACAGTTCGAAATCAACGTGGCCGAGTTCTATATCCGCAACAAGGCTTATGTGGCCTCCGCCGATCGCGCCCAGTACGTGATCGAGCACTATCAGGAATCGCCGCAGACGGGTGATGCGTTGGCCATTCTGTGCCGCAGCTATCTGGCACTGGGCCAGAAGGACCAGGCCACGCAGGTGCGCCAGGTGCTCGCACTCAATTATCCGGATCATCCGTACCTGAAAGATCCCAAGTGGCCGCACTCGCCGTCGATCCTGCGCAAGATGATTCCGTTCTCGGGTCACTACTGATCACACGAGAACGTCGCGAACAAAAAAAGCCGGCGAGCCTCAGGGCCGCCGGCTTTTTGTTTAGGGGCGCGGCACTATCGGCGCATGACCTGGGCGCCTGGCTCGCCCATCACTTCCATCCTGAAGTAATCGGATAGCGTCGCTCGCGGCCGAACGCACGCGTGGTGACGCGAGGCCCCGGCGCCGATTGTCGGCGCTTGAATTCGTTCACCAGCACCAGCCGCACCACGCGATGCACGGTTTTTTCGTCAAAACCTGCCGCGATGATCTCCGCCTGCGACTGCTCCTGCTCGATAAAGCGGGCGAGGATGGCATCGAGTTCGTCGTAGGGCGGGAGGGAGTCCTGATCGGTCTGGTTGTCGCGCAATTCGGCCGAAGGCGGACGCTCGATTACTGCCGGCGGGATGATCCAGTCGCCGGCATGGCCCGTGGTGCGCGCCTCGTCCTCGTTGCGCCAGCGCGACAGACGATAAACCTCGGTCTTGTAGACGTCCTTGAGCGGCGCGTAAGCACCGCACATGTCGCCGTACAGCGTGGCGTAGCCCACGGCCATCTCGCTCTTGTTGCCGGTGGCCAGCAGCAGGCGACTGTGCTTGTTGGACAACGCCATCAGCATCACGCCGCGCGTGCGCGATTGCAGATTCTCTTCGGTGATGTCCGGCTGCTTGCCTTCGAACAGCGGTGTGAGCGCGGCAATGAAGGCGTTGTAAGTCGGCTCGATGTCGATCACGTGATACGCCACGCCGAGACGCTCCGCCTGCGTTCGCGCACCATCGAGCGAGAGCTGCGATGTGTAACGCATCGGCATCATTACGGCGGTGACGCGATCGGGCCCCAATGCGTCCACCGCCAGTGCGAGCGTCAACGCCGAGTCGATGCCGCCGGAAAGCCCCAGCAACACCCCGCCGAAACCGTTCTTGTCGATGTAATCGCGAATGCCACGCACGAGCGCCGCGTACAGCGTTGCCTGGCGCGAACCATCCGCCACGGCCGGCCAGTCGCGGGCATGCAAGCTGCGGTCGGCGGAATCGAAGTCGGCCCACAGCAAGGCATCGACGAACGCAGGTGCGCGCGCGGCAATCGTGCCGTCGCCATTCACCATCAACGATCCGCCGTCATAGACAACCTCGTCCTGGCCACCCACGAGATTGAGGTAGACCAATGCGCAACCGGTTTCCCGGGCACGGGTCACCAGCACTTCTTCGCGCGCCGCCTGCTTGGCATCGTCCCAGGGCGAGGCGTTGATCACCACGATAAGCTCCGCACCTGCGGCCGCCGCATGGGCAGCAGGCTCGGCCTGCCAGATGTCTTCGCAAATCAGATAGCCCACGCGAACGCCATCGATCACCGCGATGGCACTGGTGCGGCCCGCGCGAAAATACCGCTTGTCGTCGAATACGCCGTAGTTGGGCAACGCCTGCTTGTGCGTGATCTGCTCGATCTCGCCACCCTGCAGGAACGCCGCGGCGTTATAGACCTCACCCTGGCTGTGGGGAAAACCCACGATGGCGGTCAATCCATTGGTTTCGGCGGCCAGCGCCTGGATGGCCTTCTGGCAGGACGCAAGGAAGCTGGGGCGAAGCAGCAGGTCTTCGGGCGGATAGCCGCTGATGGTCAGCTCCGGAAAGACCGCGAGCGCCGCGCCACCCGCACGCGCCTGGGCCATCAGGTTCCGCACTTTGGCGGTGTTGGCGGCCACGGCGCCGACGGGAAAATCGTGTTGGGCCAGTGCCAGGCGAATGACAGCCATCGTTGTATCGATCCAGGGGCGACGGGGGCTAAATGGTAGTCGAACGGCGCTGCCACAAGCCCTCCTCCCTATCGCTAAACCGAGACAGGCAAAGACACCCCGTTTTCTCCTACCCGGCCGGCTCGAAATTTGTTGCGCAGGAGTTGCAAGGCCGGTGCTACCATCCTCTGACGCAGACTGGCAGAGGGGCAGCTTTGCGCCATCACACGCACGCGCCGGAGTTCGCGTCGTCGCGGTCGCTTGGCCGAGGCTGGGCAGGACTGCTTTTATTTCTCGTAAGCATGCTCGTGGGTTCAGCCTGCCGCGCGGAACAGCCGTTTCCGTTGTTCGGCCCCGCCGCACAGGAACCCTCCCTCACCACCTACAAGGCAGCGCCCGGCGAGCAAGCGCCGCAAAGCTATGCCGAGCTGAACGCATGGCTCGCCCAACGCACGCAGGTGCCGCAGGTCAGCATGCTCGGCGGCAGTTTCTGGCTCGTCTCGCCATTCAGCCCCACGCAGCGCGACTCCGATTGGGTCGTCGCGTTCGACAACACCTATTACGGCCACGCCCACATCGTTGTGCTCGGCGACGATGGTCTGCACCAAACCTTCGACACCGGTAGCGATCTTGGTACGAGCGACGTCCCGCGCGGCGCGGCCGCCGTGACGCTTGCACCGGGCCATCACTACGCAGTGATCATTCACGTCACCTCGACCTTTTTCACCGCGATGCCGCGCATCGACGTGCAGACGCGTACGCAGTTTCGCAAACGCCGCATCAACGAATCCGCATTGATGCTCGGATCGCTGGGTGTGCTGTTTGGCCTGGGCGTATTCATTCTGTTCGTGGGTCTATGGATCCGCGATCGCAGCTACACCCTCTACGGCTGCCAGGCATTGATCCTGGTGCTGGGATGGGGTTTCTTTTTCGACCTGCCGCAAACGTGGCTGGGCATCAGCACCGGGCCGATCAATTTCACGCAGTGGTTCATCCTGCTGCCGGTGGTGCATGCACGGTTCACCATTCGCTTTCTCGATCTGTGGCGGCATGCACCGCAGATGGCACGCGTCGGCCATGGCATCGTGGCGGCTTCGATCATCGCACTGCCGTTTTCGCTGTTCTTCCCGTCACTCGCTTTCCTGATCGCCACCTTCGCGGTGTCGATCATCGTGTTCTATTCGGCATGCATGGGCTGGTGGGCGCTGGTGCGGGGCGTGCGGCGAGCCCGTTTCTTCACGCTGGCGTACATGGCGGTGGTGATACCGGGGATGATCATACTGCCCGTCAATTTCGGACTGGTTCCCAGCGCCGTCGACAACGCCGACCTGCTTACGCTGATGGGCAACAGTTGCGAAGCCATGCTGTTGGCCTTTGCGCTGGCCGATCACGTGAAACTGGTTGAAGACGGCCGCGAACGCTTCCGCCGCGGCATGCAGGAAGCCATTGCCAAAGCATCCATCGACGCACTGACCGGACTGGGCAATCGCCTCGCCTTCAACGTGATGATCGAGGAGATCACGCGCCGCGAAAATTCCGATCCCGCGCAAGGCACCTGGCAAATCGCCATGATCGATCTGGACGGACTCAAACTCGTCAACGACAGCCAAGGCCACGAACGCGGCGATGAGCTGTTGCAAAAGGTCGGTGAAGGACTCGCGCGGCTTGGCGATCTGATTCGCGCCTTCCGCCTGGGCGGCGACGAGTTCGCGGTGATCGCCTACGGCGACGAACTCAGTCAGCAGCGTCTCGCGCGTTCGCTTGCGGAATTGGACAAGTCGCTGTGCGAAAGCGATTTTCTTGGCGCCGGCGTCAGCTACGGCATCTGCAGCGCGCCGGTCGACCAGCGTCGTTTCAGCAACGCGGACTTCGCGGAACTGGTGCGTGAAGCAGATCGCTCCATGTACGCGCACAAATCGCGCCGCCGCATGGAACGTGTCGCCGAACAGCCGCTGCCTGAAGTGGGCAGCGGCGATTAGCGCTGCCGATCATCACCAACCGTGCTCGCCCTGAATATTTTCGGGCAACCCGCAGATCGCCCTGCTCGCCTGCATCCCGCCCATGACGGCCGCTTCCACGCATCCGGCGTCGAGGCCGGTCTTCAACCAGTCGCCGGCAAGAAATAGATTGGCGAAACCGGATTGATCGGCATGCAAGCGATAACGGCTTGTGTCGACCAGCGACAGAACGTAGCGTTCGGAGGGATCGATGTTCGCGCGCCAGAACTGGCTGTCGAAACGCGTGACGCCCGATCCGCCGGCGGGATCGACCAGCCACGACCACGGAAAAGCATTTGCCTCGACATTCGTCCACAACGCCTGAATCTGCGCATCCAATTGATGGATGGCAGCGACCTTCACCAGCTCCGCGCAGCGTGCCGGAAAACCGTGATCGTCCGGCGACGGATAGGCGGCAAGCGATAACGCATTGCAGAAGTACCCGATGTTTTTCGGCTCGCTGCCGGATGGCCAGGTTTCCCTGCACAGCAATTGATCCATCGAGGCCCAGGTATCGAAGGGCTCGGTGAAACCCGACAACACCGGCTCTTCGCCGTGCTCGCTCGGATAGTTCCAGCCGATGCCCTTGAGATCCTGATTCAGCCACACCTGATACGCCTGTGTCGCAACCGCCGCCACGTTCTCACTGCATTGCCGCAGCGGCGCGTTGATGGCGAGCAGCGGTTTCGCAACATGCTCCAGGCTCGCCACGGACAAACCAAATACGATCTGGTCGAAATCCACACCGAGACGCAACGTTTTGCGCGGCAGCGCAGTGCCGAAGGCTTGCCGATAGACGTCCGGCCAGTCCGACCAATGGCATTCCAGATTGATCCGGTGCTGCTGCAACAGCGCTGCCTGACGCGGATCGATCTGTGCGTAAAGCGGTTGCGATGGCCAGCATGGCAAGCCGTTGACGTCGACCAGCGGATCGTACGCATCGCCGATCAAAGCTGCCTGTTGCTCAAGCTCGATCTCGCCCACGTTGCGGCCTGCCGCATCCGGACGCAGCTCGCAGAGCTTGTTGAAATAATGAAAACGCACACCGCGTCGCTTCAGCACTTCGTATAGCGGTCCGAACACCACATCGCCCATGCCGGCCTGCATCTTGTACATCAGCGCGCCGCGATAGCTCAGACCGACCTTGAGCATGCCGCGCAACATCGTGCCCGCCTCGATGTCGGGCTGCATCGGATCGCCGTCGCGGTACGCAAAGACCAGATCGTAGAAGCCGCGCACCGGCGCACTGTCGACGCTCACCGGCTGCGCACCATGGCGTGCGATCCAGGCGCGGAAGTCGATGTGATTGATCGCTTCGAAACCGTCGCCGATCACATCGTCCACCAACATGCCGATGCCCACGGCGAGCGACAAATCCATGGCGAGATAAAGCCTGCGCCAGTCGTCCGACCATGTATCGGGATTGCCGAACGGGGCGGCGACGTCGTGCAGCGCATGCTGCAGATCCTGGAGCAGCTTGAGCACGGCCGGCCAGTCCGCCGTCGACGCGCCTTTCGCCGATGCCGATCGCGACGACGATCGCGCCAGATCGCGCGCCTTGCGCGCCACGACCAGCGGATCGCCCACGTCTTCGAAAGCGGTCAATCCAGCACGTGCCGCAGTGAGAATGTCGTGCAGCCGGCTTTCGCGGTGCTCGCCCATGCGAAACGGCGAACCTTTGTGCTTGAGATAAGTGAGCGCCCAGGATTCTATCCACGAGCGCTGCCACTCCATCAATTCGGCAATCGCTGCGCCGGGTGTTTCGGGCTCGCGCGGGGTGCCCGGCGTGCCGGGCAGTTCCGGCGTCTCGACCGGCCACACGCGCCAGTCGCTTTCGATCAACTCCGCCAGACATACGTAGTGCTGCGGCTTGAACGCATCCGTCCATGCCGCCAGCGGACTGCCAGGAGGCCGGCCCAGTTCCTTGTACGCCTGCTGCATCACGTTGAAGGCGTTGTCGTAAAAACCGAACCAGATATGCAGGCCGTGTTCTTCGATGCGCTGGGCGATCTCGGCATTGCGGCCGCTCGCACCTTTGCCACCCAATCGCCAACCCATTTGATAGACATCGATCTGATAGCGTTCCTGCCAGTTGTCGCCGCTTGTCAGCCAGAATGCCGCCGTCATGGCACCGACACCGCCACCGAGGATGGCGATGCGCTTTGGTTGGTTCACCATCAATCTTCCTCCGTGACGATGGAATTATTGACGAGTTCGACGCCGCCCTCGACGTTGAAATCGAAATCGATGCGGAACCCGCAATGCGCCGGCTGCTCGCCGATGGCCCAGCCGAGCGTGCGGTGCAACGGAAAACTGTCGAACGCGTGCAGCCGCAGGTCGTATCGCCCCGTCAGCAGGGACAGTGCGCGAATTTCCTTGACCTTCGCCGGTGCGGCAACGATGGCCTGATACACCGCGCGATGACCGCTGCCATCGGGAAACTGCTTGAGAAACACCTGGTCCACGCCCGGAAAAAATTCGAACCATTGGTCGAAGGTCTTGCGCCACGCAGGATGCGTATCCCAGAAACCTGGGGTTTCGTGCATGCAGGCGACCAGTCCGTCACGCCATGCAGTGACATCGGTCGTCGGTTCGTCCTTGAGGCCTGGCTTGGCATCCAGATCGATCAGTGGATGCATCGCCAATTCCGTTCTCGGCGAAAACGGCTGGAAGCCTTTCGCGGCAAGACGAAATGTCGTGGGCAATTCGTCGGGACCGGGCATCGCATACAGGCATTCGTATTTCGGATATCCGTACAGCTCGCGGCCGTTGATCAACGCCATGCAGTCGTCGACCCAGATGTGCAGCGGATACGCATAAAACGTGGGCCACACTTCGCCGGGTTTGGTCGCTCCCACCATCACCCAGGTGACGATGTCGATCTCCTTGCCCCACCCCTTCACGATGTCCATGGGGTAGGCGCTGTGCGCGTGGCTGATCTCGGCAAAACTCAGCAGCACGTAATGGGTTAACACGGTGAAATGCAATTCTCCGCGACTGCATGCATTGAGCGTGTGATCGACGCTGGTCTGCAATGCGGTGAGATCGCCGGCGACCCAGAAACCGTAGAGGCGCGCTTTGTCCAGCGCCAACGGCGGATGCATCAGCGGCGAACCCGGCGGATACAGGAAAGGCGGACGTGACGAAGCGGTCATGCGAAGCACCCCCCAATGCCAATCATGCGCAGACCTTTACGCTGGCACGAAATCCTGCGCTTGTCGATTTCCTTTCGATGTCAGCTGTGTTTCAGCACCTATCGGCGTCGTGCAGCGCTTCAGGGCAAAAAGAAAGGGCCGCGTTTCCGCGGCCCTTCGCAGATCGTTCGAAACGACCGGCTTACTTCTTCTTGTTGAGCAGACCAGCCAGCGTCTTGCCCAGGTCGGCCGGCGACTTCACGGTCGTCACGCCAGCCTTTTCCAGCGCCGCGAACTTGGCCGCGGCCGTGCCCTTGCCACCGGAGATGATGGCGCCGGCATGACCCATGCGCTTGCCGGCCGGAGCCGATGCGCCCGCGATGAACGACACCACCGGCTTCTTGACGTATTCGCCAATGAATTCAGCGGCTTCTTCCTCGGCGCTGCCGCCGATTTCGCCGACCATGATGATGCCTTCGGTCTGCGGATCGTCCTGGAACAGCTTCAGGCAGTCGATGAAGTTCAGGCCGTTGATCGGGTCGCCGCCGATGCCGATGCAGGTGGACTGGCCCAGGCCTTCATTGGTGGTCTGGAACACGGCTTCGTACGTCAGCGTGCCGGAGCGCGACACGATGCCGACCTTGCCCGCCTTGTGGATGTGACCCGGCATGATGCCGATCTTGCATTCGTCCGGCGTGATGATGCCGGGGCAGTTCGGCCCGATCAGCACGGTTTCCGGATGCTGGGCCAGCACGTTCTTCACGCGCAGCATGTCGAGCACCGGGATGCCTTCGGTGATCGTGACGATGACGCGCACGCCGGCGTCGATCGCTTCGAGGATCGAGTCGGCCGCGAACGGCGGCGGCACGAAGATCACCGACGCATCGGCGCCGGTTTCGTCGACCGCTTCGGACACGCTGTTGAAAACCGGCAGACCGATGTGCTCGGAGCCGCCCTTGCCCGGGGTCACGCCACCGACGATCTTGGTGCCGTAGTCGATCGCCTGTTCGGCGTGGAAGGTGCCCTGCTGGCCGGTGAAGCCCTGCACGATCACCTTGGTGTTCTTATTGACGAGAACGCTCATGCTCGGTTGCTCCTCACTTCGACTTCGCGGCGGCCACGGCTTTCTTCGCCGCGTCGTTGAGATCATCGGCCGACGTAATCGCCAGACCGGAGTTGGCCAGCAGTTCGCGGCCCTTTTCGACGTTGGTGCCCTGCAGGCGCACCACCACCGGAATCTTCAGGCCCACTTCCTTCACCGCGGCGATGATGCCGTCGGCGATGAGGTCGCAGCGAACGATGCCGCCGAAGATGTTGACCAGGATGGCCTTCACCTTGTCGGAGGAAAGAATCAGCTTGAACGCTTCGGTGACGCGCTCTTTCGTAGCGCCGCCGCCGACGTCGAGGAAGTTGGCCGGCTCGCCGCCCGCCAGCTTGATCACGTCCATGGTGGCCATGGCCAGGCCCGCACCGTTGACCATGCAGCCGATGTTGCCGTCCATGGTCACGTAGTTGAGGTTGTGCTGCACGGCAGCTGCCTCAGCAGCGTCTTCCTGCGTGAGGTCGCGCATCTTGGCCAGGTCCGCATGGCGGAACTCGGCGTTATCGTCGGAGTTGACCTTGCCGTCGAGGGCAGCGAGGTTGCCGTCTTCGAGAATGGCGAGCGGGTTGAGCTCGACCAGCGAAAGGTCCTTCTCGTTGAACAGCTTGTACAGGCCCAGCATGATCTTGGTCAGCTGCGCCACCTGCTTGGCGTTCAGATCCATCGCAAAGCCGAGCTGGCGGCACTGGTACGGCTGCAGGCCTTCCACGAAATCCACCACGATGGTGTGGATGTCGTCCGGCGTTTCCTTGGCCACCTGTTCGATGTCCACGCCGCCGTGCTTGGAAGCGATGAAGGTGACGGCCTTGCTGTCGCGGTCGACCAGGATCGACAGGTACAGCTCCTTGGCGATGTTCGTGGCATCGGTGACCAGCACCAGGTTCACCGGCAGCGCGCGGCCGGCGGACTGGTACGTTTCCATGTTCTTGCCCAGCATGCCCTTGGCGGCGGCATGGACGTCATCCAGGCTCTTGCAGAACTTGACGCCACCGGCCTTGCCGCGGCCACCAGCGTGGATCTGGGCCTTGACCATCCACTGCGAACCGCCAAGGTGCTTGGCGGCGTCGACGGCGGCGTCGGGGGAGTTGGCGACTTTGCCCGGCGGTACGGCGATGCCGTAGTGCGCGAACAGCTCTTTAGCCTGGTACTCGTGGAAATTCATTCGATACCTCGAGTGAATGGGGGAAGATCGGGCCTGCGCGATGGCAACAGCACAGGCAGGGGAAGAACGAACGGCGGTGTACGGCACTGCCGGCTTGCAGTGCGCCGCACGCATGCCTAGGCATGACGAAAACCGCGCAATACGGCCCGGTATTTTCGCAGCAGCCGGACCCGATGGAAAGGGGCCATGAAGAAAGGCTTTTGCGTTCGCCTCCTCTCCCCTTGGGGGAGAGGATTGAGGTGAGGGGCCAATCTTGCGAAAGTGGCGCATCGAAGTCCGCTTCAAGCTAGCGATTTTCGCAAGATTGGCCCCTCACCCCGACCCTCTCCCCGGAGGGGAGAGGGAGAAAGTGGCTAATGCCTCCTTCCTATCCTGCTGCCGAGTGCCCACAACCGTGTCCAGCCGCGCGATGTCCGACTCGCCCAACAGCACGACGACCCGCCACGAATTGTTGTTCCTGAATTATTTCAGGCTGGCTCAGGCATTGGTTTACGTGGGGCTGGCCTTCACCCCGGCCGGGATGGGCTGGCCTCACCTGGACAGCGCCGGCCTGGCGCGCCTGGTCGCGGTGGTCTATCTGCTGTTTGCGATCGCCATCGTGTCGATCAACCACATGACCCGCGCGCTGGGTTGGCTGGCGATCCTCGGAACGCTGTTCGTGGATATCGGCGCCGCGGTTCTGGCGATTGCCGCCATGAACGACGCGCGCATCGGCATCGCGATGATGCTGGCGGTGAACCTGGCCGCGGGCGCGCTTCTATTGCCTCTCCGGCTCGCGCTGTTCCTTGCCGCCCTGGCCACGTTGGGGGTACTGGGTCGCACCTTGCTGTCCTTGCCGCACATGGCCTCCGCCGATGACCGCGATGTCCTCGAGTCGGGCTTGTTCGGCATAGCCTATTTCTCGATCGTCGTACTGTGTAACGTGCTTGGCCGCCAGCTGCGCGCCAGCGAGGCGCTGGCCGAGCAGCGCAGCATCGATCTGGTCAACCTGTCGCAGGTCAACGAGCTGATCATCCGCCGCATGAAAACGGGCGTGATGCTGGTGGACGATGCCAATCGCATCCACCAGATCAACGAATCGGCGTGGATGCTGCTGGGCAATCCGTCTTCCGATCAGCGCGATCTTGGGCGTGTCGCGCCCGAACTGTCGCGCCGGCTGTATCACTGGATCACGTCGGGCAAATTGGACGAGACCGCCACGCAGCTGGCCGACGGCATGCCGGAAGTGATTCCGCGCTTCAGCCGCCTGGCGCCGAATGACGATTCGCTGGTGCTGATCTTCCTGGACGATACCTCGCTGGTTTCCCGTCGCGCGGAAGAACTCACGCTCAGTTCGCTGGGACGCCTGTCGGCATCGATCGCGCACGAAATCCGCAACCCGCTCGCCGCCATTCGTTACTCGGCGCAGTTGCTGGCGGAGTCGACCGACATGAATCCCACCGATTTGCGCATGGTGGAGATCATCAACAACCACTGCAGCCGTCTCAATGAAATCATCGAGAACATCCTGCAGCTGTCGCGGCGCGAACGGTCGCGGCCGGAAACGCTCAATCTCGGCGATTGGTCCCACTCCTTTGTCGAGGAATACAAGCAAGGCAACGACCTGGGCGCCGATTCGCTGCGCGTGATCGACAACAGCGCCTCGCCGGTCGTTGCGGTGGCCGATCCGCAACAGCTGCAGCAGGTGATATGGAATCTGGTGCAAAACGCGCTGCGCTACGGACGCATGCCGGGCGAGTCCGCGCGCGTGATGGTGGTGGTGCGTCACGGTGAACACGGCGTGCCGATCCTGGAAGTGATCGATCGCGGCCCCGGCATTGCGCCGAAAGTGGCGGCGCAGATTTTCGAACCGTTCTACACCACGCACGAATACGGCACCGGTCTCGGGCTTTATCTGGCGCGACAGATGGCAGAGGCCAATCAGGCTGCGCTGGAGTACGTGCGTGTGGCAGGTGGCGGGAGTTGTTTCCGATTGGTGCTGACGCCACCCGCGCGCATCGAGCCGGCCGTCTAAATGTTTAGAACAGCGCCAAACAATCTTGATGTCCCATCTGTCATACCGGCGAAGGCCGGAATGACGAGAAACGCTTAAGTTGACCTAACCACCAGCGTCGTCGCCATCATCTGCGACGTCACGGGCTGATTGTGGATCATCGCCAGCACTTTGCGCGCCAGCAGAATGCCGCCTTCCTGCCAGTTCTGCCGCACGGTACTTAGCGGCGGCAGGAAACTCGCCCCCAGCGGCGTGTCGTCGTAACCGATCACGGATACATCGTTGGGCACCGACAAACCCAGTTCGACCAGCGCGCGTATCGCTCCCATCGCAAGCAAGTCGCTGCAAGCGAAGATGGCATCGAAGCGCACCTTGCGTTCATGCAGGGAACGCACCGCGTCGATGCCCGATTCGAGCGTGAAGTCGTCGCGACGCAGCAGCAGCGGCTTGATGCCGTGCCCCGCCAGCTCGTCGACAAAACCGAACAGGCGCTGTGCCATTTCCGGATGGTCCGGGTTGCCGATGAAGACCGGATTGCGCCGCCCGATCGACAGGAACCGCTCCGCCACGCTGATGCCGCCCTGGCGGTTATCGCTGCCGACCACGATGTGATTGTCGCCGCCCTGCCCCGCGGCACCCCACACCACCATGGGCAGCCCCACTTTGTCGTAGAGGCGAACCGCATCCTGGCGCACGCCCTGGCCCAGCAGAATCAGGCCGTCGGCTGCCTGCACGGACGCATCGGCCGCTCCCTGGCGCGTGGTAAGCAGCACGCTGTACCCGGCCGACGTCAGCTCCTGCGAAATGCCGCCCAACAAGGACAGCGGGTACGGATCCCACATGGTGCGGCCCGAGGACGGCTTCATCTCCACGATCACCGCCACGGTATGGCTGCGGCGCAATCGCAAATTGCGGGCGCTGACATTGAGCTTGTAGCCGTGCTTGCGCGCCAGCGCCTGCACGCGTTCCCGCGTCTCCACATTGACCAGCGGGCTCTCGCTCAGGGCGCGCGAAACCGTGATCTTGGAGACCCCCGCCAGCTCGGCCAGGTCCGCCATGGTGAGGCTGGGGCGGTGCGCAAGGGGCTGTTTTTTCTTGGCGTTCGTCAAGATGCGGCCCTCAAAAAGGCGATGGCGGAGTGAATCGGCGCGGCACCTCCAGTTTCACCCGCAATCACCTTTTCCTCCAAATGCAACGACGTTCCCGACACAACCCAAGGCGCAGAATGGTGCAATGCGGCAAATGATATCGATATCTTGATATCGATATCATTCGCTTTTATGCTCGCCCCAGCCACAGGCCCCAAGGGCCGAAGAGAAGACCAAGCAGTCATGCCAAGGGGAGAATGCGTGCACAGCCACGATGCGCCAACGCCAGCCAAGGATTCGGCGCTCCATGGATCTTCGGACCCGTGGCGTCTGGTGTACTCCCGGCGTCCGACCGAAAACGACCGGGCGACGCTCGAGAGCCTGTTCGCGCTTGCCAACGGCGTCCTGGGTGTCCGCGGCGGACTCGAAGAGGGCGGCAGCCGCACGCAGGGCACCTTCCTGACCGGCGTCTGGGAACGCACTCCCATTGAATATCACGAGCGATTCCCGGGTTTTGCGCGCAGCACCGATACGCGTCTCCCCGTTGCCGATGGCACGCGCATCGGCCTGCGCCTGGGCGAAACCCTGGTCGATCTCGACGAGGGCGAATGGCTGGCCTTCGAGCAGGCTTTGGACCTGCGGAACGGTTATCTGCAACGAACGCTGCACTGGCGCTCCCCCACGGGCGTCACCCTGCAGATCGACGCGGAGCGGATCGTACCCCTGCACACCCCGAACCTCGTGTGCATCCGCTTTCGCGTCACCTCTATCGACTACAGCGGTCCGATCACGCTCGAATCCGCGTTAGTCGCCAACGCCACCGCCGCCGAGCAAGGCGACGATCCGCGCATCGGCGCGCGTGTCGCGGGTGGCCTGAGCATCACCGCGTCCGATTCGGACCAAGTGCTGGCTACGATCTGCCAGCGCACCCAGCACAGCCACATCCGCCTGGCGAGCGGCCAGCGCCATCACCTGCCGCAACCGGGACTGACGTTTGCGCGCGCCATCATCGAAGACGGCCAGGGCGTGCAGCAGCACTATGCCGGAGCATTGCGTCCCGGGCAGAGCGTTGCGCTGGAAAAATATGTTGCGTACGCGTGGAGCATGCCCGAGGGCGGCGACGCGGAAGCAGCACTTCTGAATACGGTCGCCACGTCGCTCGAAGATGCCTTGAATCACCGCTTCGACGCACATCGCGCGCAACAGGCCAGCGCATGCGCGAGCTTCTGGCGCGAAGCCGATCTGGCGATCGATGGCGACCCGTCGGTCGAACAGGCACTGCGCTTCAATCTGTTCCACCTGCTTCAGTCCACCAGTCGCGACGGCAGCGGCAGCGCGGCGGCAAAGGGCCTCACGGGCGAGGGTTACGAAGGCCATTATTTCTGGGACGCGGAGGCGTTCATCCTGCCCGTGCTTGCGCTGGCATCGCCGCAGCAGGCGCATGGCATGCTCCAGTACCGCGTACGGACACTCGATCGCGCCAGGGCGCACGCACGCGAAATGAACCATCCGGTCGGCGCGCTCTACGCATGGCGCACGATCAGCGGCGACGAATGCTCGGCGTACTTTCCTTCCGGTTCGGCGCAATATCACATCAACGCGGCGATCGCGTTTGCGATACGGCTATACGTCGACGCCACCGGAGACACCGATTTTCTCGTGCACGGCGGCGCGGAGGTGCTGTTCGAAACGGCACGGCTCTGGCATCACGTCGGCTTCTTCAACCCGCGCCGCAACCACGCTTTCTGCATCTGCCAGGTGACGGGTCCCGACGAATACACCGCGCTGGTGGACAACAACTATTACACCAACCACATGGCGCAGCAGCATCTGCGCTATGCGGCGGCGGTCGCCGCGCAATTGGCGGACGAACGCCCACAGGATTACGCGCGCATCGCCGAAGCGATCGGCCTCACGGAAAAAGAAATCTCCGCGTGGCTTGCCGCCGCCGATGCCATGTATCTGCCGGTCGACCCCGAGCTAGGCATCTTCCCGCAGGACGACGACTTCCTCGACAAACCGCGCCTGCCGGTCGCTCACTCCGGCGAGCACGGTCATCGTCCGTTGCTGTTGAAGATGCATCCGCTGACGATTTACCGTCACCAGGTCTGCAAACAGGCCGACGTGCTGCAAGCCTTCGTGCTGGCCGGCAACGCGATCGACAAAGACAGCAAGCGGCGCAACTTCGATTACTACGAAGGCGTCACCGTGCACGATTCCACGCTGTCGGCATCGACCTTCAGCATCGTCGCCTCGGAAGTCGGCTATGCCGACAAGGCCTACGGTTATTTCCGCGACACGTTGCGCGTCGACCTGGACAACTTGCACGGCAATACCTCGCATGGCGTGCACATGGCGGCGATGGCCGGCAGTTGGCTCGCACTCATGTGGGGCTTTGGCGGCATGCGACCCATGAACGAACGCCCCGGCTTCGCTCCGGCGCTACCGGGCGCGTGGAAGAGCTACCGATTCGGATTGCGCTGGCGCCATGCGCACATCCGCGTGTCCGTCGATGCAGCCGGCGTGGAATACACGCTGACCGACGGCGCACAAACGGAAATCCTGCATCATGGTCAACCCGTGCTGTTGCGCAACGGTCAATCCGTCAAGCTGCCGTTGCAGGCGCACGCTTCCGGGCCACTCTCTCTCAAGGGCGTGATCTTCGATCTCGATGGCGTGATCGCCGATACAGCCGTCGTGCATCACGCGGCATGGAAAAAACTCGCGTCCGAAATAGGCATTCCTTTTGACGACACCGTGGGCGAACGACTCAAGGGCGTGGATCGGCGCGCATCGCTCGACATCCTGCTCGAACAGTCGCCCCGCGCATTCACCGAGCCCGAAAAAGAAGCCCTCGCGACCCGCAAGAACGACTACTACCGCCAACAGATCGAACGCTTCGGTCCGCAGAATCTGCTGCCTGGCGCCAAATCGGCGATCGAATCGGTCCGTCGCGCGGGACTGAAAACCGCGCTGGCCTCGGCCAGTCGCAACGCACCGCTTTTGCTGGAAAAACTCGGCATCGCCGATTTGTTCGACTACGTGGTCGACGCCAACCACATCAGTCGCGCAAAACCCGATCCGGAGATTTTCCTGGCCGCCGCGCGCGGCCTCGGCCTGGCACCGGGCGAATGCCTGGGCGTGGAGGACGCCGCAGCGGGTATTGCCAGCATTCATTCCGCGGGAATGACAGCAGTGGGGATAGGCCAGCACCAAGCATTGGCCGAAGCGGATCTGCTTTTGCCGAACGTCGCCGCGTTCGACATCAGTTTGTTTACGGGACAAAGCGGCTAACAGAGAGACGTGGCTTACGCCACGCATTCACAAACAAAACCGTTGGGGAGAACGATTGATGAACAGCAAGCCACTCACACGATTGACGCTGTCGGCGGCGATTGCTGCGACGCTTATGTCCGGCGTTGCCTATGCGCAGCAAACACCTCAGACCCAGCCGAGCCCGGCACCCGCCACGACGACACCGCAGCAAAGCCCCGGCGCCCAGCAACAGGCCAACGCCAAGAAGGCCACGACGCTGGAACAGGTGGTCGTAACCGGCACGGCCACGTTTGGCGGTATCAAGAAGATCGACGCCAGCTATTCGATCACCTCGATGACCGCACAGCAGATCAAGGAGGCCAACCCCAAGAGTGCAGCGGATCTGCTCAAGGCCTCGCCCGGTATTTATCCGGAATCCTCCGGCGGCCAGACGGGTGCGAACATCGAAGTGGCGGGCTTCCCCGGCGGCGGCGACGCACCTTATGCCACTTACCAGTTGAACGGTATACCGCTCTATCCGATGTCCACGCTGTCGTTCATGGAAAACTCCTCCTTGTTCCGTCTGGACGACACCATCGATCGCGCTGAAATCGTGCAAGGCGGTCCGTCCGTGCTGTACGGCAACGGGCAGCCTGGCGTCACGGCGAACTTCCTCTTGCGCGAAGGCACGGACGTTCCTTCCGGTGACATCGGTTTCACGTACGGTTCGGAGGGGATGGAACGCCTGGATGGCTTCATCGGTTTCAAGGTCGCCGACAATTGGTACGGCAGCATCGGTGGCTGGTGGCGTCGCTCCGACGGTGTACGCGACCCGCAGTTTCCCGCCGATAACGGTGGTTCGCTGACCGCAACGCTGACACGCGACTGGGATAGCGGCTCGCTGATGTTCTACGCGCGTACGCTGAAGGATCACAATCAGTTCGTCACCGACACGCCCATTCTCAATCCTAGCCAGGGCAACTTCTCGAACTATCCTGGCTTCAGTCCGTTGACCGGCACGTTCGGAAGCAAAGCCGACCAGTACGAAACCATCCAGACCACACCCTGCTTCACCGCAGGCTGCACGCCCGGTGGCATTCCGGTGAACCTGGCCAAGGGTCGCGGCGCCGATATCCACATCCTGGGTGCAAACTTCGACTGGGACTTCGGCAACGGCTGGTCGATCTCCGACAAGCTTGGCTTTACGGGCGGTGAGATGAACACCGTTTCGTTTTTCAGCACAGGCAACAACCCCACCACGCTGGCTGGGTACATCGCCGGTGAGGAAACCGCCGATAAGCTCCCTGCCGGCCTGACCGCCACGGCCACGTACACCAATAATGGCGCGGCGGCCGACATGAACCAGAACGTCACCACCCAGGGCTTGTGGTACGTGCACAAGGTTATCCAGGCGATCAGCAACGAATTCCACGTCAGCAAGGAATTGTTCGACGGCAACACGTTGACCTTCGGCAACTACACCGCCGTCTACAACGACCACGACACCTGGTACCTGGGCAACAACATGCTGCTGCAGGCCCAGAACAATCCCAACCCGATCGCGGTGACACTGACCAACGGCACCAATACATGGGATCTGAGCAGCCCACAAGGCTTCGTGAGCGGCGCTTCGACGGCTGTTCGCGAACGCTGGAACGGATTCAACACCGCGTTCTTCCTGACCGATACGTGGAAGTACAACGACTGGACGTTCGACGGCGGCATGCGCGTAGAGCGCCAAAAAGCCGACGGCGCTATCGGCAATACCACGACGGGTGACCTGGATGCGAATCCGTATACGCTGTACAACAACGGGGCACAGTACTTTGCGCCGGGACAGAGCTACATCAATTATCTGAAAACGGCGAAGTCGTGGACGCTGGGTGCGAACTACGAGTTCAATCCGAACATGAGCGCCTATATCCGCGTGAACCAGGGCATCCACTTCCCCGGCTTCGACGATCTGCGCGGCTTGCCCAGCACGCCGGTGCAGAAGATCAAGAACTATGAAATCGGCTTCAAGTACCAGTCCGACTGGATCTACGCCGACCTCAGCGCGTATCGCCGCTTGTTCTACAACGTTCCGTACACCATCACGACCGACACCGGCCAGCAGACCTTCGTGTACGGCTCGCAGTCGAGGGGTGTCAACTTCACGACGACGGTCAAACCGATCGAACACACCTCGGTGACGTTCTCCGGCGACTACATGGACGGTCACTACTACCGTTACATCGGTTGCGTGACATACACCGCTCAGAACGGAACCACGCAGTGCGCGAGCATCAACGGCATGGAGTTGCAGCGTCAGCCGAAGTTCCAGTTCCGCCTGACGCCCGCCTACGAACTGCCCACGAGCTGGGGCAGCATCAAGGCATGGATCACGTACGAGTACGTGGGCAATCGCTACGGCGACCTGATCCAGCAGCAGCCGCTGGGCAATTTCTACGACCTGAGTTTCGGCGTGCTGGCGAACGTCGGTCAGCACTGGTCCTACAGCGTCCAGGGCACCAACTTGACCAACCAGATCGGCATCACCGAAGGCAACGCCCGCTTGTTCGGCTTCGCCAGTTCCAATGGCGTGATTCTGGCTCGCTCCATCGAAGGTCGCGAGGTGAACGGGCAGATCAAGTACAGCTTCTAAGCCGTTAGTCGCCCTCCCCTCCCTAGGGCACCCATGGCCGGGTGCGAAACACCCGGCCATGGACTTTCAGCTCGACGGACGTTGTAGAGTGGCCTTCGCCATGCGTGACGGTGATCGAATATCGGTCGGCATCCGCCGTGCAAGGCTCATCGGCTCCATGCGGCGTTGACGTTTCGCGTTTTCGCCCACGCACCTATCCAAGCAGGTCGCCATGAATCGATTCCGCATGACCGCTGCGTTGGCCCTGATCTACATGGTCTTCGCGATTCTGCTCAACAGCGTCGGCACGGTCATCCTGCAGTCGATATATACCTTCGGCGTCGACAAGCCACAGGCGAGTTTGCTGGAATTGTTCAAGGACCTGCCGATTGCGCTGACGTCCTTTCTGGTTGCTTCGTTTCTTCCCCTGCTGGGCTTTCGGCGCGCGATGATGATCGCACTGGGCATTGTCGCCTTCGCGTGCGCGCTGATGCCGTTGTATCCGGGTTTTCACACCACGGAACTGTTGTTCACCTGCGTGGGCGTCTCGTTCGCGCTGACCAAGGTATCGGTCTATTCGTCCATCGGCCTGCTCACCAACGACCGGGCCGAACACGGTCGTCTCACCAACACCATCGAAGGCTTGTTCATGGTGGGCGTGCTGATCGCCGGCTGGCTGTTCAGCGCGTTCGTCGATCGTCAGTCGCCTGCGAATCCATCCTGGCTCAACGTGTACTGGGTTCTTGTTGTCGTCTGCGTGCTGGTGATCGCGCTGCTTGCCACGTCGAACCTCGACGAATCCGCGGCACGCACGGAAGAAACCAAGTCGATGCACGGATCGCTGCTCGAGATGTTGCACTTGTTTCTGCGTCCGCTGGTCTACGTGTTCCTGGCTTCCGCTTTCCTCTATGTGCTGATCGAACAAAGCTTCAGCACCTGGCTGCCCACCTTCAACAACGAGATCCTCAAGCTGCCCAACGCCATGAGCATCCAGCTGGCGACGATCCTGGCCGCGGCATCGGCCATCGGCCGGATCGTGGCGGGGCAGCTGCTTCGCCGTCTGCCCTGGTATGCGCTGCTGAATCTTTGCGTTGTCGGCATGGGCCTGCTGGTCATGCTGACCCTGCCGCTTGCGCACGGCGTGACGGCGCGTGCGAACGTCGGCTGGTTCAATGCGCCGGTCGCTGCCTACCTGATCCCGCTGATTGGCCTGTTGATGGCGCCGATCTATCCGGTAATCAACTCGGTCGCGCTGAGCTCTCTGCCGAAACCTTCGCATGCCGCCATGACGGGCCTGATCGTCATTTTTTCGGCGCTGGGTGGAACGCTCGGCTCACGCATCACCGCCATCGTCTTCTCGCGCTTCGACGGGATTCACGCGTTCTATTTTTCGCTGGTCCCCATGTCGCTGATTCTGATCACCCTGTTCTTCTTCAAGCGCGAGACCGACCGCGCGGGAACGAAAACGGCGAGCATCACAAGCCTTATCGCCAAATAGCGTTGCGTGAACCGGAGAGTGCAACGCGTGTCATTGCTGGAGCTTCCATGACTTTTCGCAACATCGGCTTTGCCGCACTGTTTCTTTTCGCCGCCAGCTCTGCGCCGCTGGCGCACGCCGCGACGGACCCGAGCTTTACGCTCACGGCATCTTCCAAGGATTTCGGCACCTACTTTCCCAGCTATCTGGCGAACGGCTATTTCTCCACGATGACCTCGCCGCGCGGCACCGAGCCTTCCCGCGCCTACATGGTCGCGTTCATGGATTACAGCAAGGAGGACGTTTCACGTCCCGCCGCCATTCCCGGCTGGAGCGAGATCGACTACAACCCGGGCGGCGGCTGGATCAATTCCACGCGACTGGACAGCAAGATCTTCGCGGATTACTCGCAGACGCTGGACATGCACGACGGTACGCTGACCACGCGCTATCGCTTCGACTACGCGAACAAATCGACGGACGTGCAAGTCGTCACCTTCGTCAGCCAGGCCGACGCTCATCTCGCTGCCACACAAATCTCGATCACGCCGCACTTCGACGGGAGCGTCGAACTCACCTTCCCGATTCGACTGTGGTCCGAATATCAGCCGCGCCTCCCGATCGGCAGCATGACCGGCGATCAGATGATCGCCGCGGTCATTGCCAGCGGACAAAATCTGGACAACAAACCGGCACCGACGCCCGACCGCGCCGCCGTCTGGTATCCCGGCTACACGCAGGTGCTCTCAAGCGATGGCGACACCAGGACGTTGACACTATGGCTCGATGGCCGCGCCAAGGAAGGTCTCAGCATGGCGGAAGCCGCAGCCATCGCATTGCCGTCGGCGCTGACCGTTGAAAACGTGCAACTGGAAAAGACCAGCCATCTGCTCTCGCTGCACATCACGGCCAAGGTGACGAAAGGCACCACCTACACATTCACCAAATACCTTGCCGCATCTCGCCAGGACTGGGGTGGCACAGCCAAAGACGATGTGGCGCTCGCCAAGCAGGCGCGACAGACCGGCTTTTCGGCCTTGCTCGCCCGGCATCAGGCCGCATGGCACGAACTTTGGAAGTCGGACATCGTGGTGGATGGCGATCCGCAGGTGCAGAAAGCCATTCACTCCGATCTTTACTACCTGCTTTCCAACAGCACCGTGGGCACGGCATGGCCGATGGGCGCCTGTGCGCTCACGCCCAACTACGCCGGCCACGCGTTCTGGGACAGCGACTCTTGGGTATTCCCTGCATTGCTTCTGCTCCACCCCGAACGCGCCAAGCCGATCGTGATGTTCCGCAACCGCACCATGCAGCCTGCGCGCGAACGCGCCATCCAGTACGGCGCCAAAGGCACGATGTATCCGTGGGAAGCCGATCCGCAGACTGGCGTCGACAACACGCCACACTTTGCGTACGGCGTGTACCGCGAAATTCACGTCAACGCCGACATCGCCATCGCGCAGTGGCAGTACTACCTTGCCAGTGGCGACGATGCGTGGCTGAAGCAATACGGCTGGCCGGTGATCCGCGAGGTCGCGCAGTTCTGGGCCAGTCGCGTCACCTACGATCGGGCCAAGGACCGCTACGAGATCCTGCACGTCACCTCGCCCGACGAGGCCTACGACGACGTTCCCAACGACTCGTTCACCAATGCCGCTGCACGCAAAGCGTTGCAAATCGCTATCGAAGCGGCAAAGAAAGTCGGCGAACCGGCGGACCCGACATGGGGCGACATCGTGGCCAAGATGTACGTACCGTTCCTCGACCAGGAACAGCGCCACCTCGATTTCGATGCGTCCGTGCCGCACGACAAGATCACTTGGATGGGATCTTCGCTGGCATGGCTGATGTATCCGAATCTCGACTTGCCGATGTCGGAGGCAGTGCGCCGCAACGACTTCGACTTCCAACTGCACGAACTAAAGGTCCACGGCGACGATCCGAACGAAATGATGATGGTGATGCTCGCCGTCGGCGCTTCGGAGCTGGGCGATGCAAAAGCCGCCGGCGACTGGATTCAGCGCAATCTGGTGGGCTTCCTAAAGCCACCGTTCAACGTGCGCACGGAAACCGTGGCCAATAATGCCGGCTACATCCTCGCCACATCCGCGGGCTTCCTGCAGAGCATGCTGTACGGATTGACAGGCTTGCGCATCGACGACAAGGGTCTAGATCAGGCGTATGCACCGACGCTGCCTCCCACGTGGACATCGCTGACGCTGAAACGCGTCAGTTTCCAGGGCAAGCAGTACGACATCACCGTCCAACGCGGCGCCGATGGAAAGGCAACATTGGTTCGCAAGACGCTGTAGCGCGAAAACGCTGCATCACGCGGCCGACTACCGCCCACCACCATCGCCGACCGCCATGAATGGGGAACAGACATGAAAAACATCCAGCACACTGCCTGCATGAACGCCTCTCCATTTGCTTCGACGCACCGCACCGGATGGCGCCTTGCCACCTTGTTGTTGTCGGCAACCCTTGCGTCAACCGCCATGGCGGCAAAGCCCGATCCCGCCAAGACACGCGCCTATATCGACAAGGCCTGGACCACGTTGACGCGCTCCATGGACGATTGCGCATCGCTGGCGGACCCCAAGCTGCTGACGCGCCCCGTGCTTTATGTCCCGTCGCAATTCCCCATGTCGGCCGAGCTTGGCCAGATAGGCAAGCGCTGCAATGTCGACGTGCGCGCGTTACCGAAAGCCATCGACCAGCTTGGCGATATCGACGCAACCACGCTTCCGGTGCAAGGCCTGCTTTATCTACCTCATCCGTATGTCGTGCCCGGCGGCTTCTTCAACGAAATGTACGGCTGGGACAGTTATTTCATCATGCTCGGCCTGGTCGCCGATCATCGCATCGATCTTGCGCGCGACATGGTCGACAACGCGCTGTTTGAAGTGCAGTACTACGGCGGTGTGCTGAACGCGAACCGCACTTATTACCTCAGCCGCTCGCAGCCCCCCTTCCTCTCCGCCATGATGGTGGCGCTGCTCGACGATCCCGCCAGTTTCCATAACACCGAAGAGAAGCGTGCGTGGCTGGAGAAAGCGTATCCGCTCGCAGTGCGCAACTATGAGATATGGACGCGCTCCGAACACCGGGCGGGCGACACCGGATTGGCTCGCTACTACGATCTGGGCAGCGGTCCGGTGCTTGAGGCGCAGGACAGCGAGTTCTATCGCGGTGTGATCAAGTGGCTGATCGCGCATCCATCCGAAAATCCCGGCTATCTGCTGAAGGCATCCGAGCACCCGGACGATGCCGAGGCCGCTCGCCTGAAGACGGAGAGTTGCGATGTGCGCGCATCGAAAGTGTGCGCCGGCAACTGGGTGGATGGTTACCGGCTGACGGCCGACTACTACCACGGCGATCGCGCGATGCGCGAATCGGGCTTCGATACCAACTTCCACTTCGGCCCGTTCGGCGGCTCCACGCACCACTACGCAGCGGTGGGCCTGAACAGCCTGCTGTATCGCTACGAACTGGATCTGCACGATTTCGCCGTGCAACTGGGCAAGACAGCAGATGCCGAACGCTGGAGCCAGGCCGCCGCCGCGCGCAAAGCCGCGATGAACAAATACCTGTGGCGGCCCGAATCCGGCATGTATCGCGATTACGACTTCGTTGCGGGCAAACCTTCCGATGCGCCGTATCTCACAACGTTCTACCTATTGTGGGCAGGCGCGGCATCGAAGGAACAGGCGGCATCGGTTCGCGGCAAGCTTCCCCTCTTCGAATTGCCGGGCGGCCTGGCGATGGACAATCTGCCGAGCGGCGTGCAGTGGAACAGTCCCTTCGGCTGGGCGCCGACCAACTGGCTCGCGGTGTCCGGGCTGGATGCCTACGGCTTTCACGACGATGCGCAACGCATCGCAAAGAAATTCGATGCGACGATCGATCGCAGCTTTGCCGCCGACGGCACCATCCGCGAGAAGTACAACATGAAGCTGGGCAACGCCGATGTGAAGGTGACTGCCGGCTACTCGCAAAACGTCATCGGTTTCGGTTGGACCAATGCGGTGTACTTGAAGATGCAGGGAGTGCTTGACGGCGCAGCCGAAAAATCTTCCGCCGCCGGCAAAGCGACTGGAACCACGCCATAACCTGCCATCCCCTCACCGTCATTGACCCGCTTCGCTGTTGTGAAGCGGGTCAATGACGAGTAGAGGGAGCGCGGCGTTTCGCTGTCACCGAATCAAGGAAAAGGCATCATGCATGCATTACGCCTGTCGCTTGTTGCATCGTCCATCCTGCTATGTGCCGGCCTGATCGGCACAACGCTCCGCGCGCAAGAGGCATCGCCAACGCTATTTCACGCCGATGGCAGCGTCACGTCGCCTACAGGCACCATTCCGTATTCAAGCCTGGCCTCGCCCGAAGCACGCGCCTTCTTCCCGAAAATGCTGGCCGCAGGGAGCAAGGCTCCGCCGATCACCGCCCCCATCGAGCAGAGCCGCGCGTTCTACGACCGCATGAACAGCGACCGTGCCGCGCGCATGGAAAAGCTCTACCCGGTAAAAATCCGCAGCGAAACGATAGCCGGCGTCGGCACGGACGTCGTGATGCCAGCGCAAGGCGTGTCGCCAGAGAATCGCGACCGTGTGCTGATCAACTTGCACGGCGGCGGTTTCCTGTGGGGAGCACACAGCGGCGGCCTGGTGGAATCCATTCCGATTGCCAGCATCGGCCGCATCAAGGTGATCAGCGTGGATTACCGGCAGGGGCCCGAGCATACGTTCCCGGCCGCCAGCGATGACGTCGAAGCGGTCTATCGCGCGCTGCTCAAGCAATACAAAGCTGCCGACATCGGCATCTACGGCTGCTCGGCCGGTGGCATCCTCACGGGCGAGGTGGTCGCACGCCTCGTCACCGACAAACTCCCGACGCCCGGCGCCATCGGAATGTTCTGCGGTTCGCTCGTCGATGTGAAAGGCGACTCGGCCTACTTCTCCCCCGCGCTGAATGGCCAGGGTGTGCCCACGCACCCGACGGGCCTGGCAGACCTGCCCTACTTTCATGGCGCCAACCCGGATGATCCGCTGGTGCAGCCGGGGCTGTCGCCCGCCCTGCTGGCCAAATTCCCGCCCACCCTGCTGATCACCGGCACGCGCGACATGACCATGAGCTCGGTGATCTACAGCCAGCAACTGCTCGACAAGGCCGGAGCCGAGACGGAACTGCATGTCTGGGAGGGCATGTGGCACTCCTTCTTCTCCGACCCGGAGCTGCCGGAATCGAAAGATGCCTATCGCGTCATCGTCCACTTTTTCCTACATCACCTGGGTCGTTGACGCGACGCACACACTTCATGCTTTGCCACTTGCGAGTGCCGCGAGTATCCTGAACGACAACCCACCCTCGCCTCTGAATCATGAGCCAACAGACCGTACTGGTCATCGACGACGAACGCGATATCCGCGAACTGTTAACCATCACGCTTGGCCGCATGGACCTGAAGGTCGATGCGGTAGGCACTGTGGCGGAAGCCCGCCACGCACTGGCCGAGCGCCACTACGACCTGTGCTTCACCGACATGCGCCTGCCCGACGGCAGCGGCCAGGAAGTCATCGAGCTGATTGCCGCCGACTACGACCAGACGCCCGTGGCCATGATCACGGCCTACGGCAACGTTGACGCGGCCGTCACGGCATTGAAGGCAGGCGCTTTCGACTTCGTCTCCAAGCCGGTCGATATCCAGATGTTGCGCCGGCTGGTTCGCACCGCGCTGAAACTTGCCGAAGAGAAGCGCACGGGTGCGACCGCTGGCGGTCCGGCAACGGGCTTCAGTGATCGCCTCATCGGCGATTCCGCCACGATGCAGCAGGTGCGCAGCACCATCGGCAAACTGGCCCGCAACCAGGCGCCGGTCTACATCGCCGGCGAATCGGGCGTGGGCAAGGAGCTGGTCGCTCGACTGATCCACGAACAAGGGCCGCGCGCGACCGGCCCATTCGTGCCGGTGAACTGCGGCGCCATCCCTTCCGAACTGATGGAAAGCGAATTCTTCGGCCATCGCAGAGGCAGCTTCACCGGCGCGGTCGCCGACAAGGAAGGCCTGTTCCAGGCCGCCCACGGCGGTACGTTGTTCCTGGACGAAGTGGCCGAGCTGCCGCTGCACATGCAAGTAAAGCTTCTGCGTGCGATCCAGGAAAAAGCCGTGCGGCCGATCGGCGCGCGTGAAGAAATCGCCGTGGACGTGCGTATCCTTTCGGCGACGCACAAGAACCTGGCGGCGCTGGTCGACCAGGGACAGTTCCGCCAGGACCTGTTCTATCGCATCAACGTCATCGAGCTGCGCGTGCCGCCACTGCGCGAGCGCCGTGGCGACGTGCCGCTGCTCGCCGACTTCGTGCTCAAGCAGTTGGCTAACAAGAGCGGCGGGACGCCGGTGCGCCTGCTGCCTGAAGCACGCCAGGCGCTGGAGGATTACGACTTTCCGGGCAACGTGCGCGAGCTGGAAAACATTCTCGAGCGCGCCGTCGCCATGTGCGATGGTGATCGCGTCGATGCCAGCGACCTGATGCTCCCGCAACGTACACCGCGTCAAGCCGCGGAGCCTTCCGTAGCCATGCATGGGCACTCCGCGGTGTCCGGCGCGGCACACGGCACCATCCCCGCTTCGCCACCCGCGCATGCACCCGCCAGCGACGTGGGGTTGGACGACTACATCAGCAATCTCGAACGCACGGCGATCATGAAAGCGCTGGAAGAGTCGCGCTACAACAAGACCGCCGCGGCGCGAAAGCTGGGAATCACGTTCCGCGCCCTGCGCTACAAGCTCAAAAAGCTCGGGATCGACTGACCGCCGCTAAAAGGCGTCGCGGTGGCGGTGCTGTTTCGCTGCGTCGGCACGCAGCGATTCCCGCACGGCTTGCAGCAGTGCACGTGTGCTCACGGGCTTGTCCAGGCGACGCAATTGTCCGGGTATGGGCAGCAGTCCGGCATGGGGCGGATCATCCGCCCGGCAAAGCATGAGCACGCCGTTGTGATAGCCGTATTCGCTCAGCGCCGCCAGCGTGCGTTCGCTGGAGAAAAGGCTCATGTCGCCGTCCATCACCACCAGGTCGGGCAGACCGCAGGCTTCGATCCACTGCAGGGCCGCGGTGCCGCTCTGGCTGGCGTGCACTTCATAGCCCCAGGTATCGAGCGTATCCGTCAGCAGCGTGAGCTGGCCCGCCTCCTCCACCACCAGCAAAACGTGCTCGGCATTGCCATGCAGGCCGGCATCGACCTCGCCCCGTTCCGATGCGTCGACCACAGGGCGCGTCAG
The DNA here is from genome assembly GCF_003363265.1 of Dyella psychrodurans. Taxonomy (GTDB): domain Bacteria; phylum Pseudomonadota; class Gammaproteobacteria; order Xanthomonadales; family Rhodanobacteraceae; genus Dyella_B; species Dyella_B psychrodurans. Next base: position 85,317 of record NZ_QRBF01000002.1, on the reverse strand, counting down.
CGGGATATAGATATCGAAGCAGCTCCCTTCGCCAAGGATGCTATCCAGGCGCATCACGCCGCCGTGACTGGCCACGATACGCCGGCATGACAACAGCCCCAGTCCCGTACCGCCTTCCTTGGTAGTGAAAAACGGCTCGAACAGTCGCTTGCGCACTTCTTCGGACATGCCCTGTCCGGTGTCGGTGACCGACAATCGGGCGAAGTCGCCGGGCAGCGCTTCTTCGCCGTCCTCGAAAAAGCCGCCATCCAGATGAACACGACTTGTCACGACACGCAGCACGCCACCCTGGGGCATGGCCTGGATGGCGTTGAGGCAAAGATTGAGCAGGCATTGCTGCAATTCGGTGTGGTTGCCTTCGAACGCGAGTTCGGCATCGGCCACTTCGATATCCAGATGTACGGAGCGCGGCACGCTCCCTTGCAACAGCAGGGCAAGCGCGTCGACCAAGGCCCGCGCCCGCACCTGTTCGGCACGCCGCGCACCCCGCGCGAACGAGAGCATGGACTGCACCATCTCGATGCCGCGCCGCCCGCAGTCGCGCACCAGGGCACCCAGTCGTGCCAGACGCGGATCGTCCTGGTAATCCAGCAGGCTGTCTCCTGCCAGGAGCAGCGGCTGCAGCAGGTTGCGCAGGTCGTGGCTGAGACCGCCGGCAAGCATCGCAAGGCTTTCGAACCGCTGGACGCGGATCAGTTCGGCCTCGGCATAGGCGCGTGCGCGCTGCTCTTCGGCCTCGCGCAACGCGCGGCGCACGGCGCTCGCCAGGCGCGCCGGATTCTGCTTGAGGATGTAATCGGTGGCGCCTTCGCGCAACGCTTCAACGGCCGCTTCTTCGCCGAGCGTGGCCGATACGTAGATGAAGGGGATGCCCGCGCCATGATCCTGCAACAGCTCGAGCGCACGCTGGCCGGAAAAGCCGGGCATGCTCAGATCCGACAACACGATGTCCGGCCTGAACCGTTCCAGCGCCTGCAGGTAGGCCGGCTCGTCGTCGACCAGACGGACGTCGTAGTCGATGCCATCGGCCTGCAGCTCAGTGAGGATCAGCTCGGCGTCAAGCGGACTGTCCTCGACCTGCAGAATCCGTATGCGAGACAGCGAACGTTGATGGTTGGACTTGTCCGGCATCCTGCGGGCCTTCTTCGGTCACCCTAGCCATCATATTTCAACGCGCCGTGCCCGGTAGAACCCTACCTATTCCGAGTCCGGCGCCTGGTTGAGCACCCCCCAGAACTGGCCCAGCGTACGCACCGCCTGGAAAAACTGCTCGACATCGACCGGCTTGATGACATAGGCGTTCACGCCCAGATCCCAGCTGTGCACGAGATCGCTTTCCTCGCGCGAGGAGGACAGGATTACCACCGGCGTGCGTCGGAACCGATCGTCCGCGCGCATCTGGGTGAGGACTTCCAGGCCGTTCATGCGCGGCATCTTGATGTCGAGCAACACCACCGCCGGATCGTCTCCCTGGCGGTGAGCGAATGCGCCGCGCGCATACAGCCAATCCATGCAATCGACACCATCCTCGACATGAACGACCGGATTGGCGAGGTTGGCGTCGCGCAACGCATCCACCGTCATCTCGGCATCCACCGGGCTGTCTTCGACCAGCAAAATCGTGCGCAATGGACCGTGCCTCATGGTGATAACCATCCGTCAGCCGTCGGTGGATCGATCCCCGACAAGGTGAAGTGGAACTTCGCGCCCTGCCCGGGCTCACCTTCCGCCCGAACCTGGCCGCCATGACGCATGACGATGCGCCGGACGTTGGCAAGGCCGATTCCGTTGCCCGGAAATTCGCTGGCCTTGTGCAGGCGTTGGAATACACCAAAAAGCTTGTCAACGTAGCGCATATCGAAACCCGCGCCGTTGTCGGCCACGGTGAATTCGTAGTCGCCGGCACCATCCCGCTGGACCGACACATCGATCTGCGCCACATCGCGCTGGCCGGTGTACTTGACCGCGTTGCCGATCAGGTTCTGCCACACCGTGCGCAACATGCTTTCGTCGCCCACCACGACCGGCAGCGACTCGATGTTCCACTCGATACGGCGCCCATGCGCCTCTGCTTCGGCCAACAGGCGCGCCTCCTCGACCAGCGCCTGCATGTCGACCGCCTGTAGGCGCAACGCACCTCGCCCGAGGCGCGAAAAGACCAGGAGATCTTCAATCAGCTGCGCCATGCGCCGGGAGGCATCGCGAATCACGCCCAGGTAATGGCGCGTGGTCTCGTCGACGCCGTCTCCCAGGTGATGCTCAAGCTTTTGCGCGAAGGCCGTGATGTGCCGCAGCGGCGCGCGCAGATCGTGGGATACGGAATAGCTGAAGGCCTCCAGCTCGCGGTTGACGTCGGAAATCTGCGTCACTTTGCTTTCGAGCTGGTGATTGAGTTCCTTGATCTGCTGCTCGACCAGTGCGCGCGCGGTTACGTCGCTCACGGTCAGCAGCAAGGCCGGACTTTCGCTGTCTTGCTGCTGCAGGCGACGCGCATTGATCACGACATGCCGCTCGACGCCGTCAATGGTGCGCTGGGTGAGTTCGAAATCCCAGAGTTCGCGGTCGCGCGACAGCACGTCGCGCAGGCGCTGTTGCAGCACTTCGTCGGCCCACGCGCCCTGCCCGATATCGTCGAGGTGTTCCGTACGGCTGTCTTCGGCCACGCCGTACAGCTCGCTGAAAGCCGCGTTCACCAGCAGCGTGCACAGGTTGTTGTCGAGCAGCGCAATGGGTTCGCGCACGGCCTGAAGAATCATCTGCGAACGCTGCACGGCTTGCCGCTCGCGGATTTCCGCCTGCAGCCGCCTGCCGATCTGACGCTCGGACACCACCACTACGATGGTCAGCATCAGCAACTGGGCCGCAGCGGTCAGCGCCAGCACCAGGCGATTGTTGACGGACTGCTGCTGGGCATCCAGGTGACGCTTCTGCAGTGTCTGTTCCGCATTGCCGACGATCTTGTCGACGAGACCGTCGATCTCGTACAGCTCGCCGGCGTCGCGCAGCGCCTGCTCGGCACCGGCGCGGTCGTCCTGCCGATAGCGCTGCAGCGCCTGCTGCACCAACGCCAGACGGCCTTCCTCCACCTCGCTCAGACGCTCGACGAGGTGTTCCTGCTCCGGGGAATCGACGGCCAGGCGGCGCAATTCGTCCAACAGCGGCGGCACGGTTTTTCCCGTGGCCTGGGCAACCGTCTCGGATTGCTTGTAGGGATCGCCGGCCACGAGATGCTGCACGGCCGATTCGCCGTCGTGCGTCTGGTCGGCGATGCGATAAACGAGGGTCTGCACCTGCGCCGCACGGGTGACCAGTTCGCCTGCGGCAAGGGATTGCTGCGAGCCACCACGCGTAATCATGTACGGCAGGGCGACAATCACAAGTACGGCAAACAACAGCCCGCCGGTGCGCCAACGTAACGCTGCTACTTGTCGCACCCCCGCGCGGATCATTGATGGCCCCTGACCGACATGCGCATCCGGCATGATGCATGCATTCTGAGCATGTTCGCCCAAACTGACCAGCCCGTCGATGCCGGTGCGGCATCAACGGGCCGTAGAGCCTGTCCTCATAGTCCGCGTGGCCCGCGCCGGGAGCTGTTTGCCCGCAAGCCAAGGAGGAGCGAGGGAGCGTATGTCGATACGTAACCGAGCGAGGACGCAGGATGACGGGCAAACAGACCCGGCCCTTCGGGTTGTGTCGGAGTGGCCGCCATGCGGCAGCGCGCGGCTTGACCAGACAGCCAGTCTGGCGCTGCGCCACGCGCTACCACCTGACGGCCATTCGGTGACAACGCGGGCTACGTGGACTATGAGGACAGGCTCTTCTATCGTGCCAAATTCAGCGCGAATACGGGCTCATCGACGTCGGACGCGCGGAAATCGCCTGCCCCCAGCTCTTGTTGGGGTCGGCCTGCATCGTGAAATGCAGCTCACCGCCGGCAAGGATGTCGGCATGCTTCAGATAGACGCGATCGAGCGGCTTGCCGTTGAGCGTGACCTCGCCCACGTACGGATGCGCCGCGTCCATCGGCGAGGCGGTGATGGTAAAGGTGTGCCCGTTGTTCAAGTGGATCGCGGCACGCGGCACGAAGGGCCGGCCGATCGCGTACTCGTCGCTGGCCGGCGTGACCGGATAAAAACCGAGCGCGGTGAAGATGTACCAGGCCGACATCTGGCCAAGATCGTCATTGCCGATCAGGCCGGCCGGACCCGGACCATATTCGTTGTCCATGATCTGCTTGAGCCGCTGCTGCGTTTTCCACGGCTCGCCGGCGTAGTCGTACAGATAGGCAATGTGATGGCTCGGTTCGTTACCGTGCGCATACCAGCCGATCAGCCCGGTGATGTCTTCCACATTCTTGAAGATGGACGGATCGACCTTGGCATCGAACATTTCATCGAGCTTGTGATCGAAGGCCTGGTCGCCGCCCATCGCGGTGATCAGGGCGGCCACGTCCTGCGGCACATACCACGAGTACTGCCAGGCGTTCGCTTCGGTGTAGTCATCGCCATAGCCCGCGCTGGTGGGATCGAAGGGCTCGCGGAACTGGCCGTTGCTCAGTTTGGCGCGCATGAAGCCGGTTTTCGGATCCCACACGTTGCGCCAGTTGGTGGCACGCTTGTCGAACGTCGCCGCGATGTCGTTCTTGCCCATCGCCTTGGCCATCTGCGCGATCGCCCAGTCGTCATAGGCATATTCCTGGGTCTTGGAGCCGCCCTCCACTTCCTTGTCGATCGGCACGTAGCCGAGCTTCATGTAATCGGCCAGATCGCCGTAATCGCCATAGGTGGCGGTCGACACCATCGCCTTCATCGCCTTGTCGGCATCGAAGCCGCGAATGCCCTTGACGTAGGCATCGGCAATGATCGCGACGGCGTGGTAGCCCGTCATGCACCAGGTTTCCAGGCCTTGATACGCCCACACCGGCAACATGCCGAACGGACTGGCCTGCTGCGACGCAATCAGCGAGCGCACGAAATCCACGGTGCGATCAGGATGAAGCAGGATCAACAACGGCTGTTGCGCGCGATAGACATCCCACATCGACCAGCTGGAATAGAAATCGAAGCCGTCCGCGTGATGCACCTGATGATCCGGACCGCGGAATTCGCCGTTGACGTCCATGCTCAGGTTCGGCGCGATCATCGCGTGATAGAGCGCGGTGTAGAACTGCGTGCGCAAGGTCTGCGATCCATCGACATCGATGGGGGCCAGCGCCTTGTTCCATGCCACGGTGGCATCCGCGCGACGGGCATCGAAATCCCAGCCCTTGCCGTCCTGATCGAGATTGGCGATGGCATTGGCTTCGCTGACCGAGGACACCGCGACCTTTACAAGTAGCGGCTGCCTCAGATCGCCGAAATCGAAGACGCCGACCAGCGCGCGGCCGTTCTGCGCGTTCTGGTCCTGCGGCTGATTGCCGGGGCCCTTGAAGCCCTTGTAGACGAGATCGGTTTCGCGGTTGTAGAGCTCGCGCGAGGTCATCGGCTGGTTGAAGCGCATGGCAAAGCACAGCTCGCGGCCGGGAGCCCAACCGCGCGTCGTGCGGCAGCCGGTGACCGTGCCATCGGCCCGGACCTGCAGGTTCGACCACAGGACCTTGCCGGCGTAGTCGTAGATGCTGGGACGCAGATCCAGCAGCAGATGGGCCGGCTTCCCGACGGGGAAGGTGTAGCGATGCCAGCCCACGCGGCGGCTGGCCGTCAGTTCGGCGCGCACGTCGTAGTCGCTCAGGGTGACGGCGTAGTAGCCGGGGTGTTCCACCTCGGTCGCATGATCGAAACGCGAGCGATAGCCGCTGCCTGGCACCTTTTCGTCGTCCGGATCGAGCTTAACGTCCCCGGCGATCGGCATGACCAGGACATCCCCCAGGTCCGAATGGCCGGACCCGGAAAAATGGGTATGCGAGAAGCCCATGATGGTGGGATCGCCATACTGGTAGCCTGCCGCCCATTTATAGGCATGCTTGAAGTCCGGCATGGCCGTATCCGGCGAGAGCTGGATCATGCCGAAGGGCACCGTCGCACCCGGAAAGAGATGACCATCTCCCCCGGTACCTATGCGAGGATCAACCTCTGCCGCATGCTGCTCGGCGGCGTGGGAGGGGGTGACGAGCAACCCGCCGAGCGATGCCGCCATAAGTACGGAAAAACAGGAACAAATCGGGCGAAAGATCATGGGGAGGGGCCGATAGATGGTTTTGGATCGTTCTAAACGCGGCACGCTAGCATTGCCGGGTATTCTTGGCATGTTGCAGTGCGTGATCGTAAAAATGCCAATTCAGGTAAATTTGGATCGTTCCAAACGCAAGGATCAGGCATAAATGGGGAACATACCGCCGGTCGGCCGAAAGGTCACCCTTAGCGACATTGCCGCGGGTTGCGACGTCTCCCGCGCGACTGTCTCATTGGTCCTGCGGGGCAGCCCGCTGGTCAACAAGCACACGCGCGCCCGCGTGGAAGAAGAATTGCGCCGGCAGGGCTACGTCTACAACCGTGCCGCGGCGAATCTGCGCCGTCGCACCTCCTCGAGCATCGCCCTGGTGCTCAACGACCTGGCCAACCCGTTCTTTGCGGAGTTCGCGGCCGGTGTCGATGAAATCCTGGGCAACACGGGCTTCGTCACCCTGCTGGGCAGCACCGGCGAATCGACCGAGCGCGAACTGGCCGTGCTGGGTTCGCTGATGGAGCACGGCCCCGCCGGCATCATTCTTTCGCCGGCGGAAGGCAGCGACGCGGAACAAATCCTCGGCGCCGTCGGCACGCAGACGCCGCTGTTGTTATTCAACCGCGAAGTGAGCGGCGATATCTCCGCCTGCGATCACTGGGACCGCCTTTTCCTGGACAACCAGCGCGGTGCGCGCATGGCCACCGAACATCTGATCGCGCAAGGTCATCGCCGCATCGCGTTCTACGGCGGGCATCTGGGCTCCAGTTCCTGCAAGCAGCGTCGCGCCGGTTATATGGAAGCGATGCGCGCGGCAGGCCTGCCCGTGGAACCGCAATGGATGGTGGAGTGCATTCCCAATCGCCTGGATGCGGTGGCGCAATGCGATCAGCTTTTTACCGGCGCAACGGCACCCACGGCAGCGGTCTGCTACAACGATGCGGTGGCCTTGGGTCTGATGCTCGGCTTGCATCAGCGCGGGCTGCAGCCGGGGCGCGATTTTGCACTCACCGGCTTCGACGACATCGCCGAGGCTGCCGTCAGCGCGCCACCGCTGACCACCTTGGCCGTTACGCCACGCGATCGCGGTCGCCAGGCGGCCGAGTTGATCCTGCAGCGTGTGAAGGAACCTTCCGCCTCGCCTCGCCAGACCATCGTTCCCGTGCAATTGCTGGTACGCGACAGCAGCTGCCCGCCACACGCCGCCTGAGTCTTACGGAAAACCACATGGCATTTACCGCACCGCCGCCTACGCCGTCTTCCGCATCGTCATTGTCGGGCGAGCGCTACACGTATTACCCGATGGCATTGACCGTGATTACCACGGTCTTCTTCATGTGGGGTTTCCTGACGTGCCTCAACGACATTCTGATTCCGCATCTCAAGGCGGTATTCGAACTCAACTACGCGCGGGCGATGCTGGTGCAGTCCACGTTCTTCGGTACGTACTTCCTGATGTCGCTGCCGGCGGGACGGCTGGTGGCGCATCTGGGCTACAAAAAAAGCATCGTCGCCGGGCTGATCATTGCCGGCATCGGTGCAATCGGCTTCTGGCCAGCGGCAGGAATGCGCCTTTACCCGGCTTTTCTTGGCGCCTTGTTCGTACTGGCTACCGGTATCACGGTGTTGCAGGTCGCCGCCAATCCCTATGTCGCACTGCTGGGACCTGAAAAAACCAGCTCGAGTCGACTCACGCTGGCACAAGCACTGAATTCCCTCGGCACAACAATCGCGCCAAGGTTCGGAAGCCTGCTGATTCTGTCCACTCAAGTAAAAGGCGCGAGCGATATCGCGCAGATGTCCGCGCGGCAGCAAACGCTCTACCGCCTGCAAGAAGCACAATCGGTACAACTGCCGTATATCGGCTTGGCCGTGGTACTGATCCTTCTCGCCATCTTTGTCTGGTTGTTTCATCTGCCCTCACTGGACGAAAGCACCGAGAAGGCCGACAAGAGCCATCACACCTTGCTCGACGCACTGCGCTATCCGCACGTGCTATTCGGTGTGCTGGGCATCTTTTTCTACGTGGGCGCAGAAGTGTCGATCGGCAGTTTCATGGTCAACTATCTGTCGCAGCCGAACATCGGCCATATAAGCGAACAAGAAGCCGCCAACTATGTATCGCTGTACTGGGGCGGTGCGATGGTCGGCCGTTTCTTGGGTTCCTGGCTACTCGCCGCTTTATCGCCGCGTAAATTGCTGGCGATCTTTTCTCTGGTGAATATCGCGCTGCTACTGACCACCATGACCACCAGCGGCGCGCTCGCGATGTACAGCATCGTCGCAATCGGCCTGTTCAACTCGATCATGTTCCCGACCATTTTCTCGCTCGGTATCGAGCGCATGGGGCCGCTTACCGGCAAGGCGTCCAGCTTGCTCATCATGGCCATTGTGGGTGGCGGCGTGATGCCCTACCTGCAAGGTTTCCTGGCCGACAACATCGGCGTGCAACATGCGTTCCTGCTGCCTTTGCTGTGCTACGCCTACATCGTCTTCTACGGTTTGCGCGGCTCGCATATCCGCACTGCTCCAGTCGATGCGCAGCACGGATGACGTATCCGTGACGGTCGTGCAATCCATCCGCCGCCCATGCAAGCGGCATTACGAAGTTCCGGGGTTTAATTGATGAAACGTTCCGTCCTCTGCTTCGGCGAGGCTTTGATCGACATGCATGGCGAAGGCAACGACGGCCATGGCTTTGCGAAACATTTCCTTCCTTTTGCCGGCGGGGCGCCGGCCAACGCAGCGGTCGCGGTGGCGCGGCTTGGCGGGCATGCGCGCTTTGCAGGCATGCTGGGCGAGGACCGTTTCGGCGATTTCCTGCTGCACAGCTTGAAACATGCGGGCGTCGACACCGCCGATGTGGTCCGCACCGGCGAGGCCAACACGGCACTCGCGTTTGTGACGCTGGACGGGCACGGCGAACGCAGTTTCAGCTTTTATCGCCCTCCGTCCGCCGATCTGCTGTTTCGCGCGGAACATTTCCGTCCCGATGCTTTCGACAGCACGTCCGCGTTCCATGTGTGCTCCAACAGCCTGACCGACCCGAATCTTGCCGCGGCCACGATGGAAGGCATGCACCGTGCACGGCGCGCCGGCACGCTGGTCAGCTTCGACCTGAATCTGCGCCCCGCACTTTGGCCGCGCGACAGCGAACCACGACACTACGCATGGCCGGCGCTGCATCTTGCCGATGTGGTGAAACTCAGCGCGGAAGAATTCGACTGGCTTGCAACCGACGGCGCACAGGCCGTGCTCGATCGTCTCTGGAACGGTTGCACGCGCCTGCTGGTGGTCACTGACGGCGCAAAGCCGCTGCGCTGGTATCACCCGGATGCGGAAGGCGAACTGCCCTGCTTCAGCGTCCCCATGGTCGACAGCACCGGCGCGGGCGATGCGTTCGTCGGCGGCCTGCTGTTCCAGTTGGCCGCCCAGGACATCACACCCGCCAACCTCGATGCATGGGTGGGTGCACTACCTCGCCTGCACGCCACGCTGCGCTATGCCAGTGCCTGTGGTGCCTTGGCGGTATCGCGGCACGGCTCGTTCGCGGCCATGCCGAGCGCCAGCGAGGTAGAACGCTTTATGGAGACACACGCATGACCCAACCTGCCTCACCCGATTTCCGTTCCGAAGCCTTCCTGCGCGACCACATTGCGAAAACGATGGCGTTCTATCACCCCCGCGCCATCGACCCGAACGGCGGCTTTTTTCATTATTTCCGCGACGACGGCACCGTCTACGACGCCAGCCATCGGCATCTGGTGAGCAGCACGCGTTTCGTTTTCAACTACGCGATGGCATCGATCGAGTTCGGCAAGCCCGAATACATCGACGCGGCTCGACACGGCCTGCGTTACCTGCGCGATGTGCACCGCGATGCGACGACGGGCGGCTATGCGTGGACGATCCGCGACGGCAAACCCGAAGACCGCACCAATCACGCCTACGGCGTCGCGTTCGTGCTGCTCGCCTATTCCACCGCGCTGAAGGCAGGTATTCGCGAAGCCGCCGCATGGATGGACGAAACCTGGCAGCTGCTCGAACAGCGCTACTGGGATGCCGATGCCAAGCTTTACCGCGACGAAGCCGACGCGAACTGGCACTTCAGCACCTATCGCGGCCAGAACGCGAACATGCACATGTGCGAAGCGATGCTGGCGGCCTATCAGGCCAGCGACGAACCGCGTTACCTGGAGCGAGCACTCACGCTCGCGGACACGATGACCCGCCGCCAGGCCGCGCTCGCCGATGGCCTGGTGTGGGAGCACTACCACGTCGACTGGTCGGTCGACTGGGATTATCACCGCGACGATCCCAAGCACCTGTTCCGTCCCTGGGGCTTCCAGCCCGGGCACCAGACGGAGTGGGCCAAGCTGCTGATGATTCTCGAACCGCTGCTGCTCGAACGCGGTCGCGAGGAATCGTGGATCGTGCCTACCGCACGCCACTTGTTCGATACCGCACTTGCACGCTCGTGGGACAACCAGTACGGCGGCATGTGCTACGGCTTTGCGCCGGATGGTTCAATCTGCGACGACGACAAGTATTTCTGGGTGCAGGCCGAATCGCTGGCCGCAGCGGCGCTGCTGCACGCGAACACGGGCGACGCCAGCTACGACCAATGGTATGCAAAGCTGTGGACCTATGCATGGGAGCATCTGGTCGATCATCGCCATGGTGCGTGGTTCCGCATCCTGACGCGCGACAATCGCTCGTATAGCGACGAGAAAAGTCCGGCGGGCAAGACCGATTACCACACCATGGGTGCGTGCTACGAAGTGCTGGCGCTGATACGCGCCGGTGGCGTGCCCTGATACGTCCCGACGATCGTCATTGACCTCGAGGCAAGGAACCTTCGCCGCCCGGCTCGGGCGGCGTACGGATCGCGCGCGAGAAATCGTCCTGTGGGCCGGTTGCCCGCGCACGCGCGGTGATATCGCCCTGCTGGGTCAGCATCGCAAGCGTGTAGCGCGTATCCAGCGCGCCAATGCGATACAGATAGCTCGGCAAGTATGCCGTCAGCAGCAGGCGATAGTCGTAGGGAAGCCCGGGATCGATCTGCTTTGCCATGTTGTACACGATGGTGACGCAGTTCGATGTCGCCGTATTGTAGAACGCCGGCTTGGCCGCAAGCTCATTGGCTTCCTTGACGTAGGCGAGGAACAGCGCATGCATGGCTGGTTTGCTCATCTGCAGCCGATAGAGATGATCGTCTTCGCCGCGTACGTTGGTGCGTACACGGATGATGTCCCCCTCGTCCGCAGCGACGACGGTGCGCTCGAACTGTTTGAAGAACCCGCCCAGCGAGGAAAACGACTGTCCTCGCTGCTTGCGGATCTCCACTGAGAACACCACGTGGGAACCGTCGTCGAACCCGAACGACATCAGCGCATGCGAAATACCCGGCATGCCCCACGAAGAAAGAACGATGTCCGCGCTCGCGAGCTGTTCGAGGTTATAGCTGCGCGTTTCCCAGCGTGCGTCATAATCCTGGTCGGATCGCCAGTGGAAGTTGCGCACGTTATACAGCGTGACGCGATCGCCATCGACGCTGCCCGTCAACATGCGTGCGACATCATCGGACCAATCGCGATGATTGGATGGCGCAATCGTGCCCCACCACGCCAGCAGCACGGCGACGGCCAGCAGGTAGACGAACACCGGCACGCCGCCTCCGCGGCGGGACCACATCAACACCAACACGGTCAGCACCATGGCAGCCCAGGCGATGGCGACTATCGCGCGAATCGCGACGCTCGCACCCGCCTGATACCACAACGCCAGTGCCCCCCAAGTGCCGGAGATGGCGATAATCAAGGTCATCAGGATGTAGAAAATCCATCGCACGATCACGGGATACCTCACGAACCGCCGACCTTTGGATAATAGAATAGCAACGACCGCTCATCCTGCTTTCTTGCCAGGGAAGAATCGATGAAGGGCCGCCACCCCATCTGGATCATCCGAGTCGTTGCACTGGCAGCGTTATTGCTGGCGGCTGGCTGCGACATCGTAGGCGTGCGGCATATCACGCCGAAGGAATACGCCACTCAGCGTCGCAGCGACGTATTGAGCAACCAGGCGTTGAGCGACAGCACCGTCCAGACGCTCAATGTCGTGGCGCTGAGCCGCGACGACTGCGCCGCGAATTTCCCCCGTTGTACCAACACCATTCTCTATACCGACGGACTGGACGATGAGCGCCGTCTTTCCGCGTTATCGGAATTGTGGCTCGCCTACGCGCTGCAGACCGATCGCAACGCCAAAGGCCAGCCAGCCAGCGACCAGGCGCTGGATGAGTATCTGCAGTCGGCACGCTACGCCTATGCGTATCTGTTTTTCACCGCGCGCAGTCCGGGCGAGCGAGCGTTCGAGATGCGTCAATCGCAGGTGCTGGATTTCTACAACTACGCCGTGCAACAGGCGGTCGAGGGATTTTTCAAAAGACTTCCCGAGCTGGGCACCGGCTGGAACAGTGTCCCTGTAGCCGGATGGAACGTGCTCAGGCCCAGCACCGATGTCTACATGGGCTCCAGCGATTACATCCCCAAGGAACTGATTCCTGCCGAAGGCTTGCGCTTTCGTGGTCTGCGCAACATTTATCGGCGCGATGGATTCGGCTCCGAATTCGTTGCCATCGGCGCCATGCCGAGCGATACCGATCAGCCTTGGCGCGAACCGAACTACGTGCCGCTGACGGCCGTGCTCGAATTTCCCGGCGACAGCTTGAGCAGCGTGCTCATGACCAACGACGTACGCGTATACGCCAAAAATCCCTATCTTGACGGCGCCATCACGCTCGATGGCCAGTCGATCCCGCTCTCGGCCAATTTCACCGCACCTTACGGCGTATGGCTGGCTCGCTCGGGCTTCGCACGGCAATCGATACGCTCGCTGTTGGGACGTGGCGGGTTGACGAAGCCGGAAGTGTTGCTGATGCAACCCTACGACCCCAACCGACTCACCGTCATCATGCTTCACGGCCTGGCGAGCAGCCCGGAAGCATGGATCAACGTGGTCAATGAAGTGATGGGCGACGCGCAATTGCGGCGCACCTATCAGGTCTGGGAGGTGTACTACCCCACGAACGTGCCGGTGGCGGCGAACCTGGCGCAGATCCGCCGCGCCATCGACGACACCTTGCATCACTTCGACCCATCGGGCAACGCTGTCGCTTCCAACCATATCGTGCTGATCGGGCACAGCATGGGCGGTCTTATCGCGCGCCTGCTGGTGTCTTCGAGCGATGACAAGCTGTGGAGCGTGGTTCCTGCCCGCCCCGATCTTTCCGATGCCGACAAACAGAAACTGCGGCAGCGCCTCGCGCCGTATCTGCAATTCAGTCCGATGCCGCAGGTAACGCGCGCGGTGTTCCTCGCCGCCCCCCATCGCGGTACACCGGTGGCGCGATGGAAACTGGCACGCTGGATCGGCAACCTGATCCGCCTGCCGATCACGCTATTGGAAGAAGGCAAAGGCATCACCGACAACATGCAGGGCAAAGACACCATGCCCGGCAAACCGTCGCGCTTGCCCAACAGCATCGACAACCTCAGCGACGCCGACCCTTTCATCAAGGCCGCCAGCACGTTGCCCATGTCGCCCGACGTGCGCTATCACACCATTGTCGGCGTGTATAAGCCGGGTGTGCCGTTGTCGGATTCCGACGACGGCGTGGTGCCTTACGCCAGCGCTCATCTCGATGGTGCCGATTCGGAGCTGGCCGTTCCTTCCTGGCACGATGTGCAGGAAACGCCGCAAGCGATCATCGAACTGCGCCGCATCCTGCGCCTGCACGCGGCGGCGTTGAATTGCCTTCAGCCTGAAGGCACGCAACGGACACCCTGTCTTGCTCCGCCGCTTGCACATCCATGAAAAGAGCCGTCCCGCACGCGGCTAAGGCGTTGCACTGCTCGCGACATCGTGCGGCTTGTCGTGCTCGCGCAGGATTTTCAATGTGTCCGCAATGGCCTCGGGCTTTTCCGGCACCTTGTGATCGGAGCGAATGATCAAGGTCGTCGTGGAACCGGGCAGCAGCGCGCTGCTCAACGGCACGAAGCCATCTCCCGGCGGTTTGACGCCCGGAAGCACGCCGGCGATCGTGTCGTAGCGCACGCCAGCGGCTGGCATCAGCTTCTCGTCTGCGAGTGTGACGGGCTCGTCGGGCCGCAGGCTGGTGATGCTGGTGATGCGGCCGGTTTGAAGCAGCGATAACACTGCGGGTTGAATGGCTTTCGGGTTTTGCACGGCGATGCGTGCAAATCCCGCCAGCTCTTCGATGTGATGCCACGCCAACAGCCCCACCACACGTCCCAGCAATCCTTCCGCTGCGGGGCTGCCGCGCTGCGGCGCGGCCATGAAGATGATCTCATCGACACCTGGATACGGTTTGAACTGGAAAACGTTCTTGAGTGCGTCCAGATCGTTCGCATCGGCATGCAGACTTTCCACCGGAACGGAAAAAGCCGCGTTCCATACCTCCGGCGTGCTTTGCGCACAGAGCAATCGCGCAATCACACCGCCCATGCTGTGCCCGATGAGCACGACACCCTGCCTTGCCGGCGCGCGGCCGTCCGGATCGAGGATGGCCCAGGCTTGGTCGATGTAGTGCCGGACGCGATAGCGCTCCACCAACAGCGGCGCATTGGACTGATACACGATATGCCAGATCTGGTAGCGCCGATGAAGTTCCGGATCGCCCATGATCGCGTTGCTCAATTGCGTCCAAATCACAGGGCTCCCGGCAAGCCCATGGATCATGATGATGGGCGTCTTGTTCGGATCGTAGTCGTCCAGAAGAAACAGACCCGAACGCTTTCCCATTTCCGCACCGCCGAGCATGCCCCACCACGCTAGCCGCTTGAGGCTCGTCCGCTCCCGCAGCTGCGCAAACGGCGCCGATACGTCTTCGGCAAGCTCGTAGTGGTTTGCGCCCGCGACGTGCTCAGGCTCGACCACGGGGTTCTGCAGCACCAGGACAGGCGCGTCGTCATGATCACCGGAACCGGACGGCGCCTCCAGCCACATGGTTACCGGGCGAAAGACACCCTCCGGCGGATAGAGACGACAGATGGGTCGATCGGAGCATGGCAACGCAAACGCCACGAGCGGAACGCCAAAGCCGGTGTGCTGATGGCGAACGCCGTCCAACGCTGCCATCGGCACCTGATCGGCAGGCTCCAGATAAACGCTCTTGCCGAGGCTATCGGGTACGCCTCGGAATTCGACGTGGATAGCGAAGCCTCCCAAGTACGATTTACCCAACGTCACGGTGATCGGGTCACCTTGCGCCACCAGATCGAAGTAAGCGCGACTGCATTGCGTCGCGAGCAGCCCGGCCGCCGTTTCCGTCGCCGCTTTGTCGGCGGCCATGGCTTCGTGCGCCGACATGGCGCAATGCATCCAGGCATCCACTTGAGCGCGCACCGACTGTCCGCGGATGGCCTGGGCCTGCCAGTTCTGTGCTTTTTCGAGCAGCGCTTCGGCGGAAGGCCGCGAAAGATGTCCACCACCCTGCGATGCGCAACCAGGCAAACAAGCCACGCACACCATGCATGCGAAAACCCGCATGGCCGAAAGCCAACCGGATACGCGGACATGCTTCGTACGATCCGCCATCACCCGACTTTCTCCGTTCGCGAAGAATGTCCATCCACGACATGTGGCTATCGAACGCCGGCCGATAACGTCTCACCCCTGTCATATCCGGTCGGTGTAGCACAGGCAGTCTACTCCGCGCAGGCGTCAACCGCTTTTCACCGAGGTGATGCAAGGCGTGATCATGAACATGGTCCACAGCATCGGGCGCGTCTTGTGTAACGACGCCAGCATCAAAAAGCCCGCTCAAGAGCGGGCTTTGTCGAAAGTCGTCTGGTACCCCATCCGTCAGAACGGAATATCGTCGTCATCGAACTGGTTGCCGCTTTCCACCGGCGGAGCCGACTGGCGCTGGGGAGCGCTGCCGTAATCGCCACCACCCTGGCGCGGAGGACCGCCCTGCGGGCGCTCGCGATAACCGCCGCCACCACCGCCGCCCGTGCCGCCACCTTCACCGCCGCCGCCCAGCATCTGCAGGTCGTTGGCGATGATGTCGGTGGAGTAACGTTCGATACCGTCCTTGTCGGTGTATTTGTCGGTGCGCAGGGAGCCCTCGACATAAACTTGGCGACCCTTCTTCAGATACTCGCCGGCGATCTCCGCCAGGCGACCGAAGAGCTTGACGCGATGCCACTCGGTACGCTCCTGCTTCTGGCCGCTCTGCTTGTCGGTCCACTGCTCGGAGGTGGCGATCCTCAGGCTGGCGATCGCGGTACCGCCGCCGGTGTAACGGACTTCGGGGTCGGCGCCAAGATTGCCGACCAGGATGACTTTGTTGATACCGCGTGCCATGAAATAACCTCGAACGATGCCTTATTGCGGGCTGGTTTGGCATCCTAACATAGGGTCCCGGGGCCGATGCCGGACGGCGCCACGGCGGGTTGCCGTCCATCGCCTCACGCCGGCGGGAGAAAATCCGCCCGGAGTCACACGTAACGCGGCTGGCGCCTCTATAATCTGGGGTCTATGTCCAGTACCCGCCGCATGAGCACTTCCGTTCTCCAGACCATCGACCCCGCACTCGACTATTCGGGTGTACGCGCGCTCGCCGAAGGCGATATGCAGCGCATCGATGCGTTGATCCGTCAGCGGCTGGCTTCCGACGTAGTGCTGATCAACCAGATCGCCGACCACATCATCGCCGGCGGCGGAAAGCGCCTGCGTCCCATGCTGCATGCACTGGCTGCCCGGGCGGCCGGGTATGCGGGCGACAAGAACATCAAGCTGGCTGCGGTGATCGAGTTCATCCACACCTCCACCTTGCTGCACGACGACGTGGTGGACGAATCGGACCTGCGCCGCGGCCGCAAGACGGCCAATGCCCTGTGGGGCAATGCGGCCAGCGTGCTGGTGGGCGATTTTCTCTATTCGCGTTCGTTCCAGCTGATGGTGGAACTGGATGACATGCGCATCATGCGCATCCTCGCCGATACCACCAACACCATTGCCGAAGGCGAGGTTCTGCAGCTGCTCAATATCGGCAACGCCGACGTGAGCGAAGCCGCCTACCTGGCCGTGATCGAACGCAAGACCGCCGTGCTGTTCGCCGCCGCCACCGAACTTGGCGGATTGCTCGGCGGACTGCCCGACGCCCAGGTTGCTGCCCTTCGCCGTTATGGCATGCAGTTGGGCTACGCCTTCCAGATCGCCGACGACCTGCTCGATTACGTCAGCGATTCGCGGACGCTGGGCAAGAACATTGGCGACGACCTCGCCGAGGGCAAACCCACCCTGCCCTTGATCTACGCCTTGGAAAAAGCGGCACCTGAACAAGCGCAGTCGCTGCGCCATGCGGTTGAGCACGGCGAACTGGCCTCGCTCGACCGCATCATCGCGACCATCCGCGATTCAGGCGCCCTTGAGCGCACTCATCAGCGCGCCGCATCGCACGCGGCTGCGGCGCAGGCGGCATTGAGCGAGATTCCGGATTCGCCCTACCGCAGCGCCCTGATGGCGCTTGCGTCATACGCCGTGGATCGCACGCACTAACGTTCAGCGCGCCGTACAAACGTCTGCTTTAACACCACCCGATGGCAACGTCGTGAGAAAGGCGACAACGCGGCATGCGCCTTTCTCCGTTTACCCACAACGACGTTTACTTGCTCGACTCGGCTTCCGGCGGAATACTCTCGCGATATTCGATCCTTCGCAGAATATGCGACGTCGTTGAAACCAGAAGGTATTCGTTTTCTTCGCCCCGCACCCACATATAGCCGTCCATCGGCTTGTCGAGATGGTAGTGGCGATAGTTGGTGATGCGATGGTCGTCCGCGAGGTAGTTGGGCGGAACGGGGTGGCCCGTGCGGTAATGGAACTCGCCGGCATGCGACGCCGTCTCTGGAAAAGGATCCGCAGCAGCGGCGACCGAGGCCAGCATAAGGCCTGCCATCAATACCCTGGCATACATGTTCATGAAATACGCCTCCCTGTGTTTGTCATGACGTGACGATTGTCGAATCGATCCGGCAAAACCATTCAAACGGCTATTGTTTGAACTTCGGCGTCCTTGCCTGCGAATAGGCAAGCAGAACGCACCGACTCATCACGAGAAACGCTGCAACCCTCCCCATTCGAGCTGCAGACTTCCCTGGCACGGGCGCGGAGCCCGTCCGCGCGGTTATCGCACGGACGGGTTTGGGGATACAAGCAAGATTGTTTGGGTCACCCGTTCAGGGGGTATCGGCGAAGGCCGCATGCAACCAGTCGTGCATGAGTCGATAGCTCCTGGCAGCCGCACGTGCGTCGTACTTGCAGCCGGCGGAATTCTCACCCACCTCGGTGAAACAGTGGACGGCATTGCCCAGCACCACGAACTGCCAATCGGCCGGACTCGAACGCATTTCGTCCATGAATTTGTCGGCGTCGGGCATCGTGCCCTTGTCGTCGGCACCGTTCATCACCAAAACCCGCGCCTTGATGTTTTTTGCCAGGGCGGGATTGTCGGTGGTCAGGCCGCCGTGGAAGGACACCACGGCCGCCACATCGGCACCGCTGCGCGCCAGATCGAGCACGGCCGTACCGCCGAAGCAAAAGCCGATGGCCGCCAGCTTTGAGAGATCGATCGGTGCGGTGCCCGCTTGCGCCTTCAACTGGGCAAGTGCCGCGTTGATGCGTTTGCGCATCAGCTCACGATCGCCGTAGAGCGCCTTGGTGGCCGCTTGCGCCTGGTCGGCATGACCCGGCTGCGGACGCACATTTTCGCCGTACATATCGGTCAGCAGGATCACGTAATCCTTGCCGGCGATCATGTCGGCCTTCTGCACGGCCCCATCATTGATGCCATACCAGTTCGGCACCATCACCAACCCCGGACGCTTGGCGCTGCTTGCGTCGTCGTACACCAGAACGCTCTTGAAATGCGTCCCGTCCACCGTCCATTCCACCGGACGGTGAACCATCTTCGCCTGGGCGGCGAAGCTCAACCCTGCCAGCAATGCGAGACAACCCAGCCGAACAAAACGCATGACGTGATTCCTCTGCTTAAGGCCATGAAACAGGATCCGCCACGCGGGCGGATGCATGAAAGACGGTTAGCGCCCCGCGGCGTGAGCGGCGAGGCGTCGCTTCAACGGTGCAAGACGATCAAGGATGCGTACACCCAGACCACGCGCGGCAACGAGCGGCGTGGATTGCCAGCTGTAAATGCGCGCCAGTGTGTCGAAGCCGTAGGCGTCCAGCGTATCGGCACTGCGTCGCCTGCGCGCGTAACGCCGAAGTACGTGCGCCTCGGCCATGTCGCGCCCCTGCTCGCGCGCTTCGACAAGCGTGTCGCGAAGCTCGGCCACATCGCGCAATCCCAGGTTTACGCCCTGACCGGCGAGCGGATGCACCGTATGCGCGGCATCGCCAAGCAACACGAAACGTTCGGCCTGGTAGGTGTCGGCAAGTTGCAGTTTCAGGGGAAACGCAACGCGAGGCGTGGCAGCCGTGATTCGGCCGAGTCGAAAATCGCTGGCGATGCCCAGTTCGTTGAGAAACGCCTGGTCATCCAGCGACTGCACGCGACGCGCCTCCGCTTCCGGCAGCGACCACACGACCGAGCTGCGTCCATCCGCCAGCGGCAACAAGGCCAGCGGCCCGGTCGGCAAGAAGCGTTGCCAGGCAGTGCGGGCATGGGGACGTTCGGTGGTGACATGGGCCACGACAGCACGTTGCGCATAATCGCGCCCCCGCGTGGCGATGCCGGCGCGCTCGCGTAGCGGCGAACCGGCACCGTCGGCGGCGACCAGCAATCGCACCGCAACGCTCTCGCCGTCGGCCAGCTCGAGCATGACGCGATCGGATCGCACCTCGTAGTCCTTCACCGTCGCCGGGCACAGGCGTCGCACACCAGCCGCTTCCAGCGACTGCCAAAGCGTCCACTGCACCAGATTGTTTTCAACGATGTAGCCGAGCAGGTCGCGAGCTTCGTCGGCAGCGTCGAAGTCGATCGCGGCACCGTTTTCGGCATCCCATACGTGCATATGCGAATAGGGGCATGCTCGCGCCTCGCGAATGGCCGTCCAAACGCCCAATTCCTGCAACAAGGCAATCGACGAAGGCGCCAGCCCGACCACGCGAAGATCGACATCGTCGCTGGCGTTCCAGGCCGCCGGCGGCCTGGCTTCCAGCAAGGCGGTGCTGAATCCGGCACGGCTCAGTGCAAGTGCCGCGGCCGCACCCACCATGCCGCCACCCACCACGGCGACATCCAGTCCGGGACCACGGCGAAGGCTCGACGGGACCGTTCTCATGACAAACGCTCCAGCACGGCGCGTGGCGGTTCGCCGCGGAAACCCATGCCGCGCCGCGCCAGCACTTGTTGCAGCGGCGGGACTCGGTCGTAAGCGAGCAAGGCCAGCGAACGCAGCGGCGCAAGCAAGGGCTGTTGCATGCAAGCGAAACGCACCAGATCGTGACTCATCGCCATGGTGCCCTCGCGATCGGGAGCGCGGCGCGCGGCATAGCGCTCGAGCAGCGTCGATGAGCCCGGATCGGCGGCCTCGGCGACTAGCTCGGCGAGTGTCAGTGCATCGCGCAAGCCAAGATTGAAGCCTTGCGCACCGATGGGGTGCACGGTCTGCGCGGCATTGCCCACCAGCACCGCGCGCACCGCCGTCAAGCTGCTAGCAGCGACGCGGCGGATGGCATACGGATGACGTTTGCCGGGCCGGCTCAGCCGACCCAACTGCCATCCGAAGCGCTGCTGTGCGAGCGCGATGAATCCCGCATCGTCGAGTGCGGCGACTTCTGCGGCGGATTCCGACGGGACCGTGAGGACCAAGCCGCAGCGGCGCTCCGTCAACGGAAGCATGGCGATCGGTCCGTCGTCGGAAAAACGTTCCCACGCGCGGTGCGCGTGATCGCGCTCGGGTGTAACGGTGCAAACGAACAAAGTCTGCTCGTAGTCGTACGTTTCGGCCTGGATGCCGAGTTGCTTGCGCACGAACGACTCGGTGCCGTCGGCGCCCACCAGCAAGGCGGCGTCGATATGCTGCTCGCCGTGTTCCGTCCTGATCTGCGCACGCCAGCCATCGGTGTGCTTTTCGAGACCGGTCAGGCTTGCCGGCGCGAGGCGCATCAGGCGTTCGCAGGTGTTCAAACGACGCAGCAAGGCGCTGCCCAGTTCGCGGGCGGGAAGCGTCCAGCCAAGCGCATCGACGCCATGCCGTGCGGCATCGAGTCGGGCACTGCCGAATTCGCCGGCGCGACTCACATGAATATGTCGAATGGGCGTCGCCTGCGCGGCAACCAGCGGCCAGACACCGATGGCGTCCAGCCCGTTGACGGTGGCGCGCGCCAGCGCAAGGTTGCGCTCGTCGTAACTGGGCTGCGCGTCGGCGCGCGGGGCGGCCGCTTCGACCAGGGTGACGCGACAGCCGGCGATGTCGAGCGCAATCGCAAGGCTGGCGCCAACCAGGCCGCCGCCGATGATGAGCACGTTGCCGTTGGCGTCGAAGGGAGTAGGGGCAGTCATGCGCGGGATGATACGCGCAGAGCCTCACGGATGCGTCTGCCGGGTCCGCATTGGGCTAAACTGGGCGTCTTCTTTAGCCGTCAGCCTTTCACGGAGCTCTTCATGGCGATGACACAAACCCGACGCCTTGGCATTTTCGCCGCACTTGCCCTGCTGATGGCGCTTACCCGCGTGCATCACTCGATCCTGCATCACTTCGATGCGCTGCCGGATGCCAGCTGGGGGGTGTTCTTCCTTGCCGGATTCTGGCTGCGTGGTTCGGCTCGCTGGGCCTTTCCGCTGCTGATGGCCGAGGCCGTGGTGGTCGATTACTTCGTCATCACCGGCATGGGCATCGATTTCTTCAGCCACTACTGCGTCTCGGCGGGTTACTGGTTCCTGATCCCGGCCTACGGTTCACTGTGGCTGGGTGGCAGCTGGCTGGCGAAACACCAGGCAGGTCTGCGCCTGTCCACGCTGGCGCTGGCCGTCGTCGCGCTGCTGGTCAGCGAGAATCTGTGCTACCTGATTTCCAACGGCAGCTTCTACTGGCTCAGCAGTTCGGTCCCGTCACCACGCAGCTTCGGCGCCTGGTTCGAAAACCTGGGTGACTGGTACCTGCCGTTCCTGCAGACCACGGCGCTGTATGTGGGCCTTGGCGCGGTGCTGCATGTGCTGGCTGTCACCATGTCGCGCGCCGTCAAGCGCAGCGGACAGATGCAGCACTGATCGTGGGCAATCGGCTATCCAAGATCTACACCCGTACCGGCGACGACGGCAGTACGGGCCTCGGCGACGGTTCGCGCGTGGCCAAGGATTCGCTTCGCGTATCGGCTTACGGCACCGTCGACGAACTCAACAGCACGATCGGCATGGTGCTGGCCTGCGAGGGTGTCGACGACGCCATGCGCGAAACGCTGACCCAGGTGCAGCACGAGCTGTTCGATCTCGGCGGCGAGTTGTGCATTCCCGGCATGGCGATGATCGACGACGCCGACATCACGCGTCTTGAGCAGTCGCTCGATGGATTCAACGATCCGTTGCCGCCGCTGAAGGATTTCATTCTTCCCGGTGGCGGCATGGCGGCATCCTGCTGTCATCTTGCGCGCACGGTCTGCCGCCGGGCCGAGCGGGAAGTCATTGCGCTGGGACGCGAGGAATCGATTCGCCCACAAGCGCAGCGCTATCTCAATCGATTGTCGGACCTCCTGTTCGTGCTGTGCCGCGTCCTTGCGCGCGCCAGCGGTCACGGCGAGGTGCTTTGGCAGCACGAGCGTCGCCGCAAACCCAATCCCTGAATCATCGCCGATGATGGTGCAGCTCTTTACCCATGCCGTTTGCCTGCAACACGACCCGGGTCCGGGGCATCCCGAATCGCCGGCTCGCCTGCGCGCGGTGCTGCAAGCCCTGGACCAGGATCGTTTCGCCGCCCTTGATCGGGTCGAAGCGCCACGCGCGACGCGCGAGCAACTGTTGCGCGTGCACACGTCTGCACATGTCGACCGGATTCTCGGCATCTGTCCCGAATCAGACACGGTGCGGCTGGACGAAGACACACTGATGTCCCCGGCATCGGCCGAGGCCGGCCTGCGTGCTGCCGGCGCGCTGGTGGCTGCCGTGGATGCCGTCATGCAGGGCACGACAACGCGCGCGTTCTGCGCGGTCCGTCCGCCGGGGCACCATGCGACGCCCGATAGTGCGATGGGCTTTTGCCTGTTCAACAACGTCGCCGTCGCGGCGGCGCACGCGATCGCGGCTCATGGCCTCAAGCGCGTGGCGATCGCGGACTTCGACGTGCACCATGGCAATGGCACGCAGGATATTTTCCAGCGCGAACCGCGTGTGCTGTTCATTTCCAGCCACCAGTCCCCGCTGTACCCGGGAACGGGGACGACCGAAGAACGCGGCGTGGGCAACATCGTGAATGCCCCCCTCTCGCCCGGCGAGGGTTCCTACGAATTCCGGGCGTTATGGAATGACGCACTGCTTCCGCGCCTGCATGCGTTCAAGCCGCAACTGGTGCTGGTTTCAGCCGGCTTCGATGCACACAGCAATGACCCCCTGGCCGACATACGCCTTCAAGCCGAGGACTATGCCTGGATCACCGAGCGCCTGGTCGAGCTGGCCCGGGCACACGCCGGAGGTCGACTTGTATCGACGCTGGAGGGTGGCTACGACCTCAACGCGCTGGCGGTCAGCGCGAGCGCGCATGTCGGCGCGCTGCTCGACTGACTCACCCCTCACTTCATCGGCACGAAATCCAGCGCCAGCGAATTGATGCAGTAGCGCAGGCCCGTCGGCTTCGGACCGTCGGGAAACACATGACCGAGATGTGACTCGCAGGCCGCACATCGCACTTCCGTGCGATGCATGCCGTGGCTCTCGTCCGGCACAAGATTGATCGAGATGCGGGTTGCCGGCTGGAAGAAACTCGGCCAGCCCGACCCGGAATCGTATTTAGCTTCGGACGCAAACAGCGGCGCCCGGCAGGCCGCGCAAACGTAGGTCCCTGGCTCCTTGTGCCGATACCACTTGCCGCTGAACGGTGGCTCGGTGGCCGAGCAACGGCACACTGCGTATTGCTCGGGGCTCAGGCTTTCACGCCATTGCTCGTCTGTCTTGCCGGTCTTGGGTTGATTCATGCCAACTCCTCACTCGAACTGCGTGCCGTCCGAAGGGCCTTTCTGTTAGCTTAACGCCCTTCATTGCCGATTGACTGTCCTGTCCTCCGTGAAGACTACGCCGCCCTTGCGCTCCATGCCTCCACGCCGCTTACTGGCAATCGCCGCCGCCGCTGCCCTGATGAGCAGCCCGGGGGTCCAGGCTGCATCCCAGACCAAGCATCCCAAGGCCAGCCTGGATGGCTCTGAGGTGGTTTGCCCGCTGGGCACGTTCATCTGCCCCCCGCGCCCCGACAACTTCGCGCTATGCCGACCCAACGGCCAACTGGAATTCTACGACCCCTTCCTGAGCAAGGATTCGTCGCTGCGCAGCACGGCCAAGACCTTTGTGTGGGCCGACCACGTCCAGAGCCCGGACCAGACGGTCTACCACCTGACCGGCCACGTGAAAACGGTTCGCGCCGACCAGGAGCTGCACGCGGACGTCGCCGACTACAACAGCGATACCACCGACTACGATGCGCGCGGCAACGTGCACTATCAGGAAGCCATACATCTGCTCTCCGCCGACCACATCGTCGGCAACACCAACAACAGCACCGGCGTTGCCACCGGCAACGTGCGCTTCCAGATGCTGGACTCGCACGGCAACGGCACCGCCGTTCGTGCCGAAATGATCGATGAAAACCGCAATCGCTACAGCGTGGTCACCTATTCCACGTGCGACATCGGTCGCCACATCTGGGAAATCCGCGCGAAGAAGCTCGAGACGGACCAGACCACGGGAAGAGGCATTGCGCGCGATGCCACCATGAGCATGTACGGCGTGCCGTTCTTCTACTCGCCGTACATGTCGTTCCCGCTGAACAACGATCGTTCCAGCGGTTTCCTGTATCCGTATTTCGAGCACACGGGCAATGCCGGTTACCAGTTCCGCATTCCCTATTATTTCAACCTCGCGCCGAATTACGACGCGACGCTCGATCCCCGCTATTACTCCCTGCGCGGCGTCATGCTGAGCGGCGAAGTCCGCTACCTGTTCCCGAAGACCAACGGCACGTTCGAATTCGACTTCCTGCCGAGCGACAACTACAACGACCAGAAGATCACGCCTAGCGCGCCGGATACGCAAGGCCAGCAGCGTTATTCCTACAAATTCATCAACAACACGATACTTTTCCCGGGATGGTCGCTCAATACCAACATCAACCGCGCGTCTGATCAGAACTATCTGCACGATTTCGGTGACGACCTCTACAGCGTCTCGACGACGATCCTGTACTCCAGCATTTATCTCAACGGGTCGGGCAATTGGTGGAGCGCGCAGGTAGGCGGCGACATATGGCAGAACGTCGACCCATCGCAGCCCAACAGCGTCGAACCCTACAAGCGACTGCCACGTGCCACGTTCAATATGGATATCCCGTTCTGGCACTGGTACGACGCGGGTCTGACCAGCGAAGCGGTATCGTTCCACAAATCCAACAGTGTGGAAGGCAGTCGTCTGGATCTCTACCCCTATGTCGATGCGGACTACCAGGGCTCCTGGTGGTTCATCAGGCCGAAAATCGCCTATCGCTATACGACCTATGCGCTCGATGCGGGATATCAGGATTACTACACCGCCAACACGACCTCCACGACAACGACGATCTATAAGTTCAATGACGCAAGCCCGACTCGATCTTTGCCGATCTTGAGCCTGGACCAGGGCTTAATCTTTGATCGCAGCACGTCGTTATTTGGCACGAACTATACCCAGACGCTGGAACCGCGCCTGTATTACCTCTACGTGCCCTATCGCAACCAGAACAACCTGCCGCTTTTTGATACGTCGCTGATGAACTTTGACGACTGGATGTTGTTCGCGCCGAATCAGTTTTCGGGTGCCGACCGCCAAATGAATGCGAACAACCTCACCGCTGCGGTCACTACCCGACTGCTCGACGACGGCGGTGTGGAGCGGCTGACGGCAACCTTCGGACAGATCCGTTATTTCACGCCGCAGCTAGTGCAGGATGCGTTCACTCCGCCCACCTACTGGGCTGGTTCGGACTATGTGGCCGAATTGGGCACTCAGTTAAACGACCAGTGGACGATGAGCACCGAATACCTCTGGAATCCGAACACCAAGAAAACCGAGCTAGGCACATTCACGGTCCAGCGCCGCCTCGGATTCGATGGCGTGCTCAATTTCTCATACCGCCTCCGCCAGAATCTGGCGCTGACAGCGCTCAACACGGAGACCTACCAGAAAACGGTGGAACAATACGATATCTCTGCGGTCTATCCGCTCACAGACCGTTGGCGCCTGATCGGCGACTGGACCTACTCCGTGATGGACCACGAAACCGTGGAGGCAGTCGCTGGCGTGCAGTACGAGGGCTGTTGCGTGAAGGTCAGCCTGGTGGCTCGCCATTACGTGACCGGCTACGACGGCGTCGTCAGCAGCCTGCTCCCCGGCCAGACCACCCCAGGCAAAGACACTGCGGTCATGTTTGAGTTGGAATTCAAGGGCATGGGTTCGTTCAGTGGCCAGACGGACAGCATCCTGCGGCGTGATATCCTTGGCTATCAATAAGCGCTCCCAGGAGGTTTGGGGCGCCCTCAGCAAGGTGGCCGCCTAGGCCATTTTTCGAGACTACCGTTAATTCCTCGCCATTGGCGATAGAAGGCTGTTCACTGATGAAGCAGATTTTTGCATTGTTCCTGCTGACAATCGTATTGGCGATTCCGTCGCTGGCCCAGGCCCAGTTGCTCGCGCCGCAGGATTCGGCTGCCGCCGCAGGCCAGCAGCCGATCGACCGGATCGTTGCTGTCGTCGAGGACGATGTAATCCTGCAGAGCGAGCTGAACGACGCGGTCGCATCCATCCAGCAACAGTATGCGGGTCAGCAGGGGCAGCTTCCTCCGATCGACGTTCTGCGCCGGCAGGTGCTCGACCGCCTGATCCTGATGAAACTGCAGTTGCAGCGCGCGGACGACCAAGGAGTTCGCGTCTCCGACTCCGACGTCGACCAGGCGGTGCAGAACGTGGCCGCACAGAACAAGATGACCCCGGACCAGCTGCGCGGTGCCGTGGAACAAAGCGGCCTGAGCTTCAACGCTTTCCGCCAGCAGTTGCATGACCAGCTGGTCGTGCAGAAGCTGCACCAGAGCGTGGTGCGCGATTCGGTGTCGGTCACCGACAGCGAAATCAACAACCTGCTCAACAGCCCCAATTACAAAGCCGGCGAAGTGCACCTGGCGCATATTCAGGTCGGCATTCCCAGCGGCGCCAGCGCTGCCGATATTCAGGCTGCGCAGAACAAAGCCGAACAGGCGCTTGCGGCCGTCAAGGGCGGCATGGATTTCAAAGCTGCCGCCATCCGATTCTCCGACGCACCCGATGCGCTGGATGGTGGCGACCTGGGCTGGCGCCGTCTGGACGAAGTGCCGCCGGCCTTCGTTGACACCATCAACGGCATGAAGGCTGGCGAAGTGAGCGGCATCCTGCACGGTCCGACGGGCTTCCATATCATCCAGCTGATCGGCCAGCGCGAGCCGTCCAAGCAGATGGTGACCGAATACCATGCCCGCCAGATCCTGATCCGCCCGAGCGAACTGCTCTCGCCGGCGCAGGCCCAGCAAAAGGCGCAGGATCTCTACAACAAGATCGTCAATAAGCACGGGGACTTCGCCAAGCTCGCGAAGGACAGCTCCAGCGACGACACGACCGCCAATGCCGGCGGCGACATGGGCTGGTTCCAGCAGAACGATTGGGGCTCGCTGCTCGGCCAGAAAGTGAGCGAGCTGAAGGATGGTGAAATTTCCCAACCCTTCCAGAGCGAAGCCGGCTGGCACATCATCCAGCGCCTCGGCACGCGCAGCAGCGACATGACGACCCAGCTCGCCCGCGACCAGGCACGCCAGGCGATCGGCAACCGCAAGGCCGACCAGGCGTACGACGACTTCCTGCGTCAGCTGCGCTCTAGTTCTTACGTCAAGATTCTTGCGCCTGAGCTCGAAGACGCCAGCAACTCGGACAACAAGGTGTCCTCGTAATGGCATGGCGACGCGCAAGTAGGTCGTGAACACGCTCGCGCTACCTCGGCTCGCCCTCACCGCCGGCGAGCCGGCAGGGGTCGGCCCCGAACTGCTGGTCCGATTGGCCGCCACATCCCTGGCGGCCAATTTCGTTGCGGTTACCGATCGCGCCTTGCTCGAACGCGCGGCGGCACGATGCGGCGTCATGATCGAACTGATCGACGATGACGGCCACGACGCAGCTAGCCGTCCAGCGGGTACCCTGCGCGTCCGGCACGTCCCGCTCGCGGTGGAGGAAGTCCCTGGCCACCCCGACCCTCGCAACGCCGACCACGTGCTCGCCACGCTGACGGAAGGGGCCGATGGCTGTCTGCAGGGACGTTACGCGGCGGTGATCACGGCACCGCTGCAGAAGTCTTCCATCAACGACGCCGGCATCCCGTTCAGTGGCCACACCGAATTCTTCGCCGCGCACAGTCGCGCCGAAGTGGTCATGATGCTGGCCAGCCCCGAGCTGCGTGTCGCGCTGGCGACGACGCACTTGCCGCTCCATGCGGTGTCCGCCGCGATCACGCCTGCTTCGCTGGAACGAACGCTGCGTATCGTGCACAACGAGTTACGCACCAAGTTCGGGTTTACCGAGCCGCGCATTGCCGTACTGGGTCTCAACCCGCATGCCGGCGAGAACGGCCATCTCGGGCGCGAGGAAATCGACACCATCATTCCCGTGATGGAGAAACTGCGTGCGCAAGGAATGCACTTGCTGGGACCGGTTCCCGCCGACACCGCATTCGTACCCGCGCAGCGCGAACGCTACGATGCCGTCCTTGCGATGTATCACGACCAGGCGCTACCGGTACTCAAGAGCGAAGCCTTCGATCGCACCGTGAATCTCACGCTTGGCCTGCCCTTCATTCGCACATCGGTTGACCACGGCACGGCGCTGGATATTGCCGGCAGCGGCAAGGCGGACCCATCCAGCCTGATTGCGGCGGCGAAGATGGCTCTGGATCTGGTGGCACGCAGAGCAGTGAGTTCGCCCATGGACGGCGATCGGCAGGACGAACAGGCAACACCGCAAGGCCATCCATGAGCGCCCGTCCCAAGAAAAGTTTCGGCCAGCACTTCCTGCACGAGCGCAGCTACATCGAGCGCATCGTCAAATCCATTTCGCCCCGCCCCGATGATTTTCTAGTCGAAATCGGACCGGGCGAAGGTGCGCTGACCTTCCCCCTGCTGACCGCGGCCGGCAAGCTCACCGCGATCGAGCTGGATACCGATCTCCTTCCACATTTGCAGGCGAAGGCTGCGGGCATCGGCGAGCTCTCCATCATCCATGCAGACGTGCTGAAGGTAGACTTCACCGCGCTGGCGCAACGCCATGGCGTCTCGCGCCTGCGTATCGCGGGCAACCTGCCCTATTACATCTCCAGCCCGATCTTGTTCCATTGCATCGATCACGCGGCCGCGATCGCGGACATGCATTTCATGTTGCAGAAGGAAGTGGTCGATCGCATGGCTGCCGAACCCGGCAGCAAAGTGTATGGACGGCTGTCTGTCATGTTGCAACTCGCCTGCCGGGTCGAGCCGCTGTTCGACGTCCCGCCGGGTGCTTTCCGACCACCGCCGAAAGTCGACTCGTCAGTGGTGCGCCTGATACCGCTCACCGCGGAAGAGCGCCACGACGCCGACCCCGAGCGTGTGCATGCCATCGTGAAGGCCGCTTTCGCGCAACGACGAAAAACGCTCAGCAATGCGTTGCGCCAGTTGATGGACGCCGACACCATCCGCCTCGCCGACGTCGATCCGAAGGCGCGCGCGGAAACCCTGGCTCCACATGATTTCGTGCGCCTCGCCAAGACGCTGCCCTGACTTGGTCGAGGCCCCAGCCCGCGCGCTGCGGCGTCCGCGTGCGCTGCCTTTGCGCTCGGTTACCGCTTACAATCGCGCCATGAACGAGAAATCCCCCTACACGATCGACGTGCACGTGCAAACACGCTTCGTGCCCGATCAATCCGTGCCCAGCGAGAACCGTTACGTCTTCGCATACACCATCAAGCTGCATAACGCCGGTCACATTCCCGCGCGCCTGCTCACCCGTCATTGGGTGATCACGGACGCCAACGGCAAAGTCGAGGAAGTGCGCGGCGAAGGCGTGGTCGGCGAGCAGCCATGGATGCGACCGGGCGACGATTTCGAATACACCTCGGGCGCCGTGCTGGAAACAGCCGTGGGCACCATGCAAGGTAGTTATCAGATGGTGGCGGACGACGGCACCCGCTTCGAGGCGCCTATTCCGGCGTTCACCCTTTCCATTCCCCGCACTCTCCACTGAGGGCCGCACATGAACCACGCGCAGCAGGCTCCTGAGGCACGCTGCTGATGGCTACCTACGCCATCGGCGACGTTCAGGGCTGCTACCCGGAACTGCAGCGGCTGCTGGAAAAGCTGCGCTTCGACCCTGCCCATGACCGGCTCTGGTTTTGCGGTGACCTCGTCAACCGCGGCGGGCAGTCATTGGACACGCTGCGTCTTGTGCATTCGCTGCGCGATAACTCCATTGTCACGCTGGGCAATCACGACCTGAGCCTGCTTGCGATTTCCCTGCGCGGGAAAGATGCGCAGGAGCGCGTGAATCCGGAACTGCGCGAGGTTCTGTTCGCCGACGATGCACCCACGTTGTT
Source organism: Dyella psychrodurans (assembly GCF_003363265.1). Lineage (GTDB taxonomy): Bacteria > Pseudomonadota > Gammaproteobacteria > Xanthomonadales > Rhodanobacteraceae > Dyella_B > Dyella_B psychrodurans. The sequence goes on along the minus strand of NZ_QRBF01000002.1, from coordinate 54,286 downwards.
CGAATGGCTGCGCTCACAGAAATTGCTGCATCACGACGAGTCGCTGGGCTGGGCGATGGTGCATGCCGGTCTCGCCCCGGTCTGGACGCTCAGGCAAGCACAGAAGTGCGCTTTGGAAATCGAGCGCGAACTGTCCAGCCCGCGCCATCCTCGATTGCTGAAACACTTGTTCGGTAATCGACCCGCGGCGTGGTCAAGCCGCCTGCAAGGCATCGAGCGCATGCGCGCATCCATCAATACGTTGACCCGCATGCGTTTCTGCGACGTCAACGGCCGCATCGATTTCGAAAGCAAGGGCGCTCCGGGTACGCAGAAGCCCGGCATGTATCCATGGTTTGAAGTACCCGGCATGCGTCGCCGCGACACGCGCATCGTGTGCGGCCATTGGTCGGCCCTCGGACGCTTCGCCGGCATGGACGTCTACGGCATCGACACGGGATGCGTGTGGGGCGGCAAGCTCACTGCACTGCGCCTGGACAGCGACGAGCCGCAGTATGTGACCGTGGACGCCGAGCCACATCGCACACGCCCGCCGGGCGGCGGCGACTGATCAGCGGATCAAGGGTTTGCTCGCCCCTGTTGTTGCGTGAGGGGCGATGACGTTGGTTTGAGCGATCAGCGCCTGAAGCCGAAGTGCCAGCGGTCAGGTCAACTGACCGTGGCAATGCTTGTACTTCTTACCGGAACCGCAGGGGCACGGATCATTGCGGCCCACCTTGGGGCCACTCACCGCAGGCTCGGCAGCCGCGGCCGTTTGCGACGGCGCCTCCAGACCCAGTGCTCCGCCAGCCGGCGCACCGCCGCCACTGGCCTGCATCTGACGCTGCATACGCTCGGCAAGGCGTTGCTGTTCGGCTTCCATCGCGGCGACTTCTTCTTCGCTGCGAATGCGGATGCGCGCCAGCATCTGCGTCACTTCGGTCTTGATGCGCGCCAGCATCTGCTGGAACAAGTCGAACGATTCGCGCTTGAAGGCCTGCTTGGGATCCTGCTGGGCATAACCGCGCAGATAGATGCCCTGGCGCATGTAATCCATGCTGGAGAGATGTTCCTTCCACGCGTTGTCGACCACGCTCAGCATGATGTGCTTCTCGAGCTGACGCATGGTTTCCGGACCAATCTGCTTTTCCTTGGCCTGGAACATGTCATTGACCAGCGTGCCTACATGCTCCTTTACAGCACGGGCATCCGCTTCCTGCTGACCGTCGAGCCAGTGCTTGAGATCGGCCGACACGCCGAAATCGCTTTCCAGCTCGCGCTCGAGACCGGCGACATCCCATTGTTCGTCGATGCTGTCGGCCGGTACGTAGCGGTGCACCACATTCTCGACGACGTCGTCGCGGATGTCCGATACCGTGGCCGAGACGTCGTCGCCTTCCAGCAGCTCGTCGCGCTGGCTGTAGATTACCTTGCGCTGGTCGTTGGCGACGTCGTCGTATTCCAGGAGATTCTTGCGGATGTCGAAGTTGTGCTGCTCGACCTTGCGCTGCGCCTTTTCGATCTGGCGGCTGATCATGCGGTCTTCCAGCGCCTCATCTTCCTTCATGCCGAAGCGCTTCATCCAGCGCACCAGGCCTTCGCCGCCGAAGATGCGCAGCAGGTTGTCCTGCAGCGACAGATAGAAACGCGAGGAGCCCGGGTCGCCCTGACGACCCGAGCGGCCGCGCAGCTGGTTGTCGATGCGGCGCGACTCGTGGCGTTCGGTGCCGACGATATGCAAACCGCCCGCGGCCAGCACTTGCTCGTGACGCTTCTTCCATTCCGCCTTGACGCGCGCGCGATCGGTTTCGCTGGCGTCTTCCGGCAGCGTCGCCAATGCGGCTTCCAGGCTGCCACCCAGCACGATGTCGGTACCGCGGCCAGCCATGTTGGTCGCGATGGTCACCGAGCCCGGCATGCCGGCCTGCGCAACGATGTGCGCTTCGCGCTCGTGCTGCTTGGCGTTGAGCACTTCGTGCGGAATCTTTTCTTTACGCAGCAAATCGGACAAAAGCTCGGATACGTCGATCGAAGCGGTACCCACCAGCACGGGCTGGCCGCGCTTGTGGCAGTCCCTGATGTCTTCGATCACAGCCTTGTACTTCACATCCTGGCTCAGGAACACCATGTCCGAGTTGTCCATACGGATCATCGGCTTGTGGGTGGGGATCACCACCACTTCCAGGCCATAGATCTGCTGGAACTCGTAGGCTTCGGTGTCGGCCGTACCGGTCATGCCGGCCAGCTTCTTGTACATGCGGAACAGGTTCTGGAACGTCACCGTGGCCAGCGTCTGGTTTTCACGCTGGATCGGCACGCCTTCCTTCGCTTCCACCGCCTGGTGCAGGCCGTCGGACCAGCGACGACCCGCCAAGGTGCGGCCGGTGAATTCGTCGACGATGATCACTTCGCCGTCGCGCACGATGTAATCGACGTCGCGCTGATAGATCGCGTTGGCGCGCAGCGCGGCGTTGAGATGATGCACGATCGCCAGGTTGCGCGCGTCGTAGAGGCTGCTTTCTTCGTCGATGACCTTCGCCTGACGCAGCAATTCTTCGGCGTGCTGCATGCCCTCTTCGGAGAGGTGCACCTGCTTCTGCTTTTCGTCGACCCAGTAATCGCCGGCGCCGTCTTCCACTTCCTGGCGCGTCATCTTCGGCACGAGCTTGTTCACCGCGATATAAAGCTGCGGCGAATCTTCGGCGGGGCCGGAAATGATCAGCGGCGTACGCGCTTCGTCGATCAGGATCGAGTCCACTTCGTCGACGATGGCGTAATGCAGGCCGCGCTGGCAGCGTTGTTCCTTCGACAGCGCCATGTTGTCGCGCAGGTAGTCGAAGCCGAATTCGTTGTTGGTGCCGTAGGTGATGTCCGCGGCGTAGGCGGCGAACTTGTCGGAGTGCTCCATCCCCGGCCATACCACCCCCACGGAAAGACCGAGGAAGTTGTACAGCTTGCCCATCTGGGCCGCGTCGCGCTTGGCAAGGTAGTCGTTGACCGTCACGACGTGCGTGCCCTTGCCTTCCAGTGCGTTGAGATACACGGGTGCCGTCGCCACCAGGGTTTTGCCCTCGCCGGTGCGCATTTCCGCGATCTTGCCCATGTGCAACACCATGCCACCGATCAGCTGCACGTCGTAGTGACGCATGCCCAGCACGCGCTTGGCGCCTTCGCGCACGACGGCGAAGGCTTCCGGCAGCAGCTTGTCCAGCGCCTCGCCGTTGGCAATGCGTTGCTTGAACTCGGCGGTCTTGCCGCACAAGCCCTCGTCGCTGAGCTTCTCGAACTCAGGCTCGAGCGCGTTGATGCGCGCGACGGTCTTGGACATCTGGCGCAGCACGCGGTCGTTACGGCTGCCAAAAAGGCTCGTCAGGGCACGGTTGAGCATCGATCTTCCGGATCAGGAAACTGAAGGACGCCCGCCGGCAAGGGGCCGGACGGGCAAAGAACCGATGATACTAGGGTCCGCCGGGTATCCCAAACGCGAGGCACCGGCGGTACACCCGGTCACACCGGACGTTCTGGTTAGGGGAGTGGCGGTATGGCGCCCGGCTTTCAAGGGCGCCGCCGCGAGCCGCTCAGCGATGGTTCTTCACGTACGCCAGCGGATTGACCACGCGGCCGTTGTACCAGACCTCGAAATGCACGTGCGAGCCGGTGGAACGGCCGGTGGAGCCGGCCTCCGCGATCTCATCGCCAACGCGCACGTGCTGGCCCGGATGCACCAGCAGTTTGCTGTTGTGGGCGTAGCGAGTCATGTAGCCGTTGCCGTGGTCGATTTCGACCACGTTGCCATAACCGCTGCGGACGCCGGCGTAGGTCACCATGCCTTCGGCCACGGTGCTCACCCGACTTCCGTAAGGCACGGCGATGTCCAGGCCCGTATGGCGCGCGGCAGAGCCATCGAACGGATCCGCGCGCACACCAAAGTAAGAAGAGATGTATCCGTCTGCCGGCATGCCCGTCGGCTTGAGGTTGGAGTCGATGCGGGCGTTGAGCAACAGGCTTTGCATCGCGCTGAGCTGTGCCTGCTGCGTGTCGAACTGGTTGGCCAGCTGATCGATGCTGGAGTCCAGCGTCTGCGGCAACGCATACGCGCTACCGCCAGCACTGACTTCCACGCCACCTACCGGCGGAGGCTGGTCGAAATTGAATTCATTGCTATTGAGCTTGCCGACCTGGACCAGGCGTTCGCCCAGTGCATTCAGGCGCGTCGACTGGGCTTGCAGCTGGCCGAGCCTGATCGCGAGGGCGTCGAGCTGGCGATGCGCGTCTTCACGCAAATCGCCCAGCTGCTTGTCTTGTTGTGTGACCTGCTTATGCAACGCATTGATTTCGGCAACCGCGCGATCACGAGGACTGGCGACGGCCAACGCCACGCCGGCGCCGAGGCTGCCGAGCGCCAGCATCGCGGCTGCACCGATACCCAGGACACGCCAGCGGAGTCGCTGGTTGGTGAGGTCCAGTGTTTTTGGCACCTTCCCTGCGCGTGAGACGAGTATGATTTGCATGTCGTTACCAATTCGAAGTTTTTACTGATGCAGCGCGACGCACCCGCCGCCTCCAGCCGCACCGGCCATGGACCACAATCCCTTGCCGATATCGGACCCGTCGCTGCACTGGCAGATAAAGCCGGCAAGCTCGAGGCCTTGGACCGCGCATTGCGCCAGACGTTGCCGTCGCCACTGCGAGAGCAGGTCAGATTCGCGAATCTACGCGACGATCGTCTTGTATTCCTGGCTTCCTCGCCGGCCTGGGCATCGCGGCTGCGCCTGCAACAAACGCAAATCCTCGCTGCCGCACGCGCCATTGGCGCGAATGCCGGCTCAGTTATCGTGAAAGTGGCCCCCCTTCCTCCGCCCGATCCCCAGCCGGAGCAATCAAAACCGCTTTCCGCCGCAGCGGCACTTCACCTGAAGGCTGCTGCGAAGTCGATCCAGGACCCTGAATTAAGGGCAATGTTTCTGGAGCTGGCGTCCGTCGCCGTGAGTGCGAATTCCAATCCCAACGGAACGCCCTGAGCTGAAGCGTCACAACCGGCAGATAGGCGGATAGCAGCCCACCCCCGGCACGGGATTCGGTTTTATACCACGCAATACCCCGTCGCAGTCTTTAGGCCACGTCGTAATAACGTGAATCGGAAGGCGACAAAAGTGTGATGTTCATCACATAAATGAACAAACCGGGCCAAAAGGCCCGGTTTGAGGGTGATGCGAGAGGCGAAATCAGATCGCCTGGGCGGGATGCGCGTAGGAGATCGGGGCCGTGGCCGGATCGTCCTGATAGCTGACTTCTTCCCACGCCGTGGCATCGGCCATCAGCGCGCGCAGCAACTTGTTGTTCAACTCGTGACCCGACTTGTGCGCGTAGTACGCACCGATCAGGCTGTGACCGAGCAGATAAAGATCGCCGATCGCGTCGAGGATCTTGTGCTTGACGAATTCGTCTTCGTAGCGAAGACCGTCTTCGTTGAGCACACGGTAGTCGTCGAGCACCACGGCGTTGTCCATCGAGCCGCCAAGCGCGAGATTGTGTTCGCGCAGCATTTCGATGTCGCGCATGAAACCGAAGGTGCGTGCGCGGCTGACTTCCTTGACGAACGATGTCGTGGAGAAGTCGATCTCGGCGCGCGAGGTGCGCTTGGAGATGATCGGGTGATTGAACTCGATCGAGAAACCGACCTTGAAACCTTCAAACGGCTCGAAACTGGCCCATTTGTCGCCTTCCTGCACTTTCACCGGCTTTTTGATGCGGATGAAGCGCTTGGCCACCGACTGCTCTTCGATGCCAGCCGATTGCAGAAGAAAGACAAACGGACCGGCGCTGCCGTCCATGATCGGCACTTCGGGTGCGGAGAGATCGACATAGGCATTGTCGATGCCCAGACCCGCCATCGCCGACAACAGATGTTCCACCGTTGAAACACGTACGTCGCCATTGACCAGCGTCGTCGACAAACGAGTGTCGCCAACGAGATCGGGACGCGCATGAATTTCAACCGGCGGATTGAGATCGGTGCGACGAAAAACGATGCCGGTATTAGGAGCCGCCGGACGCAACGTCATGTAGACCTTGTCGCCGGTATGCAGACCGACTCCGGTGGCACGGATGATGTTTTTAAGCGTACGCTGCTTGATCATTTATTTGGTACCTGTAGGGGCAGCAGCCAATTCGAGCTGGGATGCTAACACAGTCTTAACCTGCGGGAAAACAAACCGTACCGTACAGTCCGGCCAATCCTTCATTTTCCTTTCATCAACAAATGCGAATCATTCGCATCCCATTGCTGCAAGCACTACAGATAAATCAAGTACTTGCGATCCGACACAAAACCCCGCGCCGGGGACGGGAAGGTCCGGCAACGGGATTTTGGACCGGCAGGGCGGCAAGTCCACACCACACTGTCAATCGTGCGCCATCCTAAGGCGGCACTGTCTCTATCGCATTTAACGCACGAACGCGACGTCAGCCGACATAGCAATGTCGCCTTGCCGCAACCCATTATCGGAGGCGGCGAGGCAGCGGACATAGAGAGTACGCCTCCTCGTCCGGCACAGGGAACACTGACAAGTTAATACGGCGTCAGTTCATCAAATTCACAATTCTTTACGTATTAATCTGCCTGCCGGCGCAAGAAAGCGGGGATATCCAGGTAGTCGAAGCTCGGATCGGCACTCTTGGCCGAGCCGTCCCCGCCACGCGGATTGTTCGCCACCACCTCCGGCTGGGCGTAATCGACCACTTCGTTGCCGGTACCGGTACGCAGCACCATCGGGCGGGGACGCTGGCGCATCTCCACCTGTTGGGTCGCGACCGGACGGATCGGCTGGCGAGCAGCGACGCGGTTGAGGCCCGTGGCCACCACCGTCACGCGGACGTCATCCTGCATTTCCGGATCGAGCGAGGTACCGATCACCACCGTGGCGTCTTCGCTGGCGAAGTCGTGGATGATGCGGCCGATTTCGTCGAACTCGCGCATGGTGAGGTTCGGACCCGCGGTCACGTTGACCAGGATGCCGCATGCACCGTTGAGGTTGACGTCCTCCAGCAACGGATTGTTGATGGCGGCTTCGGCGGCTGCCTGCGCGCGGTCGTCGCCGCGGGCGGTGCCCGAACCCATCATCGACAGACCCATCTCGCTCATGACCGTGCGCACGTCGGCAAAGTCGACGTTGATCAGGCCCGGGCTGGTGATGAGATCGGCAATACCCTGCACTGCACCCTGCAGCACATCGTTGGCCGCCTTGAATGCATTGAGCAGCGTCACTTCGCGACCGAGCACCGAGAGCAGCTTCTCGTTCGGCACCGTGATCAGAGAGTCGACGTGCTGCGACAGGTCCTCGATACCCTTCAACGCGACCTGCATGCGACGGCGGCCTTCGAACGGGAACGGCTTGGTCACCACCGCGACTGTCAGGATGCCCTTCTCTTTGGCCAGCTGCGCGACTACCGGTGCCGCACCCGTACCCGTGCCGCCACCCATGCCGGCGGTGATGAACACCATGTCCGCGCCTTCGAGCATTTCCTCGATGCGCTCGCGATCTTCCAGCGCGGCCTGACGGCCCACTTCCGGATTGGCGCCTGCGCCCAGACCTTTGGTGACATTGGCGCCAAGCTGCAGGTGCATACGGCCACCGCAACCCTTCATGGCCTGCGCGTCGGTATTGGCGACGACAAAGTCGACGCCGTCAATGTTGGAGTTGAGCATGTGCGCCACGGCGTTGCCGCCGCCGCCGCCCACGCCAATGACTTTGATCACCGCATTGGGTGCCAGTTTTTCGACCAATTCAAACATTTCCCGTCCTCCGTAGAGCTTTCGTTGTCGTTGTAACCGCGGGACGACTCCTGTCATCCCTTGGTGGTGAGCGAACCTCCATTCGCCCGTACCGCGCCTCCTGCGCAGTCAAAACTTTTAGAAATTCTTGGTGATCCAGCCCCGCAGCTTGTCGACCAGACCGCCCATGCTTCCGCCCGCCGGACCGCTCGCGCGCATGCCGCCGGAACGCGCGCCATGCAGCAGCAAGCCGACACCGGTGGAATGCAAGGGATTGGCGATCACTTCGCCGAAGCCATTGACGTGTTGCGGCGTACCGATGCGCACCATCTTGTGGAAAATCTCTTCGGCCAGTTCCAGCGCACCTTCCATGCGCGACGCGCCGCCGGTGAGCACCACGCCCGCCGCGACCAGGCTGTCGTAACCGGAGCGGCGCAGTTCGTCCTGCACCATTTCGAAGATTTCCTCGTAGCGCGCCTGCACGCTCTGCGCGAGCGACTGCCGCGCCAGCCGACGCGGCGGACGATCGCCCACGCTCGGCACCTGGATCGTTTCTTCCGCATGCGCCAGCTGCGCCAATGCGCAGGCATATTTGATCTTGATTTCTTCGGCGTGCGCGGTCGGCGTATGCACGCCGTAGGCAATGTCGTTCGTCACCTGATCGCCACCGACCGGCAGCGATTTTGTGTAGCGGATCGAACCCTGCGTGTAGATCGCTATATCGGTGGTACCCGCGCCGATATCGACCAGGCATACGCCCAGCTCGCGCTCATCATCAGTGAGCACCGCCTTCGCGCTGGCGATGGCCGATGGCACCAGTTCGTCCACGGACAAGCCGCAGCGCTGGATGCACTTGCTGATGTTCTGCACGGCCGCGGCCGCACCTGTCACCAGGTGCACCGAAGCCTCCAGGCGCACACCGCTCATGCCGACCGGCGAACGGATGCCGTCCTGACCGTCGATGCGGTATTCCTGCGACTCCTTATATAAGACCTTCCGGTCGGCCGGGATCGCCACCGCGCTGGCCGCTTCCAACACCTGCTCAAGATCGCCGGGCGCCACTTCGCGATCGCGGATCGCCGCCGTACCGTGCGAGTTGCGCGTCTCCAGGTGGCTGCCCGAGATCGAAGCGAACACCGAGCGGATATCGCAGCCGGCCATCAGCTCGGCCTCCTCCACCGCGCGCTGGATCGAGTGCACCGTGGATTCGATATCCACCACTGAACCGCGCTTCATGCCGCGCGACACATGCGAACCGATGCCGATGATGTCGATCGGCTCGCCCGGCTCGTACTCGCCCACGATCGCCACCACTTTCGAGGTGCCGATATCGAGGCCGACGACCAGCTGCTTTTCTGATTTGCCTTTCATGTGCGGGGCGTGCCTCCGGCGATAGGAGCGGTCGGGGCGGCCGGCGCTTGCGGCCATTTCACGGCGAAACCGTTGGTGTAACGAAGATCGGCGTACTCGAAGCCTTGGTCGTGGCCGGCCATCACTTGCGGATACACATCGAGGAAGCGGCTCAGACGACGCCCGGCCTGATTGCGGTCGCCGATCACGATCTGCGCACCGGAATCGGTCGCCACGCTCCAGCTTCCGCGCTCGGTCAACGCCACACCGGTGATCTTCAGATGCGTGCCGGCAAACGCCTTCTGTACTTCCGCGAAGAAGCTCACCACTTCGGCGAGATGATCGTCCGGTCCGTGGAGATCAGGCAGTTGCTTGTAATCGGCCGCGTCAGGCACGGTGAACACCTTGCCCTCGCCGCTGATCAGTTGGCTGTTGTTCCAGCGCGCAAAGGGCTGACGCTCGTACACGCGTAACAGCAGCGTGTCGGGCCAACGCTTGCTCGCCTCGACCGACTCGACCCACGGCAATGCCGCTACCGCCATCTGCACCGCATCCAGATTCAATGCGAAGAAGCCCTTGCCCAGGCGCGGTTGCACCGCGGCGCGAATCTGATCCGCGCTCACATGCTTGAACTCGGCCTGCACCGTCAACTGAGTCACCGGCCAACGGTCGGCGGCAAACCAGCCGCACAACACGCCGACGATCGGCAGGACCACCAGGGCGATGGCCAGACACCAGGCGACGAGGCGGATGCTTCCCCTCATGTGTCCTCCCTGAAACTGGTCTCAAGCACGCGCCAGCACAACGTCTGGTAATCGATGCCCGCTACGGCGGCGGCCTTCGGCACCAGCGAATGCGAGGTCATGCCCGGCGCGGTGTTCACTTCCAGCAGCCAGTTGCGGCCTTCGCGATCGCGCATCACGTCGACGCGGCCCCAGCCGTAACAGCCCAGTGCATCGAAGGCTTCCAGCGAAAGCGCGCGCAGCGTCGCTTCCGCTTCGCCTTCCAATCCTGGACAGATGTAGCGCGTATCTTCGGCGATGTACTTCGCGTTGTAGTCGTAGAACGCGCCCTTGGGCACGATGTGGATGGTCGGAAGTACCTGGCGACCAAGGATGCCTACGGTGAGCTCGTCGCCTTGAATCAGCGTTTCCATCAGCAGATCGCCGGGATATTTCTCGGCCAGCGCCACGGCGGCATCGAGGTCCTTCTCTTCGAATACGCGCGTGACACCTACGCTGGAACCTTCGCAAGCCGGTTTCACGATCAGCGGAAAACCGATTTCCTTCGCCGCCGCGTGCACATCCGCACCGCGCGGCAATGCGACGAACTTCGGCGTCGGCAAACCGAGCGATTGCCACACGCGCTTGGAGCGCGTCTTGTCCATCGACAAGGCCGAACCGAGCACGCCCGAACCGGTATAGGGCACGTTGAGCGACTCCAGTGCGCCTTGCAGCACACCGTCTTCGCCGCCGCCGTGCTGACCGTGGAGAATGTTGAACACGCGGGCGAAATGACCGGCGCGCAGCGCATCCAGCAGCGCCGGGATGCCGTCGATCGCATGCGCATCCACGCCGCGCGCTTTCAACGCGGCAAGCACATTGCGGCCGGAGTCGAGCGATACCTCGCGCTCGGCCGAACTGCCGCCCATCACCACGGCGACACGACCAAATTGTGCGGGGTCCTGGATCTTCATCACTCGTTCGTCCTCAAATGACCGGCCTGCGCCAGCTCCACCGCCGCCGCGCCGATATCGCCGGCGCCCAGCAGCAACAACAGATCGCCGTCGCGCAGCAGCGCCGGCAGCGTGTCTTTCAATTCGCGCGGATGTCCGATCAGTACCGGATCGACCTTGCCGCGCGCACGCACCGCACGCGCCAGAGCACGACCATCCGCACCGGCAATCGGCGCTTCGCCGGCCGGATAAACCTCCGTCAGCACCAGCACATCCGCTTCGGCCAGCACGTTGGCGAAGTCGTCCAGCAAATCGCGCGTGCGGCTGTAGCGATGCGGCTGGAATCCGACCACCAGGCGCCGATCCGGCCAACCGCCACGTGCCGCTGCAAACACGGCGGCAAGCTCGCGCGGATGATGACCGTAGTCATCGACCAACATCGCCTTTCCTTTATCCAGCGCAATCTCGCCGCGACGATGGAAGCGACGACCGACACCCTGGAAGTGCGCCAGCGCATGCGCAATGGCGTCGGCTTCCACGCCAAGCTGCCAACCGATCGATGCCGCCGCCAATGCATTGAGCACGTTGTGGCGACCAGGAAGGTTGAGCGTGACCGGAATCGCATCCTTGACGCCTGGCAACAGCAAGTCGAAATGCATTTCGAAGCCGCGCTGCACGACGTTGGCGGCGCGCACGTCGGCATCGACCGCATCGATGCCGTAGGTCATCACGCGGCGCGCGGTGATCTTGGCGAGCTCGGCCACTTCCGGATCGTCCACGCACAGCACCGCCAGCCCGTAGAACGGAAGGCGATGCAGGAAGTCACTAAACGCCTTGCGCACCAGCGCGAAGTCGCCCTGATAGTTCTCCAGGTGATCGGCGTCGATGTTGGTGACGACGGCGATCACCGGCGACAGCAGCAGGAACGACCCATCCGACTCGTCCGCTTCCGCCACCAGATACTGACCAGTACCCAGACGCGCATTCGCACCCGCGGCATTGAGCTGGCCGCCGATCACAAAAGTTGGATCGTAATTGGCTTCTGCCAGCACACTGGCAGCCAGGCTGGTGGTGGTGGTCTTGCCGTGCGTGCCGGCAATGGCGATGCCGCGGCGGAAACGCATCAGCTCGCCGAGCATCTCCGCGCGCGGGATCACAGGGATGCGCGCTTCTCGCGCCGCGACCAGCTCAGGGTTGTCATCCTTGATCGCACTCGATGTGACGACCACGTCGGCATCGCCGATATGCGCCGCGGCGTGACCGATATGCACGTCGATACCGAGCCCGCGCAGACGCAGCGCGGTTGCCGACTCGCTGCGATCCGAGCCGGATACGGCATAACCGAGGTTATGCAGCACTTCGGCGATACCGCTCATGCCCACGCCGCCGATGCCGATGAAGTGCACGCGACGGAAGGTGCTCATCAAGTCTTCGTGCGCAAGGAGACGACGCGGCGTCATGCGGCCACCTCCACGCAGGCGCGCGCGATATCCGCGGCCGCATCCGGTTTGGCCAGCGTGCGTGCCGCTTCGGCCATGGCAAGCAGCGCCGCGCGATCGCCGAGCAAGGTCGTCAATCGCTGCGCCAGGTCCTTCGTATTCAGATCTCGCTCCTGTATCAATTCGGCGGCGTCGGCTGCGACGAGCGCCTCGGCGTTGCGCGTCTGATGATCGTCCACCGCGTGCGGGAATGGCACCAGCACGGCACCCAGGCCGCAGGCCGTCAGCTCCGCCAGCGTCAACGCACCCGCGCGGCACAGCGCCAGATCGGCCCACGCATACGTGCCGGCCATGTCTTCGATGAACGGCACGATGCGCGCTTCGACGCCCGCATCGGCGTAAGCCTTGCGCGCCTCGTCGATGCCGCGGCTGCCGCACTGGTGAAGCACTTCCGGGCGCTGGTCTGCCGGGATAAGCGCCAACGCCTGCGGCACCGATTCGTTCAACGCGCGCGCACCCAGGCTGCCGCCCAGCACCAACAGACGCGGCTTGCCGGTACGCCCGGCCATGCGTTGCGCCGGCGCCGGCAGCGACGCGATCGCGCCGCGCACGGGATTGCCCACCCATTCCGCGTTCGGAAGGCTGTCCGCAAAGCCCGCCATCACGCGCCGTGCGTGCATGGCCAACTTGCGATTGGTGAAGCCGGCAACACGGTTCTGCTCGTGCACCAACAGGGGGCGATGCAGCAAGCGCGCTGCGATACCGCCGGGACCTGCCACGTAACCGCCCATCGACAACACGCTACGCGGCTTGATCCGATACAACGTGGCAACCGAGGACAGCAATGCACGCAGCAGCATCCACGGCGCCAGCAAGCGCGTCTTCAAGCCTTTGCCTCGCAAGCCACCCACCGCAACCGTATGAAGCTCGATGCCATGTGCCGGTACGACTTTCGTTTCCATGCCGCCGACCGCACCGAGCCACACCACCGGCACGCCTTGCGCGCGCAGCGTTTCGGCGACGGCAAGGCCAGGGAAAATGTGGCCACCGGTTCCGCCGGCCATGATCAGCACGGGCGCTTGCGTACTCATGCGGCCACCGCCTCGCGCTCGCGCGGCGTTGCCGGCGCATTTGCGTCCGGCACCGCCACGGCAGGTATGCGCGTAGCCATGTGCCGCGCATCGAGTGCGCGATTGATTTCGAAGGTAGCGCGCAGCAATACACCGGCCATCGCGCAAGTCAGCACGATCGAAGAACCGCCGTAGCTGATCAGCGGCAAAGTCAGACCCTTGGTGGGCAGCGCGCCCAGGTTCACGCCGATCGACACCATCGTCTGCAAGCCGATCATCAACGCGATGCCGAACGCGATGTAGCCGGCAAAACGTTGCCCGACTTCCACACCCTTCAACCCCACATGCAGACCGCGCCACACCACCAGCGCGAACATGCTCATGACGGCGACGATGCCGAACAATCCCAGTTCCTCTCCGATCACGGCGAAGATGAAGTCGGTGTGCGCTTCCGGCAGATACGACAACTTCAGCACGCTCGAACCCAGGCCGACACCCGTCCATTCGCCACGGCCGATCGCCATCAGCGACTGGGTGAGCTGGAAGCCGTCGTCGAACGGGTGCTCCCACGGATGCAGGAACGTGGTGAGACGCTTCATGCGGTAGCTTTCGCTGGTCGCCGCGATCGCCAGCAGCGGCATCAGCGGCAAGCCCATCAGAAACAGGAAGATCGGACGCGAACCGCCGAGCCACACCATCGCGATGGTGACCGCAATGACCAGCGTCGCCGAACCGAAATCGGGCTGCGCAAGCAGCAACAGCACGATGATGCCCGACACGGCAATCGGCTTGATCAAACCGAGGAACCGCGTCTCGATGCTTTCGCGATGACGCACCAGATAGCTGGCGATGTACACCACCAGTATCAGCTTCACCGCTTCCACAGGCTGGAACGAGGTGACGATGAGATTGAGCCAGCGCCGCGCACCGTTGAGTTTCATGCCCAAGTGCGGCACGAACACCGCAAGCAGCATGATGAAGGCCACCAGCATCAGGAAGAAGGCGTACTTCTCCACGACCTTCAGTTCCGTGCGCATCGCCACGCCCGCGGCGACCACGCCGAGCAGGAGATACATCAGGTGATGCTTGAGGTAATAGAACTGCCCCATGTGCTGGCTATCGGCCACGGCAATGGAACTGGACGCCACCATCACGACACCCACGCACGCAAGGCCGACCAGGGCCACCAGCAACGGCAAGTCGAACTTGCCGCGCGGGCCCTGCCGCCGCTTTGCTTGCGATGTGTCGAAGCCAAACATCGATCAACGCACCTTCAACGTTGCCAAACCAATGAGCACCAGCACCACGCTGATGATCCAGAACCGCACGATCACCCTAGGTTCGGGCCAACCTTTCAATTCGAAGTGGTGATGAATCGGCGCCATGCGGAAGATACGCTTGCCGGTCATCTTGAAACTGGCCACCTGCAGCATCACCGACGCCGTTTCCATCACGAATACGCCGCCCATGACCAGCAGCACGATTTCCTGCCTGACGATCACGGCAATGGCCGCCAGCGCCGCACCGATCGCCAGCGCACCGACGTCGCCCATGAACACTTGCGCGGGATAGGTGTTGAACCAGAGGAAGCCAAGCCCGGCACCGGACAGCGCACCGCAGAAAATCGCAAGCTCGCCTGCGCCGGGAATCGCAGGAATGCTCAAGTATTCGGAAAACACCTTGTTACCGGCCAGGTACGCGAAGATGCCCAGCGCGCCGGAAACCAGCACGGTCGGCATGATCGCAAGGCCATCCAAACCATCCGTGAGATTCACCGCGTTGGAGAAGCCCACGATCATGAAGTAGGCGACCACGACGAAGAACGCGCCCAACGGCACGGCCACGTGCTTGAACACGGGCACGTACAGCGCGGTTTCCGCCGGAAGGATGGCACTGTGAAACAGGAACCACGCCGCGCCCAGACCGAACACCGACTGCCAGAAATACTTCCAGCGCGACGCCAGGCCGCGACTGTCCTTCAACACCAGCTTGCGGTAGTCGTCGTAGAAGCCGATCGCGCCGAAGCACAGCAGCACAGCCAGCACCAGCCACACATAACGGTTGGCGAGATCCGCCCACAGCAAGGTCGCGATCGTCACCGCAAACAGGATCATCACGCCCCCCATGGTGGGCGTGCCGGCCTTGGACAGATGCGTCTGCGGACCATCCTTGCGCACCACCTGCCCCGCCTTGAGCGCTGCGAGCTTGCGGATCAACGCCGGCCCGAACAACAGCGACATCGCCAGCGACGTCAGCGCGGCCATGATGGTGCGGAAGGTGATGTAGGAGAAAAGATGCAAGGCGGTGAAATGCCGTGCCATCCAATCCGCCAGTTCAAGCAGCATGAGGGGCGCCCTCCTGTGGCTGCGCGTTCTTCAGCGCAGCGACAACCTGTTCCATACCCGCCGAGTGCGAGCCCTTGACCAGTACGGTGACTCCCGCGCGCACCTGAGCACGCAGCGCTTCGATCAATGCCGTCTTGTCGGTGAAATGCGTGCCGCCCACGCCGAACGCCTCGACTGCGGCTGCGTTCAACGGGCCGACCGCGAACAGTTTCTGGATACCGCGTTCGCGTGCATGACGGCCGACGCCGGCATGCAGCGCACGCGCATCCGCGCCGAGTTCCGCCATGTCGCCCAGCACCAGCCAGCGCTCGCCTTCGGCCAAGGCGAGTGTGTCGATCGCCGCGTGCATGGAACTGGGGTTGGCGTTGTAGCTATCGTCGATCAGCGTCCAGCCATTCGGCATGGCGACGCGCTTGAGGCGCCCTTCCACGGCGGATGCCTGCTCGAGTCCGGCGACGATGGTGTCCATCGGAACATCCAGAGCCAACGCGATCGCACTGGCCGCCAGTGCATTGGCGATGTTGTGACGTCCCGGCAGAGGCAGCGACACTTCGGCATCGCCGTGCGGCGTACTCAACACGAAGCGCGAACCGTCGAGGCGTTGCTCCAGGATGTCGGCGCCGATGTCGGCCTTGTGATCCAACCCGAAGCGCAGCACTTTGCGTCCACCGGCGAGGCCCGTGAAGAAACTCGCGAAGGCGTCGTCGGCATTGATCACCGCCACGCCGTCCGCCGGCAACGCGCGATAGATCGCGCCTTTCGTTTCCGCCACCATTTCGATCGTACCCATCCGCTCAAGATGAGCCGGGGCGATGAGATTCACGAGGCCGATTTCGGGCCGTGCGATGGCAGCGAGATAGTCGATGTCGCCAGGCTTGCCGGCGCCCATCTCCAGCACGGCGTACTCGGTGTCTTCCGGCATCCACAACAGGGTCAGCGGCAGACCGATTTCGTTGTTGAAGCTGCCCGTGTTGAAGTGGGTGCGGCCGTGGAGAGAGAGGATCGCGGCGGTGAGCGTCTTCACCGTGGTCTTGCCGTTGGAGCCCGTGATGCCGATGACGCGCGCGTTGCGCTGCGCGCGCACGGCACTGGCGAAGTCGCCCAGCGCCAGCTCCACGTCACTCACCAAAACCTGCGGCAGATCGATCTCGACTTTGTGCGCAACCAGCGCAGCAGCAGCCCCGCGCGCTTTTGCGTCGGCGAGATAGCCGTGGCCATCCACGCGATCGCCTTTGAACGCGACGAACAAATCGCCCGCCTTCACCTTGCGCGAGTCGATCGTCACGCCGGTCACATCGGCATCGGCGCCGAGCATGCGGCCATGTGTCCACAGAGCGATGGCGCTCAAGCGCATCATGCGTGCCCTCCCAGGGCGGCACGCGCCACGGCCATGTCGTCGAACGCGCGCTTTCCGCCCGCGCCTTCCTGATACGTTTCGTGTCCCTTGCCGGCGATCAGCACCACGTCGCCCGTGCGTGCCATGTTCAATGCGGCGCGGATGGCGGTTTCGCGATCGCGCAGCACGGTGGCCGCTTCGGGTTTCGTCATGCCGGCGAGGATCTGCGTCACGATAAGGTCGCCATCCTCGCCACGCGGATTGTCGTCAGTGACGATGGCGACGTCGGACAGACGCTCGGCAATCTCGCCCATCTGGGGGCGCTTGCCGGCATCGCGCTCGCCGCCACAACCAAACACGCAGATCAGTCGTGCCGAGCAGTGAGCACGCAATGCGGCCAGCGCCTGTTCCAGCGCATCCGGCGTGTGGGCGTAATCCACCACGACCAGCGGCAGGCCTTGCACGCCGCCGATGCGGTTCATGCGGCCGTTGACGGGTTCGAGCGCCTCGACGGCATCCACGATGCGCTCGAACGATTCACCCAGCGCACCGAGGCAGCCCACCACCGCGAGAAGGTTGGCAACATTGAAGCGCCCCAGCAGGCGGCTGCGGATCTGTCGCGTTCCCCACGGTGTACGCAGTTGGAAGGCAACGCCCTCCGCCGACGTCACAATCTCGCTGGCGGAAATCTCGGCATGCGCATCGCCCGCGCTGCTCACGCGCAGCGTCTGTACGCCGGGCGCAAGCTTGCCAACCAGCTCGTGACCGAATGCATCGTCGATATTGATGACGGCCGCCTTCAGATCCGGCCATGCGAACAGCTTCGCCTTGGCGGCGCCGTAGGCCTCCATGCTGCCGTGATAGTCCAGATGATCGCGCGTGAGGTTGGTGAACGCCGCGACGTCGAAAGCCGTGGCCGCCACGCGTCCCTGTTCCAGCGCATGCGAAGACACTTCCATCGCAACGTGCGTCGCGCCGTCGCGACGGAATTCCGCGAACAGCTGCTGCACGGCGATGGCATCGGGTGTCGTGCGTTCTCCTTCGCGCAACTGGCCGTGAAGGCCGGCGCCCAGCGTACCGATCGTCGCCGTGCGATGGCCGAGCGTTTCCAGCGCCTGCGCCAGCAACTGCACGGTGGATGTCTTGCCGTTGGTGCCTGTCACGCCGATCACGCGCATCGACTCGGATGGACGTCCGAAGAAGCGCGATGCGATCTCGCCGACAAAGGTGTGCAGACCGTCGATCCACAGCACGGGTACGTCCACATCCTCGAACGCGCACGCCGGCGCTTCGGCCAGCACCACGCTCGCGCCGCGCTGCGCCGCGCCGGCCACGAATTCGATGCCGTGCCCGCGCGTGCCGCGCAATGCGAAAAAGGCATCGCCCGCGCGCACCCGGCGCGAATCGAGCGCGAGGCCGGATACGACAATCGGCCCGGCGGCCGTCGTCTCGGCGATGCCCTGCAGCAGGTGGTCGAGGCGCTGGCCGGTCATGGCTCTGCCACCTCCTCGGCGGAGGTGTCGGCTTGGGACGACTGTGGCGGAGCATTGCCCGCCAGTCCGCCACCCGCCTGCACGGGCCCGCCGACATACCAACGCCCGATGTTGTCGGGGGGAATATCGAGCAAACGAAGCGCACCATCCATCACGCGCTGGAATACCGGCGCGGAGACGTCACCACCGAAATAACCCTTCTTCGGATTGTTGATCACGATGACGCCGACGAGACGCGGATCGGTGGCGGGCACGATCCCCGCGAACAGCGAGTTGTAATTATTCTTTGCGTAACCACCGACGGCGGCCAAGTGCGCCGTACCGGTTTTGCCCGCCACGGCGTAATTGGCGATCTGGGCGTGCGTTGCCGTGCCGCCGGGCGCCGTCACGGTTTCGAGCATCGTCACTAGCTCATGCGCAATTTGCGGCGACACGATCTGCTTGCCCGGGTTGTCGGCACCCTTGATGAAGGTCGGCGAATGCATGACGCCGTCATCGGCCAGCGTTGCATACGCGTTGGCCAATTGCAGCGGCGTCAAATTCATGCCATAGCCGTACGCGACGATCGCTTTTTCAAGCGGACGCCACGTGTGCCCCACTTTCAGAAAGCCCGCCGATTCGCCGGGAAAACCACTGCCGGTGCTGTCGCCGAAGCCGAAGGCACGATACGAATCGTAGAGAAATTGTGTGTCGAGCTGGATCGCGATTTTCGCGGCGCCGACGTTGCTCGACTTCGTAAGCACGCCGGTCGGCGTCAGCACGCCATTCGCACTGTCGTCATGGATATCGTGGCCGTAGTACATGAAATGACCGTTACCCGTATCGATCAGCGGACTGGTCGGCGTGAACTTGCCGCTCGATAGCGCGGCCGCCATGGTGAACGGCTTCATCGTCGAACCGGGCTCGACCACATCCGTCACGGCGCGATTGCGGCGCTGCGAACCATTCGTACCCGTTACGGCATTCGGGTTGTACGTCGGCAAGCTCACCATCGCGAGGATTTCGCCGGTGCGAACGTCAAGCACCACCATTTCGCCCGAATCGGCTTGCACGTCGTCGAGCTGTTTTTTCAGCTCGCTATAAGCAAGGAACTGGATGCGGCGATCGAGGCTGAGCGTGAGGTTCTGGCCCGGCTGCGGCGCGCGCACCTGCTCCACATCTTCCACGGTGTGGCCCATGCGGTCGCGAATGACGCGCTTGGCGCCCGGCTTGCCGGAAAGCCAGCTGTCGAACGCAAGCTCGAGACCTTCCTGACCGTGATCGTCGATGTTGGTGAAGCCAAGCACATGCGCCGTCACTTCGCCCGAAGGGTAGTAGCGCTTGTACTCGCGCTGGCCGTTCACGCCCGGAACGCCGAGATTGAGCACGGCCTGCGCTGCGTCCGGGCTCATTTGCCGGCGCAGATATGCGAATTCGCGATCGGCGCGCTGCTCCAGATACGATTTGAGGTCGTCCGTCGTGGTACCCAGCGCTTGCGCGAGCGCGGGAATGCGATCGGCGTTGTCCAGCACTTCCGACGGCACGGCGGTGATGGACACCATGGGTGTCGACACGGCGAGCGGCTCGCCGTTGCGGTCGAGGATGGTGCCGCGCGACACCGCGATCGGTACCTCGCGCAGGAAGCGCGCATCGCCCTGGTCCTGGTAAAACTGCTTGCGCACGACTTGCAGATCGAACGCGCGCGCCATCAATCCCACCGACGCGGCACCGAGCACGCCGATCACCAGCAGCATGCGACGACGCGCGCTCGGACCTGCACCCTGACGGCGCGCAGCGGGCTTGGCGGGGATGCGCGGGCGCGGATTCATCGCTGCACCAGCCGGATGTCTTGCGGACGCGGCATGAACATGCCGAGCTTGGTGCGCGCTTCGTCGTCGATGCGGCGCGGTTCGGCCCAGGTCGCCTGCTCGAGTTCAAGCTGGCCGTATTCGATGTTGAGCGCGTCGCGCTGGCTTTGCAGCTGCGTGAACTGCACGAACAGCACACGACTCTCGTGACGCGTCCACACCACCGCGATGGCGCTGACCATCACGGCGGTGAGCAGGATGAGCAGACCGAAGACGCCGATCGCCTTCATGCCCGCACCTCGCCCGGTAATTTTTCCGCCACGCGCAGCACCGCCGAACGTGCGCGCGGATTGGCCGCCTGCTCCGCCTCGGAGGGAAACTGCGCCTTGCCGACAGGGGCCAGGCGCGCCGGCGCAGCCGCTACCGGCGGACCGCGACGACTGCCCTGCACGCGGCCAGAGTGATCGCGGATGAACAGCTTCACCGCGCGATCTTCCAGCGAATGAAAACTGATGACCGACAGACGGCCGCCGACATTGAGACGTTCCAGCGCGGCGTCGAGTCCACGTTGCAACGCATCCAGCTCGCCGTTCACGCGAATGCGCAACGCCTGAAAACTGCGCGTCGCCGGATGCTTGCCCGGCTCGCGGCGACCGACAACGCGTTCGATCAGCGCCGCCAGTTCGCCGGTGCGGGTGATCGGCGATTCGGTGCGGCGCTCGACGATGGCGCGAGCGATCTTGCGGCTGAAGCGCTCTTCGCCGAAGGTCCAGAGCACGTCGGCGATCTCGCGCTCGTCGGCGTGTGCGAGGAAATCCGCCGCGCTTTCGCCCTGCGTCGTATCCATGCGCATGTCCAGGGGCGCATCGGCCATGAAGCTGAAACCGCGTGCGGCTTCGTCGAGCTGCGGCGAGGACACGCCGAGGTCGAGCAGCACGCCATCGAGACCGGCGGCGGTCTCGTCCCATTCGGCCAGCGTGGAAAAGTTGCCGTGACGGATCGACACGCGCGGATCGGATGCAAATTCCTTTTGCGCCGTGGCGATGGCCTGCGGATCGCGATCCATCAGCAGCAGGCGACCCTCGGGACCGAGGCGCGACAGCACGGCGCGGGCGTGACCGCCGCGTCCGAACGTGCCATCGAGATAACGCCCGCCTTCCCGCACGGCGAGACCCTCCACCGCTTCATCCAGCATCACCGGGATGTGCCGCAATGCTTGCTCGGCCATGCCGCACTCCCGCTCTTATGTCCGCAATTACCCCGCCTCTGGCCGTTGCCGGTCAGAGCCGCAAGTCCGTCATGTCGTCGCTGATCTCGTCTTCGCCGATGGTCTGGCGGATCTTGGCCAGGTGGGCCTGTTCGCTCCACAGCTCGAACTTGTTGCCCATGCCCAGCAAGACCGCTTTTTTCTCGATGCCCGCCGCAGTGCGTTGACTGGCAGGGAGCAGGATGCGCGCCGCGCTGTCCGGCTCCACTTCGGCGGCCGCGCCGACCAGCTTCATCTGCAGCGCGCGATGCACCGCCTTGACGCTGGGCAACGCATTCACCTGGTCGCGCACCCGCTCCCACTCCGCATGCGGGAACAGCCAGAGGCAGCCCTGCTCGAAGGGGTTGTAGGTGATCACCAGCCGATTGGCGCAGGCGTCCGTCACCAGCTCCCGATACGCAGTCGGGATAGCCAGCCGGCCCTTGTCATCGACGGTGATGGCGGTTTCGCCCTGAAACACGACCCGTGAACTCCCACGAAATCCCACGATTTCACACTGGAATCCACGATAGTCTCAGCCCCTGAGACTGTCAAGGGATTTTTGCTTGTGAATCAATGAGAAAGGCAACAGTGTGGCCAAATTTCCAGCGATTTCTAGCAAGTGCTCCAAGGTGCTTGATCGCTGTGGATTTTTTGTTCACACAACCATTGCCAATGCCTACTTCGTCACGCCTTTCGAGCCGCGCTCGCATGAACCACGCGTTCATGTGAACCGCCCCCGGCAGATGTCACCTATCCGACAGCAGCGGACAGGTGACACCGACGGTGGGAAGAGGTGGAGTCGGCCTGTAAGCCGGGTTCTGTACGCCTTGCGGCGCGACAGTCATTCCTCTCGGCCAGACGTCACCGTCTGGCTCCAGCAACCTACCCGGGAACAACGCGGGCCGCGTTATCGTTCCCCTATTCGGTCTTGCTCCGGGTGGGGTTTACCGTGCCACGCGGCGTTGTCCCCGCGCGCGGTGCGCTCTTACCGCACCGTTTCACCCTTACCTGTGCCCTTGCGGGCCATCGGCGGTTTGCTTTCTGTTGCACTGGCCGTCAGCTCACGCTGCCCAGGCGTTACCTGGCACCCTGCCCTGTGGAGCCCGGACTTTCCTCGATGCGCTCGCGCGCGACGCGACTGTCCGGCCGACTCCGACGACTATTGTAATCGGTCGGTCATGGGCGAGTCATGGCAAAAATGCGGCAATGTCGATCCGTCTCTTGACGCTGACCCTGAATGCGCGTCATCAGACGTCCGGATCAGCTAAACCTCGTAAAGCGCCTTGCGCGGCGCGCCGGTGATCGCCGCAGCGAGCTTTGCCGCCTTGGCTGCAGGCAGCTCCTGGCGCAATAACGCGAAAACGCGCTGACCTTCCGCAAGTCGATCATCCACATCATCGCCGCGACCCGCGACCAGGATGACAAATTCACCGCGCTGCTGATTCGCATCCGACGCGACGCGCTCGACGAGATCGCCCAATGGTTCGCTCAACACCGTCTCGAACAGCTTGGTCAATTCCCGCGCAACGACAGCTGCGCGACCTGCGCCAAAAACATCGCGCATATCTGTGAGGCTTTCCAATACGCGATGCGACGATTCGTAGAAAATCAACGTGCGCGAATCACCCGCAAGTTCCTGTAGCCGGGCACGCCGCGCCGCCGACTTGGCCGGTAGAAAACCTTCAAACACGAAACGATCGCTGGGCAATCCCGCCACCGACAACGCCGCAATGGCCGCGCACGCACCCGGCACCGGCGCACAACGGATGCCCGCTTCACGGGCGGCTCGCACCAAGCGAAAACCCGGGTCGCTGATCAACGGCGTACCTGCATCGGAAATCAACGCGACCGATTCGCCCTGCTCCAGTCGCCGCAGTATGGCTGCGACGGCTTCACGCTCGTTGTGTTCATGTAACGCAATCAACGGCGTGCTGATGTTGTGCTGGAGCAGCAGCGGCTTGCTATGCCGGGTGTCCTCGGCAGCAATGACCGTGACGTTACGCAATGTTTCGATGGCGCGTGCGGAGATATCGTCACGATGGCCGATCGGCGTGGCCACCACCCAAAGGCAGCCGGTCTGATGGGATGACATGCTTGAATCCGTCCGCCACGGCCTGTCGATACGATCGGCTATGATCGCGCAATTGGACCGTTTTGACTAAGAATTGAGGAAGCCCATGCGCCTTTGTCGTCTTGCCGCCTCAGGATTGCTGATTTCGGTGGCATTGAGTGCTTGTGTATCTTCGATGGTCCCGCGCTCGCCCGCCGAAATCGCCGCGGCGCAAAGCGCATCCAACCTGGCCAATCAGGGGCAATACGACAGGGCCGCGCAAGCCTACCTCGCGCTCGCTGCGCAAACGCCCGGCCGCGCAGATCACTACAACCTGCTCGCCGCTGAAGCCTACGGCCAGGAAAATGCGCTGGACCGCGCGATGCCGATCGTCGCAGGCATTCATCGCGACAACCTCACCGATGACGATCCGCTGCGCCTGGATCTTCTGCGCGCCGACATTGCCCTGCAGCAGCACAACGCACCGCTTGCGCTTCAGCTCACCACGTCATCCAACGTCACGGTACCCGACAGCTTGCAGCCGCGCCTGCTGGATCTGCGCGCGCAAGCCATGGCCGATACCGGCGACTTGTGGGGTGCGGCGCGCACGCGCGTGCAAATGGACGGCATCTTGCAAGGTCCAGCCCGCCAGAAGAATCGCGACGAAGCCATTTCGCTGCTGGCGCGACTGGGTGTCGCGCCGCTCAAGCAACGCGCGGCCGCCATGCAGTCGGGCGATCCGATGCTGCCATGGATCAACGAGGCATTCGGTCGCCTCGGCATCACCGTGGCACAAGCGCAGCCCAATCTGGAGCAAGCGGTCGGCACGCTCGTTCCAGGCAGCAATGCCAGCGTGCGCGAAGGCTACAAAATGCCGGCGCGCATTGCCTTGCTGCTACCCAATTCCGATGGCCTGGTCGCGGCCAGCTCGGCCATTCGCGAAGGCTTCTTCGCCGCTTATTTCCAGGCTTCCGATACGCACGCACCGCGCGCCGCCATTCGTGTTTACGACAGCGGCGGCAATGCGGCGAGCGCGATCAAGGCCTATGACCAGGCCGTCTCCGATGGCGCGCAATTGGTGGTGGGTCCGCTGACGCGCCCCGAGGTGATGGGCGTATTGGGCCAATCGTCGCTGCCCGTTCCGGTGCTGGCGCTCAATCACTCGGAAAACAAAAGCCTCCCCGCAGGCACCACCAGCGAATTTGCGCTGATGCCGGAAGACGAAGGCGCGCAAGTCGCCGATCACATGATCGATCGCGGCATCCACAGCGCGTACGTGGTGATCACCAATGACGATTTCGCCAAGCGCTCGGCCACGGCCTTCAAGACCGAGATGCAGGCCAAGGGCGGCCAGATCGCAGGCGAAGCACAGATCGCATCCGGCAACGTCAACTACGGCGATGCGATCAATGCGCTCAATGCCGGCAATGCCGGCGCCGATGCAGGCATCTTCATCAGCATGCGTGCAGAGCAGGCACGCCTGCTGCTGCCGCAGCTGCGTGTGGCGCGCATCAGCCTGCCCGTGTTTGCGACCTCGCATATTTACGGCGGCACCGAGAATGCAGCGGCGGACCGCGATCTTGAGGGCGTCGAATTCTGCGATGCGCCGTGGCTGTTCGACGCACAGGCCGGCCTGCCCAGCTACCAGGACATCGCCTCGCAATTGCCTGCCGCACGCGGCGCCACGGCGCTGCTGTTCGCCTTCGGCATGGATGCATGGAATCTCGTGCCGTACCTCGACTGGCTGCGCAGTCATCCGGGCAGTTATCTGCCCGGCGCCACGGGGCAACTTGCTGCCGACACCTTCGGGCATGTGAATCGCGTACTGACCTGGCTCAAGTTCCAGGATGGCGTGGCGCACCCGATGACGGGCAGCCTGCAAATGGACAACGCACCAGCGCCTTCGAGCAGCGCGCCAACGCCCGCCAGCGGCGCTCCCGCTCCTGCCGGTAACTGATGCGCAAAGCGGGAGCGGTCTTCGAAGAGCGCGCGCACGGTGAGCTGACGCGCGCCGGGCTGAAGCTGCTCGAACGCAACTACACCACGCGCTACGGCGAGCTTGATCTGGTGATGCGCGATGGCGAGGTCATCGTGTTCGTCGAAGTGCGCCATCGCGTACGTGCCGGCCATGGCGACGCCATCGCCTCGATTACCGCGACCAAGCAATCTCGCCTGATCCAAACGGCGCAACTGTGGCTGGCCGCCCATCCGCAGCATGCGCACCGGGCTTGCCGTTTCGATGTCGTCAGCTACGACGGCCCTGTCGACAACGCCAGCATGAACTGGCTGCGGAGCGCCTTCGAAGCAGCCTGACGGCGGCCAACCCCAGGTGGGATACTGTGCCGATGAAACTCCCTGCCCCTCTGCTCGAATTGCTGAGCACGACCTTTGGCCCGCACGGTTGCTTCACCGATGAAGCCGAGCGCATCGCCTATGCGTACGACAACTCGCGTCGCAACGCGATGCCGGACGCGGTGGTGTTCGCGCAGGACCATGCCCAGATCGAAACGCTGATACAGGCATGTCGCGAACATCACGTGCCGGTGATCGCACGCGGACGCGGCACCAACACCACCGGTGCCACCGTACCGGTGGATGGCGGCGTGGTCGTGAGTTTCGAGCGGATGAATCGCATTCTGCGCATCGATCCGGACAACCGTCTCGCCGTGGTGGAACCCGGCGTCTTGAATGGCGATCTGCAACGCGAGTTGGCACCGCATGGGTTCTTCTGGCCGCCCGATCCCACGTCATCGCCATGGTGCAGCATCGGCGGCAATCTGGCCTGCAATTCCGCCGGCCCTCGCACCGTCAAATACGGCAGCCCGCGCGAGAACACCTTGGGCCTGCGAGCCGTCGCAGGCACCGGTGAAGGTTTTCGGTGCGGCACATACACCAGCAAAGGCGCCACGGGTTACGACCTTACGCGTTTACTGATCGGCTCGGAAGGCACGCTCGCGCTGATCACCGAAGCCACGCTCAAGCTCACACCGAAACCTTCGGGCCTTCGAACGTTGCGCGCCACATACCGCAACGTAAGCAGCGCGGCCCATGCCGTAGCGCGAATCATGGCGCAGCCCGTCACGCCATGCGCGCTTGAATTCATCGACGACGTTGCGCTGAAACTCGCTCACGATCACGGCGGCGAAAACGTACCGCTGACCGGCGCGATGCTGATGATCGAAGTGGATGGAGAACCGGACACCCTGGCCTCCGCTGTCGATGCCGTCTCGCGCGCCGCGCAAGGCGAAGGACTGGAAGAATTGCGTGTCGCGCAGACCAGCGAAGAAACGCAAGCGCTATGGTCGGCGCGCAAGGCACTTTCACCCGCGCAACGCACGATCTCGCCGAACAAGATCAACGAGGATGTCGTCGTACCCGTCAACCGTCTTCCGGATCTGGTCGAAGGCATCCGCCGGCTGTCGAAGAAACACGACGTACTGATCGTCACCTTCGGCCATGCCGGCAACGGCAATCTGCATGTGAACCTGCTGCCGCGCGACGATGCGGAACGCGAACGCGCACATGCTTGCCTCGCCGAAGTCTTCGCGCTGGTGATTTCGCTGGAGGGCACGCTGTCCGGCGAACATGGCATCGGTCTGGTCAAACGCGAATTCATGCCGCTGGCCTTGCAGGCCAGCACACTGGGCCTGATGCGCAACGTGAAAGCTGCCTTCGACCCGGATGGGATTCTCAATCCCGGCAAGTTGTTGCCGTGAGCCATCGCGATTCGCTCGACGCCCTGCTCACGGATATCCGCGCGTGCCGCTTATGCGAGGCGTATCTTCCGGAAGGGCCGAGACCGGTCGTGCAGGCGACGGCTTCGTCGCGGCTGTTGATCGTCGGGCAGGCGCCGGGCCGGAAAGTGCACGCCAGCGGCATTCCGTTCGACGATGTCAGCGGCAATCGTCTGCGCAGCTGGCTCGGCATCGATCGCGATACGTTTTACGACGCACAGCGCATCGCGATCGTTCCCATGGGTTTCTGCTTTCCGGGCAGCGGCCGAGGCGGCGATTTGCCGCCACGCCCCGAATGCGCACCAACATGGCACCCGCGCTTGATGCCAAAGCTTAAGCATGTGCAATTGACACTCGCGATCGGGCAGTACGCGCAGGCTGGCCTGCTGGGGGCGCGCTGCGGCCCGACACTCACCGATACCGTATCGGCCTGGCGCGAGCATCTTGCGAACGGCGTGCTGCCTCTGCCCCACCCAAGCCCGCGCAATCAGCTGTGGCTGAAGCGCAATCCCTGGTTCGAACAGGCATTGCTACCCGTCTTGCGTCGCGAGGTTGCTCAAGTGCTGCGCTGAGAAAAAATCAGATGCAAGCCGAACAACATGAATACCGCGCCCGCGCAACCATCGATCCAACGGCTGATGCGCAGATAACCGCGACGCATCACCGGCAGCGCAAAGCAGCCGGCTACAAACGAGAACCACAGGAAGGTCTCGACCACCACCAGCGCCCACAGCCCCCAGCGCGCGCTGGACGAAACACCTTCGCCGACAAACGCCGAAAAGATACTGCCGAAGTAAATCACCACCTTCGGATTGGCGAGGTTGGTGAACAAGCCATTGCGCAGCGAACGCAGCGCTCCCGCGTAAACCTGCACCGTCGGCTCGGCAGCACCGGGTGCCGGCTTGGCCAGCGCGCCGCGCAACATCTTCACACCCATCCAGCACAGGTACAGGCCACCGCCGATCGTAATCAAACGCTCCAGCCAGATCAGCCGATGCAGCAGAAGCTGCAGCCCGAGCAACGCCAGCGCCGACCACATCGCGACGCCCAGGGTAATGCCAACCACCCCCGCCATCGCTTCATGTCGCGAGCGACTTACGGCGGTTTGCGATACGAAGAAGAAGTCCGGTCCGGGACTCATCAGGGCGATGATCTGGACGATCGCGATGGTGATGAACAGGCTCATGGGCTGACTCCGGCAAACTGGAGCGCAGTGTAAAGGCACTGCGGGCCTGCAAGCACCCGTCGCAGCGAGCCTTGCCGGCCAGCCGGGGCTTCCTCTACGCTGCCCAGGTTTTTGGCGTGGGCACGGCCTCCCGGCCTTGAAGCGTTCAGACATCCGTGTATTTCAGCAGCTTGTTTGCCGTCAATCTGGCGAAGGCCGGAATCCAGTTTCCATAGCGCGTGCGAAGCACTCAAAAATCGGTTTTGGGTCCTTCGGACGCGTATCCAGACTGGATTCCGGCCTTCGCCGGAATGACGATGGTGCGCTGATCGTGCTCAACCATACCCGGATGCTTGCGGCCTGATACAGGAAAAAAATATGCGGGACACCAGCCCATGAGCCTCAAGCTGCGACTTATCGCGATGAACTTCCTGCAGTTCTTCGTGTGGGGTTCCTGGCTGATCACCATCGGCGCCTATTGGTTCCAGAATCGCCATTGGTCGGGCGAGCAGTTCGGCGCGATCTTCTCGACCATGGGCATTGCCTCGCTGTTCATGCCGTCCATCACCGGCGTGATCGCCGACAAATGGATTCGCGCCGAGCGCCTTTACGGATGCCTGCATATCGGCGGCGCCATCGTGCTGTGCATCGTGCCGATGATCGACGATCCGCGCACACTGTTCTGGGTGATGCTGATCAACATGATGTGCTACATGCCGACCATTGCGCTGGCGATCACCGTGGCCTACAACGCGCTCAAGCGCGATGGCGCGGACGTGGTGCGCGTGTATCCGCCCATCCGCGTGTGGGGCACGGTGGGTTTTATCGCCGCGATGTGGACCGTGAGCCTGATGCACCTGGAAACCACGACCGGCCAGTTCTACGTGGCTGCCGCGGCGGCGCTGTTGCTCGGTGTTTATGCCTTTACGCTTCCGCCCTGTCCGCCCCGGCTGCGCGGGGCAGACCACCGCTCGTGGCTCGATGTATTCGGACTCACCTCGTTCGCGCTCTTCAAGAACGGCAAGGTGGCGATCTTCTTCATCTTCGCGATGCTGCTTGGCGCCGCGCTCCAGTTGACCAATGCCTATGGCGATACCTTTCTGCACGACTTCGACAAGGTCGATGCGTACAAAAACCTGATCGCCGTGCGCTATCCGGCGATCATCATGTCGATTTCGCAGGTGTCCGAAACGCTGTTCATCCTGGCGATCCCATTCTTCCTCAAGCGATTCGGCATCAAGATGGTGATGCTGATCAGCATGCTGGCGTGGACGTTGCGCTTTGGCTTATTCGCTTTTGGCGATCCCGGCGCGGGGCTGTGGATGATCGTGCTGTCGTGCATCGTCTACGGCATGGCCTTCGATTTCTTCAACATCTCCGGCTCGCTGTTCGTGGAGGGCCAGAGCGATCCGGCGATCCGCGCCAGCGCGCAAGGGTTGTTCATGCTGATGACCAACGGTATTGGCGCAGTGCTCGGCAGCTCGATCAGCGGCGTGATCATCGACATGTATTTCACTCGCCCCGACCGCAGTCTGGACTGGCATGGCATCTGGATGACCTTCGCCACCTACTCGCTGGTCGTCGCCGTATTGTTCGTCTTCCTGTTCAGGCATAAGCACGAACCTGAAGCGTTGCGGAGCCTGCCCGTGCATTAACCCCTCCCCTGCTGCACGTAGGGGGAGTCCGATCACGGCTACAATAGCCGGATGTTCATCGGACCCTACCGCATCGATCCGCCCGTGGTGCTGGCCCCCATGGCCGGCGTCACCGACAAGCCTTTCCGCCTGCTCTGCAAGCGGCTGGGTGCGGGTCTTGCCGTGTCCGAAATGACCGCGTCCGATCCGCGCCTGTGGCGCACGCGCAAATCGATCAAGCGCATGGACCACGAGGGCGAACCCGAGCCCGTCAGCGTGCAGATCGCCGGTTACGATCCGGCCATGCTCGCCGAAGCGGCGCGCTTCAACGTGGCAAACGGTGCGCAGATCATCGACATCAACATGGGATGTCCGGCGAAGAAAGTCTGCAACGTGTGGGCAGGCTCGGCGTTGCTGCAGGACGAACCGCTGGTGGCGCGCATCGTCAAGACGGTGGTGGACGCGGTCGATGTGCCAGTGACGCTGAAGATTCGCACCGGCTGGGATCGCGAACACAAGAACGCGCTCACGATCGCGCGCATCGCCGAAGACAACGGCATCGCCGCCCTCGCCGTTCACGGACGCACCCGCGCCGACAAATACGAAGGTGAGGCCGAATACGACACCATCGCTGCCGTGAAAGCAGCCGTGCGCATTCCGGTGCTGGCCAACGGCGATATCGTCACGCCGCAGCAGGCGAAACATGTGCTCGATGTCACTGGCGCCGACGCCGTGATGATCGGCCGCGGTGCGCAGGGTCGTCCGTGGATTTTCCGCGAGATATCCCACTATCTCGCCACCGGCGAATGCTTGCAGGAGCCCTCGCCCGTCGAAGTATCGACCATCCTGCTCGGTCATCTTGAGCATCTCTACACGTTCTATGGCGAGCATGCAGGCGTGCGCATCGCGCGCAAACACCTGGGCTGGTATGCGAAAGACCGCTCGGAAAACGCCGCATTCCGCGATGTGGTGAACAAGGCAGAAAGCGCGCACGATCAGCTGCGCCTGACCCGCGATTATTTCGACGCCCTGCAAAGCGGACTGCGCCTCGCTGCCTGATGCTTACGCATCCGCAAAACCTTGCGACGCCGTTGCGTGCATCATCGGCATTTTGAAAGCTCCGACGTCGATGGCCGCATCGCCTCCATTCCCTACTTGTTTCCGCTGGCTGATCGTACTGGCCATCATGCTGCTGCTCAGCGGCTGCGAAGCAAGCCTGTTTGCCGGGCTCAACGCCACGGATCGCCATGCCGGCATCGAGACGCAACGAGACATCGCGTTCGACGCGCAACACCAGTTGGAGCTGGATGTCTATCGCCCTGCCGACGTTACCCATGCACCGTTGGTTGTATTTTTCTACGGCGGCAGCTGGGTGCGCGGCGAACGTGCGTGGTATCGCTTCGTGGGAACCGCGCTGGCTGCGCATGGCGTGATCGTCGTGATCCCCGATTACCGCAAGTATCCGCAGGTAAAAATGGACGGCTTCATGCAGGATGCGGCGCGGGCCGTGGCCTGGGCTCGCGATCATGCCGAGGCACTCGGCGGCACACCTGACGATGTCTTTGTGATGGGTCATTCCGCCGGCGGGCAGATCGGCGCATTGCTCGCCACCAATCCATCCTGGCTGGAACCTTATGGCCTGCAACCCAACGATCTGGCCGGCTTTATCGGCCTGGCAGGCTGCTACAACTTCATGCCGATTCCCGCGAGCGAGAAAGACATGCTCGGCATGTTCGGGCGCGATGCGGCCTCGCAGGCACGCGCGCAGCCGGTGCGCTTCGTGCGCGGCAAGGAACCGCCGATGCTCTTGCTGCAGGGTACCGCCGATCACGAAGTGGAACCGTCCAACGCCGTGTCGCTCGCGCACGCTCTGCAAGCACAGCACGAGGATGTGACGCTGGATCTGTACCCCGGCGTGGGACATAACGCGCTGGTCTTTGCGCTGTCCCGCCCGTTCCAGCACGATGCGCCCACCTTGGACGATGTCCTGCGTTTCATTCACGCGCATCCTGTGGCGTCGAAAGTCACAGCCACGCACTGACATCGGTCTGCACTCCCCTCTCTACGCCGAGCGGAGTATGTTGGAGGACGGACACGCGCTCTCTTCCATGGTTCCCTGCCACCTAGGCCATCCAGGCCATGAGCAACATCGCTGCCGGCGATTTTCAGTACATCCACGGCTTTTCCGCGGACGAGCAATCGCGCCTGATACGCCAGGCGCGCATGTTCGAAACCACACTCTTCAGCCATATCGACTACAGCGACGCCACGCGCCTGCTCGAGGTCGGCTGTGGCGTGGGCGCGCAGACTGAAATTCTGCTGCGTCGCTTTCCGCAGTTGCACGTCACGGGCGTCGATCGATCCACGAATCAGCTTGCCGCCGCCGAACGCAATCTCGAGAAAACCGCATGGTGCACGGCACGCTATGAACTCAAACAGGCCGACGCAACGGACCTTCCCTTTGCCGAGCGCAGTTTCGACGCCGCTTATTTATGCTGGGTGCTTGAGCACATGCCGAGCCCGTCTCGCGTACTCAGCGAAGTCCGGCGCGTGCTCAGCCCCGGCTCCACGGTCTATGTGACGGAAGTGCTGAACTCCTCGTTCTTCCTCGATCCGTATTCGCCCAATGTGCTTCGCTACTGGATGGCGTTCAACGATCACCAGTACGACAGCGGCGGCGATCCGTTCATCGGAGCCAAACTCGGCAATCTGCTGCTGGCGGGCGGCTATCGCGATGTGCAGACCGAGGTGAAGACCATCCATCTGGATAATCGCCAGCCGGGACGCCGCAAGCAGATGATCGAATTTTGGGAGGAGGTGCTGCTCTCCGCCGCCGAACAGCTGATCAAAGCGGGAAAAACCGACGTTCCCACCGTGGAAGGCATGCGCCATGAACTGCAGGCGGTTCGCAACGACCCGAACGCGGTGTTTTTCTTTGCCTTTGTGCAGGCCCGAGCCACAGTCTATTGAAAGCCGCCAAATCGGCGCCAGATGGGCATCTCGAGCCTTTGCGCGATCGTTCGGCCACCTGAATCCGGCCTCACTGTCATCTGGATATGCCAGACTGGGCGGTGAAAATCCGCGGGTGTGCATGTATCATGCGCAATCCCTTTCCATCTCTTTATCCGTAAAGAAGGATATTTGCTGCGATGAGCAACTACCTCTTCACCTCCGAATCGGTCTCCGAAGGCCATCCGGACAAGGTCGCCGACCAGATCTCCGACGCCGTTCTCGACGCCATCCTGGCGCAAGATGCCCGCGCCCGCGTGGCCTGCGAAACCATGGTGAAGACCGGCGTGGCCATCGTCGCCGGCGAAGTCACCACCAGCGCCTGGATCGATCTGGAAGCGCTGACCCGCAAGGTGATCCTGGACATCGGCTACAACTCCAGCGATGTCGGCTTCGACGGCGCCACCTGCGGCGTGCTGAACCTGATCGGCAAGCAGTCGCCCGACATCAATCAGGGCGTGGACCGCAAGAAGCCCGAAGAACAGGGCGCTGGCGACCAGGGCCTGATGTTCGGTTATGCCACCAACGAAACCAAAGATTTCATGCCGGCAGCGATCTACTACTCGCACCGCCTGGTGGAACAGCAGGCCAAGGTGCGCAAGGCGAAGAAGTCGCCGCTGCCGTGGCTGCGTCCGGACGCGAAGAGCCAGGTCACCCTGCGCTATGAAAACGGCGTGGCGACGGCGATCGACGCTGTGGTGCTCTCCACCCAGCACGATCCGAGCGTCAAGCACAAGGATCTGGTCGAGGGCGTGCGCGAGCACATCCTGAAGCCGGTGCTGCCGTCCAAGCTGCTGCACAAAGGCACCAAGTTCCACATCAACCCGACCGGCAAGTTCGTGATCGGCGGCCCGGTGGGCGACTGCGGCCTGACCGGCCGCAAGATCATCGTCGACACCTACGGCGGCTGGGCCCGTCATGGTGGCGGTGCGTTCTCGGGCAAGGATCCGTCGAAGGTGGACCGTTCGGCCGCCTACGCAGCCCGCTACGTGGCCAAGAACATCGTGGCCGCCGGCATCGCCGACCGCTGCGAGGTACAGGTGAGCTACGCCATCGGCGTGGCCGAGCCGACCTCGATCTCGGTCACCACCTTCGGCACCGGCAAGATCAGCGACGACAAGATCGAGAAGCTGATCCGCAAGCACTTCGACCTGCGTCCGTACGGCATCATCAAGATGCTGGATCTCATCCACCCGATGTACCAGCAGACCGCCAGCTACGGTCACTTCGGTCGCACGCCGTACGAAGTGAAAGGCCCGGATGGCAAGACCTTCGCGGCCTTCTCCTGGGAGAAGACCGACAAGGCTGCCGCGCTGCGCGAAGATGCCAAGCTGAAGTAAGCGGCCGGCTACGTTCTACCGATACGAAACCCCGCGGCGCACCGCGGGGTTTTTGTTTGCGGGATCCCCTGACAAATGCCGCTGGCGCCGTTAGCATCGGTCGCACATCAGGGGACCCGTCAGATGCCATCAGCGAATCGACGCCCCATTGCCGTTCGCAGCAGCGGCTGGGCTCAAAGGATTGCGCGCGTCCTCGCGCGCAGCAAGATCACGCCCAACCAGATTTCATGCCTGAGCGTTTTGTTTGCGCTGCTTGGCGCCTACGCACTGCCGACATGGCCGGACTGGCACGGCATGCTGCTCTGTGCGATCTGCATTCTGCTCCGACTGTTGTGCAATCTGTTCGACGGCATGGTTGCCGTAGAAGGCGGGCGCGGTACGGCAACCGGCTCGCTCTACAACGAGGTACCTGACCGCATTGCCGACGTTCTGTTCTTGCTGGCCCTGGGTTTTGTCGTCAACTTGCCCTGGCTCGGCTGGCTCAACGCGCTACTGGCGGTGCTAACGGCATACATTCGGCTGCTCGGTGACGCGCTGGGCCAGGCTCAAGACTTCCGGGGACCCATGGCCAAACCGCACCGCATGTGGCTCATGGGGTTGATGCTGGTTCCCGCGGCACTGTTGCCCGACTGGTCGCATAGGTTGCTGCTGATCACTGCGATCATCATCGCAACGGGCAGCGCCCTCACCTGTGTGTTGCGATTGCACGCCATTGCCAGGCGCCTGAAGGATGGCTCGGCATGATCACCTCTCGCGTGCTGGTAGGACTGGTGCGCCTTTTGGTCGGTGCGCACGCGCGCTGGATCAGTAGCACGCCCTCGTCCGCTCAGCGCGTCTACTTCGCCAATCATTCCAGCCATCTGGATGCGCTGGCGCTGTGGTCCGCGTTGCCGCCGGCACTTCGCAACAGCACGCGACCCGTCGCGGCACGCGATTACTGGGGCAAAGGCGGCGTCCGCGGCTTTATCGCCGACCACGGTTTTCGCGCTGTTTACATCGAGCGCGACATCGCCAAGCGCGAGGGCGATCCGTTGCAACCGCTGATGGATGCCTTGGACGCTGGCGATTCACTGATCATTTTTCCGGAAGGCACGCGCAGTCAGGAGCGGCTGCCGCAAGCGTTCAAGGCCGGGCTCTATCACTTGGCCAAGCGCTATCCGCAAGCGGAATTCGTGGCGGTGTACCTGGACACCCTGCATCGCTCGATGCCTAAAGGCAGCTTGCTGCCGGTGCCGTTGATTTGCACGGTGCGTTTCGGCCGCGTTTTGCACTTGCAGCCAGACGAAGAGAAAGAAACATTCCTGCAACGCGCCCGCGAGGCGGTGGTGGAGCTGGCATGAGCGAGCAGCACAAGTTCTGGTGGGTGATGGCCGGCATTCTGGCGCTGCTGCTGGTCGCCAGTGCGATCGGCGCCGTGCTGCACTACCGCACCGATCCCGGTCGACGCGGCGTCGTGGACAACCTCAACGCGCGCATCAGGGCCTGGTGGGTGATGGTGGCGCTGCTTTGTGCCTGCTTCGAGCTTGGCCGCATCGCCACGTTGGTCTTCTTTGCACTGGCGTCATTTTTCGCCTTGCGTGAATTCACCACGCTCACGCCAACTCGGCGCGGCGACCACTGGCCGCTGTGCCTGTGTTTTTACGTGGCGATCCCGCTGCAGTACTGGCTGATCGGCGTCGACTGGTACGGGCTGTTTGCGATCTGCCTGCCTGTCTACGGCTTTCTGCTGCTACCGGCGATCTCGGCGCTCACCGGCGACGTGGAAAGCTTTCTCGAGCGCACCACCAAGATGCAGTGGGGCCTGATGCTGACGGTCTACTGCATCAGCTACGCGCCCGCCGTTCTGCTGCTCCACATTCCGGGTTACGAAGGCCAGAGCCTGCTGCTGATGCTGTATCTGCTGTTGGTGGTGCAGATCAGCGACGTGCTGCAGTACGTATTCGGCAAGCTGTTCGGCAAGCGCAAGCTTGCTCCGGTGGTGAGTCCTTCGAAAACCGTGGAAGGATTGGTCGGCGGCGGCCTCTGCGCCACCTTGATCGGCGCATGCCTGTGGTGGATCACCCCGTTCACGTTCTGGGGCTCCGCCGGGATGTCAGCATTGATCGTGATGGCCGGTTTTCTGGGCGGCCTTGCCCTTTCCGCCGTGAAGCGCAGCCTGGGCGCCAAGGACTGGGGCAGCATGATCGAAGGTCACGGCGGCATGCTGGACCGACTCGACTCGGTCAGCTTCGCCGCGCCGATCTTCTTCCATATCGTGCATTACGCGTTCACGTAGCCGGAGCGATCCGGCATCAGGACGACCGGCTTACTCGTCGTCCTGCGAAGCCTTGCGTTTGGCCATCACCGGCTGCGGGCAGGCCGCACCTTTCTTGCGCGCCGTGCAGCCGGTGTGGGCAACGGGTGCCGCGCGCTTGCGCTTGCGGCAGTGATGGCAACGAGGAGCCGGTGCCGGCGACAGCGAAACCGTTTCGGCTTCGGCACTGGAGATCGGCGAGAGCGCCGCCAGCAGGCGGCGCGCAGTGCCGTTGCTGTCGCGGCCGGCCGCGGCAACCAGGACGGCGGGCGTCTCGCGATTCTGGAAACCATCGTCCAGCAAGCGGGCCATCAGCCGGTCGCGGATGCCAGCCGTGCGTCCCGCCAGGACCACGCCAAACAGACGGTGACCATCCCGCTCGGCGGTGGACGCGAGGTTGTAGCCGGCGACATTGGTGAAGCCGGTTTTCAGCCCGTCCATGCCCGGATAGTGGTTCATCAGGTTGTTGTGCCCGCGTACCAGGCGTCCGCGGAAGACGAATTCCTTGGTCGCGAAGTACTGGGTGTACTGGGGAAAATCGTGATAGAGCGCCATCGCCAGCGTGACCATGTCGCGCGCCGTGGTGGTGTCTGTCGGGTCGGGCAACCCCGAGGCGTTGGCGAAGTGGGTATGGGTCATGCCCAAGCGCGTGGCCTGGGCGTTCATCATGTCGGCGAAGCCGTCCTCGCTGCCACCGATGCCTTCCGCGGCGACGGTAGCCGCATCGTTGGCCGACTTGGTGATCATGCCCAGGATGCAGTCGAGCACCGTGATGTTCTGTCCGGCACGCAGGCCGAGCTTGGTCGGCGCCTTGCTGGCCGCCCAGGCCGAGACCGGCAGCGATTGGTCGACCTTCAGCTTGCCAGTCTGCAGCTGCTGGAAGGTGATGTAGAGGGTCATCATCTTGGCCAGCGAGGCCGGATGATTGGGTTGGTCAGCGTTGACGTCGGTGATCACCTGGCCGGTGGCCTGGTCGATCACGATGGCCGCATCGCCGGCACGGGCAGCGGTCACGAAGGAAACGCAAAGACCGGCCAGCGCAACCGCCGCTAGCAGGCTTCGAAGCCGGGTCCACACCCCTTCTTGCTTTATGGACTTGATGGCCAAACTGGTCTCCTCGCACCCCTGGCAACACGACCCTGCATGACGCGACGTTGGGGTACCTCGGCCGCGACTAGACAATACTTGAATTAACCCAACTAAGTCTATGTTATTTTTACGTAATTATGCTAATGAACTGCTGGTCGAAGCAATACACCTCTCCACCCGCTCCAGAACTATCGGCGCGGTCAGCATCCTGCTTTAAGGGGTTTGTATCGGTGCCAGGCTGGTAAACCCACCCGGGCGAACGCGGCATCCTTCACAATGCGTTGCCTCAAGCACCACTGTAGTGTAACCAAGAGATCGCAAAATCGGGCGGTTTTTCTGACCGCGATGCGCAATCTGCTGATTGCTCCGCAGTCCATCGACACCGGCGCCGCGTACGCGCCCATGCATCACATAAAATAAGCAAATGTCCCTGATCCAGCTTCAACGCGTCGATTTCAGCATCGGCGGCCCTCTCCTGCTCGAACACGTCGACCTTTCGATCGAAGCGAACGAGCGCGTGTGCATCGTCGGCCGCAACGGCGAAGGCAAATCCACATTGATGAAACTCATCGCCGGCGAGTTGCGTGCCGACGATGGCGAAGTCCGCGTGCAGAACGGCGTGATCGTGGCGCGCATGGCGCAGGAGGTGCCGCAGGGCACGGCCGGCAGTGTGTTCGATGTCGTCGCCGATGGTCTCGGCGACCTGGGCCATCTCCTGGCGCGTTATCACCATCTGATTGCCGAAGGCGACTTCGATGCGCTGGGCGACGTGCAGCATCAGATCGAAGCGCAACACGGCTGGGATCTGGATCGCCGCGTAACCGAAGTGCTGACCAAGCTGGAGTTGCCGGCCGATACCGATTTCGCGGCGCTTTCCGGCGGCATGAAACGCCGTGTGTTGTTGGCGCAAGCGCTGGTGCGCAAACCGGATGTACTGCTGCTCGACGAGCCGACCAATCACCTGGATATCGAAGCCATCGGCTGGCTCGAAGGTTTTCTCAAGCAATTTGCCGGCAGCATCGTGTTCGTTACGCATGATCGAAGCTTTCTGCGCGCGCTCGCGACACGCATTGTCGAAATCGATCGCGGCCAACTCACCGACTGGCCCGGCGACTACGACAACTACCTGCGTCGTCGCGAAGAACGCCTGCATGCTGAAGCACAAGCCAACGCGCTGTTCGACAAGAAGCTGGCGCAGGAAGAAGTGTGGATCCGGCAAGGCATCAAGGCTCGCCGCACGCGTAACGAGGGGCGCGTACGCGCCCTAAAAGCGCTGCGCCGCGAACGCGCCGAGCGACGCGAGCTGGGCGGCAACGCCAAGATGGCATTGGCCGACGCCAAGGCATCGGGCAAGAAGGTGATCGACGTCGAGCAGGTGCATCAGGCCTATGGCGGCCGCGTGCTGATTGGCGATCTCACCACGACCATCATGCGTGGCGATCGCGTCGGCCTCGTCGGTCCGAATGGCGCCGGCAAGAGCACGCTGTTGAAGATCCTGCTCGGCGAACTGAAGCCGCAGCGCGGCGACGTCACGCTCGGCACTGGCCTGCAGATCGCGTATTTCGATCAGCACCGCACTCAGCTCAACGACTCGCTCAACGCACTGGACAACGTGGCCGAAGGCCGCGAGTACATCGAACTCAACGGCCAGCGCAAACACATCATCGGCTACCTGCAGGATTTCCTGTTCTCGCCCGAACGCGCACGCGCACCGATCACGCGGCTCTCCGGCGGCGAGCGCAATCGTCTTCTGCTGGCGAAACTCTTTGCACAGCCGTCCAATCTATTGGTGATGGACGAGCCGACCAACGACCTCGACGTCGAGACGCTGGAGCTTTTGGAAGAATTATTGACCGAATACAAAGGCACGCTGCTGCTGGTCTCGCACGACCGCGAATTTCTCGACAACGTCGTGTCCAGCACACTGGTTCTGGAAGGCGACGGCAAAGTCGGCGAGTACGTGGGCGGATACAGCGACTGGTTGCGGCAAAGACCTTCAGGACGGCGCGCACAGGATGCGCAAGCATCTGCAGACGTGTCCACCCAAACCACGACGACGGCGGCATCAGCCTCTGTGGCGGAGAAGCCGAAACGCAAACTCAACTACAAGGATGCTCGCGAACTTGAGCAACTTCCTGCGCGCATCGAAGCATTGGAAACAGACATCGCCACGCGCAGCGAAGCGATGAACGATCCGGCATTTTTCCAGCAAGACAACGCGGCCATACTGAAAGCCAATCAGGAGCTGGCTGCCTTGCAAGCCGAGCTGGATAACGCTTACGCCCGCTGGTCCGAGCTGGACGGCTAAAAATCAGCCCGTATTCTGCAATCCCTGGGCCACACCGTTCACGCAAGCAACCAGCGCTCGCAGTAAATGGTCATCGTTGCGATCGGCTGCGCGCCAGCGCTGCAGCAGATCGACCTGCAACAGGCTCATCGGGTCGACGTAGGGATTGCGAAGACGAATCGACAGGGCCAGACGCGGATCGTCGCGCAGCAGCTCTTCGGTACCTTTCAGGCGTACCAGCCAGTCGCGCGTGCGCTCGAACTCCGCGCGGATCATGGCGAAGAAACCGTCATGCAGCGGACCAGCGAGTTTCGAGAACGCTTCGGCGATATCGAGATCGCATTTAGCGAGCACCATTTCTACGTCGTCGAGAACGTTAGCCAAGAACGGCCATTCGTGGGCCATGTCCGCGAGTGCTTTCTCACCGTACCTGGCAGCCGCATTCTCAAGCGCCGTGCCCAGGCCGTACCAGCCGGTAATGATGGAGCGGCACTGCGTCCACGCGAACACCCACGGGATCGCACGCAGGTCTTCTACACCGCGCATGCTGCGCCGACGCGACGGGCGCGAGCCCAGCGCCATCTGTTCGATCACGTCGATCGGGGTCGCGGCGCGAAAGTACTCCACAAATCCTTCGCGATCGACCAATTGGCGATACGCGCGCCGACTGTCAGCGGCCAGCTCGGTCATCAACTCGCGCCATTCCGCCTCGCGCGGCTCCTCTTCGCGCGGACGCAGGCTCGCGCGCAAGACGGCACCCACCGTTTGCTCAAGATTGCGTAGCGCGAGCGCACGAATGCCGTACTTGCGATGGATGACTTCGCCTTGTTCGGTAACACGCAACACGCCACCCACCGATCCACGCGGCGAGGACATCAAGGCCGGTGCGACACGCGCACCGCCGCGACTGGCCGAACCACCGCGACCGTGGAAGAACGCCAGGCGAATCCCGGCCTGTTGAGCCATCTCGAGTAGTTCCACCTGAGCCCGCTGCAGCCCCCAGCGCGAGGCCAACGTGCCGCCGTCCTTGCCGCTGTCGGAGTAACCGAGCATCACCCACTGCCGATCGCCGCGCGCACGCAGGTGTGCGCGATACACAGGATCGTTCAGCAGCGCGCGCAACGTGTCGGGCGCATTCTTCAGGTCATCAACGGTTTCGAACAACGGGGCGATATCCAGCGGAACATGGGCTTTGTCGCCGCCACCTTCCGTTGACGACTCGACGAACTGGCCGTATCTCGCAAGCGCAAGCACCGCAAGCACGTCCGCTGCGGAGCGCGCCATACTGATGATGTACAGGCCAATCGCATCAGTACCGTAGTGATTTCGCGATGCGTGAAGTGTTGCGAAAACGGCGCGCAACGATCCTGCCTGCGCATCATCGACATTTTTCAAAGCCTGTTCGCCGCTGGCATAGGGACGAAGCCGCGCCACACGCTCCGATGGCGCGCACTGTGTCCAGCCTTCGTCGCCCAGCAGCGCACCCAGTGCATCGTCGTGCACGCGCGAATCCTGCCGCACGTCCAAACGCGCGAGGTGAAAACCAAAGGTGCGAACGCGCCAGATCAAACGGCGCACGGCGTACGCGCCGGCATTCAACCCGCGGTGATCGATTAAACCGTGCACGATCAACAGCAGATCGTCGATCAACTCACCGGCTGTCGCATAACCCTCGGCGTGGCCTTCTTCGAGCGTGGCCTCCAGTCGCGCACGTATCAGTGTCATCAAGCATCGATAAGGCATATCCGCGTGACGGGGACGGATCGCCGCAGCGGCACGTGGAAACTGTTCGCGATAGGTAGCGAGGCGTTGCAGCAGCGAAGGATCGAAGTCGACACGATCGTCGGTCTGGCTTAGCAACCGCGCGAGACCGTCGATGTCGGCAATGTAATGCTCCAGCACGTGCGCACGCTGCGTGGCAAGGCTGTTGGCGATGGTATCGGCACCCACGTTGGGATTGCCGTCCATGTCGCCGCCCACCCAGGTGGCGAAGCTGAGCAGCCGCGGCAACGGCACGGCGACGCCGTAGACACTCTGCAAGGCATCGGCGAGCACTTCGTAGAACGCCGGGACAATGCGATAGATGGGATTGGCAAGATAAAAGCCGACGTGATGATGTTCGTCCTGCACGCTGGGACGAATAGGCGATGCCTCGGCCGTCTGCCAACCGGCGGACAGCGCCATGAAGATGCGGTCGTCGTCTTCCTTGCGTTCCTGCGGCGTGCGCGTCGGGTCGAAGTTGTCGACCAGCGCGCGCACGATCGCCTGCTCTTTTTCCAGCAGCGAACGTCGGATGGCTTCGGTCGGATGCGCCGTGAAGACCGGCTCGACCTTGAGCTTGTACAGCCACTCGAGCAACTCGTCCGCGCCAACACCCTGCGCCCTCAGCTTTTGCAGCACATCGAGCAAGGATTCCGGCTGCGGCGCGCTGCCTTCGCGTTGATAATCCCGACGACGCCGAATGCGATGCACGCGCTCGGCCGTGTTGACGGCCTGGAAATACGCCGCGAATGCGCGCGCCAGTGCTTCGGCGACTTTCGCATCCAGCCCGGCCAATGACTCGGCCAGGTCGTCGACCGCGCGCCCCTCGCGCCGCCTGCGGATCGACGCCGTGCGAACGTGTTCGACGCGCTGATAGAAGCCCTCGCCCTCCTGTTCAGCCAGCATGCGCCCCACCATCGCGCCCAGCCGGTGCACGTCTTCGCGCAGGGGGCCGTCGTGGGGCAAAAATTCAGGGTCGCGACTGGCTTCCATGGGGCCTCCGGTGATGAACGCCCTAGCGTACCCAATTTGTGAAGACATGCCCCCTTCCAAGTCGTCATAAGCTTGGTTCTGAGGCTAGAATAGGCAGCTTCCCCGAGGGGCGCTGCGACTGTATTGGGCGCGGATCCTTCCGCAAAAGCCTGCACATTCCCGTGCAGATGCCTTACCAAGACAGCCAGGCTCGGTGGATGCTTCGACTGCAACGGCGCTCATGACGCGAATTTCTCGCGTCGATCCGGCTTTGACGCCGGATTTCCCCAATGAGACCCGGAGACATCCTCAATGAACGCTGTCACCCAAGATTCCTCCACGCACGATTACAAGGTCCGCGACATCTCGCTGGCCGATCTGGGCCGTCGCCGCATCCGCATGGCCGAAGAAGAAATGCCCGGCCTGATGCAGATCCGCGCGCGCTATGCGCAGTCCAAGCCGCTGAAGGGCGTGCGCCTGTCCGGCTCGCTGCACATGACCAAGGAAACGGCCGTGCTGATCGAGACGCTGTCCACGCTCGGCGCTTCGGTGCGCTGGGCCTCATGCAACATCTTCTCGACGCAGGACGACTGCGCAGCCGCCGTCGCCGCGGCCGGCATTCCGGTGTTCGCCTGGAAGGGCGAGACGCTGGAAGAGTACTGGGATTGCACGCTCGACATGCTCACCCATCCCGGCATGAAGGGTCCGGAGCTGATCGTCGACGACGGCGGCGACGCCACGCTGCTGATCCACAAGGGCGTGGACATGGAAAACGGCGACGACTGGGTCAACACGCCCAGCGGCAACCATGAAGAACAGGTCATCAAGGATCTGCTCAAGCGCACCGCGAAGGAGCGTCCCGGCTTCTGGAAGAAGGTCGCTTCCGAGTGGAAGGGCGTTTCGGAAGAAACCACCACCGGCGTGCACCGTCTGTATCAGATGATGGAAGCGGGCAAGCTGCTGGTGCCGGCCATCAACGTCAACGACTCGGTCACCAAGAGCAAGTTCGACAACCTCTATGGCTGCCGCGAATCGCTGGCCGACGGCATCAAGCGTGCGACCGACCTGATGGTCGCCGGCAAGGTGGCTGTGGTGTGCGGTTACGGCGACGTGGGCAAGGGTTGCGCGCATTCGCTGAAAGGCTTCGGCGCGCGCGTGATCGTCACCGAGATCGATCCGATCAACGCCCTGCAGGCCGCGATGGAAGGCTTCCAGGTCACCACGATCGAAGAAACGCTCGGCACCGGCGACATCTACGTCACCACCACCGGCAACAAGGACATCATCACGCTGGAGCACATGGCGGCAATGAAGAACAACGCGCTGGTGTGCAACATCGGCCACTTCGACAACGAAATCCAGATCGATCGCCTGAACGGCGCCAAGGACGTGACGCGCGAAAACATCAAGCCGCAGGTGGATCGCTACACCTTCGGCAAGACCGGCCGCAGCATCTACATGCTGGCGGAAGGCCGTCTGGTGAACCTCGGTTGCGCACACGGCCATCCGAGCTTCGTGATGTCCAACAGCTTCTCCAACCAGACGCTGGCGCAGATCGACCTGTGGGCGAACAAGGACAAGTACCAGAAGACGGTGTATCGCCTGCCGAAGAAAC
Organism: Dyella psychrodurans; assembly: GCF_003363265.1. Classification (GTDB taxonomy): domain Bacteria; phylum Pseudomonadota; class Gammaproteobacteria; order Xanthomonadales; family Rhodanobacteraceae; genus Dyella_B; species Dyella_B psychrodurans. The sequence continues at coordinate 9,840 of NZ_QRBF01000002.1, read as the reverse complement.
TGGACGAGGAAGTTGCTCGTCTGCATCTGGAGCAGATCGGTGTGAAGCTCACCAAGCTCACGCCGGAACAGGCCGCTTACATCGGCGTGCCGGTGGAAGGTCCGTACAAGCCGGATCACTATCGCTATTGATGCAATCCAGCCTTCTCCCCGAAGGGGAGAAGGAGCAAGGCAAAAGAAAAGGGCGCCAGTGGCGCCCTTTTTCTTTGCATCGCATCCGCGGACTCAGACCGGTTCCAACCAACCCCATTTGTCCTGGGTCTTGCCGTTGAACAAGCCAAAATAGAGTTCCTGCAGACGACGCGTCACGCGTCCGGCCTTACCGCTGCCGACCTGCTTGCCATCCACTTCACGAATCGGCGTAATTTCGGCCGCGGTGCCGCACATGAGGATTTCATCGGCGAGATAGAGGAATTCGCGCGGGATGTCGCGCTCGACCACATCGATGCCGTCTTCGCGCGCCAGAACCTTGATCGTGTCGCGCGTGATACCGGTTAGGATCGACGCACTGGCCGGCGTGGTGTGCAGCACGCCATCGAACACCAGGAACAGATTCTCGCCCGCGCCTTCGCTCAGCAAGCCGTTGGCCGCCAGGGCGATGCCTTCGCCGAAACCCAGACGACGCGCTTCGCGCGCGATCAGCTGACCGGAAAGATAATTGCCGCCTGCCTTGGCACCGGCGGGAATCGTGTTCGGCGCAAAACGCTGCCAGCTCGACACGCACGCGGTGATGCCCACTTCGAGCGCTTCCGGCCCGAGATAGGGACCCATCGGCCACGTGGCGACGGCGACATCGATCGGCGTCTCGGCGGACAAACCGAAACCGCCCAGACCGCGATAGGCCACGGGGCGTAGATACGCCGCGCTGAAGCCGTTCTTACGGATGATTTCGCGACATGCGGTGGCCAACTCGTCCTGCGTGTACGGCAACACCATGTCGTAGATCTTGGCCGAGTGATACAGGCGCTTGAGGTGATCGGTCAGACGGAAAATCGCCGCGCCTTCCGGCGTGGCATAGCTGCGTATCCCCTCGAAGACCGACGAACCATAATGCAACGCATGCGACATGACGTGCGCGGTAGCTTCCTTCCACGGCTTGATGACGCCGTTCTGCCAGATCCATTCGGGGTACTGTTGGGCCATGGGGGACTCTCCGTTGGGGACCGCCCATGATACCGCCTGAGTCCTACATACGCCCGGGAATGCTCAATACTGGGGATGCAGCCATAGGCACCCGTCATGGCGCACGACATCGAATCGGGTGTCCTGCGTGGCTCCGCTGCCGTCTTCGGCTTCGGTTCGCACCACCAGCGTTTCCCCTTCGGAAGGTCCCGGGCGGGGAGCTGACGTCGACGACGCAACGGGGGCATCGGGCGTCGAGGCCGCCGACGTCGGTCCCGTCGTGATATCGATCAGCGGCTGCGCCATCAGCCGGTTAAACAATTGAATGTCGCTGACAACCGCCCCCTGCCCATCACCGTCCCACAACATCAAACCGGCGAGGCGATTCGCATTACGGACCGCGAACGCGTCGACCACGGCCTGCTTCAATTGCTTCAGATCGGCCGCGCAGAGCACGGCCGGCGGCTGGGAAGTGAGACTGCCGGGCACGGCGACGATCACGCTTGATGTCGGAGCGGGCGGCGCAACGGGCGCGGCGTTGATATCCGAGCAAACCCTGTCCGTGAACACCGGAACGCCATCCGCACCCACACAACGGTGAATATCGCCCTGCGCCCGGACAGCACCGACAGGTAACAGCACTAGCAGCAGAATGGCGAGGAGACGCATCGGGCAAGCATAGCCCGATGCATCCGAGACGATCAGCCGAGTTGGTCAAGCACCGCGCGCGTCGCTTTCGCGCGATTCAGCGTGTAGAAGTGCAGTCCCGGCGCACCGCCCTCGAGCAAGCGGCGACAAAGCTGCGCGACCACTTCTGCGCCCATCGCGCGGATTGACTCGACATCGTCGTAGTACGCCTGCATGCGCTTGGACATCCAGCGCGGAATTTCCGCGCCGCAGGCGTCGGAGAAACGCTTGAGCTGTGCGTACTGGGAAATCGGCATGATGCCCGGCACGATCGGCACCGTGACGCCGAGACGACGCGCGTCGTCGACAAAACGGAAGTACGCATCCGCGTTGAAGAAGTACTGCGTGATCGCACCATCCGCGCCGGCATCCACCTTGGCTTTGAAGTGGCGCAGGTCGGCGTGGACATCTTCGGCCTGCGGATGCATTTCCGGATAGGCCGCGACTTCGATATGGAAATGATCGCCGCTGTGCTCGCGGATGAAACGCACCAATTCGGCGGCGTAGCGAAAATCACCCGGCGTGGCCATGCCCGAGGGAAGATCGCCGCGCAGCGCGACGATGCGTCGATATCCCGCGGCCCGGTAGCTGTCGAGCAACCCCGCGATCTCCGCCCTGGTGCCGCCCATGCACGAAAGGTGCGGGGCCACGTCCAGCCCGTGCTGCTGGTGCAGGTGCGCCACGGTATCGCCGGTGTAGCTGAGGGTGGAGCCGCCGGCGCCGAACGTCACCGAGACATATTCAGGTTTCAGGCCTTTCAGGTCTTTGGCGGTCCTATCTAATTGGGCGCGCTGTTCATCGGTCTTGGGCGGGAAGAATTCGAAGCTGATTGCCGGCATTGCTCAGGTCCTTGGCGACGGTAAGGCGAAGTATATATCTCCTATTCTCGATGAAGCGATATATGCCGCAATCTCACCACCAGAACCGCTCCAGATGGCCGATGCCGTACTCCCTTTTAGGACGCCGACCGGCTGACACTACCCGCACCGGTCTGTCATCATCGCCCGCTTATGCCGCTGATGGCGGCCCCGCTTTGCTTCAGGGAATCCGCATGTCTTCTTCCAACTCCATTCGCCGCGATGTTGGCCCCTTCGCCCTCATGCTCACTGGCCTGGGTTCGATCATTGGCTCTGGCTGGTTGTTCGGCGCGTGGAAAGCCGCCGGTCTGGCGGGTCCCGGCGCTGTATGGGCCTGGGTGCTGGGCGCCGCGATCATCATGACCATCGCGCTTACCTACGCGGAGCTCGGCGCCATGTTTCCCGAGTCCGGCGGAATGGTCCGATATGGCCACTACTCCCACGGCTCGCTGGTGGGCTTCATTGCCGCTTGGGCGAACTGGATCGCCATCGTGTCGGTGATCCCGGTGGAAGCCGAGGCCTCGGTGCAGTACATGGCATCTTGGCAATGGCAGTGGGCGCAGGATCTCTACCACGTCACCGCTGGCCAGGGTGAACTTAGCCACACAGGTCTCGCCATCGCGGCAGTGCTGGTGATCATCTATTTCCTGCTCAACTTCTGGAGCGTGAAGCTGTTCGCCCACTCCAACACGGCAATCACTGTGTTCAAGCTGATTGTGCCGGCAGCAACGGGCTTGGCGCTGATCGCTAGCGGATTTCACGCCGAAAACTTCTCGGTGGGCGTGCATGGCGAAAGCCACGCCATCGATTTCGCGGCAGTACTGACTGCCGTAGCCACGGCAGGCATCGTGTTCAGCTTCAACGGATTCCAGAGCCCGGTGAACCTTGCCGGCGAGGCGCGCAATCCGGGGCGCAGTATTCCATTCGCCGTGGTTGGCTCGATCCTGCTGGCCACCGTGGTGTACGTGATCTTGCAAGTGGCCTACCTGGGCGCGGTACCACACGACATGCTGATCAAAACCGGCTGGCACGGCATCGATTTCCGTTCGCCGTTCGCGGAGCTGGCTATTATCGTCAACCTGCACTGGCTGGCGATGCTGCTTTACGTCGACGCCTTCATCAGCCCGAGTGGCACCGGTATGACATATACCGCTACCACCGCACGCATGATCTACGGTATGGAACGCAATGGCACGTTGCCGAAAGTCCTCGGCCAAGTGCATCCGAAGTGGGGTGTACCGCGTCCAGCCATGTGGCTCAACCTGGCGGTGTCGTTCCTGTTCCTGTTCTTCTTCCGAGGCTGGGGTACGCTGGCCGCCGTGATCTCGGTGGCGACGATCATTTCCTATCTCACCGGCCCGGTAAGCGTGATGACGTTGCGTCGCACCGCTACCGAATTGCATCGCCCGCTGCGTATCACCGGATTGCCGGTGCTGGCGGGTGTCGCCTTTATCATGGCGACGGAATTGCTTTACTGGGCAAAGTGGCCGCTGACCGGTGAAATCATTTTGCTGATGGTCGTGGCCTTGCCGGTGTATCTCTACTATCAGGCGAAGTCAGGCTGGCACGACTTTGGCCGGCAGCTGAAGGGTGCACTGTGGCTTATCGTTTATCTACCCGTGATTGCATTCGTATCTTGGGCGGGCAGTACGACGTTTGGAGGTCGCGGGTATCTCTCCTACGGCATCGATCTTGTCGTCGTCGCCGTGATCGGATTGGTGTTTTATCTCTGGGGCGTGAAGTCCGGCTGGCGCACACCCGCTGTGGAAGCTGCGCGAGACGAGGCACATAAGCATCCCGATCTACCGCTGATACCGCCCGATGAGGAAGCAGCAGAGCGTGCTGCGGCTCGCTGAGGGTAGGCACAAAGAAGGTTGACGCGTGTCGCGCGTCAACTCAGTGCGAGAATGTCGCCAAGCAACGCCTGCGCCGTGACTTCGGGCCCTGCGCCCGGTCCTTGAATCACCAGCGGCTGGGTGTGATAACGCGTGGTGGTCAGCGCAAACTGATTGTCCGTGCCGTACAGGCGTGCTGCAGGGTGTGTGAGCGGCACTTCCGTCAAACCCACTCGCGCCCGACCGCGCTGGTTGATGCGCGCAAGAAAACGTAAAACGTTACCGCGCACGCGCGCCTCTTCGTGCAAGGTGGCAAGCGGCTCATCAAGCTCTTCGAGTCGATCCAGGAATGCTTCGGTGGCAATGTCGCGCAAAGCTTCCGGCACTAGGCTCTCCACCACCACTTCATCGCTGCCGAGCGCAAAACCGGCATTGCGCGCAAGGATCAGCAACTTACGTGCTACGTCTTCACCGGAAAGATCGGCACGCGGGTCAGGTTCGGTGTAACCAAGCTTGCGCGCCTCGCGCAGCAACGCAGAAAACGGACGACTACCGTCGTACTGATTGAACAGATACGACAGCGAACCGGAGAACACACCTTCCAGCGTCAACAAGCTGTCACCGCAATCGCAAAGCCGACGCAACGTGGAAAGCACCGGTAGCCCTGCCCCAACCGTAGCGGAATCACCGTAGCGGCCGCCCGCCGCACGCGCCGCCTGCAGTGCTCGCCAGCCGGACAGCTGGCCACCGGCCAGCGATTTGTTGGCGGTGACAACGTGATAACCGCGCGCAAGCCATTCTGAATGGCGAGAAGCCAGTTCGATCGACGCGGTAGCATCCACGATGACCTTTAACGTTGCTTGGTGCGCATCCAGTGCATCCAGCAACGCGGCATCGTCCCGCGCCGCACCCTCTCGCTTGAGCCGCTCGCGCAGATCGCGCGCAGCCAGTTGCGTGGCTTCGGTCTGCTGCTTTCGTGAGTTCGCGGCACCGACCAGATGCAATCGACTTCCGGCCGGCGTACAGAGCAATTTAAGAAAAGCGCCACCCACTACGCCCGTGCCGAGCAACACTAAAGCCACTTCGGATTTCGTCGTCTGTGCTGTTTGGCGGGCAGGCGCCTCCGCAAGCACCGCGCTCATGCAATCACCCTGCGTTTGGATGCGCCCTCAACGGCCTGCGCGCGCGACAAGGCAGCATCCAGATCACGCAATAAGTCATCGCCGTCTTCGATACCTATCGAAAGACGCAGCAAGGTATCGGCAATGCCGGCCGCGCGACGCGCTTCGGGAGCCATCGCAGCGTGCGTCATCGACGCGGGGTGCGCGATCAAGCTCTCCACGCCACCAAGCGACTCGGCCAGCGAGAAGTAATTCAAGCCATCGACAAACGCTTCGATCTCCGGAACACCACCGTGCAGTTCGAAACTCAACATCGCACCGAAGCCCTGCTGCTGACGCGCTGCGAGCGCATGCCCTGCGTGATGCTCCAGGCCCGGGTAATAGACTTTTCGCACTGCATCGTGCCGATCGAGCTGCACGGCGACGCGCTCCGCGTTCTCTTGATGCTGGCGCAAGCGCACGCCAAGCGTGCGCAGCCCCCGCAGCGTAAGGAAGCTGTCAAAAGGTGCACCGGTAAGACCATTGCAATTGGCCCACCATTTAAGCTGCTCGAAAACGGCTGCATCGCGAGCCACCACGGCGCCACCCACCACGTCGCTATGGCCGTTGATGTACTTGGTGGTGGAATGCACGACGACATCGGCACCCAGCGCCAATGGCTGCTGCAGCGCTGGCGATAGGAATGTGTTGTCCACGACAACCAGCGCACCGACCGCATGTGCGGCCTGCGCGACATGACGAATATCGGTAATACGCAGCAGCGGATTAGAAGGCGTTTCCACCCATACCAGGGAAGGCTTGTCGGCCAGGCCTTCACTCAAGGCATGATTGTCGGTGAGATCGATAAAGCGAACCTTGAAACGACCCTTCTTTGCCCATGCGTCCAGCAAGCGCCATGTGCCGCCATAACAATCGTGCGCGGCAAGAATCGTCGAACCGGCGGGCACCAGTTCCAGTGCCACGGCCACGGCAGCCATGCCACTGGCAGTGATCACTCCGCCGACGCCCTGTTCGAGTTCTGCGAGCGCATTGCCAAGCAAATCGCGCGTCGGATTGCCGCTGCGCGAGTAATCGTAAGCGCGCTTCCCGCCCAACCCGTTGAAACTGTAATTGGTGGACAGGTGCAGTGCAGGCACTACGGCGCCATGCTGCGTATCCGATTCAATGCCTGCACGTACAGCGAGGGTGCTGGCAGCGGTTTGATTCACAACGTCAGCACACATGATTCAAGCTCCACAACGACTGGGGATGACTTGGCGCAACAACGGCGCCAATTGCTGGGTTTCTTTGAGGAACGCATCGTGACCGTAGGGCGAATCGATTACTTCCAGCGTGGCGGAGCCACGAAGGCGACGCTGGAGCTCGCACAGATCAGCCAGAGGCACCAGGCGATCGGATGGAAAACCGATCAGCGTTGCGGGCACGTTGACGGTTTCCGGTGCTACGTCGTGCAAATCAATCGACTCCGACAATGCGAGAAAGCGTTCGAGATCGAAACGCTCCACAAAACGGCGACCAGCGTGCTCGAGGTAATCCTCGACGGGAAAGTGAAACCTTCCTTCACGGTAATCAGGAGTGCTGGCAAAGCGGCGTGCAAATTCCTCGCTGCCGCGATACGTGGTCATCGCCAACTGACGGGCCAGCGACAATGCCTGCTCCACCTGGCCCGACGATTGACCCAGCCGCAGAATCTGACGCTGAATCGCGCGCTGCGCGGTCGAAAGCGGGTGTGCACGGTGCGCGCCGGCGAGAACAACGAGCTTTTCGACCTTGTCGGCGTGACGTGCGGCAAAAGCCAGTGCCGTCATGGCTCCATAGGACGAGCCAACAAAAGCGGCGACACGACCGATACCCAGTGCATCGACAAGCGCTGCCAGTGCGTCTGCCTGGTCTTCGCTGGAGATCGCGCGCGGCGCGTTTTCGAAATCGGCAGGTGTAAGCCAATCGATGCTCAGTACACGGCAATGCGCAAGATCGATGGCCTGCCCATTACCGACCAATTCCGACCACCAACCCGCATTTCCGTGTTCTGTTTGAGCGACGAACCGATCGGCGGAGATGCCACCTTGCACGATGACCGTCGGCGCATCGGAAGCGCCCGTCCACTGATAACGGACATCCACCATGCTGGCGCCGTGGCCGTACTTCGGCTGCAGATTCAAACGACGGCTGCTGCGCTGTTCGGTGAGTGCCGCACGCGAATGCAATGACACAACCACGGCGGTGTGGCGTTCGTCGGAGGCGGAATTGGCGAGTCGGGGCATCTTGGTTCTCCATTTGCATCGCCCTGCGGAGAACCTGCGAAGAGTTGTCGCCAGACCACCCATGCTGCGCATGGATTGACGACATCCCATCTACCGGTTGACGCCGAAGCGCCCCGCAGGAGTTGGCACCGTTACAGGGTTGATCCTGTAGGTTGCCCCGGCTTCAAAGGGCCTGTCCCTCAGCCGGTCTCGATGAGTGGAATCGACTATACCTATGCGTTTTTTTGGCGTCAATGGACGTTTAGACGTCTAAACGTAAAAACACCTCGAGATGATGGGAAATTGCTGACTTATGGGAAATAGCCATATGCTCGAATCACCCTTCCGGGGACTTAGATGGCAGGCTACCGAGCCGGGCATTAACCTCCTCCCGAAGCCAATTCAGGTCCCGGATTTCCCAGCCATGAGCGTCTTACCCGATCTATCCGCCGCTGTTGGCCATACCCCCCTGCTCCGCCTGCGACAGGCCTCGGCACTGACGGGCTGCGAGATTCTGGGCAAGGCGGAGTTCCTCAATCCCGGCGGCTCCATCAAAGACCGTACGGCGCTAGGGTTGATACTGGATGCCGAGAAAAGCGGGAAGCTACGTCCAGGTGGCACAATCGTTGAGGGCACCGCCGGTAATACCGGGATAGGACTGGCCCTGATCGGCGCTAGTCGTGGGTACCGATCGGTGATCTTCATGCCCGATACGCAGAGTCGGGAGAAGATCGACGCGCTGCGCGTTGCCGGCGCAGAGGTTCGCTTGGTTCCAGCGGCTCCGTTCAAAGACCCGCGCCACTATGTACATATTGCGCGAGCCTATTGCGAAAGCCTGAACGAGGCTTCCCCGGGCAGCGCCTGGTTCGGCAACCAATTCGATAACACGGCCAATCGCGACTGGCATGAGGCGACCACCGCCGTTGAGATCTGGGAGCAGACCAAGGGCAGGGTCGATGGCTTCGTATGTTCCGCAGGCACAGGCGGAACCCTTGCAGGTGTAGGTCGCGCGCTCAAGGCACGTAAGTCGGGGGTAAAAATCGCGCTTTCAGATCCTACTGGCTCCGCGCTCGCCAACTACATCAACCGCGGCGAGCTGGTTGCCGAAGGCAGCTCCATCAGCGAAGGCATCGGCTCCAGTCGCGTTACCGCGAATTTTCAGAACGCACCCATCGATCTGGCGTGGTCGATTTCTGACCAGGAGTCGGTTCCGCTCCTGCATCAGCTGCTTCGTGAGGAGGGTTGGTGCGTGGGAGGATCTAGCGGCGTGAATCTCGCCGGTGCCATTCGTCTTGCGAGAGCACTGGGTCCAGGACACACCATTGTTACTGTGCTCGGCGATGCGGGAACTCGCTATCAAGCGAAACTGTTCAATCCAGCCTTCCTTCGTGAGAAAGGTATTCCGGTTCCTGCGTGGCTCGATCAGGCATTTCCGAGCTGACCGGGCGCAGTGGTGTCGCTGACCACTGTGCCGCAGTGGCCGGAAGTTCTCGATTGCTCGCTCGATGTGGGCCGCTTGGCGCTACTCAGCGCTTCTGTTTCGCACGGCCTCGTCGGCACGAGCCGAGCATCACCCTCAATGGAGGGATTTGTCAGATTCTAAAAAGCCAAACGCCTTCCCGATGAGGGAAGGCGTTTGAGGGATAAAGCCCCTGGCGGTGACCTACTCTTGCATGCGAGTGCACACTACCATCGGCGCGGCTGCGTTTCACTTCCGAGTTCGGGATGGGATCGGGTGGGACCACAGCGCTATAGCCGCCAGGGAAAGGGTGGGAGCAGCGCTTTGAAGCGCCGGCTCCGCAAAGGGGTAAACGAGTGACAAGCGTCTGGTGAAGTGTTTCGAGATGGTTCGCTGAAGGGTCGCTCTTTTGACGAGTCCAGCCGGGATGGCCGGGTTCGTCACAGAAGGACCTGTATACGAAGCGTCTTGGGGTTATATGGTCAAGCCGCACGGCTCATTAGTACGCGTTAGCTCA
>NZ_QRBF01000016.1 GCF_003363265.1 Dyella psychrodurans | reverse complement strand
TGATCGCTCTTGCCCTGGGCGGCGTGGGTGCCGTTCACGCGCAGGACAACACTGCCGCCCCGGCAGCTCCGGCATCCAGCAGCTCAAGCAGCTCGACGACCGGCGCGCCGGCGTGGCCGAACGGATTTGACGACCGCTGGTACATTGCGCCGACGCTGGGCGGCTACTACAACGACACCGACCGCAACACGCGCAGCCGTCAGATTTTCTACGGTCTGTCGGTGGGTAAGTTCATCAGCCCGAACGTGTCGGTCGAACTGTTCGTGGACCGCACCAAGCGCAAGGCGGACACCGCCGTGTTTGGTCAGGGCAACACCTGGTCGAACAACAACTACGGTGTGTCGGCCCGCTACTTCTTCGGTGACTGGAACTCCTGGCGCCCGTACCTGATGGGCGGCGTGATGGGCAGCTACCACCACAACCCGCTGAGTCGCGACTGGGCCCCGGCGGCGCAGGGCGGCGTGGGTATCTCCAAGTCGATCACCGACAGCGTGGACTTCCGTACGGAAGTGGCCTACCGCTATGACTGGGACGACAAGACCCAGCCGCAGCACAACGGCTATGGCGACTGGTACCTGGGCTTCAGCCTGGTGGCGCGCATCGGCTCCGTGCCGGCTGCCGCTGCTCCGGCCGCGCCGCCGCCGCCGGCTGCGCCGGACTGCTCCAAGCAGTTCCGCAACGGCGTGAACCTGTGCGACAACAAGTGCCCGGATCTGCCGGAAGGCACGATCGTGGGACCGGATGGTTGCCCGCAGAAGGTGGTGATCGACCTGAAGGGCGTGAACTTCAAGTTCGACCGTCCGAAGAAGGGCGAGACCAACATCGAGCCGGCACTGGCCGTGCCGAGCAGCGATTCGCTGGCGATCCTGGATCAGGCGGTGGACACGCTCAAGCGCTATCCGCAGGTGAAGGTGATGGTGGCCGGTTACACCGACAGCGTGGGCAAGGAAGCGTACAACCAGGGTCTGTCGGAGCGTCGTGCGAAGATCGTGTACGACTACCTGACCGCGCACGGTATCGACGCGAGCCGTCTGGAAGGTCCGGTGGGTCACGGTTCGAACGATCCGATCGACAGCAACAAGACGGATGCCGGCCGCGCTCGCAACCGTCGTACGGAACTGCAGGTTCAGCAGTAATCCGATTACGGCAAAG
>NZ_QRBF01000015.1 GCF_003363265.1 Dyella psychrodurans | reverse complement strand
GGTGTTGACGGAAGGCCAAAGGGATGTAGAATGGGCGGCTCACCCGGGACGAAATGCTTCGGGGCGATCTTCAAGAGAAGGTTGCAAGTGATTGATCTTTGACAGTGTGCGCAGGTGACTTGTGTGGGCGCCTTGCGGTGGAAGGGAAACCTGTCCATATATGCAAGCGTCTAACCTAAGAGTCAATTCAAAAGCTTGACGTTTTACGGTTAGGACAACGCTTCAGAAAGATAGACCGACTTTGGTTGGTCGAAAACTTAAGTGAAGAGTTTGATCCTGGCTCAGATTGAACGCTGGCGGCATGCCTAACACATGCAAGTCGAACGGCAGCACAGCAGTAGCAATACTGTGGGTGGCGAGTGGCGGACGGGTGAGGAATACATCGGGACCTGCCCAGACGTGGGGGATAACGTAGGGAAACTTACGCTAATACCGCATACGTCCTACGGGAGAAAGCGGGGGATCAGCAATGACCTCGCGCGGTTGGATGGACCGATGTTCGATTAGCTAGTTGGTGAGGTAACGGCTCACCAAGGCGACGATCGATAGCTGGTCTGAGAGGATGATCAGCCACACTGGGACTGAGACACGGCCCAGACTCCTACGGGAGGCAGCAGTGGGGAATATTGGACAATGGGCGCAAGCCTGATCCAGCAATGCCGCGTGTGTGAAGAAGGCCTTCGGGTTGTAAAGCACTTTTATCAGGAGCGAAATACCACGGGTTAATACCCTATGGGGCTGACGGTACCTGAGGAATAAGCACCGGCTAACTTCGTGCCAGCAGCCGCGGTAATACGAAGGGTGCAAGCGTTAATCGGAATTACTGGGCGTAAAGCGTGCGTAGGTGGTTTTTTAAGTCTGCTGTGAAATCCCCGGGCTCAACCTGGGAATGGCAGTGGATACTGGAAAGCTAGAGTGTGAGAGAGGATGGTGGAATTCCCGGTGTAGCGGTGAAATGCGTAGAGATCGGGAGGAACATCAGTGGCGAAGGCGGCCATCTGGCTCAACACTGACACTGAGGCACGAAAGCGTGGGGAGCAAACAGGATTAGATACCCTGGTAGTCCACGCCCTAAACGATGCGAACTGGATGTTGGTCTCAACTCGGAGATCAGTGTCGAAGCTAACGCGTTAAGTTCGCCGCCTGGGGAGTACGGTCGCAAGACTGAAACTCAAAGGAATTGACGGGGGCCCGCACAAGCGGTGGAGTATGTGGTTTAATTCGATGCAACGCGAAGAACCTTACCTGGCCTTGACATGTCTGGAATCCTGCAGAGATGCGGGAGTGCCTTCGGGAACCAGAACACAGGTGCTGCATGGCTGTCGTCAGCTCGTGTCGTGAGATGTTGGGTTAAGTCCCGCAACGAGCGCAACCCTTGTCCTTAGTTGCCAGCACGTAATGGTGGGAACTCTAAGGAGACTGCCGGTGACAAACCGGAGGAAGGTGGGGATGACGTCAAGTCATCATGGCCCTTACGGCCAGGGCTACACACGTACTACAATGGTCGGTACAGAGGGTTGCAATACCGCGAGGTGGAGCCAATCCCAGAAAGCCGATCCCAGTCCGGATCGAAGTCTGCAACTCGACTTCGTGAAGTCGGAATCGCTAGTAATCGCAGATCAGCTATGCTGCGGTGAATACGTTCCCGGGCCTTGTACACACCGCCCGTCACACCATGGGAGTGAGTTGCTCCAGAAGCCGTTAGCCTAACCGCAAGGAGGGCGACGACCACGGAGTGGTTCATGACTGGGGTGAAGTCGTAACAAGGTAGCCGTATCGGAAGGTGCGGCTGGATCACCTCCTTTCGAGAACGACAGACCCTCCTCCGCAAGACGTCCACACAAGACACCTGCACATCCGCACGCCGACGGCGTGAAAAGCCAGCCACTGAAAGGGGCGGGCTTTGAAGCTTTATGGGTCTGTAGCTCAGGTGGTTAGAGCGCACCCCTGATAAGGGTGAGGCCGGTGGTTCGAGTCCACCTAGACCCACCATTATAGGGATGCCGACCCGGTTATTACGGGGCCATAGCTCAGCTGGGAGAGCACCTGCTTTGCAAGCAGGGGGTCGTCGGTTCGATCCCGACTGGCTCCACCAGTTTTGAAACGCGGATGTGTAGCGCACACAAAAGATTTGAAGCGAGCTGGCGTTGAGGCCAGTTTCGTGTTCTTTGAAAACGTAAACGAGTGACAAGCGTCTTGGTTTGAACCAAACCGAGATGTGTCGTTGAGGCAAAGAAGTAAGCGAATGCGTTGTTTGGCAAATCCCATTTCCTGAGGAGGAAGGGGAGTAGCCCTGAGGCGACTTGGGGTTATATGGTCAAGCGACTAAGCGTATACGGTGGATGCCTTGGCAGTCAGAGGCGATGAAGGACGTGGCAGCCTGCGAAAAGTGTCGGGGAGCTGGCAACAAGCTTTGATCCGGCAATGTCCGAATGGGGAAACCCACTCCGTAAGGAGTATCGCTGCGTGAATACATAGCGTAGCGAAGCGAACCCGGGGAACTGAAATATCTAAGTACCCGGAGGAAAAGAAATCAACCGAGATTCCCTCAGTAGCGACGAGCGAACGGGGAGCAGCCCAAAAGTGTCGTATGTGTTAGTCGAACAGTCTGGAAAGGCTGGCCGTAGCGGGTGATAGCCCCGTAGGCGAAAACGCACATGGCATGAAATTGAGTAAGGCGAGGCACGAGAAACCTTGTCTGAACATGGGGGGACCATCCTCCAAGGCTAAATACTCCTGACTGACCGATAGCGAACAAGTACCGTGAGGGAAAGGCGAAAAGAACCCCGGAGAGGGGAGTGAAATAGACCCTGAAACCGTATACGTACAAGCAGTGGAAGCCCGTAAGGGTGACTGCGTACCTTTTGTATAATGGGTCAGCGACTTACTGTCAGTGGCGAGCTTAACCGTCTAGGGGAGGCGAAGGGAAACCGAGTCTGAATAGGGCGCATAGTCTCTGGCAGTAGACCCGAAACCACGTGATCTATCCATGGCCAGGTTGAAGGTGCGGTAACACGCACTGGAGGACCGAACCCACATCTGTTGCAATAGATGGGGATGAGCTGTGGATAGGAGTGAAAGGCTAAACAAACGTGGAGATAGCTGGTTCTCCTCGAAAGCTATTTAGGTAGCGCCTCGGACGAATCTTCCTGGGGGTAGAGCACTGTTATGGCTAGCGGGTCATCGCGACTTAGCAAACCATGGCAAACTCCGAATACCAGGACAGACTATCCGGGAGACACACGGCGGGTGCTAACGTCCGTCGTGAAAAGGGAAACAACCCAGACCCGCAGCTAAGGTCCCCAAGTTCATGCTAAGTGGAAAACGATGTGGAAAGGCATAGACAGCCAGGAGGTTGGCTTAGAAGCAGCCACCCTTTAAAGAAAGCGTAATAGCTCACTGGTCGAGTCGGTCTGCGCGGAAGATTTAACGGGGCTAAGCATGACACCGAAGCTCGGGGTGCACACTTTGTGTGCGCGGTAGAGGAGCGTTCTGTACGCCTGTGAAGGTGGGTTGAGAAGCCTGCTGGAGGTATCAGAAGTGCGAATGCTGACATGAGTAACGATAATGCGGGTGAAAAGCCCGCACGCCGAAAGCCCAAGGTTTCCTCGCGCAACGTTCATCGGCGCAGGGTGAGTCGGCCCCTAAGGCGAGGCAGAAATGCGTAGTCGATGGGAAGCTGGTTAATATTCCAGCACTTGACTGTAGTGCGATGTGGGGACGGAGAAGGTTAGGTCTACCGGGCGTTGGTTGTCCCGGGGAAAGGCGGTAGGCATGTGGATTAGGCAAATCCGGTCCACTTTATGCCGAGCACCGAGACGAGCCCTTATTGGGCGAAGTGACTGAGACCACGCTTCCAGGAAAAGCCACTAAGCTTCAGCTACAGCAAACCGTACCGTAAACCGACACTGGTAGGCAGGGTGAGAATCCCAAGGCGCTTGAGAGAACTCGGGTGAAGGAACTAGGCAAAATGGCACCGTAACTTCGGGAGAAGGTGCGCCCTCCGACGTGGTCACATGCGTGACTGAGCGTTAGAGGGTCGCAGTAACCTGGCCGCTGCGACTGTTTATCAAAAACACAGCACTCTGCAAACACGAAAGTGGACGTATAGGGTGTGACGCCTGCCCGGTGCTGGAAGGTTAATTGATGGGGTCAGCCGCAAGGCGAAGCTCTTGATCGAAGCCCCAGTAAACGGCGGCCGTAACTATAACGGTCCTAAGGTAGCGAAATTCCTTGTCGGGTAAGTTCCGACCTGCACGAATGGCGTAACGACAGCGGCGCTGTCTCCACCCGAGACTCAGTGAAATTGAAATCGCTGTGAAGATGCAGCGTTCCCGCGGCAAGACGGAAAGACCCCGTGAACCTTTACTATAGCTTTACACTGAACGTTGAGTTCTTCTGTGTAGGATAGGTGGGAGGCTATGAAACCGAGACGCTAGTTTCGGTGGAGCCATCCTTGAAATACCACCCTGAAGTGCTTGACGTTCTAACCTAGGTCCGTAATCCGGATCGGGGACCGTGTATGGTGGGTAGTTTGACTGGGGCGGTCTCCTCCCAAAGCGTAACGGAGGAGCACGAAGGTACGCTCAGCGCGGTCGGACATCGCGCACTGTGTGCAAAGGCATAAGCGTGCTTGACTGCAAGATCGACGGATCAAGCAGGTACGAAAGTAGGTCTTAGTGATCCGGTGGTTCTGTATGGAAGGGCCATCGCTCAACGGATAAAAGGTACTCCGGGGATAACAGGCTGATACCGCCCAAGAGTTCATATCGACGGCGGTGTTTGGCACCTCGATGTCGGCTCATCACATCCTGGGGCTGTAGCCGGTCCCAAGGGTATGGCTGTTCGCCATTTAAAGTGGTACGCGAGCTGGGTTCAGAACGTCGTGAGACAGTTCGGTCCCTATCTGTCGTGGGCGTTGGAGATTTGAGGGGGGCTGCTCCTAGTACGAGAGGACCGGAGTGGACGTTCCGCTGGTGTTCGGGTTGTCATGCCCATGGCATTGCCCGGTAGCTATGAACGGAAGTGATAACCGCTGAAAGCATCTAAGCGGGAAGCACGCCCCAAGATGAGATCTCCCGAGAGTTCGACTCTCCTTAAGGCCCCATCTAGACTAGGTGGTTGATAGGCGCGGTGTGGACGTGCAGCAATGCATTGAGCTAACGCGTACTAATGAGCCGTGCGGCTTGACCATATAACCCCAAGACGCTTCGTATACAGGTCCTTCTGTGACGAACCCGGCCATCC
>NZ_QRBF01000014.1 GCF_003363265.1 Dyella psychrodurans | reverse complement strand
GCCGATCGCGATGACCGAAGGCCTGCGTTTTGCGATCCGCGAAGGCGGTCGTACGGTGGGCGCCGGCGTCGTCGCCAAGATCGTCAAGTAAGCAGTAAAATGGAAAGTCGCCCGC
Organism: Dyella psychrodurans; assembly: GCF_003363265.1. Lineage (GTDB taxonomy): Bacteria > Pseudomonadota > Gammaproteobacteria > Xanthomonadales > Rhodanobacteraceae > Dyella_B > Dyella_B psychrodurans. The sequence goes on along the minus strand of NZ_QRBF01000014.1, from coordinate 17,140 downwards.
GTTGCGGGCTGTAAAGCGCAAGGGTGGGGCGTCAGCCGCACCCTTGCCGCGCAAAGCGCGGCTTTACAGCAGGCAAGGCGAGCGACTTCGCTGATTTATAGTTATTCAACGTACGCCAGTAGCTCAATTGGCAGAGCAGCGGTCTCCAAAACCGCAGGTTGGGGGTTCGAGTCCCTCCTGGCGTGCCATCTTCCCGAGGAATGATGGCGGGTGTGTCGCGATCGGCCACAAGGCGGATTGCACCAAGCATCCGCTCGATGCGCATGAATACCAAGGCTGAACAGTCCAAAGGCACGAGCGGCGCCGATATCGGCAAGCTGGTGCTGGCCGTGCTGGTGCTGGCGGCCGGCATCGTCGGGTACACCTATCTGGGCAACATTGGCGCAGCGTCGCCGTTGCGCCTGATCACCATTCTTGTGGCGCTGGTCGTTGCATTCGCAATTGCCGCGTTCACAGCCCCGGGCCGTCGCGCCCGCCATTTCCTGGCTGAGTCGCAGTTCGAAATGCGCAAGGTGGTCTGGCCCACGCGGGACGAGACCATCAAGACCACCGGCATCATCATTGCCGTGGTCATCGTGCTCTCGCTGCTGTTGGGGCTGATTGACCTTATCCTGAAGTCGGTCGTGCTTGACTGGCTGCTCAAGCTGGGTTCGTAAGGAGCGTGCGATGAGCAAGCGTTGGTACGTCGTTCATGCCTATTCCGGCTTTGAAAACCAGGTAAAGAAATCGTTGGTCGATCGCATTGCGCGCGCCGGCATGGAAGATAAGTTCGGTGAAGTGCTGGTTCCCACCGAAGAAGTGGTGGAAATGCGCAGTGGCCAGAAGCGCCGTAGTGAGCGCAAGTTCTTCCCCGGCTACGTCCTGGTTCAGATCGAGACCGATACCGAGGGCAAGGCCCCGCGCATCGACGACGAATGCTGGCATCTGGTGAAGGAAACCCCGAAGGTCATGGGCTTCATCGGAGGCACCGCCGACCGTCCGCTGCCGATCCGCGACAGCGAAGCTGAAACCATCCTCAGCCGCGTCCGCGAGGGCGTGGAGAAGCCCAAGCCCAAGGTGCTGTTCGAGCCGGGCGAAATGGTTCGCGTCACAGATGGTCCGTTCAACGACTTCAACGGCGTGGTCGAAGAGGTCAACTACGAAAAGAGCCGTCTGCGCGTAGCGGTGCTGATTTTCGGCCGCTCCACCCCGGTCGAGCTGGAATTCGGTCAGGTCGAGAAGGCCTGAACCGCCGTTTCGGCACAGGGCTTGCTTAAAGCCCGATTCATCTCTAAACTACGCGGTTCACGCCGGGGTCTTTCGACTCGGCGTGCCCGTATTTCTGGAATTCGCAGGATCGCGAAGTCCCCTCTCACCAGGGAATGTGCACTGCGAGGAGCCGCAAGGCGCTTGAACTCGCGAGGAAAATCCAATGGCAAAGAAAGTTGTCGGTTACATCAAGCTGCAGGTAAAGGCCGGTCAGGCCAACCCGTCGCCGCCCGTGGGCCCGGCCCTCGGTCAGCGCGGTCTGAATATCATGGAATTCTGCAAGGCGTTCAACGCCGCCACGCAGAAAATGGAGCCGGGTCTGCCGATTCCGGTCATCATCACCGCCTATTCGGACCGTAGCTTCACCTTTATCACCAAGACCCCGCCCGCCAGCGTGCTGATCAAGAAGGTCACCGGCGTCGCCAAGGGTTCGTCCAAGCCGAACACCGACAAGGTGGGCAAGATCACCCGCAAGCAGCTGGAAGACGTTGCGAAGCAGAAGGAGCCGGATCTCACGGCTGCTGATCTGGACGCCGCAGTGCGCACCATCGCTGGTAGCGCGCGCAGCATGGGTCTGGTGGTGGAGGGCTAAGACATGGCAAAGATCACTAAGCGTATGAAGGCCGCTCAGGCGGCAGTGCAGCCGGGCAAGATCTATGGCCTGGACGAAGCCCTGAACATCGTCAAGAACAACGCCAAGGCCAAGTTCGCCGAGTCGGTGGACGTGGCTGTGCGTCTGGGCATCGATGCGAAGAAGTCCGACCAGGGCGTGCGTGGTTCCTCGCTGCTGCCGCACGGCACCGGCAAGACCGTCAAGGTCGCCGTGTTCTGCCCGGCGGGCGAGAAGGCTGAGGCCGCCAAGGCCGCCGGTGCTGACGCCGTCGGCATGGACGACCTGGCCGAGCGCATGCAGGCTGGCGATCTCGACTTCGGTCGCGTGATCGCTACGCCGGACGCCATGCGCGTGGTCGGTAAGCTCGGTCAGCTGCTCGGCCCGCGTGGCCTGATGCCGAACCCGAAGGATGGCTCGGTCACCGCCGACGTCGTCACGGCCGTCAAGAACGCCAAGGCCGGCCAGGTGAAGTTCCGCAACGACAAGGCGGGCATCATCCACGCCACCATCGGCAAGGCCAACTTCGAAGCATCGCAATTGGCCGACAACCTGAATGCGCTGATCGGCGACCTGCTGAAGGCCAAGCCGGCCACGGCGAAGGGCCAGTACCTGCAGAAGGTTGCGCTGTCCAGCACGATGGGCGTGGGCGTGCCGGTCGATACCTCGACCCTGTCCGCGGCCTCGGCCAAGTAAAAAAAGTTCAAGTCCTGCGTGGAGTGAATCCCGCGCAGGCAGTTTTTGAGGGTAGCCCTGGCTAACCGCCGGAGCCGCCGTCAAAGACCGCAGGCGCGAACAGCGCGCAACGACGACGAGCAAGGAGCTCGTAGTGGCAAGGAACCGCCGTCGTTGCTAGCGAGCTCGCTTAATCGGATTTCTCGCAAATTCGGCCTGCGTAGATGGTGCCGCCCGTTCTGGAATTGGTTTTCTGGAAAGGCCACCACCCGGGACCTTGGGTCCCCGACGTCACGGACGGCGTTGCTCAGGACCGCAAGCGGCAGGAGCCGTAAGCGGAGTTCATAAGAGGAGTGAAAAATGGCTCTGAATCTATCTCAGAAGCAAGAAGTAGTCGCCGAACTGGCAGAGATTGCCGCCAAGGCGCACTCCTTGGTCGCCGCCGAGTATGCAGGCACCACGGTCGAGCAAATGACCGCGATGCGCAAGAAGGCTCGCGAGTCCGGCGTGTACTTGAAAGTCGTCAAGAACACGCTCGCCGCGCGCGCCGTTGCCGGTACCGAGTTCGAGGTCGTCAAGGACGCCCTGACCGGTCCGCTGTTGTACGCATTCTCGACGGAAGAACCCGGCGCTGCCGGTCGTCTGATCAAGGAATTCGCCAAGGGCAACGACAAGCTCAAGCCCAAGGTCGTCTCCGTGGAAGGCAAGTTGCTGCCGGCTGCGCACGTTGAAGTGCTCGCCTCGCTGCCGACCCGCGAACAGGCCCTCGCCATGCTGGCCCGCGTGCTGGCCGAACCCGCTGCGATGTTCGCGCGCGCCGTCAAGGCCGTGGCCGACAAGCAGGGCGGTGGCGAAGCCGTGACCGAAGCTGCGTCTGCCTAAGTTCGACGCGAATCCAATCGAATCCAATTTCCAGAGGTAAATCAAAATGTCTCTTACCAACGAACAGATCGTTGAAGCCGTCGCCGCGAAGTCGCTCATGGAAGTGATGGACCTGGTGAAGGCCATTGAAGAAAAGTTTGGCGTGTCCGCCGCTGCCCCGGTTGCCGTGGCTGCTGGCCCGGCCGCTGCTGGCCCGGTTGCCGAAGCGCAGACCGAGTTCGACGTGATCCTCGTCAACGCCGGCGAGAAGAAGGTCGACGTGATCAAGGCCGTCCGTGCGATCACGGGCCTGGGTCTGAAGGAAGCCAAGGACCTCACCGAAGCCGGTGGTGTCGTGAAGGAGCAGGCTTCGAAGGAAGACGCCGAGAAGTTCAAGAAGGACCTCGAAGCCGCCGGCGCCAAGGTCGAACTGAAGTAATTGGCGCTCTTGCGCGCCATCAGTTTGATCTGAGCGTCACGCAAGCCTGGGAACGTAAGTTCCCGGGCTTTGCCCGCTTCAAAACTGCAGCTCCGATAGAAATTTTGTACGGAGCGACTCGCGGGTCATGGATGGCCCGCCGTGAACCAGGCGCGAAAGCGCTTGGTTCATCGGAGCCCGGTCTTGGACCGGGCGAGTCTAAAAAGGGCAGGAGCTCTTTTTGGACACATCAGGCACGGACGCTCTGGGTGTCGGGTATCGCGAATAGGGCTTTATGAGCAAGAGCCGCTATTCACGATCCCCCAGATCCAAAGCTGTTTTCCCAATTTAGCCGGTGTGTGCACCACCGGCGTCACTGCGAACCGAGGCGTCACCGACCATGACCTACTCGTTTACCGAGAAGAAGCGCATCCGCAAGGATTTCGGCAAGCGTCCGCCTGTACTGGGCGTGCCGAACCTGCTGACCATCCAGACCGACTCCTACCGCGAGTTCCTGCAGGAGAGCGTCAACCCCAAACAGCGCGAGGACAAGGGCCTGCATGCGGCCTTGAAGTCGGTTTTCCCCATTGTTAGCTACTCGGGCAATGCTGCCCTTGAATACGTCGATTACCGTCTCGGCGAGCCGCCGTTCGACGAGCGCGAGTGCCGCAACCGCGGCATGACCTTCGGCGCGCCGCTGCGCGTGACCGTGCGCCTGGTGATCTACGACAAGGACAGCCCGGCTTCGAAGAAGGCCGTGAAGTACGTGAAGGAGCAGGAAGTCTACATGGGCGAAATTCCGCTCATGACCGACACCGGCACCTTCATCATCAACGGCACCGAGCGCGTCATCGTTTCGCAGCTGCATCGTTCGCCGGGCGTGTTCTTCGATCACGACCGCGGCAAGACGCACAGCTCGGGCAAGTTGCTGTTCTCCGCACGCGTGATTCCTTATCGCGGCTCGTGGCTCGACTTCGAGTTCGACCCGAAGGACGCGCTGTTCACCCGTATCGACCGTCGCCGCAAGTTGCCGGTGACGGTGCTGTTGCGCGCGCTGGGCTATAGCAACGAAGAAATCCTCGGGATCTTCTTCGAGCACAACGTGTTCCATCTGGGCAAGAAGGGCGGCACGACGCTGGAGCTCGTTGCCGAGCGTCTGCGCGGCGAAACGCTGACCTTCGACCTGATGATCGGCGACAAGGTGCTGGTGGAAGCCGGCAAGCGTATTACTGCGCGTCACGTGCGCCAGTTGGCCGCCGAAAACATCACCGCACTCGAAGTGCCGGATGATTATCCGGTCGGCCGCATCCTGGCCACCGACATCGTCGATTCGAAGACCGGTGAATTGCTGGCGTCGGCGAACGATGAAATCTCCGCCGAACAGCTGGAAAACTTCCGCAAGGCCGGCATCGAAACGCTGCCGACGCTGTATGTGAACGATCTCGATCGCGGCGCGTACATCTCGCACACGCTGCGCATCGACAACACCAAGACGCAGCTCGAAGCGTTGGTGGAAATCTATCGCATGATGCGTCCGGGCGAGCCGCCGACCAAGGAAGCCGCGCAGAACCTGTTCTTCAATCTGTTCTTCACCTTCGATCGCTACGACCTGTCGGCCGTGGGCCGCATGAAGTTCAACCGCCGCGTCGGCCGCAAGGAAATTGTCGGCCCGGGCGTGCTGTACGACTACAAGTATTTCGGCGAACAGAAGAGCGAAGAGGCGCAGGCGCTGGTCGCTTCGCAGGGTCACACGTCCGACATCCTCGATGTGCTGAAGGTGCTGATCGACATCAAGAACGGTCACGGCACGGTGGACGACATCGACCACCTGGGCAACCGTCGCGTGCGTTCGGTTGGCGAAATGGCGGAAAACACCTTCCGCATCGGCCTGGTGCGCGTGGAGCGCGCCGTGCGTGAGCGCCTGTCGCTCGCCGAAGCCGATGGCCTGACTCCGCAGGATCTGATCAACGCCAAGCCGGTTGCGGCAGCGGTGAAGGAATTCTTCGGTTCTTCGCAGCTCTCGCAGTTCATGGACCAGAACAACCCGCTGTCGGAAGTGACGCACAAGCGCCGCGTGTCGGCACTGGGCCCGGGCGGCCTGACGCGCGAGCGCGCAGGCTTCGAAGTGCGCGACGTGCATCCGACTCACTACGGCCGCGTCTGCACCATCGAAACGCCGGAAGGTCCGAACATCGGCCTGATCAACTCGCTCGCCGTTTACGCGCGCACCAACCAGTACGGCTTCCTCGAGACGCCGTACCGCAAGGTCGTGGGCGGCAAGGTCACCAATCAGGTGGATTACCTGTCGGCGATCGAAGAGGGCGATCACGTCATCGCGCAGGCGAACTCGCCGCTCAGCAAGGACGGTGGCTTCGTCGAAGACTTCGTGTCCTGCCGTTTCCGCGGCGAATCCGAACTGCGTCCGTCGTCCGAGATCAACTACATGGACGTCTCGCCGATGCAGACCGTGTCGGTCGCGGCGGCGCTCGTGCCGTTCCTGGAGCACGACGACGCGAACCGCGCGCTCATGGGCGCGAACATGCAACGTCAGGCCGTTCCGACGCTGCGTTCGCAGACTCCGCTGGTAGGTACCGGCATCGAGCGCGCCGTGGCGCGTGACTCGGGCGTCATCACCAGCGCCAAGCGTGGCGGTGTGATCGACCAGGTCGACGCCGGCCGTATCGTGGTGCGCGTGAACGAAGAAGAAGTCGGCGAGAACGATGCCGGCGTCGATATCTACACGCTGACCAAGTACACACGCTCCAACCAGAACACCAACCTCAACCAGCGTCCGCTGGTGAATGTCGGTGACATCGTGGCGAAGGGCGACACGCTGGCCGACGGTTCGTCGACCGATCTGGGCGAGCTCGCGCTCGGCCAGAACATGCTGATCGCCTTCATGCCGTGGAACGGCTACAACTTCGAAGACTCGATCCTGCTCTCCGAGCGCGTCGTGCAGGAAGACCGCTACACCTCGATCCACATCGAGGAGCTGTCGTGCATTGCGCGTGACACCAAGCTGGGTGCGGAAGAAATCACCGCCGACATCCCGAACGTGGGCGAGCAGGCGCTCGCACGTCTGGACGAGTCCGGCATCGTGTACATCGGCGCCGAAGTGAAGGCCGGCGACATCATGGTCGGCAAGGTCACGCCGAAGGGCGAAAGCCAGCTGACGCCGGAAGAAAAACTGCTTCGCGCGATCTTCGGCGAGAAGGCGTCCGACGTGAAGGACAGCTCGCTGCGCGTGCCGCCCGGCATGGACGGCACCGTGATCGACGTGCAGGTGTTCACGCGCGACGGTATCGAGAAGGACAAGCGTGCACGCCAGATCGAGGAAATGGAAATCAAGCGAATCCGCAAGGACTTCGATGACCAGTTCCGCATCCTCGAAGGCGCGATCTACAACCGCATGCGCGTGCAGTTGCTCGGCAAGGTCGCCAACAGCGGCCCGGCCGGTCTCAAGCGCGGTGCGGAGATCACCAACGAATACCTCGACGGCCTGAAGAAGGACGAGTGGTTCAAGATCAACGTCAAGGATGAAGACGTCACCGAATTTCTCGAGCGCGCGGCCGATCAGGTCAAGCGTCATCGCGAAGAGTTCGACAAGCGCTTCAAGGAAAAGCAGGGCAAGATCACCCAGGGCGACGATCTCGCACCGGGCGTGCTCAAGATGGTCAAGGTGTTCCTGGCCGTGAAGCGCCGCATCCAGCCGGGCGACAAGATGGCCGGCCGTCACGGTAACAAGGGCGTCGTGTCCAACGTGGTGCCGGTGGAAGACATGCCGTACATGGCTGACGGCACGTCGATCGACATCTGCCTGAATCCGCTGGGCGTGCCTTCGCGTATGAACATCGGTCAGATTCTGGAAGTGCATCTTGGCTGGGCCGCAAAGGGCCTGGGCAAGAAGATCCAGAATATGCTCGAAGCGCAGGCGAAGGTGACGCAGATTCGCGAGTTCCTCGACCAGATCTACAACCACCACGTCGCTGGCGCCGTGCAGCACGTCGACCTGAAGTCGCTCACCGATGAGGAAATCCTCACGCTGGCGACCAACCTTCAGGAAGGTGTGCCGATGGCAACGCCGGTGTTCGACGGTGCCGAAGAGCAAGAGATCAAGGCCATGCTGAAGCTGGCGGATCTGCCCTCATCGGGTCAGACCACGCTGTACGACGGCCGCACCGGCGAGGCGTTCGATCGCCCGGTCACCGTCGGCTACATGCATTACCTGAAACTCAACCACTTGGTCGACGACAAGATGCACGCGCGTTCGACGGGCCCGTACTCGCTTGTTACCCAGCAGCCGCTGGGCGGCAAGGCGCAGTTCGGCGGCCAGCGTTTCGGCGAAATGGAAGTCTGGGCGCTGGAAGCCTATGGCGCGGCGTACACCCTGCAGGAAATGTTGACGGTGAAATCCGACGACGTGCAGGGTCGCAACCAGATGTACAAGAACATCGTCGACGGCAACCACGAGATGGCGGCAGGCATGCCGGAATCCTTCAACGTACTCGTGAAGGAAATCCGTTCGCTCTGCATCGACATCGACCTGGAAGAGATCAAGTAACCCGCGGGTTACAGGAGCTTATGCAATGAAAGATTTGCTCAATCTATTCAATCAGCAGCGCACGACGCCTGAGTTCGACTCGATCAAGATCGCACTAGCGTCGCCGGAGCTGATCCGTTCCTGGTCGTACGGCGAAGTGAAAAAGCCGGAAACGATCAACTACCGCACCTTTAAGCCGGAGCGTGACGGCCTATTCTGCGCCGCCATCTTCGGACCGGTGAAGGACTACGAGTGTCTGTGCGGCAAGTACAAGCGCATGAAGCATCGTGGCGTGGTGTGCGAAAAGTGCGGCACCGAGGTCACGTTGGCCAAGGTGCGTCGCGAGCGCATGGGCCACATCGAACTGGCCAGCCCCGTTGCGCACATCTGGTTCCTCAAGTCGCTGCCTTCGCGCATCGGCCTGATGCTGGACATGACGCTGCGCGACATCGAACGCATCCTGTACTTCGAAGCCTTCGTGGTGATCGATCCAGGTTTGACGGCGCTCGAGCGCGGCCAGCTGCTCAGCGAAGACCAGTACCTGGAAGCCGTGGAAGAACACGGTGACGAATTCGACGCCCGCATGGGTGCCGAAGCTGTGTTCGAGTTGCTGAAGTCGCTGGATCTTCCGGGCGAAGTGATTCGCCTCAAGGAAGAGATCGCTTCCACCAACTCCGAAACCAAGCTCAAGCGCCTCACTAAGCGCGTCAAGCTGATCGAAGCCTTCCTCGAATCCGGCAACCGTCCGGAGTGGATGGTCATGACCGTGTTGCCCGTACTGCCGCCGGACCTGCGTCCGCTGGTGCCGCTCGATGGTGGCCGCTTTGCGACGTCCGATCTCAATGATCTGTATCGCCGCGTCATCAACCGCAACAACCGTCTGAAGCGTCTGCTCGAACTCAATGCGCCCGACATCATCGTGCGTAACGAGAAGCGCATGCTGCAGGAATCGGTCGATGCGCTGATGGACAACGGTCGTCGCGGTCGCGCCATCACCGGCACGAACAAGCGCGCACTGAAGTCGCTCGCCGACATGATCAAGGGCAAGCAGGGTCGCTTCCGCCAGAACCTGCTCGGCAAGCGCGTCGACTACTCCGGTCGTTCGGTGATCGTGGTCGGCCCGACGCTGCGCCTGCATCAGTGCGGTCTTCCCAAGAAGATGGCGCTGGAGCTGTTCAAGCCCTTCATCTTCGCCAAGCTGCAGACCCGCGGCGAAGCAACCACCATCAAGGCCGCCAAGAAGCTGGTCGAGCGCGAAGAAGGCCAGGTGTGGGACATCCTCGAAGAGGTGATCCGCGAACATCCTGTGCTGCTCAACCGCGCACCGACGCTGCATCGTCTCGGCATCCAGGCGTTCGAGCCGAAGCTGATCGAAGGCAAGGCCATCCAGCTGCATCCGCTCGTGTGTACCGCGTTCAACGCGGACTTCGACGGCGACCAGATGGCCGTGCACGTGCCGCTGTCGATCGAAGCGCAGCTCGAGGCGCGCGCGTTGATGATGTCGTCCAACAACATCCTCTCGCCCGCCAACGGTGAGCCGATCATCGTGCCGACGCAGGACGTGGTGCTGGGTCTGTACTACATGACGCGCGAATTGGTGAATGCGAAGGGCACCGGCATGGTGTTCTCCAGCATCGCCGAAGTGCGTCGTGCGTACGACAACCGCGTCGTCGAACTGCATGCCAAGATCAAGGTGCGCCTGAAGCAGGTGCATGTGCACGACAGCGGTGAGCGCACCAGCTCGATTTCGCTGGTCGAAACCACCGTCGGCCGTGCGCTGCTCGCCGAAATCATGCCGGAAGGTCTGCCCTTCGAACTCGCCAACACCGAGTTGTCGAAGAAGGCCATCTCGCGTCTGATCAACCAGAGCTATCGTCGTCTGGGGCTGAAAGACACCGTGGTCTTCGCCGACCACCTGATGTACACCGGCTTCCGCTTCGCGACGCGTGCGGGTATCTCCATCGGCATCGATGACATGATCATCCCTGCCGAGAAGAAGCCGATCCTGGAAGAGGCCGAGAAGGAAGTGGTCGAAATCCAGGAGCAGTACCAGTCGGGCCTGGTCACCGCCGGCGAGCGTTACAACAAGGTGGTCGACATCTGGTCGCGCACCAACGAGCTCGTTGCCAAGGCGATGATCGACGGTATCGGTACCGACAAGGTGACCGATACCGAAGGCAAGACGGTCAACCAGAAGTCGATGAACTCGCTGTACATCATGGCCGACTCCGGTGCTCGTGGTTCGGTGGCGCAGATTCGTCAGCTGGCCGGCATGCGCGGTTTGATGGCGCGTCCGGACGGCTCGATCATCGAGACGCCGATCAAGGCGAACTTCCGCGAAGGCCTGAACGTTCTGCAGTACTTCAACTCGACGCACGGTGCTCGTAAGGGTCTGGCGGATACGGCGTTGAAGACCGCGAACTCCGGTTACCTCACCCGTCGTCTCGTCGACGTGGCGCAGGACGTGGTCATCACCTCGACCGATTGCGGTACCGAGGAAGGCCTCATCATGCAGCCGATCGTGGAAGGCGGCGACGTGGTCGAACCGTTGCGTGAGCGCGTGCTCGGCCGTGTGGTGGCCGAAGACGTCTATGCACCGGGTGGCGATGACGAGCCGATCGTCACGCGCGACACGCTGCTCGACGAAGCGCTGGTCGAGAAGCTCGACAAGGCCGGCGTGCAGTCGGTGTCGGTGCGTTCGTCCATCACTTGCAAAGCCAGCCACGGCGTTTGCGCGCTGTGCTATGGCCGCGATCTCGCACGTGGTCACCTCGTGAACATGGGTGAAGCGGTGGGCGTGGTGGCTGCGCAGTCGATCGGTGAGCCGGGCACCCAGCTGACGATGCGTACGTTCCACATCGGTGGTGCGGCGTCACGTGCGGCTGCGGTCGACAATGTGTCGGTGAAGACCACCGGCACGCTGAAGTTCAACAACCTCAAGACCGTGCACCACAACCAGGGTCACCTGGTGGCGGTGTCGCGTTCGGGCGAAGTGTCGGTGATCGACGCCAACGGTCGCGAGCGCGAGCGCTACAAGGTGCCTTACGGCGCGACCATTTCCATCAAGGATGGTGCGCCGGTGAAGGCTGGCCAGGTCGTGGCGAACTGGGATCCGCACACCCACCCGATCGTGTCGGAAGTGGCCGGTACCGTGCGCTTCATCGACTTCATCGACGGCGTCACCGTGCAGAGCCAGACCGACGAACTCACCGGTCTGGAATCGGCGGTGGTGACCGATCCGAAGCGTCGCGGTACAGCGGCGAAGGACCTGCGCCCGATCGTGCGCCTGGAAGACAGCAAGGGCCGCGAGCTCAAGCTGCCGGGTACCGACATTGCCGCACAGTACTTCCTGCCGGCCGGTGCGATCGTGTCGATTCAGAACGGCGCCGAAGTGGGCGTGGGTGACGTGGTCGCCCGTATCCCGCAGGAAACGTCGAAGACCCGCGACATCACCGGTGGTCTGCCGCGCGTGGCCGACTTGTTCGAAGCACGCAAGCCGAAGGAACCGGCGATCCTCGCCGAGCGTTCGGGCATCGTCAGCTTCGGCAAGGACACCAAGGGCAAGCAGCGTCTTATCATCAAGGACGTGGACGGCAACGAGCACGAAGAGCTGATTCCGAAGTGGCGTCAGGTCATCGTGTTCGAAGGCGAACACGTGGAGAAGGGCGAAACCATCGTGGACGGCGAGCCCAATCCGCACGACATCCTGCGCCTGCTGGGTGTCGAGCCGCTGGCTGCCTACCTGGTCAAGGAAATTCAGGACGTCTACCGCCTGCAAGGTGTGAAGATCAACGACAAGCACATCGAAACGATCATTCGTCAGATGCTGCGCAAGGTTGAAATCACCGAGCCGGGCGAAAGCCACTACCTGCGTGGTGAGCAGGTGGAGCGCGTACGGATCAACGCCGAAAACGATCGTGCGGAAGCCCGCAACGAACGTCGTGCCGACTTCCAGTCCGTGCTGCTGGGTATCACCAAGGCATCGCTGGCGACCGAGTCGTTCATTTCGGCCGCTTCGTTCCAGGAAACCACCCGCGTTCTTACCGAGGCGGCGGTTCGTGGCACGCGCGATACCTTGCGTGGTCTGAAGGAAAATGTTATTGTCGGCCGTCTGATTCCGGCTGGTACGGGTCTGGCGTATCACGCACAGCGTCATCGTCAGGGCGGTCTGACCGCCTCGGAACTGGAAACCCTTTCCGGCTCCGCATCCCATGCTTCCTTTGCGGAAGCGCCGGTAGGCACTGATGCAGGTGTCGAGTAAGCCCCGATCGGCTTCACTCACCGACATACGAAATGAGGCGCATGGAATGCGCCTCGTGTTCGAGTCAAGGATGGCGGGCGTTTTCTTGCCTGAGGTAGGGCGCCCATGTTAAATTCCCGCTTCTCGGCAGACCGGTTTATTCGGTCTGCCTTTATGTTTCCCAGGAATAGCTAGGCATGACGACAGTCAATCAGCTGGTGCGCAAATCCCGCAGCCCGAAGAGCTACAAGAGCGCTTCTCCGGCCCTGCAAAGCAGCCCGCAACGCCGCGGCGTCTGCACGCGCGTGTATACCACTACCCCGAAAAAGCCGAACTCGGCGCTGCGTAAGGTTGCCAAGGTGCGCCTGACGAACGGCTACGAAGTCATCAGCTACATCGGCGGTGAAGGCCACAACCTGCAGGAGCACTCGGTAGTGCTCATCCGTGGTGGCCGTGTGAAGGATCTGCCGGGTGTGCGTTACCACACCGTCCGCGGCAGCCTCGACTGCGCTGGTGTTACCAAGCGCCGCCAGGCTCGTTCGAAATACGGCGCCAAGCGCCCGAAGAGCTAAGTTAAAGGACACGAAACATGTCGCGTAAAGGTTCACATCCCGCCCGTCTGGTCCTGCCCGATCCCAAGCACGGCAGCCAGCTCATCGCCCGTTTCATCAACATGGTGATGAAGAGCGGCAAGAAATCCGTTGCCGAAAGCATCGTCTACGGCGCGCTGACCCATCTTGGCGAAAAGCACGCCGAGCCGGTGCAGCTGGTCGAGAAGGCGCTGGGCAACATCGCCCCGGCCGTCGAGGTGAAGTCTCGCCGCGTCGGTGGTGCCACCTATCAGGTTCCGGTCGAAGTGCGTCCGGGTCGCCGTATGGCGTTGGCCATGCGCTGGGCGATCGAAGCTGCGCGCAAGCGTGGCGAGACCTCCATGCCGCGCAAGCTCGCTGCCGAACTGCTGGAAGCATCCGAAAACCGCGGCGGCGCCATCAAGAAGCGCGAAGAAACGCACCGCATGGCGGAAGCCAACAAGGCCTTCTCGCACTACCGTTGGTAAGCAGTACCGTTCGGATCTGAGGTTAGTACCGTGGCCCGCACCACTCCCATCGAGCGCTATCGCAACTTCGGCATCATGGCTCACATCGATGCCGGGAAGACCACGACCACCGAGCGCATCCTGTTCTACACCGGCGTCAGTCACAAGATTGGCGAGGTGCATGACGGCGCTGCCACGATGGACTGGATGGAGCAGGAGCAGGAGCGCGGTATCACCATCACGTCGGCCGCTACGACAGCGTTCTGGAAGGGCATGGATCGTTCCTTGCCCGAGCACCGCTTCAACATCATCGACACCCCAGGCCATGTGGACTTCACCATCGAAGTGGAGCGCTCCCTGCGCGTGCTCGATGGCGCAGTGTTCGTGCTTTGCGCTGTGGGTGGCGTGCAGCCGCAGTCCGAAACGGTGTGGCGCCAGGCCAACAAGTACAACGTGCCGCGCCTCGCGTTCGTCAACAAGATGGACCGTACCGGTGCCAACTTCGACAAAGTCGTCGACCAGTTGAAGTCGCGCCTGGGTGCCCATCCGGTGCCGATGCAGCTGCCGATCGGCGCCGAAGACAACTTCGAAGGCGTGGTCGACCTCATCAAGATGAAGGCGATCTACTGGGATATGGAATCCCAGGGCATGAAGTTCGAGTACAAGGATGTCCCGGCCAACCTGAAAGACGCTGCCGACAAGGCGCGCAACTTCATGGTGGAATCGGCTGCGGAGACGTCCGAAGAACTCATGAACAAGTACCTGGAAGAGGGCGACCTCTCCGAGGGAGACGTCATCAAGGGTCTGCGCGCCGGCACGCTGGCGAACACGCTGATTCCGGTGTTCTGCGGTACCGCGTTCAAGAACAAGGGCGTGCAGGCCATGCTCGACGCAGTGATTCAATTGCTGCCGTCGCCGGCCGATCGCCCGCCGGTCAAGGGCATCGACGAGAACGATCACGAAGCCAGCCGCGAAGCGAACGATTCCGCGCCGTTCTCCTCGCTCGCGTTCAAGATCATGACGGATCCGTTCGTCGGCTCGCTGACCTTCTTCCGTGTGTACTCGGGCACGCTCAATTCCGGCGACGCCGTGTACAACCCGGTGAAGTCCAAGAAAGAGCGCATCGGCCGCATCCTGCAGATGCATGCCAATGAGCGCCAAGAAATCAAGGAAGTCCACGCGGGCGATATCGCTGCGGCAGTGGGCCTGAAAGACGTCACCACCGGCGACACGCTGTGCGCTCAGGATCACGTGATCATGCTGGAGCGCATGACGTTCCCGGAACCGGTGATCTCGATGGCCGTGGAACCGAAGACCAAATCGGACCAGGAAAAGATGGGGATCGCCCTTGGCCGTCTGGCTGCGGAAGATCCGTCGTTCCGTGTGCGTACCGATGAAGAATCAGGCCAGACGATCATCTCCGGCATGGGCGAGCTGCACCTGGACATCCTGGTGGATCGCATGCGCCGCGAGTTCAACGTCGAGGCCAATGTCGGCAAGCCGCAGGTGGCTTATCGCGAGACGATCCAGGGTTCCTACAAGGCCGACTTCAAGCACGCCAAGCAGTCCGGCGGTAAGGGTCAGTACGGCCATGTAGTCATCGAATTCTCGCCGATGAACGACGAGGATCGTAAGAATCCGGACGTCAAAAACGACTTCCTGTTTGTCAACGACATTACGGGCGGTGTCATTCCGAAGGAATACATCCCGTCAGTCGAAAAAGGTTTGCGCGAATCCATTACGAGCGGCCACCTGGCAGGCTTTCCGGTGGTTGGCGTTAAAGCGAAGCTGATATTCGGTTCGTACCACGATGTCGACTCGTCGGAAATGGCCTTCAAGATCGCTGCCCACGGCGCGTTCCGCGAGACCTTCAAGGAAGGCGCGAAACAGTCGAAGCCGATCCTGCTCGAGCCGATCATGAAAGTCGAAATCGTGACGCCGGAGGATTACCTTGGCGACGTGATGGGCGATGTGAGTCGTCGTCGTGGTGTGCTGCAGGGTTCTGACGATACGCCGTCGGGCAAGACCATCAACGCGATGATTCCGCTTGGTGAGATGTTCGGTTACGCCACGGCGCTCCGCTCGCAGACGCAGGGTCGAGCCACGTTCACGATGGAATTCGATCACTACGAACAGGCGCCGAACAACATCGCCGAACAGGTCATGAAAAAAGCCTGATAAGGTTTTTTTCTCCAAACAACACAGTTCTTTTTCAGAGGTTTGAGTCATGGCAAAGGGTAAATTCGAACGCACCAAGCCGCACGTGAACGTGGGCACGATCGGTCACGTGGACCACGGCAAGACGACGCTGACGGCGNTCATGGCAAAGGGTAAATTCGAACGCACCAAGCCGCACGTGAACGTGGGCACGATCGGTCACGTGGACCACGGCAAGACGACGCTGACGGCGGCGCTGACGAAGATCGGCGCGGAGCGCTTTGGTGGCGAATTCAAGGCGTACGATCAGATTGACGCGGCACCGGAAGAAAAGGCGCGCGGCATCACGATCTCGACGGCGCACGTGGAATACGAATCGCCGAACCGCCACTACGCGCACGTGGACTGCCCGGGCCATGCCGACTACGTGAAGAACATGATCACGGGTGCGGCGCAGATGGACGGCGCGATCCTGGTGTGCTCGGCCGCGGACGGCCCGATGCCGCAGACGCGCGAACACATCCTGCTGAGCCGCCAGGTGGGCGTGCCGTACATCGTCGTGTTCCTGAACAAGGCCGACATGGTGGACGACGCCGAGCTGCTGGAGCTCGTCGAAATGGAAGTGCGCGAACTGCTGAGCAAGTACGACTTCCCGGGCGACGACACCCCGATCATCAAGGGTTCGGCGCTGAAGGCGCTGGAAGGCGACCAGTCGGAAATCGGCGTGCCGGCGATCATCAAGCTGGTGGAAGCGCTGGACAGCTACATCCCGGAACCGGTGCGCGTGCTGGACAAGGCGTTCCTGATGCCGGTGGAAGACGTGTTCTCGATCTCCGGCCGCGGCACGGTGGTGACCGGCCGTGTGGAAACGGGCGTGATCAAGGTGGGCGAGGAAGTCGAAATCGTCGGCATCCGTCCGACCACCAAGACCACCGTGACCGGCGTGGAAATGTTCCGCAAGCTGCTCGACCAGGGCCAGGCCGGCGACAACGTGGGCCTGCTGCTGCGCGGCACCAAGCGTGAAGACGTGGAGCGCGGCCAGGTGCTGGCCAAGCCCGGTTCGATCACGCCGCACACCGACTTCGAAGCCGAAGTGTACGTGCTGTCGAAGGAAGAGGGTGGTCGTCACACCCCGTTCTTCAAGGGCTACCGCCCGCAGTTCTACTTCCGCACGACGGACGTGACGGGCGCGTGCCAGTTGCCGGACGGTGTGGAAATGGTGATGCCGGGCGACAACATCAAAATGACGGTGAGCCTGATTGCGCCGATCGCGATGACCGAAGGCCTGCGTTTTGCGATCCGCGAAGGCGGTCGTACGGTGGGCGCCGGCGTCGTCGCCAAGATCGTCAAGTAAG
>NZ_QRBF01000013.1 GCF_003363265.1 Dyella psychrodurans | reverse complement strand
GGCGTTGGCGTTGGCGTTGGCGTTGGCGTCGGCGTCGGCGTCGGTGTCGGTGTCGGTGTCGGTGTCGGTGTCGGTGTCGGTGTCGGTGTCGGTGTCGGTGTCGGTGTCGGTGTCGGCGCGGGAGGCAAGCTGGAACGCAAATACCAGTTGTCCGAAGTGCCTGGCGTGACGCCGCCTTCAAACAGGTAATAGGTGTACGCACCCGCTTCCACGCGCCCGCCGTTCAACGAGAACGCCGTCGACGCAATCGTCGCGCCCTGCGTGGCCTCGACCAGCAAAATGCCGTTGGACGTGGTCAATCCACCCGTTCCGCCCGCATTGGTCACGTCAATGCCGGTGCTGCCGCTGCCACTGCCGCCGCTGATCACCAGTTTGTCGGAAGGCGAGTTGTCCGCACCGAGTACAGTGTTGAGCAACAACTTCGCGGGATCGCCGATGTAATTGCCCTGGATGGTGAACGTGTTGGATGCGGTCGATCCGCCGTTCGTCAAATCGATCGTGCCCGCGTTGGCCACGTTCACGAGCTGGCCCGCGGCGAAGGGGCTGATGCCTCCGTTCGCACCGTTGCCGGCCAGCAGCGTACTGCTCGCATCGATGGTCACCTTGCCCGTGCCCGTGCTCGCGTTGCCGACGATCATCGTGCCATCCATGGTCAGCTGCGTGCCGTTGGTGACGTTCACCGTCGGCCAGTTGGCGAATCCGGCAACCCCCGTCGCGGTGGCGCCATTGAATGTCAGGGTATCGGTCGAAACGCCGGCGCTGCTCACTGTTCCGGTCAGGTTGAACGTGCCTTGGATTTGCGCGGTGTTGAACGCGCCACTACCGCTCCAGCTCCACGAGCTGCCCTGCGCGAGCAAGGTCTTGAATCGCGTGAATGCGTTGGTGACGCTGCCGGTTCCCTGCAGAATGACCGTACTCGCACCCGTTCCGCCCCCGCCATCCGCCGAACCGATAATTACCGACCCCGTTTGCAGAATCAGCGTGTTGACGCCCAGGCCCATCTGTACGGCCACGCCGCTGTTGCTTTGAAGCAAGCCGGCGTTGACGATGGTGCTGGCACCGTTGAGCGTGCGCACCGCCGCGCCGTTCTGCGCCATGATCCTGCCGCCGGCAAGGTTCTGGATATTCGCCGTAAAGCTGGAACCCGCCGTGTTGGAGAACACCGCATCCGCACTGCTTCCCTGCGCTTGAATCGTGCCGCTGTTGACCAGCTTGTCCGTGTTGCCTTGCATGTAAGCCGTGGTGCTGCTCGTGCCGGTCGTCAACAATGTGCCCGTGTTGGTGATGGTGCCGCTTTGCCCGAGGATGGACATCGCTCGCGCATTACTGCCGGACGTGCTGATCGATCCGTTGTTGACCAACGTATTGTTCGCTTGGCCGACATTGGTCTGCCCCCACGCCGCCGTCATGCCATACGCATTCGGGCCCGCGGTCGTGATCGTGCCGTTGTTGGTCAGCGTATTGCCGTTGCCATTGGCCGCCATGCCGTCGTTGTAGGCACCCGTCGTGGCAATGCTTGCGCCGCTTGCGTTAGTCAGCACGTTGTTATCGCCCGTGCCGAGCAGCACGGCGCCACGATTGGTACCTGTACCGCCGCCGCCATTCAACGCGAGCGTGCCGCTGTTGGTGATCTGGCTGGCATGATCCACGCTGAAACTCACCGGACTGGTGGTGCGCGTGTTGGTGAAGTTCACGTTGCTGGCGACGTTGATCGCGACGTTGGCGCTGCCCGACTGCGCGATGACGGGCACTACGCCGGTGCCGCTGCACGTGACGGTGGTACCCGTCGCAGGCGCCGTATTCGTACAGGTGGCGTAGAGGGCGCTGGGATGAAGCAGCGACATCAGCAGCGCCGGCACCGCGGGAAATACATAACGCGGCAGATATCGCGACGCAGACCGACCACGATTTTCAGCACGTAGATTGCGCGACATCCTTGCCTCCCCGCATGGCTGCCAGCGGAAATGCCTTCGTGTGATGATGCATCGGTCGCTGTCTGCGGACGGCGGCCGGGGCATATCAACGTCCTTCATTATCTACGGTAATCTTTTGAAGTACATCACGTAAAGGACACGTGAAGATGCATCGACCCAGACGCGCAAAGCAGGCGGCGCGCTGCAAAAACCGCGATCACCGATCACCAAAAAAAGGGCGGCCGAAGCCGCCCTTTTGCTATCTCACGTAGTAATGGCGTCCGGCGCCATCGAACTTGCCGGTTCGCATGCAACAGTTCTTGAAACAACCTCGCGGAACCGCAGGGGCATGGATCGTTGCGGCCAAGTTTCTCGAAACAACTCCTTGCCGCCGTGCACGACGCGATCGCCTTTCTTGACCCGCTGCTCGGAAGGATAGCCCTTACGGCGTTTGCTGCTGCGTTCGAAAGCTGAAATGGTTGGTTGTCATGGCACTTCTCCTTTTGTGTCTCTGCGACGGTTTGCTGCTACTCGCGTTACGTCAGCGAGCCTGCAACGCCTCCGTCACACCTTGGCGTTGCATATCCTGCACCAGCATCTGCGCGTCGCCCATCTGTACATGCGACAGTTGGCGCGCCAGCTGACTC
Source organism: Dyella psychrodurans (assembly GCF_003363265.1). Taxonomy (GTDB): domain Bacteria; phylum Pseudomonadota; class Gammaproteobacteria; order Xanthomonadales; family Rhodanobacteraceae; genus Dyella_B; species Dyella_B psychrodurans. Next base: position 42,410 of record NZ_QRBF01000013.1, on the reverse strand, counting down.
ATGAATTTGCTGCGCGACTCCGTAATGGCCGGACTCATCGGGCCGGACGGGCTTATTTCATTGAGCGAATGCATGCATAGCGCATAGGCGGCAACGATGTCCTTTCCAACGCCCCAACCGTTCGCATACATCAAGCCCAGACCGTATTCGGCGGCGGGTTCGTCCTGCTCGGCACCCGCACGGAGCAACACGATGGCTTGAGCGTAATCCCGCGGCACGCCCAGGCCTTTGGTGTACATCATGCCGAGGCTGGTTTCTGCGTAAGTGTTGCCTTGATCGGCCGCCTTGCGAAACCATGCGACCGCTTGCGCATAATCCACAGGCCTGCCTTCGCCTTTCAGGTACATGACGCCGAGATTGGCCTCTCCGTAGGCATCGCCTTGCGCTGCGCTTTTCGTGAACCATGTAAAGGCATCGTTGTAACTCTGCGACACGCCTTGGCCCTTCTTGTACATCAAGCCGAGATTGGCCTCCGCACCCGGATCATTCTGTGCCGCCGCTTTCTGCAACCACAAAAGCGCCTGGCCATAATCCGGCGAACCGCCATAACCCATGACGTACATTTCGCCCAGATTGGATTCCCCCTGGGCGAGCCCCTGTTCGGCAGCCTTGCGATACCACTGCATCGCCTCGCCAAAATCCTGTGGCAGGCCGTGACCTGCCAGATACAAAATCCCCATGCCGTTTTGCGCGGGCGCATACCCCTGCTCGGCTGCCTGGTGATAGAGCGCGGCCGCCTGTGCGTAATTCCGCGTTACGCCTATGCCCTTCTCATACGCATGGCCGAGGTTGTATTGGCCCGACGACTCGCCTTGAGCAGCGGCCTCCTGGTAGAACGCAAGCGCCTTCTGCGGATCTTGCGGCACGCCTTCGCCGCGCGTGTACATGTTACCGAGACTGTTCTGTGCCTTGGCATCGCCTTTCTGGGCCGCCTCGTTATACCAGCGCAGCGCCTGACCGTAATCCTGCGGCACACCCAGGCCCTTTTCGTATATTCGGCCAAGGTTGAATTGGGCCGAATGATCGCCTTTCTCCGCTGCGTTGCCGAACAGGCTGAGTGCCTGGTTATAGTCCTTGGCGACACCCCGGCCATCCAGATACATCAAGCCAAGGTTGTTTTGCGACAGCGCATCGCCCTGGGCCGCCGCCTTGCCATACCACGCGGCGGCCTGAGCATCGTCCTGCGGTACGCCCTGACCGTGCGCGTACATGATCGCCAGCCTGAACTGCGCTTGCACATCCCCTTGCGCCGCGGAGAGGCCAAACCAATGCGCCGCCTGCGCATCGTCCTTCACGACGCCGTGCCCCTCCGCGTACATCAAGCCGAGATCGAATTGCGCGAACTTGTTTCCGTGTTCCGCGAGCGGCGTGAATTCCGCCACCGCCTTGGCGTAATCGCCTTCTTTCGCGGCCATGACGCCCTGACTGAGATCCGCGGCCACCGCGACTCCACACGCCATCCACAGCACGCCGTACAGGCATGCATTCCTTGCTTTCATGTTTGTCCCCCTGATGACTGAATGACCCGGATACTGGCAATACAGGCAACGCAGATGCCCCATCAGCAGGCCTAGCGTATCAAGGTTGGGGCTGCGAATCACACAGCGGGAAGAGGCAAGCCCGCCTTCAGGCAGAGCAACAACAAACAGGCGAGCCTGCCCCCGCTTTTTCCGCGCCCCACGCTCGCCAGATTGCGATGTTCGGTGGACATGCAGCCCGCGCAAGGAGCTGCTTGTCGAAGCGAACGAAGAGCTTCGCATGGCCGGCGATTCGGCCAACGAGCATGGCTATTGAGCCGGCGGCAATAAAGGGGCTGCTCCTTTATTTACCCATTGGTTTGCTCTGGTGCGGTTTCCGGCAATATCAAAGACTGACCAGTCGTCGTCCAATAAAAGCGTCTTTTTCCGTCGGAAATCGCGGAGCACTTTACACTTTTAAGCAAATCATATCGTCGCTGATCCGAACTCAGTCCACGAAAGACATCGCACTGTTGATCGAACGAATTTTGAAAGTTTGCATAAGCACGTACGTCATCGCCGTTACCATTGCGCACTCAGCCCTTTTAGGCCGTCCGTTTAATGTCGCCAATGGTTGCAGCAGTGACGTTGTTCAATCGCTTCAGGACCTCCTCATTGCGCATGACATCCTTATGTACGCGTTTGAAAATGCCCCGCAGGGCTGACTTCAAATGAGGCAAGGTTTCTCGCTGGTCGATACCAAGCATCACCGAGAAGATGGCGTGCATGTGCAACACTTCGACGTCCGACAGATAACCTTGCTGCTGCCAGCGCCAGCCTGCGGTTCTTCCGTCGTCGAAGTGAGAGAAGTTGAAACGTGAGTTGGCAAGGAAGATGCCGAATCCCATGAACACCGCAGCGAGATCGGTCGCGGGCTCCCGAACTTCCTGACCACCGGGTGGCTGCTCGGGGAACGTCGCCATGCGGTAATGTGCGAGCTCGTGCGCGAAGGTGGCCACCAGCGACATGGGGTCGCGTAACTTGCTTGGGTTATATGTGATTAGCGCACCACCCTCTTTCAGCGCACGGAACGTGCCTCCTGGCGAATTCGGTGCGCCCTGCACAAAAGCCTGTGGCGACACCATGGTGTCGGGGTCGTTTTCCTGGGATTCGAGCTTACATGGCCAGTCCGCCATGTCCGCATGCGCCTTCACCTGATGGAAGATCATTTCGGCGAAAGCGTGTCCACGCGAACCATCGTGTGGAAAGAACTGCGGCGTCGGCAGGATCAGTCGACGCTGACGAAACGCCTCAACGCCCCCGCCGTGCCGCAACAACCATTCAAAGCAGTCGAATTGCCAGCCTGCCAATTCGGCGTCCAGCAGCGCTCCCTTGCGAAACACTCCAAACATGACTCCTCCGATCATGCGTACGTACTGCTAGTGCTTGAGTATTGCACCTCGGATGGGTTTTGTCGCTCGACGAGGGGGCTGTGGTGTAATTTCCACCTGGCACCCCCTCGTCCACAGAGCCGTCATGATCGTTCGCCCCCGCCCCAACTGGTTTCGTCTTTTGCTTGTCGTTCGGGGCTCGGTCCTGCCGGCCATCCTGCCGCAGTTGCTGTTGACGCTGGCGTTTAGCGTGGTGGTTACGCTTCTGCATGGCCACGTCTATGTCTGGAAGGTGTCTTTGACGTTTGTGCCGTTCTCGCTGATCGGCCTGACCCTGGCGATCTTTCTGGGTTTTCGCAATAACACCAGCTATGCCCGTTACTGGGAGGCGCGCGTGCTGTGGGGCGAGGTGTTGAACGACACGCGCTCGCTGGCGCGGCAGTCGCTGACCTTGATCGACTCGGGTTCGGGCAGCACCGTGTTCGTTCATCGGCTTATCGCCTTTGTGCATGCCTTGCGCCATCAGCTACGCGGCACGGATTCGACGACGGATCTGGCACGCTGGCTTTCCGAGGACGATCTTGCTCGCTTGAACGGCGCGCGCTACAAAGCCTCCACCATTTTGCTGATGGCCGACGAGTGGCTTCGCGACCGGCGAATGGAAGGCCGGCTTGCCGCACCGCTGGCGCAGGCGATGCAAGTTCATATGGGGCATCTGAGCGATGCGCTTGGCGGTTGCGAACGCATCGCCAACACGCCCATACCATTCACCTACGGCGTGATCATTCACCGCACGGTCTATCTGTACTGTCTTCTGCTTCCCTTCGGCCTGGTGGATTCCATCGGCACGATGACGCCGCTCGTGGTCACCTTTATCGCGTACACGTTCTTCGCTCTCGAAGCACTCAGTTCAGAAATCGAGCAGCCCTTCGGCACCGCGCCCAACGATCTGCCGCTCGATGCCATGTCCGAGGGTATCGAGACGTCGCTGCGGGAAATATTGGGCGAACGTGACCTTCCGGATGCGCCACGCCCCAAAAACTACCTATTGACCTGACGGAAAGATCGCCCTCCTATCGCGCCCTTCCTCATCTCGAAATCTCGTGCAAAGCGACGGCCACTCGAGAAAACAAGTCGGGCAGTCTTCATAGATGGTTATTACCGTTTCGAAGTACGTCCTGCCTCTTCTCTGATGGTGACCGACGTAGCGAGACGTGTACCGAACCATAATTCATAGTATCGCAGGCGCTGGGCTTCATCACTTCGTCATCGCTAATCGACAGCGTATATCGCGCCGCTTCAAATAGTGCAGCGCTTTCGCTTTGATGCATCATCAAATAGGGCGACATGTAGCCCGCCGCAGCCGCATCATTTTGCAAGTCGTATGCAATAACCGCGTTAGTGACATAGGGAACCCACATGCCAAAATAGAACGGTTCTGGTGTATAGCCGAGGGCAATAGGTGCGTCGGCACCGAGGCTATTTAAGGCTTGCCCCGCGCGGACTAGATCCGCCGTTACTCGTCTGCCATCAGCCATAATGTAAGCATGCCGAATGACATGTGCCGATTTCCACAGCGCTATCGCTGCAAAGCACGCCGTAACCATTGGAGCGATTCGCATAGCCTTATCGCTGAACGACCTACCCTGCTGCTGTTGCGCCGTCACCGAAAGCAAAATCACGGCGCCGAGCAGTGTCGTGAAATATTCCGCGACTTTGAATCCGCCGTAACTATAGCCACGGATGACCATGAGGCTTTGCGCGACCGCAAATGTGACCAAAATAGCGACCATCGCAGTTCGGACACGGCCCAGGCCGTCTGCATGCCTGATCGCATGCCATGAAATGATGGCAATAACCAAAGTAGCGCCAAACAACGGCAGCCCGGCGTACATATCTCCAACGGCGTCGGTTGCGCCGGCGTGACTGAATTCAAGCGTCGTGCGATACACGACAAGGGTACCCCACGCCCCCCATGGTAGTAATGCGCAGGCTACAGCCAGCTCGGCGGCCAACCACCATGCCTCGACCCAAAGCAGCCGCAAGGAATATTTACGGATCGAGACACCGATGACCGCCATGCCCCTTGTCGTGAGCATAAATGCAAGCACTTCAGGATAGCCGGAGAGTATTGAGCCGAGACACAACACTGACGCAACAAACCGACCACGGGAGCGAGGCGCGAGTGCTAGAGCCACGTAGGCAGTGGCCGCTGCGAGGTTCATCGCTGTTGCGAAATTTGAATTAAATGCGACATATAGAAGTGTCGGGCTAGCAAAAAGAAATATGCAGATGACTATGCGAATCCGCCAGGACTTCGCATAAAAATCTTCGGGCAAGAAGGCGAGAACCGATAGCGCGGACACGACCACGCCAGCGGCCTGTGTAGGGTTGTATAGGTACATAGGATCAACGTTTCGCACTGCGCTAAGCCACGCCAAATAACCTTCCGCGGCGGGACGCGGCTGAATGGCCTGGCCGCCAAAATAGGCGCGGCTTATCGCATAAATGGGATGTGCAGGCGATAAATCAGCGGCACCATGAAACGCATGATCAAGCATGTAACGCGCGCTGGAAACGAATGTGAAACTGTCGGCGTTTCGCGTACCTTCAAAGACGACCGCGTGACCCATCAAAACCGGCGCACTCAATAGAACGCCAACAAGAAACGCGGCGCACGCCAATACGCAAACAAAGGGACGTTGCCGCTCTTTCAGAGCGCGCCAATCATTGCGAGCGCGTCGATATTTCCAAAGAAAAACCGTGCCAATAGCGATTAAAAAAAACAGGGGCCATGCCGTGACGCTGACTGGCCACATCATTTGAAGTGCCCTGCATACGATAAGGCAAACCGATAGGCCCAGAGCGGCAGCGTACCCGACAGCTCGCATACCGTTCCCCAATCCCAACAACGATGCGATAGGAAAACCAATCAACATCGGAACGGCGGCGGCGAAGAAAAATCCGTATCCAAATTCCAATAGCATCCAATGCCTTCAGGAAAATAACCACTATGGGTTACAGAAGGTGAGGTGTCATCAGACTTTCAAACCCCAAGCCAATCCTCCGTGTTGGCGCGGCATAACCCTTACATAGAAATTCGAATAATGACCGTATCGAGACTATGAATGACGTGCGGTAGTGAATCCGCACTCATGGCGCCGCAGGCTTGTGCACCACCAGCTCCGCAGATAATCACCACCCCATTCAACTGATTTCATTAACAAAAAAAGCTCCGGCGTCGCCGTGGTCTTTTTTAAAAAATTTAACTCTCGATGTAGGGCAATTAGAAGGCATCGAGGCGCCGCTGGTGGAAATATTGGGCGATGATGCAGCACGCTCCAAAAACTACGTATTGACCTGACGGAAAGATCGGCCGCCTATCGCACCCTTCTTCATCCCGGCGTTTCGTGCGCTAGCGACGACATTTCCAATCCGCCGCCAAGCGCTTTCGCATCTGCCGCGTAGGCATTTACCAACGCACCGAATCACTCCACCCCGACAGATGGCAAAACGCACTTCATGCGATGGTGCGTTAGTCGGGCGTGCCCATCCCTTCGATGACAACGGCACGCCCGACATGATGTGAAGTAGCGCGGATCGCCCGAGTTCAGACCTCAGACGATCCGCTGGCCACCCTCAACTTCTCAGGAGTCAATGATGGTTACGTTCGATCATACGGCACCCGCACGCCCTCGTGCCCCCGCCACGGTGCATTTCTTCTACTTCACCGCCGCGCTGACGGCGCGACGTCGAGCCACAGTGGGCATTCGCCAAAACGGAAGCAGCTGATTCCGACAAAACGAGCAGGATTTTTCTGTAGCCCTTCACGCCGCGTGCAATACGCGGCGTGACCTAAGCGTGTGGAGAACGATCATGAAAGACATGCACAGCGACCCAACGGGACCGCAGCTCTATCTCTTGTCCGAAGAAGCTTACGAAGACCTGAGAAACATCCAGACCATGCTGACGCTGATGGCACACATCGCGTACAGCGAAGACGACGCCGCCAACGGCAATGTCGTGCTGAAGATCAGCCGTGCGGATCTCTATTACTACTTCCAGGAGATCAGCGCGCAGATCGGCGACGCGCTGGATCGGCTAAGCAAGGAGAACTGGACCGACACGCACAGCCGGTTGTGGCAATGACCAAAAGGAGTTCGTCACGTTGCCCATTAAAAGGCATTTTTACCGCAGGCTCTAATTAAACTGTCCGTGGAATCGGGATGCGTTCACTCCGCCCCCTTTTTCCCGCAACACAACGGCCGCCGGTCGGCGCTATAAGGGATACACCTCTCTCCGGCATGATCGGAGACGGGTGTCTATTTGCCTATTGACCTGGGCGGCGAAATGGTGGCCCCGTTTTGGGCTACGAGCCACCTCGCATGTTAGTGACCTTCACCAATTTCGTGACCGTCAAGATTCTTTTGCAAACACCTAAATTGCCGTAGTTGCCTTGAGGTCCCAAGGTGCCCTGGACGGTGATATACGATGTGCCTTTAACGCCTTTTCCGTCATTGGAGTGCAGTTCGGCTCGCGACATATCTCCTTTCAAACACCATTGTTCATTTAAGCCGTCCGGAGTTAGGTACGCATATTCAAAGTTGTAAAAATACTCACCGCTATAGGTTTCAACTTTTGTGCCTAACGATGCGCAGCCGGCCAAGAAAAGGAAAAGCGCAAGCGATATAGATTTGTAACGTTGCATCTTCCAACTCCGATCTGTCAGCCAAAAATAAAAGACGAATCAGCAGCCTCCATTACCCGCATGCGTGCCAGGTGAGCACGTATTAGTATTTGTAGGTGCGCGAAGTATCTCTTGCATAGTTTGCTGACTTGCTTGTCCTCCATCCAAGGAATTCATAATTCCAGATTGGCTCGAATCAGCTTGCTTTATGACGTTGCCATTGACATCTACGCCGCCCTTATATTGGTCGCCTGCGCCGCTAACGTGACCGAACTCATGTGACACCGTAGCTGGCGTCACCGCGTATTCGCCAGTGGCTGAAACGGTCACTCTGTCCCCTCCAATTTTGTTTGTTTCAGCTCGCCCTGATTGAGTTACACCCTGTGTATTGGGTACAACTGAGACAAAATTAGTATGTCCGGCTGAGTTTGTACCATTGGCCTCAATGGCCTGGGCCGCCACTGTAATAGTCTGCCCATTAAGGACAACTGTCCCAGAAAAGTTTTGCTTAAATGACGCATTGATATCTGACGTCGTTATAGGCAAATGTGCACCGCCACTTACTCCGACAATGTAAGGCACTGTAAGGGTCACATGCGTTGAGTCTGTCCAGAATAATTGCGCGTCTCGACCATTGGGATCTATGTTTAGGATCGGATTGTTGCTTGCATACGCATACCGATTGAAACCGTACACATCACCCGGCTGCACTCCCGCCGGGTCCACACTCAAAAACCGTCCCGTCTCCGGGTCGTAATACCGCGCCTGCATGTACACCAGGTCGGTATCCGGATCGTTGACGTGGCCAGTGTAACCCGGCCCATTCGGCGGCTGGCCTAACGCCTGCTGGCCGTACGGCCGGTAGTCGAAGGTTTTGGTGATGTTGCCTTGCGCGTCCGCTTCGGCCAGGACCGTGCCATTGGGATCGGTGAGGATGTAGGTGACTTTGTCGGCATGCACCACGCCGCAGAGCAGCAGGCAGGTCAGTAGCCAGATCGTGCGCCAAATGGTGCGTGTAGCGCGGTGTGTTGTCTTGGCGTGACGCATACTTCTCCCTCCCTTGGGTTCGGTGTCCCTGTATCGGATACCCAAAGTGACCGCATGGAAATCGAAGTAGCGCGGTTTGGTCGTAAGGTTTCTGCCTGTCAAAGACGCAGAAAGCGGTACCAGGTTCTGAGGTATCCCCACGTTTTCATACAGGGATTCTCATTTGAGCGAGAGCCGATTGACGTTGCTCGGAATTTTGGGCGCGCAAATAGATTGAGATCACTAAATACAGTGAAAGGGAGCCGCACCGCAGCCGCCGTCGCTTACAAAGCTCACAGGTTTCGCGTCGCCTCAGCCGGCGGCACGTTGGAGGCGCGGCGTGCGGGAGCGAATACCGCACTTTGGCCCAGCAGCAAGACTACGACCACGCCGACCAGCACGTAGAGCACGGGCATACGATCCATTTGGTAGTGCTTCATCAGCAGCAGGTTGAGGCCAGTGGCCAGTGCCACGCCGATCAGGGCGCCAGCACCGGAGATAAGCAGGTTTTCAAGCTGGAAGTAGCGAAGGATGTCCACCTTGCGCGCGCCCAATGCGCGACGCATGCCCATCTGCCGATGGCGTTGACCCACCCAGAAACTGGTGAGACCCACGATGCCCGCGGCGGTGACGCCGAGCAGGATCACGCAGATCACGCTCATCAGTATCGCCATGCCTACATCGGCGCGATGGGCTTCGTCACGAATATCGGCATACGACTTCACGCTGTCGTCGTCGAGCACGCGCAGGGGATCGACTTTGTAGAGCGCGGACGCTGTCGCACGCATCGCCGCCAGCAACCGGCCCGGTTTGGCGCGAACGGCGTAATGGGAGAGATTGCTGTTGATACGCATGGGCTCGAGCACCGAGTACCCCTCGAAGGAGCCGACCCAGCTATCGGTGGAGGTGGTCTGCAGGTTCTCGATCACGCCGACGATGGTGCTCGGCGTGCTTCGGCCGTTGAGGTACACGATTTTGCCGATGGCATTGCCTTTCGGAAACAGCAGATCGGCCAAGGTCTTGTTCACCATGGCCGTGCTGGCCTGGGTGTGGTCGCTGGAGCCCTTGTTGCCGACATCGCTCGCGTTGAAGTTTCGCCCGGCGATCACGTGCAGCCCCAAGGTGGGCACGAAGTTTTCGTCGCCGAAATAGAAGATGCTGCGCGCATTGCTGCCCATCATGCTGCTGTGGGGAGTGAGCGACACCGAGCCGACCCAGCTCAACCCAAACAGCGGCAGAGCATTGACTGGCGATACGGACTCCACGTCGGGCAATGCACGCAGCGCGGCGAGGTCTTCGCGCTGCATGGCATCCAGTTTCCGGATGCTGTTCGCATCGTCGCCAGTAGGGGCGTCGACCCACTGCTGGGTGACGAGGAACATGTTCTGTTCGTCGAGGCCAACGGAACGGTTCACGCGCTGGATGCGCTGCCCGATAATGAACGACGCATTGCACACGACGGCCAGCGTCAGCGCGATCTGCAAGGCAATCAGCACCACACCCGCCTTGTGCTTGCGTAGTGCCGCAATCACGGGATGCAATTTTATGGCGCGCTCCTCAATGGCTCTTCAGCTGTCGTGTGGGGTAGCCAGAGTTAATCGTCAACCGCCCTATTATTCGGCACGCGCCACACGCACCGGAACGGACTTGTAGGAAGGCGTCCCGCTTTCCTTGTCGATATAGTCCAGAGGCACCAGGCAATTGCCCTCGGGGTAATACGTAGCCACGGAGCCTCTTGCGATTTTGTAGACCACCGCGATCACCTTCGTCATGCGGCGTTCCTGGCCTTTGCCGAATGCGGTTTCCACGATCAACTCGTCGCCTTCCGCGATGCCTCGTTCGGCGAGGTCATATTCATTCATGAAGAGCACGTCGCGCCGCCCGAAGACGCCACGGTAGCGATCGTCCAGTCCGTAGATGGTCGTGTTGTACTGATCGTGACTGCGCAGCGTGGTCAGTTTGAGGATGGTTGGGTCCGTGAAAACCGGATCTTCCTGCAGCCCGGTGAAGCGAAGGAATTCCGCCTTGCCGGACGGCGTATTCCAGATGCGCTCCGTCGGCGGCAGCGGCAACCTGAAACCTCCCGGGACACGGATACGCTCGTTGAATTTCTCGAAGCCCGGAAAGACTGCCTCGATGCCATTTCGAATGCGGTCGTAGTCCTCGATCAGATGCATCCACGGCACCTTGCTCTCGGGGAGCGTGGCGGCCGCCATGCCGGCAACGATGGCGGGTTCCGACTTCAACGCTTCCGAGGCCGGCGTCAGCTTGCCGCGCGACGCATGCACCATCGACATGGAATCTTCCACCGTGACCGACTGCGGACCCGTGGCCTGCATGTCGCGCTCGGTGCGGCCCAGGCACGGCAGGATGAAGGAGTGCTTACCCGTGAGCAGGTGCGAGCGATTGAGTTTGGTCGCGATATGCACCGAGAGTTCGAGTCGTCGCACCGCCTCGAAGCACGCCTCGGGGTCGGGCAGCGCGACCGCCAGATTGCCGCCGAGGCAAATCAGCACCTTTGATTCGCCCGCCACGATGGCTTGCATGCCGGCCACGGCGTCATGGCCGTGCGCGGCCGGCGGACGGAAGCCGAAGGTTTGCTCGATCCGCTGAAGCATGGCGGCGCCGGGCTTTTCCGTAATGCCGACCGTTCGATCGCCCTGCACATTGGAGTGACCGCGCAGCGGGCAGATGCCGGCACCGGGTTTGCCGAAGTTGCCGCGCAGCAACAGCAGGTTGGCGATCTGCTGGACGTTCTGCGTGCCCATGCTGTGCTGCGTGATGCCCATGCCATAGGTGACGATGGTCGCCTTGGACTTGGTATAGGCTTCGGCGACCTTGCGCAACTCGTCCTCGGGTATGCCCGAGATAGTCTCGATGTCCCGCCAGGACGTCGCGCGAAGATCGGCGGCGAACGCCTCGAAGCCGTGGGTGTGCTCGGCGATGAAGGCGTGATCGAGCACGACGGACTCCGGCCCCAGCACCTCATCCATCTCAAGCAGCGCCTTCATGATGCCCTTGAGCGCCGCCGCGTCGCCGCCGACTTTGGGCTGGAGGTAGGTCGACGCGATCTCGGTCGCGCCAAAGGTCGCCATCTCCAGCGGGTCCTGCGGATCGGCAAAGCGTTCCAAGGCGCGCTCGCGTAAGGGATTGAACACGATGATGGGCGCGCCGCGACGCGCCACCTCATGCAGCGTGCCCATCATGCGCGGATGGTTCGTGCCCGGGTTGTGACCCATCGCGATGATGAGCTCGCAATGATCGAAATCGTCCAGCGAAACAGTGCCCTTGCCGATGCCAATGGACTGCGGAAGGCCCACGCTGGTGGCCTCGTGGCACATGTTCGAGCAATCCGGGAAATTGTTGGTGCCGTATTCGCGCGCAAAGAGTTGATAGAGGAACGCCGCTTCGTTGGAAGCGCGCCCCGAGGTGTAGAACTCGACGGCGTTCGGGTCGGCCTGGCTGCGCAGAATCGCGCCAATGCGCGCGAAGGCTTCGTCCCAACTGACGGCTTCGTAGATGTCCTTCTCCGGGTTGTAGGCCATCGGGTGCGTCAGTCGCCCCTGATCCTCCAACTGGTAGTCGCTCCATTCGCGCAGCGACGTCACCGTGTGCGATGCAAAAAACGTCGGAGGCACGCGCTTGTTCGTCGCCTCCCAGGTGACGGCCTTGGCGCCGTTTTCGCAAAACCTGAAGGTGGATTTATGCTCCTTGTCCGGCCATGCACAGCCCGGGCAATCGAATCCTTCGGGCTGATTGGTCCGCAGGAGCGTGACGGTGGCCTCAGGAGCATTCATCTGCTCCTGAATGGCCTTGGCCGTTGCTCGCAATGCGCCCCAGCCACCCGCGGGTGCGTCGTAAGGGCGAATGCCGGGGATAGCCTTGTCAGCCATGATGCCACCTCACTGCCGCGCTTGTAGCGCCTGATTACCGTCGACCTTTTTGGACACTCGGTTGCGGCGTCTGTTCCGGCAAAGTTCCGTCTAAAGATCCGTGGCGCGGCACCGCACTGAAATATCTGCCTCTGGGCCGGCATTGTCCAGATGAAGAGGCGCGAACCATCTCAGCGGCTTGAGCGAAGTTCCTTGATGTACAAAGGAATCGGCAATATGACGAAAGAAAAAATCGCGATCCACACCCAAAGAAATATCAGCGTTTTATTCCAGGCGGAAACAGTGCCACTCATGCTTCGCGATGGATCGTCCACGCGATAGGTAATCGGAATGACGACACCGGGCTCCAGCTTTTGGCACGAGCCGTTGCCATCCCAGCCGCCCCATTGAGTAGCCCCGGTGTAAGGCTGCCCATCCACCTCATAGCTATAGGTGTAACTGAAGCCTTTGCTCGCGCAGCTTCGCGAAACGACGACAGCTTTCGACACCACGCTTGCGTAGCTAAACGGCACAACGTGGACGATCCAACACACCAACACGAGGCCGCACACGCATCCCCACACCCAGGCAAAGCTGCGGCGCTTGGCGACGTAGTATTCGCGAAATCCGTCGTACCCATCCATTTCCTCACCCTCCTTTTTGCTGAGGAAAGCAATCTCGGCGTTTTTTCGCGCTTATTCTTCGAAAGTGAACCAGACACCGCATGGAACCTGTAAGAGCAACAGGAAAAAAGGGGATTAAGTATTTTTAACTACTCCATCCCCTTTTTCCCGCTCATGGCAAAGCACTATTTAGCGTAGCTCAGTGCAAACTTTGCTGTTTGGCCGCCGAATGTCTGGCCATCTTCCAGGCTGATTTTTTGCGGACCACCGGCGACGGACGGATAGAGCCAGAGCGCGACTCCGACGCTGCCCCCATCCTTGCTTAATCGATAGGTCAAATCATCGCCCGCTGATACGTCCAGTGTGGGCGTCACCGCGATCATGAACAAACTGTTGTCCAGCGACGTTTGCAAGTCACCCGAACCGGAAGCGCACTGGCGCCCCTTGCAAAGCGTTAGCTGGAGTGAGCCATTGGACGTATTGAAATAGGTCCCTACCACAACCTCGAAAGCGACGATCCGGCCGGCTCTAGGTGCATGGATGCTGCCAAAGGCAGTCTGGCCTGCGTTGAGGATCAATGGCGTTCGATCACTCTCATCATTGGGCAAAAAAGCAAGCTGGCTGGCAGGGATCGGCACCGGTGCGGCGCGTGGCACTAGAACGGTTACGGCGGGTTCCAGTTCGCAGGATGGGTGAAGTGCGAGAGAAGAGAACGTCTGTTGCAAAGCATTCGCAGAGGTCGGGGGATAGTTCGACGATCGTGCGAACGGTGCCTGCCATTTCATGGCGACGATGCTCAACCAACCCAGGCCTTGTGTCGAGTAATAGTCCTGATGGGTGAGGCGCGGCAACATCGCCCGGATGGTGAGGTTATCGAGCAAGGACTGCAGGCGCGTGGCATCCGGGTAGGGGATGTAAAGCGGGGGTTGCTGCAAAACGACGGGGTTGCCAGTGGCCAGGTAATCACGCACGTGCCTGGTTTCGTTCACCGTAAGCGCATGTCGTTGAACCAGTGAACTCATGTCGCTTCCTTGACGTCTGTGCAGGCCAGCCAAGGTTGCAGCGAAGAACAAGGTTGCGATAGTCCAGCTGACAAGCCGTTTGTTCGTGGTTGCCAGCTGGACAAGTGCCAGGTATGCGTTCAAAGCCATGGCCATGGCGGGGATGTCCATATAGCGCGAGGAAAGCGCGCTCATGTCGTGACCACGAGAGTGGGCGATCGCGAGAAATTGCAAACCCACCCAGGTCAGCATGCCGGCGGCAAATGCGTCGGCAGGGCAAAGGTTGCGTCCTCGAAGCACGCGGACAATCCAGACCAGCGTGGGCAGCCACAACACCACCATTAACAACCACCATCGCCGAGACGTTGATGGTTGCCAAGGCCAAGCCAGGTTGATCAGCAAGGAGCGAACATGCTCGGCCAAGCCATGCGCCTTTAGAGATTCGTGGTAGGGAATCGCAGGTGTAAACACCAAGCCGACAAGGGCGATCAACGCCATGCAGACGAATACACAGGGGGCAAAGTATGCCGAAGCGGGCTTTTGCGACCTGTTGCGTACAACCACCACCACGATGACGGCCAGGCAAGCAATCAGACCGGAAGCCATCGTGAACAAAGACATGATCCCAAAAGCCAGAAGCAACCCGATGTCGCGGCCCGAGCCTTTGCCAAAGGCAGCGACGGATTGCATCGCAATGGCTACCAATGCCATGAAGTAAAACGCGCTCTGAAATCCGGATGCGATGTTTTCCCACGCAAACGGAAGCGCCGCCAGCACGGTCATGAAGACCAGCAGCCCTAGCCGTTGCGATAGGTGTGGAAGGCCCCGACAAAGTCGCGCGTATAGCAATGCTTCCATCGCCGCGAATACTCCGGCGCAAGCATAAGCTTCGACCAGATTGTCCCACTGATGATGATTGAGTTCGAATAGAGCTAGCGTAAGCAAACGCGTCAGGGCAATGCGGTGTTCATTGTGTGGACTGAACAGGTCCATCCAATGCCAAGTGCCGTTTAGCCATGGCAGTAAAAGCCGATCAGCCTCCCCGTCCCACTGATCCCAGTAGGGCAAGCTGCCTGCGTACACTGACACGTATGCAAAGCGCGCCGCCAAGGCCGCCAGAAACATCAGCCATGGGGTGATACGCCACCAGCCATCGAATCTGGCGAAAGAAGGGGATGCCGAGTCGGCAGCGTGATGCGTCATTTCAGTGTTCCTGGAACGAAATTTGTTGCACTGTCACCAGGAAAGCCAATTCCAGGCGCCAAGCCTTAACTGTTGTCGATCAGCGCCTCAAAAATCCATCTACCTTTCAAAGAAGAAAAAGGAAGAGAGCGTTTCTCCATCACAAGTACGCTGTGGTAGTCCCGATTTCACGAAGCGCTCGGCGGTAACTCACCAAAAACAGCTCGATAGGCCTTGCGCTTGTATAGCAACGACGCCTGTGCCCGCTCTTCGGTGAGTAGACTCCACGACCAATGCACGCCGCCCTCATCCTTTTTGTTTGAATTAGTCGCAATGGCAAGCAGATAGGACCCATCAGGCGCTCGGCAAAGCCACCGTGCGTCCAACATGGAAAATCCGCCAAGGCCGTCCCTTTTAGCCATCGCAGGCCAACGATAAAGAATTTTTAGGTCGTCTGACCTCACTTCCTTTCCGTCGATGACCGCACGCTGTCCGACGAAGGAAGCCCCCACTAGCTCTTCGACACTGCTTTGCGTCATGCGGCGTGCAACGATCAGCACGGTGGCCGCGAGCAGGATGACAAAGAGTCCTGGCAACATACCTTCCATTTATCGCATTCGCCTTTTTACAAACCTCTTCCGTTTCCGGGGTCAGAGTCGGCTCCTTAAAAAGTGCACTCTGACCCTGGTTTTGGAAGTCTAGTTTTGCCAGAGCCAATTTGACGCCACCATTGCCATCGCAATCAAAATAAAACCAACAATCAGAATGGCATTCATGCGACGCCCATTTTCACGTGCGAGCCTCGGAGGCTCACTTGGCACCCAATGCGTGTCGCCAGCCACCCGCATCTCCCACGGCCCCCACACGCCGCGCCTATAGAAAAGCGCTCTATAGGGCTTCAATTTAAAGCCCAGCTCGGCGAGCAGCGCGTCGAAACCTACCAACCCTCCGTCAATCTTGGTCAGAAGGATATTTTCTTTATCCAACACCAACGAATCCGTTCCACCACGTGGCTGACTAGTGGTTATCACTTCCGAAATGAGGTGAAGCGAAATTTTCTTAACACGGAAGACACCGCGAATTGATATCGCGTCATCATCTATTCGAATGCGATAACGCCTGACATAGAAGCAGCCATATACCAAGAACGTAAGAATGCTGACGTCTACCAAGCCAAAGATGACGCGGCCAATCGTGCTTGGGTTGCCCGGCCCGGATGCCAAGATGATACCCACACCAAACACAATGGGCACCGCGACGAGCACTAGTAGAAGATATAACAACCAACTTGGGAAGCGGCACTCCATAGCTCCTCATCCGTGGCGTAGCGTGAGTGTCATAAAAGTACTCTGACCCCTTTGTTTGTACTTTGTTTGTAGTCACTCCCTTTTGCGCAGCACTGCCTCTTCAGGATGATTGATGGCCGATAAAATATTTTCGGCCACTTTGTCCATGAGTTTATTGCCCCAAAAAGGATCATTCACATCGTAATAGATAACGCGAATATGTTTTAAGTCGAAAGGGATATCGGCTTCGTTTGATGAAACTAGCACTACAGGCTTTTCCAACGCATGAGCCAAACCCAGCTCGTAAAACACATTAGGGTTTCTACTTGTAAGCTCAGCGACAAGTACTTTTGCCGAGTTTATCCCAGTCCAAATTTGGTCAATAATTTTTCCGGTACCAAATATTTCCGCGTCTGCACGCACTGGCCGCAGGCCAGCTTTTTCAATAGCGGGCTTATAAATCTTTGCGTAATAGTCACCAAGCGGGGGAGCGAACGGCATCATTACAAAGCATGAGTCATTCGCATCTACCTTTACCGATTTCTCCAACTTCTTCAGAGTCGGAGACGAACCACCATCCGACGAGCCAGTAGATACGTCGATTACCCTTGTCTTCCCATCAGCTTCCGCCAATAGCTCAGCCGCGTTTAAGGAATCGATAAAAATGTCCTGAAATTCTTGAACCTTGTCTGCAGGAACGCCAAAGGTATCAATGAGAGTGTTGTGGAAAAATTGAGAATCGGGAAGGTTCTCACCACGATAATGCCCATATACCTCGGAAATCACGGGTGCACTCAATACTGCTTCTCGCATCCCTTCCAGTCTATCTTGCGGATCTTGAGGTCGAAGAATTCGCTTGGCGCGATCCGTAACCGCAATTTGACCAGGGTTGGGTCTTTCCAAAAATCCATATTTAATACCGGAGCTCACTTCAACCTGGTATGGTCCTGCCGCACCAACTCCCAAGAAAGAGGCTGACTCTGCAACTGTGCATGGTTTGCCTGCGTTTTGTTCCAATATTGCCTTCGGAATTCTTAAAGACTTATCTACGGCGTTACGTGGATATTTAGCCGGAGGAGAAATCAGTTTCTCTCCGCTTTTTTCCCGTGCTGACTTCCTCGCGGCTGGTTTCGCGGGTTTCTTCTTCAGCGCCATAACAACCTCCTGATTTCGTATCCCTACTTGACTATGCTTGCAAAAAGACAAAGGGCGACAATGCTGTCGCCCCTGTAATCTACATATTTGGGTTCTTTACCCACACTTGCTATACCCACAATTCAAACAAGTTTGACACCCATCCATCAGCACCAGCGCCTTGGTGTTGCACTTGGCGCATAGCGTCGCACCCGGCGGAAAGCCAGCGGAGTCGCTGGTGTCCGCGTCAGTGGGACTCAGCTCAGTTTTTTTTTGAGCGGCTTGTTCGTATGCGGCACGCTTTTCGGCAATCAACGCACGCTGGCCTTCGCTCATCTCGGGATCGTGGATGAGGCCGATGTTCTTCATGTGCTGCTCGATCACCGCGCCGATCTCGGCGACGATGCTGGGCATGTAGACGCCGCCGGCTTTGAAGTAGCCGCCGCGGGGGTCGAATACGGCTTTCATTTCCTCGACGAGGAAGGTGACGTCGCCGCCTTTGCGGAAGACGGCGGAGAGGATGCGGGTGAGCGCCACGATCCACTGGAAGTGGTCCATGTTCTTCGAGTTGATGAAGATCTCGAAGGGGCGGCGCTGTTCGTACTTGGTGCCGGCGTTGAGCACGATATCGTTGATGGTGACGTACAGGGCGTGTTCGAACAGCGGCGACTTGATCTTGAAGGTGGAGCCGATCAGCGCCTCGGGGCGCTCCAGGCTCTCGTGCATCTGGATGACTTCGGCGACCGGAGCTTCTTTGGGCTCGACGGCGGCGGGTGCAGCGGCGGCCGCGGCTTTGTCCTCGGGCTTGACGACCTGGTAGCCCTTGATCTTCTTTTCGATCTTGATCGTCATGTGCGGTGGTCCTGAGTGTTTGGCGGTGCGCGGCTGGTGCGGCTGGTGCGGCTGCTGGTTTGTGGCTTGGGGTTTTCGCGCCTGGCAGCTTGAAATGTTGGGGCTTCGATGCCCCCTCACCCCGACCCTCTCCCCGGAGGGGCGAGGGAGGAAAACTTTTGGAGCGTCTTAAAAAAACATCCGGCCCGGCGCGAACCGGGCCGGATGTTTTATGACTTACTTCTTGCGGGCGGCCTTCTTGGCGGTTTTCTTGCTCGCCTTACGACCGGCCTTCTTGCTGGCAGTGGACCTCTTGACCGCTTTCTTAGCGGCTTTCTTTACGGCCTTTTTGGCCGTCTTCTTACCGGCGGCCTTTTTGGCCGTCTTCTTGCTGACCTTCTTTGCAGCTTTCTTGGCCGTCTTCTTCACGGCCTTCTTGCTGGCTTTCTTGGCGGCGCCTTTCTTGGCGGCTTTCTTCGCGACTTTCTTGGCTGCGCCCTTCTTTGCAGCTTTCTTGGTCGCCTTCTTGGCAGCCTTCTTCACCGCTTTCTTCGCTGCCTTCTTGGCCGGCGCTGCAGCCTTGGCTTTCTTGGCAGCCTTCTTGCGGCGAGCCTTTTTCGGTGCAGCCGGAGCAGCTTCGGCGGATTCCGCAGCAGCCGGTGCGATCAGATCTTCATGATGAACTTCGAACTCGGTATCGATGGACATGCGGGTATTCCCCTCCGGACGTTTGTTATGGAACTAGCGATAAGTGTATTACGGTGTGTGCGAAACGTAGCGCGAATTCGCGTTACATGCCACAACAACTAGAACTTGCCGTAATAACCTTCCTTCAAGGCATCGAACAAATTGGCGGCGCTGTGCATCTCGCCGTCGTACTCCACTTCTTCGTTGCCTTTCAGTTCCACAACGCTACCGTCTTCCAATTCGAAGCGGTAGAGGGTGTTCTCGAGGTCGGCTTCTTTTACCAGCACGCCCTGGAATGCAGCGGGGTTGAAGCGGAACGTAGTGCAGCCCTTGAGGCCCTGTTTATAGGCGTAGAAGTAGATGTCTTTGAAATCTTCGTACGGGTAATCGGTGGGTACGTTGGCGGTCTTGGAGATGGAGGAATCCACCCACAGCTGCGACGCGGCCTGGATGTCGACGTGCTCTTTGGGCGAGATGTCGTCGGCGGACACGAAGTACTCGGGCAGCTTGGCCTTGGTGTCTTCGGTGAACGGCATGGCGTCCGCGTTGATGAGGGCGCGGTAGGCGAGCAGTTCGA
This sequence comes from Dyella psychrodurans, assembly GCF_003363265.1. Lineage (GTDB taxonomy): Bacteria > Pseudomonadota > Gammaproteobacteria > Xanthomonadales > Rhodanobacteraceae > Dyella_B > Dyella_B psychrodurans. The sequence goes on along the minus strand of NZ_QRBF01000013.1, from coordinate 22,656 downwards.
AGCTGAAGACCTCGACTTTTTCCTTGGTTTTGCGGCCTTCGCGGATCACGTTGCGCGAGTAGTGATGGGCGAAGCTGGGCTCGATGCCGTTGCTGGCGTTGTTGGCCAGCGACAGCGAGATGGTGCCCGTGGGCGCAATAGACGTGTGGTGCGTGAAGCGCGCGCCGACTTCGGCCAGCTCTTTGACGAGGTTGGGCGCCACGGAGGCCACGCGCTGCATGTAGCGGCTGTACTTGGCGTGCAGTACGCGGCCGGGGATGAGATCGCCGGCCTTGTAGCCGTCTTCGACCATTTCCGGGCGCTTGCGCAGCATCTCGCCAGTGACGGTGTAGTTCTTGGCGAGCACGGGTGCCGGGCCTTTTTCCTTGGCCAGGTCGAGTGCCACTTCCCAACCGGCGACCGCCATTTCGCGCGAGACGTCTTCGGTGAAGGCGACGGCTTCGGCGCCGCCGTAACGCATCTTCAGCATGGTGAGCGTGCTGCCCAGGCCGAGGAAGCCCATGCCGTGACGACGCTTGGAGAGGATCTCGTTGCGCTGCTGTTCGAGCGGCAGGCCGTTGATCTCCACCACGTTGTCGAGCATGCGGGTGAAGATCTTCACCACTTCGCGGTACTCGTCCCAGTCGAAGCGTGCCTTCGGGCCGAACGGATCGCGCACGAAGGTGGTGAGGTTCACCGAGCCGAGCAGGCACGAACCGTACGGCGGCAGCGGCTGCTCGCCGCAGGGATTGGTGGCGCGGATATGCTCGCACCACCAGTTGTTGTTCATCTCGTTCACCTTGTCGATGAGGATGAACCCGGGCTCGGCGTAGTCGTACGTCGAGACCATGATCATGTCCCACAGGTGACGCGCGCGGATGTGGCCGTAGATCTTGCAGGCGACCAGGCCGTCTTCGCGCTCGACGTAGTGTTCGTGGGTGGGCCATTCGCGCCACACGACCTTGGCGGGGTCGTTGAGGTCGATGTCGTCCTGTTCCTTGACGTGCACCGGGAAGACGAGCGGCCAATCTTCATCGTGCTCCACCGCCTGCATGAAGCCGTCGGTGATGAGCAGCGAGAGGTTGAACTGACGCAGGCGGCCGTCTTCGCGCTTGGCGCGGATGAATTCCTTGACGTCGGGATGGCTGACATCGAACGTGCCCATCTGCGCGCCGCGACGGCCACCGGCCGAGGAGACGGTGAAGCACATCTTGTCGTAGATATCCATGAACGACAGCGGGCCGCTGGTGTAGGCACCGGCACCCGACACGTACGCGCCGCGCGGGCGCAACGTGGAGAACTCATAGCCGATGCCGCAGCCGGCCTTCAGCGTGAGGCCCGCTTCGTGCACTTTCTCCAGGATGTTGTCCATCGAGTCGCGGATGGTGCCGGACACGGTGCAGTTGATCGTGGAGGTGGCAGGCTTGTGTTCCAGCGCGCCGGCGTTGGAGGTGATGCGGCCGGCCGGAATCGCACCGCGGCGCAATGCCCACAGAAAACGTTCGAACCACTGCTCGCGCAGTTCCGGCGTGGCTTCCACATCGGACAGGGCGCGCGCGACGCGCTGCCAGCTGTCGTCGATGGTGGCGTCGACCGGCTCACCCGTCTTGGTGCGCAGGCGGTATTTCTTGTCCCAGATATCCTGCGATGCGGGCTGCAGCGGAATCGCGGCGGCATCGCGGGCCATGGTTGTTGCACGCAAGGTGCTCATCGGCTTCCTGACCTCCCGGTATGGCCTCACGGCCCCGTTGGTTTCTTATAGATAGATGTGATGGCGCCGGTTGACCGGGAACGACCCGGTCGTGCCCGGCTCACGCCCCGCGCGTGGCCCAGGCCTGGCGTTACTTCGCGAACAGCGGCAGCCCCCTCCTGACGTTATTCACATGGGTACCAGTTCTTGGGTGTTCAACCGGCACCAGCACACAAGATGTTGTGATTGCGAACTCGCGGAAACGTTACCCCCCCGAAGGGGCGATGTAAAGTGGTAACTGCATCTCATTTGTCGGGAACCGTCCGCCGGGTGTTCAGTCGAAGAAGCCGGACTTTCGATCGTCGACCAGGAGACTTCATGCAACCCCGTTTTCTCCGCAGTTTTTCCGCTGCTTTCGCCATCGCATTGTGCGCTGCGACGATGCACGCCCATGCATCGATACCGCCGTCGGTGGATGGTCAACCCCTGCCCTCGCTCGCGCCGATGCTTCAGAAAGTGACGCCGGCGGTGGTGAACATTTCCACCAAGACGCGTGTACGGGTGAACAACCCGTTCTTCAACGATCCGGTGCTCCGGCAGTTCTTCGGACTGAACGGCGTGCCGCGCGATCGGGTGGAGCAGAGCCTGGGCTCGGGCGTGATCGTGGATGCGGCGAAGGGCTACATCCTCACCAACAATCATGTGGTGGGCGGCGCCGACGACATCACGGTGACGCTGCAGGATGGGCGCGATTTCAAAGGCACGCTGGTGGGGACCGATCCGGCCACCGACGTGGCGGTAGTGAAGATCAACGCGACGGGATTGCAGGCGCTGCCCATAGCCGATTCGAGCCAGTTGCGCGTGGGCGATTTCGTGGTGGCGGTGGGCGATCCCTTCGGCCTGGGGCAGACGGTGACGTCGGGCATCGTGTCGGCGCTGCAACGTTCAGGTCTGGGCGGATCGAGTTTCCAGAATTTCATCCAGACGGATGCATCGATCAATCCGGGCAATTCCGGCGGTGCGCTGGTGAATCTGCGCGGCGAACTGGTGGGCATCAATACGATGATCCTCTCGCCGTCGGGCGGTAACGTGGGCATCGGCTTTGCGATACCGACGAAGATCGCCGGCGAGGTGATGGAGCAGTTGATCGCGCACGGCAAGGTGAGCCGCGGCAACCTGGGCGCGCAGACGCAGGACGTCACGCCGAACATCGCCAAGCTGCTTGGGCTGAAGGACAGCAACGGCGCCGTGGTGACGCGCGTGATGCCGGGCTCGGCTGCCGATCGCGCGGGCCTGCAGGTGGGCGATGTGATCAAGTCGATCAACGGTGCGCCGCTGGAGAATGCCGATCAGCTCAACAACACCGAAGGTCTGCTGCCGGCCGACAGCACGGTGACATTGGGCGTGCTGCGCAACGGCGCCACACGACAGGTCACCGCAAAGCTCACGCAGGAGAAAGTCGCCACGCTCGATGGCGGCAAGCTCGATCCGCGCCTGGCGGGTGTCACGTTCAGCGAGCTGACCGATCAGCAGGCCAGCGAGGCTACGTCGGGAATCATTGCCACGTCAGTTAATCCCGACAGCCGCGCTGCACAAGCGGGGCTTTCCTCGGGCGATGTGATCGTCGGCATCGGCAATCGGCGCATCACCAGCCTGCGCGATTTGCAGGGTCTGGCGGCGGCGCGCCCGCGTCAGCTGGTGCTGCTGGTGGCCACCGATGAGGGACTCAACTACGTGGTGATTCAGTAGTTTCGCGGGAGGGCGCGCGCCGGCTTAGCACGCCGATGCGCTCCCTTTCCATCGACCTTTTCATGCAAATACATGAACGTACTAAATGTTTTGGCTTGATGTTTTGGCTCCGGACCGCTGAAATACAGCAACTCCGTCACTGCATACACGCTTTGTTGACGGCACACTTGCACCACTCCGCCACTTCGTAGGTCGCATTTCCCTATGCCAGTACGCATTACCCGCTTGCTCTCCGCCGCCCTGATTGGTGCCGCGCTCTCCACCACCGCCGTGATGGCCGCCACACAATCATTGACCTGGCGAGGTGACGTGGTCACCGCCAACGGTGTCGTCAAGGGCATGGCGAAAGCCTGGCAGTCGTCCGGGCACGGCAACCTGGAAATTCAGCCATTCAACACGGCATCGGGCCTGGATGCGGTGGCGAGCGGCGCTGCCGACATCGCCGGCAGCGCGCGCGGCAGCTCCGGTAGCGCCATCGATAGCAACCTCTCCTTCACGCCGGTGGCGTGGGATGGCCTGGTGCTGGTGACCAGCCCGTCCAATCCGGTGAGCAGCCTGACGCTGCAGCAGGTGCACGACATCTACTACGGCAGGATCACCAACTGGCAGCAGGTCGGCGGCAACGATGCGCCGATGGATGTGTTCGCCGTGGCCAGCCCCGGCGACGGCGTGGAATACAGCCTGCGCAAGCTGGTGTTCGGTCGCGGCAGCCAGCCGGTGGCCGCGCCGCGCCTGTATGTGAACACCACGCAGCTGGAACAGTCCGTGATGCTCGATCCGCGCGCTTTCGGCGTGACCACGCTGTCGAGCGTGGCGGGCAATCCGAGGATCAAGATGCTGCGCATCGACGGCGTTGCGCCGAGCGCGTCCACCGTGGCCAGCGGTGCGTATCCGCTGTTCACCGAACTTTATCTGGTGACCAATCCGAGCAGCCCGAACGCCGCGGCGGCGAAGTCCTTCATCGATTTCGTGCAGAGCGCAAAGGGCGATGCCGTGCTGCGCTCGCATAGCCTGGCCCCGTATCAGGGTTCGCCGCTGATCGCGATGGACGCTTCGCGTCGCAGCCGCCTGCTCGCCGAAGTGGGTGCGCATGCCAGTGCCGAACCGACCCAGCAGTATGCATCGGCACCCGCCGCGCGTCCGGCGCTGGCAGCCGCAGCTGCCGCACGTCCGGCAGTGGCTGCCAAGTCCGCGTTGAACGGCGTTGCCGGGAGCGTGGTGGCCGCGCCTGGTATCAGCAGCCTCAAGGGTGTGCGCGGCGATGCCTTTACCGAAGCCAGTGCCAGCAGCCGTGGCGGCAACTTTGCCAAAGTCACTGCCGATGCCTATGTGAGCTACGGCAAGGTCGCCAAATCGACCACCAAGTCCGGCAAGGCGGTCGAGTCCACGGGCAAGAAGGCCGAGTCCAAGAAGATCGTCAGCGCCACCAAGGCATCGACTAGCAGCTATCGCGTCGGTGCGGGCGAAACGCTTTATTCGATCGCACGCAAGCATGGCGTGGACGTGGCGCAGATTCGCAGCTGGAATCACCTCAAGGACAACACGGTTCGCACCGGCCAGGTGCTGCGCATCGAAGCGCGCTGATGTTGTTCCCCTAAGCAGGATGCCCCGATGCGCATCCTCGCGCTGACCATCGATCTGGACGACACCCTGTGGCCGGTCATGCCGGCCCTGGAAAAAGCCGACCGCGATCTGGACAACTACCTGCGTGAGCACTATCCGCAGGTAGCCAAAACCTGGCCGATTCCGGCGATGCGCGCACTGCGGGCGCGCGTCGCCGCCGAACGCGTGGACCTGGCGCACGACTTCACCGCGCAGCGCTACATCACCATGCAGCGCGCCTTCGATGCCTGCGGCATCGCCGAGGCGCCGCTCGATGCGCTGTGGGAAATCTATGCAAGCGCGCGCAACAGCGTGGAGCTGTATCCCGATGCCCTGCCCGCGCTCGAACGCCTGCGCAGCATGCGGCCGGTGGCGAGCCTGACGAACGGCAACGCCGATCTGGAGCGCATCGGACTGGACCACCATTTTGCGTATCACATTGCCGCGCGCGACATCGGCGCGGCGAAACCCGACGCGCGCATTTTTCATGCGGCATCCACCCTGTTGAACGTGGCGCCGGAACACATCCTGCATGTGGGCGACGATCCGGAACTGGACGTCGTCGGCGCGCGCGATGCCGGACTGCGCACCGCGTGGATCAATCGCGCCGGGCACCCCTGGCCGGGCACACTGGGGCCCGCGCCCGACCTGGATCTGCGCGACCTGGCCTCGCTGGCGGAATGGCTGGATCAACAGGGCGCCGCCTGATCGGCCGGTTTTGAACCGCCTCGGAAAAGCGCGCATCATGTGCGGTCATTGATCACGATGCGCATGCCCGGCATGCGTAAGGAATTGCATGACCGCCCTGACCGAACTCCGCTCCAACCGCAAGACCTCGACGCCCATCGAGGCTACCGACGTCGCCCATCTCGCCGCCACGCGCAAGCGCCTAAGCGCTGCACAACGCACCTGGCTGGACGAAAACGGTTTCGATGCCCGACCCGGCAGCGTGTGTCTGCTGGCGGATGCGAACGGCAAGCTTGCGCGCGTGATCGTCGGCGTGGATACGCAAGATCCGCTCTCGGCACTGGCCGCGCTGCCGATGACCTTGCCGGCCGGCGATTACGCGATCGCCGCCGAAAGCATCGCGCTCGATGCGCAGTTGGCCGCATTGGGCTGGGCGCTCGGCGCGTATCAATTCACGCGCTATCGCCAGGCGAAGCGCGAGCCTGCAACGCTCGCCATCGATGCCAAGACATTCGCCACGCTGGCGCCGCTGGTCGAAGCGACGCATCTCGTGCGCGACCTGGTCAACACGCCCACCGAAGACATGGGCCCGAAGCAACTCGCGGACGCGGTGAAGCAAGTGGGCAAGGCGCACAAGGCCAAAGTGCGCGAATGGGTGGGCGACGAATTGCTGGAAGACAACTTTCCCACCATCCATGCCGTGGGCCGCGCCAGCCATCGCGCGCCGCGCCTGGTCGAGCTGACGTGGGGCAAAGCCTCCGATCCGAAGCTGGTGGTGGTCGGCAAAGGCGTGTGCTTCGACACCGGCGGCCTCGACCTGAAACCTTCCGACGGCATGCGCTGGATGAAGAAGGACATGGGCGGCGCGGCGCACGCGATCGCGCTGGCGGGCCTGATCATGCAGGCCAAGCTGCCCGTGCGCCTGACCTTGCTGATTCCGGCAGTGGAAAACGCCGTGGCCGGCAATGCGATGCGTCCCGGCGAGGTGATCGTCACCCGTGCCGGCCTCAGCGTGGAGATCGACAACACCGATGCGGAAGGCCGACTGGTGTTGTGCGATGCGCTGGCCTACGGCGCCGAACAGAAGCCGGAACTGATCATCGACTTCGCCACGCTCACGGGTGCGGCGCGCGTTGCACTCGGCCCGGATCTGCCGGCGCTGTTTGCGAATGACGATGCCATCGCCGATGCCGCGCTCGCCTGTGGACGCGCGGCCGCCGATCCGATGTGGCGACTGCCGTTGTGGCGTCCGTACCGCAAGATGCTGGAGTCGTATCTGGCCGACTTCGCCAATGCGGGCGCCTCGCGTCATGCCGGTGCGATCACGGCGGCGCTGTACATGGAGCGCTTCATTCCCGAAGGCATGCCCTGGGTTCATCTCGACACGTATGCGTGGAACGACGCGGACCGCCCAGGTCGTCCGCGCGGTGGCGAAGCGATGGGACTACGTGCCCTGTTCGCGTATCTGCAAAAACGTTACGCCTGAGACACATCGTACGCCCGAAAACTCCCTCCCCTGCGTGCAGCAGGGGAGGGTTGGGGGTGGGGTGAAGCCTTTAGACGAAGCAAAAGCGTTACCCCCTCCCAACCTCCCCCTACTTCGCAGGGGGAGGAGCAAAGCGCAGCGCTCTGTCATCGTTTGCGGCCAGCCGCCGAGCATTCTTTTTCTTAGAAGCTCTCGGAATGCCGGATGCCAGTTCGTCACTGCCGGCATGACTTTCGGCTTTGTTGGGGCTTGCATGAAACTGTCAGGATGCCGGGATTCCCACGGCCACGAAGGATGCCCATGCACGCCCTGCGCCCCGCCCTGCTCGCTGCCTGCCTGGCTCTGAGCCTGAGCAGCCACGCCGCCGACACAACGTCCCTGCCGACTCAACCGCCGCTCACCACGCTGACGGAAAACTCCGGCGGTGCGATGCCTGCCGAGCAGAAGCGCGTGCACTTCGATCACGCGGAATTGCATATCGCCGTCGATCCGTCCGAACAGAGCATCGACGCGAGCGCCACGCTGACCTTCACCGCACGCGAGTCCACCAACGTGCTGCTGCTGGATCTGGATCGCAACCTGCCGATCAGCGCCATCGAGGTGGACGGCAAACCGCTCGCCGCGAAGGACTGGAGCAACCCGGAAGGACGCCTGCGCATCCAGTTGCCGCGCACACTGGCCAGCGGCGATAAGGTGTCCGCCACGGTGAACTACGCGGGACGGCCGCATGTTGCGAAGAAAGCGCCCTGGGACGGCGGCTTCGTGTGGAGCCACACGGCCGACGGACAACCGTGGGTAGGCAGCGCGGTCGAAGGCGAAGGCTGCGATTTGTTCTGGCCGTGCATCGATCACCCGCAAGGCAAGCCGGATCTGGTCGATCTCTACGTGACCGTACCCAAGCCGCTGGTCGCACCCGGCAACGGCGTGCTGATCGGCGTGAGCGATGAGGGCGACAAGCGCACTTATCATTGGCGCGCCAAGCACCCGACGACGTATGCCATCTCGATCAATGTCGGTCCGTTCAAGGAACTGCAGGGCGAATATCACAGCCGTTACGGCAACACGATCCCGCTGCAGTACTGGTACATCGAAGGCGAAGACGCGCAGGCGAAAGCCTTGTTTGCCGAGTTCTCGCGCATGCTGGATTTCAACGAGACGTATATCGGGCCCTATCCGTTCGGCGACGAGAAAATGGGCGTGGTGGAAACGCCGTACCTTGGCATGGAACACCAGACCATCAACGCCTACGGCAACCATTACGCGAAAGACGGCAGCGGTTTCGACTGGCTGCTGCAGCACGAATTCGCGCACGAATGGTTCGGCAATCAGATGACCAATGCCGACTGGGACGACATGTGGCTGCACGAGGCGTTTGCCACCTACTGGCAGCCTTTTTACAGCTGGTCCCTCAACGGCGACATGGGTTACTACGCATGGCTGGGAAGGCTGCGCATGACCTTGCGTGATCGCCATCCGCTAGTGTCGGGCAAGAACGAAACCGAAGCGCAGGTCTATGACGAAGTAAACGGCCCGGGCCAGGACATCTACAACAAGGGTGCGCTGATGCTGCACTCGTTGCGCGCACTGATCGGCGATCGCGCCTTCTTCGACAGCATTCGCTTACTTGTGTATGGGCGCCCCGATCCGAAGCCCGGCAATTTCGAACCGCATTACGCCTCCTCGCGCGACTTCGTCGACATCGTGAGCAAAGTGACCGGCCGCGATCTCGGCTGGTTCTTCAATGTGTACCTTTACCAGGCCGCGTTGCCGAAGCTGGATATTCAGCGGCAGGGCGACACCCTCAATCTGCGCTGGGAAACGCCGAGCAATCTGCCCTTTCCGATGCCGGTGGAACTGCAGGTGGGCGATACGTTGCAAACGATTCCGATGGATCATGGCTCGGGCAGCATCACCGTGCCGACGGGTGCGCTGGTAGTTGTCGATCCGCATTCGAAGCTGCTGCGCGATGAACCGCAGATCACCGAGTTCCAGCAATGGATGAAGGAACAGCGTGCGAAGAAAAAGGGCAATCAGGACTGAGGCCCGGCCTTATCCAGCGCCGGATAACATCGCCCCGAATTTGCGAAGCTGGCCGAAGATCATGCGCAGACCGCGCACGACCTTCGGCAACAGCCAGCACAGCAGCAACAGAAACAGCGCCAGCAGAATCAGTAGCGCCAGCGGGTGCTGCCACATCAGATAAAGAATGCCGATCAGCGAGATATCCTCGCCGGCACTCGCGCTCCAGTTGCTGACCGGCTCGGGCGACGTATTGATCAACGCGCGTCCGCCCGACTTCGCCAGATGCGTACCCGTCACGATGGCCCCGCCGAGCAAGGCAGCGGCAACCTGCATGTCGACGCCGGAGTTTTTGAACACGCCCCAGGCCAGCAGCGTGCCGATCGGAATGCGGATGAAGGTGTGGATCGAATCCCACATGCTGTCGAACACCGGAATTTTGTCGGCGAGGAATTCGCCCACCATCAGCGCGCCCGAGACGATCAGCACCCAGTTGTGGCTGAGCACTTCCAGGCCGGGAGGCAAGGTCACGTAACCCAGTCGCCCCAGCATGCCGGCGATGAACAAGGTGGCGTAGAGGCGGATGCCGCTGGCCCAGGCCAGTCCACCGGCGAGTGCGATGTTCGGAAGGAGGTTCATGCGGGATGGCTCCTATCGCGCGGGGGCGCTTCCGCCCATCCTCGCTCCAAAGGGGCACGGCATCCATCCATTTTTCGAAAGGCCGGTCGTCACCCCACCGTCATTCCGGCGAAGGCCGGAATGACGGTGGGATTGTGCTAAACGCGGCTGTGGATTGTTACCTGACAAGCACGAGTGGGGCGTAAAAAAAGCAGCGCCGAAGCGCTGCTTTTTTGTCCAGCCTGTTCGAAAACCCTCAGTGGCTGCTGCTCGAAGCAGCCGCAGGAGCCCTCGATGCGCCGCCGGACTGGCCAGCACTGTTCTGCGTCGGCAGCGGCGATGCGCCACCTACCGCTGCAACCGACGGGCCGTTGCCTTCCTTCCCGCCGTAGGGCAGCACTTCCGCCGCCAGCTTCGGATTGCTGTCGATTAGACCCACCGCGTCGTAGAGGATGTGTGCGGTTTCCTGCAGCTGCGGATCGGGCGCCTTCTTGGCCTCGTCCTGTTCCTTCAGCTCGGTCTTCAGGCTGCGCTCGTTGGGGTTGAGTCCATCGTCGAGCGCGCTGTCGGCATCCGCTTCGGCGTCATTGCCGTCGATGGCTTTGTGACGTGCGCGGAAGTCGGCCTGCAACGCATCCATTTGCTTGCGCTCGGTTTCGCGCTGGGCAAAGTTGAGCGAGATCGTGGTGCGGTCGCTGAGCTTCTTGTACTGGGTGAGTTCGTCCAGCATCAGCTGCCACGCGGGCGACTTGGCGTCGCGCGCATCGTGCAGTTGCTGAAGCTGTGGCAGGTAGCCCTTCATGTCGGCTACGGGCTTGTAATCGGCCGGCGCGATCTGCGTCCACGGCAGCGCATTGTCGTAGGTCGACTCGCCGAAATCCTTCTCCTCGCCGTTGCTCGGATACAGGATGTCCGGCGTCACGCCCTTCAACTGGGTGGAACCGCCGTTGATGCGAAAGAATTCCTGCACGGTCATCTTCAGCGCGCCGTAGTCGGGCTTGCTGTTGGGATCGGAAGCAAAGCGATCGAGGTCGATCAAGGTCTGCACCGTGCCCTTGCCGAATGTCGGTGCGCCAATGACCAGGCCGCGGCCGTAGTCCTGGATCGCCGCGGAGAAGATTTCCGATGCCGACGCCGTGCCGCGATTGACCAGCACCGCCATCGGGCCGCTCCACGTCATCGGGGCGAAATCGTCCTTGCCCTGCGCCTGCACGGCAGCGCGCGCATCGCGCACCTGCACCACCGGTCCCTGGTCGATGAAGAGGCCGGTGAGTTCGTTGGCTTCGTACAGCGAGCCGCCGCCGTTGTTGCGCAGGTCCACGATCACGCCCTGCACGCCCTTGGCCTTGAGTTCGCCGAGCAGCTTGGCGACGTCGCGCGTGGCGCTCTTGAAGTTCTTGTCGCCTTCGCTGCGTGCGCCGAAGTCGGAATAGAACATGGGCAGTTCGATCACGCCGATCTTGCGATCCACGCCGCCTTCGTTGATGTCGATGACCTTCGACTTGGCGGCCTGCTCTTCGATGGCGATCTTCTGGCGCACCAGCGTGACCATCATGTGCTTGCCATCCGGACCCTGGTCGGCCGGCGCAATTTCCAGGCGTACCGTGGTGTCTTTCTTGCCGCGGATCAGGTTGACGACATCGTCCAGGCGCCAGCCGACCACGTCCACGATCGGACCGCTGTCACCCTGGCCCACGCCCAGCACGGTGTCGCCCACGTGCAGCTTGCCGGACTTGATCGCCGGGCTGGCAGGCACCAGCGAGGCAATCTGCGTGTAATCGTCGCGCGCCTGCAGTTGCGCGCCGATGCCTTCCAGCGAGAGCTTCATCGTGATGTCGAAATTCTCGGCATCGCGCGGCCCCATGTAATCCGTATGCGGATCGGTGGAGTTGGAATAGGCGGTCATGAAGGTCTGGAAAGCATCTTCGCTGTCCAGCTGCCTGACGCGGCTGATGTAGTTGCTGTAGCGCTTGTCGAGCGTCTTGCGGATCTCGTCGTCGGTCTTGCCGGCCAGCTTGAGGCGCAGCCAGTCGTTCATGGTGCGCTTGCGCCACAGATCGTTGAGCTCGGCCTGGTCTTTCGGCCAGTCGGCATTCTTGCGATCGATGGTGTAGGTGTCGTTGGTGTTGAAATCAAAACCCTGCTTGAGCAGGCTGCGCGCATAGTTCATGCGATCGACCGCGCGCAGGATGTACTGGTTGAAGATGTCGAACGGCGGCGACAGATCCCTGTTCCAGATCGCCTGGCCGAACTTGTCCTTGTACTTGGCGAAATTCGCCATGTCCTGCTGCGTGAAGAACACCTTCTCGCCGTCGAGCAGCTTGAAGTACAGCGTGTAGATCTTCTGCGACATCGCATCGTCGAGCGGCTGCGCGTCGTAGTGGAAGCGGGTGAGCAGGTGCGCGGAGATGAGCGCCGCATCCGCTTCGCTGGCGGTCGACTGCAAGGGCAGCGTGGATTCCTTGCGCGGCTTGGTGGCACCCATGTCGGCGGCCGATTGCGCGGACGCCGTCACGGTGACGCTGAGCGCCATCAGCATGGCGAGCAGAGGACGAAAGGTCATGGCGTGCTTTCTCATCAGGCGTGCTCGGCGACGCCAGCGGCATGAGCCTGCTGGTCGGCATGGTAGGAAGAACGGACAAGCGGACCGGATGCGACGTGATGGAAACCCATCTCTTCGCCGGCCACGCGCAGGGCTTCGAATTCATCCGGCGTCCAGTAGCGGACCACCGGGTGATGATGCGGCGTGGGTTGCAGGTACTGGCCGATGGTGATCATGTCGACGTCATGCGCGCGCAGGTCGCGCATGGTTTCGATCACCTGCTCGTAGGTTTCGCCCAGGCCCAGCATGATGCCGGACTTGGTCGGCACTTCCGGATGCTGCGCCTTGAAACGCTTGAGCAGATCCAGCGACCACTGGTAGTCGGCGCCGGGACGCACTTCGCGATACAGGTGCGGCACGGTTTCCAGATTGTGGTTGAACACGTCCGGCGGGAAATCCTTCAGCACTTCGAGCGCGCGCTCCATGCGGCCCTTGCCGCGGAAATCCGGCGTGAGGATTTCGATGCGGATGCTGGGGCTGGCGTGACGCACCGCGCGAATGCACGCGGCGAAATGTTCGGCGCCGCCATCGCGAAGATCGTCGCGATCGACCGAGGTGATCACCACGTACTTCAGGCGCATGTCGCGAATGGTTTCGGCGAGGCGCGCGGGTTCCAGCGGATCGGGCGCGGCAGGACGACCATGCGCAACGTCGCAGAACGAGCAGCGGCGCGTGCACACGTCGCCGAGGATCATGAACGTGGCGGTGCCCTTGCTGAAGCACTCGTGGATGTTCGGACACGAGGCTTCCTCGCATACCGTCACCAGCGCGTTCTCGCGCAGGCGCGCCTTCAGCTGCTGCACGGCGTTGCCTTGCGGCAGGCGCACGCGAATCCAGCTCGGTTTGCGCAGCGTCGGCGTCGTCGCGTCGAAGCCCGCGCGATTGAGCGCGATCTTGTCGTTGCCCAACTGCTTCTCGGCAACGGGCGTACCGCTGACGACGCTGATCGGAATAGTCTTCGTGGGTGAAGCGGACGTATCGCTCATGTAGTAGGTCAGACCGCCACGCGAGCGGGTAGTTCGGGAATGAGGGGAGCAGTCGGTTCGGCGTTAAAGTCGAACTGCCGGCAGAACTCGCCGATCAGCACATCCTCAACGTCCGACAGCCGTGACGGACCGCCCAAGTCTAGCACCTGCGTGACCGCCAGATCCTTGTAGCCGCAAGGATTTATGCGGTGAAAAGGTTCCAGGTTCATGTTCACGTTGAAGGCCAATCCATGGAAGCTGCAGCCGCGGCGGACCCTGAGACCCAGGGCCGCCACCTTGGCGTCGGCCACGTAGACACCTGGCGCGCCTTCGCGGCGCACGGCCTCGATATTCCAATGCGCCAGCGTATCGATGATGGCCTGCTCGATGCGATTCACCAGCTCGCGCACGCTCACGCCGGCGCGACGCAGGTCGATTAACGGATAGGCAACGATCTGCCCCGGCCCGTGATAGGTCACCTGGCCGCCGCGGTCCACCGGCACCACCGGAATCTCACCCGGCGCCAAGACGTGCTCCATCTTGCCGGCTTGTCCCAACGTGAAGACCGGGTCGTGCTCGAGCACCCACAGCTCGTCGACAGTCGCGGCGGTGCGGTTATCGGTGAAGGCAGTCATCGCCTGCCAGACCGGCGCGTAGGGCTGGCGGCCCAGGCGGCGGATTTTCAGCGGTTGGGACATGGATCGCGGGCCTGCTTGGGGATGGGCCAAATCTGTGGCCGGAGCCTGGCGCTTGCAAGTGAAGGAAGTCGCCTATTTGTTTGGCCCTCACCCCCACCCTCTCCCGGGAGGGGAGAGGGAAAAGCCGGTTTTTTACAGGGTGAAACGGATGTCGGGATCGGCGCGCAGCACGGAATGCGCCAGGTCGTACTGCTCGCGCGTCTCACAACGGAAACTGACGGTGACGGACAGGAAGTTACCTTCGCGTGAATGCTTGTGCCGCACGGTTTCGTGCAGCACATGCAAACCGATGCCTTCGAGGAGCTGCGGCACGCGGGCCTTCAGGTCCGCTGCCGCGTTGCCCATCGCGGTGATCTCGAATTCGCCGGGAAACTGGAAACCCTGGCCTTCCTGTTGCGCCTTGACCTCGCCCAGGTTTTTCATCGACCTACTCCGCTCGCGTCAACGATCACTTTTTGCCGCTGCCGTGGAACCACAACAGGATCGTGTCCCACAAGCGCTTGAAGAAGCCGCCTTGCGGCGCATCGTTCAGGGCGATCAGCGGTACGTCCTCGATGATCTGACCATCTTCGGTGACATGCAACGTGCCGACCTGCTGACCCTTCTTGAAGGGCGCGATCAGGGTGGACGGAATGTCCATGACCGCCTTGAGCTTGTCGTAATCGCCCGTCTTCACCGTCACCAGCACATCCTGGGCGACGCCCAGCGGCAGCTGATTGTCTTCGCCCTTCCACAGGCGCGGCGTGGAAAGTGCCTTGCCGGCTTCGTAAAGCTTGTGGGTTTCGAAGAAACGGAAACCGTAGTTGAGCAGGGCGATCGCCGAATCCGCGCGCGCTTTCTCGCTGCTGGCACCCATCACGATGGCGATCATGCGCTCGTCGCCGCGCTTGGCCGAGGCGTCCAGGCAGAAGCCGGCTTCGGCGGTGTGGCCGGTCTTCACGCCATCCACGGTGGGGTCGCGCCACAGCAGCGTGTTGCGGTTGCCCTGCTTGATGCCGTTCCACTCGAACTCCTTGATGGCGGAGATCGCGTAGTCGTCCGGGTAATCGTGAATCAGTGCGCGCGTGAGGATCGCGATGTCGTGTGCGGTGGTGTAGTGATTGTCGACCGGATAGCCGGACGCATTCACGAAGTGGCTGTTCACCATGCCCAGCTGCTTGGCGTAGGCGTTCATCAAACTCGCGAAGGTGTCTTCGGAGCCCGCCGTGTGTTCGGCCAGCGCGATCGCCGCGTCATTGCCGGACTGGATGATCATGCCGTAGAGCAGATCTTTCAGCGGCACCTGGCTGTTGAGCTGCAGGAAGCTGGTGGAACCGTCCGTGCCCGCACCACCTGCGCGCCATGCATGCTCGCTGATGCTCACCTGATCGGTGAGGTGGATCTTGCCCGACGCGATCTGCGCGGAGATCACGTAGTCGGTCATCACCTTGGTGATCGAAGCCGGCACCACGCGCGTATCCGCTTCTTTCGAGGCGAGAATCTGACCGGTGGCGTAATCCATCAGCACCCAGCTCCTGGCATCCACATCCGGCGGCGGCGGCACCGGTACCTGCATGGCTGCCGGAGCGGGCGCCGGGTTCGGGACCGGCTTGGGCGGGATCGGATTCTGCTGGGCGATTGCGCTCACGCCAAACGCCAGGCTGGCGGCGGCGAGAACATGCAGGGAGTGACGGAACAGATTCATCGTGGGCTTACATCCGTTTTTTTGCTTGGATCAGGGCGCGCGGGGCACCACTAGTTTGGAAAACGCTCAGTCTACCGCGACCTGCGGGTGAGGCAGGCCCATTTGTTCAATCTCGGAGGTCACCCGGTCCGCGCTGTCCACGTCGGCCAGGGGACCGACCCGTACACGGTGCACCAGGCGGCCACCTATCGTGGCATCCACCACCTGCACGGGAGCGAAATTGGCTACCCGCAACTGCGCAGCGACGTGCTCGGCGTTGGCGGGGTCGGCGAACGCGCCGACCTGGAGGTAAATGCCCGGTGGATGCTCCGGCGTCGCCGTCACCACGGGAGGCGGCGGAGTTTCTTCGCTGGGCGGCGCCGACGGATCGATGCCCTGCACTTCCACTAGGCCCGTCCCCTTCGGCCACACGCCGATCTTTACGGCGGCCGCATAGGACAGGTCGATGACGCGGTCCTCGTGGAACGGACCGCGGTCGTTGATGCGCACGATCACGCTCTTGCCGTTCTCAAGGTTGGTCACGCGCGCATAACTCGGCAAGGGCAGCACCTTGCTCGCGGCGGTGAATTTGTACATGTCGTAGTCCTCGAGATTCGAGGTCTTGTAGCCGTGAAATTTGCTGCCATAGAACGACGCGATGCCGCGTTCGTCATAACCGCGCGCCGTCGGCAGCACGGTGTAGGTGCGACCCAGCACGGTGTAGGGCGACTTGTTGCCATACAGCGAACGCGACTCGGTCTTCGGCACCGGCTCGGGAATAGTGCTTAGATCGGGCGGAGGCCCATCGGGAATGCTGTCGGCGCCATCGCGATAGCGGCTGCTTTGCGGGCGACTGGTGTCGTCATGGAAACCGCCGCCGGAACTTCCGCCGGGCGCCGACGAAGACGAATAGCCCGACGATGACGGCCGCGTGCTGCGGTGGCCGCCGCATCCGACCAGTACCAGGGCGGTCGCGAGCAGCCATGGCAGGCGCCATGCCGCCCTCATTGCGTCGCGCTCTCCGGACTGTTCACACCCTCCGCGATCGCCTGCGCCAGCTGATGCACCGCCATCGCGTACATTGGGCTGCGGTTGTAGCGCGTGATCACGTAAAAGTTCTGGAAGGTGAACCAGTATTCGGAGCCGCTCGCGCCCTGAAAAGTCTGCATGCTGCTCAATGCCCCCGGATCGAGATGCTGCAACGGACCATAACCCCATGCTTCAAGCTGTTCCACCGGCCACTGCGGCGCGGAGTCTTTCACGGTAAGCGGCTTTGCCGCCGCATCGGGTTGCGCGCGTGCGGCCACCGGGCCGCCCTTCACCCACCCGTGCTTGGCGAAATAGTTGGCGACGCTGGCGAAGATATCGGGCAGCGAATTTTGCAGGTCGATACGTCCGTCGCCGTCTTCATCCACGCCGTAGTCGCGGATGCTGTCGGGCATGAACTGCCCCCAACCCTGCGCGCCGGCGTAGGAGCCGGTAAGCGTGTCGAGCGGGCCGGCAAGCATGTTGTCCGGCAATTCCAGCAAGGTCTTCAGCTCGCCGCGAAAGAATGTGGCGCGCGGCGGGTAGTACAAGCCCAGCGTCACCAGCGCATCGAGCACCTTGTAATTGCCGGTGTTGCGCCCGTAGAAGGTTTCCACGCCGAGGATCGCGACGATGTATTCAGGCGCCACGCCGTACTGCGCGCCGATCTTTTCCAGCAATGCGCGATGATCGCGATAGAAACGAATGCCCTCGTCGATGCGCGCCGGCGTGATGAAGATCGGCCGGTATTCGCTCCACGGCTTCGCCTCGGCGGGACGGCTGATCGCATCGAGAATGCTTTGCTGTTTCTTCGCGCCGTCGAGCAGTGCGTTCAGCGCGGCGGGATCTTTCCCCGTGTCCTTCGCCACTTCCTGCACAAGCTGCGCTTGCCCTGGATGCTCGTCAGCCCATACTGGCGCGACGATCAGCATCGAAAGCGGAAGCAGCATCCGGAAAGGACGAAAAAGGCTTGGCCTGGCGGCCGGCGGCAGAGTGATTTTCGCTGTCTTTATCGGCATCGGCCACAGCGTAGCATGCAATGCGGCGCAAACCGTGGCACATCGCTGACGCAGTGCGGATGAAGTTCAGTCGTGCACTTTGCGATTGGCGTGGATCGACATCAGCACACCGAAACCCACCAGCAACGTCACCGCCGACGTGCCGCCGTAACTGACCATCGGCATCGGCACGCCCACCACCGGCAGCAATCCCGACACCATGCCGCCATTGACGAAGACGTAGACGAAAAAGCTCATGCCGATGGCGCCGGCCAGCAGTCGCGAGTACGTGTCGCGCGCCTCCATGGCGATCCACAGGCAACGCCCGATGATGAAGGCATAGAGCACCAGGATCGCGCACACGCCGATCAGTCCGAATTCTTCGGAGAACACCGCGAAGATGAAGTCGGTGGTGTGCTCGGGCAGGAAATCCAGTCGCGATTGCGTGCCCTGCTCGAAGCCTTTGCCGAACACGCCGCCCGAACCCACCGCGATCTGCGATTGGATGATGTGCCAGCCGTTGCCCAGCGGATCGGATTCGGGATTGATCATCGTCAGGATGCGATCGCGCTGGTACTGATGCATGAAGTGCCACGCGATCGGCACCATGCCGCCCGCGGCCGCCAGCAGCAGACCGATGCGCCACCACGCCATGCCAGATAGGAACAAGGCAAACGCGCCGGCGGCCGATACCAGCAAGGCGGTGCCGAGGTCGGGTTGTTTGGCGATCAATCCGGCGGGTATGGCGATCAGCACGCCCACCACCGCGATGTCCTTCCACCGCGGCGGCAGCTGACGCGGATGGAGATACCACGCCACCATCATCGGCATGGTCAGCTTCATCAGCTCCGACGGCTGAAAGCGCATGATGCCCAGATTGAGCCAGCGACCGGCACCGCGTCCCTCGCCCAGCACCGCCACGATCACGAGCAGTACCGTGCTGCCTGCGTAGAGCCACGGCGTCCAGTTGCGAAGCGTCGAGGGCGGGATGCGCGACATCAGCAGGATCAGCAAACCGCCGAGCACGAAGCGCGCGGCCTGACCGCCCACCAGCGCGACATTGCTGTCGCCTGCGCTGTACAGCGTGACCAGACCGACACCGCACAACACGCACAACGCAAACGCCAGCGGCAGATCGATGCGCGGGCGCGTCAGGATGCGCCGCAGGAAGCGGTAGAACCGGGTACGCACGGTATCGATCATGGCGTGCTGTCCTCCGGGCTGGATGAATCGGGCGCCGGCATATCGGTTTGATCGGTTTGCGGAGTGTCTTCCGGCGGCGCGGTGCTGGATGCCGGTATCGGCTCCGGCAGCGGATGGTCGGCGGGCACGGGGCCGCCTTGCTCGGTCAGCCACACATCCAGGATTTTACGCGCGATGGGACCGGCATCCTTCGCGCCCCACGCGCCGGCTTCGAGCATCGTGGCCACCGCGATGCGTGGATCTTCGGCCGGCGTGAACATCTCGAACCATGCGCGATGTCGCGCGGCCAGGTAGGCGGTGCTCTTGTTTTCGTTGTAGGCATCGCTGGTACGCGAATAACGTTCGGCGGTACCGCTCTTGCCCGCGATGCGATACGGGAAACCGTCGCCCAGTTTGACGCCGGCGCCGGTGGAAAACGGATCGTTGCCGTAGATCACCAGCTGCATGCCGTCGTTCACCGCCTGCCAGTCTTTCATGTTCTTGATCAGCGACGGACCCGCCGGCGGATTGGCCAGCGGCGCCGGCGCCGCACCGACGTCCGCGGTCGACATCACCACGCGCGGCGCATAGGGCACGCCGCGTCCCGCAAAGGTCGCCAGCGCATGCGCCAACTGCAGCGGCGTCACTTCCCAGTAGCCCTGTCCGATGCCGGTGATCACCGTTTCGCCCGGATACCAGGCGGGCGCCTTCGGCGAATGCCTGGCTTTCCATTCGCGCGATGGCAGGACACCGGATAGTTCACCGGGAACGTCCACGCCGCTCGGCTTGCCGAAACCGTAGGAACCCATGAAGGCGCTGACGCGATCAATGCCCAAATCGAGCGCGAGCTTGTAGAAGTACGTGTTGACCGAGTCCTCGATCGCGCGATACAGGTTGACCACGCCGACGCCGTAACGCTGATCGTCGCGATAACCGCGCGATTGCCCGGGGATATAGAAAACACCGGTGGAAACCACCGAATCCTGCGGCGTGCGCACGCCATACTCCAGACCTGCCAGCGCCATGAACGGCTTCACTGTCGAGCCCGGCGGATACGCGCCTCGCAATGCGCGGCTGAGCAGCGGCTTGTTGGGATCGGTGTTCAAGGCCTTGTAGTCGGCGGAACTGATGCCGTTGACGAACAGGTTGGGATCGAACGTGGGTACGCTGACCATCGCCAGCACCTGGCCGTTGCGCGGATCGATCGCCACGGCCGCGCCCGGCCTTCCTTCGAACGCGTCCTGCGCGGCTTTCTGCACGCGGACATCGATGCTCAGGTAGAGGTTCTTGCCAGGCACCGGCGGAATGATTTTCAGCACGCGCTGAATACGACCGTCGGCGCTCACTTCGTCCAGTTCGTATCCGGGCTTGCCGTGCAGGATGTCTTCGTAGGAGCGCTCAAGACCAATGCGCCCGATATGTGTCGTGCCCTTGTAGAGATCGGGATCGAGACGATCGAGATCGTCGGCATCGATGCGGCTGACATAGCCGATGACATGCGCAAACAGCGGCCCGAACGGATACTGGCGGATGAGGTAAGGCACCACGTCCACGCCCGGGAAACGCCATCGGTTCACGGCGAAGCGCGCGATGTCGTCCTCGGTAAGACGCATCTTCAACGGCACGCTGTCGAAGCGGCGCGTCTGCTTGAGCTCCTTGTGGAAGGCGTCCAGATCGTCCTGGTCCAGCGGAATCACCTTGCCCAGCTCGACCAGCATGGCATTCATGTTCTTGATCTGCTCCGGCACGACTTCGAGCCGGAACGCCGGCACGTTGTCGGCCAGAAGCACGCCGTTGCGGTCGTAGATCAGTCCACGCGCCGGAGGCAGCGCGCGCGGCTTCACGCTGTTGTTGATCGAGCGCAGTGCGAATTCGTCGTGATGCAGTACTTGCAGGAAAACATAGCGCCCGACCAGTGCGCCCAGGCCCAGCAGGATCAGCGCAAAACCGGCGAACGCACGGCGACGAAACATCTCGGCTTCGCCACGGGTGTCCTTGAAGGCGCGGCGGTGGATCAGCTTCGCCATGCCCGCACCTCCAGGCGGCCGCGCGCGATGTCGGCAAAACCGCTCATTGCAGTCTCAACCGCATCCGCAGGTCGTCGAGCAGCAGGAACAGGAAAGGCCACAGCGCAGCGCTGACAAACGGAGACGCCCACCACAGCGCCGATGGCGTGGCTTCTCCCGCAAAGGCGCGCACGATCAACAGCAGGAAACGATCGTTGACCAGCAGGGCGAGCACCGCAAGGGTCTGCTGCCACATCGGAAAGAAACGCAATCGCGAACGGAAGCGCAAGGCGATGAAGGCCAGCACGCACAGGCGCAGCGCCTGTTCGCCCAGCAACACGCCGTTGAGCATGTCGGCACACACACCGAACACGAAGGCCAGGCCAAGCGTGATGCGCTGGTCGCCCGATTCCAGCGCCCAATACAGCAGCACCAGTGCCGGCCAGTAAGGCTTGAACGGATCGAGCACATGGGGCAGCGGCACCAGCATCAAGACCAGCGCGAACACCAGCGTACCGACGAACCACCAGAAAGAGAGACGCTGCCGGCTCATGGCTGGGGCACCCTGGCGGCCTGTGCGGAAGCCGGCTTGACGGCGGAAGACGACGCCGCGGGCAACGTCACGCGCGGAACCGTCGCCGACGTGGCGGGTGCCGGGGCTTCATCGGCTGGCGGCCCTGCGGGATTCGCAGGCGGCGGCGGTCCGGCGGGCTCGGCGAGATCGTGCAGCAGCAGCACTTCGTCGGTGCGATCGAGATCCGCGCTCGGCTGCGCGCGCGCTTCTAGGAACGTACCAGCCTGGCCCGGGCCCACCGAACGGATTTCACCCACGGGGAAACCTTCCGGGAAGCGGCCACCCAATCCGGAGGTGAGCAGTTTGTCGCCAGGGCGCACATCGGCTGCCATCGGAATCATCGGCAAGGTGAGCTGCTCGCCGCTGCGGGAACCATAGGCGATCGTACGCAATCCGGTGCGCTCGATCATCACGGGCAACGCATGATCGGGATCGGTCACCAGCATGACCATCGACGATGTCGGCAACACGTTGATGACCTGGCCCATGACGCCGTGCGCGTCGATCACGGGCTGCCCGGCCTTCACGCCATCGCGCGCACCGACGTTGATCATCATGCGATATCGATAGGCCCCGAGATCCACGCCGATCACACGTGCCATCTGTACATGCAATTCAAGACTGCGCTGGGTGTCGAGCAGTTCCTTGAGTCGCTCATTCTGCTGGGCGACCGCACTCATGCGATTGAGCTTGGCGTTGGCCAGCAGGAGATCCTCGCGCAGGCGCTGGTTCTCTTCGGTGAGCATACGGCGATCGGCAAAGGCAACGCTCATGGCGTGCATGCCATCGGCCGGCAGACTGGCCAGCCGATAGACCGGCTCGACCACGATGGCGGTGGCATAGCGCAGGCGCCACAACCAGCCGTTGCGATGGTCGAGCACCATCAGCACCATCGCCAGGGCAAGGTAGAAGATCAGCCGCAAGGTACCGGCAGCGGTACCGGCGAACAGGGGCGAGGATTCCTCGCGCGCGAGCGGCATGACCTACACCCCCCAAGAGTCGGGTTGATGTCTCCCCGTGGTCCGCGTTGCGTCTGAGCGGCCGCCAGGTGGTAGTGCGCGGCGCAGCGCCAGACTGGCTGTCTGGTCAAGCCGCGCGCTACCACCTGGCGG
>NZ_QRBF01000012.1 GCF_003363265.1 Dyella psychrodurans | reverse complement strand
TGGGTCCCGGCTTTCGCCGGGACGACGGACGTGAAGCGTGCGCGCACATGAGAGCGCGAAACGCCCGCCGCGCAGGCGAGCAACCTGGCGATCACGCCCAAATAAAAACCAACGCCACTGGGTCCCGGCTTTCGCCGGGACGACGGACGTGAAGCGTGCGAGCACGTGAGAGCGCGAAACGCCCGCCGCGCAGGCGAGCAACCTGGCGATAACGCATCAACACAATCACAAACCAAAGTCACTGGGTCCCGGCTTTCGCCGGGACGACGAGCGTGATGCGTGAGCCGGGACCGTACAATGGGGCTAGAATAAAACGAACGGTCGTGCTATTTTAGATTCCATGAACGCTACCACCACCCCCAGCAAAGGCGCCGCAACCCGCGAGCTGATCCTCGAGCAGGCCTACCAGCTGGCCCGCCAAGACGGCATGGAAGGCCTCTCCATCGGCACGCTCGCCTCAGGCGTGGGCATGTCCAAAAGCGGCGTCTTCGCCCACTTCGGCTCCCGCGAAGATCTGCAACTGGCGCTGCTCGACGCGGTATCCGCCCGTTTCGTGGCCTTCATCCTGCACCCGGCACTCAAACAGCCGCGCGGCTTGCCGCGTCTGCGCGCCATCGTCGAAAACTGGATCGAATGGGGACGCATCCACGCCACCGGCTGCGTGCTCCTCAGCGCCGCGGTGGAATACGACGGCCGCGAAGACAGCCTGCTGCGCCAGCGCGTCAAGCAACAACAGTCGGACTGGCGCAACGAAATCAAGCGCGCGATTGCGCTCGCCGTGCAGGTGGGCGATTTCCGCGTCGACACCGACACCACCGTATTCGCCTTCGAAATCTACGCCCTGATGCTCGGCCTGCACCACGACGCGGGGCTGTTCGGTTTTGACGAGGCCAGCCGTTGCACGTCGGCTGCGCTCGATCGTCTGTTCGCCAGCTATCGGCCCTGAACCCCCAGGAGCTTTCCCATGACACGCCCAACTGCACGCACGCATCGTCATTCCTCACGTCATGTATTGAAGCTCGGTGCCGTGCGCAT
Organism: Dyella psychrodurans; assembly: GCF_003363265.1. GTDB lineage: Bacteria > Pseudomonadota > Gammaproteobacteria > Xanthomonadales > Rhodanobacteraceae > Dyella_B > Dyella_B psychrodurans. Next base: position 54,277 of record NZ_QRBF01000012.1, on the reverse strand, counting down.
CGGGTTTGTCGTAGGCGGTCGCCTGGCGCCGCAGCGCACGGTGGATCGTGCCGCGCGCCTGTTCGCCACGCCGTTCGCCAGTAGCCGCAGCCGTGCGCGCGCAGCTAAGCCCGACAGCGCCATGCAGCGGCGCGACTTGCAGATCGGTGGCGAAACCATCGCTACCTACGTGTGGGGCGATCCCGCCACGCAACCGTATGCCTTGCTGGTGCATGGCTGGTCCAGTTTCGGTCTGCGCTACCTGCCGTGGGTGCAGAAGCTGCGTGCACTGGGCTACGCCGTCGTCACCTTCGATCAACCCGGTCATGGCGAGAGCACCGGCCGTTTGTGCACGCTGCCCGATTGCATCGACACCATCCGCGAAGTCGGCAAACACTTCGGCGACGCGGCGCTCGCCATCGGCCATTCGATGGGCGGTGCCGCCGTCACGCTGGCGCAATGCGAAGCGTGGCACGCGCACAAACTCGTGGTAATCGCGCCAGCCGCCGACATCGAAGCGGCTGCGCATCGGTTCTTCCGTTTTGTGCATCTGGGCTCGCATCTGCACGAACCTTTCATGAGTTGGTACGAACATCGCACGGGCATTGCGCCGCGCGATCTGGCTGCTCATCACACGCTGCCCAGACTCGGCCAGCCGGGCCTTGTCATCCACGATCTCGGCGATCGCGAAGTGCCATGGGAAGAGGGCGAGCGCTACGCGCGCTACTGGAGCGGCGCACGTCTGCTGACGACGCAGGGGCTCGGCCACCACAAAATTCTGGATGCGCCGGAAGTGATCGAGGGGACGCTGGCTTTTCTGCGTGGCGAATGCGTGGGCAATCGCGTGGTGGCGTCGCCGAATCTGCCGTTTGGGGTGGCGTAGTCATCGACACTCCCTCACGGTGGACAGCTCACACCGTCAGACACCCCTCACCGTCATTCCGGCGCAGGCCGGAATGACGGTGAAGCGAGGAACGACGGCAACGCAAAAGCTAAACCTCACGCCTGCGTATACCGCTCCAGATCCAACTGCCCCTCCGACTTGGCCACCATGACCGCCGTCACCGTATCGCCGGTGACATTCGCGACGGTAACGCACATATCGATCAACCGATCCACCGCTGCGATCACCCCGATGACCTCCAGCGGCAACCCCACCGACGATAGCACCAGTCCCATCACCACCAGGCCCGCGCCGGGAATGCCGGCAGCGCCGATCGATGCAAGCGTGGTAGTGAGCATCACCGTGAGCAATTGCGTGAAAGACAGCTCAACGCCGTACGCATTGCTCGCGAAAATCGTCACCGTGCCGAGGTAGCAAGCAAGCCCCGCCATATTCACGGTACAACCTAGCGGCAACACAAAGCTCGCCACGCGCGTGTCCACGCCGATGCGGTCCTGCGCGTTCTCCAAATTCAACGGCAGCGTCGCCGCGCTGCTCGCCGAGGAGTACGCAAACAGTTGCACAGCGATCATCTTGCGCAAAAACGGCAGAGGATTAAGGCGAAACGCCAGCAAGTACGCGCTGCAAATCACCAGCAAGAAAAACAGTATTGCCGCATAGTTCACCGCCACCAGCGAGCCAAGATGCCCCAACACGGAAAAGCCGTGATCGGCCGTCACATAAGCCATCAAGCCGAACACGCCAAACGGAGCAAACTTCAGCACCATATGGATCAGCTTGAACACCACGCTGGAAAGGCTGTTGAAAAAGCCTCGCACTTGCGCCGCCGCCTCGCCGGCAAAATTGATCGCCAGTGCAAAGAAAATCGAAAACACGATAGTGGGCAACAACGCGCCCTCCGCAAACGCCTTGAACGGGTTCGACGGAATCGCACCGATCAACGCATCCTTGATACTGGTCGGCGGCGCGGTTGGCGCGCCTGAGCTGGTCGCGGCCAATCCAAAACCCGCGCCCACTTTAAGCAACATGGCCAAGCCCATGGCGATGGCGGCCATCAGCATCATCGATACCGCATAAATAACGAGGGACTTCCACGCGATGCGCCGCATCGATGCCATGTCCGACAGCGACGTGATACCGGTCACCAGCGACACGAACACCACCGGTATCACGCACATGCGAATCAGCGACATGAAGATGTCGCCCAGCGGCGCAAACACCTTGGCGGGCTCGCCGACGAAATGCCCGACCGCAAGGCCGAGAATCATCGCGATCAGGATCTGATGCCACATCTGCAGGCGCGGTACGCGCCGAAGGCTCGTCGATTGCATAGGCCACCATCCTTTAAACGCTGTATGGAACAACGCAAAAGCCCAACGCAAATCTCCCGATGACCCAAGTCTAATCCTGCTTTCGCGCCAATGCTGTCATCCTCGTTTCGCTCCCATGCCCTCGCTGTCACTGGCCGGCTTCGCCGTAGCGCACCCGTGAACCCGGGCCTGCGCCGGGATGGCGGCGACAGGGCATCAAACCCGCGCCCGACTGCGGATAATCACCGCGCCGACGCCCACTTAGGCCCTCCTGCGCGCGCTTAACGGGCAACCCCACTAGAATGCAGGGCTAGCACACACGTTGTCGGAGTCCCCATGAGTTCCCCCGCCAAGCACGTCCCCGCCACCGCTGCGCAGGCCGAAACCAGTCCTCTGCGTTTCGTCACCGCCGCCAGCCTGTTCGACGGCCATGACGCCGCGATCAACATCATGCGCCGCATCATCCAGGCGCAGGGCGCGGAGGTGATTCACCTGGGCCACAACCGCTCGGTGGAAGATGTCGTTCGTGCTGCACTGCAAGAAGATGCCGACGCCATCGCGCTGTCGTCCTACCAGGGCGGGCACGTCGAGTACTTCAAGTACATGGTGGACATGCTCAAGGAGAAGGGCGCCTCGCACATCCGCGTGTTCGGCGGCGGCGGCGGCACCATCACGCCGGAAGAAATCCGCGAACTGCAGGCCTACGGCGTGGAGCGCATCTACCACCCCAACGACGGCATGAAGCTCGGCCTCACCGAGATGATCGAAGACGTTATGCACCGCGCCGGCAACGCTGCCGCCAAGCGCGAGCAGAACGAAGCCCTGGTGCCTGCCACCATCAGCATCGACGACGAAATCAGCATCGGCCACACGCTGTCCGCCATCGAAGAAGACAAGCTCAGCGACACCGAACTCGCACGCCTGCGCAAAGAATGGGCGCTGGCCGGCAAGCACACGCCCGTGCTCGGCATGACCGGCACCGGCGGCGCGGGTAAATCCTCCGTGGTGGACGAACTGCTGCTGCGCTTCCTGCACGCCTTCCCGCAGATGCGCATCGCCGTGCTCGCCGTCGACCCCACGCGCCGCCGCAGCGGCGGTGCCTTGCTGGGCGACCGCATCCGCATGAATGCGCTGCGCAGCCATCGCATCTACATGCGCTCCATGGCCACGCGCCGCCAGAACGCCGCCACCAACGAAGTGCTGCACGACTGCATCAACTTCCTCAAGGCGCAGCCCTACGACCTGGTGATCGTGGAAACCGCCGGCATTGGCCAGAGCGATTCGGAAATCGTCGACCTCGTCGACTTCCCCGTCTACGTGATGACCAGCGACTACGGCGCCGCCAGCCAGCTCGAGAAAATCGACATGCTCGATTTCGCCGAACTCGTGGTGCTCAACAAATTCGACAAGCGCGGCGCCGAAGACGCGCTGCGCGACGTGCGCAAGCAGTGGAAGCGCAACCGCACCGCCTTCAGCCTGAAAGACGAAGACGTGCCGGTGTATCCCACCATCGCCAGCCAGTTCAACGATCCGGGCGTCACCTGGATGTTCACCAACCTCTGCCGCCTGCTGCGCGACAAGCTGCACATTGAACCCTCGGCAAGGGGAAACCTCAACGCAGAACCCTCCCCTTCCAGGGGAGGGCAGGGTGGGGTCGCTCTTAGCCCCAACTGCGATTTCAAACCCAACCTGGACGTAACGCTGAAAGAACCGCGCGCCACCGTGCTGATCCCCGGTGCACGCGTGCGCTACCTCGCCGAGATCGCCGAACAAGGCCGCGGCATCAACGCCCAGATCGAAACCGAAGCCGAATACGCCAGCAAGGCGCAGCACTACTACGAAGCGCTGAAAGAACTCGGCGACGAAAAACTCCCGCACGCACTGGAGCGCTACGACCACGAAGCCACGCACGACGCCAACGCCGACCGCTCCATGCTCGTGCTGCGCCAGCGCTACAACGCCGCGCTGCGCGAACTCAGCCACGAAGCCGTGCACCTGCTGCGCGACTGGCCCGCACGCTACAAGACCGTCACCGATGACGTAAACGAATACAAAGTGCGCGACAAAGTGATCCGCGTGGAGAACTACCGCGAATCGCTCAGCCACCAGAAAATTCCGAAGGTCGCGCCGCCCAAGACCAAGGATTGGGGCGATCAACTCCGCTTCCTGATGCGCGAAAACCTGCCGGGCCACTACCCGTACACCGGCGGCGTGTATCCGTATCGCCGCACCGGCGAAGATCCCACCCGCATGTTCGCGGGCGAGGGCACACCCGAGCGCACTAACCGCCGTTTCCATTACCTCAGCCAGGGCGGTGCCGCCACGCGTCTTTCCACCGCGTTCGACTCCGTCACCCTGTACGGCGAAGATCCCGCACCGCGCCCGGACATCTACGGCAAGATCGGCAACTCCGGCGTCAACGTCGCCACGCTCGACGACATGAAGAAGCTGTACTCCGGCTTCGACCTCAGCTCGCCGACCAGTTCCGTCTCGATGACCATCAACGGTCCCGCGCCGATCATCCTCGCGATGTACATGAACACCGCGATCGACCAGAACGTCGAGAAATACCTGAAGGAAGATCCCGCACGCTGGGCCGCCGCGCAAAAGCGCATCGACGAACTCTTCGCCGGCAAGCAGCGTCCGACGTATTCCGGCGACCTGCCCAAAGGCAACGAAGGCCTCGGCCTAAGCCTGCTCGGCGTCACCGGCGATCAACTCGTCGATGCACAAACGTACGCACGCATCAAAGAGGAAACCCTGCAAACCGTGCGCGGCACCGTGCAGGCCGACATCCTCAAGGAAGACCAGGCGCAAAACACCTGCATCTTCAGCACCGAATTCGCGCTGCGCATGATGGGCGACATCCAGCAGTACTTCGTCGACCACAAAGTGCGCAACTTCTATTCGGTCTCCATCTCCGGTTATCACATCGCCGAAGCCGGCGCCAACCCGATCAGCCAGCTCGCCTTCACCCTCAGCAACGGTTTCACCATTGTCGAGTACTACCTCGCGCGCGGCATGCACATCGACGACTTCGCGCCCAACCTAAGCTTCTTCTTCTCCAACGGCATGGACCCGGAGTACACCGTCATCGGCCGTGTCGCCCGCCGCATCTGGGCACGCGCCATGCGCGAACGCTACGGCGCCAGCGCACGCAGCCAGATGATGAAGTACCACATCCAGACATCCGGCCGCTCCCTGCACGCGCAGGAAATCCAGTTCAACGACATCCGCACCACGCTGCAAGCGCTGTACGCATTGTTCGATAACTGCAACAGCCTGCACACCAACGCCTACGACGAAGCCATCACCACGCCCACCGAAGAAAGCGTGCGCCGCGCCGTGGCCATCCAGATGATCATCAACAAAGAACTCGGCCTCAACTTCAACGAAAACCCCTGGCAGGGCAGCTACGTGGTCGATGCCCTCACCGACATCGTCGAAGAAGCCGTCTACAAAGAATTCGAAGCCATCAGCGAACGCGGCGGCGTACTCGGCGCCATGGACACCATGTACCAACGCGGCAAGATTCAGGAAGAATCGATGTACTACGAACAAAAGAAACACGACGGCAGCCTGCCGCTCATCGGCGTCAACACCTTCCTGCCCAAAGACCACGGCGGTGAAATCGCCACCGAAATCGAACTCATCCGCTCCACGGAAGAAGAGAAGGGTCAGCAGATCGACAACGTGCTGGCATTCGGTAAAGCCCGCAACAGCCTGGCGCCGGAAAGCCTCAAGACGCTACAGAACACCGCGCGTGAGCGTAAGAACGTGTTCGAGCAGTTGATGGAGGCGGTGAAGTACAACTCGTTGGGGCAGATTTCCCATGCGCTGTATGACGTGGGTGGGGAGTACCGGCGGAATATGTAAAGACATAAGGGCCCACTTCGGTGGGCCTTTTACAGAAGAAGAGAGTGGCCGATCGTTATCTGACAGGGGGTTAATGGTATGACGGACGATTACTCGCAGTTAGAGCTTGTTGGAGTAGCTCGCGAAATACGTGAGCGCGTTGGTGACCTGAAGCTGGCACATGCCAATGAAGCAGAGACGCGCCTGAAAGTTGTGGACGATGTCATCAAGCAGTTACTTGGTTGGACATTGGCAGACATTCACCCTGAAGAGCGAATAAGTGAAGATGGGAAGGCGCGCTATATAGATTACGTGCTACGCACTGCTAATACAGCGATTGTCATAGAAGCCAAACGAGCTGGAGCTTCGTTTGACTTGCAAGGAGTAGTGGATCGCCGAGTGCAGCTAACTCCTGGGTTCGTTAAGGGGGACGTTGGCGACGCAATAATTCAGGCAAGAGACTATGGGCGATCAAAGTCTATCCCTTTTGCTGTGGTAACTAATGGGTCGCAGTGGATCATTTTTCCGGCAAGCAGGTCAGATCAAATTGAATTCAACAGGTCTAGCGCAATAGTTTTCGATTCTGCTGATGTAGCACTTGGCACAGAACTTGGCTACTTTGTTTCGTTACTTTCTCGAGATGGGGTGGTCGACGGATTTCTGGAAAGAGAACTCCTAGGGCGTACCGAAGATCAATTGCAAGAGCGTCGCCTCAGAACTCAAGTCCATCGGGATAGCGCAAGACCAGCCAATCCAATTTTTCATCTTATTGAAAACGAAGTGATTGATTGCTTTTCAGACACGATTGCAGGAAGGGGTAAAGACTTTCTTGAACTTTGTTATGTGCCGACACCGGACAGAACAAAGTTTGATGGTCGAATCAAAATGCATCTTCGGCGTCACGATGCCTTGTTTGGTGAACATGTAGTCCGGCCCCTTCGGGAGCGCGAGTCAAAGGTTTTCATAAAAGCCATTGAGGATGCAGCCAAGCACGGTCGCCCTTTGGCGTTGTTAGTTTTAGGAAGCGTCGGAGCCGGTAAAACGACATATTTAAGCTATACGAGGCAAGTGGTTACTGACGACTTCTTTGCTTCAAGAAAAGATCGTGAATACCCGCATTGGATATATGTTGATTTAAGGGCCGTCTCCGGTGGGGAGCGCCCAATCGAAGCCATATATGCTGCTATATTTGAATATATTAAAAATGACGATTTTTTTAGTTCATGGGATCGTGCGATCCGGTCGGCCTACAAGGATGAAATTGATTCTCTTCGAAGAGGGCCGCTGTCACTGATAGCGAGCTCTGATGAGGAATTTAAGCGAAGACTGTCTGATGTTGTAATGGCTGATTACAACAATGTGAAGCCATACGTCGACAAGCTAATCAAATATGCATCGTCGAAGCAGCCAATATTTCTCGTGATCGACAACGTCGATCAATTTGAAAGCGAGGATTTCCAAGGTAAGGTCTTTGCAGACGCAATATCATTTGCTTCGCGTTTTAGCGTAAATTTGGTATTGGCGATGAGAGAAGGAACCTTTGTTAGGCACAGAAATCATCCATCCTTCGATGCGTTCGATTTTGATCCGTTGTCTATTGAAGCCCCGGAAATTACGGCGGTGCTTTCAAGACGATTCATGGTCCTTCATCGAGCGCTAAAAAATAAGGCGGGGCACTTTACTGCCGAAAATGGAGCTAGGTTTGAAGTAGATGATTTGAGTGTTTTTGCAGAACTCATTCAACAAAGCGTTTTGGGTACCGAGATAGGGACGAGGATAGAAGTTCTAGCAAATAAAGATGTCCGTTTGGCATTGCGTATGACGCGAGAATTTCTTGAGCGCGGGTACACGGAGCCTGGCAAGGCGATAAGCTTGCACAAATTGAAGCAAAAATATGTACTTCCTAGGCATGAGGCATTTCGGGCGATTCTTTTAGGTAATCAGAATGTTTATTCTGAGGCTTTCTCGGTAATTGGAAACCCATTTGATTCGAGGCTGTCGCGCTCATCATCGCAAATGCTTCGTATGTTTGTGTTGGCTGGCCTCGTCAGATTCGGTAGTGATGCGACTGCAGAATTTATAGATGGTTCGAGTCTCAGAGATGTCTGCCGAAAGCTGGGTTATGGGGATGCGTCGGTTACCAAAGTAATACAAGATTTGTGCAGGTTGAGGTTCGCTCAAACGGCGTCTCATGAAGAGCCAAAGTTTTCTTCTTCTTTCTTTGCGACACGTCTAGGTGGCTATGTTGTAAGAGAATTGATCGCCGATTTTACGTTCCTGGAGGCGATGCTTATGGATACCTTCATTTCTCACGACGGCCTATGGGAAACCCTGAAGGCGCTAACAGCACAGATAGCCAATGAAAAAGATACTGTTCGACGTATTGGGCTTCGTATAGAACGAATTAGGAAATTTTGGAAAAATTTGTCTGATCAGTATTTTCTTCTACTTAGTGAGGCGCTGCGAAGAGGGCTGCCCGCGGAATGGTGCACGAACCCATTTACGGAGCTTGAGCACGCCTTTGAGGCAAATTGTTCGAAGGTGATTTCTTCGGCTCAACGAATTTACGGCTGAGTACTGAAGGTGACAGAGGTAATTAAATCTCTTTAACTATCTAGAGGTAAGGGGAGGAAATCTCGTGGAAACTGGTCCCTTTGCAGTTGGCGAAGTTCAGTCAGTCAGTCTCTTGAATTCCCCCGTGGGTTCTTTCTACTTGCACGACGATGCGGTTGTGATGAAGATCCGCCTGATTAACCCGTTTCAGGTGGATAAACCAGTCGACCTTATAGTCTCTACGGGTGGGGCGAGCGCGTTTCAAATTGCTACGATATCCACGCATCCGGCAAAGCAAGTGGCAATACAAATTTTGAAGCGTCAGCTCGAAATCACACTCGGATCAATGATTGGAAACGCCGATCCGATTACCGGCGACCTTGGTGTGGGTACTGATGGCGAGCTTGTCGTATCAGTTTGGGTCGAACACGGGAATTATCGAATTGTCTCACTGGGAACCGGTATGGAGGTTCGGGAAAAAGCAGTGTCCAATTATGTTTGGTTCAGGCATTGGAAATTGGAAGCGGTCGCTTCCGATCGGTCAAGGAGATTCGTTCTGGTTGAGCGCACAGAAGTTGCTAATCAGCATGCAGCTGTTGCCTGAGATCGTTTGACCAAAGGGTGTGAAAAACGAAAGCAGAGAATAACGGTACCAGGTACCCTTGTTCGTTAGCCCCGGAAGCGAACATTTCATCGCTTCGCGCACCGACGGCTTTCCAATCGTTACACTGCGTTCTCGCTTCCCTGGCTATTCCCATGTCCGCTCCAGTTCGACTTGCCCATCGTGTCTCCGAACTGTTCGGGCTCTCACGCGCCGAAGCCGAGCAATTTATCCAGAACGGCTGGGTGTCGGTGGACGGGCAGGTGATCGAGATGCCTCAGCACAAGGTAACCGTCGAGCGTGTCGAACTCGACCCCAACGCTCGCCTGGAAGCGGTGGAGCCAGCCACGATCTTGTTGCACAAGCCAGCTGGGTTCGATGCGAGCAACGCTTACAAGCCCGCCAGTTCCCTGGTGACGCCGGCGACACGCTGGGCGGATGATCCCAGTGGTGAGCGCCTGCTGCGGCGCCATTTCCATCGTTTGACATCGCCGGTGCCATTGGACACCGAGGCCAGTGGCTTGATGGTGTTGACCCAGGACGGCCGTGTATGGCGCCGCCTGACCGAGGATGCGGACCTTATTGAGCACGAGTACATCGTCGAAATCTGCGGCGCGATCGCGCCCGACGGTCTGCGCCGGCTCAGTCATGGCCTGAGTTTCAACGGTCGTGCGCTGCCGCCGTGCAAGGTCAGTTGGCAGAACGAGACCCGGCTGCGCTTCGCGATCAAGGGCGTGCAAGTGGGACAGTTGCGCGACATGTGCGCACAGGTCGGGCTGGGCGTCGTGTCGATCCGCCGATTGCGCATCGGCAGGGTAGCGTTGGGCAAGGGCCCGAACGGTGCGATGCCGCCGGGAATGTGGCGCTATCTACCGATGGGCGAGAAATTCTGAGACGAACAGAACGGGGTTGGGTTGAGTTTTCCTTGTTCAACCCGCCCCGCTTGCTTCAATGGCTGGCAACCCAGCCTTCCCCGATCTCCTCGAAGCGCACATGGGCCGCTTCGGTAGAGCCAGCGCTCATTTCCATAAGCGTTTCGACACCTTTCAGCGCAAGCGCTAGCGCGCGCGCATCGACGCATGGAGAGAGTTGTAGTGCATCCCGCATGAGGTGGACGATGCCTGAATAACGGTACTAGGTACCCTTGCTCAGGACTGCCACTGCACTACAAAACCCGCTGTGCAAAGTATCAGACCTAGGACGCTGACAGCGACAATCATTGATTCTGTGCGCTGTCCAGAGTCTCTATAGCCACGGTAGATCTCTCCGATGGTGGAGCGCAATTTCGTGAGCGACGATCGCTTTGTAAAAGCCTCGCACCATGCCCAACACATGAAACCTGCGGCAAACAGGTACGACGCAAGTGAGGGTCTTTGTATAACTCCGATGATGGCCAGTGCTAGGAAAAGACTGACTTTCAGCCAGCGCGAGCCAGAGGTACGTGTGCTTCCCATGGGCGTCTCCCGGGTTAAGTGGGTGCGCGGTATATCACCCACCCTTTTCTACTTATGGACTACAGGCGTTTAAATAAAAGTCCATGTCCGAAAACTCGCCGAAATCTCCTGCTGGATTTTCGCTATTGGTAACGGGATATCCAAAGAGCGCATCGAAAGAATTTTGATATTCTCCTTGCGTGAATTGGTCCCACGATTGGTTGGCTTGATCGACCATGCCTGCCACGGTGCCGCCAATGGCATCGTCTAGCGATGGATCGTAAGTTACGATCAAATCGTGAAGCTGGTTACCTATTGCCGTACCAGTTTTCCACGCAGCCGTTAACCAAATTGCGCTATACATAGTTGTTTCGGCGATGGCTGCCGTCGGTCCCACGCTGCCAACCGGGGCAGTGCGAAATTCAAGGTAGATTTCCTGGAGCGTCATATCTAACGTTGGAGCAGCCATAGGTGTTGCTAGGCCAGATAACGGCTGCACGGGGTCAATAGCGGCCACCTTTGTATTGAATGAGCTTTGTATGTCGGGCGAAGCATACTCATTGACCGCTGCGCTCACCTGTTTAGTACCGAACACTTTTGCCACTCTGATTAGTGATTGGTCACTAAGACGTTTGGCAAAGATTTTCAGGAGTGGTTGCGTATTGCCTTGCGTGCGTATGGCATATAAATCTGCGAGGTCATTGAGTTCTCGTTCCGAGAGACCGTTCAGGAGATGTTCCGTGCTCCCGTATTGAAAATTGGCTTCGATGATGTCCGCAAAATTCGCTTGCACTTCGTCGGGTGTGGAGCCTAATCGGGATTTGCTGCTCTGGAGTACAGGTTGCCCCACGTAGCGAAAGTCTGCTGTTGTCAGTGTTCTCTTGGCAACGGATAGCGTCCCGCCACCTGCTTGGCAAGGCGTTGGCATATTAACGTGATTACCATAAGCGTTATTGCATACGGGAAAGCTGATTACGCCCACTAGTAGAGCAGCTGCAAGACAGGTCGACTTATTCATTCTCAGGCCCCTCACGTATTCGAATGGTTGGCAGTATTTGCGGGTGCGCTGTTGGTTCTGAACCTTGCCTAATGATTTTTCTTTACGAACAAGCGCGATTCGAGGATGCGACAGTTCGTTAACGGTGATGAATGGGTTTCAATTGTTAGTCGCTGTAAGCCATCTGACTAATAAAGGTAGGTGCTGGCCTGCATTGTTACGACCGCAACGCCTCTCTGATTGCAGAAAAAAGCGTCTCAAAAGGACACTGTCTGGAGTAGTCCCGTTTCCTTGAGTTTCCCTTGTTCAACCCACCCTGCTTGCTTCAATGACTGGCAACCCAGCCGTCCCCAATCTCCTCGAAGCGCACATGGGCCGCTTCGGTAGAACCGGCGCTCATTTCCATAAGCGTTTCGACACCTTTCAGCGCAAGCGCTAGCGCGCGCGGGTCGACGCAGGGAGAGAGTTGTAGTGCATCCCGCATGAGGTGGACGATGCCTTGGGCGCTTTCCAGCAACGTGTAAGCATCGTCCAGCAGGGCGAGCGGGTTGCCGATGGGGGCAGGGTAGTAACTGGTGTTGAGTGTGAGCCAGGCTCCTGGAGCTTTCTCTTTCATCGTTGTTCCTTTGCGCGATGAGATCGGCCGCAAACTGCGACCCTGTGCATGTGCACGCTTAGATCACGCCGTACATTGCATACGGCGTGACGGGCTGCAGGAAAAATCCTGCAAGGACTATCGGAAATGGATGGTCCGTTTAGTCGTTAGCCCTGATTGCCCGACATCGTTTCGGGAAAACGATGGTGAAGAAATACGCTGTGCGCACTCTGGGGCCGGGACGATGGCAAACGAGTGCCGTATCATCGGGCTTAGCCATGATTAACTCCTGAAAGTTAGTTGTGGTTAGCGGATCGTATGGGCTCCACCCCATGCGGTCCGCGCTACTTCACTGAGCGTCGGGCGGTTTGGTGCCACGAGAACGCCGCGCCCGACTCGGCGACCTTCGCACGCCACCCTGCGAACGTCTGTCAGCGCACGCTGATCAACGATTACGGCCGATGCTGTTTCGCGTGCAGCTATCAAAGGTGACGTCACGCGCAACAACGTGCGGACGAAGCGGGTTGAATCGTTGTTCCGAAATCGGTTGCATTTTTCCGAAAGGCGCACACTAGCTGTTGCCTTCATTTGGCCGAGGCGCGTACGCCCTGGCTTTGATAATCAGCGAGTCCATCGCCTCCAAGAGGTCATTGCTATGAGTCGCGAGCCGATCCATTCAAATGCCGAGGTGCAAACGCCAAGCCGTAGGGGTGTTCTCTACATGAGAATGTCTACCGATAAGCAGCAGTATTCGCTTGCTAACCAAGCACATGCTTTGTTCGCTTATGCGGAGAAGCACAATATTGCCGTGGCACGAACGTATTCAGACGAGGCCAAGAGCGGTCTGACGTTTGAGGGACGAAAGGGGCTGCAAGAGTTGATTCGGGATGTGCAAAAGCCGGAGCGACAATTCGAAGTTGTGCTGACCTATGACGTCAGTCGGTGGGGGCGCTTTCAGAACACCGACGAGGCTGCTTATTACGAACACATTTGTAAGCGAGCTGGCGTGAACGTGATTTATTGCGCGGAGGCGTTTGATGACTACGCAGCACCAATCTCGGGCATCCTCAAAAACCTCAAGCGCGCTATGGCTGCTGAGTACAGCCGGGAGTTGTCCGTCAAAGTGTCTCAGGCCCATCAGAGGTTAGCCGCCCTTGGATATCACCAAGGTAGCTATGTCGGTATAGGTCTACGCCGCGCAATAGTCACACCGGATGGCCGAGTGTTGGGAACACTCGAAGACGGGCAGCGCAGGCGTGGTTACGGTGACCGGGTTCGGGTCGTCCCCGGACCAGAGCATGAAATTGCCGTAGTTCGGCGGATATTTGACGCGTTCACCATAAGGAATCTGCAGGCGACGCAGATCATGGATGACCTGAATAAAGATCCTTCGACTTGGTTGCGTGGCGCACCTTGGACCTTTTACAAGATCAGAAAACTGCTCACGGATGAACGCTATATCGGAACCATGATCTTTAGATGTTACGACGACCGCTTCACACGCAAGACGCACCCGGAATCACCCTGCAAGGTCATTCGCTATGAACATGCATTTCCACCCCTCATTCCAGTAACGCAGTTCCGTGAGGCTGCCGAACGCATCCAATACCGCTTTCGAACGTTTGACGATGAAACGATGATAAGGATGCTGAAGAGACTGTACGAAGAAAGGGGAAGAATCAGCAAGAGCGTTATCGAGAGTAGTTACGAGATGCCCAAGTACACGACTTATCGAGACCGCTTCGGAACGCTCCTAAGAGCATATGAGATGGCCGGCATACCTACCTTCAAAAATTGCTCCTACATCGACCGAAATCGAACAAAACGCATCGATACCGAAAACGCTCTTGATCAACTCATGGATGAGCTTCGTCTTGATGAGCACCTGGTTGTGCCCGATAGAAAGCACAACATCGTGCTTGTCGATAACAGGTGGAGCATCTTTATCAGGCTGATTCGAGCAAGGCCGAACAGGGCAGGAAAAATCGAGTGGATATTTCAAGTCCGACCTTCTCAGCGAGCAGACTTCTTACTACTTATCCGGCTCGATAAAACTGGCGAAATTGTCTTCGATCAATATCTAGTTCCCATGTTGAGCATTCGACCCGGTTTGACTCGAATGTCGCCCTCTAACGATCTAGGCACCGACATGTATCGCATAAACAGCTTTTCGGCAGTTAGGGAACTCGCCGAAAGATATTTTGATGACGTCACAGAGTGCACCGATCGATTTGCTCGGCGTCGCATCGGGTGCCCGAGCAAGAGCGAGGTTAAGCTGAGGCGAGGAAGGGATTTATAAAAGCCAGATAAAAGGATGGAAGTAATTAAATCTCTTTAACTATCTCAGTCCCTTTTGTTCGCTTTGTTCTTATGTTCTGTACGGAACCGAAGCGAAGCGAAGTGCTACTACCGTATGTCGCGCACTACAAAATATAACTCTTTGGTCATGGTGTTTAGCAAATACCCTCCGTGGACGTTTTGAAAGTCCCCGCTTTGACCTAGCCCGTCAAAATTGAAGCTTACACAAAGGTACTTCTGCGCCCCTTCGGTGACGATGCTCCAGTCCGCAAGACTAGGGGTGAAATCAGTTGGCGGCCCACGGTTATCTCCCAGTGAGATAGCTGATGACAGCCTGTAGAGCTTTCCCATGAAGATGAGGGCTCTGGAATCCTTTCGTTCTGCGTAGCCAACATCGCCACCTTTGTATTTAAAGTAGTAAGGTGTATTGAAGCCGTCAGAATAGTCGTCTTCTTCTATGACCTTCGTGGTGTCAAGATTATGAACAACAATCGACGACGCAGCGGCACGGTCCTGCAGGCAACTACGCACCAACTGTTCTGATGGCGGCGTGGCAAATACTACGCAAGATATTGCCAGTAACACAGCGGCGAGGATGATCTGCTTCATTTATAAACCTTTGCATGTGTTGCGTTTAGGTACGCTTGACCAAATTTCCAAAAAATCGTCCCACCAATTCCAGCGGTCGATTCATATAGATGATCGTAGCGACCGATCTCCTCCTGCTTGATTGCAATTTTTCCTGTTTTCTTGTTCTTGGTCTTTACATACCTATATTGAATAACAAGCTTAGTAGAATCACTAATTCCGTATATGTTGTGGCTCGGATTTGTGATCTTTATCCCTCTCTTAACCTTAGCGTGGTGCGCGTAGTTCGTCTTGATATCCGCGCCATCCCAAAAATAGGCGCCATTAGATTTATCTGGTCCCCCGTTCAGTGCGTTTTTGGCGGCAGCAATTGCTGCTTGCATGCCCATATTATTTGCTATCTCTTTGTCGGATGCTTTCATCAATGCCTGATAGCGCACATTGCCGTCACTCACGACGTATGAAAACGAACGCTCCTTAGACGCAAATGTCGCTATATCAGAATAGCCCCGCGCGTCCCGCTGCCTTACGAGGACACTTGCCAGCGCCATCATCTCGTCGGAGTTGTTTTGAGTCGATGCCTCGCCGTACGCCATCGCCGCAAGCTGCCTTGTTTGTGCATCTATTGGAGCTGAGAGTGGAGAATCAGATAAGGCATATTGAGAAATGCCCGAATCATGCTCACCGAAAGGATATGGATCATTCATACATCTTTACTCGCCGAGTCTCGTTCAATCCATGTGACGAGCCTCAAGGTTGTCTGTCCTTGAACGCTTGCCGTCTCTCCGTTTGAATATGAACCCTTATGGGTATGCAGAAGGCCATTGCTGTAAAGATCGTAGCGGTATCCATCCACAGGAGTTGTTCCGTCGTCGAGCAACGCAAAGCTTTGCTCAATGATTTCATCGAGATCATCGATTACGGAGTCGGCGGTCGCAGTTGGACTATTTGCAGTAGCTGTTTGTGCGACCGCAGTTGCGCTGTTGACGGTTATGCTGAATTTGCGCCCATACATTGGAATGATTCGGGGATGCTTGGCGCATTTGCATAGCACGAGATCGTCGCCTAACGCCTGTCGCTGACCAATCGTGGCATCAAAAATTCGCCTTTGTTGTGGTGAACCCGGCGAGGCAACGATTTCACCAAGGCTCTTGCACGTATCGCACCAAGCCTGATCACCAAGAAACGCCATTCGGCGCGGTCTACCATCCGGCCCGGTAATCGTGCTGCGACGATTACCCATCAAAACCCGGCCGCCGCTGTCGAGCGGGTCATCTTCTACAACTGCATAAAATATTGCCATTGCCTCTATTCCGTTCGTGAGTGGATGGCTGTTCCATCACCCGAAAGGCGGTGAGGCCAGATCACTCACTATCTCTCGAAGGTTTCATCGCTGGATGTCAGGCAATATCGCGGAACAATGCAGTCGATCACCAAAACTTTACTCTCTCCTCCTGTTTGCAGGAGGCAGTTCTCACTTAAGGCATCACCGGCGGTACATAAGTAAGCGTACGGCCAAGCAGCCACAGCAGACCCAGCACCAGCGGCACATGCACCAGCATCTGCATGAAGGTGAAGCCGACCACATCGCGCGCCTTCAGCCCGAGCACGCCGAGCAGCGGCAGCATCCAGAAGGGGTTGATCAGATTCGGCAGCGCTTCGGCGGCGTTGTAAACCTGTACGGCCCAGCCCAGATGCACATGCAGGTCGTTCGCTGCCTGCATTACGTACGGTGCTTCGACCAGCCACTTTCCGCCGCCCGATGGCACAAAGAAACCAAGCACGGCGGAGTAAGCCCCCATCACCAGCGAAAATGTCTCGGTGGAGGCGATGTGCACGAACATCCCGGACAACCGGTGCGCCAAGGTTTCATCGCCGAAGCCCGGTGCGTGCGTAAGTAATGCCGCGATACCGCCATACAGCGGAAATTGGATCAGCACGCCGGCCGTACTCGGCACCGCACGCGAGACCGCATTGAGAAAGCTGCGCGGCCGCCAGTGCAGTACCAGGCCAACGGTGAGAAACAAAAGGTTGTACGTGTTGAGATTCGCAATGGCCGTCACCGCCGGCTTGCTCGCGAATTCATAAGCGAGCCAGCCGAAACCGAGCAATCCGATCAGCAGCGACAGCAGAGGGCTGTATTCCAGCCACTCGCCCGGTCGACTGCGCGGCGGTAGTGCCGGTGTGGCTGTTTCCGTCACGCCAAAGTCCTGCGCGGTGCGTACATGGTCTTTCGATGGCGCAGTGAACCAGCAGATCAGTAGTGACACCGCGATGAGCACACTCGTCAGCGCGATCGACTGCCACAGAAAAATCGTCTGACTGAAAGGCAGCACACCCGTGATCTTCAACAACCCCGGCGGCATGCTCGCCGGGTTCGCCTGCAACTGCGCGGCCGATGAAGACAATCCCATCGCCCACACGGCGCCCAAGCCGAGATACGCCGCGGCGCCGGCTGCGCGGTAATCCATGTGCAACGCTTCGCGCCGTGCCAGCGCGCGCACCAGCAAGCCGCCAAACACCAGCGAAAAACCCCACGACAGCAACGACGCCAGCATGCTGATCAATCCGACATAACAGATCGCAGCGCGTCCACTGCGCGGCACACGCGCCAGAACATCGATAAAGCGTGCAACAAGCGGTGCCGTGGCCACGACATAACCGCCGATCACCACAAACGCCATTTGCATCGTGAAAGGGATCAGGCTCCAGAAGCCGTCACCGAATGCACTCACGGCGGCTTTCGGCGTGGCGCCAAAGCCCATCGCTGCCAGCGCGACCACCAGCACCCCCAGCGCCGCAAACACCCATGCATCGGGAAACCACCGTTCTGCCCACAGAGTGCATTGCAGTGCGAAACGCGCCAATCCTCGTTCGTTGCCCTTATGCATTGCCGATTCCTCCCAGATTCTGACGATATGATGAGAGGTGCCAGCCCTGCGGGCAATTAGGCAAATTCTTAAAGCGTCGCCATATAGGCGTTCGCCGCCGAGGATTTGGGTGAGCCTGATTAGCGCTGACTTTCAGCTGGCAAGACGGGGAAGGAATAACGGTACCAAGGAATAACGGTACCAGGTACCGTTATTTATTCGATGACGTCACCTGGCGGCGACGTCATCGAACCATCTATCCCTTCATATGCCGTGTTTGAGATGTATCAGGACAGTCGTGTTTTGCTGTGCCACGGTGAACTGCACTTCCTGGAAAGTCGGCATCCGCATCACGGAGGGATTGTTGCTGAAGCCGTAGCCTTCCTTGGGAATCCCAAGGAAGTTGGTGCGTAGCTTGCCGCTGTTGTCTTCGTCCTGGTAAACGCCGAGTGCGTAAGTACCGGGTTGGATGTCGCTGAAGGTGTAGGTCACCGCACCAACCGCCGCTTTGACATCGCCCTTGGCGGTAGCTTTGGCCTTGTTGTTCCAGGCGGCCTCCGAACCATCCAGCTCAAGCCGTACCGTGCCATTGGCATTGCGCAGGCCGTCCACGGTGACGGTTAGATCCGCAGCATGGGCGGCAAACGGCAGCATGCACACAACGAAGCCCGCCAGCACGGCGGACCGATAGATGGATTCAACGGACATACGCACCAACCTCCTTGCACTGTTTGAGGGACGTGCGGATGAGATGCGTCGGGATCGAATAGGGTTGCACGTAAAAAGGATCGGAGCCTGAGGTATCCCCACGTTTTTGCTCGTCATCCCGGCGCAGGCCGGGATCCAATGAAATACGCGTGCGCAGCACACTGAATAGCTTTTTAGTTGTTGAGTGCTTCGCACTGGTATTCAAACTGGATGACCAGCTTCGCTGTTGTGAAGCGCCTCCGGCCTGCGCCGGGATGACGAGCAAAAAAGCATGTGGCATACCACTCCAAATCTATCCCCATGATTTGTTGACGACTGTCGGTCGCAAAACGTGGGGCAACCTTATGATCAGAGCCCTTTTTTTCGTTTTTCTGGAAGGGACTTGGGCGCACAAAACCACTCAACCGCTTGCGCGGCGATGGGTTCGGCTATCGATGTCAAAGCAGCACCGTTGGGGAGCGGTGGTTGCCGATGTACTTGCTTTCCTGGTTGATTGCGGCGTCGCTTCCTGTAACGCCCGAATTCGCTGCGGCCACTCCGATACATCCACTCCAAATCGCGTGCTACGGTCATTGGATGGTCGGTGGTGACGATAGGTTTAAATTAGCAGGGAGCGGTCAAGCGATTCATGTGAAAGTCGTAATGGTTTTTTTGGCACGATCAGCGCTCTTTTTCTCTCTGTATCGTTGCAGGCAGATTACGGGCAGTGATTCGAGACGAGTTTTCAGCTGAGTCGAGTGCTATCTAGGCCATTAGTCATGGTGACAATGCGCTTGGCTTCGCTTTCAAAAAAAGCCTCGAATTCTCGGCAAACAACATACAAACTCGACGAATGACGCACGTCAAAATCGACATGTCGAAAGTGAGATAGAGAGCGTTACTCGTGTTTAACGAACTTCGTCCATTTTGTTTCGCCTTTTGTCGCGTTTTGTTTCTCTCGTCCACCGCACAATTCTCCCGCGGACATAGGCGTCCGTAGGGAGTCATAATATGAAACGCCTGATTATTGCCTCGACCGTCGCACTCAGTCTTGCTTGTGCCGGCAGCATCAGTGTCGCCCAAGACCAGACTCGTGCCACTAATTTGCAAAATTTCACCGTCACCGCACCAGCGGTGCAATACGAGACCTACTTCGTCAACTTACCCATGGGTTACGGATTGGAGGCCCTTGTCGGCAACACGCACAGGCAGTACGTACAAGCGGCGCGTGCGGCCGAGGGGTGGGAAGCCATGCGGAAGCAGGGCATGGCCTCGCAGCCGTTCGTCGCAGTGGCTATCGACAACTCCACCGATCCCGGGGTGGCGAGAAGGTTTGTGTTGAGCGACTCCGCCCAAAACACGGTGGCTGTCGTTGACGTGTATTGCAAGCGGGCCGCACCGGAAGGCAAACGGTGCTTGTTGGTTCCCAGCCGGTCTGGGTCAACGTATAGCCACCGTCTGGCTTCGGTGAACGGAAAGCATGAAGTCGGCCGCAGCCGTCTTCATGCAAACGGATCTCGTAGATCAAGCGGCGACATGGTGGCCACTATTCTGGTAAGCCCAATCTGACCGCTCTTTTGAAAACAAGAAGGCCCGTCTGTCGACGGGCCTTCTTGTTTTAGTGTCGCTATTTGCGAGTTCAGCGAGCGGAAAAAAAGCCAGGGCACTTTTTTACGGCTGCTCTACGAATCAATGGTACAGCGTTTCAAAGTTGGTAACTCTGCCACCAATGACAGTGATGACAATCGTCTTTCCATCCTGCGAGTATTGCCACTGCTCGCCGGGCGCCAGCTGATTATCTGGCAGACCACCAGACTGCCGGCGCACAAAGGTACGTATCGTCGGCTGCCCCATCAATTCCTGCACCCGCGCTGCGCTGTCGCCGATTGTCAGCACCTTGTTGCCAACGCGCAGCGATGTCGCAGCATGGACAGTAAAGCTTGTGAGCAGCAGAAACAAAATCAGATAACGACGCATAGGAGCTCTCATCACGGTTTGCACATTCAAAGCTATTCCGTGATCAGGCTAACCTGCCTTTGGCTGGTCTGTCTTTAGTACGCGCCAGAAAGGTAAGTCGTCGCAGGACAGGAAGTTGCCCACAGTGCGGCGAAGAATCGGCCTATTGTTTGCACCCTTTGGTACGCCTTGAATGGCCTTTTCGGCCATGTCTTCAGTGAAGCGAAATGAAAAAAGAGATGTTATTGATTGCTGTGTTGCTGTTCGCTACGCCTTTGACCTGCGTAGCTAGTGGCGACAATCTTGGTGTAACAGTGGTTTCCAAGAAATGCGGCGGCGCTGAGATGAGTCTGCGGTGCACTGCAGTTGGCCATGGAATGGCAGATTGCTTGCATCCATCACTGGTCTACAGGTCAAGGGGTGCAATAAGAAGGCTGCCTCTCCCCCGGTGGCTCAAAGACAGTTCGCCAACAGGCATAGCCTGCGTTGTATCAAAAAGCGACAACACTTCCTACTTTCATGTGATGTATAGCGTTTTGCCTATGGGGTGTGATGTGTGTGAGTGGCATCACCTTTACGATACCAACGGACATCTCCTAACTGAAAGTGATCCGGCCACTATCAAGGTCTCTAATGTTGCACCCGCCCAATCGATAACCTCAAATAATCGATCTTTTGATGGATTGAGCAAAAAACTGAATTTAGGTGCGTACGAGGACGAGGACATCGTGTGCGAAGGGGCTCATATCGATGGCAAAGGAAACTTGCTGTGCCATATGAGGGTTAAATAATGGCTGATGCCGAAACCATGCTCTGTGACATCGGAGCTCAAACGCAACGGAACAACCACAGATGAAATACGTGGCGATCATTTGGATCACTTCATTACTCCCAGTTCATGCGTATGCAGCCGTCGCGTCAAGAGCGCCAATTAGCGTGAGCGCCTCGCTTGCAAAAAATGAGTTAAATGTCACTGCAGATGCTGTGACGATAAACATGAAAGCAAATGGCTGCAGCAGCTTTACCGATGAAATCGCTGTCTGCAACAGCGGAGTGCGGCTGACCATCACTAATTCATCTGCAAACATCCATCAGGTGATCGAGCCAAGTGCAGTATTCATAAGCAACAAGTATGCGTTGTATGAAGGTCCGCTAACTGATGGTGGAGTGCGTGGCACTTATAGCTTTTTGCTAAGTGACGTTAACGGCGACGGGAATGATGACCTAATTGTGTGGACGGGTCGAGATGGCGGATACGGAGGACCGTCGTTTGATGTGTATTTATTCAATGCGGCCGAACACAAATATGTCTATAGCCAAGCGTATTCCGATCTGACAGTTGGGAGCATCAGACTCTTTGTTGTCGAAAATCGAAAGGTTAAGACGACAGCTAAGGATGGATGTTGCACTCATGTTTTTGAAACGTATCAAGTTGAATCTGATGAGCCTAAATTGATCGAACGAGTTACGGAGAGTACTTCGGAAGGTTCGGGCAAGATCAGTGTAAAAACGGAGAGATTGATTGGCGATCGGATGACGGTCGTGCCAATAGAGGCAAGAAATTGAGATTAAGTAGTCAGCCAGCCAATTAAGGAGATTTAATCATGGCCAACGAGTTAGGGATCGACAGGGAATCCTCGGTAAAGTTGATTATTAAGGCCGCGTCTCATCGACAAGAGAAGTCTGTCATAACTGCTGGAGTCAGCACATGAAAGGCACCAAAGTCGTCTGCCTACTCGTGCTCTCATTTTGGGGATGTGCGTGCAACTCAGCAACGCCAGCGTCTGGTGTTGAACAGTTTGCGCCTTCCGCGGCTACAGTTTCTCCAACAATGGCATCGGGTTCGTTAAAACCCGAGAGGCCTGGGTCTTCCGCGTTGCCTGCAAAAGAGCTTGGTCCTAAGTACCAAGAGGGAATGAGCTATATGGCCTTCAGGACGCAGCTGCTTTCAGATCAGTGGAGCCCCGCCGGAGATTCTTCAAGTTTTCTCGATAGCATGCTGGGATCCAAATACAAAGAAATATGCGCCGACAATCCAAATGTTTCAGACGCGAATATCTGTGCACTAAGTACGAAATTGCCAGAAGCAGTTACATGTGAATCGACGGGCAGTGGTAGTTGCTTGATGAGCTTTATCAAAGATCACATGACCATTGACGTAAACACGTCAGGTGACATCGAGAGCATTTACGATGCCCATCACAAATATGGCTTCTACGCGGACAGTTGGCACATTTCCGTACCGATTTTCGGGGAAGTCCCCTAAAGACGGATAACAAATTTCGCACCAGTACTCGTGAGGCTGTCGAAGCTCTTCAGCGCAATCACGGCGTGCAGAGCGATGGCGTGGCCGGCGACCACACCTTGCGAGCGATTGATGGCCAACATGCGTTATTGGGTGTCGTTCCTGCCTTCGCTCCGGAGTTAGAGGGTCGTGATGCCATGCGGCTGAAAGGGCCGGATTTCGTATCGCCTATGCACGCGTCTACGCTTCAGGGTGCCGCGACCGAGACAAACCTCGCGCAACGCATTATCAAGCACAGCTCAATTCACGACATGTTCGAGGCCATATGTCAGGCCGCAGCCAATAAAGACATGGATGCACTTTGTGCAGTTGGCAAAGCCTATGAGAACTCGCACGCAGGGCAAGTCATGCTGGCGCAAGGCGCCGAACTTAATCGGCAACAAGTACAAGCTCAGGCCCGCCATATGCAACAGCGGGCCGGCCGAACCATGTAAGGGAGGAAATATGGGGCAGCAGGATGTTGAAGCGCTGGCAGTGAAAGTTGGGATGTTTGCCAGCAATCTGAAAGAACTCAGCGATCGCGTGGTGATGGAATCGCATCAGGCGATGAGCCAAGCCGCGCAGAACCTTGCGCTCACCGCCGAAAGTGCTGCGTGTCAGGCCAAAACCGGCAACGCAAAGCGGCGTCGGACTATTGTCGGCGCGCTGTTACGCGCATTCAATAGCTGCACCGGCTACGCCTTCGATGACGCGAAATAGCATGCATGGCCAAGTTTTATCTCTGTTAGTAAGAAACGTCGAGGCGGGTGCTTGTTTCATTCCTCAAAAAATATACGAAGACACGGGAGTGGTATGAAACGTCTGTTTTTCGCTTGCCTATTTGCATTATGCGCATCGCCGGCGACCCGTGGCGCCGATGGTGCTGCGCCAGCATCGTCGGTTGCGAAAGCTGCCTCGTGTGAGGCCAAGACTGAGGCTCTGCAGGAAAAGTGTGAGCCAGGCCCCCTGGAAAGCCTGTTGAACCTGCTTATCGCAAAAGAAGGGGCTGCATGGTCGTCTTTTGCGAATGTTCCCGGTGTGCAATGGAGCGACAAGGCACCTGTAAAAAGTGCCGAAGCTCGCCAAACGGAGAGATCCTATCACCGACGAGGAAAGCTTCTGCTTGCTGGATTCGGCGTTGTAGACATGCCAAATGGAAAGGTCGGTATTGATTTTGGTCTGATAAAAGGCAATGAAGGCAATGTAGGGGTGACATTGAGCGGTGATGCCAATCAGGTCTATTCCATTTCGCTGATGAAGTTCTACCCGAGCGAGAACTATCAAGAGATCATTCGGCAACAGCTGCTACCCGAAGACACGATCAAGCTAATCGCCGGCCATTGCGCGCGAGATGGATACGGCACGGCCGAAAACACAGGGAAAAACGAATTCTATGAAGTAGTCCTTGCTGCAGGTTTCGTGTATGCAGAAGCCTCAGTAGACGAAGAGGACGTGTCTACGGCTAGTGCATCAGTACTTGGGTCCACGGCATTTAATTTTTACCGGAGCAGGCCGACGCAGAGAATGGTGGCGATGGGTTGCCGCGACCTTTAATGCAGGAAATGTTCTGTTCATCGCATTCACTGAGTCATATCAAGGAGGAGCAACACCATGTCTCATCGGCAGGAGAAGGCTGTCATAACTGCAGGAGAGCCGTCATGAAAAGGATGTTGTTGTTGGTTGCCTTGTTGCTATTTGCTATGCCATTGAGTTGCCTTGCAACTGGAGACAGTCTTGGCGTAATCGTTGTTTCCAAGAAATGTGGTGATGCGGAGATGAGCCTGCGATGCCTCGCTATTCATGGTGGAAAGCTAGATTGTCTGCATCCGTCCCTTATGTTGAAAGATGGCAGCGGACGCTATTCAAAAATGGCAACCCCAAAAGGCATGGAAAAGCTATCGCCAGTCGGTTTGGCTTGTTCCGTTTCCTCAAAGAATGCTCTCAGCTATTTCGTCGTGGAGTATGGCGAGCTACCGGCCGGGTGTGAGTATTGCGAGTGGTTTCACATCTACGATACGCACGGAAAACTTCTAACTTCAAGTTATCCATCCGTTCTAAACATCGAGGGCATGGAGCCGCCACGGGATAAGGCTCCCAACAATATTGATTTCACTTCATGGAGTAAAAAGTTGGGTCTTGGAAAATCTGAAGAAGAATACCTCCAATGCGATGGTGATCCTCTGGATGCTAATGGCAACCCTGTCTGTTTTAAGGAGCTATAAGCAATGTCCAGTAACGAAATCTACGACTCGATGATCCAAAAAAGGGGCTTAGCGTATCGCGACGATCAAATCCTCACAGAGGATAAGACTCACTATCGGGACCATATTGATCGATCGCCTGGGAGACCCGCAGGCAATTCGCACATACTTGGGGATGCAAGTCCAGAAGTGCAATCACGAGTGATCGATGCGCTCATTGAAGCTTCTGAACGCGGCGGTTTGAATGCACATCAAACTGCCTACGTTTTAGCCATCGCACGATATGAATCTGGGTTTAATCCAGACGCTGCTGCCGGAACGACGACGGCATATGGGTTGGGGCAATTCGTCGCGAAAACTGGCGCAAAATACGGTATTGACGATAGCAACCGTGGCGATCTCACCAAGCAGGCAGAGGCATTAGTTGAGCATTACAAAGATAATGCTGCTATCGCTACTAGATATGCCCATGGAGAGGAATACATCTATAAATATCATCATGATGGCCCGGTTGCGGACTCGGGTGGCCTTGAGTTATCCAAGCAACACGTCATGCCTTATGTAGGCAAATACGAAGAATTTGTTCAACAGTATGAGAAGACTCATACGGTCCTGCCAACAGACCCGGGCTTCGATAAGCGCAATCATGCGGATTTTGGCAAACCCAGCCATCGCCGCACGGCCGACGGCACTCTCCGTCAAGGCGCTCACGGCAACGCCGTGATTGCATTGCAAGCTGACTTGGCAATGCTCGGCTATGCCGGTAACCGAGGCCAGACATTGCAGCCAGATGGGCTTTTCGGTAGCAACACTGAAGCCGCCGTTCGTGCTTTCCAAAGCGATCACAGCTTACTTAGCGACGGCATTGCCGGTGTGGAAACTCTTCAGGCAATTCACGGACAACGCCAGTTACTCAACCACATCCCGGCGTTGGCACCAGAGCTTGAAGGGCGTGCCGCCAACCGCGCTGTAGGCCTGAAGACCCTCGACGTCGTGAAAGAACGCGAGAATGCGCTGCAAAGCAATTCGGCTAAAACGAGCCACACACCAAGCCATGCGCAAGGTATTACCAGGCACAGCTCAATTCACGACATGTTCCAGGCCATGTGCCATGCCGCGGCCAACAAAGATATGGACTCGCTTTGCGCCATCGGCAAAGCCTATGAGAACTCGCTCAGCGGCCAGGCCCTGCTAGCGCAAGGCGCCGAACTCAATCGGCAACAAGTACAAGCTCAGGCTCTGGCCGAGCAACAGGCACAAGCGCAGGCCCGCCAAATGCAACAGCGGGCCGGCCGATCCATGTAAGGGAGGAGATATGGCACAGCAGGATGTTGAAACATTGGCAGTGCAAGTGGGGATGTTTGCCCACAATCTGAAAGAACTCAGCGATCGCGTGGTGATGGAATCGCATCAGGCCACGCAAAGGATGAGCCAAACCGCGCAGAACCTTGCGCTCACCGCCGAAAGTGCGGGGAAACAGGCGGTCGAACGGCTTCAGCAAACGGCGGCCGGTGCCATTGTTGCGGGGGCAGGGGTGGCGACTGGTGATATCGAGAGACGACTTATTGCGTGTGCAGGCAAGGTGGAGATTTCCACCAACGCGCTGGAGCAGCGCATCCACGCGTTGAGCATGATGCACACCGCGAACGCATGGAAAGCATTCGTTGCGGCGACCCTAGGTTCCGTGGCGGTGATTGCCATGGCCGTCTATGTGGTGTGGCATGCGCATCAGAATCTGCAGCAGGTCCAGTGGGTGGAGCAAATCAATGCGGCGGAAGCGGCAGGTAAACTGGAGCCTTGTTCTGAAGGTGGCATTTGTGTCTATGTAAACAAGAAATGGGTGCGGCTGAATTAACTCAAGAAAACGGGGCGGGTTGGGCTTTTACTGGTCCAGAGGTAATTAAGTCACGTTAACTAGCTCCGTCCTCTTTGTTTGGTCGTCACGATTCGTGCACAAAAAGTAGGAGTTAGACTACAAATTAGATGGATGATGTCTGACGGATCTATTCCATGACGCCTTACTAGTATGCCCCGGTCTGCAATGGGCAGACCATCAAGGGGTAGTTACATGAAGGCTATCTTTTCACTGGCAGCAGTGTCATTGGTGTTATTGCAATCAGCGTCGGTTGTCGCTGCATCACCCGCCGACGGAACAACCGCAACGCCTTCTCTGGGTATGCATGAATCGTTGACTCCAGATGCTGGGTTTATTACCGCTGATGGCTACATCGGCCATCCCATGATTAAAGTATTCACCAAAGGCGATTCAACAGAACTGGCACCTCCCAGCACAACCACGGTCACGTCTGGAAATTGGGGTGGTGCTGCTCAATCGGACAGCACGCACAACTTCACGAGCGTTGGCGCCATATTCAATATACCTACTTCGGTAACGTGCAGTTCCACATCGAATCTAGTTGCCGAATGGGTTGGACTAAATGGCTACTCGAACGGCACCGTGCAACAAACGGGAGTGGCAATTAGTTGCGCGACTGGCGCGCCAACTTTTCAAGCCTGGTACGAGATGTACCCGGCGCCCCCCGTGTATATAAGCACCGCCACCTATCCGATAAGCCCGGGCGATCACATCATAGGGAGCGTCACCAATAACAATGGCAGCTACACCCTTGCCATTTGGAACTACAGCAAGAACTGGTCGTTCTCGACCACTCAGCAAAGCAGCCAGACCACGGCCTCATCGGCTGAGGCCATTGTTGAAGTTCCATCCGGTGCCACGAATCCAAACTATGGAAACATTCCGTACGGCGCGATGACGGGCAACGTAACCCCGGGCGGAACTGGCGTCGCCTTCAGGCAACCGCAGTCAGGAGACGCTCCTATCTACAAGATCAACACGGTAAATGTCGTAGGTGGATACCGCGCAACATCGACTGGCGTTCTTTATGGCAACGAATTGAGTCCGAACATGCAGGTTTACTACGCAAGCCCCTGAACGCGGCTTTATGTAACGCGCCGCGCAGCCGCTCAAAAAAAGGCCCGTCTGTCGACGGGCCTTTTTGTTCCAGTGTCGCTATTTGCGCGATCAGCGAGCGAGCGATGCCGTGCACTGATCGTTGTCGCAGGCAAAGTCCACTTCGGATGCCGAGCTCACGAAGAGCGGAACGCCAGACAGGCTGGCGAGCGTCTTGCCGTCCTTTTCCAGCGACACCACGTAGGTCCCCGGCCGCAGCTCGGAGAGGGTGTAGCGACCTTTGCTGTTGACGGTGCCATGGCGGTTAAAGCCAGTATCGCTGTGCGCTGTAATGGTGGCGCCATCGGTGGGCGCTTTGCCAAAGATCCTGGAGTCGGTGGCTTGCGCATGAGCAGCGCTGAATGTCATGGCGCCCAATGCACCCATGGCAATGGTCGACATGAGCTTGGACGCGAAGCGGATTCCGTGTTTCTGCTGGCGATTGACTGCGTATTTTTTATTGATGTTCATGCTTGTGCTCGTGGGTCTGGGGAGGGGGCATTCAGGCGCGCAAAACCGCTCATCCGCTCGCGCGGTGATGGGTGGGGCTATCGATGTCAAAGCAGCCCTGTTGGGGTGGGGGTGGCTGCCGATGTACTTGCTTTCCTTGTTGACTGCGGCGTCTCTTCCAGTAACGCCAGAATTCGCCACTCCGACTCCAAATCGGGGGTTACGGTCTTTGGATGGCCGACGGCGACGATAGGTTTAAATTAGCAGGAAGGGATCAGGCGATTCATGTGAAAGTCGTAATGCTTTTACCCAGCGCCGCAAAAGGGACTGGAGGTGGCTAAAGTCACTTAACTGCCTTCGGCGCCTTTTCCGAATTTGCCCATCTTCCCGATGGCGGACAACTTCCGGCAAAATCCTCGTTACCAAAAGGGGGGGGCATATGGACGCATTGCAGGGGAATGGGCAGTTCGACGAACTGCCGCAGTTGACGTTCGCCAAATTCTGGCCACGCGTAGGCGCAATACTTATCGACTTGGTAATCGTTGGTGCAGTCGGTTACGTGCTTGGCATGTTTTTGTTTGACACGCTAGCCAGGCTTGGTGTGTATGCACGCATCATAGGCTTTATCATCGCTATCTCGTATTTCGGTGTATTCAATAGCCGAGTTGGCAACGGTCAAACATTGGCCAAGCGTTGGTTGGGTTTGCGGGTGGTCGATGAGCACGGCATGTGTCTTTCGTTGCCGCGCTCGCTACTGCGTTACACAGCTTTCGGGATTCCTTTTTTCTTTAACTACCTGCCCATCGATTTCCAATCAGAGCCCGCATTCGTGGGTACCCTGGTCTCACTTGTTCTGTTCGGGGGAACGCTGAGCATTTTTTATCTGTACGTGTTCAATCGGAGAACACGGCAGTCTTTGCACGACCTGGTTGTGCGGTCGTACGTCGTTAACGTCAAACCCGCAGGACTCCGCCTGCCGCCGGTCGCCATGTGGCGCGGACATCTCGTTGTAGTCGGATTGATCGCATTGTTGGCGTTTGGCGCGCCGTTGCTAGGTGAGCTGATCGCGCATCAGGCAGCCTTTCAACCCATATTGGCGGTGCAGCAGCAACTCCTGCAGCAACCGCATGTGCGCAGTGCTGGTTTTGTGGATGGCAAGTCATTCGTCTATAGAAACGGAGAAAGCCAAACCAGCAGCTATTTACAGGCCAACTTGACCCTTGATGCTCCCATGACGTCCGATGCCGATGTGGCCAGGGCGGCGGCTCGCGTGATTCGGGGTGTATACCCGGAAAAGTCCAAACAAGTCGCGATCGTGGTGCGACTTGTTTACGGGTACAACATGGTTATCGCGTCACGATGGGAATCTCAAACCTATCGGTACGAGCCAGGCGAATTGCCATAATCATCTGCCGAAAAGGGGGCCGAGTGGAGTCGTCCACTCCGCCCCTTCCTTCGTTTGGTATCCTTCCCGTCTCGTAGCGATGGCACTTTCAAGGCTTGGAGAGAGTCGGTCATGACCATGCGTACACGCGCCCTTTTGGCAACGCTGATGCTGTTGGCGGGATGTGCCACCGACCCGTCCATCGAGGTAAAGCATCGCGTTCCCCACGGAAGCACGATTGCCGTGGTGATGTTCCAGGACTGCGGTATCGCCAATCAGGCGGATTGTGCCGGCTCCGGGGCGACGGCCAGTTCCATTTTTGTCCGCGTCATTTCGCAAAAGCCGGGTCTGCACGCCGTCCCGCTGCCGAGGCCCGTTGGAGCCAACGCACAGCTTACTGACAATGCGGCAGTCGCTTATGCCCAGGCCAAAGGCTACCGCTATGTCATCAATGGCGAGGTGCAGGATTATTACCGCAGCGGGCTGGTGGGACTTCACTCGGATCGCGCAGGTATCTCAGTGCGTGTGCTGAGCGTCAAGGACGGGCAGGCGATAGCGAGCTATGCCTATCAAGAGAAGTCGACGACTCATCTCGCGACGCCCGATGACATGTTGGAAGATATGGCGAAACGAGTAGCTGCTTCCATCTTCGCTGAGCCAAAAAAGCAGCATCAGGGTGAGTTTCTGCTTTACAAGGGAAATGGCGGCGGCTGAGGTTGAAGGGTTGTTGTGGCTCAAAAAAAGCCGGAGGTAGTTGAAGTCGCTCAATTACCTCCAGCCCTTTTTCGCAGGATATTTCTAGTGAACTACGATGCTGTGATTTCCCAGTAGCTTTACGTCAGGACCTTGTTCCTGCTGACTGGTGGCCGCAGAAGCAGCTGTTTTGGGAAGATCGACGAGATACCCGTTGATCACCACGTTGAATGCCATGAATGACGGCGTGTAGCCTGCAAACGCTGGCCCGACCTGTAACGCATCCGCATAGATGGTTGTCGGGTAGGACGCATAAAATTGTGTCGGATCAACCGTTGAAGGATTGGGTCCAAAGTAATTGTAATTGAAGCCTGCGGTGCCGAGCTCTGATGCAAGGATGACGATGGGCTGTACATAGGCACCCGTCGTTTGCGCAGCGCCCGAGAGACTCACGCTTTGGACAACCAGTCGCTTTCCACTCGGAATGCTGACCGGTGTGAAGACGAAATTGTTGACGTTGACTTCTACGGTGACTTGAAAGGCACTTCTTGCAATATCCGTATTGGTCTGTGCGCGCACATTCGAAGGCTGGAATGCGGCGAGTGTGCCGAGTAGGACAACGAACGCGGCGAGAACGCTGCGACTGATTTTCATGTAAACCTCCCAGGTTTAATGAATGGTGTGACGGTTCATTTCGTAAAAAATCACCCTTTTTGACGCAACAAACGGCGGCAATAGTCCCGCCAATATTTATGGGCGTCAACGTGTAACATGCGTGATACAGATTGCCTGCCATGGCATGAAACTTCGAACCAACGCAGGCGTGAATAAGAGAAAAACTGGTTGCAAATTTTGAGGTACAGGACAAAAGCATGGACAACATCGATGCCGGTTACCCCATTGGCGAACTAGGGCAAGCTTGGGGCAAGGCGGAAAGAGACGCGTGGCTTTCGCGGCAGGTTCGCCAACGCAGCTATGAAGAAGATGTGATCGCTGCGATCGACGGGCTTCGCGCCCGCTTCGACGTGTCGGAATATGGTCGGCTTGATTACGCCCAGGGCAGCTTCCCGCTGGTTTCCGTTCGGACCCGAAATTGGCGGGATGATCTCCCCGTCATGCTGGTCACCGGCGGCGTGCACGGTTACGAAACGAGTGGCGTACATGGGGCGCTTCGTTTCGCCGAGCAACATATGGCCGACTATGCGCGGCGCGCAAACATACTGGTTACGCCTTGCATCAGCCCGTGGTCCTACGAACGTATCCAGCGCTGGAATCCTGATGCCATCGATCCGAATCGTTCCTTCTACGAGAGCAGCCCGTCGGGCGAGTCGGCTGCTCTGATGTGGTTGGTCGCGCCGTTGCGTGGCCGCTTTTTGATGCACATCGATCTGCACGAAACCACCGATAGCGACGAATCCGAATTTCGCCGTGCACTGGCCGCGCGCGATGGCAAGGTGTTCGTGCCCGGTAAAGTCCCGGATGGCTTCTATCTGGTCGATGACGCCGCGAACCCGCAACCGGCGTTCCAGCAGGCTGTGCTGGCGGCGGTGTCGAAGGTGACGCATATCGCGCCGGCGGATGCGAACAGCGAAATTATCGGCTCGCTGGTGGTGGCGCCGGGTGTGATCGAATACGCGCTGAAGAAGCTTGGCCTGTGTGCCAGCGTTACCGGCGCGCGTTACACGACGACCACGGAGGTTTATCCCGACAGCCCGCGTGCGACGCCGGAGCAATGTATCCAGGCACAGGTCGCGGCGGTGCGTGCGGCGATGGATTACGCACTGGCGCACGCCTGACAGTGCTTCACCGCGACCTTGGCCAAAGCTCGACGCAAAGCCAGCTAAGCTCTTTGTTGCTTTGCCTGCCGCTGCCCAGAGGGAACTGCGAAAATGTTCAAGAAGTGGTTCGGATCGAAGAACGAGGGGGCGAGTAAAGAATCACTCAGCGTCAAAGGAACGTATCGACGTGCTTCTTCAAATGACGGTACCAGGTACCGTTGTTTCCGCGAGTAGAGGAAGAGTTCCAAGTGCAACACAAAAGGCCCCGCTTGGCGGGGCCTTTTTTAAATAAGTTGCGCATCGTGCTCGGGTCTTCGCGTCGGGGCCTTCGACATTCCCAGGGTGGTCCACTTATTTGCGGGCTGATGATCTTAAATAATGCCACCAGCTACCGTGGTTTATGCCCCAATAGCGATCAGCCTGACTGATTGTGACTCAAGATGTAATGAATCACAGGCGCAATCGTCGTTCTTTTCCTCTTCCAGGTCTTTACCTGCTGCAACAAACCGGCGCCATTGTAGGAGCCCCAGCCGGTCGCATTGTCGTATCCGATCACGGCGTCGTAGTAACCGTTATTGCCCGTGATCACGTCATGCATGGCGCTGACATATCCAGCACCGCTCTCACCAATGGAATAGAGCGCCGGGTTGGCGAAACCTACGCGGACGGGAACGCCGTTGGACATCGCTTTGCCGATGAGACTCCACAGTGCGGCCCATTGCGGAGCAGCCACGCTGGTGCCGCCCCAGCCACCCCATCCAGCGCCGCCTGAGCCGTTGCATTGGCTGCAATAGACGTAGAAGCCGGTGTCGGGGTCGCCATCCGCGGAAACGTCCGGGACATTGCGCATGGTTCTGGAGAACTGGCTTGACGCTGCTTTAACGCCAGTCTGGTAGTCGGGGATTGGCCAATACATGCTGACGCCACCGCCACTGCCCGACGGATACGGTGACGCATTGGCGTTGTACCAGACGGATTCTCCTTCATAGGCTTGCGACGACGACGTCGTCAGTGTCGTTGCGCCAACACCCGTCACGTAGGGTTGTGACGCGGGATCGGCGACACCGGCGCTGGTTCCCTGGCAGCCGTTGTAGCCATAGTCGCCGGTGGCGGCAAACACGGCGATACCTTCCGCTGCCAGCTGCATGAATATCTGGTTCTGGATGTCCACGGTATCTTGGGAAACTTCGGCTTCGCACACGCCCCACGAAGTGCTTACCTGGCCAACCTGGTCGTCTTCGGCGATCCGGAGGAACGTATCCATGCCGGAGGCGACGGTATTGGGCGCCGTGTATACGTAGATGTTCGACGGGCTGGAAATGGCCATCACCATTTCGATGTCGAGCATCACTTCGAAGGCATTCGTCGTGTCGGTGTTTCCACCATCGACGGCGATTTGCGTCAGCGCCGGGTTGGGCAGTTTATAAGTGTTGGCATACACGGCAGCGTCGGAATAATTGGCCGACGAGAACTCGACCAATGCGACAGGTTCGCCGCCGTTCTCCATGCCGTTGAGGTTATAGGTCGTCCTGATATCGGCGGGTGTGTAGAAGCCATCCGGACCGGACCCCGCGCTTGGCTTGCTGTTGGCGGTGCGGTGCGTGGGCACGGCAAACGGCCTGAGTGGCGTTTGGTTCAGACCGACGATGCTGCCGCCTAAACTGGAAAGTTCGGACGGTGCCGTAGGTGCAGCGTCGGCAGCAAGGTATTGCTTGCCCTCCCTGGATTGACGCCAGACCATGTGAGTCTTGAAAAGATCGCGAACGGTTGCAGCGCTACCCGAGACACTGAGCATGGTGTGACCGGCGTGCTCATGGACGATGTGCAGGCCATGTTTCGCGGCAAAGGCTTTCAGCGCCGAATAATCGTCCGCGGAAGGTGCGAATTCGGATTGAAAATCCGCAGCGCTCAGGAAGGCGTGGTAATTCGGATTCAGCGGGTTGTATACGTTCTTCAGTTCGCGGCGGAGCTCGTCCTGATTCCGCAATTTCAGGATCAATGCAAACTGGACGTTCTCGGAATCGTCCGCGGTTTTCACGGTCGTATCGGGCGTAGCGTTTGCGCTTTCCTGAGCCATCAGCGGCGTAGCTGTCATGAGCAGGCCGGTCAACAAGAACATACCTGTCAGCCCCGCACGGGCGTTCCGCGTCGCGGATGCTCCCCGGGCTTTCGCGGTCCATTTGCGTTTTAGCGCCATGATCTGAAGTCCTGAAGGTTAAGGCTGCCATCGGTTGGGGCTGTACCGATCCATAGGCGATGGCCGTACGAAAGTCCACTTCGGTGCGGCGACGCGCGACGACGTGCGATTCCCAATCGCATGCCTTGACCAGGCGTCGACCGCTAAAGGTGCCCCGGGTTGCCGCCGACGCGCTCTCGATCTATGAGTTGTAAACCGAGACGCCGATGATTGTCGGACGACCCGCTGTGCAGAGGGTGTTCGAGACGGTAACGGCGATTTGCGACCCCGTGGAATAGGCCGTCAGGACAGCCGCATACATGGTGTTGTAGCCGGGGTCGTTGCTGCTCATGACGTATGCGTCGGAATACGCGCAGCCGGCAGGATTGGGAACCGTGTTGGTGACAGCAAGACTAAAAATATCGGCGCTCCAGCCTGCGCCGATCCCGACGATCGACCCGACGCTGCTTGTGGTTTGTGCCAGAGCGGGCTGGAGCGCGCTGGCGGCCACGACGCATGCGGCGGCAACAACCTGCACAGTCATTTTCTTGAACATAAAACCCTCGTTGTAGAAGTACCTTTTTAAAACACCACTTACCTGATTTGAAAACATTGAAAACGCGCGTCGCTCGCAACTCAAGCAGCAACGCGCGCAATGCCTTGGGCGTCTGCATCGAAAACCGGACGAGTGGATGGCGCGTTCGTTACCCGATGAGTACCGACGCGGTCATCAACTGCTGGGGGATGAATGATTTGCCGCTTTCGGTAACAACCGTGATTTGCGCGAAGTTTTCGCCCAGGCTACTCGTTGCAACACGAGCGTCCAGCACACGCGAAACTATCGGCACGCTTGCGCGCGGCCATTTGAAACATGAATTTCCCCTGTGGATATAAACGCTTGCTACGAGCTTAGCGGAAAGAAATGCAAGACGATAGGGACTGAAAACCCCAAAAAAATTGCCGAAGAGGCGGGGAAATGAAGGGCGTTAATTCGCAGGAATTGCCCACCCCTGGCACCGTTTACGGACGCCCCGGGCGCGAGAGGTGGGTGGACAGGCGCCTGCCCTGAATGCCGCTTTTTTGAGGGGGCGGCTGTGCAAGCTTGGCGTAAGG
The DNA here is from genome assembly GCF_003363265.1 of Dyella psychrodurans. Classification (GTDB taxonomy): domain Bacteria; phylum Pseudomonadota; class Gammaproteobacteria; order Xanthomonadales; family Rhodanobacteraceae; genus Dyella_B; species Dyella_B psychrodurans. The sequence continues at coordinate 18,601 of NZ_QRBF01000012.1, read as the reverse complement.
AAAAACGATCCCCGAGGAATAAGGAATGGTAACGGTCCCAGGTGCCCTTATTTTAGGTGCCGTTATTTTTAGGTGTTTTACGTGGCATTTCGCCCCATGAAGGATTTTGCGTCTCCGTCCTCAGGATTGACGAAAACAATGTCATCCGGACGGCGTCGTGGTACGTCGATGGCAAGAATGACGAAGGGGTGTATGAGGACTCTTGGGAATCCATGCACCTGCTTTCTCGGGAAGCGAACAAACATGCCCGGCTTGGCGATGCTTTCGGTTCCATTGAGGTGAAAGATGGCTTCGCCGCTCACGACGTATAAGTGTTCGTCGCAATCCTCGTGATAGTGCAACGGGAGATGGCGATAGATTCTGAAAATTCGGCTGCTCGCGCTTTCAAAATCGCTGAAGTACACGTCCTGAAGCATCGTTTCCGACATGTCGGGCAGCTTCGCCATTTCAAGGAAGACGTCGAAAATCTGCCGGCTGTTATCGGTCTGTGGCTCAAATTCAAGTGGGCTGTTCATAACTCCATCCGCAAAGACATCGCTAAGCAGGCTGTGCACGAGAATCACGGATGATCCAGCACACATGCAAAGCATAGGGAGCGACGATCCACAGCGCTATTTTGAAATATTGATCGCGCCGATCAAAAAAGCCTATGAAGGTGGCAAGGGGAAGGGCAGAGTGCGTTTTGATAGGAACCTGCAGTGCCCTTCTGTTGTTACTGCCACATCCGGCTTTGCGTGTCGGTGCAGTTCTCCTTGCTTAGCCGATCCAGCGCGGCGCCAATCTGCGCGCTGATCTCCTGGAAGTAGTAATAGAGATCCGCACGGCCGATCTTCAGCACGACATTGCCGTTGGTGTTGTCGTCTTCGCTGTAAGTGATATGTGCCATCAGCGTCAGCATGGTCTGGATGTTTCTCAGGTCTTCGTAAGCTTCTTCGGACAAGAGATAGAACTGCGGTCCCGTCGGACCGCCGTGCATGTCTTCCATGATCGTTCTCCACACGCTTAGGGTCACGCCGCGCATTGCGCGCGGCGTGAAGGGCTGCAGGAAAAATCCTGCTCGTTTTGTCGGAATCAGCTGCTTCCGTTTTGGCGATTGCCCACTGTGGCTCGACGTCGCGCCGATGGCGCGGCGGTGAAGTAGAAGAAATGCACCATGGCGGGGGCACGAGGGCGTGCGGGTGCCGTATGATCGAACGTAACCATCATTAACTCCGTAACCAGTTGGTGGTGGCCAGCGGATCGTTTGGGTTGCAGCCCAGGCGATCCGCGCTACTTCACATCATGTCGGGCGTGCCGTTGTCATCGAAGGGATGGGCACGCCCGACTACCGAACCATCGCATAAAGTGCGTTCCGCCATCTGTCGGGGCCGAGTGATTCGGCGCGTTGGTAAATGCCTACGCAAGCCATGCGAAAGGGCTTAGGTGCGGATTGGAAAAATGGTCGCGCTTGTCAGAGCGACTCTTCCAGCATCTGGCGATAGTCCTCGCGCGTGGCGATGCGCGGGTTGGTCTTGTGGCAATGATCGGCCATCGCACCGTCGATCACGCGCTCAAACTGATCGCGTGTTACGCCCATCGCGGCCAAGCCGGTTGGCAACCCGAGGCGCGCATTCATTTCGCGCAGGGCTTCGGCCAGTTCCATGCCCTTTGCGTCGCAGGTATCGATGCCGATGGCGTGTGCCATGCGCTGCAGGCGCTGTTCCTTCCTGATGCTTTCCGCGCCCGCGTTAAAGCGCACCACGGCTGGCAGGAACATGGCGTTCAAGGTACCGTGATGGAGTTTGTGGTTCACGCCACCCAGGCTATGGCTCAGCGAATGCACGCAGCCGAGTCCTTTTTGAAAAGCCATCGCGCCCTGCATGCTCGTGCTCATCATGTTCCAGCGCGCTTTACGATCCTGGCCGTGAGTGGTGGCGCGCACAATGTTTGCCCAGCCGCGCATCAAACCATCCAGCGCGATGCCGTCGGCGGGCGGATTCATCGCGGGGGCCATGAAGGTTTCCATGCAGTGCGCGATCGCATCCATGCCCGTGGCAGCCGTGAGAAACGGCGGCAAGCCGAGCGTCAGCTCGGGATCGAGAATGGCTGTTTTCGGCATCAGGTGCCAGTTGTGAAAACCGAGTTTGCGGCCGTCATCCACAATGACGATGGCGCCACGCGCCACTTCACTGCCGGTGCCGGCCGTGGTGGGCACGGCGATCAGCGGCGCCACGCGCGCGGTGATCTTCGGGCTGCCGCCTTCGATGGTGGCGTACGTCTTCAGCGGGCCTGCGTGGGTGGCGGCAATGGCCACGCCCTTGGCGAGGTCGATGCTTGAACCACCGCCCACGGCAATCAGGCCATCGCACTTTCCGCGCCGATACATCGCCACGGCTGCGCGCACTGCTGCTTCGGTAGGGTTGCCCGGCGTTTCGTCGTAGATCGCGTAGGGCAGGTCGCTCAATGCATCGAGTGCATGCTGCAAGACGCCTGCCACGCGCACACCGGCGTCGGTGACGACGAGCGGGTGCGTGATGCCCGCGCGTTCGCAGGCGGCCGTGAGTTGCTGAATGGCGCCGAAGTCGAGTTCGACCTGGGTCAGGTAATGGATCGTGGCCATGAGAAATATCCTTTTTCAGGCTGGCATGGAGAGCATGCCGAAGGCATGGGTCATGCGTGGTCGAAGAAGTTTTCGATCAGCGCGTATTGTTCGGGTGTGTTGAGCGCGGGGGCGTGTCCGCAGCCTGGAATGGTGACGACCTGGGCACGATCCTTCATTTGCTCGGCGGCTTCGGCCAGCAGCAAGTCGGAGTGTTCGCCACGCAGGCACAGCACCGGAATATCGATGCGGTTCCATGTATCCCGAAGATCCCGATCGCGCGGCCTGTGGACGATCTGGTACATGATCTTTGGATCGTAGTGCGGCGTAACCCGGCCGTCGGGCAGGCGGCGCATGGACGTTTCGGCGATCAAGCGCCACTGCTCGTCGGAGATCCAGCCGAACGGCTCATAAGCCTCGCGGAAGAACTGCTCCAACTGGGTCATGGTGCGGAACACCGGCAGCTGTGTACCGTAGGCCTTGATGCGTGCGATCGCCACAGGGTTCGTAACCGGGCCGAAGTCGTTCAGCACCAGTTTGCGGATGCGGCCCTTCAACCCACCCACCGTAGCCATCATGCCGATGGCGCCACCCATCGAGGTGCCTAGCCACAAGACATCCTTCGCACCCACGCCGTTGACCAGCGCAACAGCGAGCTTTTCGTAGAACGCCAGACTGTATTCGACTTCCGGAATAGGGCTCCACTGGCTGAGGCCTCGGCCAAGCGTGTCGGGGCAGATCACCCGACGGCGCTGCGCCAGGTGCCGGGCGATGTAATCCATGTCGCGGCCGTTGCGGGTCAGGCCATGCCAGGCGATGACCGTTTCAGTGTGCTGCGAGCCCCACTCCATGTAGTGGATTTCGCGGCCCTCGCAGGTGAGGTATTGGGAAGCGGGAGTCATGGTTTTCCTTTTGCCGACGATGCTTTTTGTTTTCTCCCCACCTTTGCACGAAGCGCGTGCCGTGATCTGTCGGAGCCGAGTGATTCAGCGCGTTGGTAAATGCCTACGCAGCCCATGCGAAAGGGCTTGGCTTCGGATTCGGCACTCTGGCAAGCTTGGCGCGGGACTTAAGAGCCTAAAGGGGATGGCTCATGGAAACGGAACCGCTGACCTTCGCGCAGCTTGAAGCGCGTTGTAAGGAATACATCCTCGACGAAGAGGATTCCACGAATCCAGCAGAGCGATGGGCTTTGGGCGCTACCTTGCTCGGTGGAGCAGTGATGCTCGGTCATTCCTTGGGTGCATATATCGCATTGGCCGGTCTTGTTATTGAAGTTATCGGCTTTCTGTTCTGGTGTTACTTTGCGATTCGCAGCCAATGGAAAGACGTTCGGCAGCAGCACAAGCTTACGGCTGAAAGAATCGACCGCCACTTCGATCAGTATCAAACCCTGGTGCGTTGGTTGCGCCAGCACCCGCATCAAGAAATGTCGCAGCATTTGCGCTTCATTCGCGACCGAAAGGCCGCATTCCTTTACCGCCACGGGTTGTTAATAGGGGGCTTGGAGCGCTTCGGCGTTCTACCTGTTTTGATTGTTCTCTATCTGCAATTCAAAGACTGGCAATTAGGCGACTGGCGCGCCTTGGCTCAAGTTCACTTCGTGGGTGGTGTGCTTCTTCTTTTTATATTCATCACCTACGTCATCGGTTGGATCGCGATACGAGACAAGAGCCGCTTCGACTTTTACGAGTCCGTTTTGGCCGAAGCATGTGTTCAAGACGTCGATCTTGCGACAGGCGAAAGCGGGCTGGAGGTACTTTAATGAGTTGAACCAACTCCAGCGCCTTTGTCTGGGCGGAGTGCTCGTAACTTGGTAATGGCATTGCACAAACAGGGGAAAAATATGAAACGCTCGATTGTGGGTCTTTTGGCGCTGGCGTGCGCAGGCTGTGCGCCTATCGCGAAGGTGAATCTGCCGCCCGACGCGGCCAAGTCTGCGGCTTCGTTGCCGGTGAGCGATGTACGCCCCGCCGACGAAAAGGAAAAGAAGTTGTTCAGCTTGCTGATTACCAGCAAGGAGTACGGCATCATTCGCAATGGTGATGAACATATATCACCGTCGCCGGTGGACGTGCTGCAGTACGAGGCGTTCCATAAATTTGGCGCCGATCACAAGGTCACGGTCTATCACTTCGTGATCTATATGAATGCGAAGGCGCATTTTCGTTCGCAAGCGGTCTTTGCAGGTATTGGCGGCATACTCGGCGGCTTGGCCGCCAACGCAGTGGCCAATCACAGTTCGTCGCCGCAGACGCAGGTCATCAATCAGAACACATTCGATAGCGTGAGCGGCGCGGACGAGTATGAGCGCGCCTATTTCACCCACGACGAAAATCCGAACAACGCGCCCATCTTCATCGTTTATCTCGATACCGATATCGACGGCGAGCGCATCTTTACCCGCACCGTTGCTCCGATGCAGAAACAGGGCGACGAGGGTGCATTGGCGGCTGCCGTGGAACTGGCTGTGAAGGACCACCTGAGTGACTACGGCAACGGCACGATTGCAACGACTGCTGCGTCTCAGGCACCCGCCGTAGCGGCATCCAGCGTCTCATCTCAAACGACGCCCGCGCCAATGCCCACCGCTTCCCCTGCGGCAGTGGTGCCTTCGTCCCCCATGGCTTCGGCAACACCGCAAGCCGGTTCGGTGGATACGGCCATGACCTCGAAGGCTCAGGATGTCGCCAACCAAATGGGATGTGGCATTGTTCAGAGCGACGGCAATTCGGGCTTCACCGCGCCTTGCGGGGATCACGGGATCTACATCGGCTGTGATGGCGACGCATGCCGACCGATGCATACGGTCAACATGAAGGCTAATGAATAGAGTCGGTGAAAATGCAGACAGACGCGTTGCATGACGGCTCGGGCAGCATGGATGGCGGCTTGAGCTTTCAGGGAACGTGCAAGCCAGAAGCACGTTAAAAATGTCAGATAAAGGTGACGGCAGTAGTTAAGTTGGATTAACTACTGCCGCCCGGTTTTGTTCCGCACTTGACGTTAACGCCCGAGATCCTTCAAGAACTCGTTGGTGTATTCCAACGGCGTGCTGCCGCTCACCGAATTGCACGACGTGGATACGGAACCTTTTTTACCGGAGCAGGGTGTGTCGCGATCAAGCGACCAATAGTGCAACCCTGCCAATCCGTTGGTTATGGCGTAACTGGTGATGGTGTCGACATCGCTCACCGTGGTGATTTCGCCGGATGTGTTGTTCTGGCCGATCATGGGGGTGACTTCGATGTGCGCCGCAGAAATGCCGTAGGTGTGTTCCAGGTTCAGCACGGCTTGAATGGCCGACTGCCCCATCTCGCATGCTCCGCTCACCACCACGCAACTGGCGGACGACGCTTTGCCATAGTCCATCGCCATGAGGTTGATGGTGTAGTTGGTAATCGCCGGATTGGACGCTTGGATGGCTTGCACTACTTCCTGGCCGAGCGCGTTGACGCCCGCATAGCTGCCGTTCGACGCGGCAAGCGTGGCAAGTGTGAACGAGAAGCGCAGGTTGGGATATTGTGTCTGCACGGCGGCGACGTCCGCTACCAGCTGCTGAATCTCGGCCTGCGTCTGGCCGGCCTCGATGTCGAAATCCACGCCGACCATTTGCGGCGTGTAATAGCTTGCAATGAAGCTGGCGAAAGCGCCGGGTGTGGCGCATGTGAATACACCCCCCGCGCCACCCGTGGAGATGACGTAATTCAAGCCGGCACTGGAGAGCGCACCGATATTGGCGGATGCGAATGCCGGTCCGGCAAGGCCCGCCCAACTCTCACTTCCGCAGGTGCCGGTGGCAAAGGACAGAGTCACGGCGCCTAGCTGCGGTTCTTGCGTGGCGTAAAAACTTCCTGCGCCGACGAGAGGCAACGAGGTGCCGGAAGCGGCCGTCTGCAGCGTGTCCGTGCTCCAGTTCATGTCGACGGTGATGTCTTTGTAGGGGCTGAACAACAAATAGCCCGGTGCGGTGGCCGCCTGCGCAACGGACGGCAAACCCGCAGCCATCCAGGCTGCGCATACCACGACGGCAAGAATCGAACGTTCAAGCATCTTCTTTTGTCTTGTGAGCATGTCGATGTTCTCCGGTAAGTGGAAATAATCAGCGTGCTGCTCACACCAACAAACATTGCCCTGGCAGTGCGTCGCTGCCGGGATCATTCGATATCGGACTTGCTGGACAACCCCTGCCCAAGTGTTGGCGGGCTTTCGTTATATGTCGCGTTTGGACGGGCTTGTCGAGCTGCGATGCACAAGCTCTCGCAATAAGGCAGAAGAAGAAAAAGCGGGCGGGGTGCTCGTTTAGTAGTTATAAGCGCACTCCGCCCCTTCTCCCAAGCAGCGACTCAAGCACCACCAAAGAGCGCAAGCGCCTGTTCGTTGAACCCGTTGACGAGGGCGTGTTCGTTCGGGCCCACATTGCCACGGAACTCCTTGGCCGCATCGACCACGATTTCGTTCGCATCCGTGCCAAGAATCGCCATCGTTTCGGCGATGAACTGATCGAGCGGCATGGCTTGCTCCGCTTCCTGGCTGTTCATGAGTTCGGTGCGCACCCACGGCGGCGCGATCTCAAGCACGCGAACGCCGGTATTGCGCAGCATGAAGCGTTGCGACAGCACGTAGGAGTGGATCGCCGCCTTGGTCGCCGAATAGATGCCGGTGACGGCCATCGGCACGAAGGCAAGCACGGAACTTGTGTAAGCCACGACGGCGTTTTTCTTGCTCTTCAGATGCTCGATCAGCGCCGAGGTCATGCGAATGGGGCCCAGGACGTTCGTCGACATGGTTGAGGTCAACAATGCGTCGTCGATCTTTCCGGCAAGGGTGTCGGGATACATGATGCCGGCATTGTTGATGAGTACATTGAGTTCGGGATGATCGGCGATCAACTGGGTCGCCACGCGATCGATGCTGGCCGGATCGGTGATGTCCAGCTCCACCGCTTCCATGCCGGGATTGGCGGCGATCACTGCGTTGAGATGACTGCGACGCCGGCCGGCAATGATGACCTTGTTGCCCCGTTTGTGCAGCGCTTCGGCGAGCCCGCGACCGATGCCTGAGCCGCCGCCGGTGATGAAGATGGTGTTGCCAGTGAGTTTCATGGGAGTTCTCCTAAAGTGAGTTCAAGCAGGGAAGCGGTTGCCGAACATGGGCAATCCGCTCTTCGATTCGGTTTGGGTGGCTTCGTCTTGCAGCACGTCCCAGTGCTCGGCGAGCTTGCCGTTTTCGACGCGCACGACATCCGCCGCAACCCACGCCGCGGGGCGGCCGTTGCCGGAGAAGCGGCCGTGCACGATGACGTAGTCGCCTTCGGCCATGATCAGCCCGTGCTCGTAGCGCAAGGTGTTGGGGATGCTGCGAATCAGATTGAACAGGCCGTCGCGGCCCGGCTCGATGTGCGCGCTGTGCTGGATGTACTTGTCGGACCAAAAACGCTCGGCGGCTTCGTAGTCACGCTGGTTGAACAGCGTGTCGAATGCCTCGAGGACAAGTGCCTTGTTCTGTTCGGGCGAAGTCTTTGACATGGTCGTTTCCTCTTCGATGGCGGATGGCTGGTTGGCGCTGAATTCTGATGACGATGGTGATCACCATCGTCATGGTGCTAGAATGGCACCGTCCCGAAGCTATGTCAATGGTGATCGCCATTGTCTTTTGGGGCAGACCGCAATCTGGCCGTAGAGCAGGAGCAGGAACATGGGTGTTTCGAAACAGCAAGCCATTGAAAATAAAAGGGCTATTGTCGACGCGGCAGAAAAGCTCTTCCGCGAGCGCGGGGTGGCTGCGGTGGGGCTGGCCGAGCTGACCAAGGCCGCCGGCTTCACCCAGGGCGGCTTCTACAACCACTTCAAATCAAAGGACGCCCTGGTCGCCGCGGTGATGGAGAAGGCGATGGAGGATGGCGCGGCCGATCTCATCGCCGGTATCCAGGCGTCGAAGGCGGATGCGGCGGACCCGATGAAGCGACATGTCGAGTGGTACCTGTCTCCCGAGCACCTGGCCGATATCGAGAAAGGATGTCCGTTGACCGCGTATGCGGGCGACGTTCGGCGACTCGGCAAGGAAGCGCGTCAATCCTATGCACACGGATTGACGTGGAATTTCGATCAGCTGGCGAATGTGATCGATGGCGAGAACCAGCAGGAGAAAAGAAAAAAAGCCGTCGCGCTTTTCAGTCAGATGGTGGGGGCGCTGGTGCTTTCGCGCGCTGTCGCCGAAGCCGATGCTAGCCTTGCCGATGAGATACTGAAGGACGCGCGTCAGCAGTTGTTGCAGGCCATCGGCGAATAAATAGAAGGAGCGGGTCTTTAAAAAAGTCAGATCCACGCATCGTGGCGGTTCGCCGGCTAGGGAATGAATCTGACTGCGTTTCCGCTACCTAAGTGCATCAAAGGAACACCCGCATGCTTCCCCAAGGATCCCTGCCAGGCTTCGACCTCGCTATTCCCACCGACCGCCTGTTCCTCGCGATCTTTCCCGATCCGAACTACGCGGCTCGCTTCGAAACCTTTGCCGCCAAGCATCTCGTAGCTCGTCGTATGGATGGCAAGCCGGTAGAAGCCAGTCGACTTCACGTCACGCTCTTTCATCTTGGCGATTACACCGAACTTCCACCCGGACTTGCGACTCAGGCTGCCGAAGCGCTTTCCCATCTCACATCCGAACCTTTCACGATCCGCTTCGACCAGATCGGCAGTTTCAACCACCACAACGCGCAAGGCGACTTCATCCTCACCGCCAGTGGCGGTAATGAAGCATTGCATGCGCTCCATAAGCAGCTTGCTACCTATTTACATGCTGCCGCATTGGGTCAACACACCAAGGGTTCCTTCACCCCGCATATGACCCTGGCCTACAACAAGCCGGCGGTGCCGTTGCAGCGGATCGAACCCGTGGTGTGGCCGGCGCATGAAGTGGTGCTGATTCACAGCTTGCTTGGCAAAACCCGGCATATCCGGATGGCTGACAAGCTGTTGCGTTGAAGGAAGATAAGTCCCCGCGTAAGCAAGGCTGAAGCGGTCAGTTGATTCGACTGCTTCTATCGACGCTTTCGCAGCGGATCGAGCAGGGACCGCAGCCCGTTGTGATCGAGCTCTAGCATCAATGCCAGCAAGTTGCCCAGATCACCGGGCGGGAAACCTTTGCGGGCAAACCACGCGAGGTATGCGCCGGGCAGGTCGGCAATCAGCCGGCCCTGGTATTTGCCGTACGGCATAGTGACGGTGACCAGCCGCTGCAGATCTTCTGGCTTCATGTGCTTACGGCACGCGGGGCGCGATAAGGCGTTGAGTGCGCATGGGAGTTCCTCAAGGCGAAAATTGGGGACAGCTTCCCATGAAGAAGCTGGATCAACCAGACCCCGGAAATTTGGCCCGTGGCCCGATGTTGATAGGGTTTATGATGGCTGCGTTGGGTGTTCCTTGTCCGCTCGTCGGGTCAAGTTATTTTCCGGCTGGCCGAATCAGTCGAGGTAGCGCAATGAAAAAGGTCGATGCATGAAATTCTGTCCGGTTTGTTCGAATAGCTTTCCCAATTTCCTGCCGCTTCCGAACAACTATTTCGAGATCCTTCATCGACTGCGCGTGCCTTACTCGCTGGATCAGTTCGAAACGCTCAACCTGGGTCAATACAACTGCCCGATTTGCCAGGCGTCGGACCGCGATCGCCTTTATGCCTTGTTCCTGAAGGCCTATGTGCAGCAGCGTCAGGGACAGCCGTTCCGGATACTGGATATCGCCCCCGCGCCCATGCTCTCGCGGTTTCTGAAAGGCTTGCCGGGAGCACAATATCGATCCGCGGACTTGATGTCGCCCCTGGCCGATGACAAGGTCGATATCACCGATATGAAGTGTTACGCCACGGGCAGTTTCGACTTCGTCATGTGCTCGCACGTGCTGGAGCATGTGCCCGATGACGCCAAGGCGATCCGCGAACTGAAGCGTGTGCTGGCGCCCAACGGCGTCGCGATTCTCATGGTGCCGATCTTGCTCGGCTTGCAGAAGACCGATGAAGATCCCAGCGTGACGGACGTCGATGAGCGCTGGCGGCGCTTCGGCCAGGACGATCACATACGGATGTATGAGCGCAGCGACTTCCTGCAGCGGCTTCAGGCCGGCGGTTTTCAGGTGGAAAGCCTCGATGCGGCGAAGTTCGGGCCTGAACTTTTTCAGCAGTGCGGCATTACCGAACAGAGCGTGCTGTATATCGGGCATCACTAGCCGGTTGTCGAGGGTGTTGGAGCTTGTCGCGGGTACCGATCGTTGCTATCGCCATCCACGAGTAGACTGACGTTCCATCATGACAGGATCGTCCCAAACACCTCTCTTCATCGTCAGCACGGGCCGTTCCGGCTCGACGATGCTTTCCGATTTGCTCTCGCTGCATCCGGACGTGCTGAGTCTCTCTGAGCTGTTCAACGCGCTGCATCCGCTTGGCTTCCAGAAAGATCCCGTCGACGGCCCGAACTTCTGGTCCGTGTTGAGCGAGCCGCGCCCTCGTCATACGGCCTGGCTTCGCTTGATGGAGCGCGGCCTGGCCATTGACGAGTTTCGCTACCCGCTGGCCTCTGCGTTGCGTTTTCGCGAGACGGGCATTCCACCGCTGTTGGCGATGACGCTTCCGACGCTCACCGAAGACCCCGACGGGTTGCACGAGGAGCTGGGCGTCTTCGTGCGGCCGCTGCCGGAAGACCGGGTTCACCGGCAGTACCTTCGGGTTTTCCAGTGGTTGTGTACGCGCCTTGGCCGCCGGTTCTGGTGCGAGCGTTCGGGCGCTTCGCTCGGTCTCGTCCATCCCTTGTCGCACTTTTTTCCCGATGCGAAGTTCATCCACGTTTTTCGCGACGGTCGAGAATTCGCGGTTTCGGCGAGCCGGTTTGCGCCGATGCGGATGGGCATGATCGGCACTCTGTTCAAGCGGAGGTTCGGCTCGGCCCCGTATCTCTCGCCGACGTATCAGGCACCGCAGGACTTGCCGCCGGCGTGGCGCGGGCTCGTGCCCGAGAGCTTCGACGTCGACGTGTTCCAGCGTTTCGAATTGCCGATCGCGCCGATCGGCCTGGCGTGGTCCGAGATGATCACCGTGGGTTTGAAACTGTTGGAGAAGGTACCTGCCGAGCGTGTTCTCCACGTGCGCTACGAGTCGATGCTCGATGCGCCGCAGGCTGAACTCCAGCGCATCGTCCGTTTCATGGCCCCCGGCCTGGACGATCCTGCGTGGCTCGCGCAGGCGGCGGGGCGCGTGCGGAAGAACCCGCCGAAGTGGGTGAATCTGCCTGCCGATGAGAGGGTGCGACTCGAGTCGGCTTGCGCGCCTGGCATGGAGCTGCTTCGGCATCTTTCGTGAATCATCCGGGCGAGGGCGGACTCGCGTCGAACGGTTGTTGTGCGTCGCGTTTTATACAAGGGCATCCAGTCGTCTAGGCAGCCGCACACTTTCCGCAATCCAGGGCTCATTAACTGTCCGTTTTCAATCGGTCGAACGCGATTCGACACGGGGCACGATCATGGCGTACGCCAAAAATGTCGACGAGTTGCTGGATCTGCTATCGGCGCAAGGAGAGCAAGCTTATTTTGGCGAGCCCGTTTCCGTGCTTGAACACTGTTTGCAGTGCGCGCATTTCGCCGAACGGTCTCACGCCAGTCCATCGACGATAGCGGCTGCGCTGCTGCACGATGTGGGGCACGTACTGCATGGCCTGCCTGAGGACATCGCGCAACATGGCGTGGATGGCGCTCACGAAGAAGTCGCCGCAGCGTATCTGGCCAGGTTGTTTGGCGAAGACGTCACCGAAACGGTGCGCCTGCACGTCGCCGCCAAGCGTTATCTGTGCGCCACCGATCCCACCTACATCGCGCAGCTGTCACCGGCTTCCATGGAAAGCCTGCACATCCAGGGCGGTCCCATGAGCGACGAGGAAGTCGCGGCCTTTGAGGCATTGCCTAACGCCGGCACGGCGGTCCAGCTTCGCCGCTGGGACGACGAGGCCAAGATTCCGAATTTGGATGTGCCGGGGTTGGCGCACTATCGCCCGGTTCTTCTACGGGTAGCCATGACGCCGGCGCAATGACGCTAAACTGCTCGCAGGTAGATGGGGCGGGGGTAGTTGGTTTAACCGCATCCTTCCTTACGGTTCGCAACGACTGAAGGGGGCTCCATGAGTGCAGACCCAGCGACTGCATCTGCGCCAGTCCAGACCCGAATCCAACATGTCTTCGTGTTGATGCTGGAGAACCGATCGTTCGATCACCTGTTCGCGCTGTCGGGCATATCGGGGATTGTCGCTGCCACGTCCGGCAACACGAACGTCTACAACGGTGCCGCCTACCCATTCGGCATGGGCGCGCCCGACCAGATGCCCACCGATCCCGGGCATGAGTTCACGGATGTGCTCGAACAGCTTTGCGGTGCGGGCGTACACTTTCAGGCGGGTGAGGCTTACCCGCCGATCGACAACTCGGGCTTCGCCTCCAATTACGCGACGACCCAGTCGGAAGGCACACCACCACCGGCGGTCGACGTAGGCAAGATCATGCAGGGCATCGACGCCCGCACGCAGGCGCCTGCGCTATACCAATTGGCCAGTGAGTTCGTGCTTTGCGATGGCTGGCACTCCTCGCTACCTGGTCCGACGTGGCCGAATCGGTACTTCCTGCACGGCGCATCATCCGCTGGACTTGATCACTCGCCGACGTCCGCCGAAATGGACGAATGGTCCATGGTCGATGGCTTCTCCTATCCGAAGGGTTCGATCTTCGACGCGCTGGGCGAGGGCAACTACCGTCTCTATCAAGACAACACGGGTTCGCTGTTCGGGCACGTGCCGCAGGTTTCTTCGCTGAAGGGCATCAGCTTTTTCGACGTCGACGACCTGTCGCATTTCGAAGACGATCTCAATGCGGGCTACACCGCTCGCTACACCTTCATCGAGCCGGGCTACGGCGACATCGTGCACGACACGTTCGCGGGCGGAAGCTCGCATCATCCGATGGACGGTCTGGGCGGTGGCAACCAACTTGCGGCACGCGTGTACAACGCGATCCGCACATCGACGCTGTGGGAAAGCAGCCTGCTCGTGATCCTCTACGACGAGCATGGCGGCTTCTACGACTCAGTGAAACCCGGTAGCGCGGTTCCTCCGAACGATGGCGCGGCTGCCACGCTCAATACGAATGGCTTCCGGTTCGATGTGTTTGGCGTGCGCGTTCCGGCCATCGTGGTGTCGCCGTGGGTGGCGCGGGGACAAGTCGATCACACGGTCTATGACCATAGCTCGGTGCTTGCTACCGTCGAGCGCTTGTTTGGTCACCCGCCGATGACCGATCGCGACCGCAACGCGAACGATCTGCTTTCGCTGATCACAACGACCTGCCGTACGGACTGCCCGCAGGAGATCGGATCATGACTGAGGCATCTTCCCCTGATCCGCGCGACAACGAACCTTTGCGCGACGGCACGAGTTTGATGGGCTTTCTGCACATATTGAGGAAGGCACACACGGCGCTGGTTGGGCGAGACAAGGCGCACCTGCGCTTTCACCAGCTGCATACGCGCGGGCACGCCAGGCAATACATCGAGGAGTTGATGCCGATGTTGCTGGAAGAACGCGAGAAGCACCGGCAGCAGCGGCACCGGCCGATCGGGCGGTAATCAGTCATCGTGAGGGACTGGCGTCGCTCGGGCGCCGTCCCCGCGTAAAGTCAGGGAGTCACTTCGCGCCCTTGTCGCGCAGCCCCTGGACATAACCAAGTTCCCGCAGCGACGCCGGGTCGCCGGGCTGGATGGCGAGGCATTGCTGGTATGCCTTGGTCGCATCGTCGAGCTGGTGCAATTCCACGTAGACGTATCCCTGTCCGCGCAGCGCGCGGCAGCGTAGCGGTACCTTGATCTCGTTGCGGGCTGCAACGCTGGCGGCGGTATCGGCATCCTGGAAAGTCTTCAGCGCCTGGGGCCAATCTTTTTCGTGTTCGTAGGCATTGCCCAATTCCGATAGAAACTGCGAATTGGACGGCGACAGTTGCAGTGCCTGCTTCAGGCTCGCTTCGGCATCGGCGGTTCTCCCGAGCGAGCCATAGGCGTAGCCGCGCACGTAATAGGCAAGCGCCCACGTAGGCTTGGCCAGCACTTGCGCTTCCTGGTGGTTTTGCGCGGCGGTGGCCAGGTACAGCATCACTTCCGTCGTCGATTCCGCGCAGTAGATGCGCTTCTTGCTGTGCCCGTACGCTGTCTCGTACGTGTGGATGATTTGCGCGAGCGGCCCGTTGATGGCGTCGGCAAACGATCCCGCCTTGATCTGGTCGACAGCCTCTTGCAGAAGCTGATCCTGCACCGCCTGGTCAATGCCATCGCTGTTCGACGGCGGTGTCTGCGCTGCTGCTTGTCCCTGAGCCGCTCCCAGCCAGCCGAAAGCCAACAGTGCGACTGCGATCCGTGCAATGGACGACAACATGGCGCTCCCCTAAGCTTGATGCTGGTGGTGCATTCTTGCCCAAAACAAACGGCTGTGGGTAGCCCGGCCAGGACGCGAATGGCACGCCTTTATGAAGGTCAGGAATTAGAAACGTGTTTCGCGTTTGCGTGCTTTTGCCGCCACGCGCGGCGAAGGCCGGTGCAGGTAGCGTTCCATCAGCCATACGATTTCATCGACCAACCCTGGATGTGCAAGCAGTTCAGGGCGTTCGCTGGCAGCTTCATGGACAATCGCATGTCCTGCGGTGCGCAATACGAACACGGCCAAATCGAGGTCAGGGACATTGCGCGCGAAAGGGCGCACTAACTCTTTCAGTTGCGCACGCACCTGTACCTCCCTCGCGGGGTCTGTGTGTCGCGCCGACCGTGGTAGCTCTTCGGCAAATACGCGATGCAATGCGGGCGCCGTGCTGTGCTCGTCGATGCTGGCTTGAATCAACGCGGTAAGCAGGCTGCGCAAACTGTCTTTGGCCCGTAACGCGACCATGGCGTCCGGGCGTGCCTTCTCCACATGCCGGCGCTGCAATTCGACGACGATGGATTCCTTGTTGGGAAAGTACTGGTAGAGCGAGGCGATGTTCACGCCCGCCCGCTCGGCGACCCGGTTGGTGGTGAAACGCTCCCATCCATCCTTCACCAAAATGTAAGTCGCAGCCTGAAGGATGGCATCCACGGTGGCAGTGGAACGGGCTTGCAGCGGGCGTTTGCGCGGTGTGACTTTGGGTTTTGGCATGGGCTTGCAATGCAAGTTGCTAAAGCCAAGCTTTAGCTTACATTATTTACGGCATGGACACCCTGCTTGCCAAAGCGCCGGCTCCCGCGACCGAATCGACGGCCGCAGCCTGGGTTGTCTTCCGTGCCATCAATGCGTATCGCCGGGCTGTGCGTGATTTCGATGGAAGTCCCGTAGCCGACGAGGACGTCCGCGCGGTGCTGGCGGAGGCGCAGCTTGCGCCGTCGAGCAACAATCTGCAGCCGTATCGGTTTCACTGGATCAAAGACCCGTCGCTAAAAGGCGAGGTAGCGGCGGCATGTCATAACCAGCGCGCCGCGGCAAACGCTTCGGCGTTGATCGTGGTGGTCGCGAGCAGCATCTCGCGCAAGCGTTCGCTCGATGGCTTGGCGAAACACGTCGAGAGCTGTCCGGCATTGAGCGAGGCATCGAAGACGTATCACCGCGCGCATCTGAAAACGCTGCGACGCTTCGGTTATATCGGAGAGTTGCCGCTCTGGACACCGCTTATGGCGCTGGCATCCTGGATCGATCCGATATGGATGCTGCTGCCCCTCGGGCATTCATGCACGCGTCACTGGATGGCGCGCAATAGCCTCTTTGCTGCGCAGACGCTGCTGCTTGCGGCGGCAGCCAAGGGGTTGGATAGCTGCCCGATGGAAGGGTTCCATGCCAGGAAAGTGGCACGGCTTTTGAAACTGCCGAGAGGCGCGGTCATACCTTTGGTCATCGCACTCGGCCGACGTACGCCCGACGCACGTATTGAGCCTCGTTGGCGCGTACCGTTTGATGCGGCGGTCGTCGAGCATTAAAACGTTGCGATTAAACCCCTGGTAAAGCCGAGAGCGCTTCTCTCGGGCATTCCCCTGTTGCCGTAAATCACTCAGGCCAGCATGGCACCGAGGGTCGCAACGCAGATCACCAGGCAAGCAGCGAACAGGCTATGCAGTATCGCAGTTTCGAATTTCATGGCGATTCTCCGAAAGCAGGTGAATGAAGTGCCGGAGCAGGTGGTTCAGGCGAGCATGGCGCTGAGGGCCGTTACGCAAATCACCAGGCAGGCAGCGAAGAAGCTATGCAACATGACAGTCTCGAATTTCATGGCGGTTCTCCGTGAGTTGGGTGATGAGGCTTTCGAGATATATCGAGCAAGGCTCGTGCCAAGCGGCGATTTCCTTGGGAAACCGCACTCCAAAGCCATTTCCCGTCATGGTGCCCAATGGCAGAAACTGTCCGCGGACGGCTGTCCGCGTTGTCCGGACAACACACGGACAGCGAAGGGCAAGTTTCGAGCCAATCGGCTGGAAAATTCTGCGCGATTTCCTATGTGCTTGCATGGCGGAGCTGCTCCGCCATGCACAAGCCAAAAGTGTTTATGATTTCGAGGACAAATTGGCTCGGTAGGCGGCTCGCCATCATGAGGAAATGCCCTTGAATGCCGGAGTCCATACAGCCTCGAGCCGCCGGGCTGCTTTCGGGCCGGTACTCTCCATACAGATCTATGCGCGTATCGCTGGAGCCTTGTTAGTGGTCTCCATGCTGGCCGGGATCTTCGGCGAACTTTATGTTCCCGCGAAGATGATCGAATTTTCCGATGCGGCGGCTACCGCAAAGAACATCACTTCCCATGGCGAGCTGTTTCGCCTCGGCTTTGCGGGTTACCTGGTTGAAGCGTTGTGCGACATCGCCTTGACGCTTCTGTTCTATGTGTTGCTGAGGCCGGTTCACCGCCAGATCGCGTTGCTGATGGCGTTGTTCGGGGTGATAGCGACCGCCACGTATGCCATGGCGGAATTCTTCTATGCAGCGGCGCCGGTCGTGCTCGGTGACGATAGCCTTCTGAAAGTTTTCTCTGTCGGTCAGCGTGATGCTGTGGCGTTGCTGATGCTCAAGCTGTATGGCTATGGCGGGGAGATATTCATGGCCTTCTATGGTTCGGCTATTGTCATTCGTGGATATCTGGTCATCAGATCGACTTTTTTGCCGAGGATTCTCGGGGTGCTGATGGTGATCGCTGGCGCGGGGTTCATCGTCAAGAATTTCGCCATGCTGTTGATGCCATCTTACGCGTCGGACTTGCTTCTCTTGCCGATGTTTGTATCTGCAGTGGTGTTGGCGTTATGGCTACTTATTAAGGGGGTGAATGTTTCACGCTGGCACGCAACGATGGTTGCGGCATCGGCAGGCGAGTGAGACGTACAGCGATGATCGCTTCATTGCTTGCGCCACGCTTCATGGTCGTCGTCCCGGCGAAAGCCGGGACCCAGTGACTTTGGCTTTTAGCTGCGCCTGTGCGTTAACGCCAGATTGCTCGCCTACGCGGCGGGCGTTTCGACCGCTTGCCAGCGGCCGAGTCACTTTCTCTTGCTTGCCCAAGAGAAAGATAACCAAAGAGAAGGGCAGCCCCGAGTACCCGCTTTGCGGGCTTCGCCCGCAAAGTGCGCGGAGGGATTGCGGGGTTTTTCGACAGGGCATCCTGCCCTGACGAAAAACTGGCTGGCATCCCTGCCAGCCACCCTACGGGCTGATCCTCCATCCCTCCGCCGGGTCCTAGGGGCCCCAAGGTCAAGATCAAGAGCAGGAGCCAGAGCAGCGCGCTTTGCACGCCCTCGGTGCCGGCGCTAGCGCCGGAAGAGCGCGTACGCAGCGGTGCACGGCGTTCTCGCTTTTCGCTCCTTCGCCTTGCTCTTGGTTTTTGCTCTTTTGAAAAGTGCGCGCATCGCGCGCCCCGGGCCCCGTAGGCGGTGAGTGAGCTGGGGACGACAAGGCCCGCAGGGGGATCGGCATGGATGCCGATCCCTTTTCGCCAGGGCAGGAAGCCC
>NZ_QRBF01000011.1:62719-83147 GCF_003363265.1 Dyella psychrodurans | reverse complement strand
CGCTCTTGCGAGCAAATAGATTTTCTCGCTAAGCCTTTGACAGGCGCTTCCTGCTGCCGTCGAGGCGAGACTGGCCCCTCACCCAAACCCTCTCCCCAAAGGGGAGAGGGCTTAAAAAACAAACTCGAATCACTAGGCCACACCCATGCCGCAACTTTCCGTCGTCGTCCCCGTCTTCAACGAACGCGACAACATTCCGCCGCTGCTCGCGGAAATCGCCGGTGCGCTGCGCGGCAAAGTGGAATTTGAAATCGTCTACGTCGACGACGACTCCACCGACGACAGCCGTGCGGTGCTCCATGCCCAGAAAGCCGCGTATCCGGAACTGCGCGTGCTGCATCATGTCACCCGCAGCGGACAGAGCACCGCGGTGTGGAACGGCGTGCGCTCCGCGCGCGCACCGTGGGTCGCCACGCTCGACGGCGACGGCCAGAACGATCCGGCCGATATCCCCAAGCTGCTCGCCGCGCGCGACGGCGCCGATGCGCAGACCAAGCTCTTCGCCGGTTGGCGCACCACGCGCCGCGACAGCTTCAACAAGCGCATTTCTTCCAAGATCGCCAACGCGGTGCGCTCGCGCATGCTGCGCGATAACACGCCGGATACGGGCTGCGGTCTGAAGCTGTTCGAGCGCGATCTGTTTCTGCGCCTGCCGTATTTCGATCACATGCATCGTTACCTGCCCGCGCTGGTGAATCGTGCCGGCTTCCGCAGCCAGAGCGTGCCGGTGGGGCATCGCCCGCGCACGGCGGGCACATCCAAGTACGGCATGCTCGACCGCCTGTGGGTGGGCGTGGCCGATCTGCGCGGCGTGGCGTGGCTGATGCGCCGGGCCAAGGTCACGCACGTCGAAGAACTCTGAGCGCCATCACGCCAGGTAAATGCTTGAGGCGTATGCTGGTGGTCTAGTCCCGCAAGGGAGACCACTGGTGAGCATTGCTGTTAAACGCATTTACGAACCTGCCGCCAAATCGGATGGCTACCGCGTACTGGTCGATCGCGTGTGGCCGCGCGGCGTAAAGAAGGAAGACGCCGCGCTCGACATCTGGGCGCGTGAATTGGCACCCACCGCCGGCTTGCGCAAATGGTTCGGACACGATCCCGCGCGTTGGGAAGGCTTCCGCCATCGCTATGCGGGTGAACTCGATAGCCGCAAATCCCTGTGGCAGCCGCTGCTGAATCAGGCGGAACGACATCGCGTCACGCTGCTGTACGGTGCACGCGACGAGGAACACAACCAGGCCGTGGCGCTGAAGGCGTATCTGGAGTGCTGGATGAAGGCAAACGGCGTGCGTTAGAGACAGG
The DNA here is from genome assembly GCF_003363265.1 of Dyella psychrodurans. Lineage (GTDB taxonomy): Bacteria > Pseudomonadota > Gammaproteobacteria > Xanthomonadales > Rhodanobacteraceae > Dyella_B > Dyella_B psychrodurans. The sequence goes on along the minus strand of NZ_QRBF01000011.1, from coordinate 81,842 downwards.
CTCTCAGCGCGGCGCCGGCTGCCAGGACGCCAGCGCTGCGCGCGTGTGTTCGCGCCCCAGCTCGATCAATTCGCGTGCGCGGTAAAACTCGTAAGCGCTCGATACATTCCGCGCCAGCTGCACCAGCAAGTCGGGTTGATACGCAGCAAGCCGCAGGCGCGAGAGATTCGCCTGCATCAGATCCATCGACTGGCCCAGCAGCGCGAGCGCGCCCAGTTCCTGCGGCCTGGCCTCGCCCTGCCTGGCTTCGTGGTTGTTGCCGGGAATCAGGCGTCCCAGCAACTGGCCCAGGCCGCGCCTGGGTGCGTTCGCGTCGGCGGATAGCCGCTCCGGCGAAGTGTTTTCGGCAGGCCCGTCGATACTCACCGCAATCACGTAGTCGGTCGTATCGCGAATCAGCGGCGTCACCGGCACGGGATTGAGCAGCGCACCGTCGACCAGCGTGCGTCCGTCGATCACGTGCGGCCGGAACAGCGTGGGAATGGCAATCGATGCACGCACCGCATCGAACAGCGAACCGCGCGTCAGCCACACTTCGCGTTCGCGGTCGATGTCGGTGGCGACGGCCGTGAACGAAATCGGCAATTCCTCGATGCGCGTGTCGCCGATCAATTCGCGCAAGGTGCCGATGAGTTTCTCGCCCTTGATCAATCCGCCGCCGGAAAAAGAGAACGACCAGTCGACCAGCTTCAGCACGTCGAACTTGTCCAGCGAACAGACCCAGTCGCGATAGACATCCAGCTTGCCCATCGCGTAAATGCCGCCGATCAGCGCGCCCATCGAGCAGCCTGCGATGGCGGCGATCTGGAAGCCTTGCGCCTGCAGTTCCTCGATCGCGCCGATGTGCGCCAGGCCTTTCGCGCCACCCGCGCCAAGCGCGAGCGCCACGGTGGGTTTGCGGGCCGTTTCCTGCGTTTTGCGGCGTTCGAGGCTGGTATCGGTGACGGACATCCCCGACATGTTAGCGCGGACTACGAGGACAGACCCTAATACCCGCCCAACGCGAGCTGCAGCATGATCTTCATTTCCTCGCGCAGCGGCAGCGGCGCCACGATCTCGGCATCCGGGCCGTACTTGAGCACGTCCATCAGCAGTTCGCGCGAATTGGAATAGGGCAACTGCAATTCGAAGCGCCCGTCCGGCAACCAGTTGCCTTTCTGTTGCGAATGCCAGTGCTCGTCGGCGACCCAGCGCGCGGCATGCGCGGAGAAACGGATGGTGGCCCACGCCTTGGGTTTGCCGGCGAAAATGCCGTAGCTGGACGCGAGCAGTTCGTTGAGGTCGTTTTCCGGCACATCGATGGCGCCGGCTTCCAGCGTCTGCGGTTCGGCGATGCGATCCACCGCAAAGCTGCGCAGCGCTTCGCGGTCGTGATCCCACGCATCGAGGTACCAGTTGTCGCGATAGTGCGTCAGCCGTTGCGGCGATACGGTGCGGCGGCTTTCGTTATTGGTTGTGCGTGCGCGGTACAGAAAACGCAGCTGGCGGCGATCGAGCACCGCACCGGCGGTGATGCGGAACGCCTGCTGGTCGAGCTTGCGTTCGCCCCACGGAATCACCCGGATGCGTTCCACCGGCAGCGCCTTGCCGCTGGCGCGGTCGGAGAGCAGGTGTTCGATGCGCGCCTTGAACGGTGCAAGCGCGCCAGCCAGCACGCCGGGTCCGCTGCGGCCGATCAATTCGTTGAGCGCCAGCAGCGCGGCCAGTTCGTCGGAGGTCAGCCACAGCCCGGGCAATTCAAAGCGCTGGCCTTCGGTGGCTTCGTAGCGGAACGCCGCGTGTTCGCCGCCGGCGCTCTCGATCGGTGCCCCCAGCGCATCGCGCAGAAAGGCGATATCGCGGTACAGCGTGGCACGCGAGCATTCAAGCTCGTCCATCAGTCTGGGCAGCGGCACCGGGTAATGGGCCGACTTCAGCAGACGGTGCAGGGTGAGAATGCGCTCGTAGCGGTCCATGTCGACGCTGTGCAAACCAATTATGTGTAGCATGGGGATGCAACGTGACGCCCGCAAGCGTGCGTGCGGACTTTCCCCGGTCCTCATGGATATACCCCCCAAATCAATGCAATCGATGAGTGGCGACCCGGATACCCCGCCCGTCGGGCCGGCGCCCATGCTGCTGGAGGTCCTCGCCCTGTGCGGGTACGGCCTATGGCTGCTGCTTGGCCTCGCGCTGGGCCTGGGCATCTACAGCGGCGGACGCGGCGATGCGCTGGTGCCGCTGACGCTGGGGTGCGCCTTTGTCAGCGCAGGCCTGCTGACCGCGTGCCTGCGATGGCGGCTGATGCCGGAATGGCATGGCTGGCTGATCGGCAGCGGGCACCGGCCGACCCCCGAAGCCTTGCTGGCCCTGGCCACCTATCTGCCCATGCTGGGCGTGGCCGGCCTGGTGCGCGGCAACGACGCTTTCTGGGCGACGCGCCTGACCGGCATCGTCCTCATGCTGTGCAGCCTGTCCTGCCTGATCATCAGCGCCAACGGCTACCGGGCCCGCCGCCTGGCGCAGGCCGGCGTGACCATGCAGATTCCGCTCAGCCGGGTGTTGTCGGCTTGCTACGGGGGCGGCCTCTGGCTCTGGGTGTGCGCCATTTTCCAGGCCGATCTGCTGGGCGCGGACGCGGCGCGCTGGCCGTGGGTGGTCGGTCTGCTGCTGCTGGCGCTGCTTCTGGGGTTGGCGGATGGGCTGGGCTGGCAGCAGTCCTTGCGCTACCCGAGTCCCGGCGAGCGCCGACGCCACGCGCAAGACCTGCAGCCGCAACGATTTCTCGCCGCAGCGCTGATCTGCGCGGTGCCTTGCATCAATCTGCTGCTGGCGCCGATCACCCCTTGGGGGCGCTGGCTCGCGCTTTGCGCGGCCCTGGCTTACGTCGCCGGCAAGACCATGGAGCTACACCTGTACGACGTGGCCTTCACCCGGCCCGCGGAATCCGACGCGGTATGGCCGCAAAACCGCTCCTGATCACATGCCCTTCACATTCACGGGGTATTCAAGCCGTGCCGATAAAGTGAACGGCTCAACGGCTTTTTAACAATAGGACTCCCCCCAGCGATGAAGAAGATGTTGATGACCGGTCTGGCGCTTGCCACCCTGGCCACATTCGCTGCCCAGGCCCAGGACACCTCCTCCGGCGTGCAAACCAACAGCGGCAACTGGACCGGTTCCGGCGAACTGGGTTTCGCCTCGACCACGGGCAACTCCCGCTCGCAGAACCTCAATGCCAAGCTGAACCTCAGCCAGGAAACGGACCAGTGGAAGAACACGTTCTTCTTCGACGCCCTGCGCTCCAAGGGTCAGGTGAACGTCGTGAACGAACAGGGTGCGACGGTCAAGCAATTCGACACCACCGCGAACCGCTACGACGGTGGCGCATCGATCGGCTACAAGCTCGATCCGCGCAGCTACATCGTGACCGCGGCGCGTTACGACCATGACGACTTCGGCGCCAACCGCTGGCAAGGCACGGTGTCGGTCGGCTACGGCTACATGGCACTGAAAACCGACCGCACGCAGCTCTCGTTCGAACTCGGTCCCGGTTACACCGAATACCAGCCGGCTCCCGGCAGCCAGACCGTCAACGGCGTAACGGTGACCACCACCGAACCGCGCCAGAGCGAAGTCGTCGCGCGCGGTCTGGTGAACTACAAATACCGCCTCACCGACAACACCGCCTTCGAAGATACGTTCCTGACCGAATCCGGTACCAAGAACACCTACATCCAGAACGACACCGGCCTCGCGGTCAGCATGACCAAGAAGCTTTCGATCAAGCTCGGATTCCAGGTCCGTCACAACAGCCAAGTGCTGTCGGGCATCCGTCGCACCGACACACTCGCCACCACGAACATCGCCTACAACCTTTGATGTAGCGCGACGCCCTGTCGCGAATTAAACCCCTTCGTGCAAGCGAAGGGGTTTTTTGTTTTGGACGATTTGCTCCGCGAGATGCGGTTTCCCGCTCACGTCAGTCGGAGCAAGAAGACACGTCCTCATGCCGATGCCCGCTACTGCCGTAGTTCGCTATTGCGAAAACTGATGGCCATTCGTTTTGCGAGTCCGGCCAGACCTTCGGGAAACGTCGGAATAGCGACAACCAGGGAGTGGGATCCAAACATGAGACAGAAAAACCGTATCGCGTCCGCAATCGCCGTGGCGCTGACGATTTGTGCCTGCAACGCAACCGCACAAGATGCCGCTCAGGCACAGAGTGGCCAGGCCGATGCAGCGAAGGCGAAACAAATGGACGCCGTTGTCGTCACCGGCTCGCACATTCGCAGCGTGGACGTGGAAACGTCCCAGCCGGTATACACCATGGATCGCAAGGCGATCCAGGCGACGGGGCTGACCAACGTCAGCGATATCCTGGCGCGCATGCCGTCCATCGGTACGCCGGACATCACGCCCCAAGACACGCTGTCTTCGGGCACGGATGTCGGTGGCCGCTATGTCGATATCCGCAATCTCGGCTCCATGCGCACCCTGGTGCTGGTGAACGGCCATCGCTGGAGTACCAGCCTCAGCGGGCTCACCGATCTTTCGACCATTCCAGTCTCGCTGATCGACCGCATCGACGTGCTGAAAGACGGCGCATCCTCGGTGTACGGGTCCGACGCGATCGGCGGTGTGGTCAATATCGTATTGCGCGATCATCTCGACGGCGCCGAGTTCAACGCCTATTACGGGCAGAACGAGCAGGGCGATGGCCAGCAGAAAAACGGGGACTTCACCTGGGGGCACACCACCAAGAAGTCGTCGTTCATTCTCAGTGCGTCCTATCAGGACGAACAGCCCATGTGGGATCGCACGCGTGCAATCACCGCATACCCGCAGGGTCCGCGTCATCCGGATGCGGGATGGGGTACCGGTCCGTGGGGTCGGGTGATCGATCCCAATACGGGACGTTCGTACGTTATCAATCGCGGCAATACGGATACGGCGAACATCGCCAATTACCATCCCTACAACTCCGCGAGCACGTACGACAAATACAACTCCAACCAGGACATGACGTTCCGCGCGGGCACGTCGCTGAAAAACCTGTTCCTGCAGGAGCGTTACCGTCTGACCGACGACATCACTCTGCACGGTGCCGCCAGTTACAGCAGCCGCAACACATCCAGCCAGCTCGCCGGGTATCCGTTCTCATGGGCGCTCGATCCGGACGCCTATTACAACCCGTTCCCCGGCGAGGAGACCGTGTTCGCGCGGCGGACGGTGGAATTGCCGCGCGTCACCTGGTCCAACTCGCGTCTAACCCATCTCGATGCCGGCGCCGAAGGCCAATTCACGTTCCTCAGCCACGATTGGAATTGGGATGCGAACTACACCTTCGCGCAGACGCGCATTCGCCAAATCAGTACCGGCAATCTTTATCTTCCGCATGCCGATAACGCGATCAACGCCATCGCCGGACCGAACGGACAGCCCGTCTGTGCCGATGCCAGCGACGGATGCACGCCTTGGAATATCCTCGCCGGCCCAGGCGCGACACCGACATCCGTGCTGAACTACGTCAACTACGTCGGCACCGCGCGGCAGATGAGCCAGACCGACGATGCCAGCGTGAACGTCGGCGGCGGCCTGTTCGATATTCCCAAGGGTGGCACCGTCAATATTGCGGGCGGCCTCGAGCATCGCCGCGAGAAAGGCTATTTCACGCCCGATCCCAACGACGCCGCCGGACTGACCACCAATCTCGCCAGCGAACCCACCCGTGGCCGTTACGACGTCAACGAGGCTTACCTCGAGCTCGACGCACCGCTGTTACGCGATCTGCCCGGCGTCCAGGAACTCGGCATCAACCTTGCCAGCCGCTATTCGCACTACAGCAGTTTCGGCAGCACCACCAACAACAAGTACAGCGTCCGGTGGCGCCCCATCGAAGACCTGCTTATCCGCGGCACCTACGCGCAGGGTTTTCGCGCGCCGACCCTGGCCGACCTGTACAGCGGCACCGCACAGAGTTTCGAGACCTTCCTTGATCCTTGCGACAGCGTGTATGGAGCGGCCGCCAGCAATCCGACCGTCGCCGCGCGCTGCGTGGCGTCCGGTGTGCCGGCCAGTTATCGCCAGATCGATCAAAGTGGTAATCCGATCACCAGCAGTGCCGGCGGTCAAACGCCAACCCCTTTCGCCGACAGTTCAAACCCCAATTTGAAACCGGAGACTTCCACGACCCGCACCTATGGTCTGGTCTACAGCCCGCACTACGCGGAAGGACTGGACATCACGCTGGACTACTACGACATCCGCCTGAAGAACGCGATCGCCAGCGTCGACGCCAGCGACGTCTTGAATTACTGTTACATCGAAAACATGCCGAGCTATTGCAGCGTGTTCACACGCAATGGCAACGGCGTGATAACACAGCTGGTCGAGGGTCTATATAACCTGGGTACGCTTACGACCACCGGCTACGACCTCGGCATCCACTACCGCCTGCCTGAAACGTCGTTCGGCCGGTTCCGCATTTCGTCGGACAGCACCTACCTCACCAAGTACCAGACCACCAGCGGGCCCGGTGCCGTTCCGGAAGATGTGCTTGGCTTCATGGACGGCAACCAGGCCATGTACCGCATCCGCTCGAATCTTCAGCTGGATTGGGACTACAGGCAGTTCGGTGCAAGCTGGACCATTCGCTACTACTCGGGCCTGAAGGACAGCTGCTACAGCGTCAACCCCGCTATCGAATGCAGCAACCCCGGCTACACCAATCCGTGGATCGGCGGTTTTGGCATCGCCCAAAAAGGGTCGTTGGCGTTCAACGACGCCCAGGTGCGCTACACCACACCCTGGAAAGGCGTCGTCACCCTGGGTGTGAACAACATTTTCAACAAGAAGGGGCCGTTCTACTACAACGTCGTGCAGAGCGGCACAGGTAGTCCGCCATACGGTCCGGATTTCGACATCGACCGCTTCTTTTACCTGCAATACAGCCAGAAGTTCTCCCTGTAAGGCGGCGTAACGTCAGGCAAGCGGGCTACAAAGTCCGCTTGCCTCGATCCGCACCCGGAATTGCCCGCTACGTTTTGTGAGCGACTCCTAGTGGTGGAGCAGCTTCGCGGCGCCCTGCCCGAACAATGCTTCTGCGACGCTATTGCCGAGTTTCACAGCTTCGTCGCCATGACCCGTTGCCTCGGCCACCAACAGGCGCCCGCTCGATACTTCCCCGACCATGCCGCGCAGATGCAGGCCGCGCTCGGTCACCGTGCACCACGCGCCCACCGGTACCGTGCAGCTGCCGCCGAGCGCGTGATTCATCGCGCGTTCGGCAGTGACGGCCAAGCGCGTGTCGGCATCGTCCAGCACCGCCAGCGCGTCGAGCACGACGGGAAGATCCGCACGTGCCTCGATCGCAATCGCCGCCTGTCCGGGCGCCGGCAGCCAGTCGGGTGCGGTCAGCCGCGAGCGGATGCGGTCGTGCAGGCCGAGGCGTTCCAGTCCCGCGCAGGCGAGCAGAATCGCCTCGTAGTGGCCGGCGTCGAGTTTCTGCAGCCGCGTGCCGACGTTGCCGCGCAGATCGAGCAACTCCAGATCCGGCCGCACCGCACGCAGCAGCGCCTGGCGACGCAGCGACGACGTGCCGACCCGGGCGCCGTGCGGCAACGCGGCCAGATTCGCGTAATCGTTGCTCACGAAGGCATCGGCGGCATCCGCGCGCGGCAGGATCGCCGGCAGCGTAAAGCCAGGCTCCAGCTCCGCCGGCACGTCCTTCAGCGAATGCACCGCCAGATCGGCGCGGCCTTCCAACATCGCCACTTCCAGTTCCTTGAGGAACAGGCCCTTGCCGCCAATCGTCGCCAGGGGTTGGTCGAGGACCTCGTCGCCGCGCGTCGACAGCGGCACCAATTCCACGCGCAGGCCCGGATGCGCCGCGCGCAGCAAGCCCGCCACGTGTTCGGCCTGCCACAGCGCTAGCGCGCTTTTGCGGGTGGCAATGCGCAGGACGGCGAGGGTCATGACAGCTCCGGGGGAGAGGGAGGCTGCCATTGTCGCGCACCGCTCACCCCATGCGCAGCAGTTTCCGCAGCGTGGGCAGATTGCGGCGGCTCACCTCGGGACTGAAATCGGTGCCGGCCAGGCGTGCGAGCACGCGGCCGTCGCTCATGGTTTTCAGGCCCACCAGGCGGCGCACCGGCACCAGGCAATTGCGATGCAGGCGGATCAGCTGATCCGCATAGGTTTCCTCGAGCTGGCGCAGCGATTCGTCCAGCAGCAGCTGGTCGCCAGTGCGATGCGCGACGACGTATTTTTCTTCCGCGATCAGGCAGATCACCTCGTCCAGCGCCACGCGCACCGGTTCGCCGCGCACGCGCGCGTGCAACCAGCCGACCGATTCGCGCGGATGCGCATCGAGTCGTTGCTGCACGCGCCGCAGCGCATCGCGCAAGCGCTCCACGCGCACCGGCTTGAGCAGATAGTCGACGGCACCCAGATCGAACGCGTGCACCGCATGTGCCTCGTAAGCCGTGCAGAACACGATCTGCGGACGCGCACGATCGGCCAGTCGCGACGCCAGCTCCTTGCCGTCCATGCCCGGCATGTTGATGTCGAGGATCAACACATCCGGTTGCGCGGACGCCATCGTGGAGAGCGCCGCCTCGCCATCGCCCACGCTGCCGACCAGCTCCACGCCCTCGCACTCGTCCAGCAAGGACGCAAGACGCGCGCGCGCCAGCGGTTCGTCATCGACGATCATCACGCGCATGACGCACCTCCACCGGCAAGCGCAACCTCACCACGAAACGATCGCCCTGCGGCCCCGCTTCCACGCCAGAACGTGGACCGAAGTGATACGCCACGCGCTGGCGCACGTTGTTCAAGCCGTGGCCGCTTCCGCCTATCGCCGGTTTTTCCGCCAGCGGATTGCTGACTTCGATCAGCAGCATGTCGCCATCGCGCATCGCGCGCAGCACCACTTCGCCGCCTTCGCGCAGCGGCTGTATGCCGTGGCGCACTGCGTTCTCGACCAAAGGCTGCAACAACAGGCGCGGCATCGATGCATCCAACGGTACATCGTCGAGTTCGCGCCGGACATGCAAACGCTCGCCCAGGCGCAATTGTTCAATGGCCAGGTAGCGATCCACCAGTTCCAGTTCGTCGCCCAACGTGCCGGTGCTCGTCTCGCTTTGTCCGAGCGCGGCGCGGAACAACTCGGAAAGATCCTCCACGGTACGCTCGGCCGCTACCGGATCCACGCGCACCAATGCCGCGACCGTGTTCATGCTGTTGAACAGAAAATGCGGACGAATGCGCGCCTGCAGGGCTTCCACCTTTGCATGCGCGACGGCGGCCAATCGCGCCTGCCACTCGGCCAGCACGTAGAAATACCGCAGCATGGCGGCGCCGAGCAGCGCGGCGATCAACACGTTATCGCGCACGAACGTGGCGTCGCCGGATACGATCATCTGCATCGCCAGCATGCGGTCCATCCATTGCGCCAGCATGCTGGCGATCGCCACGATCACGACCATCACCAGCCACACGCCCGCATAAGGGAACAATCCCGGCAGGCGAACAAGCAGCGGGCGCAGTTTGCACAGCGCCACGGCAATCACCATGGCCATCCATTCCACGAACAGCATGCCCACGCTGTAACCGCGCCAGCCGCGCGTGCTTTGCGGTGCGAGCCACGCCAGCGTCACGCACAGTGCGCCGACCAACAGCAATGCCGATATGGCCGGCAGTTCGCAAAACTCGGGCAGCGGAGTCTGCGTTTGGCGGGGCGCGTTGGCGACGGGTTCCTGCATGGCGAGAGTATGCCCGTAGCCGGTGCGCGTTTCAGCGCAGCCGTTGGCCGATCCAATGCTGCAGGTCGGCCACTTCCTCGGGGCTCACCGAGTGCGGCATCGGATAGGTGTGCCACTCCACCTTGTAGCCCATCGCTTCCAGCGCGGTGCGCGAATCCACGCCCCGCTGCATGACCACCACCGGATCGAACGTGCCGTGTCCCCAGAAGATGGGTACGTCGGCATTGGCGGCGCTGCGTTCACCGGCCAGCGAATCGGCCAGTGGCAGATAGGTGGAAAGCGCGATGATGCCGGCAAGCTTTTGCGGGTGTCGCAAACCCGCCGCCAGCGCGATGGCGCCGCCTTGCGAAAAGCCCGCCAGCAGGATGCGTTCGCTCGGCACGCCGCGTTCGTGTTCGCGCGCGATCAGTGCTTCCACCTGCGCGATGGACTGCCGAATGCCCGCCTCATCCTGCCGCGACACCAGGTCGAAACCGTAGATGTCGTACCAGGCGCGCATCTGCATGCCGTTGTTGAGCGTCACCGGCCGCACCGGCGCATGCGGAAACACGAACCGCACAGCCGGCCATTGCGGCGACACCAGCGCGGGCACGATCGGTGCGAAGTCGTTGCCGTCGGCACCCAGGCCGTGCAGCCAGATGATGCTGTAGACGGGATGGGCAGCGGTTTCGTTTTCGACGGTGGGGAGCAGGCTCATGGGCATCAAACAAAGAGGAATCAAAGCAGCATCCTACCAGCCAGATTCCACAGCACCTCACCGTCATTCCGGCGCAGGCCGGAATCCAGTAGCGACAGCGTATGGAAAGCGATCGCATTGAACTTGCTATTCGACACTGGATTCCGGCCTGCGCCGGAATGACGGTACTGGGATGCCATCGCTGAGGATTTGCCGCCAAGTGAGGCAAACCACAAGAAGCCCGACGCGCTCATCCTCCGTTTCAACACCCAAACACGACTCTTGGCGCTTGCCTGCCGCCCCCGCTTGGTTATGCTCGCGGGTTTCGACTATGGAGCGCCCCATGCGCCGACTGCTGCTCGCCGGCCTCGTAGCCCTCGCCGTACTGCCCGCCGCGGCCGCCGCCGCATCGGGTGCGGCGCCGCTCGATCTGGAAACCATCATGGCCAACCCCGACTGGATGGGCCACGCGGTGGAGAACCCGTACTGGAGCGTGGACGGGCGCAGCCTCTACTACAGCCTCAAGCGCGACGGCAGCACCGTGCACGATCTGTATCGCGTCGACCCGGTCAGCGGCCAGGGCACCAGGCTCGATGCCGCCGCGATGGCGCAGGCGGAAGGCCCCGCCATCTACGACCACACCCGTCAGCACGCCGCGTACATCCTGCATGGCGATGTCTTCCTGGTCGACGTGGCCAGCGGTCGCCGCGTGCAGGTCACGCGCAGCCCGCAGCCCGAATCGGCGCCGCAGTTTTCCGCCGACGGCCGCGCCCTGCAATTTCGCCAGGCCAACAACTGGTACAGCTACGACCTGGCGAGCGGCGTCACCTCGCCCGCGGCGGTCCTGAAATTCGCCGACGATCCGCAAGACAAGAAGCCGGACGCGTTGGAGCGGCAGCAACTCGATCTGTTCAAGGAACTGCGCGAAAACAAAGCCGACAAGGATGCGGAGCATGCCAACGAGGAAGCACTCGCGGCAGCCGATTCCACACGCGCGCCGCAACCGTTCTACCTCGGCGACAAATCGCAGCTGGTGGATACCGAGCTGTCGCCGAATGGCCGTTGGATGCTGGTCATCACCCAGCCCGCGCATCGTGACGACGGCAAGGCGCCCGGCGTAATCCACTACGTCACCGACTCGGGTTACACCGAAACGCAGGACGCGCGCACTTATGTCGGCCGCAACGATCCGGCGCCGCAGTCGCTCGTGTTGCTCGATCTCGTTGCACACAAACAGTACGACCTTTCCACCGACAACCTGCCGGGCATCAAGGACGATCCGCTCAAGGCGATCCGCGAAAAAACCGTCGCCACGCTCGAAAAAGCCGGCAAAAGCGATGAAGCCAAGGCGCTGAAAGCGCCCGACGTGCGCCCCGTGACGCTCTACAGCATGGACGCCGAGACCGCCAGCGTGGCGTGGAACGACGACGGCAGCGACATCGCGCTGGAACTGCTCTCCATCGACAACAAGGATCGCTGGATCGCCACCATCGACTTCGACAAGCATGCGCTCGTATCGCAGCATCGCCTGCACGACGACGCATGGATCAACTGGACCTACAACGATGTCGGCTGGCTCAAGGATAACCGCACGCTGTGGTTTCTCAGCGAGCAAACCGGCTATTCGCAGCTCTACGTCAAGCCGTTGAGCGGCGCGGTGAAAGCGCTCACCGCCGGCAAGTTCGAAGTGAGCCAGCCGCTGCTTTCCAACGACGGCAAATGGTTCTACGTGCGTACGAACCAGGTCGCACCGTACAGCTACGACGTTTATCGCGTGCCCTCGAACGGTGGCGCGTTGACACGCGTCACGCAGTACGGCGGCATGGATCAATTCGTGCTGTCGCCGAACGACAGCCAGCTCGGCGTGCTTCACTCATCCGCTTATGTGTTGCCGCAGCTCGCGGTGCAGGGCGTACAAGGCGGTACGCCACGCGACCTCACCAACACCATGAAGCCTGCGTTCACCGCGCACGCGTGGATCGCACCCAAGATCGTGGAAGTGCCGTCTTCGCACGGTGCCGGTGTGATCTATGCCAAGTACTACGGCCCGGCCAATGAAACCGATGCACTGTCGTCGCGCCCCGCGGTGATCTTCGTGCACGGCGCGGGATACCTGCAGGACGTCAGCGAATCGGCCACGTACTACCAGCACGAACAGCTCTTCAACAACCTGCTGGTACAGCAAGGCTATGTGGTGCTGGACATGGACTACCGCGCCTCGCAAGGCTACGGCCGCGACTGGCGCACGGCCATCTATCGCCAGATGGGTCATCCGGAACTGGAAGACCTGCTCGACGGCAAGGCGTGGCTGGTGAAGAACCACGGCGTCGATGCCAAGCGCGTGGGCATCTACGGTGGCAGCTACGGCGGCTTCATGACGGAGATGGCCTTGCTGCGCGCACCGGGTGAATTCGCCGCGGGTGCCGCCCAACGTCCGCCGGCGGACTGGGTCACCTACAACCACAGCTACACCGGCGACATCCTCAACGATCCGCAGCTCGATCCCGAGGCGTACAAGACCAGCTCGCCGATCGAATACGCCGACAACCTGCGCGATCCGCTGCTGATCAACCACGGCCTGATCGACGACAACGTACTCGCCAGCGATTCGGTACGCCTGTACGAACGCTTCGTCGAACTGCACAAGAAAAACTTCTGGATTTCGCTGTATCCGCTGGAGCGTCACGAATTCGAACACCCCGATTCGTGGTACGACGAATACCGCCGCATCGACGAGTTGTTCGAAACCTGGGTCAAGCCCGGCACGCAACACTAACCGCACCCAAACTCCCTCCCCTGCGTGCAGGGGAGGGCTGGGGTGGGGTCAAGCATTCTTGCGACAAGCTCCATCTGAAAGCTCAGGCGACACCGCTTTCCCTTGCATTCAAACCGCAGCAGCCTTGCGCTTACGCGTCACAGTCTTCTTGCTAGCCGTCTTGCGCGGCGCCTTCATCGTCTGCTTCGTCCCCGTGCGCATCGTGTCGATCTGTTCCTTGGCCCAGGTTTCAAAATCGGGGCGATACAAATCCATCGGCACCCAGATCGGATACGTGATCTCGTGAATGCCGAGGAACTTGGCGCGATGATGCACATCGCACAGCACCCACAGGTTGTGCTCGGAATGATCGACCCAGTCCAATAGCTTCTGCTGGTCGAAGGCTTGCTCATAGCGCCAGGTGGGATCTTTCGGATGGCGCTGCGCAAGATGCGGACGGATGATCGCGTTGAACTTGTCCAGGTCCACGGCATTGGCCAGCGCCCACTCGACGACATGGTGATGCGTTTCCATCGCCTTGGCCTGATAACGGTTCTGCTCGGTATCGCCCAGCGTCGAATGCTTCACGCCGCAAACCAGGCACGGCAGGTCCAGCTGCACCGTGAGGTACTTGTGCACCTTTGCGTAAGCGGGCGATTCGGTGCGCGGATCGTGCTGCGGATACATCTGCAGCTCATCGATGGTGTGATGCTGGATGTGCTGCTGCACGCGCTTGTAGTTGGTCAGATGATCGCGCAAACGCTCGATGTCGCCATGGGCCAGCGCGACATTCTTCGCGGCCCCGACCTTGACGGAAGCCTGCTTGCGGAAAGAAGTGTTCGACGATTTTCGCCTTGTCGTAGCCATGCGGTTTCTCCGAAGCCGTTGGGGTAATGGAGCTTCGGAGAGGGTGCCGCGAAAACACGACGAACAGATGACGCTACACGTCAGACGAATCGATCAATCCTCGTCGTCATCCGTGCCGCCGGCTTGCCAGTAACCAGTGGCGCGAATCCACTCCTTGGGAACCCCGCATTCTTCCGCAAGGTATTTGCGTATCGCCCGTACCCGGCGCGACTCGGTCGCGATCCAATAGAACGTGTCGCCCGATAATTCGGGAAGCTCGCGCAAAGCACGCTCCAGCAAATCGCTTTGCGCCGCGTCGACACCATCGCGTTCCAGCCACGTCACATCGAATTCCGCTCGCGATCCCAGCGGAAGACGATCCGCTTTCTCCGGAATCTCGATCAGCGCTATCGCATGCGCATGTTCGGGCAGCTCATCCAATCGGCGGCCGATCGCGGGCAAAGCCGTTTCGTCACCAACCAGCACCACATGATCGAAATCCTCGGCCATCAGGAACGAACCGCGCGGCCCGGCCAGTGCGATGCGCTGACCAGGCGCAGCCTGTTCCGCCCATGTCGATGCGGGGCCATCGCCGTGCACGACGAAGTCGATCGTCAATTCAAGCCGCGACGCATCGAAATAGCGCGGCGTGTAATCGCGCATCGGCGAAGGCAGCGCGCCGGCCGGAAATTCCGGGCCATTCGGCCCCAGCGTCGGCAGCACCAGCTCGCCTTGCCCGTTCGGGAAAAACAACTTCACGTGATCATCCGAGGCTTCGCTCGTAAAACCGCGAAGCTCGTCGCCGCCGAAAACGATGCGCTGCATGTGCGGCGTAATGCGCTTCGCACTCAGTACCTCGATCGTGCGACGCGCCAACGTATGGCGAACCATGCGATGTGCATGCCTGGTCATGTCCGAACCCGTATCAAAGAAAAGAGATATCACGCGGTGTGGCGCACGCAACGGCGTAGCGTGATGCCGTCGACGCCAACCCTCGCGCCTTGCAGCGTTGCGGCAAGGCGCTCAGCGCATCGTCCGTATCAATCCTCATTCGCCTGACCCGCCGCGATCTCCGCGGCAGCGCGCTCAAGAATCGCCGCCACGCGCTGCGCTTCGGCCTTGTTCCAATCCGCACCGCGCATCAGCACGGCGTGCTTGAGCGCATGCATCGCCTTACGGACCGCCAGCGGCAGCGACAACTTGGCGATCATGCGTGCGCTGTGGCGCGTGCGCTCGGTCATCGCATCCACCGCAGCGCGGTTCTCATCGAGATAGGCACGGCCTTCGGCGGTGATCGCATACAACTTGCGACCGCCTTGTTCGCTCGCCACGGATGCGTAACCCATTTCCTCCAGCATCGTCAGCGTCGGATACACCGCGCCGGGACTGGGTGCGTAATGCCCGTGGAACATCTCCTCGATGGTGCGGATCAACTCGTAACCGTGACGCGGCTGCTGCTCGATCAACGCCAGCAACAGCAACTTCAGATCGCCATGCCCCAGCATGCGCCCGCCAAACCGCCGCCCACCGCCCTGCAGACCATTCCAATCGGCGAACACATCCCCATCGTCATGCCCATGCCGACCCCGCCGGCCATGGAATTCGTAATCCTCGCGGCCACGGCCCTCGGCCTCGTCCCAAACCATCCAGGGAGCGCCATGGCGATGGAAATGCCGAAGCCTCTGAAACAGGAAATGCCTGTGCATGATATAACTCCGATATATCTAAATTGAAGAAAAAGATATATCGAAACTGTATCGGAAGCAAGTCCCGCCCCGAGCCTCGGGGCGCCCCGGGCCAAGCCAGGCAGGAGTGACCGCGGGCGAACCCGCCGGCGACCGACCCGTCTACGAAAGCCTCACGGCTGCCACAAACGTAACCGCCCACAACCCCAACTGGAGGAACAACGTGGGCAAAATCCGCCGAACCCGCTTCCGCCCCGACGCCGCAAACCAAAACATGATCGGCACCTGCCCATACATCAGCAGCATGGCGATGTGATCGGCCGTGTCCTCGTCGTGATGAGGCGCATGAAGACCATGCTTCCAAATGTCGAACGCCACCATCATCAGCACGATGATCGACATGAGTATCGGCATGGCACCATCCCATTGACGTATGCCGGCACCATTGGGTGGGTTTGAGCGAGATGAGTAAGCCAAGGGCATCGAAGTTCTCCCGAAGCAGCCTGGTGAACCTTACGCTTGGTAAATGACAAATGCTTTGGCGATGCGACGCAAGATATTTACAATTCTGAGCAGAACGAGCACGAAGGTAGGAAAGCGCCTTTAACTACCTCGTCCTCTTTTGGCGAAGAGCCATTATTTTTGCAGCATGATTCAAGCAAGTGAGCACTTGTTTGCCCCAGGAAAGTCGACGTAAGTGGTTAAAGTCGTTCAACTACCCTCGCCCTTCTTTCTTGATGAGCTTGCCTTGCTGATGGTCCAAAACATGCGCCCGGCTAAATGGTTTCTGCTCTTGGCACCGATAGCGCTTCTTGCGTGTTTTGGTGTTTGGATTGCCGGCTCGTTTCTCGTTAGTCCGACCCAGAGCTCCGTCGGAGCGCCGCCTCCCGACCTTCCTGCTCAGGTCGTGGTGTTTCCCGATGCATCGGGTAAACCGATTCATGGCTGGCTTGTCGCCGGCACTAAAGGACTGGGTGCCATCCTGCTGCTGCATGGTGTTCGAGCGGATCGGCGTGCCATGGTGAATCGCGCCAGATTCCTGCACGCAGCCGGATACGCGGTGTTGTTGATCGACTTTCAGGCGTCGGGTGAAAGCCCCGGTAAGGCGATCACCTTCGGCTACCGGGAAGCGGATGACGTGAAGGCATCGCTGCGCTACCTGCACCAGCGGCTACCCGGGGAACGAGTGGGCATTATCGCTACGTCGATGGGTGGGGCCGCGACCATCTTGGCCGAGCCCGATGTCGACGCAGATGCGGTTGTGCTGGAACAAGTCTATCCAACGATCAGGCAAGCAACGGAGGATCGGTTGGCTATTCACCTCGGGCCTATAGGTCCATGGTTTGCACCCGTATTGCTGGCGACCTTGCATCTTCATCTGGACATTTATCCTGACCAGTTGCGCCCCATCGATCACATTGGTCATCTAATCATGCCCAAACTATTGATCGTGGGTGACCGTGATCGAGATACAACAATTGCTGAGTCCTATGACATGTTTCATGCGGCGGCAGCGCCCAAGGATCTGTGGGTGGTGCATGGAGCCAGACACGTCGATCTCTACGGGTACGTAGGGGCCGCGTATGAGGCACGGGTGCTCAACTTTTTTGAGACGTCGTTGCGTAGGAAGTCATGAAGAACTGGATGTATTGAACGCGAACAGGAGGATCGGTCCATGCACGCAAGCCATCACGGTGATGGGCTCAAGTTGGAAGGTGGTTGCTATTGCGGTGCAGTCCGCTATGTGGCGGAAGGGAAGCCGCTGATGAAAGGGCAGTGCCACTGTCGTGAATGCCAATACATCAGTGGTGGCGCGCCGCAGATATTCATGCTTACGCCGGCCGATGGCTTTCGGTATGTCAAGGGAACGCCGAAGCGGTTTACGCGCAGCGACCTGGAGCATCCCGTGACGCGCGAGTTCTGCGCGGAATGCGGCACGCACATGGTTACGCTGCGCGACGACATGCCTGCCGTGATTTTGAAAATCGGCACGTTGGATGATCCAAGCCGGTTCGGCACGCCGAAGATGGCGATCTTCACCGTTGATAAGCAGGCGTTTCATCATATTCCCGAGGGCATGCCATCCTTCGAGCGAATGCCGGTGCGGTGAATCGGCAGAACGCGAGTTTTCCTGTCTTGCTCAATGAGTCTGCGTAAGGTCCACACACGTTGAAGCGTGTTTAACGATCTTCAACACATCGCCCAACTGAAAGCTCAGATCGGCGAAGAGCCGCCCGATCATGCTGCGGTTGATGAAAAGGATGGTGTCATGATCGCCGTTCGTGGTGGCGGTGCCGGCGAGCTGTGCCATCAGCAGCAGCTTGTCGCGGATGATGCATAGCTCGTCGTAGTCGTCTTTAGACAGCACGTAGCTTCCCGCGTCGAGCAGGGTGTGATTGGGGTTGTTCATGGGCCTAGTCCATTACCGTAGGTCGCGCCACGTATTGCGCGTGGCGCGAAGGGCTACAGGAAAAATCCTGCACGTAGTGGTGGAACTTTCCGGTACCGTTTTCTACGTGTGCCCATTGTGGCCCGACGCCGTCCAGTATGAGCGGCGGTGAAGCAGGGGAAAAATCGGCTTGGCGGGGTCACGCGTATGCGTGCGTGCCGTATGATCGAGCGTAACCATGATCAACGTCCTAGGTTGGTTGTGGCCAGCGGATCGTTCGGGTTCCAGCCCGAGCGATCCGCGCTACTTCACTCATGTCGGGCGTGCCGCAGGCATCTAAGCGGATGGGCACGCCCGACAACAGAACCATCGCATATGTGCGGTGTGGTTTTCTGTCAGTGGACGCGGATTTGGGATCTGCGGTTTTTGCTTGTGTGTTATCGCCAGATTGCTCGCTGGTGCGGCGGGTGTTCCGACCGCCTGGGTGGGAGTGCGCATGCTTCACGCTCGTCTTCCCGGCGAAAGCCGGGACCCAGTGACTTTGGTCTTGGCTGTGCTGGTGCGTTATCGCCAGGTTGCTCGCCTGCGCGGCGGGCGTTTCGACCGCCTGCCGGCGGCCGAGTCACTTTCTCTTGCTTGCCCAAGAGAAAGATAACCAAAGAGAAGGGCAGCCCCGAGTACCCGCTTTGCGGGCTTCGCCCGCAAAGTGCGCGGAGGGATTGCGGGGTTTTTCGACAGCACATCCTGTGCTGACGAAAAACTGGCTGGCATCCATGCCAGCCACCCTACGGGCTATTCCTCCTTCCCTCCGCCGGGTCCAAGGGGCCCCAAGATCAAGATCAAGAGCAGAAGCCAGAGCAGCGCGCGTAGCGCCGGAAAGAGCGGGCGTCGTTGCATGCCGCTCTTTGCTCTTTGTGCTTTGGCTTTTGCGTGTTGCCCTTTTGAAAAGTGCGCGCTACGCGCGCCCCGGGTCCCCGTAGTCGGTGAGTGAGCTGGGGACGAAAAGGCCCGCAGGGGGATCGGCAG
>NZ_QRBF01000011.1:0-62527 GCF_003363265.1 Dyella psychrodurans | reverse complement strand
TTCTCTTTGGTTATCTTTCTCTTGGGCAAGCAAGAGAAAGTGACTCGGCCGTCGGCAGACGGTCGAAACGCCCGCCGCGCAGGCGAGCAATCTGGCGATCGCGCACCAACACAATCACAAGCCAAAGTCACTGGGTCCCGGCTTTCGCCGGGACGACGAGCGTGAGGCGTGCGCACACATGAGAGGACGAAACGCCCGCCGCGCAGGCGAGCAACCTGGCGATAACGCACCAGCACAGCCAAAACCAAAGTCACTGGGTCCCGGCTTTCGCCGGGACGACGAGCGTGAGGCGTGCGCACACATGAGAGGACGAAACGCCCGCCGCGTAGGCGAGCAACCTGGCGATAACGTTCAAATAAAACCCAACGCCACTGGGTCCCGGCTTCCGCCGGGACGACGAGCGTGAAGCACTCTGCGTCGGTTCAAGCTTGAGGCAACGCTCGACGTGCGCAGAACACAGCGCTAAAACTTACTGTGTTCAACCTCCCTCTCCCGATGCATCAATGTCCACTCGGCATGCTCCGTCAACGCCGCATCGCCAAGCGAGCGAAGAATGTCTCGCTTCTCCGCCGGATCATCAGTGCGATCGAGCGCCGCCCGCGCACCACTGAAAATCCGCTGCATGAAGCGATACTGCCGAATCAACTCCTTGTCGGCCTTCCGATAAGCGTAAGCCTCCCGCACCGCCGCAACGATGGATAGCACGGCCATGATCAACACCAGTGCCGTCTTGGCGGTTTCCGGAAGCTTCAAGGCAAAGATGGCCAGAAACACGCTGATGGCAATGCCCACCCACAAGCTGATCGAACCAACCATCTCGGTGATGTGATGAAGCCCCGTGCTTTCCAGGGCTTTTCGCTCGAAATAGTGCAGTTGTCCCGATTTGCCTGCTTCGCCCACCCACTCGCTGATGACTTCATCGAGCGCGTCAGGTGCGGGCTTGGCAGGTGCCTGCAAACCCACGGCGCGCATCACGTTGCGAATCCAGCCAAGCTCGATGTTCTGCTTCTGCAGAAAGTTGTCGTGGGCAAACTCGTGGTCGGTGTCTTTCAAAATGCCCACGCGCCGCCAATACGATTGAATGCGCAAACCTTCCGCGAGTGCGCGATAGTCCAGGTACTTTCGATGCCATTCGTGGCGGCGCGCGAGGATGGCCACGAAGCCGCCGGCTGCGAAAAGCACCAGGAACAGATAAATCATGTTGTCCTGCGCGGCCAGATGGGCATAGCAGGCAAAGGCGACGCCCATCAAGGCCGCAAGTGTGTAGGTCAAGCGCAACGCCAACAAAACGCGCTTCTGGAAATGGATGGCCAGCCAGTCGGCGGCGCGAAACAGCCGGTCGACGTTCTGCGTCGCTGTCGCCTGATCTGCGTGTGCACCGGATGCGATGCTGGACGCGTATTTGTCGCAGTCGGCGTTGAATTCGACCATCTGCTGGAACATCTCATGGAATTCTTCGGGCAGGCCATTTTCCGAAGACAAGGTGTCGCCGGTGCGCCATGCGGCCTGCAGCGTGGTCAAGCCATCGGCGACGGTGCCCTGGGACCCTTCGCGCGAGCAGACGATGTGATAGAGCAGATGTTCGTCGCCACCGCCTAGTACATGGCGCGCCTGGCGATGATGCGTGACGATGCCGGGCAAGGTGCCATGCAGGTAGTACTTCACGATTTGCGCCGTGCCGCCGAGACGGCCCGAATCCTGGCCGTCCCATATCGTCATCAGGATGTGTGCGTGACTGGCGATGAAGATGCCGGCCTTGGCGTATTGGCGATTGCGTGCTTCGCCGTGCGATTCCAGCGCCTCTCGCGATTGGCTCTTCAGCAATGGCAGGCGAATGATGTCCGCACGATCGCAGAGGTGTTCGAAGTTGCTGCGCACGAGAACATCGACAAAGTCATCGACATACAGTTCTTTCGGTAGCGGCAGCGGCACCACCAGACGGGCACCTGCAGCCAGCGCTTCGGCGGCGAACAGCTGGTCGCCGCCTTCGGCCAAGGCGGATAGCGCCACCAGCGGCAAGGTGGGAAACGTTCGCTTCAGCTGATCAAAAAAGTCGCGGACACGCTGCCGGATCAGCTCCATCTCGGACTCGGCCAAATTGCGATGGCTGGTGACGCCGATAACCAGGGGAGTCATGGCAGCCTCCGCGCGCGATGTCAGGTCGGGGGTGAAGCCGTGCGGGAGGCGACCCTGATACGCCTTCATAGCCGAGCAACCGAACCGCCACGTCGTTCCGCACCCGGCTGCCCCATGGCCGGTGCGACGAAGCCTAGCACGCAAAATGTGATGTAGTTCACATTTTGTGTATCATCCCAGGGGTCCGGAACGCAGTTGGCACGGCCGATGGCCGGCCAAGCTCGCCGGGCGGTGATCCTGGCGATTTCCCGGCTAAGGAGGGCTGCAGCCTTCTTCGGGAGTGCAAGGCGTCATGGCGCAGCCCCCCGCAATGCCGGCTTTCCGGTATCGCGCTTTCATCAGCTACAGCCACCGGGATGCATCCTGGGCCGATTGGTTGCACAAGGCCCTGGAAACGTACCGCGTTCCGTCGCGGCTGGTGGGCACACGGACGGCGGCGGGAATCGTCCCGCGACGACTCGTCCCGATTTTCCGCGACCGCGACGAATTGGCCAGCGCCACCGACCTTGGCCGCAAGGTCAACGAAGCGCTCGCACAATCGGCCAACCTGATCGTGATCTGCTCGCCGCGCTCGGCCACCTCGCGCTGGGTGCAGGAGGAAGTGCTGGCGTTCAAGCGGCTCGGCCGCAGCGAGCGCATCTTCTGCCTGATCGTCGACGGCGAACCCAACGCCAGCGAATGCCAAGGTCGCGAAGCCGAGGAATGCTTCGCACCGGCACTGCGTTTTCGGCTCGATGCGGATGGACAACTTACCGCGCAACAAACCGAACCCATTGCCGCCGATGCGCGCGCCGATAAAGACGGCCGCCGCAACGCCAAGCTGAAACTGATCGCGGGTCTGCTCGACATCAGCTTCGACAGCCTGAAACAACGCGAACTGCAACGTCGCAACCGACGACTGACGGCCATCACGGCCGCCGCATTAGTGATCATGGCGGTGACGACATCGCTCGCCATCGTGGCCCTGGCGGCGCGCCACGCGGCGGAGGTCGCGCGCGTGGATGCCGAGCGCCGACAGCGGCAGGCCGAAAATCTCGTCGGCTTCATGCTCGGCGATCTCAATACCAAGCTGCAGCAGGTGGAGCGCCTGGACATCATGGAAGACGTCGACACCCAGGCAATGAACTACTTCGCCTCGATGCCGACCAAGGATGTGACCGACCAGGTACTTGCCGAGCGTGCCAAAGCGTTGGAAAAAATCGGATCGGTGCGACAGGAGCAAGGTCACCTCCCCGAAGCGATCGCGTCGTATGAAGCGGCATCGACACTTGCAGCCACCTTGGCCAAGCGGGCACCCACGGACACGGCAAGGCAGCTGCAATACGCGCGCCTGTTGGCATTCGTCGGTCAGGCGCATTGGCTTCAGGGGCAACTCGATCTCGCGCAGAGCAGCTTCGATGAAGCCCGGAACGTACTGGTGCAAGCAGAACAACACGCGGGCGCTGACCTGGACCTGCAGTTCCACCTCGAAATGATCGACAACGATATCGGCCACGTGCAGGAAGCACGCGGACGACTCGACGAGGCGCAGGTGTCGTATCGCAGTGCGCTCGACTTATCCACGAAACTGGTTGCCGCCAAGCCCGACAACGCCGAGTGGGCGGTGGAACTCGGCGGCGCGCACAACAATCTGGGAAAACTCGCGCTCCTGCACGGCGACCTTGCCACCGCCATCGCCGAGTACGGCGCCGACGACGCCATCGAATCCGCGCTGAGTTCGAACCATCCCGAGGACAACAGTCAACGCGAAAGCATGCTCACCGTACGCGCCATTCTCGGGCGCACGCAGGCGCTGGCAGGCGCCGACGATGTGGGCATCCATCGTCTGCAAGAGTCCGTCGACATGGCGAGCGGGCTGATCAAGAGCAACCCGCACAACAGCGACTTTCAGGAAGACTTCGCCCGTTACGCGACACAGTTGGCGCGATTGAAGCGCCTGAACGGAGATCTGGCTCCGGCCAACGATCTGACTGCGCAGTCGCTATCGATGCTTACGGATCTGGTTCACCAGAGTCCCACCGATTCAAGATTGCAGCGCGAGCTGGCCGAAGCGCAGACGGAACAAGCCGCCGAATCGCTTGCCGCCGGACAGGCAGACGCCGCGCGTACGCAGGCGCAAGCCGCACGGAGCGTGCTCGATCCGCTATTGGCGCGCCAGCCGCATGATCGCGCCTGCGTGTTGGCCACCATGGCCGCGCAACTCGTGCTGGCCGACGTCAGTTCCGACCTGGATACCGCAAAACAGTTACGCCAGGGCGTTGTTGCCGCCGCAAAAACACAGTCGAGCGGACAGAGCGATCCGCGGCTGTTGTCGCTGCAGGTGGAGGCGATGCTGGCATTGGGCGGCAAAGCCGACGCGCAGCGCTTGATCCAGCAATTGTGGTTGAGCGGCTATCGCGATGCGCAGCTGCTCGTCGTTCTGCATCGCGACCGCATCGCCTATCCGGCCAACGTTGCATTCCAGAAGCGTCTTCTGGCGGAAAACGGCACCGCTCACTCATCAGGTTGATCAGGGGTTACGAAAACGGAAGCACCAGACGGCACGGAACCCAATCTTTCGTCGACAGGAGTTCACCATGAACAACAACACCGCGCAGCATATCGAGATGAGTGTGGAGCTGTATCGCGACCCGCGCGATGACGGGGGCGACAACCTTCTCATCATCAATCGCGGCAAGCACAGTTTGTCGTTCGAAAAGCTCTCCGGCACCGACGAACCGCATTCGATCACCTGGACACTTACCGGTAACGCCAGCGACGGCGAGTTTTGCGCATTGGACGAAGCCGACAACCCGGGATTCCTGTGGCTGGTGAGAATCCCCAACGAAAAGATTTTCCAGAACCTTCAGTCGACCGGAAGGAACAAGCTCACCATTCGCAATGTTCACCGCGACAAGAGCAGCGAAGGCCTATGGCACTACCAACTCTTTGCGCGCTTCGGGGACAAGGTCTATGGCGTACCCCTCAACTTCGGCTGTGGCGCGGCAGCCGAGGCCAATCCGTCGATCAAGAACACTTAGCTCCGCGGGAAACCGCCTGTCCTGGACACCACCATCAGTACGTCGGACAAGCTCCCTTGATAACCGTTTGCGGCACGCCACCACCCCGATAGAGCAGCGTGATCGACTTCCCCTCCGAACCTATGCCGCTATAAATGCCGTACAGACTGCCTGGTGAGATGGCCGTTGCCACAGGCGTGGAGTGCACCACATAGCGATATCCTGTGCGAACCGAGTAGACATTAAGCGTCGCCGGCTGGCCGGTGTCGCGACTGAGCCCTTCGGTGATTTGTACATGGAGACCGTTACTCACCGCCTGCAGCTCCTCGTTCGTCGCCGCTCTAAGCGTGACTCCCGCGGCAAGAGGATTGTGCTCGTCGATCATCTGATACGTGCCTGCACCATTGGCGCGTATTTCGACGGACAGGTTAAAACGGTTGTCCGTGTCGGAAGCAAAGCAACCCACGAAATGGCCGGATCCCGGTTCGTCGACATGGGTGGCCTGCACGTTGGCGCCTTCGCAGGGCGTATCTTGATAGGTGATGGCGCCGCCCTTGGTGCACTTGTAGATGTCTGCCCGAGCACTCAAGGGCGTCGACGCGATCAGCAACAAAAGCAGGGCGCAAAAAGCCTTGCACCAGCTCGATCCCATGATTGAACCCACGACGTGCCCCCTGTGGCAACGGATGGCCGCAGCTGTCCGGCTGCGTTGCCTGGATGGCCAGGCCAACGTCTAAGCTATCAAGCTCGGGTCGCAGATCGCAATGGGGTGTTGCCGAGGTAAATGAAATGCTGGAAAAAAACAGAACGAGGATTTCTTAACCGGAAGGCCTCATGCCTGAGTGCCGTCGGCGCGACAACGCGTCAATGCATCGCCAAGCACATCCTTGAGTGACGAAAGGTAAGGCTCGTATTTCGTCCATTGATCCAGGCCGTCGCGGAAAATCGGGCGGCGCACTTGCTCGGAACTGGCCGTGCGCACGCTGCGTTCGGTCTTGTGGAAAGCCAGGCAACCCGGTTCGAAAGGCAGGCCGCAGAAATCGAGAATGCGGCGCACATTGCTTTCAAGATCGTCGACGACATCTTCATGATGTACGCGCAACACACGACCGGGCAGCACATCGTCCCAGTGCCGCATCAGGTCGAGATAGGTGCGGTAGTAACGCGCGATGTCCTCGATGCTGTAGGTGAACTCCTGGCCGGTGGCAAACAGCTGCTTGAGATTGCTGAAGCAGCAGGCCATGGGTTCGCGGCGCGCGTCGATGATCTTCGCGTTCGGCAGCATCAGGTGGATCAGGCCGAGATGCCGGAAATTGTTCGGCATCTTGTCGATGAAATACGGCTTGCCGCTGCGATAGATGCGTGTGTCGTGCAGGTATTTTTCGCCGAGCTTGCGAAAATCCCCGGCCTGCATCTCGGCCAGCACGCCGGGATAGCGTGGGTCGTCGAGGTCGGGATCGCGTCCCTGCAGGTCGAGCACGATGCGTGGGATATCGGCCAATTCCTGCGTGCCTTCGACTTGCGAATGCGATGCAAGAATTTGTTCGATCAGTGTGGAACCCGCGCGCGGCAGGCCGACGATGAAAATGGGCTCAGCGCTAGGATCGCCGATGCCCGTATGGTTCGCCAAGAATTCGTGCGTGAAGACTTCGATCTGCTTGCGCGTATTCGTCTCGAAAATCTCCGGACGGTAGCGACTCTCGGAACGCTTGAGCGCGTTGCCCTGTTCGTAGTGGCGCCACGACTCGGCGTAGTCGCCGCGATCTTCGAGCGCCTTGCCCAACGCAAAGCACAGGTGATAGCGGTCGACGAGCGGCGTGGCAGGCGACGACTCCTCGATGCGCATGCGCGCGATTTCGTCATCCGAGAAACGATAGGTCTTGAGATTGGCGAGACTCCAATAAGCGTCGCCGAAATGGGGGCGTGCCACCGTGGCTGCGCGATAGGCCTCGATCGCCTTGGCCTGCTGACCCTGCGTCTTTAACGAATGCGCGAGCGACAGGTGCAGGTCGGCTGCCCCCGGCGCATCCTGCAAAAGCTTCTGGTACAGCGCGATCGCGCGATCGTGTTCACCCAGGCCGACACTCGCGCTGGCGTACAGCGTGCGGTAATCGAGATGATCGGGATCGATCGCAAGCAGCTTTTCGAGTTCCTCGCAGGCACGCTGGTACAGATGTCGCTCGAACAATGCGCAGGCATAGTCGTAGCGTGCCGCGCGATAGTCAGGAGCGATCTTCAGTACCGCTTCGAGCAATATTTCCGCATCGTCGAACACCTGGCGCGCCAGGCCGACGCGGGCAAGCAGGCGCATGGCTTCGACATCGTTGCCCACCTTGAGCAGGTAAGGGCGAATGATTTGTTCGGCGGCATCGAACTCGCCGTCCGAGAAATGGCTGGTCGCGTGCACGACCTCGGGCGCCAGGCGCTTGAGCGTGGCGACATGCGAAGCGGCCGTGGCGGCATTGGCCGTATCGCCGGTCATGCGGTAAAGACCTTCGAGCAGGTTCCAGCTCGAAGGCAAGGCAGGGTTGATGTTGACGGCGTGCAGCAAGGCGTCTATCGCATGCCGTGCGTCGCGTAGCACCACGTAACAATGGCCGCGTTCCTCGTGCAGCCGGCTGTAGCGTGGATGTTCGTGCTCCATGTGCGCCAGCGTTTGCAGCGCGGCATCGATCTGCCCCAGATAGCGCTGGCTGCGGGCCATCAGATAGAGCGCCTGATAATCGCCTGGCGTCTCGACCAGCAAGGTCTGCGCTGCGTGCAAGGCTTGCGCGTACTGCCCGTCTCTTTGCAGTTGGCGGATGTGCTCGATGTCCTGCTCGAAGGAGACGGGATCGGAGCCGGTTGCCGTGGTGCTCATCGGTGATCAACAACCTTAAAAAAGAGGGTGGGCTTGCGCCCACCCTATTCTACGTGCCTGCCAGCGGAGAGGCAGGTTTAGAACTTGAAGCCGACCTTCACACCCAGCACGCGCGGACGGATCGGCACTTCCGACTCGATGAACTGAGCCGAGGACGTGAACACGCTGGCATGGTTGTCGGTCAGGTTGGTGCCGTAGAGCGACACGTCCCAGTTGTCTTTGGCCACGCCGATCGATGCATCGACGGTGGTGTAGCCACCTTGCAGGTAACGCAGTTCCACCGTGGTGACATCGGTCACGCCAGCACCGCTCGGATAGGTCGCCGGCTGGTTGTACATCGAACCGGTGCGATTGAAGCCAGCCTGCGCGAACGCCTTGAAGCCGCCGTTAAACGTCCAGTCGTAACGCAGACGCATGTTGTACTGCGAACGGGGCGAGAAGGCCGGCACGCTGCCGACATTGCCGAACGGATTGGTGAACGACGACACGTCGCCAATGGCGCCCGTTTG
This sequence comes from Dyella psychrodurans, assembly GCF_003363265.1. Taxonomy (GTDB): domain Bacteria; phylum Pseudomonadota; class Gammaproteobacteria; order Xanthomonadales; family Rhodanobacteraceae; genus Dyella_B; species Dyella_B psychrodurans. Next base: position 54,023 of record NZ_QRBF01000011.1, on the reverse strand, counting down.
GACGATACACGTGTTGTAGCCGGGCGAACCCGGGATGTTGTTCACCAGGCACGGCGAGTTGGTCTGCTTGGCATGGTTGAGCGAACCCGAGCCGATGATCGAGAGGCCCTCGGTGATCTTCCCCTGGAACTGCACTTCCAGGCCGTCGACCTTGTAGTTCGGCCCGTTTACCGCGAAGGTGGTATTGCCCAGCACCAGCGGGTTGAAGAACTGCATCTGCACGTTGTCCCAGCGCATGTCATAAGCAGAGGCGTTGAGCAACAGGCGGTCATTGAAGAACGTGGACTTGAAGCCGATTTCGTTGTTGGTCAGCGTGTCGGGCGCGTAGCTGATCGGCTTCTTGTACTGCGGCTCGCCATCGAGCTTGGCCACGTCCGAACTGGTGCGGTTGAAACCGCCCGGGCGGAAGCCTTGCGAGAAGGTGTAATACACCATCATATCCGGCGTGATGTGCCACTCCAGGTTCGCACGGCTCTTAAAGCCGTGATAGGTCTGGTGGTAGTTCATCACGGTGTCGTCGCCCACATAGGTACCGTTGGGGACGTTCACCTGGGCGGTGGTGGTGTAGAACTCGGTACCGGTCTGCCACTCGGAGTAGTGGTAATAGCGCGTGCCGACGGTCGCGGTCAGGACATCCGGGATGATGTCATACGACATCGAGCCGAACGCGGCCTCCTGCTTGTAGCCGCGGTCCGTGTTTTCGCCGAAGGCCGTGCCCGCGGGAAGCGTGACACCCGGCGAGGACTCCGCGACGGCTACGCACGGGTTGCCACCGGCGAGAGCGCCGGCGAGATTTGCCGGCGTACACGACGGAATCGTGAGGTAGTTGAAGCGCATGTGGTCTTGAATGTCGAAGTCTTCGTAGTAAAGACCGCCGGTGACACGGAAGCGATAGTCTTCCGGCGTGCTCAACCGCAACTCATGGCTCTGGTGCGTGCTTCCCACCGTGTCGTTCCAATAACCGGCCGGCGAATAGCAGATCGGCTTGCCGGCGCTGGACAGACCCGCCGACGTACCGGTGCATTGGTAATACATGCCGCCCGCGCTGCGCGAGTAGTTGGTGTAGTCCTGCTGCTCGCTGATGCGGCGATTGGTATAGCCGCCGGTGTACACCAACGACAGGTCGCCGACCTGGCCATTCAAGGTCCAGGCGCTGTTGGTGTAATGGTCGTTGTTCCAACCCGGCACGAACGCGGTGATCTGATCGGTGCCCAGCGTCTCGCCATCGGAGCCGACCGGATACGTCGAAGACTGGCCCTTGGCATCCAGGTTCTGGTAGCTCTCGGCGATGAGGAAGTTCCAGTTGTCGTTGATCTTCCACAGCGCGGACAGGCGCGCACCCTGGGTGTCGACCGGATTCCAATTGTTTTGCGCGACGGAATAGTTATTGAAAACCGACGTGCCGCCCGCGGCCACGTAAGGAGCCATCGCGCCGCCGCCATCCGTGGGCTGGCGCGTGTACGTGCTCGGCACGTTGTCGATGTAACCGCCCTGATGATCGTTGTAGATCACGCCACGCACGGCAAACGTACCGGGAATGATCGGCAGGTTCAGCACCGCGTTTGCCGAATTGTTCGGAGCGCCGCCGTCGGTGACGCCGACACTGGCTTCGGCGCTGCCGCTCACCTTGTCCAGGTTCGGCTTGTTGGTGATGTAGCGCACGACACCCGCTTCGGCGCCGCCGCCGAACAGCGTGCCCTGCGGACCCTCGAGCACTTCCACGCGCTCCATGTCGACCATGTAGACGTCGAGATTACGCGCGGGGAACTGCATGGACTGGTCGTCCAGGTAGACGGCCACGTTCGGGAACGGTGCGATGGTCGCGCTGGACTGATTGCCGAGGAAGCCGGTGCTCAGGCCGCGCATGTAGATGTTGCCCTGGCCAGGACCATTCGCCGCAAAGGTCACGTTGGGCAGGTATTTGATCAGGTCGTCGAACGATGTGACGTTCAACTGCTGCAAGGTATTGCCGGTGAACGCCTGGATCGTGATCGGCACGTCCTGGATGTCCTGCACCGTGTGCTGCGCCGTCACGGTGACCGTGCCGAGCGTGGATGCATTGGCGGCGTTCGCCGGATCGGCGGCATTGGCGGACGGACCGCTCTGCGCCGGTTGGGACGATTGGGCGACCGTCTGATTGGGCTGAGCAACCGGTGCAGGCGGCGTGGTGCCGTCGGCGTAAGACACGCGACTCACCGCGAGCGCGGCCAACACCGCGCAGGTGATTGGATTGATCTTCAAGATGGTATCCCCCAAGGGTGTATTAGCCGGAAGGCGCCGGCACAAAGGCCTGATACTGCAACCCTGGGAAGGCTAGTTAACCGCGATGAAACGCTTGTGACGTGGTCTAGCCAAGTTCGTCAGCTGTCTATGTCTTTACATACGTGCATAGGGCTGCGAATGCGTGTGGCAATGGGATGTCTTTTGGACGTATGAACGATGACATGCGTTTTCTGCGCGGATTTACGCATGAAATTGCGTAGGTAGGGATTTGTATTGCGAGCACGTTTGTGTGAGCGGGTTGGTCTGCGGTTATCGCGCGATGGGATTGTGTGCGAATGAAACGATTGAAACTTCAGACCGGAAGTTTGTAGTTATTCGCCACACGCATCGAAGCCTCACCGTCATTCCGGCGAAGGCCGGAATCCAGTTTCAATACATCGTGCGAAGCACTCGAAAAAAGGTTTTGTGTCCTTTGGACGCATATCGACACTGGATTCCGGCCTTCGCCGGAATGACGGTGAGAGACGAATGGTGCACGGGGGAATGCAAACGCCCTAAGTCACCATCGCGCTGACTGCAAACACAGACGCGCTTCGCTCCTCCCCCTGCGAAGCAGGGGGAGGTTGGGAGGGGGTCGCTTGCACTTGCCGTACCGCAAGAGTGCTCGACCCCACCCCAACCCTCCCCTGCAGGCAGGGGAGGGAGTGTGATGTGTAGCGTGTTAGAACGCACGCTGCCCGTTCACCCAAACATTGCGCACGATAGGCAGACCATCCACCGCGCGCATACGCACGACGTCTGCACGCATACCGGCTTTCAACGAGCCGCGATCGTCAAAGCCGAGCGCCTTGGCCGGATTGCGGCTCACCGTCGCCATCGCCTTGGGCATCGACCAGCCGGCCAGCGTATGCAGCAGGAAAGCACCGTGCAGCAAGCTGGCCGGAACGTAGTCGGACGACAACATGTCCAGACGATCGGTACGCGCCAATTCCAGCGCCGCGACATTGCCCGAATGCGAGCCGCCGCGCACGACATTGGGCGCGCCCATGATCGTCGTGAGTCCGTGCGCATGCGCCGCGTCGGCGGCTTCCTGCGTGGTCGGGAATTCGGAAATCGTCACGCCGATGCGCCGTGCGTGTTCCACTTGCTGCGCATCGGTATCGTCGTGACTGGCGAGCACCATGTTGCGCCCATGGATCATCGTCAGTACGGCGTTTTCATGCTTGGCGCTGTATTGCGCCTGCTGTTCGGTGCGGCGCTTCACCACCTCGGCGAATTCGTCTTCCGACCAGGTCATGTGGTTCTTGCTGTAGTACTTGCGGTACTGCGCCAGATCGCGGTACTGGCGCTGACCCGGCGTGTGATCCATCAGCGAAATGAGCCGCACGCTGCCGTGATCCATCAAGGGTTCGAGCGTCTCCATCAAACGCGGATAGGCCAGCTCGCAACGCAGGTGAATCCAGTGGTCGGCACGCAAGGCACCGGTGGACTGGCCTTCGAGAATGGCGTCGTACGTGCTGCGCAAGGTATCGATGCGCACGCTTTCTTCTTCCACGTCGCCCACCGACAGCGCATCGAACACGGTGGTGATGCCCGCGGCCACCACTTGTGCATCATGCGTCAGCACCGCCGGAATCGAGGGCCACAGCACGCCGGCGCGCGGCATCAGGTGTTTTTCGAGATTGTCGGTGTGCAGTTCGATCAGGCCCGGAACGATGTAATCGCCTTCGCAGTCGATGGCGTTCGGCGCCTGCGTCGATCCTTCGTCCACCAGCCGGATCAGGCCGTTGCGGGAGATGAGGGTGCCGTGGATGACGCCATCGTCGAGCACGATGCGCGCGTTGGTCAAAGCTAAATCGTTCATGGTGGTCTCGACGAAAAAATTCTCAGATACGAAGGTCGTTAAAACAGGGGTCAAGCGGCTTCGAGGGTTTGCATCGGAAACAGGCGCGTGGCGACACGGTCGCGCATGTCCTCGTCATGAAAGATGCCGAGCACCGCCGAACCGTCCGCGCGCGCTTCGGCAAGCAGCTGCGCCACGACGTTGCGGTTTTCGGCATCCAGCGATGCGGTGGGTTCGTCCAGCAGCACGATCGGGCGTCGCACGATCAGTCCGCGCGCAATGTTCACGCGCTGCTGTTCGCCGCCGGAGAAGGTGCCTGGCGGCAACGGCCACAAACGCTCCGGCACATTCAGGCGACGCAGCAGGTCGCCGGCGCGCCGCCTTGCCTCCTGTTCGTCCACGCCCGCTTGCAGCAAGGGCTCGGCGACGATGTCCAGCGCCGGCACGCGCGGGATCACGCGCAGAAACTGACTGACGTAACCCAGGGTGTGGCGGCGCACATCCAGCACTTCGTGCGGCGTCGCCTTGGCGAGGTCGAGCCAGCGATCGGCGTGACGCACATGCACCGCGCCGAAGGTGGGACGGTAATTGGCGTAGATCACGCGCAGCAGCGTGCTCTTGCCCGCGCCGGACGGACCGGACAGCACCACGCATTCGCCTGCGTGCAGGCGCAGATCCAGGCCGCGCAGCACGTTCAGGCGGGCGCCGTGCTGATGGTGCAGTTCAAACGACTTGCTAAGGTCGCGCAGTTCGAGCATCAAGGCGGCGGTCATGTCGTCAGCACCGAAGAAACGAGCAATTGCGTGTACGGATGTTGCGGATCGTCGAGGATCTGGTCGGTGAGTCCGGTTTCGACCACGCGTCCGCCCTGCATCACGATCGTGCGTGCGGCGAGCAGGCGTGCCACGGCCAGGTCGTGCGTCACCATCACGGCGGCCAGGCCCAGTTCGTTCACCAGCCTGCGCAACAGATCGAGAATGCGCGCCTGCACCGATACGTCCAGGCCGGCTGTCGGCTCGTCCATGAACACCAGCCGCGGTTGCGTCACCAGGGTGCGCGCGATCTGCAGGCGTTGCTGCATGCCGCCCGAAAAGCTGGTCGGCGCGTCGTCGATGCGCGCGGGATCGATCTCCACGCGCTCCAGCCAGCCCCGTGCGATGTGGCGAAGCTGGCTGTAATTGCGCATGCCAAGCGCCATCAGGCGTTCGGCGACATTGGCGCCTGCACTCACGTTGAGGCGCAACCCGTCGCGCGGATTCTGCGTGACGAAGCCCCATTCCTCGCGCGCCAGGCGCCGACGGTCGGCTTCGCTCAACGCGCTCAGTTCAAGCCAGCCGCCGCTGCGCTGGCGATACCGCACCGAGCCGGAAGAAGGCGCCAGTTGCGCGGCCACGGTGTTGAGCAAGGTCGACTTGCCGGAACCCGATTCGCCCACGATGCACAGCAACTCGCCCGGATGCAGATCGAAGCTCACATCCTCGCAGCCGACGCGCTGCCCGTAATGGCGGCTCAGGCCGCGTACTTGCAACAGCGCGCTCATGCCTGTGCCTCCACGCGGCGACCGCTGCAGAAATCGGTGTCGGAACACACGAACATGCGTGTGCCGCGATCGTCGACGACGACCTCGTCCAGATAACTTTCGCCGGAACCGCACAGCTCGCACTGATGCTCCCAACGCTGAATCTCGAACGGATGATCGTCGAAGGCCAGGCTCTCCACCCGCGTGTAAGGCGGTATCGCGTAAAGACGTTTTTCGCGCCCCGCACCGAACAGCATCAACGCCGGGGAGCGGTCGAGCTTGGGGTTGTCGAACTTCGGAATCGGCGACGGCGAGGTCAAAAAGCGCCCGTCGACCAACACCGGGTAGTCGTAGCTGGTGGCGATGTGTCCATACTGGGCAATGTCCTCGTACAACTTCACGTGCATCAATCCGTAGTCGGCCAGCGCATGCAAGGTGCGCGTTTCGGCTTCGCGAGGTTCCAGGGTGCGCAGCGGTTCGGGCTCGGGCACCTGGAACACAAGGATCTGATCTTCGCGCAGCGATGTTTCAGGAATGCGGTGGCGCGTCTGGATCAGCGTGGCGTCGGCGGTGTGTTCCGTCGTGGCGACGCCCGCGACTCGGCTGAAAAAGCGGCGGATATTCACCGCATTGGTGGTGTCGTCCGCGCCCTGGTCGATCACTTTCAGCACATCGTCAGGTCCAAGCAAGGCTGCCGTGACCTGGATGCCGCCCGTGCCCCAGCCATACGGCAGCGGCATTTCTCGGCTGCCGAACGGAACCTGGTAACCGGGAATCGCCACGGCTTTCAGCAGCGCGCGGCGCAACATGCGCTTGGTGTCTTCGTCGAGGAAGGCGAAGTTGTAGGTCATGTTCCTTGCACCTCGATCGACTCCCTCCCCTGTGCAACAGGGGAGAGTTGGGGTGGGGTTGCACACTCTTGCGCCGGGGCAAGTGCGGGCGACCCCCTCCCAGCCTCCCCCTGTTTTACAGGGGGAGGAGCAGCGTGTTGTGCGGCGAGCGTTCGCAATAGCGACAACTCCGCCTGGAAATCCACGTAATGCGGCAGCTTCAGATGCTGCACGAAGCCAGACGCTTCCACGCTGTCCGAATGCGACAGCACGAATTCCTGATTCTGCGCGGGCGCGTAGTTCGGTTCGGCGAGTTCATCGCAACGCAAGGCGCGATCGACCAAAGCCATCGACATCGCCTTGCGCTCGCCCTCGCCCATGGTCAAGCCGTAGCCGCGCGTGAATTGCGGCGGCACGCCGTTGCCGCCATGGAACTGATTGATCATCTGGCATTCCGTCAGCACGATCGCGCCGATCTCGATGACGAAGCCGAGTTCTTCCGGGCATACGCTCACATCCACTTCGCCCATGCGAATTTCGCCGGCGAACGGATGGCTCTCGGCATAGCCGCGCTGCGTGGAATACGCCATGCCCAGCAGAAAACCTTCGTCGCCGCGCGACAGATTCTGCAAACGGGTGGCGCGATCGGCGGGGAAGGTGAGCGGTTCGCGGGTGAGATCGATCGGCTCGGGATCGTTGCCGGGTTCGATGCGCTCGATCAGCGCTTCGGCATCCAGCAGATCGAGCACGCGCGGCATGTTCGATGGCAGCGGTGCTTCGGCGGGTGCCACGTGCGGGACCGGCGCCACATCGAATTCCAGCAGGCGTTGCGTGTAGTCGTAGGTGGGACCCAGCACCTGGCCGCCCGGAATATCCTTGAACGTGCCCGATACGCGACGGCGCACGCGCATCGCCGTGGTATCCAGCGGCAGCGTGTAACCGAAGCGCGGCAAGGTGGTGCGGTAGGCGCGCAGCAGGAAAATCGCTTCCAGCATGTCGCCCGCTGCCTGGCGGATGGCCAGCGCGGCGAGATCCTCGTCGTACAAGGAGCCTTCCTGCATCACGCGCGCCACGCCCAGGCGCAGCTGTTCGCGGATTTGCGCAAGTTCCAGTTCCGGCACGGCAGTGTTGCCGCGACGCGCCTCGGCCAACAATTCCAGCGAACGAGCGATCGCTTGCTCGCCACCTTTTACGGCAACGTACATTCAGCCCTCCAGCAGGCGAGTCGTGCGCGGCAAGGCAAGCACTTGCTGCCCGGCGACGAAAAACAGATCGATGCCGAGCGGAAGCTGCGCGGCGAGTGCGGTACGTTGTTGCCAGAAGTCGCCGGGCAATCCGTCGATGGCGACGGTTTCGGTGTCGCGAATTCCAGGACCGGCGAATTTGCTCCCTCCCCTGCTTGCAGGGGAGGGTTGGGGTGGGGTTGCACTGTCTTGCGTCGAGGCAAGTGCGAGCGGCCCCTTCCCAACCTCCCCCTGCACGCAGGGGGAGGAGCTGATGGCGGCAGCCTGGATGATCAGGCTGGCCGAACGATCCGGATAGCGCATGTCGCCGCGCGCGAACGCCTCCAGCGGCGGCATCGAAACGGGATCGGTGATCAGCGCGAAGTCGGCATCCTGCGGTTGTTCCACCAGCTTCAGGCCGGCATGAAAACGCACGTGGCGAACCGCCTCGTCCTCCGGCTGCTGCAGCCAGACGGAGGTCGTCGCATCGCAAAGCGTCAGCACGATCGCCATCGCGGCCGATGCAATCGGCGCGGGCGAGGGGGGCAGAACGGGCAGCGGGCGCGGCACGGCGGGGCGCGCCATCGCCTGCAGCAATTCACGGAAGGTGCGCTGGCTGTCGAAAACGGGGTTGGCAAAGGCAGCCAGCATCATTCACCCCGCACCACGGTGAAGAATTCGACCTTGCTTGCGGCAGCCTTGCGGCTGGCGTCGTCGCGGCGGCGATCCAGCGAACGGCGCAGCGGTTCGATCACCTGCAGGCGCAGCGACGCATGCCGACCGGCATCCTGCAACATCGCATCGGCCAGCGCCGCCAGCTCCGCGTGGCGCGTATTGCTGCCGCGCACCCAGGCGTGGCCGATCTGGCCGCCGGCCTGCACGCTGCAGCGGGTGACGGTGATTTCGCCGAAATTGAACTGCGGACCGGTGCCCCCGATCCGGCCGCGCAACATGTAGAGACCCGTCTGTGCCGGGCGCAGCCAGGACATGTCGGCCGGCGGCGCAAAAGCGTCCATCGCCAGCGCCAGCTCGGCCGGATCGGCCTGTGCCAGCAGCGACATCCATTGCTGGCGCGCCAAGTGGGGGGAGGTGTCCATGGGGTGTTCCTAGGCTTGTCACAAATGTCTAGTTATCTAGACAGGCTGCGGCGCCCGGATGGCGCCCCTTGTGGACCATTGCAACAGGCCAGCGTGCCGTTGCCATGACGGTGAATAGACAGGTTGAGGACGTGGTATGAGCGAAATCGAACGGGGACGGGGCGTGGCGCTGTGGAGCCAGATCAGCGGCATCCTTGCGTCGGACATTCTCAAAGGCCAGCTGCGCCAGGGCGAACAGCTGCCTTCGGCGCAGGAGCTGGCCGCGCGCTTCGACGTCAACCGCCACACGGTGCGCCGCGCCATCGCCGCGCTGGAAGAGCGCAACCTGGTGCGCACCGAACAGGGGCGCGGCACCTTCGTGCAAGAGCAGACGATGGATTACGTCATCAGCCGCCGCACGCGCTTCACGCAGAACATGCGCAATCTCAACGTCGAAGCGGACATGGAGTTTCTCGAAGATGCGCGCGAGATCCCGCCGCCGCAGGTGGCGCAGGCGCTGGGCATGGATCGCAACGACTACGTGTACCGCATCGAAACGCTGGACCGCGCCGACGGCCACATCGTCGACTACAGCACGGCCTACTTTCCCGCCGCGCGCTTCAACGGACTGCCCGCCGTCTACCGCCGGTTGCGCTCCGTCACGCGCACGCTCGCCGAATTCGGCGTCGCCGACTACGAGCGCAAGCACACCCGCGTTTCCGCGCGCCTTCCGGACGCCAACACCGCGCGCCTGATGAAACAGCCGGCGAACCGCCCGGTGCTGTACGTGCAATCGATCAATGCCGACACGCGCGGCGTGCCGGTGCAATATGGCGTCACGCGCTTCTCGGGCGATTGGGTGCAGCTCGTACTGATGGCGGATCATTGATGCGTTATGCCGTGTATTTCTGTCCAGCCGCGGGCAGCGGGCTGGACACCTTCGGGCGGGAATGGCTGTCCACCGAAACCGTGCCGGGCATCGCGCCGGAACGTCTGCGCGCACTCACGACACATGTGCGCCGCTACGGCTGGCATGCCACGCTTTGTGCGCCGTTCGCGCTGGCCGAGCCGGCAAGCTACGCCGATCTGCGGTGCATCGTCGCCGACATCGCGCAACAAGCGAGCGTGATCGAACTGCCCTTGCATCTGGATCGGCTCGCGGCATTCCTGGCATTGCGACCGTCCGTTGACGAGGGTGATGTCAAAGCGTTGTCCGAACATTGCGTGCGTCGCCTGAACGCGTTGCGCGCGCCTGGCACCGAAGCCGCATGGCAACGAAGAGCCCCGCATCTCGATGAAACCGAACTCGCACTGTTTCGCGAATACGGTTATCCGTACGTGCTGGATCGTTATCGCTTCCACATGACCTTGTCGGCGCCGGCCAGCGACGTCGAAGAACAGGCGTTGCGCGAATGGCTTTCGCCCAGGGTGGCGAACCTCGCGTCTGCGCGTATCGATGCGCTCACCATCTGCTGCGAAAAAGAACCCGGACAGCCTTTCGAGCAGATCGAACGGATGCCATTCGGTGCAGGAAAAGCGGCATGAGTGAAGGTTGCCTGTATTACGTGATGGGCCCATCCGGCGTGGGCAAGGACAGCGTGTTGGCGTGGGTACGCGAACATGGTGTGGCGCATGGCGTGCTGTGCGCGCATCGCTATATCACTCGTCCTGCGCATGCGGGCGGCGAAAATCACGTAGCGTTGAGCGAAGAGGAGTTTCGCTCGCGCGAGCAGCGTGGCCTGTTCGCGCTGACGTGGGAAGCGCACGGGCTCCACTATGGCATCGGCAATGAAGTGGCGCACTGGCTGGCGCGGGGCGCCGATGTCCTGGTGAACGGATCGCGCGGGGCGCTTGCGATGGCCTGCGAGCGCTTTCCGGCATTGCGGCCCGTGTTGATCACCGCCAGCCCGCAAGCGATCGCCAGCCGCCTTGCCGCGCGTGGACGCGAATCGGAAGACGAGATCGCCGCGCGCATCGCACGCCTGAGCGCGTATCCGGTTCCGCCGGGCAGCGTGGTGATCCGCAACGACGGCAGCCTTGCGAGCGCCGGTGCACATTTATTGCAGACGATTCGATCCGGTCGCCACAACCTCGCCAATACATAACTCCCTCCCCTGCTTGCAGGGGAGGGTTGGGGAGGGGTCAAACCATCTTGCGTCGACGCCCGTGCAAGCGACCCCCTCCCAACCTCCCCCTGCAAGCAGGGGGAGGAGTCAAGCCGCGGCAGGCACTGCAACCAGTCCTTTCGCGCGCCGTGCTTTCTCATGAAAGTACAGCGCAGACAGCAAAGTAATCAGCATGCCGACACTCGACAAGGTCATCACCGTGTCGGCATAGAACGTCGCCCACGAAAGATGCATGCCGCCGAATTCCTTGACCAGAATCACCAGCACGCTGCCCATGTATCCGCTGCTGTCGGCGATATACATGATGAAACCCACATTGCCGGTCACGCGAAACGTCGCCAGCATGCGTTCGAAAAAGGTGGCGTTGTACGGCACGTAAGCCAGGTAAAGCCCGAAGCCGCTGAAACCGATCCAGCCCAGCGGATCGATCATCCCGTGGTTGTGCAGCCAGGTGGCGAAGGTCGCGATCGCGAAGCCGCCGAAAATCAGCACGTGGTTGAGCATCAACGCCTTGAGGTTGTCGCGCACGATCATCGTGAAAGCCGTGATGATCAACACGGCGATGGCGATCGGCACCTCGGTTTCGGTGAACACCGAGGCATCGCCGCCGCGGCCGAGATCGCTCCAGATTTCCGCCGCGAAGTTGTCGCGGAAATCGCGCGTCACCGTCAGCGCCACATAGGCCATCACGATCATCGCGATGCCGGGCAGGAAGCGCGCAAGAAACGCGCGGCGGGTGGCGGCATCCATGGGAACGCGCACGCTGCGCGCCGCGATGTCGGCGGCATCGGGCGCGGGCAGGTGCTCGAGTATCCACGTGGCCACATAAAGCGGCAGGATGAACAACAGCCCGGTCATGAAAGGCATCCAGAATTCGGTGACGTGGCAGCCCACCATCAGCCACATGCCCACCGACTTCACCACGCCCGATCCCACGATGAAGCTGCCGCACATGAGCGCGCCCATCAACTCGGTGCCGCGGCGCCCTTCCAGATAACCGAAGATCACGCCCCACACCATGCCCAGCGGCAACCCGTTGAGGAACAGAAAGGGGATGTTCCACGGCGCGGGAATCAGCGCGAAGCCGAGCAGGGCGATCCACGAAAAGCCGATCAGGCCGGCCAGGGTGCGTGCGCGGCGCTGGCGCTGGATTTCCGCGATCCAGGTGATGCCGCGCACCTTGCTGAGCATGTAGCCCATGACCTGCGCGATCACCAGCCAGACTTTGTAATCGACGCCCGCAAAGTGCATGCCTTCGAAGGCGGCTGCCGTGAACGGCTTGCGGAACGCGTACATCGACGCATAAGCCAGGAACGCGGCGCCGCCGGCCAGCAGATTGATCGCCATGGGATGGCGGCGAAGACCCGATGAAAACGACACGAGAACCACCCGGAACCAGCCGATACGGCAGTGCCGGAAGGGTGACCGGCGCAGGTTACAGTGGCGTGGCGACGGCTAGCCGCTCAGGCGGTTTGGTCTACGCGGCGATTTCCCGCATGGTGGGATGCGCGGCGAGGACGCAGCAAATCCCCTCCCCTGCGTGCAGCAGGGGAGGGCTGGGGTGGGGTGAAGCCTTTGTGCGAAGCAAGAGCGTTACCCCCTCCCAGCCTCCCCCTGCTGCGCAGGGGGAGGGGCGGATCCGGTACACGTTCCAGCGTTCGCGGCGAGCGATGGCGCTTTCAATATCTCAACGCGAGTCACGTAACGTTATCGTCGCAAGCCTCAAGACAGATTCCATCCATTTGGCTTGGCACGCTAAGCCAGCGATAAGCGTTGACATCGCACGGACAAGAAACTTTCCATTCCACTGTCGGCATCGATTCATCATGGCATCGACGGTGCGCGCAAGCGGCGCAAATTGTCGTGAAAACCAGTGCGAAACATGATTTTGATCGTTCAACATCATCGTGCTGAAACAAAGCATACCTAGCCTTTTTTGAAGGCACGATCGACCCGCCTGTTGCAGGTTCCATCCATCGGATCAGCGTTCGAACGCCGTGAAGTCATCACGGGCGTTAGGCATCGCTGCGTCTTCGTGATTACTTCGCTCATCCGGATCTTCAGACCATGAAAATGCTTTCGATGCTGAAACAGCATGTACGTCCCGATCACCGCAGAAAGACGTTGTCCATGGCGATAAGCATTGCCGTCATCGGATGCACGATGGTGTCGACGCTGCACGCCAACGATCAATCGACCGACCAGAACGCGCCAAGCCAGACCACTAATTCGACCAAGACGTCCAAGGACAAAGTGCTTCAGCTCAACGGCGTGTCCGTCACGGCCAACGTTCAACAGACCGTTCCGCCGAAGGCCACGTACACGCAGAGCGTCACCGACGAGGAAACCTTGCGCAATCTGTCGCCGGGGCCGACGGTCACCGTGCAGACCATGCTCAATCAGCAACCCTCGGTGTTCGGCTACGCCAACGGCCCGAACGGCGTGGAAACCACCATCTATCTGCGCGCGTTCAATTCCAGCCAATTTTCCGAGACCTTCGACGGCGTTGCGCTCAACGACGTATTCAACGGCGGCGTGACCAACCAGGCTGAAAATCGCAACAACGTCTTGTTGATACCGGGCAACCTGCAATCCGTGCAGATTTATCGCGGCATCAACAACCCTGCCGTGAACTCCTACAACTCGCTGGGCGGCACCATCGACTTCATTCCCCGCCAGCCCGAAGACAGCATGAGCGGCGACGTCGGCGCCAGCTACGGAAGCTTCAAGAGTTACGACTACCACGCCACGTTCAATACCGGCGACTGGAACGGCATCAAGCAGGTGTTCTCGTTCGAGCATTCCGGCAGTCGCGGCTGGATCGACAACACCGGCGACCACAACAACAATCTCTATTGGGGACTGACCTACAACATCGACGACAACAATCAGCTCGCCAACTACCTGCTCTACAACGACAACAAGGGTTTCTCGCCCTTCAACATGCCGGTGCCGTTGATGCAGCAATACGGCCGCAACTATCAGTGGCCGCTGGACTGGACCAATTCGCCCATCAAGGATTCCAACTGGATGGACATCGTCGACTGGAAGTCGGCCTTCACCGATGACGTCCAGTTCCGAAACAAGCTCTTCTTCGGCGGCAACCAATACCTGCGCACGTCGTTTTCCAATCCGATCTACCAGCAAAGCGCAACGCAGCCCTACAACCTGGAAGACGACCCCAGTTCCTACGCCTATTGGCTGAGCAATCCGAACGGGCCCACGTACGATCCGGCCGCGCAATTCGGCAGCGTCGAAAACGGTACGGACTACCACTTCTACGGTTACACCACCACGGGCATCGGCGATTCGCCGAGCCTGACGATTCATCTGCCGCAGAACGACATCGTCGTCGGCGGCAACGCCACGTATGGCGACCTGCACTCGCGCGAATACTGGTATGGCGAATCGCCCATGCCGAAGATCGACGGCTACAACGATGCGTGGGACGAACACGACCGCCGCCTGCTCGCATCCCTTTATGCGCAGGATACGATTTCGCTGTTCGACGACAGCCTGCGCCTGACACCCGGCATCAAATACATCTATGCCAGCACCACCGACCGCGACACCGTGGGCTTCTACTATCCCATCGCCGGCGAAGTGCACGATACGGAACACTTCTGGTCGCCCACCTTTGGCGTCAACTACCAGATCGTCGATGGACTCAACGCCTATGCGTCGTACGGCAAGAACTTCAAGCTTCCCGACATTTCCGCTTACTACGGCGCTTTCCAGACCGACGGCAACGGCAACAATACGATCGTGCCTCCCAAGGTCAAACCGGAATTCGTGCGGGACTACGAGATAGGCCTGCGCTACCGGCTCGGCGGATTCTCGGTGATGGTGAACGGCTACCGCGAGAATTTCACGAACACCTTCATCACCGCGACGGATCCGGTAAGCCTGCTCAGCACCTTCGAAAACGGAGGCAGTTCGCGCTACCAGGGCGCGGAGTTGCAGCTGCAGAACGACTTCGGCCAGACCGCCGTGGGCGATCTGAGCACGTACTTCAACTACGCGCACAACCAGGCCAAGTTCACGTCGAGCTTCAATTCCGACTACGCCGGCCAGGTATCCGCCGGCCAGCCGCTGGCGGGCGTGCCGCAGAATCTGCTCAGCGCGGGCGTCGTGTGGAAATGGCAGGGCTGGCGCGTCAATCTGGAAGGGCGATTCGTCGACAAGCAATACATCGACCAGCTGTACGCCGGCACACCGACGGCATCCACGATCAAGCCGTACACCGTGGTCAATATCGGCATCAGCGACACGGTGCGGTTTGCCGAATCCGGATTCGGCCAGCAGGTGCGTTTCGGCCTGAACGTGGACAATCTGCTCGATCGCGAATATTTCAACACGGCCTACACGGACACGGATTACTACGGCAACAACTTCATCCGTGCGGTCATCGCTGCGCCCCGCTCGATCACCGGCAGCGTCGATATCTTTTTCTGATAGCCGCCCAGGCAGAGTCACAAGGCGGAGTACCGAGGTACTCCGCCTTGCCATGATCAGCCCGTCACGGAAGCGCCGCCGTTTTCCAGATGCCCTGTGTAGCGGCGAATCCAGCTGGAATCGCCGCTGACGGTGATGGTGAAGTCGTACCAGCCCTGTGTATTCGCCACCGCGGCGAAAAAGGTGTTCACCGTGGCGCCGGCGGCCACGTTGTACGTCCAGGGACCTTCCTCGGCGTAGTTGTTCGCGGTAATCGTGAAGGTGACGGCTGCGCTGCCGGCATTGGTCATCGCAAAGTAGACCGCCAATTCGCCGGAGGAAGGATCGGCGGCATACGATGAGGTGATGCTGCAGTTCTTGCCCGCATCGTTCACGTTGCCGGCGAAGCGACGCAGAAAACGATTCGGGCCGACCACGGTCAGGTCGTATTTTCCGCTGCCGTAGCCCGATCCGATGTTGAAGAAGTCGGTGACCGAACCGTTTGCGCCGTTGTTGTAGGGGCTCACGGTGTATTGCCACGGACCACCGCTGCGATAGGCGTTGGCGTAAATGGACAACGGCACGGCGCGCGTGGCGTACGTACCCACGTTCTGCATCTCTATCCACACCAGGATCTGGCCATTCGAGCCGTACTGGAAGGAAGAAATATTGGCATCGGGCTGGTAGGGCAGCGCGCGCGCCGTACGCGTGCCCGCTTCCTGTTGCGGCAGGCTGTTGGGTGCGTTGCTGTCGGTGGGATTGGGCAACGGATCGCAGGTGCCGGCGCGATTAATCGTGGACGTCGCCGCCGGCAAGTTGGTGGGCAATCCCAAAACAGGGTCGGCGAAGTTGAACGCGCCGGTCAGGTCGCCGCTTACTTCACGACGCCACGCGCTGATGGACGAGCACACGGCGGGCTTGCCGAGCGCCGAGGTCCAGGTTTCCAGAAACTGGATCACCGAGGTGTGATCGTAAATCTGCGAATCGACCGCGCCGCCGCGCGTCCACGGCGAGCAGATGATCATCGGAACGCGAAAGCCCATGCCGATCGGCTGTGTCGTGCCGCCGACGGTAATGAATTCGCCCGCGGTTCCGCTCGGCGGAACGGGCGGCGGAACATGGTCGAAGAACCCGTCGTTTTCGTCGTAATTGATGATCAGGACCGTGGAGTTGAATGTGTCGATGTCCGCCGCCAGCGCCTGCAAGATCCGGTTGACGAAATACTCGGCGTTTTCCGGCGGCGCATCGGGATGCTCCGAATAATCCTGACTGGCCACGATCCAGCTCACCTGCGGCAGCGTGCCGGCGAGTACGTCGTTCTGAATCGCCGCGGCGATGTCGTTGGGCGTGGAGTTGGTCAGATTGGGTACCGATGCCATGCCTTGCTGATACAAGGGGCTCGACGTGGATGCATTGGCGAATTGATTGAAATAAGCCAGGCCGTTGTCGCCGAAATTGTCGGACGCGTTTTGATAAACCTTCCAGCTCACGCCTGCTGCTTGCAGTTCCTCGGCATAGGTTTCCCACGTCAGTCCGGATTCCGAACCGCCGTCGTAGGCGGGGCCGCCGTTGTCGCCCGAAGGATCGATCATGCCGCCCCAGAGATACGTGCGGTTGGGACCGGTCGCGCTCAGGATGGAACAGAAGTAGTGATCGCAGATCGTGTAAGCATCCGCGAGCGCGTAGTGATAAGGAATGTCCTTGCGGGTAAGGTAGCCGAGCGTGCGCACGCTGCCCTTGGCCGCCACCCACGAATCCATCTTTCCGTTGTTCCACGCCGTATGCTGCGTCGACCACGAATGATCGAGGCTGCCGTCGCATTGCGTGATGACTTCGCTGGTCTGGCCCGCGGCAGGCGAGGTGGTATCGAACGCCCACGGATACTGACGCGTCAATCCGTTGGGCTGATCGAACACGGAGTAGCCGCCGGACAACGTGATGCCGGCACGATCGCCGAAGCCGCGCACGCCTTGCAGCGTTCCGAAGTAATGATCGAAGCTGCGGTTCTCCTGCATCAGGATGACGACGTGCTTCACATCGGTGATCGTTCCCGTTGCGGCAGTCGTCGCGGCCTTCGCGGGTTTGAGCATGCCTCCTACCGTGTACCCGGTCATGCCGAGCGCGGCGGCCTTGACCGATAGCGCAAGAAACTTACGGCGACTGAGCTCAATCATGTCGACACCCATTCCTATGTTCGGTGACGCGAAGATAGAGATCGGGTGTGCTGCTTTTATGACGTCGGCGTAGCCAGGCACGCGACATGTCTATGCGTTTTCGTCAAGAAACGGTGAACGCGAAGAAGAAACTGCGAACGGTTACAAGTTTTCAGTCAGCCAACACGTTCAATAGTCCACCGCATCGAATTTGTCGTGCCTGGCGATCAGAACGGGTGCGATATATCGCAACGCCAGCATTGCTATCGATAACAGCAATACGACCGAGATCAATGCCGACAGATGCAAGCCGGCGACGATATGGCTATCGCTGTCGCCCACCAGCGCGCCGAACACCGCCACGCCGATGGCGCCCGCCGCCTGCCGCGCCGAATTGAGCACACCCGACGCGGTACCCGAGGCTTGCTTCGCCACGGACGACAATACGGTGGTGGTCATCGCCGGAACGCCGAGTCCCATGCCACAGGGCAGCAACGCGAACGCGGGCAGCATCAGCAGGTAGGGACTGTCCGCACCCAGCAGCAGAAACAAAGCAAACCCTGCGCAATCGATCAAGGCGCCAAGCAGCATGGGCAAACGCGCGCCCGTGCGACTCACCAGCCAGCCGCTGAATACATTCACGCCGAAAAACGTGGCGGTCAGGGGAAGATAGGCGAGACCCGTGCGCAATGCGCTGTATCCGTGCACACGCTGCAGATAAAGGCTCAGCAGAAACACGATGCCGTAATAGGTGAGATTCATCACCATGCCGTACACCACCGCGGCGCTGAATCCCGGCATCTTGAAAAAATGCAGCGGGAGCATCGGCGCGGGGCTGCGCGACTCCACCCACACGAAGAGCGGTCCTGCCAGCAGCGCCGTGGCCGCGCATGCCAGCACGACGGGATGTGTCCATCCCAGGGGATGCGCTTCGATCACGGCCGTGGTCAATCCGGTGATCGCAAGAATGGCCAGCCATTGCCCGCGCAGATCGAAATGCTTGTGCTGCACGTGGCGCTCGGTTTCGGGAACGAGCAGCGCAAACCACGCACCGACGACGCATACCGGCACATTCACGAAGAAAATGCTGCGCCAGGACGTCACGCTCATCAGCAGGCCGCCGATGATCGGCCCCGCCGCAATCGAAATACTGCCGACCGCCGTCCACCATCCGATGGCGCGCGCACGCGTGGTGTGTTCGTGCGCCGTCGCGTGGTTGAGCAAGGCGAGCGAGCAAGGCAGCATCGCCGCGGCGCCGACACCTTGCAGTGCGCGGCCGGCGATCAGCCACGCGATGTCCGTGGCGCATCCACACAGCATCGATGCGATGCCGAACAGCGCCATGCCGCCGAGATAAACCTTGCGCGATCCCAGGCGATCGCCCAGGTAGCCCATGCTCAACAACAACACCGCAAAGGACAACGCATAGGCATCCACCACCCACTGCAGGCCGGCCACGCTGGCGTGCAGGTCGGTGGCAATGCGCGGCAACGCGACGTTGACGATGGTGACGTCCAGCTGCGCCATCGCCCAGCCGAAGCTGGTGGCGGTGGTGACGCGCGCAATGCTGCGACGGAGCGGTCGCTGGTCCATATCGGTGTTGCGGGGCGGGAGGGGATGGACAGAGCTTATGACAGAAAGAGCCCGGATGCTTTTACCTGCGACGTAATATCCGTTTCATGCGCGGCGCATAAAAATTCCCCCTGGCGGACAAACCGCCAGGGGGAACGTATCGACGTTGCGTACGATTGAGATTACGGTGCGTTGACGAATTTCTTCCAAGCCGAGAACAAGTTGTTCGCGTTCACGGAACCCAGCCCGTTGGCGAAGCTCCAGCCGGCCTGCGCTGCGAAGGCAGCGGTCTTGCTGTTGTAGGTGGTCGTGCTGGACGACGTCAGACCAACCTGTGTCGGGCCGTAGAAGCCGAACAAATTGTTGATCGTTCCGTAGTAGTAGCAATCGGGCGTGGTTTCGCTGAACGCCGCGACATCGATGCACTGCGTGGAATTGCCGCCGTCGGTGATGTTGTGGAACACGCACTTGCTGGTGCCCTTCGTGCCGTTGTCGGCGTTGCATGCGGCAAGCGACGAAGGTGCGCCGCCGGTGGCGCCGCCGTACTCGTTCCTGGCCAGCTCATACAGCGTCGGCGCGGCGTTGCCCTGGTTCGCGGACAAACCCAGGTTGGACAGGCCTTGATCGATCAATGCCTGGATACCTGCGAACATCGGCGAGGACAGCGAGGTGCCGGCCACCAGTTCCACCGGCGAGGTGAAGTTGGTCGTGCAGGGATAGAAACCCGTGCACAGGATCACCCACGAATAACCGCCGTACGAACCGCCGAACAGCGAAACGTCGGGCAAATCGCGCGACTGGTCCTTGGCCGCACCATGCACGATGCGCTGCCACGACGGCTTGATGTCGACCGACGACGGACCGCCGCTGCCACTTTCGGATGTCGTGTACTCGCCATTGGGGTCGTAGATCAGCGCGGTCTTGCAGAACTTGAGCGCCGACAAATTGACCAGGTCCTTGGCCGCGCGCGTGTTGCCGCAGGATGTGTTCCAGGTGATTTCCGGCACATACGACAACGCCGTGCCATACACCGAGTTCATCGTGCTGCTGAAGTACTTGCTGGTGGTGCCGTCGAGAATATCGGCCGTATCCGAGCCGCCCACGCCCGTGTCGTTGGGCGACGTGGCGAACGAATTGGCGTCGATGGCCGGTACGCCATTGATGATGGAACCATTGAAGCTCGGGTTGGAGCCGGAGTCGCCGGTGGATACGAACACCGAGATGCCTTCGGCATCGGCTTGCGCCCACATCAGGTCGATCGCGCTCTTGCTGGCGCTATCGGTGAAACCTTCGCCGTAGCCATAGCTGGCACTGATGATGTTCGGACGCGACGTGCCGTTGATCAGGTTGTCCGCCGCGGTGAACACGCCACCGAAGAAGTTGGTGCTGCCCGCATCGTTGCATGTCGCGACCCAGATGTTGGCACCCGGCGCCATCGCCGTGGACCACTCCGAATCCAGCACGGTTTCGATGCTTTCGCCAAACGGGTTTTCACCGCCCGGATCGGTGCAATTGCCGGTGGAGGGCGTCAACTGCGGCTGGAATTGGGTGAACGTGCCGCCGTAACTGCCCAGATTGAACTGCGCGACGAAGTTCGGCCAGTCCGAGTTGTCCATGCCAAGATCTTCGACCACGGCAATGGTGATGCCCGCGCCTGTCAGGCCCGCGCTATACAGTGCCGAGGTGTTGTAGATCACATTCATGTCGTACGGCACAAAGCCGCGCACGCCACCGGTGAACGGAACGGCATACGGATTGGCTGGCTTGGCCGCGTCGGACGGCGACTTCTGGATCTTGAAACGCGCGGTGGACGCATTGAACTGCGCCACCTGCGGTTGCTTGTGTTGCGGTTGCGGACGCAAGTCGTTGAGACCGGCAACGCCGAGCACGACGCTGCGCAAAGCCACCGGAATGCTGATATCGCCGCTGTTGGCGATATGGCTGGCGTGGTTGATCATGTAGCGGCTTTCCTGCGTGCGGAATGCTTGCCGCACCTGGCCGGCCGTGCCGCTGAAATCGATCTGCATCTTGTTCGGGTACACACCGTGCACGGTAAAGCCCTGCGAGACCAGCCACGACGTCACCGCTGCGATATCCGCATCGGCTACACCAAAGGTCTCGCCGAACTCCGAGGGCGTCACCCACTGATGGAACTTGGACGACGCAGGATCGTGCTGCGCGGCGATGAGTGCTTCCAGCGCCGACTGACGCGATGAGCTGCGTTGGAGAACCAGCAACATATGGTTCATGGGCGTGGAGTCGGACACGCTGCCGGTCGGCTTCAGATTGTCGAGAAGCGACAGGTGAGTATTGCTCAACGCCGATACCGTGCGGTTATCGACGGCTTGCGTGACACGCGGCGCTTCGGTCGTGTTGAGACCGGCGAGCGCCGGATTGGATGAAGAAGCCAAGGCTATCGAAGGCAGCGCTGCGACGGCTGCGGCAATCGACACGCCTATCATCACATGCTCGGTTTTCACGTCTTTTCTCCCTAAAAGGTTAGATGAAAAAAGCGAGTCCCCCTGTGATGGAATTGCCAGCTGAACTACGAGTCGTCGTACTCCTACCTCCCTGGTGCAAGGACATGACGTTACGGAAAGTCATCGGATCGCCGTATGGGCCCGACGTAGCCTCGAGGCCGCGGTCGCGTTGACTGCTTAAACTCCCACTGCATCCCGGCCTGATACCGGGTCCACGATGGTGCTACCGGCGCGATGGCATCGTCCAGTGCCTTTGAAAATTTAGGTGTTACATCTGATTTACACATCACAAAACCAGCTGAATGAGCGGGTTTTTTTCGCCAAGGAAAGAAATTTCCGTCAACAGCGGCCGTGTTCAACGCGACCGGAATTTCATCGCGTCGTTACAATTTATGCGTCTAAACGCTAGTGCAAAAAATCATGAGACCGAATCGGCGGCGATAAGCTGATTCCGACCCTTGGCTTTCGCCTGATACAACGCGGTATCAGCGGCTTTGAGAAGGTTTAGCCAGGTCGACTGCCCGGCCTCGCCGCGGGCGACGCCAAAGCTCGCCGTAACGGGCAGCGACAGTGCGTTGTGGACAAGCACTTCATGGCCGGCGATGGCACGCCGGATGCTTTCGGCAAGCGCGCACAACGCTTTCATGGACAGGCCCGCGGTCAGTACCGCGAATTCCTCGCCGCCGTAGCGAAACGCCCTGTGCGGCGGCGGAACGACGTCTTTGATCCGGTCGGCCATCGCGCGCAGCACGATGTCGCCCACCACATGTCCATGCTCGTCGTTGATGGGTTTGAAGTAATCCACATCCAGCAAGATGAGACCGCGATCCTCCCGAAGCACGACGGGCGCGGCAGACAGATCGCCCACGACTTCCTCGAGCGCGCGGCGATTGAGCAATCCGGTCAAGGCATCGGTGTACGCCTGTTCGCGCAGCGCTTCGCTCAAGTGATCGCGCTCCAGCGCCAACTGCGTCGTCAGGATCTGGTGCCTGCGCAAAGTGTCGATCGCATCGTGCAGCGCACGCACCTCGGCGCTTCGTCCTGCGCGCGGCGTGCGGCTGAGATGGCCGCTGGCAAGATTGATGATCTCCTGCCGCGCCAGCAGCAGCGGGCGAATGATGAGGCTTTCCGCCGCGCGCAACGCCGCGACCAGGAAGCAGAACAACGCCAGCAGGCACGCTCCCGTCAGCAGCATCTGCCTGCGCGCATCGCGGTGCGTCTGGGCGATCTGCGCGATGGCACGATGCATGAACAGGTCCTCCAGCCGCTCCAGATCCATGAGGTCGGGCAGCACCTGGCGCGTGAACGATGCCGCGCGCAATCCGTAGTCGGAACCGGAATGCGCGACAAGCTGGTCGATCAGCGACAGCATATGGCCGAAAAATCCGCGCTCCAGGCGCGCGCGCATGCCATCGATGTCATCGCGGCCCTGGCTTGCCGGGTCGACGCGACCGGGAAGCAGGCGATGCAATTGGTCGATATGGCCCTTGAGGTCGATGATGACCGCGCGCCGCGCAGGACTGATCGGCTCGGGCGTCGACAGCGGCACGATCAGCATGGAACCGATGCGTCCGCCGAACTCGCGCAGATCGCTGAGGATCAGCGCACCTTGCATGATGCCGGCTTGATCCGGCGCATGGCGTAGCGCGGCGCCATAGAAGTTTTGAATCACCGGGTCCAGCCGGGTGCGCGCGTCGATCATCGCGTCGATGGCGTTCTGGAGATCCTGCGGCGAACGATCCGATGGCGCATGTCGAGCGAGGCAATCGATGTCGGCGCGCCCCTGCGCCAGCGACTTCCGTGCCGCCGCCAGTTCGATCATGGTCTGGCCATCGTGCGGCTGTTTTGCCACCAGGTTTTGCAGGTCGCTCAGCGCAAGATCGGTACGCTGCCGCGCCGCCGCGACATCGGCCTGCATGGATACATAGGCTTGTCCGGCGTCGGGATCGAGGCTGAGCAGGATGTTGGAAGGAGCGCGCTCCGCGGAAACGGCGTTGCCTGCCTTCAGCACCAGGTCGTAGGACGTGAGCGTCTGAAGATTTTGCGCGCTCTGGCGGTAGGCATCGGCGTAGCCCAGGAACACGTAGGTGGAAACGCCCGCGGCGACGGCCAGCAATAGCGCGGCCCCTGTCTTGAGCTGTAGCTGAAGCTGCATCAATACCCTGTTCCCGCGACCGGGTCGGACCATGCGTCAGTCCGTCTGTCGCTACAGCAATACCTGTGCGGTCGACGTTCGCCGCAGTAGGGTTGAAAGGTTCGAAAGCGCCCGGTTCGCATAAAACGGACAGGCGACGCATTTTATCGGCCGATCGGCCAAAAACCTGAGCACTGCGACACTTGATCGCGTGCGCCGTTCAGCAAGGCTGCCCTGGACCGTTTCCGACCCGGCGCGAGACAGCTGCAGTTACTCCACGCCGCGCCAGCGAGCGACCATGCCTACCGATGCAATCAAGGCACGCGAAAGCATGCGCAAGTCCGCGGGCATATGCCTGCGGCGCACGTCGAGCAACAACGCCGCGCGCATCTGGTTGCTGTTGTTCCATACCTCGTGCGGATACGTGTCGTCCCACAAAAGATGCTGGCCGTCGCCGATGCGATGTTCATGATCGTTCAACGACAGCACGGCGGCAGGCCGGCCGTCGTCGTCAAGCGGTACAGACAATCCCAATTGATAACGAAGCACGCCGCGAAAGGGCCCGCGATGACGCGGGATGTGCTTATGGGGCGCCAGAAACGAAAGCGATGCGGACAGCACATCCGGCGACAACGACACGATATGCCCCAGGGTCGGGCATAGCGCCATGTTCTTCTCGACGTCCGTGCCGTAGATCTTCAGCACGCACAAGCGCCAATCCTTGCCGTCGTTCGCCGAGATTTCCGCTTGCGCGGGCATGATCTCGTGAAAGCGCGGTATGGTCTGCATGTGCGCGGCCAACGCCAGGGCCTCATCGCGAATCTGCCGCCAGGACGCGACGAAGCGCGCCGCGTCGGGAAAATAAGTGCCGGCATCCAGCACCGGCGGCGTATCGATGCGCGCATCGTAAATACGACGCACAGCATTGGCCGACAGGTCGTACAACAGGCTCATGGTCGGTTGCGCCTAGTCAAAAAATTCCAGGGGAGTGCAACGGTCCTTGCCATGGAGTGTAGCTCGCTGGCCTGAAAACAGTGATAGGCCAGCGCAATGGCATGAAGTTTCGGTGGGCTTGTTTCCGCCGGAAAAAAGTCCTTGCACCGAAGCGTTTGCGCGACATGACGAAACGCTGCGAGCCGTAAAAGGTTGCGCCAGCCGACTGCCGCCTAAACGAGCGGCGGCGCGGATCGGCGTGATCTGACCTCCGCTGTCTCTGTTCCAAGGTATGGGAGCAGGCGTTGCATGATCTGTGACGGCCCTCGCGTATCTCCGTTCAAGGGCCGGACGTTGGCGCCGATAACACCGTATCGGGAACATCCCGGGATGGCTGAGATCTCCGACATGAACATCGATAAATTCAAGCAAGAGCATGTGGACCTGATGGGCGCGGTAACGGTTTTGCGTGAATTTGTGCAGTCGGGTGTGCAAGAGAACGCAGACGCGATCTGCAAGCAGCTGATCTTGATGACCGCCACCATCAAATTGCATCTGGCGGCGGAAGATCGCGTGCTCTACCCGGCGCTGGCTGGCGCGGACGACCCGTTCGTCGCGCACGTCGGCCAATTGTTCCAGCAGGAGATGGGCGGGATCGCCGAGGCATTCGCGGCGTTCGCATCGCGCTGGAATCTGCCCGCCAAAATAGCCGCCAGTCCCGCCGGCTTCAAAGACGAAGCCAACACCATCTTCAAGGCCTTGCATACGCGCGTGCAGCGCGAGAATAAAGAGCTTTATCCCTTGGCCGAAATGATCTGACCGCCAAGCCGTTGCGAGCACGCGCTAAGACGCGGCGATCCTGACGCAGTTGCGGCCCGCACGCTTGGCGTCGTAAAGGGCCATGTCCGCGCGGCGCCTTGCGCCCATCATGTCCGGCTCGTTGCCGTGGGCGATCGCCGCGCCGATGGACACCGTAAGCGCATAGCTTTCCCCGGCGATGGAGAAAGAAGTGCGTTCGATCGCGACGCGTATGCGCTCGGCCAGCGCCAGCAGATCGGACGTCTGCACGGCCGGCGAGAACACCAGAAATTCCTCGCCGCCCACGCGCCCCACCATGTCGCCGGCGCGCAGCATGCTGCGGATGTTGGCCACCAGTTCCAGCAGCACGCGATCGCCGTCGTCGTGGCCGAAGCGATCGTTGATGCTCTTGAAGTGGTCCGCGTCGATCAGCAGCACGCCGATGGATTCGTGCTTGGCGCGCGCGCGCGCAAGCAGCGTTTCCGAGGCCTCCAGCAAGCCGAGCCGGTTGTTGACGCCGGTGAGCGGATCGATGCGCGCGAGCTTGAACAGCTCGCGTTGCAGAATTTCGTTGTAGAGCAGCAGAAAGCCCACGCTTGCCAGCAGCGGCTGGATGCCGATCAGCAACACATAGAGGCTGTTGATGGACGAGGGTGCGCTGATGCTCTGCAGCGGCGTAGGCAGCATCCACATGGATACGTTGCGCCACACCAGCAGCGCGATCGCCAGCACGTACGCCCACAGCAGCACGCACTGCGCGCGCGTCTCGCGCTTGCCGCAACCGCCCCATAGCGCGGCAATGTTCAAGGCGTTGTTGCACACCAGGATGACCGAACCCCAAAGCACCCGCTCGGGATAATTCGGGTGTATCACGCTAAGCCATGCCGCGCCGAGCCAGCCGACCGCGCACAGCGTCAGCGAGGTTCGCCAAAGCAGCGAACGCCGCAACACCATGCGCAGCGCGACGATCGTCAGCGCCTGGGCCACCAGATTGAATCCATTGCCGAACAGCAGGACGACCAGCGGCGACACGTGCACATCGCTCGCCAGCAGGAAATCG
Organism: Dyella psychrodurans; assembly: GCF_003363265.1. Classification (GTDB taxonomy): domain Bacteria; phylum Pseudomonadota; class Gammaproteobacteria; order Xanthomonadales; family Rhodanobacteraceae; genus Dyella_B; species Dyella_B psychrodurans. The sequence continues at coordinate 27,619 of NZ_QRBF01000011.1, read as the reverse complement.
CCGCACGCTTCCACCACCAGCGCGCCCGCGCGCAGGCGCAGGCCGTTGAGCGCATAGCGGCTGCCATCGTGCGCGCCAAACCAAAGCATCAGCGCAAGCGCCACCGCCTGGCCGCCGTTGATCAGCGCTAATGTTTCGACATTCAACTGCATCGTGGGATTCCGGTACCTGCCAACCTCGAAGCGTGCATCTCCACACGCCCGGAGCGTCCTGGCGGACGCTGCTCAATGCCTGTCAGTGCGAATGGCCGTCAGCATGATCTCGTCTCCAACCTCCGGTGTGTCTGAATGATCCGGCACGGGCCTGTGCCGGATGCAGCCCTCAGCATCAGCAAGCTGAACGGGCTTGAAGGCAGATGAGGCAAGGAGCGTGCCGAAGCGCCGACCGTCGGGATCAGGGCTTCGACACGTGCAAGGATGGACGTCTAAATCGTTCTAAATGCCTGCCGCATGGGATGGGCCTGAACGAAGCTGTCGCAAACCTGTCGATCGCAAGAACCGGCGGGCGCGCAATAAGCTGCTTTGCGCAGATAGACGCGTGCAGCGTCACTTTTCAGGCAGATATCGTCGATGGGGCTGCAAAGGCACGACAGGCCCTAGATGGAAACCTGCTTGCCGATATCCACCACCTGGCTGGCGGGGATGTGCATGTAATCGGTCACCCGGGCGCAGTTGCGCAGCATCACGGTGAAAATCACGCGTATCCAGCGCGGCAGGCGATGCGCGTCGGTGCGCGCGACGATCTTTTCCATGCCGATGAAATAGGTGAGCTTGACCGGATCGATGGGGCAGCCATGCGTGGCGATCTGCCCCATCAGCGCCGGCATGTCCGGCCGCTCCATGAAGCCGTAGGTAGCCGTGACCGCCCAGAAATTGGGCCCGATCTCCGCCAGCGCCAGGCGATCCTTGGCGGAAACCCAGGGTTTGGAAGCGATATCCAGCGTCACGGCGAGCACGCGCTTCTGCAACGCCATGCTGTGCCTTACGTACCAGATCATCACCGGCGGCGCGGACGATTTCGCGCGCGTGAGAAACACGGCCGTACCCGGCACGCGGGCCACGCCGGTCTGCACGAGTTCGTCCAGGAAGGCATCGACCGGCATCGGATCTTCGGTGGATCGCACGGCAATCGCCATGACGCCGCGATGCCAGATGTACATCACCAGGTACACCAGCGTCGCCAGCAGCAGCGGCACATAGCCGCCGTCGAACAGCTTCATCATGTTCGATGCGAAGAACGAGGCATCCACCACGAAGAAGACGCCGGCCACGGCGGCAGCGGCGATGAAAGGCCACTTCCAGATCTCGCGCATCGCGATGAACAGCAGTGCGGTGGTCATCAGCATGGTGGCGGACACCGCGATGCCGTAGGCACCGGCCAGGTTGTCCGACTTTCCGAAGCCCAGCGCCAGGCCGATCGTGACGAGCATCAGCAGCCAGTTCACGGTGCCGACGTAAATCTGGCCGTATCCCTCTTCGGAGGTCTGCGACACTTTCAGGCGCGGCATCCAGCCCAGCTGGATCGCCTGCCGCGTCATGGAGAATGCGCCGGTGATGATCGACTGGCTGGCGATGATCGTGGCGATCGTCGACAGGATGATCAGCGGCAAGGTCAGCGACGGCGGGCACAGGCGATAAAAGATGTTGCCGTCCGTCGGCGCGCCCGACAACACGATGGCACCCTGGCCTGCGTAGTTCAGCACGAGGCTGGGAAACACCAGCGAAGACCAGGCCAGCTTGATCGGTCCCGCGCCGAAATGACCCATGTCCGCATACAGCGCCTCGGCACCCGTCACGCAGAGAAAAACACCGCCGAGCACCAGAAATCCGCCACCGCCGCCGTGCAACAGATAGTGCAGGCCGTAATACGGATTGAGCGCCCAAAGAATCGACGGATGCTTCACGATGCCCCAGATGCCCAGTACCGCCATCGTGATGAACCACAAGGCCATGATGGGGCCGAACGCGCGACCGATCTTCGCCGTGCCCGCCGGTTGCAGCGCGAACAACGCCAGCAGGATCAGCACGGTGAGCGGCAACACATAGTGATGCAGGGATGGCGCGACGATGTTCAGTCCTTCCAGCGCCGAAAGCACGGAAATCGCGGGCGTGATCGCACCATCGCCATAAATGAGCGCCGCGCCGAACAGACCGGCCGCCACGATGAGCGGGCGCTTGTGCCGCTTGACGCCCAGCAGCGCCATCAACGCGAGAATGCCGCCTTCGCCGTCGTTGTCGATGCGCATCGCAAAGCCCGCGTACTTGACCGAGGTGATCAGGATCAAGGTCCAGATCAGCAGCGAGATGACGCCATAGATGGTCTGCGGGTTGTCACCGCCGGTCATGTCCAGCACGGTCTTGAACGTATACAGCGGGCTCGTGCCGATATCGCCGAAAACCACCCCCAGGGCACCGACGCCCGCAGCGAGCAGAGCGGGTTTTTTCCATGTATCTGCGGCGATTTCCGTCATGACGCACCGGCTCGGATTGCGAGGCTGACAGGCAGTCTAACCACGAAAAATGACACTGGCGACAATCGCTTTTGATAAAGTCGGGCTTCATCGTCTCGACAGATGGTCGAGGCAAGGTTGCGGTCATCAGGATTTCACGAATTCCTGTTGCATTGTGCATTGAAGTAGCGAACCGAAAGGAGATAGCACCATGGCCAAGGCCAGCAAAGCCAAGCAACGGCGCGAGGCGCCGCTGAAAACCCCAAGTGCGCTTGGCGAAGATGCGCGGCGCGATATTTCCGCAGGGCTCAATGCGCTGCTCGCGGACATCTTTGCGCTTTACCTGAAAACCAAGAACTTTCACTGGCACATTTCCGGCCCGCACTTCAGGGACTATCACCTGATGCTGGACGAGCAAGCCGACGAGCTCTACGCAACGACCGACCCCGTCGCCGAACGCGTGCGCAAACTGGGCGGCACGACGCTGCGTTCGATCGGCCAGATCTCGAAGCAGCAGCGGCTTTCCGACAACGACGCGGGCTTCGTGACGCCTGCGGACATGCTGGCGGAGCTGCGCGACGACAACGCACGTCTCGCTGCCTACATGCGCGAGACGCACGCACTGTGCGACGAATACAACGATGTCGCGAGCGCGAGCCTGCTGGAAAACTGGATCGACGAAGCCGAACGCCGCGTGTGGTTCCTGTTCGAAACCGGGCGTTCCACCTGACGGCACCAGTACGTATTCAGCACGCATCGCATCGCACTCCCTCCCCTGCGTGCAGCAGGGGAGGGTCGGGGTGGGGTAAAGCCCTTAACGAAGCAAAAGCTTTACCCCCTCCCAGCCTCCCCCTACTTCGCAGGGGGAGGAGCAGAGCAGCACGCAGCGCCCTGCATCAGCTTTCAACATCAGCGCGGCGCCAGATGCGCGGCGAGATTCTTCGAGCGATTGAACGAAAACCACGGAACGTCGCGATACGATTCCGCGACGATCCACGCCGCCGCCGTCAGCGCGGTCGAAATGAGGAAGGCCGTCCACCCGAATCGTTGTGTCGGTGCGCCGACGGCCACGGGAATCCACACCAGCACCGTGAAGGCTCCCATCATCCATGCTTCCAGCGTTGCCGCCAGCCGTGGAAGAACGGCTATCGCGATGGCAAGACCCGCCGCGATATGCCCTATGCCGGTGATGATGGCCCAGCCCATGCGATCGGGTAGCCATGCCGGCACGTAGCCGGCGGTGTCTTTCGCGTAGACAAGATGTTCAAGCCCGATCAACGGCACTGACACGGCAAAGATCAACTGTGCGATGCGCACCGCCTTTGCCGAAGCAAGCGGCGCAACGTAAAGCGCGTCGCCCGGTGTCGCCACGCGCGCATACAGGATCCAGCCGCCGGCCACCAATGTGGCGATTTCCGCGCATGAGCCCCAATTGATCTCATGCAATGGCCCCAGCACGAGATGCGGAACATGCAGGACCAGGAGCCAGACCAGCGCATACAAGGTAAAGACAAAACTGGCGGGTGCCGCAAATCGTCTGACCAGCATCCCCACGCCCGTGACGCACAGGATGCCGCCCGATAGATACGCAAAGATCGCGCGACCGGGAACGTCGGGCGGAACCGGTTGCCATACGAAAGCGAAATCGCCCGAACCCAGGCTCAACACGCCGAGCGCCATGCACGCCGCGGCGAACACCATGTAGCCCACACCCATCAAGCGCATAGCCCTTAGCTCCTGTGTCGATGATCGATGGAGGTGCGACGAGCCGAACGTCGCACAGCTTACATTCACACCATCATGACGCAAGGACCGCAAGAGCCAATTTCGATTCGTCCACCGATGCCAAAAATACATGACATTCGCTGTCAGGTATTGCAGTGCAAGATGCCGTCGACACCACACGTAGGGGCATCCCATGAAGACGTTCCGAATCACACTCGCCGCTGTGCTGCTGGCCGCAACCATGGGTTCGGCGGTCACCGTGCATGCATCCCAGGACGCACCCAAACCCATGCAGGGCGCGCCCAATCTCACCCATCTGCACGATTTCGATTTTCTCGTCGGCGATTGGCAGGTCCATCATCGCCAACTGAAAGCGCGCCTTGCCGGCAGCCACGAATGGATCGAATTCGAGGGCACGTGCAGCATGCACAAGTTGATGAATGGCTCGTCCAACGTCGACGACAATGTCATCGAGAAGCCGAGCGGCACCTATCGTGGCGTGGGATTGCGCTCGTACGATCCCGTCAGCGGGCGATGGGCCATCTGGTGGCTGGACAGCCGCGATCCGTTCGCCAATCTCGATCCGCCTGTCAAAGGCAACTTCGTCAACGGCATGGGTACCTTCTACGCGAACGACACGCTCGACGGCAAGCCGATACGCGTGCGCTTCATCTGGTCGCACATCACACCCACGTCCGCGCAATGGGAGCAGGCTTATTCGCCCGATGGCGGCAAGACGTGGGAAACCAATTGGGTGATGCAGTTTCAGCGCATTCGCTGACCCGCTTCATTCGAATTCGGCATACACACGCGACGTAACCTGCTCCCTCCCCTGCGTGCAGGGGAGGGTTGGGGTGGGGTCAAGCAATCTTGCGTCAAGGCAAGACCGTGCGACCCCCTCCCAGCCTCCCCCTGCCTTGCAGGGGGAGGAGCAAAGCGCGCTTTGCCATGGGCTGCAACTGCCCCGGTATTGCCCTGGCTTTGGCCGACAACGATCCGCGACCGGAAATACAATGAACAGGCTGACTACACAGCATGCCGTTGTTTCCATCTGTCACGGAGTGATGCCTTGAATCGTCGAAATCTTCTGAAGGGCGCGTTGATCGGTGTTTCCGCGCTCGCATTGAATCCCGTAGCCGCGTTTGCCGCCGAAGCGGACGATGTGAGGGCGAAGCTAGCGGCGCTGGAACGCAAGCACGGTGGCCGACTGGGTGTTGCAGTGCTGGATACAGGCAGCGGACGCAGCGTGGGACATCGCGCCGACGAACGCTTCATGATGTGCAGCACTTTCAAGATGCTGCTGGCCGCCGCCACGCTCGACCGCGTGGATCGCGGTGCGGAGCAACTGGATCGGCATCTGATCTTCGGCAAGGACGCAGTGCTCTCCTACGCGCCGGTAACGCAACATCATGTGGGTCTGCCGGGCATGAGCATCGCGGACCTGTGCAAGGCGGCGGTGTCGCTCAGCGACAACACAGCCGCCAATGTGCTGCTGGCGAATCTGGGCGGCCCCGCTGCCGTCACGGCTTATGCGCGGCAGCTCGGCGACACCATGACGCGGCTGGATCGCAACGAGCCGGAACTCAATCGCCCGAGTCCCGACCACGTAAGCGACACGACGACGCCGGCATCGATGTTGAACAACTTGCGCACCCTGGTACTTGGCCATGTATTGCGTGACGAGTCGCGCAAACTGCTCACGGAATGGTTGCGCGAAACCACCACCGGCAAGAACCGCCTGCAGGCCGGCCTGCCCGCCGGCTGGGTGACGGGCGACAAGACGGGCAGCGGTTACGACGCCACCAACGACGTTGCCATCATGTGGCCACCCCAGCGCAAGCCGTTGCTGGTGTCCGCCTACTACTCGGCCGCGAACCTCGATGACGATGCGCGCAGTGCGGTGCTGGCCGACGTGGGGCGCATCGTGGCGACGATGTAGCGGTCGCTTGCCATCGAGATACACGCATAAAGCACCACATCAATGCGCACGAAGCCGAGGTGCCTCCGCCTCGGCTTCGTGCTTTTCGCGGTCGATCCGATCCCTCTCGTGGACATCGGACAAACGTCTCAGGAACGGAAGCAACGCGATCGCCACGATGGCGCCGGCGACGGCAAGCCATCCCAGATCATCGAAAAGCCGCGTATAGGCTGCGAGACCGGCATTCGCATCGACCAGGCCGCCCACCAGGTTCGCACGATTGGCGATCACGCTACCCAGGTATTGCGCGATACCGGCCGCCACGAAAAAGGCGCCCATCATGAAGCCGCCCATGCGCGCCGGGACAAAGCGCGACATCATCGCAAGTCCAAGCGCGGCGACCAGCAACTCGCCCAGGGAATAAAAGCCGTAGCCGGCAACCATGAACCACGACGACACCTTGCCGTCGTGCGCCGCGTGGCCGCTGAAACCGAAGACAAAAAAGCCTGCCGCCACGGCCACGAATCCCCATGCGAATTTCGCGGCGACATGCAGATCGCGTCCGCGCTTTTCCAACTGCCGGTACACCCAGGCCAGCGGCGGCGAAAGCACCATGACCCACAGCGAGTTGATCCCGGCATATTGCGCAGGCGACCAGGTGAAGAGATGCCGGCCGAACAGCGTCTGGTTCCAGTCGACATGACGAAGCGCGAACAAGGTGAGCGACGTTCCTACCTGGTTGTAGAAAACGAAAAACAGCATGGCCTCGCCGACCAGGAAAACCGCCGCGATCAATCCCGCACGTTCGGATCGCTTGCCGTTCGCAATCATGTAGCCGAACACGCCAAGCACGGCCGCGCTTCCCAGATAGACGCAGGCCAACGCCATGACGTCGTGCTGCATCACGAAGGCCGCCACAAGCACGGCCAGGCCACAGCCGCCCAGAACGCCGGCGAGGCTGCGCCCGCGCAGGCGTTGCGTATCGGCCGTCGAGCCCATGTCGGCAAGCGTGCGTGCAAGATAGGCGTAGCAGATCAGTCCGATCACCATGCACACGAAGCAAACGGCGAATGCGGCGTGCCATCCCCAGCGATCCTTGATCCACGGCGTCAACAGCACGAATACGCTGGCCGCGATATTGTTCGTCATGTAGTACAGCGTGAACACGCGATCGAAGGTCGAAGGCGAATCCTCGTAAACGCGTCGTACCATGTTGGCGATGTTGGGTTTGAACAAGCCGCTGCCGACGATGATCAGGCCCAACGCAAGATGCATCTTCGGCAGGCTGTTGCCCGAGATGGTCAGCAACAGATAGCCCAGCGCAAGCACGCAGGCACCCAGTCTCATGCTGCGTTTTGCACCCAGGATGCGGTCGCCGACCCAGCCGCCGACCGCCGGTGCCGCGAACAGCAGGGCACTGAACGTGCCCCAGATCAGGCTGGCATCCGTATCGCGGATACCCAGCTGCTGGATCATGAAGAGCACCATCAGCACCGCGGTGCCGTAGTAACCGCAGCGCTCCCAGAATTCGAACAACAGCACCGTGAGGAAGGGGCGCAGCCGATGGTTGCGATGCGCCGCAAGCACGGTTCAGCGCCCGCGCCCGGGAAGAACGCTTTGATGAAGCCGGGCGATGCGTCCCGCGACTTCCGCCAACTGCGCGCGCAGAACCGGCGGGCCGAGCACGATCACTTCGTCGCCCAGCCTCAGCAGCTCGCGAATGCCGAAGTCGAGCGACTCGATCGGCAGTCGGCATCGCACCCATCCCTTGCGATCGGGCTTGCCGAGGGTTCTCGCCGCCGAACTCGTGACATAAGGCCCCAGCAGGCTCAGCCGCTTCAAGCCGACCGGCGACAAGCGCACGTCGGCATAATCGTGATACACGCTTGCCTCATAGTCGCGCACGCTTCTTTCCCAATGCGCCACCAGGTCGAAATGTTTCGGACGCGTGAAGACGTCGTCGCACACTTCGGCGTCGTGAATGTTCGCCGCGCGATACGTGCTGATCGACCGGCTGTTTTGCGCCACCAGATACCAGATGCCGCTCTTGAGCACGAGGCCGAGCGGCGCGACCTTGCGCGGACGCGCGTCGGTCTCGCCGGAAGGGTGATACCGCATCCGCAGCATGTGTTCGCTCCACACCGCCTGCGCAATGACGGGCAGCGCGGGGAGTTGGTCCACGCTGTGAAACCAGGCGCCCGCATCCAGATGAAAGCGCGTGGCGATACGTTCGGCGCCCGGTTGAATCCTCGCCGGCAACGCCGCCAGCAATTTCAGTCGCGCCGTGGAGAGCACGTCCGCCAGGCCCATTTGCGCGGCCGGCCCCGGCAGGCCGGCAAGAAACAAGGTTTCGGCTTCGGATTGATTGAGGCCGGTCAGCATCGTGCGGTAACCGTCCTGTAACTGGAAACCGCCGTTGCGCCCGCGATCGGCATAGACGGGAATGCCCGCGGCGCTCAGCTGATCGATATCGCGATGGATGGTGCGAACCGTCACTTCCAGCTCCGCCGCGAGCTGGCTGGCGCTCATGCGCCCGCGCGTCTGCAGCAGCATCAGGATCGACAGGAGACGGCTCGCCAGCATTTTCGACCCCGCCCAAAAATACATGACATCGGGCGACATATTTAGCGCGACAAGATGGCGCGCACAACTGCAGGAGGACCTACGCATGAAACGTTTTCACCACGCATGGATGGCCGTCGCCGCGGTCGCCGTAGCGGTAGCCAGTCCCATCTTTCCGGTGCATGCCAGTCAGGACAACCCCAAGTCCGCACCTTCCACACCCAACCTGACCGGCCTGCACGACTTCGATTTCTTCATGGGCGATTGGCGCGCCCATCACCGCAAACTGAAAGAGCGTCTGCTGGGCAGCCACGACTGGGTGGAATTCGACGGCACGATCAGCGTGCACCCGCTGATGAACGGCTGGGCCAACGAGGACGAAAGCCTCCTCAACGTGCCCGGTGGCGTTTATCGCGGCGTGACGTTGCGTGCTTACGATCCCGTGACAGGCCTCTGGTCGATATGGTGGCTCGACAGCCGCATGCCCTCTGCGCCGCTGGATCCGCCGGTGAAAGGCCGATTCGCGAACGGCGTCGGCGTCTTCTATTCCGACGACACGCTGCGCGGCAAAACGGTCAAAGTGCGATTCACCTGGACGCATCCGACACCGGACACCGCGCATTGGGAACAGGCGTTTTCAGGCGACGGCGGGAAAACCTGGGAGACGAACTGGGTGACGGACTTTACGCGCGTATCGGGATCGTAACCGCGAGCGCCGGGAAATCGACTGACGACGACCTGTCTCAGTCGATCTCCAATTTGTAGCCGACGCCGTAGATCGAACGAATCGGCTCCTGACCGGGAGCCGCCTGCTCAAGTTTACGCCGAAGATTCTTGATGTGACTGTCGACGGTCCGGTCGGTCACCACGCGGTGATCCATATACAGATTGTCGAGCAGACGATCGCGCGAAAAAACGCGGCCGGGCGAGGCGGCGAGTGTTTTCAGCAAACGGAATTCGACGGGCGTCAGTTCCAGCATCACGCCATGAAACACGGCGCTATGCGTTTCCTCGTTGATGCGCAGCGACGCATGATTGTGCTCCGCACTCGCACGCGACCGGCGAAGAATCGCCTTGACGCGCGCCACCACTTCGCGCGGGCTGAAGGGTTTGCAGATGTAATCGTCGGCGCCGAGTTCCAGCCCCAGCAAGCGATCGATTTCGTCCACGCGCGCGGTCAGCATGATGATCGGCACATCGCTGAGGCTGCGCAGCTCGCGGCAGATATCCAGGCCGTCGCGACCCGGCAACATCAGATCCAGCAGGATCAGGTCGGGTCGTTCGGCCATGGCGACCGGCACGGCTTCGCGGCCGTCCGCGACCCAATGCCAGGCATAGCCGGCTGCCTGAAGATAGTCGCCCACCAGCGATGCGAGCTTGGGTTCGTCCTCCACCAGCAGGATGCGCGCCACGGCATCGGGCATCGTGTTCATGTCATGCATTCCCTGCAGGCAGATGAATCGTCAGCCACAAGCCGCCGAGTGGCGAAGCCTGGGCGCGAATGCTGCCGCCATGCGCGTCGACTATCGCGCGGCAGATGGCCAAACCGAGTCCGGCGCCGCCGCTGGCGCGATTGCGGGAGGCCTCCACGCGATAGAAGCGATCGAACAGGCGCGGCAGGCTCTTTTCGTCGACGCCGGGCGCGGAATCCATCAGCTCCACGGTGACGCCATCGTCCGCGGCGGTGCAACGGATGCGAAGCTGGCCTCCCGCATCGGTGTAACGCACGCTGTTTTCGATCAGGTTGTTGAACACCTGATGCAGGCGATTTTCGTCGGCAAGTATCGTCACCGGCGATGCGGGCAAACGCAGCTCGAGCGCAAGGTCGGCTTTGCGCAGACGTTCCTGGAACGTCTCGACGGTGGCTTCCAGCAGTTTGCCCACGTCGACGTCGACCTTGCGGTAGGTCATGGTGCCGAGGTCGGCCAGCGACAATTGATAGAGATCGTCGATCAGTTTGCTGAGCGTGCCGACTTCGGCCTGCAGCGATTGGATGGCGGCGGCATCGAGCTGGCGCACGCCGTCTTCCAGCGCTTCCAGTTCGCCGCGAATGATCGCCAGCGGCGTGCGCAACTCGTGCGATACGTCGGCCACGAATTCGCGGCGCATGGTTTCGTTTCGTTCCAGCGTCACGGCCAGCTGATTGAAATCGCGCGCAAGCTGGCCGAGCTCATCGTGCGAGTGCGTGGCCACGCGCGCGGCGTAGTCGCCTTTCGCCAGCGAATGCGTGGCCTTGGCAATGCGATGAACGGGATTCAACAGCGTGCGCGCAAGCCAGACCGCGAGCAAGCCGGCGATCAACAAGGCCTCCATGCCCACCATCCAGGTAGCGCGGTATTGCCCTTCCTGAAAACGCAGATCGCCCGCTTCGGTCACTTGCCGGAACGACAGCATCGTCAGGATGCCTACGGTCCGCCCATCGACCACGATGTCGTGCTTCAGCGAATGCGGTCCGCTCGCCACCCGTGGATTGCCGAACAGGTAATGGCCTTGCGCATCGAGCAGGGTGAAGCGAAGGCCCGCACCCGTCAGGTCGGACGCGGAATACGGCGAACCGGGCTGAGCACCCGGCGGAAGCGGACCGGGTGGGAACTGCTGGCCGGAATTTCCAGACGGCGGGCCTTTATCCAGATCCGGAGGCGGCTGGTTGGGAAAATCCGGAGGAGGCTCGTTTGCATCGCCGGGTGGAGGTCCGGGCGGATGATCGAAAGGCAACGCGTGGTCGTCGTGAAGCCCGGGTCCAAAAGGCGGACCGTAGGGGCGCATCACTTCGAACCACGGTCCCGGAGTTTCGCGCAGAAACTGCCAGCTGCCGTGCGCGCGGTAAGCCGCGGTCAAGGACGCGGCAACACTGTCCATGCGCGCGGTTTCCTGCTCGGACAGATAACCGAGAAAACCGCGATCGAAACTCAACCTTGCGGCAACGCCCATCGCCAGCACGGCGAAAACCGCGACGGCAAGCATGGCGACGAACAGTTTGGCGGTCAGGCCCAGACGCATGAGGGGCGAGTATGTGGGGTACCCAGGTGCCATTAGCGCCCGATTGTCCGGAAGGTTTCAAGCGAAAGCGTGCGATTCCACGAAATCTCCCAATTTCCTGCACAGTTCTGCTCCATGGTGACTCCACGCCGCATCCTGTGCGCGGCCGGGTAGGCGTCCATGGTTTCGAGCAAAAGCAAGGCGGCCATCGAGTTTCTGCACTTCCTGGCCGATGTATCCGATCCCGATACGGGTGACATTTCCTCGTTGAAACTCGCCGCGTGGCTCGGCATGACCGAGGGCACGCTGCTGAAGCGATGGACGCAGCGCGGTTCAAACGTGGCCTGGCGGACCTTCGTCGACGAACTCATTGCCGTGCTCGATGCCGCTCAATCGCAGGGCTGCAACCTGGAAAGCGTGATCGACTGGTACTTCAACACGCCGATCGCGCAGTCGGGCTTGCGCACGCCCGATCAGATCGTCCTCGCCGGCGATGCCCGGTGGCTGGTGCGGCAACTCGATATCTGGAATGTGTGGGTCCGGCCCACGCCATCGCCCCATGCGCTCTATTCGCGAGCGCGACGGTGAATGCCACCGGCGCCGAAGACTTTTCAACGCAGGAACCGCGAACAAAGCCATGGGAAACAGCGCTTCTCCGAAGGATCGGAGTTGAAGGACATGCCGTTCCCATGCGTATCGCGCCAGTCGTCCCCATGGATGCGGTACTGACGCATTAACACCCACCACATCAACGCGCACGGCATTCGACGTGCTCCTCCGTGGGAGATGACAAGTTATGCAGAAGCTGTTCAAAGACGACGTCCACGTCGAATACGCCATCGCGTTGCTCAACATCCTCGAGCAACAGGGTATCGCGCGGGATCGCGCGCTGATGGGCACGGGCATCCGCCCATCGCAGCTGGAAGACGGCGGACGGCTGACGACCCACCAGGACGCCACCTTGCTCACCAACGCGGTAAGACTGACCAACGATCCCGGCATCGGTTATCAGGTCGGGCTGCACAGCACGCTGACCTGGCACGGCCTGCTGGGATTCGGCCTGATGAGTTGTGCGACGCTGCGCGATGCGCTGGAACTATGGTCCGAGTTTCTCGATCTGCGCACGACGACCTTCAACCTGCGGCTGCTTCAGCGTGGCGAATTTGTCGAACTCCACGTTTACGACCTTGCTCCCAAGGCGCCGATGCGCTCGTGCGCGGTCGACCGTTTGCTCACGATGACGACGCGCTTGTGCGAACAACTCACCCAGCGCGTGTTGCCCGATATGGAAATCTGGTACCGCAACAACGAACCCCTGCACTTCTTTCGCTATCGCAAACGCGTAGCCTCCGCGCGATTCGGCACGGGGCTGTGCCAGATCCGGTTCGCGGCCAAGGATCTGGACATACCGCTGGTGCATGCCAACGCCTCGACGTACCGCCATATCAAGCTGCAGTGCGAACGCGAACGCGCGCGACTGCGTCGTTCGGACGATCTGGTCGTGCGCGTGGCCGATCTCCTTGAGTGCTACGAGGGCCAGGGCTATCCCGGCATTGAAGATGCCGCGCGGACGCTTTGCATGTCCAGCCGCACGCTGAAGCGAAAGCTGCAGCGGCTCGGTTTGAATTTTCGCGGACTGGTCGATGAAGCGCGCAAGGATGCCGTGTTGCGCGATGTGCTCAATCCCGTGTTGCGCATGGAGGAAATCGCGGCGCGCCGAGGCTACGCGGACCCGGCGAATCTGACTCGCGCGTTTCGCCGCTGGACGGGCGAGTCGCCCACCAAGTACCGCGCGCGGCTGCTCTCCACCGGTAGCTGATCGACAACACCTGCTGCTTCGACAGCACGGCCTCGGCGCACAATCATCGCAAAAAAGAAGGCCACCGTTTCCGGTGGCCTTTGCCGTAGGGGGATTTCCAATCCCTCGACTGTCCCGATTTCTTCTGGCGAGCATGTCCTTCCCGCGCACGTTCGGGCTCAGAAGTCGTACTCGGCGTTCAACTGCAGGTAGCGCGGCGTCTGATAACCCGTGGCGGTGAGATAGGTCGTGTTGGTGTAAAGCGAGGCGCCGTCGTTGGCGTTCTGCGCTTCGTTGACCGACAGCACGGTGTGTTTGTTGAACACATTGAACACGGTGGCGCGCAGGGTCAGGCCCTTGAACCAGTGCGGGTGATAAGAACCGCTCAGATCGAGCTGCCACAGCGTCGGCGTGGTGCCGGCCGAACCGCGCGCCACGTAGGTCCCCACGCCGTTGATATAGCAATACAGGTACGGCGAACCGCCGGTCGAACCATAGCCGTTGATGGTCGAATCGATCGGCGCGTCGCCGTAGCAGTTTTCCGGACGCCCGGTCTGTCCGATCAGGTTGGCGCCAAGCTGCCATTCGTCGGTGATGCGCCACGCACCGTAAGCCTTCAGGGTGTGGCGATGGTCGTTGGTCTGGTTGCCGTTGTTGCCGATCATCAGCTCCGGATAGTCGAACAGTTCGCTGGTGCCGGTATCGGCCTGGCCGATGTTGGAATCCACCAGACCTTCGGTATTGCCGTAGGAGCGTGCGAGCGTGTACGAGATATTCAGATAGAACTTGTTGTCGAAGTTGCGCTCGGCCGTCAGTTCCAAAGCGTAGTAGTTGCGCTTGTAGTCGGGCTCGCCGATGTCCTTGCCGCTCAGCACCACCTTGTACAGCTTGCTCGGGTTGTTCGGATCGAGCGGCAGATAGAGCGTGGCACCGCTGCCCGGATTGTTGATGAAGCAACCGTTGAGCGTCGATGCGACCGCGTCGCCGTTGTTCAGCGCGGGGCTGAGCGAGGTGGTCGAGTAATCGAAGCCGTAAACGGCATCGGCGTACTTGGCGATGGGACGGAAATCGCATTCGTCATCCAGGCCGGTAAGCACATGGCGCACGATGCCCTTCACGCCCAGGGTCCAGTCGTTCCACTGCTGCTGGGCACCCAGGATGAACTCGCGCTGCTTGAACGGCTTCAGGCCCGACGGTGCGTACGACGAAGCCGCCGGCGCCACGCCGCTTTCGGCGTTCGCGTATTCGAGCGGCGAAAGCGCGGTCAGACCTTCCGGCGCGCCGGTGCTCGGGTTCACGCTCGTATAGCTGTACGCCTGGTAGCTGTAGATCGAGGCGGCCGCACCGCGAATGGCCACGCCCGCATCGATCGGCAGCGAATAATCGCCGGCGCTGCCGTAGATCTTCAGCGAGGAATCGCCGTGCACGTCCCATGCGAAGCCCATGCGCGGCTGCAAGTTGTGATCCTGATGCACGAATGTCTGGCCCAGCGCGTTCTTGTTGTTGAACTGATCGTTGCGCAGGCCGATGCGCGCCAGGAAGTCGTCGGTGATGTGCCAGCTATCCTGCACATAAGCGGCGCGCTGGGTGACGCTCACCTTGGCGCCCGTGTTGTACACGATCTTTTCGACATAGTTTTCGTCGGCGTTGCCGTTCGACGTCGAGCTGTCGGGCAAGTATTCCCACAAGGCGCCGCCTTCGTACGCCTGACCGTACGACGAAGTGGTGACGTCGCGCGTCCAGCCGCCGGTGATGTCGTGGTCGCCGAGTTTCCATTCCAGATCGAGGCGCAGCGATTTGCGGGTGTCCTCGCTGTTGTAGGCCGTGAGCAGGCTCCCCGGCACAAAGTTGCAGTGCGTATAGGGCGAGGTCGTGCCGGCCAGCACCGGGTTGCGATCGTCGACGATCACCGGGCAGCCGGAGGCTTCGCTGCTGATCGAGCCGTCGTAATTCTCCACCGTGCCGTCCGCGGCGGTGGCGGTGTTGTAGCGCTTGTTCCGGTTCTCGCCGTACTGGGCGGTGAGCGTGAAGTCGTCGGTGATGTAGCTGGTGTACTTCAGGATGTTGTTCTGGCCGCCGTACTTGGTCTTCACCACGCCCTGGTAGTCGTAGTGATACGGCGTGTTGTCGGCGGTGAAGCCCGAGTAATAGACATCGGTGCTGTAGTGGCGCGTGTCGTTGAAGCCGGTGTATTCGAGAATGTTGCTGTCGTTGATGTTCCAATCCATCTTCAACAGCCAATACGGATCTTTCTCGGTCTGCTGCTGATAGCCGCCGCTGCCGGCTTGCGTGATCGGGTTGTAGTAATCGGCATCGGTCTTGGTCTGGCTGACCAGGGCGAACATGAAGAGCTTGTCCTTGATCAGCGGGCCGCCCAGCCAGGCATTCCAGCGCGAGCTGAAGTCGACGGGATTCCAGGTGCCGTTGTTGCCGATGGTGGCGTTCTTGTTGCCGCGCGAGGAATAAGACATGTTGTCGTTGTTCAAGTAGACGTTCGGCTCGCTGGCCATCGTCTCGGCGGGATTCCAGGTGACATCCACGCCGCCTTTCCACTCGTTCGTACCGCGCTTGGTGGTCACCGAGACCACGCCGCCGGTCGCGTTGCCGTATTCGGCGCCATAGCCGCCGTCTTGCACCGACTCCTGATCGATCGCCTCGAACGGCACCTGCGAGAAGCTCAGCGAATCGAACTGGTTGGTGACGTTGAAACCGTTCACGTAATAAGCGTTCTCGGCCACCGACGAACCGCCGAAGGACACGAGATTGCCGAAGGCAGAGTCGCCCTTGACCGCACCCGGTGTGAGCAGGGCGACGGCCGATACGTTCTTGGCGATCGGCAGCGACTTCATCTGGTCCGCCGTGATCACGGTACTGGTTTGCACCGACGACACATCGATCGACGGCAAGCTGTTGGCCGAAACGGTGATCGTGTTGAGGTTTTTCGCCGACGCAACGGCGGTCGCCAGATTGACGTTGGTGCCCTGGCCGGCCAGCACCGTCACTTCCTGGCTGGTGGTTTTGCCGTTCTCGCTGAGATTGACCTGATACTTGCCGGGCAACAGCGAGTTGAACTGGTAGCGGCCGTCCTGGCCCGCCGTCATCGTGCGCACCGAACCGTTGCCCTCGTTGGTGGCGGACACCTGCGCGCCTGGATCGGCGGTGCCGTAGATCGAACCGGCGGTGCTCTGCGCGAACAAGGCGCCGCTGCCCACGCCGCAAGCGAGCGTGATGGCCAGGGCCATGCGTTTATATCGAAGATTTTTATGATCAGCGCGACGCTGCATACGTACTCTCCCCACAATGTGCCGATAGAAGACCGCGCCGGGCGAGCCCAGCGGAAAGTCGTTGGTGTAAACACGCGAATGTTTTTTTCACATTAGCGCGTGCAATGAGACGTAGCGCTTCGTGCGAGCTGTTTGGCCCGAGATCACAAAATCATGGCCTTGCATGACAACTCGTGTGTGCACGAATGCCATGTGCGCATGTCTCCCTTCGATGCATTGAAGAGCGATGCAACACGTGTATGCCGCGACGGATAAAAATAAAGCTCCGATAGCCGGGGACAGGCTATCGGAGCTTTAAGGACCATGTACTGCCTAGGAGGGATACAGCACGGTCCCTGGTGACACGCTGGGTTGATGTCACCAGTGCATCGCCCCACAGCGATGCGACACTTAGTGCATCAACGCTTCCGCGAAGTTCGCGCGTCTTTAGTGCGTATCGCGTGTATGGCCCGAATTACCAAGTAACTGGCCTTCGTCGACAAATTGGACGTCCAAATGCTTTACGCATTACTCCTCCCCCTGCTTGCAGGGGGAGGTTGGGAGGGGGTGCTCATACTTGCCTTGACGCAAGATTGTTTGACCCCACCCCAACCCTCCCCTGCAAGCAGGGGAGGGAGTCACCCACTGCGATCAAAGTGCCTCAATAAAAAAAGGCCTGGTGCGACCGCGAATCGCACCAGGCCTCCATGTCATATGCAGTGCCTCTGAGAGGAGATCAGCTTGCGTCGATGACAATGGCCTCACCAGCAGGCGCGCCGAAGGATGGCGGACGATCCGCCAGGGCAGCGCCAAACTGCATATTGGGTGTTTCGGACATGTGGAACTCCAGCGTGCCGCCCGCTACGAGCTCGGCGTGGCTGATCCAGCTCTTGGTCCACGGCTGGCCGTTCCAGGTGACAGACTGGATGTACGGATGATTCGGTCCGTTGTTGATGGTGCGGATCTCCAGCTTGCGGCCGCCTGCAAGGTCGATCTCCGCCTTGTCCAGCAAGGGGCTGCCAAAGACATAGTTGGTGCTGACGGGATCGACCGAATACAAGCCCAGCGCGCTCATGATGTACCACGCACTCATCTGGCCGCAGTCTTCATTGCCGGCCAGGCCGTCGGGTTCCGGCGGATACATGGTCACGGTCAGCATTCGCACGCGCTCTTGCGTCTTGTAG
Organism: Dyella psychrodurans; assembly: GCF_003363265.1. Classification (GTDB taxonomy): domain Bacteria; phylum Pseudomonadota; class Gammaproteobacteria; order Xanthomonadales; family Rhodanobacteraceae; genus Dyella_B; species Dyella_B psychrodurans. The sequence goes on along the minus strand of NZ_QRBF01000011.1, from coordinate 9,741 downwards.
TGCGAGCCGGTGTACGCATAGAGATACGCCATGTGATGACCGGGCTCGTTGCCGTGCGAGTACTGGCCCACCATGCCGGCGATATCCGGCGGTGCATCGGGCGGCAGCTTCGGGCTGGTGGTGAACAGTTCATCCAGTTTGCGTTCGAACACGTCCGGCCCGCCAAACAGGCCCATGTACGCGTACAGATCGTGCTGGTTGAGGAAGGTGGCTTCCCAGGAATTGGATTCGGTGAAATCGCGCCACTGGCTGGAATGGCCCATGCCGCGCGGATCGAACGGTTCCAGCCATTTGCCGTTCACGTCGCGCGGACGCACGAAGTTCATCGTGGTGTCGAACACATTGCGATAGTTGCGCGAGCGGTGGCGCAGCGTTTTGGCCAGGTCCTTTTCGCCCGCGGCATCGGCCAGATGCGCGACCGCCCAATCGTCATAGGCGTATTCCAGCGTCTTGCTGACGGCTTCCCATTCCTTGTCGCTGGGGATGTAGCCGAGTTTGCGGTAGTAGGGCAGGCCGCGATAATCGTCGTCCATCGCGCGCTTGCGATAGATCGGCCACGCCTTGTCGTAATCGATGCCGGTGAAACCCTTGGCCTGCGCTTCCGCAATCAGCACCACCGAGTGGTAACCGATCATGCAGCCCGTTTCCACGCCTTGCAGCGGCCACACCGGCGGGCCGTCGGGACTTTCCTCGGCCATGCGTACCAGGCAATTGACGAAATCCGGCACGCGATCGGATTGATACAGCGTCAGCAGTGGCGCCTGCGCACGATAGATATCCCACAGCGAATAAGTGCTGTAGTTGTTCTGGCCTTGCGGCAGCTGGTGGATCTTCAAATCCATGCCGCGATAACGGCCGTCGACATCGCTGAACAGTGTCGGCGCCAGCATGGTGTGATACAGCGAGGTGTAGAACACGCGCATGTCGCGCGGCGAGGAAGTCTCGACGCGAATGCGGCTGAGCTCGTGCTCCCATGCCTCGGTGGCCGCGTGCAGCGCCTGTTCGAAATCCCAGGCGGGAATTTCCGCATCGAGATTGCGCAGCGCACCGTCGATATCCACGCCGGAAATGCCCACTTTCACCAGCACCGGCTCGCGCGCCACATCGTCGATATGCAGCGCGGCCTTCAGATGAGTACCGTTGATCTCGCCCGTGCCGCTGGGCGCAGCCACATCTTCCGAATACAGCGTGGCTTGCGAGAACGGCCGCGATACCTTCATCGCGAAATGGATGTAACGGCCATCGGCCCACTGATGCACGCGACGGCTGCCGACCAGCGTGTCGTTGCCGACCAGCCTGAGCTGCGCGTCGGTCACCTTGCAGGGGACTTTGAAGTCGTCGTGGAAACCGTGCGCGAAATCGACCAGCAGATGGCCGTCGCCGGTGCCGTGGAAGGTGTAGCGATGCAGGCCCGCGCGCAAGGTCGCGGTCAATTCGGCCTGAATGTTGTGGTCGGTCAGATGCACGCTGTAATAACCGGGGCGCGCGCGCTCCGACGCGAAACGCGAGCGATAACCACGACCCGGATTCACCTTGTTGTGCGCGGTCAGCTGCGGGCCCGGTTTGGCGGCACCATCGAACTGCGAGTGGTAATTCACATCCGGCAAGCCGCGATCGCCCGGTTGCAGCAACACCGGACCTTGCGCCGGCATCACCAGCACGTCGAGCATGTCCGCCGCGCCGGTGCCGCTCAAATGCGTATGCGAGAAACCCATGATCGAGCCGTCGGCCTGGTGATAACCCGACGACGCATCCCAACCCGCATCGTTGGTATCGGGACTCAACTGCACCATGCCGAACGGCATCGACGCACCCGGATACGTATGACCGTGCCCGCCGGTTCCGATAAACACATCGACATAGCGCGACACACCACTCGCCTGCGTTGCCGCATTGGCGACACGTCGCACCTTGCCGGTTGCGTCGGCCAGTTTCGCCAACGCAGGCAGGGGACCGCCGAGCGCGGCAAGCGCTCCCAAACCCTGCAGGAACTGCCGACGTGACACCATGCTGTTTCTCCCCTAAACCTTCTTCTTTGTCGTGGTAAAGGCTGAAAGCGATGGCAGCACGCGGGACAACGATCCCGATCACCCACGACACGCACTCAACCGGCAAGGGGCGAGGGCCTGCGGGCCGCCGTCCATCCCACGACTGTAAACGAAAAATTTGTCACGATCCAAATTTTTCTGCGTCAAGCGTAAGCCATTAATAAAAATGATTTTTATGAAATTAATGACGCGACGCACAAAGGGAGGGAATTTACGCCGGCTATCAGCGTTGCTGTCGGTGTTGCGTATTGACGATGTGTGTGACTTTACGTTACTGGTAAGAACATACCTGCGCGCAATGCGCGGGCCCAAGGGGACAATTCGATGCGTGCATACTGGCAAGGGAGCTGCCTGTGGGCGGTGGCGATGTTGGTGCTGTCCGGTGCGTGTTATGCCCAGTCCTCGGGGGGAGCGACCCCCGATCAGGAATACCAGAAGCTGATCCAGGTCGATCAAAACATCGAACCCTTGGGTGAGCATCCCTTCGGTGAAAGCATCAGCACGTACGACGGGAGCGTGACATTCAACGTCACCGACGTCACGATGCGCGGCAATGGGCCGACCATCACAGTGGGTCGAACAGCGCAAAATTTTGAGTGGGTTCCGCAGACAAATTACGGCCCCCAACTCCCGCTCGGTAGCTGGGATCTGGATATCCCCCGCATCGAAACGCTTGTAGGGACTGCCGGTCTCCCGTCGACGGCTGTCTGGCAGACAGGGGTTGGGGGAACTACCCCTACCGTAGGTACAACAAATCGTTGCAGCAATTTTGCGCCGCCACCAGGCATTCAGTCCACACTGGCTGAGGGAGGTTGGGTGGCGGACGAATGGTGGTCTGGATACAACCTGTTGGTGCCCGGCGAAGGCAAGCAGCAACTGATGCCCCGCTACAGCGCGAATACGCTGTCGCCAACCATCAGCGGGACAAGCTTTAACATTGTCACGAAGAACAACTGGATGGTCACGTGCGGTGTCACGGCGAGCGATGGTGGTGAAGGGTTCCTTGCCATCGCACCCGATGGCACGCGCTATACGTTTGCTCACCTAGTCTATCGTCCGTGGTACCCGATCATTGGTGCAGGTGGTCCACTGCCTCCTGATGGGACGATCATCGCGACGCAGACTCCTCCTCCATCGCAAAGCGCCGTTTCGGCAAATGGCACAGTCGCCACACAGGGCGTTACGCCCATGACAGCCGGGCCAGGCGGCCTAGCTATCTTGAATCGCGAAGATGCGTTGATGTATGTCACGCAGATTCAGGATCGCTTCGGCAATACGCTGACCTACAACTACGATCCCACAACGGGCTATCTCTCCAGCATTACAGCGAGTGATGGCCGCGAAGTGGATATCACCTATCAATCTGGTTCGCAGTTGATCCAAACGATCACGGCGAAGGCCGCCAACGTTCCTTCGCGCACCTGGACATATAGCTATCTAAATGGCTCAGGTGCCCTTACCGGCGTGCAATTGCCCGATGGTAGCGCGTGGTCCTATAACTTAGGCATTGGAGCGTACAACCTTGTTCTTCCTTCCAATGCGTGTTCGCTCAACCAATTGCCCTATTCCAATACCGCGCCTCCAAACCAGCCATTTGGAACCGGCGGTACGGTAACGACCCCCTCTGGGCTCACGGGCACTTTTAGCTTCGTGTTGAAAATGAGCGGCCGTTCGTACACGCCTCAATTGTGTTGGGGACAAAGCGGGGACTCGCCGCCGTTTGAAATTCCCATGGCGATCTGGCCGGAATGGTACGTTCAGCCCGCCATTGCGAGCGAAGTGATCTCGGGTGCGGGCATGCCGACGCAGACCTGGACCTACAGCTATTCGCCCGCAAATGCGAGTTGGAATACAGATGCCTGTGCGTCCAATCGCACGTGCCCCACGACCGTTTACACGGATGTCACTGACCCCAACGGTAACGACACGCGTTACACGTATAGCAATGTCTTCGATTCCACGGAAGGCCAATTGCTGCGCTCGGACACCTATAGCGGTGCTTATGGCAGCACGCTCGTGCGTTCGGTGGTCAACACTTACGCCAATGCGTCGAACGGCCCGTGGCCAAGCGTCTACGGCGTCGATTTGGCCTATCGCGACAATTACTATCAAACCGAGCAATTGGCGCCGTTAAACCAAAAGGTGACCACGCAAGACGGCCAGAACTACACCTGGCAAACGATGACCTTCAACGTTTACGCGCAACCCACGGATGTGAAGCGCTATAACGACATCGCCGGGCAGTCCCCGATCGAAGAAACCACGGTCTACCTCAACGATACGAACACGTGGGTGCTGGGCTTGCCGCAGACAGTGACCAATGTCGGCACCGGCGAAGTGGAAACCAGCAACACCTACAACGCCCAGGACCTGCTGCAATCGCGCTCGCGTTTCGGCGAGTTCATGATGAGCTACACCTACAACAGCGTCGGTCAGCTGGCGAGCTTTACCGACGGCAACAATCACACGACCAGCCTAAGCAACTACTACCGCGGCATTCCGCAGTCGATTGCGTATCCGGACAGCACCAGTCAAAGCCTGGTGGTGAATGATCTAAGTGAAATCTCCTCCATCACCGACCAGGCCGGTTACACCACGCATTACAGCTACGATCCGATTGGCCGTATCTCGCAGATCACCTATCCCACGAACGATCCCAATGGCGTGTCCTGGTACGCCAAGACCTTCACCTACAATTATGTGGCCAGCGCCGAGCGCGGCATCGCCGCAGGGCATTGGGATCGCATCACCACGACGGGTAACGCGGTCACCACGACGTATTTCGATGCCGACTTGCGTCCGGTGCTGAGCGACAGGTCGATCACCGGCACAGCCAATTCCGACGTCACCACCGCAACGAGCTATGACTACACCGGAGCGACCACTTTCGCTTCTTATCCCGTCAGCGGCTCACCCGCTGTTACGGCCGTCACGACTGGCACGCATCACACCTACGACGCGCTGGAGCGCCTGACGCAGACCCAGGAAGACAGCGAACTGGGCTCCCTGACGACATCGACGTCCTATCTGGCCGGTGCAGGCCAGCAAGTGACCGATCCGAAGGGTAACGTCACCACCACGTATTACCAGGTGTTCGACGAGCCCGACTACAAGGCCCCGATTTCGGTCACTGCGCCGGGCGGCATCACCCAAACCATCGCACGTGACATCTACGGCAACCCGACGTCCATCACGCAGTCGGGCCTTTACGGCACCGAGAACGACAGCGTCACCAAGACGCTTCTTTACGATACCTACCACCGCCTGTGTCTCACGACCGAACCGGAAAGCGGTAGCACCGTGATGGCGTACGACGCGGCGAACAATCTGCAGTGGAGCGCGCAGGGCCAGACCATTACCGATGGCACCTGCGGGCAGACCGACGTGGCAAGCGGGGCGCAAACCGTGCGCACGTATGATGCGATGAACCGCGTGAAGACGATCACGCCACCGGCCGGCACGCAGACGACGTCTTACACCTACGACGCACGCGGCAACATCGGCAACGTGGTGTCCGGCAGCGCAACCAACACCTTTGCCTACAACAGCCGCAATCTGCTGACTAGCCAGACGCTCTCTGTCGGCAGCGACGCCTGGGGTATCGGCTACAACTACGACAGCTATGGCCACCTCAATGCCATCGGCTATCCGGCCTTCAACGGCAGCAGTGAAGGCGTGGCCTACAGTCCGGATGCACTGGGCAGGCCTACCCAGGCGGGCAGCTACGCGAGCGGCATCATCTACTTCCCGAACGACCAGGTCGCCGGCTTCAACTACGGCAACGGCGCGAGTTACGTGGCGCAGCAGAATGCGCGTCAGCTATTAAGTAACTTCAGTTATGGCGTCGGTAGCACGCTGAACCTCAGCGAAGACTTTACCTACGACAACAACGGCAATATCACCAACGTCACGGACCTGGTCAACGGCCAGCGCACGAAAGCCTTTGGCTATGACGCGCTCAACCGCCTGACCAGTGCAACGGCGACCAACCTCTACGGCACCGAAAATTACACCTACGACGCGCTCAACAATCTGCGCACGCGCCTGACCGGCGGCAACACGCTGACGCTCAACTACGACGCCACCAATCGCCTGGCGAGCGTGGCCCAAAACGGCAGCGTGGTGACGCAATACGGTTACGACGCGCAGGGCAACCGGAGCAGCTTGACCAACGGTGGGGCAACCACGAACTACACCTTCGACGCCGAGAATCAGTTGTTGCAGGTACCGGGCTTGGAAGGCTATGCCTACGATGCGGCCGGTCGTCGCGTGGCCAAGACGAATCCGAGCGGCAATCCCACGGGCTACTATTTCTACGATCAGGCCGGTCAGCTGATGTACTCGCTCGACCCGAACTCCCTGCTGGCCACCAATTACATTTATCTGGGCACCAAGCTGATTGCCAAGCATGTGCTGTTTGAAGCGCCTGCGCCGGGTGCTATCGCTTTTAGCAGCAATCCGAACGGCGGCAGCTTCACCGTCTCGTGGGGCGGCGTGTCGCAAGCCACGAGCTACACGTTGCAGCAACTCACCGTCGCATCGGGAACGTGGGCCACGGTGTATAGCGGTGCGTCGCTGAGTAGTGCGATCAGTGGCTTGGCGGCGGGCACGTATCAGTATCGTGTTCAAGCGTGCGTGAGTTCGGGTTGCGGTGCGTGGACGTCGTCGTCGAATGTGGATGTGTGGCCCCCGCTTCCCTCCGTGACGGTGCCAACGGAACCGGTGGCAGGCCCGTATACGATCAGCTGGACGGCATCGGCCAACGCAAGCAGTTATACGGTGCAGGAAGCTGTGAACGGCGGTGCCTGGACGACGATTGGAACGTTCACCGGGACATCGACCACGCGGCCGGGTGCCACCAGCGGAGCCTACACGTATCACGTCGAGGCCATCGATGCGTCCGGGGTCACGGGTGGCTTTGGACCTGTGTCCAATCCCGTCACGGTCAACACCGCTTTGATACCGTCGCCCACCCCGACGCTGAGCGTGCCGGCCTCCAGCAACGCGAGCAGTGCGACGATCAGTTGGACGGCAGCCTCGCCGGTGACGAGCTACACCCTGCAGGAAAGCGCGAACGGCGGATCGTCGTGGTCGACCGTCTACAGCGGTACGAGTACGAGTGCGGCGGTGTCGGGTCTCACGGATGGTAGGTATACGTTCCAGTTGCGGGCGTGTAATGCGCCGGGCACGGGGACGTACTGTGACAACTGGGTCATGGGCGGTTCGATGGTGGTGGCGTTGCCACCGGGTACACCCACGATCACGCCATCGACCACGTCGAGCAACACCGGTGCGTACTCGCTGAGTTGGACGGCGGAAGCCACGACCACCAACTATGTGCTGCAACAGCAGATCAATGGCGGGGCATGGACCACGCTGCAATCGTCGTCGGCGACCTCGTGGTCGGTGAGCGGTGAAGGCGACGCCACCTACGGCTATCGCGTGCAGGCGTGTTACACGACCGCGTGCGGTGGATGGAGTGGGACGGTGTCGGTGACGGTGCTGTTGCCGCCGGCATCCGCACCGACGATCAGTGGTGCGGGCACGTCAGCAAATGGTGCCTACACGCTGACGTGGAGTGCCGTGGCGACGGCGACGGCGTACATCGTGTACTACGACAACAACGGTACGTGGACGGCTGTGCAAAACAGCGCAGCGACGAGCTACTCGACGACACAAAGTGCGAATGGCAGTTACAGCTACGTGGTGTATGCGTGTAACACCGGAGGATGCAGTCCGGCGTCGGCAGTCGCGACGGAGACGGTGCTGTTTCCACCGTCGGGTGCGCCGACGCTCACGGTCAGTCAACCAAGCCTCTACTCCGACACGGTCGATTTGAGTTGGACGAGCGTCGCAACAGCGACGTCTTATTGGTGGCAATACAGCACAAATCAAACAACGTGGACACGCTTGATGGCTCTGCAAGCGAATTCGACGACGTATGCGCCGGGCACCGGAGCGTTTTACTTCGAGGTGCAGGCCTGCAATGCCAGCGGCTGTGGGCCGTGGAGTGCAGTAGTAGAGCACGTCGTGATAGTCAAATGAGTCGCCCACTTACGCGTGCAATTGCTTTGTTCGTAGCGCGCGCGTTTGACATTGGAATATCTGAGGGGTGGTGCCAATGAATAAGGACATAGCAAGGAAGTGCAGCATGACAAAGTTCTTCATGCTTCTGTGTCTATTTGTCGTAGGGCAAAGTGCGTTTGCGCAAACATCGGGAACGGTGACTTACGTCTATACCGACCCGCAGGGCACCCCTCTCGCAGAGGCTGATGCCAGCGGTAACATCACGGCGACGTTTGATTACACGCCGTATGGCACTACAGCACTCGGCACGCCACCGAATGGGCCGGGATATACCGGGCATGTGAACGATCCGGAGACGAACCTCGTTTATATGCAGGCGCGTTATTACGATCCAGCTACCGGTCGCTTTCTAGGTGTAGACCCAAAGTCACTTGAAGCTGGTGGCATATTCGGCTTAAGCCGCTACGCGTACGCTAGTAACAATCCAATTTTGTTCATTGATCCTGATGGACGCAATCCATGCGAGACTGATTGCGCCGCTAGGCTCAGAATGGCCGATGCCGCAGTATCAAGTGATGCGCGTATGATCGTTCATCTCTTCGCTGGGCCCTTTGCGGGGCTGGCGGACCTCGTGCATGGCATTGTTACTAGCGATCACCATGAGGCGGCAGAAGGTGCCGCGATGACAATTGTTAGTACTGCAGCGCCAGAAGGAGAAGCTGCAGGAGAAATTGTAAACATAGCAAAGGAGGTTGAGGAACTTAGCGGAGAAGCAGGTCCTATCTCGAAGATTTTCAGTTCGCAAAAGCAATCGCTAGTCGATATGGCAAAAATGGACAAGCGGTTGGGCATAACGTCTGAAGATATGCAGGCTTATAAGGATTTGAATGCGGAGCTTCCGGACCCCTTTCCCGCGAACAAGGTTCGTGGGCCGGAGGCTCACAGCTCCGGTGCGCCATCTTCGCGAGCGCCACATGGGCACGTAGGTCCTGTTGATCATATTCCCGTGAGGGAGACAACAGGTCCTCAATCTCTCCCCCAGTTATCATCGAGTTAAAATTAATGAGCAAGTTACTTAGTTACTTAGAGACAGCTTGTCGAGAACTTGGTTTACAAATTGAGATTGGCTTTGTCGCCAAAACACAAGCCGGACCAATACGGGCGGAAGCAAGGATCAGACGTCTCGGCGGCGTCAATGGCATGCTCATATTCTCAGACTATAGTCAGCTTCGCGAACACCAGAGCGAGTTGTTGACAGATGGATATGGTTTTTCGGTTTTGGATGCTCCACTTCCCAACGAGACATACGACTTGGAGTCATATATTGAAATGTTCCGCGATTGGGGTTGGGCTGGTCCAGAAGCGGAACGACCACATTGGATGAGTTAAAAACTGAGCAAAACCGGGGTCAGGTTGGACTATCCCTGTTTCCACGGACGGATCGATTCGACCGAGGGACCAAGATATTTTTTAAGGGGTGCCCACCATGGCCTTCTTCGGGTCATTGCCACATCCGGCTGTGCGTGTCGGTGCAGTTCTCCTTGCTTAGCCGATCCAGCGCGGCGCCGATCTGTGCGCTGATCTCCTGGAAGTAGTAATAGAGATCCGCACGGCCGATCTTCAGCACGACATTGCCGTTGGTGATGTCGTCTTCGCTGTAAGCGAT
>NZ_QRBF01000010.1 GCF_003363265.1 Dyella psychrodurans | reverse complement strand
TGGGTCCCGGCTTTCGCCGGGACGACGGACGTGAAGCGTGCGCGCACATGAGAGCGCGAAACGCCCGCCGCGCAGGCGAGCAACCTGGCGATAACGCACCAACACAATCACAAGCCAAAGTCACTGGGTCGCGGCTTTCGCCGGGACGACGAGCGTGAAGCGTGGTACGCGCATTAAGCGATTAGGTCGCAAACGAGACCTGAGGCCACTCGATGATTCACTTCGCCATGTCATTGTCATGACCAACGGCAGGGCAGAGCTTTCGGCACGCTGAAGTGCGGAACCAGCGGCATAATCTGGGTAGTAAGCTGACGCCAGCAAGCTTCTGTGCGCTGTAAATCGCAACAAGAGAGGAGGCTTCGTGATGTCCGATTCCAGTCTGGACAGATTCTCGCCGCTCGTCCTGGCAAGGATAGTCGGCATCGTGTCGCTGATCGGCATCGCGACCGGCGCATTCGATATCGGCTATGTCCGCAATGCTCTGGTCGTGGACGGGAATGCTGCAGCAACGGCCCACAATATCCTGGCGCACCAGACACTCTTTCGCTTCGGCTTTACGGCACACATCGTGTTGCTCTTGTGCAATATCCCCGATGAAGTCATCAGCTTCATTTTGTTCAGGCGCGTCAATGCCGTGATCGCGGGCATCGCGATGGGCTGCGGTCTGGTGGGAACGGCCATCGAAGGACTCGATATGCTCAGTGCCTATGTGCCGCTGCAAGTGATGAGCGAGGGGAGCGCACTCGGCATGTTCGCGCCTCAACAACTGCAAACCATGTCGTACCTTTCGATGCAGTTGCAGAACGTGGGGCTGCTTATCTCGTTCGTGTTTTACGGGCTGGACGAGATGTTGGCCGGATACCTGATTTTTCGCTCGCGCTTTTTGCCGCGCGTACTCGGCATTCTGCTTGGCCTTGCAGGGTTCAGCTACTTCACCGATGGTTTCACGAGCTTTCTGGCGCCGTCGCTAAACAGCCACCTTATGCCGTATTTGCTCTTCCCTTGTTTGCCCGGAGAGGGGCTGTACGCCCTGTGGTTGGCCATCAAGGGCGTGAATGTCGCGAAGTGGTGGGCATGGGCCGCCGTGCAGCCCGAGGGGCTGGAATCGCTAGTGGAGTAGTTGCCGTAAGGCGATGCCTAGCGCAATGCGATAGCTGGTATTGAGGTCGCCGTTGGTGACGATGGTGGCCAAGGGGGCGTGGCCTGCTGCCGGCGCGGTCTCGAGGGCGGCCTCGCTGTCGTCCTGCATTTCGATATAGGGCGTGCCCAGTGCTTCCAGCGTGTCGCCGAGCTCGCTGTCCTGGTGCGTCTGCAATTGTTGGTTGATCTCGCCCGGATCAAGCAGCATGAATTGCGTGGAAGGCGATCGGGCGCCACGCAGCCGGGTCAGGAAATCCCTCAGGCTGCTGCAAGTACACACTTCCAAGGTTTGTCCTGCCGACTGGGCGAGTTGGCGAAGTCCGGCGAGAAGGTCGCCCCCAAGCGATCGGGTGCTGGGTAGAGGTCCCTGAATGATCAGTATCGTCATGCGGGCGTGCTCTCTGGCTCAATGATGACGTGTGCATCCTCTCGCCGGGCGGAGTAAAGGCGCTATATGCGGTGTGGCGGATTTGTGTAAATTCTTCGCCAAAATTATGGAGATGGCGTGGAATGGCATGAGCTTTCCGCGCACAAGCTACCGGCTGCTTGTGCGTGCATGTCCCGGCTCGATGGCTGTCCTTGACGTGGCTCGGCGAGTATAAGGGCGGGGTTTCCTGTCCATCGAAAGAGACTCGGCATGACATGGTTCCGCAGCATGTTCTTTGTGGCACTGGTTGGATTCGCATCGACGCCACTTCTTTCCCACGCGCAAACGCCAAGCACATCCACCGTCGTTGCGGGCAACGCGCGTTTCCAATTTCTCACGCCTTCGCTGGTTCGCATGGAATACGCGCCGAGCGGCGTGTTTGTCGATGCGCCTACCGCCGTCGTGCAAAAGCGGGATTGGCCGGCGGTGGATGTGCAATCCTCCGAAGAAAGCGGTTGGTTGGTCGTCCATACCCGAAGTATGACGCTGCGTTATCGATTGAAGTCAGGTCCGTTTACCGCGGATAACCTGCAGCTGACATGGTCGAGCACGCATACCTGGCGTCCGGGTCAGGTCGATACCAAGAATCTCGGCGGACTCACTTATTCGCTCGATCACGTCAGCGGGGCGAATCTGGTGAACGGCGGGCAGGATCTGGAAAGTCCCACGAACGACATCATTCCCGGCATCGACATTCCCTTGCTTCCCGCCAGGCCGGGATTGCTGAGCCGCAGCGGCTACGCCTTCATCGACGACAGCGAAACGCCGCTGTGGGATATCAAGACCGAATGGATCGCGCCACGCGCCAAGCCCTACGGGCAAGACTGGTACCTGTTCACGTACAACCGGGAATACACGCGCGTATTGCAGGAATACGCGCAGCTTTGCGGTGGCATTCCGATGATTCCGCGTTATACGTTGGGCAATTGGATAACCGATTTCAACTTTGAATATTTCCCCGATACGGCGGATGCGCATACGCCCGGGTTCGAGCGCTACGACCAGCAGCACCTTGAAGACGAGTTGTCGCGTCTGCGCGACAACCGCATTCCCTTCGACACGCTGGTGCTGGATTTCGCCTGGCACAACTACGGCTGGCAGGGTGGCTACGACTGGAGTCCGTTGATTCAGCAGCCCGCGCAGTTTCTGCGATGGCTGCGCGATCGCGGCATCAAGCTGAGTCTCAACGATCATCCCGGTTATGCGGGCACGGAGGAAAGCATCCTGTCTTTCAACGACAGTCATGCGCCCGACGTGCTGAAGGCGCTGGGCCGATCTTTGCCGCCGAAGCCTGCGTTCGACATGGATCTATCCAAGGGATGGACATTCGCCGTCGATCCGCACGATCTGGGTTTGCGAGAACACTGGTATGCCGAAGATATCGACGATCGCGCGTGGAAACCGATCCGCACCGATCAGTCGTGGCAGAAACAGGGTTATGCGGATTATCAGGGCGTCGGTTGGTATCGCATCAGGCTGTCGTTGCCTGAAACATTGCCGGATGCTCTGTATCTCTACCTCGGCGAAGCAGGGCAGACGTATCGCATTTTCATCAATGGCAAGGAGGCGGCGCACAGCCACGTCCAATGGCCACGCCGGCTTACCTATACCGACATCAAGCCTTATGTGCGGCCCGGGCAAAGCAACGAGATCGTGTTGAGAGTGGTGTCGGGCGAACAAGGTGGCGGCATCTTTCGCGGACCGGTTGCGATCAGGGATGTGCTGCCGCCGGAACGGATCGCTTTCAATCTGGCCGACAAGCAGCAGGCCGATATCTTCATGCGCGATCTGCACGGACCGCTGATGCAGGCCGGCGTGAACACTTGGTGGGTCGACGGTGGTGGCGGTGCGGCAGACATGCCGGGCCTGAATCCGCAGCTGTGGACCAACAAGGTGTTCTACGATTTCTCGCAGCAGTTCACCGGCCAGCGTGGCTTCATTCTTGGGCGCTATGGCGATTGGGGCAGCGAGCGTTACCCGGGATTCTTCACGGGCGACACCTATTCGGAATGGCCTGTGCTGGCTTATGAGGTGGCATTCACCGCGCGTGGCGGCAACGTGCTGGTGCCTTACATCAGCCATGACATCGGCGGTTTCCATGGCGCAAAGATCGATTTCGACCTTTATGCGCGCTGGATCGAATTCGGTGCCTTCAGTCCCATCTTGCGCATGCACAGCGCACACGCCAATCCGAAGGAAGGCAACGCGCGCATGCCCTGGTTGTACGGCGACCAAGGCATGGCCTTGATGCGTAAATACTTCACCTTGCGCACGCAGCTTATTCCTTACATCTACACCTACGCGTGGCAGGCGCATACCTTGTCGATGCCGTTGCTGCGTCCGCTCTATCTGCAGTACCCGGATCTTGAAGAAGCCTATCGGCACTCGCACGAGTATTTCTTCGGCGAGGAGATGCTGGTGGCGCCGGTGCTCGATCCGAGCGGCAACCGCAGCGTCTATCTTCCGCCGGGTTCGTGGATCGATTTCTTCACAGGCAAGCATTACGACGGCGGCCGCTCTTTCACGGAGCATTACGCCGTGGACGAAACGCCGGTATTCGTGCGCGAAGGTTCCATCATTTCCGAACAGGAGTCCAGCGATTATTCCGATGCCAGGCCGCTCGATACGCTGATCTTGAATGTGTACGGATCAGGCGAGGGACATTTCGATCTCTACGAAGACGATGGCCTGTCGCTCGACTATGCCAAGGGAAGCTATGCGTTGACGACGATGAGCTACGTCACCGGGCCCGACGGTTCGCACACGTTGACCGTCGCGCCGGCCAAGGGCACCTACAAGGGGCAGCCGGCGTCGCGTGCGTACACGATCTGTATTCACGCGTTGGGCAAGCCGCGCTCGATAAGCGCGAACGGCAATGCGTTCACAACATGGCGTTGGGATGAGAAGAACGCCGTCGCGACCATCACGCTGCCAAGGGAAAGCGTCCGCGACGGTGTGAATGTGATGTGGCGCTAGCAGCGCCTCGCTACATTCCCTTCCCCGCATACGGGGAAGGGAATGCTTCTGGCGTCAGTGCGGATGAAGCTTCGGCGTCGATGGTTTGTTTCCATAGCCTTTATGGTGCGTGAGCCACGGTATCAGCATGGAAACGCGTTGCTGGTATTGGCGATACCTTTCGCCGAAAGCTGCGACAAGGTCGCGCTCTTCGAATTGCAGGGCTATCAGTACGTAAGTCGTCATGGTGGCGGCGAACAGCAGATGGCCTGCCGTCATCATGGGGGTTGCCCAGAAGGCAATGAGGAAACCGAGCACGAGGGGATGGCGCACGACGCGATAGAAGAGGGGGATGCGGAACCCGATCGGCGTGTACGCCTTGTTTTTCAGATTCAAGTAGACCTGGCGCAATCCGAACAGATCGAAGTGATTGATCAGGATGGTGCTGCCTAGAACCAATGTCCATCCCAGCGCGAACAGCACCCATAACACCGTCGATGCGAACGACGATTGCACGCGCCATACCTCGCTCTTGATGGGCACCCACAGCGCGAACAACAAGATCAGCACCAGGCTCGCCAGCAGCACATAGCTGCTGCGTTCGATGGTTTGCGGAACCCAGCGCGTCCACCAGCTTTTGAAGCCCGGCCGCGCCATCACGCTGTGCTGGATGCCGAACAATGCCACCAGGGCCAGGTTGGTCGATATCGCTGCTGTCAACGACGCGGGCGATCCGGCATCGATGGACTTGGGCACTGCCAGATTGCCGACGAAACCGATCAGATAAAGAAACGTGAGGAAGAATGCGAGATAGCAAAGGACGCCATAGACAAAGCCAAGTACGCGAGCCATACATGAACCTCCCCGCCGACATTCGCGGCGCACGCTGCCGCACCCTCGGCGAGCCGTCGATAACCGGCGGCCACGCTGAGCGGGTGCCATTGGGTGTACTGTGGTGCCTGGCGGTCAGAGGCGTCCTATCCGCGCGTCGCCCTGACTTGCCCAACCGTCCGGATGCACGGCATGCCGGCGGCAGCCTCAGGGGATCAGGCCGAACGTGTTCACGCACGGGTTGGGTGTGGAGGTGTCGCCATGGTGCAAGGCATCGCCGAGGCCGTGCAGCGCGTCAGGGCCGTTCTGCAACGCCAGCCTCAAAGGGGTCTTCAGGACGATACGCCGGCCTTTTCGCATTGGCAGCACGGCCTGCGGGTCGTGTCCCGTCATCCCAACGGCACGCAGGTATTGACCGATATGCCCGGGGAATTAGGCGGCAGCGGCGACCAGGTGACGCCGGGCTGGCTGTTCCGGGCGGGCGTGGCGTCCTGTCTCGCCACCTGCATCGCGATGAATGCGGCGGCGGAAGGCATCGCGCTGACCAGGCTCGAAGTATCGGTTCACAGTCGCACCGACACGCGGGGCTTTTTCGGCATGCTCGATGGCAACGGCGATCCTGTTTTTGCCGGACCCAGCGACATGCAGTGGCGCGTCCGCATCGATGCACACGGCGTCACGTCCGAGCAATTGCGCCATCTGGTGGAAAGGAGCCATCGCTCCTCGCCTATCTCGTGCGCGGTGGAAAACGCGTTACGTATTGATCTACACATCGACGCCAACGTCGCCTGAGTGACGCGGATATGGATGCGCTATCGGAAATCCTTCGCGTCGTGCGGCTGGTCGGCGCCATCTTCATCCAGGCCAGATTCACGGCACCCTGGTGCTACCAGTCGCCCCGTGCCGACACCGTGGCGCCTTTGCTCGAACCTGGCGCCGAGCGTGTGGTGATTTTTCACCTGGTCACCGAAGGGACGTGTTTCGTGCAGCTGGACAACCAGCCGCCCACTCGCATTGCCGCGGGGGATGTCGTCATTTTTCCGCGCGGGGACGCGCACCGCATGAGTTCCGAACCGGATTTGGCACCCGCCCGGGGCGCACCGCTGCAAGAGGTGTTGTCGCGTCGGCCGCGCCTGCTTGCCTACGGCGGCGGCGGGCCCACGACGCGCATCATCTGCGGCTATCTTGCGTGCGATGCGCGCCTGGCGCGCATGCTGCTCGGCGGGTTGCCTGCGCTGGTGTGCGTCAATCTGCGCGGATCGAATGCGGGAGCGTGGCTGGAAACATCGATACGCTATGCATTGAACGAGGCGCGCTCGCCCAGGCCCGGCGGGGAAGGCGTGCTGGCGAAGCTGGCCGAAGTGCTGTTTATCGAAGTCCTGCGCCTTTACATGAACGATCGGCGCGACGATCGCACGGGCTGGCTTGCGGGTCTTACAGACCCCATCGTGGGCGCCGCCTTGAACGCCTTGCACAAGCGTCCTGCCCATGCCTGGTCGCTGGATGAGCTGGCCACTGCCGCGGCGACATCGCGTTCCGTGCTTGCCGAACGCTTTCACGCCTTGGTGGGAAGCACGCCGATGCAGTACCTGACGCAATGGCGCATGTTGCTTGCCGCCAACCTGCTGTGTCGAAGCAACGCCACGCTTGCGCGTATCGCGGAGGATGTGGGCTATCAGACGGACACGGCATTCAGCCGTGCATTTCATCGCGAGTTTGGCGTGCCCCCTGCTACATGGCGCCGCCGCCAGTCGGTGAGAGAGCAGCCAGTGAGCCAGGGGAAAGAGGGATGATGCATTCGGCCGTTTAACCAAACGGGAGCTGGCGCGCACTCACCAGGATGAATGCGCGAGAGCGAAAACTGGCATGGATCCAGGCGCTGCGAGGTATCGCGGCCTTCATGGTCGTCATGGTGCACAGCCGGAGCGTCCTGCCGGGCACCTTTGCCGGGAAAGCCGTCGCCGACTACGTGCTGTTGCCGATGGCGATGGGCGTTGACCTGTTCTTCATCATCAGCGGATTCCTGATGGTGCTGACCACCCTGGATTTCGATGGAACCCATGCTTACGCCTGGCGATTCGCAGCCAAGCGCATTGCCAGGATCTGGCCACTGTTTGCGGTGGTGACGGTGGTTGCCGTTGCGGTGGATCATCACGGCATTCGCGGATTTCTCGATGCATCCGTGCTGCTTCCTTATCTGGAAGGGTTGTTGTTCGTTCCGCACAACCCCGCCGCATCGCACATCTATTTCCAGATGTCGGTGGGTGTGGCATGGACGCTGTGCTTCGAGTGCTATTTCTATGTCGTGTTCGCCCTGTGCATGCTTTTTGGGCGATGGCGTTACCGGGTCATGGCGGCATGGTTTGTCCTCACGCTGATCGCGATTCCCGTTTTGCGCGGCGGCTATAACCTGGGTGTGGCGACGCAGCCGCTGGTGGCGTGGTCGCGATATGCCAATCTCGCCGTCAATCCGATCGTCTGGGAATTTGTTTTCGGCATGCTTGCAGGCTGGCTGTACGGTTCTCGCCTTGCGATCAAGAACAATGCAACGGTTTACGCGATCGCGATCGCGCTGATCGCCATGCTTCTGATGGGATGGAACCGGATCGGCATGGTGAATTTTTTCGGCCCGCAGGGTTGGGGCGCGCCATTGGCCATTCTGTTTTTTGGTGTGGTGATGCTGGCAAAGAACGGCGCTATCAAAGTGCCGGCGTGGTCTGTGTGGGTGGGCGAAATTTCCTATTCGCTTTATCTCGTCCACGTGTATGTTTTCGAAATCGTACAACGCATCGTCGTGCGCATTCCGATGAGTCACGACATGCTTGCAGTCGTACTTTTCGTGACGCGCCCCATCCTTGCCGTGCTCTGCGCCTGGGCGACGTTTCGTTGCATCGAAGCTCCGGCATCCGCATGGACGCGCCGGTGGTTGCTTCGCCTGCGGTGGCCTTGTCGGCGAGCGCGAACGGGAGCCGTCGACGCCGTTCGCTGAACGCGCGTCACGCTTGAAACATCCGCTGCGGATGCTCGTTCAGCATTCAAGTGTTTCGTGGTTCGGCCGAATGACTGTCAGATTCCGAACGCATGGTTGCGTTTCGACCTGCGCGGACGGGCGTTGCTGTCGAAGCGACGCCGGCTGGATGCTGTCCTCATGGGTTCATAATTTGCAGGATCGCTTTTCGGTGGCGGGAAAGACTGGGCAATCGGGCTGGAGGAGCGTGAACGGCATGGTCGTGTATCAGCTGGTTATGGCCGGGTAGGGGTGTGGCTTGAACTTTGCATCATCGAGTTTCGATCTACCCATCATGTCGTTTCCGCAAGCGTGGACCCAGAATGTCCTGGAAAGAACTCCCTGATCTGCTCGCCGTCGGAGTGCTGATTTATGCATTCGTGTCGGTGGCGCGGCCTGCCGGCAGCAGGATGACGCAGGCTTGGCTGGCGGGATGGATCTGCGTGGAAGTGCATTTTGCCGCCTATTCCTTCCTCGACCTCCCAGGTGTCGGCGGCATGCTGGCCGATATCGTGGGCACGTCGTCCCTGATCTGGTGCGCGCAACTGTTTTGCTGGTCGGTGGACCCCCGCTCGGAACGATGGGGTAGTCGAGTGCTGTTTGGGGCAGTTTCTGCCGTTTATACGCTCTATATCGTGTTGGCGACGCTGCCGTCGGTGTCGCCCGCGGTCATGGTTCCGGCGGCGCTGCTGTTTGCGCTGGTACCGCTAACAGTTGTTGCCGCAACGCCGGCTGCGAAGCGGCCCTTCAGCCGGTGGATCACGGTCGGTCTCAACACGGCTCTTTCGATCGCTTTGCTCGGTTGGCAGTTTTCCAAGCACGGTCCCGATCTGATGGAGGTCATGCCGCTGTTCGTGGCCTATTTCACCTGCTGCGTGCAGTTCTGGTTTTCGAATCAGCGCAGGACGGGCGGATTCGTGGTCACGATCCTGGGTTTGCTGGCCTGGTCGCTGGTGTTTCCCGTGGGCATGGCGTTCGATGTGTTTCTGCCCAACGTCCAGGTGGGCGCCGAGGTCTGGAATCTGCCCAAGTACCTGGTGGCCATCGGCATGATTCTGTTGCTGCTGGAGACGCAGCTCAGACGGAATCAGCACCTTGCGCATCACGATTCGCTCACGGGTCTGCCCAATCGTCGCCTGTTCAAGGACCGGATAAGCGGAGCGCTGGAGCGCGCACGTCAACGCAACATTCCCACGGCGGTGCTTGCCATCGATCTGGACGGCTTCAAGGAAGTGAACGATACGCTGGGCCATCATGCCGGCGACGATGTGCTGCAGCAGGTTGCTCGCCTTTTTGCCGCATACCTTCGACGCGTGGACACCGTTGCGCGTACGGGGGGCGACGAATTTTCCGTGGTGCTCGAAGGACCCATTGGACGTCACGAAGCGATAGACGTGGCCAGCACGTTGAAGGAGTTGCTGGAAGCGCCGCTGTCCGTCGCGGGACGCACCATGCAGATCGGCGCAAGCATCGGCCTGGCGATGTTTCCCGACGATGCGCAAACACCGGAGGAACTATCCATTCTTGCCGACGAGCGCATGTACACAGCCAAGCGCAATGGCGGCGGCAGGGTGCAGGCCGATTGATGTGCTCGTCGCGAATGAGCACTGCGTCTCAAAATTTTGTCATCCGAAATGCGCGGTTTTTTTGATGCATTGCGGAGCGCGCAACTTCCCTTCGTCCCGTGCGAACGCATGCGGTTTTGTCGGCGCATATCGAGAATCGGCATTTTTTGCGGCGTATTGTCGACGCGTGTCACTGCACGGAACGTGTAGTCCAACGCGCGTCGTCGTGCTGCACGTGCGTTAAAACAGCAGCCGCAAATTTGGCGCCGGTTCGCAAGCTCTTGCACGTGCGAATGACGTCACGACTTCTACACATTCTTTCTGGGCATTCTTCGTCGCGCTGGCCGAGCAACTCGGATTTCAGCCCGGGAATGTGGGTCATAGAAAAAGAGGTGAGGAGACGTGATGAGTGCACGCTTTCGAGTTTCTGTGGGGAAAGCATCGTCGGTCCAAATGTCCTTGTCCGAATCGATGGCATCGAACGTGGCGCAGCCTCCAGATCAACGCTTCATCGTGGGTCGTCGATGAACGATCTGGATAGCCTGACGTAGGGCGCGATCGCCCGTCTCGGTTCGATACTCGTCGCAACCATGCTTCATCCAAGCCCGTGAGGCGCGCGTGCTCTGCATGGCACAGCGTCCACGAGAAGGGCGTGCTATCGCCTTGTTCTTTTCTCCGTAGGGATACGGCGAATAGGCAACCTCAGGGGACACGTAGCGGCGTTTCCAGCTGCCTGCGTGTGTAGGTCGTTGTTGGAAGTGCGTCGGCGCCTGGGGGGTCCAGGCTCGACATTCATTGCCATTCACAAGTATGGGGAGACTGTAAATGCAAACGAAGTTGAAGATTGCTCTTGTTGCCGGTCTTATCAGTGCCGCCTGTGTGCCTGCAGCTTTTGCCAGCAGTACTGGCCCGATCGAAGAACTCGCCCGCCAAGCGTGGCGCGAAAACATGGCGCAGATCGCCACGCCGTCGCAGGGTTGTTTCCATGCGAGCTATC
Organism: Dyella psychrodurans; assembly: GCF_003363265.1. Classification (GTDB taxonomy): domain Bacteria; phylum Pseudomonadota; class Gammaproteobacteria; order Xanthomonadales; family Rhodanobacteraceae; genus Dyella_B; species Dyella_B psychrodurans. The sequence continues at coordinate 119,937 of NZ_QRBF01000010.1, read as the reverse complement.
CCAGCATCGTCTGGCAGCAGGTCGCCTGCGGAGCAGTCCGCACCGACGTGCATCCGATGCCGCACTACTATCTTTTCGGCGCACCGCAAACCGCCGGTAACGGCAACGACTACACCATTCAGACCGGCTCCAATCTCATCAGCAGCGCCGTCGGTACTTTCCCGTCGGTGACGGGTGTGACCTCCGAACAAAGCGTGGGTGTGCCGGCCTACGGCGATGGCGGCATCCTGGGCCCCAACGAGTATTCGGTGCAGCTCAACACGCAGTTCACGTCGACCACCTCGGTGTGCGCGGGCCACTCCGGCTGCACCGTGTGGCAGCAGTGGGTGTATGCGACGGACTACGCCCAGAATGGTGTGGGTGCCATCTTCATGCAGGACTGGCTGATCGGCTACGGCGGTCGCCGTTGCCCGAGTGGCTTTGGCAGCGACGGCGCGGGTGACTGCTACAAGAACAGTGCCGCCGCCCTGCCGCCGGATATCTCGCCCACGGATCTGGCGGGCCTGAAGCTGACGGGTACGGCGACCTCGGGCGGTAACGATACGGCCGTTGTCACGTACGGCGGTAACGCTTACAGCACCAGCCAGGCGGACAGCACGTTGAAGATCGCGACGGTGTGGAACACCGGCGAGTTCAATGTGGTGGGCAACGCTGGCGGTTCGGAGGCGGAGTTCAACAGCGGCAGCTCCATCAGCGTGAATCTCGCGGTGACCGACGGTTCCACCGCCACCCCGTCCTGCGTGGCCGATTCGGGCACCACGGGCGAGAGCAACAACCTCAACCTGGGCGCCTGTACCGCCTCGGGTGGCTCGACGCCTTCGATCAGCTTCACCGAATCGAACTAAGCGTTGCAGCAAGAGTTGACACACACGCCGAGGGGAGAAATCCCCTCGGCGTTTTCTATGCAAAGGGCTGCTAGTGAGACTTGCCTCGATTTAAATGGTGATTCCTGTGCGTGCATAGACGCGCGTACCTGTTGGCCATCACGGCCCGTGCGATCAGGCTCTCCAGTCCCGCAAAGTCTTGCGCGTCGCGTAGGACTGAAAGGATGAGCGCGTCAGGTAGGGGAAGGGCTTCGCTACACGTCTGTGTGTAAATAGCGGTAGTGCCAATGCGTTATCGAAGCCAGTGAGGTGCCGGTGCTTTCCATGAGCACGACACTCGCGAGAAGGGCGCGTCATCGCCTCGATCTCTTCCCCGTAGGGATACGGTGAAAAGGCAAAGCAGGGGAACCGTGGCAACCGTCATGGTTGTTCGCGGGTGTAGTCGTTGTTGGAAGTGTCTCGGCGCCTGGATTGTCCAGCGTCGACATCCATTTTCATTTGCATACTGGGGAGACAATCAATGCAAGCAACGTTGAAATTCGCGTTACTGGCCGGTCTTGTGGGTGCTGCATGCGTTCCCGCGGCGTTTGCCGCGCCGTTCGACAATGCATCCGCACAAGGTTCGAGCGCGCAGGTGGGGCCGATCGAAGAGGTCGCACGCGAGGCCTGGCGTCAGGACATGGCACAGATCGCCACGCCGTCGGAAGGCTGCTTTCATGCCGACTATCCGAGCATCGTGTGGCAGCAGGTCGCCTGCGGAGCAGTCCGTACCGACGTGCACCCGATGCCGCACTACTACGTGTTCGGTGCACAGGAAACCGCCGGTAACGGCAACGACTACACCATTCAGACCGGTTCGCACCTGATCACCAGCGCGGTCGGCACGTTCCCGTCGGTCACCGGTGTGACCTCCGAACAAAGCGTGGGTGTGCCGGCCTACGGCAATGGCGGCATCCTGGGTCCCAACGAGTATTCGGTGCAGCTCAACACGCAGTTCACGTCGACCACCTCGGCGTGTTCGGGCCACTCCGGCTGCACCGTGTGGCAGCAATGGGTGTATGCGACGGATTACTCGCAGCAAGGGAAGGGCGCCATCTTCATGCAGGACTGGCTGATCGGCTACGGCGGCAGGCGTTGCCCGAGCGGCTTTGGAAGCGACGGCGCGGGCGACTGCTACAAGAACAGCGCCGCCTCTCTGCCGCCGGATATCTCGCCCACGGACCTGGCGGGCCTGAAGCTGACGGGTACGGCAACCTCGGGCGGTAACGATACGGCCGTTGTCACCTATGGCGGCACGGCTTACAGCACCAGCCAGAAGGACAGCACCTTGTATATCGCGAAGGTGTGGAACACCGGCGAGTTCAATGTGGTGGGCAATGCCGGCGGTTCGGAAGCGGAGTTCAATAGCGGCAGCTCCATCAAGGTGAACCTCGCGGTGAGCGACGGTTCCACTGCCGCACCGTCCTGCGTAGCCGATTCGGGCACCACGGGCGAGAGCAACAACCTGAACCTGGGCGCTTGTACCGCCACGGGTGGCTCGACGCCTTCGATCAGCTTCACCGAGTCGAACTAAGAGCCGTCATGGCTTGTGACGCGAACGCCGAGGGAAGCGATTCCCTCGGCGTTTTGCTGTCGCAGCGCCACGGGGCGCACGCGTTCCGCTACTCAATCGTCAAGTAGTAGGTGAACGTATTCATCATCATGCCCATGTTGGTCGTCGTGCTCACGATGGTGTGCACGCCGGGCGACAAGGGTTTGAACATCAGGAACCAGCCGTTGGTGACTATCTCTTGATAGTTGCCCGTGATGCACGGATCGAAGTTCGCCTGCAGGCTGAGGTCGCCCTTGATCGCGTTCAGGCTGTCGGAGATGTAGTGATAGTCGACCGCGTCATGGATCGGTTTGCCGTCCAGCGTCACGCTGACGGTGACGTTCGAGAAGTAGGTTTCGCTGTTGGTATACAGAAAGTCGTACAGCGACTGACCGGGCGCCGGGCCGAAAGTCGGATCGGGGCAAGGCCACGTGTCGGCGACCCAGCCCACCTGGAACAGGATCGATTTGTCGTGCGGGATCGTGCACGAACGCGTATAGCTGCCGGGCGTGGGTGCAAAAATCGGCGCGACATACCAGACCGGGCCTGACTGGCCTACGCCGCAATACTCGCCCGTCGGATCGAAGTAAGGATTCTGGCTGTACGGTTCCTGGTAAATCCACTGCATCGACAAGTTGGCCCAACCGTTGATGGTTCTGCCGTACGGATGTGAATATTTTGCATACACCATGGAGTCGCCGTGATCGGCCGACAGCGGATCCGCGGCGCTTGCGGCCGCGACGGCGCAGCATGTTGCAAGCAATGTGCAGAGTGTTTTCAGCATGGGATCCTCCATATCGCGTAAGTTGCGTAACACATCGGTGTGGGGAGGGCGCAGCATTCATGCCGGAGCCTTCCGGGGAAGGCTGAAGCTTCGGGCAAGCTCATCGTGCGCGCTTCCAGAAACTTGCCTGTTTGCGGCAAAGCGCGTGGCCGGTGATGTCGCGTTGCGCGGCTATCACAACCAGCGCTGCGTCGCTTCCAGAAACGTGCTTTAAACGGCACATCCGGTTGCGGAGGGCAGGGCGTATGATCGAAGCGGGGACGCGGGCGCTCGTGTGGAGCAAGGCCTATGTCGATCATGCGGACAGTGCTGCAGTCGCCGCACTTCAAAGTGATCAGTCATGTGTGCAAGCAGCCGCGAGTCGATTGCGGCGTGGTCGCGGGCGATGAGCCTGCGCATCTCATCTTTACCCGATGCGGTTCGTTTTTGGTGCATGTCGGCGGCAAGGTGTGGTGCGCGCGTCCGGGACAGGCGATCCTGGTGCGCAAGAACGTCGAATATTTCGCTTCGCATCCGGTACCCGACAGCTGCGACCTCTGCACCGATGTGCTGATCGATGACGAGGTGTTGGACATGCTCGGCAAAACGGTCGCGACAAAGCAGCCCTGTCAGGTATTCCGCCATGACCTTCGATTCCAGATGACGCACGTGGAAATGTTTCGCGGCATTTTGCAGGACGAGGATGCCGGCGACGCAGAGGAGGTGCTGCTGGACATACTCGCCTACCTGATGCATGGGCGGACGCCGGACGATGCGGACCTGCATGACCCGAGGATTGCGCACCAGGTCGCGCGCGTCGAGGAGGCCATCATCGGTCATGCAGGAGAAAACGTGGGCGTGGATGCATTGGCGAAGTTGGCCGGTTGCTCGCCGTTTCACCTGTGTCGGATCTTCCGCCGGAGTACCGGGCAATCGTTGCGACAGTTCCGTTTGCAGCAACGCCTCGGAACGGCACTGGGCCGCCTGGGCGGCGGCGAAATGGATCTCGCCGCGCTCGCCTGCGATATGGGCTTCAACAGCCACAGCCACATGACCGATGCGTTTCGCCAGGTGCTGGGCATGTCGCCGCGAGAGGTGCGCGAAGACATGCGACAAAGCAATCTGCAAGTCGTGAAGAGAAGGCTGCAGACGCAGCTGGGCAGCAAGCGCTACGCAGGCTTGAACTGAGGCGGTTTCGATCCGCTCGAGGCTTACGCGACGCGCGAACTACGGCACGCGGGGTAAGCCGAACAGCCCCAGAATGTTTTTCCCGATCTGCGGTTGGCCCGTTGCACCATCGGGCGGCCGCAGGTGGGACACAGGGGTTCCAATCCCGGCAACGGTTCGGGGTTCTGGATCAGTTTGTATCGGGAGGGCGTGGTCCGCTGGACATCGCGCACCATCTCCAGCAATGCGTTGCCGTGGATCAGCTCGATCGGCTTGCCATGCACAAACAGGCGCGCGTCATCGGTGTAGTTGCCGATGGCGACGATTTTCACGGCGTCGGCATGATGGTGGGCGAGCAGTCCGTACATCTCGCGCACCACTCGCACATCCACCAGCTTGGTGCGCCATTGCTTGCATTGCACCAGCGTCATGGCGCCGTCCTTGAGAAGGATCAGGTCGACGCCACCATCGGCGCCGCCAAGCCCGGTTTCCTTCACGGCATAACCCTGACGCCGGAAGGCTTCGCCCACCAGCAATTCGAATTCGCGCCAGTCGATGGCGCGCAGGCTGTTGAGCCCGGTCTGGGTCTCGAGCAATTGCGAGCGCCGGCGGCTATCCATGTAGGAGATCAACGCGGCAGCCCAGCACATGCCCAGCAGCAACGAGGCGACGGCGGCGCCCAAGCCCTGGCCGAGCTGTTGTCCCAAGGCCTGGCCCACCGGACCGCCGAGCGTCGACAACGACCAGGCGAGCAGGTAACGCACGCTGACGTAACCCACAATGCCCAGCACGATGCCTGCCTGCCAGGGCAACCGGGACACCACTTCCATGCTGCTGTCTTTCCGCCTGGTCACCGCTCCCCCTCAAGCGCCGGATGACTTGCGGGCACCTGTTGGCGTTGCCCGCTTCTGTAGTCTTAAAGCATGAATTAAGCCAAGGGCGCCGTCGGCCGCATGCTTGCGCGTCATGCCAATCCCGACAGCGGCTTACCGAAGGTTCGACAACTGTGATTGAACTCACACTTTTAAACGGGGTGCTGAGGAGAGGCACTTCGTTGAAAAGAGCTGACTCATTGGGTCACATCACCCTGTCGTTCCCGCCGGTTCCGGGAGGCTCGCGCAGGTACCGTCGGATGGTTTTCTGCGCCGAGCATTATCTGTTTTGATCGGTCTAAATTCTTCGTGTCTCACGGTACGGCGGAGGCGGTTCTGATGCCCTTGCATCAACGAGCCGTCGCCACTGCTCCGAACAAAGGCAAAGCCGTCGCTCGCCGAACCGATCAGCTGGCGTTGCTCACGCTTGCCGCAACCGTGGCGTCGTTGCCGGCAACGGCCGACACGGTGATCTTTGCGGTGAGCATGGAACCTACCGTCAGCACGCAGATCAGGAAGGAAGCGACGAAAAGGCTTTTCAGCAGCAGGGTCTCGAGTTTCATGGCGGTTCTCCGGGTTTGAGTCATGAGGCTTTCAAGAGATAGATGGCAAACCCTGTGCCAAGGGTTTAAACGTCCCGAAACCTGCATGGCTGCGCCATTTCCGCATGCCGCAGCATGAAGAAGAGGCTGTCCGCGGACGATATGCACCGTTGTCCGGACACGATCCGGACAACGCATCCGCCTGGTCATGTTTGCCGCGTCGATGGGCCGACGCAGCAACGACTGGCTATGATGTCGCTATGGGGGAACGGCCTGATGCCCATAAGGGCATGCAAAACCTCTTTGCTATTCGCGCTGATCGCGTCTTTGCGGCCGGTGCGGCACGCCATGTTCGACGCAAACCGTAATGGAGACGACTTATGCTCAGCTTACCGCCCAAGGATCCGCGTGGTTTCCTCGGTCGCTTCGGTGTCGGGGGCCTGCTTATCGCGGCCCTGGTTGTGATGTTCCTCTACAGCAGCGTCTTTGTCGTGTCGCCCAGCGAGGAGGCCGGGACGCGCTGGATGGGCGGTACGCCGATGACGTCCGCGCCGCTTACCACCGGCGTGCATTTCAAGGTGCCTTTCTTTGAATCGGTCGATCGCCTGCAGACGAGTCGTTCGATATACACGCTCAACGGCCTGGATGTGTATACCAACGACAACCAGAAGGTCACGATCGACGTCAGCCTGATCTATCAGATTCCAAGCTCGGCGGTGATGAATCTGCTTTATCACGTGGGGCGCGCCGGTTCGGTGGATATCGAATCCACGATTCTTCCGGTGGTAAGGGATCGTGCGCTGGCAGCGTTCGCGCAATACAACACGCTGACCATTTCCGATCAGCGCGCGCAGATCACCGCACAGATGCGCAAGGACATCAGCGAGGCCTTGCAGCGGCTCTTCAACGTCGACGTGGTCGACGTGCAGCTGGTGGGCATCCACTACTCGCCTGTGTTCGATCAATCGATCGAAGAGGCCGTGCGCGCCAAGAACCTTGCCGTGCAGGCGGAAAATACGGTGGCTCAGAAGAAATACGAGGGCGAGCAGAAAACCGTTACCGCCAATGCGGAAGCCACCGCGGCCGTGGAGCGCGCCAACGGCGAAGCGCAGGCCACCGTGTTGCAGGCGCAGGCGCAGGCCAAGGCGATCGAGACAGTCGGCGAGGCGCTCAAGAGCAATCCGGAGTATTCGCATTTCTACGGGTTGCAGCACTGGAACGGCGTGCTTCCGCAAGTCGTGGGGGCAGGTTCGATACCGATGATCGATCTGAACAAAGGCCAGGACGTGGCCAAGTGATCGGGTAAGCGGGGATCTTGGATGGGTGCCTCGTCCAGCAGGGTGAGGCGCCCGCGCCGACGGGTTATGCCGCAGCCGGCCGCGTCAAGCTGCCGGATCGGTGCACTGTCCGCCATCGTCCGTGCTGTCTTTCCTGTCTTGCGATGAGCCGTGAGCGGCCGGCACGCTGTCGCCGATATTCATGACGACGCGATTCCGCCCATGTCGCTTGGCGCGATACAGCGCATCGTCCGCGGCAACCAGCAGCCGGCGCAAATCGTAACTGTGGTGTTCGGTGGAGGCGATGCCGAAGCTTGCGGATATCACAAGTGGCACGGAGTCTCCGTCCGGCGTCGCGTTGATCGCCTGGCGAATTTCCTCGGCGCGATCCAGTGCTTTGGATGGCGTGCATTCGGGAAGCAGGATGCCGAATTCCTCGCCGCCGAGGCGGCCAAACACATCACAGGAATGCAGGTAACGTTGGCAGGTCGCCACGGCTTGTTTCAAGACGTGATCGCCGACGATATGGCCGTGCGTGTCGTTGATCTGCTTGAAGTGATCCATGTCGATCAGGATCAGGCACGCGCCGCGCAACGACTTGGCGGCATAGCGCAGTGACTGCTCGGCTTCGTCGACGAAATGCTGCCGGTTGAAGATTCCCGTCAGGCCGTCTCTTCGGGCCAGTCGCATGAAACGCAGCTGGGAACGCTTGAGGCGATACAGCCAGAAGGCGATCGACGCGAGGATGGTCAGGAGCAGGGCGATATAAAGCCTGCTGGTTTCGACCTGTTTCAGGTCGAGCGCCTGTTGCAGCTGCAGAATCTGATTCTGCTTGTTCAGTGTTTCGAGCTGTATCTTCTTCGCTTCGACCTGTTGCCTGACGATCTGGTACGCCAGCGCTTTTTCACGCGTGTCGTCGAGATGGCTCTTGTCGACCTCCATGTATTTCTCGTGATACGCAAGTGCATCGCGCATGTCGCCTTTCTGTTGCTCGATCTGGAAAAGCAACTGGTAGGCCACGCTCAGCGGCTGGGTGAAATTGCTTTTCACAGCGATATCAGCGGTATCCAGCGCATATTTTTCCGCGCGCCTGATGTCGTTGGTTTTCCAGTACGCCTGTGCGAGCAGTGCGTCGTATTCCGAAGTCAGGTCGAGGTATTGATAGCTCACGACGTGGGGATAGCGGTTCACCAGCAAGGCAATGGCGTCGTTGATCTTGCCTTGCTGCATGGCAAAGCTCGCCATGTCGCGCCGGATCGAATCGGCGGGAATACCCTCCCCGACCTTGTCGCACGTGTCGATGGCGTTCTGGGATTGCGCTTCATCGACAGGCGTCGTACCGCGCAGGAATTCGGCATGCACTTTGAGGAATTTGCCGATGCAACCGTTCCTGCCCTGAGGATAGTCGGCGATTATCTGGTCGGCATAGGTGGAGGCAAGATCGTATTGGCCTGCCTGGATCAGCAATTGCGAGGACTCCGCCAGGACTTGGAAGCGCGCGTCCTTGTGGGTGATGTTCGGGAGGTTGTCCATCGCCTGGTCCAGCAGGCCAAACGCTTCTTGGTAGCGATGCTCGATACCCAGGAGATTGATCAGGGTCGCGGTGGCACGCATCCTGAAGTCGATGTCGGGCGCTCCGTCAATGACGTCCCGCAGCTCCGGCTTGGCTTTTTCTATGTCGCCGACATACCCGGTTTCCCATGCGTTGAGATAACGCAGGTACCACTGTTGCTCGTTCGACAAACCCGCCGTCGTTTGGTTGAGCTGTTTCAGCAGGTTGGTGAAGCCATCGTGATCGGACGTCTTGATGCTGTCGGCGAGTGCGAGCAGCGCGGCTGGATCGCCGGGCTGTGGTGTGGTGCCGGCTGACACCACGCCCGCAAACAGGCCAAGGAGCAGCACGGCTCCTCCCAGGCATTTCCGGCGCCGCTTGCCGGGGTCGTTCATCGCCTCGAATTATGCGTGCTGGAGCAAGGAGGTCGGCGATGAGAGGCGTTGACCGTTCGGTTCGTGCTTGTCGTCACCTTCATCTTCTTCACCCTCGTCCTCGTCGCCTTCTTCGTCCGGCGGGGTCTGCATCGCGAAAAGCGGACGCAGTCGCAATAATGCCTGCAGTTTCGCGGCATCCTTCGCAAGAATGGCCGAGCGTTCGGGGGCTGCTATATCGGCCTGTACCAGTGCTAGTTCCAACTCGTTCTCGGAAGCGTGGCGCCAATGCGCCTCGCTGCCCATTCGTTCAAGAAAATCGATAACGCTCGACATCCAACTTCCCCCTATCTCCTGGATTGCTGCAACGGCTTGACGGGCGAGTTATGTCCTGTCTCTCCCCGGGAACGGCCGTTGGCGAATGATATCTTGCCTTTGGTGCGCCCATGGATCGCAGCCGTGGCATTGCGCTCGTTCGCTGCAGAATATTACGCATAACTCATGGACGAGGGGCAAGTTATTGCTGCGAACTCCGTGTGCAAGGCTTGGGCAAATACGCGCCTGTCGAGATCGCCGATCAGGGGCAAACCCATTGCCATCAAGGTCCTTCAGCGCGATGCCGGCACGAGCCCTGGCCCCGGAGGTAAACTTGGCACGGGTGGCTTCCGACTCCATATATCGGGGCGAGGCGTTTGAGCCATCAGGTTCATGGCAAGGTTCAGGAGGTTTCCATGGCGACTGGTTGGGCCGGCGACGGTGCAGTTCAGGACCAGATCGATGCCACGGTCAACGATGCGGTCCAGCGCGCGCGTGGCCAGTTGAAGAAAGGTCCCGGCCTGACGCATTGCGAGGAATGCGACGCGCCTATTCCCGCCGCGCGGCGCAAGGCAGTGCCTGGCGTGCGCCTGTGCGTGAAATGCCAGGCGGCCGAGGACGCCGAGCGTAGCGCCGGCCTCTACAACCGCCGGGGCAGCAAGGACAGCCAGCTTCGCTGAACGGGATGGCCACCGCGCAACCCGCTGCGTGCATGCGGATGTCATAAACATTTCAATGACAGAGCCGTATGGCGCTTGGTGTTAGGCTCCGAGCCATCCCCCAAGACCAAGGAGCCCTCCATGGACGTCAGCTTCAACAACTGGGGCGAGGCGGTGGCGTTTCTCTCCGAGCGCACGGACATGGCGCTGGAAGGGTTGATGGCGCTGAGCGCTCAGCAGATGGTCGACCAGCAGGTGATCGCTGCGTTGGTGGCTTCGCATTCCCATCTGCATATGGCGGCCGATACCTGGCGGCACCTGGCCTCCGCCACCTTGCCGATCACGCACGTCCGCAGCTTGCAGAACGATCAACCCGAATCCGTGCGCATAGCGTATTCGGAGCGTGTAGCCTACTGGGAAGGGATCTTTCGAAAAGCCTTGCCTGAGAACAAATGAGGCAAAACAAGGGCAGTGCACCCGCAGAAGGTGCGGCGACGGGATTGGCGTGTAACCATATTGCGTCGATGTTTTCCTGATCGTCCTGCAAGGCCCCGATAATGCGCCCCATCTTCCGACGTGTTCTTGCGTCCGCCGCGTTGCTTTTTGTCGCTAATGTCTCGTTCGCGCAGGCTCCGCAAACTGTAGTGCTGCAAAACCTCACCTGGACCGAACTGCGAGATCAGATTCACGCAGGCAAGACCACCGTCATTATTCCCATCGGCGGCACCGAGCAAAGTGGCCCATTTGTCGCAGTGGGCAAGCACAACGTGCGCGCCGAATACCTCGCGCAGAAGATCGCGCAGCAATTGGGCAATGCGCTGGTTGCGCCGGTCGTGGCGTATGTTCCGGAAGGCGGTTATGCGCCGCCGACGTCGCACATGCGCTTTCCCGGCACGATCACCATTCCCGACGATGTCTTCGAAAAAATGCTCGAGTCGGCCGCGAACAGTTTTGCGGTGCACGGCTTTCGCAACGTCGTCTTTCTCGGCGATCACGGCGGCTATCAGAAGGACCTGAAGCTGGTGGTGGCCCACCTCAACAAGACCTGGGCAGGCACTGGCGCGCGCGCGATCCTGCCGGAGGCGTACTACGCCACCGCATCGGATGGCTACGCGCAGATCTTGCGCCAGCACGGTTATCGCGACGACGAAATCGGCACGCATGCAGGGCTGGCGGATACATCGCTGCAGCTTGCGGTGGCGCCTGAGATGGTGCGATTGAGCGCACTACGCAGCAGCCCCAAGCTGGGTGCGGCCGATGGTGTGTACGGCGGCGATCCGCGCCGTTCCAGCACGGAACTGGGGCAGTTGGGGGTGGATGCTATAGTTTCGCGCACGGTCGACGCCATTCGGAAGGATGCAGCGGGGCGGTGACGTCGTCGCGGACATAACTCGTTTTGTTGTCTTGTCTCTGATACAGGAATTAGCTGTGAAATTCGAACGTTTTGGACGTCTTGCTTCGCACATCGGCGCTGCCCTGATCGGCGTGTGCGTCACCACCGCTGCGGTAGCGCAAACGGTAACGACCGTTCCCGGCATGCCGCCGGTCACGAACCCCGGCAACATGTACAGCAATGCCGGCTACAACAACTTCAGCCCGGCCGTCGCCGGCGCGCTGCAGCGCATCTATGTTCCCAACCTGCGTTCGAACGACGTCTACGTCATCGATCCGACCACCTTCCAGGTCGTGGGCAAATTTCCGGTAGGCCGCAGCCCGCAGCACGTGGTGCCGTCGTGGGATCTGCAGACGCTGTGGGTCACCAATAACGCCGAAGGCCACAACGACGGCAGCCTGACTCCGATCGATCCGAAGACCGGCAAGCCGGGCAAGGAAGTGATGGTCGACGATCCGTACAACATGTACTTCACGCCGAACGGCAAGGAAGCCATCGTGGTGGCCGAGGCGCATGCGCGCCTGGATTTCCGCGATGCGCACACCATGGCGCTGAAGTCGGCGCTACAGGTGCCCGAATGCAAGGGCATCAATCACGCCGATTTCTCGATCGACGGCAAGTACGCGATCTTCACCTGCGAATTCGGCGGCAAGGTTGCCAAGATCGACATGGTGAACCAGAAAGTCGTGGGCTATCTGGAACTGCACAAGGGCGGCATGCCGCAGGACATTCGCGTGTCGCCGGACGGCAAGGTGTTCTACGTCGCCGACATGATGGCCAACGGCGTGTACCTGGTCGATGGCGACAGCTTCAAGCAGATCGGCTTCATCAAGACCGGCATCGGCACGCATGGTATGTACCCCAGCCGCGACGCGACCAAGCTCTACGTGGCCAATCGTGGTTCCAACAAGGTGCACGGCCCGCGCAACGGTCCGGGCAGCGTTTCGGTGATTGATTTCGCCACGCGCAAGGTCGTCGCCAACTGGCCGATTCCGGGCGGCGGCAGTCCCGACATGGGTAACGTCACGGCCGACGGCAAGTGGTTGTGGCTGTCGGGTCGCTTCGACGACGTCGTGTATGCCTTCGACACGGCGACCGGCAAGGTGAAGATCATCAAGGTCGGCATGGAGCCGCACGGTCTCGCCGTATGGCCGCAGCCGGGCCGCTATTCGCTGGGCCACACCGGCATCATGCGCTGAGCAACCTTGCCAAGAGCGAGGCAGCCGTACTGACTGCCTCGCTCCTTGCGCACGTTGCAGTATTCAATCTGCAATAAATCCGACTATCGCGTGGCTGCCGTCGCAGAACGGCTTGGTCTTGCTATGTCCACAGCGGCACAGAAGGGTGCTGGTGACACGTGTGACCATGCGGCCTGTTCCGCTGGTGATTTCCAGGTTGCCGCGCACTCTCAATGGCCCGTTGGTCTGCGGATCGATCTGCAGCGGGCCGTCGCGCGTGTCCAAGGTTTCGGGCGATGCTGATGTGAGTGGTTCGCCGGTGGCGTTGAAGCCTATGTCGTGGTGCGAGCCGTCGCAGAAAGGTTTGTTCTTCGAGGCACCGCAGCGGCACAAGGTTGCGCGGAAGCCTGCCGATGCGCCGTTGAGGCGCAAGTCGCCGCGAAATCCGTAAGGCCCCGCTTCGCGTGTGGAGACGAGGTTGACGGGCGGCGCCGATTCATCAGGACGACCGTCGCGCCGTTTGTAGCGAATGGCGCCGGAAGGGCAGGCGTGCGCGATATCGGCGAGCCGTTCCACGTCCATCGCATCGGGGTGAATCCATGGCCCCTGCACATTCGCGAGAAAAACGTTCGGCGCGCCTGTCACGCAGAAGCGTGCGTGGATGCATCGCTTCGCATCGAACAGCAGCGTGATTTTTTCGCCGTCGACTTCTTCGATGCCATCTTGCGTGGAGGTTGGCGCCGGCGGTTGAACGGCAATCGGTGCGGGAGGCGCGAACGTTCCCAGCACAGGGGACGGCGGAGGGCGCGAAAGATCGAATCCCTGCTTCGCGGTTTGCAAAAGCTTTGCAAAGATCGTCGCGGCTGCAACCGTGCGTGCGTCTTCGGGTTCCTGCATGCGTACTGCCGCGTCGGCCAACTGTTCGATGCGTTCGATGAAGAACCGGCGCGCGGCCGGGCCGGGCGGCAAGGCAGCGGTGTCGCGCAGCGTGATGAACGATACGCCAGCGTGACACGAGGGATTCGACGGACCGGCCGGCAATCGCGCAGCGCGTTCCGCCAAGGGAACCAGCGCGTGCATCAGGCCGATGGCCAGATCCAGCGACACGGATTTGTCCGGGTCCTTCGTCGTTACCGCGTAGGTGTACGCAAGCAATCGTTGCATCAATCCATAAGCGCTGTTGGCCAGATCGACCGTGGCGATGGCCCTGGGATCTTCAATCCACACACGGCCTTCCGGTCGTGGCGGACGGCGCAGCACCGGATTCGTCGCGGCTGGAAAAGCCGGCGCGAAAGAAGGATCGGCAGCCAGCATGGCCTGATATTCCGAACGGATCGACGCGAATTTCTGGTAGTGCGAACCTTCGACGCTGTGCTGCGCGCCTTCGCCTTGCAAAATGATAGCGTTGAAAGCGGCGAGTGCGGTCTTCAGGCAGATGACGCGCTTGGCACCACCAAGCACGACTTCGGTTTCGCATACCTGCAAGCCGGGGTTCCCGCACAAGGCGCCGGCTTCTCCGTGCGTTTCGACCAATCTTCGCAAACCGACGCCGAGCAGTTGGTAGAAATCGCCGACCGTGTCGTAGTTCAAACCGTGAGGCGTAAGACGCGGACCATCGGCGCCGCGGACAAAGTGGCGCTCGGGCTCGAAGCCCGCGCCGTCGGGTTCGTCGGAGTCGGCAGGTCGTTCCAGATAAATGAAATGCTGCAACGTCGCCATGTTGAACGGCGCCAACTTCACCACGACGCCCGCCGGAAGGTATCCCGGATCGAGCGGAAAGTTCGAGCGTCCGACGCGCGGCGCACCGCCCAGCGCGACCGTGATGTTCCACACCGCCGTGAGATGCCCCATCTCTTCCGTTGCGATCTGCATGATGAGACGGCGCCAGCGCGTGACCGCCTCCAGTTGCTCCGGTGTCAGTCCTTCTTCCACCGACGACTTCAACGAGAACGCCGCGTAGAGATAGGTGCACATCAGGCAGTGTTCGAGTTCCGCAGCCTCATACAGGGCGTGCAATGCCTGCTCGCGGCTGGGCGCGGAATGGGCGGGGGTGTAGCTGACCACGGCTGGTTCTCCAGAAAGATGGTTTCAGCAAGACACTCAAGGTACACCGATTGAAGCGGGCTGCGAATGGGTTACTAGATATGACAACGTCTGCGCAACCGCTTGTGTTGCGCAGACGTCGATGTCACGGCGATGACGTTCAGATGAACATGCCGCCGGACGCTTCGATGCGCTGGCCGTTGATCCAGCGGCTTTCCTTCGACAGCAACGATGCCACCGCACCGCCGATGTCGTCAGGCTTGCCGACACGGCCAAGCGCGGTCTGCGAGGCGATGTAAGCGTTCACGTCGGCGTTGTCGCGCACGAGGCCACCGCCGAAATCGGTTTCGATCGCGCCCGGCGCCAGCGTGTTGACGGCAATGCCGCGCGCACCCAATTCCTTGGCGAGATAGCGTGTGAGTACTTCGATGGCGCCTTTCATCGATGCGTAGGCCGCATAGCCGGGCAGGGCAAAGCGCGCCAGTCCGGTAGATACGTTCACGATGCGGCCGCCGTCGGCGATCAACGGGAGCAAGGTCTGCGTCAGGAAGAATGCTCCCTTGAAGTGAATGTTCACGAGTTCGTCGAACTGCGCCTCGGTGGTCTCGGCGAAACTCGCATGTATGCCGATGCCGGCGTTATTGACGAGATAGTCGAAGCTATCGCGCTGCCAGTGCTGCTGCAGCGTTTGGCGCAACTGCCCGGCGAACGCCTTGAAGGTCGCTGCCTTGCCCACGTCCAGCTGCAGGGCGGCCGCGCGGCGGCCGAGCTTTTCGATGGCCGCGACCACCGCCCGGGCCTCGGCCTGGTTGGAGCGGTAGGTCAGCACCACGTCGGTGCCTTGTTCGGCCAGTTTCAGGGCCATGCTTTTGCCGAGGCCACGGCTGCCGCCTGTGATCAGGGCGATGGGAGTCTGCGTGCTCATGGGGTGTCTCCGTCTAAGTGGATGAAACCAACCTGGTCAGCATATTGATCTATACGGATCGCATAAATCGGCGGATCATGAGATGTGTGTTCGTAAATCATGAACAATGATCGGGCCAGCGGGGAGATTCATGAATCGGATCGATGCCATGCATGTCTACGCGCGGGTAGCCGAAATGGCCAGCTTTACCAAGGCGGCCGACAGTCTGGGCCTGCCCAAGGCGAGCGCTTCCACGGCTGTGCAGCAGTTGGAAGCGGAGCTGGGAACACAGCTGCTGCACCGAACCACCCGCAAGGTGCAGATGACCCAGGACGGAGAGCGTTTCTACGAACGCTGCAAGACGCTGCTGGCCGATCTGGACGAACTCGACGCCATGTTCCAGCGCGCACCGCAGTCCTTGCGGGGACGTTTGCGTGTGGACATGAACAGTCGCGTTGCGCGTTCCCAGGTCATTCCGCGATTGCCGGAGTTTCTGCGCGAACATCCGCACATCGAAGTGGAGCTGAGCTGCACGGACCGCCGCGTGGACGTGGTCGGCGAAGGCTTCGATTGCGTGGTGCGCGTGGGTACGCTGGAAGACTCCAACTTGGTGGCGCGGCCGCTTGGGCAATTTCAAATCGTCAATTGCGCCAGTCCTGACTATCTGGAGGCACACGGCACGCCTCGCGAGTTAAGCGACCTGGTCAATCACAAGATGATTCATTACGTATCGACACTCGGCCAACGACCGCCGGGTTTTGAATATCTCGATGGCGCCGTATGTCGGTATGTACCGATGGGAGGCGTGTTTACCGTCAATAGCATTGAGGCTTACGAAACAGGCTGTCTTGCCGGATTAGGCATCATTCAAACGCCGCAGCCGGGCGTATTGCAGCTCATCGAGCATGGCGAGCTGGTCGAAGTGCTGCCGCAATACCGGGCCGAGCCGATGCCGGTGTCGCTGCTCTACGCGCAGCGGCGCAATGTCTCCGCGCGCGTACAGGTTTTCATGGATTGGTTGGCGGAGATCCTGACGCCTTACCTGGAAACCGCATGAGGAGCGCCCAACGCGCATGCGTTGCTGAAACTGTCACAGTGACCGGCTAGGTTGTGGTTCTGCAACGACGTTGATGAAACCACCACGTTCGTCGTGGCGAAATAGCACTCCGATCTTCGCAAACGCAGGGTAGCCGGACATGTCCACCACAAGTCATTCGCTGTCGGCCATCAATCACATCGTCGTGCTGATGCTGGAGAACCGCTCGTTCGATCACATGCTCGGTTTTCTTTATGCCGATGCGGGCAACGTTTCGCCCGCGGGGCAGGCATTCGAAGGTTTGACGGGCACCGAATCGAACCCCAGTTCCAGCGGCGGCGATTCCGTTACGGTATTCAAGATCCAGCCCGGTACCACCAGCACGTATTTCATGCCGGGCGCCGACCCGGGCGAGGGCTACACCGCGACCAATTCGCAACTGTTCGGCAGCAACACGGCTCCGACGCCGCCGGTTGCCACGAACAAGGGATTCATCGCCAACTTTGCCTACACGCTGGGCTGGGAAGGCAAGGAGAACGAATCGATTCTTGCCGGCACGGTCGCCAACGACATCATGGGCATGCATACGCCGGCGACCTTGCCGGTGATGTCCGCCCTGGCGCGCGGCTTTGCGGTGTGCGACTACTGGTACGGATCGGCACCGACGGAAACGCTGCCCAATCGCGCCTTCGTGCACGCGGCCACGTCGCAGGGTCACATGGACGACAAGACCAAGACGTTCACCGCGCCCACCATTTATGCGTCGCTGACGAAGCAGAACGTCAGCTGGGCGATTTATGGCTACGACGCCGATCCGCTGACACGCATGACCTTCACCGACATCTCCAGTCTCGCGGACAGCTACTTCGGAAAGTTCACCGATTTCCAGGCGGCCGCGGCGAACGGCACATTGCCCAACTATACGTTTCTCGAGCCGAGCTGGGGCTCGAAGGGCAACAGCCAGCATCCCAATTACGACGTGGCGCTGGGCGAGCAGTTCATCCACGATGTTTACTACGCGCTGCGCAACAGTCCGTTGTGGAACCAGACATTGCTGATCGTCACCTATGACGAGCACGGCGGTTGCTACGACCATGTGCCGCCACCCACCCATGCGGTGCCACCGGATGCGTCCGCAGGCGAGTACGGATTCGACTTCAAGCGTTTCGGTCCGCGTGTTCCCACGTTGCTGATATCGCCGCTGATTCCTGCCGGAACGGTGTTCCGCGTGCCGGCGGGTAGCATGCCGTTCGATCACACCTCGATTCTCAAGACGATTCAGCAGCGCTGGAATGTGCCTGCGCTGACCGCGCGCGACGCGGCGGCCCCCGATGTCGGCGCCGCGCTCAGCCTCGCGACGCCGCGTACCGACGACCCGTTGGCCGGCGTGACGGTGCCGGCATCGACGGGCACGAATCCCGCGGCGAATCGTCCTTCGCATCTGCAGGAAGTGTATGCCGACCTGGTGTCGCGCCTGCCGGTGCCGGATGCCGAGCTAGGCACGCATCGCCCGCAGCCCAAGCTCGAAACAGGCTACGACTACGACAGTTACATCCAGGAACGATTGGCTGCGTGGAAGGCCAGTCGCCAGTCTGCGGCAACAAAGCGGTAACGGTCGAAGCCGTATCAGGGTTTTGCCCGAAACGTCACCACCAGCACGTCGCGATGTGCGGGTTCCGTGGAAACCAGCGGCGTCACGGACGTCACGCCATGGAACACGCGCGGATCGTGAATGAGCGCCGCATCGAGCGGATGGGTGAGGGTGAAATCGCCCAGGAGTTTTCCATCCGGCGTGTGGATGGTGGTCGTGCCGCTGGCGATGTTGTGCCTGTCGATCAGCAGTACGAGCACGAAATCCACGCCATCGCGATGACTGCCTTCCGGCGTGGGTTCGCCTGCCGCATCTTTGTTCGCTTCGATGCGGAACTGGTGCACTTCCACGTGCCATTGCGCGACGGAAGGCGCCAGCGATCCGAAAAAGGTATGGCAGAAGGTCAGGATGGTTTGCAGGCTGGCGCCATTCGCCACGGATGGCTCGATGGGGTCGAACCAGCGCTGGATGTCGCCTTGCAGTGCGTTGTACTGCAGAGCCTGGTAGTGCGGTTGATGCGGCGCAAGCGCGATGGCGCCGTCTGCCGCGGCGGTGAACGTGGCGTGCCGGCGGCGTCGGAAACGCCCTTTGGCGGCGAGATAGGGATCAGGCCCAAGTCGGTTCCAGCTGTCTGAAAAGGCGGGCCAGTCGGAAAGGTCGCCGGAGGATTGCAGCAGCGGTCGCATGGTATCGGCGGTGACGAACGAAAAACCGTCGCGCTGCACGTCGGCCGATAGCGCGGAAGCCAGGGTATGGGAATGTTCTTGCATAAGGTGATTATACGATCGACCGTCCACGGTCACGCTGTCCGCAGCGGCGTATTGTCGAGATGGCACGAGGACACGATGTGGCAAGAAAAGGGCGCCACACGGGTGGCGCCCTCCGATGGTGACGCGACGCTCTACTCGCCAAGCATGTCGATTCGGGCGAGACCCTGTGCTTTCGCCTTCGCCAGTACGCGTGCGACAGCATCATAGGCGACACCATCCGCGGCATCGATCTGCAGCGCCGGCTGCGTGGCTTGTGCCGCGGCAACGCTCAGTTGCACGCTCAGCTGGTTCTGGTTGATCGGTGTGTCGTTCCAATACATCTCGCCGTCCTGGTGAATGGAAAGATGGATCGGTTTCGGCGGGTCGGGCATCGGCGTCGACGAGGACTGCGGAAGATCCATCGTCGTTTTGTGCGTAACGATCGGTGAGGTGATCATGAAAATGATCAGCAGCACCAGCAGTACGTCAACAAGCGGCGTCACGTTGATCTGTGCGATCACGTCACGAGAAACACGTGCAGAGAAAGCCATGATTCTTCCTCCCAGTGCAGTGCATGATGTCGATGTCGGTACGCCCGGCAGGTGTGATGGGGAACCGGGCGAGGCCAGCTTAGCGCTGGGTCGCGCCGAAAGACAATGCGTCCATGAGGTGGCTATCCCTCGACAAGAGTGCGGGCAATCGCGTCGAAGTGATTGCACAAGGTCGAAAGATGCGCATCGCGCGGGTAGACGGTGAGCAGGGCCGTTGGCAGGCTGGTCAGCGCTTCGCGTATCAGGGCAATGGGGACGTTGACGTCCTTCGCGCCATGGAAGACATGCAGAGACATCTGGATGTCCTGCAGTCGGATTCCCAGGGGATGCACATACATGCGCATGTCCCATGCAGGTCCTTTCGTGCCTTGCCGCAGGGACTCGCGCAAGGCGTAGCCGAATGCTTCATACCGTCCCGGGCTTTCGAAGGCCTCGTAATCGGCCGGCGGCAAGTGGCGTTTCAGCTGGGAAAGGTCGCCGTTGACGCCGGTGCCGACGCTTCTTAGCCATAGGGACAGCAGCAGCGGTGCCCGTCTGGCGAGCGTCCAGGTCAGTCGATTCACGAAGGGCATCGCGGCAAGCGTGCGGGGATCGTCCATGCGCCATGCGCCGGAAACGATGGCGACGCTGTGCAGCCGTTCGGGAATCCTGGCTGCGCAGGCAACCGCATAGATGCCTCCGCCCGAGTTTCCCAGCACCGAAAACTTGCCGATACCCAGTGCATCGGCGAGTGCGGCGACGTCGATCGGCCAATCGGAAAAACTGCGATGTCGCTGGAAACTCGATCGGCCCATGCCCGGCCTGTCGGGCGCGATGATGCGCAGGCCGAGCCTTGAAAACTCGGCATCCCCGATCAGCAGCGGTTCCAGCCGCGACGATGGCGTGCCGTGGAAGTAGAGAACCGGGTGGCCTTCCGGCGCACCGAACTCGGCAAATGTCATGACCCTGCCATCGGCAAGCAAGACATTGCCTTCGGTCGCCATGCTCGCCCTCCCGTGGTGGCCTCTGGTTCTAATGCAGTCGCGTGACTGGATTTTGCACTGTCATCATCGCCCATAAACAGGACAAGCGTCCCGATTTTCCGTCCTAAAGCGAAGAGGCCAGAAGCGGAGCCGGGCAAGCGCCGGTTGCTTCTGGCCTCCTTGTGTTGTCGACGATGCCCGAAGGCGGAAGATCACGTACCCGAAGTTGTCGCCGAAGAGGATGCGCTGGCAGGCTTTGCGGCGTGCTTGCGTGGCATCGAATGCGGGTGTGCTGCCCGGTTATGGAACATGTCGTCGGCAATCTGCTTCTGATCCGGAGACAGTGCGGCGTACAACGCACTCCATGCCGACGACAGTTTCTGCATGTCATCGGCGTGCATCTGGGCAAGTTCCGCGTAGGACTTCATGACGTCGTCGGCATTCATCGTCGACATCTTCTGCGAGCGGTCGTGAAAGGCACTGGCCGCCTTGGTGGCATTGTCGCGCATGGTTTGTGCGTAAGCGTTCCATTGCGTGGACTGTGCATCGGTGATCTTCAACTGCGTATGCATATCGTTGATGCGCTGTTCGACGGCATCGGCACGGCGCTCCGCATGGGTCTTGGCGGCAGGTGCCGCAGCGGATGACGCCGACGCCGGTGCGGTGGATCCCTCTTGCGCGAACACCGCACCCGCGAACATGGCCAACGACAACACGACGGGTACGGCAGTCTTGCGAATAGTGTTTTTCATGATGGGTGGCTCCAATTCATGACTGCAATTCGATGACGGTCCGTGAGGGACGCGAGGCGACGTTCAATACCCGTTGGGCGGCGGCGGATTGTTATCGTCGTAATACACCACGCCCGGCGGCGGTGGCGGCGGTGCCGCGGTGTAGACGACGCCCGGCGGCGGTTGTGCCGCGTTGGCCGCCGAGTTGGCGATGACGGCTCCGGCTACGACCCCAAGCAATGCTCCGGCAACGAGTGCGCCGCCATCGCCGCCGCCGCGACGGCGGTCGTGATAACGGGGCGGAGGCGGAGGTGGGCGGCGATAATCGTGGCCGGGGCGATAGTACTGCGCCTGTACCGGGAACGAAGGCGCGACGGCAGCAATTGCAAAAGCCGCCATGGCGAGTTGTCTGTACAACGGAATTCGAGAGGTGCGAGTCATCAACTTACCCTCCTCAATTTGAAACGGTTGGCGCATGCATCGGGCCAGCCGCGAATGCTTGCGAGAATGGATGTCCCGTTGGCGACCGAGGCGTTGGCCACAACATCTGGCATGCCACCACCTATCGCCGTGGCCCGAGTCTATGACAAATCGTGTGTAGGTTTATTCAAGGCAGCGCACAGTGTAGGGATTGGTTCATGCAGCTGAAGCGCAGGACTCGAATCATGCGGTGTCCGTCTGTGCATGCCATGTAAAAGAGCCTGTCCGGGCAATAGCTGGCGCTTGAAACCGGTCGCAGAGCCGAGGTCCGGGACGCCACGGAATGCTTCATATTTCATCGGTAAGATAGCGCGCACCCATCATCGCCGGTGCCGGCAAACAGGAGAATGTCATGCGGAACATGTTGGCAAGTGCCGTTTTTGTGCTCGTGGCTTTTGCGTCGGTTGCCCACGCGCAGGGGCCCGCAGCGAAGCCCGCTGCGATCGAAGCCGTGGGCAAGGGCGTGCAGATCTATACCTGCAAGGCGTCCAACGGTGCTTATGCGTGGAGCCTGAAAGCTCCCGATGCCAGTCTGCAGGATGCAAAGGGTCGCTTCATCGCCAAGCACTTCGCCGGTCCCAGCTGGCAGGCCGGCGATGGCAGCATCGTCGTCGGCGCGCCGGTCAGCGCTTCGCCATCGCCCGATGCGGGAGCGATTGCGTGGCTCGTCCTGCAAGCCAAATCGCACAGTGGCAGCGGCGAGATGGCGGATGTTCAATATATCGTCCGCACGCGCACCGAGGGCGGCGTGGCGCCTTCCACGGGTTGCGATGCAAATCACGTGGGTGGCGAGGTTCGTGTACCTTACAACGCCATCTACCTGTTCTTTCGCGGTTGAGCTGGCTAACGTCCGCGAAGTTCGCCACCTTTGTCGGATTGCCACGAGGATTGATGCATGACTGCTTCGATGCTGAAGCGAAGTGTGTTCGGTGTGCTGCTTTGCGTGCTGTCAGTAGGCACCTGCGCGGCGTCCACGGATGAACACTGGGTCACCGCATGGGGTGCCGCGCCGGATGCATTCGGACCGGCATTGAAGGCGCAGACAGTGCGTGAAGTGATTCGAACCAGCATCGGTGGTTCGGCCGTGCGTATCCGGCTTTCCAATTTGTATGGGCAGAGACCCGTCATGATCGGACCCGTGCACATCGCCTTGCGTGTGCATGAGTCGGCGATCCAGCCCGGCGGCGATCATGTGGTGACGTTCAACGGCAAACAGACCGTGACTGTTGCCGAGGGTGGCAGTGTGCTGAGCGATCCGATCGCCATGCAGGTCACGCCCATGCAGGACATTGCGATAAGTCTGTATGTGCCGAAGGGCAGAGGTCCCTCGACTATCCATGCCAACGGTTTGGCGACTGCATATGTCACCGAGAATGGCGATGCGACGTCTGCCGAGACGCTTGGCAACAGCGAAGTGTCGGCAAATCGTTTTTTCCTCACCGAAGTCGATGTCGATGCGGGCGAGTCGGCACGCGCGGTGGTGGCGTTCGGCGACTCCATCACCGACGGCATCATGTCGACGCCGAACGCCAATCATCGTTGGCCGGACGTGTTCGCCGAGCGTTTGCAGGCGGACCCGAAGCTTTCGTCCATCGCCGTGGTCAACTCCGGTATCAGCGGCAACCGGATCTTGCATGACGGCGGCGGCCCCAGCGCGCTATCGCGTTTCGATCGCGATGCTCTGGACAAACCGGGCGTGCATTGGATCGTATTGCTCGAGGGCATCAACGACATCGGCGCGTCTGGTCAGCCGTCGACGCCCGAAGACAATGTCTCGGCGCAACAGATCATCGATGGCATGAAGACCTTGATTTCCAAGGCGCATGCCAAGGGCATCAAGATTTTCGGCGCCACGCTCACGCCGTTTGGCGGCGCGGGATGGCCGTACCATACGGCTGCCGGTGAAGAGAAGCGCCAGGCGGTCAATGCGTGGATTCGTACGTCGGGTGCGTTCGACGCGGTGATCGATTTCGACAAGGTGGTGCGCGACCCGGCACATCCCGATCGCTTTCTGCCTGAGTTCGACAGCGGCGATCACTTGCATCCAGGCGACGCGGGATATCGCGCCATGGCCGACTCGATCGACTTGAGCCTTTTTGCTAAGGGCTGAAAATCAGCACCAGGAACACCGCAAACAATGAGAGATGAACCGCGCCTTCAAGCATCGTCGTGCGCGAGTTGGAGAAGGTGATCGAACTCAGGATAAGTGTCGCCATCACCAGCACAACCCCTGAAGGCGACAGGCCCAGCAACACGGGTTTGCCGGTATACAGACTGATCGCCAATACCGCGGGAACCGTAAGTCCAAGCGTGGATGTCGCTGCGCCCAGGCAGAGATTGATCGCGCGCGTCAGTTTGTCGGCGCGAATCGCGATCAGCGCGGAGATGCCTTCCGGCGCAAACACCAGAATGGCGATGATGATGCCGCCGAGGGCCGCGGGCGCGCCGATCACGGCGATGTCGTAGTCGAGGATCTTCGCCAGGCTCTTGGAGAGAATGACGATCGGAAGAATATTGACCAGCAGAAGGACGAAGTGAAGCAGAAGTTTCTTCTTGCTGATGGGGGCAGGGCGGTGGCGCTCCATTTCCTTCGGATCGATCGGCTGCGCATCGTTCGCCACGAAATAGCCGCGATGACGGCCCGTCTGCAGCCACAGGAAAATGCCGTACAGGGCGATGGTCAGGAGCGAGAACACCAGCGCTTGCGTCGACGATAGCGTGCCGTCGTGCGTGGACGTGGTGAAGTCCGGAAGAATAAGCGCGATCATCGCGAGCGGGATAATGACCGACAGATACGCGGATGCGCCCTTGAGGTTGTAGGACTGCTCGTAGTGCCTGAACCCTCCCAACAGCAGGCCGAACCCCACCACGCCGTTGAGCACGATCATCAGCACCGAATACATCGTGTCGCGGGCCAGCGTCGGGCTGCCTTCGGGGCCGAGCATGACGGCAGAGATAAGCACCACCTCAATGACGACGATGGAAAGTGTCAGCACCAGCGTGCCCAGCGGTTCGCCGAGCATCTCAGCGAGCGTCTCGGCCTCGTGTACGACGCCGAATGCTACGTAGATGATGACCAGGAAGAGCCACAGGAACAGGCCGAAGGCCAGGGCGTGGTTGTCGAGGCTCGACATCCACTGCGCTCCGAAAATCAGGAAAAGCGTCACCGTAAGCCAGCCGATGAGCGGGCGTACCTTCGTCATGACGTGTTGCATGGTTCCCTCAATTCGACCGACGCCCGCGCGTTGGAGCTTCGCCGGATATTAAGGGGTTTTCGGTTTGTCGGGTTCCGAAAAGACAACCTCGATGTGACGGGGCCGTCTAGGGAACGAGAATGTTCTTCGATCACGGTTTTCACGCAGCAGCAGGTTGCCGGGCGTGAGGGCGTGAACCTATTGCTCCAGCATGGACTTCAATCGCGTCAATGCCTGATCCCATTGCTGTGCAATCGTGTCGAGCGAGCGTCGGGCTTCTTCAAGCCGGGTGGGTTCGAACTCCCAGAGTCGCTCGCGTCCTTGCCGGATGTCGTGCACCAGTCCGGCATCGGCGAGCACTTGCAAGTGCTTTGTCACCGCCTGTCGGGTGATGTCGGTGCCGGCGGTGAGTTGCGCGATGGACAACGCACCGCCGGCGCAGAGCACGGCGATCAGGCGAAGACGGGTTTCATCGCCCAGCGCGGCAAAGATCGGCGCGGATTTTTGCAAGCCCGAGTGCTTCGACCGAGCACCTTTCGCAAGCGGGCTAGTGCGAGGCGACATAGGCGTCGATGTTTTTCATCTGCGCGTCCCAACCCTGGCTGTTCATGCGAAATGCTTCAAGACGCCGATGGGTCGGAATCTGGTCGAAACCCGATTCCACCAACCGGAGCAGGGTGCCGTCGCGCGTTTCTTCCAGTTCGAAACTGACCAGCGTGGTGGGTTCGTGCGAATAGTCGACATGCGGGTCGACGGCATACGGATGCCAGCGGAAGGAAAGCAGGCGTTCGGGTTCGATACGCTCGACCACCACCTTCCATACCACGTGCTCGTAGCCGGGATACGTGATGTTGCCCTCGATGGGTTCGCCGGCGACGAATCGTTTTCCCTTGAGCGCCACGCCGAACCAGTTGCCGAAGGACTCGGCATCGGCGAGTGAGCTCCATACTTTTGAACGCGGTGCCTTGATGTGTATCTGTCGTTCGATGCGATCGGTAGATGTGTTCATGTGCAACCTCCTTGTTGCAGATTAGCGCCGACTTGCCAATAACGCAACCATTTGGTTGCCTTTAACCTGCTCATGCCGGCTATGGAACGACTGGTTATGCTCTCGGAACGGATGTCCAAATCGCGAAAGTTCGTGCGTCATCGGAGTGGCGGCGCATGGTGCCCGCCCCGACCCAAGGAGAATTCCGATGCAATATCTACTCATGCTTTTTTCCGAAGAAGGCGCCTGGAGCCGCATGTCGCAGGCCGATCAGCAACGTGGCGTGGCGGCGTACCAGGCCTACACGCAGGCGTTAAAAGAAGCCGGCGTGTGGGTGGGCTCCAACCGGCTGCAAGATACGGGCACGGCAACGACCGTGCGCCTGGTCGAAGGCAAATCGCAGGTGCTGGATGGGCCCTACATCGACTCCAAGGAACAGCTTGGCGGCTATTACCTGATCGAAGCGCCCGATCTCGATGCCGCGCTGGGTTGGGCCGCACGCTGCCCCGGTGCCAGCCACGGCACCATTGAAGTGCGCCCGGTATGGGCAATGTCAGGGACCTCCGCAGCGTGAGCGACGCTGCGGCCGCCCGCGCTGCGGCGAGCACGGTGGCTCGTCGCAGCTATGGCAAGCTGCTCGCCTACCTCGCCGCCGACATGCACGACGTGTCCGCGGCGGAGGATGCCTTGTCGGAAGCTTTCGCCGCCGCCCTCGCGGATTGGCCGGCCAACGGATGTCCCGATCAACCCGAGGCATGGCTGATGACCGTGGCGCGCCGCAAAGGTATCGATGGCACGCGGCGGCATCGTACGGGCGATGCCGTCGCTGCACAGTTGCGGGCGATCGCGGATATGCAGGCGGAGTGCATGCATGCGGACGGCGAGGACGACGCGTTTCCCGATCGCCGTCTTGCCTTGCTGTTCGCCTGTACTCACCCGGCTATCGATGCGTCTGTTCGCGCGCCCTTGATGTTGCAGACCGTGCTGGGGCTCGATGCGAAAACCATCGCTTCGGCTTTTCTGGTGTCGCCCGAGGCGATGGGCAAGCGACTGGGCCGTGCGAAGCAGAAAATCCGCGAGGCCGGCATTCCTTTCGTCATTCCCGAGCGCGAGGCATGGAGCGGGCGGCTGGATGGTGTGCTCGATGCGGTCTACGCCACGTACGCGGAGGGCTGGAGCGATCCGGACGAAGCCGATCTGGTTCGGCGCGATCTCGCCGACGAAGCGATCTTCCTCGCGCGCTTGCTGGTCGAATTGCTGCCGCAGGAACCGGAAGCGATGGGCCTGCTTGCCGGCATGCTGTACGCCCAGGCGCGCCGAAGCGCGCGACGTAATGCGCAGGGCGACTATGTGCCGCTGGCGAAGCAGGACATCAGCCTGTGGGATGCTGCCGCGATCGATGAGGCGGAAGCGTTGTTGCAACGTGCCAGCGCGTTCAAACATATCGGCCGATATCAGCTGGAAGCGGCGTTGCAGTCCGCGCACATCGAGCGGCGCCGTTCCGGACGCACCGATTGGACGCCGGAAGTACAACTCTATGGCGCGCTGCTCGCCTTGACGGGTTCTCCTGTCGTTGCGCTCAATCGTGCGTTGGCCGTGGCCGAGCTGGAGGGATTGCAGGTTGCGCTTGCGATCCTCGAAGACCTCTCCGTCGACAAGCGGTTGACCGATTACCAACCTTATTGGGCCGCACTCGCCGATTTATTGGCACGCGCCGGCCAAAAAACGCGAGCCCATCACGCGTACGAGATCGCCATCGGCCTGACGCGCGATGCAGCGGTGCGCCGTTTCCTGCAGGATCGACAGGCGGGTCTTGATCCCTGAATATCTGGCAGAATCGGCCTTCCGCCCCCAGGAAAGCCCGACATGCGCGATGCTGTAACCACTCCGGCCAATTCGCCGGGCCGAGTGTTGTTTGCCAGTCTGATCGGCACCACCATCGAGTTTTTCGATTTCTATATCTACGCCACGGCGGCGGTGCTGGTGTTTCCCAAGCTGTTTTTTCCGGCGAGCGATACTGCGTCGGCAACGCTGCAATCATTTGCCACGTTTGCGTTAGCCTTTGTCGCCAGACCCATCGGTTCCGCGTTGTTCGGCCATTTCGGCGACCGCGTCGGCCGCAAGGCCACGCTGGTGGCCGCATTGCTGACCATGGGTCTTTCCACCGTCACCATCGGCATGCTCCCGACCTACGCGCATATCGGTTTGGCGGCGCCATTGCTGTTGGCGCTGTGCCGTTTGGGGCAAGGCTTGGGCCTGGGTGGCGAGTGGGGTGGTGCGGTGCTGCTGGCCATTGAAAATGCGCCGGCGAACAAGCGCGCGTGGTACGGCATGTTTCCGCAGCTCGGCGCGCCGATCGGCTTCCTCGTCGCGACCGGATTGTTTCTGTGGTTGACGCAGAGCATGGGCGATGCGGCGTTTTTCGCCTGGGGCTGGCGCATTCCATTCCTCGCCAGTTCGGTGCTCGTGGTAGTGGGTTTGTGGATGCGCCTGCGCTTGACGGAAACGCCGGCGTTTGCGCGCGCCATGGCGCAACAGAAACGCGTTGAAGTACCCATGGTGCGCGTCTTCACGCACCATCCGCGTGAGCTGATCGCCGGAACCTTCGCAGCCTTGGCCACATTCGTCATCTTCTACCTGATGACGGTGTTCGCGCTGAGCTGGGCAACGTCCAAGCTGGGCTATCCGCGGGAGACGTTCCTGTTGGTGCAGATGGTCGGCGTGTTGTTCTTCGCAGCGCTCATTCCGGTTTCCGCCTGGCTCGCGGATCGCCGCAGCAGCCGCTACGCGATGATCATCGCAACCGTGTTGATTTTTGCGTTCGGCATCGCATACGCGCCGTTGCTGACCAATCATGGTCTGCTGTTCATGGTGCTTGGCATGTGCGTCGTGGGTATCACGTATGGGCCGCTGGGTACGATCCTGGCGCAGATGTTTCCCACGGCCGTGCGCTATACCGGGGCCTCGCTGGCTTTCAACCTCGCGGGTATTTTTGGCGCTTCGCTGGCGCCATACCTCGCTACGTGGCTGGCGAAAACCTACGGGCTTGCCTATGTCGGTTATTACTTGTCCGCAGCTGCCGTGCTGACCTTTCTGGCATTGCTGGTGAAGCCGCGGCAAGAGCTCTAGCGCAGCAGCGAGGGGAATAAAAAACGCCGCGCTTTGGCGCGGCGTTTTTTATTTCAGCTCAAGGGTGCGCAGCCGTCTTCGGGCGATGGTGCATCGGTGGTGGCGAAGCCGGCGCCCGGAAAGGAACCACGCTCGCGTCGATGGGCAATTGTGCATCGCTCAGCATGGCGAGCAGCGTTTCGCCGTAGATCAATTCGAAGGGTTTGCCGGCGACGAACTTCCATGCGTCCTCGGTGTAGTCGCCGCAGGCGACGATTTTCACGGCGGACGCCTGGTGGAATTTCATGAGGCCATGCATCTCGCGCACGTCCTTCACGTCGACGTTGCGATTGTGCCAGTGCCTGCACTGAACCAGGGTGGTCAGGCCGTGCTTGTGCACGATCAGGTCCAGGCCGTTGTCGATATCGGCATGACCGGCGTGTTCCACCACATAACCGCGGTAACGAAACGCTTGCGCTACCTGACGTTCAAAGTCTCGCCAATGGATGCCGCGCAGTTCGTTCACTTCGTCGCGGACGACCAGGCGCCGCATGCGCCGGCGATAGCCCAGGCACGACATGAAGGCGCCGAACCAGCATGCAGCGATCAATAACCAGGCAATAACGATATGGACGCTGCTTTGCGCGCCCACGCCATCGTGAACGCCGAAATAAGCGCTCATGCCGAGCAGGATGCCGGCTGGCCAATGCACCGACATGAACCGCTCGATGCGACGTGTTCCGTGCTTCGCCATCAACTCCCCCGAGCTGTGAACGCTGCTTTACGAACGTTGGATGACCTTAGCGCGGACGGTTGGGGAGAACAGCGTGCAGTGCGGCATTCAGCCGCAGCGCCTTTCCTAGCATAAAAATGCGTGTTTTCAGGGCCGTTTTGTGCACTGCCGCGAGAGTTTGCCCGGCTGGATGACGCAGGCCGCAAGACTCGGAGCACATCACCGGGGTCTTGAGACCGGTGGGCGTCCCGCCTGGAAACAGCGATCCGATTGTTTCGTGTGTGAACGCGTCGACGTACTTTTCACATATTTCACACAAAACCTTGCTACCGCCATCGCGCGCCACGGTCATACCATGATTGCGCCCCCAACGCGGAAGCCGACCATGAATCACAGGCCGCATGCCCGAGTTTCCAATGTTCGTGTGGACTGGAGCGATCCGCAGTTGGAGTCGCTGCTGCGCCGAAGCGAAACCTGGCGTCTGGACAATCGCGGTGGCTTCGCACCCCAGGACATCCAGATCTACGTGGGTTGGAGCGGTACGGTCGGCAAGTCCGCCATGTTGGTGTGGGAACGCGACAAGTCGCTGGTGGTGGAGACGAACTTTCCCATCGGCATGGGCGAGCATGTCCGCATCGACAAGCATCTGGGCGAAAGCATCCGAACCCTGTGGGGCGTGGTCGTGGACGGGCGCGAAGGTTTTCGCGAGGAAGACCGCAAGAACGGCCTTCACTTCTATTGGCTGCATGTCAAATAGCGGCGTCTGCGACGCCTCCGCCTTGGGCTTCGAAGAGGGGCCCTAAAGTTTTGCGTCCATCAGGCCGATAGGACGCTCAAGCGCGCTAACCATCCAGATGTACCCGGCTTCGTTTCGATCGGATCCCCCGATCCGATCGCGGCTAGCCGGTAGGCAGGGAACGCACGGTTGTGCACGAGTGATGGCGCCGCTGGCGTCGACCTGAGCGGATGTTGCCTGCATGAGTCATTTCAAGCCCAATTCGAAGCTGTCGAACAACCAGGTGAACTGGGACGATCCTCACCTGCAGTCGCTGCTGAGCAAAACCGAGAGCTGGAAACTGGACAACCGCGGGGCGTTCTCCTCGCAGGACGTCCAGCTTCATGTCGGCTGGGGCGCGAACAGCGGGCGCAACGCCGTGCTGGTTTGGGAAAGCGACCGGGTGATGGTGGTGGAGACGCGGTTCGCCATTCCGAAAGGCGAGCACGTCCGCGTCGATCGCGTGTTGGGCGAAAGTCTGCGTACCGTTTGGGGAGTGGTGGCAGAAGGTCGTCAGGGATTCCGGGAAGAAGACCGCGAAAACGGCGTGCACGTGCATTGGCTGCACGTGTGTTGATGGCGCTTCAGGCGGGCGTCGCTGCCGTGTCGGCTTGCGCAGGCCACGAGGTATCGCCGGACAACAGATAGAACCCGACTTGCGCGCGCTTGGCGTGCCGTTTGGCGCGCGCCGCCAGCGTGGCGAGCGTTTCCGGGCGGCCAGGGAAGGGCGGTACGACGCGCACGGCACCGATGGCGACAGTGGTGAGCGGAAAGAACTGCGTGTTGCCGTGACGATCCTCACCGACGATGCCTTGCCGGGCAATGTCCTCGGCAGCAAACAGATCGCGGGCGCGCTGGTTGAACAAGGCGACCATCTGCATGCAGCGCGTTTCCCAGTCCTCGCTCTGAAACACCAGCAGAAAGTCGTCGCCGCCGATATGGCCCACGAAATCGCAGCGCGGGTTGACCTGAGCGGTGAGGATTCCCGCGAGCAGGCGGATCATTTCGTCGCCGCGAAAATAACCGTATTGATCGTTGAACGGCTTGAAGTGATTGAGATCCACATAAGCCACGGTGAAGGGCAGTTCGGCGCGCAGCAGCCGTGCCAGATGTTCCGTCACCGGGATGTTGCCGGGCAGGAAAGTAAGCGGGTTCGCGTAGCGGGCCGCTTCGATGCGCAGTTCGGTTACCCGGCGCACCAGTGATTCGCCTGTTCCAAGTCCCAGATAAAGTCCTTCGCGCGTGATCACGAAACCGTCGCTGAGATAACGCTGGTCCTGCCCGCGCAGAATGTCCGCCATGCTTTCGAGCGATTGATGCACATCGCACAGCAGCGGTGCTTCGTGCATGAAGGCGGTACAGCTTTTGCGGCCGTAGAGTTCGCGTGTATAGGGCTGCGCCATGCGCTCGCTGAAAACGCGCCGATTGACGATGCCAATGGGTCGCTCGTCTTCCACCACCGCCAGTGCATGCAGCTCGGGCATTTGGGCAAAGAGCGTGATCACATCGTGGTTGGTCTGCTGTGGCGTCAGCGATGGCGCTTCGATCACCAGATGGCCCAGGTGCATGGGGCGTTGCGTGACCGGTCCACGCAGCCGGGGCGGTACCGATATGGATGGATGACTCAATGCTTCGCGCGCGGACTCGCTGATGGCGTGGCTTACCTGCGGTCCGGGATAGCCCAGCAGGAAGCCCTGCGCATAGCAAATGCCGAGTTCGCGCAGCATGCGCAGATCGTCCGGTTCTTCGACGCCTTCGCCTACCAGGTCCGCGCCAAGCGTTTCTGCCACTTGGCACAATGCGCGCACGATCGCCAGGCGCTCGGCGCTCTTGGCCAATCCGTGGATCAGATAGCGGTCGATCTTCACCACTTCCGGGTGAATTTCGTTCCACATTTCGAAATTGGAATGGCCGTTGCCGAAGTCGTCCAGCGCGAAACGCACCCCGTGCGCGCGCAAATATCCCAATGCGTGGGCGAGCCGCGCGGGTTCGTCGACGATGTCCCGCTCGGTAAGTTCGATCGTGATGCGGCTGAGATCCATACCGCCGCTGCCGAGTGCGGCGAGCAGGTCGTCGGGTTCGATCGACTCCTGCATGAAAGCCTGGGCACTGAGATTCACCAGCAGCCGGCCGCGCGCGTTTTGTGCGGCGAACGCCGTGCACACGGTGCGCGCGGCAGCCAGTTCGAATTCGCCCAATCTGCCTTCGGCGCGTGCGAGATTGAGCAGCTCCGGCGTTGTGATGCCACCCAGCTGGGCTGCCGTGCGTGCCAATCCTTCATGCGCGACGATCTCCATCGTGTCCAGCCGGATCAGTGGCTGGAAGACGGCGTGCAGACCGCTGCTCGCCCGGTCCAACAGGCTGGTTAGTCGAGCGGTGTCGCGCATGAAGGACATGGCTTTGTCAGGCGGCTTCGTCGAAGACCTGCGAGGAACGCTGGGTGGCGAGCGCGCCAGGTTCAGCGTTTGCTTCGACGTCGTTGCCAGCCTGCATGCCATCCGCCGCCGTCTCTTCGACGAGGAAGAAATCCATTTGCTGCAATAGCGCTTCCGCGCTGCTGCGCATGGCGTGGCTCATCGCGGCGGTTTGCTCGACCAGTGCGGCGTTCTGCTGGGTCATGCTGTCCATGTTGGCGACTGCGCGATTCATCTGATCGATGCCGGCTTTCTGCTCGCGACCGGACAACGCCATATCGGCCACTTTTTCGGAGACCTGCGTGGCGCTGGCAACAATGCCCACCAACGCTTCGCCGGAGCGGCGGGCGAACGTGCGGCCATCCAGTACGGCGGCGCCGCTTTCTTCGATCGATTGCTTCACTTCGCGCGCGGCAGCGGAACAACGTTGCGCGAGTTGCCGCACTTCCGCCGCCACGACGGCAAAGCCGCGTCCGTGCTCGCCGGCGCGAGCCGCTTCGACGGCAGCGTTGAGCGCAAGCAGATTGGTCTGGAACGCGACCTCATTGATGAGGCCGACGAATTCTGCGATGCGTTGGCCGGAACGGTCGATGGCGTCCATCGCCGTCACCGTATCCCCGACGACATGCCGGCCTTGCTCGGCGAGTTCGCGAGAGGTCAGGGCAACCCGATGGGCATGCTCCGCCACAGCGGCCGCTTCGGCGACGCTCGCGGCGATTTGTTCCATCGACGCCGAACTTTGCTCAAGACTCGCGGCCTGGGATTGCGTGCGCTGGCTCAAGGCGAGCGTGCTCTTTTCCAGCGTCTGCGCACCTTCGCGCACGCTGGCGGCGCCGCTGCGCACCTCGCGCACCACATCGGCCAACTGGGCATCCATGGCGGCCAGTGCGCGCAGAAGATCGCCGATTTCGTCGTCGCGGCCGAGGGCGATCGATTGTCCCAGTTCGCCGCGTGCGATGCGCCGCGCAACGCCCGACGCCAACCGCAGGCGTGCACCGAGTGCATGAATCAGCATGCCGTCGCTCAGGCTCGCCAGCAGCATCGCGCCGGCGAACACGGCAAGCAGCAGGAACAAGCTCTTCCGGTTCGCCATGTGCTGCGTCGAGGACTGCGTCTTGCCCGTGGCCAGGGCGTCTTCGAAGAGGTTGGTGAAATCGCTTTGCAGCGGAACCAGGTCCGGCTGCACGTCGGTGGCCAGTTTCAGCTGGGCGATGTCGAACTGTCCGGCCTGCAAAAGCGTGAGTGTGTCGTCCATGGCCTGCTCGGCATCTTTGCGGTGTTCCGCGGCGATGGTGAGCAGGGATTTCTGTTCTACGCCCAGTCCACTGTCGAGCAACGGCTTCCAGTAGCGATCGATATCGACGCGATTGCTCTTGATCGCCGTGGCGGCCTCGTCGGCCGCGGAAGGGAGGCGCATCAGCACGGCATGAGACAGCGCCTGGAAGTCGTTGTTGAAGTCGCTTTGTATGCGGCCGACATCGGAAATAGGAGCGAGCGTGCCGCCAACGACCGACTCGATGCGCTGATCGGCATGCATCAACGACAGACTGGACCATCCACCGATGGCGATCAGCAAGACCAACAGGCCGGCGAGACGAAGCAGGAGGATTTTGCGCAGCGTGATTCGGAACAGGCCGGAGGGAAGGCGAGGCATGACACAACCTGGAGAGGGGAATGCCCAACCATCGGCCGATGGCGCGTCAACTTGAGCTGAAAATCACAAAAAAAGCCTATATTTCAGCTATCTGACCGGAGTGTTGCGGTTTGTTTTCTCAGCGTGACGCGAAGCTTGCGCAGCCTACGGATCGGTGGATGCCGTCGCCAGTTCGGGTTCGCCACGCGCCGCTTGTGCATGTAGCACCCAGGCGAGCATCACCGCCGCCACGGCGGCCATGGCGGCAAATCCGTAGACGGCGTTGTAGCTCATGCCGCCTGCGATCCAGCCGCCTACCGGTCCGGTGACGGCCATGGCCACATCCATGAATACGGAATAGACGCCTAGCGCAGAGCCGCGGCTGTGCTTGGGCACGCGATTCACTGCTTCGACACCCAGTGCGGGAAACACCAGCGAAAATCCAAGGCCCGCGATGGCAGCGCCTGCGCTGGCCATCTGTGCGCTGCTGGCCATGCACAAAGTGATGAGTCCGATCGTTTCAATCGCCAGCGAAGCCATCGCCACGCGATAACCGCCGAGCCAATTGATGGTGCGCGCGAACACGAAGCGTACGCCCACGAATACGACGCCGAAGATCGTCAGCGTCAGCGCTGCATTGTCCCAGCCGTGCGCAGCGTAGAAGAGCGTAATGAACGTTGCGATGCAGCCGAAACCGATCGAGCCCAGCGCCAGCCCGACACCGTAAGGCACCACGCGTACCGCGACGGTGCGGAATGGCGATCGTTCGTTCGCCTCCACCGTGGTGGCGCGCTTGCGCCGTGCCAGAGGAAGTGCCGCAAGCGGCAACAACAAGGAGACAACGCCGATCGCCGCAAAACCGAATCGATGCGCGATCAGCACGCCCAGCGGCGCGCCTGCGGCCAGCGCGCCGTACGTGGCCACGCCATTCCAGGAGATGATGCGCGCGGTGTGCTCATGTCCTACCTGGCCCATGCCCCAGGTGATCGCGCCGGTGCCCACGCAACTTTCCGCACAACCAAGGGCGAGGCGCGCGAGGAAGATCAGGCCGAGGCTGAGCCATGGCAGGCTGGCGGCACATGCACCGAGCAGCAGCAGCGCTCCGCTGGCGGCACACATCGTCAGGCCGGTCATGACCGTGCGCTTGGGGCCTTTGGCGTCGGCCATGCGTCCCACGTGCGGACGACTCAGCAGCGTCGCCACGTACTGCATGCTGATCGCAAGGCCCGCCAGCATCGCGCCGAAGGCGAGGTTGTCGTGCACGAATCCGGGCAGCACCGCCAGCGACAGGCCGATGGTCAGATAGGCGATGAACGTGAACGCGACGGTGCTGAGAATCGACAGCAACACACCGGACGTGCGGCCTGAAGAGGCCGCGATGGAGCGGGGGGCAACAGCCATGGGGAGTGCGATATCACCCGGAGGGGGGGAGCCGGGCGTAGCGGAATTATAGGCTTGAATGCTGCGGTGCGTCACCACGATTGCGCATCGCTCTTGCCCATTTCTGCAAAGTTATTGAGCACACCCGCGGTGGCCGTTGTCCCTCGCAAACTGAAGGCAATGCGCGCGTCAGGCCGCCGTTTTCTCAAGTGCAGCGATATCGATCTTCTTCATCGCCAACACCGCCTGCATGGCGTTTCGCGCCTTGCTTGCATCGCCGGAATTGAGCAGGTCGAACAATCGGACCGGTACAACTTGCCATGACAACCCGTAGCGATCCTGCAGCCATCCGCACTGTTGCGCCCTGGGGTCGCCGCCCTTCGACAGCGAATTCCAGTAGTGATCGATCTCATCCTGGTTACGGCAATTGACGACCAGCGATAGCGCCGGGTTGAACGTGAACGCGGGGCCGCCGTTGAGTGCGGCGAATGCCTGGCCATCGAGTTCGAAGGCGACCGTCATCACTGACCCTTCCGGTCGGCCGGCGGCCTTCGCCGTTTCCTTGTCATAGCGCGTGGTGGTGAGGATGCGCGAGTTTTCGAAGACCGAGACGTAGAAGTCCGCCGCCTCTTCCGCCTGATCGTTGAACCAGAGGAAGGGCGAGATGCGTTGGAATCGGACGCTCATGGGTGACTCCTGTCGGGATGGATGGTGGAAGACATCTATACGACGAATGCCGTTATCCGAATTCGACACGGGTGCGAATGCTTTGTTGTCTGGCCATGTCCTGGGGTGGCTATCGTTGTCATGCATGTCTGGAAAAACGAGCATCGCAGCGCATGGAGTGACATTGTCGACTGCGCTAGGTAAATCGATGCGCGTGAGCTTCTTGGCTGTGTGAAGAGTCTGTGGAGACGATTCCATGCGCGTGTCGATCGCAAAATGCCATGCTGCGTCGCAGCGATAAAAGTGGCTTTTTTAAGGTGTTTTAAGCGTTATTGAATGTGCACGCCGCGTGAAATTTCGCAGCGTGGATATGCCATGTCCTCCTTTGCGATGCGCATCACGTTCCATTGTGGGCGGAACGGCCAAATCCACTGGACAACGTTGTCATGACAAGCTGATACTCGCCGCACTCAAGTCGTTGCCAAACCATTACACGCAGTACGGGCAGGGATGCGTGATGGCGACTGTCCCCACATGGCTGGCCGGAACACAGCCGTGAAATCGCCGAGGAATCTCACCTGTTGCGGTTCTATCCAACCTGGAGGCAGTCCATGCAGATGAAGAGATCGACGAGGTGGTCCACCCTTACGTTGAGTTCGCTGAGCACTGCAGTGTGCGCAGCGTTGTCCACGACCGTGCTGACGGTTGCGCCTGTGCAAGTCGTGCACGCGCAATCGGCTTGTGCCGCGGCCTGGAATGCATCAACGGCTTATACGCAGGGCAATGTCGCGAGCGAAAACGGCATCAACTACGTAGCGAACTGGTGGACGCAGGGTAACGATCCTGCGACCAACAACGGCGGTTCGGGAAGTGGCGAACCGTGGACGTCGGAAGGCGCCTGTTCCGGCGGTTCACCGACGCCAACGCCCACACCTACCCCGACTCCAACACCCACGCCCACGCCAGCACCTACGCCTTCGGGTTCCTGCGACCCGGCGTGGAATGCGTCGACTGCCTACAACGGTGGCGCTCTGGTGAGCGAGAGCGGCATCAACTACAAGGCGAACTGGTGGACGCAGGGGAATGACCCGGCCACCAATAGCGGCCCCTCGGGCAGCGGTGAGCCGTGGACGGAAGTCGGTACGTGCAGCGGTTCGCCAACACCCACGCCGACGCCAACCCCAACCCCAACCCCGACACCTACCCCAACTCCGACGCCGACACCCACCCCGGCACCGAGTGGATTCGTGTTCAGTCCGTACAAGGACATGAGCATCAACATGAACTGGAATACGTATGCCATGTCGACGGAAGTCACGGGTACGCTGATTCCGGTTGTCGGAAGCGGCAGCCTCTATTCGACGCAGGTGCCAAACCTCCCCGCGATCACGCTCGCGTTCGCCACGGGCGAGTGCGGCAGCGAGAGCTGGGCCGGCGTGACGCCTTCGGAATTCATTTCCGCCAACATCACGCCAGGCGCTGCCAATTCGCTCTCCAGTGCTGGTCTCGATTACATCGTGTCCACCGGCGGTCAGGCTGGTGTGTTCACGTGTTCGTCGGCATCGGTGTTCGAGAGCTTCATCGCCAAGTACTACACGTCTCAGATGATCGGCGTGGATTTCGATATCGAAGGCGGCCAGACGCAAGCTGACGTCCAGCAACTGGTCGCCGATGTCGCCGCCGCGCAATCGCAGTATCCCAACCTGCGTTTCTCGTTCACGCTGGCCACGCTCGGCGCATCGGACGGCAGCTACGGCAGCGTCAACCAGCTGGGTCAGTGGGTGGTGCAGGCCATCCAGTCCTCGAGCCCCGCGCTCAACAACTACACCATCAACCTGATGGTGATGGACTATGGCAGCGCCAGCGCGGCCAACTGCGTGGTCGTGAGCGGCGTTTGCGAGATGGGTCAGTCCGCCATCCAGGCGGTGACGAACATCGAGCACACGTATGGCATTCCGGCCAGTCACATCGAGCTGACGCCGATGATCGGGCAGAACGATACCTCGGGCGAAATCACCACGCTCGCTGATATCGACACGATCACCAACTATGCGACCACCAACGGCCTGGCCGGCGTGCACTTCTGGTCGCTGGATCGCGACACGCCATGTGCGGCAGGTTCGGCGTCCGCGACGTGCAACTCGTACCCGAGTGTCGGTGTGCTGGGTTACACCAACGAGGTTCTCAAGGATATCGGCAAGTAAACGGAGCAGGGGGAACTGATGCGGGCCAGGAGGCATGCCCGGCCCGCGTCAGGGTAAGGATGTGAAAGGCGGCCACCGGCGTGAATACGCCGGTGGTTTTTATTTGGACGTTGCCTGCACGGCATCAGGATCGAGCAAGGTGTCGTCTTTGTTGAACCCCGGCGCGTGCATGGTGGCCGATGGGCTGCGACCCAACTTCTTGGCTTCGTACATGGCAGCATCGGCATATCGCATCAGCTGCTTGCGATCGTCGCCGTGCTCCGGAAAGACGGCGATGCCGATGCTGGACGAGATTTCCAGGCGTTGGCCGTTGATGTCGAAAGGCTGCCTGAGGGCATCGCAAATCTTTTCGGCAACGGCGGCGGCATCTTCTGGCCGATGGACGCCGCGCAGCAGGACAGCGAACTCGTCGCCCCCCAGGCGTCCCACCGTATCGGCTTCGCGCAGGCATCCCCGGATGCGTCGCGCCGTCTCGCAAAGCAATGCATCGCCGGCGTCGTGGCCGAACGTGTCATTGGCCTGCTTGAAGCGATCCAGGTCGATATAGAGCACGGAGAGACGCTCATGGTCACGTCTTGCCGCAGCGAGAGCGGTGTCCAGGCGGTCGTGGAACAGCTCGCGATTGGGCAGATCGGTCAACACATCGTGTGCGGCGATGTATTTCAGCCATGTCGCGTTCTGTTTGCGTTCGATCGCCACGGCAACCTGATGGGAGACGAACTGCAGCAGCGCCTGGTGTTCCACGGTGTAGCGCACGTCGCCCGAGTAGCTTTGCACGACGATGGCGCCGATCACGCCGTTGGGGGTGGTAAGCGGCACACCGAGCCAGTCCAGCGAATCGCGTCCCGCGTAGGGAAGTCCGTCCCCGAGCATATCCACGGAGTTGCTGGGCGTGATCAGCAGTGCACGTCCGCTACGGATCACTTCCGCGCTCAGCGTCCCCGAATTGAGCTTGCGCGGAGCGGGTGGCGGATCGAACTCGTCCACGAAATAGGGAAAGCTGAGTTCGTCGCGACGCTCGTCGTACAGCGCCACGAAGAAATTCTTGGCCGGCAGCAGCTCGCCGATGATCTGGTGGATGCGCTGGAACAGCGCCAGCAAGTCTTCGGCCGAGTGGACGGCTTCGGAAATCGCCAGCAGCGCCGTTTGCATGGACTCGGCGCGCTTGAGCTCGGTGATGTCGTGTGCGACGGCGATGCGCACGCGATCGGTTCCCGACCAGCGTGCCGACCACATGATGTGCACGATCTGCCCGTCTTTGCGGATGTAGCGGTTCTGGAAACTCGGTTTGGCCTGGCCGGCCATGATTTCGCTGGCCGTCTGCAAGGTGCGCTCCCGATCATCGGGATGGACCAGCCGGATCATCGGGGTGCCCAGTACCTCTTCGGGCGTGTAGCCGAAGATGCGTTCATAGGCGGAACTGACGTAAAGGTAGTTGCCTTCGGCATCGACCACGCAGATGGCATCGAGCAGAAGCTCGATGACCGTAGACAGAGGCGGGCAACCATTCTTTTCCATCGCTCCGCGGACGGGTGGTGAGGATGCGCAATCCCAAGCACGGGTCGTGCCGTCGAACGTTGCCGGTCGCCTTGGGTTGAACTCCACGAACCTGGCGCCTTCACTTTAAATCCGCACGAGGGTCGCGAAAAAGGTGATGCACAAGGAATAGCATCGGATTGCTCTCCGTGGGGTGGTTTTTGTGGGGAAACCTGAACGGATTTATTGCGGCGCAATATCCTGGGCATGGATTTGTGTCACCCAAGTCCCAGTGGCGCAAGAACTTTTTCTGGACATCTGTTGCATGCGTGTGTAATTTGCGTCAACTTACAGCTACCTGACGCGTTGAGCTGTTCAGTTGTCCAAAAACAACGCGACGCACGTATACGAAGTCAAAAAAGCAGGGGGCGCCAGCAGCTTATGCAACGAACTTTCGTCGTGGGATGCCCTCGATCGGGCACCACCATCGTGCAAGCCATGCTGGCCAGGCACCCTCAAGTTTTCACGCTTCCCGAAACCGGTTTCTTTCCGCGACTGCTGGGCGGACTTCATTACCGCCTGGGCGACGAAGGGGCTGCACCCCGTCGACGTACGCTTGCACGTCGCCTCGGGTTGACCCGGCGCTACGGCCGCCGCGAGTTTCTCGATCTGCAACGCGCTTTGCTTGATCCGGCCCAGGTGCCCAAGCGGGCGCCATGGCTCCAAAGCACGTGTGTCGCGCAGTTCATCGCCACGCTGGATCGATTGGCCACGCAGGCCGGCCGCTCCGTATGGATCGAAAAAACGCCGAATCATTTGCTGTATCTGACCGAGATCGAGCGCTATCTGCCCGGTGCGCGGTTCATTCATGTGATTCGCCCCGGCATGGACGTGCTCGCGTCGATCACCGATGCCGAATTGCGCTATGGCAACAAGGCGTTCAGTGGTGGGTTGATGCTCTGGGCGCAGCGCTGGAATCGTGCGGTGGAAATACATCGTTCGCGTATCGGCATGCGTCATCACCACTTTGTGTTCCTTGAAGATCTCGTGCGCAATCCGCTGGAAGAGTGGCGTCGCTTGTGCACCTTCCTTTCGCTGCGCACGAACGTCCCATTGGATCAGACCTGTCATCAGCGCATCGCCGATCCCAAGTCAGAACCGTGGAAGCAAGACGCACTGAGCGGCTTGCCGCATCAATCCGACAGTAAGGTCGAGAGTCTTTTCGGACCGCAGATGCGGGAATGGCTGCGCGAACGCCTGAACTCATATGAAGAACTCTATGCGGCCAGCAGTCTCGCCTACAACCGCGAGGACAGTTTCCGGACGCCGCTATCCAAGTCGATATGGCCCGCCGAGAAAAGCGCGGCCGAGGTTGTTGACATGAGTATTCCCCCGGCGGTCACGGATGGGCGCTTTCGGGCTGCCTGACAAGTGCTTCGTTCGATGTGACGCACACGTCAGCGCAAGATTCCATGACGACTTGAGGAGCCAACGCGGACAGGATTGCGTTGGCTTTGTTGCACGTTCGCCGCGTTCTATCGAACAAATCCTACTAATGCCTGTCACAATGGGAGAACCTTTGTGAAATGGGCCCTATCGTGAACCACAGAGTCAGAAAGAAGCAGACGCCGTACGGTAGCTGGATCATAGCGATCGTCGTGTTGGCAGCCATCGTGGCAGCAGGTGTATACCTCGTGCGGTTGGCCATGCAACCCAGTACACCGACGGCAAGCTCGGTGCAGTCTTTGCCTGCGACGCCTGCTACGAGTGCGCCAGCAAGTGCGGCATCGACGATTCAGCATCCCATAGCACAAGCCAACGCCGATCCCGCTTCCGCATCCACGACGCCATTGCCTGCCTTGGCCGACAGCGATGCCAGCGTGATGGATGCGCTTTCTTCGTTGGCGAACGGCAGCGATCTGCGCACATTGCTGGTGCCTGGCCAGATCATCGCGCGCGTCGTGGCAACCGTAGATGCACTGCCCAGGCAGAGTTTCGGCAGCACCCACATCCTGCCGCTGCGCACTCCCAAAGGCACGATGCAGACCAGCCAGGCCAATGGCGTCACTCTGATCGATGCGCACAATGCCGATCGCTACGCACCGTACATGACCGTGCTGCAGAACGTGGACCCACATGCGCTGGTGGCCTGGTACAAACACAATTACCCCTTATTCCAGCAAGCGTATCGTGAGCTCGGTTATCCGCGCGGTTATTTCAATGATCGTGCCCTGGCGGCCATCGACGACATGCTGGCTGCGCCCGAACTGCACGATTCGATCGCCGTGACGCGCGTTGGCTCACACTACGTATTCGTCGATCCGCGCCTGCAGTCGTTGTCGAATGGACAGAGGCTCATGGTGCGTCTGGGGCCTGAGAACGAAGCTCAGTTCAAGGCCAAGCTGCGTATGATCCGGACATTGCTCGTAGGCGAACAGGTCGCGCATTGAGCGGTAAAACAGCATGAGTTTGCGTTGCTTCGGCACGCATGAAAAAGGCCCGCCTTACGGCGGGCCTTTTCGTTGTTTCAGACTGAGTGCGTATCAGCCGTGGTGCGAATCGCGAGCGCCGCCACCGCCGCCACCACCACCACCACCACCACGCGGGGCGCTACCGCCACGGGGTGCCGCCGCAGGGGCCTGGCGTGGTTGATACGACTGCGCGTGGTACTGCGGCTGCGGTGCCGGCTGGCGGTACGTATTCATCGGAGCGGCGTGCGCCGTGTAGTTGGCGCGATTGAAGTTCGCAGGCTGATTGGCATTTCCAGCGGGACGCGCCATGTTTGCCGTATTCGCATGCGGCGCAAAGTTCGCCGAACGCAATGCCGCATTGTTGCCTGCCTGCGGATGCATCGCCGTGCTGTTCATGCGCTGGGCATTCGCTGCCGCGGGCGAGAATTGTCCCGTCGCGCCGCGCGCAGGCGTGACGCCCGCACCCGTGAATCCGCCCGGGCGCGATGTCGCCGCAATCGACGGGTTGCCGTGGTTGACCGACGCCAGCATCGCCTGATTATGGCTCGCCATGTTCATCTGCTGCTGTTGGGCAGCAACAGGGCCGGTATGTTGTTCACGCGCAAAGGAGTTTTCCTGCGGCGTCGCGCGCGCGCTCAGGCCGCCCCGGCCGCCGTTGTAACTGGTGCGGTTTATGTAGGTGTTGTTGACGATTCTCTGGTTGTAGACATTGGTCACGTGGACGCCGCCGAACTGGTTGACGCTACGGTTGTAGTAGAAGCCGCCCGGACCCCAGTGCCCGCCGGCGTAGCCATGACCGGTGTAGCCGAAACCGTAATTCACGCCGCCATAGAAGCCCACATGAGGACCCCAGTAACCGGCGTGGAAAACGTAGACACCACCGAACCAGCCCCAATATCCAGGCGTCCACAGGGCTCCGTAGTACGGAGGAAGAATCCAGGTGCCCGGCACCCAGTAATACGCGTCGCCGTTCCATGCCCAATAACCTGGCGTCCAGATGTAGCCCGGTGCCGGGAGCGGAGGCTGCACGTAGACCGGCAGGACCGGCGGCGGAAAACCGACCGATACGCCCACGCCGATAAACACACCCGCGTTCGCCTTCTGGGGAAGCGCGGTCAACGCGGCAGCGGCAGCGATCAGGCCAGCCGCCGCGCGCACCAGCCAGGCACGCTTGGACGGAAGGGATTGCAGAGAAAGCATGGTCGTTTTCATGGTGTGTCCTCCGAGGCTTGCACCGTACAGCAGAAAACGCGGGAAAACTTTCGATGGAGTACCTGTATTTACGGACAAGTTCATCGGTGTTCAGCGGGCATTGTGTGCATCACATTGCCTGATTCCTGCAAGGTGCTGTGCCGATTGACTTTGGAGAAAACCAAATCGCGGATGAACGATGCACCGGGCTTTTTGCGAACACATGAGCCCATGGTGACCATTGGCTGTGCCGAGTCCGATAGCTGCACGGTTACCATGGGGCACTTCGTCGCAGGGATAAGACGCATGTCGCAGCTTCGACACCTTCAGATGCTTACCCGTTATCGGGCCTGGGC
This sequence comes from Dyella psychrodurans, assembly GCF_003363265.1. GTDB lineage: Bacteria > Pseudomonadota > Gammaproteobacteria > Xanthomonadales > Rhodanobacteraceae > Dyella_B > Dyella_B psychrodurans. The sequence continues at coordinate 75,794 of NZ_QRBF01000010.1, read as the reverse complement.
CGATCGCTTGCTCTATCAGTCATTGGCGGCGATGCCGGAGGCGGCGTTGACACGCGCGCAGCCCATCGTTTTCGGCAGCATCCTGCGCACCCTCAACCATGCGCATTGCATGGATCTTGTCTGGAAAGCCCATTTGGAAGGCGTTCCCCATGGGTTCACGACGCGCAATCCGGAAGATTGCCCTGCATTCGCGGAGCTGCGTGCGGCGCAGGCGGCTACGAACGATTGGTACATCCGCCTGGCGGAAACGCTGGATGCACACGCGCTCGATGAAACGATTCATTTCACCTTTATCGGCGGCGGGCAGGGCTCGATGCGTCGCGGCGACATCGTGCTGCATGTCGTCAACCATGCGACGTATCATCGAGGACATGTCGCCATGATGATGTACGGCATGTCCACGCCACCGCCGACGACGGATCTGCCGGTGTTCCTTCGCGAAGAAGGCTGATCGTTGCGACAGTTCGTGCGGAGCGTGGCTCAGACGTACTGCATCTTGATCGTCATGCCGCCATCCACGACAAAGTGCTGGCCCGTGACGAAGCCCGAGGCTGCGCCAAGCAGATACACCGCAAGAGCGCCGATGTCTTCCGGCGTACCGACGCGACCGGCCGGATGCTGCGCATGGTCGCGACGACTGAGCTTGGGGTGACGGCGAGCGTTCGGATTCTTCCATGCATCGGTCGCAATCCAGCCGGGCAGAATGGCGTTGACACGAACGGCGGGCCCTGCGCTTACCGCCATGGCATGCGTCAGCGCGACCAATCCACCTTTGCTGGCCGCGTAAGCTTCGGTATCCGGTTCGGATTGCAGCGCGCGGGTGGAGGCGATGTTCACGATCGCGCCGCCCGCGGCGGCGAGCGCAGGCAGTGCATGCTTGCTGCAGAGAAACGCGCCGGTCAGGTTGGTGCTCAGGTAGCGGTTCCACTTCTCCAGCGAGAGTTCGTGCAAGGGCCCTTGATGTGGATCGGCGATGCCGGCGTTGTTGACCAGTCCGTCTATGTGGCCGAACCGCGCAAGGGCTGCATCCGTCCAGCGTCGAACGCTCGCTTCTCGTGCGACATCCAGTGCGTGAAATGCGGCGCGTGGCCCAACTTGCCATTCCTGCAGGCAGGCACGTCCGGCTTCGGCATCCAGATCGCCGATCATGACTGAGCCTCCGGCGCCCAACACCGCCTGGGCGATGCCTCGACCGATCCCCTGCGCGCCGCCGGTGACAAGTACGACGCGATCGCGCATGGGCTGCGCGTCATGCGCGGAGATGTTCGGTGTCTTGGTCATGATGCATTCGTTCATGGGCGGATGGGGTGCTAAGCCTAACGTACGCCTTCGCCCGGGGATGGAGTAGGCTTTCAGCCATGCCTGCCGGTATCACCCAGTCAAAAGCCTCGCAGCTCGGGCTTTTCGGACAACCGCCCGTCACCCTTGCCGAGACGCACCGTCTGTTCTTCGCGTTGATGCCGGACGAGGCCACGCGTCATGCCATCGGTCGCGCGGCGGTGCTGATCCAGGAGCAATATCCCGAGCTGCGTGCGCGCTGGGTGAAGTCCGAGCGTTATCACGCCACGTTGAATTTTCTCGGCGATTATCCGCAGTTGCCGGAGGACGTGGTCGAGAAGGCCCGGGCGGCTGCAAAACAGCTCTGTGCTGTGTCGTTCTTATGGTCGCTGGATTACGCCACCAGCTTTCGCGGACGCGAACCACCTTGCGTACTACGTGGCACGTTCGTACCCGATGCCATGCTTGTGCTGTGGCGCGATCTGAACTCGGCGCTGGCGCACGTGGGCCTGCATCGACATATCGAACGCCAATTCACGCCCCACGTCACGCTGGCCTACGGGCGTCGGGAGTTGCCGCAGGCGGCACCGGTCGTGCCTATTGCATGGCAGATAGAAAGCGTCGCGCTGATTCATAACGTGGTAGGGAAGGGGCACTACGAGCAGTTAGGTCGCTGGCCCCTGCTCAATCCGACGCGTTGACGCTCTGCACGCTCCGGACGTTCGCGGGCAATCTGCGACGTCATATGGGCCAAAGGTCAGGTAGGCGGCATCGACCGGTGAGCGCACAATTTTGCAGAGGCTCATCCTCATCAGGAGATCGTCATGCGTTCGATACACGTCGCTTTGCTTGCGGCACTGATCATTCCCGGAGCAACCCTGGGGCAAACCGCACAAACGAATCACATGCAGGCCGTGCACTTTGTACCACCTTACGTTAAGGCTGCCGTCAACGATCCTGCCCGCGCGCAAGACGCCAGCAACGATGCCCGGCGCAAGATCACGGACATCATGGTTTTCAGCGAAGTGAAGCCAGGACAGAAAGTGCTGGAGTTGATTCCGGGCAGCGGTTATTTCACGCGCGTGTTCAGCGGTATCGTCGGTGCGCAGGGACATGTCTACGCGCTGTGGCCGAACGAATATGCCAAGGAGGATGCCGATAACGTGGCAACCTCCGACAAGCTCGCAGCCGATACGCACTACGCGAATGTCTCGGTGCTCAAACAGCCCGCAGCGCAACTGACCGTGCCCGACTCGGTCGATCTGGTCTTTACCTCGCAGAACTATCACGACTATCCGGATGCCTTCATGGGCAAGGTCGATCCGGTCGCGTTCGACAAGCAGGTGTATGCGGCACTCAAGCCGGGTGGTTTGTTCGTGGTGGTCGACCACGTTGCGCCGGCAGGCTCGGGCATGGCCGACACCGACACCCTGCATCGCATCGATCCGGAAATCGTGAAGAAGCAGGTGGAATCGGTGGGCTTCGTGTTTGCCGGCGAGAGCAATGTGTTGCGCAATCCGAACGATCCGCACACGATCAAGGTCTTCGATTCCTCGATCCGCGGCCATACCGATCAATTCATCTATCGCTTCCGCAAGCCGAAGTAATGCACGACCGGTGCGGGCCTGCGCTTAGCGCAGCCCGCGCCACATGTCGTCCAGCAGTTCGTCGCTGGGATCGATCGACTGCTCCCAATACATGATGCCGCCCAGGTGCTGCGCCTTGACGTATGCGGCCTTGGCGGCCATCGATTGCGGGTCGTCGTAGCTGATGAATCGGTGCGTTTGCGCATTCCACAGCCAGGGTGCCTGCGCGGCATCGTCCCAGTAGCGCACATAGCCGTTCTTGTTGATGAAATCCTGCTTCAGTTCGGGCCAGTCGTGCCCGCCCTGGTAGTGCCCATAGGTCTGGTAGAGACCGTTGTGATCGGGTTTCACATCGGCGAATTCGCGACCGTAGAGGGCAGCGCCGATCAACAGCTTCTGCGGCGGCACGCCAGCTGCCAGGAATTGCTGTACGGCACGATCGGTCGTACGTCCGTCGCCCGCGATGAGCGCCGAGGCATGCAGGCCCGTGTGATGTCCCGTGGTCGGCGTCATGGCGTTGACGAAGTCGTACGTCATCAGGTTGAACCAATCCAGATACGGGTTGATCGCGCCGATGTCGATGTCGCTGACGAAGGGACCGTCGGCGATCGCCACGCTGAGCGTGTAATGGTTGGCACCGGTACGGCCGTGTTTGGCACCGACGCGATCGAGGCTGGCGCGGATCGCCTGCAACAGCAGCGTGTAGTTGGTCTTGTCCTGCGGGCTCGACTTGATACCCGATTCGTGATGGCCGGGATATTCCCAGTCCACGTCGATGCCATCCGCATGCTGATCGGCAACCAGTTGCGCAGCGGTGTCGGCAAACAGCCGACGTCCGGCCTCGCTGCTGGCCGCTTCGGAAAAGCCGCCGACGGTCCAGCCGCCGACCGAGATATCGACCTTGAGTTTCGGATTGATCACTTTCAACGCGACGAGATCGCGCAGATGCGGCAAGTCTTTTTCATCGATCGTCACGCGACCGTTCTTCGGATGCGCGAAGGCGAAGATGAGCGTGTCGATCTTGCCGACGTCCTTGGTCTGCACCGGATTCCAGCCGCCGGCGTAACCGACGATGCGATAGGGCGACGACGATGTTTGCGCCATCGCACACGTGCCGGCAGCAAGCGTGGTCAGCAAAAGGCCGGTAAACACGCGACAAAAACTACGGGAGAAAACGCGGCGCATAGGGGTATCCAAAGTGGGAGCCATGGGATGTGCTCAGGTCGAGCCTGCCTTGCACAGTATCCAGGCATGCGCTTGAAGTTGGCAGCATGCGGAGCCATGTCGGCTATGAGAAAATTTCATGTACCGATGAACGACGACACGCCAAGCCCCGCTCATATCGCATCAAGCGACGATCCGCCGCCTCGACCGCCCGTCGAGCCCGATCCCGGCGACTGCTGCGGCAATGGCTGCGATCCGTGCATCTTCGATCTCTACGAAGATGCACGACAGCATTACCGCGAGGCGTTGGCGGCGTGGCGCGAGCGTCACCCTGGCGTGGACCCGGCATCGCTTTCGTCCGCGCAGGATTCATCGGCTCAACGCGAACCGTAAAGCGCTTTGACGTCCTGCAGCAGTGTCGCCTGGCTGCTGGTTCGTGCGTAGAACATGTGGCCGCCGGGATATTCCTTGACCTGCACGCGCGAAGAATCGCCCATCGCAGGCATCTGATCGACGACCAGGATGGAGGCCATGAACGGGCAGGAGAGATCGTCCCAGCCATGCGCGATCAGCACGTGCAGGCCGGGATCGTTCGCGACGGCCTGGCGCAACTGGCTCACGGACCCCTTGTTGGCATCGTCGTCCTCGTGCCAGAGGTTGTTCACGTCGTAGCTCAGTGCGTTGTAGCGACCGTAGTATTTCCAGCCCACCGTCTGCGTGACGAAGTTGACCATCGCCGTCGTGGTAGGCGCGATGATGCCGTTGAGGATCGGATCGCCGCCGACCTGATGCGGCGCGTAGGGGAACGGATCCCATGCGGTCACGTTGGAATCGTAGCGGCTGCCGAGCTTGCCTTCGGCGCGATACACCTCGCGCAGATAGGCCTGCGTTTCGATGCGGCCGCCCGAGCGTTTGACGAACACGGGATCGAGGCCGGTGAGTTCGGTGACCTTCTGGATCATCGCGTCCGTGGCGGCAGGGTCGCTGCGGCCTTTCATCAAGGCGGTGGCGTAGTCGGTGCGCGTGTAATCGATGACGGGCGCCATCGCCTCCGGCGTCAGCCGGTGCTCGCGTTCGAGATGCGCGGCGGCGATGGATGGCAGCGTGAGCATCCACGGCAGCGGCGACACATCGCCATCGTCGGACGATGCGCCGTCGAGATAGGGCGACAGCAACACCAGCCCGTTCATCGCGACACCGAGTTGAGTCTGCAGATATTCGGTGATGCGCGGACCGCGGAAACCGCCGTAGCTTTCGCCGACAAGATACTTGCGCGACTCCATGCGGCCGTTCTTCACCAGCCAGTCGTACACGATGCGCGAGAGATACTTGATGTCGTTGTCGGTGCTGTAGAACAGCTTGGTGGCCTTGTCATCGGGCACCAGCGCACGGCTGTAGCCGGTGCCGATCGGATCGATGAAGACCAGATCGGTGAAACCGAGCCATGTGCCCGGGTTGTCGTGCAGCGTGGCGGGATCGGAGGGATTGTCGCCATCCACGCCGAAGTTCACGCGCTTGGGTCCGATCGCGCCGAAATTGAGATACACCGACGATGCGCCCGGCCCACCGTTGAGCGCAAAGGTGATGGGACGGTCCTTGCCCGGGATCGTGTAGGCGGTAAAGACCACCTGGCCGGTGACATCGCCTTTTTCATCGCGCACCGGCAGCGTGCCGACGGTGACGGTGTACTTCAGCGTGCGGCCGTCGACCACGGCGGACTGGCTGGCATGCGCATCGGCCGGAAAGGGCGGAAGGTGGAATCCGTCGGCGGTCGCGGTGTCCTGCGTGGACGAAGCCTTGGCATCGTCTGCGGCCATGGCGACCGGGCCACTGGCGATGATCAGGGTGGCGAGCAGGGCGGATTGCAGGATCTTGCGCACGATGGTTCCTCGGGACATACGATCCGCAAGACTAACCAAGCGAGCTCCCGGTGCATTGTGCCCAAAGGCATGGTGCGGACCTGCGTCGCAACAAACGCCGCCAAACGTTGAATGGCGTGCTGCACTGCATTAGATTCAGCATTGTCTGTAGGGGGAGTTCAACGATGAAACGCTTTCTGATGGTCGGCGCCGCCGCGGCGCTGCTTGGCGCGTGTGGCGGCCAGAACGTGCAGGTCCAGGCGCCGCTTGGCGATTTGGTGAAGCCGAGTGGCGCGCCGTGGCTGACAGTAGCCGGCGGCACCGACAAGCTCGACGTGCGCGGCCTCGATCACAAAGTGACCCTGGAACCTGCGCCGGGTGTTTCGGCAGCCTTCCAGTCCCAGCTCGGGGCGCGGCTGCAATCGGATTATTTTCAGGACCTGGTGGTGACCTGCACCGCGCTGACGACAACGCTGCGCGTTGACGAGGACAAGGCGCCAGGCAACCTGTCCATGGACCTGGGCTTGCACTGCGCCTTCTGGTCCAAGGGCTTCGACACCAACCACGATTACAAGGCGCAGGTATCGACCGCCGTGACCAGCGGTTCGGGCGACGGCGGCTACGCGCAGGCATTGCCGAAGCTGCTGTCCGACAGCGCCGACGATATCGCCAGCCAACTGCGCGGCGATCTGCAAAAACTCAAGCGCTAGCAGGTTCCCGGCGCCCCGCGCATGGGGCGCCATTGCTGCGGTGGGTCAACATCGATCCGGCGATCCACGCTATCTTGTAGGGAATGCTCTGACTCATTTTGCATAGGCGTCACCAGTCCTGTCTGTCCGCAGGCCGCAGGGCCATCGGCGAAGGCAGACTGGCTGTCTGTTGAGTCGATGGGCCGAAGGGATGCGGACAGACAGGACTGGCCCGAAGGGTGATGTCCAGAAAGCCCGCATGCTGTGCCGCGCGGCTTGAAAAGACAGCCAGTCTTCACTGCGCCGCGCAACACACCCTGCGGGCTTTCTGGGCATCATGCCGCCCATGCAAAATGAGTCAGAGCATTCCTTTGGACAGTTTGGGGAGATCGCCCGTGAATGCAGTACCTGGACCCGGCGCCGCGCCGCGCGCCGAACTCACTATCCGTGGCCTGATCATAGGCATCGTGATCACGCTGGTGTTCACGGCGGCCAATGTGTTCTTCGGCCTGAAGGCCGGCCTGACTTTCGCCACGTCGATTCCGGCCGCGGTGATCTCGATGGCCATCCTGCGCGCGATGAAGAACGCGACGATCCAGGAAAACAACATCGTGCAGACCGTTGCGTCGGCAGCAGGCACGCTGTCGTCGATCATCTTCGTGATGCCGGGCCTGATCATGGTGGGCTGGTGGACGGGGTTTCCGTTCTGGGTCTCGTTCGGGATCTGCGCGTCGGGCGGCATTCTTGGCGTGATGTACACGATCCCGCTGCGCCGTGCGCTGGTCACCGATTCCGATCTGCCGTATCCCGAAGGCGTGGCGTGTGCCGAAGTGCTGAAGGTGGGATCGGGTGAAGCAGCCGAAGCGTCGGGCGCCGCGTCGGTGGAAGGCGGCACCAGCGGGTTGATGGCGGTGGTGGTGGGCTCGGTCGTTGCCGCAGTGTTCTACATCGTCGTGCAGACGAAGATTTTCGCCAGCGACGTGGCGCAGTACTTCCGCATCGGCGATCGCGGTTCGGCGAGCGGTTACGACTTCAGTCTGTCGTTTGCCTTGTTCGCGGTAGGTCATCTGGTGGGTCTTTGGGTGGGCCTCGCCATGTTGCTCGGCGCGGTGATCGGCTGGGGCTGGGCGGTGCCGCATTTCACGTTGCTGCATCCTGCGACGGGCGATGTCTCGGATGTCGCGCAAGGCGCGTGGAGTCACTACGTTCGCTTCGTTGGCGCGGGCACCATCGGTGTGGCGGCGATCTGGACGCTGGCCAAGCTGGTCAAACCGGTCGTCAGCGGCCTGAGCTCGGCAATGGCGGCTTCGCGTGTGCGCAAGGCAGGCAAGGCGGCCACGCTGCCGCGCACGGAGCAGGACATGCCGATCGGCATCGTCGGCCTGATCGTGCTGGTCTGCATGCTTCCCATTGCGTGGTTGCTGGGCAACTTCAGCGTCGTCAGCGGACTGGGTTCGCACACCACTTTGCTGGTGATCGGCGGTGTGTTGTTCGTGCTGATTCTTAGCTTTCTGGTGTCGACGGTGTGCGGCTACATGGCCGGACTGATCGGCTCCTCCAACAGTCCGCTCTCGGGTATCGGCATTCTCGTGGTGATCATCGCCGCATTGCTGCTTGTCGCGGGCGTGAAGTCGGATCTGCCCGCCGACTCGGGCAAGGCACTGGTGGCGTTTGCGCTATTTATCACCTCGGTGGTGTTCGCCGTGGCTGCGATCGCGAACAACAATCTGCAGGATCTCAAGACCGGCCAGCTGGTGGACGCCACACCGTGGCGACAGCAGGTCGCGTTGGTAATCGGCGTGATCGCCGGCGCGATCGTGATTCCGCCGGTGCTGGATCTGCTCAATCACGCTTACGGCTTCCTCGGCGCGCCGGGCGTCGACCCGGCGCATGCGTTGCCGGCGCCGCAGGCCGGTCTGATTTCCGCGTTGGCGCAAGGCGTCATTCAGAACAACATCGACTGGAGCCTGATACGCATCGGTGCGCTGATCGGCGTGGGCATCATCGTGCTGGACGAAATTCTCGCCCGCACATCCAAGTCGGTGCGCATGCCGCCGCTGGCCGTTGGATTGGGCATTTATCTGCCGACTTCCACCACGCTGATGATTGTCGTGGGCGCCGTCGTCGGCTGGTATTTCGATAAGCGCGCGGATCGTACGCCGAAGGCCGAGGCCACCAAGCAGCTTGGCGTGCTGCTGGCCTCGGGCATGATCGTGGGCGAGAGCATCATCGGCGTGGTGGTCGCTGCCATCGTGGTGTTCTCCGGCAAATCTTCGCCGCTGGGGCTGGTGGGCGACAGTTTCGAGAACGCGTCGATCTGGATCGGCGGCATCGCCTTTGCGGCGGTCATTTTCGCGATGTATCGCTGGATCAGCCGTCTGGGGCAGAAGAGCTGATAGGTATCGCAGCGGTGGCCGCCATGGCCACTGCATGCGTGGATGACAGTCGCGTCGTCGGTTCGCCGTCTGGCCGCGTACAATACGCGCGGTCAGTTCACCGGATGCATCCGCTTGACGATGGTCGGTATCCACGCGTCCACGCCCGATGCGGTGCTGGACGCTTTGTTTCTTCCTGTTTCCGACGGCTCCGTGCGCTTGCCGGCCGACGGGCGCGTGTTGTTTCTTCGTGCGCGCCACGGTTACCGGCTGTGCGAAGTGGCGCAGCCGGGTTGGTTGTGCGAGCAAAGCTTCAAACCCTTCGCCGATGCGCTGATGCGCGACGGCTTCATTGTTGGCGACGCCACGCCTGACGCACGCTTTTCGCTGGTGCTGGTTTTGCCGCCGCGACAGCGCGAGGAAGCCCGCGCGCTGTTTGCGCGTGCGGCGCGGCACGCAGAAGGCGGCGGCGTGGTGTTGGCCTGCGTGCCGAATGCCGAAGGTGCGAAATCTGCGCAAGCGGATCTGAGTGCGCTGCTCGGATCGGTGAGCCACCTTTCCAAACACAAGTGTCGCGTGTTCTGGGGTGTCTCGGAGATGCCGGTCGGTGATTCGTCGTTGCGCGACGCCTGGCTTGCATTCGACACGCCGCAAGACAACGCCGCCGGTTTCCTGAGTCGCCCGGGCTTGTTCGCGTGGGATCGAGCCGATACGGCTTCCGCGCTTCTGGCAGCGCATTTGCCAAACGACTTGCGCGGCCACATCGCGGATTTCGGCGCGGGCTATGGCTATCTCGCTGCGCAGATCGTCGAGCGCTGTCCGCATGTCACGGCCATCGATCTGTACGAAGCGGAAGCGCGCGCACTGGAACCTGCGCGACTCAACATGGAGCGTGCGGTGCGGGAAAGTGGCCGCACGCTATCGTTCGACGTGCACTGGCACGATGTCACCACCGGCATCGACCGTCGTTACGACGCGATCGTCAGCAATCCGCCGTTCCACCAGGGCAGGGCGGATTTGCCCGATCTCGGTCGCGCCTTCATCGCGCGGGCGGCGAATGCGCTGGTTTCTCCGGGACGCCTGTGGCTGGTGGCCAATCGCCATTTGCCGTACGAAGCCACGCTCGCCGCGCATTTCGAACATGTCGACACGGTAGTGACGCAGGATGGTTTCAAGGTGATCGAAGCAAGAGGTGTGCGCGGATGAGGTTGGTCAGGATGATTGCGAATCTCGGTTATGGCAGCCGCAAGGATGTCGCATGGATGTTTCGCGAAGGGCGCATCACGGATCCGGACGGCGAGGTTTTGTACGCCGACGACAAGGTCGAGCACGCGCAGATCCGCGTCGACGGCGAGCCGCTCGATCCTCCGGCGGGACTGGTGCTGATGATGCACAAGCCGTTGGGTTTCACCTGTTCGCGCAAGGACCAGGGACGCGTGGTCTACGACTTGTTGCCGCCGCGATATCGCGCACGCACGCCGGCGCTATCCACCGTTGGAAGACTCGATCGCGACACATCCGGCTTGCTGTTGTTTACCGACGATGGCGCATTGCTGCACAAAATCATTTCGCCGCGCGCGCAGATCACCAAGGTTTATGAAGCGACGCTGGCGCAGGATATGCGCGGCGACGAACAGGTGCTGTTCGCCAGCGGCACCTTGATGCTGGAATCGGAAACAACGCCCCTGTTGCCGGCGAAGCTGGACGTGCTTGCGCCTCGCTGCGCGCGCCTGAGCATTACCGAAGGTCGCTATCATCAGGTGCGCCGGATGTTCGCCGCGGCGGGCAACCATGTCGAGACGTTGCAACGCACGACGATCGGCGGCTTGCAGCTTGACGGACTGAAGGCAGGCGCGTGGCGTCAACTCAATGCGGGAGACGTGCAGCGATTGCTCGAGGCGGCAAGCCCGTAGCGGTTTGCCGAAGTCGAATCACGGTGGAGTTTGCATCAGACGGCTGCGCGCCAACTCGTCTTCGCGGCGAGAGTGAGCACTCGACGTCCAGGAGACCAAGTTGAAATCCGAGCCAGCCTTTCTCTCGGATGAGGTGTCGTGCATGACCAGTCGGGTAAGCATCCCTGCTACCAGCTGCATTCCACGCGTCATGGTGGAACGAGCGAGAAGCATGTGCATCGTTCGGTACTCCATCGACTACCCCTGCGTAGCCGCGAGCACACTTTAGCAAGGATTTACGGTAAATGTGTAGGGAGTGTGAAAGAAATATTTCGGTCCCTGTCATCCGCCTTGCAACATCCACAAGCCGCCCGAATATTCGTGCCCATGTCTTTGACTTCGCTGATGTTCGACAACGCTTTTATTCGCGATCTGCCGGGCGATCCCGATCATGGCCGGGGAAGCCGCCAGGTCCAGGGAGCGTTCTATTCCCGCGTGGACCCGAGCCCCGTCGCCGCGCCGCGCGCGGTGGCCTGGTCGCGTGAGGTTGCGATCGGGCTTGGTCTGGACGAAGCCGACGTCGCGAGCCCGTTTTTCGCCCAAGTATTCGGCGGGAATGGGCTGCTGGATGGCATGGAACCCTGGGCGTCCAACTATGGTGGGCACCAATTCGGCGTCTGGGCGGGGCAGTTGGGCGACGGGCGTGCTATTTCGCTGGGCGAGGTGCTCACGTCGCAAGGGGAACGACTCGAACTGCAGCTCAAGGGAGCCGGTACCACGCCGTACTCACGTGGTGCCGATGGCCGGGCTGTCCTTCGTTCATCCATCCGCGAATTCCTGTGCAGCGAGGCCATGCACCACCTTGGCGTCCCCACTACGCGGGCGCTCAGCCTGGTGGTGACCGGCGACATGGTGGAGCGCGACATGTTCTACGACGGACACCCGGAGCAAGAGCAGGGCGCGATCGTGTGCCGCGTCGCCCCTTCGTTCATCCGCTTCGGACATTTCGAACTGCCGACCTCACGCGGCGACATCGCGCTGTTGCGCCAGCTGGCCGACTTCACGATAGACCGTCACTTTCCGCGTCTCTCCGGCCGCGGCGAGGCGCGCTACGCCGAGTGGTTCCTCGACGTCTGCGTGCGCACTGCGCGGATGATCGCGCACTGGATGCGGGTCGGATTCGTGCATGGCGTGATGAATACAGACAACATGTCGATCCTCGGTCTCACCATCGACTATGGGCCGTACGGGTGGATCGACGATTTTGATCCGGACTGGACGCCCAACACCACGGACGCATCGCGCCGCCGCTATCGCTTCGGTCAGCAGCCGAGCGTGGCGTGGTGGAACCTGAGCCGGCTCGCTGCGGCGCTGGTGCCCCTGTTTGGCGATGTCGCGCCGCTTCAGGCGGGGCTGGACGCCTATGTCGCCGAATACACCGTGCAGATTCGGAACAACATCGCGCACAAGCTGGGATTGTCCGAATGCCGGGACAACGACCTTGCACGCATGGAGGCGCTGCAAGCACTGATGCAGCAAGCGGAAGTCGACATGACGCTGTTCTTCCGTGCCTTGAGCGACATCGATCCGCAGCATCCCCGACTCGATCCGCTGCGACACGCGTTTTACGACGAGGCCAAGCTGGACGCCGCAGAAGCCGACTTTGTTCAGTGGCTGAACGACTACGCGGCCCGGTTGCGCGAAGACCCGCTGACACCGGCACAGCGTAAGCAGCGCATGCACGCAGCCAATCCCTGCTACGTCCTGCGCAACTATCTCGCTCAGGAAGCCATCGACCGGGCGAAGGAAGGGGACTACGAAGGCATTCACACTTTGCTCGAAGTGCTGAGGCACCCCTACGAGGAACAACCGGGGCGGGAGCACTTCGCGCAGAAACGGCCGGAATGGGCCAAATCCCGCGCGGGTTGCTCGATGCTTTCGTGCAGTTCGTAATCCCGAAAGCACTGAGGCCCTCGCCGCAAAAGCGGGAGGGCCTCGACATCGGCGTCACCCAGTTTGACGTAGCAACTCAATGGCCGTTGTTGTCGTTGTTCCCATTGTTCCCCTGCTGGGGATTCGGACGTGGTGCCGGCCGTGTGTGTTGAGCAGGCCGATTGCCACCGGGCGGCTGGGGGCGATTTCCGCCGCCGGGCGGATTACCACCACCAGGTGGCTGCGGACGATTTCCTCCTCCCGGAGGATTGCCGCCGGGAGGTTGTGGGCGATTTCCGCCTCCTGGCGGTTGCGGACGGTTGCTGCCGGGGGGCTGTGGCCGATTTCCGTTGCCGGGTGGTTGCGGACGATTACCGCCAGGCGGTATCGGCCGGTTGCCGCCACCGGGTGGACGGACAGGTGGTCTGGACGGGCGCGGCGGCGGCCGAACCGGAATCGGACGACCGTACCAGCGCGCGCGATCGCGATAGAACGGCCGGCCGGTGTAATAGCGCCCCCAGTAAGTGCCGATCGCGAATGAGATGATCGGAATGCCGATTCGCGCACCGTAATCGATCACGTACACGGGCTGGTCGTTATAGCTGTACTGAAGATAGGTGCCGGCCACCCAGCCACGATTGCCTACTGCGATCACATCGCACCATTCCCATCCGGTCGTGCAGCCCTGGATGGAAACAGGCGTGCCGGCCGCCAGTGTGAGAATCAGCGGATATCCCGGATCCGGGCCCGCACGCATATTGACGTTGCCGACGGTGTAGCCATCGGCGGCAAACGCCGTCGCGGACATCATCATCAAAAGGGCGGTCGCGATGGACCAGAGCATTCGCTTCATCGGGCAATCCTCCAGCGTGGGCGCAGTGGGGACGTACGACGTCAATGCCACCCCATCATCCCCCAAATCAGGGGAGCTTGCATGACAGCCGCATGAAACGGGTCAATGCACCTCAAGCAGTTCGATATCGAACACCAGCGCACTGTTCGGCGGGATGTCGCTGCCCGCCCCGCGCGGACCGTAACCCATCTTGGACGGAATGATCACTTCGCGCTTGCCGCCCACACGCATACCGCGCACCGCGCTGTCCATGCCCGGTATCACCTGTTCGGCACCCACCGTAAAAACCAGCGGACGGCCGCTGTCGTAGGAACTATCGAACTTGGCGCCGTGATGGTCGGCAGCCTTGGCGTCGTACAGCCAGCCCGTGTAGTTGATGCGCACCTCGGTATCGTCCTGCGCCTTGGAACCCGTGCCGACTTTCTGGTCGGTAATCACCAGCTTGGCCACGTCATCCGCGTGGGCCGGGCAAGGGCCAAGGGCCCCCAAGGCAAGCAGAACGGTGGCGAGCAGGGTGAGCGGACGAAACATGGGACGACTCCGAAGAATGAACGAATCGCGGGACGTTAGCGTATTGCGAAACGTGCCGCAGCTGTTTGCATCGGCGTTGTGATGTGGTATCACTTGTTCCCATGATCCTCGCCTCCCGCCGCTATTACTTCTGGTTTTATGGCTATCCGAAGCCGGCGGCGGAGCATGGTGCGCGATCGTAACTAAGCAAGATCACCCACTTTCCTCAAAAAGCCGCCAGCCAGCCTGGCGGCTTTTTTGTTTGGGTCGCCGGGCATCGAGATAAAAGGAGTTGCGTCATGACCAGCCTTACCGACGATTTACGCATTCGCGAAATCAAGGAACTTGCCACACCCGCCGATGTGATGCGGGATTGCCAGCCCAGCGAACACGCCATCGCCACGGTCGCCACCGCGCGCCGCGCCTTGCATCGCATCCTGCACGGTCAGGACGATCGCCTCGCCGTGGTGATCGGTCCGTGTTCGATTCACGATCCGGTTGCCGCGCTGGATTACGCCAAACGCCTGGCCACCGAGCGCGAACGGCATGCCGACACGCTGGAAATCGTCATGCGCGTGTACTTCGAAAAACCGCGCACCACGGTGGGCTGGAAGGGGCTGATCAACGATCCGGATCTGGACGAGAGTTATCACATCGACAAAGGATTGCATCAGGCGCGGCGCCTGCTTTGCGATATCAATGCGCTGGGCCTTCCTGCAGGCTGCGAATTTCTGGATCTGATCACGCCGCAGTACATCGCCGATCTGGTGGCCTGGGGCGCGATTGGCGCGCGTACTACCGAAAGCCAGTCGCACCGCGAGCTTGCCTCCGGTCTTTCGTGCCCGGTCGGCTTCAAGAACGGTACCGACGGCAACGTCAAGATCGCCGTCGATGCCGTCCTGGCGGCGGCGAGCCCGCATCATTTCATGGCTGTCACCAAGCGCGGACACACCGCGATTGCATCGACACGCGGCAACGACGACTGCCACGTGATCCTGCGCGGCGGCAAATTGCCCAACTACGATGCCGCCAGCGTGGCTGCTGCGTGCAGTGCCTTGGCCAAGGCGGGCCTGACCGAACGTCTCATGATCGATGCGAGTCACGCCAACAGCGGCAAGCAACCGGAAAACCAGCCGCATGTCGTCGCCGACATCGCCGCACAACTGGAAGCGGGCGAAACGCGTATTCAGGGTGTGATGATCGAGAGCCATTTGGTGGCCGGCAGGCAGGATCTGGTACCCGGCTGCGAGCTCACCTACGGGCAGAGCATCACCGACGGTTGCATCGGCTGGGATACTTCCGTGCAAGTGCTGGAGCGGCTGGCCCAGGCCGTGCGCCAGCGCAGGGAGCGGCAGGCGGCGCAAGTCGCAGCATGATCGCTTTCAGCACCGCGATTCTGCATCGTTGCGCGCGTCGTTCTATGCTTACGTCTTCGGCAACCTGTTGGAACGCAGCATGAGTTACGACATTCGTCATGTAAGCGCGGCGCATCGTTTTGAAACGACGGTGGATGGTGTCCTCTGCGAGCTCGAATACAGCTTGCATGATGGCGTCATGACCATCACACACACGGGCGTGCCCGATGAAGTGGGCGGTCGCGGTATTGCCAGCGATCTGGTGCGCACTGCCTTCGAGACGGCGCGAAGCAAAGGGTGGAAAGTGGTGCCCGCGTGCAGTTACGCACGCGTGTGGATGGAGCGTCATCCCGAATACGCGGAGCTACACGCGTGATCGGCGCCATGAGGGTAGACAGCGGGCGTTTTCATGAGCGCCCCCGCTGAAGGCAAGCCGGCAGCCCGGATTCCGCGTCGCCGCTGGGCGCCGATACGCTTTGTGCGCGCAAGGCCGTGGCTTGCGATTTCCGCTGTGGTGTTCGTGGCGGCGGGTATCGCGCTGGTAGCGTCGGGGGTGAAGCCCGCGTCGGCGTTGTTGCTCAGTTTCGACCTCGGCGCCTTGCTCTACCTCGGCATGTTGATGCGCCTATTCAACCGCACGAACGCCGAACACATGTGTCGCCAGGCGCATGCCCAGGACTCCGGGCGTCGCAGCACGTTGTGGATCGCCGTGGCCCTGTCGACCGTGGTGCTGGTGGCCTTGTCCACGGAGCTGCACGCCGCCAAGAGCGGTGGTGCGCAGGCGATGGGGATGGCGGCGCTCAGCATCGTGCTGTCCTGGCTTTTCATGAACACCATGTACGCCTTGCATTACGCGCACGGCTACTACGGCGATTTCGGCAAGCAGCACGAGGGTCTGGAGTTTCCGGGCACCAAGCAGCCTGATTACTGGGATTTCGTTTATTTCGCCTTCGTGATCGGCATGTGCTTCCAGGTGTCCGACGTGCAGATCACCAGCCACACTCTGCGCCGCACGGCGCTGTTGCATAGCGTGGTCGCGTTTTTCTTCAACGTGTTCATCATCGCCATCAGCGTGAACATCGCCGCTGGTTTGGCATAGGTCCACGCTGCTTCTACTCCCTCCCCGGCAAGCAGGGGAGGAGCATGGCTGGGGGACTCAGTCGCGAAAATTGTCGAACTGCAGAGGCAGGTTCACTTCGGCCTTTCGCAACACCGCCATGGCAAGTTGCAGATCGTCGCGCTTCTTGCCGGTTACGCGCAGTTTGTCGCCGTTGATCTGCGCTTCGACCTTGAGCTTGGACTCTTTCAATATTTTCACCAGATCCTTCGCGACCGGCTGCTCGATGCCTTGCTTCACCGTGATCTTTTGCCGTGCACCGCCAAGATTGACTTCGGGCTCGGCAACATCCAGCGCGCGGGTGTCGATTTTTCGCGAGGCCAGCCGGCCGCGCAGAATGTCCATCATCTGTTGCAGCTGGAATTCGCTGGGCGCGCTTTGCGTGATGACGAACTTGTCCAGCTCGAACTTCGCGTCCGTACCCTTGAAGTCGAAACGGGTGGACAGCTCGCGGTTGGCCTGGTCGACCGCGTTGGTCAGTTCGTGCTTGTCGACCTCGGAAATCACGTCGAAGGAGGGCATGGCGATGGTCCGTAACAGGGGCAGGCCGCAAGTGTAAGCCATGTATCTGTTGGATAATGCACGCATGTGTACTCGGGCAGGCAAGCTTACGGTGATCGTGTGAAAGTGGATGTCCTGGTCATCGGAGCCGGCGCCGCGGGCTTGATGTGTGCCATCACCGCCGGCCAGCGCGGGCGGCATGTGCTGGTGCTGGATCATGCCAACAAGCCGGGCAAGAAGATTCTCATGTCCGGCGGCGGGCGCTGCAATTTCACCAATCTGGGTGTGACGCCTGCGCAATACCTTTCGGCCAATCCGCATTTCGCCAAATCGGCGCTGGCGCGGTATACACCCGCCGATTTCATTGCGCTGGTCGAGAAACATCGCATCGCGTTTCACGAAAAAGAACTGGGACAGTTGTTCTGCGACGAGTCGTCCAAGTTGGTCGTGCGAATGCTGCTGGACGAATGTGCGGCAGCGAACGTTCGCATCGAAACCAGTTGTGGGGTGCAGCGGGTTCGCAAGACCGGCGAGAGCTTCGCCGTGCTGACGGCGAAGGGCGAGATTCATGCCGATTCGTTGGTGATCGCCTCCGGCGGACTCTCGATTCCCAGCATGGGCGCCACGGGTTTCGGTTATGAGCTTGCACGCCAGTTTGGCCATAACGTGCTCGCGACCCGTGCGGGTCTCGTACCGCTGACCTTGAGCGGCAAGCATCAGGAGCACTACCAGGACCTCGCGGGCGTTGCCTTGCCGGTCGCGGAGGTCCGCGTCGGCAAACGCAGTTTTCGCGCGGGCCTGTTGTTCACGCATCGTGGCATCAGTGGTCCGTCGATTCTGCAGATTTCGTCGTACTGGCAGCCCGGCGACGATTTGCGCATCGACCTTTCGCCGGATGTGGATATCGGCGACTGGCTGGTCGCGCAGCGCGTGGCGCGTCCTGCTGCCGAATTGCGCAATGCGTTAGGCGACCTGCTGCCGAAACGATTGGCGCAACGCCTGTGCGAGTTGTGGTTGCACAGCCGCCCCATGCGCCAGTACCGCGATGCGGAGCTGCGCGAGATCGGAACGCAGCTGCACCACTGGCCGATCGTTGCCAGCGGCACGGAAGGCTACCGTACGGCGGAAGTGACGCTCGGCGGCGTGGATACGGATGGTCTTTCTTCCAGCACGATGCAGTCGAAGCTGGTGCCGGGTTTGTATTTCATCGGCGAGGTGGTCGATGTGACCGGCTGGTTGGGCGGCTACAACTTCCAATGGGCATGGGCATCGGGTTATGCGGCGGGCGAAGTGGTGTAGCGCGTTTGCAACCCTTGAACATCGGTTGTGTTGCACTTAGATATCCGTTTATCGGAGATTCGCCATGAAAGTCGGTTTTATCGGATTGGGCGCCATGGGCGGCGCCATGGCCAGCAACCTGGTTGCTGCGGGGCACGCCGTTACCGTTTGGAACAGGTCGGAAGCGCCTTCGGAAAAGCTCGCATCGCTAGGCGCGAAGGTAGTGCGCACGCCGGACCGCGCGGCGCAAGGCGATGTCCTGCACAGCATGCTTTCCAACGATCAATCCGTGCGCGAAGTCTTCCTCGAAAGCGGCCTGCTGGATGCGATGGACTCCGGCACCGTGCATGTCAATCACGCGACGATCTCCGTGGCGCTCGCCAGGCAACTCGCGGAAGAACACGCCAGACGTGGCCTGGGTTATGTCGCAGCGCCTGTGTTTGGCCGGCCCGACGTGGCAGCGGCGGGAAAGCTCAATATGCTGATGGCGGGTCAGGGCAGCGCAATCGAGAAGGCCAGACCGTTGCTTGAAGTCATGGCCGCGAGGCTGTGGCCGCTGGGCGATGTGCCCGAGCGCGCCAATGCGGTGAAGCTGGCTGGCAATTTCATGATCGTCACGGCTATCGAGAGCCTGGCGGAGGCTTCCGTGCTTGCGCGCGCCTACGACGTGAGCGCGGCCGATTTCATCGAGCTGATGACCAGCACGCTGTTCGCGTCGCCCGTGTATCAAATCTACGGCAAGTCGATTGCGGAGCAGCGTTTCACGCCACCCGGTTTCGCGCTGCCGCTTGGATTGAAGGACGTGATGCTGGCGCAGGAAGCCGGCCACGCTGCGCAAGTGCCCATGCCGCTGGCCGGCGTACTGCGCGACAGTTTGCTGGAGGCGATGGCCGACGGCGGCGAGTCGATGGATCTCTCCGCGCTCGCACGCGTTTCGGAGCGCCGCGCAAATCTGGCGCATCGCAAGAAATAATCAGAGATGTTTCAACCGCGGCTGCTTGCGTCGCGCGACGTTTAGGCGTCGCTCCAATGCAAGGTGCCGTCGATCACCGTATTGGTGTGCCCACCGATCCAGATCGTGCCGTTGACGATGTGTGCAATCAGCAGCGCATCGTGTCCCATCTCGCGTCCCTGGCTCACGGAGTAACCGCGTGCCAGTGGACCGTTCGGCTCGGCATGCAGCAGATACGCGGCGATGAGGCCGTTGGCCGCGCCCGAGGCGGGATCTTCGACGATACCCACGCCGGACGGAAACGCGCGCACGACCAACTGATAATCGGGATGGTTGCTGCGCGCAAACGCGCACAGGCCCATGCTGCCGCTGGTGACCGCCAAAGCACCGATGGCGCTATGGTCGGGTTGCCATGCGCGCAGGCTCGCTTCGTCCGCGCATTCGGCCAGCCACCAACGCCGGCCACCGTCGACCAGGGCGGGTGGCAGTGCGCCGATATCGATGCTGTCGAGCGTGGCGGCGAGCAGGGGATGGGCATGCAGGCCGGTTTTCACGACCCTGGCGTCGGGCGATTGCAGCAGAAGCTTTCGCTGCGGGCCGCCGCCTTCCACGCGTATCGGCAAGATGCCTGCGCCGCACTCCTGCCACAGCAAGCCATCCTTCGGCTGCGCGAGTCCGCATTCGAGCACGGCATGCGCGCTGCCGACGCTGGGATGGCCCGCGAAGGCAATCTCCTTCTGCGGCGTGAAGATGCGCACGCGATAACTGGCTTTGGGATCGGTGGGCGGTAGGAGGAAGGTGGTTTCCACCAGATCGGTCCAGCGCGCGTAGCGCTGCATCTGGGCGTCGCTCCAGCCGGTTGCATCCGTCACGACGCCGAGGTGATTGCCTCCGCCGGGACTGGCGGCGAAGACATCCAAATGCATGTAGCGGATCGGTTTCATACGGCTCGAGGACGACGGGACATGGCTTGAACGCGCATTCTAGCCGTCGACAACTTGGCCCGTGAACGTCAAGATGGGCAGATTCCCAAACTTTGTCGGATTCGTCATATGCCGGGTGGGTTACCCATTACGTTGCTCCTTATTCTTGCCGCCACGTGCATCGTCTCCTTCATGGCGTTCAGCAATCGACGCCTGATCGACGATCTCATCCTGTGGCCACCAGCGATCGAGCGGAAGCGCGAGTACTACCGCCTGGTCACTTACGGGTTGATCCACGCCGACGGCATGCACTTGTTGTTCAACATGATGACGCTTTACTTCTTCGGCAGGGAGATGGAGCCGTTTTACAACGACTCGCTTGGAGCGTTCGGATTCGGCCTGTTTTACCTGGGCGGCCTGATCATCTCGATTTTGCCGACCTATCTGAAGAATCGGCACAACAACAACTATCGCAGCCTGGGTGCATCGGGTGCGGTGTCTGCGGTGCTGTTCGGTTTCATCATGCTGTCGCCCTGGACACGCATCCTGGTTTGGTTCGTACCGATACCGGCCATCATTTATGCGGTGCTCTACGTCGCCTACTCCATCTACATGGACCAGCGAGGGCAGGGCAATATCAATCATAGCGCCCACCTTTGGGGAGCGGCTTATGGCGTGGTGTTCACGGTGCTGGTGAACCCCATGGTGTTGCCGCATTTCCTGGGTTCGTTAGCGCAACCCGGCATGTGAATTCCGGCACTTGCTCACGGCGCATACATCCTGATGATGACACTTTGACATCACCGACCACCGGCGGAGTACCCACGCATGGCAACGACCCGCAAGTCTGCCGCGAAGAAGTCCGCGGCCAGCAACGTATCCAAGCGCGTTAGTTCGACCAGGAAGAAGGCAGTCAACAAGCCAGCCGCTGTTCCGAAGAAAGCCCCCAAAAAAGCGGTGGCGAGCAAGAAGGCAGCGAAAAAGGCTCCAGCAAAGGCCGCAAAGAAAGCGGTAAAGAAAGCGGTTGGCAAGAAGACTGTCGTGAGCAAGACCGCGAAGAAAGTTGTTGCGAAAAAAACGGTAAAGAAGACAGCCGTTGCCAAAGCGCCGTTATCGAAGCAGGCAGGGCGAGTTCCGGTCAGCAATGCACCGTCCAAGAAGGCAGCGCAAAAAAAAGCGACGCGCCCTCGCTCTTTGGGCATAACCGCTATTTCCAACGAACCGTTGGCGGCGAAAAAACAAGCTCCAACGGTACAGCCCTCCGTCCTGAGAAAGCCGGAAGAGAGGTCGACGGCCGAGGCGCCGCCCACGACGGCGCATATCAGCCCTGAAGAGGCTGTCGCGCATATTCAGGCCTTGCTGCAAGCCAAGCAGCAGCGGGTCAAGCAAGGGCCGGCGTGGCCTGGTGCGAATTCGGCTCCGCATCCCGGCAACGGCGATGTCCATAACCACGCAGGCAACCATTCCGCGGAATCGGCGCACAACCATATTGCGCACGGACGCGGCGACCAGTCGAAGAACGGTAAAAGCTGATCGAAATCTTCTTTGCCGTATGCCTATGGGTGTAAGGGCCGGTTATCGCATCAGCGCGGGCCGGCCTTTTTTACTCAGAGCATATTCAACGGTTCAGGAGTATTGTATTGACGTAGAAGCATGGAGTCCCCGCCATGAAATCCATCATCAAACGAGTGATATCCGGCCTTGTTCTGGCCGCGCTAACGGGCCTGCTTTCCGGTTGCTACATCGCGCCGGGATACAGCTATGTGCAAGGCAACGGCTATGCGGGCGATGCCTATTACGGAACGGGACCTTCCGTCGTCTATAGCTACCCTTACTACGGTTATTACCCGTACGGTTACGGCTACGGCTACGGGTACTACGGCTGCTGCTATGGCCCGGGTGTCATCGTCGGCGGCTATTGGTACGGTGGTCATTACTACCGTGGCGGTGGCGGTTGGCACGGGCGTGGTGGCTGGTCCGGCGGACATGGCGGCTGGTCTGGCGGTCACGGCGGCTGGTCTGGCGGTCACGGCGCATCGCACGGGTCTTCGGGCGGCGGACACGGCGGCCACTGACCGCGGCTGAGTCTTAGGCCAGAATGCGGGAGATGACACGACTTCGCATTCTCCTTCCAAGCGCCAGACTGATCGGCTGCATCGTGGTGATCTCCGTGCTTGGTGCCTGTGCCGATCTCCGCTATTACGCTCACGTCACGCATGGCGAAAGCGCGTTGCTGTTGCGGCGACGGTCGGTAGACAAAGTCATTGCCGATCCCGCCACCGATGCCAAGCTGGCGGCGCGCCTCGCGCTTTCGCAGCAAGCGCGTCAATTCGCCTCCAAGCAGTTATATCTGCCGAATAACCGCAGCTACACCTATTACGTGGAGCTGCATCGGCCGTATGTGGTCTGGAATGTCTACGCCACGCCGCGTTTCTCGGTGGATGCAGTACTTCAATGCTTTCCGATTGCCGGCTGCGTGGCCTACCGGGGTTGGTTTGATCAGAAGAAGGCCGTCGACAGTGCCGTGCATTTGCGTGCACAGGGCAACGATGTGTATGTCGGCGGCGTTCCTGCGTATTCCACGCTCGGGTGGTTTGCCGATCCCATTCTCAGCAGCATGATGCGCTGGGACGATGATGAACTGGCCGGCACGATATTCCACGAACTTGCCCATCAGCTGATTTATCTGAAGGGCGACACGGCCTTCAATGAAAGCTATGCGATGTTCGTGGAGAACCAGGGGCTGCGCGAATGGCATCGTTCGCGCGGCGAGCCGGTCGGCGACGATCGCGGCCAGGCGATGGAAGACGGTTTCACCCAGTTGGTGCTCGACCTGCGATCACGTTTGAAGACGCTCTACGCAAGCGGCGCCGACGATGCGGCGATGGCTGCGGGCAAGGAACGCGAGATCGCGGATTTCCGCGCACGCTATGCCGCTTGGCGCGACAAGAACTGGCCGAACGATCACCGTTACGATGCATGGGTGGCGCGGCCCATCAACAATGCCACCTTGCTGCCATTCGGTCTCTACGACCAATGGGTGCAGGCATTCGCGGTGCTGTTCAAGCAGGCGGGCAGCCGATGGCCGGCTTTTTACGACAGCGTGCGCGAGCTGGCAAAAGCACCGAAGCAGGAGCGCGAAAACAGACTCAAGGCGCTGCTGAAAGAGTCCGGCTCACTGTCGACCGCGCTCGCGCATTGAGGCCGTCACTGCGTGACCTTGTGCTGCGCCATGTAGCGGAGGTACGCAAGCAACGCGTCCAGGTCGGCATCCGAAAGCGATTCCTTGGTCGGGAATCCGAGCATCTTTGCCTGCGGCCAAAGATGCAACGACTGCGGATTGCGGATGAAAGCGCGCAGCGTCTCGTCACTCAGGTAATCGGTCGGGCTGTGCGGAATGTTGAGATCCGGCCCCATGTGCGCGTCGCCTTCCCCGTTGAGGGTGTGACAAGCAAAGCATGTGCGCTGGAACACGGCGTAGCCATGGCGGATCGGGCTGTCTGTGGGCACGGATACGGCCGGTGCCGTGTGCGGAAAGCGCTCTGCGATGCTCTTTGTGCGCTGAATGCGTGCAAGCTGGTAAGGCCATTGCTCGGTGCTCACACCGGCGGCCGCGGGCCGGGTCCATACGACGTAAAACGGCCCCGCGTCTCCCTTGTTATTTGGCAGGCCGGGCCACGGCTTGTCGGAATCTTCGATGGCAAGCCATGCCTTGGCGCCGGCCGTGTTGAGGATCGTATCGGCGGGAATGTCGACAGAGAACCCGTCGCAGGCAACGAATTGCAGTTGATCGCCATGTTCCAGTCCAGGCAGCAGGCTGCGCAGTGGAACGGCGCGATAGCGCATGGTCTGGCGGAACGCCACATCGACGGGGATGGTCACGGTCTGTACGTCGGGGTGTGACAAAAGCTGCGCCGTGGTCCAGATGCGAACGCCGTGACCGGTATCGACACTCAGGTTCGCCGCGTGCAAGGGCAGGGCGAGGCATAGTGCAAAAAGGCATAGGCAACGACGTAGCATGGCAAGTCCCTTTAACGACAAGCACTTGGAAATGTGCGCACATGAAACCGTATGGTCCGGCGCACTGCAAGTTATAGAAAAGCTGAACCGATTCGATAGTAGCCTTGAACTTAGCCTGCAACGACCACACTAAAGACTCGTATCGCCGTGAGGCGACGACCGGGTGGCACAGAATATCGTGACATCCAGGGGTCGGTTCCTTTTTTACCCTCCCCCCGGAACGCGACCTAACAAGCCCCGGCAGTTACTCCCCTGGCTGCCGGGGTCTTATCTTTCTCTATTCATAACGATCGCTCCGGCAGGATAATTATCGAGTGCTGCGCCATGGCCGCGGCGTTTTTCTCCCCCGGCATGGAAGTGATCCATGATCGTCAGTTCGCTGCTCGACACCGACCTCTACAAGTTTTCGATGATGCAGGTGGTGCTGCATCAATACCCCGCCGCGCATGTGGAGTACCGATTCAAGTGCCGTAACCCCGGCATCGACCTGGTGCCCTATATCGACGAGATTCGTGAGGAGCTGCACGCGCTGTGCAGCCTGCGATTCACAGAGCAGGAACTCAATTACCTGCGCGGATGGCGCTTCCTCAAGAGCGACTTCATCGACTTCCTCGGTCTGTTCCAGCTCAACGCGAAGTATGTGGAGATAACTCCTTCTGCGTTGGGCAATGGCGAGATCGACATCAAGATTTGCGGTCCGTGGCTGCATACCATCCTGTTCGAAGTGCCGCTGCTGGCAATCGTCAACGAAGTCTATTTTCGCAACACGAACGCCGGTCTGGATCTGGCCGAAGGGCGCCGCCGCCTGCGCGAAAAGGTCTCGCTGTTGCGGGATACGGCCGGCTACGCCGAGTGCCGCATCGCCGACTACGGCACGCGTCGTCGCTTCTCGCGCGAGTGGCACAAGGAAGTGGCGACCACCTTGCGCGACGGCCTTGGCGCGCAACTGGCTGGCACCAGCAATGTATGGCTGGCATGGCAGCTCGGTTTGCGTCCCCTGGGCACGCTTGCCCACGAATACCTGCAGGCGCATCAGGCGCTGGGTCCGCGTCTGCGCGATTCGCAGGTGGCTGCGCTGGAGGCCTGGGCGAAGGAATATCGCGGCGACCTGGGTATCGCGCTATCGGATGTCTACGGTCTCACCGCTTTCCTGCGCGACTTCGACATGTATTTCTGCAAGCTGTTCGACGGCACGCGACACGACTCGGGCGATCCTTTCGCATGGGGCGAACGGGTGCTGGCGCACTATGAGGCCAATCGTGTGGACCCGCGCAGCAAGATCCTGGTCTTCAGCGATGGTCTGGATATCCCGAAAGTGATGAAGCTCTATCACCACTTCCACGGCCGGTGCCAGCTTGCGTTCGGCGTCGGCACCAATCTCACCAACGATGTGGGGCCGACACCGCTCAACATCGTGATCAAGATGGTTCGCTGCAACGGCCAGCCCGTGGCCAAGCTCAGCGACTCGCCAGGCAAGAACATGTGCGAGGACGACGCCTATATCACCTATCTGCGGCAGGTGTTCGACATTCCCGTGCCTGTCAAAGCCTGAGCGAAAAAAAGCCCGCACGGTTGGTGCGGGCTTTTTGTATGCGGAATCGACGGATCAGAACGCCGGCAGTACCGCACCCTTGTATTTCTGCTCGATGAACGCCTTGATTTCAGGGCTGGTCAACGCCTGGGCCAGCTTCTGCACGCGCGGATCGTTCTGATTGTCCGGACGGCCCACCAGATAATTCACATACGGCGAGTTCTTGTCTTCGATCAGCAGTGCGTCCTTGGTCGGATTGAGTTCGGCGGCGAGTGCGTAGTTGGTATTGATCAGAGCGAGATCGATCTCATCCAGCGTGCGCGGCAGCATCGCCGCTTCCAGCGGCTTGAACACGAGATTCTTCGGATTGGCCACGATGTCCTTCGGCGTCGCCAGCTCGTTGTTCGGATCGTTCAGCGTGATCACTCCGTTCTTGGCGAGCAGAAGCAGGGCACGGCCCTCGTTCGCCGGATCGTTGGGAAGCGTGACCGTCGCACCGCTGGGCAACTGGTCGATCGATTTGTACTTGCGCGAATAAGCGCCGAACGGTTCGATGTGAACGCCGGTGACGATCACCAGGTTGGTCTTGTGCTCGCGGTTGAACGTGTCCAGAAAGGGCTTGGTCTGAAAGTAATTCAGATCGATGGCCTTTTCGACGACCTGCGTATTGGGTTGCACGTAATCGGCGAACACCTTGATCTGAAGATCCACGCCTTCCTTCGCCAGGATGGGCTTGACCTGCTTGAGGATTTCCGCGTGCGGAACGGCGGTGGCGGCCACGGTCAGCGTCTGGCCGTTGGAGTCGCCGGAACCCGAAGACGAGCAGCCGGCCAAAAGAAGCGCGGCGGCGAGGAGTGCCATCAGCTTTTTCATGGGGATATTTGTCCTTGTGCGACGCAACAGAATAGCCGTCCATACGGCCGATTGCAAAAGCTATCCTCGTCACCGCCGCATTTTCAGACAAGTTTTAACGGCGGCTGTAATGCGCCACGATGTGGTCGCCGACCATCTGCAGCAGCTGAACCAGCACGATCAGCAGCAGCACCGTGACAACCATGTAGTCGGACTTGTAGCTCAGATACCCATACCGGTAAGCCAGGTCGCCCAGGCCTCCCGCGCCGATGGCGCCGCCCATCGCGGTATATCCGACCAGCGCAATGGCCGTCACCGTGACACCGGCCCAGAGACTGGCGCGCGCTTCGGGAAGCAGCACATGGCGGACGATTTGCCACGTGGTTGCACCCATCGCCTGCGACGCTTCGATCACGCCCTGCTCGACTTCGCGCAGCGCCGTTTCCACCAATCGCGCGAAAAAGGGCGCGGCCCCGATCACCAGCGGTGGTATCGCGCCGCGGATGCCCAGCTTGGTGCCGACCAACACATAGGTCAGCGGCATCAACACGATCATCAAAATGATGAAGGGAATCGACCGAAGCACATTCACCACCAGCGATAGCGCCGCATAGAGCTTCGGCATCGCATGCAGTTGGCCTTTTCCGGTGAGGAAAAGCAGCACGCCAAGCGGCAGTCCGATAAGTATCGTCAGCAGCAGCGATCCGCCCAGCATCAGCAATGTGTCGATGCATGCCTGGCCCATTTCGCCCCAGTCGTCGATGTTGGGAAACAGGGTTTGCAGCAAGGGTGCGGCGATCATCGTGTGAGCTCCTCGACGTCAATGCCAGCCTCGCGCAACGCCTTCAGCGCCGCGTCCACGCCGGCGCCTTGCATGGCCAGTGTCAGCTGACCGTAGGGCAGATCCTTGATGCGGTCGATGCGTCCGGCAAGGATGTTGAAATCCACGCCTGTTTCGCGCGTTATGCGCCCCAGCGTCGGCGACCATGTAGCTTCGCCGCGGAATGAAAGACGCATGATGCGCCCCGGCACATGCTGATAGGGTACGTTCGCGCCGGCTTCTTCTTCCGGGAGTGCTTCGCTGACGAACCGGCGCGTGGTCGCATGCGTGGGACGCAGGAACACGTCGGCGACGGCGCCTCGTTCCACAATGCGTCCTGCATCCAGCACGGCCACGCGGTCGCACACGCGGCGCACCACGTCCATCTCGTGCGTGATCAGCACGATGGTGAGTTTCAGCTCACGATTGATTTCGGCAAGAAGATCCAGCACGGATGCCGTGGTCTGCGGATCGAGCGCGCTGGTGGCTTCGTCGCACAACAGAATCGAAGGACGGTTGGCCAGCGCACGCGCAATGCCGACACGCTGTTTCTGGCCGCCCGATAGCTGCGACGGATATTTATTGGCGTGATCGCTCAGCCCGACCCTATGCAGCAATTCATTGACGCGCGAGCGAATGGCGGTCTGATCTTTTTCGCCCGCGATGCGCAGTGGAAACGCGACGTTCTCGGCGACCGTCTGCGAAGCAAGCAGATTGAAGTGCT
Source organism: Dyella psychrodurans (assembly GCF_003363265.1). Lineage (GTDB taxonomy): Bacteria > Pseudomonadota > Gammaproteobacteria > Xanthomonadales > Rhodanobacteraceae > Dyella_B > Dyella_B psychrodurans. Next base: position 47,583 of record NZ_QRBF01000010.1, on the reverse strand, counting down.
GGAAGATCATGCCGATGCGCTGCCGCGCCGCGCGCAGTTCGGGTTCGGGCAGGGCCGTCATGTCGGTATCGCCGATCACGATGCGTCCGCCGCTTGGGCGTTCGAGCAGGTTGATCAGGCGTATAAGCGTCGATTTGCCGGCACCGGAATGACCGATGATGCCGAACACGTCGCCGTCGGCGATGTCCAGGCTGAAGGGTTCCAGGGCGGGAACGTCCTTGCCATCGACGCGGTAAGACTTGTGGACATCGACAAAACGGATCACGACGAACCTTGGACAGTGGCCGGAGCGTGCATTCTATGCCAGCAGGCCCTGGGGCTGGGGTAGACTGTCCTATCGACATCACCGGAGCGATGACCATGACCACCGTCTACGATTTCAGTGCGCGCGATATCGATGGCAAGGAACAATCGCTCGATGCCTGGCGCGGCAAGACCATGCTGATCGTCAATGTGGCGTCCAAGTGCGGGTTCACGCCGCAATACAAGGGGCTGGAGGCATTGTGGCGCGGTCAGCAGGACAAGGGGCTGGTGGTGCTGGGCTTCCCCTGCGACCAGTTCGGTCACCAGGAACCCGGCGACGAGGCGGAGATCAAGAACTTCTGCTCGACCAGCTACGACGTGACTTTCCCGATGTTTTCCAAGATCGACGTCAACGGCGAGAACACCCATCCGCTCTATCAGTGGATGAAGAAGCAGGCCAAGGGTCTGCTCGGCAGCGAATCGATCAAGTGGAACTTCACCAAGTTCCTGGTCGATGCCGAAGGCAACGTGGTGAAGCGCTACGCGCCCAACGACACGCCGGAGAAAATCGAAAAGGATCTGCAGAAGCGCTGAAGCGCGTGGATGCCGTGTTTCAGGTGTGACCCTGGAACGCGGCCAGCATTTCCGCAATCGCGTCGAGATCGCGGCTTGCGCTAGGGTCGTCGCCCTGGCGCACGTAGTTGTTGACCATCAGGGCGAACGCGAGCCGTTCGCCCGATGCCGTGGTGACGTAGCCGGCCAGGCAATGCACATACGTCATGCTGCCGGTCTTGGCTTGCACGTTGTCTGCCGCGGCGCTGTCGCGCATGCGGAATTCAAGCGTTCCATCCACGCCCGCGCTCGGCAGCGCGTTGCGCAGTTGCGCGCTGTAGGGTTGGTTCGACAGGTAGCTCAGCAGCTGCACCATCGCGTTGGGCGTGGCCAGGTCTTCGCGCGATAAGCCCGCGCCTTCTTCGATTTGCGCGGCGTCGGGCGCTATGCCTATACGATCGAGCAACTGGTGCATGGCGCGAATGGCCCACGCCTCGCTGCTCAGGAACCCCTCGCTAGGATCGCCCGATTGCTCCGCATTCGCCTGCGCCTTGACGCCTGCGATCTGCAACAGGTTTTGCAGGTAAAGATTCTGCGAACGCTTGAGTCCGCGCGAGAGCACGTCCATCACCGGCGGCGACAGTACTTGTGCCACGACGGTGGCTTTGTCCAGGCCGATGTGATTTTGTTCCGGCCAATGCTGGACGCGCACCTGGCCCTCGATGCGGATGCCGTGCCGGGCAAGCGCGCTGCGCAGCAACGTGCCCGCAAACCATGCGGGGTCGGCGATGGCGAGTCTGAATGTTTGCGGTTCCGCGCGTGCCGGCATGTTGCCGAAGGCGTAAAGCGTCCCATCGCCCGGTGCGCGATAGAGATTGATGTCGCTGCGCGTGTGCTGCGCGCCGGTCGTCATGGTGTTCACGACGTGAGGCAGCGCACCCGGCGGATCGAACATCAGCGATACGGAACCGCCAGGCTGGCTTGACGGCGTCACGGTGAGATCGACCACGTTTTCCTGCACGCTCAACGCGGAAGAGGGCACGGCGAACCAGCTTTGCAGATCGCGCGCTTCCCAGCCGGAACCGGCAGGCGGACCGCTGAAGTAACTATCGTCGGCGATGAGGTCGCCGTGTACCTCATGCACGCCGTTGGCCGCCAACTGCGTGGCGAGCTGGTCTGCCCAATCGCTGTTGGTGTCTGGCGTGCCAAGCGTGGGATCGCCCATGCCGTGAAGAATCAGCGGGCCGTCCAACTGGCCGTGTTCAATCGGCCGGGTAACCAGCAACTGCGTGGGAATGCGGTAATCGGTACCCAGCGTATCGAGCACCAGCGCAGCGGTGTACAGCTTCGCGGTGGAAGCAGGTTGCAGCAGATGGTCGGCATCGTGCGCATACAGCGTGCGTCCTGTATCGAGCGACACCACGGCAATGCCCCAGCTCGACGAGTTGTAGCGAGTTTGCGCGACCTGCGAATCGATCGCGGTCGTGAGTTGCTGAATGGAGGTGGCGGCCGCAACCGTCGCGTTATCGGAAGCATGTGCGGCGACGATCGCGCCGAGCAACGCGCAGGCGGCACCCAGCCTGCGCAAAGATGGAGACAGGAAAACGTTCATGGGTTTTAGTATGCCCAGCCTGCCGAGGCTGCGATAGGTTCAGGCGACCCACGCGCGACGTCGGCGAATACGCAGGCCGAACCACGCCAGGCTCAATCCGCGTATCGCCATGAACGCCAGAAACGCCAGCCACAATCCCTGGTTCCCCATGCTGCGGGTGGCCCGGACGAGCAGTGCGAAAAACAGCACCGACACCATCATGCCGTCGCGCATTTCGCGCGCGCGGGTTGCACCGATGAACAGGCCGTCGAGCAGATAACTCCAGACGCCCACGACCGGAAGCACAGTCAGCCAGGGCAGGTAGCGGTAAGCGATGTCCCGCACCTCTGGCAGATTGGTCTGCAGGTCGACGAAGAGATGTCCCGCCATGGCGAAAAACAAGACTGCACCCAGGCTGCCGATCAACGACCAGCCACCCGCGACAACCAGCGCGCGACGCAATGCATGCCCGTCGCCTGCGCCGATAGCGTGGCCGCAGAGCGCTTCCACGGCGTTGGCCAGGCCATCGAGGCCGAAGGCGGTCAGGATGAGCCCATTGAGCAGCAAGGCGTTGGCCGCCACCGTGGCATCGCCTTCGCGCGCACCAAACAGCGCCAAGCTGAAGAACACACCTTCAAGCGCCAGTGTCCGCACGAAAATGTCTCTGTTGACCAGCAGCAAGGGACGCCAATGGTCCCAGCCACGCATGGCCGGCCAGTCGACATGCCCGCCGAGTTGGTGAACGGCCTGACGCGCGCGCCACAGCCCATACAGGGCGCCAAGCCATTCGCCGCTCACCGATGCCAGCGCGATGCCTGGAACACCCCATCCAAAACCGGGCACGAACAGCAGGTTCAGGGCGATGTTCACGATGTTCGTCACTAGCAGCAGCGCCAGCGTGGTACGTGCGCGCTGCACGCCGATGAACCATCCCGCGAGGGCGTAGTTCAGCAAGGCCGCAGGCAGCCCGAGCAGGCGCAGATGCAGGTAGTCCAGCGCACGTCCGGTCATCAGCGGCGTGGAATGCATCTGGCCCAGCAGCCAGGGCAGCAGGGGCAGCATCGATGCGCCCACGAGCACGCCGAGCAACGCGGCCAGCAGCAGCGCCTGCATTTGAACCGTCCGCAAAGCCGATGCGTCGTTGGCGCCCTTGGCCTGGGCAGCGAACCCCGTGGTGCCCATGCGCAGGAAACCGAGACTCCATAGCGGCAGCGTGTAAACCGCGCTGCCCACCGTCACGGCGCCGAGATCCTGCGTCTGCGGCAGATGACCGGCGACCGTGCTATCCACCAATGCCACCAGGGGCACGGTGAGATTGGACAGCATCATCGGCAACGCCAGCGACCACACTTGCCGGTGGGTCTGGCGGTCGCGCCAGGCTTCGATAAGAGGTGTCATAGGGATGGTCCGCATTCTGGCATGTTCGGGCGCGGGACCACAGAGGGATGTTAATCTTGCCCATTCGTCGGCGAAGGTCGGCGATCCATCACTCCAGCGAGATCATCATGCAGATTGCCGACAACACTGTAGCGTCCTTCCACTACACCTTGACCGACGACAACGGCCAGGTCATCGACAGCTCCGAGGGGCGCGAGCCGCTCGCTTACCTGCATGGCAGCGGCCAGATCGTGCCGGGTCTGGAAAAGGCGATGACCGGTCGTGCCGCCGGCGATCAATTCAAAGTCGATGTGGCGCCTGCCGAAGGCTACGGCGTACATCACCCGGAACTCGTGCAGGTACTGCCGCGCGAGGCGTTCCAAGGCGTGGAGGACATCCAGCCGGGCATGCAGTTTCAGGGCCAGGGTCCGCAGGGCGTGATCAACGTGACGGTGACCAAGGTCGACGGCGAAACCGTGCATATCGACGGCAATCATCCGCTTGCCGGACAGACGCTGCATTTCGATATCGAAGTGACCGAAGTGCGTCCAGCGACCGAAGAAGAACTTGCGCATGGCCATGTGCACGGTGCTGGTGGTCATCACCACTGAAGTCCGCTGCGACTGAGTCAGGCTCCAACGCGATGGCCGGCCCATATAAGGCCGGCCATTTTTTACGTCCCAGACGCATGGTGTTACTGCGTCGTATCGCTTAGTTCAAGTTCTGCAACCAGCGCTCGTATTGCGACTTGGAGATACGGTCGCTATGGCCGGCGACATAACTGAAGTCGTTGGCGAGCGGCGGATAGGCGCTGGCCTGATCCTCGGTGATGAACTTCGAGCCGCCGGAAAGTTGCTCAAACGACGGCGGTGAAGCTGTCGAAGGCGTCTGGCTCATCGTCGAATGGATGGTCACCTGGCCTTGCGAAGCATTGAACGTCGTACTGTCGGTGCCCGTTGTCGGAGGTGCGACGTTGCTTTGCGGCGGATTCGCCGGTGGCATCGTCTGGCTCTGCGCAAACGCGATACCTGTGAAGAGCAGGCCGGCACTGACGAGGGAGGCTAGTAGTGGGATGCGGTATGTCATTGTGATAGCTCCTGCGAGAACGCTCGAGAAGCCAGGACTGCATGCTTGCCGCAGCTGAGGTGGCCTAAAACGATCCTGGCCCATCAAGCTCGATATCCACGTTAGCAAGCGGACGATAAATCCAAGCACAATAGCCATGTCATCATTTCGTAAAGGCGTGCGTCCGTTGAGCGAATCTTCATCTGGCGGCAAGGCGATCACCGTGACGCAAGCGCGTGCGTTGCACTTGGCGGCACAAGGACTGCTTCAGGCGCCGCGACGTCGCGCTCAGCGCGATGATCTGTTGGCAACCATTCAACGTATGCGTCTGCTTCAGATAGACAGCATTCATGTTGTTGCGCGCAGTCCGTACTTGGTCTTGCACGCCCGTCTGGGCGACTATCCTTCATCGTGGCTCGAAGAAGCACTCGATACCGGTCGCATCGCCGAATGCTGGGCGCATGAAGCGTGCTTCGTCACCGCGTCGGATATCGGCCTGCATCGCGCATGGCGCGCGCAAGCCGAAAGCAATCATTGGGCGGACAGGCATGCATCGCGAACTCGCGACACTCACTTGAAGGAAATGCACGATCTGCTTGCTCGCATTCGCGAGTCGGGGCCGGTGCGTGCCTCCGATTTTGAACGCGCGGATCGCGGCGTTTCCGGCTGGTGGGAATGGAAACCCGAAAAGCGGTGGCTGGAGGCATGGTTTGCGTCGGGAGATTTGATGGTGACGCGACGCGAACGCTTCCAGCGCGTTTACGACCTGGCCGAGCGCGTTCTGGCCAAGCTCGACCCGCCGTTCGACGAAATGGCGATGACGCATTCCCAAGCGGCATTGCGCAAGCGCTTCATCCTGGACAGCGTGCGAGCACTGGGCATCGCACAGGCGCGATGGATTGCGGACTATTTCCGGCTCAAACCTTCTGTCGACGCAGGCGAGCTGGAGCCTTTGCTTGCGACAGGGGAGTTGCTGAGCGTACGCGTTGCCGGTTGGGAGCATCCGGCTTACATCCACGCGGACCATGCTGCATTGCTGGAGAAAGCGCGAGACGGAAAACTGCGCGCCACGCATACGGCACTGCTTTCGCCTTTCGACCCGGTGGTGTGGGATCGTGCGCGCGCGAGCGAACTGTTCGATTTCGACTACACCATCGAGTGCTATGTCCCCTCGGCGAAGCGTCAGTACGGCTACTACGTGCTGCCCATCCTTCATCGAGGACGCCTCATTGGACGGCTCGACGCGAAGGCGCACCGTGCCGAAGGCGTGTTCGAGGTGAAAGCCCTGTTTCTCGAAGAGGGTATAAAGCCTTCGGAACGCATGCTGGATGAGCTGGCCGCGGCTATAGCCGTCACCGCCCAGTGGCACGGCACGCCGAAGATTCGACTGGGGCGTTGCCGGCCAGCGCCGGTCGCTTCGGCCTTGCGCGCGTTATGGCGTCACTAGGGCTTGTTCGCACTCTTCGCGTTGCCGCTTGCCGTCTGCGTATTGCAGGAACGTCCTTTCAGCGCTGCGCTCAACTGCGCTTGCAGACCCATGCAGCGGTTGGCGAGATAAGGGCGCGTGCGCGGGTCGTTCGCGTCTTGCAGCAGGCCAGTGCGGATGGCCTGGTAGTGCGCCTGCAACGTGTCGGGCGTGTAGATTTCCGCGGCACGATGGCAGGCGAGGTAACTGTCGAGGTAGGCGTCGCAAGGGGAAATGCCGGTGGCAGCGACGGGTTTGGGAGGAGGAGGTGGTGGTAGCGTTACCTTGCGCGTTGCATGGCCGCAACCGGCCAAAAGTAAGCCCAGAGCAAGGCAGCCCAATCGGGTCGTAGGGGCCTGTCGAAATAAGGCTGCCTTATTAGCCAATTCCATGGACGCGTTCCTAATGCACTAATAAAGGGCATTAAACACTGCTTTGGCGGCGAGCAAAACAGCGTTCCTGAACACCCATTCGCTTTGCTCGCACATTTGCGGTTATGATGGTGCCACTGTGTTTGCCGGGGTCACCAGAGTCATGTGACCCGATGCAGCCGATTACGATCTGCCTCATCGCTCACCCCTAGGGTTTTCCTTAGCACACCAGTAAGTCGACCCCGTCCGCGGTGGTTCAGTCTCTTTTTGCGAAAAACCTAGTTTTGGAGTGTGTTTCATGTCTGATCGTCAGATCGGTACCGTCAAGTGGTTCAACGATGCCAAGGGTTTCGGCTTCATCAGCCGCGACAATGGCCCGGATGTTTTCGTGCATTTCCGCGCGATCCAGGGCAATGGCTTCAAGAGCCTCCAGGAAGGCCAGAAGGTCAGCTTCAAGGTGGTGCAGGGCCAGAAGGGCCTGCAGGCCGACGAAGTCATTCCGGCCTAATTGCCTGAATAGATCGATTTAAAAAGCCGGGCTTAATGCCCGGCTTTTTGTTTTTGGGGTATTTAGATTCGATTTTCTAATGTGACTTCAAATGTGAATTTTTCATCACACATGCTTTCACGATTGTGATTATGCTTTATTCACTGCGTCTGCTTGGTAACGTGCGTGTCCGGATGCCGTCCGTCCGTGTCGTTCACTCGATCTCAGCATACCCAGTAAGCCGTTGGCCCGGGCGGGCCAACTGGTCTCAGAGTCAAACGCTCGAACGGATGGAGTGAATCATGTCGGATCGTGAGGTTGGTACCGTCAAGTGGTTTAACGACGCGAAGGGCTTTGGTTTTATCAGTCGCGAGAATGGTCCCGATGTCTTCGTACATTTCCGAGCCATTCAGGGGAACGGATTCAAGAGCCTTAAAGAAGGTCAAAAAGTGAGCTTCAAGGTAGTGCAGGGACAGAAGGGTCTGCAGGCTGACGAAGTCAGCCCGGCTTGAGTTCTGCGAACCTATGCGCAAAAGGCCGGCGGACGCCGGCCTTTTTGTTTCTGCAACGCGCATTAGTTAACCTGCGCCGATGTCCGCGTTGCTTACGTCGTCAGCTTTGAATACGCCATCGTCTACCGTCGTGCCCGTTCTTGCAAAAGACGGTGCGCGCAGCGAATTGATCATTGTGCAGCCGGGCGAATCGCCGGCGCACGTCATTTATTGGTTGCCTGCGCTAGGCGTTCCCGCAAAACACTATCTGCCTCTGGCCGAAGCGTTTGCAAAGCATGGCATGGCGATGGCTTTGCACGAATGGCGTGGCCTTGGATCGAGCGATCGTCGTGCAGGTCGACAATGCGACTGGGGATATCGCGAACTGCTGGAGGCGGATGTGCCGGCAGGTATCGCCGAGGCCCGTGCACGCTGGCCAAGGGCGACATTGTGGATCGCCGGCCACAGCCTCGGCGGCCAGTTGTCGTGCCTGTATGCCAGCCTTCATCCGGATACCGTGGCGGGCATCATGCTGATCGGCAGCGGTTCTCCTTATTGGCGGCGGTTTCGTTTCGGCGCGCTGCTTTCCATCGCCTACAGGCTTGCATCGCCTTTGGCGCAGCTCGTCGGTTACCTGCCCGGGCGTCGCCTCGGGTTTGGCGGCAACGAGGCGCGCGGCGTCATTGCCGATTGGTCGCGCAGCGGGCGCACCGGATGCTATTCGGCCGATGGCATGGCGGTGGATTTTGAGCGGCAGCTCCGTGCGCTCGCGATGCCCGTGTTTGCGCTCCGTCTTCGCGACGACTGGCTTGCACCGCAGTCTTCGTTGGCGTGGCTGCTCGACAAGATGCCGAAGACGTTCCAGCGCATGGACGTCATGACGCCGGAACGCATGGACGGGCAGGCGGCCGATCATTTCAGCTGGATGAAGTTTCCCTATGCACTTGTCGCGCAATTGAGCGAGTGGATTCAACGCAGCGAAGCCGTGCGCGGGAGTCTGGAAAGTGCCGGGTCTTGATCAAGGCAGATGTCGACGCCATGTGTCTCCACTCCATCTACGCCGGTATCGCCCATGAAGCTGTTCGAAACCTACGCCCAGCGCAGCCTCACGTTTCGCAATCGCATCGTGGTATCGCCGATGTGCCAATACTCGGCGACGGACGGTGTGCCCAATGACTGGCATCTGGTCCATCTGGGAAGCCGTGCCGTCGGCGGCGCTGGCGCGGTGATTGCCGAGGCCACGGCGGTTTCCCCGGAAGGCCGTATTTCCGCCCACGACGTCGGCATCTGGAACGACACCCAGGTGAAGGCATGGCAGTCGATCGCGGCATTCATTGCGGAAGAAGGTGCGATTCCCGGCGTGCAGCTGGCCCATGCAGGCCGCAAAGCCAGCGTGCTGCGTCCGTGGGAAGGTGGCGGTTCGCTGAGTGTGGCGCAGGGTGCGTGGCAAACGGTCGGGCCATCGGCCATGCCTTTCGATACGGACTGGCATGTGCCCCAGGCACTGGATGCGGATGGCATACGCAAAGTGGTTTCGGATTTCCGCGCGGCCGCGGTGCGAGCGAAGGACGCAGGATTCAAGCTCATCGAACTGCATGGTGCGCATGGTTATCTGCTGCATCAGTTCATGTCGCCGCTGAGCAATCACAGGAACGACGAATACGGCGGCAGCTTCGAGAACCGCACGCGGCTCGTGCGCGAGGTGATCACGGCGGTGCGCGAAGTCTGGCCGGCCGAATGGCCCTTGTGGCTACGCATTTCGGCGACCGATTGGGCCGAAGGCGGTTGGGACATCGACGACAGCGTGCGGCTGGCGGGCGAACTCAGCGCATTGGGTGTCGATCTGGTCGATGTTTCGAGCGGCGGCTTGGTGCCTCACGTAAAGATTCCGGTTGCGCCGGGTTACCAGGTACCGTTTGCGGCGCGCATTCGGCAGGAAGCAGGCATTCCTACGGGCGCAGTGGGTTTGATCACGGAACCCGCCCAAGCCGATGGCATCATCGCCGGTGGTGCGGCGGATCTTGTGCTGATTGCGCGGGCCAGCCTTCGCGACCCTTATTTTCCGCGCCGTGCCGCGCAGGAATTGGGTGCAACGATCACGCCACCCGTGCAATATCAGCGAGCCTGGTGAGGAGACCGCATCGTGGAACAGCAACCCACTCGCATCGAAAACGGCCGCCTGCACGATCTGGGCGATGGATTTTTTGTGAGGCGCATGCTGCCTGTGTTGATAGCGCGTCGCGTCGGGCCCTTCGTTTTCTACGACCACATGGGGCCGGCTGAATTCAAGCCCGGCAATGGCATGGACGTGCGTCCGCATCCGCATATCGGATTGGCGACGGTCACGTGGTTGTTCGAAGGTACGATTCGACATCGCGACACGCTCGGCAGTCTGGCGGATATCACGCCGGGTGCGGTGAACTGGATGACGGCAGGCCGGGGCATCGCGCATTCCGAGCGCACGCCGCCGGATGCGCGCCGGGACGGTCAGCGCATGCACGGTATTCAGGTATGGGTCGCGTTGCCCCGCGCCGATGAAGAGGTTGCACCGGAGTTTCACCACCACGAGGCAGCAAGCCTGCCGCACATCGAACAGCCCGGCGCACAGCTGGTCTTGATCGCAGGTACGGCGTATGGACAGGCGTCGCCGGTAAAAGTGTTCGCGCCGATGTTTTTCATCGAAGCGCGCATGGAAGCCGGTGCGCATTTGGTGTTGCCGCAGGAGCACCACGAACGTGGCGTGCATGTAATTGAAGGCGAAGTCAGCTGGGGAGGCGTCACGCTGGCTGCCACCGAGATGGCGGTCAATGCCGGCGATTCCGCGCCGGCGGTGCAGGCGAAAGCGGCGAGCCGCTTGATGCTGTTCGGCGGCGCGCCGCTGGATGGCGATCGCCATTTGTGGTGGAACTTCGTGTCCAGTTCGCGGGAGCGTATCGAGCAGGCCAAGGCGGATTGGACTGCCGGTCGTTTCGGCAAAGTGCATGGCGACGAAGTCGAGTTCATTCCATTGCCCGGTTGACGTGCGCCACGCAGGTGTTCGGGCTAACCTTGATGACAGTCAGGTTACCGGGGGTGCCTCATGTCCGCCTTTGCCAGTTTTCGGGATTTCTATCCCTACTACCTCAATGAACATCGCGACCGGCGTTGCCGTCGACTGCACTTCATCGGCAGCTCGCTCGTGCTGCTGATTCTGTTTTATGCGCTGTTTTCGGAAAGGTTCGTCTGGCTGTGGCTGGCACCTGTGGTCGGCTACGGCTTTGCCTGGATCGGACATTTTGTTTTCGAAAAGAACCGGCCAGCCACGTTTCGCCATCCGCTTTACAGTCTGATGGGCGACTGGGTGATGTACTGGCAGGTGCTGCGCGGGCAGGTAAAGATCTGACGGCGCGGCGGTTCCTGAATCGAACGCGTTTTTGTTGCATTTGAGTTACACAACATCGAGTCACTTCGATAGTCCGACTTTTTTTCGGGCATGACGGAAGTCACGGTTTGAATGCGCCGTCTGAACGCGCACCAACTTGTCACAAATACCTGACAACGATTCAATCTCTCTAGCGTTAGATTGCGCATCCCCAGCCGAGATTGATGGTCGAATTATCATGTCGGTGCATTACCCCCGTCAGTTAAGGCGCGTGCACACCGGTCGCGTTGTTGTCGCTTTCCTCCTGGTCGCCGTAGTTTGAAGGCGTCCATGCTGATCGACCGCGACCACCTGCGCGATGGCGAAAAATGGCCCGCCGGCGATATCGCCTGGATGGTGGCGGTGCTGTGTCTGGGCTTGGTGGTGCGGTGGTTTCGTATCGATCATCAACCGTTCTGGCTCGATGAGGCGCTGACCTCCCAACGCATTCAGCTGGGGCCTAGCGGCCTGATCGCCGACAGTTTCACCAACCGGCACATGCCGACGTACTTCCTGCTGCTGCAGTTCATTTCCCAGTTCGGCTCCAGCAGCGCGTGGCTGCGCATGCCTTCGGCGCTGTTCGGTTCCGCTTCGATCGGCATGGTGTTTGCGATGGCGCGTCGCATCGGCGGTCGTGGCGCTGCGATTGTGGCCGGATTGCTGATGGCACTGTCTCCCTTGCAGGTGCAATACGGACAGGAGGCGCGTTCCTATACTTTGGTGACGCTGTTGATCACGGTCGCCCTGTGGGGACTGTTGCGCCTGGCGCAGAATCCGCAACGCGCGGCCTTGGATATCCGCAACGTCGATGCCGACCGGTGGGGATGGGGCACTTATGTGCTGGGCACGATCGGTGCGCTGGATGTGCTTGGCGATGCGGCGCCGTGGCTGCTTGCTTCCAACCTCTCGCTGTTCCTGTTGTGGCGCTCGCTTCGCGCGGAATCGTCGAGCGACCTGACCGGCGGTTTTCGCCGCAACTGGCTGTTGAGCGCATTGGCCATTCTGGCGTGCACGGTGCCGCTCTACGGTGCAATCCTCGCCGCCGGCAATAGCCACATCCTGCAGAATTTCGACTGGATTCCCCAGTTGAGCTGGCAGCACCTGTGGGTGGCGGCCAGCAGCGTCTATCTGATGCGCATGCCTGCCGTGGTCAAGTTCGACGTGTTGCACACGGCCGTGCCATTGCTGGGCGGATTCGTCGCATTGTTGGGATGCGCGGGCGCGCTTCGCACCTGTCGGCAGCTTGAACGGCGTGTCCTTCTGCTGGGCGTGCTCGTCTTGCCGATGCTGATCCTGACCATCTCGCTGTTCAAATCGATGTTGTTGCCGCGCTATATCCTCTGGAGCGCTGCGCCCTTTTTCGTGCTCGCCGGCCTTGGCGCCGCCGCCTTGCCGCGCCGAACGTACGTTGTGGGAGCCACGGCTTTGTTCCTGCTCGGCGCTATCAATCTTGGGCCTGTGTACAGGATAGAGACCAAGCCGCGCTGGGATATGGCCGCCGCAACATTGGCGGCGAATGTGCGACCTGGCGATACGGTCTACACATCGGATCCGAATGCACCCACGATGCTGGCCGTGCTGCAACCCAAGAGCGGCACGCCGATCGAAAGTTCCGCGTTGGTCACATCCCAACTCGACCAAGCCTTGGTGCGCTGGAAACAGGGTGGCCGCGTTTGGGCGGTGAACGGACGCTCCGCGCTGGGAGAGCGCGAGGATCTGGATGCTTTCAAGAATCGTATTGCCGTGCTGGGTACGCCGGCGGTGGAAATACCTCAGGGCAAGGAAATCACCATCCTGATGTTCCCCGCCCCGGACGATGCCGTACCGAACTGACCGCCTCTTTCAGCCAACTCAGCGATATTGCTTGTGGCATTGGCTGCACACCTCGTCTACCGGTTTCAGCGCGGCGACTAGTGCCGGGCAATCTGCGGGTGACGACTGCGCAGCGTTTTGCAAAGCCGTGCGCAGATGGCCGGCGAGATCCAGGAACGGCTGCTGCGCATCGGGAAAGGCGAAGGGGATGTCGGAGGCGGTCATCTGCATGTGCTGCAGCTGGCCGAGGCTCGCGGCGGCTTCGCAGCGTTGCCCTTTGATCGCCTGCTGCAGTTGATGGCGATGGAAACCCATGGTCACCATTACCGCGTGCGGCAACGGGTTGCGCTCGTTCAGCGCGCGCATGGCGAACACGGTGCCGATGATGCCAATGGCCAGTCCAAGCACGATCAGGAGCGCTGCACGCATAGCCTTGTCCATGTGAGGGTCAGTGGCCCCGGAGCATACCGCAGCGATATGGCCGCCTGGCAACCTCGGCACACGGTTAAAATGCGCAAGATTTTCTGATTGGGCAAACCTGTGAATCCGGATGTTTTCAAACCCACCCGGGGTGACCGGGCGTGAGTGGCGCAGCTTTTCCAACCGAACGCTTCGACGGTGTCGAGCGGCTTTACGGTGTGGGCAGTCTCGCGCGCCTGGCGCAGGCGCATGTCTGTGTGATCGGCATCGGCGGGGTCGGCTCCTGGGCCGCCGAGGCATTGGCGCGCACAGGCGTGGGGCGCTTGACCCTGATCGATGCGGATGAAGTCTGCGTTTCCAACACCAATCGTCAGCTTCATGCACTGGATGGCGAATACGGCAAGCCGAAGGTCGGTGTGATCGCCGCACGTGCGCATGCGATCAATCCGGCGATCCGGCTGGAGGCCGTCGAGCGTTTTCTTACACCCGCCACGCTGGATGAATTGCTCGATCGCGGTTACGACGTCGTCCTGGATGCTTGCGATGCCTTCCGCGTGAAGCTGGAAGCCATCGCCTGGTGCCGGCGGCGCAAGCTGCCGATGGTGACGGTGGGTTCGGCAGGGGGGCGCACGGATCCCACGCAGGTTCGCGTGCGCGATCTTTCGCGTACCGAACACGATGCGATGTTCAGCCTGATCCGCAAGAAGCTCCGCCAGGACTTCGGCTTTCCACGCAATCCTGATCGCTATTTCGGCGTGTCGGCGGTGTATTCGCTGCAGAACGTCCAATACCCGCAACCGGATGGCACCGTGTGCGGCACGCGTCCGCCGGGTGGCGATGCCCTGAATCTTGCGTGTGGTGGCGGCCTGGGGGCCGCCACGCATGTAACGGGTGCGTTTGCTTTCGCCGCGGTGGGCAAGGTGTTGGAGAAACTGCTGGAGCGCTAGCTCCAGCAGTGTTTACCAACCCATGTAGTGACCACCGTTGATCGCCAGGTTGGCGCCGGTGATCCAGCTTGCTTCGTCGGTCGTGAAGAACGCCACGGCGTGGGCGATTTCCTCCGGCTTGCCGAGGCGGCCGACCGGGATCTGCGCCACGATCTTTTCGCGTACTTCTTCCGGCACCGCCATCACCATGTCAGTGGCGACATAGCCGGGAGAAACGGTGTTTACCGTGATGCCGAAGCGGGCGTTTTCCTGTGCCAGCGAAATGGTGAAGCCGTGCATGCCGGCCTTGGCCGCCGCGTAGTTGGCCTGACCGTACTGGCCCTTCTGGCCGTTGATCGAGCTGATCTGCACGATGCGGCCCCACTTGCGCGTGCGCATGTCCTCGATCACCGGACGGGTGACGTTGAAGCAGGCGTTGAGGTTGGTGTTCACCACGTCCATCCACTGCTGGTAGGTCATCTTGTGGAAAGTGGTGTCGCGGGTGATGCCGGCGTTGTTGACCAGGATGTCGATGGCACCGCACTTGTGGTGGATGCCTTCGATCAACGCTTCGCACGATTTGTGGTCGGCGACATCGCCGTGCACCAGGCAGACCTGGATGCCGTCGTCCGCCATGGCTTTCTGCCAGACCTGTGCCTTGGCCTCATCGCGGAAGTTGGTGGCAACACGGTGTCCCTGTTTGGCCAGATAGCGCACGATTGCGGTACCGATGCCGCCAGTGCCGCCTGTAACCAATGCCGTACGCTGTGTCATGACCTATCTCCTTGATTGTCTACTTGGGGAGGCGCGCACCGCATCGACGGTGTGGCCTGGGGTTATACGCTGACAGCACGAAGCACTATCGGTTCTCGATGTCACCTAAATGTTGCAGCGATGCATCGACTGTTATACCGGGTTAAGCCACGCGATGACCGCTGCATTGCGTCAATTTACGCGGATCGAAATGTGTCAACGCGGCGTGGAGAAGGTCGGGCACGTTGGTGGCCGTTTCGTCCGCCTCCGCGCCCAGAAACGCAAGCGCCCGACGCAGGCCGGGGAGTGGATGCGCAGGGTCGACTTCCAATGCGCGCTCGGATTTGGACAGCTTTCGGCCGTGGTCGTCGAGCACCAAGGGCAGATGCAGGTAGTGCGGCGTGGGTAAACCCAGACAGCGCTGCAGCCAGATCTGCCTGGGGGTGGAGTCGAGCAGATCGCTGCCACGGACGACTTCGGTCACACCCTGCCAGGCATCGTCCACCACACAGGCCAGCTGGTAGGAATAAAACCCTTCCACACGGCGTATGACGAAGTCGCCAACCGCCTCGCGCAGGTGCTGCCCTTGGGGACCCTGCAAGCCATCCACAAACGCGACTTCCTCGTCCGGCACACGAACACGCCACGCTGGTGCGCGGCTCTCGTCCACCTGCGCGATACATCGTCCATCGCGGTGCAGTCCCGTGGCGGTGGCCAGGTCGTTGCGGCTGCACCAGCAAGGAAAGACCAGATCGGCGCGACGCAGTTGCTCGAAGGCGGCGTCATAGGCGGCGAGGCGCGACGACTGATAGACGACGCCACCATCGGGGACCAGGCCGAACATCGGCAGCGCGGCGAGAATGGCCGCCGCGGACCCGGGAACTTCGCGCGGCGGATCGATATTTTCCATGCGCACCAGCCACTGGCCGCCCGCATGACGGGCACAGAGCCAGCTGCCCAGGGCTGCGGCCAGCGAACCCGCGTGCAGAAGACCGGTGGGTGAGGGGGCGAAGCGTCCGCGGTAGTTCATCGGGTCATTCTACGTGGGCTGACCGGACCTTCGACATGAACGCACGTTCATCTGCTTAGCTCTTGAAAGCGCGCCATTTTGCCGGAATCTCTAGCAACGGATTACCATTGTCCGACTGTGTGACGACCTGAGAAAACTATGCGCCGTATCGCACTCTTCCTACTTACCAATATCGCCGTCCTGTTCCTGCTGAGCATCGTCTGCCACCTGTTCGGCGTCGATCAGTGGGCCGCCGCGCGCGGCTACGGCGGCATGACGGGACTGCTTATCTACGCCGCCGTGTTCGGCATGGGCGGCGCTTTCATTTCGTTGGCCATGTCCAAATGGATGGCCAAGATGTCCACCGGCGCCCGGGTGATCGAGCAGCCGCAGAGCGAGGCCGAACGCTGGCTGGTCGAAACCGTGCGCCGCCATGCGCAGAACGCCGGCATCGGCATGCCCGAAGTGGCGATCTACGACGCGCCGGAAATGAACGCGTTCGCCACCGGCATGACTAAGAACAGCTCGCTGGTGGCCGTCAGCACCGGTCTGTTGCAGCAGATGGATCGCGATCAGGTCGCGGCGGTGCTCGGGCACGAGATCGGCCACGTCGCCAACGGCGACATGGTGACGCTTACCTTGATCCAGGGCGTGCTCAACACGCTGGTGATCGTTGCGGCACGCATCGTTGGCCGTCTGGTGGACAGTTGGCTTTCCGGTGGTCGCGACAATCGTGGCGGCTCGGGCATCGGCTATTTAGTCTCGGTGGTGGTGTTGCAGCTGGTGTTCGGCGTGTTCGCCTCGATGATCGTGATGGCGTTCTCCCGCTGGCGCGAGTTCCGTGCCGATGCCGCGGGCGCCAAGCTCGCCGGGCGCGGCGCCATGATCTCCGCGCTGCAGCGGTTGCAGCTCAACCATGGCGAAAGCACCTTGCCCAAGACGATGGCCGCATTCGGCATCTCAGGCCCGCTGGCGCAGGGGATGCGGCGCCTCTTCATGAGCCATCCGCCGCTCGACGAACGTATCGCTGCGCTGCAGAAAGCGCAGTAAACCAATCAGCAGGCAGCTCATCGCCACGCTTCGGCGACTTTCACGGGCGCCGAAGCGTTAGTGCGTAACACTTATTCGACATAAACAAGCTTGGAAGCATTCGTATGACCGCCACAGAAACCCGCAAATTCGAAGCCGAAGTCGCCCAGGTACTGCACCTGGTCACCCACTCGCTCTATTCGCACAAGGAAATCTTCCTGCGCGAACTGATTTCCAACGCATCCGACGCTTGCGACAAGCTGCGCTTCGAATCCATCGCCAAACCTGTATTGCTCGCCGGCGATGCCGAGCTGCACATCGACGTGAGCTGGGACCCCGAAGCCCGCACCATTACCGTGCGCGACAACGGCGTCGGCATGAGCCGCGATGAGATCGTCGCGAACATCGGCACGATCGCCAGCTCCGGCACGCGTCGTTTCCTGGAGGCGATGAGCACCGAACAGAAAAGCGATGCGCGCCTTATCGGCCAGTTCGGCGTAGGTTTCTATTCCGCGTTCGTGGTGGCGGACAGGGTGACGGTGCTGAGTCGTCGCGCGGGCTCGCCTGCCAGCGACGGCGTGAAATGGGAAAGCGACGGCAAGGGCGAATATTCGCTGGAGCAGATCGAGCTGCCCGAGCGAGGTACGGCGGTCGTACTGCATCTGAAGGCCGACGAAGACGAATTCCTCAAGCGCTGGGAATTGCGTTCGCTCATCACTCGTTACTCCGACCATGTCGCTTTCCCCATTCGCATGCCGGTCGAAAAAGACGACAAGCCCAGCGACGAATGGGAAACGGTGAACGCGGCATCGGCGTTGTGGACCAAGCCCAAGAGCGAGATCAGCGACGAGGATTACCAGAGCTTTTACAAGTCGCTCGGCCACGATTTCAACGACGCGCTGGCGTGGACGCACAACCGCGTCGAAGGCAACCAGAGCTTCACCACGCTGCTCTATATCCCTTCGCAGCCGCCGTTCGAGCTGATGATGGGTGGACGCGACGAACGCAAGGGTCTGAAGCTCTACATCAAGCGCGTTTTCATCATGGACGCGGCGGAAGAACTGTTGCCGAACTATCTGCGCTTCGTGCGCGGGGTGGTCGATGCCGACGATCTGCCGTTGAACGTGAGCCGCGAGATTCTGCAGCAGAATCGCCAGCTCGAGCGCATCAAGTCCGCTTGCGTGAAGCGCGTGCTGGATCTGATCGAGAAACTCGCCAAGGACGAGCCCGCGAAGTTCGAAACCTTCTACAAGGCTTTCGGCAACACGCTCAAGGAAGGCATCGTCGAGGATCATGCCAACCGCGAGCGCATCGCCAAGCTGCTTCGTTTTGCCTCGACCAAGGGCGAGGGAAATGTGCAGAACGTGTCGTTGGACGATTACATCGGCCGCATGCAGGTCGGGCAAGACACTATTTGGTACATCACGGCCGACAGTCACGCTGCAGCGGTGGGTAGCCCGCAGCTCGAGGCATTCAAGGCCAAAGGTATCGAGGTGCTGCTGATGTCCGATCGCATCGACGAATGGATGCTCGGCAGCCTCAACGAATACGCGGGCAAGAAGCTCCGCAATGTGGCCAAGGGCGATCTGCCGCTGGACGAAGAGGGCAAGAAGCAGCAGGAAGAAGCCAGCAAGTTGGCCGAGCCGCTGTTGAAGAAGCTCAAGGATCTGCTGGGCGATCGCGTGGCGGATGTGAAGGTTTCCGCACGCTTGACCGATTCACCGTCCTGCCTGGCGCTTTCCGATTACGAGATGGCACCGCATCTGGCGCGCCTGCTGCGCGAGGCAGGCCACGACATGCCGGCAAACAAGCCGACGCTGGAGATCAACCCGCAGCATGCGTTGCTCAAGCGAGTGGAAGCAGAAAGTGATGAGGGCAAGGCAGGGGATCTCGCCAATCTCCTGCTCGAACAGGCCGAGATCGCAGCCGGTGCGCAACTGCCCGATCCCGCCGCTTTCGTGCAGCGTATGAACCGCGTATTGCTGGGTTGAGGGCAGTCCAGACTCATCGTTATTGCAAGCGTAGGAAAGCAGGGCGGCCTCTATACTGAGGCCGCCTTTTTCGTTTCAGGAAACCGATGAGCGCACTGCTTTTGTTGTTTGCCTGCCTCGTGCTCGGCATGGTCGTCGCGCGCTGGGCGAAGCCGCCCGCGGGCGCGGTGCCGGGCATCAACTGGTGGGTCATCAACGTCGCATTGCCCGCACTGGTGCTTGATCTCATCCCGCGCGTGAAATTCGATGCCCAGCTATGGCTGCCCGTAGCAGCGATGTTCATCGTGTTTGGTGGTGCATGGTTGTTGTTCGGTTTGCTTGGTCCGCGCCTGGGCTGGTCGCGCGGACGTATTGGCGCGCTGACGCTGGTATGCGGACTGGGCAACACCTCGTTCATGGGTTATCCGATGATCCAGGCCTTGCACGGTCAGGCAGGGCTGTCGCTGGCGGTGGTGGCGGATCAGCTCGGCACCTTTCCGCTGCTTGCATCGGGTGGCGTGATGGTGGCTTCCATCTATGCAGGGCGTAGCGCGAGTGCAGGCGTCATTGTGCGCCGCATACTGACGTTTCCCGCGTTCGTGGCGCTGATCGCGGGCATTGTCGCCGGTGTCCTCGGCGGCTGGCCCACCGCGTTGCATGATGTGTTTGCACCGCTGGGCGCAACACTCACGCCGCTGGCGTTGTTCTCTGTCGGCATGCAGTTCCGCTTTCAGCTGGGCAGGGGACAAGCCGACGCGCTTGCGCTGGGCCTTGGATGGAAACTGCTGCTGGCGCCGCTGCTGTGCTGGTTGCTGGCGCGCGCATCCGGCGTTGGCGGATTGGTGATGACCGTCAGCGTGCTTCAGGCAGCGATGGCGCCGATGATTTCGGCAGCGATACTTGCCGACGAATACGAACTCGATCCGCAAATCGCCAATGCCGTGCTGGGTGCGGGCATCGTGCTGTCCTTGCTGACGATACCGCTTGGAAACGCACTTTTACCCGCGAATTAATGCAACGCGTGAAGTCGAGGCAGATGCATGCCGAAGACCACGGCCATGACACGCACGCCAAGGATCACCACCACTCCCACGCCGACGGCCAGGCTTCGTGGCGTGCTCAACTTCTGCAACAACAGATACACGACGATGCCCGCGATCGCCGCGGTCGCGTAGAGATCCTGCGTGAAGATCAATGGAACACGCGCGCTCATCACATCGCGCAGCATGCCGCCTGCCGTACCGGTCATCGCGCCCATCAGCACCACGATCAAGGGCGACAGGCCCGCGCTTTCCGCAATCTGGGCGCCGCTGATGGCGAATAGCGCAAGGCCCAGCGCATCGGCCATCAGCAGGCTGTTTCCCGGCGGCGGAAGGAACACGATGTAGATCATGGTCAGCGCCGCGGCGATGAGAATGACCAGCAGATAACGCGCATCGCGTATCCAGAAGATCGGGTGGCGATTGAGCAGCACGTCGCGCAGGGTGCCGCCGCCGATCGCGGTGAGGGCGGCCAGCGCGAAACCTCCCAGCAGATCGAGCCCCGACCGCGAGGCGGCGAGCACGCCGCTGACCGCGAAGACCGCAACACCGATCAGGTCGAGCAAATAGAAGAGCATTCCGGCCCCTTGTGCGCGAATATTGTCAGCCTGGTGCAAGTTTAGTGAGCGACTCCATCGCGTGGAGCCGGCAATGAATCGATAATGCCACCGATGAAACACGCAACGACTGAAGAACTCACCGAAGTAAGGGCCGATGTTTGGCTTTGGGCGGCCCGCATGTACAAGACGCGCAGCCTGGCCAAACAGGCGATCGACGGGGGCAAGGTCGACGTCAATGGCGCCGGCTGCAAGCCCGCCAAGGTCTTGCACGTGGGGGACAGGGTTCGTTTGACTCGCGGCGAAGAGCGGCTGGAGCTGGAAATCCAGGCGCTTTCCTTGCAACGCGGACCGGCTAGCGTGGCCGAGTCGCTTTATCGCGAAACCGAAGCGAGCCGCACGACGAGGGAACAGGCGCGCGAGCAGCGTCGCCTATCCGGATCCGGACTGAATCGCCCTCCGACGCGTCCAAACAAGCAGGAACGTCGAGAACTGCGACGGCTTAAGGACTCCTCATGAGCAGCACATCTCAGAAATCCCTTTGAATCTGCGGGAATATCCTTCCAAACACAGGCGGTATGGCGCGATGGGCCGCTGAAATAACGCATTTGGAAGTTGCAGGGTTAAGGGGAAGCCATGAACGGGATCGAATTCTTCAAGCGTTTGCTCGGCAATCATGCGCCGCAGGCCGTCCAGCAGGGACGGACGCTGCAGGCCACTCTGGGCACTCGGATGTTTGTGGTGGACGACTCGCCCACGATTCGCGCCGTGCTCGGCAAGCTGCTCGGACAGGAAGGTTATGCCGTGCAGAAGGCGGTCGATGGCGAAAGCGCGATCGAATTGGCCAAGGCCGAGCAACCCGATCTGATCTTCCTCGACATCGTCTTGCCGGGGCTCAATGGTTTCGCCGTGCTTCGCGCCTTGCGCCACGATCCGCTTACGCAACACATCCCGATCGTGATGATCAGCGGCAACCAGCAGGCCACCGAGCAGTTCTACGTGCAGCGCTTCGGTGCCGACGACTTCATCAAGAAGCCGTTCGGTCAGCGCGAAGTGCAGCAAAGCATTCATCAATTGGTTTGCGCGGGCCGCCTCTCCGCTCGCGCAGCAGCACCTGTAACACCAGTGACGGCCGTGCCTTCCGAAACCGTCACGCCATACCAGGAGATCCGCAGCACGGTCTCGGGCATGGCCGCCTGATTCACTCCCGCAGCAAGCCGCCTGACTTCAGACGGAAACGCCGCAACGTGGGGACGCTGCGGCTTTTTTTTCATTCCGTGTTCCCTGGCTCGCGCCTGGCACGCACTTACGCAAGGTCGAAGCGATCGTGGTTCATGACTTTGTGCCACGCCGCTACAAAGTCATGGACGAATTTCTCCTTCGCGTCCAAAGCCCCATAGACTTCCGCCAAGGCACGAAGCTCGGAGTTCGAGCCGAAGACGAGATCGACACGCGTGCCGGTCCATTTGACTTCACCGGTCTTGCGATCGCGCAGCTCGAACACGTCTTTATCGTCGGAGACTGGTTTCCACTCCGTGCCCATATCGAGCACGTTGACGAAGAAGTCGTTGGTCAACGCCTCCGGCTTCTTGGTGAAGACACCATGCTTGGTATGTCCAACGTTGGTGTTCATCGCACGCATGCCGCCCACCAGCACGGTCATCTCGGGCGGGGTCAATTTCAGCAAGTTGGCCTTCTCCACCAGTAGCGTTTCAGCCGGTACGGGGGGCTTGCCCTTGATGTAATTGCGGAAACCGTCAGCGACCGGTTCGAGCACCGCGAACGACGTCACGTCGGTTTGATCCTGAGAGGCGTCTGTGCGCCCGGGCGAGAAGGGGACGGTGATATTTACGCCTGCATTCTTCGCCGCCTGTTCGACGCCGGCGCAACCGGCCAGGACGATCAAGTCGGCGAGCGAGACTTTCTTGCCGCCGGACTGCCCGCTGTTGAACTCGTGTTGGATACCTTCGAGCGTCTTCAGCACTTTCGCCAGTTGCGCAGGCTCGTTGACCTCCCAGTCCTTCTGGGGTGCCAAGCGAATGCGTGCGCCGTTTGCACCACCGCGCTTGTCGGTGCCCCGGAAGGTCGACGCGGAAGCCCACGCCGCCGACACCAGCTGCGAAACGGGTAAACCCGAGGCCAGGATCTTGGCCTTGAGGGACGCAACATCCTGAGCATCGATCAGCTTGTGATCGACTGCGGGAACCGGGTCCTGCCAGATCAGTGCTTCGGCGGGCACTTCCGGGCCGAGATAGCGGGCGCGCGGCCCCATGTCGCGGTGTGTCAGCTTGAACCACGCACGAGCGAAGGCGTCGGCAAGCTGGTCCGGATTTTCGTAGAAGCGCCTGGAGATCTTTTCGTAGGCCGGATCGATGCGCAGGGACAGATCCGTCGTCAGCATGGACAGTCCTCGACGCTTTGACGGATCGCTTGGATCCGGTATGGTCCCGGCGCCCGCATCGCCCTTGGGCTTCCACTGATGCGCGCCAGCCGGGCTCTTGGTCAGCTCCCATTCGTGACCGAACAAATTCTCGAAGAAGTTGTTGCTCCATTGGGTCGGCGTGGTGGTCCAGGTCACTTCCAGGCCACTGCCGATCGCATCACGGCCTTTGCCGGTGCCGAAGCTGCTCTTCCAGCCGAGACCCTGTTCCTCGATGCCGGCCGCTTCCGGCACGGGACCCACGTGGGACGTAGGGCCGGCGCCGTGGGTTTTGCCGAAGCTATGGCCACCCGCAATCAGCGCGACCGTCTCTTCATCGTTCATCGCCATGCGGGCGAAGGTCTCGCGAATATCCGTGGCTGCCGCGAGCGGGTCGGGGTTGCCGTTCGGGCCTTCCGGATTCACATAGATCAGACCCATCTGGACGGCACCGAAGGGTTTTTGCAGATCCCGCTTGCCTGAGTAGCGATTGTCGCCCAGCCAAGTGGTCTCGGAGCCCCAGTTGATGTCCTGGTCCGCTTCCCAGACGTCCTCGCGTCCAGCGCCAAAACCGAAGGTCTTGAATCCCATCGATTCCAGCGCGACGTTGCCGGTAAGAACGATCAGATCGGCCCAGGAAATTTTCTGGCCGTATTTCTGCTTGACCGGCCACAGCAGCCGGCGTGCCTTGTCGAGGCCGACGTTGTCGGGCCAACTGTTGAGCGGAGCGAAGCGTTGCTGGCCAGAGCCTGCGCCGCCACGGCCGTCGCCGATGCGGTAGGTGCCCGCAGCGTGCCACGCCATGCGGATGAACAGCGGGCCGTAGTGACCGAAATCCGCCGGCCACCAGTCTTGCGAATCGGTCATCAGCGCCTGGATATCTTTCTTCAGCGCGTTGTAGTCGAGGCTCTTGAACGCTTCGGTGTAGTTGAAGCTCTCATCCATCGGATCCGACTTGGTCGAATGCTGGCGCAAGATATTCAAGTTCAGCTGGTCGGGCCACCAGTCCCGGTTGGTCGTACCGCTACCGGCGGTGATGTGATTGATTGGGCACTTCGATTCGATTGCGGCTGACATGGCTTATCCACCTTTGGTCGTTGGCGTCCTGCTGATCTATGCGTGTTGCATACGGAAATCGAAAAGTGACGGGCTCTTAACTCATCGCCTCCAGTGCCGCACGCGCGTTTCGATGAGGGGCGGCCCTGCATCGGCGGCGGGCCAGCGAGGTAAAACGGTTGCGGCTATCGGAAGCCTGCGCGTCATAGGTGATGGGCGTATACCGTTCGCTGCTCATGGCGGTTCCCTTTGCGCGGCGGAGTTTGTGGCTGGCGTCGGCTGGCTAGGAGCGAATCTACGCATTCTGCTCAGCCACCGGAATTTGATATTTCTAATGCATTCCATAGGAGCGGGCTATCACCAGAACAGGTGATTACAAGCATGAAGAAATGCAGTGATATCGCGGTTTCATGTCAAAAGCCGCATCGCCGGCGAACATGGCCGACAAGCGGGCCTTGTTGGCGTCACTCTTTTTGGGGGGGGCAGACGCCGACTTCTGAGTGTTGTGCGCGTCTTGTAAACCTTCAGTGAAAAGCGGCTTTACAAATAGCGAATGGGCGACGCTCAGCGGCCAGGGCATGACAAAACAACGCCCTCCATGGCGAATAGTGCGGGAGCGAGGGATGCGATGCCGTTTGCGTCGAGCTTGTCTATTGCGCAAGCCGCTGGCGCATGCGGGTTTTCAAGAGAGCGACTTCAGCCGATAAAGTGCTTCGAGCGCCTCGCGAGGTGTCATGGCATCCAGGTCCATGGTTTTCAGCTCGCGTTCCACGATGGAGGGCGCGGCTGCGAACAAGCCCAGTTGCGGAGATGCGGGTTCTTCCCTGGCAGGTGATGCAACATGCGCGTGCATGCCGCGCTCCAACTCGGCTAGCGTACGTCGCGCATCGGCAATCACCGATTTGGGCAGGCCGGCCAGCGCGGCCACTTGCAATCCGAAGCTGCGATTGGCGGGGCCTTCCTTTACGGCATGCATGAAGACCAGTTGGTCGCCGTATTCGACGGCGTCCAGATGCACGTTTGCAATCGTGGAATACTCCGATGCAAGTTCGGTCAGTTCGAAATAATGCGTGGCGAACAAGGTGTACGCGTGACTGGTGGCCGCCAGATGCACAGCGGCCGCGCGTGCGAGCGCAAGGCCGTCGTACGTGCTGGTGCCGCGGCCGACTTCGTCCATCAGAACGAGGCTTTGTGGCGTGGCGTTGTGCAGGATATTCGCCGTTTCGCTCATTTCCACCATGAAGGTGGATTGGCCGCGCGACAGATCGTCGCCCGCGCCGATGCGCGTGAAGATGCGGTCGACCGGACCGATGGCGGCCCGCGCCGCCGGCACGTAGCTGCCAATGTGCGCCAGCAGCACGATCAACGCATTCTGTCGCATGTAGGTGGATTTACCGCCCATGTTCGGGCCGGTGATCACCAGCATTCG
Source organism: Dyella psychrodurans (assembly GCF_003363265.1). Classification (GTDB taxonomy): domain Bacteria; phylum Pseudomonadota; class Gammaproteobacteria; order Xanthomonadales; family Rhodanobacteraceae; genus Dyella_B; species Dyella_B psychrodurans. Next base: position 22,121 of record NZ_QRBF01000010.1, on the reverse strand, counting down.
GCGGTCGTCGTCCAGCGCGAGGTCGTTCGGTTCGAACGGTTCCTCGCGAACTTTCTCCACCACCGGATGACGGCCGCGTTCGATCGCGATGCCGGCGACATCGGTGAGTTCGGGAGCACTCCAGTCGAGTGCTTCGGCACGTTCGGCCAGCGTGCAGAGCACATCGAGCTCGGCCATCGCGGCGGCAGCGTGCTTGAGCGGCTCCAGCCGTTCGGTAAGCGTATCCAGCAAGGCTTCGTACAAGGCGCGCTCGCGCATCAGCGAACGCTCCTTGGCGGAGAGCACCTTGTCTTCGAAGGTTTTCAGTTCTTCGGTGATGTAGCGCTCGGCGTTCTTGGTGGTCTGGCGGCGCGTGTAGTGCGTGGGAGCTTTGTCGGACTGTGCCTTGGTGATCTCGATGTAGTAACCGTGCACGCGGTTGTAGCCCACCTTCAGCGTGGGAATGCCGCTGGCGGCTTTCTCGCGCTCTTCCAGCTCGACCAGATATTGGTCGGCATGCGTGGCGAGGCGGCGCAACTCGTCCAGTTCGGCGTCGTAGCCGTCGGCGATGATGCCGCCGTCACGAAGCAGTACAGGTGGCTGCTCGGCAATGGCATGCTTCAACAACTCCGCGCTCGCCGCGTGATCGCCGATGCCATCGACGAGATCGTGCAACAGCGGGCTGTCGACGGAGCTTATCGATGCGCGCAAGGCCGGCGCTGCGGCCAATCCATCGCGCAGCGTGGAGAGATCGCGCGGCCGGGCCGAGCGCAACGCGACGCGTGCGAGGATGCGCTCCAGATCGCCGATGCCGCGCAGCTGATCGCGCAAGGCTTCGTAACAGCGCGTTTCGATCAGCGCGCCGACAGCCTGATGGCGGCGACGCAGCGTTTCGCGCGAACGCAGCGGACGATTCAGCCAACGCCGCATCAGACGCGCGCCCATCGGCGTCACGGTTTCATCCAGTACACCCAGCAATGTGTGCTCGGTGCGCCCGCTTGGGTGTGTGTCCAATTCCAGATTGCGACGCGTGGCAGCATCCAGCGCGATCGTTTCGCTGGCGCTTTCCACCGCCATGCCCGACAGGTGCGGCAGCGCACTTTTCTGGGTTTCTTCCACATAGCCGAGCAGGCAGCCCGCGGCGGCGATGGCGAGCGGCATGTTGTCGACGCCAAAGCCGCCGAGATCGCGCGTGCCGAAGAAACGATTGAGTTCGCGTCGTGCGGCATCGCTGTCGAAATGCCACGGCGGCCGCTTGCGCAGGCCGGGCAGGGTGCTGACCAGTTTCGGCCACGCGACATCTTCACCGACCAGCGTTTCCGCGGGCTGCAACCTCGCCAGCTCGGCGGCGAGCGCTTCGGCATTCGACACTTCGCTCAGCAGGAATCGTCCGCTGGAAAGATCGACCCACGCCAGGCCGTAGCTGCCGTGCGCGCCGGCTGCGATCGACAGCAGGAGATTGTCGCGACGTTCCTCCAGCAGCGCTGCATCGGTCACCGTGCCAGGTGTCACGATGCGCACCACTTTGCGTTCCACCGGGCCCTTGGCGAGCGCGGGATCGCCGATCTGCTCGCAGATCGCCACCGACTCGCCCAGTCGCACCAGCTTGGCCAGATAATTCTCGACGGCGTGATACGGCACGCCGGCCATCGGAATCGGCTGGCCCGCCGACTGGCCACGTTGCGTCAACGTGATATCGAGCAACCGCGCCGCCTTGCGTGCGTCGTCGTAGAACAGCTCGTAGAAATCGCCCATGCGGAAGAACAGCAGCACGTCCGGATGCGCGGCCTTGGCCGCAAGGTACTGACGCATCAGAGGGGTGTGCAGGGAAAGTTCGTCCTGATTCATTCGGTCAAGTCTTGGCGTCGTGGCGCGGAAGGGGTACAAGAAAAGCTTCGCGCCGGAAAAATGGGGCGTCGAGAGAATTGTGGAGTCTCGCATGGAGTTGTCATCCGTTCCTACTGATGCCGAATTGGCAGCGTGGGCAACCCAAGTCGCCGACGATGTGCAGCGGGGCAGGCTGATGCTGGTGACAGCCGAGTCCTGTACTGGCGGCTGGATTGCCAAGGCGCTGACTGATCTGCCGGGTAGCTCGGCCTGGTTCGATGCGGGCGTGGTTACGTACAGCTACGCCGCCAAGGAATCCCTGCTGGGCGTCAATCGGAGCACGTTGGAACGCACCGGCGCGGTCAGCAGGGAAACAGCGCTTGAAATGGTGTCCGGCGCGTTGGTGCGCTTCGACGCAGGCGTGGCGGTTGCGGTGACGGGCATCGCCGGTCCCACCGGCGGGACGCCGGAGAAGCCCGTGGGCACGGTGTGGATCGGCTGGCAGAAGCGCGGCGGCGAAGCGCGCGCCAGGTTGTTCCAATTTGCCGGCGACCGCGAGGCGGTGCGGCGGCAAACCGTGGCGGCGGCGCTCATCGGCATACGCGAAACGCTGACCGGTTGAGTAGAAATTAGCCAGCTGACCGGCTTGACCGATGTGGGATACTCAGGTTCTGCATGATCCCAGTCCGTGAGACGGCAAGGGGGCATCATGCACGCCATATTCACCACGACCGGAATCAAGACGATGGATGACAACAAGCGCAAGGCGCTCGCTTCTGCCCTCGGCCAGATCGAGAAGCAATTCGGCAAAGGCGCCGTGATGCGTCTGGGCGACCGCACCGACGAGAGCATCGAAACCGTGTCCACCGGCTCGCTGGGCCTGGACATTGCGCTTGGCGTCGGTGGCTTGCCGCGCGGCCGTGTCGTGGAGATCTATGGTCCGGAATCCTCGGGCAAGACCACGCTGACCCTGCAGGTGATCGCCAACTGCCAGAAGAACGGTGGCACGGCGGCGTTCGTCGATGCCGAGCATGCGCTGGATCCGAGCTATGCGCAGAAGCTTGGCGTGAAAGTGGACGACCTGCTCGTGTCGCAGCCCGATACCGGCGAACAGGCACTGGAAATCGCGGACATGCTGGTGCGCTCCGGCGCGGTGGACGTGGTGGTGGTCGACTCCGTCGCCGCACTTACGCCGAAAGCCGAAATCGAAGGCGAAATGGGCGACTCCCACGTCGGCCTGCACGCGCGTCTGATGAGCCAGGCCTTGCGCAAGCTCACCGCGAACATCAAGAAGTCCAACTGCCTGGTGATCTTCATCAACCAGATCCGCATGAAGATCGGCGTGATGTTCGGCAACCCCGAAACCACCACCGGCGGCAACGCGCTGAAGTTCTACGCCTCCGTGCGCCTGGACATCCGCCGCATCGGCGCGGTGAAGAAAGGCGAGGAAGTCATCGGTTCCGAGACGCGCGTAAAGGTGGTCAAGAACAAGGTGGCGCCGCCGTTCCGCCAGGCCGAATTCGAGATCCTCTACGGCGAGGGTACCTCGCGCGAAGGCGAGATCATCGAGCTTGGCGTGGCGCAGAGCCTGATCGACAAGTCCGGTGCGTGGTACAGCTACAAGGGTGAGCGCATCGGCCAGGGCAAGGAGAACGTGCGCCAGTTCCTCCGGGACAATGCAGCGATCGCCGACGAGATCGATCGCGAGCTGCGTGCGCGTCTGCTGGTGAATGGCGGTGGCGCGCCGGCATCTTCCGAAGAAGCGCTGGAAGAGGCCTGAGCATGAGCGAGCGGCGCTTGCGGATTCTTGTTGTCGGTGCGTCCGGCACGCTGGGAAAAGCGGTCGCCGCCGAGCTTGCGCAACGCCATGAAGTGATGGCTGCCGGACGCAACTCCGGCAGCATCCGCATCGACCTGACCGATGTCCAGAGTATTGGCCATGCGCTGAAACAAGCGGGCGAACTGGATGCCGTCATCAGTGCGGCGGGCAATGTGACGTTCGCGCCGCTCGCAGATTTCAAGCCTGCGCCGTATGGCGAATCGCTGCACACGCTGGGCATCGCGGACAAATTGCTGGGGCAGGTGAATCTGGCGCTGGCTGCACGCGACCATTTGCGTGGTGGCGGTTCCATCACGCTCACGACGGGCATTCTGTCGGAGCAGCCTATCGTGGCGGGTAGTTCCGCCAGTCTGGTCAACGGTGCCGTGGAAGCGTTTGTTCGCGCTGCCGCTGTCGAAATGCCGCGCGGTCTGCGTATCAATGTCGTCAGCCCTACTGTGCTGGTCGAAGCCATGCCGGCGTACGCGCCGTTCTTCCGTGGATACGAACCCGTGACCGCTGCAAGGGCTGCGCTGGCCTACAGTCGTAGTGTGGAAGGTGCGCAGACTGGGCAGATCTATAAGGTTTTCTGACGTTGTTTTTCGCTCCATCTCTCCTGCGGGGAGAGGGAGTTGAGTTCGCGACATCATGAAAAAACGTGGCGACAATCCCGATGCAAAACCCAAACCCAGTGCCTACAGCAAGGCGCTGGGCATGCTTGCGCGTCGTGAGCACTCCCGCCGCGAACTGCGGCAGAAACTGGATCGGGGCGGCTACGCCCGCGATGAAGCCACGGACGCGCTGGATCGCCTTGGCGAGCAGCACTATCAGGACGATGACCGCTTCGCCGAGGCGCTCATCCGCAATCGTTCCGCGCAGGGCTATGGCCCGATGCGCCTCCGCGCGGAACTGAAAAGCCATGGTCTGGCGGACGCGCATACTCGCCGGTTGCTCGATGCCGCCGACATCGACTGGGCCGCTTTAGCCGCAGGTCAACTGCGTCGCCGATACGGTTCCGCCGGGGCTGCAGACCCCGCCGAACGCGCCCGCAGGGCGCAATTCCTCTTGCGCCGAGGCTTTCCCGCCGCCACAGTACGGGATGTAACCCACGCCGACGTGGACGACGCTGCCGACGAAACCCCTTGATGTCCACGCTTCTGGCTGGCTGAACGGGCGGTTCGAAGGGCGCCGCGACGTCGCGTCCTTATCGTTCTTAAGCCCCCGAACCGCATGAAAACCGCCGATATCCGCTCTGCTTTTCTCGACTATTTCCGCGCCAAGGATCACACCATCGTGCCCTCCAGCTCGCTGGTGCCGGCCAGCGACCCGACCCTGCTGTTCACCAACTCGGGCATGGTGCAGTTCAAGAACGTGTTCCTGGGCAGCGAGAAGCTGCCATACGTGCGCGCAGCCGATGTGCAGCGCTGCCTGCGCGCGGGCGGCAAGCACAACGATCTGGATTCGGTCGGCTACACCGCGCGTCATCACACTTTCTTCGAGATGCTGGGCAACTGGTCGTTCGGCGACTACTTCAAGCGCGATGCGATTCGCTATGCGTGGGAATTGCTGACCGTCGTCTTCAAGCTGCCGGCGGAAAAATTGTGGGTCACCGTCTATCACACCGACGACGAGGCCTACGGCATCTGGAACAAGGAAATGGGCGTGCCGGCCGAGCGCATCGTGCGCATCGGCGACAACAAGGGCGCGCCGTTTGCGTCCGACAATTTCTGGCAGATGGCCGACACCGGTCCTTGCGGTCCGTGCACCGAAATCTTTTACGATCACGGCCCGGGAATTGCCGGCGGCCCGCCCGGCTCGCCCGATGAGGATGGCGATCGCTACATCGAAATCTGGAACCTGGTGTTCATGCAGTTCGACCGTGCGCCCGACGGCACGCTGTCGCCGCTGCCGGCGCCGTGCGTGGACACGGGCATGGGCCTGGAACGTCTCGCCGCCGTGCTCCAGCATGTGCATTCCAACTACGAGATCGACCTGTTCCAGCACCTCATCAAGGTCGCTGCAGAACTTACGAATACGAAGGATCTTGCCAACAAGTCCCTGCGCGTGATCGCCGATCACATTCGCGCCTGTTCGTTCCTGATTGTCGACGGCGTGCTGCCTTCCAACGAAGGCCGTGGCTATGTGCTGCGTCGAATCATCCGCCGTGCGTTGCGCCACGGCTGGATGCTCGGCGTGCGCGGCGATTTCTTCTGGAAGATGGTGAAGCCGCTCGTCGAAGAAATGGGCGGGGCTTATCCGGAGCTTGTCGCGAAGCAGTCCTTCGTGGAGGAGGCGTTGCGCACGGAAGAGCAGCGCTTCGGCGAAACGCTGGAACACGGCATGCGCGTGTTCGATGACGTGGCGAGCAAGTCGGGCACGACCATTCCCGGTGAAGATGCTTTCCGTTTGTACGACACCTACGGCTTCCCGGTCGACCTCACGGCGGATATCGCGCGCGAGCGCGGCCTGAGCATGGACATGGCCGGTTTCGACCTTGCGATGGAACAGCAGCGCGAACGCGCGCGCGCCGCCAGCCGCTTCGAGGCCAAGGGCCAGATGCCGGCGGAACTCGCCAGCCAGCTCAAGCCGACCGTATTCCTGGGTTACGAGGCGTTGTCGGGCCAGGCCTGCAAGGTCGTCGGCATCGTGCGTGCCGGCAAGCAGATCGATCAGCTCAATGAAGGCGAAGAAGGTCTGGTGATCCTGGATCGCACACCGTTCTACGCCGAATCCGGTGGCCAGGTGGGCGACACGGGCAGCTTGTCGAATGGCGCGGGCCGTTTCGATGTAGCCGATACGCTCAAGATGGGCGGCGTGTTTTTTGGTCATGCCGGTCGCTGGCATGGCGCGCAACCGTTGCGCACGGGCGATCACGTGGATGCTGGCGTGGATACGTCGCGTCGCCAGGCGATCGTGCTCAATCACTCCGCGACGCATTTACTGCACGCAGCGTTGCGCAAGGTGCTGGGCACTCACGTCACACAGAAAGGTTCGCTGGTTGCGCCGGATCGCCTGCGTTTCGACTTCTCACACTTCAAGCCGCTCAGTCGCGAGGAACTGGCGCAGATCGAAGCGCTGGTCAACGCTGAAGTGCGTCGCAACGCGGAGGCTGAAGTGCGTCACATGGCGTACGACGATGCCATCGCCTTCGGTGCCATGGCTCTGTTCGGCGAGAAGTACGGCGACGAAGTACGCGTGCTGAAAATGGGCGAATTCTCGACCGAACTCTGCGGTGGCACGCATGTCGGCCGGACGGGCGATATCGGTCTGTTCAAGATTGTCAGCGAGGCAGGCGTGGCTTCCGGCGTGCGCCGTATCGAGGCGGTGACGGGCGCTGGCGCATTGGCGTACGTGGTGGATGAAGAGCGTCGTCTCGGCGAGCTTTCGCACTTGCTTTCCAGCACGGGCGACGACGTCACCGAGAAGCTTCGCCAACTGCTGGACCGACAGAAAAAACTGGAACGCGAATTGGAATCGCTGCGTGCCAAGGCCGCAGGTTCCATGACCAGCGATCTCGCCAGCAGCGCACGCGATGTCGATGGCATCAAGGTCGTTGCAGCGCGATTGGAAGGCCTGGATGCCAAGGCGCTGCGCGATGGCGTCGATCAACTCAAGCAGCAACTTTCCGATTGCGTGATCGTGCTGGCGGGCGCGGCGGATGGCCGTGTTTCACTTGTCGCCGGCGTCCATGGCAAGGCCACCGGACGCATCAAGGCGGGCGATGTGGTGGCGCACGTCGCAGGCCAGATCGAAGGCAAAGGCGGCGGTCGCCCGGACATGGCGCAAGGCGGTGGCCTTGACAAACCGCAATTGCCCGACGTCCTGGCAGGCACGGTGAATTGGATCGATCAACAACTCGCTGGTTGACGCGCTGCGTATGGACCACATGTCAAAATTATGTGTAGATTGCACCCAGCGCAGACGCTCGGCTAGTATCGGTTAGATTGGTGTCGCTGGTTGCGCTAGTGTTGTACGCGGTGAGTTGTCTTTCGAGGCATCTCGAAGTGTTTGGAGCCGGGGAAGGCGGTAAGGCCTTTGACGGACGCAAGCGTCAGAAACTGCATGGTGCTGTGCTCAGGGGTGAGGCGACACCACGTAGATGGCCTGTGACCACAAGCATTAAATGGAGTAGCAGCTATGTTGATTCTGACCCGCAGGGTCGGTGAAACCCTGATGATCGGCGACGAGGTGACCGTTACCGTTCTCGGCGTGAAAGGCAACCAGGTTCGCATTGGCATCAATGCGCCCAAGAACGTGGCCGTGCACCGCGAAGAAATCTACCAGCGCATCAAAGGCGAGAACGAGAGCGAAGGCGGCTCCTCAGGTGAATCGGGCGCGCATTAACCGCCTCTTTACCTAGAGGGTCATGCCCGGTATCCTTGCCGGCTCCGTGACGCCACGGAAGCAAATGTGGAGAGATGCCCGAGAGGCCGAAGGGGCTCCCCTGCTAAGGGAGTATAGGGTCAAAAGCCTTATCGAGGGTTCGAATCCCTCTCTCTCCGCCACCCAAGAAAAGCGCCCCTCGTGGGCGTTTTTTGTTTCCGTGTGGATGAGCGGCGACGACGATATCCGCACTGAAATTATCGTGCCTTGGATAATGTCCTCGACAGGCATTGCCCACTCCCGGCGACCGGACACCTGCACTAGAGTCTTGGCGAGAGCGAGCGAGTGAGGTGAGCCATGCGCTACGAGGACTTTTACCGGCAATCGATCGAGCAGCCGGAGTTGTTCTGGTGCGAACAGGCGCGGCGCATCCATTGGGATACGCCTCCGCAAAAAATCCTCGATCAGTCGCATCCGCCATTTCGCCGCTGGTTCGTCGGCGGCACGACCAATCTCTGCTTCAACGCGGTCGATCGACATCTCGACGAACGCGGCGACCAAGTGGCGCTGGTGGCGGTTTCCACGGAAACAGGTACGGCACGCGAGCTGAGCTATCGCGAACTTCATCGCGAAGTGAATGCATTCGCCGCGGTGCTGAAGTCCCTGGGCGTCGGCAAAGGCGATCGAGTCGTTATATACATGCCTAATATCGCCGAGGCCGTGTTCGCCATGCTGGCGTGCGCGCGTATGGGGGCGATTCACTCGGTGGTGTTCGGGGGCTTCGCTGCGCACAACCTTGCCTTGCGTATCGACGATGCTCAGCCGAAGCTGCTGATCGCCGCCGATGCCGGCATGCGCGGCGGCAAAGTGATTCCGTACAAGCCGATGGTCGATGCAGCGCTCGAAGAGTCGCATAGCCCGCCATCGCAGGTGCTGATCGTGGACCGCAAGCTGGACCCGCAAATGACCCGCGTGGATGGCCGCGACCTCGACTACGCGACGCTGCGTGCACGGCATATCGACGACATCGTGCCGGTGGTGTGGCTGGAATCGAACGAACCCAGCTATCTGCTTTACACCTCCGGCACCACGGGCAAACCGAAAGGCATACAGCGCGATGTGGGTGGCTATGCCGTCGCGATGGCGTTGTCGATCACCACGATTTTCGATATCGCGCCGGGCCAGGTGATGTTCACCGCCTCCGACATCGGTTGGGCAGTGGGGCATTCCTACATCGTGTACGCACCGCTGATCGGCGGCGCGACCGTGGTGATGTACGAAGGATTGCCCACGCGTCCCGATCCTGGCGTGTGGTGGTCGTTATGCGAGCGCTACGGTGTGCGGACGATGTTTTCATCGCCTACCGCGATTCGCATGTTGAAAAGGCAGGATCCGTCCTGGCTGAAGAAATACGATCTTTCAAAGCTCAAGTGGCTTTTCCTTGCCGGCGAGCCTCTCGATGAACCCACTGCGCAGTGGATCACCGATGGGCTCGGAGTGCCGGTCATCGACAATTACTGGCAGACAGAAACGGGGTGGCCTGCGATTACGCTGATGCCTGGCCTTGACCTCAAGCCGGTGAAGTTCGGCTCGCCCGGGCTGCCGTCGCCTGGCTACCGCATGAAAGTCATCGACGACGCGACGGGCGCGGAAGCGGCGCCGGGCGAGAAAGGTGTGCTCGTCTTCGAGCTGCCGTTGCCACCCGGATGCCTGAGCACGGTGTGGCACGACGATGCGCGTTATCTCCACAGTTACTTCGGCCATTTCGGCGAGCAGGTCTACAGCTCGCTCGACTGGGCCATCCGTGATGCGGATGGTTACTTCACGATCCTGGGCCGCACGGACGATGTCATCAACGTCGCGGGTCATCGCCTCGGCACGCGCGAAATCGAAGAAGCCGTCGCCACGCACGCCGCCGTGGCGGAAGCCGCGGTAATTGGCGTGCAGGACGAACTCAAGGGACAGGTGCCGGTGGTCTTCGCCACACTCAAGCAAGGCGTGACCGATGCGCCCGCCGTGGTGGCGCATGCCATGCAAGTGCGCGTAACCGATCAACTCGGCGCGCTGGCACGCCCTGCGCGCATCTATCTGGTGAACGCCTTGCCCAAGACGCGCTCCGGCAAGCTGCTGCGCCGGTCGCTGCAGGCGCTGGTGCAGAATGCGGATCCAGGAGATCTCTCGACGTTGGATGATCCCGCTGCGCTCGATGAAGTACGTCGCGCGTTGCAACGCGGTCCGGATACATGATGCGCCGATGACTCAGTCTTCCCGCACAGGCATGCGACCGACATAACTGGCGCGCGGACGAATCAGGCTGCCGCTTTCCTGCTGCTCCAGCGCGTGCGCCAGCCAGCCGGCCATGCGTCCGGCTGCGAATATCGCCAGCGCTGCATTGGCATCGAGTTCATAGGCCGACGCAATGGCCGCGAGCGCAAAATCCAGGTTGGGACGCTGGCCGCACTGCGTCTGCACCAATTCGATGAGATGCAGGATGCGGCGAAGCTGCGCCGATTGCGGATGCATGGCACCCAGCTTCTCAAGCAACATCGCACCGCGAGGATCGCCCTCGTTGTAAAGCGGATGGCCGAGTCCCGGCAGAATATCCCCGCGGCGCAGGCGTTCGCGCAGTTTCTCCGACGGATGGCGTTCGTGCAGCATGTCCTGGATGAAAGCATGTGCACGCGCCACCGCGCCGCCGTGATGCGGGCCGGACAGTGTCGCCAGGCCCGCGCAGACGGCCACATGCAGACTGGCACCCGTGGATGCGGCCACCCGTGTTGCAAACGAGGATGCATTGAGTTCGTGGTCCGCACAGAGCACCAAAGCGCAGCGCACCAGCTCGGAAAGATGCGCATCTTCGATCTGCCAGTTCGTCACCATCAATTGATGGATGGGACGCGGGTCTGGATGGGCACCGCATAACAACGCTGCGGTTTCACGCAGTAGCAGCGCAGCGTAGTCGCGGCGATGACGCGGATCGGCGCTGTGCGTATGAGGTGCATCGAGCGCAAGCAGCGGCAGTGCTGCTGTCGTGCGTTCAAGCGGCGGTATGTCGGGTTGGCGCAGCAGTGATGAAATCGCCTCGGGCCAGGTGTGCGCTGGCGTTACCGCAAACGGATCGTGGTCGCCGCAATCCCACAAAAGCCGAGCGACGTCTTCCAATGTCGCGCCGGACTCGGCCAGCGCGATGGCCGACACGCCGCGGTAGTAGTGCCCGTGCGGGCGGATCAGCGAAATGCGCGTCTCGAGCACCGGCAAACCCCAGGCGAGGCTGTGCGCGGCCGCCTGCACGGCGCCTCGTCCGGCCTGGCGGCGTTCGATCAGCTGGTCGATGTCGTTGGCGCTGTATTCGCGGCTGCGCCCATCCGTGCCAGCGCGCGAATCGATGCGTCCGCGGCTTACGTACGCGTAGAGCGTGGCAAGGCTGACGCCTAGCCGTGAGGCAGCTTCCTGGGCGGAAAGGTAATCGGTGCGCATGGCCGATATATTGATCCTTTTAATCAAGATTGATCAATATATTTTCGCGTGACACAGTGACGTCCTACGGATTCATCCCGGTATCCCCATGGCCACAGTCGAATCGGTATGCGATGCGTTTGCCTGGCAGGCGCGCTACTGCGACGCGCACGGTTCGCCATTCACTGCACGCTTGCTGCGTGGCCTGGCGCAAGCCATCCAGGAAGGCGAGCCCGCGTTGCGCGCCGTGGCGTCGTGGGCTGGCGGTCCATTGCCGGATGTGTTGGCGTTGCGCGTGGCCGGAGCGTTGCACGCGCTGGTGCTCGATGGGTGCGTGCCGGACCTGGCGCGTTGCTATCCGGGCGGCGATCGCGAAGGCGACGCATCCGCGCTTCGGCATGCCGCTATCGCCGCGCTGGCATCGCATTCCGATGTGTTGGCGGCGTATCTGTCCACACCGCCGCAGACCAACGAAGTAGGGCGCTCGGCCGTGTTGTTCGGCGGTTTCATGGTCATCGGCGAATACACGGGATTGCCGCTGCGCCTGTTCGAACTTGGCGCGAGTGCCGGGTTGAACATGAACTGGGATCGCTATCGTTATCGGCTCGGCGATTACGTCACGGGCGATACGTCGAGTGCGCTTGAGTTGGCACCGACATGGCATGGCGAGCCACCCCCGCTGCTGCCGATGAATGTGGCATCGCGCGCTGCATGCGACCGCTCGCCCATCGACATCACGGATGTTTCGCAACGGCAGCGTTTGCGCGCTTACGTATGGCCCGATCAGACGGCGCGCCTGCGGCAGTTGGACAGTGCGCTGGCGATTGCCGCGCAACGCCCGGTCCATGTTGAGCAAGCCGACGCCGATCTCTGGATCGAGCGCATACTCGCAGCTCCCCTGCCTGCCGGCGTGGCAACGGTGGTCTATCACACGATCTTTTGGACCTATCTCCCGGCCGAAACCCAGGCGCGGATCGAGTCGGCGATTCGACAGGCCGGCCAAAACGCCACACCCGAAGCGCCGTTGGCATGGCTGCGTTTCGAGAGCGAGGAGTTGCAGAACCGTCAACGGCTGCGGCTGAGCCTGTGGCCCGGCCCGCAAAGACTGCACTTGGCCGACGCGCAGGCGCATGGCAGCGAGGTTTTCTGGCACGCCGCCGCGTTGAACGACCTTTCCCTTACTGCGCCGCGACATCGCCATGGCGGCACATCACTTACAATTCATCGTTTCGGAGAACCAAGATGACCCAGCTCGACTCCGCCGGCAGCCGCTTCCGCGCCGCACTCGCCGCCGAAAAACCCCTGCAGGTGATCGGTGCCATCAATGCCAACCATGCGCTGTTGGCCAAGCGCGCGGGTTACCGCGCGATCTACCTGTCGGGCGGTGGCGTGGCCGCCGGCTCGCTCGGCATGCCGGACCTGGGCATCAACACGCTCGACGACGTGCTGACCGACGTGCGGCGCATCACCGACGTGTGCGACCTGCCGCTGATGGCGGACATCGACACCGGCTTCGGTCCCAGCGCCTTCAACATTGCGCGTACCGTGAAGAGCCTGATCAAGTTCGGCGCGGCTGCATGTCATATCGAAGACCAGGTCGGCGCCAAGCGTTGCGGTCATCGTCCCGGCAAGGAAATCGTGCCGGCAGGCGAAATGGCTGATCGCGTGAAGGCGGCAGCCGATGCGAAGACCGATTCGAATTTCTTCCTCATCGCGCGCACCGACGCCATCGCGGTGGAAGGCGTGGATGCCGCCATCGAGCGCGCGATCGCCTGCGTCGAAGCCGGCGCCGATGGCATCTTCGCCGAGGCTGCCTACGATCTGCCGACCTATCGTCGTTTCGTCGACGCCGTGAAAGTGCCGGTGCTGGCCAATATCACCGAGTTCGGCCAGACCCCGCTATTCAGCGTCGACGAACTGCGCACCGCGGGTGTGGGCATCGTGCTGTATCCGCTCTCGGCGTTCCGCGCCATGAACAAGGCGGCGGAGACGGTTTACCAGTCCATTCGCCGCGACGGGCATCAACGCAATGTCGTGGACATGATGCAGACGCGCGAAGAGCTTTACGACCGCATTGGCTATTACGACTACGAGAAAAAACTCGACACGCTGTTCGCCAACAACAAGAAGTAAGACTTAAATTCCAACTCGACCGCAAACGCAAAATGTGGCCGTGAATGACGTATCGCACCCTGGAGCACTACCGATGAGCGAGCAATCCGCAACCGCCCCCAAGCCGAAGAAATCCGTCGCCCTGTCCGGCGTGACCGCGGGCAACACCGCGCTGTGCACGGTCGGCCGCAGCGGCAACGACCTGCATTACCGCGGCTATGACATTCACGATCTGGCGGCAAAGGGCTGCTTCGAGGAAGTGGCCTATTTGTTGGTGCACGGCGTGTTGCCGAACTGGGCGGAACTCAATGCCTATCGCGCCAAGCTCAAGCGCCTGCGCGGCCTGCCCGCTCCCGTGAAGAGCGCGCTGGAACTGCTGCCCGCCGCCACGCATCCGATGGACGTGATGCGTACCGGCTGCTCGGTGCTGGGTACGGTCCTTCCGGAAAAGGAAGATCACAACGTGACCGGTGCGCGCGATATCGCCGACCGTTTGATGGCCAGCTTCGGTTCCATGCTGCTGTACTGGTACCACTTCAGCCACAACGGCAAGCGCATCGAAACCGAAACCGACGACGAATCGATCGCTGCGCACTTCCTGCACTTGCTGCACGGCAAGAAGTCGAGCGAGCTGTGCGCGAACTCGCTGGATCGCTCGCTGGTGCTGTACGCCGAGCACGAATTCAACGCATCCACCTTCACCGCGCGCGTGATCGCGGGTACCGGTTCGGATATGTATTCGGCCATCACCGGCGCCATCGGCGCATTGCGCGGTCCCAAGCATGGCGGCGCCAACGAAGTAGCGATGGACATCATCGCCCGCTATCGCAGCGCGGCCGAGGCGGAAGCGGATATCCGCGCCCGTGTGGAGCGCAAGGAAATCATCATCGGCTTCGGCCACCCGGTTTACACCGTATCCGATCCGCGCAACGTGATCATCAAGGAAATCTCGCGCAAGCTGTGCGCCGAAGGCGGTAATCCCAATTTGTTCGATGTCTCCGAGCGCATCGAAAAGGTGATGTGGGAATTGAAGAAGATGTTCCCCAATCTCGACTGGTACTCGGCCAGTGCCTACCACATGATGGGCGTGCCGACGGCCATGTTCACGCCGCTGTTCGTCATCGCGCGGACGTCGGGATGGAGTGCGCACGTCATCGAGCAACGCGAAGACGGCAAGATCATTCGCCCGAGCGCCAACTACATCGGACCGGAAGATCGCACTTACGTGCCGATCGAAAAGCGCTGATAAAACGCGTTTCACGAGCAAGAGAAAAAGGGGCTTCGGCCCCTTTTTCATACATGTTTTTCACGAAACGTTCGCTTTATAGCGTGCCACGCGTGCATAAGCAGTGTTGCATCTCTGATACATCGTGAAACACAGGGGCATTTCGCCGGAATCGCTATTCCTAAAGCGCATATCGGCGCGTGAACGTTTGAAAATGCATTCGCTGAATGGGAGGTGTTGCATTCGTGCATCACTTTATGACTCAACGATGCCTTGGCGTTTTCGCCGGTTGTCCGCAATCGACTGATTTCATTGCATGTTGTTGGCCCCTTTTCGAGCCCATCCTGCTGGCATGCACCTTGCCACATGTAGGAGCTACACCAGCAAAACAGGGGGTCATCGCATTCCGGTTTCCGGGAGGAATCAACATGCGCAAGACTCTAATTTTCATGGCAGTGACGCTTGGCTTGGGACTTGCTCTCCCGGCTATGGCAGATAACAACTCTCACCAGAACAATGGAAACTCAGGGACCATAACGAGCTCAAACACCAACTCATCCACGGACTCGAGTACTCACTCCAAGACCGTCACAAAGGCCTATAGCGAAAGCGGCAACGACAACAGCGTGACAAGTGACGGCATGGGAACTGCAGCCGCCAACAATGGTGGCACCGCAACCTCCACGGTCAGTGATGCATTCAATACCAGCAATGCGATCGCAACGACCAACCTCAACGGCTACGTCAGCAATGTCCAGGTTTACGGCATTGGCAACAGCGCGACCGATAACGGCAACGCGAGTGGCGGAAGAGGCGGCAAGGGCGGCGCAGGCCTCGGTGGCATAGCAGTGGAAGGCGGCGGCGGATCGGGTGGCAGCGGCGGCAACGCTTATGCACACAGCGGCAAGGCCGGTGGTTCGCTGTCCAACAGCGGCGGCGCATTTGCGGGAAGCGGTGCGAACGAAGATGGCGCATCGGGTTCTGGCGGCAACGCCAAGGCCGGTGGCGGCAGTGGGACCGCGGATGCCGGTTCGGGTACAGGCACGGGCGGTACCGCAACAGCTGGCGCAGCATCGTCGACGACCGGCAGCAGCACCTCGAGCGGCGGAACCAGCGGCACAGTAGCGAGTGCTGGCGGTGAAGGCGGTGCAGGCGGCGCGGGCGGCATGGCGACTGGCGGCGCAGGCTCAGGTGGTGCAGGTGGTAGCGGCGGAGCAGGTGGAAGCACCGATGCCAATGCTGGCACGTTCGACATGTCCAACACGATGGATAGCACCGCGGCAGCGGCGGCTGGCATCACGACCATTGCTCAGAACAGCGGCGCAGCCGCGTTGATCCAGCAGGGCGTGACAGTTCAAGCCAACCTGAACGTGGGCGGCCATTGAGTAGCGACTGATCGGCAAAAGTGGAGCACGCATCGCTCCACTTTTGCTATGCAAGCCGGCCGGCTGTTTCGTGCAACCGGCCGGCACACGGTCGTATTCGATGCGCCAACGCGATCGGAGTCGTGCCATGTCTCTTGTAAGAGCAGTAGCAGGTGTGACGTTGTCGTGTGTGGCGGGATTGTCGGGTTTTGTGTTTGCAGCAGACGCACCCGGCAACACCACAAACACTCAGCAGGGAAGTCGCGCGCCGGCGCCCGCGAACGCACAGCCGGTCTATATCGATGGATTCGGTCAAGCGGTAAGTGCCGGCACGTTGGGGCATTACAGCGGCGGTAACGGCAATATCTCAGTGCAAGCCGGCATTCAAACGATGACCGGAACGGTTTCCAATGACACCGCCACGAATGTCACGACGGGAGCTAACACGATCTCGGGAGATTCGTTCTCCAATGCATCGGGGTTGCCTTCGGTGATCCAGAACACCGGCAACAATGTGCTGATTCAAAGCGGCGTTATCGTCAACGTGCAGATGAAACCATGAGGCGACTGCTGCCGACGCTTGCTTTCGTCGCGCTGTGCATCGCGCTGCCGACGAGCGTGCGCGCCGGCACGATGGCGTTGAACGACAATGCGGGGCAGACCTACACGTTGCACATATTGACGTTGAAGGAAGTGAAGTTCCGCAACACGATCCACCAGAAATACGATTTCAGCTGCGGCTCGGCGGCCGTGGCGACCTTGTTGACCTACCAGTACGACTATCCGGTCAACGAACAGGTCGTATTCGAGCAGATGTACGCGCATGGCGACCGCAACAAGATCAACAAAGAAGGTTTTTCGCTGCTGGATATCAAGCTCTATCTGGAAAGCATCGGCTTCGACGCCGA
The DNA here is from genome assembly GCF_003363265.1 of Dyella psychrodurans. Taxonomy (GTDB): domain Bacteria; phylum Pseudomonadota; class Gammaproteobacteria; order Xanthomonadales; family Rhodanobacteraceae; genus Dyella_B; species Dyella_B psychrodurans. The sequence goes on along the minus strand of NZ_QRBF01000010.1, from coordinate 5,108 downwards.
CGGTTTTCGCGCATCTCTCGATCAGCTCCAGAAGGCCAATCTTCCGGCGATCGTGCTGATCCAGGATCGCGGCTATCACCATTTTGTGGTGATCAAGGGGATTCGCTATGGGCGCGTTCTGGTGGGCGACCCCGCGCGAGGTACGCGGGCGATCCCGCTGGATCGCTTCAACCAGTTATGGACGAATGGGTTGGTGTTCGTGATCCACAACCGGCGCCAGTTCGCGCACTTCAATACTGATGGCGATTGGCATAACGCACCCATCGCGCCGTTGGGTATCGGTATCGATCGGCGGGGGTTGGACACGATCACCATGTCGAAATACGGGCCGGGCGACATATGAGGTGGATCATGTCCCTCGCACACGTTCTCTCGCGCCTGGCATTGCTTGGCGCATGTCTGGCATGCGCCGCTGTCGTGCATGCGCAATCGTCGCCTGCATCCGATCAGCCGACCGCAGCCGCGCACCGCATCGCAGATCTCGGCTATCCGGTTCCCTTCGAAAAGCTTGCTGCCGTGCGCGGCGGTTTCGATCTGGGAGACGGCCTGGAAGTATCGTTCGGCATTGAGCGCGCGGTCTACATCAACGGCGATCTGGTGACGTACAGCAGCGTCAACATTCCCGATGTCGCTCATATCACCACGCAGCAGGCGACAGCACTCGCCTCGGCACTCGGCACGGTCAATGTCGTGCAAGACGGCCCTGGCAATACCTTCGATCCTTCGTCGATGGGGCAGACCGCCGCGGCGACGGTCATCCAGAACACGCTGAACAACCAGACGATCCGAAGTCTTACAACGTTGAACGTGTCGGTGAACACGCTCAATGCATTCCGTGGTCAAGGACTGCAGCAAGCCTTGCAAGCAGTGCAAGTGCAAGCGCTGGGCCACTGAGGGCGCAAGACGAGGTCTTATCGGAGAGCCGACATGAATAAGAAGGATCGGGATGGCGGGATGGAACGAAAGCGCACACCTTTGGCGTGCGCGATCGGCTGTGCGTGTTTCATGTTCTCGTATGGCGCGTTGTTTGCGCAGGACGCGTCAGCGCCGGCATCCAGCACGGGTAGCGTGCCTTCTCCTGAAATAAGGCAGCGTTTGCAGGAGCAGGACGCGCGCATCGAAGCCATGCGCAGCCAGATCGACGCACTCCAGCACCAACTCGCCGAGCAAGAGGCCGACTACAAAGCCCTTCGGCACGCCGTCGGCATGGATGTGCTGGATAAGCAGCGCGGCGGCAATATCGCTGTAGCGGGCGCCAACGCCACTGCGTTGCCGATGCCGTCGCCGGATATGTCGGCAGATCAGCAGGCGGCACAGCCGCAGACGGCGACGCCCAGTACGCCGGTAGGACAGGCGCCTCCCCAGAATTCTCGGCCGCCTGAGGTGGCTCCGATCTTTCAGCAACCTGGCGTGCTGACCCCCAAGGGAAAATTCGTCATCGAGCCGGCTTACCAGTTTGGCTATTCGACGGCGGATCGTGTCGCATTGGTGGGTTACACGATCATTCCGGCCATCTTGATCGGGTTGATCGATGTTCGACAGGTTCGCGACACGACGCAGACTGCGATTCTGACAGGGCGTTACGGCATCACCAATCGACTGGAAGTAGAAGTGCGCGTGCCTTACGTCGATACGCACGACGACACCGTGAGCCGCGCAGTGCTGACGGGTTCGGCGGTAAACAGTGTTTTCAGTTCCAGCGGCAAAGGATTGGGTGATATCGAGGCAACGGCGCGTTACCAGATCAACGATGGCGGCGCGGACAAGGCGTACTACATAGGCTGGTTTCGCTTCAAAACACACACAGGTACCGATCCGTTCCAAGTCGTGACCGATTGCGTGACGCGTTGCGTGCAGAACCTCACCGGTACAGGCTTGCCCGTGCAGCAACCCACGGGTACGGGCTTTTATACCTTGCAACCTGGTGTCACTTGGTTGTTCCCGTCTGACCCGGTCGTGTTTTTCGGCAACCTGAGTTATCTCTACAACATTGAACGACACAATGTTTACGAGCACATCCTGCTGGGCGGTACGCAATTCCTCGGCAACGTGAAGATGGGCAACGAGGCGGATGTCAGTATCGGCATGGGCATGGCGCTGAACGACAAGGCGTCGCTCAGTATCGGCTACGACCAGACATTTATCGGCACGACTTACGAGAGTGGCCAGAAGTTGCCGGGTTCAACCAAGGTGTGGCTGGGGACGCTGCTGATCGGCGGCTCGTATCGCTTCAATGAGAAGCGCACGTTGAACTTCACGCTTGGCGTGGGTGTGACGCGCGATACGCCGGACGCGACGGTAACGATTCGTGTGCCGATGATGTACTGACGGAAAATTGAGCGCGAGTGCTGCTGCGTCGGTTCTTTTCTCAAGTGGCGCACGTGCGTCGATTAAGCAACCAACGCCCGCCGCAGATGACGACGACCAGTGTCACTTCCAAAACATGTTTCATCCATCCATGCGCCGTGAACCAATTCAGCCACAGTCTTTCGTGACTGATCATGCGGCCCGCTGTCCACGCAATAGCCGCCGCGCCGGCATAGACGATGATCGGAAAACGTTCGATCAACTTCAGGATCAGCGTCGAACCCCACACCACCAGCGGGATGCTGATCAACAAGCCGACGACGACCAAGCCCGTATGACCTTTCGCAGCACCGGCGATGGCCAGCACGTTGTCCAGGCCCATCAAGGCATCGGCCACCACGATCATGCGCAGTGCGGCCCAGAAGTTGGCGGCAGGCGCCATGTTTTGAGTTTCGGCGGGATCGGGCTTCAGAAGATTCCATGCGATCGGCAGCAGCAACAGGCCACCCACCAGCATCAATCCTGGGAAAGTGAGCAGGTAAACCACCAACACCGTAAGCACGATGCGCACGGCAACGGCACCGAAGGTGCCCCAGAACACCGCCCGGTTCTGCAGCGAGCGGGGAAGGTTGCGGGCAGCGAGAGCGATGACGATGGCGTTGTCGCCGGCAAGCACCAGGTCCAGCAGGACGATGGTAAGCAGATCCGATAGCAAATGAGTGGGGAGAATCATGCAGTGTCCTTGGCGCGCCGGACTCAAGCAATGACGACGGACGCGCGCGGCCCGTTGTCATCGCAAAAGTCTCGTTCGAAGCACTTGCCACCGCGGTGCCCGGAGCGAAGCCTCGCTCGTGATGACGAACGCCGCGCGGATGCGGCATGGCCGCGTCCGGAACTACTCCCCTTTGGGATGATTCGGGGGCATTTTCGACAGGGGCGGGGCAGGCGGTCAAGGCGCCTCTTCGTGCGTAGACGGGCTCTCACAGCGGGGAAGGCCGGATACAATGGGCGTTTTCCCTACATCGAGACCCTGCCATGAGCGCGCACGATATCCGTTCCGCCAAGCGTCCTGACCCCGATCAGCCGCTGGTCGACATCGCCAACTACGTTGCCGATTACACGATCGATTCGACCGAAGCGTACGACACTGCGCGCTATATGCTGCTCGATTCGCTGGGTACGTCCATGCTGGCGATGAAGTTTCCGGAATGCGTAAAGCACCTCGGGCCGTTGGTTCCCGGCGCAACGCTGCCGGGCGGTGCACGCGTGCCGGGTACCAGCCATGAGCTGGATCCGGTGCAGGCTGCGTTTGCGATCGGTACGCAGATCCGTTGGCTGGACTTCAACGACACCTGGCTGGCCGCCGAGTGGGGCCATCCGTCGGACAACCTCGGCGCCATCCTCGCCGTGGCCGATTACCTCAGCCGCAAGGCCGAGCGCGAAGGCGGCAAGCCGCTGACCGTGCGCGATGTGCTCGCCTATGCCATCAAAGCCCATGAAATCCAGGGCTGCTACGCGCTGCTCAACAGCTTCAATCGCGTCGGCCAGGACCACGTGATCCTGGTGCGCCTTGCTTCCACGGCGGTCGCCACGGCCATGCTGGGAGGCAACAAGGAGCAGATCACCACGGCCGTCTCGCACAGCTGGATCGACAACGGCGCACTGCGTACTTACCGTCACGCCCCGAACACCGGGCCGCGCAAGAGCTGGGCTGCCGGCGACGCGTGCCGCCGCGCCGTCACTCACGCGATCAATGCCGTCTACCGTGGGGTGGTTGGTTATCCCTCGGCGCTGTCGGCGAAGACCTGGGGTTATTACGACGTCGCCTTCAAGGGCAATGCTTTCCAGTTCGAGCGGCCGTTCGGCAGCTACGTGATGGAAAACGTGCTGTTCAAGATCAGCTTCCCGGCCGAATTCCATGCGCAGACCGCCGTGGAGTGCGCCATGAAGCTGCACGGTCAGGTTGCCGGCAAGCTCGATCAGATCGAGAAGGTGGTGCTCGAAACCCAGGAAGCGGGTTGCCGCATCATCGACAAGACCGGCCCGCTCGCCAACTACGCAGACCGCGACCATTGCATCCAGTACATGGTGGCCGTCCCGTTGATCTTCGGCCGCCTCACCGCCGATGACTACAACGACGACGTCGCCGCCGATCCGCGCATCGACGCCCTGCGCGAAAAGATGGTGGTGGCGGAAAACCCGCAATTCACCAAGGACTATTTCGACCCCGACAAGCGCTACATCGGCAACTCGGTGCAGGTGTTTTTCAAGGACGGCACCAGCACCGAAAAGGTGTCCATCGATTACCCGATCGGCCACCGCAAGCGTCGGGCGGAGGGTATCCCCGTACTGCTCAAGAAGTTCGAGGCTGCCATGCGCGGGCATTTGCCTGCCAACCGGGTCAAGGCGATTCTGGAAGCCACGGCCGACCCGGCCAAACTGGACGCCATGCCCATTCAGGCGTTCCTGGGTCTCTTCACGCTGTAAAGACAGCGTGAGCAGAGAATTTAGGATGAATTAGAGTCGATTTTGCAAAACATTTAGTTTTTGTTAAACTCGATTATGCAGGGTGCACGTTCATCGCAGGGAATTTCGCGGTTCGTACAGGGCCGCGAAATAACGAAAAGCGATTTTCATTCTTGGCGGGATGAATGCCCTAAATCATTAAGAAGAGGAGACATCTGATGAAGCATAAGGGCCTATATTTTCTGATCGCTCTTGCCCTGGGCGGCGTGGGTGCCGTTCACGCGCAGGACAACACTGCCGCCCCGGCAGCTCCGGCATCCAGCAGCTCAAGCAGC
>NZ_QRBF01000001.1:590450-1321159 GCF_003363265.1 Dyella psychrodurans | reverse complement strand
GCCGATCGCGATGACCGAAGGCCTGCGTTTTGCGATCCGCGAAGGCGGTCGTACGGTGGGCGCCGGCGTCGTCGCCAAGATCGTCAAGTAAGTCGCTGTACGGAAACCGCCTGCCACGCAGGCGGTTTCTTACAGGTAGTTGTCCTGTGGCGTTAGATACGCTATAGTCGACAACCTAACTCGTCGATTAGTCCTAGTGCTGGTCGACTTACCGCGAAATGAGGCACAGGAAGTGCTTCGAATTCGCTAACAAGGATGTTGCGGGGTCCCCTGGTTGTAGAGCCTAAGTCTCTGTAGCTAAAAGGGTTTCCGCGTACGTTATCTGTCTGGGCAGGCCGGCATACGGCCTGCCCGACGTTTTGGAGTCTTCCGGGTGATGCGTTTCTCCGGTCGACTCGTTGCAACACCTGTAGTGCATTGGGTTGTGCGAGATGGTGAGAAGCCACCTCGATTCACAGTTTTGTTCTTTAGATAACAGGACACGGTTTATGGCGAACCAAAAGATTCGCATTCGGCTCAAGGCGTTCGATCATCGTCTGATCGACCGTTCGGCCAGCGAAATCGTCGAGACGGCCAAGCGCACCGGCGCTACGGTTCTCGGTCCGATTCCGCTTCCGACCAAGATCGAGCGCTACACCATTCTGGTGTCGCCGCACGTCGACAAAGACGCTCGCGATCAGTACGAAACCCGCACCCACAAGCGCGTGCTGGACATCGTCGATCCCAACGACAAGACCGTGGACGCGCTCATGAAGCTCGATCTCGCCGCTGGCGTTGACGTTCAGATCAAGCTTGGTTGAGCGAGAGACAGGATACGAACATGAGTATCGGACTGGTTGGCCGCAAATGCGGCATGAGCCGACTCTTCACCGAAGACGGCCGCTCGATTCCGGTGACGCTGATTGAAGCGACGCCGAACCGCGTGACGCAGGTGAAGACGGAAGATAACGATGGTTACAGCGCGGTGCAGGTCGCCGTTGGCGTCAAGCGCGCCAGCTTGCTGACGGCGCCGGAAAAGGGTCACTACGCCAAGGCGAAAGTCGAGCCGGGTCGTGGCCTGTGGGAATTCCGCCTGAATTCGGCCGATGCCGGCAAGTATGCCGTCGGCGCCGAAATCAAGGCTGACGAAGTGTTCCAGGTCGGCCAGATCGTCGACGTGGCTGGCGTCAGCAAGGGTAAGGGCTTCCAGGGCACGATCAAGCGCCACAACTTCAAGATGGGTGACGCTACCCACGGTAACTCGCTGTCGCATCGTGCGCCGGGTTCTATCGGTCAGCGTCAGACCCCGGGTCGCGTGTTCCCGGGCAAGAAGATGTCCGGCCACATGGGCGCGGTGAACCGCACCCAGCAGGGGCTGGAAGTGGTCAAGATCGACGCCGAGCGTCATCTGATCGCGGTGAAGGGCGCGGTACCGGGTGCAACCGGTGGCGACGTCGTGATCCGTCCGACCACCAAGGGTTGAGGAGAGACGGCATGGAACTCAATGTAATTGGCGCCAAGCCGCTCAGCGTGTCGGACGATGTGTTCGGTGGCGAGTTCAAGCAGGCCCTGATTCACCAGGTGGTCGTTGCCTATCAGGCAGGCGGTCGCGCTGGTACCAAGGCACAGCTTTCGCGTGGCGAACTGTCCGGTACGACCAAGAAGTTCAAGAAGCAGAAGGGCGGTGGCGCCCGTCACGGTGACTATCGTGCCCCGATCTTCGTGGGCGGTGGTGTGACGTTCGCAGCCAAGCCCCGCAGCTATGAGCAGAAGGTCAACCGCAAGGCCTATCGTGTGGCGATCCGCTCCATTCTTTCGGAGCTCAATCGCCAGGGTCGTCTGAAGGTCGTCGAAGGCTTCGGCATCGAGACCCCGAAGACCAAGTCGATGGTCGCCAAGCTGGCCGAGCTGCAGGTTTCCGGCCGCGTGCTGCTGGTTTCGGAAGATGCGAACGAAGCGCTTTTCCTGGCTTCGCGCAACATCCCGTACCTCCACGTGGTGGATGTGGTTGCGCTCAATCCGGTCAGCCTGGTCGGTTCCGATCACGTGGTGATGACCGTTGAAGCGGTCAAGAAGGTCCAGGAGTGGCTGGCATGAGCAACGAACGCATTCTGAATACGCTGCGCGCGCCGCATATCTCTGAAAAAGCGGCCCGTCTTGCCGAGGGCAACCAGTACGTTTTCGTGGTTGCTCCCGAAGCAACCAAGGCCGATGTCCGTGCGGCTGTCGAGAAGATGTTCGACGTCAAGGTCGAGCAGGTGAACCTCGTCAACGCCAAGGGCAAGGTCAAGTCCTTCCGTTTCCGCGCGGGCAACCGTCAGGGCAAGCGCAAGGCTTACGTCCGTCTCGCCGAAGGCCAGACGATCGACGTGTCGGCGAAGCCTTGAGCCAGGAGTTTTGACAGATGGCACTAATCACTCACAAGCCAACCTCGCCCGGTCGCCGCGACGCTGTTAGCGTCCGCACCGAAGGGTTGCACAAGGGCGCGCCGTACGCGCCGCTGACCGAAAGCCAGTCGAAGACGGGTGGTCGCAACCATTTTGGTCGCATCACCACGCGCCATCGCGGCGGCGGTCATAAGCAGGCCTACCGCATCATCGACTTCAAGCGCGACAAAGAAGGCATCGCTGCCAAGGTTGAGCGTCTTGAATACGATCCGAACCGCACCGCGCACATTGCGCTGCTGTGCTACGCCGACGGCGAGCGTCGCTACATCATCGCGCCGGCTGGCGTGGCAGTGGGCGACCGCTTGGTCTCGGGTCACGACGCGCCGATCAAGGTTGGCAACAGCCTGCCGCTGCGCAATATCCCGGTCGGTTCGACGGTGCATTGCGTGGAAATGAAGCCTGGCAAGGGTGCGCAGATCGCGCGTTCGGCCGGTGCCTCGGTGCAGCTGATCGCTCGCGAATCCGGTTACGCCACCCTGCGTCTGCGCTCCGGCGAAATGCGCCGCGTGCCGGTCGATTGCCGCGCCACCATCGGTGAAGTCGGCAATTCCGAGCACAGCCTGCGCAAGCTTGGCAAGGCCGGTGCCACCCGCTGGAAGGGCATTCGCCCGACCGTCCGCGGCGTGGTGATGAACCCGGTCGATCACCCGCATGGCGGTGGTGAAGGCCGTACCTCCGGTGGCCGTCATCCGGTCAGCCCGTGGGGCACGCCGACCAAGGGTTACAAGACCCGTAACAACAAGCGCACGCAGCAGTTCATCGTGCGTCGTCGTAAGTAATAGGAAACCGACATGCCGCGTTCATTGAAGAAAGGTCCCTTTGTCGACCTTCACCTCGTGAAGAAAGTGGAAGCTGCGGTTTCCACCAACTCCAAGCGTCCGATCAAAACCTGGTCGCGTCGCTCCATGATCCTGCCGGAAATGGTGGGATTGACCATCGCCATCCACAACGGTCGCCAGCACGTGCCGGTATTGGTTAACGAGAACATGGTCGGGCACAAGCTCGGCGAGTTCGCGGTAACTCGTACTTTCAAGGGCCATGGCGGCGATAAGAAGGGCAAGTGATGAGCACCGAAGCCAAAGCGATCCTGCGCAGCGCTCGCATCTCAGCGCAGAAGGCACGCCTGGTAGCTGACCTGGTCCGCGGGATGCCCGTGGGCCGCGCCAGCGACGTGCTCCAGTTCACCAACAAGAAGGCCGCGCACATGGTTCGTAAAGTGCTGCTGTCGGCCGTCGCCAACGCCGAGAACAACCTCGGCGCGGACGTTGATGAATTGAAAGTCTCGAAGATCTTCGTCGATGAAGGTCCGGCCATGAAGCGTATGCACGCCCGCGCCAAAGGCCGCGGTTCGCGCATCCTGAAGCGCACCAGCCACATCACTGTGGTCGTTGGTAACTGAGAGGACGTAGACGATGGGTCATAAAGTTCATCCCACCGGTATCCGCCTCGGCATTGCCAAGGACTGGAACTCGAAGTGGTACGCCAATAAGGGCGAATTCGCTCAGTACCTCGCTGCCGACCTCAAGGTCCGCGAGATGCTGCGCAAGAAGCTGTCCGCTGCCGGTATCTCGAAGATCCTGATCGAGCGTCCTGCCAAGACGGCCCGCGTGACGATTCACACCGCCCGTCCGGGCGTGGTGATCGGCAAGAAGGGCGAAGACATCGAAAAGCTGCGCAAGGAAGTCAGCGACATGATGGGCGTTCCGGCGCACATCAACGTCAACGAAGTGCGCAAGCCCGAAATCGATGCGCAGCTGGTCGCCGAATCGATCGCTCAGCAGCTCGAGCGCCGCATCATGTTCCGTCGCGCGATGAAGCGCGCCGTGGGCAATGCGATGCGCCTGGGTGCGCTGGGTATCAAGATCAACGTGTCCGGTCGATTGAACGGCGCCGAGATCGCTCGCTCCGAGTGGAGCCGTGAAGGTCGCGTGCCGCTGCATACGCTGCGCGCCGACATCGACTACGGTACCGCCGAGGCGAAGACCACCTACGGCATCATCGGCATCAAGGTCTGGATCTACAAGGGCGAAATCTTCGACCTGTCGCAGGTTGGCCAGGAGCCGAAGGAAGAACAGCAGGCTTCCCAGCCGCGCCGTGAGCGCGAAGGTGGCGAAGGCCGTCGTGAAGGTCGTCGCGAGGGCGGTGAAGGCCGCCGCGAGCGGACGAAGTAAGGGAGAGTTGCCATGTTGCAACCCAAGCGAACCAAATACCGCAAGCAGTTCAAGGGCCGCAATGACGGCCTGGCATTCAGCGCCAACCTCGTCAGCTTTGGCGAATACGGCCTGAAGGCCACCACGCACGGTGCTCTCACCGCGCGTCAGATCGAAGCGGCTCGTCGTTGCATCACGCGTTTCGTGAAGCGCGGCGGCAAGCTGTGGATCCGCGTGTTCCCGGACAAGCCGATCACCAAGAAGCCGATCGAAGTCCGAATGGGCGCCGGTAAGGGTGGCGTGGAGTACTGGGTCGCACCGATCCAGCCAGGCCGCATGCTCTATGAAATCGAGGGTGTCGACGAGGCAACCGCGCGCGAGGCATTCCGCCTGGCCGCTGCCAAGTTGTCGGTGCAGACCCAGTTTGTCTCCAGGGCGGTGATGTGATGGCCACCAAAGATCTCAACAACAAGTCGGCCGACGAGCTGAAGCAGCACCTGCTGGACCTGCGCAAGGAGCAGTTCAACCTGCGCATGCAAAAGGGTACCGGCCAGCTCACCCAGCCGCACCAGCTGCGCCGAGTTCGGCGCGATATCGCCCGCACGAAGTTCGTGCTCGGCGGCAAGAAGTAAGGGACGGCCGACATGAGCGACAACACCAAACAAGCGCGCACCCTCGAAGGTCGCGTTATCAGTAACAAGATGGAAAAGACGGTCACCGTACTGATCGAGCGCCAGGTGCAGCATCCGCTGCTTGGCAAGATCGTGCGCCGTTCCACCAAGCTCCACGCGCAGAACGACATTGGCGCGAACGAGGGCGACGTGGTGCGCATCGCGGAATGCCGTCCGCTTTCCAAAACCAAACATCACCGCGTGGTCGAAATCGTCACGCGCGCCGAAGCGTAAGGGGAGGGTGCAGCCATGATCCAGATGCAAAGCACGCTTTCCGCCGCCGACAACAGTGGCGCGAAGGAATTGATGTGTATCAAGGTGCTCGGCGGCTCCAAGCGCCGTTACGCCGCGATCGGTGACGTGATCAAAGTCACCGTGAAAGATGCCATCCCACGTGGCAAAGTGAAGAAAGGCGAGGTTTACAACGCCGTGGTGGTTCGTACCGCCAAGGGCGTGCGCCGCGCCGACGGTTCGCTGATCCGTTTCGACGGCAACGCGGCCGTACTCCTCAACAACAAGCTCGAGCCGATCGGCACCCGTATCTTCGGGCCCGTGACTCGTGAGCTGCGCGGCGAGAAGTTCATGAAGATCGTCTCGCTCGCACCCGAAGTGCTCTGAGGCGGAGAAGAACCATGAACCGTATCCGCAAGGGTGATCAGGTCCTCGTGATCACCGGCAAAAACAAAGGTCAGCGCGGCGACGTGCTGCGCGTTGAGGGCGATCGCGTGTTCGTCTCCAACGTCAATCTGGTCAAGCGCCACACCAAGCCGAATCCGCAGGCCAACCAGGCCGGTGGCATCGTCGAACGTGAAGCTTCGATCCATATCTCCAATGTGCAGCTGTTCAACCCCGCCACGAACAAGGGTGAACGCGTTGGTGCCAAGACGCTCAGTGATGGGCGCAAGGTCCGCGTGTACCGTTCGAATGGCGAGGTCGTGGACGCGTAAGGAACACAAGTCATGACGCGCCTTGAAAATTTTTACAAAGACCAGGTCATCCAGAAGCTCACCGAGCGTTTTGGATACAAGAACGTGATGCAGGTTCCTCGCATCACCAAGATCACGCTGAACATGGGCGTGGGCGAAGCGGCGGGCAACAAGAAAGTGCTCGAGAACGCCGTGGCCGACATGGCCAAGATCGCCGGCCAGAAGCCGATCACGACCAAGGCGCGCGTGTCTGTCGCCTCGTTCAAGATCCGCGACGGTTGGCCGATCGGCTGCAAGGTCACCCTGCGCCGTGCCCAGATGTGGGAATTCCTGGATCGCCTGATCAACATTTCGCTGCCCCGCGTCCGCGACTTCCGCGGCGTGTCGGGTCGCGCCTTCGATGGCCGTGGTAACTACAACTTCGGCATCAAGGAACAGATCATCTTCCCGGAAATCGATTTCGACGCCGTCGACGCGATGCGCGGTATGGACATCTCCATCACCACCACCGCCAAGACCGACGAAGAAGCCAAGGCGCTGCTGGAAGCCTTCAGCTTCCCGTTCCGCAACTAAGAGATCGCGAGAGAATTATGGCAAAGACCTCCATGGTTAACCGCGATATCAAGCGGACCAAGCTCGTCAAGAAGTACGCCGCCAAGCGCGCCGAACTGAAGGCGATCGTGCTGAACCCGAAGTCCTCTTACGAGGACAAGATGGAAGCGCAGACCAAGCTGCAGAAGCTGCCGCGCGACGCCAGCCCGAGCCGCCAGCGCAACCGTTGCGAACTGTCGGGCCGTCCGCGTGGCGTGTACCGCAAGTTCGGCCTCGGCCGTAACAAGCTGCGCGAAGCCACCATGCGTGGCGACGTGCCGGGCCTGCGCAAGGCCAGCTGGTAATCGTTCCAAGGCGGCCTTGCCCTTCAAAGGGCAGGGCGCCAAGTCCGGCGGCGTGGTGACGCGCCGCCGTTGATGCGACTTTGAAGCATCGGTATTCGCAAAAGCCGGAGAAGGCTGCTATACTTGACGGTCTGCGTATCGCAGTCCGCCTCGCGTGGCGGTTTACAACTCAATATTGATTTCCGGTTTTATCGGATATCGGTGCACTCTGAAGGAAGTTTTCATGAGCATGACTGATCCCATCGCCGATCTGTTTACGCGCATCCGCAACGCCCAGGCTACGGGCAAGCAGACTGTCAGCGTGCCGTCGTCGAAGCTGAAGGTGGCCCTGGCCAACCTTCTCAAGAACGAGGGCTATATCCTCGACGCCAAATCCTCCAGCCAGGAGGGCAAGCCGGTGCTCGAGATCAAGCTCAAGTATTTCGAGGGCCGTCCGGCCATCGAGCGCATCGAGCGCGTCAGCCGTTCGGGTCTGCGCGTGTACCGCGGCAAGGGTGACCTGCCGAAGGTGCTCGGCGGCCTGGGTATTTCGATCATCTCGACTTCCGCCGGTCTGTTGACCGACAAGCAGGCTCGCGCTCAAGGCGTGGGCGGCGAAGTCATCGGCCTGGTCGCGTAAGGAGCTTCCGATGTCCCGTGTTGCCAAGAAACCGATTTCCCTGCCCAAGGGCGTTGAGCTCAAGGTTGCAGACGACAGCATCGCCGTGAAGGGTCCGAAGGGCTCCCTGTCCATCCATGCCCTGCCGGGGGTGACAGTGGCCAACGACAACGGCACCGTCAACATCCAGGTCGCCGAAGGCGCCGAGGACAAGTTCGGCGGTACCGCCCGCGCGCTGCTGGCAAACATGATCAAGGGTGTGTCCGAAGGTTACGAGCGCAAGCTGGAGCTCGTCGGCGTGGGTTACCGCGCTTCGATGGCCGGCAAGGCGCTGAACCTCAGTCTGGGCTACTCCCACCCGGTGGTCTTCAATGCGCCGGAAGGCATCAGCATTGAAACCCCGTCGCAGACCGAAATCCTGATCAAGGGTTCGGACAAGCAACTGGTGGGCGAAGTCGCCGCCAAGATCCGTGGTTACCGTCCGCCGGAACCCTATAAGGGCAAGGGCGTTCGCTACTCGGGCGAGAAGATCACCATTAAGGAAGCCAAGAAGGCGTAATGGCGGATCACTCCGCTAACTAGCCGATCCGCTTTCTGGAGACACATGATGAACAAGAATGAAGCCCGTCTGCGCCGCGCCAAGTCCACGCGCGCTCACATCCGCAAGCTCGCCGTAGCGCGCTTGTCGGTGCACCGCACCGGTCAGCATCTCTACGCCCAGGTGTTCGATGCCTCCGGCGAGAAGGTGGTGGCCGCTGCTTCGACCGTGCAGAAGTCGGTCGCAGAAGGTTTGAAGGGCACCAAGAATCTGGCGGCCGCTGCCGCAGTGGGCAAGGCGATTGCCGAGCGCGCCAAGGCTGCGGGTATCGAAGCTGTTGCGTTCGATCGCTCCGGTTTCCGCTATCACGGTCGCATCAAGGCGCTTGCCGATGCTGCTCGTGAAGCTGGTTTGAAGTTCTAAGCAACAAACACAACAACTCCAAGCGGCAAAGCCGCAAGCAAAAGTCCCGGATGGTCCGGGCATACGGAAAAAGATATGTCTTCTACCGATCGTGAAAATTCAGACGGCCTGCTCGAGAAGCTGATTGCCGTGAACCGCGTGGCCAAGACCGTCAAGGGTGGCCGCCAGATGAGCTTCACCGCGCTGACCGTGGTCGGTGACGGCGAGGGCAAGGTTGGCTTCGGCTATGGCAAGGCGCGCGAAGTGCCGGTCGCCATCTCCAAGGCCATGGAACGCGCTCGCCGCAACATGGTGAGCATCGATCTGAACAACGGCACCCTGTGGTACGCCATCAAGGCCAACCACGGCGCAGCTCGTGTGTTCATGCAGCCGGCCTCCGAAGGTACCGGTGTGATCGCCGGCGGCGCCATGCGCGCGGTGCTGGAAGTGGTCGGTGTGAAGAACGTGCTGGCCAAGGCCGTCGGTTCGCGTAACCCGATCAATCTGGTGCGCGCCACCATCAAGGGCCTTCAGGCCGTTGCCTCGCCGAAGCAGATCGCTGCCAAGCGTGGCAAGACCGTGGAAGAGGTGTTGGGCAATGGCTAACAACGATAAGACCGTCCGCGTCCGCCTGGTCAAGGGCCTGCGCGGCGTACAGAATCGTCATCGCCAGAGCGTCAAGGCGCTCGGCCTGAATAAGCTCAACGATGTCCGTGAATTGAAGGATAGCCCGCAGGTGCGCGGCCTGATCAACACGGTCTACTACTTGGTGCGGGTTGAGGAGTAAGCATCATGCGTCTGAATGACATCAAGCCGGCTGCTGGTTCGCGCAAGACGCGCCTGCGCGTCGGTCGCGGTATCGGTTCGGGCCTGGGCAAGACCGCTGGCCGCGGCCACAAGGGTCAGCATGCTCGCGCCGGCGGTACCCATAAGTATGGTTTCGAAGGCGGTCAGATGCCGCTGCAGCGCCGCCTGCCGAAGGTCGGCTTCCGTTCGCTGAAGAAGGCCGAGAGCCAGGAAGTATTCCTGTATCAGCTGGCGTCCCTGAAAGCCGACGTGATCGACCCGGTTGTGTTGCATCAGGCCGGCCTGATCGATAGCCGCGCCAAGAAGGTCAAGGTCGTCGCCAAGGGCGAGATCGGCCGCAAGGTGAAGCTGTCGGGTCTGCTGGCTACGGCCGGCGCCAAGGCTGCCATCGAAGCGGCCGGCGGCAGCGTGGAGTAATCACACGTGGCCGCAGCCAAGGGCACATCGGTCGGATCGCTCGGTAAATTGACCGAGCTGCGTCAGCGCATCTTTTTCGTGATTGGTGCGCTGGTCGTGTACCGCCTCGGCTCGTTCATCCCGGTCCCGGGTGTTAACCCGGACGCGATGGCTGCCCTGATCGGTCAGAGCGGTGGCCTGCTGGACATGTTCAACATGTTCTCGGGCGGTTCGCTGGGTCGTTTCTCGGTGTTTGCGTTGGGCGTGATTCCTTACATCTCGGCCTCGATCGTGGTCCAGATGATGGGGTCGGTCATTCCCAGTCTGCAGGCGCTGCGCAAGGAAGGTCAGGCTGGTCAGCGTACGCTGACGATGTATACCCGCTTTGGCACGGTCGGCTTGTCGGCTTTCCAGGCCTTCGGCATCGCTGTGGCGCTGATGAAGCAGTCCAGCGGCGGCATGCCTGTGGTTTACATGCCTGGCTTTGGCTTCATCCTGTCATCGGTGGTTGGTCTGACGGCTGGTTCGATGTTCCTGATGTGGCTCGGCGAGCAAATGACCGAGCGCGGCATAGGCAACGGTATCTCGCTGCTGATCTTCGCGGGTATCGTGGCCGGTTTGCCGAATGCCGTCGTGCACACGTTGTCGATGTCGAGCAATGGCGAGCTGAGCACGATCAAGCTGGTCATGGTGGCGGCGCTGGTTCTTCTGGTTACCGCATTCGTGGTGTTCATGGAGCGTGCGCAGCGTCGCATCACTGTGAACTATGCGCGGCGGTCCGGCGGGCAGCGTTCGTACATGAACCAGACGTCGCATCTGCCGCTCAAGATCAACATGTCGGGTGTGATTCCGCCCATCTTCGCGAACAGTATTCTGATGTTCCCGGCGATGGCGGCGACCTGGGGCAATGCCAGCCATCAGGCGCGCTGGTTGCAGAACATCGTGCAAGCGCTAACCCCTGGCGAGCCGCTGTACGACATCATTTATGCAGTATTGGTGATCACGTTCGCCTTCTTTTACACGGCGATCGTTTTCAACTCGCAGGACACGGCCGATAACCTCAAGCGGTCTGGCGCGCTGATTCCGGGTATCCGCCCGGGTCGCTCGACGGCTGACTACATCGATTCCGTGATGACCCGTCTGACCGGCGTGGGTGCCCTCTACCTCGTGCTGGTCTGTCTGGTGCCAACGTTCATGCAGAACGCCTGGCATGTTCCGTTCTACTTCGGCGGCACGTCGCTGCTGATCGTGGTGGTGGTGGTGATGGACTTTACGGCTCAGGTGCAGGCGCATCTGGTCAGCCACCAGTACGAAGGTTTGCTCAAAAAGGCCAATCTGCGCCGCGGCTGAGGCGGCAGGGTGGTCCCGGGTGGAAAGGGGCGGCACCGAGGTGTCGCAGGGCTTTCCTGACAGTTTGATTAAGGTTAGAATTGCGCGTTTACCGCGCAAGAAAGCATCGGAGAAAGTACATCATGGCGCGCATTGCGGGTGTCAATTTGCCGGTCCAGAAACACGTCTGGGTTGGCCTGCAGAGCATCTTTGGCATCGGCCGCAGCCGGGCCAAGAAGGTCTGCGAAGCGGCGGGTGTGAACCCGAACGTGCAGATCAAGTCCCTCAGCGAAGGCGAGGTGGAGAAGATCCGCCACGAAGTCGCCAAGTACGTGGTGGAAGGCGATCTGCGCCGTGAGGTCGGTATCGCCATCAAGCGCCTGATGGACCTGGGTTGCTACCGCGGTCTGCGCCACCGCCGTGGCCTGCCGGTGCGCGGCCAGCGCACGCGTACCAACGCACGCACCCGCAAGGGTCCGCGTCGTGCGATCAAGAAGTGATCGCCTCTTAAGAGATTTGGATTCCGAACATGGCAAAGCCAGTTAAGACCAAGAAGAAAGTCAAGCGTGTTGTCACCGATGCGGTGGCCCACGTGCAGGCATCCTTCAATAACACCATCGTCACGATCACCGATCGCCAGGGCAATGCCCTGTCGTGGGCGACTGCCGGCGGCGCGGGTTTCCGCGGCTCGCGCAAGTCGACCCCGTTCGCCGCTCAGGTTGCCGCTGAAAAGGCCGGCCGCGCTGCTGGTGACTACGGCGTGAAGACGGTGGAAGTGCGTATCAAGGGCCCCGGCCCGGGCCGCGAGTCGGCAGTGCGTTCGCTGAACGCACTCGGCTACAAGGTTCTCAACATCATCGATGTCACGCCGATTCCGCACAACGGCTGCCGTCCCCCCAAGAAACGTCGCGTCTAAGGAGCACAACCATGGCACGTTATCGTGGAGCTACCTGCAAACTCGCGCGTCGTGAGGGTTCGGACCTGAGCCTGAAGAGCCCGGCGCGCGCTATCGACTCCAAGTGCAAGCTGGAAAACAAGCCCGGTCAGCACGGCGCCAACAAGCGCGCCCGCATGTCCGACTATGCTGTCCAGTTGCGCGAAAAGCAGAAGGTCAAGCGCATCTACGGTGTGCTTGAGCGTCAGTTCAGCAATTACTACAGCAAGGCGTCGACCCTCAAGGGCAACACCGGTGAAAACCTGCTGCGCCTGCTTGAGAGCCGTCTTGACAATGTCGTCTACCGCATGGGTTTCGCCGTTACGCGCGCCCAGGCTCGTCAGCTCGTCTCGCACAAGGCCATCCTGGTCAACGGCAAGAAGGTCAACATTCCGTCTTACCAGGTTCGCCCGGGTGACGAGATCGCCCTGACCGAGCGTGCGCGTAATCAGCTGCGCGTGCAGGAAGCCGGCACCGTGTTCGACACGATGGATCTGCGCCCGCAGTGGGTGGAAGTGGACAGCAAGAAGTTCGCTGGCACCTTCAAGTCCGTACCGGATCGCGCCGATCTGCCGACCGACATCAACGAAGCGCTGATCGTCGAGCTTTATTCGAAGTAATCAACCGGAGCCATGCATGGCAGTTTCGTCAACTAGCGTGCTGCGGCCTCGCGGCCTCAGTGTTGAACAGCTCGGACCGAATCGCGCCAAGGTAGTGGTGGAGCCGCTCGAGCGTGGCTTTGGCCACACCTTGGGCAATGCGCTGCGTCGCGTGCTGCTCTCCTCGATCCCTGGCAGCGCCATCGTCGAGGTTGAAATTGATGGCGTGCTGCACGAGTACACCACTCTGGAAGGTCTGCAGGAGGACGTGATCGAAGTCCTGCTGAACCTCAAGGAAGTGGCGATTCGTCAGCACACGGGTGACGAAGTCACCCTGACCTTGTCCAAGAAGGGCAAGGGCGTGGTCACCGCGGGCGATATCACCGTCGATCATTCGGTGGAGATCATCAATCCCGAACACGTGATCTGTCACCTGACCAAGGACATCGCGCTGAACATGCGCCTGAAGGTGCGTCGTGGCGTCGGCTACCAGCCGGCCAGCCTGCGTCAGCATCCCGATGACGAGGCTCGCCCGATCGGTCGTCTGCAGCTCGACGCGTCGTTTGCGCCCGTGCTGCGTGTGGCTTACGAAGTGGATGCGGCTCGTGTTGAGCAGCGCACCAACCTCGACAAGCTGGTGCTGGACATCGAAACCAACGGCACCATCGGTGCGGAAGATGCGGTGCGCAAGGCCGCTGAAATCCTCAACGACCAGCTGTCGGTGTTCGGTGACTTCTCGCGCCGCGAAAGCGCCACCGACAAGGCGGAAAAGGGCGGTTTCGATCCGCTGCTGCTCCGTCCGATCGACGATCTGGAGCTCACCGTGCGGTCGGCGAACTGCCTGAAGGCCGAGAGCATCTACTACATCGGCGATCTGGTTCAGAAGACCGAAGTGGAGCTGCTGAAGACGCCGAACCTTGGCAAGAAGTCGCTCACGGAAATCAAAGATGTTCTCGGCGTGCGTGGTCTCGCTCTGGGCATGAAGCTTGAAAACTGGCCGCCGCCGGGCCTCTCGCACGGCATGCAGTTGGGTTGATAGTTCGTTTTGGCGGTCGTTCTTGATCGCCGGTGAAATGGAGAGAAGGCGGGTAAGCGTATGGCGCTCCCGCCTGACTCCAGAAGCGGCCATCACGGCCACTCTTATAAGAGCCCGTTCCACCAAGGGCTTCAATAGCGGGAAACCCGCGGGAAACCGGCCATAACGGACCGGTTTTTCATAACAACAGACAAGAGAGTCTCATCATGCGTCACATGAAATCCGGGCGTAAGCTCAACCGAACCAGCAGTCATCGCGAAGCGATGTTCAAGAACATGGCCTCGTCGCTGATCAAGCATGAGCTGATCCGCACGACGCTGCCGAAAGCCAAGGAACTGCGCCGCATCGCCGAGCCGCTGATCACCTTGGCCAAGGTCGATGGCGTGGCCAATCGCCGTCTGGCGTTTGCCCGTCTGCGCGACAAGCAGGCCGTCGGCAAGCTGTTTGTGGAAATCGGCCCGCGTTACCGCGAGCGTCCCGGCGGCTACCTGCGTATCCTCAAGTGCGGCTTCCGTCCGGGCGACAACGCACCGATGGCGTATGTCGAACTGGTCGATCGTCCGCGCACTGAAGCGGTCGACGCCGAATAATTTAGTCGAGCGTCGTTTGGACGTCCAAATACAAACCCTGGTCGGGCAACTGACCGGGGTTTGTGCTTTTAGTTCCTATGAGTTTGGCCCTACTGACAGCGTGTCGGCGAGCGGGTAATGTCAACGCTCCGTCCCTACCCACAAACGCCTGCCATGAATCCTCTTCGCTGGTCGTACCGCGCCAGTTTCTTCGTCGGTTTCCTGATCTGTGCGGCCCTGCTGGGCTTTGCGCTCTATGCTGAACACGTATGGGGTATGGAGCCGTGTCCGTTGTGTATCTTCCAACGGATTGGCTTTATCGTGATGGGCGTTTTCTTCCTGCTGGGTGCCTTGCATGCGCCGCGCAGGGGCGGCCGCTGGCTTTACACCGGGTTCGTCCTGCTGGGTGCGCTGTTCGGTCTGGCGGTGGCGGGGCGTCATCTGTGGATCCAGTCGCTGCCCCCCGATCAGCTTCCGTCCTGCGGCCCCAATCTGGCTTACATGATGGACGCCTTCCCCTTCGCAAAAGTGCTCAAAATGGTGTTCACCGGCTCTGGCGAATGCGCCAAGATTCAGCCGATTCTTGGTCTGCCGATGCCATTCTGGACGCTGTTGTGGTACATCCTTTTGTCGGTGTGGGCTATTCGCGCGACCCTGCAGCGAGCACCCCAGAGATTGCGGTTATGACCCAAGCAGTAAGCACCAAGCAAGACTCTCCCTGTTGGACCCCGACGTCCTGGCAGCAACGCGTTGCCCTGCAGCAGCCGCACTACGAGGACGCTGCCGAACTCGCTCAGGCGATCGGAGAGCTGACGCGTCTGCCGCCGCTGGTCACGTCTTGGGAAGTGCTTTCGCTGAAGCAGGCGTTGGCCGAGGCGCAGGAAGGCAAGCGTTTCCTGCTTCAGGGCGGCGACTGCGCGGAGAGTTTCGCCGACTGCACCAGTCCGATCATCTCCAACCGTCTGAAAGTGCTGCTGCAGATGAGTCTGGTGCTGGTGCACGGACTCAAACAGCCGGTATTGCGCGTGGGACGCTTCGCCGGCCAGTACGCCAAGCCGCGCTCGGCAGACACCGAGACGCGGGATGGCGTGACGCTGCCAAGCTTCCGCGGCGACGTGATCAACGGCCCTGAATTCACCGCCCAGGCGCGTCGTCCCGATCCGCAGCGTCTGATTCGCGCACACGCCCATTCTGCGCTGACGATGAATTTCGTACGTGCACTGATCGACGGCGGTTTCGCTGATTTGCACCATCCCGAGTATTGGGATTTGGCATGGGTCGAACATTCACCGCTTGCTGCGGAATACCGTCGCATGGTGGCGGGCATTGGTGATTCGCTGCGTTTCATGGAAACGCTGGCCGGTCCGATTGCCGGGTTCACGCGTGTAGATTTTTTCACTTCGCACGAAGCATTGTTGCTGCATTACGAACAGGCCACTACGAGACAGGTTCCGCGCCACCGTGGATGGTTCAACCTCTCCACGCACTTCCCGTGGATCGGCATGCGCACCGCCGCGTTGGATGGTGCGCACGTGGAATATTTTCGCGGCATTAGCAATCCCATCGCCGTGAAGGTCGGCCCATCCGTTACGCCGGAGCAGCTGTTGCCGTTGATCGATGCGCTCAACCCTGAAGATGAACCCGGGCGCCTCACGCTCATTCATCGCATGGGACATGCACAGGTCGCCAAGGCACTCCCACCTTTGCTCGAAGCCGTGAAACGCGAAGGGCGGCGTGTGCTATGGGTGGCCGATCCGATGCATGGCAATACCGAAAGTACGTCGATCGGTTACAAGACGCGTCGCTTCGACAACATCCGCGGCGAACTCGAGCAGGCGTTCGACATTCACGATGCCGCCGGCACGCGGCTGGGCGGGGTCCATTTGGAACTGACCGGCGAAGATGTCACCGAGTGCATGGGTGGCGCACGCGACCTGAGCGAAGCCGATTTGCAGCGCGCTTATAAGTCGATGGTGGACCCACGTTTGAATTACGAACAATCGCTGGAGCTGGCGATGCTGATCGTGCGCAAATCCGTGCATGTGAATCGATAGCGCACCGAGCAATCTGTCCATGCCTCATCGTCATTCCGGCCTAGGCCGGAATGACTGCAAAGATGGGTTCCTGACGCTTAATGGCTCGCCGCGGCAATCGGCGCATACGACTTGCCATCCACCGTTTCCAAGAACTTGGGCGGTTGCCACGCGTGCGTATGCTGCTCAAAGCCATAAGCAACGGAGATCAGCGTGGGCTCGCTCCATTTCGTACCGAAGAACACGATGCCGACGGGAAGGCCATGCGCCCAACCTGCCGGAACGGTGATCGAGGGATAGCCGGCCACCGCTGCCGGCTGCGAAGCGCCGCCTATCGTGGGATTGCCGCTCACGATGTGATCGCCGAGCACCAGATCCGTCATGTATGCCGGTCCCCACGAGGGCGATAGCAACGCATCGAGGTGATTGGCCTGCAATGCGGCATCGATGCCTTGAGGACCCGAGAGCTGCTTGGCTTTCGCCAGCGCATCGGTATATGCCTTGTCGGTGAGCGGTCCTTTAGCCTGGGCCTGTTCAAGCAATTCCTGGCCGAACCACGGCATCTCCCGATCCGCTTCGCGTTGGTTGAAGGCAATCAGGTCGGCGAGCGTTTTTACCTGCAGACCCGTACGATTCGCGAGATATGCGTTGAGATCGTGCTTGAAGTCATACAGCATCACGGTCATCTCGGGATCGCCCAGATCCGCCAGATGCGGCAGCGTGACCGGATCGACGATGATCGCGCCCTGCGCTTTCATGGCGGCGATGGCTTCATCGAGCACTCGGTCGGCATTGGGTTCGTTACCGGCGAGCTGTCGCACGACACCGATGCGTTTGCCACGCAAACCATTCGGATCCAGGAAGCGGGTGTAATCGGTGGCGTGTTTGTCCGCATCGGCCGTGGCAGGGTCATTGGAGTCGCTACCCGCCATCGCGCTAAGCAGAATCGCTGCGTCCGTGACGTTGCGGGCCATCGGCCCCGCCGTGTCCTGATTGTGGCTGATCGGAATGATGCCGCTGCGGCTGACGAGGCCAAGCGTAGGTTTGATACCCACGATGCCATTCATCGACGCGGGGCAGATGATCGAACCATCCGTTTCCGTGCCTACGGCCACAGGAACGAGCCCTGCCGCAACGGCGACCGCGGAGCCTGAGCTCGATCCGCACGGATTTCGATCCAGCGCATAGGGGTTGCGTGTCTGTCCGCCGCGACCCGTCCAGCCGCTGCTGGCGTGGGCGGAGCGGAAGTCCGCCCATTCGCTCAGATTGGTCTTGCCCAGAATGACCGCGCCGGCATTGCGCAGCCGTGTCACCAACGCGGCGTCTTTGGGGGCCGGCGCATCGGTCAGTGCAAGCGAGCCGGCAGTGGTGAGGGTGTGGTCGCCCGTATCGATGTTGTCTTTCAGCAATACGGGGATGCCATAAAGCGGGCCGTGCGATGCGCTGTGTTTTTTGTCGAGCGCGGCGGCAAGTTTCAGCGCATCAGGATTCAACTGCAGCACGGAACGCAATGTCGGGCCGGATTGATCGATATGCCGGATACGCGCGATGTCATCCTGGACCAGCGTCTTGCTGCTCAATTTGCCCGCATCCATTTGTTGTTGCAGCTGGGTAACGGTTTGCCACGTCACCCCACCATTGTCCTGGGCGGCAAGCGGAATGACAGGTGCAAGGGCAAGCGCTAATGCGGTGCACAGCAGCGACGAACGGACCATGACGACCTCCAAAGAGAATCCGGATAAGGGTTGTGGCACGATGCCGCAGCATAACCGCACATGACGCGGTTGGCGCACGAAGCCACCCTATACTCCGCGCATGAAGACAACCGTCTTGCCGATGTGCTGCCGCCTCGCCATGCCGTGGGTGCTCCCGCTGGTGTGTATGGTTGTTGGCGGCCTAGCCCATGCCGATCGGCCCTCGGTGCCGGATACGCTGCAACAACGCATTGCCGCCTGTACGACTTGTCATGGTGCGCACGGGGAGGGTTCTCCGGGCAGCGGTTTTTTCCCGCGTCTGGCCGGAAAGCCGGCCGGATACCTCGCACTGCAAATCCAGAACTTTCAACGTGGGCTCCGGAAGTACGCACCGATGGAGTACACGGTGCGCCAGCTGAGTCCTGAGTACATACGCGAGATAGCCGAATACTTCGCCGCGCAGCAGGTACCGTATGAGCGCCCTCCCGTTCCCGATCTTGCACCATCGTTTCTGCGGCGCGGCCAGCAGTTGGTCACCACGGGCGATCCTGCGCTCAAGGTGCCACCGTGCCAGGCGTGCCATGGCAAAGCGCTGACCGGCACCGAGCCCTCGGTACCGGGGTTGGTCGGTCTGCCCTACGACTACATCAGTTCGCAACTTGGCTCCTGGCGAACCGGCACGCGCGCCTCGGCGGCACCCGATTGCATGGCCACGATTGCCAATCGTCTTACGCCTGCGGACATCACTGCTGTCGCGGCGTGGCTGGCCAGCCATGACGTGCCTGCGGATACGCATCCGCAACCCGCCGGTTCCATCACGCCGCCTTTGAGTTGCGGTGTGCTTGGTGGCCAGGGAGGCGGCACATGAAGCGTCTGTTATGGGTTCCCGTCGTCCTGATCGTGATGGCGCTTGCGGCGTGGTGGTGGCAATCGCACAGATCGAACACGGCATCTGCGGCAGCGGAAGATCCCGCGATCGCCGCGATGCTGAAGGATTCCTCCACCATCGCCAAAGGCCGTTATCTCGCCACGGCCGGCGACTGCACGTCGTGTCACACCGCGCAAAGCGGGCAGCTTTATGCGGGTGGCCGCCTGTTGCCTACGCCATTCGGCAATATTCCGGCATCCAACATCACGCCCGATCCCGATACGGGCCTCGGGCATTGGCGCTTCGACGACTTCTGGCGCGCCTTGCACACGGGGGTCGGCCGCGACGGTGAACTGCTTTATCCCGCGTTTTCCTATACCTCGTTCACCAAGATCACGCGCGAGGATGCAATAGCGATCTTTGCCTATCTGAAATCCTTGCCGTCGATTCATGAGGAAACCAAGCCACTGGGCCTGAGATTTCCCTACAACGTACGCGCCGGTCTCGCGGCGTGGCGCGCGCTGTACTTCAAACCTGGCGTCTATCAAGCCGATCCGGCGCATCCGGAATCCTGGAACCGTGGTGCCTATCTGGTAGAGGGGCTTGGGCATTGCAACGAGTGCCATGCGCCACGCGGCGCATGGGGCGGCGTGGAGAAGGGCGCACAGCTGTCTGGGGGGCGCATTCCAGGCATGGACTGGTATGCGCCGGATCTAAGCACGCAGGCACACGGTGGTTTGCAGGGATGGAGCAAACAGGACGTCGTCGATTTGCTCAAAACAGGTCAGTCGTCCAAGGGTGTCGCGTTCGGGCCGATGGCGGACGTCGTTGCAAACAGCACGCAGTATCTGAGCGACGAAGACTTGCAGGCCATCGCCGATTATTTGCAATCGTTGCCCGCGCGCCCCGAGCCCATAGCCGAAAAGACAAGCTTCGACAGCAAGCCACTGGTCGATCAAGGCAACAGCATCTATGTGCAGCGTTGTGCGAGCTGCCATGGCAACGACGGCCAAGGCGTGCCGGGTGTGTATCCGCCGCTGGATGGCAATTCGTCGGTCCTGGAACCCACCGGCATCAACGCTACACGTGCGGTGCTGCTGGGTGGATTTGCGCCTGTTACATCAGGCAATCCGCGTCCGTATTCCATGCCGCCTTATGCGCAGCAGCTGAGCGATGCGGAAGTGGCCGCCGTCGTCACCTTTATCCGGCGGTCCTGGTCAAACCACGCGCCCGCAGTGCAGGAGCGTGATGTGATCAAGTATCGGCATACGCCGATGGACTGAAATTATTTGGGCGAAACGGGCTGCGCAGATTTGTCGTTGCCAGTGATGTTCACCTGCTGCCCCTCATACAACGAATCGGGCGGATTGAGCACGATCCGATCGTTGTCGCTGAGGCCTTCCGTCACCTCCACCGTGCCGCCGAAATCGCGACCAAGAGTGACCGGCTGCAGGTGAATGCGCTGCTGCGCATCGACCAGCGCCACGCGAAGTCCTTCACCGCGGAACATCAACGTGTTGGCAGGCACGATGAAATCATGCGTGGCTGTGGACAGTCCCAGCTTGACATTGGCGTAGACGCCGGGCACCAGCACCTGGCTCGCGTTGTCCACGTCGATTTCCGTGCGCAGTGTTCGCGTATTCGGATCGAGCGCTTCGGCGGTGCGCGCCACGGCACCGGTGATGGGTTTGGCGCCGTAGGTGTTGAGGCTCACCTGCGCCGGCATGCCGATACTCACGCTCGCGGCAAAGGTTTCAGGTACATCCACGTACACGCGAAGCTTGCTGGTGTCGGAGATCACGAACAGGTTGCTGCCCGTGGACCCCGCATCGACCAGCGCACCGACATCGAGATTGCGCTGCGTGATCACGCCATCGAAGGGCGCGTTGATGTATTTGAAGTCCTCCAGATTCTGCAGATGCGCCACGTTGGCGCCATCCGCTTCCACAGTCGCGATGTCGGCCTTGTATTGCGCCTCGAATTGATCGGCTGTCTGTGTGGCGATCAGGCCCTGGGTGACGAGCTTGTTGTAGCGGTCCGCAGTGATCTTGGCGAAGTTCTCGTTCGCCTGGTCGGTGCGCATCTGCGCCTTGCCTTGCAGCAATTGGTTGTCGACGTCGGGGGTGTCCAGATCGGCCAGTCGCTGGCCCTTCTTCACCTTCGCACCGATATCCACGTACCACTTGGCCACGTAGCCGGTGGTGCGTGCGTAAATCTGCGCATCCTGCCAGGAGGCAACCGTGCCGGGCAGCGTCAGATCCTGTTGGTTCGGTGCCGATTTGGGCGACAGGGTGGCAACGCTGGCGATGGCATTGCGATCGGTGGCTTCCGTCAATTCATGGCGTGCATGCACGCGCTTGATGATGCCGAAGGCGCCCAGTCCGACCAGTACAACGCCGAGGCCGATAAGGATGAGCCGCGCACCATGCGATGGGTGGGCGGAACGATGAGGATCGGGAGCGTGTGCGCTGGACATATTCGGAATCTCAGGCGGCAGCCGCACCACGGCGCGCCCTGCGGTGCCGGTGCAGCAGACTGAAGAAGGTAGGTACGAAGAAGAGCGTCGCCGCAGTTGCCAGCAGCAGGCCGCCGATCACCGCGCGGCCGAGTGGTGCGTTTTGCTCGCCGCCCTCGCCAAGGCCCAATGCCATGGGCACCATGCCGATGATCATGGCGAAGGCCGTCATCAGCACCGGGCGAAAGCGCGCAAAGCCGGCTTCGACGGCGGCACGCACGGGATCGTCGTGATGGCTGAGTCGTTCACGCGCGAAGCTGATCACCAGGATCGAGTTGGCCGTGGCCACGCCCATGCACATGATCGCGCCCATCAGAGCGGGCACGGAGAGTGGCGTGCCCGTGAGGAACAACATCCAGACCAGTCCGGCCAGCGCGGCGGGCAGCGCCGCGACGATGATGAGCGGGTCGAGCCAGCTCTGGAAATTCACCACGATCAGCAAGTACACGAGAATGATCGCAAAGGCGAGCCCACCCAGCAGGCCTCTGTAGGAGGCCTGCATGGTTTGCACCTGCCCGCGGACATCGATGTTGACGTCGCGCGGCAAATGCTTGGAGTGTTCATCCACGATGCGTTGTACATCGCGCGCGACGCTGCCCAGGTCGGTCTGGTCGACAGATCCATACAGATCCATCGTAGGGCGTGTGCTGTAGTGGGTCACGATGGCCGGGCCCGTGCTGCGCGAAAAGCTGGCCAGGTTCTCCAGGATCTGGCTCGACGCGCCACCGCTGGATGCGCTGTTTGTGGCTGCGCTCGAACCGGTACTGTTGATGGGCAGGTTCTTCAGTTCCTGCAACGTGTCAATACGGTATTGCGGCGCCTGCGTGGCGACGGAGTAGCTGATTCCCGTTCTGGGATCGACCCAGAATGTCGGATTCACCTGCGTGGAGCCGGCCAAGGCCGTGAGCAGGTTGCTCGCCACGTCCTGCGTGGTCAAACCGACCAGGCTGGTGCGCGTGCGGTCCACGTTGATGTTGATCTGCGGGAGATTGAGCGCTTGCTGGATGCGCAGATCGACCAGCCCCGGCACGCGCAGCAGATCGCCATACAGTTCCTGCGCAACCTTCGCCGATGCGTTCGCGTCGTGGCTCGACACTTGAACGTCGATGGGCGCGGGCGAGCCGAAATTGAGGATCTGTCCCACCATGTCCGCAGGCAGGAACGCGAACACCACGCTGGGATATTTTTCCTTCAGCTGTTTGCGCAGGCTGCGCACGTAATCGACCGTGGGATGGTGATCTTCATTGAGCGTCACGAAGATATCGCCGTCCGATGTACCAACCACGCCGGTATTGCTGTACGAAAGGTTGATGCCGCTGTAGGGAATGCCGAGCGTGTCGACAATGCTGGCCAGCTCCTGGTTCGGAATGGTGCTTCGGATCACGCTCTCGACGCCGTCGGCGAGCCGTGCCGTTTCCTCGATGCGCAAACCGGTGGGGGCGCGGAAGTGCAGCTTGATCTGGCCGCCATCCACATAAGGGAAGAAGTCGCGCCCGAGCCAGGGAACGAGCAGGCTGACCGACAAGATGCAGGTGGCGAAGAACAAAATCGCGAACAGCCCGCGATGACGTTCGGTTGTTTCCAATGCGTCACGATAGCCTTCGCGAATCCGTTCGAAATGCCGTTCGAAGCCTTGCTGGAATCGGCCGAGAGCTCCTGTCGGCTGTGCCTCGTGATCGTGCTTCTGCAGCCAGTACAACGACAGCGTAGGCACCAGCGTTCTGGATAGCACGTACGAAGCGAGCATCGCGAACACCACGGCTTCCGCCAGCGGCGCGAACAGATACTTCGCCACACCGCCGAGGAAGAAGATCGGCACGAACACGATACAGATCGACAGCGTCGACACGAACGCTGGCACCGCAATCTGGTGCGCGCCTTCCATGATCGCGTCGTAGACTTCCTTGCCTTCTTCCAGATGCGAATTGATGTTCTCGATCGTCACGGTCGCGTCGTCGACGAGAATGCCGACCGCCAGCGCCAGGCCGCCCAGTGTCATGATGTTGATCGTCTCGCCCAGCGCCGACAGCGCGATGATCGAAGCGAGAATGGACAGCGGAATCGAGATCGCGATGATCAGCGTCGAGCGCCACGAACCCAGGAACAGCAGGATCATCAGGCCGGTGAGGCTCGCGGCGATCACGCCTTCGCGAATCACTCCGGAAATCGCGGCGCGCACGAACAGCGACTGATCCGACAGCGCGTGGATATCGAGATTTTGCGGCACGGCGGCGCGGATGGCCGGCAGCATGCCTTTGAGCGTATCGACGATATCCAGCGTGGACGCGTTGCCGATCTTCAGGATCGACATCAACACGGCGCGCTGTCCGTTGACGCGAACCACATTCGTCTGCGGCGGCGAACCATCGTGCACGTGCGCAACGTCGCGGATGTAGGTGGTGATGCCGTTGACGGTGTGAATCGGCGCGTTGTTCAGCTCATCGATTTGCTGCGGACTGCCGTTCAACTTCACGCTGTATTCGGTGTCGCCGATCTTTTCCGTGCCGGCCGGAAGAATCAGGTTCTGATTGCCGATGGCGGTGACGACATCGCTGGGCGACAAACGATGCGCGAGCAGCGCTTGCGGATTGATATCCACCTCCACCTGGCGTTGCTTGCCGCCATAAGGGTAGGGGGTGGCGGCGCCGCGCACGGAGGTGATGAAGGTGCGCACGATCTGGTTGGCGTCGTCGAAGATCGTGGTTTCCGACAGATCTTTCGATGACAGCGCAAATTGCAGCACCGGTACGGTCGATGCGTTGTAGACAAGGATCAGCGGCGGCGTGGTGCCTTGCGGCATCGACCTCAGCACTGTCTGCGAAATCGCGGTGACCTGCGCCACCGCCATGTCGATCTTCACGTTCGGCTGGAAGAACACCTTGACCAGGCCGACACCGTTGAGCGATTGCGTTTCGGTGTGTTCGACGTCGTTGACGGTGGTGGTGAGCGAACGCTCGAAGCCCGTCACGATGCGATTGTTCATGTCGTCGGCGGGCAGGCCGGTGTACTGCCACACCACCGAAACCACGGGAATGTCGATGTTCGGAAAGATGTCGACCGGCGTACGCAGAATGGCTAGCGGACCGAGGATCAGCAGCAGCAGCGCCAGAACGATGAACGTGAGCGGGCGCTCAAGCGCAATTTTGACGATCCACATAACCGATGGTTTCCATCAGCCCACGAGCGGGCAGCGCGCCGCAGAAAGGGACTGACATAAGGGGTTGCCGGGAAAATAGTAGCCTAGACAATTTTTCTGACGGCAACCATATGCCAGAGGCAATGCGTTTTTTCGCACGTATTTGCGGGTTTCAGGACAAGGCGCTTCGCTTAGTCCGCTGTCATGACAACCGCGACGAATTATCGTGCGTCGAAAATTCCTGCATCCTGATCGTCCGAGCCATCAACGTGGCCAGTTCCGTCCATGGTTCCAGACTCCAGTGGCCACGCGCCTGACCCGACGGCGACGGCAGCACGAACAACTTAGTACTGCCGAATACCTGTTTCTGCAAACCGTAGTGGACATCATTTCCCAGCACGGCGCGCGCCGCGTTTTTGCTCGTGAAGGCGAGCATGCCCGGGGCGTACCGTTCGATCTTGGACAGAAGCCCCGGAACGTCGAAGGCCTCCTTGGGTAGCTCGTCGTCGTTGCCGGCATGGCGCTTGGCCAGGTCGGTAAGCCCGATGTCCCAGTCGGGCAGCAGCGGGAATTCATGCGGCGCGAGCAGGCGCGGCGTCAGGCCCGACTGGAACAGCGCGCGCCAGAACAGGTTGCCCGGGTGGGCGTAATAGGCGCCCTCGGCGGCCGAGCGCTTGCCGGCGGCCGTGCCGCAGAACACCAGTCCCAGTCCGGGGCGCAGGATGTCGGGCAGGATCGATCGTGTGCGTGGCATCTCACTCAACCTGAAAAACCGGGCCCGGCGCTGTTTCGGGGTCTATAAGCCATCGCCCGGGGAGGGCTCCAGGGTATGAGCATGCCCTCACTTTACCGAACGCGGGAGTACAGCTAGCTCTGTGCGTTGCGCATCGACATGCCTTGCGTGCAGCCGCTATAAAGGTTGCCTGAAATTGGGGATGTCGGTGAGCGAAGAAATCTTGATCAATGTCACCCCACGCGAGACGCGAGTCGGCGTGGTGGAGAACGGCATGCTGCAGGAACTGCATGTCGAGCGAACGTCGCGGCGAGGGTACGTCGGCAACGTCTACAAGGGACGGGTCCAACGGGTCATGCCCGGCATGCAGGCCGTATTCGTGGACATAGGCCTGGAGCGCGCCGCGTTCCTGCACGCCTCCGACATCGTCCGACCGCCCATGCCCGATGGCGCCGAAGTGCCGGCTGGAGGGAATACCAGCGGCAACGGCCACATGCCGTCGATCAGCGAACTGGTGCACGAAGGCCAGGAGATCGTGGTGCAGGTCGTCAAAGACCCCATCGGCACCAAGGGCGCGCGGCTGTCCACGCACCTGTCGATCCCTTCGCGCTACCTGGTACTGCTGCCGCACGCCCGCACACTGGGTATTTCCACGCGCATCGAGGACGAGGCCGAGCGGCAGCGTTTGAAGGATGTGCTGACCCCGCTCATCGGGGAAAACCCGCTGGGCTACATCGTGCGCACCAATGCGGAAGAACAATCCGCCGAGTCGCTCGCGTTCGACGTCACCTATCTGGGCAAGGTGTGGCGCGTCGTCCAGGAAAATATCGCGAAGGCCAAAGTCGGCGAGCGTGTCTACGAGGAACTTTCGCTGCCGCTGCGCGCACTACGAGATCTGCTCAACGAGGATATCGAGAAAGTGCGTGTGGACTCTCGCGAGACCTTCGAGAAAGTCGCCAAGTTCGTGCACAAGTTCATGCCGAGCCTGGACGATCGTGTCGAACACTATTCCGGCGAGCGCCCGATCTTCGACCTGTACGGCGTGGAAGACGAAATCCAGCGTGCGCTGCGCAAGGAAGTGCCGCTGAAATCCGGCGGCTACCTGATCGTCGACCAGACCGAGGCCATGACCACCATCGACGTCAACACGGGTGGCTATCTCGGTACACGCAATCTCGAAGAGACCGTTTACCGGACCAACCTCGAAGCAGCCCAGGCCGCGGCACGCCAGCTCAGGCTGCGCAACCTGGGCGGCATCATCATCATCGACTTCATCGACATGACCGACGAAGAGCACAAGCGGCAAGTCATCCGCATGCTCGAAAAGGGCTTGACCCGCGATCATGCCAAGACCACCGTCTACCCGATGTCGCAACTGGGGTTGGTGGAGATGACGCGCAAGCGCACCACCGAAAGCCTGGAGCGCCAGCTGTGCGAGCCGTGTCCGGCCTGCATGGGGCGAGGCACGGTGAAGACGGCCGAAACCGTCACCTATGAGATCTTCCGCGAGATCACCCGTGCCGTGCGCCAGTTCAATGCGCAGAAGTTGCTGGTCATGGCCAGTCCCAAGGTGGTCGGCCGCATCCTGGAGGAAGAGTCCACGGCAGTGGCCGAATTGGAAGAGTTCATTTCAAAAAGCATACGCTTCCAGGCCGAGGAGCATTACTCACAGGAACAGTTCGATGTCGTACTGCTTTGACGCTGGCCGTCGGTGAGCACCGCGTTGCAAAAATGGGTGCGCCGGATAGGGCGCGGCCTGGCCTGGGTCGTGGGTGTGTTGGTCATTGCGCTGGCGGTAAGCGCCGCACTCGCGCAGTTGCTGCTGCCGTTGCTGGCCCAGCATCCGGAATGGGTGGCCGCGGAGCTCAGCAGCAAACTTCAGCAGCCGGTCACCTTCGCCTCGTTGCAGGGGCGATCGGAGCCTTCCGGCCCGCGCTTCGTCATGCGTGGCGTCACTATCGGATCGAGCGCCGGCGGCAGTCCGCTGCATGTACCCGAGGTCGACCTGAAACTGGACTTCGGCGGCTGGCTGTTTCCGTCGCGGCATCTGTTGAACCTGCAGGCTCATGATCTGGAACTGGATCTGACGCGCGACGCCAACAGCCAGTGGCACATCAATGGCATCGGCGTAGCGGGCGGTTCGGAACGTCAGAACATTTCGTTCGGCCGGCTTTCGATTGAGCTGTGGCTGGACAATCTGCGCGTCGACATCAACGATCAACTGCTGAGCCAACGCTACACGGTGATCGCCGACCAATTGCGCCTGACGCATCAGAGCGACCACGTTCGCGTGGGCGCGCGCGTGCATCGCGTGGGCGCAACGGGCGAGTTGCAGGCGGCAGGCCGTTTTCGCGACGACGGTGCCGGCGGCAAGTTTTGGCTGGCTGCGCAGAATGCCGACCTGCACGGCCTGGCAGCAGGTTTCGGCCTCGGCGGGTACACCATCGACAGCGGTCGCGGCGATTTGGCCGTCTGGATGGATTGGAGCCACGACCAGATCGTGCGCGAGCTGTTCCAGCTCAACGTACGCGATCTGTCAGTGACCACTCCGACAGGTGTCAAGGCAAGCGTTCCCGCCCTCGGTGGTCTGGCGGAACTCAGCCGCCGCGAAGACGGCTACGCCCTGCGCTGGGCCGACAACGACGGCGGCGCGCTGCGCGTGGATATCAACCATCTCGGTACGCCGCAGGGCGATATCGCCGCCGTGGCCAGTCAGCTTCAGCTGGCGCCGCTCCTGCCGTGGCTTGGACTGAAGCCAGGGCTATCACCCGGATTGGCGCAGTGGTTGGCCGGTGGGCAGGCGCACGGTGAGCTGCAACACGCCGTGTTCCACTGGAATGCGGCGACGGGCTTGCAGACCCTGGACGCGACGTTCGACAACGTAGGCATTGCGCCGATCGGCAAACTGCCGGGCCTCGATCATCTGCGCGGCGAAGCACGCGGCGATGGCGAAGCGGTGTCGCTGGAGGTGCCTGCGCAGGCTGTCACCATCAGCTTCCCGCATACCTTCCGCAAGCCCTTCGTCATGAGCCAGCTTGCCGGCGACTTTGCAGCATGGCGCGACGAGGATGCCACGCATATCGGCGTGGCCGACATGGATTTCGAAGGCGAAGCTTACGGCGGCAACGCGCAAGGCGAAGTTCAGCTGCCCAGCGATGGCGGGCGCCCGTTCCTGGACCTGTACATTGCGCTCACGCACGCCGATGTCTCGGCGGCCAAGCTGTTCTGGCCGATCGATTCCATGTCGCCCAAGGCCATCGAATGGCTGGACCAGGCGTTTGTAGCCGGCAAGATGGACAACACCGCCGTGCTGGTGCGCGGCAGTCTTGCGAATTGGCCGTTTCACCACAACGAAGGCCGCTTCGAAGCGCGCACCGAGCTCAACGATCTCACGCTCAGCTACGGCAAGGATTGGCCTGTCGCGCAGCATATCCAGGGCGTCGCCAATTTCATCGATGCGGGCATGGTGGTGCAGACCACCAGCGGACAATCGCTGAATGTGAACGTGAACAACGCCGTCGCGGTGATTCCCGAATTGGCGCATGCCACGCTGGATCTCAACGTCAACGGAAGCGGCAACGCATCGGACATGCTGAATTTCGTCGGCAGCAGTCCCATTGCAAGAAAGCAGGCCGACGCGCTCGCCAAGATCAAGCTCGGCGGTACCGGCAGTTTTGATTTCCATCTGTCGCTGCCGATGAAGGACATGCACGATTTCCTGCTCGACGGGAACGCGCAATTCAAGGACGTCGATTTCAGCGCACCGGACTGGCATTTGCAGGTGGACAAGCTCAACGGACCGGCTACCTTCGATGCGCACGGTTTTCATGCGGGTCCATTGGCGGGTGGATTTCGCGGCGAACCCTCGCAGCTCGATCTGGCGATTGCCGGCGCCACGGGCGATCCGAACACCGTCGTGGCTGCGAAGCTGAGCGGCAACTACACCGTTCCCGAACTCATTCAAGGTTATTCGCAACTGAAGTGGCTGGGCGACATTGCTACGGGTCGCAGTCAGTTTACTGTCGGCTATCAGATTGCACATGCCACCGACGACGCGCCAGGCGCGCAGACGCTCAGCATCGATTCGCCGATGACCGGCGTTGCGTTGAACTTCCCCGTGCCGCTGAACAAGGCCGACGACGACACCGATCTTCCCTTGCACCTGACCATGAGCCTTCCGATGGCGGGAAGCAATTTGCAGTTGGCACTGGGATCGGTCATGAGCGGGCGCATGCGTTTGCCAGTGGACAATCAATCGCCCTTGGCGGCAACGTTCGCGTTTGGCAATCAGATACCCGACAGCCTTCCGGTGAAAGGCATGCGCATCCGTGGCGATGCGACGCAACTTGACGTTACCGGTTGGGTTCGGCAATCCATCGGCGGCAGCGCCAGCAGTGGCATCGGCCTGGAGACCATCGATGTCACGACCGAACACGCACAGGTATTCGGCCGCGACTTCGCGCAAATGCATATCTCGGCGGCGCCCAAAGGCGACACGCTTGAATTGGATGTGGATAGCGCCGCCGCAGCCGGCCATTTCAGCGTACCGACCGTGTCGCTGGCCAAGCGCGGCATTACTGCCCGCCTGCAGCGCATGTACTGGCCTAAAGAACCGACAATGCCAGCCAAGAAGCCAGGTGCTGCGCCTGTGCCCGTAAGCGACCCGGCCAATACGGGCATTGATCCCATAAGCATCTCACCCCTGCATTTCTGGGTGCATGACCTGCGCCTGGGCGATACCAAACTTGGCGACGCACGCCTGGAAACGTGGCCGACGGCCTCTGGCATGCACATCGATGAACTGTCCACGCATTCCAAGAGCGTGCAGATCAATGGAAGCGGCGATTGGAACGGGTCCCCCACCAAGAGCGCGACCCGTTTGCACGTGAGCTTCGATGCCAACAATCTGGGCGACATGCTCAATGAATTCGGATACGAAGACATCTTCCAAGGTGGCAAGACACACGATGAGCTCGACGCCACATGGCCCGGTGGTCCGTGGGCTTTCGAACTCGGCAGCATGGACGGCACGCTGAAGGTGAACGTCACCAACGGACTGATTCCGAAAGCATCGCCCGGTGTCAGCGGACGATTCTTCGGACTCGCGTCAATCGCCGAATTCCCGCGCAGGTTGTCGCTGAATTTCAACGACGTGTTCGGCAAAGGGTTTGCCTTCGATTTGATTAGCGGCGAATTCCAGCTGAAGGACGGCAACGCCTACACCGACAACGTGAAGATTCATGGACCTGCGGCTGAAATCACCATCACCGGTCGTACCGGGCTGCACGCTCGCGACTACGACCAGCAGGTCGTGATCCTCCCGCACGTCGGGAGCAGCCTGCCGGTGGTGGGCGCGGTCGTCGCCGGCCCGATTGGCGCGGCGGCGGGTTTTGCGGTGCAGGGTGTGCTGGGCAAGGGTTTGAGCCACATGGCCGTTCAGCGCTACACCATTACAGGCAGCTGGGACAAACCCGTGATCACGTCGGGCGGCGCCGAGAAGCAGGCGGCTCCTGCTGCGGCCAGTTCCGCGCCGGCGCCGGCGAGTGCGGCTTCGACGGCACCTGCCGTGTCCGGTGCTGCTAAGCCGGCGAATCCCTGATTTTTCGGCTGTGCACTTTAAGCCGCGGAATTTGCCCATAATTCGTTAGTTCACACGCAACGCAACGGTAGCCCCGAATGAATTCCCTGATTGCACAGGCCGAGAGCCGCCTCCTTACCCCTGGTGGATTGGCGACCGGTGACCTCGACCGTGTGTTCACGCAGCTGATGGGGCCGTCCATCGATGCGGCCGACCTCTATTTCCAGCACTCGCGCAGCGAGTCCTGGGTGCTGGAGGAAGGCATCGTCAAGGATGGCAGCCATTCCATCGAACAGGGTGTGGGTGTCCGCGCCATCAGCGGTGAGAAGACCGGGTTCGCCTATTCGGACGAGATCGTGTTGCCGCAGCTGCTGGAAGCGTCCAAGGCTGCACGCGCGATCGCCCAAGGCGGTCATGGCGCAGGCAAGCCGCTCGCCTTGCATGGCGGCAAGGCGCTGTATCCAGCCATCGATCCGGTCGACAGCCTGCCCAATCCCGACAAGATCGCCGTGCTGCGCGAAGTCGATGCGTATGCACGCGCGCGCGATCCGCGGGTGCAGCAGGTGATCGTCAGCCTGAACGCGACGCTCGATACGGTGCTTGTCGCCGGATCGGACGGCACGCTCGCGGCGGATGTGCGTCCGCTGGTGCGCTTGAGCGTGCAGGTGATTGCGGAACAGAACGGACGTCGCGAACAAGGCTATGCCGGTGGCGGCGGTCGCTACGGTTATCGCGAGCTGCTCGAAAACGGTCGTGCGATGGCGTTTGCCGACGAGGCCGTGCGCCAGGCGCTGGTCAATCTCGATGCGATCGATGCGCCGGCCGGCACGATGACCGTGGTGCTGGGCCCGGGTTGGCCCGGCGTGTTGTTGCACGAGGCCATCGGCCACGGCCTGGAAGGCGATTTCAATCGCAAGGGCAGCTCGGCCTTCGCCGGTCGTATCGGGCAGCGCGTGGCGGCGCCCGGTGTCACGGTGGTCGACGACGGAACGCTGCCGGGCCGTCGCGGTTCGCTCAGCGTCGACGACGAAGGCACGCCGACCGAATGCACCACGCTGATCGAGGACGGCATCCTCAAGGGCTACATGCAGGACAAGCTCAACGCGCGCCTGATGGGCATGGCGCCCACGGGCAACGGTCGCCGCGAGTCGTTCGCGCAGTTGCCGATGCCGCGCATGACCAACACGTACATGCTAGCCGGCCAGCACGATCCGCAGGAGATCCTCCGCTCGGTGAAGAAGGGCTTGTACGCCGTGAACTTCGGTGGCGGCCAGGTCGACATCACCAACGGCAAGTTCGTGTTCTCCGCCAGCGAGGCCTATCTCATCGAGGACGGCAAAATCACCGCGCCGGTGAAGGGCGCGACGCTGATCGGCAGCGGTCCGGATGTGCTCACGCGCGTGTCGATGATCGGCAACGATCTGGCGCTCGACGAAGGCATCGGCGTGTGCGGCAAGGAAGGGCAGAGCGTGCCGGTGGGCGTCGGTCAGCCGACCCTGCGTGTTGAAGCCATGACGGTGGGCGGCACGGCATCCTGATTCTTGCTCCCTCCCCTGCGAGCAGGGGAGGGTTGGGGAGGGGTTACGCAATCTTGCGGAAGAGCTCGACCCACTCCCAGCCTCCCCCTGCTTTGCAGGGTGAGGAGTAGAGATACGCGATTACTCGACGTCTTCGTCCATGGCTGTCGAAACCGTCTTCAATAGCTGGAAGATCTCGCGATACGCGCGTGGCGGTTTGTTGCCGTCGCGCTCCAGGCGTGCCTGCCGTATCAACGAGCGCACGTGTTGCCGGTCGATGTTCGGATATTGATCGATCAGTTCCTGCAGTGCGTCGTCATGCGCCATCAGGCGCTCGCGCAAGTCCTCGAGCCGGTGCATCGCCGCGGTTTCCTTGCGCTGCTGCTCGCGGTTTTCGCCCATGAGCGCGCGTACCGTTTCGAACACCTCGTCGTCGTGCTTGCGCATCACTTTCGCGAGAAAGCCGAGCTGGCGCTTGCGCGCAATATGCGAAGTGATGCGGCGCAGGCTGTCGATTTCGCGCAGCACGTCTTCGGGCAAGTTGGCCCTCGCCAGTTTGCTTGGCGGCAGTTCCGACAGTTGCGTGGCGAATGCCAGCACGGCCAGCGCGTCGCGACGTTGTTGCGTGCGGGTAGGGCCGTAGTCGTGGTCGGGGTTGTCGGTGTACGTGCGGTTCACAATGTTTTCCGATCAGGTGCATCGACCAGGGCAAAGCGCGGGATGGGCTCGCCATCCAGCTCGACCGTTTCCGCGAACATGGCTGCGGGACGCACCCACAGGCCGTAGTCGCCGTAAAGCGCCTGGTAGACGACCAGTTCTTCCATGGTTTCGCTATGCAGGGCCGTACCCAGCACGCGGTAACTCTGGCCCTTGTAGTGACGATAGATGCCGGTGGCTATGGACATGGCTGCTCCTGTGGCAACCTTTAGAGCTTCAACTTCAATATTGGCAATGGGTCTGGGCGGCCCCATGTCCAACTATTGTAACTGCCATTCCTCCAGGAAACCCAAGTGAGCGACGTTGCCATCAACCAGGACGCCAGCCGGCGTGAACTCGACCGTCTGGCGGAACTGGCCGAGGACGTGATCCGCCGCGCCCGTGCCGCCGGCGCCAGCCAGGCCGAGGTATCGGCCAGCATCGACACCGGCCTCAACGTAAACGTGCGGCTGGGCGAGGTGGAAACGGTCGAGCACACGCGCGACCGTGGTTTCGGGCTGACCGTGTACTTCGGCAAGCGCAAGGGCTCCGCGAGCACGGCCGATCTGAACGCCGATTCGATCCAGGCCACGCTGGACCAGGCCTGTGCCATCGCTCGCTATACGGAAGAAGACCCGGCTTCGGGGTTGGCCGATGCGTCGCGCATGGCGACCCAATTCCCGGAACTCGATCTGTGGCATCCCTGGGCCATCGACACGGCCGACGCGATTGCGTTGGGGCAGGAGATCGAAGCGGCCGGCCGCGCGCATGCGGGCATTACCAATTCCGAAGGCGCCGGCGTGCAGATGGGCGAGAGCGTGTCGGTGTACGCCAATTCGCATGGCTTCATCGGGCGCGAGCGCGGTACGCGGCATTCGTTGTCGCTGTCGTTGATCGCGGGCGACGATGCGGGCATGCAGCGCGATTACTGGTACGACAGTGCGCGCAGCGCAGGCGATTTCATGAGCGCGCGGGAACTTGGCGACAAAGCCGCCGAACGCACGCTGGCGCGCGTGGGTGCGCGCCGCCTGTCCACGCGACAGTGCGCAGTGCTGTTTTCGCCGGATGTCGCGCGCGGCCTGATCGGGCATCTGATCGGTGCGGTGAGCGGCGGATCGCTGTATCGCCGCGCCAGCTTCCTGCTCGATCACGCGGGCAAGCAAGTCATGCCGGCGTGGATGAATATCGTGGAGCGTCCGCATCTGCTGCGCGGGCAAGGCTCTGGCGCGTTCGATGCCGAGGGCGTTGCGACACGCGACAGCGCGCTGATCGAAAGCGGCGTGCTCGCGCGTTATGTCCTAGGCAGCTATTCCGCGCGCAAGCTCGGTCTGGAATCGACCGGCAATGCGGGCGGCATTCACAACCTCATCGTCGAACCAGGCCATGCGGACGGCGGTGCGGCGGACGATTTCAACGGCATGCTCAAGCGCCTGGGCACGGGCCTTCTCGTTACCGAAGTGATGGGGCAGGGCGTCAACACCATCACCGGCGACTACTCGCGCGGTGCCGCGGGTTTCTGGGTCGAGAACGGCGAGATCGCTTATCCCGTCGAAGAAATCACCATCGCCGCCAATCTGCGCGACATGTACACGGGCATCGTGGCCGTGGGCGCCGATGTGGATCGGCGATCGCATCTGCTCACGGGTTCCATCCTGCTCGATCGCATGACGATTGCCGGGGAATAAGCCCGGCAAGATCCTGCGAGCCCTGCTAGGATGGCCTCACCGGTAGGGGGCCGGCGTCTGCACGACTTGCAAGGAGATACGCATGAGCGTTCCGCCTGAGTCCGTCGTCCCGCCGCCAAGCGAACCATCATCGCCTAGCGACATTCCCGCCCAGGAACGCACCTGGGCCATGGCCGCTCACCTTTCGGCACTGCTCGGAGCCGTTGTCACTTCCATGCACGGCGGCG
This sequence comes from Dyella psychrodurans, assembly GCF_003363265.1. GTDB lineage: Bacteria > Pseudomonadota > Gammaproteobacteria > Xanthomonadales > Rhodanobacteraceae > Dyella_B > Dyella_B psychrodurans. Next base: position 1,286,200 of record NZ_QRBF01000001.1, on the reverse strand, counting down.
GCTTTGCGTGCTTCCTCGGCCCGTTGATCATCTGGCTGATCAAGAAAGACAGCATGCCCTTCGTCGCCGATCAGGGAAAGGAAGCGCTGAATTTCAACATCAGTGTGGCGATCATCACGCTCGCGCTGGTGGTGCTGTCCGCCATTACGTTCGGTATCGGCCTGATCATTGCCATTCCGATGTGGGTGGTCATCGGTATCGGATGGTTCGTGCTCACCATCATTGCCGCGGTCAAGGCCAATGAAGGCGTGCGTTATCGGTATCCGTTCACGCTGAGGTTGATCAAGTAGCCTGCGCGTTCTCGTCAGGCACGTCGCAGGTACAACCATGTAAGGAGGGAGCTTTATGAGCACGCCGTCCGATCAGGTCTCGCCGCCGGCCGAGCCGATCGCATCCAGCAACGATCGCAATCTGGCCATGCTTACCCATCTTTCGGGATTTGTTTTTTATTTCATCGTGCCGTTGATCGTGTGGTTGATTCACAAGGATCGCCCGGACAAGGCCTATCTCACGAGTGAAGCCAAGGAAGCCCTCAATTTCCAGATCACGATAACGATTGCAGGGATAGCTTGCACGATTTTGCAGGTCATCCTGATCGGCTTTTTGCTGATGGGCGTTCTGTGGTTTGTGAACCTGATTTTTTGCATCGTGGCGGCCGTGAAGGTCAGTTCCGACGGCCACTATCGCTATCCGTTTGCGTTGCGGCTGATCAACTGAATCACCGCTGTTTTGCCCACTGCCAACGAAGAAGCCCGCGGCAACGCGGGCTTCTTCTTATGTACGTCGGATGGATTCAACGAATGCGGTGAGCGGCGTAGTGCGCCAATTCACCCAGCCATTCGCCGCGCTCGCCCAGCGGTGCGATCGCATCGAGCGCCGCATCGGTCAGCTCGTCCAGCCGCGCACGCGATGGATCAAGGCCGATGATGGAGGGGAAGGTGGGTTTGCCCGCGGCCGCATCCTTGCCGGCGGTTTTGCCTATGACGGTGGTCGAGCCTTCGACGTCGAGAATGTCGTCGCGCACCTGGAAAGCCAGGCCCACTGCAGCGGCGTAACGATCCAGGGCATCAAGCGTGGGGGCGTCTGCATGGATCGTGAGCGCACCCAGTCGCACGGATGCGCGGATCAGCGCGCCGGTTTTGCAGGCGTGCATGTGTTCCAGTTCGTGCAGCGTCAGCAGGCAGCCGGTCGCCGACAGGTCCAGGGCCTGGCCGCCGGCCATGCCTTCGGCACCGCAGGCGTGGCCGAGCGTGCTGAGCATTGCCATGCCGCGCTCCCGATTGCCGCGCGCGAGGATCTCGAAGGCCAGCGCCTGCAGGGCATCGCCCGCAAGAATCGCCATCGCCTCGCCGAACACGATGTGACAGGTGGGGCGACCTCGGCGCATGGCGTCGTCGTCCATCGCCGGAAGATCGTCGTGTACCAGCGAATAAGCGTGGATCAACTCGACTGCGCAGGCCGGCGCGTCGAGTTCGGGGCCGTCGTAGCCGAGCGCATGGCCGGTGGCGTAGGTGAGCAGCGGGCGCAGCCGCTTTCCACCGCCGAGTGCGGCGTAGCGCATGGCGCGATGCAATTCGACGGGGGACATATCGTCGGGCGGCAGGATGCTGTCCAACGCATGCTCGGCGCGGGCCATCAGCGCCCGCAAGGCCGGACTTAGTTCATGCTTCGGGTTCAAACGGTTGGGCGGTATCGGGGGCGTCGGGATCGAGCAGGAGGCGCACGCGCAGTTCGGCCTGATCCAGCGCCTGCTGGCAGTGGCGGTAGAGGCCGATGCCGCGTTCGAAGGCGCTCAACGACTCTTCCAGGCTCATGTCGCCGCCTTCCATGCGAGCTACCAGTTGTTCGAGTTCATCGAGCGAGTGCTCGAAGTCGGCGACCGGTGGGGTTTCAGCGGGTGCGGGAGTGGGCTTGGCCATGGCCGGCAACGCTAGCGCAGCGCAAGGGTGGAATCAATTGCCGCGAAGGCCACAGGCTACGCGCGAAAGGCTGCACGGACGGGTTGGCGCTGGCATGACGAATGGGAGGCTTGAAAACGATATATCGAAATCCTATGTTGCCATTATCCCCAATATTGCGCGGCGCCTGCAGAGGGTCGCCTAGGAGTTGTCGTGACCGGGAGTTCGTCGTTGCAGGCCGCCGAAACGGGCGGCACGGGTTTTTCCGGCTACCAGAAATTCGTGGTGGCCGTGCTGGCTTTCCTGCAGTTCACCATCGTGCTGGATTTCATGTTGCTGGCGCCACTCGGTGCGTTGGTGGTGCCGGCCTTGCACATCACACCCGGGCAATTCGGCGATGTGGTGTCGGCTTATGCGTTTGCGGCTGGCGTCTCTGGCCTTCTCGCGGCCGGCTTTGCCGATCGCTTCGACCGGAAAAAATTGCTGCTGGTTTTCTACGGCGGCTTCATGCTCGGCACGTTGCTTTGCGGGCTCGCGCATAACTACATGAGCTTGCTCATCGCGCGCTCGGTGACCGGCTTGTTTGCCGGCGTGGTAGGCGCGGCATCCATGGCCATCGTCACCGACTTGTTTCCGTTGTCGATGCGCGGGCGCGTGATGGGTTTCATCCAGACGGCATTCGCCGCCAGTTCCGTGCTGGGCTTGCCGATGAGTTTGTTTCTCTCCAGTCACTGGGGCTGGAATGCACCGTTCTTCTTGATCGTGACGGTGTGTACCGTGGTGGGCGGAGCGATCATAGGACGGCTGCGCCCCGTGAACGCGCATCTGGCGTTGCGCCAGGATAAGAACCCGCTGCACCATTTGCTGCACACCTTGTCCTCGCGCAGTTACCTGATCGGTTTCGTCGCCACCGCCTTGCTATCCATCGGCGGCTTTCTGCTGATGCCTTATTCCACGTTGTTCCTGGTGCATAACGTGGGTATTTCGGTGGATCAATTGACGCTGGTGTATTTGGTGACCGGTTTGATCTCGGCGGTGACAGGGCCGCTGATCGGTCGTGCGAGCGACAAGTTCGGCAAGTACCGCGTGTTTGCCTTCGGCTGCGTAGTGACGATTGTGATGGTGGTGATCTATACCCGCCTGTCTAATCTGGCCTTGTGGCCGTTGATTGGTGTCAGTGCGCTGCTCCAGCTTGGCATTTTCTCGCGCATCATTTCGTCGTCGGCATTGATGTCGGCGCTCCCTAAACCGTCCGATCGCGGCGCGTACATGTCGATCAGTTCGTCCTTGCAGCAGGTATCCGGCGGTCTTGCCGCTGTGCTGGGTGGGTTGGTGGTCGTGCAGATCGGCGATGGCCGGCTTCTGCACTTCGATGTGCTGGGTGACGTGTTGGTGTGTACTACGCTGATATCGTTGACGCTGATGTATTTCGTCAATCGCAGGGTGGCGGGTGCCGCAGCCATGTCGGCGCCGCAAGGATTGGAAAGCAAGGTTGGGCAGAAACCTTGATGCCTAGGGATGCTCTGATTAATTCTTCGTAGGCGGCATGATGTCCAGAAGGCTCGCAGGCTGTGGTGCGTGGCGCCGGGAAGACTGGCCGTCTTGCCAAGCCGCGCGGCGCAGCCTGCGGGCCTTCTGGACATCACCCCATCACTTAAATTCAGCACGTTGGGGCCAGTCCTGTCTGTCCGCATGCCTTCGGCCCGCCGTCTCGACAGACAGCCAGTCTGCCTTCGCCGACGGTCCTGCGGCCTGCGAACAGACAGGACTGGTGACGCCTGCGAAGAATTAATCAGAGCATCCCGACTGCGTAGGTTGGGTTAGCCCGGATTGCATTCCGGGCGACCCAACTTATGTCGCGGGTTGCCAGCGTGGGCGTGCGCCGAGTTGTTGGAATAGCGCTTCGGCGCGCGCGCTCAACCAACGATCTGCCACGGCAATCAGCTCGTCGCCTTCGTAGAGCAACGGTAAGCCGTCGCGCTGCCACGGGGGAATCGCTGCCGTCTGATACAGCGAGCGAAGATCACGAGTGTGGCGATCGCCGGCCGGCTTGATTTGTTCTCCGCCACTGCGCCAGCGCACGCTCAGTGTGACGGGAAGTTGCGTGGCTGGCTCCATCCTCAACACGCCGCCATCGGGTAGCGTCAGCGGTTCGCCTTGCCAGCGCAACTCGGCAGGCCAGTCGGTACGCTTGCGTGGCGCCATGGCCCATAACCGGTTTTTCCACACATGCACTTCGGTTCCGGGCCATTGGATGCACGGCATCTGACCATGCTGCGCGGTGCATTGGCGTTCGATCTGTTTGCGTTGCGCCGTGGTCGGCGCAGACAAACCTTGAGCGTGCAGCCAATGTGCCAGCAACGGATCGCGCAAGGCGGGCGCAAGTGCAAGCCAGCCCTTCGCGTCCAGGCTGTTGTTTTCTTCGTCGCGCAAGCTTTCGTACGCGGCACGCCAATCGTGCTGCAGGGTGTCGGCTGCCTCGCGGCACAGCCTGGCGCTGTGCGTAATGGAGATGGCTGCGTGCGGCCAATGCGTTTGTAAAAGCGGCATGATGCCGTGGCGCAGATGATTGCGCGCAAGTTGCCGATCGTCGTTCGATGGGTCGTGAATGCATGCCAGGTCGTGCGCCGTCACATAATCGCGCAATACCTGCCGAGGTGTATCGAGCAAGGGCCGCCAGATCGTGCCGCATCCAAGCGGTCGCTCCTCGCGCATGCCGCCAAGTCCTTCCGGTCCCGCGCCGCGCAGCAATTTCAACAGCACGGTTTCCGTCTGGTCGTCCTGATGATGACCGAAGACGAGTCGTTCGTTCGCATGCAGGTGTTCGGCGAAGATCGTGTAGCGTGCGTGCCGCGCGGCGGCCTCCAGGCCGATGCCGGCGGAGCGATCCACGCTGGCGACATGCACGTCGCACACCAGCCCGAGCGCGGCGCAGAAGGCGCGGCAATGCGCGGCCCAACGCGCGCTTTCTGCATGCAGGCCATGATCCACGTGCATGGCGCGCAAGCCGCGCGCGCGCGCTTCGCGCATGTGTGCCAAGGCATGCAGCAAGGCGGTGGAATCCGGACCGCCGCTGTAAGCGACGCACAGCGATCCCTGCGGGTGCGCGTTCAACGCTTGCCGCAGGATGTCTTGCAGAGCTGCTTCGTCAGCCACGCGCCGCCGGGCTCTTCTTGTTGCGCACGTAGATCGCTTTCGGGCGGCCGTCACCGGGGCTGCGCCGATCCAGCTCAAACAACTTGATGGCCTCGATCAGTTCGCTGAGCCTGCCGTAGCCGTAGCTGCGCGAGTCAAAATTCGGGCGTTGCTTGGTGATGATCGATCCCACGCCGCCGAGGCCTGCCCAGCCTTCGTCGTCCGATGCGGCGTCGATGGCGTTGCGCAGCAGGTTGATCAGACCGCTGTCCTGTTTCAGTTGTGCGGCGGTACGCGGCTTGAGCGGTTGTTCCTCGTCGGGCTTGGCAACGAGAATTTCGGTGTAGATGAACTTGTCGCAGGCGGCGACGAAAGGTTCCGGTGTCTTGCGCTCGCCGAATCCGTAGACGATCAGGCCCGATTCGCGGATGCGCGCGGCGAGACGGGTGAAATCGCTGTCGCTGGAGACGATGCAGAAGCCGTCGAAGCGGCCGGAGTAAAGCAGATCCATCGCATCGATGATCATGGCCGAGTCGGTGGCGTTCTTGCCGCTCGTGTAGCTGAATTGCTGGATCGGCTGGATCGACTGCGTGAGCAGTTGTTCCTTCCAGCTTTTCAGATGATTGCCGGTCCAGTCGCCGTAGGCGCGCTTCACGTGCGCCGTGCCGTATTTGGCCACTTCGGCCAGCAATCCATCGGCGATGGAAGGCTGGGCATTGTCGGCGTCGATCAGTACGGCAAGTTTGGTGGTTTGATCGTTGGCCATGGGCATGCGTCCCGAGGAATGCCGGGATGGTAGCGCGCGGGCGTGATGAGCGATGTATATCTTCCCTCGTAGTAGGGAAGATCGTTCGACTTATTCCTGATACGCCCCGTAGCTGCGCAAGCGGTGATAGCGCTGTTCGAGCAGTTGGGGTACGGGAATGGCTTCGAGCTTGTCCAACTCGTTGAGCAGCACGGCTTTCAGGCGTATGGCCATGGACTGCGGGTTGCGGTGCGCGCCACCCAGGGGCTCGCGCACGACCTTGTCGATCAGGCCTAACTCGAGCAGGCGCGGAGCGACCAGGCCCAGCGCTTCCGCCGCATCCCTGGCCTTGTCCGCGCTCTTCCAAAGAATCGAGGCGCAGCCTTCCGGCGAGATCACGGAGTAGGTGGAATACTGCAGCATGATCGTGCGATCGCCCACGCCGATGGCCAGCGCACCGCCCGAACCGCCTTCACCGATGACCGTGCAGATGATCGGCACTTTCAGCTCGGCCATTTCCAGCAGGTTGCGTGCGATGGCTTCGCTCTGGCCGCGTTCCTCGGCACCGACGCCCGGATACGCGCCGGGCGTGTCGATCAGCGTGAACAGTGGCAGTTTGAAACGCTCCGCCAGCTTCATCAGGCGCAGCGCCTTGCGATAGCCCTCCGGCCTTGGCATGCCGAAGTTGCGGCGTACCTTGCCCTTGGTATCGCGTGCTTTCTGATGGCCGATGATGACAACCGGACGCCCGTTGATGCGGCCCAGGCCGCCCACGATGGCGGCGTCGTCGGCATAGGCGCGGTCGCCGGCCAGTTCGTGGAATTCCTCGCATATCACGCCGATGTAGTCGAGCGTGTACGGCCGCGCCGGATGGCGCGACAACTGGGTGACCTGCCAAGGCGTCAGCGTGCGGAAGATGTCCGCCGTCTTGATCTTGAGCTTTTCGCGAAGACGGCCGACCTCTTCGTCGATATTGAAAGCCTGGCCACTGCTGGCATGCCGGAGCTCCTCGATCTTGGCCTCCAGCTCGGCAATCGGTTGTTCAAAATCGAGGAAATTGTGATTCATTCGGGCACTAGGTGGCACAGAAGCGGGGCAGTATACCCGGGGTGCGTGACGTCGCGAGAACGGGGGCGTATGGCGGTCCTTGCCTCTCCCTCTGCTTGCAGGGGCAGGTCTGGAGACGGTATTTCAATCTTGCGGCAACGTTGGGGGCTTGCCCCCTCCCCAACCCGCTCCGGCCGAACGCAGGGACGGGAGTTAAGGCGGGCTAGCTGTCTCCTTTGACGATCCTGACTCCGGCTCCCGCAACGCCCGGCACGCCGCGTACGGCGCGCAGCAGTTCGGGAATCGCGTGTACTTTCCAGTCCTGGCCGAATTCGAAGTCCGCCTGCGCGATCGCGTTGTGATAGCCGCTGAGCACCACGCTGGCGTTGCCGCCCCGGTGCCCGGCGAGGGCCTGGCGGAACTGGGCAATGAAATCGGGGCCGATACCGTTGACCTTCACGCGCAGCAGCCGCGCGAAGCGGCGGCAGGCGTCGGCAAGCGTATAGGCGCTGCGTGCGCGCAGCTGGAAACCGCCTCCGGAGAACTCGTCGATGCGCAGTCCGCCTTCGACGACCAACAGCTCATCGCGCGTCAGCAGTGGTGCGACCTGCTGGTAGATCTCGCCGAAGAAGCTCACTTCGACGCTGCCGGTGCCGTCTTCCAGGCGCACGAAGGCGTCGCTGTCGCCGCGCTTGCGCACGGCCACCACCATGCCTGCCACCGTCCACGGCGTATCGGGGCCGCGGCGGAAGCGGTTGCCGTCGTCGCCGTCGTTACGGCGCGGCTTGGGCGGCTGGTAGCGGTCGGCGATCTCGCCGAGCGGGCAGGTGGCCAGCTGTGCCAGTTCCTCGCGCCACGGATCGGTCGGGTGGCCGGAGAGGTAGTGGCCAAGCGTGTCGCGTTCGCCCTGGAGCTTCTGCTCCAGCGGCCATTCGGGCGCGGTCGGCAGGTCCACCTGCACGACTGGCGCGGTCAAACCCATGGCGGCGCCGAACATGTCGTTCTGGCCGGACTGGCGGTCGCGCAGGTGTTGCTCGGCCGCCTTGATGGCGTCGGGCAACTGCAGCATCAGGCTGGCGCGGGTGGGCGCCAGCGCATCCAGCGCGCCGGAGAGAATCAGCGCTTCCAGCACGCGCCGGTTTAGCTTGGCGGGATCGACGCGCCGGCAGAAGTCGGCGAGATCCTTGTAAGCGCCGCCCTGGTGCCGTTCCTGGGCGATGGATTCGCAGGCGCCCTGGCCGACACCCTTGATCGCCCCGAGTCCGTAGCGGATGACCCTGGGTTCGACCGCCACGAACATGAACACCGATGCGTTCACATCCGGCGGAAGAATCGTGAGGCCAATGGCACGCGATTCGTCGAGGAAGGTCACCACCTTGTCGGTGTTGTCCATGTCCGACGAGATCGTGGCGGCCATGAATTCGGCGGGATAGTGCGCCTTGAGCCACGCGGTCTGATACGACACCAACGCGTACGCGGCTGCGTGCGACTTGTTGAAGCCGTAGCCTGCAAACTTTTCCATCAGGTCGAAGATGGCGTCGGCCTTTTCGCCGCTTAATCCATCCTTGGCGGCGCCTTCGCGGAACTTGGCGCGTTCCTTCGCCATTTCCTCGACTTTCTTCTTGCCCATCGCGCGGCGCAGCAGGTCGGCGCCGCCGAGCGAATAGCCGCCCACGATCTGCGCCATCTGCATCACCTGCTCCTGATAGACCATGATGCCGTAGGTCTCTTTCAGGACAGGTTCGACGCGCGGATCGGGATATTCGACATCCTCGCGGCCGTGTTTGCGCGCGACGAAGCTGGGAATCAGATCCATCGGGCCGGGGCGATACAGCGCCACCAGCGCGATGATGTCTTCGAAGCGGTCCGGCTTGGCATCCTTGAGCATGCGTTGCATGCCGGAGGATTCGAGCTGGAACACGGCGACGGTTTGCGCTTTTTTCAGCAGTTCGTACGGCGCGGGATCGTCCAGCGGCAGCGTGGCGATATCGATGGGCGCTTCGCCGGTTTTCTCGCGGCGCGCGTTGATGGCTTTCACCGCCCAGTCGATGATGGTGAGCGTGCGCAGGCCGAGGAAGTCGAACTTCACCAGGCCGACGGCTTCCACGTCGTCCTTGTCGTACTGCGTGACGACACCGGCGCCGCCCGGTTCGCAGAACAGCGGCGCGAATTCGGTCAGCGGCTTGGGACCGATCACCACGCCACCGGCATGCTTGCCCGCGTTGCGGGTAAGGTTTTCCAGCTTCAGCGCAAGATCGATCAACGTGCGCGCTTCTTCGTCCTGCTCATACAGCTCGCAGAATTCCTTGACGACGCGATCGGGTTCTTTTTGCGCCTTTTCCGAGCGGCCCAGGACGCACGACAGCGTGAGATCGAGCGGCCGTGGCGGAATCAGTTTCGCGATGCGGTCGACGGCGTTGTAACCCATGCCGAGCACGCGGCCAGAGTCGCGCAGCACGGCCTTCGCCGCCATCGAGCCGTACGTGATGATCTGGCTGACGTGATCGCGACCGTACTTGCGCGCGACGTAGTCGATTACCTCGTCGCGGCGATCCATGCAGAAGTCGATGTCGAAGTCGGGCATCGACACGCGCTCGGGATTGAGGAAGCGCTCGAACAGCAGGTTGAACTGCAGCGGATCGAGATCGGTGATCTTCAACACCCACGCCACCAGCGAGCCCGCGCCCGAACCACGGCCCGGGCCTACCGGAATGCCATTCTGCTTACCCCAGTTGATGAAGTCCGCCACGATCAGGAAGTAGCCGGGAAAGCCCATCTCGATGATGACGTCCAGCTCGCGTTCCAGTCGCGCTTCGTAATCGGCGAGCGTGTAACCCTCGGCCAGCGGTGCGGTGGCAAGGCGTTCCTTCAGGCCTTCGCGCGCAATCTCGCGGATGTAACTGGCCAGGTCGTGGCCTTCGGGCACCGGGAAGTTGGGCAGGTAGTACGTGCCGAAGGTCAGCTCGAGGTTGCAGCGCTTGGCAAGTTCGATGGTGTTTTCGAGAGCCTCGGGGACGTCCGCGAACAACGCGGCCATGTCGTCCTGGCGCTTCACATACTGCTGCTCGCTGTAGTCGCGCGGACGCTTGGGATCGGCCAGCACGCGTCCCTGGTGGATGCACACGCGCGCTTCATGCGCTTCGAAATCTTCCGGCTTGATGAAACGCACGTCGTTGCTGGCGATCACCGGGAGGTCGAGTCCCGTGGCGAGCGTCAGCGCGGCGTTGTTCCACGCTTCCTCGCCTTCGCGGCCGCAGCGGGTCAGTTCCAGGTACAGGCGATCGGAGAACAGCCGTGCCAGCCCTTGCAGGCGCGGCATGGCGGTGTGGGTGTCTTGATGGACTGCGATGCGGCCGATTTCGCTCTCACGCCCGAGCAAAGCAATCAAACCCGACGTCGCATCGGCGGTGAGCCAGGTGGCGTCGACCAGGGCGCGACCACCTTGCTGACCTTCGCGCCACGCGCGCGACACCAGGCGGGAAAGGTTGAGATAGCCGTCGCGGTTCTGGCACAGCACGGTGAGACGCCACGGGCGAGGATCGTCCGGCGCGCTGATCCACAAGTCGCATCCGCCGATGGGCTTGATGCCGGCCGCGCTGCAGGCCTTGTAGAACTTCACCAGCGCGAACATGTTGCATTCGTCGGTGAGCGCCACCGCTGGCGCACCGTCGCGCACGCAGGCGTCGACCAGCGCCTTGATGCGGATGGTCGAGTCGACCAGCGAATACTCGCTGTGCAGATGCAGATGAGCGAAACGGAGGGACATGGCTCGCACGCGAAGCAATGCCCCAGCCTAACGGTGTGGTCGGTAGCGGGCAAGAATTGACAAGCCCGCGCTTGAGGGAGCCGGTTTATCCCCGGTCCGGCGACGGGCCGCGAACGGCACTAACGGCGGTGGATAGCGCCTTTCGCGCACCCGGCCATTGGAGATCTGCCGGTTCAGCTCATTGGACGAGTCGTGCAGTGACGTGGTCAGTGCACGCGGAACCGCTCATCACCTATCGGTTGGAAGTAGTGCGAAAGTCCCTCCACCTTCAGTGGTTCATGGTTGTAGTCGAGATGGTACGGGTTGACGTTGCCAGCAGGGACCGGTGGTGCTTCGAGCGTTTCGACGTTTGTGTCGGCGTTCTTGGGCGAAGGCTTCGGCGACGTTGGGCGGCGGCGGAAAGGAAGCATCATGACACTCTCCTTAGAGTCCGCTGTGCATGAGACGCGGTGGACGTTCCACGCGCTGGGCGGGCATAGGACGATTATTGTTGGCGTCCTTGCGGAAGTAGCGTTGCGTCAGTGCATGCGATCTGCCGCAGCGATGTTGCAACTCCATTCCTATACCTGCTCGGATGCACGCGCAATAGGAAAGGTTGCATAGATAGATGAACGGGGCCGCGCGAAAAACGAACGCGTTTTGCGGTCAGAAAAGTTTCGCCTGATCCAGCAAACGCTTGACGGGCGCGAAACTGCGACGGTGCTGGTGACAGGGTCCCAGCCGTTCCAACGCGGCAAGATGCGCGGGCGTGGGATAACCTTTGTGCACGGCGAATCCGTAACCGGGATGCTGCGTTTCCATCGCGACCATCAATCGATCGCGACTGACCTTGGCAAGGATCGACGCTGCGCTGATGGCCGGTTCCAGCGCATCGCCGCCGACGATGGCGCGACCGGGACAGGGAAGATCCTTGGGCAGGCGGTTGCCGTCGATCCATGCCTCGGTGGCGGTCAGTGACAATCCCTTCACGGCGCGGCTCATGCCGGTCATGGTGGCCTGGAAGATGTTCAGGCGATCGATGTCTTCCGGTTCGATCACCACGATGCAATGCGCTCTGGCGCGCTCCAGGATCAGCGGAAAAAGCGACTCGCGCTTCGCCTCGCTGAGTTTCTTGGAATCATTCAGGCCATCAATCGGGCGTTGCGGATCGAGTATCACCGCCGCAACGACGACGGGGCCGGCCAGCGGGCCTCGTCCTGCCTCGTCGACGCCCGCAATCAACGGCCCTGTTTGTTCGTTCATGTCGTTCGGACGATGGTGCTGCGATGAAGGAGCTGGGCTGGCGTTCGGCTTCATGTAACGCCTGCCTTATCGGGCCGTTGCCGCAGATGCATTCAACAACTCGACAATGGCTGCCGCGGCATGATCGCCGGCGCGGCCATGGAGTTCGCCGCGCAGAATTTCGTGCAGCTGCTCGAATGCGTTGACGATCGCACCACGCCGATCGCTGTCGCGGAACAGGGCCAGCGTGGCGTCCGCGAGTTTTGCAGCGGTGCAATTTTCTTGCATCAGTTCGGGAACCAGCATCGCCTTGGGGCCCATGCCGCAGGCGCGAGCCAGGATGTTGGGCAATGCATAGACGTCTGTCTTGAGCATGTTGAGCATGCGCGCGATGCGATAGCTCACCGGCGACACGCGATAACCGACAACCATGGGACGCTTTGCAAGCATGGCTTCCAACGTGGCGGTCCCCGACGCGAGCAGCACGACATCGGCAGCGAGCATGGCTTCATGCGCGTGGCCATCGAGCAGGATCGGCATCATTTCGTCGTGCGGGCCGCGTGCGAGCATGGTCTTGAGCGTCGCGAGCGAACGCGCATTGGCCGCGGGAATGACGATGCGCAAACCAGGCAGCGCGGCGGCGACGCGCCTGGCTGCATCGAGGAAGGGTGCACCCAATCGTTCCAGCTCCGAATGCCGGCTGCCCGGCAGCACCGCGAGGACGGGCACATCCAGCGGCAGCTGCAAAGCGCGCCTTGCGGGAATGCGATCGGAGACAAGCGGAAAGCGATCCGCCAGCGGGTGACCGACAAAGCGTGCATCGATGCCATGTTTGGCATAGATCGGCGGCTCCATCGGAAACAGGCACAACACACGATTGGCGCTCTGCCCGATTTTTTCCGCGCGATTTTCACGCCACGCCCAGATCGATGGACTGACGTAATGCACGGTGCGAATGCCCGCTGCCTTGAGACGGCGCTCGACGCCGAGATTGAAGTCGGGCGCATCGATGCCGACAACGACCACCGGCTTTGCGGCGATAAGGCGCGCTACCAGCGCTTTGCGCAATGTGAGCAGGCGCGGCAGATGGCTGACGACTTCGGCGAAACCGAACAGCGAGAGTTCGTGGATGTCGTACCACGAATCGAAGCCTTGCTCCTGCATGCGCTTGCCGCCGATGCCTGCAAAGCGTGCATGTGGATAGTGCCGGCGCAGGGCGGCGATCAGATCGCCGCCCAGTTGGTCGCCGGAATCCTCGCCGGCCAGCAACACGATCAACGGCTGGCCATCGGGAGTGTCACTTTCGACGACATCAGGGGCCTGCATATCGAAACCTCCCACGTCGTGTGGAGCGCATGGTCGCGCTGGTCGGCGCGGCCACGTTGTCAACGTGCCAGGCCACGCTCGCTTCGATCGATGAATTCGAGCATGGCGCGTACGTCCTCGCTTTCTTTCGCTTGCTCGACCAACTGCTCGCGTGCCTCGGTCAGCGACAGGCCCGAGGTGTAAAGCGTGCGGTAGGCGCGCTTGATGGCGGTGATGCGATCGGATTCAAATCCGCGACGTTTGAGGCCTGTGGTGTTCAAGCCGCGTGGGCGTCCGCCCTGGTCGTTGGCCATCATCAGGAACGGCGGCACGTCGGCGCCAAGCAGGCAGCCCATGGCGATGAAGGCATGCTCGCCGATCTTGCAGAACTGGTGCGCGCCGGAATAGCCGGAGAACACCGTCCAATCGCCCACTTCCACGTGACCGGCCAGCGCCGAATAGTTGGAGAAGATGGTGTGATTGCCGATCTGGCAGTCGTGCGCGACATGCACATAGGCCAGCAGCCAGTTGTCGTTGCCGATGCGCGTGACGCCGCCACCGTCTCCCGTGCCGCGATTGATGGTGACGAATTCGCGGATGAGGTTGCGATCGCCGATCACCAGCTCGGTGCGCTCGCCGTTGAATTTCATGTCCTGCGGATCGCCGCCGAGCGACGCGAACTGGGCGATGCGGTTGTCCTTTCCAATGCGCGTGGGGCCCTCGATCACCACATGAGGACCAATGGTCGTGCCATCGCCGATATGCACCTCGGCACCGACCACCGTGTAAGCACCGATGCGAACGTTCGAACCAATGACAGCGGTAGGATCGATCTGCGCGGTCGGATGGATCATTTTTCCGCCCTCGCTGCGCACATCAGCTCGCAGCTCGCCACTTCCTTGCCATCGACCAGGGTGCGGGCTTCGAACAGACCCATGCTGCGCAGGAGGCGCTTGAGTTTGACTTCCATGCGCAGCTGATCGCCCGGCACCACCGGCGCGCTGAAGCGCGCGTTGTCCACTTTCGCCAGATAGAAGAGTGCGCTTGCGGCATTGCCCTTGATGCGTTCGCTGATTTGCGTCAGCAAGCCGGCGGATTGGGCCATGGCTTCCACGATCAGCACGCCCGGCATGACGGGATGGCCGGGGAAATGCCCGTTGAAAAACGGTTCGTTGATGGTGACGTTCTTGAGCGTCACCACGCTCTGATCCGGCACGATCTCGATCACGCGATCGACCAGCAGAAAGGGGTAGCGGTGCGGCAGCAGTTGTTGAATCTGCTCCACGTTCACCGGCAGCGTGATCGAAGCGGTGTTGTCAGTCATCGTTTTTATCCTTTTCCAGCGCCGACAGTCGGCGCGCGTACTCATCCAGGTGCTTGAAGCGCGCTGCATTGCGGCGCCACTGACGGTTTTCCTGTAGCGGCACGCCGGAGGAATACTCGCCGGCCTCCCGAATGGAATGTGTCACCAGGCTCTTGGCCGTAATGGTAACCCGGTCGGCCACTTCCAGATGCCCCAGCACGCCGGCGTTGCCGCCGATCATGCAGTAGCGGCCGATTTTTGCACTGCCGGCGACGGCCGCGCAGCCCGCCATGGCGGTGTGCGCGCCGACGTGGACGTTATGGGCGATCTGGATCTGGTTGTCCAGGCGCACGTCTTCTTCCAGCACGGTGTCGTCCAGCGCGCCCCGGTCGATGGTGGTATTGGCGCCGATTTCACAATCGTCGCCGATGCGCACTCCGCCCAGCTGCGGCAGCTTGACCCAGTGATCGCGGTCGAAGGCCAGACCGAATCCATCAGAGCCGATGACCGCACCGGGATGCGCCAGTACGCGTTTTCCGAGCGTGACGCGAGTGACCAGCGTGACGCGGGCCACGAGTCGCGACTGCGCTCCAACCGTGCATTCGGGGCCGATGATGCAATGCGGCCCCAGCACGGCACCGTCTTCAATGACGGCGCCGTCTTCAACAACGCAGCAAGGGCCGATGCTTGCGGTGGCGCTTACGCGCGCACCCGCCGCGATGACGGCGGAGGGATGCACACCCGGCGCGGCGGCCGGCAAACGTTCGAACAATGCCGCGATTTGCGCGTACGCCACATAAGGATCGCGGGCGATCAGCGCCGAGGTAGGGCAGTTGGGCAATGCGTCTTTGCCGAGCACGACGACGCCTGCGCGTGTCGCCGACAGCTGCGCGGCATATTTGCTGTTGGCGAGAAAGCTCAGCTGGCTCGGGCCCGCGCCCGACAACGTACCGACGCCGTCGATGATGCGATCGCCATCGCCCTGGAACTCAAGGGCGAACCGCTTGGCAAGTTCGGCGATGCTGTATTGGACGGTGCTCATGCAAGCCTCCCCGGCATGTGGCGCATTGTAGGGGGTCAACACCCTGAGGCGCGCATGATTTTGCGGATCTAATCTAAAAGAAAGCGCGGCATGGCCGCGCTTTCTTTGGGCAGTTCCTTGTAGACCGAACGAATGTCGATCCAATTAGAACTGGCTGCCGAAGGTGAACTGGATGCGCTCCTCGTACTGACTGTCACCCGGCTGCGTGCGGAACGGGAAGCCGAGGCTGATGATCAGCGGACCGATCGGCGCTTGCCAGTGCAGCGAGACACCCGTGGAGGCGTCGAGCGTGCTGGTGCGGAAGTTGCTGATCGAGTTATAGGCCTGGCCGACGTCAACGAACCACGCAACGCGTGCCGTGTTGATGTCCTTTAGGAATGGCAACGGCAAGTACAACTCAGCCGTGCCCAATACCTTGAACGCACCACCGATCGGCTGTGCATAGGAGTAGGTGCTGCCCGAGCAGAAACCGTTCGGTGCGGCAGCGATCGGGCCGCCGTTCGCCGAGGTGCCCGCACAGGCGCGCGGACCCAGCGTGTTGTCCTGGAAGCCGCGGACGTCGGTCACGCCGCCGGCGTAGAAGTTCATCCAGAACGGGAACGCAACGGTTTGCCCGGCCTTATAGCCGATACCCGGGCCAAGGGCGGTATCCGCTGTCGTGTTCTCGTACTTCTGGTTACCGTAGGTGCTGCCGTAACCGAGCTTGCCATCCAGGTAAAGCACGAAGCCCTTGCCGATCGGCCAGTAATGGTTGGCTTCACCGTTGAAGGTCCAGTACTGCACGGTGGAGCCAGGCAGCGCGACGTTTACGGACGCCGTAAGCTGGCCACCATGCGTCGGTGCCCAGTAGGAGTTGCGCGTGTCGTGCACCCAGCTGAGCGAGCCCGTCCAGGTATGGATGGTGTTGTGGCCCAGCGCATTGATGTAGTCGACAAGAACCTGCGGGGTATAGCCCACATAGGTGTTGATCTTGGTGCTGCCAATACCGAGGCTGCCGCTCAAGCGGTCGAAGTCGGTGATCGGGAAGCCCAGCGTGGTCGAGAACGACTTGGTGCTGTTCGAGTAGCTGGCGTACTGGCTGCCCAGGTCGGTGTAGTCCGCGCGCGAGAACGACGCGTTGTAGCCGATGCCGATGCCGTTGTCGGTCAGGTACGGGTTGGAGTAGCCGGCACTGATCTGCGTCAGGTAGTCGCTGCGTTCGGCGCTTACACTGAATTGATCGCCGGTGCCGAGGAAGTTCCTCTGCGACACCGAGCTCGACAGGATGATGCCCGAGTACTGCGAATAGCCCACGCCGAAGGTGAGGCTGCCGGCGGACTGTTCTTCCACCTTCACTGTCAGGTCGACCTCGTCGTCGCTGCCTGGCACTGTCTGCTTGTCGATGGTGACGGTCTTGAAGTAGCCGAGCTGCTGCATGCGGATCTTCGAACGATCGATGGCCGCCTGCGAATACCAGGAACCTTCGAGCTGACGCATTTCACGACGCAGCACGTCGTCTTCGGTGCGGGTATTGCCCTGGAAGATGACGCGGCGCACGTACACGCGCGGACCCGGCTGGATGTACCAGGTGATGTCCGCGGTGTGATTGACCTTGTCGAGCTTGGGAACCGAATTCACCTTGGCGAAGGCGTAGCCGATGTTGGCCAGCAGTGCTTTGATCGAATCCGATGTCGCCTCGATGGCACGACGGTTGAAGAGATCGCCGTTGTGCACGAACACCAGCTTGCGCAGTGTGTCTTCCGGCAGGATCAGCTGACCCAGCAGGTGCGTGTCGGAGATGTGGTAGATGTCGCCCTGAATAACGTCGGCGGCGATGTACATCGCGCGCTTGTCAGGCGAGATGGTCACCTGCGAGGAGTCCAGGTTGAAGTCGGCATAGCCGCGATCCATGTAATACGACTGCAGCTTCTTCAAGTCGCCCGACAGCTTGTCTTGCGAATACTGGTCGTTCTTCGAATACCACGACAGCCAGTTGGTGGTGCCGGATTCGAAGCCCTTCTCGATGTCCTTGGTGGTGAACGCCGTGTTGCCGACGATGTTCACTTCCTTGAGCTTGGCGACCTTGCCTTCGCGGATTTCGATGTCGATCGCGACGCGGTTGCGATCGAGCTGCGTGACGTGCGGGCTGACCGACACGTTGTACTTGCCGCGGTTGTAGTACTGGCGGATCAGTTCCTGCTGCACGCGGTCCAGCGCGAGGCGGTCGAACGTTTCGCCCTCGGTCAGGCCGATGTCCTTCAGGCCTTTCTTGAGGTCGTCGGTCTTGATGTCGTTGTTGCCGCGAATCGTCAGCTTGGCGATCGACGGACGCTCCACCACCTTGATCACAAGGATGTTGCCGTCGCGTTCGAGCTCGACATCGCTGAAGAACTTGGTGCCGTACAGGGCGCGGATGGCTTGCTGGGCTTCCTCGTTGGTGAGACGGTCGCCCTTGTTGATCGGCAGGTAGTTGAACACCGTGCCGGCAGAAATGCGGTTGAGTCCTTCGATACGGATATCGGAAACGACGAATGGTTCGAGTGCGAATGCACCCGTTGAAAGGGAGGCAAGCAGGATCAGGGCGGCGATACGCTTCATCGTCGATTCCGTTGTGTTATTCGGACGGGACGGCCTATCCGACCGCCTCGCTGTATTTTTTTTCTGAAGCCGGAACGTCCCCCGACCCCTTAAGTTTTAATGCGCACTCGCACTGGGCAGATCCGGTGACAGGACACCGGGTGCCGCGTTGCGGGTGGGTTGCCACGCAATGAGGAAACCGCGGCCAGCAGGCAACATGATGTTGTCGGCGGCGCGCATCCGTCTCACGAGGGCAGGATGATGCGATGGATATCGTTGTAGAAAGCCAACCCCATCAGCGTGACCAGCAAGGCGATGCCCACGTACTGGCCCGCGATCATGGTCCGCTCACTGACTGGGCTGCCTTTGACCAGCTCGATAAGGTAATACAGCAGGTGCCCGCCGTCCAAGATCGGAATGGGGAGCAGGTTGATGATGGCCAGGCTGAGGGAGACCAGGCCGAGGAAATCCAGGAACCGGTCCAGGCCCATCTGGGCTGCGGCATTGGCGACCTGGGCGATGCCTATCACGCCGGTGAGATTGCCGGTGGAAGCCTCGCCGGTAAGCATCTTGCCGACCATCGTGAAGGTTTCGGTGGTGCGCTGCCAGGTCAGCTCAAGTGACGCGATCAATGCCTTGAACGGACTGTAGCGCTGGATGGCGGTCTCCGCTGCCGGCGCGGCGATGCCTATGGCCCAGCGCGGGGCTTCCCCGTTCAGCGATTCCATGCGCGCCGTAACGATGAAATGCATGGGCTTGCCATTGCGCCGCACGTCCACCGATAACGCGGGTGAATGTGCGGCGGCGGTCGCGATCTGCTTGCCCAGATCGTCGAAAGTCGTGACGGTGTTACCGTTGATGCTGACGATCCGATCCCCGCCTTGCATGCCGGCGAGCGATGCCGGCTGACCCGGTTGCACCGTGGCGGCAATCGGGAGGGCAGGCGCGGGCAACAAGCCGAGCTTGTCCATGTAGTGGCCGACATCCTCTCCCGCTGGCAGCTTGTTGAGCGGCAGCACGAGCGAGCGGTCCGCACCGTCCGCACCGCGTACCGTAACGGCAAGCGGAGTGCGGCCGAGCATGGCGTTGGCGATGACTTCGAACGAGTCGGTCCAGGTTGCGACGGGCGTACCGCCGACGCTGAGCAATCGATCGCCTGCTCGTATGCCGGCTTGCGCGGCGATGCTCTGCGGCGCGGCGGTGACGACAGGCGCGTAGTCGGTGCGCCCCATCACGAACATCAACCAGAATGCCGCGATGGTGAAGATGATGTTGAAGCCCGGCCCCGCGGCCACGATGGCGATGCGTTTCCAGATCGATTGATGCGTGAATTCCTCGCCGAGCAGCGCGGGGTCGACGTCGCCTTCGCGCACGTCGAGCATCTTGACGTAGCCGCCCAGCGGAATCGATGCGATCTGATATTCGGTGCCGTCGCGGCCGACGCGCTTCCATATCGCGCGACCGAAGCCGATCGAAAAGCGCAACACCTTCACGCCGCAGCGTCGTGCGACCCAGTAGTGTCCGAATTCGTGAAAGGTCACCAGCACGCCGAGCGTGACCGCCAACCAGAACACCGAGCCGAAAAAGGGATTCATCAAATCTAGGTACGTCTCTAGGGAACTCAAAGCTTATCAGCAAGCGTTGCGAAGTACCCGCCGGGCGGCCTCACGGGCTGTCCGGTCGCGTTCGCTGAGGGTCTGAATATCGACCACAGGTTGCGGCGGCAGTTCCGTCAGAACCTGCTCGATCAGGTCGGCGATGGACAGGAACGGCAGGGCGCCGGCCAGGAAGGCCGCGACGGCCACGTCGTTGGCGGCATTCAGGATCGTCGTTGCGTCGCCGCCCGCCTGGAGCGCCTGGAGCGCGAGCGCCAGGCAGCGGAACGTACCCATATCCGGCTTTTCGAAGGCCAATGCCGCGGGACTGGAGAGCTCCGGGAGCCATCCGGCCTTGTCGGCTCGCTCCGGCCACAACAAGGCCGAGGAAATGGCCGCATGAGCGTCGAGGGCACGGAGTTGGACGGGTGCCGAGCCACTGACGCCCGCAACGACGGCCTGCACCCGATCCTCCGGTTGCAGCAGGATTTCCAGCTGATCCGGCGGCACCCGGAACAGATGGTGCGCCTCGATAAGGTCCAGTCCCAGATCCATCAAGCTGGCGGCATTGACCAAGACCTGCGGCTTCCTCGCATTTCCCACCGACATGCGGAGGTCTTCCGGACCGACGGTCATGAGATCGGAGCGGTGGCGGCCGCGGAAGACGCCTCCGGAGCCGACCAGACTAAGCCTTAGGCGATCCGCGTTCAGGTTCAGGCTGTCATCGGACAGGCACTGGAAGATGGCGTTTTGCCGGCGATTCAGGGGGATCAGCTGGCCGCCTCCCTGCCCGAGCGCCTGTGCCAGCAGAGGGCCGGCGATGACCGTGGATTCCGTATTCGCGAGCAGCAACCGTTTGCCGACCCGCGCGGCCCCGAGCGTGGAGGCTATGCCTGCGCCCCCGGCGATGGCGGCGATTAAGGTATTGCAACCGTCCGACATGGTCGCTTGGGTGATCGCGTCAGCGCCGCTTGCAATGTCGCAACGCACGCCGGCAGCGGCCAGTCGGCGTGCCAACGAGGCTTCCAGCGTCTGGTCACCGATGATGGCGACATCGGGCTGGTGGCGCGCACAAAGCGCGGCTAGCGCTTCGACACTGCGATGTGCCGCGAGCACGCCGGCGCGCAAACGGTCCGGATGATCCCCGATGACCTGGAGCGCGGTTGCCCCGACTGAGCCCGTAGCACCGATAACGGCGACGCTTCGGACCATATCGACCTGATCAGAGCCCCAGCAGCCACTTGCCGAGTGCGAATACCGGCATCGCCGCGAACACGCTGTCGAGTCGATCCAGCAAGCCGCCGTGTCCAGGGAACAGCGCGCCGGAATCTTTCACGTTCGCGTGGCGCTTCATCAGACTTTCCAGCAGATCGCCGATGATCGAACTGGCGACCGTCAGCACGGAAAGAACCGCCAATCCAAGCAGGCGTACATCGCGTACGCCGAGCAGCCAGCCGCCGACCATGACAACCACCGCGCTGGTAGCGAATGCACCGTACACGCCGGCCCACGTCTTGCCCGGGCTGATCTGCGGAGCAAGCTTGCGCTTGCCGAAAAAGCGACCCGCGAAATAGGCGCCGGTATCGGCGGCCCATACCAGCAATATCGCAAGAAATGCCCAGACATGACCATGCGGCTCGCTGCCATGGATGCTCAATCCGGCAACCCATGCGGGAAATACCACGAACGCGCCGGCCAGCAGTTTCAGATTGCGGTTCTCGGATGTCGGCGCTGCGGCGAATGCGAAATGACGAAGCCACACGCACACCAGCAGCCACCATGCAACGCCGGCAACGATCAGCGTATGCCACACCCAGGTCGAAGCCCGCAGCCACCAAAGCACGACAAACAGAACCGCTGCGCCCGCAAGCAGCACGCCGCGGGTTGCATGGCTGTTCAGGCCGGCTAGCCTCGACCATTCCCAAGTTGCTGCCAGGAACGCGGCCGCAAGCAGCCATGCGAAGACGCTCGTCGGCACCAGCAGAATGAGCAGTATGGCGAAGGGAGCGAGGAGCAGGGCGGTGATGACTCGCTGGCGCAGCATGAATGTTCCTTAGCGGTCAGGCCTGGGCGACCTGATCGCCAGTGCGGCCGAAGCGGCGTTCACGACGGGCAAAGTCATCAATGGCATGCTGCAGCGAGACCTGGTTGAAATCCGGCCACAGCGTATCGGTGAAATAGAGTTCCGCATAGGCCAGCTGCCACAAAAGGAAGTTGCTGACCCGGCGGTCGCCGCCGGTGCGGATAAACAAGTCCAGTGGCGGTAGCTCGGACAGGCAGGTCCAGCGATTGAAGGCGGCCTCGTCGATTGCCTCCACCGGCAAGTCCCCGCGTGCTACGGCAATGGCGGCCTTGCGCGCGGCCTGGACGATGTCCCAGCGGCCACCGTAGTTGACCGCGATATTCATGTGCAGCTTGTCGTTGCTTGCGGTGCGCTTCATGGCGACAAGCATGCGTTTTTGCAGCGGCTCCTCGAAGGCATCGAGTTCGCCGATGAAGCGCAGGCGTACGCCGTTGCTGTGCAACTCATCGACTTCCTTGTCCAGCGCACGCACGAACAAATCCATCAATGCACTGACTTCGTCTTCCGGCCGAAGCCAGTTTTCACTGGAGAACGCAAACAGGGTGAGCGACTCCACACCCTGACGCAAACACCCTTCCACGACTTCGCGCACAGCCTTGCGCCCGGCGTTGTGGCCGAAGCTGCGCGGGCGATGGCGTGCCTTGGCCCAGCGGCCGTTGCCGTCCATCACGATGCCGATATGGCGTGGTACGTGTTTGTGCTCAGTGGTGGTCATCGATGGAGGGTAGCCGTAATGGCGACGTCTTCCTCGTGGGTAGGGATGCAGAAGAAGTGATTGTCATGAAATAGCCACTTCCGTGCGCTTTCGCGCCTCTTCGGGGAGGGGATTGCGGCGAGACGAGATCCCATGGCGCCCGGTTGGCCATGGCCTGTGCGAATGTTGCGATCGTGCAAGATTGGCCCCTCACCCTTTTCCTCTCCCCCGAGGAGAACGGGAATCGTCCGCGCCGTGCAAGTTTCTGCGGCGCGGCTCCCGATGACCATTACATGGCCATCAGTTCCTCTTCCTTGGCTTTCGCGACGGTATCCACTTCCTTCACGAAGCGGTCGGTGAGTTTCTGGATTTCGTCGTCGGCCTTGCGCTCTTCGTCTTCGGTGATCTGCTTTTCCTTGAGCAGATCCTTGACGTGCTGCAAAGCGTCCCGGCGCACGTTGCGAATCGCAATCTTGGCGTTCTCACCTTCGTGCGATACGTGCTTGGCCAGTTCGCGGCGACGTTCTTCGGTCAGCGGCGGCATGTTCAGGCGGATCACCGTGCCGGCCGTGGTCGGCGTGATGCCGATGTCGGAGGCGAGCAACGCCTTCTCGATCGGCGCGACCATGTTCTTTTCAAACGGAGTGATCACGATCGAGCGGCCATCGGCCAGCGAAACCGAGGCTACCTGATTGAGCGGGGTATCCGAGCCGTAATAGGACACCTTGATGTGGTCCACCAGCGTCGTGCTCGCGCGGCCCGTGCGCAGGCGGGACAGGTCGTGCTTGAGAGCATCGATGCTCTTGCCCATGCGGGTCTGGGCATCGTGTTTGATGTCGTTGAGCATGAGAAATCACCCAGTGGCGTGCAAGCCGATAAGTATAGCAGGGCGTAAGACGCGCATTGGGGCTGGAAAAGTCGCAGGGAAACCGCCTCCTGCTTGCCATCCACCCCTCGCGCCACACCCTGGTGTGGGTGGCGCCTCGTCATGGCGCCAGGGAAGAACCTGGATTGAGGTCAGTCGGCGTCGACCAGCGTACCGACCTGCTCGCCGCGCATGATGCGCATCAGGTTGCCGGGTACCGTCATGTCATAAATACGCAGCGGCATGCCGTGGTCGCGGCACAGTGCGATAGCGGCGGTGTCCATGACAGCGAGCTTGCGCTCGATGACCTGGTCGTAATCCAGCCGCTCGAAGCGTTTGGCATCGCTGTGCTTGGCCGGATCGGCGCTGTACACGCCGTCGACCTTGGTGGCTTTGAGCAGCAGGTCCGCGCCCACTTCGACCGCACGCAGTGCCGCGGCAGAATCGGTGGTAAAGAACGGATTGCCGGTGCCTGCGGCAAACAGCGCAATGCGACCTTTTTCGATATGGCGGATGGCGCGGCGACGGATGAAGTCCTCGGCCACATCGTGAATCTGGATGGCGCTCATCACGCGGGCAAAACCACCGCGTTTTTCGATGGCATCCTGCATCGCCAGCGCGTTCATCACCGTGGCCAGCATGCCCATGTGGTCGCCGGTGACGCGGTCCATGCCAGCAGCGGCCAGACCGGCGCCGCGGAAGATGTTGCCGCCGCCGATCACCACGCCGATCTGCACGCCAGCCTGCTGTATCTCGATGATCTCGTTCGCCAGCCGGCCGATCACCTTGGGATCGATGCCGTAATCGGCTTCGCCCATCAAGGCTTCACCGGAGAGCTTGAGCAAGATGCGTCGGTACTTTAGCTGGTCGCTCATGGAGGCTCCGGATTGTTTGGCGCAAAACGCGTGCATTGTAGCGGACGCCGACGCGAACGTCAGCGCGCCAACGGTCTATGCTTCACCCCGTGGTCACTCGAGAGCCTGCTTATGATCTTTACGTAGCCCGCGTTGTGTCTGAGTGGCCGTTAGGCAGTAGTGCGCGGCGCAGCGCCAGACTGGCTGTCTGGTCAAGCCGCGCGCTACTGCCTAACGGCCACTCAGACACAACCCTTCGGGCCGGGTCTGTTTGCCCGCATGGCCGCGTCATCACTCGCTCATGTATCGACATACACTTCACTCGTTCTTCCTTGCCCTGCGCGCAAACAGATCCCGGCGCGGGCCACGTAAAGATCATAAGCAGGCTCGAAGGAGTTTTTTGTCATGCAGCATGCTATCGCCGCTGTTTCGCTGCTGGTGCGCGACTACGACGAGGCGATCGCGTTCTATACGGGATGCCTGGATTTCCAGCTGGTGGAAGATACGCCGCTGGGCGGCGGCAAGCGTTGGGTGCTGGTGTCCCCGCCAGGAGCGCGCGAGACGCGATTGCTGCTCGCCCTGGCCAGCACGTCGGAGCAGGACGTGTGTGTGGGCGAGCAGGCGGGTGGGCGCGTTTTCCTGTTTCTGCATGTAGATGACTTTTACGCGCGTTACAACGTGATGCGCGCACGCGGCGTGCGTTTTCTGGAGCAGCCGCGTCAGGAACCGTATGGCACGGTAGCCGTCTTCGAGGATCTCTACGGCAATCGCTGGGATTTGCTGCAGCCCACCAAAAAAGCTGAAACCGTGCAGTTGCGATCGGTCTGAGATCGCGCACGCCGCGCAAACAAAAAGGCCACGGTTTCCCGTGGCCTTTTTTCACAAACGGATGACTGGCGAATTACGCCAGGCCCGCCTGCTTCATCACTTCTGCGGCGAAGTCGTCCTGCACCTTCTCGATGCCTTCGCCGACGGCCAGGCGGACCACGGAGATCACGTCGGCGCCTTCCTTCTTCAGCACGTCGCCCACGGAGGTGTTGGTATCCATCACGTAGGGCTGGCCGAGCAGGGTGACTTCGGACACGATCTTGTTGACCTTGCCGCCGATGATCTTCTCAAGGATTTCGGCCGGCTTGGCCTTTTCCTTGTCCGACATCTGGCTCAGCGCGATTTCCTTTTCCTTCGCCAGGAAGTCGGCCGGTACGTCTTCGGCGCGCACGTAGGCCGGGTTCATGGCAGCCACGTGCATGGCGATGCCCTTGGCGAGATCCTCGGAGCCGCCCTTCAGCGCGACCAGCACGCCGATACGGTTGCCGTGGACGTAGCTGCTGATCACGCCGTCGTTCGACACGCGTGCCATGCGGCGCACCTGGATGTTTTCGCCGATGGTGGCGACCAGTGCCTTGGCGGCCTCTTCCACCGAACCGGCGCCCGGGTAGGCGGCGGCCTTCAGTGCGTCGACGTCCTTGGCGCCGGACTTCAGCGCGACGTCGGCGACGGTGTCGCTGAACTTCACGAAGCTGGCGTCCTTGGCGACGAAGTCGGTTTCGCTGTTCACTTCGACCAGCACGGCATTGCCGGCGGCCTGGGCGGCGACAATGCGGCCTTCGGCGGCCACGCGGCCGGCCTTCTTGTCGGCCTTGGCCAGGCCCGACTTGCGCAGCCATTCCATGGCGATTTCGATGTCGCCATGGTTTTCGACCAGCGCCTTCTTGCACTCCATCATGCCAGCGCCGGAGCGCTCGCGGAGTTCCTTGACCAATTGGGCGGAAATTTCAGCCATTGAGAGTTCCTCGGAAATCTTGGTTTGCCGTGGCGGTGGGCCGCCACGGCAGCGGGTAAGGCTTACTCGGCGTCGGGGGTCTCGTGCGTACGGCCGCCGCGACCACCGCGACCGCCACGGCGATCGTCACGGTCGCCACCGCGCGGAGCACCCTTCTTGGCGGGCGCATTGCGGCGGGGCGGCGCAGCGCGGCGCTCTTCGTCCTTGGCGACCGGGTTGCCTGCTTCGTCGAGTTCGACGAATTCGTTGGCGTCACCCTGGGCGGCAGCCGGAGCGGCGGCCTTGCCTTCGAGGATCGAGTCGGCGGCGGCGCGGGCGTACAGCTGGATCGCGCGGATGGCGTCGTCGTTGCCCGGGATGGCGTAATCGACCAGTTCCGGGTTGTAGTTGGTGTCGACCACGGCGATCACGGGGATGCCGAGCTTCTTGGCTTCCTGCACGGCGATGTTTTCATGGCCGATGTCGACCACGAACAGCGCGTCGGGCAGGCGGTTCATGTTCTTGATGCCGCCCAGCGAATTTTCCAGCTTCTCGCGTTCGCGACGACGGGCCAGCACTTCGTGCTTGACCAGCTTTTCGAAGCTGCCATCGGTTTCAGCGGCTTCCAGCTCCTTCAGGCGAGCAACGGATTGCTTCACCGTGCGGAAGTTGGTGAGCATGCCGCCGAGCCAGCGGGCGGTGACGAAGGGCATGCCGGCGCGTGCGGCTTCTTCGGCCAGCGCTTCGCGAGCGGAACGCTTGGTGCCGACGAACAGCACGGTGCCGCGCTTCTGGGCGATCGCCGACAGGAAGTTCATCGCGTCGGTGAACAGCGGCAGCGTCTTTTCGAGGTTGATGATGTGGATCTTGCCGCGGGCGCCAAAGATGTACGGGGCCATCTTCGGGTTCCAGTAGCGGGTCTGGTGACCGAAATGCACGCCAGCTTCCAGCATCTGGCGCATGGTGACTTGAGCCATGGTGATACTCCTGCAGTGGGCCTTTTTTTAGTGGCCCGGGGGTTGGGACCTCCACGTATCCCCGGCTTCGACCGCGCTGTCCTTGAGGCTTGGGAAGGACGAACGCAGCACCCCGAAGACGGTGCCGATACGTGTGTGGCATTGGTTGGGCTTGTAACGCGAGACGGTTACAATCCCGCTTCGCTTTGCGCCGATCGAGCCTCAGAGGCTGGATGGGGTCTGCAAAACCCGGAAATTATAGCCGGGGCCGAGACTTCGCGGCAAGTCACTGGTTTTTTTGAGACTT
The DNA here is from genome assembly GCF_003363265.1 of Dyella psychrodurans. GTDB lineage: Bacteria > Pseudomonadota > Gammaproteobacteria > Xanthomonadales > Rhodanobacteraceae > Dyella_B > Dyella_B psychrodurans. The sequence goes on along the minus strand of NZ_QRBF01000001.1, from coordinate 1,259,066 downwards.
TGCCGCCATATCACAGTGAAACCATGACCATCACTCTCAAATCCGCCCAAGATCTTGAAGGTATGCGCGTCGCCGGCCAGCTGGCGGCCGAAGTGCTGGCCCTGCTCAAGGAACACGTCAAGCCGGGCGTTACCACCGAGGACCTGGACCGGCTCGCCTACGAGCACATCGTGAACGTGCAGAAGGCGATCCCGGCCAACGTGGGCTACCACGGGTTCCCCAAGACCTTGTGCACCTCGGTCAACCATGTGATCTGCCACGGCATCCCCAGTCCCGGCAAGGTGCTCAAGGATGGGGACATCATCAATCTCGACGTCACCGTGATCAAAGACGGCTGGCACGGCGATACCAGCCGCATGTACTTCGTCGGCACGCCGGGCGTGCTGGCCAGGCGGCTGGTGGATACCACGCACGAGGCCATGATGCGCGGTATTGAGGCCGTGCGTCCCGGCGCGACGCTGGGCGACGTCGGTCATGCGATCCAGAAGCACGCCGAGGCGGCGGGCTTTTCGGTGGTGCGCGAGTATTGCGGCCACGGCATCGGCAAGGTCTACCACGACGAGCCGCAGGTTCTGCATTACGGCAAGCCCGGAACGGGCGTGGTGCTGCAGAAGGGCATGACGTTCACGGTCGAGCCGATGGTCAACGCGGGCAAGCCGCATACCAAGCAATTGCCCGATGGCTGGACGGTCGTCACCAAGGATCATTCCTTGTCCGCGCAATGGGAGCACACCATTGCGGTGACGGATGATGGCTACGAGATCCTCACGCCCTGGCCGGATGCGTAATCCGCACGAAGTCGTCATTGACCAGCGCAACGGGCCAATGACGATAGGGTAAGTTTCCGGATCGCGGATGTAGCAGACTCCTACCGATGACCTTGTCCGCCATCCCTCTTCCTCCCATACCGCGCCTGCCGGTTGCAGTGCCTCGCTCCGGCGTATCCGGCGAGGCGCGACGCGCGCTGCGGCAGTTGCTCGGCGATCTGGACCGCGCCATCGCGGTGGCTTTTCGCGATGGCGCCGATGCCACGGCGTTGGCTCGCCGACGCGGCGAATCCGTCACGCGCATCGTGGCGCATGTGTGGACAGCATGTCTGGGCGACGTCAGCCACGCCGCCTTGTTTGCCATTGGCGGTTTCGGGCGCGGCCTGCTTTTTCCGTATTCGGATATCGATCTGCTGGCGTTGGTCGAGCAATCGGATGCGGCACGGTTGCGCGCACTGGAGCAATGCTTCGCGACGCTGTGGGACATCGGTTTGAAAGTGGGACACGCCGTGCGCGATCCCGCGCAGTGCCAGACGTTGGCCGCGGCGGATGCGAGCGTGTTCACCAGTTTGCTCGACGCACGGCGATTGGCCGGCGATCCTGCGCTTGATGCGCACCTGCGAAACATCATCGACGCGCCCGGCATGTGGCCGCCGCGCGAATATCTGCGCGCTCGTCTAGCCGATCGCGACGCACGGCACGCGCGTTTCGACGACACCGCCAACAATCTGGAGCCGAACATCAAGGATGGCCCGGGCGGTTTGCGCACGCTCGATTCCTTGCGCTGGCTTGGACAGCGCATCGCGCATGCGAACGATTTTCCCGACATGGTGAGCGAAGGCCTGCTCGATCCCGCCGAATGCGACACCTTGCTGCGCGCAGAAGCCACGTTGCGGCGTTATCGCTTTGCGTTGCATCTGGAAGCAGGGCGCGCGGAAGAGCGCCTGCTGTTCGACTATCAGCGCGGTATCGCGGCACAACTCGGTTTCGAGGACGAACACGAAAAGAACCTCGGCGTCGAACAGTTCATGCAAGGCTATTACCGCGCGGCGAGTCACGTGGAACGCCTGGGCATCCAGATCGCCGATCGCTTCGAGGAAATGCTCGAGGCACCGAGTGCGCCTCAGCCTGTCGGTACGGAATTCATCCGTTACGGTGCGCGCTTGGCTGCGCGCGACCCGGATCTTTTCATGCGACGCCCGGCTGCGCTGGTCGATATCTTCATCGCGCGGCTGGATGAGAAGGGATTGATCGGCTTCAGTGCCGACACCATGCGGCGCATTCATCAGGCCACGGCCGTACATGGCACCGCGCTCGCCGACGAACCGCAGGCGCTGGTTTCCTTTCTACAGTTGCTGCGGCGTGGCGCGCCTGCGGTGGATGCGCTGTGGCGCATGAATCGTCACGGCCTGCTTGCGGCGATATTGCCTGCGTTCGGCCAAGTATTCGGACGCATGCAGTACGACCTCTTTCACGTCTATACCGTGGACGAACACACGCTGCGCGTGCTGCGGAATGTGGCGCGTTTCGCCGATCCGGCCACACAGGCGGAATTCCCGCTCGCTTGCGAGGCGTGGTCGACCTTGCCCAAGCCGGAAGTGCTGTTGCTGGCTGCGCTGTTTCACGACATTGCGAAAGGTCGCGGCGGCGATCACTCCGTACTGGGCGAGGAAGATGCGCGCGCCTTCTGCACGAAGCTCGGCCTGCAGGAAGACGATACCGAGCGCGTGGCGTGGCTGGTGCGCTGGCACTTGCTGATGAGCACCACGGCGCAGCGACAGGACATCACCGATCCCGATGTCGTGCATCGTTTTGCTGAAGTCGTGGCCGGCCGCGAGCGGCTGGGTCAACTCTATCTGCTGACCATCGCCGACATCATCGGCACCAGCCCGCGTTTGTGGAATGCGTGGAAGGATCGCCTGCTCGCGGATCTCTATACCGCGACTCGCTACGCCTTGCGCCGCGATGCCAAACCGTCGCGGGATGCCGCGGCGCGCATCGCGAATTGTCGCGAACAGGCATTGGCGCTATTGACGTCCGAAGGGCACGATCCAGCCGTGGTCGCGCAAGTGTGGGCGGGGTTTCCCGATCTCAGTTTTCTGCGGCACCATCCGCAGCAGGTCGCCTGGCAGACGGACGCCATCCTGAAGGCCGATGGCAAGCTTCCGTTGATTGCCGTGCACCCGATGTCGGTGCGCGGCAGTACCGAACTGTTTGTGTGCGCCCCTGATCGCGACGGTCTGTTCGCCAACGTCACGGCGATGCTCGACCGCCTGCATTTTTCCGTGATGGAGGCGCGCGTACTCAGTTCGCCCGACGGCAAGGCCATGGACACCTTTCTGCTCCTGGAAGCGGAAAACCAGAGGCCTGCAAGCCAGGAGCGCGCGGAAGAACTGCATCAGCGCCTGCAGCGCGCGCTCGCGCAATCGGCGCCGATCATGCCGCCTCGCCGCAGCATGTCGCGTCACCTCAAGCACTTCCAGATGGCGCCGCGCATCGATTTCAAGCAGGCGGGCGGACGCACGCAGATGGCCCTGGTATGCAGCGACCGCCCAGGATTGCTGGCCGCTGTCTCGCAGGTCCTGATGGCCTGCGAGGTGCGTGTGCACGACGCGCGCATCGCGACCTTCGGCGAGCGGGTGGAAGACTTCTTCCAGCTGACCGACCGCCGCAATGCGCCGCTGGGCGAGACACAGCAACAGCGTCTGTGGCAGGCTTTAGTCGAGCGGATCGGACCTGCCAAGGAATGATTTCCCGCCGGGTCGCTTCAGCGGCCTGTCATTGAGAATCCCCTTTTCCCCATTCGGCTTGGCAAGCCGATAAGGTCGCACGCGCATGTCCGCATCCCATCAATTTCTCAAGCTCGTACGTCAGATTCATCTTTACGTCGGTGTTTTCATCGCACCGGCTTTACTCTTCTTTGCACTCACCGGCGGTTTGCAGGTTTTCAGCCTGCACGAAACCACCCGTGGCAGCGATTACAAGCCGCCGGCATGGCTGGTCACGCTGGCCCAGGTGCACAAGAAGCAGACCGCGGTCGTCCCGGTGCATAAGGCGCGACCGGCGGATGCCGATAACCATCCGGCCCCTCCGGTCGTCGCTGCGCCGAATGCAGCGGCAAATCCAATCGCACCGATGCAGGTGAAGCCGGATGGCCAGCACGACGATGCGCGGCACCCGATCCTGCTGAAGATCTTCTTTGCGTTCGTCGCGCTGGGCCTGTTCGTGTCGACCTTGATCGGCCTGTATATGGCATACCGGTATTCCCGCAAACCCGGGTTGATCACTGTCATCCTGGCGGCCGGTGTTCTGCTGCCCATCGTGCTCGCTTTCGTCTAAGTTGCACGTGACACGAAATACACGTCCCCATGGGGCGCGTGGTTGTAATCTTCAGCACTGATCCGAAAGCGAGCCATTTCTCATGCAGTCCATCGAAAGCCTGATCAACGATGCCTTCGAGCGTCGTACCGAACTTAGCCAGAGCGAAATCGAAACGCACCTGCGTCCCGCGCTGGGGCAGGTCATCGAACTGCTCGAATCGGGTGAGTTGCGCGTCGCCGAGCCGGATGGCAACGGCGGCTGGAAGGTCAATCAATGGCTGAAAAAAGCGGTGCTGCTGTACTTCCGCATCAATCAGAACCGTGTCGTCGACGGCGGCCCGGCGCTTGCGTTCGACAAGGTGCCCTTGCGTTTCGCGCACGGCAGCGATGGAGAACTACAGGGTCTCGGCGCGCGCGTGGTTCCCGGCGCACTCGTGCGTCGTGGCGCGCACGTGGCGAAAGATGCGGTGCTGATGCCCAGCTACGTGAATATTGGTGCCTACGTAGGTGCCGGGACGATGGTGGATACCTGGGCCACGGTGGGCTCGTGCGCGCAGATCGGCTCGGGCGTTCATCTTTCCGGCGGCGTCGGCATTGGTGGTGTGCTGGAGCCGCTGCAAGCGAATCCGACCATCATCGAAGACAACTGCTTTATCGGCGCGCGTTCCGAAGTGGTGGAAGGCGTCGTGGTGGAGCGGGGCAGCGTGATCGGCATGGGCGTGTTTCTCGGTCAGTCGACGCGCATCTACAACCGCGCCACCGGCGAAATCAGCTATGGTCGCGTGCCTGCAGGCAGCGTCGTCGTGGCGGGAAACCTGCCGGCCAAGGACGGCACGCACAGTCTCTATGCGGCGATCATCGTCAAGCAGGTGGATGAAAAGACCCGCAGCAAGACCGGCATCAATGAACTGTTGCGCAGCGGCGAGTGAGTAACAGCTCCATGGCAATGCCAGCCCAACGCATGCGAGGTCGTGCTTACGCACTGGCCGCGCTGGGTGCGCTGCTGTTGATACTGGCTTTCGTGTTGCACCCGTTTGCGCAGCCGCAGAGTTATCACGACTTTGCAGATACGCGCGGGTGGTTGGGCATCCCCAACTACGGAAACGTCGCATCGAACGTGATGTTTCTGGTGGTCGGGCTGATCGGCCTTGCGGCCATGCGCGCGCCCGCGGTGCGTGCCATGGAATCGGCGCCGCGGCATGCCTATGGCTTGATGTTCCTTGGCCTGGTCTTCACGGCATTCGGTTCCGCTTACTACCACTGGGCGCCTTCGGACCTGCGGTTGGTGTGGGACCGGTTGCCGATGACCGTGGTGTTCATGCCCTTGATGGCGGCCACCTTTGCCGAACGTCTGCGTTTGCGATCGGATCTGCTCTTGCTCGTGCTCACGCCGTTGGGCGTCGGCAGCGTGGTGTACTGGAAATACAGCGACAACCTGATGCCCTATCTGCTGGCGCAGGGCGGGGCGGTTTTGCTGATCCTGCTGGCCATGGCGTTGTTGCCGACGCCATGGACGGAACGCCGTATGCTGTGGCCGGCATTGCTCTGCTACGCGGTGGCGTTTGTCAGCGAAAAACTCGATCTGGAGATTTTTCGGTGGACGACCGGCATCATCAGCGGGCATACCATCAAGCACCTCGTTGCGGCTGCTGCGTTTTATTTCATCCTGCGGATGCTGCAGCGACAACAACTCAAGACGGATCAGGATCGATGACAGTCACCACGCTTTACGGGCTCCCCAATTGCGATACCTGCAAGAAGGCGCGCAACTGGCTCAATCGCTTCGAGATCGCGCACGAGTTCGTCGACTACCGCGCCAATCCGGTGCCGCCAGCGACACTCAAAACGTGGGCGCAGCAACTCGGGGGCTGGGAGAAGCTGATCAACAAGGCCGGCACCACGTGGCGGAACCTGTTGCCGCAGCGCAAGAATCCGGGCTCCGATCCGGAATGGGCGTTGCTGCTGAAGGAGTATCCGGCGCTGATTCGCCGTCCTGTCGTCGTGCAAGCCGATGGTGCGGTGAGCGTCGGCTTCACCGATAACGGTTTCAAGAAATTGTTTGGACGCTGACTGCCATGTCCGAAGTATTCGATCTCGCCACAGACCTGATCCGCCGACGTTCGGTGACGCCTGAAGATGCCGGCTGCCTGGCGTCGATCGGCGAGCGTCTGGGGCGAGTGGGATTTCGCATCGAGCATCTGCGCTATGGCGACGTGGAGAATCTTTGGGCGACGCACGGCGCGAACAACGCGCCGGGGCAGGGTCCATTGCTGATCTTTCTCGGCCACACCGATGTCGTGCCCAGCGGCCCGGAAGAAGCCTGGCAAAGTCCCCCATTTGAGCCGACGGTCAGAAATGGCCGTCTATACGGTCGCGGCGCGGCGGATATGAAAGGTTCCGTGGCGGCGATGGTGGTGGCGCTCGAGCGTTTTGTCTCGATGCATCCGGATCACCCAGGCCGCGTGGGCCTGCTGCTTACCAGCGATGAGGAAGGTCCCACCAATCTCGACGGCGTGCGACGCGTCGCCGACTATTTTCGTTCGATCGGAGAACGTATCCACTGGTGCGTCGTGGGTGAGCCTTCCGCCAAGGAAAAACTCGGCGATCTGATTCGCGTCGGCCGTCGCGGCTCGTTGTCCGCCACGTTGACCGTGCGTGGCGTGCAAGGCCATGTGGCCTACCCTGAGAAAGCGCTCAACCCGATCCACGCGTTTGCGCCAGCGCTCGCCGCGTTGGCTGCCGAGCGCTGGGACGAGGGCAACGCGGATTTTCCACCGACGTCTTTTCAGGTATCCAACCTCAACGCCGGTACCGGCGCCAACAACGTGATACCGGGCTCGCTCACCGCGTTGATCAATTTCCGCTACAGCACGGCGAGTACGGCGGACGATCTACGTAGGCGTGCCGAGGCGATTCTTGCTCGTCATGGCCTGGACTACGCGATCGAGTGGAATCTTTCAGGCGAATCTTTTCTGACGCCGCCAGGCGGTCATCTGCGCGAGGTGGTGGTGTCGGTATGCCGCGACTTGTGCGGCACCGAGCCGGAACAAAGCACCGGAGGCGGTACGTCCGATGGTCGCTTCATTGCGCCACTGGGCGCGGAGGTCGTCGAGCTGGGTCCGGTCAATGCCACCATCCACAAGGTGGATGAGTGCGTGGATGTGGCCGAACTGGAACGTCTTCCGGATTTGTATCGCGCGATCTGCGAGCGCATGCTGGTGATGTAACGTCGTTCACGCTCGAGTGAGGGTGTGTCATGAACGTCGAATCCGATGCCGGTCGTGTCGTGGATGTTCGCAGCGAGCGGCGGACGGTCATGCTTGGCGTTTCCATCGCTGCTCCGATTACAGTGGGTCTGTGGTTTGCGGTGGCCACCCTGACGCCGCCGATTCCCAACATGGATGATCCATGGAATCGCCTGTGGTTCGCGATCAAGTGTTGCTGCGTGGCGGTATTGCTGTGCCTGGTATTGGGCGTCGAGATGGTGGCGCATTTGCGCTTGAACACGTCGGCCATCAATCCGCTTGTCGGATTGGAATCGGCGCGCATGAATGTGACTCAGCGGTGCCTGCGGAACACCGTCGAGCAGACGCTGATTTTCATTCCCGGCTTGCTGGCGCTGGCCGGTTACTGCGCCAATGGACGATCGATGCGCATGGTGCTTGCGACAACCGTTGTGTGGATCGTCACGCGCTTTGCGTTCTGGATCGGTTACCAGATTGCGCCGCGTTTTCGTGCGGCCGGCATGCTTGGCATGGTGCAGAGCATGCTGGTGCTGCTTTATGTCTGCGATCGCTTCGGGCGCGAAGTGGCGGGCGTCGCCGGCGAAGCAGTCATCTGGGCGATCTTTCTCGGGGTGGAAGCGTTTCTGGTGTACCTGAGCTTCTCGCGACCCTCATCCGACTGAGGACGGCCATGCACGACGGTTCGCGTGGAGCGGCCGTGCATGGCAGAGAATCAACCCGAGGCAGGTTCCAGCGTCAGCGTGTGCTGCGCGCTTCCCGGCAAGAGTGGCGTGGGGCGACCATGCACCCAATCTTCGTGGCCGGCGCCGTAGAACGGCGAGAGCGGGTTGTCGCTTTGTCCGCCCGGCATCTCGAGGATACCTTGGTCTTCGTGTCCCGGCGCAACGTCGAAGCGTTCCGAAGCGCCGAACGAAGGCGCGGCAACACGCGGCATGTTGTGGTCGCCGGGCAATTCGTCGTCCGGCATGTTGAGCAAACGTCCCAGGAAACCGGGCAGGGCGCGCGAAAGCGGATGATTGACCTGCGCGTGATCGACCTCGCCCCAGGTGCGTGCCGCGAGGCCACCGGGTTGCTTGCCGAGGTCGTCGGCGACATTTTGCGCAGCCTTCAGCAGTAGCGCATGCCAATCGTGGTAGGTCGGATCGAGCAGGTTCGCCGGTTGCGTTTGAATCATCGCCCACACGGCCGCTTCCTGGTTGCCTGGCCCGGGCCACTCGAAATCGGGGAATCGCTGCTTGATCTGAGCGTCGAATGGCGTGAGCGCCAGCTTGTGCACTTCGTCGCGAAACGCATGCACCAGCCGGTAATCGACACTGTCGACGGCGGCTTCATTCCGCCAGTTGGACGTAAGCTGGCGCAATTGGTCGAGGTCGCCGTTCTGCGGGCCCAGCAGCGTCTGCTGCAATAGCTGCTGCCATCGCGTGAGAAAGACAGCGTGATCGTCGAGCTGGATGTCGAGCATATTGCCCGCGCCAAAGTCGGCACGCGCGTGCAGGTCGTCCCGGATTTGCTGAGCGCGTGCACCAAGATCGTGTCCGCCGTTGCCGAGCAGATTCAAATCATCGTCACCGACGGTGCGATTGTTGGCCGTCCACAGCCGCCCATCCGTGGGGTTCTCGATGCGCGGGTACTGCGAGGGAGAGGCCCAGCCGGTCCAGCCTGTATCCGGTTGCGACCAATCGGAGGGACGTTGCGGATCGAATCCTGTGCGCAGCGGGATGCTGTTGCCCGCGATGGTCCAGCCTATGTGGCCGGCGTTGTCGGCGACGACGAAATTCTGCGGCGGCATGCCCAGCGTGGGTGCGAGATCCAGAGCGGCCGATGTACTGGTCGCATGCTCGAGTTGCATCAGCGCGAGGTTGTAAGCGCGGGGCAGGTCGGCAATCCACGCCAGGGCGAGCGGCGTGCCGTCGGTATCGGTGGCCATGATCGGTCCCCAGCGCGTGTCCTCCACTTCGAGCGTGTGCGACGGTGCGCCCTTGATGCGGATGATCTCTTCGTGCTTCTCGATCGTGGCCCAACCTTCCGGCACCTTGTAGCGAGTGGAATCGTGCGGGTCGCGCAGCACGCGAACCCAATCGAGCCAGTCGCCGTAGCTGTTGGTGAAGGCCCAGGCGATCTGCCCGTTTGAACCCACCACCAAGGCAGGCGTACCGGGCAGCGTGACGCCGACGACGTCGCGCTTGCCGTCGGGTGCCGTGGCGTCGGGGTAACGCAGGCGCGCGCGGAACCAGATGTCGGGCACGCGCAGCGTCAGGTGCATATCGTCGGCCACCATGGCCGATCCGGTGTGCGAGAGGTTGCCGGCGATGGCGAAGCTGTTGCTGCCGGGGAAGGCCTCATCCACTTTCACGCTCGATGCTGCGGCGACTTTTTCCGCATCGGTCTGCTTGCCGACATGACGAAGATCGTAGGCATCCGCACCGGGAGCCACGGGCGATTGCGACACGTCGCCCTTCAAGGGAGCCTCCCAGTTCGGATCCGGAGCGAGCAGGAATTTGGCGAGTGCATCGGGCAGCACGGCGTGCATGCGCGCGATGTCCAGTTCGCGTTTGTCGAGGCCGTCGCCGTTGAGATCCAGGTACATGGCCGAGATCACCAGCAGCGTGTCTTCGGATCGCCAGGGTTGCGGCTTGCTGCCCAGCAACAGGTATTCCCAGGGCTGCACGCGCAAACGCGCCAGGCCCGCATTCACGCCGTCACGGTAAAGATCAAGCGTATGTTTCTGTGCCGGGGGCATCGCGGCATACGCAGCTTCCGCAACGGCGCGCAGGCGATGGCGACGATGGAGGATATCCGTATCCAGCGCGGCAGGCCCGACCAGCTCGGACAGCTCGCCCGCCGAAACGCGGCGCATAAGGTCCATGTCGAAGAAGCGCTCCTGCGCGTGCAGGTAGCCGAGCGCGAAATCGATGTCGTCGCGCGATTGCGCCGTCACCGTGGCAGTGCCAAGCGCATCGCGTTCGATGGTGACGGGATGGCCCAGGTCGGCCATGCGCTGCTCGCCGTCGAGCTGGGCGCGGCTACCGGCCAGAAGCCACCATCCGGTGGCGAAAAGAGCGATCAGAACGACGACAATGAAAATCAGGCATGCACGAAACCAGCCGAAGCGACGATTCGTAGTCATTGGTCCGCAAACACCGCAAAAATGCCCGCGTAGGGCTTGACCATGAAGGTGGGGGCACCCGTATAGCCGGTGCCGTCGATGTAGAACTGCGAAATGCTGCCATCCAGATACAGCGCATCGCGGCAGCCGAGTTTGTCGCGGAACAGCGAGGCAAACGTGTGGAAATTGACCGGCGATTCGCTCACCACGAATAGCACCTGATAAGGCGTGTGCGCGCAGACGCCGCTGCGCCACTTGGTGCTGTTGGAATCGTCGAGGAACTGTGTGTTGATCTGTCCGTCGATCACCAGCATGGGGCCCGATTGCGTGGCCCAGTCCGCTGGCTTGCCGTCTGTCTTGAAATCCGTGCTCGTGCGCACCGCGGCATGACCGTCCGCGTAGATCGCAAACACACCGTTGGGGCGGATGGAAAAATTGCCCGCGGCCGGGTTGCCGTGGAAAAGGTTCAAGGGCACGAGCGTCTTCCCGTGCTCCACGTACAGCCCCAGCGGCGCGTACGACTGATCGTAGATGCCCGCATTGGCGGCGAACATCAAGCGCTTGCCGTTGGCGGCGCCCCATTCGCGCAGCGTCTGGATGTCGCCGAAGGGTTGGTCGTTGTCCGGATTGCGCCAATGAAGGCTGAGCGATTCGCGGTGCAGGTCCAGGCTGACCACGGTGAATTCCTGGCCCTGGAACGACACCTCGCGGCTTTCCATCGGGTGCACCTGATAATCGCAGCCCGCCACCAGCAGGGCCGTCCCCAGCAGGGCAAGCAGAATCGGCATCAGGTTGCGACGCAACCGTTGAGCGGGCCTGGTCGGGAGCATGCAATGATGGTCGCCGGGTAGCGGTCGCCGATGCAAGACCAATTTGTGCCTTTAAGGCTTAAACTTCAGCTTTTGCATCCTTGTGCGCCGCCCCATGCCTTACACACCTATCGTCGCCACGCTCGGCTATGTGCTGTCGCCGGACCGCAGCAAGGTCTTGATGATTCACCGCAATGCGCGGCCTGACGATCAGCACCTGGGCAAGTACAACGGCCTGGGCGGCAAGATGGAGCCCGGCGAAGACATCGCCGAATGCATGCGCCGCGAAATCCGCGAAGAAGCCGGCATCGAGTGCGAATCGATGCACCTGCGCGGCACCTTGAACTGGCCGGGTTTCGGCAAGCAGGGCGAGGATTGGCTCGGCTTCATCTTCATCGTCGACACGTTCAGCGGCGAACCCTATACGCAGAATCCCGAAGGCACCCTGGAATGGGTCGATGTCGATCACATCTTGGGGTTGCCCATGTGGGAAGGCGATCGGCACTTTCTGCCGCTGGTGTTCGACGGCGATCCGCGGCCGTTCCACGGCGTGATGCCGTACAAGGATGGCCGCATGCAATCGTGGTCGTTCACGCGATTGTGAGCGATCGCGCGGTTACGGAGCTTGCCGTACCGCCACCACCGCATTGAGTCCACCGAAGGCAAACGAATTGCTCAATGCCGCGCGCACGGGCATGGCACGCGCTTCGTGAGGCACGTAATCGAGATCGCACGCGGGATCGGGGCCGAGATAATTCAAGGTCGGCGGCACGATGCCGGTGCGCAGCGCGCCGAGCGTAGCGACCAATTCCAGCGCCCCACCGGCACCCAGCGCATGACCGTGCATGGGCTTGGTCGAGGAAATGGCCAGTCGACGCGCATGTTCGCCGAAGACGCTGTGGATGGCACGGGTTTCCGTGCAATCGTTGGCGGCGGTGCCCGTGCCGTGCGCGTTGATGTAATCGAACTCGCCGGGTTGCATGCCTGCGTCCTGCAAGGCGGCAGTCATCGCCGCTGCCGCACCGATATCGGAGGGTGCGGCGATGTCGCCCGCATCCGCGCTCATGCCGACACCGGCGAGTTCCGCGAGGATGGTGGCGCCGCGTGCCTGCGCGCTTTCGAGCGTCTCAAGCACGAACATGGCCGAGCCTTCGCCCAGCACAAGTCCGCGGCGATTGATGCTGAAAGGACGACAGGCATCCGGCGCCAATACGCGCATGGCCTCCCATGCGCGGAAAATGCCGAGTGTGATGCACGCTTCCGTACCGCCCACGATCGCGTTGTCGACCAGTCCCGCCCGGATCATCAGCGCGGCTTGCGCGATAGCGTGATTGGACGATGCGCACGCGCTGGCCACCACAAAGGTGGGTCCGGTAATGCCGTGCGCCATGCTGATCTGGCTGGCGGGCGCATTGCTCATGATGCGCACGATCCCCAGCGGATGGAAGCGGCCGGCATGTTCGCCGTAGAGCTTCTGATAAAGGCCTTCGCGGGTTTCTTCGCCAGCGGAACCGACGCCCACCACGACAGCCGTGCGCGATGCGCGTTCGTTCCTGAATGCCAGGCCGGATTGACGAACAGCCTCGTTTGCCGCCACCAACGCGTATTGGCTCAGCGGATCGAGAAATGGCAGGCGCGCCTCGTCGATGTAGGCGCGCGGCTCGAAATCGTGGATTTCCGCAGCGATGGGAGGCGTACGCAACGAGCTGGTATCGAAATGACCGATCGGGCCGATACCGCTGCGTCCCTCCGTCATGGCCTGCCAGATGTCGGTGGCGTTGTGGCCGAGCGCGCAGATGGCGCCCATGCCGGTAATCACAATACGGCGCATGGAATCAACTGTTACCTGATTTTTGTGCAAGCTGCCGCTCGACGGCTTCGATCAGATGGCCGACGGTGCCGGCATCGAAATCCGTGTCTTCATTGGGCAGATTGATGTTGAAGTGTTCCTCGATGTCGAAGATCACTTCGATGGCATCCAGCGAAGCGACACCAAGATCCTTGAGCGTGGATTCGGTCTTGATCGTGGCGATGTCGATCTTGGCCTGCTTGGCGATGATCTCGAAAACGTCCTGCTGCACATTGCTCATGTATCGTTTCCCCGGTTAATCCTCGCGACAAGCGTGACGTAAATGTCTGCGAATTGTCCAGACGGCGGGCCGGCGCAGTTACTTGCGGGCATCGTCCCGAGATTGCCTTTCGCCAACCTTGTCACGCCTTTCCTGACAAGTGATTGATTTATGTCGATGGTGGAGCAACGGCGCGCATGCGTGAAGTGAAGCCGTCCCTGCGCGTGCAGCGATTACCAAACTGATGAGTATGTTGTGGACTCGGCATTCAGCTCGTTCAGTCGCCAGCCGCGACGCCCAGTGCACCCTTGGCTTCCGTCGGCGCGTCGTGTTCCGGATGCGCGCCGCTTTCGGCGAAAGCAAGGCAGACGATGCCGAGCACGATGATGCCGGCACCAAGCAACCGCGTGGGCGTCAGCGCTTCATGGAACAACCACGCCGAGGCGAACATCACGGTGACCACGTCCAAGTGTGTTGCGGCAAAAGCCGGACCGATCGGTGCGTGCTTGAGCAGACTCATCCAGGTGAAAAAGTTGCCGACGTAGCCGATGAGCGCGATGTAGATCCACGGATGGCCGAAGATGCGAACCATCCACGCCCAACTCGCTTCCGGCGGAAAGGCGTGTGCGCCGGCGTACTTGAAACTGAGCTGCACGACCGTATCGAAGGCCAGCAAAAAGGCAAAGCCGGACAGATAGAAGCGCCACGTGCGTACCGAGGTGTTCATCCGCTCATCCCCACGATCGCCACGCCCGCGCTCACCAGAAGAATGCCCGCGACACGCAGCGGCGTCAGCTTTTCGCGAAACAACAGGCGGCCGGCGATCATGATCGCGACGATGTTGATCGATGCCAGCAGCACGCCCTGGGACAAGTCCACCAGCGAAAGGAAGGCGATCCACGACAGCAGGTGCGTGAGGTAGGCCAGAATGCCTAGCCAGATCCACGGCCTGCTTGCCATGTAGCGCCAGCGCGCCAGGCCGTCGCCGGCACGCGGATCGCTGGCGGCGGCCTTGAAGGCAAGCTGGCCGCCCGTGTCGAGCGTCACGTTGACCAGCCACAGCGTGGCGACGAGAGGAGACACGCGTTCTCCTCAGGCGATGGCGCGTGCGCTAGGTGCCCAGCTGGCGGCGACCTTGGAGAAGAATTCGGCGGAGCGATGGATCAGCGTGCGACGCTCGCGATCGATGGTGATCATGTGGTAGCTGTCTTCCAGCAACAGCATGTCCACCGGACCCGACACCGAGCGCGCCACGAGATAGGCATTTTCCACGCTGGCGATGTCATCCTCGGTGGCATGCGCAACCAGGCATGGCGCCGTCACCTTCGGCAACTCGCGCCGCACCACGGCGGCCATGTTGTACATCTCCGCCAGCGACGGCCACGGGTTGCCGGGCAGGCCTGCCGCGGCGCTGTCGCCACCCAGCATCAAGCCGCTGATCTGTGCGCGCAGGCGTTCGTCGCGCAAACCGTAAGGTTCGTTTTCATGCACCATGCGGTGCTTGCCGATACCAAGGCGATGCAGGAGCGGCAACATGAAGGAAAAGCGCCCGTACCACGGTATCGCCCAGCCGTCGTAGCGGAATGTGGCGCCGTAGACACCCACGCCGCGGATCCACTCGGGACGTTCGGCGGCGAGCTTCAATGCGAGGATGCCGCCCATCGACAGGCCCGCCACAAACAGGTGATCGACCTCATGGCGGAAGGATTCCGCCGCGGCTTCCACGCTCGCGTACCAGTCTTTCCAGCCGGTGGAGGTCAAGTCCTGCACGTTGCCGCAATGCCCCGCCAACTGCATGCCGTAGACGCTGAAGCCGGCGTTGCTCAGCCCCTTGCCGACCAGGCGCATTTCGGTGGGAGTGCCGGTCAATCCGTGAATGAGAAGGACACCGCAACGGCCGCCTTCGAAGCGGAATTCAACATTCTGGATCACTGGGAGCTCAACGCAGGACTAACGGCGGAATGGTCCGACAGTCTGCGGGGGGTGGCTTTCCATGCGCTTTCGGCCTGGGTGCAAGGGCTGCCAGGAGGGCGCAAGTACGCAATCCGCTAACTCAAGCTAACGGCCCTCTCAGTGACCGTTGAACCCGCCAAACCTGCTTACGCCGATCGAAATACCCACCGAGCCCGTGGGATGGTCACAACTGCCGGTGTTCTGCACCACGCTGACATTCCCCGACTGGTAGCTGCCGGTACCGATATGGCTGCCGCCGACTACGCCCACGCCAACGTCGCCATGAACCTGGGGCTTGTTGTAGGTGGAGTCGTCACACGTCGGAGCACCCGCTTGGGCGGTGTCGCCACCGCGCGCGCCGCTGTGATCGCCGTAATAAACGCCGGGCGCGTTGCTCGCGGTGGGTTGCGCGCCGTTGATCGTGATGGCGCTGGGATTGGGCTGGCTGGACGAAGCGCTGGCTGGCTGCGGCTTGGCAGGCGCCGCTGAAGCTGTGCTGCTGTTGGGTGGCAGCTTCAGGTTCAACGGTTGACTGGCCGATTGCGCCCATGCCGCGGTGACCAGCAGGCTTGTAGTCAGGGCGGTAATGGCTCGTCTGTTCATAGTTGCTCCGGTGGGGCGTGACGCCGGGGATGTATGCATCTAACGCACGGCAGGGCCCTGCCGTGCACATGCCCCTTGGATGACTTGCGGTTCACCGAAGTTCCTTTCAAGCCGTCAGCCGGTCGTTTCGATCCGCTCCACGCGACGCAGGCCGCGCGGCAGAAGGCCGCCGCGTGTGGCGCGGTTGCCGCCGTACTCCACCAGGTCGGACCACTTGAGCGTCAACTTGCGCTGGCCGGCGAACAGCGTGACTTCGCCTTTGCCTTCCGTTACTACCGCGACACCTGCCACGCGTTCTTCGCCGCTGCCCAGCTTCGCTTTCGGAATCTCGATCAGCTTGTTGCCCTTGCCCTTGTCGAGTTCCGGCAGTTCGGCGACCGAGAACATCAGCAGGTGACCTTCGGTGGTGACGACCACGATGCGGTCGCGTGCCGGATCGGCGCTTACCTGCGGCGCAAGCACATGTGAGTCGTCGCTCAGGGTGATGATCTGCTTGCCGGCCTTGTTGCGGCCGGTGAGCGCTTCGAAGCGCGTCACGAAGCCGTAGCCGAAGTCGGTGGCGAGCACGAGGCGCGTGTCGTTGTCACCGGCGGTGATGGCGTCGAAGCGCGCGCCGGCAGGTGGCGTGAAGCGACCCGTCAGCGGCTCGCCGTTGCCGCGCGCGGAGGGCAGGGTATGAGCGGGCGTGGAGTAGCTGCGGCCGGTGGAGTCGATCACGGCTACCTGCTGCGTCGTGCGCGTTTTCACCGTGGCGAGCAGGTTATCGCCTTCGCGGTACGAGAGCCCTTCGGCATCGATGTCGTGTCCCTTCGCGGCACGGATCCAGCCCTTCTGGCTCAACACCACGGTGACCGGCTCGCTGGCGACCAAGGCGCTTTCGTCCAGCGCCTGCGCGGCTTCGCGCTGTATCAGCGGCGAGCGACGATCATCGCCGTACTTGGCGGCGTCGGCGCGCAGTTCTTCCTTGATCAGGCCTTTGAGCTTGGCTGGCGATTTCAGCAGCACGTTGATCTTGGCGCGCTCTTCTTCGAGCTGATCGCGCTCGGCGTTGATCTTCATTTCCTCCAGGCGCGCCAGCTGGCGCAGCTTGGTTTCGAGGATGTAATCGGTCTGCTCCTCGCTGAGCTTGAAGCGCGCCATCAGCACCGGCTTGGGTTCGTCCTCGGTGCGGACGATGCGGATCACTTCGTCGAGGTTGAGGTAGGCGATGCGCAGACCTTCCAACAGATGCAGGCGGCGCTCGACCTTGGCCAGGCGATGGCTGAGGCGACGCGTCACCGTATCGATGCGGAAGCTCAGCCATTCGGTGAGGATGCGCTTGAGATCCTTCACCTGCGGGCGGCCATCGAGGCCGATCATGTTGAGATTGACGCGGAAGCTCTTTTCCAGATCCGTGGTAGCAAAGAGGTGCTGCATCATCTCGTCCGCGTCGACGCGGTTCGAGCGCGGCACCAGCACGAGACGGATGGGATTCTCGTGATCGGATTCGTCGCGCAGGTCTTCCAGCATCGGCAGTTTCTTCGCGCGCATCTGCGCGGCGATCTGCTCGAGGATCTTGGACGGGCTCACCTGATGCGGCAGCGCGGTGATCACGGTGTTGCCGTCTTCGTGCGTGTAGACAGCGCGGGCGCGAACGGAGCCGTTGCCCGTCTGATACATCGCCATCAGTTCGTTACGCGGCGTGATGATTTCCGCCTCGGTCGGATAATCCGGCCCGCGCACGTGTTCGCACAGATCCGCAATGGTGGCGTCCGGATCGTCCAGCAGGCGAATGCAGGCGCTGGTGATTTCGCGCAGGTTGTGCGGCGGAATGTCGGTGGCCATGCCGACAGCGATGCCCATCGAGCCGTTGAGCAGCACATGTGGCAGACGGGCGGGCAACCAGCTCGGTTCTTCCAGCGTGCCGTCGAAGTTCGGCACGAAATCCACCGTGCCCTGGCCCAGTTCGCCCAGCAATACGTCGGCGATCGGATTGAGCTTGGATTCGGTGTAACGCATCGCCGCGAAGCTCTTTGGATCGTCCGGCGAACCGAAGTTGCCCTGGCCGTCGATCAACGGATAGCGATACGAGAACGGCTGCGCCATCAGCACCATCGCCTCGTAGCAGGCGCTGTCGCCGTGCGGATGGAATTTGCCGATCACGTCGCCGACGGTGCGCGCGGATTTCTTCGGCTTGGCGCTTGCAGCCAGACCCAGTTCGCTCATCGCGTAGACGATGCGGCGCTGTACCGGCTTCAGGCCGTCGCCGACGAAGGGCAGGGCACGGTCCAGCACCACGTACATCGAATAATCGAGATAGGCCCGCTCGGCGTATTCCTTGAGCGGGATCTGTTCGTAATTGGCTTGCAGGTTCATGGGTAATCATCTGGGCGCAGGGGCGCCGTGGGCGGGAGGATGGTGCCAGATGGCGGGCGCGTTCGGCTAGAATGCCCGGAGCGCAAGCATTGTGGGGTAGCCTCGAACCATGCCATTTCAACGCTCAGTGGCCGTTGCGGCGGCTTGCGTCCTGATCGCGGGATGCGCCCTCATGGGTGGCAGGCACCCCATCCGCGGCTACAAGGACAAGGATCATGCGCAGTCCGATACCGCGATCGTCGCCTGTGCGGAGCAGCCGCAATACATATGCGGCATTACGGGCGTGGACGATGTGGGCACCTGGACCCGCTGGGACGGCGGCAAGACACCCTGGGTGCGCGTCTTGCCGGGTACCCGCGTGATCAAGCTCACGCTCTCCAACTCGCATCTGGTCAACCGTCCCTGGTTCAAGATCGACAACGTGGAAGCAGGACACGTTTATCGCGTCGACGTCGCTTTCAACGGTACGGCGCTGACGGCCTCGTACGTGGATCTCGGGAAAATGGATGCCTACACCATCCACATCCCGCGCCTGCCGCTGTCGCCGAAGCCGGTGACGGCGCATTTCTGATCGCGTACTTCAATCCGGTTGAACGGTGATGCCCAGTTTCGCCAACTGGGCCTGCACGCTGTCCGGACCGGCCAGGTGCGCGGCGCCCACGGCAACGAACACGGTGCCCGGCTGCTTGAGCATGTCCTTGATCTTCGCGGCCCAGTTTGTATTTCGCTGGACGAGCAGTTCCTGATAGAGCGCGGGTTCCTGGGTTTTCAGCTCATCGTTCTCGAGCTTGGCAATGGCGGCGACATTGCCCTGTTTCCACGCGTCGACCAGGGAGCGCAGTTCGGCGGCGTCCTTGTCGGTGTCGCGCAAGGTATCGCGCAGAAAGGCCAGTTGCAGCGAGTTGGGCAGGTCGGCGAGAAACTCGATCTGCTGCTGCGCAGTTTCCAGCCCGTGCACGGGTTTGCCTGCGTTGGTCATTTGCAACTTCAGCTGCTTGTCCACGCCTTCGGCCGGATCGAGGCCGGCTTTCAGCAGGGGTGCTACGGATAGTGTCAGTGCGGCCAGCCATGGCTTCATGGGCTGCAAGGTCGCTGCGCCGCCGGGCAATCCGGCCAGTTGCGCGGCCCGGGCCAGTGCGGCGTTGTCGCTTTCGGTCAGCTGCGTGGAAAGCGGATGTGCCGTGTCCAGGCCGTACTGCATCACAAGCGAGGCCATGTTCGCCTGATCGTCGTCAATGAGTTCGATGTAGAGCGTCTGGCTTTGCGCCAGCGCCTGGTTCAACGCCGGAAAATGCCAATCGGTATCGTTCGGCAACAAATGCACGGTGCCGAAGAGATAGATGGTGCTGTTTCCGCTCTTGATCTGCCACAGCGCAGGATGCGCCGACACGTTGCCGCACAGCAGGAAAAGCAGGGGAAGCAGTGCGACGAGAAAACGGCGATAGGTGCGCATGATGCCTCAGCGAGGAACGCGATAGCCGCCGGGCACGCCGTGCGGACTCAGGGTAAGTTGCCAGAGCTGATTGCGCCGGCTGCGGAAAACGGCGGCCGATACCGCCAGATAGAAACGCCACATGCGATGGAAACGTTCGTCGTAACGCGCCGAAAGCGCGGGCCATGCCGCATCGACGTTAGCACGCCAGGCCATCAGCGTGCGATCGTAGTCGGTTCCGAAGTTATGCCAGTCTTCGACCACGAACAAACCTTCCAACGCGGCGGCAACCTGGCTGGCCGCAGGAATCATCGAGTTGGGGAAAATGTATTTTTCGATCCAGGGATCGGGCCGTCCCGGCGACTGGTTGGTGCCGATGCAGTGGAGCAGGAACAAGCCGTCATCCTTCAGGCAGCGGCGCGCGACCTCGAAGTATTCCCGGTAATTCTTTCCGCCGACATGCTCGAACATGCCGATGGACATGATGGCGTCGAACGGTTCGTCGAGTTCGCGGTAGTCCTGCAAGCGGATCTGGATCGGCAGGCCGCGGCACAGTTCGCGCGCGAGTTCCGCCTGTTCGTTGGACACGGTGATGCCGACGCCGCTTATGCCGTAGCGTTCCGCCGCAAACCTCAGCGCCTCGCCCCAGCCGCAGCCGACGTCCAGCACCTTCATGCCGGGTTTCAGTCGCAGTTTGCGGCAGATCAGGTCGAGCTTGGCTTCCTGCGCATCATCCAGATTGGTCGCCTCGGCCCAGTAACCGCAGGAATACATCATGCGTTTGCCGAGCATGGCCTTGAACAGATCGTTGCCGAGGTCGTAATGCACCTTGCCGATGTCGAACGCATGCTGGCCGCGTTGCATGTTGACGAAGCGCGCTTTCAGATGCGCGATCAGCGTATCGAGTGTCTTGAGGTGCTCGTCCAGATGCGTGGACAGGATCTTGGTGAAGAAGCCGGGCAGGTCTTCGGCGTCCCACCAGCCGTCCATGTAGGCTTCGCCTAGACCCAGCGATCCGTGCGCGAAGACGCGCGCATAAAGTTGCTCGTCGTGGACACGGATGTCGGTCGTGGCGCGTCCGTCGATGTGCACGCCGGCGATCTCAAGCAGTTCGGCCGCGCGTTGCCTCAGGGATTGCTGGCTCATGCATGTCGATCCTTGCCCAATATGCCGAAGTGTACCGGCGACCATGCATAAACGAGGTTAACGCCAGCATCACGGACGAGCTGTAAAAGAGTTTGTGCGTGCTGTTCGCTGAGCAGGAATTCGATTTTCTGCGGAAGGTCGTCCGCGAGTTCGAAAAAGGCTTCGTGGTGCACGACGCCATGTCGCCCGAATCCCGCCGTGGCGCGGAATACCGAGCCGCCGCCCAATTGGTGTCGTTTGGCCAATCCCAACAACCATTCGGAAATGAGCAGCCCATCGTGCTTGGCGTGCACGTGCGTATAAAACCGCAGGAAGACGCCATTGGCCGGATGCGTGCCGAAGGAGGTTTCGTTACTCATGACGTTGCCGACTCCGTTTCAGTGGCGCAGCAGGCCGCGCGTCAGGAAGATGCCCAGGATGGTCATGGCCAAACTGCCGAACAAGTGCACGGCCACATGCGCGCCGAACCACAGATATTGTCCGCGCAGCAGTAAGGTGTCGGCTTCGGCGGAGAACGTCGAAAATGTCGTCAGGCCGCCGAGAAAGCCGGTCATGATGAGCAACCGCAATTCGGGCGGCAGCGTCTGGAAGTGCTCGAAGATGCCCATCATGCAGCCCATCATCAGGCCGCCGCTCAGGTTCGCCGCGAGCGTACCCAGGGGAACGGTGGGGAAGATCGGATTGAGCAGCACGCCGAGAATCCAGCGCAGCCAGCAACCGAGTGCGCCGCCGAGGCCGACGGCGAGGAATCCAGTCATGCTCACGTTGTATCGTCTCCTGATTGCGATGGATCTTTTCCACGGCAACAGGCACGCCCGCGCCGCCGGAAACCGGTGGTGCAGGCATCATCAACCTTTCGGTGGTTCGCTCCGCGCGGGAGCGGGAGGCATGCCATCTCCCTCATGAAGCGGCATGCTAGCCGATGCCGGTGGGGTCAGGTCAAATGCGGGTTCCGGTCGTGAGCTCGGGCATGGCGGCGATCATCCGCGCAATGTCTTCCGGCGACTTCTCGTAGCCGGCGATGACATGCCTGCCCGGTCCGTAGGGACCCCACTCGGACGCGCTGGTCGCGGTGAAGATGCCCATCGTCGGTACGTCCGAGGCGCAGGCCAGATGCATGATCCCGCAGTCGGCGCTGATATAGACGGCCAAACCGGAGAGCACGCTGGCGAGCTTGCGCAGATCGCTGGAGTAGTACGCCGGATACTTCGAGCTGAGCATCGATTGGCCGGATGCGGGCAGAATCTCCACGATGCGATGTTCCGGGTGCTGCGCTTCCAGTACCTGGATGAAACGCGTCCACCATGCTTCGCCCAGCAACTTGGGGCCGGTGGCGTTGGCGAAAATGCCGATGATGCCGTGGCCGGGCGACTCGATGCCCGCGGCAGCGAGGGAGCGGGTCAGTGCTGCGCGCCCTTGTTCGCGTTCGACGGCGCCGAGACGGATATCCGGAACGGGATAATCGGCCGCGATGTCGTTTCCCATCGCGCTGCGCAACAGATAGACCGGACGACGGCCTTTGCTCTCGATATTCGGCGGCAATGGAACGGCGTGCGTGATTTCGCCGTGTTTCTTCGGGCTGCTGAAGCCGAGCGTATACGTCGAGTTGGACAGCAGCATCAGCAGGCGGCCCGTCTGCGACAAGGGATCGGCATCGATCGCCAGGTCGTAGCGAATCTTGCGCATGCGGCGCATGGTGCCCCAGAACTGAAACGGATGTCCCACGCCATGTGCAGGAAGACGAAAGATGCGCTGCACGTTGAAGAACCGGCCGTAGACCTCGTCCGCGATCGGACTGCGCGTAAGGATGTCGATTTCCGCGGCGGGGTAAACCTTCTCCAGCTCCGACAGCAACGGCGTCAGCAACAGCGTATTGCCGAGGCTGTGGCTGACATGGCAGACAAGGATGCGATAGACCCCCTTGGCCGGCAGCGGCTCCGAGGTGGGCTGCCCGTGGTTGCCGAAGACCATGCGCATGAGCCGGCGCGCCACGCGGCGCCGGAAGTCGTTGATGGGGTCGTAGTAACGCGTGTTCTTCAGCACGATGGGTCTTGGTCGGAATTGGGCGACGGCGACTATACCGGTTCGCCGGCTTGGGTAAGCAGTCCGCGGGCGATCAGCCATGCACGGGCGTTTTCCGCGTCGTGCGCGAACCACGCCTGGGCGGAACCGAGCCGGAAGGAATAGCCCCAGGCGTCCATGTCCTCCATCAGGCGCGCGCTGCCCACGCCGGGAAGGGAGCCGGCCAGCACGATCTGCAGATAGCAGACGGCGTCTTCTTCCTCGATCGAGTCGGTAGCGTCGGTGTGGACGTCGGCGCGGCGCTCTTGCGGCAGCACGATCAGATGGCCGGCTTCGTGCAGTACCGAATGCACGGGAGTGTCGCCGCGTGCGTAAACAGTGTTGCCGATGATGCCGGCCTCCTCGTCGCCCCAAAAACTGCCGGGAATGGCTGCACCATCAGCAACCTGCGCCAGGGTCAGGCCGTAGTGCGCGAGCAACGATTCGATGGCGGTGCGGTCGATGTCGGCGATGCGCAGGATAGAAGCGGTCATCGTGCTCCCTCTCCCCTCGGGAGAGAGGGGCAGGAAAGACAGGATCAGGTGGCGGCGTTGCCGGCAGGCTTGCCGTCGGGCAGGGCGACGGAGAGCTCTAGCACTTCGTGCCCGCTGTCGCGTTCGACGTTGATGTTGATCGCGTCGAGGTCAACGTTCACGTACTTCTTGATGACCTCGAGCAACTCGTTGCGCAGCAACGGCAGGTAGTCAGGCGCACCCCGGGTGGAGCGCTCCTGCGCGACGATGATGCGCAGACGCTCCTTGGCGACCACAGCGGTGGGTTCCGGCTTGCGCTTCAGAAAATCGAGGATACCCATCGCGATCAACCTCCGAATACGCGCTGGAAGAAGCCCTTCTTCGGTGCGTCAAGGAAGCGCATCGGGCGTGTTTCGCCGAGGATGCGGGCCACGGTGTCGCGATAGGCCTGCCCGGCGTTCGAGTTTTCGTCCATGATTACCGGCACACCCGAGTTGGATGCGGCGAGTACGTTTTCCGATTCCGGAATCACGCCGACCACGTTGATGCCGAGAATGTCTTCCACGTCCTTCACGCTGAGCATTTCGCCCTGCTCGACGCGCGCGGGGTTGTAGCGGGTGAGCAGCAGGTGCTGGGACACGGCACCGTCGCCGCGTTCGGCGCGACGCGTCTTGCTGGCCAGCAGGCCCAGGATACGGTCCGAGTCGCGCACCGAAGAGACTTCCGGGTTGACCACCACCACGGCGTGGTCGGCGAAGTACATCGCCAGGTGCGCACCTTTTTCGATGCCGGCGGGCGAGTCGCAGACGATGTAGTCGAAGTCGTCCTTGGACAGGTCCTCGAGCACTTTCTCGACGCCTTCCTGCGTCAGCGCATCTTTGTCGCGCGTCTGGCTGGCAGCGAGTACCGCGAGATTGTCGTAGCGTTTGTCCTTGATCAGCGCCTGCTTGATCGAGGCTTCGCCGTGAATGACGTTCACGAAGTCGTATACCACGCGGCGTTCGCAGCCCATGATCAGATCGAGATTGCGCAGGCCGACGTCGAAATCGATCACTGCCACCTTCTTGCCTTGCATGGCGAGGCCGGTGGCAAGCGATGCGCTGGTGGTGGTCTTGCCGACGCCACCCTTGCCGGACGTCACTACGATAATCTCAGCACTCAAGGCTCATCTCCGCTGGTGTTCTTGTAATAGTCGTTTTGTTTCGCAGTCTTTTCAAAGACGCGCGATCAGCAATTTTTCCCCATCGAGCCAGCATTGCACAGACTGACCCTCCAGGTCTTTCGGAATCTGCTCGAACACGCGGTAGTGGCCGGCGATGGCCACGAGTTCGGCGCGAAAGTCCGAGACGTAAATACGCGCCTTCGCATCGCCCTGCGCACCCGCCATGGCGCGGCCCTTGAGGCTGCCATAGATGTGGATGCTGCCGTCGGCGATGACTTCTGCACCGTTGGCGATGGCGCCGGTGAGCACGAGGTCGCGATCGCGAGCGTAAATCTGCTGTCCTGAACGCACGGCGCCATCGTGATGCTGTGCCCCGAGGATGCTGCCGGGCGCCGGTGCGGAAAGTACCGCCTCGCGCACCGGTGCTGGCGCGGGTGCAGGCGTAGCGCTCGGTGCGGGTGGCGCGATGCTGCCGCCGTCGGCCGGCTCGTAAGCGGCGCGGAACTTGGCGATCAGCGGCAAGCCCATGCGCTGTGCGAGTGCTTCCGTGGCGCTGGTGCCATAGGCCAGGCCCACGGGCAGCATGCCGGCGCTGCGTACGGCCTCGAGCAGCGCATCGACGATGCCGTCATCCGGCAAGTTCGGCAGGTGACTGAGATCCAGCACAACCGCAGCGCGCGAGAACAGCTGCGGCGCAGAGCGCACGCGGCGTTCGAGTTCTTCGCAGAGGGCGGCCGCATCCGGTCGTTTTACGCGTACGCAAGCAATACCGACCTGGCCAAAGCGAAGGTCGCAAGCTTCAGTTGTATCCATTTTTGCATTCATGAGCGCCGCTCTCCGGCGAGGCGGCGCGGCTTGGAATCGTTGTGAGTGAGATAAGGAACGCGGCTTGCGAGCCAGGGTAGGTCGGGCAAGCCGCCGTGTTCCAGATACGTGTCGCGGACGTAGGCGAAACTGGGTAGGTCCTTGGCGAGCAGGCTTACCTGCGGCCCATGTTCGCCCATTCGCTGCTGGCCGACTTCCTGGAAGCCGTAGGTGCCGTGGAACAGCACCACGACATCGTCGATCGGTTCCAGAAACACCTCGCAGGTAAGCAGGGGCACGCGCACCTCCGCGAAGCTGTTCACGTCGCAATAGAAGATGCGCCCCAGGCCATGCCGGCGATAGGCGTTGGCGACGACGATGCGGTCGATGTAGACGAAGGACGGGTAGTGTTCGCTGAACCAGCGATAGTTAGGGCTGCCGTAGTCGCGGCCGTCACGCAGGGCGATCAGGAATCCGGCCAACTCGCCGTCGATCTCGGCTACGCGGAAGTAGTCGGCGTGCTCGTAGAAGTAGCGCAACTGCGCCGCGTCCAGGACCAGAATGGAGCGACCGGCGGTATTGTTGAGCGCCAGTACGGCATCCAGGTCGTGCTCGCGCACGTCGCGGATGGCAAGGGCCATTCGTTGCTCCGCAGTGATGGGTTGCTAGTTAAGACCGACTGACGGCCCAGCTCAAGGCGCATTATGGCATGTGACATCAGGCGGCACATCCCGTATTGCGGCATGTAAAACCTTTGTAAAGCCGGGGGTTGAGGCAAGGCGGCAACCGTATGCGCAGCGTCGAGGTCTTGGCTTTTGATTCCCTCCACCCGATGAAGAGGGTGACTTTCCGCGCATACCAGGGCTGGGCTGCGGGCCTATCATGCAGGTCATGCCAATGACCAATTTCAACCATATCCGGCTGCTGCGTATCACGGGACTGATCGCCTACCTGTGCGACGGTACCCCGTTGTTCACCAATTGGGCGACCGAGCGGCTGGATTTGCTGCATAGCCCCAATTTCGCGCTGCTGCTGTGCACGCTTTTCTACCTGATCTTCGGCATTGTCTATTTATTGATCACCAACAATCTCGGGGCGCGCACCAATATGGCGGCGCGACTGTTCGGCCTGTTGCTGCTGACCGTGGCCGCTCTGATGGTGGGCTGGTACAGCCATAGCGGATTGTCGGCCATCTTGCTGGTAGTCGTGGCGGTGGTGCTGCCGTGGCTGGTGCCGTTCTGGGTCGGCATGGCATGGATCGTCTTTCAGACCTTATGCCTGGCGGTGCTGTTCTCCACCTTTGGCGAATTCAAGCACAGCGCCCTGCTCGGCGTATTGCAGGCGAGCATCTACACCGCGTTTTCCATGCTCGGCTTCGTGGCCTCCATGGTTGCCAGCCAGCAGGCGGAAGAGCGCGAAGCCCAGCGGCGGCTCAATTCCGAATTGCGCGCCACGCGTGCGCTGCTCGCCGAATCGACCCGCATCGCCGAACGCATGCGCATTGCGCGCGAGCTGCACGATCTGATCGGTCATCACCTCACCGCGCTCAGCCTCAATCTGGAAGTGGCCAGCCACCTCAGCAATGAGTCCGCGGCGGTACATGTCCGCAAGGCGCAGAGCACGGCACGGTTGCTTCTGGCGGACGTGCGCGAAGCGGTCAGCGAACTGCGTCAGGACGATGCCATCGATCTGACTCAGGCATTGCAAAGTCTTATCGATGGTGTGCCCAGCATGCACGTCCATCTGACCACGCCGCCGCGTTTCAGCGTGGAAGATCCCCGCCGCGCACAGATGCTGCTGCGTTGCGTGCAAGAGATCATCACCAATACCGCCAAGCATGCCAGCGCACGGAACCTGTGGCTGAGCTTCGCTTACGATGACGAAAACCGGCTGAACCTGAATGCGCGGGACGATGGACGCGGCACCGCGACGATCCTGCCGGGAAATGGTCTGTCCGGCATGCGCGAGCGACTGGCGGAATTTGGCGGCGATGTGACGGTTGAGAGCGAAGCAGGGCAGGGTTTTGCACTTCAACTACGTCTACCCCTGGGTGAGCCTTCGGTCTTGGCACACACCCCTTCACGTTTCGAGCCCCCTGCGTTGAGCCTGACATGATGCCCTGCAAGAATGACCAGTCGCCTTTGTCCGTTGTATCTATGTGGTCAATGACGGACCACCAACGTTGCGAGGATTCACGATGATTTCCGTTTGTCTCGTCGACGACCAGAACCTGGTTCGGCAAGGAGTGCGTTCCCTGCTCGATCTGGCCGAGGACATCCGCGTCGTGGCCGAATGTGCCGATGGCGTGCAAGCCGTGCAGGACATTCCGCGGATCAAGCCGGATGTGGTGCTGCTGGACTTGCGCATGCCGAACATGAGCGGCCTGGAGGTGCTCCAGGCGCTTTCGGCGCGCAACGAACTGCCCCCCACCATCATTCTCACCACCTTCGACGACGACCAGCTTGTGCTGCAGGGCCTGAAGGCGGGAGCGCGCGGTTATCTGCTGAAGGATGTCTCGCTGGAACAACTCGTCGAAGCCGTGCGCACGGTCGCGAGCGGTGGCTCGCTGGTCGCGCCGATGGTGACCCAGCGCCTGCTTGCGGGTGTCGGCCGCATCCATAACCAGTTCACCAGCCTGGAACAACCCGATCCGCTTACCGAGCGCGAAACCGAGATCCTCCGCCTCTTGTCCGGCGGTTACAGCAATAAGGAAATTGCCAATTCTCTCAAGGTGGCCGAGGGGACCGTGAAAAACCACGTTTCCAACATTCTCTCCAAGCTCGGCGTGCGCGATCGTACCCGCGCCGTTCTCAAGGCGCTGGAATTGGGCATCGTCTGACGTCTCCGGTTCGGCTCGCCAGATGCCGGGAATGCTGCGCAGCAGCGTGGCAAAGGGCTCGTTCGGCCCGTAGCGTTCCTGCGCGTGAGCAAGTACCATCGGCAGCTTAGGCGCCGGCCGACCCCCCGTCTGATGCGATTTCCCCAAGGAAGCCATCTCTAGGCGGACCCGTTCCGACCTGCGCTTTCCACTGCACTAGAGAGACGTCTCGGAGAAACCTGGAATGACGCGTGTCCTGGAATTCATCGTTGCCCTGATCATCGTCGCCGTACTTGGCGTCGCTGTGGGCTTCATCATGCCCGGTAGCGGCCACGTTGAGCGGTCGTTGACGGTTGGCAAAGATCTACGCCAGGTCTACGACGTGGTGGCTAACTTCCGTACCTTCCCCGACTACGGCGTGCTGCGCGCGTACGATCCCAGCACCAAGTACACCTTGTCCGGCAATGCCTATGGCCCGGGCGCGGAGATCAGCTGGAGCAGCCTGGATCCGAAAGTGGGCGAGGGCAAGCTGACCGTCGCCAGCACCACGCCGGAATTCGACAAGATCGATACCACGGTCAACAGTGCCGAGATCGTCTGGAACGTCGACAACGACTGGCGCGGCAACGACAAGCACTTCACCCTCGACCTCCTGCGTCAGGGCAGCACCGGCAAGCTGACCAAGATCACCTGGTCGTATGACGTGAGCTACGGCATGAGCATCCTCAACCGTTACTCCAACATGTACATCCACGGCGCGCCGGACGCGTTCATCCAGTACAGCATGAACAATCTGCAGAACGTGCTGGCGGGTGTGCCGAACATCGATTACAGCGCGCTGACTCCGTACATCGTCCAGACGAAGCCGACGCCTATGCTGGTCGTTTCCACGTCCATGAAGCGCAAGGACGGTCTGGATGGCCTGAATGCAGCGACCGATACCGCGGTCGGCGAGATCCAGGCCGCCGCCAAGAAACTGGGCGTGAACATCACCGGTCCGCGCGTCATCTTCACCACCAACTATGGTGACGAGACCTACACCTTCGATGTGGGCATGCCGATCGATGCCACCAGCCTCACCGTGGGCGGCCAGAGCTATCAGCTGGCGGCTGCGACACCGCCGTCGCTCGACGACAGCGGCGCTCCGGCTTCCAGCAGCACCGCTGCCGCACCCGCGGCCGATAACAACCAGCCGGGCGGCAAGGATCGCTACGGTCGCCTGGTCATCGACAACAACGTGCGCGGCGTGCTGGCGTACGGTGGTGCAGCGCTGGAAGCGCCGTGGAACGGCACCGCTGCCGGCGTGCCGCAGACCCGCGACATGCTCAAGGCCTACGCGCAGACGCACGGCTACAAGTTCGACGAAATCACCAACCGTCTGTACGACATCCTGACCCAGCCGGAAGTGAAGGATGCCGGCGGCAACATCACGACCTATGCGCAGTACGGCGTGTATCTGCCGATCAGCGATTCTGCCGAAGGTGCCGCGCTGCCGCAGCAGACGCCGGAGCAGATCGCCGGCGTCAAGCAGCCTGGCGTGATGAGCGCTCAGCCTGCTTCGAGCGGCACGGCGCCGGCTCCTGCCAGCACCGCTGCGGCTCCAGCCAGCGGCCAGTAAGCACCCGCTTGTCGCTTTCAAAAGCCCTCCCTTCCGGGAGGGCTTTTTTGTTTCCGGATTCGGGTCTCGCCATGCGCAGCGAACTTTGCGCGGTGCTTGCGGTACATTGCACGACAGTTCCTTTTGCGACCGGACATGATCGAGACTGACAAGCTCACGAAGCGCTATGGCCATTTGACCGCCGTGGATGCGCTGAGCATCTACGCCGAGCCGGGACAGGTGCTGGGCCTGTTGGGTCCCAACGGCGCCGGCAAGACCACGGCGATGCGCATGATCGCCGGCTTTCTCGCTCCCACTGCGGGTACGGCGCGCGTATGCGGTCACGATGTGATCAAGGAGCCGCTGAAAGCCAAGCGCGCGCTCGGCTATTTGCCGGAAGGCGCGCCCAGCTATGGTGAGATGACCGTGCGCGAATTCCTGATCTTCGTCATGCGCATGCGCGGATTGCGCTCCGATGTGGGGCGCCGTCGCTTTGATGAAGTCGTGGGTCGCCTGCAACTGGAAGAAGCGTTGAATGTCAGCGTCGACACGCTGTCCAAGGGCTTGCGCCGACGCGTCGGTCTTGCGCAGGCCATCGTGCACGATCCGCCGGTGCTGATGCTGGACGAGCCCACCGACGGCCTCGACCCCAATCAGAAGCACACGGTCCGTCAGTTGATCGACGCGATGGCCCGCGAGCGCACCATTCTGATTTCCACGCATCTGCTCGAGGAAGTGCATGCGTTGTGCAACCGCGTCGTGATCATCGCCGGCGGACGGCTGCGCGCGGATGCGACGCCGGCGGAGCTCGAAGCGCGTTCGCGGTACCACGGCGCCGTGTCGTTCAGCGCCGCAGGCAGTGCCATCTCGCAGGAAATGCTCGGACGCCTGCCGCAAGTCGCCGGTATCGAAGTGGATCCGCTGGATGGCCGCATCACGGTATTTCCCAAACCCGGCGAGCGGATCTTGGAGCCGGTGGAAACGCTGCTTCGCCAGCAAGGCCTGGAAGTCTCGGAAATTCAACTCGAGCGCGGGCGCCTGGACGAGGTGTTCCGCCAGATAACGCTTGGCGCCGACGTGGAGACACAGCCATGAGTCCCACGATGGCCATCATGCGTCGCGAACTGCGCAGTTATTTCGTCACGCCGGTTGCGTATGTGTTTCTGGTGATCTTCCTGGTGCTGTCGGGCATCCTGACGTTCTACGCAGGCGACTTCTACGATCGGGGCATCGCCGATCTTCAACCGTTCTTTGTCATGCACCCCTGGCTTTATCTCATTCTGGTGCCGGCAGTGTCGATGCGCTTGTGGGCCGAAGAGGCGAAAGGCGGAACGCTGGAACTACTGATGACCCTGCCAGCGACGCTGTGGCAGGCGATGCTCGGCAAGTTCCTGGCCGCGTGGTTTTTCGTGGGGCTGGCGTTGTTGCTGACGTTTCCGATCTGGATCACGGTCAATTACCTTGGATCGCCGGACAACGGCATCATCGTCGCAGGCTACATCGGCAGTTGGTTGATGGCCGGTGCGTTTCTTGCCATCGGCGCATGCCTGTCCACGCTGACGAGCAGCCAGGTGGTGGCTTTCATTCTCACGGCCGTCGTGTGCGTGTTGTTGATTCTCGTCGGCCAGTCGCAGGTGCTGGATTTCTTCCAGGGCGCGCTGCCTCGCAGACTGGTGAATGCCGTGGCGCATCTGTCCATGGTGCGTCACTACGAGGCGATCGCGCGCGGTGTGCTGGATGTGCGCGATCTTTTGTATTTCGTGCTCACCATCGCTGCGTGGCTGACGGCTGGCGTATTGGTGCTCGATATGAAGCGGAGTCATTGAGTGATACCGCGCCCATTATTCCGCCGGCGTACCCTCCTGTTCAGTGCGTTGATCGCGTTGATCGTGTCGTATTGCACCCTTGCGCTGGTCACCAGCCGGTGGCTCGAGCCCGAGCGGTTCGACCTCACGCAAGACCATCTCTACACGCTCTCGACAGGTACGCAGCAGATCATCGACAGCGCGCGCCGCCCGCTATGGCTCACGCTGTACTTTTCCCAGCACGCGACACGCGATTTGCCGCAACTGCGCAGTTACGAGCAGCGCGTCAACGAGATGCTGCAAGAGATGGTGGCGCGTTCTCATGGGCGCATCCGCTTGCAAGTGGTCGATCCGGTGCCTTACTCCGACGATGAAGCGAGTGCCGAGGGCAATGGCCTCACGCCGATCAGCGGCGGCACCAACGGGGAGCGCATCTTCTTCGGTCTCGTCGGTGCCACGCGACAAACCGGTGCGGACAATCCCTCGGATGTGGCCGCCGACCTGCCGGACGACATCGATGGAAAATCGACCGACCGCAGCCTGGCCATTCCTTTTTTCGATCCAGGCCGTGAAACGTTCCTTGAGTACGACATCGCCAAGTTGCTGTATCAGCTGAGCGAACCGCAGAGGCCGCGCATCGGCGTCATCAGCAGCCTCCCGGTGATGGGAGACCCTCCGCAAGGCGCACAGCCATGGACGGTCATGCGACAGCTGCAGCAGCTTTTCGATGTGGAGACGTTGAGTCCGGACAAACTCAAGCAGATCGACAAGAGCATCCAGGTCGTGCTGCTGATCCATCCCAAGAATCTGCCAAACGATGCGCAATATGCGCTGGATCAATACGTGCTTGAAGGTGGGCATCTGGTGGTCTTCGTGGATCCGCTGGCGGAATCCGATCCCACTCCGTTCGTCGACGATGCGACAAGCGCCACCAATAACCACAGCTCCAACCTGCCGCGTTTGTTTGCCGATTGGGGCGTTTCTTACAGTCCGGATCAGGTCGTACTCGATCGCGGACGCGCGCTGCAGATCGAACTGGCGGGCGCGAATCTGGCCCATCCGGCGATGCTGGGCCTGGGCGCGCAGGAGCTCAATCGCGACGACGTCGTGACCTCCAGCCTGCAGCGCATCTACGTTTCCTCGGCAGGGCACTTCGATCTTCTGCCCAACGCCACCACGCGATTGATTCCGCTGGTGCAAAGTAGCGCCGATGCCGAAGTCGTTCCTACGCAGCGTGTGATCGAAGCGAGCAACAACCCCACCAGCCTGCTGCAGGGCTATCAGCCGCAAGGGCAGAACTACGTGATCGCGGCGCGCCTGCGCGGTCCCTTTGTCAGCGCATTCCCCGAACTCGCCAAGAAGCCTGGACATCTGGCGGAATCGGCGACCAATGCCGAGATCATTCTGGTTGCCGATACGGATCTGCTGACCGACCGCCTTTGGGTGGAGACGCAGACCTTCCTCCTGGGGCAGCCGATGTTGAGCGCGCTTGCGAACAATGGCGATTTCATCACCAATCTGGTGGACAACCTCAGCGGTTCGTCGGCACTGCTTTCCATTCGCGGCCGTTCCAGCTCACAGCGTCCCTTCAGCCATGTGCTCGCACTGAAACGCGCTGCCGACCGAAAATTCCTGCAGAAGGAACAGGAACTGGAAAGCGAACTGGCCGACACCAAGCAGCGACTGGACGAGTTGCAGCCGGCCAAGGGGGCGCGCGATGACTCGACCAGCACCGAGCAGAAGCACGAGATCGAGCAATTCCTGAAGCGCGAGCTGGAAATCAGCAAGGAATTGCGCGATGTGCAGCACCAGTTGAATGCCGAAATCGATGCGCTGGGCATGCAGCTGAAGATGATCAACATCGTGCTGCTGCCCATGCTGATTACGGCGATCGGCTTGCTGTATGGCTGGCGTCGCACGCGGCGCAACCGGCGCCAGCGCACATGAAGGTGGCAATATGCCGCAAGCGCATCCTGCCGGGTAAAAGTTGCCGTGATTTAAGCTGGGTCGTTGCCGCTACATGGTGATGTGGATCGGGTCGATGATCGCCGTCTTGTTGAAATGGATCATTCCCTGGGAATTCTCGTGGGTCTTCCTCGGGACATTCCTGGCCGTGTGTGTGCTGTATTGGCGTGGGAGCCGCAAGTTGCCGGTGAGCGGCGGGCGCCGCTTGGCGTTCTGGTCAGGCATGACGATCGTCTATCTGACGCTTCACACGTATTTCGATTTCTATGCCGAGCATGAATTCTTCATGCACCGCATCCAGCAATTGCTGCTGCATCACATCGCACCGCTGGTGATCATGGCTTCCTATCCGGGGTCGGTTTTGCGCGCGGGCATGCCGTTGAGCTGGCGCGTGCACATGCTTCGCCCCGCGTTGCGGACGTGGCCATGGCGCCTGGTGAGTGCGGTACTGCTCAATCCTGCGATTGCAACGATCCTGTTCGTGGCCTTCATCCTGATCTGGCTGATCCCTTCCATGCAGACGATGGCGATGCTGGACTGGCGCGTCTATCGCTTCATGAACTGGTCGATGATCGTGAGCGGCTTCGTCTACTGGTGGCTGGTGCTCGATCACCGGCCGCGTCCGCCAGGGCGCATGATCCCGGGTTTGCGTGTGCTTTCGCCCGGCATCACCATGACACCGCAGATCCTCGCCGGCGCCATCATCACCTTCTCCAAGAGCGATCTCTACCCGATTTTCGAGATTTGCGGCCGTGCCTTCGACTTCAACGTTTTCACCGGGCAATTGATCGGCGGCATCATCATCTGGGTACCGGCGGCGACGATCGAGACCATCGGTGGCCTGCTGGCGATGCGGCAATGGCTGCGTCTTTCGCGCAGCGGCCGTATCCGGCGCCAGTCGCGTGCTGCTCAGTCGCAGGTGAGCGCTGCGTCTGCAGGCAGTCACGGTTGAAAAGTCTCTAAGGTTCAGTGTGAATGTGCAGCAGGCGGCGGCCGGTGAAATGGGCTTCCGACGGATAGCCAAAGGCATTGTTGATGTAAGTGACGCCATCGAGCGTAAGCTGTCGATTCACGTGACTGTGTCCGTACACGTGCATGCTTGAGCCCAATTGCCTGAGCTGCGTTTCCAGGATGGTGGAGCCCAGTACGGGATAGATCTTGCGATGCCGGGTCGGGATGCGTTCGGGCATGAGATCGATGCGTGGCAGAAAATGCGAAAAGGTAATGATCTTGCTCGCACCGTCGATCGCTGACGATGGCGCGACTGGATTTTGGTCCGTGAAGAACCGCGTCACTGCCGCATCGTCATAACCTTCCGGCCAGCGGCAGGCACGATAGTCCACCCATGCGCCCTTGAGAAAATCGTCGGGTTCGCCGAAGGAATAGTCGTACCACCCAAGCAGCGGAGCGATGGCGAGATCGCCGTGACGATAAGGATCGACGTGAACGTCATGCCGGATGGCGACGTCGCGCACTGCCTCGAATTTCTCGATGGAGTCGCGCATGCCATCGCGCGACACCCATAGATCGTGATTCCCGGGTACGTACAGGACCGCCGAGAAGCGATCTTTCAGCGCCTTGAACCCTTCCGCAAGCAGAGCGAGCTTGTCCGAGATGTCGCCCGCGAGTATCAGCGCATCGTGTTGGTATTCGCGCCGGGACAACTGCTCCAGCCACTCACGATTGGAGGCGTAGTCCAGGTGCAGGTCAGAGACGGCATAGACGCGCATGGAAGACTTGTATGAATGGCGGCTCAGTTCGCATCGGCTGCGTTGGCGGGACGAACAAGAAACGCTACGGGCAAGTGGCTGCCGTCGGCGAAGTCGAGGGTGATGTCGATAGTGTCACCCACTTTGGGCGGACTGGCTGCTTGCTCGAGCATCAGATGGTAACTCGCCGGGGCCAGCGATACCTCGCCCTGTGCCGGAATGGCGAGGCGGCTCACCGTGGTCATCCGATCCATGCCGCCGGCGTCCTGCGTGCTTTGATGAAGCATTACCGACGCGTAGGCCTTGCTATGTGCTCCGACCAATACGGCGTTCGATACGCCATTATTTCGCAAGGCAACGTAGCCGCTGGCGGGCAGTTCGCCCGGCAGCAGGCGAATCCATGCGTGGCTTGCCGTGACGTGATCGGCTTCCGCGGCCTGTGCGCGACCCGCAAGCATCACGCCCGATGCCAGCAAAAAAAGCAGGCGACATAGCATCACGTCGTGTCTCCGGGGCTGAGCAGCAGATGCAGATCGTGCACCAGCTTGTCTTGCGTATCGGCGGGCGTGGCCAGTAACCGCGCCTTGCCGTTGCCATCGAAGATATAGATGCCCGAACTATGGCTGACATCGTAGCTGCCATCGGCTTTGCCGGGCTCGCGGGTGAAGGCGGCGCGATAGCGTTTGGTCAGCGCCTCGACATCGGAAGGCGAGCCGGTAAGCCCTACGGCATGTGGATCGAACGCACTG
This sequence comes from Dyella psychrodurans, assembly GCF_003363265.1. Lineage (GTDB taxonomy): Bacteria > Pseudomonadota > Gammaproteobacteria > Xanthomonadales > Rhodanobacteraceae > Dyella_B > Dyella_B psychrodurans. The sequence continues at coordinate 1,223,118 of NZ_QRBF01000001.1, read as the reverse complement.
ACGTAGCCGTGCAGCACCGCTGGCGTATCGCGCGTCGGATCGACGCTTACGAAAAGAATGCGCACGCCATCGGAAAGCTTGCCCAGCTGTTGCATCACCACATGCAGATGCGCCAGCGTCAATGGACATACGTCGGGACAATGCGTGTAGCCGAAGTACAACAGGGTAACCTTGCCGCGATAGTCGGCAGCGGTGACGGTCTTGCCCTGATCGTCGGTCAGCTGGAAGGACAGGTCGGGCATGTGACCTGAGATATCCGATAGCTGCCACGGTGGCGGTTGATCCTGATGGCAGGCACTCATCGACAGGCTTGCAAGCAATATCGTCAAAAGACAAATCAGGCGGGCGAGACGCAACAGCTTCATGCAAGAATCCCGGTGGTCGATCCTGCGAGCATACGCCACACGTGGCGATCCATGGTTTTCTCAGGCGAAGGAAGGGTTTTCGTGCGACAACTTGTCCGTCATCGCGATGGTTTGCTAGCGGGTCTCGCAGGTGCCAGCGCCGTGCTGCTGGGCGCTTTCGGCGCGCACGGTTTACGCGGCACGCTTGACGCTGCCCATTACGAGTTGTGGCACACCGCCGTTGAATACCATTTCTGGCATGCACTGGCGCTTGGGTTGGCGGTGCTTTGCGGGCGACAAAAAGCGGCTCGCATCGCTTCGCTCGCTTTCGGGCTTGGCATCGTACTGTTCAGCGGCAGCCTTTACGCGCTGGCTCTGGGCGGATATCGCACGATCGGCCTTGCCACTCCTTTTGGTGGAGTGGCCTTTATCGTGGGCTGGATTGCGCTGGGGTTGGCGTTGCATGCGAAAAGCCAATCGATTCAGTAATGCGTGCACCGTGTCTTTGCAGTCGAATCGTGAACATCAAAGCCCAGGGGTAGAATGGGGCTTTTACCGGAGACCTCGATGAAGCCGTTCGGCACGCCCCATTCCGACCATGCCTTGAAGGTGCTTTTGCTCGGATCGGGCGAACTGGGCAAAGAGGTTGCCATCGAGTTGCAGCGATACGCCGTGGAGGTCATCGCCGTCGACCGCTATGCCGACGCGCCCGCCATGCAGGTGGCGCACCGCAGCCATGTGATCGACATGCTGGATGGCACCGCGCTGCGCAACGTGATCGCCCAGGAACGGCCCGATCTGGTGGTTCCCGAAATCGAGGCCATTCATACGCCCACGCTGGTGGAGCTGGAAAAAGAAGGCCTGCGTGTGATCCCGACCGCCCGCGCCGCGTGGCTGACGATGGACCGCGAAGGCATCCGCAGGCTCGCTGCCGAGGAACTGGGACTGCCCACCTCGCCCTATCGTTTCTGCGAGACGGAGCCGGAGTATCGCGCTGCGATCGCCGCCATCGGCTACCCCTTTGTGATCAAGCCGGTGATGAGTTCGTCGGGTAAGGGTCAGAGCATCGTGCGCGATGCGTCCGAGGTCCAGGAGGCGTGGGACTATGCCCAGTCCGGCGGGCGTGCGGGCAAGGGCCGCGTAATCGTCGAAGGATTCGTGCCGTTCGATTACGAAATCACGTTGCTCACCGTCAGGCACAAGGACGGCACCCAGTTCTGCGCGCCGATCGGACACCGTCAGGAAGACGGGGACTATCGCGAATCCTGGCAGCCGCAACCGATGAGTTCCGCGGCCTTGGCCCAGGCGCAACGTCAGGCGGAGGCGATCACCACCGCCCTGGGCGGATGGGGCGTTTTTGGCGTCGAATTTTTCGTCAAGGGCGACGACGTCGTTTTCTCCGAGGTCAGTCCGCGTCCGCACGACACCGGGCTGGTCACGCTGATTTCGCAAGACCTGTCCGAATTTGCGCTACACGCGCGCGCCATTCTCGGCCTGCCGATCCCGGTGATCCGCCAGAGCGGTCCGTCCGCGTCCTGTGCCGTGCTGGTGGAAGGCGAGGGACGTGCGCCGCGCTATCACGGCGTCGCCGATGCGCTGGTCGAGCCCGATACGCAATTGCGCATCTTCGGCAAACCCGAAGTGAAAGGGCGTCGTCGCATGGCTGTCACGCTGGCGCGCGATACGGATATCGAGGCAGCCAAGGCGAAGGCGATTCGCGCCGCGAAAGCCATTCGCACGGAGTTGTAGAATCCGAAGGTGCCTGCGGTGTGCGCACGGCTAGATCACTACAGCGGTCGCTGAACGGGGAGCGGTTATGGAATCGACGGGCTTTTCGCATTGGTTGGTGGTGCTGGTGGAAACCTTTGCGCTGCTATTCGTGCTGCTGCTGGTCATCGCGATTCTGGTGGTGCTGGTGGTCTGGGTGGTCGACCGCAACCAGACGCACAATTCGGTGCTGCGCAACTATCCGGTGATCGGGCATTTCCGTTACTTCTTCCTGCACCTGGGCGAATTTTTCCGTCAGTATCTTTTCTCCAGCGATCGCGAAGAATTGCCGTTCAACCGCGCCGAACGCATGTGGGTCTATCGCGCGGCGAAGAATACGGAAAACACCAACGCTTTCGGCTCCACGCGCGATCTGCGCGGAGAGGGCGTGCCGTTTTTCGTCAATGCGGCGTTTCCGGCCCTGGGCGATCATCACGTCAAACCCAAGCCCGTGCGCATGGGGCCGTATGCGCGAGAGCCCTATGACCACGCCGCGTTCTTCAACATCTCCGCGATGAGCTTCGGCGCGCTTTCCGCGCCGGCGGTGCGTGCGCTTTCCATCGGCGCGGCCAAGGCAGGCATCTGGATGGATACGGGCGAGGGCGGCCTCGCGCCGTATCACCTGGAAGGCGGTTGTGACATCGTGTTCGAGATCGGTACGGCGAAATACGGCGTCCGCACGCCCGATGGCAAGCTGGACGATCAGAAGTTGCTGGCCATCTGCGCGCACAAGCAGGTGAGGATGGTCAGTATCAAGCTTGGCCAGGGTGCGAAGCCGGGCATGGGCGGCTTGTTGCCGGCGGCGAAGGTGACGCCGGAAATCGCGGCGATTCGCGGTATTCCGGTGGGCCAGGATTCGCAGAGTCCGAACCGGCACCTGGATATCGCCAACGTGCCGCAACTGATGGATGCGATCAAACACATCCGCGATCTCACCGGTAAACCGACCGGCTTCAAGGCCGTGTTCGGCGGCTTGGAGTGGATCGAGGAGTTGTGCGACGAGGTCCATAAGCGCGGCATCGAAAGCGCGCCGGATTTCATCATCGTCGATGGTTCCGAAGGCGGCACGGGTGCGGCGCCGCAGACACTGATGGAAGGCGTCGGCCTGCCGCTGCATGAAGCGTTGCCTGCGCTGGTGAACACGCTGATCGAGAAAGGCCTGCGCGACCGCATCAAGGTCATCTGCTCAGGCAAGTGCATTACGGCGTACGACGTGGCCTGGGCGCTTTCCATGGGCGCGGATTTCGTCAATTCCGCGCGCGGATTCATGCTGGCGCTGGGATGCATCCAGTCGTTGCAATGCAACCGCAACACCTGTCCCACCGGCATCACCACGCAGAACCCGCGGCTGCAACGCGGATTGGTGGTGACGGACAAGAGCGTGCGTGTCGCGAACTACGCAAAGAACGTGATGCACGAAGTGGGCATCATCGCGCACAGCTGCGGTGTGGACGATCCGCGCGAACTCGATCGCACGCATTGTCGCGTCGTCGGCGATGACGGCATCTCCGTGCCGCTGATCAAGCTGTTTCCCTATCCGCAAGGTGCCGCGAGCAAGGTGCCGGCAACGGCAGGACGTTCGTGAACTGATCAGCGGCGCTTGAGCGCAGTCCAGCCTTCCACTGTGCGCACTTGCAACGGCTGGAATCGGCGCTTGTAGTCCATCTTCGGATGGCCGTCGATCCAGAAGCCGAGATAGACCCACGGTATGCCGTTGCGCCTCGCCATCTCCACTTGCTGCAGGATCGCGAAGGTGCCCAGGCCGCGCTGCTGTTCGTCGGGATCGTAAAACGTATAGACGGCCGAAATGCCCGTTGCGCACACGTCGGTCACGGCGACGCCGAGCAGACGGTCGTTCAGATACATCTCGAGAAACAGCGTGGGGCTCCACGGCGCCGTGAGAAAGCGTCGGAAGTCGCTGGCCTCGGCTTCATCCATGCCGCCGCCTGGGTGGCGGGTGCGCAGATAGCGCGAGTAGAGCGCGTGGCGTTCGCTGTTGTAGCCGGCCATGCGCTCGGTCACGGTGAGGTCGGCGTTTTGCTTCAGGCAGCGGCGCTGCGAGCGATCCGGCTTGAAGTTGGCCACGTCGATGCGGCACGGCGTACAGGCATGGCAACTGGGGCAGTGCGGAAAGTAGAGATGCCCGCCAGCGCGGCGGAAGCCGTGATCCAGAGCCGCCCCGTACAGCCGGTCCAGCTGGGGCGCCGCGGGGTCGATCACCAGGTTTTGCGCCGTGCGCCCAGCAAAATAGCCGCAACTGTGCGGCAAGGTCTGGAACAGGCGGACGTGATCGGAGCGCATGGGGCGATTCTATGACCGCCGCCGGCTGCCGTGGCAAGCGTTAGATTTTGCAGGCTCTTACAGCACGTGCAGGTAGTGGAGCCCGAGCACCATGAACACGCCCAGGATGGCCAGCAACGTGATGCGCCGCGCCCGGGCCACCGTGTGTTCGCGGCGGACGTAGAGGGAGGCCTCCGGATTGCGCGCGATGTTCAGCTCCTCGGCGTGGCGGACCGTCGGGTCGATGCCGAGCTGGCGCAGCAACTCGCGAGCCCTGGTGTAGTCGTCCGCGCGGGTGATCCAGACCTGGGGCCAGCTGTCGCGGCTTTCGCTGCGTTGCTGGTAGCTGAAACGCTGGTAGCTCGGACGGTTCCAGTTGGAACGGTTGGTGATCGTCGTTTCCACCCCGTTCTCGGCCATGTAGGCGACAACGCGGTCGATGTTTTCCTGACGGGGTGACGTATAGAGCAGTCGCATAAGGACAGTTTAAGTCAATCGCCACGCAGCCGGATTAACCCTTCCTGCGCCGTCGAGGCCACCAGTCGCCCGTCGCGGCTGAAGATCTGTCCGCGTGCCAGTCCGCGCGCGCCCTGCGCCGTGGGGCTGTCGAAGGAATAAAGCAGCCATTCGTCGACCCGGAACGGACGATGGAACCACAGCGCATGGTCGAGGCTGGCCATCTGGATGTTGTGGGTGACGTAGGAAATGCCGTGCGGCAGCGTCGCCGTGCCGATCAGGTGGAAATCGGAGGCATACGCCAGCAAGGCGCGATGCAACCCGGCCGAGCCATTCACCGGCGCGGTGAGGCGGAACCAGATGTGCTGGATCGGCGGGCGCTTGGCCGGATGAAGTTCATCGCGCGGCCACACCTGGCGGAATTCGAACGGGCCGTCGCTACCCAGCCAGCGCTGCAGTTTTACCGGGAGACGCGCCAACTCCTCGCGCGGTACCCGGTGCATCGGCTCCAGGTCCTCGGGCGCAGGCACTTCCGGCATGCTGGACTGATGTTCGACGCCTTTCTCGGGAACCTGAAACGAAATCGATCCGTTGAGAATGGGCTGGCCGTGCTGGATGGCCACCACGCGGCGCGAGGAAAACGTACCGCCGTCGCGCGCGCGTTCGACGCTGTACACGATGGGGGCATCGATATCGCCGGCCCGCAGGAAATACGCGTGCAGCGAATGCGCCTCGCGCGAGGAATCGACCGTCTGCTGCGCCGCCGCCAGGGCCTGGCCCAGCACCTGCCCGCCGAACACGAAACGCGTGCCGATATCCCGGCTCTGCCCGCGGAAAAGATTGTCTTCCAGCCGCTCGAGCTCCAACAGCTCGACCAGTTCGCTGACGTGTGTTTCCGGCATGCCGATAGCCCAGGTGGCGTAAGGAGGTTCGCGATTATAGGGTGAGGCCGATACTGGTGGACTACGGACTCGCGCCAATACGCGCCAGACCGCTGCCGGCAAGTACCTCGTCCCATGGGAACAGCGGTCCGGGGTCCAGTTTGCGGGGGACTTCCTTGTGGGGATCGTCGCTGGCCGGCACCCGGGCCAGGTCCAGATCCTCGTGGCCGGCGATCTCGTGCAGGTTGGGGTATTCGGAGCGCAATTGCGCAAGCAGGGCGCGCAGCGAAGCGATCTGTGCCGCGGTGTAGGGCTCGGTCATGGTTTGACGGTGCGAGTCGAACCAGTTCGGATAGCGTCCCCGGTTGACCAGTTCGATACCGATCGACTGCGGGTTGTGGCCGCGCACGTGATTGGCGACGCGATTGCCTGGAACGTAGCGATAGACCGTGCCGTCGCGGTCGATGTAATAGTGGCCGCTGTTGCCGGTGCCGCTTTCATACAGCACCTTCTCGCCGTATTCGCGTGCGGTTGCCAGATCGGGCAGCTCGGTGCAATGAATGACCACCCATGTCACGGAACTGACTGGCCGCTCGGGCAGTTTTGCCACGTAGGGAAGCGGCTGGTCATGAATAGTGAGCATCGGCATGACGGCAGTCTCGCATGAGCAGGGCTATCATGCGCGTCCTGTTGGGCCCCTCGACGGAGATCGCCATGCCCGGACACATCATACTTTCCCATGGTTCCGATTCCGGTCCGGATGCCACCAAGGTCAGCGCGCTGGCGAAGATCGCCGAGTCGATGGGGTGGAGCACCGAACGTCCGGACTACCGCGAAGACGACGCGCTGGGTCATGCGGGTTCCGTAGCGCCGCGCATCGCGCGCCTGCACCAGCGCATTGCCGCATGCGACGCGCAGCCGGTACTGGTGGGGTCGAGCATGGGCGCCTTCGTTTCCGGCCTGGCTTCGTTGGAGCTGCCCGTGGCCGGTCTGTTCCTGCTTGCCACGCCCGCCTTGATTCCCGGCAGCGATTTCACGTTCGATGTGCGGCTGGACGTCCCCACCTTGCTCATCCACGGATGGCAGGACGACGTCTGCCCGCTCGACGACATCTACGAGTTTGCCGGTCGCCGTCAGCTTCCGTTGCTCGTGGTGGACGATGATCACCGTCTTGCCGCACATGTCGATGCCATCGGCCGACAGTTCGGCTTCTTCCTGGAACAGCTGGCGACACGCGCTTGAATCACTTCTTTGCAACATGCCCCAAGGGGCTCGAATACCTGCTGCGCGACGAACTGATGGCCCTGGGCGGCACCGACGTGCACGAGGCGCTGGCCGGCGTGCGTTTTTCCGGCAGCCTTGAAACGGCCTATCGCGCTTGTCTGTGGTCGCGCCTTGCCAGCCGCGTACTGTTGCCCATCGCCGAATTCGATGCCGCTTCCGATGAGGCGCTCTACGCAGGCGTGCAGGCCATCGACTGGTCCGAACACCTCGCACTGCATGCCACGCTGGCGGTGGACGCCAACACCACGCAAAGCAACATGGCGCACAGCCAGTTTCTCGCGCAGCGCGTGAAAGACGCGGTCGTCGATCAGTTCCGCCAGCGCGGGCAGGAGCGTCCGGCCGTGGATACCGAAGAGCCGGACGTCCGCATCAACCTGCGCCTGCGGCGCGATCGCGCCACGCTGTCCATCGACCTGGCCGGTGCGCCATTGCATCGGCGTGGCTGGCGCGAACAGCAAGGCGAGGCGCCGCTGAAGGAAAACCTGGCCGCCGCCATGCTGCTGCGCGCGGGTTGGCCGGCGATCTATGCGCAGGGCGGCGCGCTGCTCGATCCGATGTGCGGCTCGGGCACGCTGTTGATCGAAGCCGCGTTGATGGTGGCCGACGTCGCGCCGGGCTTGCGTCGTTCGTATTACGGCTTCCTCGGCTGGAAGCAGCATGACATTCCGTTGTGGAAAAGCTTGCTCGACGAAGCGCGCAAGCGCGCGGAAGCCGGGCTGCCTGCGCTGCGCACCTGCTTCTTCGGTTCCGATACGGACCCGCGCATGGTGCAGACGGCCAAGCGCAACGCGCAGGAAGCGGGTGTGGCAGGGTTCTTCACGCTGGATCGTCACGATGCGCAGCATGTGGCGCCTCCGCCGGGCGTCACCCAGGGGCTGGTCATCACCAACCCGCCTTACGGCGAACGGCTTGGGGAACGCGAAAGCATGCCCAAGCTCTATCGCATGCTGGGCGAAACCCTGCGCGATCGCTTTACCGGCTGGCGCGCCGCCATCCTTGCGGGAGACGCGGAGTTGGGACGCGCCACCACGCTGCGTGCCGACAAGAAGTACACGCTGTACAACGGCGCACTCGAAACCGTGTTGCTGACTTTCGAACTGCATCCGCGCGATGAGACGCCGCGCGAAAAGGCGCCCTTGTCAGCCGGCGCGCAAATGCTGAAAAACCGGCTGGAGAAAAACGTCCGTCATCTGCGCAAGCGGCTGGAGCGCGAGGGCATTCATGCGTGGCGCGCCTACGACCAGGATCTTCCCGAATACGCGGCTGCCATCGACGTATACCAAGACATCGCCGGCACCACCCATCTGCACATTCAGGAGTACCGCGCGCCGGCGGACGTGCCTGTCGAAGTATCCCGCACGCGCATGCGTGAAATCGCCCGTGTCGCCGGCGAGGTTTTCGAAACGCCACGCGCACGCATCGCACTGAAGACGCGCGAGCGCGGCAAAGGCGGTTCCAAATACGGTCAATTCGACCAGCGTGGCGAGTTCATCGAAGTGGAGGAGGGTGGGCTGAGGTTTCAGGTCAATCTCTACGATTACCTGGACACCGGCCTGTTCCTCGACCATCGCCTCGTTCGCGCGAAATTGCGCGAGCTGGCTGCGGGGCGCCGGGTTCTCAATCTGTTCGCGTACACCGCCACGGCGAGCGTTTACGCCGCGGCCGGTCAAGCCCGCGATACCACCAGCGTGGATCTTTCAGCGACCTACCTCGAGTGGGCATCGCGCAATCTTGCGCTGAACGGATTTTCCGGGGCAAAACATCGGCTGGTGCAATCGGATGCCACAAGTTTCCTGAAGCATGCGCGCGAGCACTTCGGCTTGATTTATGTCGATCCGCCGACGTTCTCCAACTCCAAACGCGCGGACGATTTCGACGTGCAGCGCGATCACGTCGCGCTGCTGCTTGCCTGCGCGGATCGCCTCACCAGCGATGGCGTCATCGTGTTCTCCAACAACTTCCGCCGCTTCACACTCGACAGCGCGGCACTTGAAGAACGCCTCACGATCGAGAACTGGGGGGCTGGAAGCATCCCGTTCGATTTCTCGCGCCGCGCCAACATCCACGACTGTTGGCTGCTGCGGTTGCGTCCGGCTGAGGGGCAGGTAAATCCGTGGGAAAATGCGCGCGTAAAGAAATGAAAACCTTCAGTACCGATTAAGCCCCCGAGGCCGACCATTGGACCCATCTTGACGGAGGTGTGTCATGTCCAAACGTAATGTCGGCAAGTTCGTTGCAATCGGCCTGGCTCTGGCCGCGGCTGTGGCTTTGCCGGTTGGGGCTTCCGCCCATCCGTGGGGCGGTGGTGGTTGGCACGGTGGTTATCATGGCGGTTACGGTTATCGCGGTGGCTGCTGCTACCGTGGCGGCTACTGGAGCGGCGGCCGTTGGATTGCCGGCGCCATCGTGGGTGGCGTGGTGGCCGGTGTCGTAGCCGGGGCTGTTGCAGGTCCGCCCGTGTACTACGCAGCACCGCCGCCGGCCGTCGTCTACGCCCCTGGCACGGTGGTCTATCAGGCAGCACCGCCGCCGGTAGTGACCACGGTGGTGACGTCCGATCCGTACCAGACCCGCTACATCGGCCCGGCCACCGGTTACTGATCGTAGTGATCCAAGCGAAAAAAGAGCCCGGCATCGCCGGGTTCTTTTTCTGTGTGACCTTCAGCTCAAGGCTTCTGGTTATTGGCTGGCTGCTGTGTCCTGACGCTGTGGTACTTGGCCTGCGCGCGGTAACTGTTGAACTGGGCTTCGCTGATCAGGCTGACCGACTGAATGCCGCAAGGCGGCTGAATTCTATTGCGAACCTTTTCGCCTACCTGACCACAAATGCGATAACCCATCGCCTTTTCGGAGTTGTTCGGGATGAAGGATATGCTTGGATAGCCCACGCCCAGCCACTGGCAATCCGCCTGTAGATTCACCAGGTAACGCTGGTAAGGACCGGTGCGCACGATGACGGTCTTCGTGTCTACGATATGCCATTCGTTGATCTGGTCGGTACGAATGCAGTCCCTGAAAGGCAATATGTTTCTTGCAACAGGCGCGGATTGCGGCGGTGCGGGTTGCGATTGTGCGAGCACCGGTCCGATGCCTGATGCAAGAGCAAAAGCCAGCAGTACAGAAATGACGGGTTTCATGACGGTCACCTCAATGCTGTATTGATGCGCAATGATCGCCTAGCGTATCGCTGCGGCCATATTCCTGCCATGCCTATATCACACAATGTGAACAATACTTCCGGCATGGTGAGGAGTATGATCGTGCGCTGGTTCGCCCTCCACAAGGTGTATCGCAGCAAGTCCGCCCAGATTTCCCCTGTGTCATGACTGCTTCCACATTCGCCGTACATACTGAGGATGGCATCGCGCGTTTCATGCGCATTCGCCGGCAGACGCTTGCGCTGTGCGCCGGGCTCGGTGCCGAGGACCTCATGGTTCAATCTATGCCCGACGCCAGTCCCGGCAAATGGCATCTGGCGCACACGACGTGGTTCTTCGAACAGTTCGTGCTGGGGTACGACCCCGCCTATCGATCGCCCCATCCCGCATGGCATTACCTGTTCAATTCGTACTATGAATCGGTAGGGCCGATGCATGCGCGTCCTCAACGCGGCTTGCTGTCGCGCCCGGCGCTGGAAGAAGTGCGCGATTACCGTTCGCGTATCGATGAAGCGGTCGGCGAACTCATCGCACGCGGCCTCGATGCGGCGCTTGCCGACCGCATCGAATTGGGCCTGCAGCACGAGCAGCAGCATCAGGAATTGTTGCTTACCGATCTCAAGCATGCGTTCTGGTCCAATCCGTTGCGTCCTGTCTACAGAGATACAACCGCACCCGCGAGCGGGAGCAAATCCTCGCCCTTGCATTTTCTACCAGGCCGCGAAGGTCCGGTTGAGATAGGCCATCGCGACGGCAGCGGCTTTGCCTATGACAATGAAACGCCGCGGCATCGCACTTGGTTGACGGCCCATTTGCTGGCCAACCGCCTGGTTACCAACAGCGAATACCTGGCATTCGTGCGCGAAGGCGGTTATCGCGAAGCCAGCCTATGGCTTTCCGATGGTTGGGCGACCGTACAGCGCGAAGGTTGGCAACGACCGCTGTACTGGCAAGAGGATCTGTCCAGCGAATTCACGCTCGCCGGCATTCGCGAGCTGGACCCGCAGGCGCCGGTATGCCACATCAGCTATTTCGAAGCCGACGCGTTCGCACGCTGGGCAGGCGCGCGTTTGCCTACCGAAGCCGAATGGGAAGACGCCGCGGCGGATCTGCCCGTGAAGGGCAATTTCCAGGAAGCACATCATTTTCATCCCATCGCCCCAGCGCACGGTGAAGGCCTGCAGCAAATGTATGGCGACGTGTGGGAATGGACCGCTTCGCCCTACGTGAACTATCCGGGCTTCAAACCCTTGCCCGGTGCGCTGGGCGAGTACAACGGCAAATTCATGAACGGCCAATGGGTATTGCGCGGTGGTTCCTGCGCAACACCGCATGACCACATTCGCACCAGCTACCGCAACTTTTTTCCGCCCCATGCCCGCTGGCAGTTTGCGGGCATCCGATTGGGAAAGGACCGATGAGCGTACAAGCCTATCTCGTGCGGGACGAACAACGTCCGCCCGATAACGCCTTGCTTCAGGTTGTTCAGCGCGGTTTGCGTTCGCAGCCCAAGCGATTGCCATCCTGGCTGTTCTACGACGATCAAGGCTCCGCGTTGTTCGAGCAGATCTGCGAACAGCCCGAGTATTACCTCACGCGTGCCGAGATCGCGTTGTTGAAAGAACACGCCGGCGATATCGCCGATGTACTGGGGCCGGACGCGCGTCTGGTCGAATATGGAAGCGGGCATGCGATCAAGACGCGACTGTTGCTGGAACGTCTCGAAGCGCCGGTGGCCTGGGTGCCCGTGGAACTTGCCTCGGAAGCGTTGCGGCTCAGCGGCGAGCGCATGGCGCAATACTTCCCGGAGCTGCCCATTCAACAGCTTTCCGTGGATTTCACGCGGCCGTTGCGGCTGCCCGTGCCGCCGCGCGCACCGCGCCGCACGGTGATTTATTTTCCGGGCTCCACCATCGGCAATTTCGACGAACGCGAAGCGGCACAGCTGCTGCGCAAGATGCGCGGTGAAATGGGCGACAACGGCGGCATTCTTGTCGGCGCGGATCTGAAGAAGGATCGCGCCATCATCGAGGCCGCTTACAACGATCGCGCCGGCATCACCGAGGCATTCACGCTCAACATGCTCGCGCGATTGAATCGCGAACTGGGCTGCAATTTCGAGCTCGGCGCGTTCCGCCATCGTGCGCGCTACAACGCGATGGCCGGACGCATCGAAACGCATATCGTCAGCGAGCGCGAACAACGCGTGCGCGTGGGGAGATTGCAGGTGTTGTTTCGCGAAGACGAAGCGATGCTGGTGGAATACAGCTGCAAATACTCGCTTGAGGATTTCGCTGCGTTGGCTGCGATCGCCGGACTTGCCGTCCAGCATGTGTGGACGGATCCCGAAGGCTTGTTCAGCCTGCAATACCTGACGCGAAGCGGCGCGAACTAGGCCTGTTCGCGCGCCTTCAAGCCGCGGCCACTTTGCGTGCACCCAGCCGGCCGAGAATATCCTCGGCCGCCCGGATGCGTTCGATGCCGCCGGGCAATTCCATGTTCACCTTCAGCTTGTCCTGTCCGTCCAGCTTGTAGACGCGCGGATGGCTCTGGATGAGGCGGATCACCGCCATCGGATCGACATCGGGCTTTTCGCGGAACGTCACGCGTCCACCATTGGCACCAAAGTCGAGCTTGCGAATCCCCAGCGGCGTAGCCATCAACTTCAACCCGGCGATGGCGAACAATTGCTTGACGGCATCGGGCAGCAGGCCGAAGCGATCGATCATTTCCACTTGCAGTTCGCGCAGCGTTTCCTCGTCGCGTGCGCTGGCGATGCGCTTGTACAGCGTCAGGCGCGTGTGCACGTCGGGCAGGTAATCGTCAGGGATCAGCGCAGGCAGGTGCAGTTCTACTTCGGTTTCGTGTTCGCTGCTCAGATCGAAGTCCGGCACCTTGCCGGATTTGAGTGCACGCACGGCGCGTTCCAGCAGTTCCGTGTAGAGTCCGAAACCGATTTCCTGGATCTGGCCGGATTGTTCGTCGCCCAGCAATTCGCCCGCGCCGCGAATCTCCAGGTCGTGCGTTGCCAGCGTAAAACCGGCGCCCAGTTCTTCCAACGATGCGAGCGCTTCCAGTCGCTTTTCCGCATCGGCGGTGATCGCCTTGCGATCCGGCACGATCAGGTACGCATAGGCGCGGTGATGCGAGCGTCCCACGCGTCCGCGCAACTGGTGCAGCTGCGCGAGGCCGAAACGGTCCGCGCGGTTGATGATGATGGTGTTGGCCGTGGGAATATCGATGCCGGTTTCGATGATGGTGGTGCACGCCAGAACGTTGAAACGCTGGCGATGGAAATCCGCCATCACCTGTTCCAGCTCGCGTTCTGGCATCTGGCCATGGGCGATGCCGATGCGCGCGTCGGGAATCAGTTCCTGCAATTCGCGTGCGGTACGTTCGATGCTTTCCACTTCGTTATGGAGGAAATATACCTGACCACCGCGCTGCAGTTCGCGCTGGAAAGCTTCGCGAATCAGCGCGGGTTCCCACGCCGAAATAAACGTGCGCACGGCCATGCGATGCGCCGGCGGTGTGGCGATCAGCGACAGATCGCGCAGACCGCTCATCGCCATGTTCAGCGTGCGCGGAATCGGCGTGGCGGTCATGGTAAGCAGGTCCACTTCGGCGCGCAGTTTTTTCAACTGTTCCTTCTGGCGCACGCCGAAACGCTGTTCCTCGTCCACGATGACCAGGCCGAGCTGCTTGAACTTGATATCCGGCTGCAGCAGTTTGTGCGTGCCGACGATCACGTCGATGTGTCCGTCCGCCAGGCGCTTCAGTGCTTCGTTCACTTCCTTGGTCGAGCGGAAGCGCGACAGCACATCCACCCGCACCGGCCAGTCGGCGAAGCGGTCGGCGAAATTGCGGTAGTGCTGTTGCGCGAGCAGGGTGGTCGGCACCAGTACCGCCACTTGCTTGCCCGCTGTCGCGGCGGCAAACGCGGCACGCAGTGCGACTTCGGTCTTGCCGAAACCCACATCGCCGCAGATGACGCGATCCATCGCGCGCGGCGCGGCCAGATCGTTCAATACGGCATCGATGGCGTAGAGCTGATCCGGCGTTTCCTCGAACGGAAAGGTGCTGCCGAATTCCTCGACCAGTTGACGGTCGATCGGCAGCGATTCGCCGCCGCGTGCTTCTCGCTGCGCATAAATCGCCAGCAACTCGGCGGCGACGTCGCGTACTTTCTCGGCAGCTCTCTTGCGAGCGCGCTCCCATGCATCGCCACCCAGCGAATGCAGCGGTGCCAGTTCTGGCGCCGTGCCGGAGTAGCGGCTGACCAGGCCCAGCTGCGCCACCGGCACATAGAGCTTGTCGCCCTTGGCGTATTCGATGGTGAGGAACTCGCCTTCCATGCCGCCGAGTTCCATCGAAATCAGGCCCTGGTAACGACCCACGCCGTGATCGACGTGCACGATGGGCGAGCCGACGGAGAGTTCCGTGAGATCGCGGATGATCGACTCGGGATCGCGCGCCGCGCCACGCCGGCGCTTGCGTTCGGTGCGCACGCGCTCGCCGAACAATTCGCGTTCGGTGAGCACGGTAATCGCGGGCTTCGTCAACGCGAAGCCTTGTTCCAGCGGCGCAATGCTGATGGCAAGCCGGGTGGCGTCGTCGAGGAAGGCTCGCCAGCCTTCGACGATCTGCGGCTTCAGGCCGGCAGTGGCCAGTTGTTCGAGCAGGGCTTCGCGCCGTCCGGCCGAATCGGCGGCGATCAGCACGCGTCCCGGATAGTTGTCGATGAAGTGCCGCAGCGACGTGCCCGGTTCTTCGCCCTTGCGATTGAGCGGCAATTCCGGGGCCGGCTGCGTGCCGACGGAGACGGCGTGTTCGTGGCTGCTGTCGACCACTTCCGCACGCAGGCGCTTGTTGAGCTGCTCGCGCAGTTGTTCGGGCGAGAGGTACAGCTCAAGCGGCGGCAGCACCGGACGCTCGATATCGTGCGCGCGCTGATCGTAGCGTTCGGCCGTCTGCGTCCAGAATTGTTCGGCCGCTTCGCCGGTTCCCTCGCCGAGCACGAACAGCGCATCGTCGGCGAGATAGTCGAACAGCGTGGCGGTCTGCTCGAAGAACAGCGGCAGGTAGTATTCGATGCCGCCGGGCGTCACGCCTTCCTTCATGTCCTGATACAACGGACAGCGGCGCACGTCGATCGGGAAACGTTCGCGCAGGCGGCTGCGGAAGGCCTTGGCCGCCTCGTCAGTGACCGGAAATTCGCGTGCAGGCAGCAATTCGATTTTCTCGACCTGTTGCTGCGAGCGCTGCGTTTCCGGATCGAAGCTGCGGATCGATTCCACTTCGTCATCGAACAGCTCGATGCGATAGGGTTCGGCCGCGCCCATCGGATAGATGTCGATCAAGGCGCCGCGCACCGCGAAGTCGCCGGGTTCGGCGACCTGCGGAACATGGCGATAACCGGATGCTTCGAGCCGGCGCTGTTCGGCGGCCAGATCCAGCTTCTGCCCCTTGCGCAGCATCAGGCCGGAGCCGGTGATATGCGTGCGTGGTGCGATCCGCTGCATCAGCGTGGCGGCCGACACCACCAGCACGCCGCGCTTCACGCTCGGCAGCTGATACAGCGTGGCGACACGCTGGGAAACAATATCGGGATGGGGGCTGAAGACGTCGTAGGGCAGCGTTTCCCAGTCCGCGAAATGCAGCACCGGCAGCGAACCGGCGAAGATGCGCAGCTCGTCTTCCAGCGCGTGCGCGCGCTGCGTATCGCGGGTCACCACCACCAGCAGGCCGTCGTGCGACTGCGCGGCCTCGGCGACCAGCAGGGCCCGCGCAGAACCGTGTGGCGGGGTCCAGAAGCGGCGGTGCTTGGGAGTGGTGGGAAGGGGCGGGTGACTGATCGGATTCGGCATGGAGAGGCGACGTAGGCGGGCGCAGCCCTCGTGGCGCGCCAATCGAGCGCGCAAGTGTAGCGCGTCGAACCTGGGGCCTGCCGTGACAGTCGTTTGGAGCGCTTATTGAAGCGCGAGGCTGATCTGCGCCGTGCCCGCTTCGCCGGGCACCATCTTGGCGACGAAGCCGATCTCCTTGCAGAGCTGCAGCATCGGGCGGTTTTCCATCAGCACATAGCCCCACAGCTCGCTCAGGCCGCGGCGGCAGGATTCGTCGACCAGGCGCTGCATCAGCAGCGCGCCGAGGCCGATGCGCGTCCACTCCAGTTCCACCAGCACGGAGAACTCGGCGGTGTTGCTGGCCTCGTCGACGTAGATACGGCCCACGCCGCGCAATTCGGCGGGCTTCACCGTTTCGTCCATCAGCACATAGGCCGCTTCCATGGCCGGATCGATGCGGCACAGGCGCTGAGCCATCGAGGGTGGCAGCTCCGACATCGCATGCATGAAGCGACGGCGCACGTCTTGCGGGGACAAACGCTTGAAGCAGCGCTGGATGGCGGCGATGTCGCCGGGCTCGATGTCGCGCATCACCAGTTCGCGGCCATCGGCCGTGTGCACGACCTCGCCGTGAGGCGTGGTGACGATGCGCGGGCAGGCAAAGCGCTCGCTGCTGCGCGGCGGCAGCTGGGCGTGGCGCGTGGTGGAATCGGATTCGCAGGCAGAGGTCATGGGCATGACCATACTATAGCGTACTGTGTGCACTGCAACATGAATGCGCAGCAACCGTTCTACTCGCGTCTATCCATGGCTTTCAGCTATCCGGTGAACGTTTGAAACGAGGCGCTTTTGGGTTTTGTGCTGCGTTACAGCATGTCTTTCAGTCGGCAACGTCCGGTTCGAAGAAGCTCCACCGTATCTCGGCAAAGTGGGCCTTCATGGCCCGTTCCACGGTATTGATCGCCTCGATCAGGCTCAGATTATCCGGCGTTGGCGCCATGCGTGCCTTGACCGCCACCATCACGTCCGGTCCCATCTGCAGGGTGATCAGGTTGAGCACCTCGTCAACCTCGGGGCGGCTCGCGAGAAAGGCGAGCAACTCGGCACGCCGGCGCGGCTCCACGCCCTGGCCGATCAGCAGCGCCTTCACCTCGATCGCCAGTGCGAACGCCACCACCACCAGCAGAACGCCGATGGCGATCGTTCCCAGTGCATCGAACAGCAGATTGCCGGTGAGCATGGTGGCGCCAATCGCCACCGCGGCGAGGCACAGGCCGATCAGTGCGGCAAGGTCTTCGCCGAAGATCACCAGCAACTCGCTGGAGCGCGTTTCGCGAAACCATTGCCACAAGCCCTGTTCGCCGCGCGCACGATTCACTTCCTGCATGCAGCCACGCATCGAGACGCTTTCCGCTGCGATGCCGAATAGCAGCACGCCCAGTGCCAGCCACGGCCATTTCAGCGGCTGGGGCTCGGTAAGTTTGTGCGTGCCTTCGTAGATAGAAAACAGGCCGCCGACCGCGAACAGCAGCATCGCCACCACGAACGACCAGAAATACATCGCGCGTCCCCAGCCGAGCGGATACTCCTCGGAGGACGGCTTTTTCGCCTGTTGCATGCCCAGCAACAGCAGTCCCTGATTCCCGCAGTCGGCCAGCGAATGCACGGCTTCGGCCATCATCGCGCCGGAGCCGGTCATGATCGCGGCGACAAGCTTGGCGATGAAAATCGCAAAATTCGCGCCCAGCGCGAGCAGGATGGCCTTCAGTGAATTGGCATGGCCCGACACGCATCCACTCCTTGCCGATCCGATATCAGCGGAAGCCTGCGGCTACACCCACGCCGAAATGGAAATCCGTATGACCCTGGCTCATCTCCGCCGCCGTCCACACATGCGATTGCGCGACACTGACCAGCGGATAGACATAGGCCGCCTGATCCACCATCCCCGCGCGGCTGCCGTTCAATTGTCCGCTGATGGTGATCAACGAACCGCCTGGAATATTGAACGATTCGACATAGCCCGGAAAGATCGCGATAAAGCGACCCGCTGCATGCGCGTTTGGTTGAGGCCGCTGCGAGGAGTCCAGCGGATAAGCCAGGATTTCCACTTCGCTGTGATCGGGAAAATTGCGCACGTTGATCACGCTGCCGCCCCAGATCACCTGGCCGTTGCCGTATTGCTCGGGCGATTGCGCAACCTGGGCGGGCAGGACGGCGAGCGTGCCGGGAGCAACCTTGTAGATCGGTGCCGGTGCGCACGCCGATAGCGCCAGTGCAAACAGTGGAGCGAACCAACGCAGTGAACGGAGTGAAAGGCGAATCGGCATGACGATGATCCTTGCATGAAGCCTGACAGGGATCGAGCTTAGCGGGCCCGCTTCGGTGGCGGTAGTCGGCTTATGTGCGTGGGTTTCGGTTCGGCTTGCGCGTCGTTGTCCTGCTTCAACCAATCGAGTCGCCATTCCGCCGCGCGTTCTTGCGACAAAAGCTGCGCCATCGCCCGCAGCGGTTCGCGCAACACCTGGTCGAGGTTCCAGGGTGCATTGAGAATGACCATGCCCGAGCCGTTCAGGCGCAGCGGCGAATCGTCCGGATGCACCAGCAGCTCCGCGCGCAGCACGCGCCGCGCGGAGCCGTGCTGCAATCCGCGCAGGAACGGTTGCACCTGGCTGCGAAGCTTGATCGGATACCAGATGGCGTAAATGCCGGTGGGCCAGCGTTCCAGCGCTGCCTTCAAGGCGGTGTCGATCAGCCGATATTCCGCTTCCTGTGCTTCATAGGGCGGATCGATCAACACCAGCCCGCGCTTCTCCTTGGGCGGAAGCAGCGCCTTCAGCGCTTCGTAACCGTTGCGGTTATGCACGTGCACGCGACGATCATGATGGAACAGCTCTCGCAGGCTCGCCGCTTCTTCCGGATGCAGTTCGCACAGTTGCGCGCTGTCGGTATCGCGCATGGCGCGAGCGGCTTGCAGTGGCGAACCCGGATAAAGCTTCAGGCCATGTTCGTTGCCCGGCAGCGACAGGATCGTGTCGAGCCAATGGCGTAGCAACGGCGGCAGTGCCGCGCCGGATGCATGCGCCGAGTGATGCAGATCGGGAAACAGCAGGCGTGCGATCCCTTCGCGATATTCGCCGGTCTTGCCGGCTTCCTCGCTGTCGAGTGCGTAACAGCCGCTGCCCGCGTGGGTGTCGATCAGGGCAAAAGGCGTGTCTTTGACCCGCAGCGCCTGGATCAGCGCGAACAGCACGCTGTGTTTGAGGACGTCGGCAAAATTGCCTGCATGGTAGGCGTGGCGGTAGTTCATGGCGGTCGCTGCAGGCTGGGGTGATGAGTATAGATCCCAGCCTGCTGCGAGGCCGACTCAATACGCCACGGTAATGCGTTGGCGCGGTGCGTCGTGCTCGTCCAGGCGGTCGAGCAAGGCCACGGCATAGTCGGGCACGGTGATGCGGCTGACGCCGTTGGCGTCGGTCAGCAGCTTGTCGCCGCCCAGGCGATAGCTGCCGGTGCGTGCGCCATCCTCGATCAGGGCGGCGGGGCTGATATAGGTCCAATCGATGTCGGCCTTGCTGGCACGGAAGATGTCCAGCGTGCGTGCCTGGGCTTCGGCTTCCGGTTTCCACGCCGCGGGGAAATTCGGATCGTCGATCACCTTGACGCCCGGCGCCGTTTCCAGGCTGCCGGCACCGCCCACCCACAGCAGACGTTTCACACCGATGGCGGGCAGGGTATCGAGCAAGGCTTTTGCGGCGTTCGGGACATTGTCCGGGTTGCCGTCGCGGCGTGCAGACAGGCTGGCGATCACGGCGCCGGCACCTTGGGCCGCGGCACGCCAGCTGCCGGGTTGGGCAACGTCGCCCACTACGACATGCAGCTTCGCGTTGCGCGTCGCGAGGCGTCCGGCATCGCGTACCACCGCCGTCACGTCGTGGCCGCGCGCGAGTGCTTCTTCAAGGATCGCGTGGCCGATGTGGCCGGTGGCACCGAACAGAACCAGTTTCATGGCATATCTCCATCAAGGAAGTCGATGGAGCAAAGCATGCGCGCTTGCATTGGCTCGATAAACGTCCCAATCCATAATTGACTGTCAAGCTATATTTGACAATCATTCGGGCATGAAGCGCGATGTCAACTTCAATCGCCTGGCCGTCTTCGTGGCGCTGGTGCGCGCCGGATCGTTTACGGCGGCGGCCGTCCAACTGGGCATGACCAAGGCGATGGTCAGTCAGCACCTGCTTCGATTGGAACAGGAGCTGGGCGCCACGCTGATCGTGCGCAGCACGCGACGCATGGCGCTGACCGAAGCAGGAGCGGCTTTCCATGCCGATTGCGTGCAACTGCTCGAACAGGCGCAAGCCGCCATCGAACGAATCGGCGACCGGCGCAACACACCCACCGGCACCTTGCGTCTGACGACGTCGACCGATTACGGCATGGCCGTCGTCGCGCCCGCCCTGGCGGATTTCCGCAAGCTGCATCCGCAGCTGAGCATGGATCTGGTGATCAACGACCAGATCAGCGACCTGATCGCGGAGCGTTTCGATCTGGCGATCCGCATCGGCTGGCTGCGCGATTCGAGTTTGCGTGCCGCGCGCCTGGGCGGCTTTCGCCAACTGGTGATGGCGACGCCTGCTTATCTGGCCGAACATGGCGTGCCGCGACGGCCCGAGGATCTCGCCGCGCATCCGTGGATCGCCATGTCCGCCTTGAACGCACCGCTGCGCTGGACATTCACGCGCGGCAGCGGCACCCGTCGCGTCGTGCGGATGCGTCAAGCCATGCAGGCCAACAATGCCGCGGCGGTCCGCGCGTTGGTACTTCATGGCGCGGGCATATCGGTCTTGCCCGATTACCTTGTGCAGGAAGACATCCAGGCAGGCCGTCTGCAAGTACTGCTGGCGCAGTATCGCGTGCCTGAAGGCGGCATCTACGCGGTGTATCCGGATCCGCAACCGCCCGCGAAAGTTCGCGGCTTCATCGACTTCATGCGCGATCGCCTCGCGTCCCGCTGAAGCATCAATCCACCACGTTGTGGCTTTCGGCGGTGCCAAGCAACTCAGGCTGCGACGCCTTGCGATCAACCCGATGCAGCAGCGGATGCGCAAACACCGCGGCCAGAATCACCACGACACCGACGTAGAACCAGATATCGAGCTGGCGCTGTTCGCCAAGCAACAGGATCGCCAGGACGATCGCGTAGACAGGTTCCAGGTTGGTGATCATCTGCGTCGCGAACGCGCTGATATGGCGCAGCGCGACCAGTGCCAGCGAAAAGGGCAGCAGCGTGCAGCCGAAGGCCAGGGTCAGCAGCAACACGGCATCGTGCGTACTGGGCAAAACGAACGCAGGTCCCGTGTGAGGCAGCAGCGGAGCAAGCAGCGTAAGGAACGCCGCACCTGTGCCGAGTTCAATGCACGTCACGGTGAGAGGGTCGCCATGCTCCACCAATCGTTTGTTGAATGAGCCAAACAGCGCGACAAACAAAGCGGAGAGAACGCCCACGGCAATGCCAAGACGCATGCCGGGCGGTACGCCACCGGCCACCATCGCCACGCCCGGCACCACGGCCATGGCGACCAGCAACTCACGCGGATCGAAGCGGCGGCGTGCCACCCATGGCTCGATAAACGCAAGGAAAGCCGGCCCCAGCGCAATGCAGGTCGCGCCGACGGAAGCATTGGCGAGCTTGATCGAGGCGTAGAACGTCAGCCAGTGCAGCGACACCAGTACGCCGATGCCTGCATAGGCCAGACGCAACTTCATCGTCATTGCGCGCAGGCCGCGCCACACGCCGGGTATCAGCAGCAATGCACCCGATACCAGCAGCATGCGCCACCACACCAGTGCCAGGGCGGGCAGGGTGATCAGTTTGCCGAGGATGGCGGTGAAGCCCCACAGCAGCACGCAAAAGTGGATTTGCAGGCGGGCCTTGTTGACGGACTGCATGATGACCGGGGTGGATGGGAAGGGTTCGCCATTCTATCCGGCTCGCGCCTCCCCTTTGGATACATTCGGATGGCCAATCGACCGCGTCGATTCGTCACTTCGCGGCTACCGTTGCAGCAGGGAGGCCTTACCGCTTTATGGAACGGGGCGGCGGTACATCGCGCAGCGACGAAAGCACCTGCTGGCAGGTGTTGGCGTGGTCGCTGTGGCTGGGTGCGACCAGGGCCAGCAGTGCCGCCGGCGGTGCCAGGACACCGAGCGCGACCGCGCCGCCGCCGCGCAGCAGCAGCGGCCCCGCATGCACGCCCACGTCCGGATTCTTGAAGGTGCCTTTGACGTAGAGCGGCGAGCGCAGCGAAAAGACCCGGAAGCCCTTGGTATGCGGGGTGATGTTCAGATCCATGTGTTCGTTCGCGAAATTGACCGTGCCGTCCACATTGACGGTCGCGTCGTCCGTGTCGAAGACGAACAGCTTGCTGTTGAAAAGACCGTCGCTGCCGCCAAGGTCTGCCGCCGCGCAATTGATTTTCACGGTCTTGTCGCCGAACATTTTCTCGACGACCACGTTGGCAACGTTCAAGCCGGCCGTCTCCAGCAGCGTCTTGCTGATCGCGCCGTCGTTCATCAGCAGCTTCACGTCGCCGTTCGCATCGCCCATCAACGCCGCCACGGAATTGCCGTGCGCGTTCAAGGCAACGTCTCCGTTGATCTCGCCGAAGCTGCTGCTCATCGGGCCGAAGGTCGGGAATAGCTGTTTCAGCTGAAGGTGCCGCGCGTTCAATTGCAGCGCGCCGCGCATGGGTTGTGCACCACCGTCGACGCGCAACATGCCATCGATCGTGCCGCCCGCGACGCCCATATGCAGCGGATCGATCTGCAGCACACTGTTGTCGAGCCATACGCGGGCGCTGAGCGAGTCGATGGGCGTCGAAGTGGGGTGTTCGATCCGTGCGGCGCTGAAGGTCACGTCTGCATCCATCGTGCGCAGGCGATCGGTGCGGAATGTTTCTACCGGCAGAACCTTGTCGGCGGGTTGCTGCGTGGTGTCGCCACGCTGCTGCTTTTCGGCCTTGCTGTCCGCACCGATCAGCGGGGCGAGATCGACGAAGCGCAGCTGCTGCGAGTGGATATCGCCGCTTAGCTTCGGACGGTCCCCGCCGGTGACGAGCTGGACATGGCCGCCCAGATCGCTCTGACCGACGCGACCGCGGAAATCGCGATAGTCGAAACGACTGCCGTGCGGATGCAACTCGGCCACAAGGTGGCCTTCCGTGCCGTAGGGCGGCGTATCGGGCAGGGTGATGCCCGTGATGGGATACAGCTTGGCCATGCTGGTGCCGGCGAACCACACGCGCAGGTCGAGCGCCCCTAGATGCACGGGATCGGTCAATGTGCCGACCAGGGCGATCTTGCTGTCGCCGATGTGCATGCGCGCTTGCACGGGGAAGGGCTGATCCGTCTGTTGCAGAGCGAGCATGGCGCCGGACTTGCCCGTGCCGGTAACTGGCGTGCCCTGATAACTGCCGTCGGCCGTCCACGCGAATTGGTAATTCGTGCGGGCGGCGCCGGCCGACATGTCCGGCTGCGTCTTGTTGGATTCGGCCGTCTTTCCGACGCCATGGCCGACATCGGCACGCGCTTCATCCGTCGCTTGCGCCACGATCTGGTCGTAAGGAATGGCTTGCTGCAACGGTGTAATCGTCACCTGAAGCTTCAGCCGGTTCTGGGCATCGTCCAGTGCAACGTGACCCTGGTCGAAGCCGATGGCACCCAGATTCAATTGCCAGGCTGAAGGTGTCGTGGTTTGCGGTAGCGTAAACAGCCAGTTGGCCTGACCGTGCGTGTCGCGTTCGAGATCGATCTGCGGGCCCACCAATTGCACCGACGGCACATCGATGTGATGAACCAGCAGGCCGAGCGGCGAGAAACGAAACTGCAAGGCGTCGAGCTGCGCAAACTGCGGCTGCTTCGTCCAGGATGGATTGGCGATCTGGATACTGCGCGCGGTGAACGTGGGCCACGGCACCCACGCGCTCAGTCCTTGCTGTGCGGGTTCGCGCTGCCAGGCCACGGTCAGGTCGCCCTGAATGACGAACGGATGGCCGATCGCAGCGCTGACGTTGTCGTCGATAACCGGCTTCAGCCGATTCCAGTCGAACAGCGCGACGACCAGAATCAGTGCGACCAGCAGCACCAGCAGCAGACCCGCGATCCAGGCCAGCAATTTGTAAATGCGCTTCATGCTTCTGTGCCTCCGTTACGACGCCGACCATACAGCCGGCACACCGACACGTAACTACGGCGCAGGCAAAAATATCGTGTAATGCGTGTTTGCGCTCAGGCCGGATTCATGAGCGCAACGCGGTTCATCCCTGGTTGTGGATGTCGCTCAATGCTGGGCGCTTGCGGCGGGTTCGGTGCGCACGGGAATGTCGATGTTGCATACATCGATCTTGCCGGCCGGCAGCGTGTAGAACGCATCGCGGCGATTGCGCTTGGCTTCGACGATGGCGGCGAACGTCGCGCTGTCGGTGCGCAGCACCTGCAGTTTTTCCCGCTCCGACGGCGGCAGATCGGCCGCGACGCGAACCGAAACGATCGGCGTGCGCTGCGCCGCCTGCGTGTAGAAGCCCAGCGGCCCGGTGCCGCGCGGAAAGGCCGAGAGGTACTGCATGCCCTCGATCACGCGACCGGCGATGGCGAGGTTGCGGTCGAGTCCACGGGGCGCCTGGCCGATCACCGCATACAGCGAATTGCCGCTGCCGCTATCAGGTGCGATATCGCGCGCCACGCCGACCATGCCGTAGCAATGGGTCAGCCATTCGCGTCCCGTGGCGGGATCGCGCGCTGCGGGAAAGCCTTCCGTGAAGCCTGCCTGCGGCGCATAAACGTCGCCGTCGGGCAGGGGAGTCCAGGGCAGTTTGGAATCGACCGTGCGCGTGTATTCCGGCGGCAGTTTGCTCTTTGCCGTACCCAGCGACTTGATCTTGCTTTTGTCACCGTTGTCGTCGTCGTTGGGATCGCCCCACTGCGTCACGAAGTTGTCCTGCACGCGGATGATCGCCAGCCCGTCGAAATAGTGCTCGCGCACCAGCGTGCGGATATTGGCGGCGTGCAGCGGTGTGAAATCAGGGGCAAGCTCGATCACCACGCGGCCCTGCGGCAATTGCATGTAGAGCAGGTTTTCCGGATCCGGCGTGCGCCATTCCTGCGGCTTGGACTTGGCGATCAATTCTTTCGCGGTGGGTGTCGCCTTCGGCGTGTCGGCA
This sequence comes from Dyella psychrodurans, assembly GCF_003363265.1. Lineage (GTDB taxonomy): Bacteria > Pseudomonadota > Gammaproteobacteria > Xanthomonadales > Rhodanobacteraceae > Dyella_B > Dyella_B psychrodurans. The sequence continues at coordinate 1,197,881 of NZ_QRBF01000001.1, read as the reverse complement.
GCAGCCGGCAGGGTCAACAGGCTGATCGCGACGGCCAGCGCGGCCGAGATATGACGCACGTGCATGGGCTTCCCCTGATGGATCGGATGAACTGGTTTGCCAAGGTAGCAGAAAAGCCCCGCCGGGTTGGCGGGGCTTTGCTTGCGGCAGTGCGCGACCTTCCGCGCGCTAGAAATCAAAGGGCGGCGTGAGGCCCGTAAAGTCGCCGATCTGCTTGGCGTCGTACGGACCGTTGAGTTCGTTGAACCCGTCGCCGGGCGAGTTGAGCGCACCTTGCTGGAATACGATCTTTCCAGCCTTGTTGATTTCGATCACGCGATCGTTGAATTGATCGCTGATCAGCGTATGTCCGTTCGCCAATCGCACCGCGCGCGTCGGCAAAGGCGTGGGGTTGCTGCCTGCCTGGGTGTTTGTGTAGTACTGCCAAACTACCTGGTCGCTGCCGTTGACCTCCACGATGCGGTTGTTGTTCGAATCGCTGATCAGCGTGTCGCCGTCAGGGAGGCGACTGGCGAAGGCCGCGCCGTTGACGGTGCCCTGCGCGGTGAATTGCTTGACGAGCTGTCCATTCGGTTTGATCTCGATCACGCGATTGTTGTTTTCATCGGCGATGAGGATATGACCGTTTTCCAATACCTCCGCACTGTTCGGATTATTGAGCTGATCCGGACCGCTGCCGGCCACGCCTGTCTGGCCGTATTGCCATTCGATCTGATGGTTCAAGTTGACGAGAATGATGCGCTCGTTGACCTGATCGGTAATCAGCACGTGTGCGCCGAGATGGCCGGGGAAGCTGATCAGAAACAGCGCTTGCACCGGTGTGTTCAGCTGGTTCGGACCTGAGCCTGAGACACCCGCCTGGCCGTACTGCCAGATGATGTTGCCGTTGGGATCGACGATGAAGACGCGGTTGTCAGGACAGCCGTTGACCGTATCGGAGCAACCCGGCAATCCCGGTGGCGTGCCGGTACCCGAGATCAAGGTAAGAGGCCCGAAGCGTTCCGCGTCGTTGGTGCCGACCACGCTATGCGGACCGGGTATGTCCGAGCCATTGCCAAAGTGCCAGATCACCCGATGCGTGGCGCGATCCACTTCCACGACGCGATTGTTGAACTGATCGGCGATGAGTATGGGGCCGTTGTCCTGCGCGGCGGCCGCGCGTGCGTAGAACACGCCGGCAGCCACGCCAGCCACGACCATGGCTGTGATGAGTTGTCGAACTATCGGTTTTTGGAACAGAGCGCGTGCCATGGGTAACTCCTCCATTGGGGGTGAGGAAGCAATTCCGTGCGCGCCGCCGGCGATAGGCGAAACGTATCGCTTCGCGACGCGCATGTGCAGGAAGCTTTTTCAAGGGCGAACGACTCCCTGCCGCGAACGCAGCTTCCTGTTCTTGCCTGTTTGCAGACGTCCTCTTTACCGGGTCAGCGAGGCGTCTCGTTCAAAACTTTCGTCGCCATCGATGCCTGCAACGAACGCATGTGTCGATATCGTCACCATGCATAGGAAAAACTCAGAATCCACGCATTGCGAGTCACGCCCTGGCTCGCCGGATAGCCGAACACTTCGTAACTCGCGCCACGAACGGTGGACCAGCTCAGCTGTACATCGCACGGGGTTAGCGCAAGACCGATGCCTGCGCGCAAGTCCGAGCGATAACGGCTGGCGTGATAGTCCGCCACGTCGCCGTCGCGCCGCAGATAACCCACATGTCCGAACACGTACCATCTGCCGACGAGGGTGTGGCTGTCGTTGAGTTCGGCATACCACGCGGGATAACCGAAGTTGAAATAGTCGGGTGCGTAGTAAACGCGGCCCACCAGCTGCTGGTAGGTCAGCCCGACGTAGGTCTCGGCATACGCATACGATTCCGGTCCGGTGAAGCGTGTGTATCGTTCGCCCGCGTCCCAGCTCAGGTTCGCTGTCAGGCGACTGGCGTAGCCGGCATAGACCAGCCACTGCGCAGCCTGCCTGGGGTCGTCGAGTCGCACGCTAGCCATCATGCCTCCCGCATACCATCCGGTGGAGGGCAGGTCGTAGTCGAACGCCAATTGCGCAGATGGCCGGTCGTCGCTGAGAGACACTCCGCGAAAACGGTAATCGGAACTCAGCGTGATGCTGCCCGCGAACTGCGCGCGGGCCTGCATCACGAACAAGGTGAGAGCGACTGCCACGATGGCTCGTAACACGGGACGTTCTCATCGGCGCGGCACCGTCAGTGAGGCATTCGCCGTAGCGCAGTCGCACGTGCAACTTTCGCTTACCCGCGCCACGGCCGCACATGCATCGATCATCGCTGGCCGCATTGAAGCCAAGCCTAGCGCAGTTTTTGCGTTCAAGGCGTCATGCAGCTGCGTGGGCGTGATGTCGGGGGACAGCTCCCGCACCAATGCCACCAGTCCGCTGACCTCGGCCGCCGAGAACGACGAGCCGGTCACGAAGTTCCAGTGCGCGCCCGGCTGGGTGGTCGGGACATCGACACCCGGCGCCCGTAACGCGCCTTCGATGGTCACGGGTTCGGTATGTTCGTCGGCCACGGCGATCACGCCCGGATAGGAGGCCGGGAACCCGCCATCCGTCGCGGCGCCGTCCACGGCGCCGACAACGGTGATATGCCGCGCCAACGCGGCATCCAACAGACGTTCCAGCAGTCGATCGCGAGGGCCCGCCAGGCTGAGATTGAAGACCGTGGCATCGCTTCGCAGCGCGTATTGCAGCGCCTTGGCCAGCGTAAAACTGCTGCAGCTCGCGGCCGCATCATCGCTCGATGCCTGCCAGCAGGCACGCAATGCCAGGAGCTGCGCGTGCGGCGCGACGCCCGCAATGCCCACGCCGTTGCCTTCGCGCGCGACGATGATGCCCGCGACTTCCGTGCCATGCATCTCGGCGCGATAGGCGCTGTCGTCGACAAAATTCTGCGTCTGCGCAACCTGTCCGGCCAGATCCGGGTTCGAGACATCCACGCCGCTATCGAGTTCGGCCACGGTCACGTTCTTGCCCGTGGTGATCGTGTGAAGCTCGGCCAGATGCCATTGTGTGGCGGTGGGTTGCAACGGATAGAGCGGATCGCCCTTGCCGAGCACATGGAAAAGTTGCATCGGCTCGGCCGATTCGACGCGCGCATCTTGCGATAGCGTCCGGGTAATCTGTTGCGTCGACAGGCCAGGGCCCGCTTGCATCACGAAGCAATCCAGGCCCAGTGCAGGCATTGGCCAGCCGCCGATCAACTGCAACCCGTATTGATGCGCGAGCTTCTGCGCAATGTGTTTGCGTGCGGTTTCGTCGGGCGTCGACGCATAGTCGCCGACGTAGTCGTTGGTCGCGTGCAGATGGGGTGGCGCAACACGCAGCATGACGAGCACTTGCGAACGCGTCGCATCGGGAAGCTGCGCGGGACGCGATGTCATCCCGCCTGTCGACGCGCAACCTCCCAAGCCAAGGACGGCAAGCATGAGGCCGATGGTTCGCCATCGCATCATGGGCTTCCACCCGCCTGGAGATTTTCCACCATGGTCACGGACGGGGAATCGTGCAGCATCTTTCGGCTGGAGGCGGCTTGTTCGTCAGGCACGCTGAGGAGATACGCGCCCGTCTCCGTGGGGCCGCCAACAATGCGGCCATCGCCGGCGCGCACCAATCGACGCATTTGCGCTTCGCTGATGCGCGGATCGAACACGACCACCAGCAGCGAGCCCTTGCTCGCCGGGGCACTCAGCGTGTGATACGCGGCGTGACGATCCTGAAGCAGCACCACGCCCATGGCGAAGATGATCGCGGCTTGCGCGGCGGCGAGCCAGGCGAGCCGGCGTCCGCGTCGCCGCCACGCCGAGGAGAGAGAGGCCGGTGTCGCCCTCTTGATGCCGACCTTTCCCATGCGATGGCGCAGCCGCTTCATGGCGTGCGGTACATGGTCCGCATCGGCATCATCGTCGCGATACTGCGACTGTAGTGTGCGCAGCCAGGCGACTTCGCGCTGGCATTGCGCGCATTCCGCCACGTGCTGTTCGACTTGTCGACGTTCGTCGTCGTCGAGCGTGCCGTTGATCAGCCAAGGCAGAAGGCGATCGGCCTCCGCGTGCACGGGCCCTTCGAACTTGATCACCCGACCATTCATATGGCCTCCCTGCGCGACGCAAGCCAGGTCTTGAGCTTGCGTCGCGCATAAAACATGCGCGTTTTGACCGTATCGACCGGACAGCCCATGATCTGCGCGATTTCGCGGCAGGCATATCCGAAGTAATAAGTGAGCTCCATCACCGCGCGCTGTTCGGGCGACAGCGTGCCGAGCGCGGCATCCAGATGCTTGCGCAACTCCTGCTGCTCCAATGCGTCGTCGGGGCCGACGGCAGAGACATCCGCATGGTCGCGCACGTCCTCGTCCACGGGCTCGCCGTGCCGCCTGAGTGCCTTCAGCGATTGGCGATAGGCGATCGCCAGAATCCACGTGGAGACTTTCGCGGTGTGGTTGAAGGTGTACGCCTTGCGCCATACCACCATCATGGTGTCGTCGAGAATTTCCTCGACCAGCATCGGTTGCTTGGTGATGCCGCGCACAAAGCGTTGCAGGCGCGGACTATAGAGACGGTAGAGCGTTTCGAAGGCGTCGATTTCCTCCGCGGCGACGCGACTCAACAGAAGCACTTCGTCGTCGGTCGAGACGGCGTTGCCTTGTCTTTCGTCGTCAACATGCCTGTCGCGCATGGCGGCTCCCAGGAACGGTACCCCTGCATGCACGTGGATACCCGCCGGGGCCCGTTTGGTTCAATCGGGTTTTGAACCGTCCCACAGGGTGCGGGTATTCACGATGGCCCTGTGAATCGTACCCCTTCCCCGGCAGCCGGGCATGAAGGCTGCTTCCCAGCCGAACAGGCCGCGTGTGGCGCTCGTTCCATGCGCGGCAGATGAAGCAATCGCGTTACGACCGTGTGAACGGGTGCGATCGGTTGATGTATATGCAGGTCATGAGCCGGTCGGCTGAGCAGACTCGCCGAACGGTCGCAGCAACAGGTTGTGGGCGTTCACCGTGCCGGCGAGGATCTCCCCCAGTTCGCCGGCACGGCACTTTTTAAAAGTGCCGTCTTCTCGTTGTGCCATGCTGAAAGCTACAAAACTGGACAGCGCAGGGGCGGCCGATGATCTCTTCCGGCAGGTTGTTCAAGTGGTTGCTACGCACGCTTGTTGGGCTCGCTTGCTTGTTCGTCGTCGCTTTGATCGTGGTTTGGTACGTGACCTTGCCGACACCGCCGGATGCGTTTTACACATGGTCCGCGAAGGTTCCGGCAACGCCCGGAACGCTTTTGCGCGCCGAGCCGTTCGCGCGAGGTATCCCCGCGGGCGCGAAGAGCTGGCGAATCCTCTACACGACAACACAAGGGAATGGATCGCCCGCGTTGGCCAGCGCCATTGTCGTGGCGTCTTCCGTCGACGCTGCCGAACCCAGCCCGGTGATTGCCTGGGCGCACGGAACCACCGGTGTCGTCCCGGCGTGCGCACCTTCGCTTTCACAACAGCCGCTCGACGGTACGCCGGCGCTCGCGTTGGCGATGCAAGCGCACTGGGTGGTTGTCGCGACCGATTATGCGGGGCTGGGTACGTCCGGCGCGCATGCTTATCTAGTCGGTGCCGACGAAGCGCATGCCACGTTGGATGCCGTTCGGGCTGCGCGCCAGATGAATGCGTTGAAGTTGTCCGACAACGTCGTCGTGTGGGGATATTCGCAAGGCGGGCATGCGGCCTTGTGGACCGGCATGATCGCGAGCGGCTATGCACCGGAGCTTCGGATAGAAGGTGTCGCCGCGCTGGCGCCGGCCACCGATCTCCCCGCGCTCGAGGATTACACGCAAGGCATGCTGGTCGGCAGGATTTTCTCGTCTTATATCGTGGATGGATATAGCGCGACATACCCGGATGTCTCGTGGCCGGGGATGGTGCGCGTCGGTGCGTTGTTTCCGGCCCGCGATATGTCGCGCAGGTGTCTCGATGGCAAGAGCGCCCTGCCTGCTGTTGCCGATGCCTGGCTTATCAGCGGTTCGATCTTCAAGGCGGACCCCGCATCGGGACCGCTTGGAGCGCGCCTGCGCGAAAATATCCCGAACGGAAAGATTCAGGCGCCCTTGCTCATCGCACAAGGCCTTGCCGACCAACTGGTGGCACCATCGATCCAGAACGCTTTCGTGCGAAGCGCTTGCGAGCGCGGACAATCGATTGCATACGTGACCTATGCCAACAAAGATCACTTGTCGCTGGTGGCCGCCGGATCGCGATTGGAAACAGATCTCTTCCATTGGACGCAAGACAGATTTCAGGGTGTTGCCGTCGCGGCAGGATGCGCGACCGAAGCGCGATGACGGAAATGGACGCTTCTCACATCCCTGACGCTTCACAAATGGCGTTTCATAAATGCGTAACAAGCCGGTCATACGATGCCGGATCATCGTATTGCCGTGTCCTCCGGCGACGAAGGCGGTCGAGGAGGGCGCCATGCACGATAGGCACAAAGGCTGGTCTGCGTTGTTTGCGGAAAAAAGCGCGACGCTGAGCAATTACTTCCTCCGGCGCGTCTCGCACCGGTGGGACGCGCAGGATCTCGTGCAGGAGGTTTATCTCCGCCTGCTTCGAATCGAGCCATCCGATGCGGCGAACATCCGCAATCCGGAAGCCTATCTGTTTACTGTTGCCGCCAACCTGGTCAAGGAACATGCGGTCATGCGGCAACAATTGCCGCTCGGCAGCGACGGCCTGGAAGAAGTGCTGGAGCAATGGAGCACGCCATGCGAGGCCGCCGCGGGCGTGGATCGCGAATTGCGCCGTCAGCGACTGGGCACCTTGATCAAGAAGCTCTCGCCCAAATGCAGGGCGGTGCTGGTGATGCACTACCGGGACGAATTGTCGTATCGCGAAATCGCCGAGAAGCTGGCCATTTCGCCCAACATGGTGAAGAAATACATCGTGAAAGGACTGGCAGCATGCCGGCAAAGGATGGCCGACTATGAATAAGCCCGGAAACTTCGAAACCAGGCGCCGCGCGCGCAGGATCACCGAGCAGGCCGCCGCGTGGTATCTCGAGCAACAAGACAATCCTAGCCAGCGACAGCAGGCCGCATTCCTGACGTGGTTGCGCGCCTCGCCCGCGCACGTCGCCGAATACCTTGCCATCGCGCAGATGCACGGCGACATGAAGGCGGCCGCGGCGATCGATACGATGAGCATGATGGAGCTGGCGGAGCAGGTCCGGCGCGAGACGCCGGTCGTCGCCTTTCCGCGTGTCATGCCGCAAGCACCCGACAACAAGCAGGCGGCAGGTTCGCGCAGATACACCGTCTGGCGGTTTGCCGCGGCGGCTGCGTTGATCGTATTGGGGTTGTTTGGCGCCTGGCGTCTTTGGAATCCGGCCGAAGGCGCGGTTCAACAGCGTTATGCCACCGGGCAGGGAGACGTCAGGGAAGTGAATCTCCCGGACGGGAGTCTTGTCCACCTCGCGCAGAACAGCGTGATCGACGTGCATTTCGATGCGCTTGCCCGCAGGATCGACGTGGTGCGTGGCAACGCATTGTTCGACGTGGGCAAGGATCCGAAGCGGCCGATGTTCGTTGGCGTCGGTGGCCACGTCCTGCAGGATATCGGCACGGTTTTCGACGTCCAGCGCGGTGCAGATGGCGATACGCTGACCGTCATCAGCGGCCGTGTTCGTGTCTGGAAGGCATCGGATGTATGGATCGGCAAAATCAGGGCCTACGTGGGCGACTCGCAGACCAGTAGCGACGCCGTGGCCGATCTCGTAGCCGGACAGGAGCTCCGGCTGAGTGCGGCGGGGACTACCGGATCCATACGCGCGGCGACCATCGCCAAGGCAACCGAGTGGATGCCGACGGACATTCGTTTCCAGCATGAAACCATCGGCCAGGTCGCACGCCGCTTCAACGCGTATACGACGACTCCGCTCGTCATCGAAGATCCGCAACTTGCCGGACTGCGGATCAGCGGCGTTTTCCACGCCGACAATCCCGAATCGTTTGTCGCGTATCTGGCAACATTCCCCGGGGTAAGCGTCGTGCGCGACCGCGATCGCGTGCGCATCGTCGCCGCGTCGGAAGTCGGCCGCACGGCCCATCGCTGACTGTAAGAAAAAATTCACGGAATGGGCGGTACCCGGTTGCCATGCCACGGACTCTTAGATGGGTATCGGTCGGCGCAGCGTGCCTTAGGCGCGCGCGTCGACTTGATCGCCTATTCCATCAAAGGTCCCACCGGACATGCGTAGTCGCCTTGCCCTGCATATTGCCTTCGTGTGTGCCACCGGCGTTTCATGTCTTTCGTATGCAGGTACGTCCACGACGTCGTCGCGCGCGGCGACCATGGCTGTGTGCACGGATGACTTCAAGCCATCGCCGGGTTTGACCGAAGGCTGGCCTCGTTCGGACGAGCCTCCCGTCAATCGGGCCGATGCCGATGTGTTCATGGCGCGGCCGGTGATCGGTCGCTTGTTTCGTGCCGACGTCATGTATCGGTTCTAAAGCATTTTTCCAATCATGTCGTACTTGTATCCAGCTGCTTTGCGAGGCGTAGACTCATGCGTGTGTTGCTTGCCCTTGTCCTGGTCGCGTTCAGTGTATGCGCGATGGCCCAGTCGCCATTACCCGATCGCGTCCTGCATGGAGAAATCAGCGGGCGGGATAACCACACCTATCGCAACGTGCCGTTCGACGTGCCAGCGGGCACTACCCGCATCACCGTCGATTTCCAGTACACCGGCAAAGATCAACACACCACGATCGATCTCGGACTGCTCGGCCCCGACGGCTTTCGCGGGCAGGACGGTTTTCGCGGATGGAGCGGCGGAAGCAAACACATCTTTACTGTATCGGCCACCGACGCCACGCCGTCATTCCTGCCTGGAGCCATACGGCCGGGACAGTGGACGCTTCTGCTCGGGATACCGAATATTCGCCCGAACGCGCACGCCCAATACACCGCGCGCATCTGGTTCGCGCACGATGCGGCGGGCGCGTGGGGGCCGGATGCCCTGAACTTGCCATTGCGTAGCCAGGCCGGCTGGTATCGCGGCGATCTGCACATGCATGGTGCGCACAGCGACGGCAGTTGCACCAGTCAAAGCGGTACCCAGCGCGTTCCTTGCCCGCTGTTCGTCACGGTCAATCAAGCCGTGGCGCGCGGCCTGGATTTCATTGCGCTGAGCGATCACAACACCATCTCGCAGTTCAACGACATCCGTGAGTTGCAACCGTATTTCGATCGTCTCCTCCTGATACCGGCGCGCGAGATCACGACGTTCCAGGGGCACGCCAATCTGTTCGGCGTCATCCAGCCGGTCGACTTTCGCGTCGGAAGCGCCAGCGTGCCGGACTGGAATACGTTGTTGCGCAACGTGGCGCCGTTGCATGGGCTGATATCCATCAATCATCCCATTCGCGCCGACGACGAAAGCTGCATGGGTTGCGGTTGGGCGTCGGCGAAGCCTATCGATATGCACCTGGTGCAGGCGATCGAAGCGGTGAATGGCCTGGATGCGATGGTGCCGGCCTTGTCGGGCGTTTCGTTCTGGCAGGATCAGCTCAACAAGGGCTTTCATCTCACCGCCGTGGGCGGAAGCGATAACCACGACGCCAAGCTGGTTCTTCCGACTCCGGGCGGCAGCAGCCTGATCGGTACGCCCACGACCGTCGTGCATGCCAGCGAACTTTCCATGCCGGCGATTCTGGAAGGCATACGTGCAGGCCATGTATTTATCGACGTGCAGGGTACGCGGGACCGCATGCTCGATCTCGCGGCGCGGATCGACAATCGTTCGGCGGAAATGGGGGATACGTTGTCCGCGCCGGCGGGAGGCACCGTGCATGTCACCGTTTCCGTGGCCGCGTTGGCGGGCGATCACATAGATATGATCGTCGACGGCAAACCTCTGCAAACCAATGCCGATTTCGCCATACACGATGCGCGGCAAACCGTTTCGTTCGATTGGCCGAGCGACGGCAAGCGGCACTGGATTCGGGCCGACGTGCGCGGCGCGGGCGGCGAGTTGCTGATGGTGGGAAACCCTGTCTACATCAATGGATGATGTCGTTGCTTCCCGGTGCGCACGATATCGGCGCCACTGATTTGAAGGGCTTGGACGGCGTGTTTCGAGCCCTTCACTTGAAGTAATGGATAAACCCTATCTTGAAGCCCCCCGGCAACCAGCTGAGGATCAGCGGGGAGTTCCGCCGGGACGACCAGATCCCGAAGCCTGCACCCACGGCGGCGCCGACCAGAACGTCGCTCTGCCAATGTCCCCGCGTCTTGACGCGCGCCACCGCATCGTAGGCGGGCAGTAAGGCCAAGGCATACACGACGGGATGATCCTCCCCGTACCTGGCCATGAAGGGTGTCACGGCTGCCGATATGGCGGCGACTTCGCCGCTGGGAAAACTCTGCGCGCGAGTTCCTTGAAAGAAGCGGTTCGGATTGGACGTCTCCGAAGGACGTTCCCTCTGGAACGCGTATTTCATGGCTTCCGTCGTCACGCCGGTAAGCACCATGGAATCCACCGAACGCCACGCAGTGTCGCCGAAGCTGTCCTCATCGCCGAAGGCCAGGGCGCTTGCGCCGACGGTGAAGATGGTGCCGTACAGAATGCCGGTTTGGATGTTGCGGTTCCAAATACCGGAGTTGTCGTACGCAACGCGATGATCGATGCCGAGGAAGCCTCCGCCGGCCCATGCGTTGGCCGAAGCCAGGCCTGCGACGAGGATAGAGGTCAGAGTGCGTAGTCTAATCATGGGAATACTCCCACGTAGCCAGCATCCCCGGAGGGGGCCAATACTTTAAAGCACTTGCCTTTGAATCCGCTTAGCGAAACATAAAAATGCCGTGCAGCGCGTGTGCATGCATTCGACGTCCCTTCGAGCGCGAAATGTTTACGGGTGTTGGTCGAAACTGTCCGACAGGATGGATTCGTTCGATGCCTGTGCGTTTGTTGCGACGCGATGCGTGATCCTCGTGCCTCTCATCGATTCTTTCAGCGAGGCGGGAGCGCTGTCCAAAACCCGCCTGGCGGCCTCGTCAGGAGTAAGTTCCTTTGTTACGAGCGAGCTGTTGAGGTCGCCGTACGGGCCGTACACATTCGCATCGGTGACGCAAAACATGCCAAGGGTTGGAACACGCGATGCAGCGGCAAGATGCATGACACCGCAGTCGGCGCTTATCACCATGTCGAGCCCCGACATGACCGCGGCCATGCGCCGTATGCTGCTGGAATAGTAGCTCGGCCACGCCGAACCAAGCATCGACTTTCCGTGCATGGGCACGATCTCGATGATGGCGACGTGCGGCGACAGCTCCTGCAACGATGCGATGAATTCGTTCCACCACGTCGTGGGATAGCGCTTGGATCCGGTGGCGTCGGCGAAAATGCCGATAACGCAGGGCACAGGAGAGGCTGCGCTCGCACCAAGCAATTGCTGGATCACGATCTTGCCGTTGGATCGTTCGTCAGCGGTCAATCGAATATCCATGGCCGGAAAGCCGGGAGACTCGTTATGCGTAACGGGGGAATGCCAGCGAACGAGGCCGACTGGTCTTTTCGCCATGTGTTTGGGGGCCATGCTTTGAGGCACGGCGTGCGTCAATTCGGGCGATGTCGCCGAATCGCTGAATCCAAGCTTGTATCGTCCCTTGAAAATGCGGGTCAGCGTGCGACTGAAGCCCGATCCGAAGCTCGGGTCGATGATCAAGTCGTAATGGGTTTTCCTGATTTTGAAAATCAGCGACAGGAAACTCGGGGGATGCTTGAATCCGCGTCGTGGGAGGCAATAGATGTTCTTCACACTGAAGAACGTTGCGAAAATATCCGCCGCCAGTGCGCCTTCGGAGACGATATCGATTTCCGCCCCTTTATAAGTGCGCTCCAGCTCCGCCACCAGGGGAGTGATCAGCAACATGTTGCCGAGCCGATGATTGGGCCGGCATATCAATATGCGACGAATCTCGCCCGGTGGAATTTCCGCGGTATGGGCGGCGGCTAAAAGCGCGTTCAAGGGTCACCGTGATAAGAAGATGGTGCATGAGTGTTTCCGACGGGCGGTTCGCTTGAGCTTGCCTTGCGGTCGGTTGGCAGCACGTCCTTGTTCTCACGTGCAGCGAGTGTGTCCGTCCAAACTTAGCTGTGGCTTAGCGTTGCATAAAGACACTGTAATCCATTCGACTTTCAACGAACATTCATTGCGCGTTTGATGGCAAGGCGATCAAGCCGAGCGGATGGCCGGCGGGCTCGCTATATAGCGATGTAATGGCGTTTGAGGCGCAGGCGCGCGCAGAGCTTGTTTGTCTCGATCCAAATCTACGGCAATGGCGGTTGCCTTCCGGGCTTCGGCGCGTACTGACGTCGATTTTCCGGCACAGGCCGGTGCCCATGTATTCCACGCGAACGCCGTCTGCGGTGTGGGAATGGCGGCGGCGAAGAGCTTGCTTGTGCCTTACGTGAATGGCGAATCTCATTGCGACGAGCCGCCGTTGCTGTTGTGAACGATTCAGTTGGGTAGTCGATCGGCGGTGTCGACGACCCATGACCGCACCTCCTGAGAAGCGAGGCGGAATGTGCGCCGTGGGCAGCGTTGAACGCCTTGAGGGCCTTCGAGGGCGCTTGTCCATCTGATTGATGAGTTATATATTCAATAAATCTAATATACGAATTTATATAGTCATGTTTCCTTGGCTGCTTTCTACCCTAGGCGGCGTACTGATCGGGCTGGCTGCCGTGCTCCTGATGGGATCGCTCGGCCGTATCGCCGGCATCAGTGGCATCGTTGGAGGGCTCGCGTCCACACCAAGCGTGTCGGACCCGGGTTGGCGTTTAGCCTTTCTCATTGGATTGATTTTGCCGTCTTTTGCATTGAGCGTTCTTTCTGGAGGAAGCGGCATTGGCCAACCGACCGTCAGTTGGCCCTGGATGGCGGCAGCGGGTCTTTTGGTCGGAATTGGAACTCGGCTTGGAAGCGGGTGCACCAGTGGTCATGGTGTGTGCGGCATCGCACGGTTGTCGCCACGCTCGATCGTGGCGACTTTGGTTTTCATGCTCTCTGGCATGGTTACCGTTTTCGTCACCCATCATCTCTTCGGAACAGCGCACCCATGAAGCATGTCATCGCGGGTTTGGCGGGCTTGTTGTTTGGTATTGGCCTTGTGTTGGGTGGCATGACGCAACCTGCGATCGTCCAGGCCTTTCTAGATGTATGCGGTGCCTGGGACCCGCGACTGCTCTTTGTCATGGCAGGTGCCGTACTGACCACGATGGTTGGCTACCGCCTGGTCTTGCGTCGCGCTCAGCCGTGGCTGGATCACCAGTTCCATCTGCCAAAATCAAAACGTACCGACCTCACATTGATAGCGGGCGCTGTATTGTTCGGCGTCGGCTGGGGAGGTGCCGGCTACTGCCCGGGCCCCGCACTTGTGTCCCTTTCGAGTGGTTCTTTGCCAGTTTGGCTATTCGTGGCATCCATGACATTCGGCTGGTGGCTGGCAAGCCATATCCTGTCTCCGTCGCGCTTTGTAATGCGAGGTTCTTGAACATGAGCCAGCCTGAAGTCAAAGCATTCTTTGATGAACCAACGAACACCTTTAGCTATGTCGTCTGGGATCCCCAAGAACGGCAAGTGGCCGTCATCGACAGTGTTTTGAATTACGACGCGTCGTCAGGGCGCACGGGGCACGCTTCGGCGGATGCCATGGTGGCTTTCATCAGGGAGGCCTGCCTCGACGTGCAGTGGCTCATCGAGACTCATGCGCATGCAGACCACCTCTCAGCGGCCCCGTATATTCAATCCAAGACGGGCGGGAAAATCGCCATTGGAGAACACATCCGGACTGTTCAAGACGTCTTTGGAAAATTATTCAACGCAGGCACCGAGTTTCAGAGAGATGGCAGCCAGTTCGACCATCTCTTCAAGGATGGAGAGCGCTATCGCATCGGAAGCATTGAAGCAACGGCAATGCATACCCCGGGCCACACGCCTGCCTGCATGACCCACCTGATAGGCGACTGCGCGTTCGTGGGCGACACGCTATTCATGCCGGACTATGGCTCCGCTCGATGCGACTTTCCCGGCGGAGACGCTCGTGCGCTTTATCATTCCGTCCGACGATTATTCGAGCTTCCCGACGACACCCGGCTCTTCATGTGTCATGACTACAAGACGCCGGACCGAACTGAATACCGTTTTGAGACCACCCTTGGCGAAGAGCGGCGCTCCAACATCCATCTCCACGAAGGGATAAGCGAAGAGGCCTTTGTGGAAATGCGAAAAGCTCGCGACGCCACGCTTGCCACGCCTCGTCTTCTGCTTCCTTCGATACAGGTCAACATGCGCGCGGGCTACTTCCCTCCCGCCGAGGGCAACGGCATTCGGTATATCAAGATCCCCCTCGACACCCTATGACTCCCCTCGTGAAGAAGCGCACAGACAAGGTAAAGAAGCTCAAGCTGGACATCCAGACGATGCAGCATCGTGCCGAAGATGCGGTCGCCCTGCTCAAGTCTGTTGGCAGCCAAAACCGCCTGCTGCTTCTTTGCCAGATGGTGCATGAAGAGCGCTCCGTCAACGATCTGGCCGATGCCCTCGGCCTGGCGCAAAGCGTTGTCTCGCAGCACCTGTCGGTTCTGCGACGGGACAAACTGATAAAAGGACGACGCGAGGGGCAATCCATTTATTACTCCATCAGCGATAGCCGCGTGCATGTCTTGATGGAAACCCTCTTCGGCATCTTCTGCGCCGACGACTAGGCGAGTAAGCCTTCGCATATCGCGTCCCTATCACCGCGGCAACGTGCTTGTTACTTGCGCTGCGGGGCCTGGATCGACGCCCATCGCCACCAGCCCCACCTGATGTGTGCGTGGCAGATGAAACGGATGTCGATTTTTCGTTTTCCCATTCGTCGTTCAAAAGTAGGGTTCTGTCGGGCTTGACGCGCAGTCACGCCTGGTAGGGCAGTGCGCACCCGAATGCCTTCCGCGCGAACGGAACAAGGGAGCGGAAAGATGCAAAGAAAAGTTCATTTTTTCAGCTGTCTAGCCACGTCGTGCTCGCCCGGCGCACACGTCGCCGGCGCAACGGCCTGGGCGCCGCAGCCGTTGCCCAATGATCCACGCATGGCGCCGCTTTTCGAATATTTAATGTCCGGCCGCGCCACGAAGGCGGCGCTCGCAAGAAGTGCTGTAGCTGCGGCGATTTCCGACGATGCCACCGTCGTTCACGGTGGTCCCTCCAATGCGCAATGCGAAGTTTCGCGGCGCATCGGAGCCGTTGAACGTGTTGATGATCCCCGCCGGCAAAGGATCCGGCGATACCGCCACGCCCAGCGCGTGAGCGCCAACAACCACGGGAGTTAGCAGACGCGTAGTCACACTCAAAGTGAAGAGGGAGTATCTACCATGAACGCACGACACCAAAAGATGGCGAAGGCCATACGCATGGCATTGGCTCTAGGGAGCTGTGTGTTGACGACGGTAGCGGTGGCACAAACCGTAACGGCCGGACAACAATCCCCCACAGCGAATCCTCAGACGACGACTCCTCCAACCACCTCGTCTTCACCGGCTGGAACGCCATCGCAGCCAGCGCAAGCGCAAACCGGAACGAATCCAACGCCCCCGCAGAAAACCGTGACCTTGCAGGGCATAACGGTTACCGGTTCGATGATTCGAAGCATCGATGTGGAAACGGCGCAACCCGTGACCGAGCTGTCGCATGAAGCGCTGCAGCAACAGGGCTTTGTCAGTGTCGGCCAGATTCTGCAGAACGTTTCTTCCGTCGGTTCTTCGGGCACCAGCAGCCAAAGTGCCTTGGGCAATATCGTGGGCCAGTACGTCAGCCTGCGCGGCCTGGGTGCACCGCGCACCTTGGTACTGGTCGACGGCCAACGCTGGGCCACGGACATTTTCGGTCAAACCGATCTAAGCACGATCCCAAGTTCGGTCATCGATCACATTGAAATTCTGCAGGACGGCGCGTCGGCGATTTACGGTTCCGATGCGATTGCCGGCGTGGTCAACATCATCACCAAGAAGGATTTCGATGGTGTGCAACTCGATACCTACAACAGCATGTACTCGCCGGGGAACGATGGGAAAAACAGCCAGTTCAGTCTCACTGGCGGCAAGAAGTTCTCCAGGGGGGCGTTCCTGGTCAACGTGACCATCCAAAACACCGATGGGCTGACCGCTAACGATCGCGATTTCAGCAAGTACGGCTTTTTCAGCTTTGGGCCCAACTATCCCCAAAGCCAGGCCGTCCCTTCGCCTTTCGGCACCATCACCGGTGCGCTCGACCCGGCGACCGGCCTGCCGGTGAGCCTGCCGCAATTGGCCAATGGCCCGATCACCGTCAACATGGGGCAGGACGGGCGCGATATCGCCAACTATCACGTCAACACATTCGGCGCTCAGTATCCGTCGCCTTATTTCAACAACGACTACCAGAACTCGGCTTTCCTCGAAACGCTGATGCCGCAAAATCGGCTGAAGTCGTATTTGTTGAAAGGCGATTACAAGGTGACCGATCACATCACGGCGAACTTCATCGGCACGTACAACTCGAACGATTCGAGCACGAGCATCAGCGGTTATCCGCTCAGCTCGCTGACGCCGGCCAACGGTGCGCATCTGGCGGAAGCGCTCGGTCTGCCCGTGGGTACGTTCCCGGCGGTTTACTTTCCGTCGCTATCTTCGCAGAGCTATTACAACCCGTTGCCGGGCAACAATCTCGAGTTCAACTTGCCGCTGCAATATCCCAATCGTGTCGTGTACAACAAAGTCAAGCAATACGGTTGGCGTTTGGGGTTGGAAGGCGATTTCTCGCTCGGCGAGAGGGAGTTCAACTGGGACGCGGGCTATAGCGACTATCGCTACACCCAATCGAGCTTCGGCCCGGGCAATCTCAACCTGGTTCACGTGGAGCAGGCGCTTGGCCCATCCTTCCTGGGTCCCAATGGCGTCGTGGAATGCGGCACGCCAGGCAATGTGATCGCCGGTTGCGTACCGCTCAATCCGTTTTCCGGTTCGGGCGGCCTTACGCCGGCGGAGATCAACTATCTCAACATCGTTGCCGGCACGCGGTCCTACAGCGAAATGAAAACCGCGGACGTCAATCTGTCCGGCGACGTGTTCACGCTCCCGCAATCGATGGGAGAGGGCGACGTGACGTTTGCGGTGGGCGCCGATCACCGCGGTATCTCCGGTGGTGCCATCCCGGATCAATATACGCAGCTTGGCCTCAACACCAATTTGCAGCAGAACATAGGCCGCGGCTCTTACGGCCTCAACGAGGCTTACGCCGAGGTGAACATTCCTTTGCTGAAGGATATGGCCGGTGCGCAGCTATTGGATATCGATCTGGCGCATCGCTTCTCGCGCTACACCAACTTTGGCAATACCAACAACAATCAGTTCAAGTTGTCATGGCAGCCGATTAACGATCTGCTGATTCGCGCGAGCTACGGCACGGGTTTCCGTGCGCCGGCCATCGCCAATCTGTATGGCGGCACACTGCAGAGCTTCACGAACTATACCGATCCCTGCGACGTCAACTTTGGCCTGACCGGCATTCCCATTGTTCAGCAGCGTTGCTTGAATGGATTTGCCGGCCTGCCTGCGGTGGGTCCCGGTTTCACGCAGCTCAATCCCAACGCCCAGCCGATCCCCGCGCCCAATACGACAAGTACGACGCCGTTTTTCACGGGTGCCAATGCCAATCTGAAGCCGGAAACGTCGAGGAGCTACACAGCGGGCTTCGTGTACAGCCCGCATTACGTGCCTGGCCTGAACGTGACGCTGGACTGGTACCGCATCAGGATCGCCAACGTCATCACCTTGCCGACGGCCAGCAGCATTCTCGACAACTGCTACTTGCTGGGCGAAACGGAGCAGTGCGATCAATTCCAGCGCTCGACGGCGGGTGGACCCTTCAATGGACAAGTGATCAATCTGTTGCAGGCGCTGGTAAACCAGGGCTTTGTGGAAGAGCGGGGCGAAGATCTGGACTTGAGCTATCTCTTTCCGGATACGCCCGTCGGCAAGTTCAAGATCGACTCGACGAGCACATATATCAATTCAGTGAGGGAACAAACCACGGCCGGCGGTCCGATCATTTCCAACACGCTTGGCGCGTATGACACGGTGCTCGGTCCGCTGTGGCGTTTTCGCTCGACGGTCAATTTGAATTGGAGCTACAAGAAATTCGCTGCGACATGGACGATCCGTTATTACTCGTCGCTGTCGGAACCGTGCATCCCGCCCAACCCGGCGCTGAGCGAGGTTCTCCCCTGCAACGAACCCAACAAGGACCTGGCCAACTCGCCGAACGGATTGAATCGGCAGGGCGGCCTCGCTTTCAATGATTTGCAGCTGAGTTGGGAAGCGCCCTGGAAAGGGCGTATCGCGTTCGGTGCCACCGATGTCTTCAATCGCAAAGCGCCGCCCTCCTATACTGGCGTATACAGTGTGGCGGGCCCGCTGGGACCCACGGGAACGGATGGCTACGGCGATTTTCCTTACAATCCGCAATACGATATCGGGCGTGTCATTTACCTCAAATACGAGCAGAAGTTTTTCTAACCGCCCTCGTTACCTCATGCCGGCAGCATGTTGCCGGGTCGTTGCACATGGCAAAGGGCGCGAATTATTCGCGCCCTTTGCGGTTTTGTCGCCGAACGCTTGAATCGTTGTTTTCAACCTGCCGCCGATGGCGCGTGATGGCCTATCCGCTTGTACAAAAATCCATGACGTTTTGAAGGCTGTAAATGTTTCACGGAGCGGCCTCTGTGACAAGGCGTCGCAGCATGCTGCGCTGCAATTATAAAGATGCATACTAAATACATCTTTATGACTGTGGACTATGTAAGCCATGCTGAGCCAGATTCAACGCGAGATCGTCAAGAGTTGTGTGCCTGCGTTAAAGGCGCATGGCCTGGACCTTACAAAAAACTTCTATGCGCGCATGTTCGAGGCGAATCCCGAGCTGAAACATCTGTTTAACATGAGCCATCAGGCCACGGGCGAACAACAGCAGGCCTTGGCGCTCGCGGTGTTGGGCTATGCGGAGAATATCGACGATGTGTCGGTGCTGGCGCCTGTGATTCAGGTGATAACGGCCAAGCACGCCAGCATGGGTATCCGCGCCGAGCATTATCCGATTGTCGGGCGCCACTTGCTCGCTGCCATCGCCGACGTGATGGGCAGCGCAGCCACGGAGTCCGTGCTGGAGGCTTGGGCAGCGGCTTACGGACAGCTTGCCGATATGCTGATCGAAGCCGAGCAGGCCCTGTATACGCATGCGGCGACGACGCCAGGCGGCTGGACGGGCTGGCGGCCGTTCCAAGTGACTCGCACGGTGCGCGAAAGCACCGAAATTGTCTCGTTCTACCTCAAGCCAACCGATGCCGGATCGTTGCCACCTTTCCTGCCCGGTCAATTCGTCTCGGTTCGCATCATCGATGCGATGGGTATGACGCACATCCGCCAGTACAGTCTCTCAGATGCGCCGCACCACGATCATTTGCGGCTGACCGTCAAACGTCAGGATGCAGGCAAGGACGCGCCGGCCGGGCAGGTATCGACGACGCTGCATGCGAACGTGCTTGAAGGCGACATCCTGGAGTTGTCGTTT
Source organism: Dyella psychrodurans (assembly GCF_003363265.1). Taxonomy (GTDB): domain Bacteria; phylum Pseudomonadota; class Gammaproteobacteria; order Xanthomonadales; family Rhodanobacteraceae; genus Dyella_B; species Dyella_B psychrodurans. Next base: position 1,178,229 of record NZ_QRBF01000001.1, on the reverse strand, counting down.
CCGCAGGGGCACTTCGTCGTCGACCAGGATAAGGACACGCCTGTCGTTCTACTCAGTGGCGGTGTGGGCATCACACCCATGCTGGGTTTCCTTGCGCATATTGCCAAGGAGCAACCCGAGCGTTCGATCCACTTTGCGCATGCGGCACGCAATCGGCATGTGCATGCGATGAACGATTGGTTGAGGGCGATGCAAACCAGGCATGAGGCGCTCGAGGTGGAGGTCTACTACGAGGAGATCGGTGAATGCGACGTGATGGGTGAACACTACGACAGGCAAGGCCGAATCGATGCGGGAAAGATTGCCGCCAAAGAGCATCTCGTCGATGCGGATTACTACGTGTGCGGGCCGCGCGGATTCATGGCCGCACAAATTGCCGCACTGAAAGAGGCGGGTGTGTCGGATTCGAACATACACGCCGAGTTCTTTGGCGCCTCGCTAAGCTAGCAAGCTGCCGTCGTTACGCCACGATGTTGAGCGCGATCCGCAGCTTGGCGGGTCGCGCCACCAGTTGCTTGAGCGTGTAACCGTCCAGAACGCTCATGAAACCCTTTCGAGCTTCGTCCAGCACATGGCGAAGCGAGCACGCGGGCGTGATGTTGCAACCGTTATCAGGGCCAAAGCACTCCACCAATGCGAAATCGGGTTCCATGTCGCGAACAATGTCGCCAATTTTGATTCGCTCGGGACGATAAGCCAGTTTCAAACCGCCGTTCCGGCCACGCAAGGCATCGACATAACCAAGCGCGGCCAATCGCTGCGTCACCTTCATCAGGTGATTTTCGGAGATGTTGTATTGGGTGGCGATCTCGCGAATGGATGACCGGCGATCGCCCTGCACGGCGAGGTACATGAGCAGACGCAAGGCATAGTCGGTTTGGTAGGTCAATCGCATCGCTGGCTCCCGTTGGTAGCCATGCTACACGCGGCGCCCCTTTGTTGCAGCCGTGTATTCGCAACATCATTTGGCGCAGGGAGCCTGTCCTGCGTCACGCTGGGCGAATGTGCGGTCAGTGGCTGAACATTTGAATGTGCTTCGATTCGGTCGAATCGTCAGCAGGGAACATGCATTCGATGCGGAGTTCCTGCGCACTGATGGTTTGAGGCGTGCCCACGGTCGTAACCATTGAAAAATAGTTCATGACGACGCCATCCTTTGCGAAGCTCAGCGGAATGATTGGCGTATTGGGTGCCATGGTGGAGATGGCGGGCGTCTTCCATTCCGTTTTGACATCGGGGTAGGCATGCAATGCTTGCAACAATGCATCGGTCTTTTCGTCAATGACGCGCCCAACGGATTCACGATACACGCGCTGTATCAGGCTTTGCGCGGTCTGCTCCCAATTGACGACAAACGGACGCATGCCCTGCGGATCAAAAATGAGGTGAAGCATGTTGCGCGGTTCCTTGCGCGAAGACATGTCGATGAAGCATCCAAAAAAGCGAGGCGAATAGTCGTTGGTCATCAGCACATTCCAGTACCTGTCCATCACGAGGGCAGGGAAGGGGGCGTGTTGACGCAGCATGCGATCCAGGGCCTTGCGCAGGCCCTGCATCTCCAATGCTTCAAGCGGGCTTTCGGTATAGATCGCCGCGTAGCCCGCCGCCTGAAGCAAGGTGTTTCGCTCACGCAAAGGAACATCGAGTGCCTGCGCAATATCGATGAGCGTTTGACGACTCGGAGCGCTTCTGCCATTTTCGATAAAACTGATATGGCGTTGTGAAATGCCCGTATCGAGCGATACGTCAAACTGGCTCTTTCCCCTTTTTCCGCGCCAGTACCGCATCAGCGGGCCCAACTCATTTTGAGTTGAGGAGGGGAGGGTGTTTTTATGTGGCGCAGGGCTCATGATGCTATCCGTCGGTGATACGTCTCGACAATGAACGCTTAGCAGGCACTCCATTCATACGGCCGGAAATCCTGTTCCAGCGGCGGTTGCGTCACACTTCCCGTGTAGTTGGTGATGGTCGACGCGGCAACCACGGCCACGACTTCGAGAAGGTCGTCGGTGCCGAAGCCGGCCTGCAAAAACCTTTCCTTGTCGCCAGTGTTGATGCGTCCGCGCTTTTCGATCAACGTCTTTGCGAGTCGGGACAGGGCCGCGAGTTTGGCGTCCTTGGGAAGATCCCCGTCGCGAATGGCCTGCACGTCAGTCTGTTCGACTCCTTCCTTCAGTGCAAGGAAGGTGTGGAACGCTACAGCCCACGTGCATCCATTGGTGACCGCGTTGGTAAGAAGCAGCGTCTGAACTTGTAGCTCGGAAAAACTGCCGCCGTGAACGGTTTTGAAAAGTCCGACAAGACTGTTGATCAATACCGGAGACGTCGACATGGCGCCCAGTAAATTGGGAACAAATCCGAACGCCGATTGAAGCGCTTCCAGGGCCGGCTTGGATGCCTCGGGAGCGGAGCTGGGCGAGTGAATGGGGAAGTTGGACATGGCTGCATCTCTCAAATGACATGGAACGAATTGGGGGGGTGTTGCTCGGAGGCGTGTGTCCGAGTGACCGTAAATGTGCGCTCATAGCCTCATCGTCTCAATTACGTCCGAGGTAATAACGGCTCACCGATGAAGAAACGGGATTTGTCCATTTGACTTCTTTCCCACAGAGCGGGCTGGGGTTGGCCTTTCCAGGTATTGGGCAAATGGCGAGCCCCGGCCGGTCGGCTCAAGCGGCTTAGCAGGCTGGAATTCAGATCGTTAAGATGTTCTTGGTCAGCCAGGGACACCACGAATGCCTACATGCCAGCCATGGATTGAAGCTGCCGGTAACATCTTGGACATCTCGCGCCATGAAGCCGCTTCGGAGGGAAAAAGCCGTGGCAAGTGATGTGGAGGGTAAGAGCAGTCTGTTCGAAATTGCCTTTGATCCCCCGCCTAGAGGGAGCCGCCGATCTGCGGAATCCGTCTACGCGCAGTTGCGCGCCGCCATTCTTGATGGTCGATTGGTTCCCGGGTCCAAGCTCCCGGTGGAGCGCCAGTCGGCGGTCTTTTTCGGTGTCTCCAGGAACACGGTTGCTCGCGCTTATGCGAAGCTGGCGATCGAGGGATTGGTGCTGTCCCGGCGAGGGTCGGGAACGTACGTCGCGCCGAAGCAAAGGCGCCCATCGCGCGAACACTTCCCGGCACAGCGCGCGCCCGATTCACGCCTGAATTCGCTGTGGGAGAGACCGGAGCTCGCCCAGGCACTCAACTTCTGGCACGACAATCAGCGCACAACGTCGTCAAAGGCGGCGGCCGCATTTTTGGATTTTCGGCCCGCGTTGGTGGATCCGCGGCTATTTCCGTTCGACATATTTCGCAGGGTCAGTGCCAAGCAGCTTCGGCGAATGGAATTGAAGCCTCCTGCCTTCAAGAGCCCGCAAGGTAACCAGGGTCATTTCCCTCTGAGGACGGCCATTGCGACGCACATCGGCGTCTCGCGCGCGGTCGTGTGCGAGCCCGATGATGTGCTGGTTACGGCCGGCGCACAGCAGGCTTTCGATATTCTCGCCCGCGTATTGGTGACGCCTGGCGTCACGACGGTCGCCATCGAAGATCCCGGCTACCCACCGATGCGCGCCGCATTTCTCGCTGCCGGTGCCAAGCTTGTGCCGGTGCCCGTGGATGCGCAGGGGCTGGTGGTCGACGCGCTGCCGGTTCCTGTGCAGATCGTCTGCGTGTGCCCTTCACACCAGTTTCCGCTCGGCGTATCGATGTCGGCGCAGCGGCGGGCGGCGCTGCTCGATTTTGCTCGCAAGCATGGGGCGGTCATCGTTGAGGACGATTACGACGGAGAATTTCGCTACGACGGCACGCCGCTGCAGGCGCTGCGATCCACGGCGACCGCGGAAGACGTGTTCTATGTCGGCACGTTCTCCAAGTGCATGCTCCCCGCACTGCGGCTGGGATTCCTGGTGGCGCCCCAGTGGGCGATGCCAGCGCTCACTACGGCAAAGAACTGTCTCGATTGGCACTGCCCGACGTTGACGCAAATGGCGGTTGCCGGTTACATCGCGGATGGGCATCTGGCACAACACGTGCGAAAGCTCCGTGACGTGTACCGGAAGCGGCGCGATCTCGTGTGGGAGATACTTCGGTCGGACTTCGCAGGCGAGCTGTCGCCGATGCAGTCGCATTACGGCATGCATGTGGCGGCGTTCTCGACGCTACCCAAGCGCCTGGAACGCGTCACCGCGAGACTGTTGGAATCGAACGTGCATTTGCATTCATTCGAGCGCTATTTTTTCGGAGCACCCACGTCGGAAGGTCTGGTTTTCGGTTACGGCGCCGTTGACCTCAAGGATATCGAGCAGGGCCTGAAGGCGTTGCGGCGCGTGCTCTAGTGTCAGCCGGGCACCTCTAGCGGGTGAACGTCATGATCCAGTTCGTCTCCCACGTTTTGCCTCCGTCCGCGGAAAACGCCTGCTCGAAGCGCGACGAGTTTGGCGTGATATGGGAGAAGCCGTTTCGCACCAGGATACTTCGTCCGTTGAAGGTATCCGGGGCATAGAATTCTCCGCGTCCGTCCTTGAATTCGCCGATCATCGCTCCGTCCAGCATGCCGATGCTGCTGTTCGTCCAGTTCAGATTCCACTGATGGGACTGCGGGTTGTACAGGCGAAGTCCGACACCTTCGATATGGCCGGCCGGACCCGCTACTTCGAGTTCGAAGAGACTGGCTTTTCCGTTCCAAACCTTGCGAACGACCGACACGCCGTCGTACTCGGTCCAGGTTGTGGAGCCTGCGAGCGGGTGCACGAGCCGCGACACGTGGGTCTTCCACGTGCCGAAATTGAAGTCGAAGTCGTGCTGGCCATCTCGTTCCGTTGCCCTTGCCGGCGCAGCGGCAGCGAGAAGGATCGCCGCCGATAGAACCAAGCTTGTCAGTGATCTTGCATGCTTCATCATGGAGGTTACCTATGCGTTGAATAAAACCGGGCTGTGTCGCCTTGAATGAACCGGTCGACGATGGGGCCCATTATTTCCATTACGCCCGGCATCACAGGTGCCACTTCCCGGAAAAACATCCGTGCCACTTCGATGGGAAGGCCGGCACACTCCAGCGAAGTGGCCCACCCTAAATTTCTCCGATTGGCCCTACTGCCGCTGCGGGTTTTTCCTAAAGTCTGATCCCGGATTGACCATACGGAGAGCACGACGATGTGGAGGCAGTTGCTACGTGGAATCGTGATTGCGGGTGTTGTTGCGTGCGGATCGTTGAATGCATGGGCCCAGTCGCCTCGAGACGGCTCTCATGATTTCGACTTCTGTCGCGGGGCTTGGCATACGCATGTGACGCAAGTGCTCGATCCGTTCGATGGTGGAACCCACACGGTGACGATGGACGGCAGGAAAACAGCGCGACCGGTTTGGAATGGTCGCGCGTGGCTTGAGGAAATCGAGGCCGACGGTCCCGATGGGCATTGGGAAGGCGCGACGCTCTTCGTCTATAACGCCAAGGCAGGGCAATGGAGTCAAACTTATATCGACAGCGCTTCGGGCGAGATCGAGGCCCCGACCATCGGCGGCTTCAAGGACGGCCGTGGCGAGCTGTTCGGCACCACGACGTATAAGGGCCACACGGTTCTTGTGCGCGGAGTCTGGTCAGACATCACGGCCAACTCGCATCGCTACGAGATTTCCTATTCCCGCGACGGTGGCCAAACATGGGCAACCGCGTTCAAAGCTTATTTGACGCGAGTTAAGTGATGGCGTTCGGATGCGTCTGAGGCCGATGCTCAGACGCACCGTTGCCGACTTCGCACATGTCGGTCGCATCCGCCGGTCACCCGCAAATCACGGTTACTGCTTTCTGCGCGAGCTTCCTCAGTTCGTTTTGCGAGCTGCCGGAGCGAGCGCGGACGGCGAGTGTGTGCATCGTCGCCGTGGTGAGCAGAGCGAGCGCTTTGGGATCGGCATCCTGTTTCAATTCACCGGCAGCGCGTGCCCGTTTGAAGCGCGCTTCGAAATCGGCGTCGAGCCTTTGAAAGCCCTCCGCAACGATACGCTTGATCTCGGGATCGCCGGGCGCCTCGGTAATGGCCGTGCCGACCACGAAACATCCGAGCGCCTGATCGTTGCCAGCGAAGTAAATGGATAGCGTGGCGTCGTAGATCCTCATCAACGTCTCGGCCAAGGTTCCACCGCGCTCGAGCGCTTCGCGCATCGCCGCGAATTTGAAATCCCAGTAGGCGCTCAGCGCCTTGACGTAGATCTCGTGTTTATCGCCGAACGCCGCACTGAGGCTCGGCCGGTTCATGCCTGTTGCCGCGGAGATGTCGTCGAGCGAGGTGCCGGAATAGCCGGTCTTCCAGAACGCCTCCGCCGCCTGCCGCAGGGCCGTCTCAGGGTCATAGGCGCGGGGGCGCCCGCGCGGCTTTTTCCCAGGCTCATCTTTTTTTGTACTAGATCGCATAAAAATCCTTGACTTTCGTGTTCCGATGATTATTATTCGAAACGGTACAAAATTCAACACGCACGGAATCCAGGCGTGGAGCTGGTCGGGGGTTGGGCTGAGCCGACGGTCACCGCGTCATTCCTGCAGTCATTTTAGGAATCTGTCATGAGCCAACAATCTGATGAAATAGCTGAAGGGCCGGCCTCGGGCGCTCGTGCCGAGAAGGCCGTCCGGAGTATCAAGGCGAGGCTGCGCCTGCCCCTGATGGCCGGGGTGCCGCTGTTGCTGGCGATCGGCGGCGGCGCCAAGTACCTGGCCGGAGCGCCTGTCGTCGTGACCGACGACGCCTTCGTCCAGGCCGCCAAGGTTTCCATCAATGCCCGGGTCCCTGGTCAGGTGGTGCAAATCGCGGTGCGGGACAACCAGCAGGTCCACGCAGGCCAGTTGCTGTTCCAGGTCGATCCCGAGCCTTACAAGATTGCGGTGGAACAAGACGAGGCGCGGCTCAGCAGCGCGCGTCTGCAGATCGAAGCGCTGAAGGCTACTTACCGCCAGCAATTGGCCGATGTGGAATCGGCCAAGGCGACGGCTGAGTTCGACGAGCGCGAATATCAGCGCAAGAAGGCGCTGCTCGCCACCGATTTCACCTCGCGCTCCGCCTACGAACAGGCCGAAACGGATCTGATGGTCGCGCAGCAGCACATTGCGTCGGCCCAGCAGCAGGTGTCCAACACCGTCGCCGAATTGGATGGCAATCCCAATATCGTGGTGGATCAGCATCCGACGGTGCGTGAAGCGCAGGCGCAATTGGATCGCGCGCGGCTTGATCTTTCCTACACCACGGTGACAGCGCCGGACGATGGCGTTGTCACCAAGGTTGACGATCTTCAGGTCGGCGACTTCGTCAGCAGCGGCGCCACGGAGTTCTCAATGATGTCGAGCCGGCATATGTGGGTCGAGGCGAATTTTCGCGAAACCGGCATGACGTACATACGGCCGGGCCAGACGGCGATCATCAACGTCGACACTTATCCCGGACATGGTTTCAAGGCGCATGTGGTCAGCATCAGCCCCGGGACGGGTTCGGAATTCGCGGTGTTGCCGCCTGAGAACGCTACCGGCAACTGGGTGAAGGTGGTGCAGCGTTTGCCGGTGCGGCTTGAGTTGGACAGCATCGATCCGACGTGGCCGCTTTACTCGGGCATGAGCGTCACCGCGCGGGTCGATACCCGGCACGCGAATCCTGGTTTCGGAGCGGGTTCGTGAACGCCGTCGTCGATAGCACGGCCGAAGCGACGCCTCGTCGATTCCTGGCGATAGCCGCGCTGCTTGCGACCTTCATGCAGTCGATGAACATTTCGATTCCAAATGCGGCGCTTGGGTACATGCAGGGCACCTTTTCGATGGCCGACGACGAGATCGGCTGGATCTTTACCGCCTACATCGCCGCCGGTGCCATCGTGATGCCGATGACGAATTGGCTGGCGGGAAGGTACGGAAGGAAGGCGGTCTTCCAGGTCTCGATCGTCGTTTTCATCATGGCTCTCGTACTCGACACGCTGGCGACGACACCGTTGTCCTTCGTAAGCGCCCGCATCATCCAGGGCGCCGCGAGCGGCACGCTCGCGCCGATATCGATGGCGATCCTGCTTGAAGTCACGCCGCCGCAGCGACATGCGCGCATCGGTCTGGTGTGGAGCGTGATGTCGCTGCTTGGAATGCTGAGTGGCCCGGCTATCGGCGGTTGGCTCAGCGAATATGTCGGCTGGCGTTCGATCTTCTACCTCAGCGTTCCGGTGGCCGTGTTCATCGCGTCGGCGATGGGTCTGTACCTGAAGGAAAAGAAGGCTGAGAAAAGCCCGTCGTTCGACTTCTTCGGGCTGGCGACGTTCTCGATGGGTATGGCGGGGCTGCAGATGCTGTTCGATCGCGGCGAGCGCATGGAATGGTTTGCTTCGACAGAGATTTGGGCGGACGCCATCGCATCCGCGCTCGGTTTCTATCTCTTCATCGTGCACATGCTGACGAAAGACCGGCACTTTCTGAACAAGGCTTTGTTCAAGGATCGCAACTTTGCTGTCTCGACAGCGATGTACTTCGCGCTCGGCTTCGTCCTGCTGCCGACCTTGGCGTTGACCTCGCCGATGCTCGAGGAATTGCTGGGCTACCCGGCTCACACCGCGGGCTACGTCACGATTCCGCGAGGCATTGCGTTGGTGAGCGCATTGCTCCTCACGTGGCGTCCGCCGGCACGCATCGACAACCGGCTGTTTGTGATCGGTGGATTGGCACTCGTGATCTATGGCAACTGGCGGATGGTGGGCTACTCGCCGCTGATGTATCTGTGGACGGTGGTCTGGGCGGGCGCCATCCAGGGCGCTGGCCTGGGCATCGTGATGGCTGCGCTCACGCGGGCTGCCTTCAGCACGCTGGACCCGGCATTTCGGCCGGAAGGCAACGTGCTCTTCAATCTGTCGCGGCTCTACGGCAGCACGATCGGCATTGCGATTGTGCAGATCTACTTTTTCAACAACACCCAGGCCATGCACCTGGCGCTCGCAAAAAACCTCCGGCCATACGTCATCGCGAGCGACACGGGCAGCTCTCTGTCGGTGCAGGGGCTGGCCACGATGAACGATCTGGTGACGGGGCAGGCCGCCATTGTCGCCATCCTCGACCAATTCAAGATCCTGTTGGTGGTCGCGCTGATCGCGAGTCCGCTTGTTCTGTTCCTCCGCAAACCGCGTCCTGCCAACTGACACTCCTGGAGTCGCAACGTGAAACTGATTCGATCGATTTCGTTGGGAAACTTCGCCAGGACGCTCGTTCTTGGTTCCACCATGTCCGCGCTTCTATCCGCGTGCATGGTCGGACCCAACTTTGAAAGACCGGCTACGCCCGCCGCGCAACATTACGACGCGCAGGCCGAGCAGAAACTCAGCACGGCCAACACGACGGCGGATGCGCCGCATGCCGACTTCGGCAAGAGCATTCATGGCGACTGGTGGTCGACGCTTGGCTCCGAGAAGCTCGACACGGTGATGCAGAAGGCCGTGGTCGGCAATCTCGATCTGGAAGCCGCGGATGCGACGATCGCTCAAGCCAACGAAGCCGTCGCCGCTGCCGCGGGCGGTCTGCGTCCGCAGGTAGGGTTTGGAGCGCAGGGCGGCCGTCAGCGCGCGGCCAATGGCGGGGCCGTGTCCACGTCCAACTACTACGGAGTCGGGCCGCAAGTGAGCTTCGATTTCGACATTTTCGGCGGCACCAAACGGCTGGTCGAGGAACGCTCGGCGCAAGCCGAACTGCAGAAGCATCGCTATGACGCGGCCTATCTGACCGTCACCGGCGACGTCGCCAGCGAGGCCATCCAGCTCGCATCCGCCCGGGCGCAGATTGACGCGGTGCAGGTGCTGATCGCTGACGACAAGAAGAACCTCGACCTCGTTCGCGCGGCTCATCAGTACGGCAGCGCGACGCAAGTGGATATCGCGCTGGCCACCACGCAGCTTGCGCAAGACGAAACCTTGCTGCCGCCACTCACTCAGCAACGCGACGTGGCACGGCACGCGTTGTCGATCCTGGTGGGAAAGAGCCCTGGCGAGTGGACAGCGCCGGACTTTGATCTGAGCGATTTCACGCTGCCGCAGGACATGCCCGTCAGTCTGCCTTCCGAACTTGCGCGCAACCGGCCGGACATTCTCGAAGCAGAAGCACAACTGCATGCAGCCAGTGCCGCGGTCGGCGTCGCTACCGCGGATATGTACCCGCACCTGACGCTCTCGGCCTCGCTTACCGGCTCCGGTATCGGAACGCTTTGGGGTGTCGCCGCCGGTTTGGCTGGACCGCTCTACGCGGGTGGAACGCTTCAGGCGAATCGTCGTGGTTCCGTCGATGGCTACAAGGCATCGCTCGCCGACTATCAACAGACCGTCATCCAATCCCTGGGTCAGGTGGCCGATGTATTGCAGGCCGTCAACCACGACACCGAGGAATATGCCGCGCAGAATCGCGCGTTGAACGCCGCCCAGACCAGCCTGCAGTTGAACCAGCAGGGCTATCAGGTGGGCGAAACCGGCGTGCTTCAAGTGTTGGATGCCCAACGGAGCTATCAGCGCGCATTGATCGGTCAGATTCAGGCGAAGACAGCGCGCTATCTCGACACGGTGCAGCTTTCCATTGCACTCGGTGGCAATGCCAACGGTGCTTCCGGGCAGCGCGTGGCGTACAGCGAAAAACAATGAGCGTGCTTTGAATACCCTTCTTAAAGAGAACGCGAACATGCGCACTTCCAACGATCTTCGTAATTCAAAAATTCCTCTCGTCCATGGAACCGGAGCCATTCCGGCCGTCGGATTCGGTTCGCTGATTCCTGATCGCGCCGCGGCCAAGCAGGCCATCAAAAACGCCTTGGAAGTGGGATTCCGGCACATCGATGGCGCCGAGCTCTATCGCACCGAGGACGCGGTCGGCGAGGCGATCAGGGAGGCCTTGGAGGCAGGGACGGTGACGCGAGAGGAATTGTTCGTCGCCACGAAGTTGTGGAACAACAACCACCGTCCCGAGCGGGTCAAGGCCGCCTTCGAGGCCAGTCTGCGTCGACTTCAGCTCGACTACCTCGACAGCTATTTGATCCATACGCCGTTTGCGTTCAAGCCTGGCGACGAACTGTTCCCCGCAAACGAACGTGGAGAGCTGATTTACGACTCAGGTGTCACGTTGATTGAAACGTGGCGGGAGATGGAGCGCCTCGTGGATGAAGGCAGGGTCAGGTCCATCGGACTATCCGATATCACATTGGAGACGCTGAAAGAGATTGTCGAGGTGGCGCGCATCAAGCCTGCCGTGGTGCAGGTCGAGTGCCATCCTTATCTTCCCGAATGGGAGCTGCTGGAGTTCTGCCAGCAACACGGCATCGTGTTCGTGGCGTTCGCGCCGTTGGGTCACACCATGGAACCAAGGGTAACGGACGACCCGGTGATCAAGGCCATCGCCCAGCGTGTCGGCAAGACTCCGACGCAAGTCGCATTGGCGTGGGCTGCGCAGCGCGGTACGGCATTCCTGACCACGTCGACCAACCCGGCTCACATCAGGGAGAACTTCGACATTTCTCCCCTGCCTCAAGACGCCATGGAGGAGATGCGCCATCGCATCACGACAAGCATCCGATTGAACCCGGTGGTGGATACCGGCGTGCCGGGATTTGTTCCTCGGTCAAAGTGATTAAGCCGCCTTGGAATCGTGAATAGTCAGTCGCTGATCGACAGCGCTTTTGAATGAGTTCGTTCGATATGTGCGTAATGGAAAATGCATTTTTATTTTCTCTGCATTCGGGTAACGGAGTCTCGATAAGAGCATGAAGAAAGCCTGATGCCGGCGTAGCACTACTGATCGCTCGCTGGCTTGGTACAACTGGAGATAACCCAATGAAAGCAAGCTTGAAAGCACGTCCCGCAAGGGGCGTAAGGGCGAGTTTTGTCGCCATGATTCTCATCCCGCTGGCTCTTTTCCTTGCAGGATGCAGTGGAACAATGCAAACACGGTCGGTGACTCAGGACGACACGTATTATCACTGGAAACCACAGATGGAGACGTTGCCGATAGAAGTTCACGGCGGTATTCAGCAGCTTGGTTCCGATGACATGGCGAAGCTGATCCCTTATGGAACGACGCCTCGCCAATACGCTGCCACCACCGATGGCCAGGGAAAACTCGCAACCCGTCCGCGCATCGTTCTTTACGTCGGCACAGATCAGAATCCGGCCCGCGAGACGTACTGTGATGCGTTCCCCGTTGTGCAGCCTGCCACGACCGGGGATGCCGCCGTCCACATGGTGGCGGCACTATGCGATGGTCCGCGTCTTGTTGATTTAACTGCGCGAGACGTCCAGAGCGTTAGCATCCAGAACCAGGGCATGGTGTCGATCATGAAGTCGATGAAGCGCCGCCTTCTTTTTGGCTTGAACATGAATGAAGAGGTCGAGCCAGCCGAGTATGGCAATGGCTGAAGGTTGTTGCCTCGTGTCGACGCTGACGCTCATCATGTCTTCTCCGAATGGCAACGATGTAGGCAGGCCATTCCATCGTCAGAGCTTCGAGCGTGCGTCGACACAACATGTATCGACAAGGCCATAGGAGGCCAGGGTGATTGGAAAACAGAAGGCGTCGATCGCGTGGCCAGGCACGCCCTTGCCGCGCGCATTCTTCGATCGGTCTGCTCCCGACGTCGCGCCGCAGCTTCTCAACAAAATTCTGGCGGCGGCGGACGGTCGGGCAGGGCGCATCGTTGAAGTGGAGGCCTATGTGGGCGCTGTCGATCCGGCTGCACATACGTTCCGCGGGAAGACGCCACGGAATGCAACCATGTTCGGCCCTCCGGGGCACATGTATGTCTATTTCACTTATGGCATGCACTGGTGCTGCAATTGCGTGTGCGGCTCCGTGGGCGTTGGTTCCGGCGTGCTTATTCGAGCACTGGAGCCCCTGCAGGGACTTGCGCAAATGCGCGCCGCTCGCCCGCGGATAGCGAATGATCGTGACTTGTGCCGCGGACCCGCACGCCTGACGCAAGCGATGGGCATCAGTGGAGCCCAGGATGGCATTGATTTGGTGAATGCCCGCGAAGGCTTCGCCATTGTCGACGATGGCATGGCTCCGCCTGAGAACCTGGTGGGAGGGCCGCGCATCGGCCTCAGCGTGGGCAAGGATTTCCCTTGGCGATGGAGTGTGCCGGGCAGCCGTTACGTATCAGGACGTCTCGTATCAGGAGCTGCATCGCGGCAGCGCTGACGCTTCATATCCACCGCGCCGTCGAGATGCACCGAGTGCATGTCGTTATGGGATGCGGTCGGTGGCGTTCAGTCGCTCGACCCATTGGGCACGCCAGGCGGGCGCATCAAAGGGATCGGCGAAGTATTGCGTTTCGTGCGACACCTTTTCGCCGCGAAACTCCATGATGCTCACGGTGTATGCGCGCTTGCCCTCGTAAGCAATCACATACTCGGTGATCCAGAGGTTGCCTTCTCCCACGATGCGTCGCACGGTGAACCCCGACGGTCTGCCGGGGTGATGACTGCGAAGTGCTTGCAGGTTATGTCGGCCGTGGATGACCTCGCCCGACTGCGGGTACTCGCACACGGCGTCGTCATGATAGATGTCATGCTCCGCAACTTGATCGCCCGCAGCGGATGCAGCCCAATGTCGATCGATGGCGATCCGAATGTTCTGCGTGTGCATGATCGGCCTCCCTTTCACTCGACATGCTTGTCTGTGCAAACACAAATGCGCCCAGATCCGTCGACTTAGCCCTCACGAACTCGTGTCGACATCCGTGGTTGCGATCGAATCCGTTGGAGCCTGGCGATAGCAGCGTGCGGTGAGCGCCACCAGCAGCGAAACGGCGAGCATGATCAACGCAAAGCCGATAAAGCCGCGCTCATCGTGCTGCGGCGAGCGATCCACCACGGCAAAGAGGTTGAAGGCGAAATTGCTCGCCGTGTGAAAGAGCAAGGCAACCAGGATGCTTTTGCGATTGCTCGCATAACCCCAGACAATCACGACGCGCAGCGCGATCGTAAAGATCAGGAACGCCCAGAAGGGCATGAACGACTGCGTCAGGCCGACAATGAAAAACAGCGGGATGTGCCAGCAGCCCCAGATCACGCCCAGCACTACCGCAGCCCGGAGCAGGTTGTGCCGCTGCTGCAGGCGATCGATCGCGTAGCACCAACCGAATTCCTCGTTGACGGAGCCGCCGAAAAGGAACAATTCGAGATACAGCAGGGGAAAGTGGCTCAGGGAAACGCCGGTGGCGAACGGCGGGCCGCCGTGACTGGCCAGCCATAGCATCGACAAGCCTGCCGCCAGCGGCGTCAGCAGCATGGCACTGAGAAAATAGATGGGTCCCATGCGGTAGCGCAGGCTTCGACCGGCAAATTCGCGCATTGCCAACCAGCCACCATCGCGATAAACCGCTACAAAGGCACCTATAAAAGGCCCAAAGGACCCGGCAAACAGACATGCCAGCTGCGCGACTTGCCCGAGCGGCAAGATACCGCGACTCGCCAGCATCGGGAAAAGCCACAGCACCCACGCGATGCCGAATGCGAGACTGAAGTAAAACCACGCCGGTGTGCGAAAAGACGAATGCATGGATGCCCCCTCTTTACGTTGCTCACGGTTGTGCCCCTGGCACGACGATGGCTTGCCGATGCAGCTTCTCCCAGTCCGCGATCACAGCTCAACTGCCAAAAGGCACTCCTTGCGGGAGGCTTGCAGGAGGCGTCGCGGCACATGTTTCGATGAAGTGGATGAAGCGTCTTGTGCGCGCACGGCAGCGCGCCGCAAGGTCCTTCGCGGCGCCACTCAATGATTATGAGGGTTGCCACAATTCGATGGGATTTCCCTCAGGGTCATGCAGATGAGCAAAGCGCCCATTGGGATACGTTTGCGGGTCGACCTTGACCTCAATGCCTGCCGTTCGTAGCTGGGCGGCCATTTTGTCGAGGTCATGCACTCGGAAGTTCACCATCCAGAGCTTGTGAGGATCTCCGAAATAGCCGGTCTTTTCGGGGAAGGGACTGAAGACGGTCGGTCCAGCCTCTTGCTGCCAAACGGGAGAGTCTTCCTTGGTTGGCGTGAGTTCGATGCCCAGGTGTTGCAGGTACCAGAGTCCCAACGCATCGGGATCATGCGCGCGGAAGAATAACCCGCCGATTCCAGCTACTTTTTCCCTCTCCGTTCCGGTCGATACATGTTTGGCAACTGCCTTCGCAGGCGGAACAGGATTTGCCGGCTGCGTCGGGTTCTGTGCCGCCATGGCCGATTCGTTCCGGGACAGCATGAAGCCGGCCCCGAATGCGTATGACAGGATTTGAAGCAATTGGCGCCTTTGAAAGCTCATGCGATCCTCCTCCCGAGACTTTGTGCGAGCTCATCTGCGATATCTGCGTGGATAAAAATCAGAACAGGGTGGAACCAGACTGACAACCCTATTTGTACATCCCTTTGACAGCCACGTTCGTACAGCCTGTGCATGCATGGGCTCCATGCCCAAGTGTAAAAGGTCTGTGCGATGTGGAAACGTCTGTACAAACGTTGCTTGGCGCCTTACAGCAAAATATGTGCCGGCCCAGATGAAACAATTGTTTAGGATTGCTTTCTCGATTCCCAATCGGGTGCTTTGACAAGCAGCGTATGTGCTGAAAGTATCTGGCGATATGTTCCTATTGCGGAAGCTTGGCTTGCCGCATCGGCAAGCGTGTTACACCGCGCCGGCAGCGTTTTTCGGTGCGGCCAAATCAGCGTTAGGCCACGCGAAACGACCCTGAGCCCCATCGCTCGATCAAGGAGACACCATGAGACGGGTTACTGGAATTGGTGGAGTGTTCTTCAAGGCGAAAGACCCCAAGGCATTGGCCGACTGGTACCGCGTGCATCTTGGCCTGAAACTCGAAGGCTGGGGCGGTGTCGCTTTCCGATGGGCCGAAGACAATACGAATGGTGCCGGAACCACGGCGTGGAATCTCTTCAAGGGCGACACGTCGTACTTTGCCCCGAGCACGGCGAGCTTCATGATCAACTATCGCGTTGAAGACCTGCATGCGCTCCTGGCTGCTCTCAGGGCCGAAGGCTGCAAAGTCGAAGACAAGGTCGACGAATCCGAGTACGGCAAGTTCGGCTGGGTTATCGACCCCGAAGGCAACAAGGTAGAACTCTGGCAGCCGCCCTCGGGGCAATGAAGAAGGCGGATCCGCTTACAAGTCCCACTGAAGAGCGCCGGT
This sequence comes from Dyella psychrodurans, assembly GCF_003363265.1. Taxonomy (GTDB): domain Bacteria; phylum Pseudomonadota; class Gammaproteobacteria; order Xanthomonadales; family Rhodanobacteraceae; genus Dyella_B; species Dyella_B psychrodurans. The sequence goes on along the minus strand of NZ_QRBF01000001.1, from coordinate 1,162,070 downwards.
TACCGATGTCCACACTGCCGCTCTTCCATCGAGGGTCGGCTCGTGAAAGCCGACCCCGCCCGTTCAATACATGTGCTGACCGCCATTGATGGCGACGTCGCTGCCAGTCATGAAGGCCGCGACATCGCTGCAAATGAAGGCAACGAGTGCCGCGATCTCTTCAGGTTGACCCAGTCGGCCCACGGGTATCTGAGGGATCACGTTATTTTCCAATACGTCTTTGGGCACCGACGCCAACATATGTGTGTTGATATAGCCGGGCGACACTGTGTTGACCGTTACGCCGTGCCGCGCGAATTCCAGCGCGAGCGACTCGGTAAAGCCATGGATGCCCGCCTTGGCCGCTGCGTAATTACTTTGCCCGAACTGACCTTTCGTGCCGTTGATCGACCCGATGTTGACGATGCGCCCCCAGCCGCTGTCGACCATGCTCTGGCAGAATTGCTTGGTCACGTTGAACATCGAATCGAGATCGGTGCGCATCACGATGTCCCAGTCTTCCTTGCTCATCTTGAGGAAGCGTCGATCGCGCGTCACGCCGGCATTGTTGATCAGAATGTCGACCTCGTGACCATCCTTGGCGACCTTCTCGGCCATATCCCGGCATGAGGAAAAGTCGGCCACGTCGACGCCGTAGGCCTTGAAGCGATAGCCCTTCGCGAACTGATCCTCAAGCCAGGCATCGACGTGGTCGTTGTGCGGAGAATGCGTGACAAGCACCGTGCAGCCGTCATCGTGCAAGGCCCTGGCAATCGCCTCGCCGATACCGCCCATGCCACCGGTCACCAAGGCCACATGTTCAGTGGTCATCGGCGTACTTTGGATTGGCGGCGTTGTTGAAGAGGTTGAAAAAATCGGCCATCGCCGTGTTGAGCGAGTCGGCGGCTTCGAGATGGCCCACGGCCTTGGTGGTATCGCGCTGCCAGAGCGAGAACGCATCCTGCATCCCGGTCAGGAATCGGGTTCGATTGATGACGGCAGCCTTTGCGATCGACGACTCATCACCCGCACTTGCTTGCGTCAGGCGCAAAAACGCCTCGTTCGGAATCGTCGCCAGCGAATACCAGTTGTCGTTCAGAGAGATTTTTTCGATCTGTTCCTGCGTGGCGGCGACATTTTCACCGAAGGCGTGACCGAAGGTGCTGAGCCAGTGCTGTCCGCATTCCTTCAACAGCTTGCTTGTGCGCAGCGTAAATTGAAGGTTGGCTTTATAAAGTTCGAAAGGGATGTGGGCGTGAGCGGTGACAGGCATGGTGCCTCCTCTGGGGACGAAGAGATATTCCTTGTGTCAAAGCACTGAGTTGTATTTGGTGCGACAACGAACGACAGTAAGCGACGTTTTTTATGGACGACGACGGCAACTGTACACCTCGAATGCGCATGCAACCAATACCTGTTGCGCCAACACATGCTTTTCAAAACGAGCCTGGTAGTTTTGGTTGCATAATTGCTCAAATTATCATCGTTGTTGCCGATGAAAAATTTTGCCGGTGAAATATGTGCACAGCGATGGCGATCCGGGTGGTGCACACATCTGATCTTGGTATGTCTCTGCTCGTGGCCGTGCCTGGATCAAGTCCTTTTTCCTGCGCCGATGAGCAGATCCCATACCTGGTCCAGTTCGCCTTGAGCCAGCGCCTCGTAAGCGGAATGCCCGTCCAGCATGCGGTGCTTTACGCACATCCATCTCGCCGCGCGATCACGGCCACCACACATCAGCAAGGCGGCACCTGCCAGCGACGGCGCGTAGGTTTCAAGCCATTCGAATGCTTTGATCCTTGAACGTTCATGCAGTGATTCGACCTCTGCGACATCCTTCGCAATGTCCACGAACCTGCTCGGTTGTTTGTGCATGGGAGTTACCACCTCTTATGCGATAGAACTAAATGCGTGTTGCGAGAAAGCTATTCTTTCAATCGACGCTTCCAGCCATGTTGGCGTGGACAATTTTCGCGATGTTGATATCGGCATGAGCCAGCTCTTGCTGGAATACATCGGTGCTGTAGCGAGGATCGACTTGCGGCTGCTGGGCGAGCATGGGGCCCGTCTGGTTGCGAAGATTGACTTCCGCATTCATGGACATGCCGATGCGCAGCGGGTGCCGATCGAGCTGCGCGGGGTCCGTGAGCACGACGCGTACGGGCATGCGCTGAACGATCTTGATCCAGTTGCCGGTCGCGTTCTGGGCCGGCAGCAAGGAGAACGCGGCGCCTGTGCCGACACCCAGTTCGAGCACTTTGCCCTGGTATTTCACGGACTGGCCGTAGACGTCGGCCGTGATCTCGACGGGCTGGCCGATACGCATGTCGGTGAGTTGCGTCTCCTTGAAGTTCGCGTCCACCCACACATCATGCAAAGGCACCACGGCCATCAAGGGCGCGCCCGGCTGCACGCGCTGACCGACCTGCACCGTGCGTTTGGCGACATAGCCGGTGACAGGCGCCGCGATGGTCGTACGAATATCGTCAAGATACGCGGCTCTGTAAGCCGCCGCCGCGGCTTTCACGTCAGGATGGGAGGCGACCACGGTGTCGTCGACCAGCACCTTGTTGGTCTGCAACTGTTGCTGTGCATCGGTCAGTGCGTTTTCCGCGGCGGTCAGCGCATCTTGTGCGTGAGACAGTTCTTCCGCCGAGATGGCACCCGTTTTGGCCAGATCGCGGCGACGGTTGTAATCGAGCTGCGCCTTTTCCACGGCCACGCGGCGAACCGCGACGGCAGCTTGCGCGCCGGATACGGTGCTGTAGAGACCGCGTACCCGGCGCACGGTGTTGGCAAGGTTGGCGGAAGCATGCTGTAAAGCAACGTCGGCGTCGGAACGATCCAGCTTGATCAGCACGTCGCCTTGCTTCACCAGATCGCCGTCGTCGGCGCCAATGGAAACGACGGTGCCCGTGATCTGCGGTGTGACTTGCACAATGTTGCCGTTGACGTAGGCATCGTCCGTACCTTCGTACCAGCGACCGTCGAGGTAGTACCACGCGCCAAATGCTATCGCGCCGGCGAGCGTGGTTGCGCCAAGGATACGCATCAGAAAACCGCGCTTGCTGCCTTTACTCTGTTCCGCCGGGCGCTCGGCCGTGGTTGAGGTTTCAGTGGACATGAGAGATGCCTCAGGAATGATTGATAAGGGAATGGGAAGACGCTTCGGCAGCGGAAGTGGCTGCATCCGGAGCGGATTGGCCGGGGCGATAACCGCCGCCGAGCGCCTGGATCAATTGCACGTCGGTGTCCGCCTGCTGCGCGTGGAGCTCGGCCATGCGCCGTTCGGCAACGAGCAGCTCCTGACGCACGCTGAGTGCTTCCAGATAGCTGCCGATACCGGCCTGGTAGCGCTGTTCCGCGAGCGTCCACGCGTCGTTGGCGGCATCCACCGCGCGCTGCTGCGCATCGATCTGAACTTTCAGCGAGGCGAGAGCGTCGTTGTCGTCGGATACTTCGTTGACGGCGCGTACCAGCGTTTCGTTGTATTTCGCGACAGCAAGGTCGTATCCCGCGTCTTTGCTATCGAGGTTGGAGCGGCGGCGGCCACCGTCGAAGATCGGCAAGCTGAAGGCAGGGCCGGCGTCGTAGAAGCGCGACTTGGCCTGGAACAGATTGCCGCCGCCGACCATGACCAGTCCGGCCACCGCACTGATGTTGACGTTCGGTAGAAATTCGGTCTTGGCGGCCGTGATGTCCTTCGCGGAGGCTTCGACACGCCAGCGCGCAGCGACAAGGTCGGCACGATGGCCTAGCAGTTCCACCGGAAGATCGGCGGGAATGTCGAGCGAGTCCGGGGGCAGCAACTTCGGACGGGCGATGTCCTTGCCACGATCCGGGCCCTTGCCGAGCAGGATCGCCAATGCCGAGCGTGCGGCGTCGATCTCGCGATCGGCAAATGCCTTCTGGCCTTGCGCCGCGGCGACTTCGGATTCGCTCTGCTTGAGTTGCACATCACTGTCGATGCCGGCGTCGACGCGCTGCTTCGTCAGCGCAAGCACCTGTGTCGCGCGTTGCAGTTCCGCGACGGTGACATCCTGGTCTGCATAGGCGTAGCCCAACTGCACATAGGCGCGTGCGACATTGGCGGAAAGCTCGATACGTGCAGCCTGGACATCGACTTCGGTGGCGCGTTCCTGGCCAAGCGCAGCTTGCCATGTCGCGCGCTCGCCGCCCCACAGGTCGAGGTCCCAGTGAAAATCGACATCGACGTATTTGGCGGTTTCGTTATGCCCATTGCCGAGGTGAGGAATGGTGGTAGGAATTCTTGCTTCCTGCACGCTGCCACCGACATCCACCGTGGGCTTGCGCGCGGCATCGGCAGTACCCGTTTCGGCTTGCGCCGCGCGAGCGCGCGCATCGGCTTCGGCCAGGCTCGGATTGTCGTGTAACGCTTCGGCGATCAATGCATTCAGTTGTGGATCGCCCAGCGATGTCCACCAATCGGTTTTTGGCCAGGCTGCCGGCGAAAGAGTCACATTCGCCAGGCTTTGCTCGGTCTTGAGGGAGGTTGGGTCGATCGGCGTGCCGTCCGGACGCAGGCCACCCGTACTGGCGCAAGCCGCCAGTGCGAGGGTCATTCCGACCGCAGCCGCTAGGATATGTGCACGCATAAATTTCAATCTCTGGCAGTCAAAGGGATGAGTTAGGCCGTGAAGCGCATCGACGATGCGCTCCAGGCGTGAAGTGAACGATGGGGTGTGATGAGTCTTGAGGTCTGGCGTTACGCGCTATCGCCGATGAATTTACGGAGAAGTCGGAGCAGTTCCTCAAATTCGGCCTTGGTGAAGTTCTTCAGTCGTGCATTGAGTACCGGCGGCGAGATGTCGGGAATCTGTTCTGCGGCAGCTTCGCCTTTGGCGGTCAACTTAAGGTTGACCACGCGGCGATCGTCGACGCTGCGGACGCGTTTCAGGAGTTCTTTCGTCTCCAGCTTGTCAAGCAGGCGCGTCATCAGGCCGGTATCGATGCTCAAGAGCTTCGACAATTCGAAGGGCGTTGCTGCCAGGCCACTTTTCATCGAGAACAGAATGCCCATCTGCTGAGCGGTGATATCCAGATCCTTGTAGGCAGCATCGGTCTCGGTCACGACAATGTTGCGAGCCTTGTTCAACAGGAATCCGATGCTCTTGGTGAGCACGAAATTTTTGCTGGTGTAGTGATTCATACGATGTCCTGGATGTTTTTGAATGCTTGTTTGCATGGCTCAATGACCGCCAGCCGTCGCGGCCCCGGCAACCGCGTCTTTGCTTGGATGAGTGATCCAGATCAATGGAATGATCACTATGAAAAGCACGGCGGATAGCCAGGAAATGTCGTTGAGTCCAAGCATGGCCGCTTGTGCGCTCAGGCCCGATTCGAAGAAGGCCAGCGCGTTGGACGCACCGACGTTGAGTGTGGACTGAACCTGGGCGATTCCGTGCGTGTAAATCGGGTTGTACGCATTGGCCTGCTCGATGAGCCTGGCATGATGCAGGATCGTTCGGTCGCTCCAGCCCGTGGTCAACAAGGACGTCCCCACGGCACCGGCGAAGATGCGCACGAAGTTCGACAGTCCGGCAGCGGCAGGAATTTTGTCGTGAGGAAGCCCCGAAAGAATGATCGCAGTCAGGGGCACGAAGAACAGCGCCATGGGGATACCCTGCAGTAGCGTCGGCAGTACTAGCGTATAGGCATCCAGATTGGGTACGTAATTGGCCCGCATGAAGAAGACGCCAGCGAACCCAAGGAAAGCCAGGGTGGCCAGTATGCGTGCATCGGACTTGGGCATGATCTTGCCCATCACCGGCGCGAGTATCACCGCAAAGATTCCAAGCGGCGCCGTTACCTTGCCTGCATCCATGGCGCGGTATCCCAGGTATTCCTGAATCCACTGCGGCAGGAGCACCAGATTCGCAAAGAAGACCGCATAAGCCACGGAAATCGCCACGGTGCCGCCCAGGAAGTTGCGTCCTTTGAATAGTCGCAGATCCACGATCGGCTTTTCCTCGGTGAATTCCCAGATGAGGAAGAACACGAAACTGAGCAGGGCGAACACGGCCAGCGCGCAGATCACCGGCGAGTTGAACCAGTCCAGATCCTTGCCTTTGTCCAGCATGATCTGCAGAGAGCCGACCCAGCAGACCAGCGAGATCAGGCCGACGGTGTCGATAGGCAGCTTGCGCGATGGGGTCTCGCGGTCGCGATAGAGCGCCCAGACCACGGCTGCGGTGAACAGGCCGACCGGCACGTTGATATAGAAGATCCATGACCAGCTGTAGCTGTCGGTAATCCAGCCACCGAGCCAAGGGCCGGCGATGGGGCCGACCGTGGCCGTCATGGCCCATAACGACAAGGCGCTTGCGCTTTTGTTCTTGGGAAAAGTAGTGAGCAGCAAGGCTTGCGAAAGAGGCACGAGCGGGCCTGCCGCAACGCCTTGCAACACGCGCGCGATAAGCAGCACGGGCAGGTTGGGGGCGATACCGCACATCGCCGAGGTGATCACGAACAGCAGGATCGCCGCCACGAACAGCTTTACCTGGCCCACACGTTGCGTCAGCCAGCCGGTCAGCGGAATCGACACGGCGTTGGCGGCGGAAAACATCGTGATCACCCACGTACCGTCATCCACCGATACGCCCAGGTCGCCGGAGAGGGTGGGGATGGCGACATTGGCGATCGAGGAATCCAGTACGTTCATGAAGGTGGCAAGCGCCACCGCGAACGCACCCAACGCAAAGCGGATGCCCGTGAGCGGGGCCGGCGTCGCTGGGGTCGTTTGGGAGTTCATAAAGTGCCTGATGCCTTAACGAGTACGAAGGATTGAGTTCGGATAACTTGTCTGACAAGTCAGATAAATAGTTAAAAAAAACGGGCAAAACAGCCAGGAGGTGGGCAGAGGATGGCGGGTTACATCTGCCGGCTATCAGAGCGGTTTGCCATATTCTGATAATACAGTATCTGACTTTGCAGATAAATGCAATACCCCAAGCCGAGAATGTGCGAACAGGTGAGGGCGGGCGTCCGGTCCGGGACCGTGTGGCGCGAGAACGTACTTTTACCCGTCTTGTCATTGTGGTACGGTAACGTACATTACCACAAATCGACGGCCATTCCAGCCATGAATCACCCCCCCAAAAAGCGTCAAGCCAAAGCGGATCGGCGCCGGGCCATGCTGCAGGCGGCCGGCGAAGTCTTTTTCCTGCAGGGCTACGCGGCAACCAGCATCGACTCGATCATCGAGCGCGTGGGCGGATCCAAGCGCGCGATCTATCAAGAGTTCGGTAGCAAAGAAGGGCTCTTCGTCGCCTTCGTTTCTGAAAGCGCCAATCTGGCGATGGCTGCGCTGGATGACGCGCGCATCGAGCATCAAGGTTTGCGCGAAACCCTTGTTGAGTTCGGGTGCGATGTGACGAGCGCGCTGCTATCCCCGGGCTTCATTGGTGTCTATCGATCCATCCTCACCGAAGCGCTGCGGTTCCCGGAGCTAGCGAAGGCGTATTACGTCAACGGGCCTGGCAAGGCTCAGCATCGGGTTGCGCAAGTTCTAAACCACGCCAAAGAACGTGGGGAGATTCGCCTGGAGGACTGCGACATCGCCGCGGGCCATCTGCTTGGCATGTTGCGCGACAACTTGCATCTGCGCGTTGCCCTCGGTCTTAGTCCGCCACCCGGCCAAAAAGAAATCAAGAAGTACGTGACGTCGGCTGTCGACATCTTTCTGTATGGCATCAGTGCGGCTTCGCAACCAGTTGCTGATCAGAATCGCGTCGCGGCAAAGACCGCCAAAAGGAAATGAACCGAGCCGACGTGCACGCATTGAATATCATGGCCGTACCTTCCATTCCGCTCAGTTGCGCTCTCGTGCTGGAGGACGACTTGCCGGTGGCTGCGGACCTGTGCGACGCCATCGAGTCGGAAGGCCTGCTCACACTGCTCGTTTCCGTCAACGACTCCTCGGGTGCGGTGTCGCTGATCAGGCAGGATCACTTGCTGGCCGTCGCCGTGGTGGACATCAGTCATCCGCGTAGTACGACGTACGCGATGATGGATCTCCTTCGAGCCGAAGGCGTACCGACTGTTTGCGTTTCCACGGACCCGTCGATTTCGCTATCTGGCCCGTATGCTTCGCTGCCGCTTTTCACAAAGCCTCTCGACTTTTGCGGCCTGCAACGGATCATGCGCGATATCGCGGTCAAAAGGGGCCATGAAGCAGCTTTGGGAGGTGCCCGGTCATGTGGATGATCAGGCAGCTCGCGGATCGCATGTCGCAACAGCGCGATAAGTGGCGTGATCCGGCACTATCGTTCCTGTTGGTGATGCAGTGCTTCACGATTTACTGCGTTGTGCCTGCTGCAGCGACATCGTCGCGGCTTCCATCAAGTGTCGTAGGCGTTCTGCCGCTGATCTTCGCTTCGTGTGTGATCTTTGCAACCCACAAGGGATCGCCGCTCATGATTGGCCTGGCGGCACTGTTGCTGTCGGCCATCATTGCCGTATTGGAGCGCTTCAACAGTCTGAAAGACTTTCTCGTGGCCGAAGACGCCTTGGCGATCGCCACGTTCATGTTGTTGACGATTGCGGTCTTTAGAGCCGTATTCGCTCCCGGGCGTTTTACGGGACATCGCGTATTGGGTTCGATTGCCCTCTATCTGAATATCGGGCTGCTCTTCGGCCTTGTCTTTCGATTGATCAACACGGTGTCACCCGGGGCGTTCGCGAATTTGCCGCCCAATTCGGACCAGTCGGCGCTTCGCGCGGCCCTTGAATACTTTTCGTTTTCCATTCTGACGTCGGTGGGATTTGGAGACATCATTCCCGTGAGCCCCATCGCCAGAAGTTTGTCCGTGCTGGAGGCTTCCGTCGGACATTTGTATCCCGCAACGCTTCTTGCCCGCGCGGTCACCAAAATCATGCGCGTGCGAGGAGATTGATCCCTGTCCTCAAGGATCGCGCAACTCTACCCATGGCAAAGAACCTGAAGCATTTGATTGGAGTAACGGTGATGATCCCTTCACGAGCCGCCTGTCACGTTTCCGACCTATCGCAAAGTCTGGCCCATCTTACGGGGCGAGCCAACATGGCCATATGGTCGTTCATCACCCAGCATACCTACGCGCTCGGCGGCATAACGGGGATGCAGGCAAGCGTTCTTCTGCTGGTAAGGGACCGCAGCGACGTTACCTCTATCGACCTCGCGCGACAGTACAAGGTGCAGCCTAGCTCGATCACGGGATTGGTGGATCGCCTGGTGCAGAGGGGCTTGGTGGTACGCGTTCCCAGCGATCACGATAGGCGCGTCGCTTACCTTCGCGCTACGGATGACGGCGCGGCATTGGCAGATCAATTGGGACCTTTGTTCGATACGACCATGGAGTCGCTGACGGACGGGATTCGTGACGCGGATTTGGCAATTTTTCAAAATTGCCTGAAGCACATCGCCTTGAATGCGCGCGCAGCCGAGGAGGCAGCTTCCCTCCATGCGGAGGGAATGGCCGATAAGGTGCCGCTTGCAGCATGCAAGTAACGCTGCGCTATGCAGATCCAGGCGAACTTCAGGCACTAATTGTTCGTTGGCTCAAGCACCGACGTAACGACGAAATCGATGAAGGCCCGAACCTTGGCCGCGGGAAGATGGCGCGACGGATACAAGGCATAGAGAGGGAAACCCTCGCATTGCCAATCGGGTAACAGTTCGATCAGTTCGCCGGCGGCGAGCTGGTCGCGGATGCCGATGGCTTTCATGCGCGCGATTCCTGCACCCGCCAGACATGCGCCCAGCAGGGTTCCGGCTTCGTTGACTACCAGTCGTCCATGCACACTTGCCGTGAGCGTTTTCCGGTTGCGCCGATAGTGCCAATCCCGCATCAGTTGTCCGGTGAGTGAGTTACGCACCAGGATGCATTCGTGTTGTGCCAGATCGTTCGGGTTCGCTGGCGTACCGTGTTTTTCCAGATAAGCCCGCGCGGCGACAGTGATCGTGCGCGTCTCGGCGAGTTTGCGGGCGATGAGCGAGGACTCGGGCGGTTCACCAAAGCGGACGGCGATGTCGAAACCTTCACCGACTAGGTCGCCAAGCTGATCCTTGACGACAAGTTCCAGCGCAATGTCCGGATGCATGTCCATGAAGCGCGCGACATGAGGGGCCAGCATCATGCGGGCGAAGAACGCGTCGACATTGACGCGCAGGCGCCCCCTTACGGTTTCGGCCGCGCCGGCGGTCATCACCACCGCGTTTTCGATGCCGTTCAATAGCGGCGCAACGTTTTCGAAGAATCGCCGGCCCTCGTCCGTCAACGATACCGACCGCGTATTGCGGTCCAGCAACCTTACGCCGATGCGTGCCTCCAGCCGCGATATCGCCCGGCTCACGCCCGAGGGCGACAGGCCAAGCGTTTCGGCGGCGCGGGAAAAGCCGCCGCTTTCGATGATCGCCGCCAGCACCCCGACATTCGAGATCACGCGCCCATCAAACGCCATTCGAAAATGTCCTTTGACTATATGTCATCAATTATTTGATCTGATTTCACTTCAGTCAATGGTGGTTAGTCACTACCTTACGCAGCACCGGGACTCGCTTCGTCCCCCATACCGCTTTTGACCAAGGAGAAATCCATGTACGCGATTACCGGAATCACCGGAAAAGTCGGCAGTGCCATGGCACGCGCCCTCTTGAACGCCAACCAGCCTGTACGAGCCATCGTCCGCGATGCTGAGAAGGGCAGGGCATTTGCCGAAAAAGGCTGTGAGGTGGCCATCGCCGACATGGACGACGCGGCATCGCTGACCGCCGCATTTCGAGGTGCCGAGGGCGTGTTCATCCTGCCGCCGTCCAATTTCGATCCGGCGCCGGGTTTCCCGGAAGCTCGCCAAGGTGCGGCGACCATCCGGCAGGCGCTTAGTGCCGCAGCTCCGGGAAGGGTGGTGTGCCTGTCGACGATTGGCGCCCAGGCGAAACAACCCAACCTGCTGACCCAGCGCACGATCCTCGAAGAGGCGTTGACCGGCCTGACGATGCCGCTGACGGTACTGCGTCCCAGCTGGTTTCTCGACAATCTGCAATGGGATGTCGAATCAGCACAACGGGATGGTGTCATCCATAGCTTCCTGCAGCCCGTCGATGCGACGTTCCCGATGGTCTCGACAGAAGATGTCGGACGCGTCGCGGCGGAGCTCATCCAGGAACAATGGGCCGGCACCCGTATCGTTGAGCTGGAAGGACCGCGCCGCGTATCTGCCAACGACATCGCCGCAGCGTTCACCAGAATCCTTGGCCGCACCGTCCGTACCGAGGTCGTGCCACGGGAAGACTGGGCCGGGCTCTTCCGCGCGCAGGGCATGAACGACCCCGTGCCGCGGATTCAGATGCTGGATGGCTTCAACGAAGGTTGGATCACTTTCGAAGGCGAAGACACCAGCATTCGCAAGGGACGGGTCGATCTGGATCAGGCAGTCCGTGCACTGGTCGAAGGCGCACGCTAGCGCAGGCAGATGGCATCGACGATGGATGACGCCGTTGTGTTGACGGTGGTCGATGCCTGCTTTCGACTCAACGGAACGTGCCACGTATCAAGGAGACCGGCGCTGCGTGACTTTTATGCCTGGGCGAATGCTTGTGTCACCCATTCGATGAAGACGCGGACGCGTGGCGAGAGTTGCCGGCTGTGCGGATAAAGCAGCGATACCGGCGTCGGCGAGGGTGGAAAATCGGGAAGAACAGTAACCAGTGTTCCCGCAGCCAGATCTGCTTGTACGTGGTAGCGAGGCACCTGGATCAATCCGAGCCCAAGCTTGGCCGCCGCGACGTAGGTCTCCGCACTGGTGACGGTCACCGTCGAGGGCAGTGCGACGTTTCGCAGATTGCCGTTGACGGTGAACTCAAGCGGCAGTGCCATGCCGCTGGCCGATGATACGAAGCCGATGCTGGCGTGCCCCGTGAGATCGTCGATGCTGATCGGGTTGCCGTAACGCGCCACATAGGCAGGACTCGCGCACGTCACTTCTTCGAGCAATGCAACGCGCCGCCCTATCATCGCGCTGTCGTGCAAGTCGCCCACGCGCAGGACGCAATCGATGCCTTCACGGACCAGATCGACAAGGCGATCCCCTTCGCCGATATGCAGTTGAAGATCCGGATACCTGACGAGAAAAGCGGGGAGCGCCGGCAACACGAAATGGCGCGTCAGCGTGCCATGGACATCGATCCGCAATAAACCTCGTGGCTTGGCATCGCTGAAGGCCGCCTCGGCATCTTCGACGTCGCCCAGAATCGCGATGCAACGGCGGTAATACGCTTCGCCGTCGAGCGTGGCTTTTACGTGGCGTGTGGTTCGCTGCAGCAGCCGCACCCCCAGCCGCTTTTCCAGATCCTGGATGACTTGCGTGGCCGTTGAACGAGGCCATTCGAGGTCCTGGGCGGCCAGGGTGAAGCTCTGACGCTCGACGATCCGGGTGAATAACCGCATGACGTCCAGGCGGTCCATATCGACCTCATTGTTCGCCGATGGAGAATTCTGTTACCAGATTAGCACTGATTATTCATCCAAGTTGAAAGCCTAGAGTTCTTCCAAGCCGGCACGGTGCCGGACCCGGAGAAAACTCATGAATAAGCAAACTCAGAAAGTCGCCCTGGTGACCGGCGCTTCGCGTGGCATCGGCGCCGCCATCGCACAACGCCTGGCGAACGACGGTTTCACGGTCATCGTCAACTACGCAGAAAACGCCGCGCCGGCCGAAGCCCTGGTGCGCACGATCGAGCAGGCGGGTGGGCATGCGTTGGCGGCAAAGGCCGATGTCAGCGATGCCGCCGATGTCCGTCGGCTTTTCGATGCCGCGGAGACCGCTTTTGGCGGTGTGGATGTGTTGGTCAACAACGCCGGCATCATGAACCTTGCCAGCATCGCCGATGCCGATGATGCCTCGTTCGATCGCCAGATCGCCGTCAATCTGAAAGGTACGTTCAACACGCTGCGCGAAGCGGCGACGCGTTTGCGCGCAGGCGGCCGCATCATCAATTTTTCCTCGAGCGTAGTCGCGTTGTTGCAGCCGACCTATGCGGTGTACGCCGCAACCAAAGCCGGTGTCGAAGCGATGACGAGCGTGTTCGCCAAAGAGTTGCGTGGGCGCGACATCACCGTCAATGCCGTTGCGCCGGGTCCGACTGCGACGGATCTGTTCCTCAAGGGCAAGCCGCAGGAAGTGGTCGATCGTCTGGCCAAGCTGGCGCCTCTGGAGCGGCTGGGACAGCCCGGCGATATCGCCAATACCGTCGCTTTCCTGGCAGGCCCGGATGGTGGGTGGGTCAACGGCCAGGTGTTGCGCGCCAATGGCGGAATCATCTGATCGCGCGCGGATATCGGCGCGCACCGTCGCGCATTTTCCAACGTTCAACGCAAGGAAACCTAATCATGAAACAAGTCATCGTCATCACCGGGGCATCCAGTGGCTTTGGTGCGCTTGCCGCACGAGCCCTTGCTCACGCCGGGCACACCGTCTACGCGAGCATGCGTGAAACCACGGGCCGCAATGCGCCTCAGGTTGCCGCCGTGCAACAGTATGCGGCTGAGCATGCTGTCGACCTGCGTACGGTCGAACTGGATGTCGCCTCGGAGGCATCCTGCGAAGCGGGCATCCAGGAGATTATCGCGGCGCACGGGCGTCTTGATGTGATCATCCATAACGCCGGCCATATGTCGTTTGGTCCCGCCGAGGCTTTTACGCCGGAGCAATTCGCGCAGCTCTACGACATCAACGTGCTGAGCACGCAGCGTGTGAATCGCGCCGCACTTCCGCAGTTGCGCAAACAAGGGCGGGGGCTGGTGATCTGGGTTTCCAGCAGCAGTGCACGCGGCGGTACGCCACCTTATCTTTCACCTTACTTTGCCGCGAAGGCCGCGATGGATTCGCTTGCTGTCAGCTACGCCAGCGAGCTATCGCGCTGGGGCATCGAAACCTCGATCATCGTGCCGGGAGCGTTTACGAAAGGCACCCATCATTTCGCTCATTCGGGCTCGCCTTCCGATAAAGCCCGCGCGGCCGAATACGATCAGGGCCCTTACGCCGGTCTTCCGGAGCAAAGCCTCAAGGGTCTCGCTTCGCTGGAACCTGCCGATGCCGATGTCAGTGCTGTCGCGGACGCCATCGTGCATGTGGTGGATACGCCATTCGGAAAACGCCCATTCCGCACGCATATCGACCCTTCACAGGACGGTTGCGAGATCGTCAACGGTGTCGCCGATCGCGTTCGTGCGGAGATGTTTCGGCGCATCGGGCTGGAGGATTTGCTTCACCCGCGAGAACTCGTGCAGTCGGCGAGTTGAGGCAAACCCAACCAAGGCAGAACGAGACGGCACGGACTCTGTGCCGTCTCCTTTATCGTTTTTATCGTTCCCTCTGATGGGGCTCTGATCAAAATCATAAAAGCCTCCCTCTGGAAATCATTACCCGGAATTTGCTCGACTCTCCCTATGACTGTGGGGAGATGCTCATGAAGGGAAAGGTTCGGGCGTGGAGAGGCGGCCTTTTCACCTTGCTGGTGCTGGCATCGGGTCATGGATACGCAGATGTCGCGCAGGAGGCCCAGGTCATCGTGCATGCAGATCGGCCCGGGCCGGTCATCCATCCGGAAATCTACGGCCAGTTCGCCGAACAGCTCGGGCGCGGCATCTACGGTGGTATCTGGGTCGGGGAACATTCCTCCATTCCCAATATCAGGGGATATCGCAAGGACGTTGTCGACGCGTTGAAGGCGATCAAGGTGCCGGTCATTCGCTGGCCCGGCGGCTGCTTTGCCGATCAATACGACTGGCGCGACGGCATTGGCCCGCGTGACAAGCGGCCCGTGCGCATGAATGCGTCCTGGGGCGGCGAGGACAGCAACCAGTTCGGTACGCATGAGTTCATGGATTTCGCCGAGCTGATCGGCGCCAAGACTTACGTCAACATCAATGTCGGCACGGGTACGCCGCGTGAGATGAGCCAATGGATCGAATACATGACCGCGGACGGCCATTCGAGCCTGGCGCAGCAGCGGCGCGCGAACGGACGCGACAAGCCATGGAAGCTCGATTACGCCGGCATCGGTAACGAGATGTGGGGGTGCGGCGGGTCCATGCGTCCGCAGTTCTATGCCGACGTCTACCGTCAGTACGCAACATTCGTGCACGCACCGAGCAACGCGCCTGTCGTCAGGGTCGCGAGTGGCGCGAATGCCGGCGACGTTGGCTGGACGGATACCGTCATGTCGATCGCGGGCAGCCAGATCGATGCGATCAGTCTGCACGACTACACCATTCCGACCGGCGACTGGTCGCACAAAGGCTCGGCCACGCAGTTCGGCGAGGATGAATGGATGTCCACGCTGCAGGGTGCTTTGCGCATGGACGATCTCATCGCGAGGCACAGCGCGGTGATGGATAAATACGATCCCAAGAAACGCGTGGCGCTGGTCGTCGACGAATGGGGTAACTGGATGGATCGGGACCCCGGCGCGGGCGACGCCGCGCTCTATCAGCAGAACAGCCTGCGCGACGCGCTTTCGGCAGCCGTCACGCTGGACATCTTCCAGGCGCATGCAGACCGCGTGCGCATGGCCAACATCGCGCAAATGGTGAACGTGCTGCAGGCGATGATCCTCACCGACCAGTCGAGGATGGTGTTGACGCCGACGTATTACGTGTTCGACATGTACAAGGTGTTCCAGGGTGCCACTTATCTGCCGGTCGACGTGCAGGCACCGGTGTATCGCTACGGGAATGTCTCGGTGCCGGGTGTCCACGCCACGGCGGGACGCGATGCTGCCGGTGTCGTGCATGTGGCGCTGGTGAATCTCGACCCGCACCACGCAGACACTGTTCGCCTGACGGTCCTGGGCGTCAAAGGATCGGCGGTGCAGGGGCGCGAGCTGACTGCCTCGGAGATCAACGCCATCAACACGTTCGATCATCCGGATCGGGTCAGGCCAGTCGCCTTTGATGGCGCAACATTCAAGCACGGAGTGGTGACGGTTGTGTTGCCGCCGAAATCCGTGGTCGTGCTGGATCTTCACTGATGCGCGCCCGACGGATGAACCTTATGTTGCGCGTGTCGTTGGCAGCGATTGTTCTTTGCGTTATGGCGCCTGCGGCACACGCTGATCAACATGTCCGGCACATCACTGTTGACGTCGATGGTGCGTCATCGCCGCTTGATCGCTACTACGAATTGTCCATCGGCTCGGACTATCCGGGAACGCTGATGCGCGAGGACAGCCTCGCTCAGCTCGAGACCGTAAGCGAGGAATTGGGTCCGCGTTATATCCGCTTCCATGCCATTTTTCACGATGTGCTGGGCACGTATCGGGAAGTGAACGGCAAGCCGGTCTACGATTGGACGAAGATCGACCGCCTTTACGACAGATTGCTTGCGATAGGTATCCGGCCTTTCGTCGAGCTGGGATTTACCCCGGAGGCGATGAAGACATCCGACCAGCACATCTTCTACTGGAAGGGCAACACCTCGCGTCCGCAACTTCCCAAATGGACAGGCTTGGTCGAGGCCTTCGTCCGTCATCTGGAACGACGCTACGGACAACAAGAAATCAGGACCTGGTATTTCGAAGTCTGGAACGAGCCCAACCTGCCCGGTTTCTGGCAGGGCGGTGATCAAAAGGCGTATTTCGATCTTTACGATGCCACCGCGCGAACCATCAAGCAGGTGGATCCGCAGTTGAGAGTGGGTGGACCAGCCACCGCCGGTGCGGCATGGGTGCCTGAGTTGATACGGCACACGGTGCAGGCCGGCGTGCCGCTCGATTTCATCACCACACATACCTACGGCGTGGACGGCGGGTTCCTCGACGAGCATGGCGAAAGCGACACGAAGCTGTCGCCGTCTCCGGATGCGATCGTCGGCGACGTGCGTCGCGTGCGCGCGCAGATCGACAGTTCCGCCAGGCCCGGGTTGCCGCTTTACTTCACCGAATGGAGCACCAGCTACACGCCGCGCGACCCGGTGCACGACTCGTATGTGAGTGCTGCGTACATTCTCAGCAAGCTCAAAGCCTGTGAAGGTATGGCGCAAGGCATGAGCTACTGGACCTTCAGCGATTTGTTCGAAGAGCCCGG
Source organism: Dyella psychrodurans (assembly GCF_003363265.1). GTDB lineage: Bacteria > Pseudomonadota > Gammaproteobacteria > Xanthomonadales > Rhodanobacteraceae > Dyella_B > Dyella_B psychrodurans. Next base: position 1,145,007 of record NZ_QRBF01000001.1, on the reverse strand, counting down.
CCCGCCGACCGCGCCATTCCAGGGAGGGTTTGGCTTGCTGAATCCACAAGGCATACGCAAGCCGGCTTATTTCGCCTACAAATACCTGCATCGCCTGGGCCGCACCGAACTGAAAACCGACGATGCGCAAAGTCATGTCACGTGGAACGACCATGTGCTCAAGGCGCTGGTCTGGGATTTCGTCTCGCCCAAGCAGGAGCAGAGCGATCGGTCGTTCTATACCAAGGTTTTTCCATCGCAACCGGCGCGAATGGTGAGCCTCGATCTTCAGCATATGCAGCCAGGCAACTACCAGGTGGCCATCTATAGGACGGGCTACGATGCCAACGATGCCTATTCGGCTTACTTGCGCATGGGTTCACCCGCAACACTTAGTGACGACCAGTTGCGGCAACTGCAGGTCACGACCGCGGATCGTCCCGAACTGCGCGCGCTGGCGATCAGTTCGAATGGCATAGCAAGCTTGCCCATTTCCATGCGATCCAATGATGTCGTCTTGGTGGAAGTTCTCGCCAAGCGCCAGGCTTCCACCTGGAATCATTGAATATTCCTAGCTACCGGCGCTGGATGCCACCCGTCTTGAAGGTGGGCCCGCCTGGTTCTCAGTGCCACTTGATCCGGTTCTCCCGGATCGACACCTCGACCAATCGTTTACATGTCATCAGCACCTTGTCGTGGCTGGCGCCGTGCCCGCTAAAGGGTGAATGGAACCGATTAAGCGCCTTCCCATCACAGGTCACATGGGCACTCAAGCCTTGGTGATCAATGGTCAGCGTGTAGTAGAAGCGATGCCCTGCATGCTCGAATAAATGACCGGTCGTTGCCATGGGGCTCCTCCTCGGCGTGCAGCCGAAAGGATAGCGCAGCATCGGCAAGGCGGCGTGATATCGCCGGCAGGGAGCTCGCCGAACCAGATTCCCAGGTGGCGGACGTGACCTGCTTGTTCGAATGAACGCACGGGTAAAGCAAGATGAGAAGGGCGCGTCAAATCATTCTGCAAGATCTCAGTGCGGTATGCGGATTTCCGTTCTCGGCACCGCATGCACAACGGCGAGAATCAAAGGGAAAGCCTCATGAAGGCTTCTCCATCTCGTGGACGTTTCGCTTGTCTGAGGTGCCATGGCGCAGCGCTGCAAAGACTGCCTGCGCTTCGCTCGGGAAGCATTCGCCGGTGATCCCGAATCGGCCTTTGATCGCCAGGCCATCACGCAATAAGCGCCAGCACCCACGCCAGTGGCCCAAGGAATCGGGGCCATCCGCCCATGCATCGATCGAAATGAGGGGCACAGCGACCTCCACTGGCGAATGTCCGACGTTTGGACGTCTACTTCTGACTCGAATCTATCTTCGCGGGCAAGGTGGCGCCAGGTGCGCCTGCCGTGGACTCCGCCGGTCCAGGCTTACGAAGAAACGGGGTGTTGCCAAGTACCTCTATACGGCCGCCGGCCTTGTTGAAGGCCGCAATATCCGAAGCAATGCGTTCACTGGTCAGCGCCTTGTCAGATGTCGCCCTGGTAGCGGAGCGCGTAGCAGAATTGGGAATGGTGAGCGGCGATCCATTTGTGTCGCGTAGGCGAGTATTAGACATGAGAGAGGTCCTCACATTTCAGGATGATGGTGATCAAGCGAACACGGTTGCAGAAGCGGTCTCATTTGGACCTTTGACTTCACTGGTACTTAGTCCATATGCGAGGCATTGCGCGCCAAACGTTTTCCAGATCGAAAATCTTTGGCTTTCTCGGCGACGGAGAACTTGCCGTCCGTAAAAATCGAATGAATACCGGCAACCAAATAAAGGCCGACTATATCGATGGATTCAATGTCTACACGATGGATTAACTTGCCCACCATACTCCTAAACGGTAACGCATGCAGTGAGCTCATAGGCGTTGGAGCTCGCTTGAGGCCGTAATCAGCGCGCGCCGAGGTATTGTCGGATCAGTGCTGGAGTCCGCGGAGAATTGCTAATTAGCGGATATAGGCGCATGATGAGGTGGTGCCGGGTGCGTATCGAACCCGCCATCTCACCTGCGAATATTTCCTCGCCTCTGAGTTGTTGCCTTGCTCGCGCCCTGCAAGGACCCGCTCCATCACCATTGTGTAGCGCTTCTTTCGCTACCTAGAGGCCGATCAATCATGCCGCACCATGTTGAGCCGCTGTCGGCGGCACAGATTCATAGTGTTTACTCCTCCAACGTGGAACCCAGGAGTAAGGCGAGTGAAATCAAGGTGACTCGCTATTCGAAAACTTCTTTCTCGGGACGTGATCCGGATCATCCGGGGCATCCGCCGCCGATTCCACAATCGACAAGTAAGAAAAAGAAAGACTGATGATCCATCCAGCCTAAGGGTGGCATGTCTCTCTTTGTACGCATGCATTGCATGTTGCTCACTCCGTCGCAAGCGTGTGCAAGCACACAAAGTTCAGCCGATTCCTTGTCTATGAAGCTGGCATCACGCCAACTCGTTCCTGGATTACAGTCATGAAAATCAAAGACTCCCATGATGGGGGCACGCGCAGCGGTTCTGCGGAAATCGTTCGGCTTGTCCCGAGGCTGCACCTAGTGCCTCCCTTGCGCAGTGGCGCGGTTCTTGTCGAGCTGTTTCAGGCGCCCGGCAACGTGCCGCCAACCCTGACGATTGTCGAGACTCCCGAACAGGATGCGTAGGGGCAAGAGTGGGCAATGGCTATAGATAGCTCGGATCTAACGGCTTTGGAGCGTCGTGTTGTGCGTTCGCTCATGAGGCACGCCCTGACCAGTTGGGATCGCGAAAACATGACGGCAGCGCGAATGTTCGGGCTACAACAGAAAGGCATTATCGTTCGCGAGAGCGGGCACTGGAGACTCACGACGCTCGGCGTCAAGTTCGCATCGGCGACGCTTTAGCGCATCTCCCCAACGTGTGAAACCGGCCGTCCGGACCCTCTGGCAGAGATGAATTGAAGCCGCGGATGACTATTCATCCGTCGCGACTTCATCGACTCAAGCCATACTCATATGCCCACGGCACCGAATACGTGGAGCAGACAACTGCCAGCCCGATCTCCACCGGAAGCCGCCATGCATAGCCTTCCCGCCGCCCGTCATTTGCTGGCGCTGCGTCTTCCAGAAGTCGACTTGCTGTTCGGTGACTTACGCAATCGCTACAACACGTCGCCAGAGCGCTCGTTTGGAGCCCATATTGCCATTCACCCCAACTGGCCTCCGCCCAGCGGAGGGACTGAAGAAAGCCTGCAATTCCTGGCTTCGGTCTGCAGGTTTACAGCGCCCTTTGAAATCGCACTGGCACGGGTTGGCTATTTCCACAGGACGGTCTATCTGGCACCGGAGCCTACGGCCCCCATCTCCAGGCTGGAAATGCGGGTATCGAAACGCTTTCCATCTGACCGCTCAGAGGCACAACCATTCATGCCTCAGGTGTCGATGGCGAAAGGATTGCTACCCGATCAGGCAGTAGCGTTAGGCGCGGCCTTGGAACAACGGATTAAGCAGCGCAATGTATTAACTACCGTATGCAGTGAGTTGTCACTCATGGCATTCGAAGATGGTCAGTGGATGACGGCTCAAAGCTTCGCGTTGGGTTACATACCTCGCCATTGACGAGTCAGCGGCGCTTTTTGCGATAAAAGTAATGCGCGTTATGTGCCAATCTGAACAAAAAGCTGACTTTCATTTGCTTTTTAGGACAATGACCATTACTGTGCATGAGCTGAGTTTCAAGGGTCACCTTGAATTGTGGCCCGATGCTGTAGATAGAAGTTTCCCTACACCGTTGTACCCGCTTCCTCCTTGTAACCAGCTTTTGCCGCGATGCGGCCTCATCTGCTCCAAGGAGAAATAATCATGTCCCAAGCTGAAACCGGTACTGTGAAGTGGTTCAACGACGCCAAAGGCTTTGGCTTCATCAGTCGAGATAAGGGTGGCGACGACGTGTTCGTTCACTTCCGCTCGATTCAATCCTCGGGCTTCAAGAGCCTCCAGGAAGGTCAAAAGGTGTCCTTCACCGTGTCCCAAGGCCAAAGAGGCCTGCAGGCTGACCAGGTGCAAGTCATCTGAGTTCATTTGGTGTGTGGAAAAAGCCCGGTCTTGAGCCGGGCTTTTTCATTTCTGCTCTCGTCGTTCCGGCAGCCAGTCATCGAACTCATTGGCGAATGGATTAGTGGAGGCGGTGATACCAAAGCGCCTCTATGCCGGAACGCGTCGCAAATACTCTGGCGCGCCTCACTATGACGAAGTCATTTTCGACGAGGTGGCGGAGGTCGATAAAGCAACTTATGGTGCTTAGCGACAACGGGCAGCTTCGTGCAACTTCTCGCAACAGCGTCCACTGTCCACACGTCAAACCGTCAAATGGATGAGTTTGCATGACTTTGATGCACGACGCGCATCCGTGCACGCTACTGGGATGGGTAATGACCAAATTCAACCATCACCATACTCCTTTGCTCGATATCAAATGTTACTTTTATAGTGTTATGTGGTACGCCCCGCTTTCGTAGATGGTTAATCGGCGGATGCGTTTGTTGCGTGCATATGTCTCACTGTCGATGGCTATCAGGCACGCGACTTCTATCTGCAAAAACTAGGATGTTGTTGAATCCGTAGCGAATTCCAAAAATTGCTATTTAAGCTACGGGGGCGCATGATCAAACCATGTTGGGAGCGTATCGAGCCCAGCATCTCACCTGCGACCGCATGCTATCGCCTTTGAGTCTTGCCCTGCTTCTTGCTATGCACGGGCCCTCTCCAGTGCCGTCGCGCACTTTCGCGACTGTCTTTTTCAGGTAGGTCGATCATGCCCCGTAATAGTGAGCCGCTTTCAGCGGCGCAGATTCATGCTGTCTATGCATCCGATGGGGCGTCCAAGAGTAGGGAGGCTGTTACAGAGGCAGTTCGATATTCGAGGACTTCTGCTTATGTACGCGAACCGGCGCATTCAGAACGTTCGACGCAACGCTCCGATTTGTTGAACAGGAAGAAAAGGTATTGATCGCCGATTGTTCAGTGGGACTTTCTCCCTGTACGTGATGCGTCTCGGTTAGGCAGGGACGCCCTCACTGGGAAGGAGTCTCCGAAGAGGGCATGGATGCCTCGGTGAGTTCGGGCGATGTCACCGTTCGGTGCGGCTAGGAGGAGCACATTCGCTAACTCGCGGATGACTGCGCGTCCATCAGTGACGCAATCCGCTCGGCATCCGCAGGCGTTGCGGGGTTATAGACCACCATGCTGAGATCTGGTCGGCCGTCCACTGCGAAAGCCGAATATTCAAAAGAGATCGGGCCGAGTACCGGGTGCCGCATGTGCTTGACTCTCTCGCCATGCGGGCCTTGAACGTCATTCTCGCGCCACATCGCTCTGAACTCCGGGCTAAGCCGGCAGAGTTCTTCGACAAGCGGTTCCACTTCCTCCGCGGCTCCCGCGCGGGCTGCATCCACTCGGAACGCACCTAATACGAACCGCGCCACGCTTTCCCAGTCGTACTGCGATGCGCGAGGACGCGGATCGAGGAAAATGAAGCGCAGGATGTTTCGCTCTTCGGGCGGCAACGATCCATAGTCCATGATCATCGTGGTGGCTGCGCGATTCCACGCAACGACGTACCACGTGGCGGTCCTGATGATGGCGGGTACGGGGTTCAACGCGTCGAGAACGCGCTGCAGTCGCGGCGTGACGCCTTCATTCTTTTGATAGCGCACATCCGGCGGGCGACCGAGCCCGATCAGGAACAGGTGCTCGCGCTCGACGTCGGTGAGCATCAAGGCATGAGCGATTCGATCGAGCACATCGGCCGACGGCGCGCCGCCTCGGCCTTGCTCCAGCCATGTGTACCAGGTCGAACTGATGTTGGCGCGCTGCGCCACTTCCTCGCGACGCAGCCCTGGCGTACGGCGTCGCTCAGCGGAAAAACCGAATGCGGCCGGATCGAGCCTCAGGCGCCGGTTCTTCAGATAGATGCCGAGCTGGTTTTCGTGCGTGACCTGCGTGTTCATCCTATTAACCGTTATAACAGGATAATCTCACTACTTTACTAGCATAGATCAAGCATGGAGATTTGTCTCCACAGAACTCTGGAGATGTTGATCATGCGTGTATTCGTCACAGGTGCTACGGGATTTATCGGTATGCCCGTCGTCAACGAGTTGATTGAGGCAGGCCATCAGGTGCTCGGTCTCTGTCGTTCGAATGACAAGGCTGCGGATCTGGCTGCTGCCGGCGCAGAGGTTTATCACGGATCGCTTGAGGACTTGGATAGCCTCAAGAAGGGTGCCGCCCAATGCGATGGCGTCATCCATCTTGCCTTCAAGCACGATTTCTCGACATTCGTCGCGAATTGCGAAAATGACCGACGTGTGATCAAGGCACTCGGCTCGGTTCTCGCTGGCTCTAACCGTCCGTTGATTGTGACTTCCGGAAGCGGATTGGCCAACACGGTGCCCGGTCGGCCGGCCAAGGAAGACAATGCGACGATCGCCTCAAACGTCATTCCGCGTGCGGCGTCAGAAGAAGCGGCTGCCGCTGTCGCTGCGGACGGCGTCAATGTGTCGGTGGTGCGCCTTCCGCAAGTTCACGACCGGGTCAAGCAGGGCCTCATCACCTATGCAATTACGGTATTTCGTGAAAAGGGTGCATGTGCCTATATCGGAGAAGGGCACAACCGCTGGCCAGCAGCACATGTTCTCGATGTAGCTCGCCTATACAGACTGGCGATTGAAAAAGCCGAGCCGAACGCGAAGTATCACGCCGTTGCGGAAGAGGGCGTATCGATGCGCGATATCGCACAAACCATTGGTGCACGCCTCAACCTGCCGGTCAAATCCATCGCAGCAGACGAAGCTGAAGCCTTTTTCGGATGGCTCGCCATGTTTGCCGGGCGCGATTCTCCCGCATCCAGCGAGCAAACGCGGCAAAAGCTGGGATGGCATCCGAACGGACCCGGGTTGATTGCCGATCTTCAACAGCTGCGCGTTTCTGAAACCTGATCTTTCTGAGAATTACTGCGCTGTAGACAGCTAACGATCTCATCGTGCTGGCAATTCTGCATGCACGGCCTGGGCGGAAGTGTGTTGCATCGACTTCGAGTCTTGCCCTGTTTCCGCTCAAACAACATGGACGCACGCGCGGCCGTGCAGGCTGCGCGCGCGTTGGAGCTCATCGCTTTGGCAAGCTTTGTACGAAGTCGTCAATCATGCGATTGAACTTCACCGGATCGTCGACAAACAGCGCGTGTCCATCCTCGTCGAACCGCTCAAATCGAACTTTGTCGCCAAGCTTTGCCTCCAGGAAGTCCGCACTTGGCTGCAACGCTGGCTCATACGCAAAGAGCATGGGGCGATCGATCTTGGTGAGCGCGTTGGAGAAATCCGTTACCGACATCATGTTGTAGATAAGCGCGACCGCGGTATCGGTCGGAACCTCCAACGTTGCCTGCTTAAGTCTTTGAATGTAGTTCTCTGGCTCAGGCTTCGTGAACATGGCTCGCACGAATACATCGGCCTCTTTCTGCCGATCCTGCTGAAGCTGGTCGGTCCAATCCGCCAGCACCGAAAGCACGGCTGGATTCTGCTTCGCCGGAAGCATGCCATCTACCAACACCAAGCCACTGATTCCACCCTCACCGAATTGTTCGACGTAGCTCAGTAGTTCACCGCATCCCATCGACCAACCGACCAGTACTGGCTGCTTTAACCCGAGCTGATCCACGAGCTCCTTATAGTCGCGGGCGCGAGTCTCGGGGAGGTGCCCATAGTTCGGCTTGTCGCTGTCGCCCTGCGAGCGCGGATCGACGGCAATCACCTGATACTTCTTGGACAGCTCGTCGATTTGCTTCTGCCAAATCCAGGCAGGCATCATCCATCCGGGGATAAAGACGATGGCCCTTCCTTTTCCCGCCTCAACATAATGGATACGAACGCCATCGGAGGTTTTGATAAACCCACTTTTCATAGCCTGAGCAAAGGCATTAGGCACACTCAAAGCGTACAAGAGTAAAATCGCCAGTGTGAATTTCATTGTCTTCTCGATTCTGTGCCGATAGAAAGAATCGGCTAAGTGGCTAACGTAGATGTCCATCGAACAGAAGAGAAGTACGCACTTTTAAGTGGGGTACCCACGAAATGGTAAGCACGACAATCAAAGTGGAAAATCCGGAAGACGCAAAAGACCCGGAGCTTTGCAGGTACCGAATGCTCTGCGCATCCCGTTTGGCGGATGTGCTTCGCTCTATCGATGGCCGCTGGAAGATGCCTATCCTGGCCCATCTGAGTGCAGAAGAGACCATGAGATTTTCGGATCTCGAGCGAGCGATTCCACAAGCCTCGCAGAAAATGCTCACACAGCATCTTCGTGAACTGGAACGAGACGGGATCATTGCACGGACGATATACCCGCAGGTTCCCCCAAGGGTCGAATATCGCCTGACCGATCAGGGGAAAGGATTGAGGACGGTCTTTCTATCTCTCCTCGACTGGGCGGACGCACGAGACCCCCATAAAGAAACATCGTCGGCGAAATAAATAGCCTGTTTAGATTGTCCTGCGCCACCTCATAGCGACCCGCAGTTCCGAATAACGAGCCAAGGCGTGCCTTCTGCGTGACGCCAGCGGCTGCTTTGGGGCGTCGTGATGCCATCTTGCACGGATGTCAGCAACGCGGGGCATACTCTTCGCATCGATCATGCCGTCATTTGCGATGTCGCGGGCCGAAGCTGCAAACCTTCACGGTGTTGTGGACCTGTAGGACCGTAGTCAAGCTCGGCTCCCAGGTTGCTGCTTCGAGTGACCAGGGCGGGGGCGTCGCAGGAATCCATGATCGATTCGACGAAGATCAACGTGTCGTTCGGTGCATCGAGGGCCTTTTGCAGATCCGCACCGGTTCTGGCTACGAACGATCGCGCCGAAGTGTCAGGCCGAAGCACTTTCGGCAAATTGGCGTAGGACCAATTGGCGACGTCGTTGTACGGTTCGGTCTTGCCGAGGTAACCGCGTTCGATGGTGTATCCGCCGTTGTTGATCAACATGATCACCGGCTTGTAGTCGTGTCGCAGAATGGTCGATAGCTCCTGCGCCGTGACCTGGAATGAACCGTCGCCAATCAACAGGATATGACGACGCTCGGGCGCCGCGGTCAGCGCACCAAGCAACGCTCCGACCGAATAGCCGATCGAACCCCAGTTGATCGAGCCAATGAACGTGCAGCCCGGCGGAAGCTTGAGGCCTAGAAGAGAAAATGACGTGCCGTTGTCGACATACAGAACATCACCGGGTCGCAGATAGCGTTGAATGGCAGGCCAGTAAAAAGCCTGAGTCAGCTTGGCATTGGCGTCGATGTCTGTGCTCGGCATTGCCGCTGCCACGACATGTCGCGGAGCGCGATGACTGACCTCGGGAACGGCATTGATGACGCCACGAAGTATTTCTTTGAGCGTCACCGCTTGATAATTGTCATGGCCAATATCCAACGAGTGTGCGCGGGCATGGATCGTGTTGGCAGGCAGCGACGCCGAGAAATCACCCGTGGTCACTTCGATCGGTCGGTAAGCGATAGCGAGCAGGCAATCACTGCTCTCGATCGTCTCGCACACACCCGGCTCGCTGGCCTTGCCGGCGTACATGCCAACGTAATGCGGGAACGATTCATCGATCACACCTTTGGCTGCGTTGATCACCGCCACCGGAGCCTGCAGCTTGTTGGCCAGATCCATGAGTTCGGAAGCAACACCAAACCGATCCGCGTCCGTATCGACCAGGATCGCCGGCGACTTTGCCGCAGACAGACGTTCCGCAACCGCAGCGACGCACGAACGCAGCCGCTCCGGATCGCTTGGCGGTTCGGCGAGCACAAGCGGTGCTTCAGGCACTTCGATATCGAGGTAGGCGATGTCGGACGGAAACTCCATGTACACCGGAAGCTTCTCACGCCACGCAGTGAGGATAAGGCGATCGATCTCGGTGACCGCATTGCGTGGCGTAATCCGCGCCTGCGCCACCGTCACCGGCTTGTATGCATTGAGAAAGTGATCAAAATTCCCATCCGCCATGGTGTGGTGCATCCCCAAACCACGGTCGATGGATCTCAGCGGGATCGAGCCGGCGATACAAATCACTGGAACGTGTTCGGCATAAGCGCCACCCACCCCGTTGATCGCGCTTAAGGGGCCGACCCCGTTCGTGACGAGGAGCGCGCCCAATCCGTTCAATCGTGCATAACCATCCGCCGCATAAGAGGCAGTCAGCTCGCCGGTGGTGCCGATCCATTTCATTCTCCCCGCGTCGTGCAGTTGCTGCAGCATGGTGAGGTTGTAGTCACCGGGAAGGCCGAACAGATGCCGAATGCCGGCCTCTTCAAGACGGCGAAGAAGGAAGTCGCCAATCTTCATTCGTTGGATGTTGCTTGCCATGGGAGACTCCTGGGCCGTTGGAGGAATGCGGCGAATAATTAGTCCGCGGGCCGGGGGAATCCCATGCACGAAGGTATCGGTGACTTACCGAGCCAACGGCGTATCGGGGCAACTCCGAGAAAATCGCCGTCATTGCTGACGATTTTCATCATTGGATCAATCCAATGTCGATGGTGGCTGGCCGGGCCAACGCCGATCCTAAGACTCCACTCTCAGGGACTATACGAACATCAGGATGGTGTTCAAGTTGAACGCTGACGGTTTGGCGCGAAACTGTATAAATCTTTTCGACATACCTTGCGTGGCACGACGGTTGCATTGAGTGCCACCGGCATAGCTGCGCGTATGGTCTGGCGCCGCTTTCATAGCTGGATGCTCTTCGTTACACGCGTGAGAGAAAGTTGCACCGAGGGGAGAAGGGCAGCGATCGATACGAGATCAGCAATGTCGCAGGGTGTCTGGGCGAGCCGCCGCCGCTTATGGTCACTCTTGCCTTCGGCAGCAGCGGCCATTCTGCTTGATGCGTATTTCCCGCATCGGCTTGTCTTTGCGATTTTGACAATCGTGATCGCGAGCCTTGCGCGCAATGCTTTCGGGCTCGCCGAGCTGGGGTAGTCCGTACCTTATCCGCCGCGGTCGTCGTGCGGTCATGCGGCGTCGAGAGCGGCTTCCAGTGTGATGCGTGCTTTTTCGCGCCGACTCCGCGCAAGTCGCTCTGCGCCGACGCTCCGCTCGGGCTCGCCGACGAGCATGGCATGAATGTCGGGCAACCTATTGATGACACCATTCGCACCCCACTCGCCGTCCGGAATCTCGGATGGAAATACCCACACTCGCGGAGCGATGTCTTTGAACGGCGTGTTTTCGGCGCGCGCCACCGCTTCGGTGATTTCTCTCACCAGCGTGGCGCGTGCTTCGTCCGTATATTGCCCTTCGGGGGCCGAAGGAATGATCCGGTAGCGCGGGAATTTCGACGGCTCTCCACCGACGAAGACCGCGGCGGGCCGGTGCAGATGAAGCACGGACACCCGTTGTGCATTCTGGTTACCGGGATCGTATCCCTCCGCCCGGATCAGAATATCGGTCATCTCTTTGAGAAGACGTCGTTCCGCTTCGGGGGTCAGGGCATTTTCGGGGATGAGTGCATCGATCATGGGCATGGCGCCACTCCTGATTTTAAGTAATGGGGTCTGGCGCGCATCCATGGGTATGGAGCCGCCATAAAAGTTGACGTGGGAGAGTGCGCGCCAGGGCAGTGAGCAACTTAAGCCGCCTTGCGCGCGATACGTGGGATTACTTGCGTGATGCTTTGGCTACGCCGTCCGCTTGGGCTTGGCTTAGATACAGGTCGCCGAATCGATCGCCGAATTTCTCCCACATCAGACGGGAGAACTCCAGCGTGCCTTCGAGCGGATAGTGATGTATCAGGATGGAATCGGCTTCGCCGGCATCGTTCATGTGGACGATGAGGGAGCATTCGATGGGAACGTCGTTTACGCTCGACCGATAAGATTCCAGAAAAAATTGATTGCCCACGTTGCCGTAGTAGGTGTAGTCCTGGAATTGATACAACGTGCGCGCATGCGAAATGAGCGCAAGGATGTTTTCCTTGCCATGCACGGCGCGCTTCAGTACAGCGCCTTCGAGCGTTGCATCCGGCGCGAGCTTTGCAAGCCATGGCGGTGGTCCACTGGGGCGCGGAAGTATTGGTGCGGTGTTAATGAATTTCATGACTAAAATTTGATCTGATTGAGTGTGTTGCAGCTAATAACAAATGAAATCCTGGGAGCGATGAAGCTCGCTCGACTACTTCACCACCTCGACCAGCGGCTTGCCGATGGGAACGATGTACGTACCCAGTTCCGCCGCATTGGTCGCGCCGACGTTCCTGGCGCTGTGGACGACGCCGGCCGGCACAAACAACACATCGCCGGCCTTCAGCGTGACCGGAGGCTTGCCTTCGAGCCGATACTCCAGGGTGCCTTCGATGACGTAGATGATTTCTTCGCCAGGGTGCTTATGATTCGGAGCCGTCTTGCCCGGATCGATATCGACGCGCAGCTGTACTTCTTCCCATCCCGGTATGCTGAGATGGTTGCGGGATAGTTCCTTGCGGTGCGTGCCTTGCAGCTGTTGCGCTTGTACCGCGATGGGCGCCAAGGTGCTTGCGAAGGTGAGCAGGGCAGCGGCCCCGATGATCGATGCTTTCACGTGATATTCCTCGCTGATCGGCGTGGGTGGAGTTATCGGAGTCGATTACGCCAGGGCCACCTTCATTCGCAACCTGATAGCCCGATGTCCTCGGCTGCATGACGGGACACCGGACGTTTGTCATCAAGAACCCAGCGGGTCAAATACGTCCATGTTTCTTCGCCAGCTCTACGGCTCGACTCTTTGCGCGCGCGAAATCACCCTCCCGGTCGGCAGTAAGGAATGTGGGTTGGAACAGCACTTCCTCCACCTCCGATACGCCCGTCAGGTTGAGCCACGAACGAAGATACGTCGATTGATGATCGGTGCCAAAATTAGGCGACGGAAAATGTCCGGCATAGGCACCTGATGTCAGCACAAGGGTGGCGTGTTTGTTCTGGAGGAGGCCGGAATAGCCATTTTCTGGCGACAGGCGATACGTTATGCCGGGTTGATGGACGATATCGATGAATTGCTTGAGACGGTAAGGGATGCCGTCGTTCCACATCGGCGCGGAGAACACATAGCGATCCGCCGAGATGAAGCGATCGGCCACTTCCAGGACCTCATCCCAGTGCGTTTTTTGCGCGGCATTCAGGTCCTGGCCCAGCAACACCTTTAGTTTTGCCGCATTTTTGTCGCCGTCGAAGGCCGGGAGGTTTTCCTTCCACAAATCCAGGATATCGACGTCGAATCCCGGATTGAGCTCCCTGAAAGTCGCCACATAGGTGTTGGCGACCTGAGTCGACTTCGATTCGTCGCCCCGGGGCGACGCGATGACAAATAGTAACTTGGCCATGGATGAGCTCCTGAAATGTACTTAGGGTTACGTGGTCGTGTTGCGACCTGGGTAGATGTTGGGTAGTGGTTCGTGCGCGCCTTTTTCAAACGTGGTTCTGCCAAGTCCGGAGGCGCGGCCGCGTACTCGGCAGGGGTGCTTATCGTTGATGCGTTACGCGAGCATGATTTTGTGGAACGTCCACCAAGACGACGAGCGCGATCGCGATGGAACTGATGGGTGAAGGCAATTTCACGTTGGTAATAACTGGATTAATCGAGTAATGAGATGACTGCGCGGTCGCACTTTCATGCTGTCGCGACCGCTCGTTTGATGTCTGGAAAAGACGAGAGGCGGCGCCCGTCGAACTGCGATGTCAGGCCCTGGTGAACTCGGTAGCGTGTCGCTTCACCCATTCAGTCATGCCCATGGGTTTCTGGCCGGTGAGCTTGAACACGTCGTCGGTCATGCGGTCGTACCGCCCCTGCGCGTGCAGCTCGGCCATCACCGAAAGGTGGCCGATCAGATGCGCCGGCACGCCGAGCTCTCGGAGCTTTTCGGACCACGGTGCGACCGGCACGTTGCGGTAACGAATCGTGCGGCCAAGCGCTTCGGAGAATGCACGTGCGTAGTGATCGACACCGGCCGACTCGGGGCCCGTGAGGTTGTAGATCTGGCCAATGTGCGGCGCTGGGTTATCGAGAATCGCGGCTACCACGCGTGCTACGTCGAACGCCGCGATGGGCGAGGTTTTGGCCTTGCCGAGCGGCAACAGTAGTTCGTCGGATTCGCGCACCCCGTTGGCAGCAAGGCGCAGGAAGAAGCCTTCGATGAAGGCGGTGGGACGCACCGTGACCACCGGCAGTCCCGACCATTCAAGTACCTGTTCCGCGAGCCAGTGCAGCTTGTGTTGCGGGCTATCCGTGGTGTCATGGATGCCCATCTCCGACACGGTCATCTGCGAGATGTTCACAATGGCTTCTACGCCATGGTGGCGCGCTACAGCGGCAAAATTCACCGTGGCTTCCAAATAGGCCGGCGAGATCGACATGCCGAAGTAGATGCGTTTGCAGCCTTCGATGGCGCGATGCAGCGATGGCAGATCAGTAAGATCGCCAACGACGACTTTGGCGCCGAGCTGGCGGAGACTTTGCGCGCGTTCGTCATCGCGACGAACAAGAGCGCGTACCTTGTGTCCCTTGGCGATCAACATGGCGACGACGTTGGGGCCGATGCCGCCGACGGCGCCGGCTGCGCCGGTGACCAGGATGGGAGCGTTATGCGCGGTTGTCATGGATATCTCGTACAAGTTTTGAAAGTGGGAGGAGGGCTCGGTGGCGACGCGTTACACGATCTCGATGGTGCGCGCGGCATCTGCAGCTCGCGCGACATCGACAACGGGGCGTGCTCCACGCTCTTGCATCGGCGACGTCGGCGTGCGGTCGATCAGGAGGCTCAGCAGTTCCGGACGCGCGTAGTGACCGCGCGAGTCCATTTGCTGCTTGCGGCGATAGATCAGGGAGAAATCGAGATCGGCGATGACTTCACCTTCGCCAGAGCGGAGGGGTTCACCCAGAATCGTGCCATCGGGTGCGATGATCGCGGTGAAACAACCGCCCGAGATCGGGCCGATCTGGCAGCCCGTGTCCTTCATGATCTGCGCCTGCTGTTCGGCATCCAGACAGGCGGTCGCATTCACGACAAACGCGCCGGATTCCAGCGCGTGTTGACGAATGTTGATTTCCATCCGCATCGCAAACCCGTCGCCAAAGGCGGAGCCCGGGTACATGGCCGAATGGATCTGTTCGCCATCGGCCATCAGCGCGTAGCGCGCCAATGGATTGTTGTGCTCGAAACAAGCAAGCTGGCCGATGCGGCCCACCTTGCTGTCGACCGCGCGCAGGCCCGATCCGTCGCCCTGGCCCCAGATCATGCGCTCGAAATGCGTGGGCGTGATCTTGCGGCGACGCTGGATCAAGGTGCCATCGGCGTCGAACAGCAACTGCGTGTTGTAGATGGTGCCGCCATCGCGCTCATTCACGCCGATGGACACCACCATGCCGGCTTTCCGGGCAGCCGCGCCAATGGCGTCGGTGGTGGGCGAGGGTACTGTCACGGACTGTTCGAGCAGTCTCAGATACTCATCGCCCATCAGTTGCGACAGAGGCGTCTGGACGGCCGCAAAGTACGGGTAGTAAGGCACCACGGTTTCCGGGAAGGTGGCGAACTGCACGCCTTTCTGACCGAGTTCGTGGATCTTCCGCACGACTTTTTCGACGGTCGCCTCGCGGCTATAGAGGACGGGGCTGATTTGTACGGCGGCGGCTTTAATGAGGGTCATGGGATATCTCGAAAATGGTATGTTGTAGATACATCAATATCAGGAAAAAAATTAGCCAGCCAGTTCTTCAACCGGCAAGCGGGCGGATAGCTGGACTATGGCAGAAGCGCCGTTATCGCCCAGTAACTGCCGAGCCTGCGCCTGTGCGCTTCGCCACGCGGGCATGGCCACGGCAAGCAGATCGCGTCCGGCTTTGGAAATCACGATAGGGCGGCTGCGGCCCTTTTCAGGCATCACTTCTTCTGCCCATCCCTCATCCAGCACCAATTGCAGATTGCGGGTGGATGTGGAGCGCTCCTGGAAGTTGGCGCGGCCGATTTCGGCGCGGCTTGCGCCGCTCAACCTGGCAATCAGTACGAGCAGAGAAAACTGCGAGGAACTCAAGCCGAACGGTCGAAGTTCCTCGTCATAAATGCTCGTCACAACGCGCGAAATACGACGGCTGCGCGTCATCAGGCAGTACTCCGTTACCTCGCTGACCATGGAGGTGAGAGTCTCGGACTTAACGGGTGCTTTGGTCTTCATGCACAGAACTATGGTGCATATACACCATATTGTCAACACCCTACTTAAAGGAGGTTATTTCCAGTCCCCTCAAGGCGCGCGCACCTTCACGTATCTACCGATTCGGGGCGTACCTGGCCTGGAACGCCCGAGCGAACAAAAAACCGCCTCTAGCGGCCAACAAACTGCCTCCAAAGTCGCGGCTCGCCTTTCCCCAGCGGTCGCTTTGTGACCCGACCCGACTAGCCCATTAGTAAGTATTGCCGCGTCGCGGCCATCATGTATACAGTGTATACATGACCCGCCTGACGACCCCCGAAAAGATTCTCAAGGCTGCGCACGCGCTGTTTGAACGCGAAGGCGCCGACGCGGTGACCATGCGCCGGGTAGCCGATGCGGTGGGCATTACGCCCATGGCGATCTATCGCCATTTTCCGAATCGGGACGCGCTGCTGAAAAAGCTTTCCGACGACAGCTTCCAAAGCGTCGCGCACGAATGGAAATCGCGCGCGCGAAGCCGGGACGTGCTCAAGCGGCTGAACGCGTTAATGGAACCCTATCTGGATTACGCGCTGACGCATCCGCATTTATTCGATCACGCCTTTTCGGTGCGTCGCGACGATGCGCGGCGTTACCCGGAAGATTTTCATGCGCGCCTTTCACCCACCTTCAATGTCGCACTTGACGCCGTGATCGAAGGCATGGCCCAAGGCTTGTTGAAGCAAGACGATCCGCACGACGTCACGATGACGATCTGGGCGCATCAACACGGCTTGATCGCGCTCTATCGCGCCGGACGTTTCAGCTATGACGAGGCGCAGTTTCGCGCCTTCTACTTGCAATCCTTGAGGAGGTTGCTCGATGGCATCAAAGCATGATTACTCCGCGCTGCAGACCTGGTTTGCGGCGACCGCCCTCTCCGCGCTGTGCTGGTGGTTCGGTAGCGGTATACATCCGCGGTGGTGGCTGACATGGCTCGCACCGTTGCCTGTGCTATGGCTCGCACCACGGGTTCGAGCGCGTTCGGCCGCCTTGTCGGCTTTTGTCGCGTATACCGCAGGCTCGTTTAGCGTCTGGACTTATCTCCACACGTATATCGGCCTGCCCTGGCTTTTCGATGTGTATGCGATTAGCGCATCGGGCGTCATGTTGATGCTGTGCGTGCTGCTGTATCGGCGATTGCTGCTGCGCGGTCATACGCTGGCCGCCGCATTGGCGGTGCCGACGATGTGGGTAGCCATCGAATACGTTACCAATCTGCTTTCGCCGCACGCCACGTTTTCCAATATCAGCTACACGCAAATGGATGCGCTGGCCGTCATTCAAATTGCGGCGATAACCGGCATTTGGGGCATCGGTTTTCTGTTGCTGCTAGTGCCCACGGCCATCGCGTTGCAGGCGACGCCGCACGCTTCCAAACGCAGTTGTGTCACGGTGGCCGTACTTGCGGCTATTTTGGTGGCCGGCACTGTGGCGTATGGCGGCTGGCGACTTCAGGCTCCGGCGACCGGAACGATGCGCATTGGCCTGGTATCGCTGCAAAAGCCGACCGATGCGGCATTGAGCGAGCCGAAGGGGCAAGCTCTCGAAGCACGTTACATGGAAGCATTCGGTCGTCTCGCCAACGACGGCGCACATATCGTGCTGGATACGGAAACGACATTCGCCGCCGCGGATACGAGCATTCCCGCCTTTTCTCAAATGTCGAAACAGCGCGATCTGATCGTGGCTTCCGGCGTTGATTTCTACGGCGATCCGCACGGACATCGCAACATGCTGATGGTGTTTCAACCTGGCGCCACATCTCCGGCCACCTACAACAAACACCATTTGCTCCCCGGCATGGACCCTTTTATACCGGGCGACAACTACACCATGCTTCAAGGCGGTCCGCGCATCGGGTTGGCGATCTGCAAGGACATGGATTTCCATGACATTGGCGACGCTTACGCCGCACGCCGCGCGCAACTGTTGCTGGTGCCTGCGTCGGATTTTACGGTGGATGGCTGGCTACACAGTCGCATTGCGATCATGCGCGGCGTGGAAAGCGGCTTCGCCGTCGCGCGCGCCGCGCATGCCGGCCGGCTCACGCTCAGCGACGACCGCGGCCGTGTCGTGGCAGAGGCTTCCAGCGAAGGCGCCGATGCCGAATTGGTGGGCGATCTTCCGCTGCACGAAACGCACACGCTCTATGCGCAATGGGGAGACTGGCTGGCATGGTTGGACTTGATCGCGCTGACGGCATGGCTGGTATTGGCTTTCGTTCCGCACAAAGCACCGGTAGAAAGCCTCGGTCAAACGCATCCGGCTCGCGCTTGAACGAGTCAGAGTCGGCACTGACTCGGGATTCAAGCGTTCGAGCAATTTTTGTGGAACGTTGGTCATATGAAAGATCAGGATGCGCGCAACGCGCATCCTGATCCAGCCGTTCACTTCTTCTAGCCGGTATCGAAGCAGGCTAGGTAGAGACTATGGAGTCCTTTACGCCCGTGCGCGTCTGCAACGGCAACGTGCTGGGCGAGACCATCAATGGACTCTACAAGGCCGAGCTCACCCATCCCCGCTCCTGGCCACGCATCTAGGATGTCGAACTGGCCACTCAGGCTCGGGTGGCCTGGTACGACCATCAACGCTGGCAGTCCAATCCTAGGCTGGAAGCACCGTCATTTCCGGGGCAGTCCAGGCAAGTAGTGTCCGTAATTTCGGCTGTGAGTTTTGTATCGAAATGTTTCAGAGCCTGCCTGAGACACGTTCTGATGGCTTTTGGCCTCTCCCGGACATAGTCGGGATACGTCGCCGCGGTTTCCTATGTGCACAGGGAAGCACTTCTTAAATCTGCCCTTGCAACCACGCACGCATTCCGGAGATCACCATGAAGCACACGTACTTGGCACTCACGGCCGCCATTACCCTCAGCTTGGCCGGCCTCACGTCGGTTGCACATGCCGAAGGCCTATCACCTCAGCCGGCTACGACACCCGTTACATCACAGGACCCCTGGGGGCCGCTGAAGCATGTCCACGCCGGCGTTCTGGACGTCGCTTACGCGGAGATGGGACCGGCCAATGGTCCAGTCGTGATTCTTTTGCATGGGTGGCCCTATGACATCCATAGCTATGAAGCGGTCGCGCCCGCGCTGGCGGCAAAGGGTTATCGAGTGCTTGTCCCCTACACGCGTGGGTACGGCGACACCCACTTCCTGTCCGATAGCACCGTGCGCAACGGCGAGCCCGTCGCGGTGGCCAGGGATGTTGTCGACTTCATGGATGCGTTGCATATCAAGCGTGCGGTGCTTGGCGGCTTTGACTGGGGTGCGCGCTCGGCGGACATTGTCGCGACGCTGTGGCCGGAGCGCGTGAAGGCGTTGGTGACCGTGAGCGGTTATCTCATCGGCAGCCAGGAATCCGGCGAAACCCCGCTACCGCCTAAGGCCGAGCTGCAATGGTGGTATCAGTATTACTTCGCCACCGAGCGTGGCCGAATCGGCTACGACAAATACCGCCATGACTTCGCCAAATTGATCTGGCAGCAGGCCTCACCGAAATGGGGCTTTGACGACGCCACCTTCGAGCGCAGTGCGGCCGCGCTGAACAATCCGGATCAGGTTGCCATCACCGTCCATAACTATCGCTGGCGGTTGAACCTGGCCAAGGGCGAAGCGAAATACGAAGCCCAGGAAAAGCAGCTGGCTCAATTCCCTGCCATCACGGTACCCACGATCGCCATGGAAGGTGATGCGAATGGCGCACCGCACCCGCAGCCAGAGGCGTATGCCAAAAAATTTGTGGGCAAGTATGAGTTCCGCCTGATTACCGGTGGCATCGGCCATAACCTGCCGGAAGAAGCACCGCAGGCGTTCACGCAGGCCGTCATCGATGCCGATCACCTGTAATACAGATCGAACTGTCGACTCCCTGGGGAGAGGCGGAGGTATTGGCCCAACTGCCCGAGAAAGATCCCAAAAAACAGCTCCATCACGTCTGGACGCGATGGAGCGACTGGGGTGTCGCGTTTTCTGAAAAGCAACAGGTCCTGGCACAGCTTACCGTTTCCGTTGAGATCTCTGCGGCATCGCGAGAGCGCGCATTGAAGGCTGTCGCGCCGACGCTGGGTGTTATTGATCAAGTACGACAACAAGGCGTTTTGAAAAGCAGGAGTTTGGCTTTCGTTGGCGCCATCGTCGAGGCCATGGCCGCCACCACAATGGACTTCATGATTCGCGAGCCCAAACATGCGGCGCACTATCGTGAAGCAGGCTTCGAGACCTTCTGGAAAGCCATCAGCCAATGGCTTTTTTTAAACATCATTAAATGACTGCCTAGTCAGTCTGTAGTGGAGCATTTCATGTCGAAAGTTTGGTTGGTAACAGGAAGCGCAAGCGGCTTGGGTCGTGACATCGTCGAGGTGGCCTGCGCGAGCGGCCACAAGGTTCTCGCCACCGCGCGAAACACGGACCCGCTCGCTGAGTTGTGCGAGCAATACGGGGAGAACATCTTTACCACGCAGCTCGACGTCACGAATGAAGCCCAGGCGCAGGCGGCCGTCGCCTTGGCGGTTGAGCGCTTTGGACGTCTTGATGTTCTGGTGAACAACGCCGGCTACGGCGACGTTCGCCCCTTTGAGGAAACCAGTTCGGCGGATTTCAAAACCCTGGTCGACACCGTCTTCTATGGTGTCGTCAATCTGACGCGTGCTGCGCTGCCGATCATGCGCACGCAGCGTAGCGGAACGATCATGCAGATCTCCTCCGTGGGTGGGCGCCTCGCCACCGCCGGCTCGGCGTCGTATCACGCGGCGAAATGGGCGGTCAGTGGATTCACCGAGAGTCTGGCGCAAGAGACGGCACCCTTCGGAGTCAAGGTGGTTGCACTGGAGCCCGCGGCCATTCGAACAAACTGGGGTACGCGTGCGACACAGCAGCGGCCGGCGATCATGCCGGACTATGAACCCTCTGTTGGGGCGGCCATCAAGTCCATGGAAGGCCTGTGGGGTAACGAACCCATCGATCCCGCGCGCATCGCGCAGATTGTGCTGCGCCTTGCCGATGCAGGGCAGGTACCTGCACATCTTCTCATCGGCACCAGCGCTTGCGACTACTACGCCATGGTGGAGGCACATCGCTCCAGCGAGGCCGAGCGTTGGCGGGACATCAGTCACTCAGCAGATTTCAACGCCGGACCTATTCCGCCGGTTCCTGCCGCCTGACGCTGATTGTGGCCGCCGTGCTTCTCAGGTGCTGTCCGCGTGGCGATGGCTCCTGTGAAATGGCCGCGCCGATCAGCGCAGAACGTCGCAACTGCGTCAGTTTGGCTGGCACCAATGTTTGTACACCGGGTACAAACATTGGTGCCATGCCCACTCATGGGCATGACATCAAAGTATGTGCACTTTTGATAACCAAAGTGTGTGCAGTTTGAGCGTCTGTGCACATACTTTGCTTGCTGTTTGACAGCAAAGTATGTGCAGGGGTAGGAAAAACAATTGGTTAGGAAGTTCAAATTTTGGCAAATTTAGCCGTTTGACAACCAAAGTATGTGTCAGATCAATCGCAAACCGAGATGCCAGTACGTGTCAAAGCAGCTTCGTCCAATCGAAGCTGCCGTTGACGAGCTGCTCTCTAGAACGCGTTGGCCCACGCTAAGTTGGATGGTAGAGGCGGGCCAAACAGAAAGTGCAATACCCGCCTAGGTCGAACTGAGCGGCTCCTACCCGACGAGTGGATTAGCAATGGGCGCATGACTACTGCGCCGCCGCGTGGAACAACGCAACTACATTTTCCACTCAACGCGCTTTTAAGAATGTCCGGGTTTGAAAGCCGACCTTGTGAATGGGTCTTCGGGACGACTTCAAGCGGCCCTGTTTCCGACGAGTGATCATCAAGCTGAAGTCTTACAGCTACGAGCTGCTCCAAAACATACTCAGGTGGCTGGACGTACCACACCCCTTCTTTTCTCGACCATCCCGTCCAGCCTGGACTATCTACACGCTCCCGCACTGGGATGCTTAAGTCTTGGTGTGGGGTAACAGACCAGTTGGTTGTCGTCTCTTTGGCGAACAATGAGCATTGAACGAGCTGCGAGTGAGGACTGAGAATGGCCTCTATCGACGAATGTCGTTTAATCGTGACGCCAGTGCGTAAGACAGGTTCGATGCCGAGCAGGCTTCGCGAACCAGGCCCGCGAACGGGGTTCGCAGCTATAGCTTCGATGAGTTTGTCGCACTCGGCGTGAGATACGAGCGATGAAAGGATCGCAAATCCATCGGACTCAAGCGCAGCTGAAGTTGATTCCGCTTCATTCACTCGCAGGTGCTGCCCTTATATGGTTTGTGACTAGACTTTAGGTCCATGCTCAATCGACAACGCTATCCGAAGCCTGCAAGACGATTGTGTTCTCCCACGCGCAGCATTTGCTGTCGTCTGCGGGCGGCTCCTGGTCGTCCCACGCTGCTCTAAGCACATACGTAGCTATCCACCAGCCGTAGGGAGATCGATTTTTATAGGGGATCTGTTCTTCCATGGTCTCGACGGATCTCAACTAATTTCTTATTGAGTCGCTTCGACGGGCGACTGTGTTTGCCTTGTCTCAGACCTTATTCCTGCGATTCAGAAGGATGAGAAGTGTCATGCAGAGGTGCATTGGCAGGCGCAAGTGGGTTTTTTTTGCTCCCGGCACGGAGCACAAGCGCACTGATTTGATAAGGGCGGCAGAGAAAGAACAAAGATAAGCCCAGTTCTGCTAGCTGAGAAGTTGCGTTGATTTTTTGTTCTATTGAGAGCGTGCCTAAGATTGATGTGTCGGACAGCTGACTGTTAAGTGCGCCCAATACCCAAATTTTTATAAGCGGAATCAAGGATTCTTTCAGTCCCCAAAGGCCCAATAGGGCGCAGCCTGCGGTAACGATGCCGTGGGGCGTCAAATGTATGTTCTGAGGTGACACTGCGCCTCGCGTGATCACGTACCCCAACGGGCGACACGTAATCCATAACAGTGCTGCCGTGGCAACGAGTAAAGCAATCCCCAGTCCAATGCTGCTCACGACTGTTCGAATGCCTACTAAGTTCGCTTCCGCGTGCATTGTTCTCTGCACGGACATCAGCATTTCAAATGTCTGGAACGCGGCGAGTAGCAACCAGAGCGCAAAGAATCGCAGCCCAACCGAAACAAGTTCCCGAACCGTCATTGGATAACTCCCCATCCTGTTAATTTGCCGAGAATACAGGAATATTTGCCTTGGGCGCCTCGTGGCCATTGCGTCCAAGGCGGCCAAACGGCAATCTCATGCAGTCCGCTTTTGACCGGGAGAGGCAGGCGACGTACGGCGGCGGGTTATACGGCCTGTGTGCCGATTTTGTGTCCAAGTTAAGGACAGGGAGGGGGACCAGTGCTACGAGCAATTCTATTGAGCGCCATCGGATCGGCTTTGTTCTCTTTCCTGATGTGGCTGGCTGTTTGGGGCCGAGAAAGAGAGGAAGACGCAGATGGCAATCCCACTCTCCGTTACGTGGCGCCAAAGTTTCTCATGCCGATCATGGGGCTAATTTTTCTAGGCGTTGGCGTTTACGAGTGGTTTGAGCCGCGCAACCACCGCTATGCCGGCAACTTAGAGATACTTTCTTACACCCCCATCGCGATCGCGATCCTCTGCTTCGTCATGTCGACCTACTTCAGTAGTTATCGAGTGATACTGAGAGCGCGAACCATTGAAATAAGACGGTGGCCGCTGAGCACAGTGGAATATGGCCTGGACCAACTCCAGTCGATGGAGGCGAAAGGTCGGCAGATGATTCTTCACTTCTATCAGGGGCGTAAGCTTGTCATTTACCCCAACCTTTCAGGTCGTGAATACTTCATTGAGCGGTTAAAGGCTCAATAGACATTGATCAGTACGTGAAGTGGGGAGCGCGTATGAACGGAAAATATATAAATGGCGACGCGATTTCGCCCGCCGTGGAGGAAGGGCTCCGGCGTATTCGGTTGCGACGCCGAATTGCGTTTGGGATGTTCGCCGCGTGGCTGCCGTTCATGGCAATCGCGTCAGTCACGCTTCGATCTGAGCAAATATTGAAATATGTCGCGCTGACGTACATGGGCCTCTTCGCATTGACAGGTATCGCCTATGGCTATAGCTCCTGTCCGCGATGCAGACATCTATTCTTTGTTTCTTGGTGGTCCAATGGGTTCGCGCGAAGGTGCATGCATTGCGGTGTGCCGCTTTCCGGAATTCCTTCCGATAGCTAACTTAGGAGTCGGGAATTGGAGTCGCCGTTGGGAGAGCGTGTGTCATCGATGAACTGGAAGCGATTCTTTAAATTCCTTGATCCACAGGTGCCGAAGGGCGAGCACTTGGATACCGGGAATTTCTTACCCGGAGTGCTCTTGGACCAGGCGCTTCGATTTATGTTGCCTGCTGATGCCCAGGGAGACCGGGTTCAAGTACTTGCCTTCCTGGAAGATCTACCAGCCGAACGGCTTTTCGATATCGATGAGCGACTAAGGTCTTACTACGGCACGCCGTTTCGTAATTGGCCATCTACCGCAGTGGCGGATATCACCTCGTCGAATATGACCTCATCGCTGAGGCAGTCTTTGCTCTTTGTTGCTGCCAGTCATAGCAATGGGCGAGTTCGACAAGAGGTGCTTGAATCACTCCCAAAGTATTCGGGGCGATTGACTTTGGCTGCCGCACTGATTCGATGCGCGGACTGGGTTCCTGAAGTTAGGAAGGCCGCGCAATGGGTCGCCAGCCAACTTCTTGATCGTTGCACGGATAGTGATGTTGTAGCGGTTTGGCCGCTCGCGATCCGACTCCAATCCCGCGGCCGGGTTGCCAAGGATTGGTTTAGCGAGCACATCGAGGGGTGGATGCTGCGGCAGGATTCATTGCCATGGTTGCTGAGTCTTCTTCATAGCCCGAATACATCCGTCAGGGCATGGGCGTACGAAAAATCGATCGAGGGTAATGTCTCGCTATCGATCGATCTATTGGATTCGGCAATCAGGGATCCTAATCCTCGGATCGCGTTTCATGCGCTTCGTTACTCGTTGCATCGCTGCGATGAAGCGCGAACAAAGGCGTTAGCTAATTTTGGTGTAGAGGCGCCCCATCCTGTAGTTAGGCGTGAATCGCTTCGTGCGCTGGCAACACTTGACTCAGACGTGCCCAGAGAGCTGCTCCACCGAATGCTATGTGACCCATCAGCAGGTGTGCGGTCCTTTGCAGCTTTTCTGTTGCGCGAAAGGTGCGGCGAACAGGCAATCGACTATTGGCGCTCAGTCATCGATGGCGACATAGAGCGACCGACGCTTGGTGCCTTGGCAGGGGTCGCGGACAACGCGCAAGCCGAAGACGTCGTGCGGCTCAAGCGATGGCTTGCTTATCCCAAAGGCATCGTTCGGATGCTCTGCTTAAACGGTATTACCAAAGCAGGAGGGACGCTTTCCGACGAAGAGTTCTTGCGACTCGTAACCAGCAAAGGCTTACGAGTGCAGCGCGCAATTGCTATTGCGGTAAGGCAGGGTGCACTTCCGTTGGACAAGCGCCGCTTGTTGGCCACAGTTACTTCCGATGCGGCAACATCCACGACACATGATCATCTACGAGGCCTGCTTCGAGAACTGAACCATTGGGATAGGCTGAGCTTGATTTTGGATTTCCATCCTTCCAAAGAATCTGAACTCCTATGGTTCGTGACATTGCTAGGCGATTGGGTTGTGGATAGCAACCGTTATGCGCCCCTAGGATCTAGTACGCGGACACGCCTCTTAGATCTACTTCAAAGTCGTCGTGCTGAAATGGACAGTCAAACATTTCAGGCAATTCAGGAATCGATTAGCCGCCTCTAAGGCGGGACAAGAGGTTCTGAAGCTTTGTGCTGTTCAACTTCGGGGCGATGTCGATTGTGCCGAGTAATACAGCAAGCCACGCCAAGTGGTAGCCCAGTAACTACACATAAGGGGGGCGATGTTAAAAGAGCTGGCCACGGAGTTTGTTGACGTCATGAAACGTCGGGGCGTTTCTGAAGATATGGCGCTCAAAGCAACAGAGTCGGGATATGTGGTAGCGCCGAGCGCACCGACGTTGACGGTGATGGATTGCCATTATGGTTATAAGGCACCCCCTCTGACACCAATGTTTGTACAACGTGTACATACATTGGTGTCATGCCCATACACCTGGGCCGTGCCAGCCATGACTTCAGGCCCATGCACTAGTATTTACTTCACACTACAGTGCACTCCAACATAAGCGGAAGAGCGGGTCAGCCGTGGACGATAGCGCGGGCCAACTCAAGAAGTTTCAGAAAGAGCTTTCGACCGGCACGGTTTCCCTGGTGCTGCTGGCCGTGCTTGGGCAGTCGCGGCAGCCGTTGTACGGCTACCAGATTGCCAAGCGGCTGGAGGAGCTTGGGGAAGGGGCGCTGGCCGGCAAGCAGAGTGCGTTGTATCCGGTGCTGCGAAATCTCGAAGCCAACGGATTGCTGGGTAGCGAGGTGGAGCCGTCGGTGAGCGGACCGCCGCGCCGCTATTACCGGATCACGAAGTTTGGACGTGAAGTACTGCGTGAGTGGATCGCAGCGTGGGAGGCCACACGCGATTCGGTCGACATGGTTTTGCAAGGAGAGTTGCGATGACAGACACACCGCGAACGATTACGGAATATCTGGATCAGCTGCGGGCGGCTCTGCGCGGCGCCGATCCTGCACTGATCCAGGATGCGTTGTACGACGCGGAGGAACATCTGCGTGCCGAGCTGGCCGAACAGCCGGGCCGTAGCGAAGCCGACATGCTCGCCAAAGTAGTGGGCAGCTATGGCGCTCCGGAAGAAGTCGCGGCCATTTATCGCGATCAGGAGATCAAGATCCAGCGCGCGCTGCGTCCGCCATTGCCGCGGAAGCATCGTTCCGCCTTCGGGCGCTTCTTCGGTGTTGGTGCGGATCCGCGAACCTACGGTGCCTTGTTTTACATGGTGCTGGCGTTGGCGACCGGCATCTTCTATTTCACCTGGGCGGTTACGGGCATTTCGCTGTCTTTTGGATTGGCGGTGCTGATTATCGGCATCCCGTTCATCGTGCTGTTTTTTGGCTCGGTGCGGGTGCTATCGCTGGTGGAAGGGCGCATCGTGGAAACCATGCTTGGCGTGCGCATGCCGCGCAGGCCGTCGTTTTCCACGCACGGGATGTCGTTCTGGAAGCGCATCGGTACGATGTTCAGCGATCCGCGCACATGGGGCACGTTGTTCTACATGCTGATGATGCTGCCGCTGGGCATCGTTTATTTCACCCTCACCATCACGATGTTGAGCATCTCGATCGGTTTTGCGGCTGCGCCGATCGTGAAGCTGGCAGCGGAAACTTACCATTTCGACTACAACAACACGTGCGACGCCTCGGTCTGGATCTGCAACTCCGTGAATTGGCTCAACGGGTGGCCGGGTGCTTTCTTCGTGTGTGCCCTGGGTGTGGTGCTGCTGTTTGTGACCTTGCACATGGTGCGCGCTCTCGGCTATCTGCACGGACAGATTGCAAGGCACTTGTTGGTTGCCGACGCCACGAAGGAGTAGTGGCCCATGACGTCTCTGGAAGGAAACGATGTGCTCGCCGCGCTGGCCGGCGATTGGGCGGGCGACGAACTGATCGCCACCACGCGGTGGGGACAAGGTGGCGCGGCGACCGCACGCGTCAATGCCCATTTCGATCTGTGCGGGAAGGTGCTGTTGCAGGATTATCGCGAGGAACGCGATGGTGCTTCATCGTTGCAAGCGCATGCGGTGTTCATGGCGGGTCCTGAGCCTGGCGAATATGCGCTGTATTGGTTCGACAGTTACGGTTACGCGCCGGCGCAGCCGGCGCTTGGCCATTGGGACGGAAACCGGTTGGTGTTCCTTCGAACTTCGTCACGAGGGCAGACCAGGCATACCTACGACGTTCCCGGCGATGGAAGTTATCGCCTGAGGCTGGAAAGCTCCTTCGATGGCGGAGTGAACTGGGAGCAGGTGATGCGCGGCGAATATCGTCGCGTGGATCACGTCGGTTGAAATCTGCTCAGCGGTAATTGAGATCCGGCGACGACAACAGGAAGGTGTTCCATTCCTGTTGCGAGGTTGCCTTGACCAGCGCGTCGTGTGTCGCTTGCGACAAGGTGGGCTCGATGGCGTCGTAATACAGGCGCGTTGTCAGCATCGGAAAGCCCGCGCCGCGCGCTGTGCTGCCCAAGGGCGTGAACAGCTGGTTGTTGCCGGTGCCAATGGCTCGCGCAATATCGAAGCGTTTGGCCATCTGCCCGGAGCTGGACCAGCTTTCATTGTCGAGCGGCCAGCCGTCGGGCGTGATGCGGCCAAACAGCGGCTCGTCGAGCTGGTTGAGCCAGCCCACCAGCGGTTGCGCATTGGCGATAGGCGTGCCGTCGTAAGCCAGGCGTACCGACGACACCACGAATTGCATGGGGTCCTTGAACTTCTTTCCCGAGCCGGCAAGCAATTCGCGCGACTCGAACATCGTGCGAACGACCTGCGCGATATCGCCGTCCGTGCGACGGAAGGTGGCGGCCATCTTCGCGACCAGCGCAGGCGGTGGATTGTCGGAAACAAAATACTCCGCCAATTTCCGCGAGACGAATTGAGCGCAGGCGGGTTGGCGCACAATCAGGTCAACGGCTTGTCTGACTTCGTCAAAACCGCTGCCCGTAATCGTTTTGCCGAGCAATACCTTGTCGCCGAAGTCGTGCCGTTGCGGATTGAATTCGAACAGTCCGTTGCGAACGACCAGCGGCGCCATTTTCGGGCCGAACTTTTCCGGTTGGCCGTTGACGGGTGCGATGCCGACCCCCGTCAAGATCAGGGCAAGTTGTTGAACGTCCTGCTGCGTGTAGCCCGAGTTGACGCCAAGCGTATGCAGTTCCATCAGTTCACGGGCGTAATTTTCGTTGACATGCCCCTTGGCGTTTTGTGCATTGTCGAGATACTCAAGCATGGCCGGGCTCTGCAGCGTGGCCATGACCAAATCGCGGAATTTGCCGAGCGCATGCGGACGGATCACGTTTTCTTCATAGTCGGCCAGTTCCCATCGCACACGCCCCTTGGGCGCATAGACGCTGAAGTGGTTCAGCCAGAACCAGACCAGTTGTTCCTTCAGTTGATTGGGGCCGTAAATCGCGTGCAGCAGCTCGGCCTGTTGCGCTTCCAGCCCGATCTGATTCCCGTGCGCTTGCAGCGCCTTGTTGACGGCCGCTTTTTCAGGGCCGTCGGGCATGGCTTTGATTTGCTGCTGTTGCTGTTGTATCGACGTGAGCAGTTGTTCCAGCGGCGTGGAGAACGATTCGTAGGACGCCAGTTGCGCGGTGATGGCGGGTGGAAGCGTATCGCCGAGGCTATCGTCGAGTTGTTTCTCCAATAACGCCTTGCGGCCGAGCGCGCGATATCTCGTCACGGTTGCCGTATCCAGTCCGAAGCCGTCGCGCCTTAACCATGCAGCGTCTTCCTGGCTGAAGCTGGTTTTGCCGGATGCCCTGCTTACTGCTGGGGTCATCAGCAAGGCTAACGTCAACGACAGCGCAGTCACGGCGAATGGACGCATACGATGGATTCCACGGCGGGTCGGTGGTCGGGTGCGCAGGGCTTGAACAGGTTTGGTTTTGATTAGAGCAGGTTCGTTCGAGCGAGGGCAAACGAAGCGACAGGCATGGCGCTGAAACATCGCTTCACTCCGATCCGAGAATGTTCGGAATCGCGTCGCGCACGGTCAAAAGGTAATCGCTGTGCTTGTCAGACCAGTTGCAGATCGCGCGGTCGCGCCTGTGGGAACACAGTCTGCAGTTGATCGCCGCGCAAGCCCCAGACACGAGCCAGCAGGCCGCTGTACACATCGCGGTAATTGTTCAGCACCTTGTAGTCACGGTTCTGCAACAGGTTCTGCTGGTTGACCGCGACTTGTTCGCCGGCGATGCGGCCGCCGTTGACTTTGCCGCCCAATACCCAGTGCACGGTGCCGTGCCCGTGGTCGGTGCCGCGGTCGCCGTTTTCGCGGAACGTGCGGCCGAATTCGGATACGACGACAACGGTCGTGTTGTTCCATTCGTTGCCGAGCGCCGCCGCATAAGCGGCGAGACCCTCGCCGAGATTGCGCAAGTTGTTGGCAAGGCCACCCGTGACATTGCCCTGGTTGACGTGCGTGTCCCAGCCTCCGACGTCGACAAAGCCGAGTCGATATTGATCGCGCATCAAGGTGGCGATGCGCTGCGTTTCCTGCGCGAAGCCCGACGCGTTCGGCGCGCCGCGGCTGGCGGCCACCATCTCGTTCTGCAGATCCATCGACACGGTGGAGCGAAGGCTGAGACCGTCCGCGGCCGCGGACGCCAGCGATGTGTTCTTGTACATGCCTGCGAGAATCGCGGACTGGCGTTCGTCGAAGTGCGCCTTGGTGTCGCCCTTGAGCGAGATGTTGGGGACGTCCTTGCCGGCCCCCTGGAAGCTGAGCGGCAGGCTGTTGGTGAACGCGATGGCGGGCACGCCGGTGAGCAGGCCGGACAGGCGTGCAAGGAAGCCCGAACGATAGTTGCTGCCCTGATCGGATGGATCGCCGCGCTCGATGTTGTCCTGCGTTTCAAAGTGACTGCGGGAGAGATCGTCCGTGCCGGCGAACGGAATGAATGCGATCTGCTTTTTCTGCCACAGCGGGTAGATCGAGTCGCGCAGCACCGGATTCATGCCCCAATTGGCGTCGAGCGGTATCGTCGTATTGGGATTGTTGGCATCGGGCTTGGCGATGGCGATGGTCGGGCGCGACTCGTAATAGAAGTCGCTGCTGTAGGGCACCAGGAAGTTGTTGCAGTCGTAGCCGCCGCGCAGGAACACGAACAGGAACCGCGGTGAGTTTGCTGGTGCGGCAAAGAGTCGACCTGAGAATGAGAGCGCAGGTGCTGCCACGGCGGAGGTGGCGGCGGCTAGAAGAAATTCGCGGCGGTTCATGAGATCACCTCAGCGATAGTTGAAATCGGGCGAAGACAGCAGAAAGGTATTCCATTCCACTTGCGAGGTGGCTTTGCCGAGCGCATCGCGCGTGGCGTCCGACAAGGTCGGTTCGATCGTCTGTTGGAACAACGCGGAGTTGAGCATGGGCGGATCGGCACGCGTGACTTGACCGTCGCCGTCGGCGAACAATCGATTGCGTCCGCTGCCGATGGCGCGGGCGACGTCGAAGCGTTTGGCCATCTGTCCCGAGCTGGACCAGCTTGTGCTGTCCAATGCCCAGCCGTCCGGCGTGATATGGCCGTACACCAGTTCGGTCATCTGATTGAGCCAGTTCACCAAGGGATCGGCGTCGGTGATGGGCTTGCCGTCGTAGGAAAGGCGCATGGCGGAAACAAGGAATTGAGTGGGGTCCTTGAACTTCTTGCCATTGCCGACCGTGATGTATTTCGACAGGAACATGGTGCGCAGCACCGCAGCGATATCGCCGTCGGTGCGCTGGAACGTTTTAGCCATCGCATCGACCAGCGCCGGGGGCGGATCGTCCGAGACGAAGTACTGTGCGATCTGGCGCGATACGAATGTTGCGCAGGCCGGTTGTTGCACGATCAGATTTACGGCTTGCGCGATCTCGTCGAACCCGCTGCCCTTGATGTCGTGCCCAAGGAACTGCTTGTCGGAAAAATCGTGCCGTCCGGGCAGAAACACGAACAGGCCGTTGCGTATCACGCCCGGTCGTTGATTGAGGAAGCTTCCATCGATGCCGTCGACCACGTTGGGGCCGCGCTGCGGAATCACGCCCGCACCGGTGAGGATCAAGGAGAGCTGCTGAACATCCTGTTGCGTGTAACCGGAATTGACGCCGAGCGTGTGCAATTCCATCAGCTCGCGCGCGTAGTTTTCGTTGGTTTTGCCGCGCACGTTATGAGCGTTGTCCAGGTACAGCTGCATGGCCGGGCTTTCCAGCGTGGCCATGACGAGATCCTTGAACTTGCCGAGCGCATGCGGACGGATCACATTTTCCTCGTAATCCGTGGTGAACAGTCCCACGCCGCCTTTGGGCGCGTAGACGCTGAAGTGGTTGAGCCAGAACCACACCATCTGCTCCTTCAGCTGATTCCGGCCGTAGATGGCGCGCAGCAATTCGACTTCGGCGCTCTGCTTATAGAGGTCGCGTCGATATTTCTGGAAGTCTTTCTTCGCCATCTCCTTGGCGTTCGCGTCGGCGGCGTCGACATCTTTCACTTTTTGCTGCTCATCGCGGTAATCCGCGACGAGTTTGGCCGGCGAGGTGTTGAAGACTTCGTAGCTGTTGATCAGCGGGGCGACAGCCGGTGGCAGCGGGTCGTCGCCGCCTGCCAGCTGTTCGTCGAGAAAGCGTGTACGGCCCAGTTCCTGGTAGCGCTGGATAGTCGCGGTATCCAGGCCGAAGCCGTCGCGGCGCAGCCAGGCAATGTCATCGGCGGTCAGCGGTTTGCCGCCTTGGGCCTGGGCCAGCATGGGGCAGGCGAGCGGTGCGGCGAGCAGCAGAAGCCCCAGCCATCGGGCGGGTCGCCTGCGCTTGTGCTGGTTTCCATCTGCTTGCATGACGAGGTTCCCCTGTTGTGTGTCTTACCGCCTCAACGTCCGGATGTGCAAGACGCTGACGCGGGCACCTCTGCAAAACGCAAATATTCCGCTGTGATTCACAAAATTACGGCCGGAGAGTTAAGACACGGTTACCATGCAGGGTCCGGTGGAGCCCAAGCATGCGCAAAACTTACGACCAGGCCTATTTCGACAAGTGGTACCGCGACCCCAAGCACGCCGTGACATCGGCGGCGGTGTTGAAACGCAAGGTGGCCATGGTGGTGGCGCAGGCGGAGTATTACCTGGGGCGGCCGATTCGCAGCGTGCTCGACGTCGGCTGTGGCGAAGGCGTGTGGCGTGCGCCGCTTCGCGCGTTACGGCCGGATGTCCACTATCGCGGCCTGGACGCCAGCGAATATGTGGTGCGCCGTTTCGGTCGCAGCCGCAATATCGGCCTGGCGCGTTTCAACCAACTGGCGGAGCTTCGCTTCGATACGCGTTTCGATCTGATCGTCTGCACCGATGTGTTGCATTACCTGCGCCCGGCGGAAATACGCGCGGGGCTTATCGGCATCGGCGAAATGCTGGAAGGCGTGGCGTTTCTCGAAGTGTTCACCCGTCGCGACGACGTGGACGGCGATCACCAGGATCTGTATCTGCGTTCACCGTCCTGGTACCTGCAAGCATTCCGCGAAGTGGGGCTGCTGCCATGCGGATCGCATTGTTACCTGGGGCCGCGACTGGAGCGGCACATCGCTGCGCTGGAGCGTGCGCAGCTTTACAAAGGTGATAAGTAGGCCGCGCTTTAGCTAGACGAGCATCACCGTGACGCCGGCTTCTTGCAGCGCTTCGACCATGTCAGGCGCTGCACTGCTGTCGGTAATCACCGTGTTGAGCGTTTGCACGGGCGTGATGACCGAGAGGCTGCGCTGGCCGAGCTTGCTGGCGTCGAACACCGCGACGGTTTCGCGCGATACGCGAATCATCAGCGCATTGAGCGACGCTTCCAGCGGATCGGGTGTCGTGACGCCCACGACCGGATCGAGACCGTCGACGCCGAGGAACAGGCGATCGGCGGAAATGCGCGACAAGGCTTGTTCCGCATCGGGTCCCACCAGCGAATACGATGTTTGACGCAGCATGCCGCCGAGCATCATCACGCGCACATGCGGCAGGCCGGACAATTCGAGCGCGATATTGAGCGCATTGGTCACCACCGTCAGCGATTCGAATTTCATCTGGCGGATCTGACGGGCGATCTCCACCGTGGTGGAGCCGGAGTCGAGGATGATCGTTTCGCCGTCGCGGATCATCTTGGCGGCGGCCTGCCCGATGCGCACTTTCTGCGGATGCGAGCGCGTCTCCTTGATGTTCAGCGGGATGTCGGTGGCCGTGGCCTGCGTGACCGGCAGCGCACCACCATGCGAGCGCGCGATGATGGCGTTGCGCGCCAGCGTTTCCAGATCGTTGCGGATGGTGACCGAGGATGTACCGAAACGCGCAGCCAGCTCTTCGACCGTGGCGCGGCCGTTGCTCTCGACGTATTCGACGATCAGGCGTCGACGCTCCTCGACCAGTAGGCGCTGGGAGGGGACGGAGGCGCGGGGTTCATTCATATCGGATGCTTAGCAGTCTGGCGGCGTTGTCATGGTATATCTTGCGCAGAATACTGTCTGTCAGACCCAGGCCGTAGATGGACCACCGCCCCTGGGGAGGCGTTTCGGCCGGGGCATAGTCGAAGTATTCGTCCTCGGTTTCGAGGAAGCGGTAGTAGATCTCGTAGAGCTCGTCGCCGAACAGCTGCTGGGGCACATCGTCGCCATAGGGCGAGGGCACTGCGTCGGTGCCGAACAGGATGCGGTCCTGGTAGCGGTCGAAAAAGCGCTTGGCCGTGCGCGGCTGGCGCCCCAGTTCGCCGATGCGGGCGCTGATATCCACCAGGGTATTGGGGAAGCGGTCCAGGGTATCGGCCACCGCGTCGAGGTTTTCCGCCCAGTTGCCCACATGCATGAGCGCGAAGGTGGTCTTGGGGTGGCGAGCGATCAGGCGATCGCGCGCGGCCAGGATCTCCTCGTTGCTGGGAAACTCGGGGCCGTAGAACGACCAGTCGGGGTGCTTGGCCAGTTCCTCGTAGCGCTCGTTGTATGCGTCGGTGGGCAGGAAAAACGCCTCCGGATCGGATACGTGCAGGAAGACCGGCATGTTGTACGCGGCGCAGGCCTCCCACATCGGATCGAAGCGCTTGTCGTCCACGGCCACCAGCGGGCCGGCATCGATGTGCTCGCGCA
This sequence comes from Dyella psychrodurans, assembly GCF_003363265.1. GTDB lineage: Bacteria > Pseudomonadota > Gammaproteobacteria > Xanthomonadales > Rhodanobacteraceae > Dyella_B > Dyella_B psychrodurans. The sequence continues at coordinate 1,109,975 of NZ_QRBF01000001.1, read as the reverse complement.
AATACAGGCCCAGCGTCTTCAGCAGCTTCAAGCCGCGTGCGCCAACCCGATGGGCGTGCGCCATCGCATCGGCCTGCAACTGCGGATAGTTCGGTTCGGGAAAATGTTCGTACGAGGGCTCGGTGAGCGTGATGAAGCGCCCCGGCGCCGCCTGGTCGAACATGCGTATCGTCTGTTCAAGACCGGCACCGACGCCGCCCGTGAGATTGACCAGCGTGCGGACGCCCTTGCGATCCATCACCGGCAGCAGGTCTTCGGGCTTGGCGAACACGGTGATTTCTTCACCTACCGACACGCCGTTGCGGACCCTGCTCGACCAGGTGAGATGCGTATGCGCGTCGATCACTGGAAATCGCGGACGCTCGATGCGCGTCTTCGGAACGCGCAGCATGCTGCGCGGCTTGAAGTCCTTGAGAGGCAGATCGGATTTGCTTCGATCCGGCGCCGTCTGCAGCGGATTCTTGCCGCTGCCGGCCTGGATGGTGCCCGCGCCGGCAGGCGGCGCGCAGCAGAAGCAGCCGGCGCGAGTCTGCTGACGGAACGACCAGGGCTCGTGCCGGGTAGTTTGCGGTTTGCGTTTGCTGTGCGTCATCGCTTGGTGTTTTCCTCTTCACCTTGGCAACAAGGTAAAGGATCGGAACGAGGGCAGGGCCTGCGATAGTGTCGATCCAGGCGCGCCGCGATTGAAGCGCTGCATCGTGCACCAACGCCCTGGCCCTCTCCCCGGCGGGGGCTTGGGGGTGGCCCGCCGGGGAGAGGGAGTGGCGCCGCGCCGATGCAACTACAGTAAGGGGGCTGTAGTTCAGCGCGGATACTTGGCCATGATCTGATGCACTTGCTGCACCAGCGCGATGGCCTGGTCGAGCGGTCGCAGCCACATGTTGCGGCCGAACATCACGCCGTTCGCGCCCGAAGCCATGTAGAACTCGACTTTGCGCAACACCGCTGCGTCGTCGTCGTTCTTCTCGCCGCCGGAGAACAGCACCATCGTGCGTCCCGCCGAGCGCACGACGCGCTGGGTGCGGGCGGAAGCGTCTTCCTGCAGCTGGTTGTAGGGTGCCGGGACGTTGGTGCGGTTGTCGTCCGGCTCATGCAGCTTGACGATGTCGGCACCCAGCTCGAGTGCCACGCGTGCGGCGTAATCCTGGGCGTACAGGCTGCCCTTGCCGCCCTTGGCATCGATGGCTGCGCCACGCGGATACGACCACAACACCAGCGGCATGCCGAAGCGCTCGCAATCCTGGCGCACCTTCTCGAACTGGCGGAATTCATCGTGCTGGCGCGGCGAGCCGACATACATGGTGTAGCCGACGGCATCGGCGCCGAGGCGCACGGCATCTTCGACGGATGCGAACAGGGGCGAGGTGGCCTCGGCGTCGCTGGGAATGTTGGTCTTGCCGTTGAGCTTGAGAATCAGCGGAACCTGTCCGCACCATTCGCCCATGTATTTTTCGGCCAGCCCGACACCCAATGCGATCGCGGAGAAATTACCCTCCACGGCGAGCCGGAACTGATACTCCGGATCGATGGCCGGAGGGTTGGGAAAGAAGTCGGTCGGGCCGTGCTCCAGGCCCTGGTCCAGCGGCAATACCAGCAGACTGCCGTTGCGCGGGCCGTGTCCGTACATCAAGCGCCACAGGCGGGTACGTTTGCCGTGGGACAGGGAGAGGCGCGAAAACTTTTCGGAAGCTTTCGAAAGGTGTTGTAAGTGATCTTTCATTTCGAATACTCTGAGAGCGTCATCGGATGGTTTCACATTCGTTCGAATTGAGCAAAATGTCAATACTTCATAAGAAAACGAAAGACGAATCGATGCTGGATGCACTCAAGGGGCAGCCGGCCGAAGTACAACAGGATGCGGGTTATGCCGACACCTTGCAGGAAATCTTGCAGCAACCGGCCACCTGGCAGGGCACTTTCGATTTGTTGCGCGGCGCGGCGGCGCGGCAGCGGCTGGCGAAAGCCCTCGGCTCCCAGCCCGGCCACGTGGTGCTGACCGGGTCGGGCAGCTCGATGTACATCGGTGAAACCCTGGCGCCCTTGTTGCAGTCGGGCCTCGGAGTGCCGGTTCAGGCGATTGCCGCCGGCACCTTGCTCACGCATGGGTCCAGCGTACTGCCGCCGGGGCCGGGTTTGCTGGTGTCGCTCGCCCGTTCCGGCGACAGCCCGGAAAGTGCCGGCGTGGTGAGCGCCTTGCTGGCGCACGCGCCGGCGTGGCGGCATCTGGTGATCACCTGCAATGCCAACGGCAAGCTGGCCACGCTTTATCGCGACGACCCGCGCGTCACCGTGCTGGTGCTCGATGAGCGCACCAACGATCGCAGCCTGGTCATGACCAGCAGTTTCACCAATCTGTTGTTGGGCGGTATGGGATTGCTCAACGACACGCGCGCGGCGTTGACGGCAAACGATGTAACTCGTGCCGCATCCGGCGTACAGCGGATTTTCGATACGCAATCCGACGCGCTGGCCTCGCTGGCGCAGCGCGATATTACGTCGGCGGTTTATCTCGGCAGTGGCGCCGCCTTCGGCGCGGCGCGCGAAGGCGCGCTGAAAATGCTGGAGATGACCGGCGGCAAGGTCGTCACCCTGGCCGAGACGTTCCTCGGGCTGCGTCATGGGCCCATGTCCTTCATCCAGCCTTCGACCGTGATCGTGGCGCTGCTTTCCCCCGATCCTGCGGTACGTCAGTACGAATGCGACGTGCTGCGCGAGCTTTCGCGCAAGCAGCTCGGCATGGCGAAGATCGTGGTCGGCGATGACGTGCCAGCCGACGTGCCTGGTGCCACGGACGTCTGCATCACGCCATCGGTCTCGCGCTCCGATACGGAGATGCCATCGATATTGGCGGGTGTCGTCGTTGCGCAATCGCTGGCCTTTTTCCGTTGCCTGGCACTGGGTGGCCGACCTGACGCACCTTCGCAAGGCGTGCTGACGCGTGTCGTTGAAGACTTCGCCATCCACGGGGTGAGCCAGTGACCTCGCTCGATCGTCCGCCACGCATCCTGGTCGTCGGCGAGATCAACGTCGATTTCGTTTTCAAGGGCTGTCATGCCTTGCCGATGCCGGGCAGAGAAGTGCTGGCCGATGATTTCGTGATGACGCCGGGCAGTTCGTCGATGATCTGCGCCATGGGGCTTGCGCGTCTGGGCAATCGGGTCGCTTTCCATGGGCTGCTTGGCGTGGATGCATCGGGCCAGTTCTGTCTGCAGGCGTTGCGCGAAGCGGGTATCGACGTGGCGACCTTGCATCCCGATAGTGCGTTGCGCACGGGAGTGACGGCTTCCTTGTCGACGCCGCAGGATCGGGCTTTGGTGACCTTCGCCGGTGCCATCGCCGAATTGCGCGCCGAGGATGTCAAGGACGAGTGGCTGGCGGCGGCCGATCATCTGCACGTGTCCTCCTACTATTTGCAAAAGGCATTGCGCCCGGGTTGTCGCGATCTGTTCGCGCGTGCCGCGGCGGCGGGCCTGACCACGTCGCTCGATCCGGGCTTCGATCCCGAGCAGCGATGGGAAGACGATCTCTTCGATGCCTTGCGCGAGGTCGACATCTTTCTGCCGAACGAACAGGAACTGCAGGCCATTACCGGTCGCAGCGATGTGCGCGATGCCTTGGCGTTCCTGCAGAACGGGCGCACCCAGACCATCGTCAAGCGTGGTCGTGAAGGATGCACCACGCTGCACCAGGACCAATGGCTCGATGTGCCGGCCTATGTCGTCGACGCCATCGACAGCACCGGCGCGGGCGACTCCTTCGATGCAGGCTTCCTGCATGCGTGGCTGCGCGACATGCCGTTGCACGATTGCATGCGCTGGGGCAGTGCGTGCGGCAGTCTGTCGACGCGAGGCATCGGTGGTACGACCAGCCAGGCGACGGCAAGCGAAGCGCTTGCGTTGGTGGCAGGCGAGTCATGATCACGGTCGCCGGTTTCAACACTGCGATCGATCGCTTCATCCATCTCGATGCGCTGATTCCAGGCCAGGTTCACCGCGCACGCGGGGAACAGGTGTATCCGGGCGGCAAGGGCGTGCATGTGGCGCAGACCATTGCGGCGCTCGGCGAGCGCGTGCAGCTGGTGGGATTGATCGACGCACCGCATCGCAATCTGATCCAGCGGCGCATGAGCGAACGCGGCGTGCTGTTCCATGGTGTCGAGGTCGCTGGCGAGCTGCGTCATTGCCTGGCCCTGCAGGACGCCGAAGGCACCATCACCGAAGTGCTGGGGCAGGGGCCGTTGCTGGGGCAGGCGGAACACGATGCGTTGTTGCTGAGTTTCCGGCGCAGCGTCGAAGACAGCGAACTGGTGATTCTTTCCGGTAGCGTGCCGCGCGGTTTTGCGACGACCGTGTATGCGGAACTGATCGATCACGTCAAAAGCGCGGGCAAGCGCTGCCTGGTCGATGCCAGCGGCGATGTCATGCGGCATGCGGTCGCTGCGAAGCCTTTTCTCGTCAAACCCAACCGCGACGAAATCAGCGAGTGGATAGGCCGTGCCGTCGAGGATCTTGGCGCGGCCAAAGAGGCTGCTCTCGCGCTTCGCGATCAGGGTATAGCCATGCCCGTGGTGACCTTGGGCGGGATGGGTGCGGTCGCGGCAGACGACAGTGGTGTCTGGCACGCGCGTCTCGAAGCGGCGCAGGTGCGAAACAGCGTCGGCTCGGGCGATTGTTTCCTCGCCGGCATGGCGGTGGCGATGCAACGGCATATGCCGCTGGAACATGCGTTGCGGCTTGGCGTGGCCTGCGGTGTCGCCAACGCGCAGTCGGAAGAAACGGGTTTCGTGGAGCGAAGCAGCGTGGATGCGCTGCTCGCCGCGGTAGAGGTGCGCCGTCTCATGTAATCGAGGAGTGCGTTCCTTTTCGGGCGCCTCCCACCCCCTGCTCAAGAGGTTCTCAATGCTCCATCGGCACCGCTTTTCGCTGGATAAGACGCGTATTCCATCTCGCTCGCGTGTACGCATGAAGAGCCTTGCCCTGGGCATGTTCGGTATCTGGCTGGGAAGTGCCGGCGTGACTTGCGCCAGCGATGCCACGATCGTCGATCCGGGTTCGCCGGTATACGCCGCGCACGATGGACAGGCCAACTTCGGCAATGCTGCCATCGTCGGCAACTGGAATGTCCTGGATGGAAAACTTTCGGGCTTGACCGTCACCGATCGCGATAACCATCAGGTATTGAAAGTGGATGCACTGTTTGTCCTGGATCTGCCGGGCAAACGGACCATCCAGTCAAGCGACATGCATCTGACCGCTGCGCCGGCGATGCACGCGTTGCCGGTGGATGCGCATGCATCGAATCTCGCGGAGCGCTTGCCGGGCAAGGAAATCAGCGCGACGTTCAACGATGCCGATGGGCGTTTTCGTGTTGACTGGCGACTGGTGCAGCGCGACGGTTCGGCCTATTTGCGCGAGATCGTCACGATCACGGCGCTGAAGCAGGACGAGCCGTTGACCAGCGTTTCCTTGCTGCCTTCCACCGCCGATCACGCCGAAGTGGACGGCACGGTGAAAGGTTCGCCGGTGGTTGCGGGCCAGATGTACCTTGGCTTCGAAGACCCGCTCTCCGATAGCAATGCATGGGGGCATATTACGCTGACGATGGCGCGCAGCCTTCCGTTGCGTAAGGGGCAGTCGATCACGTATTCCGCCGTGGCCGGCGTCGTTCGTGCCGGCCAGCTGCGTCGCGATTTTGCGACTTATGTCGAGCGCGAACGCGCGCATCCCTATCGTCCGTTCCTGCACTACAACTCGTGGTACGACATCGGCTATTTCACGCCGTACAACGAAACCCAGGCACTGGACCGCATCAACGCCTTCGGTCAGGAGCTCAGCGTCAAGCGTGGCGTCAAGCTTGATTCCTTCCTGTTCGACGACGGTTGGGACGATCGTTCCGGCAGTTGGCGTTTCAGCAAGGATTTCCCGCATGGCTTTGTTCCGCTGCGCGAAGCAGCAGCCAGGTACGATGCGGCGCCGGGGATGTGGCTGTCGCCGTGGGGCGGTTACAGCAAGCCCAAGGAGGAGCGCGTCAAGAACGGCACGGCGGCCGGTTACGAAATCATCGACGGTGGGCTGGCGCTCTCCGGTCCAAAATATTACCAGCGTTTCCACGATGTGGTGATGGACCTGGTGGACAAGGACGGCATCAACCAGTTCAAGTTCGACGGTACCGGCAATGCCGACAAGGTGTTTCCGGGCAGTCGCTTCGACAGCGACTTTGCGGCGGCCATCGAATTGATCAAGGACATACGCGCTGACAAGCCGGACACCTACATCAATCTCACCACCGGCACGTGGGCTTCGCCGTTCTGGCTGCGCTATGCCGATTCGATCTGGCGCGGTGGCGAAGACGACTGGCATGCAGGCGTAGGCACGGAGCGCGAACAGTGGATCACTTATCGCGACCAGCAGACTTACGAAAACATCGTGGTCCAGGGGCCGCTGTTCCCGATCAACTCGCTGATGCTTCACGGCATCATCTACGCGCAGATGAACAAGCGCCTGAACACTGACCCGGGGCACGACTTCGCCAACGAAGTGCATTCCTACTTCGCCACGGGCACGCAGTTGCAGGAGATGTACATCACGCCCTCGCTGCTGACCAGGCAGGATTGGGATACGTTGGCCGATGCAGCCAAGTGGTCGCGTGCCAATGCCGATGTGCTGCGGGATTCGCACTGGGTCGGCGGCGATCCGGGCCGGCTCGATGTCTACGGTTGGGCGGCGTGGTCGCCGGCCAAGTCGATCATTACCTTGCGCAACCCCGATGCGCATCCGCAGGCCGCGGTGATCGACCTGCAGCGGCAGCTCGAATTGCCTGCCGGTGCGGCCCGTCAATTCAGCGTGCGCGATGCGTGGAACACCGGAGGCGACGTGCCCCGGCATTTGGATGCCGATCATGTGAGCACAGTCACGCTCGCGCCGTTTGAAGTATTGACCCTTGAATTGACGCCTTGATGTACCCTCCGCCGTCCGTTGCATGGTGGACTGCGCAATCGTGGGCGCCGCCATCGTGCTGACTTCACTCCCTCTCCTGCTGCACGTAGGCGAGGGGGTAGGGCATGTCGACGGTTAGGTATGGCGATTGGGTGAGGGTTCCATGCAGCGACGCGACTTTCTTCGATTTGCGCTTTTGACACCGTTGGCAGCAAGCATTCCGCTTGCCTATGGCGAAACCGCCAAGCCATCAGGCACTGAACCGATTCCTGACGGAAAGCCGCATCGTTTCGAACTCAGCCATCAGCACTTTCTGCTCGACGGCACGCCGTTCCAGATTCGCAGCGGCGAAATGCATCCGGCGCGCATCCCCGCCGAATACTGGTTGCACCGCATTCGCATGGCCAAGGCGATGGGGCTCAATACCATCGCCATCTATGTGATGTGGAACTACCTGGAGAGCGAGCCCGGCGTGTTCGACTTCACGACGGAGCGTCGCGATTTCGTTCGCTTCATCAGGCTTTGCCAGCAGGAAGGCATGTGGGTGTATCTGCGCCCCGGTCCTTACGTGTGCGCCGAATGGGATTTGGGCGGGTTGCCGGCGTACCTGCTGCGCGATCCGTCCATTCGCGTGCGCACCAAGGACGACCCGCGCTATATGCAGGCGGTGCAGCGCTACATGGATGCGATCGCGCCAAAGATCGCGCCGTTGATGGCAAACCGTGGCGGTCCCATCCTGATGATGCAGATCGAAAACGAGTACGCCTCGTTCGGTCACGATCTCGACTATCTGTTGCGCCTTCGTACGATGTGGCAGGCGCACGGAATCGAGGGGCCCTTCTCGATTTCCGATGGCTTGGGACAGATCCAGAAACAAAAAACATATGTGCCGGGTGCGGCACTCGGCCTGGATGGCGACACCGACTTCGAGGCCGCGCAGGCGATTGCCGGCGAAGCGCCGGTATGGATGGGCGAGGGTTATCCCGGCTGGCTGACGCATTGGGGCGATCCGGACTTCCAGATCGGCAATTTCACGGCGACCTTGCGCAAGCTTCTGGCCGAAGGGCGTTCGTTCAACATGTACGTCGTGCATGGCGGCACCAATTTCGGGTTCACCGCCGGCGCCAATGCGCGTGACGATTACGCCAATTTCGAACCGGTGATTACCAGCTACGACTACGGTGCGCCGATCAACGAGCGTGGCGAAGCGACGCCTGACTATCGCAGGTTCCGCGCATTGCTTGCCGCGCACGTATCTCATCCCCTTCCCGAGCCACCGCCCCCGCCACCGACCATGGCTTTCACCCAGGTGATCGCGCGTCCCTTTGCGTCGATCTGGGACAACTTGCCGGTGCCTGCGCACACAGTGAAGAAGCCCGACCCGAACGAAATCCTGTTCGCGCAGGATCACGGCATGGTGCTGTATCGCAAGACGCTGCTCCGCGGCGGAATGCTGAACATGGAAGGCCTGCGCGATTACGGCACGGTGTTCAGCGACGGCAAGTATCTCGATTACGTCTCGCGCGTGAACAAGCCCGGCTTGCACGTGCAGCATTACGTGGACATTCCGCAGCCGGCCAATGGCGCGGGCACGACGGTGGATATTCTTGTCGACAGCTTCGGCCACGTGGGTTATGGACAGGCGATGTACGACTTCAAAGGCATCGTCGGCGCGGTGACGCTCGATGGCGAGGAGTTGCATGGCTGGCAGGCGCACAGCTTGCCGATCGACGAAGCCTACGTGGCGGGCCTTCCGCCGATGAATGAGAATTCGACGATTCGGCCCGGCATGTTCTTCAAGGCGATCGTCATGCTAGACAAGCTCGGCGATTGCTATATCGACATGAGCGATTGGGACAAGGGCTACGTGTGGGTGAACGGCAAGCTGCTCGGCCGCTACTGGCGCATCGGGCCGCAGCAGCGCTTGTATTGCCCGGCGTCATGGTTTTCTCGCGGACGCAACGAATTGCTCGTGTTCGACATGCATCGCGTCACGCCGACGGCAATTCGCAGCAGCGATCGTTTGAAGTGGTGAGATTGAGCAACGCCCTTCCCTGCAAACCGGGAAGGGCGCCATAGTCAGAACTGCACGTGCGCGCGTAACCCTGCGAAACGCGCTGGCCCGCGATCGCGGTTGTATCCCGGATCGCGAATGAACTGCAGGTCCGGGCTGATCGAAAGGTGATCGATCACCGCGATGTTGTAATAAACCTCGGCGATCTGCTCGGGGCCATAGCGCAACGTGCCGTCACCGAGTAGAAAGCCATCGCCGCCCATCTCCAGATACTGGGCGTGGACGCGCGACAAACCATCGATGGCGATACCCACGCCAAGGCGATCGTCGGGCCGATTCCAGTGCGTACCCGACAGCTGAAAACCGCCGCTCAGCAAGCGATCGACTTCCGCGAAGATGAAAGACTCCGTGTGTCCGTCGTTCCAGCCGGCACGCATGAAGAAACCGGTGTCGCCGTTGTCGGCCACGGGCAGTTCGCCGTTGATGCCAAAACCGAACTTGTGGCGACCGGGAGCATCGTCGGCGTGGATGTCGGGCGGTTGCCCGGTCATCGCGGCGATATCGATCGCTTGCTGGTAGATGCCCAGGTTTCCCTTGTTGTAGAAACCCAGGAAACGCAGCGCCCATCCGTCCGGCTGCGGTTGCAGGGTCAATTCCAGTTGTTGTCCGCTGGATGCGCTGAGGGATTTCACCAGCGCTTGCCCGTTGGCTTCGACCGGCATGCGATAGATGCCATAACGCAGAGCCCATCCGGGCATCATCCAGCCGACCATGACGCCATCGGTGTAGCCGCGCGTATCCGCCGCGAAATCCCACGTGGTGTTGTTCCACAACGACCAGTTCATGAACTGCGTGCGCGTGGAATTGGCGTAGCGATTCTTGTCGAAGTCGTCGTTGACCGCCATGAATCCGACTTTGACTTCGATGTGTTCGATGGCCTCGCTGCCGGGCAGTTGGTCCTGTCCGCGCTCCAGCGACGTGGTCTGGTCGCCTAGCGGCAATACCCAGCGTACGTAGTTGCGTGCCACGTAAGGACGCTTGCCAAGACTGGCCACGCCGGAACGAATGATGTCGCCATTGGTGAGTCCACCCAGGCCGGTGGCGTTGCTCACGCCTTCGCCCTTGAACATCTCCACGTCGAAGTAATACTGAAAGTGCCAGGGAAGGGCGACGCCGAAATAGGCGCCGAAGGTGTGCGAGCGCGCCGTCGATCCATTCGGATTCAGGCTGAGCGGCCCTCGATAAGGCGAATGCACACGCGACTGATTCTGATCTACGAATGTGTACTGCGCGCCCAGCCACTGCGGCACAAATAACGGGGCGTCATCGGCGTGCGAAACCAGAGGTATTCCGGCGATCAGCAGGCACGATAAAAGCTTGCGAAAGGCGCGACGTTCTTGCGTTCTGATCATGAGGGAAATAAAGGGCGCCCACCGCTAGTGCGTCGGTGATGCTGCAGGCTGACGCAGGATCTGTCAACGACCGTCCAGCCGTCTTTACTTTCATCTCATAAAACCAGATGCAGAAAAGAAAAAGGCCACCTTGCGGTGGCCTTTCGTTTATCGCGCCGTGCAACGATCAAGCGCTGCGCGAAGCCTTCTTGCGGTCATTCTCCGTCAGATGCTTCTTGCGCAAACGGATTTCCCTCGGCGTCACTTCAACCAACTCGTCATCGTCGATGAAGTCCAGCGCCTGTTCCAGCGAGAACTTGGTCGCCGGCGTCAGCTGGATCGCATCGTCCTTGCCCGAGGCGCGCATGTTGGTCAGCGGCTTGGGCTTGATCGCGTTGACGGTGAGGTCGTTGTCCTTGGCGTGGATGCCCACCAGCTGGCCTTCATAGACGGAGTCGCCTTCCGCCGCGAACAGCTTGCCGCGTTCCTGCAGCGGCCCGAGCGAGTAGGCGGGCGTGGTGCCGGCGGCGTTGGCGATCATCACGCCGTTGAGGCGCTTGGCGATCTGGCCTTCTTCCTTCGGACCGTAGTGATCGAACACATGGAACAGCAGGCCCGAACCCTGGGTAAGGGTCTTGAACTGGTTCTGGAAGCCGATCAGGCCGCGCGCAGGGATCATGTATTCGAGGCGAACGCGACCCTTGCCGTCCGGCTCCATGTTCTTGAGCTGGCCCTTGCGCACGCCAAGGCGCTCCATGATCGGGCCCTGGTGGTTTTCTTCCACATCGACCACCAGCTGCTCGATCGGCTCCATCTTCTGGCCTTCGATGTCCTTGATGATCACTTCCGGACGCGACACGGCGAGCTCATAACCTTCGCGGCGCATGTTCTCGATCAGCACCGACAAGTGCAATTCGCCGCGTCCGGAAACGAGGAATTTGTCGGCATCCGAGCCCTGCTCGACGCGCAGCGCCACGTTGTGCACTTGCTCGCGATCCAGGCGATCCTTCAGCTGGCGGCTGGTGAGGAATTTGCCGCCCGACAAATCCTTGTTGCCGGCGAACGGAGAGTTGTTCACCTGGAAGGTCATGCTGATCGTCGGTTCGTCGACGGTCAGCGCCGGCAGCGCTTCGGGGGTGTCCAGCGCGCAGACGGTGTCGGAAATGGTGAGTTCCTGGATGCCGGAGATGGCGACGATGTCACCCGCTTCGGCGGTGTCCTGCTCGATGCGCTCAAGGCCGAGGAAGCCCAGCACCTGCAGCACCTTGCCCTGACGCTTCTTGCCGTGGCGATCGATCACCGCCACCGGCATGTTCTTCTTCAGCGTGCCGCGCTGGATGCGGCCGATGCCGATGACGCCGACGAAGTTGTTGTAGTCCAGCTGGCTGATGCGCATCTGGAAGGGGCCGGTCGGATCGACTTCCGGCTTCGGCGCGTGATCCATGATGGCCTGGTACAGCGGAGTCATGTCGCCTTCGCGAGCATTCTCGTCGAGCGAGGCATAACCGTTTAGCGCCGAGGCATAGACGATCGGGAAATCCATCTGTTCCGGCGTGGCGCCGAGGCGGTCGAACAGATCCCACACCTGTTCCACCACCCATTCCGGACGGGAGCCCGGACGGTCGATCTTGTTGATCACCACGATCGGCTTGAAGCCCATCGCGAATGCCTTCTGCGTCACGAAGCGCGTTTGCGGCATCGGGCCGTCCATCGCGTCGACGAGGATCAGCACGGTATCCACCATCGACAGCACGCGCTCCACCTCGCCGCCGAAGTCGGCGTGGCCTGGGGTGTCGACGATGTTGATGCGGTTTCCGCGCCAGGTGATGGCGGTGTTCTTGGCCAGGATGGTGATGCCGCGTTCCTTCTCCTGGTCGTTGCTGTCCATCACGCGTTCGGCCAGCACGGTGCGCTCGGACAGGGTGCCCGACTGCTTCAGAAGCTGGTCGACGAGAGTGGTTTTGCCATGGTCGACGTGAGCGACGATGGCGATGTTGCGCAGATTTTCGATGGACATGGATAAAGGACTTGGGCGAGCCGTAGGGCCGCCGCGCAGGTTTCGGTAGGGTTAACTTACGGATTATACGGGGTAATGTGACATCTTGCTTGCCCGGCTTACGCCAAGCCTCGATGGCAGCCTGTCCGAGGCCCCAGCGCGGGCCGGGGCTTGGCGGTTTTGGCTCGAAAGTCCCCGAATCAGGTTTATGCCGGGATGACGAGCTCCAAACGAATACCGTTCAGGATGCTCGCCGTGTAGGCAAGCAGCCTGTGGCAAACGCCGCGACGGTCATCAGGCGTCGACTTCGTCCTCGGCTTCCTCTTCTTCGTCGTCCTCTTCGTCGCCCGTGAATTCGGCCAGCTCTTCGACGCGCAGGAAGTTGGCAGCTTCGTCGGCAAAGGCGATGCGCTTGCCGTTGGCGTGCATCGGACGGACTTCCTGCTGCCTGTTGCCGTTGTCGAGCGTTTCCACCAGGGCGAAACAGACCAGGCTCGCGGCGCTTTCCTCGCCGCTTTCGTCATAGACAGCCACCCAGCCTGTGGCGGGAAGAATCTGCAGGATATTCGTTTGCTTGGACATGACGGTTCCGCGTAGTGGAAACGCGGAAGCTTGCACGGCGTTCGTGACGATCGCAAGCGCGTGTGCTCACATTCGTAACGTTGTTGGCGAGCAGATGAATATCCGCGCACGCCGCGCTAGTGTTGAGATACCGATCCTTGCAACCGTCTCGTACCGGCGTCTTTAAGGGAGTTTTTCATGCAGGAAATTCATGTCGTGCAAGGCGAGGTCAGCGTCACCACGCATCGCGATCACGACGATCTGCTTAGCGGAGGGCTTGGTCTGACGGGATTGAAAGACTCGCTCGCGCCTTTCGCAGACTCGAAGCATCCGACTGAGCAGGAGTTGCGTCGACGCGCCATTCAGACGAGTTGGAAAGGGATCGCCGATCTGGGCCCGCTCGGCGGTTATGGCGCGGTGTACGGCGCGGTTCCGAATATTCCTGGCGTCGAATATCAGGCGTTCGCAAAACTTCCCCGGGCACATGCACCGCACCGCGTACTGGTGCAGGTGCCCGACAACTTCGACCAGGCGCATCGCTGCCTGGTCGTGACGGCCTCATCCGGTTCGCGTGGCATTTACGGCGCCATTGCGCTGGCCGGGGCGTGGGGGTTGCCGCGTGGTTGTGCCGTGGCCTACACCGACAAGGGTGCGGGCTCGGGCTATTTCGATTTCTCCGACGACAGCGGCGTGACATTGAATGGCGAACGCGCAAAGCGCGGAACTGCCATGCTCGAATTCGAACCCACGGCTCCGAAGGGCGAGGGCATTGCGATCAAGCACGCACATTCGGGCGACAACCCCGAAGCCGACTGGGGACGCCATGTGCTGCAGGCCGCGCAATTCGGTTTGGCGATGCTGGATCGCGCATTCCCCGATCAGGCGCCTTTCACGCCGCAGAACACGCGGATCATCGCAACGGGCCTTTCCAACGGTGGCGGTGCGGTGCTGCAGGCTGCGGGCATCGACGATCAGCACATGCTCGCGGGCGTCGTGGCGCTTGAGCCTAATGTGCATACGCCCGGTCGAGGGCGTGCGCTGTACGACTATGTGACCGAAGCTGCCGTGTGGTTGCCTTGTGCGTTGACGGATGCGCGCTTTGCATCCGTACCGTTCGCACGCGATGCGCATGGCGCGCCGCATGCCGCGTGGGTGAAACGCTGCGCAAGTTTGCATGAGCAAGGCTTGTTGAAAGCGACGACACCCGAAGCGCAGGCGACAGAGGCATACGAACGCTTGCGCAAGTCCGGCTGGACCGATCAGGCGATGGCCACTGCGGCATCGACCACCGCATTCGATCTCTGGCGTGTCATCGGTGCAGCCTACGCATCGGCTTATCTGCGACGTGGTGCCGACGACATGCCCTGCGGCTATCGTTACGAGGCGCTGCTTGCAGACGGCAAGCCCGGTGTCGCCGACGAGGCAACGCGCGCAAGCTGGTGGGCGGATGCATCAGGTATTCCTCCCGGCAACGGCGTGGGGTTGTTAGGCGGGACGAATGACAGTGCCGATCCGCAGCTGGCCGGCTCCGAATGCTTGCGCCGTCTGTGGACCGGCGACGACGCGAATGCACGCGAGTTGCATGCGTCCGTCCAGGCACTTGCCGCCCGGCTGCCGCGCAAGGATCTGCCTCTGTGGGTGCTGCATGGGGCGGACGACGGCCTGCTTCCGACGGCGTTTACGTCGGAACCCTATATCGACTGGCTGCGCGCCGAAGGGTGTCGGCCGCTGTACTGGAAGGTACCGCATGCGCAGCACTTCGATGCCTTCCTGATGCTTCCGGGCTTCGGCGACAGGCATCTGCCGCTGCTGCCTTATGGCTATGCGGCACTGGACCGCCTCTGGGCTCACCTCTACCAGGGCCAGCCTTGGCCGGCCGATCTCCCGACGCCGGCCGGTACGCCACGCGGCGCCGGAGCGCTGCAGCCAGGGATGCTCGGTCTGCAGTGATCCTGTTGCAGAGGGCAGGCTGGGGGTATTCTTACCGATTCAGTGTGCCCGTTGTCCGGGCGCCTCGTTTCGGTACAGACAAGGAATATCCATGGCCATCAACGTAACAATCACCACCAACCGCGGCCCGATCCACCTGCGCCTGCATGACGACAAGACACCGGTGACGGTGGCGAGCTTCGTCAACTTGGCGCGCCGTGGTTACTACGATGGTCTCTCGTTCCATCGCGTGATCGCCGACTTCATGATCCAGGGCGGTTGCCCCGAGGGTAGCGGCCGCGGCGGTCCTGGCTACCGGTTCGAAGATGAATTCCACGGCTCGTTGCGCCATGACAAACCGGGCGTGCTGTCGATGGCCAATGCCGGCCCGCGCACCAACGGCAGCCAGTTCTTCATCACCCACGGCGCCACGCCGTGGCTGGACGGCAAGCACAGCGTGTTCGGCGAAGTGATCGGCGCCGAAGACCTGGCCGTGGTCAATGCTATCCAGCAGGGCGACGCGATCGAAAAAGTCACCGTGGAAGGCGACGTGGATGCGCTGCTGGCCAAGCAGGCCGATCGCGTGAAAGAGTGGAACGGCGTGCTCGACGAGCGCGGCTGATCGACGCATTCCGCAGCGAAAACGAGAGGCCGCCACGGTTCGCCCTGGCGGCCTTTTTTTCACGAGTTTGTTACCACCGTGTAGCCGACGCGGACGTAAGATCAAGCGGTTGGATCCCCCTCTTCAAAGGAGTGCAATGATGTCCTTACTCAGCAATCTGGGCAGTCTGTTTGGCGGCGGTCAGGGCGATGCGGGCGGAGCGTCCTCGCTGGTGTCCGTGGCAGGCCAATTGATCCAGCAGGCAGGTGGTGTGCAGGGACTGGCCAGCACGCTGCAGCAGCACGGTCTGGGCGATGCGGTCCAGTCATGGATCGGCAATGGCGCGAACCAGGCCATTTCCAGCGACCAGCTCAACCAGGTGTTGCAGAAGTCCGGCCTGGATTCGGTGGTGAACAACGCCGCCGGCAAGCTGGGCGTGGACCCGGGTCAGCTGATGGGCCAGCTCGCACAGGTATTGCCCCATGCGGTCGATCACCTGACGCCGGACGGGCAGGCGCCGTCGGGTGGCGGATTGGACCTTTCCATGCTGGGCGGGCTGGCCGAAAAGCTGCTTGCCGCCAAAAGCGCCTGAGCGCGCACGTCAGCCAAAACACGTTAGTTATAAAAAAGCACGGCGGGGCGACCCGCCGTGCTTTTTTGTGCAATGCGTGCCGCTTTCAGTGCACGATAAAACGCAGCAAGAACAAGAGGATGACGGCACCCACGATCGACATCAGGAAGCCTGCGGTGTGGAATTTCTGGCCGGGGGCCGGTTTATTGAACAGCGTTCCGATGAAACCGCCGATGATGGAACCCACGATGCCCACCACGGTGGTCATGATGAATCCGTAATGTTCGGCTCCTGGCACGATCCAGCGCGCGATAACGCCGACGATGAAACCAACGATGATGGACCAGATGATGTGGAACATAGGCGTCTACTCCTTGAGTCTGTGTCGAGACTGGTGTTCGGATGACGTTCCTCCGCCCGGCCATGCGGCGGCATCCGCATCATGCCAGCGGAACGTGACGGATCAATAGGAGTTTTTCGGCCTGGGGTGAAGATAGGCTGATGACGCAGCGCCGCATGCTAAAATTCGCGAGTTTGCTGTTTCCATCCCCCACCCGAGGAAGCCATGCCCCAGCTTGCCCAGCGTGTCGGCCGCGCCAAACCCAGCGCGATCATGGTCATTGCCGAAACGGCAAAGCAGCTCAAGGCTGCCGGCCGCGACATCATCAGTTTTTCCATCGGTGTCCCCAACTTCCTGCCTGGCGAGCACGTTTATGCCGCGGCCCGCGAGGCGCTCTCGCATGACAGCGGCCAGTACGGCAGCAACCGCGGTTCCGATGCGCTGCTGGACGCCTTCCTCAAGCACATCGAAGCGCTCGGTTTTGCCGGCTACACGCGCATGAATCTTTCGGTCGGCATCGGCGCCAAGCAGGTGCTGTACAACCTGGCCGAAGCGCTGCTCAACGAAGGCGACGAAATCTGCTTTGCGGCGCCGTACTGGACCACGTACCACGACATCGCCGACATCGTGGGCGCCAAAGCCAACGTTTTGCACTGCGGACCGTCGCAGAACTACAAGCTCACACCCGAACAGTTGGAAAATGCCTTGGCGCGCAAGCCCAAGGTGTTCCTGTTCAACAATCCGTCGAATCCGACCGGCATGGTTTATACGCGCGAAGAAATCGCCGCGCTTGCCGAGGTGCTGGTGCAGTATCCGGACACCTGGATCGTCACCGACGACATCTACAACTCGATGGTGTTCGACGGAATCGGCTACCACAATTTCGTGTTCGCGCGGCCTGAATTGCGCGATCGGTTGATCTTCGTCGATTCGGTGTCCAAAACGTACGGCATGCCGGGCTGGCGCGTGGGTCTGATCGCGGGGCCGGAGTCGGTGGCGAAGGCCGTCACCACGCTCAATTCCAATCACATCACCAGCGTGCCGGAAGTGATCACGGCCGCGGCGGTTGCCGCGTTCGGCGGTCCGCAAGACGTTCCGCAGGCCAAGTGCAAGGAATTCGCGGCCAAGCGCGACATCGTGCTCGCCGTGCTCGGGAAAATTCCCGGCGTGGTCTGCCCGCGTCCGCAGGGCGCGTTCTATGCGTTCCCGGATATCTCGGTCGCTTTTGGAAAGAGCCATAGCGGCACGCGCATCGAGAACGACGTCGATTTCTGCGCAGCACTGCTCGGCGCCAAGGGCGTGGCTTGCGTGCCGGGATCGGCTTTCGGCGAACCGCGCGCGATGCGCATTTCCTACACCTGTCCCACCGCTCAGCTCGAACCGGGTCTCGCACGCATTACCGAATTTTTTACTGAACTGAGCTAATCCCTTTACCGGCCCGCGTCGAGGATGCGGGCCTTGTTTTGTGCACCTGAAGGAGTTGCCACGATGAAAGCCCCCGTTCGTGTTGCCGTGACCGGCGCTGCCGGCCAGATCGGTTACGCCCTGCTGTTCCGTATCGCCGCCGGCGACATGCTCGGTCCGGACCAGCCGGTGATCCTGCATTTGCTCGAAATCACCCCGGCACTGCCTGCGTTGCAGGGCGTGGTGATGGAACTCAACGACTGCGCATTCCCGACGCTGGCTGGCGTGGTCGCCACGGACGACGTGAACGTCGCCTTCAAGGATGTCGATTACGCGCTGCTGGTCGGTGCGCGTCCGCGTGGCCCGGGCATGGAGCGCAAGGACCTGCTCGAAGCCAACGGCGCCATCTTCTCGCCGCAGGGCAAGGCGCTGAACGATCACGCCAAGCGCGACGTGAAGGTGCTGGTGGTCGGCAATCCGGCCAACACCAATTCGCTGATCGCACAGCAGAACGCGCCGGATCTCGATCCGAAATGCTTCACCGCGATGGTGCGCCTCGACCACAACCGTGCGTTGTCGCAGCTCGCCGAAAAGACCGGCAAGCACACCACCGACATCAAGAAGGTCACCATCTGGGGCAACCACAGCTCCACGCAGTACCCGGATCTGCATCACGCCACCGTCGACGGCAAGGCAGCGCTGAGCCTGGTCGATCAGACGTGGTACGAGAAGGATTTCATCCCGACCGTGCAGCAGCGCGGCGCGGCGATCATCAAGGCGCGCGGCGCATCCTCCGCGGCGTCGGCCGCTTCGGCCGCGATCGATCACATGCGCAACTGGGCGTTGGGTACGGCCGAGGGCGATTGGGTGTCGATGGGCATTCCGTCCGATGGCTCCTACGGCATCGAGCCGGGCGTGATCTACGGCTACCCGGTGACGGTGAAGAACGGCAAGTACGAGATCGTGCAGGGTCTGGCGATCAACGACTTCTCGCGCGCCCGCATGGACGCCACCGACAAGGAACTGCGCGAAGAGCGCGCTGGCGTCGAGCATCTGTTCGCGAAGAAGTAAGTCCTCTTTGTCGCCATCGTGCGAAGCAAACGGCCATCCGATTGGATGGCCGTTTTGTTTTGCGTGGAGTCGATGTTTTTGATCAGGCGGCTTTGCTGTTCGCGAAGATCGCCGTCTCGCGCATGCGGTTCAACCATCGCATCGTATGAGGATAGTCGGCCATGGGGTACTGGCACATTTCCGCGTAATCGAGGATCGGGGCGATGGCCAGATCGGCCAACGTGAGATGGTTGCCGACCAGATAGTCGTGCGCGGCCAGTCGATGTTCCAGAACCTTCATATACTGATGGAAGGTGCCTTCCGCTTTGGCGATGACATCCAGGTCGGCCGGACCACGGTTGAAAATGACGGATTTGACGAAGCGCTCGTACACCAGCGGGCTGCAGGCAGGCGTAAAGTGCGCCGCTTCCCAGAACAGCCAACGATCGACATCGGCTTGCTCACGAGCATCGTCGGGCCACAAGGTGTTGGGCTTTTTCGAAGCGATGTATTTCATGATGGCATTGGATTCCCATAGCGAAAAGTCGCCATCGGTGAGGGTCGGGAATTTGCCGTTCGGGTTGAGTGCGAGATAGTCCGGCTTTTTGGTATCGCCGGCAGGTATGTTCAAGGGAACGATATCGAGTGGAACGCCCAGTTCCTTCGCGACTGCGATAGCTTTGCGAGCGTTGGGGGAAGCAGCAACACAGTGAAGTTTCATGATGGCTCTCGAACAAGGGTGAAGTACGCGGGGTATGCGGCGGGCGTCGCTCGCCGCGCCAGGCCCCGGCAAACTGTTTCGCTATGGGGTGAGGGAGATCACGCGCCCGCGAATGCGATGACGCCAAGCGATGCGCCAGTCGGATCGGTCAGCAGGGCAAAGCGGCCCACGGCGGGAATGTCCGTCGGCGGCAGCGTGATCGTTGCGCCAAGCTGCCCGGCCTTGGCAGCCGCGGCATCGCAGTCGGGCACGTTGACGTAAGGCACCCAGATGGCCATCGGGATGTCCCTGGGTTGGAACACACCGGCGCGTTGCACGCCATCGTGCTTGAGCACGTAGTAGGTGCCCATCGGCCCCATGTCCTTCACGTCGTGCGCGTAGCCGGCTACGGCGGAATAAAACGTGAGTGCGGCCTTGTCGTGAGTGGTCAATAACTCCATCCAGCACCAACTCCCTATTGCAGGCATTGGCGCATCGGGCGCGTCGCCCCCAGCGGATTTCCAGAGAACGAAGACGGCGCCTTGCGGGTCGGCGATCACGGAGGCGCGCCCCATCGGGCCATAGTCCATGGGCTGCGTCAGAACGTTACCGCCGTGTTTCACGGCCGTGTGCGTGGCGGCGTCGACGTCCGGCACCGAGACATAACCCAGCCAATGGCCACGTTCTTGCGCCGAGACGCGCAGGCCGCCGATGCCGTGGTCGCCGTGTTTGGCCATGGTGTAAAGCGAGCCATCCGGCATGGGATTCTCTTCAAAATGCCAGCCGAAGAGTGCGCGGTAAAACGCTTGTGCTTCAGTGCGTTGGTTCGAGTGGTGTTCGAACCAGACAAATTTCCCGTGGGCGTAGTGCATGACGGATCCTTCCGCGATAAGTGCAGTGAGAGCGCTTTCTTTGATTTGCTAGCGCGTCATTGCCCTATGAGAAACGGTCATGGGGTCGAAATGCGATAGGTCTATTCCTAAAATTTCGACGGAATCGTCTCTTTTGCGCGCAGCCGATATGCGATGGCGGTGTGAATGCCTCGTGGCTGAAGTGTCCAGGATCGACGCACCGAATGTGACGAGCTCGGCCAAACGAGCAGGTGCTTTTTTGCAGCGCGCCCAGCTTGGCGCGATTCATTCTTTAGCTTTAGCTCTGCAATGCCCGCAATTCGCGCTTTTCCGGGGTCACCCGCAATACCGAGCCCTGTTCGTACCAATCACCGAGGACGATCCGCTCGGCCGTCTGGCCGTCCAAATCGAAGTGGTGAATGGCGGGGCGGTGCGTATGGCCGTGAATGAGGTGTCGGACACCTGCCGTACGCAGGGCTTCGGCAACCGCACCGGCGTTTACGTCCATGATGGTTTCGTGAGTACTGCCCGTGTGTGCGCGACTGTCCTGGCGCGCTTTGGCCGCGAAGGCGCGGCGGGCGTCCAGCGACATGGCCAGCACCTGTGATTTCCATTCGGGAGTGCGCACGCTGCGCCGCACTGCCTGATACGCGACATCGTCGGTACAAAGCACGTCGCCGTGCATGAGCAGGGTGGGGGTGCCGTAAAGGTCGTGCACGGTGCCGTCGTCCAGCAACGTGAGACCTGCGCGTTCGGCGAACGCTTCGCCGAGCAGGAAATCGCGGTTGCCCACCATGAAATACACCGGCACACCCGCATCGCGTACCGCGCGCGTGGCCAGGGCGATACGGCGGGGCAGTTCGGCGTCGTCATCGTCGCCGATCCAAGCCTCGACGAGATCACCCAGGATATATAACGCATCGGCACCGCGAACTTCGTCGCCGGCCAGATACTGCTCGAACAACTGCGTGATCTGCGGACGGCTGTCGTCGAGATGAAGGTCGGCGATGAACAGCGAGCTCATGGAGATTTGTGCTTGGCGCCGCCGGCCGGTGTCGCGGGGGAGCTGGCCGGCGCAGGCGATGCTTCGCCCACCACGTCGACGCCTTCGATCACCACCAGGGGATTGGGAACATCGGCGGCGAACGGACCCAGTGCGCGCGTGGGCAGGCCGGCGATCTTATCCACCACATCCATGCCTTTGATGACCTTGCCGAAGACGGTATAGCCCCAGGTCAGGCCACTTTGGCTGCCGACGTAGTCCAGGCGGCGATCGTCGACCAGATTGACGAAGAACTGCGCCGTACCTGAATTCGGATCGGCGCCGCGCGCCACGGCAATCGTGCCGCGAAGGTTGGACAGCCCGTTGTCCGCTTCGCTCTGCACCGGCGAATGCGTGCGGCGTGGCTGCAGTTCCTTGGTGTAGAGGCCGCCCTGAATCAGATAACCAGGAATGGCGCGGTGAAAAATTGTGCCGGCATAAAAGCCTTCGTGCACGTAGCGCAGAAAGTTGGCGACGCTCTTGGGCGACTTGTCGGCGAACAGCTGCAGCGTGATGTCCCCTTCCGACGTATGGATGATCACGCTGGGATTGTCGGCAGCCGGTGCTGCCGCTGGCGGCGCAGCGGGTTTGGCGGTCTGCGCGATGGCGAGCGGAGCGGCGAGCAGGATGGCCAGCAGAAAAGACGAAGCTCTCAGCAGGAACTTGGGCATGTCGGTCGGACGCGGCAGAAATATCCGCGCATGATACGCGGCCGGGAGCGGATATGGCTCACTTGTCCTGAATAAGCCTCAGATCGTGGACAGGGCCAGCGTAAGGCCCAGCTCGGTCATCGGCGCGATTTCCTGCTCCAGGTCCGCTTCAGTGAGTGGGTGTTGCTCCAGCCACGCCGCCGGCAGCTGCACGCTAAGGCGCTGCGTGGTCGCTGCAAGGCGCAGAGGCGGTATCGACTCCGCGCGCCGTGCGCGGCGGAACAGCACGGCCAGGCGCAGGAGGGCGGTGATGTGCTTGGCCAGCTGACGGTAGCGCTGGGGCAGGGCGGAGAAGATCGCCTTGTCCGGTTTGCGGCGATGCGCCTGGATGATGGCGGCCAGCAGTTGCTGCTCCTCCCGCGAGAAGCCGGCCAGGTCGGCATTGCGGAGGATATACGCGCCGTGGTGGTGATACTGGCTGTGCGCGATCGCCAGGCCGATCTCATGCACGCGCGAAGCCCAGGAGAGCCATTCGCGGGCTTCGGTGTCGAGTTTCCAACTGGCCGCGACCTGGTCGAACAACATCAGCGCGGTCGATTCGACGCGCCGTGCCTGGGCGCGGTCGACACCGTAGCGGTTGGCCAAGGCGTCGATGCTGGCCGTACGCGGGTCGCTGCCGCCGGCGCGGCCGATCAGGTCCCACAGCAGGCCTTCGCGCATCGAGCTTTCGCAGACCTGCAGGCGCTGAATGCCCAGCGCCGCGAAGGCCGCCTCGAAGATCACCACGGCGCCGGCGAAGACCGGCGCACGTTCTTCCGCCAGACTCGGCAGCTTGAGCGTGCTGATCTGGCCCTGATCGAGCATGGCGTCGCGCAGCGTGGCGATCGATGCTGGCGTCACCCCGTGATCGGAGAGCTTCATCGCCTGCACCACCGCGCCAATCGCCTTGGCGCTGCCGGAGGAACCGTAAGCATCTGTCCAACCGGCTTCGAGATATTCCTCGGAGAATTGCTGAAGCAAGACGCCGATCTCGCCACGCGCACGCTGCCAGCGCTTGCGCGTGAGCTTGCCGCCGGGGAAGAAGCGCTGCGTGGACGCGATGCAACCGACCTGCACGCTTTCCGTATGCATCGGCGCCAGACCGCGGCCGATGATAAATTCGGTACTGCCGCCGCCGATATCGATCACCAGGCGCGGCTCGCGCGACGCAGACAGATCGTGCGCAACACCAAGAAAGATCAGGCGACCTTCTTCGCGACCCGACACGACTTCCACCGGATGACCCAATGCCGTTTCCGCCGAAGTGAGAAAGGCATGCGGCGAGGCCAGGCGGCGCACGGTGTTGGTGGCCACGGCACGCACGCGAACCGTGGGAATGCCGGCAATACGCTGACCGAATTTCGCCAGGCAGTTCAGCGCGCGTGCGCGGTGCTCGGCGTCAAGCGTGCCGTCAGCGCGCAGGCCAGCGGCCATGCGAACGGTCTCGCGCAGGCGATCGATCACCCGCGGCTCGCCGTGTTCCATGCGCGCCACCACCATGTGGAAGCTGTTGGAGCCGATGTCGACGGCAGCCATCAGCTCGCCATCCTTGATCTGCATCTGGTCGCCGAGACTCATGGGAATACTCTGATCGGGACTGGGGCGGATTCTCGCATGTGTAAGTGGTCGGCCAGCAAGTTGTGCGATGAATCAGTTGGACGATGTCGCACCGCACAGGCGTTCCAGCAGCGTCTGCTGTGCGCTGTGCGGTGCGTCGGCGCCGGGCGTGGCGCGCGTGTAGTGGCCATCGCTGTCGAGCAGCCATGCCTGCGTGTTGTCGGCGAGATAGTTGGCCAGCGTTTCGTCGTAGACGCGTGCGGCGAGTGCCGGATCGAGAATCGGAAAGCCGATCTCGATCCGCCGCATCAGGTTGCGCTCCATCCAGTCGGCACTCGCGCAGTAGATCTCAGGCGCATCATCGTTGGCGAACCAATAGACGCGGCTGTGCTCTAGAAAGCGCCCAACGATGGAACGCACGCGAATGCGCTCGGAAATGCCAGGCAATCCCGGACGCAGCGCGCAGGCGCCGCG
Organism: Dyella psychrodurans; assembly: GCF_003363265.1. GTDB lineage: Bacteria > Pseudomonadota > Gammaproteobacteria > Xanthomonadales > Rhodanobacteraceae > Dyella_B > Dyella_B psychrodurans. The sequence goes on along the minus strand of NZ_QRBF01000001.1, from coordinate 1,085,870 downwards.
AACGATCAGATCGATTTCGACGCCAGCCTGCGCCGCCGCATAAAGCGCCTCGACCACGTGCGATTCATTCAGCGCATTGAGCTTGGCGACGATGCGTGCGGGGCGACCCTGGCGGGCATGCTCGGCTTCGCGTTCGATCTTCTCGAGCACGCTCTTGTAGAGCGTGAATGGGGAATGCAGCAGCCGCTTGAGGCTGATCATCGGCCCCAACCCCGACAGCTGCTGGAACACCTTGTGGATGTCCTCGCCGATTTCCGGATGCGAGGTCATCAAGCCGATATCGGTATAAAGACGGCTGTTTGCCTGGTGGTAGTTGCCGGTCGACAGATGCACATAGCGACGCAGATGGCCACTTTCGCGGCGCACGATCAGCATCATCTTGGCGTGTGTCTTGAAGCCGACCACACCGTAAACGACTTGAACCCCCGCTTCCTGCAGGCGCGTGGCGAGACGGATGTTGGCTTCCTCGTCGAATCGCGCGCGCAGCTCGATCACGACGGTGACGTCCTTGCCGTTACGCGCGGCTTCCACCAGCAGGTCGACCAGCGGGGTGTCCTTGCCGGCGCGATACAGCGTCTGCTTGATCGCCAGCACGTCCGTGTCCTGCACGGCTTCGCGCAGCAGATCGACCACCGCGCCGAACGACTCGTAGGGATGATGCAGCAGAATATCGCGCTGGCTGAGCGTTTCGAACATCTTTCTACCGTTGCCCAGCGCTGTAGGCAAGGTGGGTACGAAGCGCGGAAATTTCAGGGCAGGGCGTTCGAGTTCGTCGTACACCAGTCCCGCGCGGATGATGTTCACCGGGCCATCGCAGCGATAGACGTCGGTTTCTTCCAGCTCGAAGTTACTGATCAACATCGAGACGATCGATTGCGGACAGTCGCTGCCGATTTCCAATCGCACGGGGCGCGCGTAACCGCGGCCGAGCAATTCCTCGCTGAGCGCCAGGGCCAGGTTTTCGACTTCCTCTTCCTCGACGATCAGTTCGCTGTTGCGCGTCACGCGGAACTGGTACGAGCCGGCCACCTTGAAGCCGGGGAACATCATGTCGACGAAAGACTGCAGCAGCTCCGCCAGGAAGACGTAGTTGTCGCCCTTGCCGCTCACTTCCTCGGGAATGCGGATGATGCGCGGCAACGAGCGCGGTGCGCGCACCAGTGCCATGTGGCCTTCGTGACCGAAGGCATCGCGTCCCTGCAGCACCACGGCGATGTTCAGCGTCTTGTTGAGAATGCGCGGGAACGGGTGTGCGGGATCGAGGCCGAGCGGCGAAAGCACCGGCAGCACTTCGTTCTCGAAATACCCTTGCAGCCAACGCCGCTGATGCGGAGTCCACTGTTTGCGCGTGAGGAAATGAATGTCCTCGGCGGCAAGCGCGGGGCCGAGTTCGTCTTGCCAGGTGCTGTATTGCGCGCGCACCAGTTCAAGCACGCGTTCACGGATACGCGGCAGCAGTTCCGCGGACGTCATACCGTCCGGGCCCGGTTGGGCCGAGCCGAACTGGTGGCGCTGCTTGAGCATGGCGACGCGCACCTCGAAAAATTCGTCGAGGTTGTTCGCGACGATGCTCAGGAAGCGCAGGCGTTCGAGCAGCGGAATGCTGGTGTCGCGTGCTTGCGCAAGCACGCGGAAGTTGAATTCGAGGGCGGCCAGCTCACGATTCAGGAATAGCTCGGGCTGGGGCATTTCTTTGACGACGGGCTGATTGGCTTGGCGGCGTGGCATCCGCCCATTCTTACTCATCAGGCACGGTTGCGCCTATCGTTTCCCGGGCTTTGCTCAGTTGCCGTCCATATTCTTGCTGTCGTGTATTTCCGGCGTCAGCAGACGCTCGCGGCCGAAGCAGCAGGTGAAGGTGGACCCTTGGCCCGGCGTGCTGCGGATATCCAGGCGCGCCTGATGCAGCCCCAGCACGTGCTTGACGATGGATAGCCCCAGGCCCGTGCCGCCGCTGTCGCGCGAACGGCTCGACGACACGCGGTAGAAGCGCTCGGTAAGCCGGGACAGGTGATCGGCGGGAATGCCGTAGCCGGTGTCGATGACCGAGTAGTTGGCGCCTTCCGCAGTGCGTTCCCAGCGGACCGTGATGCGGCCGCCGGTGGGCGTGTAGCGCACGGCGTTGCTCACCAGGTTGGACAGCGCGCTGTGCAGATCCTTCGGCGAGCCGAGCAGGTCCAGTTCTGCCGTCGACTCGACGGTGATGCTGTGACGTCCCTGGCTCAGTGCTTCGGCTTCCTTGCGCAGCGTCGCCAGCAACGGGGCCATCGGCACACGTTCGTCGGTGACATGATCCTGCGTTTCGAGGCGCGAGAGCATGAGCAGGTCTTCCACGATCTGCCCCATGCGCTTGGATTGCGCGCGCATTTCGCCCAGCACCGGCGCGAGATGCGGTACGTCTTCCGGATCGAGCAGTTCGAGATAACCGTGGATTACGGTGAGCGGCGTGCGCAGTTCGTGCGAGACATTCGCGACGAAGTCGCGGCGAATCTGTTCCAGGCGCGACATGTGGCTGATATCGCGCGCAAGCAGCAGTCGCTGGCGCTGACCGAAGGGCAGCAGTGTCACGTTGATATGGCGGCTGGGCTGACCCGGTGCGCTGACATCGTTCAGCGGTTCCGGCGAGGGCTCTTCCAGCCAGCCGGCGAGCTCGGAATTGTGCAGTTTTTCGCGCAGCACGACACCGCGATCCTGCGGGCGACGCAAACCAAGCAGATTTTCTGCGGCGTGATTGAACCAACGTACGTGTTGGTCCTGATCGAGCAACACGATCGCATCCGGCAAATTGCCGGCGGCGCGGCGCAGATCATGCAAGTTGGCGGCTAGGCGTCGGGAGCGCATCATGAATCGGTCGTGCCGGGGTTGATCGGGGTCGTGGCTGGGGGAGGGCGTGGACGAACTCATCATGGGCTGAGCAATGTGACGCAAGTGCGTCAGTAGCAAGACAATCTCGGCGATAGCAACAAGCGCCACGCCGGTGGCGACATGTCCGCCTGCCAACCAGCCCGCCAGACCGCCCACCACCAAGCCGCCGGTCAGCGCCAAGGGAAGTTTCGAGGCGCTTTCGACCGGGCGATTCATGGGAAGGACCGCGTCAGGGGCTGGCCGAGAATCGATAGCCTGCACCTCGCACCGTCTGCACCATGTCTTCGAGCTTCCAGGGTTCGAGCGTCTTGCGCAGGCGGCGGATGTGCACGTCCACGGTGCGTTCTTCCACATACACGCTGCCGCCCCACACATGGTCGAGCAACTGCGCGCGGGAATAGACGCGTTCGGGGTGCGTCATGAAGAAGTACAGCAGGCGGTATTCGGTGGGGCCGATCGGCACTGGCTCGTCGCCCGCGAAAACGCGGTGCGCCGGACCATCGATGCGCAGGCGGCCAAGCTCGACCATGCCCGAGCCATCGTCGCCCTGGCTGCGGCGCAGCACGGCTTTGATGCGCGCGATGAGTTCACGCGTGGAGAAGGGCTTGACGACATAGTCGTCGACGCCGGCTTCCAGGCCGTTGACGCGATCCATCTCCTCGCCGCGTGCGGTGAGCATGATGATCGGCACTTCGCGGCTCAGTTCTTCCTTGCGCAGGCGGCGGGCGAGATCCAGTCCGCTGGTGCCGGGAAGCATCCAGTCGAGCAGGATCAGGTCGGGCACTTGCTCCGCGATGGACATTTGCGCCGTACGTGCATCGGCAGCCTGAGCGGTATCCATACCGGCCTTGCGCAGGGCGAAAGCGACCATGTCGCGGATGGAGGCTTCGTCTTCGACAATAAGGATGCGTTTGTGCACGCGGAGTCCGTTGGGGGTGGCCTATGACGCAAATATTGCAGCGGTGCAATGTTACGTGCCGATGACACCGCTTAAAAACGGGGTCTCAATGGCCACAATCTAACGTGTTTTCAGGGGCGACCGTTACCTAGGCTGAAACAAAGCTTACCGGCGCATGCCGCGTTGGAGCTCAGTTGCTGCGGGGTCTGGCTGGTTCCGTCGGGGTTGTCGTCCGTGGCGACGCGCCGTTTGCGCAGCTCCATCACCAGCGGGGTGAGCTCGGAGATATGGGCCTGGATACGGGCGCGGGCGTAGTAATCGAGGTCCGGACGCTTGAGCAGGGTCTTGAGCTGTTCCATGGCATCGAAGGGGCGCCCGGACAGGTAGCTGGCCTGGGCATAGGCCTCGCCGGCACGGACGGTGTCGCCGGCTTTCTCGCTCGCGTGGGCGTAAGCCGTGAAGATCTCCGGCTCGTCGGTGTTGTCCAGCATCGGGCGCAGCATGTCGGCTGCCTGGGCGGCCTGTTTGGCGGTGCCCCCTTGGGTGAGGGCATTGGCGTAAGCCAGCCCGATCGCCTTGTTGCGAGGCGATTGGGTATTCAACGCAGCGTAGATATCCAACGCTGCGGCGCGCTCGCCTGCCTGCAGGCGGGCATCGGCCATGGCCAGCCGCAGTACCAGGTTGTCCGGATATTTCGTCAGCACCGGCTGCAATTCGGCGATGGCCTTGGCGCCCTGGCCGGTGCGAGTCAGCGCCAGCGCGTAGCCGTAGCGATTTTCCGGGGTGTCGTAGCCGGGTTTTTGACCGATCAACGAGCCGTAGAACGTGCTCATGCGATAGGCGTCGTCGGAAAGCACGCGCACGCGCTCGCGCATCAGCAGATAAGTGCTGGGGGATGGATCGCTGTTATTGGCAGCGAGCAGCGTGGTGGGATCCTTCACGTAGGCGATGGGCGCGGTCTTCTGAGCCCACGTGGACTTGTCGAGCAGGTTGCCGCTGGGTTTCTGCTTCTCTTCCGCGATCAGCGAGGTGGCGCGAGCCTTCGCGTCGCTGATGCGCTGGGCGGTGACGGGGTGATCCTCGAGCAGCGAAGGAACATTGATGCCGCCGGAGTCGGCACTCATCACGTCTTCCATGCGCTGGAAGAATTCCGCCATCGCATTCGGATCGAAGCCCGCCTTGGCGAGCGTCATGATGCCGGTCCGATCGGCTTCCGCTTCGTCTTTGCGGGTGAAGTTGATTTCCTTCTGCATCAGGGCGCCCTGGCCGCCCAGCAGGGCGGCGGCGGCGGCCTGGCCGCCCGCCGCGCCGCCAGCGGCGATGGCGCCCAATGCGACGAGCGCCATCAGCGGCGTGTCTTTCTTCGCCTGTTCGTAGGCGCGCTGCAGGTGATTCTGGGTGATATGGCCGATTTCGTGCGCCATCACGGCGGCCAGTTCATCTTCCGTACGCGTGATGACGATCAGCCCGGAGTCGATGCCGATGTAACCGCCGGGTGCGGAGAACGCATTGATCACCGGATCCTTGGCGATAAAGAACGCGAAGTGGTCCTTCGGCTTGGCCGAGTTCGCGACCAGGCGGAAGCCCAGGTTGTTGATGTAATCGTCCAGCAGCGGGTCGTTGACGGTCATGTCCATGGCGCGCATCTGCTGCAGCATCATGGCGCCGTAGTCCTGCGCCTCCTGGGGCGAAATCAGCGCATTGGCCGAGCTGCCGAGGTCGGGCAGGCGCACGTCGTCGGGCTTGTCCTGGGCGCCTGCGGTCAGGGTCAGGCCGCCCAGGACCAGCGCGGTCAGCAAGCGTTTACGTAGATGTCGTGGTGCCATGGTCATAGATGAACGACAATACTTAGGGTGCGCTGAACCATTCTACGCAGGCGTCACCGACTCTGTCCGTTCGCAGACCACAGGACCATCGGCGAAGGCAGACTGGCTGTCTGTTGAGACGATGGGCCGAAGGGATGCGAACGGACAGAGCCGGCCCCACCGCTCAAATTTTAATGAAGGGGTGATGTCCAGAAGGCTCGCAGGGCGTGCCGCGCGGCTTGAAAAGGCGCCCGGCTTTCCCTGCGCCACGCAACACACCCTGCGAGCCTTCTGGACATCATGCCGCCTGCGTAGAATGGTTCAGCGCACCCTTAGAGACCTTTCCCATAGGTCGCAGTTCAGCACCAAATGGGTTGTTTTTGAAAGTCGCTACCGCCACTTACGGCGCAGGTAATTTCGGAGTTTCGCAATGCCCAAGATCGAAGTTTATTCCACCGCGGTATGCCCTTACTGCGTGGCCGCCAAAAACTTTCTCAAGGCCAAGGGCCTTGCCTGGGAGGAAGTGCGCGTGGATACCGATCCGGCCGAGCGAGACGCCATGCTTGCACGCAGCGGCGGTCGCCGCACCGTGCCGCAGATCTTCATCAACGATCAGCTTGTGGGCGGCTACGACGACCTGGTCGCCGCCGACCGCAGCGGCAAGCTGGCGCAGTTGCTGGGGGAAGTGGCATGAGCAGCGAAAAAGATCGTGTCGCCGAATTCACGGCTTTTCGCCATCGCATGAACGAGCGCATCCTGTCCGAGGACAATCAGGTCGTGCGCCGCTTCTTTGCACTCGACACGCAGACCTACAAGGCCGGCGCGCTGGATGTGAAGACCAAGGAAATGCTTGGTCTGGTGGCATCCATGGTGCTGCGCTGCGACGACTGCATCAGTTATCACGTGGCGCAATGCAAGGACGTCGGCGTGACGCGCGAGGAATTCTTCGAGGTGTTCGGCGTCGGACTGGTCGTGGGCGGCTCGATCGTCATTCCGCATCTGCGCCGCGCGGTGGATTTTCTCGATCGACTTGAGTCGGGGGACTCGGACGCCCAAGGCGAAAGCTGTAAGGACCACGCCTAGCTCCCAGCCCGGCCACCTCGGTCGGGCTTCCTCATGCGAGTTCATGCAACGCTCCATGCGAGGATTTGCAACGCTCCGCAGCCCTTTCGGGCTGTTCGCCGACACGCTCATCGGCGATAATTGAAAAGATTTCAGCCTGGCGCTGCTTCCCCCCGCGCGCCGCTTATCTGCTTCACTTCAAGGAGTTCCCCCATGAGCAAGACCATCGCGGTGATCCCGGGCGACGGTATCGGCCCGGAGATCATGTCCGCCACGCTGCACGTGCTCGATGCACTGAATTGCGGCCTGAGCTACGACACCGTCGAAGCCGGCATGATTGCGCTGGAAAAGCACGGCGACCTGCTGCCCAAGGCCACGCTCGAGACCATCGCCAAGCACGAGGTGGCGTTGAAGGGGCCGTTGACCACGCCGGTGGGTGGTGGCTTTACATCCATCAACGTCACGCTGCGTCGTCACTTCGACCTGTACGCGAACGTGCGCCCGGCGATCAGCTTTCCCGGTACCAAGGCGCGTTACGAGAACATCGACATCATCACCGTGCGCGAGAACACCGAAGGTGCCTATCTCGCCGAAGGTCAGACTTTGTCCGAGGACGGTGAAGTCGCCACGTCGATGATCCGCAACACCCGCAAGGGCAGCGCGCGCATCGTGCGTTATGCGTTCGAGATGGCGGTGAAGAAAGGCCGCAAGAAAGTCACCGCGGTTCACAAGGCGAACATCATCAAGACCGCTTCGGGCCTGTTCCTCAACGTGGCACGCGAGATCGCCAAGGAATACCCGCAGATCGAATTCAACGAAATGATCGTGGACAACGCCTGCATGCAGCTGGTGATGCGTCCCGAACAGTTCGACGTGATCGTCACCACCAACTTGTTTGGCGACATTCTTTCCGACCTTTGCGCCGGCCTGGTCGGCGGTCTTGGTCTGGCGCCGGGCGACAACATTGGCGAGCACGCGGCGATTTTCGAAGCCGTACATGGTTCCGCGCCGGATATCGCAGGCAAGGGCATCGCCAATCCGTGCGCGCTGCTGCTGGCGGCGGCCGACATGCTCGATCACCTGGGCATGGTGGACAAGGGCAACAAGCTGCGTCAGGCCATCCGCGACACGATGACGAACGATCGCGATCACGTTACGCCGGATCTCGGCGGCAAAGGTTCCACGCAGAGTTTTGGCGAGGCGATCGCCGAGCGCGTCAAGGCCTGATCGGCCAGTTTGCGAACAAAAAAAGGCCGCCGATGGGCGGCCTTTTTCTTTATGCAGCCTTGCCTATATTCGACACGAAGTGTCTTAGTCGTCATTGGCCAGCGATAGAACGTCAGGCGACTTTGCGGCTCGGGGGCTGGAAGCTACCTGCTTCCGTCTTCGACGGTACCGCAATGCGGTTCCAGCTGTTGATCATGATCACGAGCATGTTGAGGTCCATGAGTTCGCGTTCGCTGAATTGGGCACGCACCTGCTCGTAGACATCATCCGGCACGCCGTGAACCGGATCGAGTCGCGTCACGGCTTCGCACCAGGCCAACGCTGCGCGTTCGCGCGCGCTGTAGAACGGTGCTTCACGCCACGCTTGCAACAAATACAGGCGCTGCTCGGTTTCGCCATCCGCGCGTGCTTCCTTGCTATGCATGTCCATGCAATAGGCGCAGCCGTTGAGCTGGGAGGCGCGCATCGTGATCAGATGCACCAGGCCCTTCTCCAGGCCGGAGCGATCGATATACGCCTTCATGGCAAACAGCGGTTTCAGGGCTTCGGGATTGTCTTGATACGAAAAACGGGCTGACATGGGGATTTCCTCTTGGATTGCCGGCCGTTGTTGGCCGTTCAATGCAAGGACGTGCCAGCCGACGATTTCGTGACTGCCGCCAGACGGGCCAGTTTGGCCGGGTTGCGCAAGACCTGGAGAGAGACGATCTGCCGGTCGTCGCACTCGATCCAGATCGCGGTGACCAGCTTGCCGTCGGCCCAGGTCAGCAGGGCGGGTTCGCCGTTCAGTACGCAGAGTTCGCGCTGAATCCTATGGCCTTGTTCATGGAGGGCGATCTGCAGGTAAAGACGTGCAATCCTCTCGGCGCCATGCAGCGGACGCAACGTTGCGCTGACCACACCGCCGCCGTCGGCGACATGTATGGCATCCGCGGCGAGCAATGCGTGCAGATTCTGTTCGGTAGGGTGCTCCAGCGCCGTCGCAAACCGTTCAAGCAACTGACGTTGCATCGCGGCGTCGCTGTGGAAGCGCGGGCGATCCTGCCGCAACCGCTGCCGGGCACGATGCACGCGCTGGCGGCAGGTTTCCTCGGTGATGCCGAGCATTGCGGCGGTTTCGGCGTGGCTGTAGTCGAACACCTCGTTCAACAGAAACGCGGCGCGCTCTTCGGCGCTGAGCCGTTCCAGCAGCAGAAGAAAAGATACCGTGAGCGTTTCAGCGCGTTCGGCTTCGGCCTCGGGCTGCTCACCGGTTTCGATCAGCGGCTCGGGAAGCCAGGGGCCGGTGTAGTGCTCGCGCTCCACCTTGGCGTGGCGCAGGCGGTCCAGTGCAAGCCGGGTGGTGACCGTGACCAGCCATGCCTCCGGATCGTCCAGGGCGCTTTTGTCCTGGGCGTGCCAGCGAAGCCAGGCGTCGTGCAGCACATCTTCCGCATCGGCGGGCGTGCCCAGCATGCGATAGGCGAGTCCGAGCAGGCGCGAGCGGCGTTGTTGGAAAAAGTCGGTGTCTAGGTCCATGGCGGGTTTCCGATCGCTTTGAACCAGGACGTTCCACGCTCTCCGAACGTGACAGGCTTAGCGCACGAACGGCCAGGGAGCGAGAAACACCAGCCAGATGAAGATCAGCATGCCGATGTATTTCACCGTGCGGAACAGTCGCGGATATTTCCGCTTGAGGACCCGGTTGCGTTCGCGGTTGCGCTGGTTGAGCGCGAACATGCGATTGACGAAGCCGGTTTTTTCTTCCGGCGACTCGGTATTCGGCGACGCGGTGATCTTGCCCATGAACGCACCGACGCGATGGTTGATCGCATTCATGACACGCGTGCGCAAGGGACGTTCGACGTCGGCAAACAGGATCACCCGGGTCTGGTCGGTCTTGTTCTCGACCCAGTGCACGTAGGTTTCGTCGAAGACGACGTCTTTGCCATCGCCCCAGGCGTGCTCCTCGCCATCGACGAAAATGCGGCAGTCGCGCGAATTGGGCGTGATCAGGCCAAGGTGATAACGCAAGGACCCCGCGAAGGGATCGCGATGCGGATTGAGTTTGCTGTTCGGCGCCAGCGTGGCGAACATCGCCGCCTTGACGCTGGGTATGGATTTCAGCAGTGCCACCGTTTGCGGGCAAAGCGCTTCGGCCGAGGCGAGCGGTTCGCCGTACCACTTCAGGTAGAAGCGCTTCCAGCCTTGCTTGAAGAAGCTGTTGAAGCTGGCGTCGTTGTTGTTCTGCGCAGCGCGGATATGTCCTTCGTCGAACAATTGCAGCGCTTCGTCGCGAATGGTCTGCCAGTTGGCCTGCAAGAGATCGAGCTGCGGAAAGCCGCGGCGATCGAGGATCGGCCGTGCCGGCACGGCGGAGAACGCGTACATCAGCAGGTTGTAGGGCGCGAAGATCGCCGAGTGATCGACCAGCTGACGATCGAAGCGCAGCCGCGCACGCCCGCGCAGATGTACCAGCAACACGCATAGCGTGAAGGCCAGCAGCACGTAGAGGGCGATAAAGCGGGGGCTGAGGAAATCCATCGTGAAAAGCGGCTCGGATAGCGCCAGGGACAGTACCGAAGTATGTGGCCGGACGGCAGCAAGTCAAGGATTTTACGGCTATTCCGGCACTCAGTGACGCAGTACATGGATGGCGCCACCACCCGGTCGATAGCCCTGCTTGAGCGCGCGAAGCACATAGGCGGTGGCGCGCCGCACGGCTTGTCGCGGAGAGAGCCCGTTGGCCAATTCGGCGGCGATGGCTGACGCCAGGGTGCAGCCGGTGCCGTGGCCTTCGCGCGGGAGACGGGCGTGACGGATTTCCATCATGCCACGCTCGTCGAAGAAGCGATCGACGATCTCACCACCGGACGCATGGCCGCCCTTCAGCAACACGGAATCGGCGCCTAATGCGCGCAGGGTCTCTCCCGCCTTGATCATCTGGTTGGCGTTGCGTAGCGAGGCGCCGATCAGCGCTTCGGCTTCGGGCAGGTTCGGCGTCAGCACGTCGGCCAGTGGAATCAATTCGTTGACCATGGCATCGACAGCGTCCTCATCGAGCAGGCGCGAGCCGCTGGTGGAGATCATCACGGGATCGACGACCAGCCATGCGGGTTTGCGTTTGCGCAGTTCGCGCGCGACCAGACGTACGGTGGCGGCGTTGCCGAGCATGCCAGTTTTTACCGCGGCAATGGGGAAATCATCGAAGAGTGCGTTGAGCTGACTGCGGATATGAGCGAGTGGTACGGCGTGCACCGCAGTTACACCACGCGTATTCTGCGATGTGATGGCGGCGATGGCCGAGAGGCCGTGCACTCCATGCGCATGGAAGGTTTTGAGATCGGCTTGAATGCCCGCGCCACCGCCGGAATCGGATCCGGCGATGGTGAGGGCAATGGGTGGAGTTAACGTATTCGCCACGCTTTTCGCTCGTCATTCCGGCGTAGGCCGGAATCCAGTTACGACAACGCTGGGTAAAGGTCACACCACTCAGGGTTTTCGCCTTCGATAAGGCGATTTTTCCAAGCGCGCTTCCACCCCTTCAGAGTCTTTTCGCGAAGTATGGCGGATTCCATGGTCGGGTGCAGTTCGTACCAGACGAGCAAATGAACGTTATAGCGATGAGTAAAACCTTCTACAGCACGGGTTTTGTGTTGCCAGACACGCCTAAGTAAGTCACTTGTGACACCGATGTACAAGGTGCCGTTCTTGCAGCTCGCAAGCATATATACGCAAGGTTGTCGCCAATCCATGGCGTTGTCTCCACTGGATTCCGGCCTGCGCCGGAATGACGATCAAAAGCACTACATGGCTTCGGAGGCGAAGTCCGCCAGACGCGAACGTTCACCGCGCCGCAGCGTGATATGCGCCGAATGCGCCCAGTGCTTGAAGCGATCCACGGCGTACGTGAGGCCGGACGTCGTTTCGGTGAGGTAGGGCGTATCGATCTGCTCCACGTTGCCAAGACAGACAATCTTTGTGCCGGGACCTGCACGCGTGATCAGCGTCTTCATCTGTTTCGGCGTGAGGTTCTGTGCCTCGTCGATGATCAGATAACGCGACAGGAACGTGCGCCCACGCATGAAGTTGAGCGAACGGATCTTGATACGCGAAGCCAGCAGGTCGTTCGTCGCCTGGCGACCCCAGCTTCCGCCTTCTTCAGGGTTGGCAAGCACTTCGAGGTTGTCGGTGAGCGCACCCATCCACGGCGTCATCTTTTCCTCTTCCGTGCCAGGCAGGAAGCCGATGTCTTCGCCTACCGACACCGTTGCGCGCGTCATGATGATTTCGCGATAGCGCTGCTGGTCCATCACCTGGGCCAACCCGGCCGCAAGCGCGAGCAGCGTTTTGCCGGTACCTGCGGTTCCGAGCAGGGTGATGAAGTCGACGTCGGGGTCCATCAGCACATTCAGTGCGAAGTTCTGTTCGCGATTGCGTGCGGCGATACCCCACACGCTGTGGTTGCTGTGGCTGTGATCGTCCAACAGCACCAAGGTCGCGCGTTGTTCATCGACATGCAGGATACGCAGTTCGACGCTGTTTTCACCTGGCAGGAACAGGCATTGATTGGGATACCAGTCTTCGTCATCGTGACGATCGACCTTGTAGAAGGTGCGGCCACGCTCGTTCCACGATTGCACTTCCGGATGCTTGTCCCAGAAGTCTTCCGGCAATTCCATGACGCCCGTGTAGAGCAGGGCGAAGTCGTCGAGGGCGCGATCGTTCTCGTAGTCTTCCGCATCGATGCCGTAGATCTTGGCCTTGATGCGAAGGTTGATGTCCTTGGTGACCAGGATCACCGCGCGACCCGGATTCTGGTCGCGCAGTTCGATCACCGACGAAAGGATGAGGTTGTCCGCCTTGCCGTGACCGTTGCTGGTGCGTTGCTGGAAATACAGGCGGCCCACCCCCGTGCCGCGCCTGAGCTTGATGCCTTCCGGACTGGAGAGTTCGAGTCCGTTGCTGATGCCGTGGCCATTGCCGCGTTCGATCAACTCGTTGAGAAAACGGCTCACTTGGCGACCGTTGCGCGACACTTCCGACGCGCCTTTCTTCTTTTCGTCGAGCTCCTCCAGCACCGTCATCGGGATGAAGATGTCGTGTTCCTCGAAGCGAAACAGCGACGTGGGGTCATGCAACAGCACGTTGGTATCGAGAGCGTAGATGCGCTTGCTTCCGGTCATGCGGAAGGAACCTCATGAGGCTGGAGGTGGAAGGGACGTAGCACGTTTGCGTGAGGGTATGACGTGGAAATCACCGGGTTGGTATGGCGTCGAGCACCGCCTGGGCATGGCCGGGCACCTTCACGCCCCGCCACTCCGCGACGAGCTTGCCGTCGGGGTCGATCAGAAAAGTACTGCGTACCACGCCCATGTGACGTTTCCCGTACAGCACCTTTTCATGGATCACATCGAAGGCGTTGCACCAGGTTTCGTCGGCGTCGGAAACGAGCGGGAAGGGCAGTTCCTGCTTGCCGGCGAAGTTGGCGTGGGATTTAACGGAGTCGCGCGAAACGCCGACGATTTCAGCATGGCGCTTGCGGAATTTCGAATACAGGTCGCGAAAGTCTTTCGCCTCGTTGGTGCAACCTGGTGTGCTGTCTTTCGGGTAGAAGTAGACGACTACCCATTGGCCCTTCAGTGCATCGAGTTTCAGGGTGCTGCCGTCGCCGGTGATGCCTTGCAGCTTGGGGACTTTCTTACCTAGGTCGGGCATGAGTTCTCCGGAAGCCTGACTGAGTTCTGCGCTTGCTGGAACGGAGACTAGCGCGTGTCGGGCGGTGGAAAACAGCCTTGTCAGATCACTCTGAGCGGAGCATCCTCAGGGATGCGCTAACCCATTTTTCGCGGGCGTCACCAGCCCTGCCGGTCCGCAGACCGCAGGGGCATCGGCGAAGGCAGACTGGCTGTCTGTCGAGCCGATGGACCGAAGGGATGTGGACCGGCAGGGCTGGCCCGAAGGGTGATGTCCAGAAGGCTCGCATGCTGCGCCGCGCGCCTTGAAAAGACGGCCAGTCTTCCCTGCGCCGCGCAACACATCCTGCGAGCCTTCTGGACATCATGCCGCCCGCGAAAAATGGGTTAGCGCATCCCTAAAACTTCACCGGATCCATGATGGCGTCCAGATTCAGGCCGTCGCAAAACTCGAGAAAATCGTCACGCAACGCGGCGATGTGGAGCTTGTCCGGTACCCCGATGGTGAATTGCGCCTGGAACATCGCGGCGCCCGTCTGCATGGCCTGGTAGCGCATCGAACTCAACTGTTCGACGCTGATTTCATGGCGGCTGAAGAAATCCACGATCTTCACCAGGATGCCGGGACGGTCCGACGACACCACTTCCACCAGATAAGGCAGCAGGTGGCCGCTGGGCTCGCGCGGACTGGTGCGGTAGTGCGTCAGGCGCAGCTCTTCTTCGCGCGCCAGCTTGGTCAATGCTGTTTCGAGCTTCGCAACAGCGTCCCATGCGCCGGTGGCGAGCAGGGTCAGGGAGGTATCCGTGCCGATGGTGGACACGCGCGCGTCGGAGAGATTGCAGCCCGCGTCGGCGATGCGCCTCGCCAGCGCGAGCAGCGGCGTGCGCGCCGCCGGCGTCAGCGTCTGGATCAGCAGTTGGTGGTCGTTGCTGGATCGCGCGGAAAAAGGGTTCGTGGACATGGACGGTGCGACCCCGCGTCGTGCGGGATGACGACGAGCGAACCCCCAGCTTACTTGCCCGTCCAGCGGGCCCGCAAGTAACATGCTGGGCTTGGTTTTGTGCGGATTGCGCCATGAACATTCGCGGAAGCATCTGCGCGCTGGTTACCCCGTTCTCCTCGGATGGGGCGCTCGATCTGGCGGCCTTCGGCCGTTTGCTCGACTTCCAGATCGCAGGGGGCACCCAGGCAGTGGTCGTTGCCGGTTCTACCGGTGAGGCCCACATGCTCGAACACGATGAATACGACCGTTTGCTGGCCTTTGCGGTCGAGCACGTCGCCCGTCGTATTCCAGTGATCGCCGGTACCGGCGAGGCAGGTACGGCCAAGACGGTGGCCGCGACGAAACGCGCGCGCGAACTCGGCGCCGATGCGGCGCTGGTCGTCGCACCTTATTACGTGCGTCCTACGCAGGAAGGGCTGCGCCGCCACTTCACCGAAGTGGCCGAGCACGGCGGGCTTCCGGTGCTTCTGTACAACGTGCCCACCCGCACGGGCTGCGACATCGCGCCGGAAACCACCGCCATCCTGCGCGACCACCCGGCCATCGTCGGCATCAAGGAAGCGCGCGGCGATGCCGAGCGCATCAGGCGCACTGCGGAACTTGTGCGCTCGGATTTCGTCTATCTGTCCGGCGACGATGCCAGCGCGGCCGAGGCCATGCTGGCGGGTGCCGCCGGCACGATCTCGGTGGTGGTGAATCTCGTCCCCAGGGCTTTCCGTGCACTGTGCGACGCGGCTACCGCGGGCGACCGCGCCGCTGCCGCACGTTGCCATGCCGCGCTCGATCCGTTGGTGCAGGCGCTCAATTGCGCACCCAATCCGATTGCGGTGAAGGCAGGTCTGCCGGATCTGGGACTGGGAACGGCCGCGCCCCGGCTGCCCTTGGTGGAATTGGAACACGGGCCGGCGCGCGAACAGTTGCGCAAGGCCTTGGCGACTCTGGCATCCTTGGCGGACGCCGCCTGACCGGCTGGCTGCTGTCTCGACTCAACTACGGAACATTACGGAACCTCACTACATGAAGAAATCTTCCCTCGCCGTTGCCCTGCCGGCCTTGGCTCTCACTGGCCTGCTGCTTTCGGGCTGCGGCATGTTCCGTTCCGAACGTGCCTGGCAGAACGCCAAACAGCAGGCGCCGCTGGAAATCCCTCCGGGCATGGATACGCCTTCCGCAAGCGCGGCCCTGGTGATCCCGCCGCAGGGTAGTAACCAGCCGACTCCCAATGGCGCCACGGCGCGTGTTGGCAGCACGCCGGGCACGATTACCGACGGTTTCATCCTGGCCGATAGCGTGGACGAGACCTATCGCCGCGTCGGCGAGGCGCTCAGCAATGGCGAAATTGGTACGCTGCAGGCTCATGACGACGCTGCGCATACCTACAACCTGAGCGTGCTGGCTTCCGACCAGCCGACCGAGAAGCCCGGCTTCTTCAGCCGTATGCTCGGCAAGAGCGGCGGCTCGCCCGGTCCGAATGTTGCGCCGCGCACGGTGATGGTCACCATCAGCGGCAGCGGTGAGGGTTCGAGCGCAGTTCGTGCGCAGGGCGAAGCGGCTGCCGTCGCGAAGGTGATCGACAGCCTGAAGTCGCGCCTGGGCGGCAAGGGCTGAGCATTTGCTCGGCTTTGTCGGAGCCTGAACAAAAAAACGCCGCCCATCGGGCGGCGTTTTTGTTTGCATGCATGAACGAAATGGGCTGGCTCAGCGCTCCAGCAGCTTGAGCTTGTCCGGCTTGTTTTCCCATTCCTTCGCATCGGGCAAGGCGTCCTTGCGGACGGTGATGACCGGCCACGACTTGGCCAGCTCCTTGTTCAGCGCGGTGAACTGCTCCTGACCGGCCGGCACGTCATCTTCGGGATAGATGGCGTTGATGGGGCACTCCGGCTCGCAGAGGGTGCAGTCGATGCACTCGTCGGGATTGATCGCCAGGAAGTTGGGGCCTTCGTGGAATGCGTCGACGGGACAGACTTCAACGCAATCGGTGTATTTGCATTTGATGCAGTTATCGGTGACGACAAAGGTCATGCTGCCGTGTGCCTGCTTGGGATCGGAAAGCCGATCATAATGGGATGGTGGCGCTCCCAACGAGGTTCGAACTCGTGTTCCCGCCTTGAGAGGGCGGTGTCCTAGACCACTAGACGATGGGAGCGTATTGCTGCGAGGCGCGGTAGTATAGCGGAATTGTCCTGTCCGGCAACGCGGACGGACGGCGGCCCGGATGGGCCGGAACGCCTTCAGGATGATGCTTGCGGCCGTCGAACATCAGGCCACGGCACCCCGGTGTTTTCGGCCGTGCCATCGGAAGTTGAATGCTCCAAAGGACTTCAATCGCTTGAATCCAAAAGCCAGCACTGGTCACGCGCTAAGCGTCATTCCGCGCGAACAGCACACGATTTCGCGCAAGAACATCAGCAAAGCTGCCCTGCGCGTGCTTTATCGCCTGAACGAAGCCGGGTACGACGCGTATCTGGTGGGCGGTGCCGTGCGCGATTTGTTGTTGGGCGGTCATCCGAAGGATTTCGACGTCGCGACCAATGCGACACCCGACGAAGTCAAGAAATTGTTCCGCAACTGCCGACTGATCGGCCGCCGCTTCCGCCTCGCTCACGTGGTCTACGGCAACGAAATCATCGAGGTCGCGACCTTCCGCGGCACCAGTGAGGAACAGGGTGAAGGCGATCGTCACGTCGTGGACGGTCGCATCGTGCGCGACAACGTGTGGGGTTCGATCGAGGAAGACGCTCATCGTCGCGACTTCCGCGTCAACGCGATGTACTACGGCATCAGCGACTTCTCCGTGCGCGACTACGTGGGCGGCATGAAGGACCTGCACGATCGCGTCCTGCACCTGATCGGCGATCCCGCCACGCGCTACCGCGAAGATCCGGTACGCATGCTGCGTGCGGCGCGATTGGCGGCGAAGCTCGATTTTCGTATCGGCCCCGAAGCCGCGGCACCCTTCGCCGAGCTTGGACCTTTGTTGAGCGGCGTGGCGCCTGCGCGCCTGTTCGATGAATCGTTGAAGCTGTTCCTGACGGGACACGGCTTGAAGAGTTTCCGCATGCTCGAGCAGTGCGGCTTGCTCAAATTCATGTTCCCGGCTACGGCGCGCGCGCTGAAGCGTGGCGACGAGGCGTTGCGCGAGCTGATCGAGCATGGGCTGGAAAATACGGATGCGCGTATCTCCGAAGGCAAATCGGTGACGCCGGCGTTTCTGTTCGCCGTCCTGCTGTGGGGCGAAGTACGCGATCTTGCGTACACCTGGACGACGCACGGCAAAGACGCCGGCGAGGCCTGGTCGCGCGCAGCCGCGCACGTCGTGGACGAACAGTGCCGGCGTGTGGCGATCCCGCGGCGCTTCACCATCACCATGGAAGAAATCTGGTCGCTACAGCCGCGCTTCGAGCAGATCCAGCGCAAAAAGGTGTTCCGATTGCTGGCGCATCCGCGTTTCCGCGCCGCGTTCGATTTCCTGTTGCTGCGCGCGACCGAATCGCCGGGGATCGCTGAACTGGGGCAGTGGTGGGCGCACGCCCAGCAGTTGCCGCATGAAAGCCTGGCAGCGGCCTTGCCGCTGCAGCACGCCGCTTCGTCAGTCAATATGGACGCGCTCCGTGCCGTTACGCCGCGCAAGCGCAAACGCCGTCGCAAGCCAGCCGGAAGATCCGGGGCGACTTGATGCGCGCATACGTTGCGCTGGGCAGCAATATCGGCGATTCGCGGCAACAGTTGCTCCATGCCATCGACGCATTGGCGAACCTGCCGGACACGCGTCTTCTGGCGCGCTCGCGTTTTTATCGCACGCCACCGTGGGGCGTGCACGATCAGCCGGATTTTCTGAATGCCGTCGTGGCACTTGAAACGCCGCTGCCACCGCATGCATTGCTCGATGCGCTACTGGATATCGAGCGCGCCGCGGGTCGCCAGCGCGGCGGTTTGCGCTGGGGGCCTCGCACGCTCGATCTCGATCTCCTGCATGTCGCCGGTCAAGCGATCAGCGACGAAAAACTCACCTTGCCTCATCCGCACATCGCGGAGCGGGCTTTCGTGCTGCTTCCGTTGAGCGATGTGGCCCCCGATCTCGACATCCCGGGTCAAGGGCGGGTGGATGAACTGCTGCGAGCCGTTGATACACAAGGCTGCGAAGCCATCGCTTGAGCCTTTGCCACTTCGCGCCGGATAATTGTTCACCGCAGCATTGAAGGAACTGCCGTGTACGTGGAAAACGCCAGCGCTCCCGCCCGCAAGTCGGTCACCGTGCCGGGTCTGCATGCGATGAAGGCGGAAGGGCGCAAGATCGTGATGCTCACGGCGTATGACGCCAGCTTCGCTTCCCAAGTGGAGCAGGCCGGCGTCGATATCGCACTGGTGGGCGATTCGCTCGGCATGGTGGTTCAAGGTCACCGCAGCACGTTGCCGGTGACGCTCGATCAGATGGTCTACCACACGGCCGCCGTTGCGCGCGGTTTGTCAGCGACCTTGCTCGTCACAGACATGCCCTTCATGGCCGATCGCGACGTTTCCCATGCGTTGGAAGCAGGGGCGCGTCTGGTTGGCGAAGGCGGTGCGGCGATGGTGAAAATCGAAGGCGCGGCACCGCATATTCTCGAATCGATCCATGCCCTGACCGAACGCGCGATACCGGTTTGCGCACATCTGGGGCTGACGCCGCAGTCCGTGCACAAGTTCGGCGGTTTCAAGATCCAGGGGCGCGCCCAGGATGCGGCCGATCGCGTGGTCAGCGAGGCCTTGGCCGTGCAACAGGCCGGCGCGGATCTGCTGGTGCTCGAAGGCGTGCCCACGGTGCTGGGCGAGCGGGTGACCAAGGCGCTTCATATTCCGGTGATCGGCATCGGAGCCGGTCCCCATTGCGACGGCCAGGTGCTGGTGATCTATGACATGCTGGGCATCACGCCTGGCAAGCGTCCCAAGTTCAGCAAGGATTTTCTCGCTGGGCGCCATTCGGTGGCCGAGGCAATCCAAGCCTACGTCGCCGATGTGCGCAGCGGTGCATTCCCGGCCGCCGAACACGGTTTCAACTAGAGCAAACGTTCATGCAAATGGTGCAAGACGCAGCCGGGCTGCGAGCCACGATCCGCGGCTGGCGCTCGCAAGGGCAGACAGTCGGTTTCGTGCCGACGATGGGCAACCTGCACGCCGGTCATTACTCGCTGGTCAAGCTGGCAAAGGCCCGCACGGATCGCGTGGTGGCGAGCGTGTTCGTCAACCCGACACAATTCGGGCCCCATGAGGACTTCGAACGCTATCCCCGCACGCTGGCGCAAGATCAGGCCGGGCTGGCCGAAGCCGGTTGCGATCTGCTCTTCACCCCGGATGTGGCAACCATCTACCCCTTCGGGCCGGCCAGCAGCGTGAGCCTGCACGTGCCGGACATCACCGACACCCTGGAGGGTACCCATCGCCCTGGCCACTTCGACGGTGTCGCGACGGTGGTCTGCAAGCTGTTCAACCTGGTGCAGCCGGATATCGCGATATTCGGACAGAAGGATTTCCAGCAGCTGAAGGTGATCGAGCGCATGGTGCGCGACCTGTCCCTGCCGGTGAAGGTGATGAGCGCGCCCACCCAGCGTGCGGACGACGGCCTGGCGCTCAGCTCCCGCAATCAGTACCTCTCCGCCGACGAGCGGGCGGAATCGGTGATGATTTATCAGACCCTGCAGCAGATGCGCGACCTGATCGCCAAGGGACACGCCCGGAAGGTGGTGGAGCAGGCGGCGGCATCCAGGCTGGAACGCGCAGGCTTCGTCCCCGATTACGCCGCGATCCGGCGTGCCGAGGACCTGTCCGAGCCTACCGACGGCGATACCGACGGTCTGGTGGCCTTGATCGCCGCACGGCTCGGCAGCACGCGCCTGATCGACAACTTGTTATTCGATTGAGCCGGCCCCACGTTGCCGCTCAATAGCCGATGTTGCGACGCAGCGGCGGCAGTTCGATAATACGAATCTCTGCAGGCAGTTCCTGCTGGAATTGAAGTCATGCACCTCAACATGCTGAAGGCGAAGATCCACCGTGCGACCGTGACCCACGCGGAGCTGCACTATGAAGGTTCGATCGCCATCGACGGCTTGCTGCTCGATGCGTCGGGCATCCGCGAGTACGAACAGATCCATGCGTGGAACATCAACAACGGCAAGCGCTTCGTGACCTACGCGCTGCGCGCTGAAGAAGGTTCCGGCATCATCTCGGTGAACGGCAGCGCCGCGCATCGTGCGCAGCCTGGCGACCTGATCATCATCGCCGCGTTTGTGCACCTCAACGAGGCTGAAGCGGAGAAGTTTCAGCCGACGCTCGTTTACGTCAAGGAAGGCAATCGCATCAGCCACACGAATCGCTCGATTCCGAAGCAGATGGCGGCTGCCTAAGCTGCATGCTCAGGCTGCCGGTGCGGCAGCCTGTTGACGCCGCAGTGCCCACATAACGTGTTCTCGCACGATCTCTGAAGGATGGTCGCTGCGAGCCTGGAGCGCGCGCAGAATTTCCATCGATGGCGGCGCATTGCCCAGCGCAACGGCTATGTTGCGCAGCCAGCCTTCGTAGCCCGCACGGCGTATGGCCATGCCTTCCGTGCGCTGCAGGAACTCCGCTTCGCTCCACGCAAACAGTTCCACCAGCTTCGCGCCATCGAGCCGATGCCGAGGCGCGAAATCCGGCTCCACGGTTTCCTGCGCGAACTTGTTCCAGGGGCAGATCAGCTGACAATCGTCGCAGCCGAAGATGCGGTTGCCCATCGGCGCGCGCAGCTCTTCGGGAATCGAACCTTTCAGTTCGATCGTGAGATAGGAAATGCAGCGGCGCGCATCGAGCCGGTAGGGGCCGACGATGGCCTGCGTCGGGCAAATGTCGATGCATTTCCGGCAGGTGCCGCAGTGCGCGCCGGCGGGTTCGTCGATCGGCAGCGGCAGATTCGTATACAGCTCGCCGAGGAAGAAATACGAGCCGGCCTGGCGATTGATCAATACCGTGTGCTTGCCGATCCAGCCAAGTCCGGCGTTGCGCGCCAGCGCCTTTTCCAGCACGGGTGCCGAATCGACATAAGCGCGGTAACCGAAGTCGCCGACGGAGCCGCGAATGCGTTCGGCCAGCTTCTGCAGGCGGTTGCGCATCAACTTGTGATAGTCGCGGCCGAGCGCGTAGCGCGCGACATATCCGGCTTCGGCGTCGTTGATCACATCCCATGCGTGCGTCATGCCGGGAGGCATGTAATCCATGCGCACGGAGATCACGCGCTGCGTACCCGGTTCGAGTTCGTCCGGTCGACTGCGCTTGCTGCCGTGGCGGGCCATGTACTCCATCTCGCCGTGATAGCCGACTTCCAGCCAATTCTGGAGATGTTGTTCGTCCTGGCCCAGCGCGACGCCACTGATACCGGCCTCGGCAAAACCGAGTTCGCGCGCCCAGCGCTTGATATCGCGGGCGAGTGCGGCGTAATCGGGCTGTGCGTGGGCGGGCATGCGTCTATTGTAATCGCTGCCTATAATCGGCCGATGCAGGCACAGGCGCATCACCGCGATCTTTATACCGTCGAGCAAGTTCGCGCGCTCGATCGGCGGGCTATCCACGATCTTGGCATCAGCGGTTTCGAGCTTATGAGCCGCGCGGCAACCGCCGCGTTCGCTGCCCTGTGCCGTCATTGGCCGCAGGCGCGGCGCATTGTCGTGTTCTGCGGCCCCGGCAACAACGGTGGCGACGGATACCTGCTGGCCAGTCTTGCGCACGGCTCGGGCATGCTGGTCGACGTGATCGAACTGAGCGATGCATCTCGCGGTGATGCCGCTGCGGCGCGGGATACCTGGCAGCGAAGCGCGGACAATACGCATCACTGGCATCAGGAGGGATCGCTGCCTCATGCGGATGTGTATGTCGATGCACTCTACGGCACCGGGTTGAATCGTGCGCCCGAATCGGCGGCGGCATTGATCGAACAGATCAACGCATCAGGCGTACCCGTGCTGGCGCTGGACGTACCGTCGGGATTGAATGCGGACACCGGTGATTGTCCCGGTGCAGCGATCAATGCGCAGCTCACGGTGAGTTTTATCGCTGCCAAGCGAGGGCTGTACACCGGGCACGCGGCGACCAAAGTCGGAGCGTTGCAGATCGATACTCTCGGTTTGCCGGACATCCTTTGGCAGGGCATGCCTACCGATGCGACGTTGCTCGAAGCGATGCATCTGCCGCCGCGCACGCGCGATGCCCACAAGGGCGATAGCGGACATGTGCTGGCCATCGGCGGCGATCACGGCACGGCGGGAGCCATTCGCCTCTGCGGCGAGGCGGCGTTGCGTTCGGGGGCGGGACTGGTCAGCGTCGCCACGCGCGGCGACAACCTTATTGCGCTCAACAGTGCGCGCCCGGAATTGATGGCGCACGCCGTTCACGGCCCACAGGAGCTTCAGCCGTTGCTGGAACGCGCTACGGTGCTTGGCGTGGGTCCCGGACTGGGGCAGGGCGCTTGGGGGCACGCGTTGTGGTTGACGGCGCTCGATAGCGGCAAGCCTTTGGTGCTGGATGCCGATGGGCTCAATTTGCTTGCGCGTGAAACGCGGAGCTTCACCGTCCCGGCCGTGTTGACGCCGCATCCGGGCGAAGCGGCGCGCTTGCTCGATACTACGACCGCGGCTATTCAACGTGACAGATTCGCTGCGGCGCGCGCACTGGCGCAGCGCTATCACGCCGTGGTCGTCTTGAAGGGCGCGGGTAGTCTCATTGCTCATCCGGATGGACGTCTGGACGTCTGTACATGGGGCAATCCAGGCATGGGGAGCGGTGGTATGGGGGATTTGCTGACCGGTATCGTCGCGGCACTGATGGCACAGGGGTGTTCCGCATGGGACGCCGCTCGCATGGGCGTGGGGCTGCATGCACGTGCCGGCGATCTGGCTGCGCGTCTCGGTGAGCGTGGCCTGCTGGCGAGCGATTTGCTGGAGCCCTTGCGCACTCTCGGCAACGGACTTGAGCATGTCTGAGCAGCAGTGGGAGCTTGTCGACGAAGACGCCACGCGCGCCTTGGGCGCACAGCTCGCTGGCGCGCTGGACGACGGATTGGTGGTGTATCTGCGTGGCGAACTGGGGGCCGGCAAAACCAGCTTCGCCCGTGCGTTGCTCACTGCCCTGGGCGTGGGAGAGCGCATCAAAAGTCCCACCTACAGCCTGATCGAGGGTTACCAAGCCAGGGATCGAGCGGCCTGGCACCTGGATCTCTACCGCATCGCCGATCCAGGCGAATTGGAATGGCTGGGTCTGGATGCGCTTGCCGATCCGGCAGCGCTGGTGCTGGTCGAATGGCCCGAACGGGGAGCTGGCGCCCTGCCGGCAGCCGATCTTGAGCTGGAACTCGCTTATCAGGGGCTGGGGCGCCGCGCGCAGTTGCGGTCGCGCACGCAGCGGGGGGAACGACTGCTGGCTCGTCTGCGCTGAAACGCCTTCGATCGGCCGAATCGCGCTAAGTATTCGTCCCGCCTGGGAAAACTGAACGACCTGCGGTCGGTCAGCTTGCCTGCGAAATGCGGGGCTTAGGGCCGATAGCTTGAGCCGCTGTGACAAAAGGCCTGCAGGTTATGGAAATTTAAAGGAAAACCTATTGCATTCAAGAAGGCCGTGCGCTTCAATGCACCGCCATGAGGGGATTCCTGACCCGCGTTATCTGTCTGACTGGCGCCGCGATCATCACCGCGGTGCCCAGTGGCGTGCTGCACGCCGCCGACGTGAAGAATGCCCGCGTTTGGGCGGGGTCCGAATACACCCGTGTGGTTTTCGATCTCTCTGGTCCGGCCAAGTACAAGCTCACCCAGGAAGGCGATCAGGTCGTCCTTGAGATGAGCGACAGCCGCATCACCGGCCAATTCGCGCCAGCTTCGCAGGGCTTGTTCAAGGGCCTTAGCAGCACGCGCCAGGGCGGTTCCGTGCGTTTCACGGCTTCCGTGGCACCCAACAGCCAGCCCAAGACCTTCATGCTTGGTCCCTCGGGACAGTCCGGCTATCGCCTGGTGCTCGATCTGTATCCGGGCAGTGCCACGACGGCGACCAAAGCGGACAAGCCGGCTGCGGTGGATACAGTTGCAACACGCGAGCATGTTGCAACGCCCGCGCCGGCGGCCTCGACGGCTCCCGCGCACGACGATGCGACAGACAGTGGCGCCGACGAACAGGCTGCTGCTCCTGCCCCCGTCACCATCAATGCGGCTAGCAAGCTCACCACCCGCAAGGGCGTGACGACTCGCCAGGCGGCCGTGCTCCTGAACAGCCAGCGCCAGGTCGTTGTGGCGGTCGATGCCGGTCACGGCGGCAAGGACCAGGGCGCGCACGGTCCTGACGGACTGCTGGAGAAGGACGTGACCCTGGCCGTCGCTCGCGACCTCGCTGCCCAGATCAATCGCCAGCCGGGCATGAAGGCCATCCTGACCCGCGATGGCGACTACTTCATCCCGCTCAAGCAGCGTTATGAGATCGCGCGGCAGAACCAGGCGGATCTCTTCGTCGCCATCCATGCCGACTCCTACAGCAGCAGCGACGCGCGTGGTTCGTCCGTATGGGTGCTTTCCTCGCGCGGCAAGAGCTCGGTGGCGGCGCAGATGCTGGCGGACCGTGAAAACAGTTCGGACTTGATCGGTGGCGTGTCGCTGGCGGCCGAAAACGACAGCCTCGCCTCCGTGCTGCTGGACATGCAGCAAGGATGGGCGGTACAGGCCAGCGAAACCGTGGCCCAGAACGTGCTCAACGCACTATCCGCGCTAGGCCCGACCCATCGGGGCTATGTCGAGCACGCCAACTTCGTTGTGCTGCGCTCGCCGGATGTGCCATCGATCCTGGTGGAGACCGCGTTCATCAGCAATCCGGTGGAAGAACACAAGCTGCACGATCCGGCGCATCAGGAGCAGCTGGCCACGGCGGTGATGGACGGCGTGAAAGGTTATTTCATGAGCAACCCTCCGCCCGGCACCTGGTTCGCAGCGGAAGCCGCGCGCCGCAAGGGCGTCGTGGTCGATGCAGGCACCGAAATCGCCGCGGTCGGCAAAGCTAAGAACAAGGTCGCCATGGATGGATCGTCGGCGCCGGCCGATGCCGATGTGCGCGATATGCATCGTGTCACCGCAGGCGAGAGCCTGCGCAGCATCGCCAAGCAATACGGCGTAAGCGTGGATTCGCTCAAGAGCATCAACGGCATCAGCAGCGACAGCGTCCACGCCGGCATGATGCTGGAGATTCCGGATAGTTGACGCAGGCGCCGGCTGTTAAGCTTGCAGCATGCCCCGGATCCGCCCGCTTCCCCCCGAGCTCGTCAACCAGATCGCCGCCGGCGAGGTCATCGAACGGCCGTCGTCGGTCGTGAAGGAACTGGTCGAAAACAGCCTCGACGCCGGTGCAACGCGTATCGAAGTCGACATCGAACTCGGCGGCGCACGGCTGATTCGCGTGCGCGACGATGGCGATGGCATTGCTCCGGACGATCTCCCTCTGGCGATCGCCTCGCATGCCACCAGCAAGATCGGCAGTTTCGACGATCTGGAACACGTCGCGAGCATGGGCTTTCGCGGCGAAGCGCTCGCATCGATGTCGTCGGTGGCGCGTTTCGCCATGACCTCGCGTCTGCGCGGATCGGATAGCGCGTTCCGCATTGAGGTCGACAGCGGGCGCATGCAGGCAGCGCGTCCTGCGCAGCATCCGCAAGGCACCAGCGTGGAGCTGCGCGATCTTTTTT
Organism: Dyella psychrodurans; assembly: GCF_003363265.1. GTDB lineage: Bacteria > Pseudomonadota > Gammaproteobacteria > Xanthomonadales > Rhodanobacteraceae > Dyella_B > Dyella_B psychrodurans. The sequence continues at coordinate 1,059,615 of NZ_QRBF01000001.1, read as the reverse complement.
ACAACGTTCCCGCGCGACGTAAATTTCTTCGCGCCGAGCGCACGGAATTCGCGCATATCGACGATCTGCTCAAGTCGCTGTCTCTGGCGCGCAGCAATGTCGAATTCCGTTTGAGTCATAACGGCAAGTCGGTACGCGTGTGGAAGGCAGCTCGCGATGAGCATGCCATGTTGATGCGCGTGGCCGACGTGCTGGGCGATGAATTTCCGCAGCAGAGCCTGCGCATCGATCACGCCACGGCAGGCATGCGCCTGTCGGGTTGGGTGGGTTTGCCCACGGCATCGCGTCCGCAAGCGGATGCGCAGTATTTCTACGTCAACGGCCGGCTGGTGCGTGATCGCGTCGTGGCGCACGCCGTGCGCCAGGCGTATGCCGACGTGCTTTTCCATGGGCGGCATCCGGCATTCGTGCTGTATCTGGAGCTGGATCCCGCCGGCGTGGATGTCAACGTGCATCCGGCCAAGCATGAGGTGCGCTTTCGCGAGCAGCGCCTGGTGCACGATTTCCTGTTCCGCACCTTGCATGAAGCGCTGGCGGAGACGCGCGCCGGACAAAGTGTTCAAACTGAAAGCGCAGCGTGGACGAATGCACCGGTGCAAGTCGTGCCTGCAGCGCAGTCGGCAGGCGGCCAATCGATGGGGTGGCGCGGCGCATTTGCGCAAAGTCACCTGCAGCTTGGCGTGCGAGAGGAGCCTCTGGCCGATTACGCCAACCTGTTGGGGAATGTTGCCGCCAGCCAGCCCGAACCGTTGCCGTCCATGGCGTCTGCCAACGACGGCGACGTGCCGCCGCTCGGCTATGCCATAGCGCAACTCAAGACGATCTACATCCTGGCCGAAAATGCACACGGACTTGTGCTCGTCGACATGCATGCGGCGCATGAGCGCATCACCTACGAAAAGCTCAAGTCCGGTCGCGTGTGCAGCAATCTTCGTTCGCAGATGCTGCTGGTGCCTTTGTCGGTAGCGGTAAGCGCCAAAGAGGCCGCGGCCGCCGAGGAGCATGGCGAGGCGTTGGCCGACTGGGGGTTGGAAATTTCGCGCAGCGGGCCGTCGGCCGTGGTGGTGCGGCGCATTCCCGCCTTGCTCGAAGGCGCCGATGTCGCCGAACTCACGCGCAGCGTCCTGGCGGAACTTGCCCAGCACGGCAGCTCCCGTCAATTGCAGGAAGTGGAAAACGAGTTGCTGTCGACGATGGCCTGCCATGGTTCCGTGCGCGCGGGGCGGCGGCTCACGCTGCCGGAAATGAACGCATTGCTGCGCGAGATGGAAGCCACCGAACGCTCTGGCCAATGCAACCATGGCCGTCCGACCTGGGTGCAGGTCAACATGAGCGAACTGGATAAGCTATTTCTGCGTGGTCGTTAGGCGGCGCTTGTACCGCCTTCAAAGAGACGTCCATACTGGATGCTCCTTGCATCGCGCGGAGCAAACCCCCATGTGGCGTCATGTTGTTCTTGCCGGATTGATACTGAGTACTGGAGTCGCCCTCGTGCATGCCGATACCCCCAACCAGACGACTGCGCCGGATGCTTATCAGCAAAGCATCGAGCAATGGCGTGCACAGCGCGTTGCAAACCTTACCGGGCCGACGGGCTGGCTCAGCCTGATCGGGCTGGAGTGGTTGCAGGAAGGCGCCAATCGCGTGGGCAGCGCCTCCGACAATGACGTCGTGTTGCAGGCAGGGCCCGCGCATCTGGGTGTCGTGACGCTGGACAAAAAAGGGCAGTTGCACATCACGCTGGCCGATGGCAGCGATGCGAAAGTCGATGGCAAATCCGTGCACGAAGCGGCGCTGGTCGACGATATGCACGTCACCGGCGACGCCGCGCCTACGACGGTGACGTTCGGTACCGCGAACTTCTACGTGATCGACCGCGAGGGCCGCAAGGCGCTGCGCGTGAAAGACAGCACGGCTCCGGCGCGGCAACATTTCCTCGGGATCGATTACTTCCCGATCGACGCTTCGTGGCGCATCGTGGCCGACTGGGTGCCCTTCAACCCGCCGCACGATCTGCAGATGGGTTCGGTGATCGGCACCATCGATACGGTGAAGGTGCCGGGCAAGGCTGTGTTCCAGCGCGATGGGCACACTTACGAATTGCTGCCGTACCAGGAAGAGCCGGGCGGAGAGTTGTTCTTTGTGCTCGCCGACCGTACGTCGGGTCACGAGACCTATGGCGCGGCACGTTTCCTCTACGCCGCGCTGCCGGTGAATGGCAAGGTCGTGCTGGACTTCAACAAGGCCTACAACCCGCCGTGCGCATTCACGTCATTCGCAACCTGTCCGTTGGCGCCGCCGGAAAACCGGCTGGATCTGCGCATCACCGCCGGCGAGAAGAAATATCGCGGCGCACATTGATGGCCGCATAAAGAAGGGTGGGGCGCGATGACGCACCCACCCCTCGCGAGATCATTTTCCTTTGAACACGCCTTTGCGCTTCTCTAGGAAGGCGCTGGTGCCTTCGCGCATGTCCTCTGTCGCAAAGGCCAGCGCGAATGCCTGCGTCTCGAATTCCAGGCCCTGGTCGATGGACGTCTCGCCACCTTGCAACACGGTATCCAGGATGCCGGCGGCAGCCAGCGGCGCGGCCGCGGCAAGCTGGTCGGCTAGCGCATTGACCGTCTCGTCCAGCGCCTCGGGCGCCACGATGCGGGTGACCACGCCCAGTTCGTAAGCGCGCTGCGCGGTGATCGTGCTACCGAGCAGGCAAAGTTCCAGCGCGGCGCTGCGCCCAGCCAGACGCAGCAAGCGCTGCGTGCCGCCGAACCCCGGAATCAGGCCAAGATTGATTTCAGGCTGGCCGAACTTGGCTTTTTCGCTTGCCACGCGCAGGTGGCATGCCATGGCCAGTTCCATGCCGCCGCCCAGAGCGAATCCCTGAATGCGTGCGATTACGGGTTTTCCCAGCCGCTCGATCGTGCTCATGAGCTTTTGTCCGGTGCGCGAAAAACCTTGCGCCTGGACCGGCGTATAGCCGTTCATCTCGCTGATGTCCGCGCCGGCGACGAACGCCTTCTCGCCTGCGCCAGCCAGCACAACGGCACGAACCGCGTCGTCCTGCGCCGCCTGCGTGAACGCCAGGGTCAGCTCGTTCAACGTGTCGCGATTGAGCGCATTGAGCTTATCGGGCCGGTTGACGGTGATCGTACGCACGGCATCGCGGTTGCCGATTTCAAGATTGCGGTAGGCCATGCTCGACTCCGTATTGAAGATAAAGCACTGATTTTAGCAGCGGGAACCTTTTCTGCCTCCAGGCGTTCTCAGACAGACTCTTGACAGTGACAATCGGTCGGCACAGCTGCAGGAAGCGGCGGAACCGCTTAGGATGGCGGCTTTGGCCGTATGCTTGCCGCCATGGAGAATGTAATGGCACACACGCGTAGGCTGGTCCCAGGCATCATGTTGCTTGCTGCGTTCGCGGCACAGGCACAGGGGCCGGCTGCACCCAGTTCGCCGCCGCAGCAACCGCCCACGGTCAAGCTGGACAAGTACAAACTTTCGTACGCCATCGGATATCGCATCGGAACCCAGTTTTCCGACGGGGATGTTCCGGTGGATATGGCTGTGCTGCAGAAGGCCATCGCGGACGCCTACGCCAAGCGAGCTCCTGCGGTGTCCAAGCAGGACATGTTCGACCAGCTGGTGAGCCTGGGCGAGCGCATACACGACCAGGCGATGGCCGAGTTTAAACGCATCGCCGCCGACAACCAGCGCAAGAGCAACGAGTACATGCAGCACAACGCCGCGCAGCCGGGCGTGGTGCAGTTGCCGTCGGGTATTCAGTATTCGGTCATCAAGCAGGGTGACGGCACCATCAATCCCGGTATCGATAGTTTCGTGACGGTGAATTACCGCGGCATGCTGGTCGATGGCACGGAGTTCGACAGCACTTATGCGCATGGCAAGCCGGCGAGCTTCCCCGTGGACAAGGTCATCCGCGGCTGGCAATACGTGATTCCGCGCATGCACGTGGGGGATCGCTGGAAGGTGGTGATTCCGCCGCAGCTGGCGTACGGCGAGCAGGGCGCGTTGCCACGCATCGGGCCCAATCAGGCGCTGGTGTTCGATATCGAGCTTCTGGACATCAAGCCGCCGAATCCGCAGGTGTCGGGCCCCTGACGCGGCGATAGCGCCTGCGCTAGCATGTCGGGTGCATGTCAAACGATTCCCAGCTTCCTCTCCTAGCCATCTTGAGCCCGTGCGTCGGCGTTTGCCAACTTGATCCGCGCGGATACTGTCTCGGCTGCTATCGCACGGGCGATGAAATCGCCCGCTGGCGCGGCATGAGCGATGCCGAGCGCTCCCATTACCTGAACGAAGTGTTGCCTGCACGCGAGTCCGCATGATGGATGCCCTGTTGCGCGCGCTGCGGCCGCTGTCGCAACCGCCGACAGCGCCGGGATGGAATCACGCCCAGATGGTCGAACTGCTTGGCGATACGCCGCTTCGCCCTGCGGCGGTGTTGATGGGTTTTCGCGATGCCGAGCAACTGCGGCTGGTGTTTACCGTGCGCACGGATCACTTGAGTTCGCACGCGGGACAGGTTTCCTTTCCGGGCGGTCGTACCGATCCTGCCGATGGCGATGCCGTGACGACGGCGTTACGCGAAAGCGAAGAAGAAATCGGCCTGGATCGTGCGCTCGTGACGCCACTCGGCTATCTGGATTGCTTCGAAACCATCAGCGGCTTCTGCATCACGCCCGTGGTCGCCCGCATCGCGCCCGAGGCGAGCTATCGTCCGGCACCCGATGAGGTGGCCGAAGTGTTCGAAGTACCCCTGGCGCACTTCCTTGAACCAGCGAACCTGAAACGCTATGTGATGGAATACCGCGGCCATCGCCGCGAAATGGTGGAGTTCGAGCGCACCGGTCATCGCATCTGGGGCGCCACCGCCGCGATACTGCTGAACCTGGTGCAGAGGATGGAAAGCGCATGAAAAATACGCTGATTTCGGTCGATGAACTGGCTGCGCTTTCGCCAGGCGATGTATTGATCGCCGACTGTCGTCATGACCTGTCCGATGCGGACAAAGGCGAGCGCGATTATCGCGAAGGCCATATCCCCGGAGCGGTATTCGCCAGCCTGGATCGCGATCTATCCGATCTCAGCCGCGTGCCGCTGGGCCTGGGGCGCCATCCCTTGCCGTTAGAAGAGAACTTTTCGGCGTTGTTGGGGCGGTGGGGCTGGCGTCCGGGTCTGCAAGTCGTGTGCTACGACGCGGGCAACGGCGCGCTGGCCGCGTCGCGACTGTGGTGGTTGTTGCGATTGACGGGTGCGCGCGAAGTCGCCGTGCTCGATGGCGGTTATGCGGCGTGGACGGCCGCGGGCAAGCCGGTGTCGCAAGAAACACCACGGCGCGAGGCGACGCAGGTGGCGTTGCACTATGACGCAAACCAGGTGTTGCTCGACCACGCGGTCGTTGGAGGACTGAAAACGGATCTGCTGCTCGACGCGCGCGCGACTCCGCGTTACCGCGGCGAAGTCGAGCCGCTCGATCGGGTGCCCGGTCATGTTCCGGGAGCGGCGAATCGTCCTTTCACTGACAACATGCAGGCTGACGGCCGCTTCAAGCCAGCGGACGTGTTGCGGCAAGAATTCCTCGCTGTGATCGGAAACCGCCAGCCGGACCATGTGGTGCATATGTGCGGGTCCGGCGTTACCGCTTGCCATAACCAGTTGGCGATGGAATACGCGGGGCTCGCGGGTTCGCGTCTTTATGCGCCGTCGTGGAGCGGATGGATCAGCGATCCGTCGCGCCCCGTGGAAACGAGCGCCGGGTGAAGCCGGCCGCCCGTCCAGTCGCAATCATCAATCCTTCTTCTTGAGGCGTGCCACCAACTGCCGTAGCGTCGCCTGCGTATCTGCATGGAAGAAGGCATCAACGAAGGTATCGATCGGCAACGCATCGACATTGGCATACGTGCTCATGAGATCGGCACGCGCGATCTGGCGCGTTGCCAGCATGGAGTGCGCGGGTAGCGCCAGTGTCTCGTTGAGCCAATGCAATGCGCGTGTGACGACCTGGTCCACGGCGGCGAGTTCGTCCACGAAACCGCAGGCCAGCGCCTGTTCGGCGTCGATCAGCGAGCCGGCAACCAGTAAGCGTTCGGCGCGGTATGCGCCCACGATGCGTCGCAGTGCCATCTGAATACAGTCGGGTGCGACCAGGCCTACCTGCACTTCGTTCAAACCGATGCGATAGGCCCCATGGGCCATCACGCGGTAATCGCAGAACAGCGACAGCACCGCGCCGCCGGCAGGACTATGGCCGGTGATTGCCGCCACAACGGGTACGGGCGAATGCGCGAGTGCTGCGCATGTCACGAAGAATTCGCGCCAGAACTCGCGCACGTCGGCACGATCTTTCGTGAGCAACTCCGGTACGTCCACGCCCGCGGAAAACATGCCCGGCGTACCCGACAGCACGATGCCGCGTGCACCGTCACGCACGGCGTCCGCGAGTGCACCCTGCAGCGCACGCAACAAATCCAGATTCAGTGCGTTGACGGGCGGACGCGCCAGCTGAATTTCGGCGGCGGCGTCGTGCTTGACGAGGTTGAGCATTTCGGGCTCCAAAAAGTGGACAGCGTACCGCGAACGATGTCCGGTGATCAGGGTTGCGGTTGGACGTCGGCGGTCCAGGTGTAGCGCACGCCGTAGTCGAGCACGGCCTTGCCGTTGGCGGGCACGTCGACGCGGAATTCAAGAGAATCCGTGGTCTGTTTGCTGGGCTTCACGCTCGACGATGCGACCGTCCACTCCCGCCAGCGATTCGGATGCTCGCGCACGGTAACCGTGCGCGCCGTATCGCCGGCGTTGGTCAGCGTGATGCGAAACGCTTCGTCCATGGTGCGTCCGTTCCGGTCGGCATGGAAGCTGGTGCGTTCGCGGGTGCCGCGCAGGTCGAAGGCTGTGCCCAGCGTGATGGTGGCATCGCTGCCTTTGGGCGTGTCGTTGATGCGGCCTTCGCCGATGAATTGCGGTACGCCGTTGCGATCGGCCGTCAGCACGCGAAGATATCCGGCAGGCAGGCTGTCGAAGGCCGTGAATCGCAGCGTGCTGATGATGGTGTTGTTGCTGTCGGTATTGAAATCGAGGTTGAGCATCGGCTGCGGCGGCATCCAGTTGCCGCCGTTTTCGTAAAGCGCGGTGCGTTCGCAACCCATCGTGCGCGCTGCGTACAGCGGTACCTGGCTGATGCTGCCATCGGGCAGGTCGACGGGCGCGGGCAGGGCATAGCTGCGGTAATCGGCCATCGAGGATTGCTCAGGCAATGCCGCCGGTGCGGCAAGCGCCTTGGCGGCAAACGCCATCGACATGGGGCGCGGTCCCGTCGCCTTCGCGAAATTCGGCTCGCCTGCGATCAGGGTGAGCTTGGCGCCGTTCCAGTCGCGACCGCTGCGGTTCGCGATGCTCGCACGCGATTCGAATTGCATGTTGCATGCGTTGCCCGGCTGCAACGTCGCGACATAGGCCGCACGCCAGCCGATACCCGAGGTGGGGTAGCTCAGCACGGCATTGGCCTGGCCGCTGCGCGATGCATCGACGCGCAGGCGCAAACTCGAACCGGTAGGGAAGTTTCCGCCTTCCGTATTCACGGCGGCATACTGGCGAATCAGCGTTGTGCCGTTACTGCCGCGAACGACGAGTCCGTCTCCGCCGGCGCGCAGCAGCGTGCCATTTGCCAGCGGCTGGCCATTGTCACCGAGGACGCTGATGTTGCTGCCTGTGAGACCCGTCAGTGCCGCATTGGGGCCTTGGCCAAGCAACAAGCGTTGTGAAACGACCTTGGCTTCGCCGCCCGGAAAACCAAGTGCCATCGCCTCGGCATCCAGATAGTTCGGCAGATCGCTCAGCACCAGGTCGTGAAGACCCGATTCGAGCGTGACACCGCGTTGTTCGCGCACGACGGCATAGCCCTCGTTGGCATCGCTGTCTCCGCTGCTCGCGTATAACCCCGGGCTGTCGCTGCGATACAGCGTGATCGATGCGCCATCGGCAGCCCAGGCATACGGCGCGCTACACAACGTAGCGAGGGCGAAAGCCAGAACGGTTCGATGCCTGATCGTCATGGTGCACTCCCTTGGCGGATGATGCAGCCGATCATAACGAGCAGGATGCGGCGGCGTATGTGCCGCCGCAGTTGACCGTTCCTTCGCGCTTCAGGACTTGTTCTGGTGCTGCACGTTGACCATCCACGGCACGCCGAACTTGTCCACCAACATGCCGAAGCCATCGGTCCAGAATGTTTTCTGGAACGGCATGGTGACCTTGCCGCCTTGCCTCAGGGCGTTGAAATACTTTTCGCCCGAAGCGACGTCGTTCGCAGTTACCGAGAGGCTGAAACCCGAGTGCGAAACCTTCTCCTCGCCCGCCTGACCGTCGGACATGAGCAAGTGCGTGCTGCCGATGGCCAGGGCGGCGTGCATGATCTTGTCGGCAACCTCGGGCGATGCCTGATATCCATCGCCAGGCGGTGCGTCCTTGAAGCGCATTTTCATCAATTCCTGCGCGCCGAGCGCATCGCGGTAAAACGCGATAGCTTCCTCGCAACGACCGTCAAAGAAGAGATAGGGCTGAATTTCCATATGCTTGGCTCCTGAGGGTTGAGAAGTGTTCTGTGCAAGCAGAACACGAGGGTCTTGGATCAACCTGACGCGGCGTCTCTGACTGCCTGCGGCAACGGCACGGATTTGCCGGTGGTCGGATCCATCCACACCATCACGACGTGACCGTCGCAATAAAGCTTGTCGCCGGACGCATCGACGATCCGATGAGCGATCGTCATGGAGCTATTTCCCTGCCGCGCGCAAGTCAGTTCGACGCGCAGTTGTCCCGGCCATTCGATCGGCAGGCGATAGTTGAGTTCGCTGGCCACCATCACCGGCACGGCATGTTCGGAAGCCCAGCGTCCCGGAATGCGCTGCAGCCACTGCACGCGCGCTTCTTCCAGATAGGTGAGGTAGGTCGAGTTGTTGACGTGATTGAACGCGTCGAGATCGCGCCAGCGCACGCTGATATCGGCGATGCACAACAAGGGCATGTTTGCGGGGAGGGAGTCGGATGCCGTATTCATGAAGCTACTTTGCGTTTGGCCTTGACTTTACCGTTCTCGATATTGGTGCGCGCCGTCTTGGCTGGCTTCAGATGCGGAGCCAGGAAGCGGCCGGTGTGCGAACCCGACGTCGCCGCCACGGTTTCCGGCGTACCGGTGACCAGAATCCGTCCGCCACCGGCGCCGCCTTCCGGACCGAGATCGACGATCCAGTCGGCCGTCTTGATGACGTCGAGATTGTGTTCGATCACCACCACGGTATTGCCCTGGTCGACCAGCTGGTGCAGCACGTCGAGCAGCTGCTCGATGTCGTGGAAGTGCAGGCCGGTGGTGGGTTCGTCGAGGATGTAGAGCGTGCGGCCGGTGTCGCGCTTGGACAACTCCTTGGAAAGTTTCACGCGCTGCGCTTCGCCGCCCGAAAGTGTGGTCGCGCTTTGTCCGAGCTTGATGTAATCGAGACCGACCGCGCGCAATGTATCGAGCTTGCGCGCGATGACGGGTACGTTCTCGAACAACTTGGAGGCATCCTCCACCGTCATGCCGAGCACGTCCGCGATGGTGTGTCCCTTGTAGAGAATCTCCAGCGTCTCGCGGTTGTAGCGCTTGCCGTGGCAGACGTCGCAGGGCACGTACACGTCCGGCAGGAAGTGCATTTCCACCTTGATCATGCCGTCGCCTTCGCAGGCTTCGCAACGTCCGCCGCGAACGTTGAAGCTGAAACGTCCCGGCGTGTAGCCGCGCGAACGCGCTTCGGGCACCTGGGCAAACAGTTCGCGCAGCGGCGTGAACAAGCCCGTGTAGGTGGCGGGATTCGAACGCGGCGTGCGACCGATCGGGGATTGGTCGATATCGACAACCTTGTCGAACAGTTCGAGTCCTTCGACGGATTTGTACGGTGCCGCTTGCGTCGTCGAGCCGTTCAACTCGGCGGCTGCGAGAGCAAACAGCGTATCGTTGATCAGGGTGGATTTGCCCGAGCCCGAAACACCGGTGACGCACGTGAACAAGCCTGCAGGAACGGCCAGATCCACATGCTTGAGGTTGTTGCCGTTCGCGCCCTTGAGATAAAGCCACGAATCCTTGTCGAGCTGTTCGCGGCGTTCCGTGGGAACCTTGATCTCGCGTTTGCCGGACAGGTATTGGCCGGTCAGCGAACGCGACGAGGAAAGGATGTCTTTCAGCGTGCCCTGCGCCACGATCTCGCCTCCGTGAACGCCGGCGCCGGGGCCGATGTCCAGGACGTGATCGGCCGCGCGAATCGCATCTTCGTCGTGTTCGACCACGATCACCGTGTTGCCGAGATCGCGCAGACGCGTGAGCGTTCCGAGCAGTCGTTCGTTGTCGCGCTGATGCAGGCCGATGGAAGGCTCGTCCAGCACATACATCACGCCGACCAGGCCCGCGCCGATCTGCGAGGCGAGGCGGATGCGCTGCGCTTCGCCGCCGGACAGCGTATCGGCCTGGCGATCGAGCGTGAGGTAATTCAAGCCGACATCGTTGAGGAAGCTCAGACGCTCGCGAATTTCCTTGACGATCTTCACCGCGATTTCGCCGCGCCAACCGGACAGCTTCAGCGTGTCGAAGAACGCGAGTGCATCGTCGATGGAACGTGCCGTAAGCACAGGCAGCGCGTGATCGGCGACGAATACGTTGCGCGCCGAGCGGTTCAAACGCTGGCCACCGCAATCGGGGCAGGGATGATCGCTGATGTACTTCGCCAGTTCCTCGCGCACCGCCGGGGATTCGGTTTCTTTGTAGCGCCGTTCCAGGTTCGGCAGGATGCCTTCGAAGGCATGCTCGCGCGTCACCTTGCCGCCGCGTTCGGTGAGATAGCGGAACGCTATCTTTTCCTTGCCGCTGCCGTACATCACCGCTTGTTGCACCGTCTTGGACAGCTTCTCCCACGGCGTATCGACATCGAAACCGTAATGGTTCGCCAGCGACAGGATCAGCTGGAAATAATGCGCGTTGCGACGGTCCCAGCCGCGCACGGCACCGCTGGCGAGCGACAGTTCCGGATGGCTGACGACGCGCTCCGGCGAAAACACCTGGGTCACGCCCAGGCCATCGCAGGCCGGGCAGGCGCCGACCGGCGAATTGAACGAGAACAGGCGCGGCTCGAGTTCGGGCAGCGAGTAATCGCACACCGGGCAGGAGTAGCGCGACGAGTAGAGCTGCTCGCTGGCCTTGGGATCGTCCATGTCCACCACGATCACCAGGCCATCGCCCAGCCGGAGTGCCGTTTCGAACGATTCGGCCAACCGCTGCTTGATGTCGTCGCGCGGACGGAATCGGTCGATGACCGCTTCGATCGTATGCTTTTGACGCAAGGTCAGCGGCGGCACCGCATCGAGGTCGTACACCGCGCCATCGACGCGCGCACGCACGAAACCCTGCGCGCGCAACTGCTCGAACACCTGCACATGCTCGCCCTTGCGTTCGCGGATCACCGGCGCCAGCAGCATGAAACGTTTTTCGGGGTTCAGGGCCAACGTGGTGTCGACCATCTGGCTGACCGTCTGCGCCTCCAGCGGAATGCCGTGGTCGGGGCAGCGGGGCGTGCCCACGCGGGCATAGAGCAGACGCAGGTAGTCGTATACCTCGGTGATCGTGCCCACCGTGGAACGAGGGTTGTGCGAGGTGGATTTCTGCTCGATCGAGATGGCGGGCGACAGACCTTCGATATGGTCGACGTCCGGCTTCTCCATCATCGAGAGGAATTGCCGCGCGTAGGAGGATAGCGACTCGACGTAACGACGCTGCCCTTCGGCGTAGATGGTGTCGAACGCCAGCGACGACTTGCCCGAACCCGACAGACCGGTAATCACGATCAGACGATCGCGAGGCAGGTCCAGGTCGATGTTCTTGAGATTGTGCGTGCGGGCGCCCCGGATGCGGATGGTGTCCATGACGCAGAACCATTGGGGAATAGATCACTATACCAAGCCAGTGCGCCCGGTCTGCGCCATGGGTGTAAAAACCTGCTGACAACGTTATGTCAGTAGCCGCGTTTGTGGTCCACCTAGGGACGCTCTGATCAATTCTTCGTAGGCGTCACCAGTCCTGTCTGTTCGCAAGCCGTAGGGCCGTCGGCGAAGGCAGACTGGCCGTCTGTCGAGACGGCGGGCCGAAGGCATGCGGACAGACAGGACTGGCCCCAACGTGCTGAATTTAAGTGATGGGGTGATGTCCAGAAGGCCCGCAGGCTGCGCCGCACGGCTTGGCAAGACGGCCAGTCTTCCCGGCGCCGTGCAACACAGCCTGCGGGCCTTCTGGACATCATGCCGCCTACGAAGAATTGATCAGAGTGTCCCTAGGCAGCGATGTGCGGGGTGACTATGCTCGACCGCTATTTCCCGATTCCCGTGACTGCGGAGGGTTCGACATGACGGCTGGCAAGTGGCTGATGGGCGTGGGTGCGTGCATGGCGTTGGCAACGGGTTCCGTCCTGGCGGCGCAGCCGACGGAAGCGCAGGTGCGGGAGCTGATGCAGGTGATGGACGTGCCGGACCAGTTCACCGTGATGAACAAACAGATGGCGGCGATGATGAGCCAGCAGCTGCCCTGCGTCCCGGCCAGCTACTGGCAGACCTATATCGACAAGAACGGGCAGGAACAGCTGATCAAAGCGATGATTCCCGCCTACCAGCACCACTTCACCGCCGACGAAGTGGCCGGGCTGATCAAGTTCTACCGCTCGCCGCTGGGCCAGAAGCTCGTCTCGGAGATGCCCGCGACCATGACAGAGGCCGCGCAGAGCGGCCAGCAGTGGGGCCGCCAACGCACGTCGGACATGTTCTCGGAACTCCAGAAGGAGGGCAAGCTGGACGCCCAGGGGCGCTGCCTCGGGACCGGATCGGACAACCCGCCCGCAGCGTCGCCCGGAGGCGGCTCGGGCCAGCAGTGACCCCGGTTCGGCGGCTGGTCACTTGTTGACCAGCCCAGCGCCTGATCGCTATAATCCTCAGTTCGCTGCGTCCGAATAGGTCGCGGCGAACCCAAGAGAATAACGACAGAAGGGCTATTCCCATGAGTTATGCAGTCATTAAAACCGGCGGCAAGCAATACCGCGTCCAGCAGGGCGATGTCCTGCGCGTGGAACTGCTGAACGCCGAAGAAGGCGCCAGCGTGAAGTTCGACCAGGTGCTGCTGGTCGGCTCCGGTGAAACCATCACCGTCGGCGCCCCGATCGTGGCCGGCGCCACCGTGAGCGCCACCGTGCGCAAGCATGGCCGCGCCGACAAGGTCCGCATCATCAAGTTCCGCCGCCGCAAGCACCACAAGAAGCAGCAGGGACATCGTCAGCATTTCACCGAAGTCGAGATCACGGGCATCAACGCCTGATACAGCCGGAGTAGACAGTCATGGCACATAAAAAAGGCGTAGGTTCATCCCGCAACGGTCGCGATTCGAACCCGAAATACCTCGGCGTGAAGATTTACGGTGGCCAGGCCATCCAGGCCGGCAACATCATCGTGCGTCAGCGCGGCACCAAGTTCCATGCCGGTACCGGCGTGGGTCTGGGTCGTGACCACACGCTCTTTGCGCTGGTCGACGGCACGGTCGAGTTCAAGACCCGCGGCGAGAACAACCGCAAGTACGTCAGCGTCGTCAAGGGCTGATCCAGCTCTCACGCTGCGACGAAGGCCCCGCTCCGGCGGGGCTTTTGTTTTATTCGTTATCCGGATCGTGTGCGACGACAGGTTATCGTCCGTCGTCATTCGGGCGCAGGCCGGAATGACGGTATGGCAAGATCGCGCTGTCGTCACGATCCCTCCTTTACGGTCTCACGCCCATGAAATTCGTCGACGAAGCGATCATCAAAGTCCATGCCGGTGACGGCGGCAACGGCTGCATCAGCTTTCGCCGCGAGAAATTCATTCCGTTCGGCGGTCCGGACGGTGGCGACGGCGGCTTGGGCGGCTCCGTGTGGCTGATTGCCGACGAAGGCCTCAATACCCTGATCGATTTCCGTCACCAGCGCAGCTTCAAGGCTCAGCGCGGACAGAACGGCATGGGCAGCGACATGTACGGCAAGGGTGGCGAGGACACAGTCATCCGCGTACCCGTCGGCACGGTCGTCACCAATGTCGATACCGACGAAACCATCGGTGACCTCACCGCAAACGGCCAGCGCCTGCTGGTGGCACAGGGCGGCAAGGGCGGTCTGGGCAACATCCACTTCAAGAGTTCAGTGAACCGTGCGCCGCGCAAATCCACACCGGGCACGCCGGGCGAGGCGCGCGAGCTCAAGCTGGAGCTGAAGCTGCTGGCAGACGTGGGATTGCTCGGTTTCCCGAATGCGGGCAAGTCCACCTTCATCCGCGCCGTTTCCGCCGCCACGCCGCGCGTCGCCGATTACCCGTTCACCACCTTGCACCCGAATCTCGGCGTCGTCAGCCTGGGCACCGATCAGAGCTTTGTGATCGCCGATATTCCGGGCCTCATCGAAGGCGCGGCCGAAGGTGCGGGCCTGGGCATTCAATTCCTGCGTCATCTGGCGCGCACCCGTCTGCTGCTGCATCTGGTGGACATCGCGCCGATCGACGGCACCGACGTGGTCGATCAGGTGCACGCCATCGAACACGAACTGGAGAAGTTCGATCCCGAACTGCTTCAGCGTCCGCGCTGGCTGGTGCTGAACAAGGAGGATGTCCTGCCTGAAGACGAGCGTCAGGCCATCGCCGAAGACATCATCAAGCGCCTGGAATGGAAGCATCCATGGTTTCTCGTCTCGGCCATCGCGCGCGAGAACACCTTGACGGTGTGCCAGCACGTACAGCGTTTCTTCGAATCGCAGAAACAGGCGCGCGAAGAACGCAGCGACATGCTGCCGGGTGATGTGCGCCTGCGCGGCGAAGATCGAAGCTAGGTCGATGTACAGGGTCGCCTGAACGATCCACATCGTTCATCATGAGGGTCTTGCGGCGTTGCGCCGCTGTTTGGAGGCCTCATGAGTAATCGCCGCGATTTTCTGAAAACCACGCTGCTGGCCACTTCCGCGTTGGCGCTGCCGCGCATGTCGCGCAGTGCCACTTCGCTATCGGGCACCGTTCCCGGCGGTGTCGGCGCGCGCGTCGTTTCCACCTGGGACTTCGGTGTGCCTGCCAATATCGCGGCGTGGGGTGTGCTCGGCAAAGGCGGCAAGCCGCTGGATGCCGTGGAAACCGGCGTGCTGATACCCGAAGCCGATCTGCACAATCACAGCGTCGGAAGGGCCGGCTATCCGGATCGCGACGGCAAGGTCACGCTGGACGCCAGCATCATGGATGGCGATGGCCGCTGCGGCGCGGTCGCCGCGCTCGAACATATCGCGCATCCGATCAAGGTGGCGCGCAAGGTGATGGAAGATACGCCGCACGTCTTGCTGGTCGGCGATGGTGCGCTGGAATTCGCGCTGCAGGAAGGATTCACGAAGGAGAACCTGCTGACGCCCGAGTCTGAAAAGGCGTGGCATGAATGGTTGAAGCAGGCCAAGTACACGCCGGTCGCCAACAGCGAAAACATCGACTATCACCGCAGCGTGCAGAACCTGGGGATGCCCGGCGGCAAGAACAATCACGACACCATCGGCATGCTCGCCGTCGACGCCAACGGTCACCTCGCTGGCGCCTGCACCACCAGCGGCATGGCGTGGAAACTGCATGGGCGCGTGGGAGACAGTCCGATCATCGGCGCTGGCCTCTATGTCGACAACGAGGTCGGCGGCGCGACGTCCACGGGCGTGGGTGAAGAAGTCATCCGCACGGCCGGCAGTTTCCTTGTGGTGGAGTTGATGCGGCAGGGCCGCAGTCCGCAGGAAGCCTGCGAGGAAGCCGTGCGCCGCATCGTGAAAAAGCGTCCTGATGCCGCCAAGGAATTGCAGGTGGGCTTTCTCGCTTTGCGTCGCGATGGCGAATGCGGTGCCTATGCGATCCAGAAAGGTTTCACCTACGCCGTGTGCGATGCGCATCAGCAAGACCGCCTGCTGGCCTCGCCCAGCGTTTACGAGACGACGTTCAGCTGATGGCAAAGCAACCTTTACTTGAGATCGCGGCGGGTTCAGTGGCGTCGGCCGTCGCCGCACAGGAGGGTGGTGCAGACCGCGTGGAGTTCTGCGGCACTCTGGCGGAAGGCGGCACCACCGCCTCGTACGGCGCGTTGGCCATGCTGCGCGATCGTGTGCGTATTCCGGTGTATGTGCTGATCCGTCCGCGTGGCGGCGATTTTCTCTACGGCGATGCCGAGTTCGAGATCATGCGGCGCGATGTGGAAACCTGCGTAAGCCTCGGCTGCGACGGTGTGGTCATCGGTGCGCTGGATGCCGACGGCAACGTCGATCCGCGTTGCCGCGAATTGGTCGGCGCCGCCGGCAAGCTTGGCGTGACGTTCCATCGCGCCATCGATGCCAGCGCAAATCCCAGTCGTTCGCTGGAGGACATCGTGGCGTTGGGTTGCGAACGCGTGTTGACCTCGGGCGGCTGCGCGAACGCGCAGGCTGGCGCTCACGTGATTGCGGATCTGGTGAAGCAGGCGGGTGATCGCCTGGTGGTCATGGCCGGTGCCGGCATTCGTTCGACCAATCTGGCAGAGATAGTTGAGCTAACCAGGGCGCACGAGTTTCATGGCTCGGCGCGCGCCGTGATCCGTTCTGCCATGCGTTATCTCAATCCGGCATTGCAGGATTTGTCGCCCGATATCGAGCAGACCAGCGTGGCCGAGGTGCGAGCCATGAAGGAAGTGCTGACCGCTCTTTCCCGCTAAGTGGGAGGGGAGATGGCAAACAAAAAAAGCCGGCGTCTCCGCCGGCTTTTTTGCCAACCCGATATGGCGAGACGCTTAAGCGAGCTCGCGGATCTTGGCGTTCAGGCGGCTCTTGTGACGGGCAGCCTTGTTCTTGTGGATCAGGCCGCGGGCGGCGTAGCGATCCATCACCGGCTGAGCGATGTCGAAAGCGGCCACAGCGGCAGCCTTGTCCTTGGCCTCGATGGCCTTGACGACCTTGCGGAGGGCACTGCGCACCATGGAACGGGCGCTGACGTTGCGCAGGCGGCGCTGCTCGGACTGGCGCGCACGCTTCTTCGCGGACTTGATGTTAGCCAAGGTAGAACTCCGGAATGAATTACTTGGGTTGGA
This sequence comes from Dyella psychrodurans, assembly GCF_003363265.1. Taxonomy (GTDB): domain Bacteria; phylum Pseudomonadota; class Gammaproteobacteria; order Xanthomonadales; family Rhodanobacteraceae; genus Dyella_B; species Dyella_B psychrodurans. The sequence continues at coordinate 1,042,442 of NZ_QRBF01000001.1, read as the reverse complement.
AAAAGGCGGCAATTATGACGTCAATTTGCCGATAGGTCAAGCGCTTAACCAGCGCGTCCCGCGGGAACTCCGATTTCCTTCGCCCCTTTGGGGAGAAGGCGGCCCGAAGGGGCGGATGAGTGACCATTCTAGCCTTTATCTGCAACGAAGCGGCTCTAAATGGGGCGTTGAGGCGAGGTTGGCCTCTCACCCCGGCTTTATCCTCCCAAGGAGGAGGGAGAAAAGCGAAAAGCTGCCAAACTACGCGCTGTTTCCAAGGGTTTCAGCAGGGGCATGAAGTCTCCCAGCATGTTACGCGGGCTGCTTTCGTTCAGCAGCATGACCATGATTTCGCGCGTGCTCGGGCTGTTGCGGGATATCTCGATCAGCCACGTCTTCGGCGCCAATGTGGCCACCGATGCATTCTGGGTGGCGTTTCGCATTCCCAATTTCATGCGCCGCATGTTCGCGGAGGGTTCGTTTTCCACCGCCTTCGTGCCTGTTTTTACCGAGGTGAAGGAGACGCGCCATCACGATGACCTGAAGGAGCTGATGTCGCGCGTCTCCGGCACGCTGGGCGGCGTACTGTTGATCTTCACCGCGATCTGCGTGTTGTTCGCACCGCAAGTCGCAACCGTTTTCTCGCCGGGTGCCGTGGATGAGCCGCACAAGTTCACCCTTACGGTCGAACTGCTGCGCCTCACGTTTCCGTTCTTGTTGTTCGTGTCGTTGACCGCACTGTCGGGCGGCGCACTCAACAGTTTTCATCGATTCGGATTGCCGGCGCTGACGCCGGTGATTCTCAATCTGTGCATGATCGCCGGCGCGTGGTGGCTGTCGCGGCGATTGCAGACGCCGATTCTGGCGTTGGGTTGGGCGGTGTTCGCGGCAGGCATTTTCCAGGTGCTTTTTCAGCTGCCGACGCTGCGCAAACTCGATCTGCTGGTGTGGCCGCGCTGGGGCTGGAGCCATCCGGAGGTGCGCCGGATCATGCGCCAGATGGTGCCGACGCTGTTCGGTTCGTCGGTGTCGCAGATCAATCTGCTGTTCGACACGGTGATCGCGTCGTTGCTCATTTCCGGTTCGCAGACCTGGCTTTCGCAGGCGGATCGCTTCCTGGAATTGCCGCTGGGCGTGTTCGGTGTCGCACTGGGCACGGTGATCCTGCCTTCGTTGTCGCGGCATCATGTTGCTACGGATCACGAAGGATTTTCCAAGGCATTGGATTGGGGTCTGCGCACGACCTTGCTGATCGCGGTGCCGGCGATGTTCGGCTTGATGCTGCTCGCCGAGCCGTTGGTTGCCACGCTTTTCCAGAATGGCGAGTTCCGTCCGTTCGATACGCGCATGGCGACGCTGTCGGTGACGGCGTTGAGTTTCGGCGTGCCGGCGTATGCGCAGGTAAAAGTTCTGCTGCCTGCGTTCTACGCGCGCAAAGATACGCGCACCCCTGTTCGCGCCGGCGTGGCCGCACTGATTACCAACATGCTGCTCAATGGCGTTTTCCTGTTGATGCTGTATGCCATGTGGGCGCCCGACTCACTGAAGGCCGGGCCGTTGCTCGAAGGTCTTTCCAAGGTGCCCGGGTTGCACCTGGCATTGGGCATGGCGAGCGCGGTGGCAAGCTACATCAACCTGCTGTTGCTGTGGCGTTGGCTGCGGCAGGCGGACATTTACCAGCAACAACCGGGCTGGGGACGCCACCTCACGCGATTGGCGCTGGCTTGTGTGGCGATGACGATCGTTCTGCTTCTCGGCCGCTGGTATTGGCCGGACTGGACGCAGATGCAGGTGATGGGACGCATCTGGCGTCTGGCGCTTCTGGTATGCGCTGGCGGCGGGACCTATGTCGCCGTACTTTTCGCGACAGGTTTCCGTCTACGCGAATTGCACCACGCATGACCGTTATACTGGGGGAATGATGAAACTGTCCCGGGACGTCGCGGGGCCGTGCGTGGCTCCCGATGGCAGCGTGATTGCGGTCGGCGCCTTCGATGGTCTGCACCGCGGTCACCAAGCTTTGCTGAGCCAGGTGCGCGAACGCGCGCAGGCGCTCGGCTGCATGCCGATCGTCGTCAGCTTCGAGCCATTGCCGCGCGCTTACTTTTCGAAAGAGCCGGTGCCGCGCCTCTCCAGCGTGCGCGAGAAGCTGCGCGGCTTCGCAGCGGCCGGCATGGAGCACACCGTGCTGTTGCGCTTCAACCAGTCGCTGACCGCCATGTCGGCGGAGGATTTCATCCAGCGTGTTCTGATCGATCGCCTGGGTGCGCGCGAAGTCTGGGTCGGCGCGGATTTTCGCTTCGGCCACAAGCGCGCGGGCGATGTCGCGATGCTCGAAAGGGTCGGAGCGGCGCGCGGGTTTACGGCGCACACCATGCCCGCGGTGCAGCTCGATGGCGAGCGCGTTTCCGCGAGCCGGGTGCGGGCCTTGCTGGCGGCCGGCAATTTCGGCGCTGCCGCGCCCTTGCTAGGCCGTCCGTTCGTGATCGAAGGCAAGGTGGAATACGGCAACCAGCTAGGCCGCACGCTGGGGTTTCCCACGGCGAACATCCATCTGCGCGACCGGACCACGCCGGTGCACGGCATTTTTGCGGTGCGGGTCGGCCTGGGCGAGGGCGAATGCAGCTGGCCGGGCGTGGCCAGCCTGGGCACCCGGCCCACCGTCAACGAGGTCGCCGAGCCGCTGCTGGAAGTGCATCTGTTCGATTTCGAAGGTGATCTCTACGGCCAGCGCATGGCCGTGGAGTTCGTGGCCAAGCTCCGCGACGAGATGAAATTCGACGGACTGGACCCATTAAAGGTACAAATGGATCATGATGCACGTTCTGCCCGGGAGATCCTGGGCATGAACCCGGCACTGATCAACGCGTGAAAGCCCCCGACATGAGCCCCCACACCATGCCAGCGCTCCGCACCACGTCGCCCAACGCGGCCGTGGCGATCATTATTATTTGAAGCACTCGCCGAAGCGCGAGCGCTTGCCGCCGCGCGCGGCGAGCAAACGTACGACGCTTCGGTTCCTTGGGTAGCTAGGGTAACGAAGCGGGATGAAAGACCGGCGGTGCCGTCATGGTGACGGCATCCCTTGAGACGGCACCCGAGCGATGACCCAGGACTACAAGAGCACCATCAACCTGCCGCAGACCAGCTTCCCCATGCGCGGCGATTTGCCCAAGCGCGAGCCGGGCTGGCTGGCCGAATGGGAAAAGGCGGGGCGCTACCACCAGATCCAGGCCAAATCGATCGGCCGCCCGATGTTCGTGCTGCACGACGGCCCGCCGTACGCGAACGGCGCGATCCATATCGGTCACGCGGTCAACAAGATCCTCAAGGACATCGTGGTCAAGTCCAAAGTGCTTTCGGGCTTCCATGCGCCGTATGTGCCGGGCTGGGACTGCCACGGCATGCCGATCGAGATCCAGGTCGAAAAGCAGTTCGGCAAAAATCTGCCGGCGGCCGAAGTGCAGCGCAAGGCGCGTGCTTACGCCAATGAGCAGATCCAGGCGCAGAAGGCGGACTTCAAGCGCCTGGGCGTGCTGGGCGATTGGGATCGTCCGTATCTGACGATGGATCATTTCAACGAAGCGGCGGAAATCCGCGCGCTGTCGGAGATGCTGCGCAAGGGCTACATCTATCGCGGCCTGAAGCCGGTGAACTGGTGTTTCGATTGCGGTTCCGCGCTGGCGGAGGCGGAAGTCGAGTATGAAGACAAGACCGATATCGCCATCGATGTCGGTTTCGCGTTCGACGATCCGGTTGCCGTGGCGAAGGCGTTCGGCCTGGAAAAGTTGCCCAAGCCCAACGGCCAGATCGTGATCTGGACGACCACGCCGTGGACGATTCCCGCCAACCAGGCGCTCAACCTGCATCCGGATTTCAGTTACAGCCTGGTCGATACGCCGAAGGGTCTGCTGATCCTCGCGACCGAACGCGTGGAAGAGTGCCTGAAAACCTACGGCCTGGAAGGCAACATCATCGCTTCGGCGCCGGGCAGTGCGCTGGGCGATTTGCGCTTCCGCCATCCGCTCTACAACGCCGATCCGGGTTACGCGCGTCTGGCGCCGGTCTATTTCGGCGATTACGTGACGCTCGATACCGGCACCGGCATCGTGCACTCCTCGCCGGCGTACGGCGTGGAGGACTTTCTGTCGTGCAAGGCGCACGGCATGAAGGATGCCGACTTCATCAATCCGGTGATGGGCGACGGTCACTACGCCTCCACGCTGCCGCTGTTCGGCGGCATGTTTCTGTGGAAGGCCAATCCGAAAATCGTCGAAGCACTGGAGCAGGCCGGCTCGCTCCTGCATCACAACAAGTATGTGCACAGCTACATGCACTGCTGGCGCCACAAGACGCCGATCATCTATCGCGCGACCTCGCAGTGGTTCGCCGGCATGGATATCGTGCCGAAAGAAGGTGGCAAGACGTTGCGCGAAGCCGCGCTCGACGGCATCGAAGCCACCAAGTTCTATCCCGCGTGGGGCAAGCAGCGCCTGCATGCGATGATCGCCAATCGCCCGGACTGGACGCTCTCGCGTCAGCGCCAGTGGGGCGTGCCGATGGCGTTCTTCGTGCATCGCGAAACCGGCGAGCTGCATCCGCGCACGCCGGAGTTGCTGGAAGAAGTCGCCAAGCGCGTCGAGCGCGACGGCATCGAGGCGTGGCAAAGCGTCGAGCCGAGCGAATTCCTGAGCGCAGAAGAAGCGTCGCAGTACGAAAAGAACCGCGACACGCTGGACGTGTGGTTCGATTCCGGCACGACGCACTGGCACGTGCTGCGCGGTTCGCACGTGGATGTTTCCACGTTCGCCGCCGATCTTTATCTGGAAGGCTCCGACCAGCATCGCGGCTGGTTCCATTCCTCGCTGCTCACCTCGTCCATGCTCGACGGACAGCCGCCGTACAAGGCGCTGCTCACGCACGGGTTCACCGTGGACGGGCAGGGCCGCAAGATGTCCAAGTCGCAGGGCAACGTGGTCGCGCCGCAGAAGGTGATGGATACGCTCGGTGCGGACATCCTTCGTCTGTGGGTGGCATCGGCGGATTATCGCAACGAGATGTCTGTCTCCGACGAGATCTTGAAGCGCGTGGCCGACGCGTATCGCCGCATCCGCAACACCGCGCGCTTCCTGCTCGGCAATCTCGATGGTTTCGATCCGACCAAGCACCTGGTGCCGGTGGAAAAGAGCCTGTTGCTCGACCAGTGGGCCGTTGGACAAGCCTACGAAGTGCAGCAGGCAGTGATTGCCGCGTACGAACGCTACGACTTCCCGGAAATCGTCCAGCGCGTGCAGAACTTCTGCACCAACGAAATGGGCGCGCTGTATCTCGACATCACCAAGGATCGCCTCTACACCATGCCGACCGAAAGCCTCGGTCGCCGCAGCGCGCAGAGTGCGATGTATCGCATCCTGGAAGCGCTGGTGCGCTGGCTGGCACCGGTGTTGTCGTTCACCGCCGAGGAAATCTGGCAGCACATGCCGGGCGAGCGCGGCGAGAGCGTGCTGTTCGAAACCTGGTACGACGGTCTCGTGAACAGGCAGGATTCGCCGGAACAGCGTCGCTACTGGGCCGATCTGCTCGCGATCCGCGATACCACATCGCGTGTGCTCGAAGACATGCGCAAGGCCGAACGCATCGGTGCCGCGCTGGAAGCGAAAGTGGTGCTGCATGCCGATCCGGCCACCACGGCGCGTTACGCGGCGTCCGCGGACGAGCTTCGCTTCTTCTTCATCACGTCGGAACTGAGCTTCGAGCCGCTGCAGCCGCGTCCTTCGGAAGCGTTGGCGGTGCCGCTCGACGATGGCGAGGTGTACGTTTCCGCCAGTGTGAGCGACGCGGCCAAGTGCATCCGTTGCTGGCACCGTCGCGACGATGTGGGAAGCAACCCCGCGCATCCGGAGATCTGCGGCCGCTGTGTCGGCAATGTCGAAGGGCCGGGCGAGGATCGTCGCTGGTTCTGACCATTTGCCTCAAGCAACTCCCTCTCCCCGAAGGGGAGAGGGAGAAAGACGCGGCAACACTCACATGGCTACGTACTCATGAATCGCTCGATCACCCAACCCAACGCGCTGCCCTGGCTGCTGGTTTCCGTGCTGTTGATCGCACTCGACCAGCTCACCAAGATCTGGGCGCTGTCCGCGCTGCAGCCCGCCGGCATGCCGCATCCGGTGATTCCGGGCTTTCTCAACTGGACGCTGGCGTTCAATACCGGCGCTGCCTTCAGCTTTCTCGCCGAGGGCAGTGGCTGGCAACGCTGGTTTTTCGTGGTGCTGGCGGTGGCGATCAGTCTTGCGCTGGTGGTCTGGCTGGCCCGTACGGCCCGCCGCGAATGGCGCACGGCACTGCCGCTGGCCCTGGTGATCGGGGGCGCGCTGGGCAACCTCGTCGATCGCCTGCATGCCTCGCAGGTCACGGACTTCATCCAGGTTTACTACCGTGATTGGTATTACCCCACCTTCAATGTGGCCGATTGCGGCATCTGCGTGGGGGCCGTGCTGCTGATCCTGTTCGGCTTGCGTCACCCGGCGCCGGACAAAACGCCCTGAGGCGTCGACGCTTCATCACGGCGGGCGCGAGCGGCGTCGTTCCCTCCGTCCAGCACCCCTCGCTCTACGCGCCCAACTGGCGGCCGCCGCCATCCCTGCGGGTCTGGCGAATAGGAATCTTCTGAAAGCTTACCCGGTGGGCCATCGATAGATTTGCAGAGCCGACCCTTTGCGATCGTGCGCTCTTGGTCGCAATAGGACGTGTACGGGCACTCGGACGATCATGGCTAGTCACTCTCGGCCGGTTCCCCGGTGCCCGGCCGGATAAAACGAACGTTGGAAGGATGGTCGGTAAGCGCCACCGCACACCTGCGGGCGCCACGAATCGAGGTTTTCGTGAGGCTGTAGCCAGGTCGCCAGGCCGGGCACCTTAAGAAATGTGATCCGCATCACATATGGCCTGGTTCTTGCGTAAGTTTTGGCGAACAGCGCAGACATCGGGTGGTGCAAGGACGGCCCTGGCCGAGTCACCCATGCCCTGCGCGGGGGAAATACCGCAGACGAACGAATGCATTAGGTAGTGCAGGTCCACGCATGTCCATAGAAAAAACAACAAGGCACACGGCGTACCTGCATCGGGCGAAAACGGCCCTGTGCGTGCTGTTGTCGCTCTATGGCGTCAGCGAATGCGCTTGGGGGCAGGCAACGGCCCCGGCCGCCACCGACCCGGCGACCCTCCTGGCCCTGGCACGCACCGAGCGGGCGGCAGGACAACGCGTGGATGCGCTCGCCCATTGTCAGGATGTGCTGGCGCGCTGGCCGGACAACCAGGACGCGCGCCAGCTCAACGTGCAGTTGCTGGCGGAACTCGGAGCATCGGCTCGTGCCGAAGAGCTGGTGTCGGCACTGCCGGATCCATCCGCCCGCATGCGGGTGCGCGCCGACTATGACGCTCACGAAGTTCGCTGGGCTCGTGGCGAGCCCGCCGACGCGCATCACCCTTATCAGGAAGCCGACAAGGCTGCTGCCGATATCGCGCGTCTGGCCAACGATCCCAGTGCGCCTGCCGATATTCGTCTGCGCGCGCGCCTGGACATGCTCACCGTGCTCGATCAGGCCGATCGGGCTGGAGAGGTGCTCGCCCTTTACGAGTCGATGAAGAAAGAAGGCGTGCAACTGCCGTCCTACGCAGAGCAGGCGGTTGCCGATGCCATGATGCAGAAGCATCGGCCAAGCGAAGCGATCGCATTGTATGAAGACAGCATTCGCCGCGACCCGGGCCCTTACGATCCCAGCGAAACCGATCCGCGTATCGGTCTGGCCTCGGCCTATTTGGCCGCCGGCCGCACGCGCGATGCACTGAAAACCATCGACGCAGATGCAGCCAGCGAGCCGCGCTGGCTGCATCTGCGCAATGTCCGCGGCAACACGCAGAATCAGCGAAAGGTCGATGCGGATATCAATGCCGCAACGGTCCACCAGGACGAAGGATTGCTGGAGGATGCATACAAGCGCCTCGCGGCGCTGTGTGCCGAAGCGCCGGGCAATGCCGATATCCGACGCGATCTGGCGATGGCCGAGCTGGCTCGCGGCTGGCCGCGCCGTGCGCTGGATACCTTGAAGATTGCCGATACGGTCGACGAACGCGACGCGAACGCGGCGCTGGATCAGGCCGAAGCGCATCGTACGCTGTACGACTACGCGGCGACGCAAGCGGACCTCGCGCAGGCACAGCAGGAAGCCGGACGCAGCGGCCGCGTACAGGACGCGCAGGCAGCCTGGGATCGCGAAACCGGCTGGCAGTTCGATCTCACTCACGACAATGGTCGCGGCAACAGCCCCGACTTTGGCGATCGCGACCAGGAAACGCAGGCCACGCTGGCCAGTCCGTTGATCGGCGATCACTGGCGCGTACTTACACTCGCCCAATACGCCACCGCCGCGCTGCCGGAAGGCAACGTCGCGCGCGAACGCGCGGGTCTGGGCTTGCAGGGTTACTTCCATGGCATCGAGTTCTATCTGCAGGCGCTTCCGTCCGCGGACCGCTTCGTGCATCGCACCGCAGTCGAAACCGGCTTCAACTGGTCCATCAGCGATCACTGGTCATGGTCGACGGACTGGAGCAGCGCGGGCAACGATGTGCCATTGCGTGCGCAGTATTACGGCATCACCGGCAACACCTTCAGCACCGCTGTGCAATGGCGTGCCAGCGAACTGACATCGGCGCGTCTGGCGGTGTATCGCGACCGGTTCAGCGACGGCAATTTGCGCCAAGGCTGGTTGGCGAACGTCATCCAGCGTTTGCATACCGGCGCTAATTTCACCTGGGACGGTGGCGTGGAGATCGGCGGTTCGCATAACAGCGAAACCGATCGTCCCTATTTCAATCCGTCCGAAGATCGCTCCTACGCGCTCACCAGCACCTTGCAGAACGTGCTAAGCCAATACGACGAGCGCAGCTGGACAGAGCGTCTCGATCTCTCCGTAGGCCAATACGCCGAGCGCCACTATGCGACGGGCCTGATGGTCAGCGCGCGCTACGGACAAGTTTTCCAGCCGAAGGCCGGCCTGCGTTTTGGCTGGGGATTGGGCTGGCATTACCAACCTTACGACGGCAGGCACGAATCGCGTCTCGTGCTCGACCTCACGATGCATTGGGGAGAGTGACGATGCGCCGCATACTCCTCACCTTGATCTTGCTCGCGGTCGCGCATCTTGCGTACGCGCAAACCAAGGCGCCATCAAAACCTGCGTTCATCGTGCTCACGTATCACGACGTACGCGATGACGTGGGCGCGCAAGGCGATCGCGATTCGGATGCGACCAACACCGATCATCTGATCGCGCATTTCGACTGGCTGAAAGCCAACGGCTATCACGTCGTAAGCCTTGAAGACGTGGTGAATGCATCGCAAGGCGGCCCCGCATTGCCCGATCACGCCGTCCTGCTGACCTTCGACGATGGCCTGGAAAGTTTCTACACGCGCGTATATCCGTTGCTGCGGGCTTACAACTATCCGGCCGTCGCGGCGCTGGTTGGCTCTTGGATGGACATGCCGAAGGGCCAGAGCATGGCCTACAACGGCAGGCAATGCACACGCGATTGCTTCCTGACCTGGGATCAGGTGCGGGAGATCCAGAAGTCCGGATTGGTGGAGTTTGCCTCGCACACCTGGCAGCTGCACATGGGTATACCGGGCAATCCGCAGGGCAATGAAATGCCCGCGGTAGTGACGTTGCGTTACAACAAGGCGTCCGGCACGTATGAAACGAAAGAGGCATACACCCAACGCCTGCGCGACGATCTGCGTCACAGCATCGACGAAATTGAAAAGGAAACCGGACACCGGCCACGTGCGATTGTCTGGCCTTACGGCGCATACAACACGATTGCGGTGCAGATGGCAGCGAGTGAAGGTCTGACGTTGTCCTTCAGCCTGGACGACTCGCTGCCCAGCGTGCAGATCGATAGCACCATCCCGCGCCTGCTGGTCAGCGGCAACATCAACCCCGATCGTCTGGGCTGGCTGATGCGTCATCAGTCGCGTATCGATGCCGTGCGCGCTGTGCAGGTCGATCTGGACTATGTCTACGACGCCGATCCCGCACAGCAGGAACGCAATCTGTCTCAGCTGCTCGATCGCATCAAACGCATGCAACCCACCGAAGTATGGTTGCAGGCCTACGCCGATCCCAAAGGCGACGGCGTCGCCGAATCGGTGTACTTCCCCAATCGCCATCTGCCGATGCGTGCGGACTTGTTCTCGCGCGTGGCATGGCAGCTGCGTACCCGTGCCGGTGTGCGCGTGTATGCATGGATGCCGGTGATGGCCTTCCGCTTTGCGGATGCGCCGAACCTTCCGTCCCTCGCCGGCGAACCCAAGCCCGGCGGCGATCATTACCGGCTCGCTCCGTGGGATCCGCGCGTGCGTCAATGGATCGGCGACGTCTACGAAGATCTCGCCATGCATGCCGACGAGGCAGGCTTGCTGTTCTCCGATGACGCTTATCTGCGCGATACCGACCATCTCGGCCCGTGGTCGGGAATGACGCCGGCGCAGAAAACCCAGGCGCTGATCGATTTCACCCACGAACTTGCCGATCGCGTGCGCGTCTGGCGCCCGCAGGTAAAGACGGTGCGCAATATCTACACGCGCCCGATTGTCGATCCCGCATCGGAAGCATGGTTCGCGCAAAGCCTTCCAGCGTTCCTGGCCGGTTACGACATGACCGCCGTGATGGCGATGCCGCAACTGGACAAGCAAGACGATACGTCCGCCTGGTATCGCCATCTGGTGCAGCGCGTAGCGTCCGTTCCGCATGCGTTGGATCACACGCTGTTCGAGCTCGCCACGCACGACTGGCGGAACGACCAACCCATCAGCGAAACTCAACTGAGCGATCGCATCCGATTGCTCCAGGCATCCGGCGTGCGGCACATCGGGTACTACCCCGACGATTTCATCAAGAACCAACCGCAACTGGAGCGCGTCCGGACGTCTATCTCGATCGCCGATTACCCTTATCCGGAGCCATCACGATGAACGCTGGCTTCATTCATACCTTGCTTGATTTTGCCTTCTTCTATCCGTTGGCGATGTCGCTGATCTGGATGACCGGGGGGCTTATCTATTTCCTTCGCTGGGAGCGCACGGAGCCGTCGCGCCTGAAGCCGCCGGCGCTGCCGTCGTATCCGATGGTGTCGCTGATCGTGCCGTGCCACAACGAAGGCCTGCAGGTGCGTGAAACCATTGCGCACCTTGCGGAACAAACCTGGCCCGATTTCGAAATCATCGCGGTCAACGATGGTTCGAAGGACGACACCGGCGAGCAGCTCGATCAACTGATGAAGGAGTACCCGCAGCTTCGCGTGTTGCATCTGTCCAGCAACCAAGGCAAGGCGATGGGTCTGCGCGCGGCGACGCTGGCGGCGAAAGGGGAATATCTCGTCTGTGTCGACGGCGATGCGGTACTCGATCGCTACGCGACGCATTGGCTGATGGTGCACCTGCTTGGCAGTGCGCGCGTCGGTGCCGTCACGGGCAATCCGCGCATCCGCAATCGCTCGACCTTGCTGGGCAAGCTGCAGGTCGGCGAGTTCTCCTCGATCATCGGGTTGATCAAGCGCGCACAACGCGTCTATGGGCGCATCTTCACCGTGTCGGGCGTGATAGCAGCGTTCCGCAAGGTCGCGCTGCACGATGTCGGTTACTGGAATACCGACATGGTGACCGAAGATATCGACGTCAGCTGGCGCCTGCAGATGCGGCACTGGGAGATTCGCTACGAACCCAACGCCTTGTGCTGGATTCTCATGCCCGAAACACTGCGCGGCCTGTGGAAGCAGCGGCTGCGCTGGGCACAGGGCGGCTCGGAAGTGCTGTTGCGTTACTGGTCGAAGCTGCTGTCCTGGCGTCAGCGTCGCATGTGGCTGGTGGCGATTGAATACGTGGTAAGCCTGATCTGGTCGCTCGACATGGCTGTCATCGTGCTGCTTTGGCTGCTCGGTCAGGTCGTCGAAATGCCTCCATCGATGCGGGTGCCGACACTGTTCGCGCAATGGAACGGCGTCGTGCTCGGCGTCGTGTGCATGCTGCAATTCCTGGTCAGCCTGTTGATCGACAGGCGCTACGAAAAGCGCATTGGCCGCAACTACTTCTGGATGATCTGGTATCCGATCGCTTACTGGATGATCACCACCACCACGTCCATCGTGGCGTTCCCCAAGGCGCTGCTGAAACGCAAAGGCACGCGCGCTGTATGGGTCAGTCCTGACAGAGGTGTCCGATGAAAGCCGAACCGCTCATCATCAACCGCCCAGAGCGGCAGAAACCACTGCAACGCGCAACCTTTGCGCTCATCACCATGATTGCCTGGACGTTCTGGGTATCGTTGTGGCTGCCTCTGCTCACGCTGATCGCGTGGCTGCTGGGTCTGCAGGACATCTACATCAAGCTTGGACTGGGTCATCCGTTCCAGGCGGTCGAAAACTTCGACCTGGTGTTAGGCGTGGCGTGCGTGTGCGCGCTTTCCCTGGGTGCCTGGGCTTTCTACAACCGCATGCGCTTTGCAGGAAAGCAAAGGCGTCATGCCAACCGGGTGATCGATGTCCATGAGATGGCGCCGGCACTGGCAGCCTCGGTAGATACGGCCAGTCAGTTACGTGTGAGTCGCCGCTCGACCATTTACTTCACCGAACACGGAAGCATGTTTCTGAATGCTGATGGTTCGTAAGTGAGAGGGGCGGGCAGGCTTGCAGCGTCGATCGTTTACGTGGCCAATTCGAAGCGGTTGCGCCCTTTGCGCTTGGCTTCGTAGAGCGCGCGATCGGCCGAGGCTATCAATGCATCCGGCAACGCGTCGTGCGTAGGCACGATGCTCGCCGCGCCGATGCTGACCGTGATGCGTTGAATCGGGCTGTCGTCGTGAGGCAGATTGAGTTGCCGCACCAGCTTGCAAAGACGATCGGCAACCTCCTTCGCGCCTGCCAGCGGCGTCGATGGAAGAATCAGCACGAATTCCTCGCCGCCATAGCGGGCAAGCAAGTCCATGGGTCGCTGCACGGCCTGCGTGAGTATCGCCGCCACATCACGCAGGCAGGCATCGCCGGCGAGGTGTCCATAACGATCGTTGTATTGCTTGAACATGTCGACGTCGATCAGCAGCAGCGACACGGCTTGCTGCGTCCGAAGGGCCTGGCGCCATTCACGCCCGATGGCCTCTTCGAAGGCGCGTCGGTTCAGTAAGCCGGTCAGACCGTCATGCAGGGCGAGTTCGGCAAGCATCGTGTGATCGCTGCGCAGCCTGTCTGCCGTCTCGATCTGCCGAACCTGACTGAGGATGCTGCGAAGACCGTAGCCGATCACAGCGATCACCACGCCCGCAACGCCGAGGGCGAACCGCTGACGCAGCACAAGCAGTGCGATGGCCAAGACGGACAGCGCCAGCAACAAAGGACTGCCGATGCGCACGAAACGCACCAGACCTAAAGGTGGATTGAGCGTGAGCGGAATCCGCGATGGCATGCGCCATGCCATGAGGATGAAAACCAGGAACGGCACGTCGACCATCACGTCGTAAAGGGTGCCGATGTTCGGCGAGATATCCAGGGCGACATGGTGGTTGTAGTAGGCCGAGCTGATGCCGTAGAGCCAGGTAAACGATGCCATGGCGGCAAACAGATGGCGTTGCCGTGGTGCATCGGCGGCGAAGAAGCGGACTGTCGTCATGACGGCCAGAAAGGCGTTTTCCACGTCGAACATGTAAGCAATCATCTGCGCCGATTGCTGGCTCGATACGCCCTGCAAGGTCGTCCAGGAAAACATCAGGACGAAGTAGAGATAACCCAGCAATGCAGCCAGCACGGCGTCGATACCCCGCTGGATATGCGAGCGGCTTTCCACCCCGACGATAGCCACCGCGTAGGAGATGGGTACGCCGTAAAGGATGTAAAGCAACATCGTTTCGCCAGGAGCGAGGTTGCTGTTGCTGAGGAAAAGATCCTGATAAAGGCTGCTGGCCATGCCCAGCGTCCAGAGCAACATGCTCAGCGCGGCCAGGCTCCATCCCTGGGCGGGAGCCAGCCCCATCATCAGCCCTCGCCTTACGGCGAAGGCGCAGGCGAGCAAGGGTGCAACCACCAGGAACACATACGATGCCGCCATGGCGTGCCCTGGCAGCAGCAGGATGGACATTGCATGCAAAAGGACGAAACCGATTGCGAGCAGCGGCATCATGGAGTCGTCACTGTCCCCTGAGTGGCACGGCACTACCTTATTACATATCGAATAGCAGTAACGCGTGTACGCGATTCCGGACCACGGCGATGGTTTTGCTCGAGCGACATGCTTTCGACGACCGAAAGGCCGCGCGGTTCGCCGCTATCGACAATGTGGAACGGACGTGAATGCCCAGGGCAAAGAAAAACCCGCTTTGCGCGGGTTTTCACGTTGGTACCGGTGATAGGACTCGAACCTACACGACATCGCTGCCAGTGGATTTTGAGTCCACCGCGTCTACCATTCCGCCACACCGGCAGGGAACGAACGCCTATTATGCCGTGTTCAATGGACCGGGTCGAGACTCAGCTGGCGGTCCGAGCGCTCGTAGCGCTCGTCCTGGCCCTTGGGCTGGAACACGGCGCAGTGAGTCATGTTGCCCGAATAGACGTGCAGGCTCACCGCCACGGTGTCGTCGCTGGGGTTGCGGATGGTGTGGTACTCGTGCGGCGGAATCAGGCTGCCGGCCGAGCCGGGGCCTGCCTGGATGGAGCCCACCGCCTGGAATCGGCACAGATCGCCTTCGTCGGCCATGCGCTCGTACTGCACCACTTCCAGCGCGCCGCTCCACACACCTTCGACACACCACATGCCACAGTGGTCGTGGATGGGGGTGCCTTGGCCAGGGCCCCAGGTCATGGCCACCACGCAATAACCGTATTCGTCGCTGTGGTAGAGCTCGCGGCGGGCGTAGCGGTTCTCGGCGGTTTCGAACACGCAATCGGGCAGGGCGATTTCCTTGCTGCGGATCAGCTTGCAAAGGCTATTGCGCAGGCTGTCGGTGATAGCGGGTGTGGAGCCTTTGGTGACGGCTTCATCGATCGCGTGGATCAGCTTTTGACAGCCGGGAAATTCCGTAGTGAGCATGGCGGTCTCGGATGGATCCGGGTCTGCAGACAACCCTTATGGAAGAACAAACTGGCTGAAGCCTGGATAAGGCCTCTCTGCTAGCCTTCGTATGATCTATGCCTGATCAAGCCCGGAGGGGGAGTCCATGGGTGTGATGGTGATTGTAGCTTACCGGCCCAAGCCGGGGTGTGAGGACAAGCTGGAGGATCTGGTCCGCGAGCATGCGCCTTGCCTGCGTACGCTGGGCCTGATGACGGATCGGCCCGCACAGGCCATGCGGGCCAAGGACGGCACGATCGTCGAGGTCTTCGAATGGCAGGATGGCGGGATCGAGGCGGCGCATTCGAGTCCGCGCGTGGTGGAGTTGTGGGAGCGTTTCGCCAACGTCTGCGATTACGTGCCGCTGCGTGAGCTGCCTGAAGCGGAGGCGCTGTTCGCAGGGTTCGAGCCGATCGCGCTGTAACAGCACCAGCGGCGTCGCGATGCGTTACAGCTGCGCCAGGAATCCACCAATGGCGCGGCTGTAGTTTTCGATGTCGACGAGAAACGCATCGTGTCCTTGCGGCGAGTCGAGCGCGACGAATTCCACCTTGGCGCCTGCCGCTTCCAACCCTTCCGCGATCTGCTCCTGCTGTTCGAGCGGAAACAGGATGTCGGTGCTCACGCCGATCACCATGGCTTGTTCGATGCGTATGCGCTTCAAGCCTTCCATCACGTTGCCGTGGCCGTATTCGGCAATATCGAACCAGTCGCTGGCACGGGAAAGATAGAGGTAGCTGTTGGGATCGAAGGTGCGCACGAAGCGTCGCGCGTGGCCTTCAAGATACGACTCCACCTGGAATTCGAAGCCGAATGGCTGCTCTTCGCGCTGCTCGGCTTCGAGCCGGATGCGCGCAAAGCGGCCGTTCCATTCCATGGCCGAGCGATACGTGATCACGCCGAGCTTGCGCGCGATGCTCATGCCGATATCCGGATAGTGCTCGGCGTCGTAACGGCCTTCGTTCCAGTGCGGATCGAGCCGGATCGCTTCGCGCTGCAGCGAGCGTATGGCAATCGCGAACGGCTGTGCCTGCGGCGCGGTATCGACACTGATATGCGCGCACACGCTGCCAGGATGCAGCAGCATGTACGCCAGCGCGCTCATGCCGCCCATGGAGCAACCGATCAGGCACGCCAGGCTGTCGATACCAAGGTGCGTGACCACGCCGTGCGCGGCGTTGGCGACATCTTCCAGCGAAAGATCGGGAAAGCTGAGGCGATACGGTTCGCCCGTCGCCGGATCGGTCGAGGCAGGGCAGGTAGAGCCTTTGTCGCTGCCGAGGGAATTCACGCAGATGACGAACCAGCGCCGGGTATCGATGGCTTTGCCGGGTCCAAGCATCTCTTCCCACCAGCCCGGCGATGGGTCCTGCGCATTGGCGGCCGCGTGTGCGCTGGGAGAAAGTCCGGTGAGTATCAGTACGGCGTTGTCGCGTGCCGCGTTCAGGGTGCCCCAGGTTTCGTAAGCGACGTGCGCGCCGTGCAACGCGCCGCCGCGCTTCATCGCGAAAGGCGAAGGCAGCTTGAAGTACTGGCGCGCATCGCTCATTACCATTCCTTAGTCGTGCACTTTGTCGATGAGTATGCTGACGGGCGTCTTGGCGTTGACCGCCACCACGCCGGCATTACCTTCCAGGTCGCCCGCCTGGGCCACGGCCTCGCCACTATGACTGATGCGCGCACCCACGAAAACACGTGGAACCGAAGACAGCTTCATCGACGGCATCATGCCCATGGAGTCGGTGAGGGTGACGGTGGCCGGCAGTTGGCTTGCATCGAGTCGAGCCACGGCAAGCGGCATGGGCGGACCCTTTTCGGCGCGTGCGTAGACGAACAGCGTGTCGCCGGCGGCAAGCTTTGCTTTCAGTGCAGGTGCGATGGCCACTTTGATTTGCAAGGCCGGACCTTGAGGCCGTGCAGGGGACGAAGAGCTCGCGCTTGAAGCCGAGGCGGGGGAGCCGCCAGCGCGTGCATCGGCCAGTGCGATCTGCTGTGCGACCGCCTGTGCCACGCTCGAGCCGGGTTGCAGTTGCGGCTGCAGTACGCGCCACGTGGCCGCTGCATCGGCAAAGCGGCCTTCCTGAAAATCGCTGATGCCGAGCAACCACAATCCGCGCTGATTGTCCGGTTCCAGTTTTACCGCCTGTTCCAGCAGATCGCGTGCACGCCCTTCGATGCGGTGGTCCGGTCGTGCGGCTGAATCGGCTTCGGCCCAGCCCACCATCGCCGTTGTATCGTTCGGGGTTAGCTGCAATATGTGATCGAACGCATCGCGCGCCTCACCCATGTGCTGCATTTCCGTCTCGGCCTGCGCGAGCAGCATCCAGCCTTGCACATCCTTGGGATTGCTGGCCAGGTGAGCGCGCAACTCATCCAGTGCTTTGTTGATGTCCGTTGCCGTCTGCGTCTGCGTGGCGACGCCACTCAGTGTCGAAGGCGCGCCCACTCGCAGGTACAGGAGGGCGGTGCCGGCCGGAACGACCAGCACGATGAAAAGCATCAGCGCGAACACGCCTCGCGGCTGGCCCGATTGGCGGCCGTTGCGAAGTAGCGGAATCAGCAGCAATGCCAACGCCACAGCGATCATCACTGCGGCGGCGATGTAGAAAGCAAACTTCACCAATCGTCCCCATTGTCGGTCGGTGCGGCGGGCGTGCCCGTGTGGCTGCGCTTGCGGATGGTGTAGCC
Organism: Dyella psychrodurans; assembly: GCF_003363265.1. Classification (GTDB taxonomy): domain Bacteria; phylum Pseudomonadota; class Gammaproteobacteria; order Xanthomonadales; family Rhodanobacteraceae; genus Dyella_B; species Dyella_B psychrodurans. The sequence continues at coordinate 1,024,621 of NZ_QRBF01000001.1, read as the reverse complement.
GACCACCGCGCCGCCGGCGATCAGAATCAACAGCGGCCCAAACCAGAGCAGCCAGGTATGCGTGTTGACCGGCGGATCGTAAAGCACGAAATCGGAGTAGCGGTCGACCAGATACTGCTTGATCTGCGCATCGCTCTTGCCTTGCTGCATCAGCTCGAACACTTTATGGCGCAGGTCGCGCGCGAAATCGGCGTTCGAGTCGGCGAGATCTTCGTCCTGGCAGACCAGGCAGCGCAGTTCGCTGGTGAGATGCTGAAAACGCAGCTCCTCGGCATGATCGCGGAACGGCAGCGGGTCGATCGCTTGCGCCGCCGCCAGGCCGCTTATTGCAACCAGCGTCAGCCATATCCAGGTGCGAAACACCTTGCCCATCACGGTGCTTCCTTTTGCAGGGCAGCGATGGCAGGCATCAGTTGTCGTGCAATGACATCCGGCGTGAGCGGACCGATGCGCTTGTAGCGAATGACGCCCTTGCCATCGATCAGGAAGGTTTCCGGCGCGCCGTACACGCCGAAATCGATCGCGGTGTGGCCGGATTGATCGGCAATCACCATGTCGTAGGGATTGCCATGCTGCGCGAGCCACGCTTTGGCATCGGCGGGCTCGTCCTTGTAGTCGTAGCCGATCACTGGAATGCCCAATGTTTTGGATTCCGCCATCAACACGGGATGTTCCTCGCCGCAGGCGAAACACCAACTGGCGAAGACATTGACCAGATAGGGTTTGCCCAGCATCGAATCCTTGCTGACCAGTTGCGTGGGATTGTCCAGCTTGGGTAGGGCAAACGTGGGTGCGGGCTTGTTGATGAGCGGCGATGGCACCGCCGTGGGATCATGTGAGCTGTTCCACCAGATGCCGAAGCCAAGCAGACAGGCCAGCAGCATGAAGCCGATGAAGGGCAGCAGCCGGCTCATGCCTGCGATTCCTGCATCGTCGTGGTGACCGTCTGTGCAGCTTCGGCTTCGCGTTTCACGCGGAAACGGCGATCCCCGGCGCTGACGAATCCGCCCAGCATCATCAACAGGCCGCCAGCCCAGATCCAGCGGATAAAGGGTTTCGTATACAGGCGCAGCGCCCAGGCGCCTTCGATGTGGTTCGGATCCATCGGCTCGCCCAGGGCCACGTAGAGATCGCGCGTGATTCCCGGATCGACGGCCGATTCCGTCTGAACCTGCTCGTGCGTATACGTGCGTTTCTGCGGATGCATCACCGCCACGGGCGCGCCGTTGCGTGTCACCGTGACGACGCCTTGCTCCGCCTGCCAGTTGGGGCCAGTGGTTTGCGTGACGCCGTCGAAACGGAATTCGTAACCGCCTACGACGGCAACCTGTCCAGGCGTCATGCGCACATCGCGCGTGACGCTCAGCGATTCGGAGAGCAGCACCCCGATGAGGAAAATCGCGACGCCAACGTGGGCCAATAGCATGCCGGTCATCTCGGCCGGATAACGGCGCCCGCGAGGCATTTCCCGCCAGCGCTTGATCACATAAAGCGCCACACCCACGCCGACCCACACCGCGCAGGCGACGCCTGCTATCGCCTTGAGCTGTCCCTGCACGAAAAATGCCGCAAGCACAGCGCAGGCGACCGCTGCGATACCGGTGCGCGCAAGCACCTGCTTGAGTACGGGCGTGTCGCTTTTACCCCAGCGCAAATAAGGCCCGAACGGCAGCAACAGCACCACCGGCAGCATCAACAGCGGGAACAGCAGGCCGAAGTAGGGCGGTCCCACCGAAACCTTGCCGAGGTTCAGCGCATCACCAAGCAGCGGAAACAGCGTGCCGAGCATGACCATTGACGCTGCGACGGTGAACATCAGGTTGCCGATCAGGATGGCGCTTTCGCGCGACACCAATGCAAAGGCCTTTCCGCCCGCCACTTTCGGTGCGCGCAGCGCATAAAGAAGCAGCGATCCGCCCACGATGACGGCGAGGAAGCACAGGATGAAGGTGCCGCGTCGCGGATCGGATGCGAACGCATGCACCGACGTAAGGATGCCCGAGCGCACCAGGAACGTGCCCAGCAACGACAGCGAGAACGCAAACAGCGAAAGCAAAATCGTCCAGGCACGCAGCGATCCGCGTTTTTCAGTGACGGCTTGCGCATGGATCAACGCCACGCCGACCAGCCACGGCATGAAGCTCGCGTTTTCCACCGGATCCCAGAACCACCAGCCGCCCCAGCCGAGTTCGGCATACGCCCACCAGCTGCCGGCCACGATGCCGCAGGACAGAAAGCCCCACGCGGCATTGGTCCATGGACGCGCCCAACGCACCCACGCCTGTTCCATCGAGCCGCCCAGCAAGGCCGCGATGGAAAACGCGAACGCCACCGAGAAGCCCACGTAGCCCATGTACAGCACGGGCGGGTGGAAGGTCATGCCCGGATCCTGCAGCACCGGATTGAGATCGGCGCCGTCCGGCGGCATCGGCAACAGGCGGCCGAACGGATTGGAGGTGAACAGGATGAACGAAAGAAACCCCACGGAAATAATGCCGAGCACGGCCAATACGCGCGCAAGAAAGACGTCCGGCAGTCGTCGGCTGAACAGTGCGAGCGCCACGGTCCAGACATTGAGGATCAATACCCATAACAGCATCGACCCTTCGTGCGCGCCCCATACCGCGGCAATGCGGTAATACCAGGGCAGTTGCAGATTGGAATTGTCGGCGACGTACTGCACCGAGAAATCGAAGTGCAGGAATGCCCAAACGAGAATCGCAAAAGCCAACGCCACAAAAACCGCCTGTCCACTCGCGGCAGGGCGCGCGACGGCCATCAGCGCGCGATTGCCGCGCCATGCGCCCACCATCGGAAGCACGCTCTGCGCGATCGCCAGCAGCAAGGCGAGGATAAGTGCCAGTTGGCCGAGTTCGGGTGTCATAGCGATGACTTGTCCTGGCTTGCCGACTCGTCGATGTGCTTGCCCTGGTGAGCCTTCGCCATGGCGTCTTTCAGCTCTTTGGGCATGTAGGTTTCATCGTGTTTGGCAAGCACTTCAGTGGCGACAAAGCGAGCGCCATCCATATGTCCGGTGGCGATGACAGATTGGTTTTCGCGGAACAGGTCCGGCAGGATGCCGTTGTATTCGACCGGCATCACGCCGCTGGCATCGACAACGGTGAAGGTGACCCGCAGCGAATCGTTGCTGCGCTGAATCGAACCTGCCTTGACCATGCCGCCGAGGCGAAAGGTCTTGTAGCTGGTCGCTTCGCCTGCCTGCACCTGCGACGGCGTAAACAGGTAGTTCATGTTCTGCTGCAGCGCATACACCACCAGCGCCGACGCCACGATCACGGCAATCAGTATGGCAATGACGATGGTGAGTCGGCGTTGACGTGTCGGATTCATAAGAAATGAGTGCCAGGCGGCCGCCGCTAGGTTGCGGTCGCGGAGTTTCGGTTTGCGCGCTCCTTGCGCGCGTCCTGTCGTGCCATGCGTTCGCGCAGTTCGCGCAGCAGGCGGCGGCGGCGAAGCTGCGGTGCCAGCCAGTCGATCAACAGCACGATGAAGAACACGCCGTAGGCCGGCCAGACATAGGCGGCGTAACCGCCCATGGCGAAGAAGGATTGCAGCGAACCTGCGCTCATCGACGCACCTCGTTTTCGGCGATCTGCCGCACCCAATCCTTTCCGCTTTCCAGCGAAAGGAGATCCACGCGCGCACGGCCGAAGAGGCTGGCGATGTAATAAAGCTTGGTGGCAATCATCATCGTCAACAGCGGCCAGATCATCGATGGCGAGATCGACGAGGGGCCGAGCAGGCGGATGGTCGAGCCCTGGTGCAACGTGTTCCACCAGTTCACCGAGAAATGCACGATCGGTACGTTGACGATGCCGATCAGCGCAAGGAACGCCGCCGTGCGCGCGCCCTGGCGGCGATCTTCAAACGAGTGGTAGAGCGCGATCACGCCCAGATACAGGAACAGCAGCACCAGTTCCGACGTGAGTCGCGCATCCCACGTCCACCAGGTGCCCCACATGCGCTCGCCCCACAGCGAACCGGTGACCAGCGTGATGAAGGTGAACGACGCGCCGATCGGTGCGGATGCCATCGCCACCACTTCAGCCAGCTTGATGCGCCACACCAGTGCGATGAAGGCGGCGATGCCCATCACGCCGTAGATGAAAAGACTCATCCAGGCACATGGGACGTGGATGAAGATGATGCGGTAGTCGTCACCCTGCTGGTAATCCGGTGGCGCCAGCACCAGTCCGCCGTAAAGCGCGACGAGGCCGAGAACCAAGGCCAGCGCGATCGCCCATGGACGCAGCTTGCCGGCGAAGCCGTAGAACACCGGCGGAGAACTCAACTTGTGCAACCACAGGGGAATCCAATGGGCCATAGGCGATCTACGAGTCCAACGCGATACGAAGTGCGGCAGCGCAGGCCAACGGCGCCAGCACCACAGCCAGGGCAAGCGCTGCACCCAGCCATGCAATGGGGGCAGCCCACGGCAACCCCTCTTGGGCGGCTGCCAGGGCCCCGGCGGCGAAGATCACCACCGGCACGCATAGCGGCAGCAGCATCAAGGCTAGGAGCATACCAGAGCGCCGCGTCCCGGCCGTTAGCGCGACCAGTATCCCGCCCAGCAGGCTGAGCAGCGGCGTCGCCAGCAGCAGCGCCAGCAGCAACACCGGCATGACCGGCGCAGGCAGGTGCAGCATGCCGGCCAGCAGCGGTGCGATCACGATCAACGGAACCGCCGTGGCCACCCAGTGCGCCAGGATCTTCATGCCCAGCATCAGCGCGAGCGGCTGCGGGGCCAGCATCAACTGTTCCAGCGAGCCGTCCTCGATGTCGCTGCGGAACATCGCGTCCAGTGCCAGCAGCATCGCCAGCAGAACAGTTACCAGCACCACGCCGGCGGCGATCCGGCGCAGCAAGGCATCTTCGGGACCCAGTGCGAACGGGAACAGCGAGGTGACGATCAACGCATACAGCACGGGCAAGACCATGTCGCCGCGCTGGCGCCAGGCCAGGGTCAGGTCGCGGCGCAGGACGGCGATGCAGGCGTGACCCAGTCCGGGACGTCGCAGATCAGCCATGCAGACGGATCCGTTGCGGCTCGCCGCCGTGGAACTGCACGGCACCGTGGCTGGTGACCAGGGCCGCGCCGCCGTGCGCGATATGCGCCTCCAGCAGGCCGTTGACCAGCTCGATCCCGGTGCGGTCCAGATTGGCGTAGGGCTCGTCCAGCAGCCACAGCGCGGCGGGAACCAACAGCAAGCGCGCCAGCGCGACACGCTTTTTCTGGCCTGCGGAGAGCTTTCGCACAGGCTCGTCGCCGAAGCCGGCCAGACCCACGCGCGTCAACGCGTTGTCGATATCGCTATGTTCGCGGTGACCGTGCAGGCCGATGGCGAAGCGCAGGTTTTCGCGTGCGCTGAGCTCGGTCTTCAATCCGAGCTGATGACCCAGAAACAGAACCTCGCCGCTGCAGCGATCCCACGTCAGCGGCTGGCCGCGCCAGTAGAGCTCGCCTTCCTCCGGGCGCAGCAAACCGGTGAGGATGCGCATCAGCGTGGTTTTCCCGCTGCCGTTGTCGCCTTCGATCAGGGTGAGTTCGCCCGCATCGAGACGGAAATCCAGCGGGCCGAACACGGGTTCGTCCTGGCGGTGGAAGCTGAGGGCTCGTGCTTCAAGCAGCGGCGTGGCGGAGGGCTCGGAGGTCATCGCCGGCATTGTCGGGAATGCTCATCCGGCTTGTCCATGCGGCGGCCTGTCACTGGCGAGGCGCAGTCGTGCTGCGCCGGTGCCCAGCCCGTGGATGTAGGCGTTCTGGTGAAATTGCTGCGCCAGTTCATCGATCTCCTCAAGTTCCGGGCCGATCACGAAAAAGCTGGGCTCGCGCCAACTCTGGCCCGCGCCCAGCCCTGGACGGATGTAGAGCGTCCGCCGCAGGCCCCGCAACGCCGCCAGCAGAGCTATCTGGGCAGCATGATTGAGGGAGCGCGGCAGCAGCTGCGATTGAGGATTCCAGGCCGTGATGAAGGCCCAGCCACGGCCTCCCGTCAGCGCTTGCAGCGCAGCCGGCAAGACCTTGTCGATGCGGATGCTGGCCCATCCGCCTTGCAGCAATCGCACTCGGTAATCGGTGGTCCGGTAGTGGGTAATCAGCGTGCTGTCCATGGGATGACTTTACGCCCTTAGTTTCGGGAGCGGGGGAAGGGTGGCTTCCAGCGTGGCGATGGCGGCGTCCAGCGATACATCGTTGGCATGGGTGGAACCGCGCAGCAATTGTTCGAGCAGTTGATCCTGCGCACGGCCACGCTCGTAGGCGTAGGCGTAGGGCAGATGGGTGAAGGTCACCATGCGGTAGCGCGCCATGAAGTGCTTCGGCGCGCGTTCGGCGAGTCGTGCGCCCAGTTCGCGCTTGGCGAGGTAGTACGGATCGGCCACTGAATCGCGCATCTCGATGTAGTTCTCCAGCGCCATCGCTGCAATCGCGTTGGCGTTGGGTTGGCGAATGCGCTGGAATTCGGCGAAGGCATCGGCGGTGTCGCGGCCGGACTCGGCCAGGAGATCCGCCAGCACCACCGTGTCTTCGAAGCCGCAGTTCATGCCCTGGCCGTGGAACGGAACGATGGCGTGTGCGGCATCGCCGATCAGCAGCGCACGTCCGTCGATATGCCAGCGGTCGAGATAAAGCGTGGAGAGTGTGCCGACGGGATGGCTGTCGTAATCCTCCGCGAAGCGCGGAATCTGCGGCAGCAGGTCCGGGAAGTCTTCACGGAAGAATGCAGCCGCGGCCGACGAGTCCGGCAGCGTATCGAAACTGGGGTGAGGCCCGTGCGCGGGCAGGAACAGCGTGACCGTGAAGCTGCCTTCGGTGTTGGGTAGCGCGATGCACATGTACCCGCCACGCGGCCAGATGTGCAGTGCGTGCGGCTCGATGGCGAAACGTTCTGCACCTGCGCGAGGCGGAATTTCCAGTTCCTTGTAGCCGTGCCCCAGGGATTCGACGCGTGCGCCTATCGGGGAATATTCGTCCATCGCCGCGCGAAGCGCGGAACCCGCGCCATCGGCTCCGATAAGCACGGATGCATCGTGATGGCGTTGCGTACCGTTTTCGTCGACAAGCGCGATGCGTCGCGCGTCGAAATCGGCGGAAGCCAGGGATTGTCCAAAGTGCAGTGTCACACCAGCTGCTTCCGCGGCATCGAGCAAAAGCATGTTCAAGGCGCCGCGCGATACCGACCAGATCACCTCGCTGTCGTCCACACCGTATCGCTGCAGACCGGAGGCGCCTTCGAGCGGATGCACCATGCGACCGCGCATCATCACCGCGCGTTCCATCACATCGTCGGCAAGCCCTGCGGTGCGCAGTGCCTGGAGCCCGCGTTCCGCGAGTGCGAGATTGATCGAGCGGCCGCCCACGAAACCGAATCGCCGCGGATCAGGACGTTTTTCGAAAACCTCCACGGCAAATCCGCGCTTGGCCAGCAACTGCGCCATCAATGCGCCTACCAAGCCGCCGCCGATCAAGGTGATGGATTGCCGTGTCATGCTGCGTCTCGTGGGAGGTAGCGCAACACTGTTCCGCAACTGGGCGATTCCCGCAAGTACGACAGGGTGGACAGGGCGCACCAGCGACGCGTTCACCCGTCGCTGCGACGGCGGCGCTCGCCTAGAAACTCATGAAATAGCCGCCGTTCACCGGCAGGTTGGCGCCGGTGATGTAGCTGGCGTCATCGGCAGTGAGAAAGATGACGGCACGCGCGATGTCGGCTGGAGTCCCGAGGCGTCCCACGGGAATATCGGAAATGATCTGTTGTCGAACCTCGTCCGGCACGGCGGCGACCATGGGGGTGTCGCAATAACCCGGCGAAACGGTGTTGACGGTGACACCCTTGCGCGCCGTTTCGCGCGCCAGCGCCATGCTGAATCCGTGGACACCAGCCTTTGCTGCGGAATAGTTGGTCTGCCCAAACTGGCCAGTCTGTCCGTTGACCGAACTCAGGTTGACGATGCGACCGAAATGGCGCGTGGTCATGCCTTCGACCACGTGCCGGCACATGTTGAACACGCCGTCGAGGTTCACGCGCATCAGCTCGTGCCATTGCTGCGGGTCCATCTTGCGCAAGCTGGTGTCGCGCGTGATGCCTGCGGCGTTCACCAGGATGTCGGCATGGCCGATGCCGCGCTCGACGTATTCGATGAGGCCGCCGCATGCCTTGAAGTCGCTGACATCGCAGGGCTCGAAGCGGATGGCGCCGTTATAGGACGCCGTCTTTTCGCGGAACGCCTCAATGCGTTCGCCACGCGTGGCCAGGTCGACGGCAATCACCGCGCGTCCGGCTTCCGCGAGCCGCATGCAGATTTCGGTGCCGATACCGCCGATACCGCCTGTAACAATAGCGACACGTGCGCTGGATGTTGACGAAGTCATCACGTAATTCCCTCAGCGCATGCCGCGCGGCAGCACGTGCTGTGCTGCAGCGGGAACCGGACCAGACGGATCAGGGTTTCTTCGTACCGGGACGTCCGGGCTGGCCCGGAGCGGGGTTGGCCTGCGACGACTGTGACGCGACATCGAGGAACCCGCGCTGCATCGACTTCCAGGCGTCCATGTTGCGTTCCGTCAGCTCGTTCAAAAGCGACCAGGGGGTTTGCCCCATCAGGCTGTTGAGCTGGGTGCGGAACTGCTGCTGCTGGTCGAGGAAGACTTGCAGGCTGCGTTCCAGGTACGGCCCCATGAATCCCTGCAGGGAGTCACCGTAGAAACGAATGATCTGGCTCAGCAGCTGGGGTGACAGCATCGGCTGACCCTTCTCCTCGTGCTCGGAGATGATCTGAAGCAGCACGGAGCGGGTCAGGTCCTCGCCGGACTTGGCGTCACGGACCTCGAAGTGCTCACCATCCAGAACCAGCTGACGGACCTCTTCCAGCGTGATGTAGCTGGAGATCTCCGTGTCGTAGAGCCGACGGTTCGGATACTTCTTGATGATGCGATTTGTTTGTGCCATGCGACACAAACTAGCAGAAGGTATTGCGCCGCACCAGTCAGGCCCTTGCTTTTATGCTGCACCCCAGGGTGCAGCAATGGGTGTAGGTCAATGCCCCATGGCACCGCCGCCGGTGCTCCCGAAGGGCGGTCGGGCAAGCCAGAGCACGGGCACCAGGATCACGAACAGGATGGCACACCCGTAGAAGATGTCGTTGACCGCCAGGGTGTACCCCTCCCTGTCCACGATCTGATTGATGTAGCCCAATTGCTGGGCGGCGCTCAGGCCCACGTGAGACAGGTTCTGCAGAAAGTGGGCCGAGGCCGGATCGCCCTTGTTCACGTACTCGGTCAGGGTGGCGTGGTGGTAGATGCCGCGGTGCTGCCACAAGGTCACCATCACGGCGGTGGAGACGCTCGATCCCAGGGTGCGGAAAAAGTTGGAAAGACCGGATGCGCTGGCGATCTCGGCCGCAGGCAGGCCGGAGAGGTAGATCTGGTTCAGCGGAATGAAGAAGCAGGGGATCGCCAGGCCCATCACGAAGCGCGGCACGATCAGCGTGGCGAAGGACGCAGAGCTGTCGAAGGTGGAGAACCAATACGACGTGCCCGCGAAGATGATGAATGCCAGCGTCACCAGGATGCGCAGGTCGATCCTATGCATGTTGCGGCCGACCAGCGGCGAAAACAGAAACGCCAGCACGCCGCCAGGCGCCGCGGCCAGACCGGCCCAGGTCGCGGTGTAGCCCAGCGTGGTCTGCAGCCACAGCGGAAACACCACGTTGAGGCCGAAGAAGGCGAACATGCCCATCGAAAGGCTGATCACGCCCGCAGTGAAGTTGCGCTTCTTGAACAGCGACAGGTCGATCACCGGATGCTTGGCGTGGATTTCCCACACCACCAGGAAGGTGAGGCACACCAGAGCGATCAGTCCCAGCACCAGGATCAATGTGGAATTGAACCAGTCGTGGTCGTTGCCGTTGTCCAGCATGAACTGCAGCGAGCCTACGCCCGCCACCAGCAGCACCAGGCCAACCACGTCGATCGGCGCTTTCACCGTCTTGGTTTCGCGCTTGTGCAGCAGGCTCCAGGTGATGATGGCGGCCAGCACGCCCACCGGCGCGTTGATGTAGAAGATCCACGGCCACGAAAAGTTGTCGGTGATCCAGCCGCCCAGAATGGGCCCGAAAATCGGTGCGATCACCACCGTCATCGCCCACATCGCCAGTGCGATGCCTTGTTTTTCTTTCGGGTAGCTTGACAGCAACAAGGTCAGCGAAAGCGCCACCATCGGGCCGGACCCGGCACCTTGCATCAGGCGGGCAAACACCAGCATCGGCATGGTGGTGGCCATGCCGCACAACATGGAGAACAACACGAACAGCACCACCGACGTCACGAAGGTGCGCACTTCACCGAAGCGGCGTGCGATCCAACCGGTAAGGGGCTGCATGATCGCGCTCGCCAGCGAGTAGGAACTGATCGTCCAGGTGCCTTCGTTGGGGCTTACCGCCAGGCTGCCGGCGATATGCGGCACGGAGACGTTGACGATGGTCATGTCCAGCACCTCCATGAAGGTGCTGAACGCGACGGCGATGGTCAGCAGCACCAGCGGGGTGCCGTGCAGCGGCTTCAAAGGTGCCGCATTCTCTGGGGTGGCAGCCATGACGGTCTCGCTAGGCGGGCATCAGTTCGAGGTGTCGGCAGAGCTGCCGAGGTTCGCGCGGATGATCTTTTCCGCTTCCGCGTCGGCCTGGCTGGCCACCTTGTCGTACACCGCGGTTTCCGCTGGAGGTTGTTGCGGCGCGCTTGCGAGCAGCGGTCCCTTGTCGTTGGTGATGTCCACGGTCACGTCGGCGGACAGGCCAATGCGCAGCGGATGCTTGTCGAGCTCGTCGTTATCCAGCGCAATGCGCACAGGCACGCGCTGCACGACCTTGATCCAGTTGCCGGTGGCGTTCTGAGCGGGCAACAAGGAGAACACGCTGCCGGTGCCGGCGCCCAGGCCAATGACTTTGCCGTGATATTCCGCGCTACCGCCGTAGATATCGGTGCTGATCTTCACCGGCTGACCGATGCGGATATGGCGCAACTGGTTTTCCTTGAAGTTCGCATCGACCCACAAATCGTGCAGCGGGACGATGGTCAACAGTTGCTGGCCCGGCACGATGCTGCTGCCCAACTGCACGCTGCGCTGCGCGACGTAACCGGAAACCGGCGCGACGATGGTGTTGCGTTGCGCCGCCACCCACGCGGCGCGGAAATTCGCGCGAGCCTGCAGCACGGAAGGATTGTTGGCGATATCCGTGCCTTCCACGGCGGCGCGCGATGCCTTGGCCTGCGCCTTGGCCTGATCCAGTGCGGCCTGCGCCTGCGCCACGCTGTCGCGCATGTGCTGGACGACTTCGGGCGATTCGGCCTGTGCGGCGACCAGCGGCAGATGACGCTTGAGATCGGCTTGTGCCTTGCGAAGATCGACTTCGCGCGCGGCGACAGTCGCATCGGCGCCAGTGACCGTCTCGGTCTGCTGGCGTACTTCGCGCACGGCCTGCGCGAGCGCGCTGCTGGTCTGGCGCAGGCGTACATCCGCATCGGTGCCGTCCAGCTTCACCAGCACCTGTCCGGCTTCGACGCGCTGCGTGTCGTCGGTCATGATCGCCGTGACGGTGCCGGCCACCTGGGAGGACAGCGCGACCTGATAGCCGCCGACATAGGCGTTATCGGTGGTTTCGCGTGTGGACAAAACGAAGAGCCACAACAGGAACCATGCCAGCGCGGCAAGCGCGAAAATGCCGCCCACGATCAGCAGCGCACGACTGCGTTTGGCGGGATTCTTCGCGGCCAGGCCGCTATCGTTGGCGTCCTTGGCGATGGCGGACTCAGAGGCGCTCATGGTCGTGGGGCTCCGTCGGAATTCGAAATGGAAGCAGTGGGGGAGGAAGAGATTGCCGGTGGCGGCGTGTTGTTGTCGGCGTCGGAGCGGTAACCGCCACCCAGTGCCTTGATCAGCGCGAGATCCGTGCTCAGCGCCTGGGCGTGCAGGCTGATGGCCTGATCGCGCTGCTGAAGAAGCTGCGCTTCGGCTGAAAGGCTTTCGCGCGCGTCCTTCGTGCCTTGTTGCGCGCGGGCTTGCGCGGTGGTCACGAGCATGTCGCTGGCGCGCACTTCGACGTCCTGCTTCTTGCGGCGTTCGGCGATCTGCTGCGCCGTGACCGCTTGCGTCGCCACGTCGCGCGCGGCATCGCGCACGGCGACGTTGTACTGCGCGATGGAGGCATCTAGCTCCGCGCGGCTCGCACCGTAATTCGCCTTCAGTCGGCCGCCTTCGAAAATGGGAAGGTGCACCGCGGGCGTGATGCCGAAAACGCGACTGCCCCAGTCGAACAGGTTTCCAAGGTCGCCTGAGCTGCCCTTCGACAAACCTGGAATGTGCGGCGAGCCCTGGTTCGTGCTCGAGAGTCCGGCCATCGCGTTGATGCTGACATCCGGGAAGTACTCGGCGCGTGCGACATCGGTTTGCTTCAGCGCCGATTCGACCTGCCAGCGGCTCGCGGCGATATCGGGACGGCGTGCGATCAGATCCAGACGCGCGTCATCCGGCAACGCGCCCTCGATTCTTGGTAGGGCGTGAGGTTGCAATTTGGGAAGATCGGCGGGCGATACGTTCACCAAGGCAGCCAACGCGACTTTGCGAAGCTCGATCGAACCCTGCAAGGTGACTTGCATCTGCTGCGCGCTCGCGAGTTGCTCGCGTGCCTGCTGGACGGTGTCGGGCAGATCCACGCCTTGTTTCACACGCAACTGGGCGATTTGCAGCAGGCGCTGCTGGATGTCGACGGATTGCCGCGCCAGGCGAAACCGGGCTTCATCGGCAAGCCAACCGAAGTAGGTGTCGGCGACAGCGTTCTGAATGGTCAGTGCTGCAGCGCTGCGTTGGGCTTCCGCCGCGTGGGCTTGATCGAGTGCGGCTTCGATCGATGCGCGTTTCTTGCCCCACCAGTCGAAGTCGTATTCGGCCTGGATGCCGAGATCCGCCTGGTCGTACCAGTTGAAACCAAGCAACGAAGGCGGGAACAGGCCGTGGTCGCTCATGCGCTGGCGCGTGACCTGAGCGTTGCCATTGATCGTCAAGCCAGCCTGCGCCGCTGCCACTTTCACGGATTGTTCGGCGGTCTGCACACGCGAGTGGGCTTGCGCCAGATCGGGCGATTGCTTCATCGCCAGGTCAATCAGATTGTCCAGTTGCGGATCATTGTAGACGCGCCACCATTCGGCAGCGGGCCAGCCAGCGCGCGTTGGAACTTGCAGGCCTGCGAGCGGCACATCATCGCGCAGTGCCGGATGCTGCACTTTCTTGGGAATAAAGCCGCAACCGGCGACGCCAGCGGTCAGCAGCATCACCAGCGCGAGAGGGCGGAGGCGCATGGATGCGTGGGATGGAGCGAGGTTCATGGGGGATCACCCGCTTCGTTTTCGAATTGGCTAATGTTGTCGGCGAGCTTGCGCAGCAAGCGGCTCAAATGGCGGCGGTCGGTATCGGTGAAGCCCACGAAAGTCCGCTCCACGGCGGGAATCATGGCCGGCAGCATCTTTTGCACGAAGCGCCGGCCCGCCGCCGTAATGCGCACCACCACGCGGCGCCGATCTTCAGCACTGGGACCGCGCGTGATCAGGCCGCGCTTGGTCAGCGCATCGGCGATGCGGGTCATGTTTGTCGCGCCTTGCGAGGTGAATTCGCATAACTCACCCGGCGTGGAGCTTCCGTCGGGCCTGGAGAACAGCATCATCAAAGTGCGGAACTCGCTGTCGTTGAGCTTGAACGGCTTAAGCCTGCTTTCGAACTGTTCCTTCAGGCGCTCGCCCACGAGCAACAGGACGCGACAGAGCGCTGCGTCTTCCGGCACTTCGGGAATGGCCTGGCGAACGCGGGCGATGCCTTCGTCCAGCCTTTTTAGCTTTTCGAGTAATGACATTTCATCGGTGCATATTTCACTGATGAAATAAATGGTGCAACACAACTGCGATGCCCTGCAAGTGCCTCGTTCAGTCGGGAGGGGTGCTCAGATATTGAACAGTCGTCGCACGTTGGCCGTGGTGGCTTCGGCGATCTGCTCTGGATCTTCGTTTCGCAGCGCGGCGACGCATGTCAGGACGTCGGGAAGATAGGAAGGTTCGTTGCGTTCGCCACGATGCGCGGCGCCTGGCTGATCCGGGGCATCGCTTTCCAGTAGCAGGTATTGGATCGGCATGCTGGCGACGATTCGGCGCAAGCGTTGCGCGCGCTCGTAAGTCACCGGACCGCCGATGCCGATGTGAAAGCCGATTTTCCACAGTTGCCTGGCCTGTTCCTCGCTTCCCGAGAAACTGTGCACGACACCGCGCAGGCCGCCTGTTCGACGCAATGTCGTGGTCACCTCATCCATCGCTGCGCGCGCGTGCAGAATCACGGGCAAGTCGAATTCGCGGGCGAGGCGCAGCTGGCGCTCGAAGTAGTCGCGCTGCCGTTGGGTGTCCTGTCCTTCCTGATGGAAGTCGAGTCCGATTTCGCCCACCGCAACGGGACGATGGTTTTCCAGCCAGTGGGGGAGCGCGTGCAGGTCGTCGTCGCGATGCTCGCGCATGAACATCGGGTGCAGGCCGTAGCCGGGGAACAGGCCGCTTCCCGGTGAGCACAGGGCGTGAATGTGCGGCCAGCTGGCGGCGGTGGTGCCGGGAACGACCAGCAGCTCCAGGCCTGCGCGATGCGCGCGTTCGATCGCGGCCTCGCGGTCCGGGGCGAAGCGCGCATCGTCGAGGTGTACGTGGCTGTCGGCGAGTCTTGGCATGGGTATGGGGCGGTCCTTCTGGCAGATGCCATCCCGAAGCATGGGCCCCGTCGCGGCGGGGTGAGGTGGAATCGACAGTTTTGAAATCAGTCTAGGTGCTATTCAGCGTCGCGGCGTTTCAATGCGCGTGCGCAATATATTTCGAGGGGCGCAGCGTACGTTGCGGCTGTTAATGGTCCAGGAGAGTCTGAAATGAGCAAGTTGATAGTCAAAGCATTGTGCATGAGTCTGGCGACAACGTTTGCACTCGGTTTGACAGCCTGCAGCAAGCAAGCGGGCACGGACGTCGATAACGCGGGTGTGGCGGCTACAAGCAGCGCGCCAGAAGCGGCCCAGGTTGCCGGGCAGCCCGGTCAGCCGCAGACCGGTGTGGGCGGCGCGCAATACGCGCAGGTGGTGAGCGTAACGCCCGTTCGGGATGCCGGCGCGCCGCAGCAGGTCTGTCATGACGAAACGGTATACAAGAAGGTGCCGCCGAAGGATCAGCATCGGATCGCGGGCACGGTCATTGGCGCCGTGGCAGGCGGCCTGCTGGGCCACATGATCGGCAGCGGCAAGGGAAATACCATCGCGACGGTCGCCGGCGCGGCCGGCGGCGGCTATGCGGGCAATCGCATCGAGGCGCACGAGCAGGATAAAAACGTTAAGGCCGAGGTAGTTCACCATTGCACTACCGTTGCGAATCCCGGCGGTAATATCGTGGCTTATGACGTGACGTATGTGTTCAACGGCGTCACGCGCACGACCCGCATGGACCACGACCCGGGCAACCAGGTCATGGTGCAGCAGGGTGGCGTCGTAGCAGTCTCGGATGCGCAGTGATCGTTACATCAAGGAGGTCGTCGTGAATATGAAGTCAAGCAAGTTCGGTGTGGTGGCAGCGCTCTTGGTGGGCGTGGCGGCGCTTTCCGGATGTCAGACGCAACCGGCTTATCAGGGGCAGACGACCTACGGCTATCGCGGCTGCCAGAGCTGCGGCGTGGTGCAGCAGATCCAGCAGGTGTACATCCAGCAGCAGGGCACCAATAACAGCGGCGTCGGCACCGTGATCGGCGCCGTGGCTGGCGGTCTGTTGGGCAGCACGATCGGTCACGGCCGGGGCAATACGGCAGCTATCGTCGGCGGCGCGGTGGTTGGCGGCGTCGTGGGCAATCAGGTGGGGGCGGCCAACAGCCAGCCGGGCGGCACGGTGCCTGCGTGGCAGATCGTCGTGCGTCTCGACAACGGCCAGTACGCGACCGTTACGCAGATTCCCAATCCAGGCGTTCGCCCCGGCGACTATGTCGTGATCAACAACAACCTGGTGTATCCGCGCTGACATATGGACGTCTAGACGTCTATATGAAAAAGGCCCTCTTTCGAGGGCCTTTTTATTGGGCTGCTGCTGCGTATCAGTTGACCGAATAGAACTTGTGATCGCCGATCGTTACGGCGCTGCGATTGTGCGACCACACGGGCGCGACGGATGCCGTGGCGAAGTGATCCGCATGCGGAACGAAGAAGCGACGCTCGTCGACGGGAAGATCCCAGTTGACGATCGACTTGCCTGCGATATCCCACGCCTTCTGGAAGGCCTTGAGATTGTCGATGTCCTGGGACTGTGGCGTTGTGGATAATGCAAATTGATGCGGCGATTTCACCACATCGCATACCGTGCCGCCCCACTGACCGCGTTCGCGTCGACGCATGGCAACTTCTGCCACGGCCATCTGACCGATCGTCGACTGGCTGCGTGCCTCCAGATAGACGGTGGTCGCCAGACAAGTCTGGTCTGCGAGCGGTTGGGGCAACACGGACATCAGCCACAACAACATGGAAAGTTTCATATCTGCCTCCAACTTGCAGTCACGTCAGAGCACCACATGCATGCTTTTGACGCAGTTGCGGTGGACGGGCGGGCAGGCCGTTCCACCTGGATCTATCGCACGCGCCGAAACTTGTGGCGCGAACGGTTGGCCACGAAAACGTGGCGGAATCGACCAGCATGTCCGGTGCTGATCGGCATTGATTTGGCAATTACGCTGCGGGCTAAAGGCCCATGCGTGCAGCGTGTTCGCGCATACGGCGAATTGTCCTCCGGCAACTATTTCTGCCGGGTCGCGCCGATCCGGACCCCTCCGGTTCGTCGCGTATCACGGCACCCTGCGGGCTGGTGGGTGCCGAAAAAAGTTTGGCGGAATCTAGTGGGGCTTTTCTGACTTTGCAAGTGCCTGTTCAGTTTGATTCACATTTCACTCACGTTGTGAATCGCGCATGCATCAACTTTGCCAACTGTCGAGAAGCTTCACTTCGATGCCATCATCACTAACGTTTTCCATGTCTTGCGAGATGTTGCTTGCAACGTCGTCAGCGATCACAGCCAATGCTTCAACGCGTTCCGCGTGCGCTATGACATCGAGCAATCGCACGAATTCACGATCATTGCGGAGCAACGCTGTGCCATCTGAAACAGATGTGGACAGTTGGACTCGATGCAAGTGGCGTTTGTTCCCGCCGCGATAATGCAATCGCGCCACGATTTCCTGGCCTGGATAGCAACCCTTGTCGAGTGCAATCGCGCCGAGTCGATGCAGCGACAACGCGGGCGGAATAAATTCATTTAGTGCATCGTCGGGAAGCCATGGCCATCCTGCGTGCAATTGAGCGATGCGCCACGAATCGTTGTCGCCAGCATTCGCGCTTAATTGCAAAGTGTGCGTGCCACAACCGAGACGTATGACGTCACTGTTTGCGTCAACAATATGCATGGGCATTGCCGGTGCATTGCCAAGTGTCCATGCATCGGCAATGACGACTTTTACGCGCGAACGAAATACGAAGCGGCGCAACGCTTCTGCAAAAGTCGTTGCGTCACCGCCGCGCAAGACAAGGAGCAGTCGCTGGTCGTCAAGTCGCGCCAGATGAAACAGCACGCGCACGCGGCCCTGTGCATCGAGCCAGCTACTGAACTGCCACTGGCCGTTGGGCAGGGCGGTGACCTGGCTGGTGAATTGGGACTGCGCGAAAGCGATGGCGTCCTGGCCTTCGAGCAAGACTGCTTGGGCGGTAGGGGATATGGGCATGCGCGTAGTGATGGGGGCGGTGAAGGTGTGCTGCAAGGCAGCGGGCGGAGCCATGCAAAGCTTGATGCCGCCCGTCAACTGGTTGTGCCGCTATGCCGCAAGTATTACGCTTTTAGCGATACGAACCATGCCCGACACATCCTCCAAACCCGCAACCAGTCCCGAACCCGCACCGACGGAGCGTGCCGTTACGCCTGCTTCGCCCTTGCAAGAGAAGGAACCGGCCGGGCGATCGGCGCCGGATCCCACGCGCTACGGCGATTGGGAAAAGAACGGACGCTGCATCGACTTCTAATCCGCTGCGCTATCCGTGCCGTGGATGCGGCGATGGAGCAGGGGGTCAGGTGGCGGTGCGGGCATTAGCGATTCCACCCCAGGATAGCCGCCATGGCAGACACGCAACGACCGCTTTCACCCCACCTGCAGATATATAAGTGGCAAGTGCAGATGGTGACCTCCATCCTGCATCGCGCCACCGGCATCGTACTTGCCGTCGGCACGTTGCTCATCGTGTGGGGCATGCTTTCCCTCGCTGCTGGCGAAGACGCCTTCAACCAGTTCAAGGTCTGCATGGGCAGTCCGCTCGGCATGATCGTGATGATCGGCTGGAGCTGGGCGTTCTTCTATCACCTGTGCAATGGCGTACGTCACTTGGTGCAGGACGCCGGCGCCGGCTACGCCATTTCCCAATTTGTTCGTTCGAGCTGGCTGTCGGTGATCATCAGCATGGTGTTGACGCTGCTGGTCTGGGTCTATGTGTTGACCGCCGGAGGTGCCGCATGAGCACGAATGCGAAGGATTTGCGCAACCCGCTCAAGCGTGCGCGCGGACTTGGTTCGGCCCAGTTTGGCGTGTCGCATTGGTGGACGCAGCGCGTCACCGCCGTGGGCCTGGTGCTGCTGGGCCTGTGGCTCGTGATCACGGTGCTGGGTCTGCAGCATGCCGATTACGCAACCGCTCGCGCCACCATGGCCAAGCCTTGGAATGCCGTTCTGCTTGTTGCATTCCTGATCACTTCACTGTGGCATGCCGTGCTCGGCCTGCAAGTGGTGATCGAAGATTACGTGCACACCCGCTGGAAAGAAGTTTTCCTGATGGTGGCGATTAAGTTCCTCGCGGTGCTGGGTGCGCTGGCTGGCGCGCTGGCTGTGCTGCGCATCGCATTGGGAGCCTGAGGCCGATGGAAGCCTACAAAATTCAACAACACAAATATGACGTGATCGTGGTCGGCGCCGGTGGCGCAGGCCTGCGCGCCACCTTCGGTCTTGCCGAGAAGGGCCTCAAGGCCGCATGCATCACCAAGGTGTTCCCGACCCGCTCGCATACGGTGGCGGCGCAGGGTGGCGTTGCCGCCGCGCTCGGCAACATGGGCGAGGACGACTGGCGCTTCCACTTCTACGACACGATCAAGGGCTCGGACTGGCTGGGCGACCAGGACGCGATCGAATACATGTGTCGCGAAGCCATTCCGGCAATTTACGAGCTGGAACACTACGGCGTGCCTTTCTCGCGCACGGACGATGGCCGCATCTACCAGCGCCCGTTCGGCGGCATGACCACCCATTACGGCAAGGGCACCGCCCAGCGCACCTGCGCGGCGGCCGACCGTACTGGTCACGCGATTCTGCACACGCTTTATCAGCAGGCGCTGGCGCACGACGCAACATTCTTCATCGAATACTTCGTGATCGATCTGATCTTCGATGAGGAAGGCGTTTGCCGTGGCGTGCTTGCGCTCGACATGAATGAAGGCACGCTGCATTTCTTCCGCGGTCAGGCAGTGGTGCTGGCAACCGGCGGTTACGGTCGCGCTTATTTCAGCGCTACGTCCGCGCATACCTGCACGGGCGACGGCGGCGGCATGGTGTTGCGCGCTGGTCTTGCGCTGCAGGACATGGAGTTCGTGCAGTTCCATCCCACCGGTATTTACGGTGCCGGCGTGCTGATTACCGAAGGCGTGCGCGGCGAGGGTGGTTATCTGACCAACTCCAACGGCGAGCGCTTCATGGAGCGCTACGCGCCCAGCGCCAAGGATCTTGCCTCGCGCGACGTCGTCAGTCGCGCCATTACGCTGGAAGTGCGCGAAGGCCGCGGCGTGGGCGAGCAGAAGGATCACGTGCATCTGAATCTGATGCATCTGGGCGCCGAAGTGATTCACGAGCGCCTGCCGGGCATTGCCGAGTCCGCACGCATTTTTGCCGGCGTGGACGTGACCAAGGAACCGATCCCGGTGCTGCCCACCGTGCACTACAACATGGGTGGCATTCCGACCAACTATCACGGCGAAGTGGTGCAGAAGAAGGGCAACGACGTCGATTCCGTCGTGCCGGGCCTCTTCGCCATCGGCGAGGCGGCATGCGTGTCCGTGCATGGTGCCAATCGTCTGGGCTCCAATTCGCTGCTCGACCTGGTGGTGTTCGGTCGCGCGGTGTCGCATCGTTGCGCCGAAATCATCAAACCGGGCGCCGCGCACAAAGACCTTCCCGCAAGCGTGCTGGACAAGGCGCTCGGTCGCTTCGACGGTCTGCGCAACGCCAATGGCGGCACGCCCACGGCGAAGATCCGTGGCGAAATGCAGCGTACGATGCAGAAGGATGCCGCCGTGTTCCGCACGGGCGAAACGCTCGACGAAGGCAGCAAGAAGATCTCGGCCGTCTACGACTCCTTCAAGGACGTCAAAGTCAGCGACCGTTCGCTGGTGTGGAACTCCGATTTGATCGAAACGCTTGAGCTTTCCAACCTGCTGTCGCAGGCCGTGGCAACCATGCACTCGGCCGAGCAGCGCAAGGAAAGCCGCGGCGCGCACGCCCGCGAAGATTTCCCCGATCGCGACGATCACGAGTGGATGAAGCACACCCTCGTCAACATCGACGAAAACGGCAAGAGCAGCTTCGACTTCCGTCCGGTGCACATGTATACCCTCACCAGCGATGTTGAGGTTGTGCCGCCGAAGAAGCGCGTTTACTAAGCATTACCGACTGGAGAGGCAATCGTGGCCGAGTTCACGCTACCCAAGAATTCCAAGATCCAGCCGGGCAAGCACTATCCGGCGAAGGACGCGAAGAAATCGCGTACGTTCCGCATCTATCGCTGGTCGCCGGATGATGGCCAGAATCCACGCATCGACACCTACGAAGTCGATCTGGCCGCGTGCGGCCCGATGGTTCTGGACGCGCTGCTGAAGATCAAAAACGAGATCGACCCCACGCTCACGCTGCGCCGTTCGTGCCGTGAAGGCATCTGCGGTTCGTGCGCGATGAATATCGACGGCACCAACACGCTGGCCTGCACCAAGGCCATCGAGGATTGCCCGTCGGGCGACGTCAAGATCTACCCGCTGCCGCACATGCCGGTGGTGAAGGATCTCGTGCCCGATCTCACGCACTTCTACGCACAGTTCGCGTCGATCAAGCCGTGGCTGCGCACGCAGAGCGCCGCACCCGATCGCGAGCGCCTGCAGTCGCCGGAAGATCGCAAGAAGCTCGACGGTTTGTACGAGTGCATCCTGTGCGCCTGCTGCTCGACCAGTTGCCCGAGCTACTGGTGGAACGGCGACCGTTACCTCGGTCCGGCCATCCTGCTGCAGGCGTATCGCTGGATCGTTGATTCGCGCGACGAAGACACCGGTGCGCGCCTGGACGACCTGGAAGATCCGTTCAAGCTCTATCGCTGCCACACCATCATGAATTGCGCCCGCACCTGCCCGAAGGGTCTGAACCCGGCCAAGGCGATTGCGGAGATCAAGAAGCTGATCGTGGAGCGTCGCTCGGCGTAAGCGAACACGTCATCCCGGCCTGTGCCGGGATGACGACAAGGCAAGAGTAGCCTCTGGGAATTTATGGACGCCGCCCGCATCAAACGCCTGCGCTGGCGAACACGTCGCGGTACTCGCGAACTCGACTCGCTGTTTGGCGGCTGGTTGGAGTCTTCCTTTCCCAATGCAGATGAAGCCCTGAAGCAGGCTTTCGAAGAGCTGCTCGACGTGCAGGACCCGGATCTCTGGGACTGGGTGATGGGCCACGGCAAGGCT
Organism: Dyella psychrodurans; assembly: GCF_003363265.1. GTDB lineage: Bacteria > Pseudomonadota > Gammaproteobacteria > Xanthomonadales > Rhodanobacteraceae > Dyella_B > Dyella_B psychrodurans. Next base: position 1,002,757 of record NZ_QRBF01000001.1, on the reverse strand, counting down.
CCGCGTGCGGATTGGCAGACGATCATCGATGACATCCGCGCCCGCCATCGGCTTTGAGTATCGCTACTCGCGCTGGGCGCAGCGCTTGCTCATCGCGGCGGCCGCGCTGACGCTGCTGGCAGTTGTGTTGTCCGGTCTTCCCGGACTGCTCCAAATCGGCGTCTCGCTTGGCGTCGTGGCAGCGTGTGCCAATACGCTGCGGCGGCTGCATCTGCCAGTCGTTGCCGTCGGCTGGAGCGGCCAGGGCGGCTGGAGCCTGCATGGCTTGGATGGTACGGACGAGCCGGCCACGCTGCTCTCGCACAAGATCGTGCGGACCTCGGTCTTGCTCCGGATGGCAAGCCGGCGTCACGGCAAGCTTACGCTCTGGTTGATGCCCGACAACTCGGATGCGGATATCCGCAGGCGCCTGCGCATGCGGTTGGCAGTGCTGCCGGCCGATCAGGGCGAGGCCCCCTGAAGTCCGCGGTTGCCGCCCGACGCCGCTTCGGGCACTCTGCGCGCGCGGCATGGTCCAAGTGGTTCCACGATATCAAGGCACCCGGGCGGCCTGTCACCCGAATCCCATAAGCGAACCCTCCATGTTCCGACCGCTCGAGCTTTTCATCGGCCTGCGCTACACCCGCGCCAAACGGCGCAACCAGTTCATCTCCTTCATCTCCAGCGTTTCCATCGTCTGCATCACGATCAGCGTGATGGCGTTGATCACGGTGATGTCGGTGATGAACGGCTTCGATTACCAGCTGCGCTCGCGCATTCTCGGCGCGATCTCCGATGCCACAGTGGCGGGACTCCCCGGCGAAAGCGTTCAGAACTGGCCCTACGCCATGAAGGTCGTGCAGGCCAATCCCCACGTGCGGGGCGCCGCGCCTTATGTCGAAATCCAGTCGTTCATGCAGGCACAGCGTTCCACTGGCGCTCTTGTGCGTGGCATCGATCCGGCGCAGGAGCCGAACGTATCGGACATCAACAAGCACATGATTGCCGGGTCGTTCGATTCGCTGACACCCGATAGCTGGAACATCGTGCTCGGCAAGGACCTGGCGATTCAGCTCGGCGTGAATGTCGGCGATCGCGTCACGATGGTGGTTCCGGAACTGCGCGCAACGCCCATGGGCGCCGTGCCGCGCATCCGTGGCTTCAAGGTGAGCGGCATTTTCGAGATGGGCATGGAGGAGTTCGACTCAGGGCTCGGTTTGATCAGTATGAGCGATGCCGAGAAACTCAAGAGCATCAATGGTCCTACGGGCATTCGCCTGAAACTCGACGATCTCTACAACGCAGGCCCCGTGGCGCGCGAACTGGCCAATACCCTGGGGCAGGTTTACGAAGTGACGACCTGGATGGACAGCCACGCGAATTTCTTCTCCGCGATCTCGATGGAGAAGAAGGTGATGTTCATCATCCTCTCGCTGATCATTCTGGTCGCGGTCATCAATCTGATTTCGATGCTGATGATGCTGGTGACCGACAAGCAGGCGGATATCGCCATTCTGCGTACGCTGGGTTCCACGCCGCGCAGCATCATGGGGATGTTCATGGTGCAGGGCGTGCTGGTGGGGTTTGTCGGTATCGGGTTCGGCGTCACCCTCGGATCGCTGCTGTCGTGGCAGTTGCCGGGCATCGTGAAGTGGATCGAACACGTCACGGGCGTGGTCTTCCTTTCGCCGGACGTCTATTACATCAGCGAAGTGCCCAGCAAACTCGACTGGCACGACGTGACCTGGGTGGCGCTGACCACCTTTGCCTTCTCCCTGCTGGCCACGCTGTATCCCGCGTGGCGTGCATCGCGTACCCAGCCGGCGCAGGCATTGCGCTATGAGTAAGCCCATGACAAGTGCTTCTTCCGACATCGTGCTGCGCGCCAGCCATATCGCCAAGACCTATGAGGAAGGCGATCTGCGCACCACGGTGCTCACCAACGTCAATTTCACGCTGAAACGCGGCGAAACGCTGGCGATCGTGGGCGCGTCCGGCTCGGGCAAGAGCACGCTCCTGCATATCATCGGCGGTCTCGATACGCTTACTGCGGGCGAGGTGGAGGTGGAAGGGCAGATGCTCTCCAAGCTTTCCGATGCCGATCGTGGACGCGTGCGTAATCGTTCGCTGGGCTTCATCTATCAGTTCCATCATCTGCTGCCTGAATTCACGGCACTCGAGAATGTCTGCATGCCGTTGCTGATTCGCGGCACGAGGATCGGCGACGCGCAGAAGCAGGCGAAGGCGCTGCTCGAGCGCGTAGGGCTTGGACAGCGGCTGGAGCACAAGCCGGCCGAACTTTCCGGTGGCGAGCGCCAGCGTTGTGCGGTGGCGCGTGCCTTGGTGACGCGTCCGTCGTGCGTGCTGGGCGATGAGCCCACCGGCAATCTCGATGAGGTCAATGCTGAGCAGGTTTATGAGCTGATGCTCGAGCTGAATCGTGAAATCGGCACCAGTTTCATCCTTGTGACGCACGATAACCATTTGGCTGCGCGCATGGATCGCACGCTCGAGCTGCACAACGGCGAGCTGCGCGAAAAGCCCTGAAACCTTCGGATCGGTTTGGACCGCACGCTGAATCGATCCACGTAAGGTCTGCTTTCACGCTTGACCCGTGTTGCCGGGTGCGACACGACGCCTTCTGCCTACACGAAAAGCCGCAAGCCGAACGCTAGTGTTCATGGATGGAAACACGGAGCGGCGCACGCATGCTGCAGGAAGGCAAATGGCCGGGTGCAATGGCGGCAGCGTTCGCGTTGCTTGCCGGCGTGGCCATAGTGCAATGGTTGCCCTCGTTGCCGTCGCGGATGGCCATGGCGGCGCTTGTCGTGTGTGGGGCTGTGCTGGCGTGGCGCTTTCCTCGCACGCGCTTGCTGGCGATCGTAGTGCTGGGTGTTGCGTGGGGTGCGTGGCGAGGCAGTGCAGCGATGGATGCGCGTCTGCCACGCGCCTGGGAAGGACAGGATTTCAGCGTGATCGGTCGCGTCGAAGGTTTGGCGCAGACCAGGGCCGATGCGACCAGCTTTGAGTTCCAAATCGAACAGGTGGCGTATCAGGGGCAGACCCTGCCTTGGCATGGTTTGGCGCATATCAGCTGGTACAACGGATCGGCAGCAGATCTTGAACCTTGTTCACGCTGGCAAATGGTGCTGCATCTGCGAAGGCCGCGCGGGCTGATTGACCCGGGTGGCACGGATGGCGAACGAAGCGCCCTGGCACATGGAATAGTGGCAGTGGGTTACGTGCGCGACGACCCATCCAACCAGCGAAAATCCGTCACGCGGTTCTGCATCGACCGCCTGCGTGCCTCGCTGGCCGACGATATCCGGACTCACGTATCGGATGCGCACGATGCCGCGCTGCTGCGTGCCTTCACGGTGGGCGATACGCGGGGACTGGAACAACACGACTGGGATGTCGCGCGCGCCAACGGTGTCTCCCATTTGATCGCCATTTCAGGCTTCCACGTCGGTGTTGTGGCCGTATTCGGTGCATGGCTTTGTTATGCGATGTATGGGTTGTTTCCATCGCTCGCATTACGCTTCCCGCGCGTGCAAGCGCAAGCAATAGCCGCTTTGGCGTGGGCTTCTTTTTACGCCGCGCTTGCCGGATTCGGCATGCCGACCGTTCGCACGGTCCTGATGATCGCCGCGGTGGCGATGACTCGCTGCTTCAGGCGCGCGTCGGGTGCGGGACATGCCTTGGCGCTTGCGCTCATGGCAATCGTGATCGTCGACCCTCTGGCCGTGCTGGAAGCGGGATTCTGGATGTCGTTCGTGGGTGTGGGGTTTCTGATTCTTTGCCTGGAAACCAGGGGCCACGGTATCCGCGCGTTCCTGCGCGAGCTGACGGCAGGGCAACTCGTCATGACCGTCGCCTTGCTGCCCATGACGCAGTGGTTCTTCGGCGAGGCATCGCTGGTGGGCGCGGTGTCCAATCTCGTCGCCGTGCCGTTCATCAGTTTCATGATCGTGCCCTGCGCATTGATAGGAGTGTTGCTGCTGATGATTTGCCCGCCATTGGCGCTGCCGGTGCTTCAGCTGGCGGGAAAGCTATCGCATGCGCAATGGTGGTTGCTGGAGCAGACGGCTACATGGCCGGGCGCGCACTGGTATTTGCCAGCCGTGCAGCCGTGGGCGCTCGCACTCGCAACGGTGGGCGCGCTGTGGTTGTTCATGCCTGCCGGTGTGCCTTTGCGAATCTTCGGTGCACTGTTGTTTTTGCCGCTGGTATATCCGATGCGGCAGGTACCCGCCGATGGCGCGTTTCAGGTATGGGTGCTGGATGTGGGGCAGGGGCTTTCCGTGGTGGTGCGGACCCACGATCACGCCCTGGTCTACGACGCCGGCGCACGCTATCCGTCGGAATTCGATCTCGGCAGCGCAGTGGTGATTCCATCCCTGCATGCGTTGGGGATCGATCATCTGGATACGTTGATGATCAGCCATGCGGATAACGATCACGCAGGTGGCGCTCCGGCGGTGGCGGCTGCATTTCCGGAGGCGGCCCGTTACGCCGGTGAGCCCGAGCGCATGCACTTGCCGATGACGCAATGCGCGACCGGTCAGCAGTGGACGTGGGACGGCGTGCACTTTCGAGTCCTCAATCCCGATGAAACGGGGCAGGCAACTTCGGATAACGACCGCTCCTGCGTCCTGCTGATCGAAGGCGTGGGCGGCCGCATGCTTCTGACCGGGGACATCGCCTCGGACATCGAACCGCGCGTCGCAGCGGCCCTGGGATCGGGACCGGCGCCGGTGCTGCAGATGCCTCACCATGGCAGTGCCACGTCGTCCAGCCCCGCATTTATTGCGGCCATAAAGCCGGAACTCGCTATCGCGTCAGCAGGCTGGCTGAACCGCTTTGGTCACCCGCGCCCGGAGGTCTTGCAGCGTTACGCGGCGGCCGGCGTGCCGGTCTTTAATACCGCCTTGGACGGAGCCGTTCAGATTGATTTTCCTGCGGATAAGGCTGCCTATGTAGCGGTACGCTGGCGCTGGCAGGAGCGGCATTACTGGCGGGAATGAAATGCCACGCCCCGCACGGTATGCCATGACGACGCTGCTATGATGCCTGCTTCACGCAGACGGCACGGCCGGGAGTTTGTTGTGGGTGATTTGGGTCAGATTTTGATGGCTGGCGGTTGGGCGATGGCGCCCATCCTGATCTGCTCGGCGGTGGCGCTGGCGATCGTGCTGGAACGCTGCTGGACCTTGCGGCGCAAATCGGTACTCCCGCCCGGACTTGCCCAGGAAGTGCGCGAATGGGCGCGCTCCGATCAGCTCGATCCTGCTCACCTGGAAAAGCTCGCCACCGGTTCGCCGCTGGGCGAATTGCTGGCCGCTGCGCTAGCCGTGCGCGACCGTCCGCGCGATCTCATCAAGGAACGCATCGAAGATACCGGCCGCCATGTGGTGCATCGCATGGAGCGTTATCTCAACACCCTGGGAACGATTGCGTTGATCGGTCCGCTGCTCGGCCTGTTCGGTACCGTCATCGGCCTGATCCGTATGTTCATGCAGGTGATGGTGGGCGGCATGGCCGACCCGACCAAGATGGCCGGCGGCATCGGCGAGGCGCTGATCTGTACCGCGGCAGGCCTGACCGTCGCCATTCCCGCTTACGTGCTGCATCGTTACTTTCGTTCGAAAGTTGCCGGTTACTGCGTGGATATGGAAAAGCAAGCGACGTTGCTGCTGGACGACCTGACCTTGTCCGCAACCGCCGCCACGCCGCGTCCGCGTCGTGCATCGGTGGCCGCGGCAGGCGGCAAGGCGCCGGTCTGATCTATGCGTATCGGTAACGAACGTCGCAGCGACGATTTCGAGATCAACGTGGTGTCGTTGATCGACGTGCTGCTGACTCTGCTGATGTTCTTCGTGCTCACGACCACCTTCGTGGAGCACTCGCGCCTGAAGGTGGAGTTGCCGCAGGCCAGCGCGGAAGACCGCGACATGCAGCCGCCCGCGATCACCATCATGGTGGATCGCGACGGCCACTTTTACGTGGGAAGCGACGAAGTGACAGGCGAGGGCGTGGAGCCTCTCAAGGACACCATCGCGCGCGTCGCCGGTGATGACCGCACTCAAACCGTCACCATCCGCGCGGACGCCATGACGGCGCATCAGAACGTCGTCACCGCCATGGACGCGCTCGGCCAGCTCGGCTTCACCCATCTGTCCATCGCCACGACACCGACGCAGTCGGAAGCAGGCAAATGAGCGGCAAGAAAGTCCCGCTTTGGGATGCCGACAGCCGACGCGTCTACAAGCGATTGCTTGGCTACTCGGTACGCTACTGGCCCGTGGCGATCATCGCGATCGTCGGCATGTCGGTGGATAGCGGCTGTCTGGCGTTCTTCACCAACAAGCTGCAGCCGATCATCGACGAGCTGTTCGCCAAGAAAGATCCGTATCTCATCTTCTGGATGCCGATCTGGATCATCGGGATCTTTCTCGTGCGTGGCGTGGCGGCCTTCTTCGGCAACTACGGTATTTCGTACATCGGACGCAACGTCGTGCAGTCCATGCAGCGCGACGTGTTCGCCGCGTATTTGCGCCTGCCAGCCGCCTTTTTCGGCAACGAGCATTCCGGTCACCAGATCTCGCGCATCACCTATACAAGCGAACAAATCGCCGGTGCCTCCACCGATGCCTTGAAGGTAGCGGTGACCGAAGGCGCGATGGTGATCGGCATGTTCATCGTCATGCTGCACAACAGTGCTTACCTGACGCTGGCGTTGATCGTGTTGATTCCTCCCATTGTGCTTATCGCAGCGCTGGTCAGTCGCCGCTATCGCGTCATCAGTCGCCGTATCCAGAACATGATGGGTTCGGTCACGGGGACGGTGCAGGAAGCGGTGGAGGCCCATCGCGAAGTGCGCATTTACGGCGGCCAGCAACAGGCCGACACGCGTTTCAAGGAAGTATCGGATCGGGCGCGCTACCTCAACCTCAAGATTGCCGCGACCAGCGCGACGTCGAGCTCCGCAGTCCAGACCGTTGCGTCGTTCGCGCTGGCTGGACTGATCTTCCTCGGTTCGCGTCCTTTCATCATCAACAGCATCACGCCGGGCGTGTTCGTCGCCGTGCTCACGGCGATGGGTGCGATGTTGCCTTCGCTGAAACGCTTGGCCAATGTGCAGTCCATCATTCAAACGGGCATCTCCGCCGCCGAGAGCTTGTTCGAGCTGATCGATACCCCGGCGGAAGTCGATCACGGCACGCAGGTGCTGGAGCGTACTCCCGGGGACTTGCGCTTCGAGGACGTTCGCCTGGTGTATCCGCGCGGGGATTTCGAGGCGTTGTCCGGCGTGAGCCTGCACTGCGCGCCGGGTACGGTCACGGCGCTGGTGGGGCGTTCGGGCAGCGGCAAGAGCAGCCTGGTCAGTCTCCTGCCACGGTTCAACGAGCCGACCAGCGGCCGCATCCTGGTGGATGGCGTGAACTACGAGTCCTACACGCTGCCTTCGCTGCGCAGGCAGATCGCCTGGGTGGGGCAGAGCGTCGTGCTGTTCGACGGCACTGTCGCGGAAAACATCGCCTACGGCGAGTTGGCGGGAGCCAGCGAGCAGGACATCATCGTTGCCGCCGAAGCGGCCAATGCGATGGAGTTTATCGAGAGGCTGCCCAAGGGCATCCACAGCCAGATCGGCGAGGGTGGCAACATGCTCTCGGGCGGTCAGCGGCAACGTATTGCGATTGCGCGTGCCATTCTCAAGAACGCGCCGATCCTGGTGCTGGACGAAGCGACCAGTGCGCTCGACACCGAATCCGAGCGCCTGATCCAGCAGGCCTTGCAACGTCTGATGCGCGATCGCACGACGCTGGTCATTGCGCATCGTCTTTCCACCATCGAGCATGCAAACCAGATCGCCGTGATGGACAAGGGCCGGATTATCGAACGCGGTTCGCACACGGAGTTGATGGCGCTGGAGGGGCACTACTCAGCGCTGCACCGTATGCAGTTCAACGAACGTCCCGTTGCTGCAGGTATCGACTAAGCGTCATGGCGCTGGCCGAAACGCTCCAGGCAGGTTGGTACGGCACGGGGCGTTTGCCCTGGTGGTGTTATCCGCTGTCGGGCGTTTATGGCGCTGTAGTGAAGGTTCGCCGTGCGCTGTACCGATCAGGCTGGCTGCGTGCGGTGCGTCAGCCTTGTGCAGTGATCGTTGTCGGCAACCTCACAGCGGGTGGTGCGGGTAAGACGCCGCTCACACTTGCGTTGATCGATACGCTGCGCACACGAGGATACAAGCCGGGCGTGGTGAGTCGCGGTTATGGTGGCAGCGTGCGTGAGCCGACGTTGCTCGGCGATGTTCCGAATCCGGCGGAAGTCGGCGACGAACCGTGCTTGATCCGCGCATCCGGCGTTCCCGTTGCGATCGGTCGCGACAGGCCTGCCGCCGCTCAGTTACTGATTGCCGCAGGCTGCGACGTCGTGATTGCCGACGATGGCCTGCAACACTATCGCCTGGCTCGCGATATCGAGATTTGCGTGATCGACGGCGAGCGCCGCTTCGGCAATGCCCGCCTGCTGCCCGCCGGACCGCTGCGCGAACCATTGGATCGCCTGGCCGACGTCGACTTTCGCGTATGCAACGGCGGCATTTCGCAATCCGCGGAAATTCCCATGCGATTGCAGGGTGGCAAGGTGCGTGCGCTAGCCGATGGGCACGAGCAATCCATTACCGCTTTTGCGGGAACGCGTGCACATGCGGTGGCTGCGATCGGGAACCCGCAGCGCTTTTTCGACAGCCTTGCCGCGCAGGGCGTCGACGTGATTGCCCATCCCTTTCCCGACCATCATGCGTTCGTAGCCGCAGATCTGGATTTTCGCGACGATCTGCCAGTGCTGATGACCGAAAAGGATGCCGTGAAGTGCGGTGCCTTCTCCGGGCAAAGCTGGTGGAGTGTCCCGGTGAAGGCCGAGCTGCCGGAGGCTTTCTACGAAGCCCTCTGTTCGCGCCTCGACGCCTGCAAGACGTAAAGAAGCGCCAGGGGCGCTATCATGGGCACCTTTTCCGGCCTTGGCCGGCATACGTCTTCCAGCGTGAGGTTTCCATGAGTCTGATCCAGGTACCGGTATCCTTCGGCGAACTGATCGACAAGATCACGATACTTGAGATCAAGTCGCGCCATATCACGGACGAGGCGAAGCTCGCCAACGTGCACAACGAGCTGAATCTGCTCAACGCCACGTGGGCCAATCACCATGCATCGCAGACCGATATCACCAAGGAACGTGCGCGCCTGCTGGCGGTGAACGAAGCGTTGTGGGACATCGAGGACCGTATCCGCATGAAGGAGAAAGCGCAGGCTTTCGATGCGGAATTCATCGAGCTGGCGCGTGCGGTGTATTTCCAGAACGATGATCGCGCGGCAGTGAAGCGCGAGATCAATCTCAAGCTGGGTTCGCAGCTAGTGGAAGAGAAGTCGTATCAGGATTACCGGAAGAAATGATTTCTGCCGCCGCCGGGCGTTACATGCCATTCACGCCTTGTTGACGCCCAGGGCCAAGGCTGCCGCTTCAAAACGCTCGACGACATCGTCGACTGAAATCAGATCCATCACACCGGGCCGTTCGATCTTGCTGCCCCAGGGAATGTCGCTGGCTGGTTTGCCGAAGTATTTGCGCGAAGCTTCGTCGTATTTGTCCACGCACCAACGCACGTCGGAATAGGGACCGGAACGTTTGGGATTGCTGGCCGCGTGCAGGCCGAGCACTTTCGTGCCGACCGTGTTGGCCATGTGCATCGGACCGGAATCCGGCGTCAACAAGAGCTGCGCGCGGCAGAACATCGCCATCAACTTTTTGAGCGTGTCTTTGCCGGTAAGGTCCAAAGGTGTGTGGCGACACGCAGCGAGCACAGCGTCGGCCATCGTGCGCTCGCCCTGGGAAGGGCCGCCAATCAGCACCACGCGCCATCCATGAGCCGCGGCGTGATCCATCACCGCCGCGTAGCGTTGCGGCTGCCAATTGCGCAATGCATGGCTGGAGGTGGGGCTGACCAGCAGGGTGGGATCGTCGCCGGGCAACTGCTCGGCAGCCCAGGTGTGGGCTTCCTCGGGAATCGGGATGTCCCAGCGGACGGTGTTCTGCTTCAGGCCCAGCGGCTCGCAAAAACTTCCTATGGCCTCCAGCACGTGTTCGCCGGTGCGGGCGGGAATGCGCTCGTTGATCACCAGGCCGTGCAAGTCCTTGGCGCGTGCGTGGTCATAGCCGACACGACGCTTCGCCTTGATGCCAAGGCTCAACAGGTTCGAGCGCAGAGCGACCTGCATATGCAGCAGGGCGTCGAATCGCCTGCCGCGCAAGGCTGCATGGACCTCACGCATGCCGGCCCAGCCCGCGCTTTTGTCGAAGGTCACAAACTCCACGCCAGGCAGGTCGCCGACGAGCTTGCGTTCGAGTTTGCCTACGATCCAGGTCAGCGAGGCCTGCGGCCAGGCCTGCTTCAGCGTGTGCATAAGCGGCACCACATGCGTGACATCGCCAATGGCGGAAGTACGCAAAAGGCAGATGGATTTGGGATCGGACATGTAGAATCGCCGGGCAATGAACCAAGACAGGGCCACGGCAGCACCTATGCACGAGCAACTGCGCCGCGACGCCGAAGGTGCGATTCTGTTCGACCCCACGGTGTCGCCACAAGTCGATGGTGAGTGGTTCGACCCCGAATACTGGCGAAGCCGCGGTGCGCTAAGCACGGAGGCAGGCGGCCGGGGCGGTGTGGCCGTGGTCGGTACGCCGGCCGGCGAATGCGTGCTTCGACACTATCGCCGCGGGGGGATGGTCGCGGCGTTGATGGGTGATCGCTATCTTTGGACGGGGGCCGATCATACGCGCTGCTTTGCCGAATTTCGCCTGTTGCAGGCCGTTGCACGGTTGATGTTGCCTGCGCCGCAAGTCGTTGCCGCCAGGTACCAGCGCAACGGCATCCATTACCGTGCCGACTTGATCACGCGCCGTATCGTTGGAACGCAGACCTTGGCGCAGTGCATCCCCGCCCAGCGCCTGGATGCGGAATTGGCGCAGGAAGTTGGCGCCCTGGTGGCTCGTTTTCATCGTGCGGGCGTGTGGCATGCCGATCTCAATGCCCACAACGTGCTTGTCGCGGCAGACATGCTTTACCTCATCGATTTCGATCGTGGGCGTTTGCGCCCGCCGGCGCAGGGTTGGCGCATGGCAAACCTGCAGCGGTTGCGTCGGTCGCTATTCAAGGTTGGCGCTGCGGCAGAAGGCGAGGCGGCTTTCGATAAGGCGATCTGGACACCTCTGATGTACGGCTACGAGCGTACGCTAAGCGCATGAACTGGCATCTTCACTTTCTTGGCACGGGCGCCGCGCATGCGGTGGAATTGGGTTCGTCGTCCGCCGTGCTCGAGCGCGATGGCAAGCCGCTGCTGCTGATCGATTGCGGCCCCGATACGCTGGACCGCTATGTCGCTGCCTATGGCGAGCCGCCGCGTAATCTTTACATCACTCACACGCACATGGATCACGTGGGTGGCCTGGAGCGGCTATTCACGCGACTGTGGTTCAACGAAAACCTGCGTGGCCAGACGCGCGTATTCACTCACGCCGCGTTGGTGCCTTGGTTGCAGACGCGCGTGGCGGATTACCCGAATGTGCTGGCCGAAGGCGGCGTGAACTACTGGGAGGCATTCCGGCTAGTGCCGTGCTCGCGCGGCTTCTGGCTGGCTGGATGGTGGTTCGATGTGTTTCCAACGAGGCATCACCGGCCGGACACGTCGTTTGGCCTGGCGCTGCGGGGAAGCTTCGCGTTCACGGGCGATACGAGGCCGATTCCGGAGGTGCTGGCTCGATACGCGGGCGAGCAGGCATTGATCGCACACGACTGCGGGCTGGTCGGCAATCCCTCGCACACCGGCGTGGACGATATCGAACGCGACTACGACGCGGCGCTGCGCGCACGGCTGTTGCTCTACCACTACGGGAGCGTCGCGGATGGGACGGCGCTCGCCGCACGCGGGTACCGGATCGCCGGTACCGGCGAACGCGTAACGCTGGCCGCCCCGCCGCCGCCGCGTCCGGACGCCGGTTGAGCCCGATACTCTCTTGTCTGAATCGGGGGCAGACGTTATCCTTCCGCTTCTTTGCCGGCGCTTTTCGCGGCAAAGCGGTTTATGCGTGCGGAGAGATGTCCGAGTGGTTGAAGGAGCACGCCTGGAAAGTGTGTATACGGCTTATCCCCGTATCGAGGGTTCGAATCCCTCTCTCTCCGCCAGTTATTGAAAGGTGCGACGGCTTGGATGCTGGCGCAAAGTTAGGAATGGAAGGAAAGAGAGAGGGTGAGAATCCTCCCGGTTTGACAAATTCGTCAGGAACGAATTTGGACAGCCGAAGGCTGGCCCCGTAGCGCGCAGCGCGAAGGGGTGAGGCCCATGGATGGGCCGAACAATCCTTCTCTCTCCGTCAAATTCAGCGAGATGGACGACAGCGCTTGATCTGGCGTTCATCCGGGCTTCGGCGCCCACCCCTATGGTGGCCCCGTCGGTCCCCCCGCGACGATAGTTTGCAAACCCCGCCAGGTCCGGAAGGAAGCAACGGTAGCGAATGATTCGGGTGCCGGGGTGTGGCTGGCGGGGCCGCCGCCTTTTGCGACTGCCGCCGGTGTCGCATGACTTGCCTCGATCGACTTGGCACAATCGGGTTCTACCCCCAACTGACCGTGACGCATGTCTTATCAGGTACTCGCGCGTAAGTGGCGCCCCCGCAAGTTCGCCGAACTCGTCGGACAGGAGCACGTCGTACGCGCACTGACCAATGCCCTGGACAGCGGACGCATGCATCACGCCTACCTGTTCACCGGCACGCGCGGCGTGGGCAAGACGACGATCGCGCGCATCTTCGCCAAGTCGCTCAATTGCGAGCGGGGCGAGTCGGCCGATCCGTGCGGCGAGTGCTCGGTGTGCACGGCGGTCGATGCCGGCCGCTTCGTGGATCTGCTGGAAATCGACGCGGCCAGCAACACCGGCGTGGACGATGTGCGCGAAGTGATCGAAAACGCGCAATACGCCCCCGCGCGCGGTCGCTTCAAGGTGTACCTGGTGGACGAAGTGCACATGCTTTCGAAACCGGCGTTCAATGCCTTGCTCAAAACGCTGGAAGAGCCGCCGCCGCACGTGAAATTTCTGCTGGCGACGACCGATCCGCAGAAGCTCCCGGTGACGGTTCTCTCGCGCTGCCTGCGCTTCAACCTCAAGCGTCTGCTTCCCGATCAGATTGCCGGACAGATGCGGCACATTCTCGGTGCCGAACATATCGAGTACGAAGACGCGGCCATCGGCGAACTTGCGCGTGCGGCCGATGGATCGCTGCGCGATGGCCTGTCGCTGCTCGATCAGGCGATTGCCTACGGTGGCGGTTCGCTCAAGGCCGATGACGTCCGGGCGATGCTCGGCAGCGTGGAGCGCGGACAGGTGTTCGGCGTGCTCGACGCGCTGGCTGCCGGCGACGGGCAGGCCTTGATGGCCGAGTCGACGCGCATTGCGTCTTTCTCGCCGGATTTCGGCAGCGTGCTGGACGATCTGGCCGCTGCATTGCATCGCATTCAGCTGATCCAGCTGGTTCCCGGTTATCGGCCGGAAAATCACGATGGCGATGACAGCGCACTCATCAGCCTGGCCGAGCGGTTGGCTCCCGAAGACGTGCAGCTCTACTACCAGATTGCTACCACCGGCCGACGCGATCTGTCGTTTGCGCCGGATGCACGCACCGGATTCGACATGGCGTTGCTGCGCATGCTGGCGTTCCGTCCGTCCGATGGCGCAACGCCTGCTGCGTCCGGTGGACAGCGGTCCGCACCGTCGCCGCAGCGATCAGCGCCCGCGACACCATCCGCACCGGCTGCGGCGCCTGTCCAGCAGGCGCGGCCTGCGCCGGTGCCATCCCATGCGACACCGGCACTGGCGACGCATGCGCCGGCTCCTGCTGCTACGCCACGTGTGGCCGATGCCGGCGGCATGCCCGATTGGGAGGCGCTGATCCAGCGTGCCGACCTGCGCGGCCCGCTCGGACAGCTCGCGCAGAATTCGGCTTTGCGCGGGCGCGAAGGCAACACGCTTGTGCTGGCTTTGCAGCCTACCCATATGCATCTGGCGGTCGAGCCGATGGTGAGTCAGATCGCCGATCGTCTCAGCGAAGTCATGGGCGAACAAATAAGGTTGCGCTTCATCGGCGACAGCCAGGGCGCTGCGCATACACCGGCTGCTCGTGCCGCCAGTGCACGCAGCGCGGCCCAGTCCGCCGCCGAGGCGTCGATCGAAGGCGATCCACTGGTGCAGGCGCTCAAGCGCGAATTCGGTGCGCGCGTCGTGCCGCAATCCATCAAACCTTTTGAATCCTGATATTCCGGAGTACGTGTTATGAGAGGACAACTTGGCCAGCTGATGCAGCAGGCGCAGCGCATGCAGGAAGACATGAAGCGCGCGCAGGAAGAAATCGCCAAGCTGGAAGTGACGGGCAGCTCGGGCGGCGGCCTGGTCAGCGTGGTGATGAGCGGTGCGCACGAAGTGCGTCGCGTGCAGATCGACCGCAAGCTGTTTGCCGACGATCCGGAGATGGCCGAAGACCTGGTGGCCGCGGCCATCAACGATGCCGTGAACAAAGTCGCCGAGGCGAGCAAGAACAAGTTGGGTGGCGTCACGGCAGGCATGAGTCTGCCGCCCGGTTTCAAGATGCCGTTTTGATGGTGTTCCCTCTCCCTTGCGGGAGCGGGAGTAGAGACGCATGAGCAGCTCGCCACTTCTCAACGAACTTATCGAAGCGCTGCGCTGCCTGCCTGGCGTGGGCGGCAAAAGCGCGCAACGCATGGCGTTTCATCTCCTGGAGCGCGAACGCGAGCGCGGCCTGAAGCTCGCGGCGGTGCTGCAGCAGGCCATGCAGAAGATCGGCCACTGCACGCGCTGCCGCAATTTCAGCGAAGCGACGGTGTGCGCGATCTGCGCGAGCACGAGCCGCGACCGCCATGTGCTCTGCGTCGTCGAGTCTCCGACCGATCTGGCCGCCATCGAGCAGGCCACGGGTTACCACGGTCAGTATTTCGTGCTGATGGGACGTCTTTCGCCGCTGGACGGTCTGGGGCCAGAAGAGTTGGGACTCGGACTGCTGGCCGAGCGATTGGCCGAGGGCGAAGTCGAGGAGTTGATTCTCGCCACCAATCCCACCGTGGAAGGCGAAGCGACCGCGCACTATCTGGCGCAATTGGCGCGTGCTGCGGGGATCAAGCCAACCCGCCTCGCACACGGCGTCCCACTGGGCGGCGAACTGGAATATGTCGATCGCAGCACGCTGGCGCATGCGTTCGGCAGCCGGCAATCGTTGGAATAAGTCGTTGGATTAAAAGTTGTTGGATCAAAAACGGAGGACATGCATGAGCGACACCATTTTCGGCAAGATCGTCCGCCGCGAAATCCCGGCCGATATCGTCTACGAAACCGATGAGGTTCTGGCCTTCCGCGATCTCAATCCGCAGGCGCCGGTGCATGTGCTCTTCGTGCCGAAGCGCCCGATTGCAACCTTGAACGAAGCAGGTCCTGCCGACGCCGAATTGCTGGGCAAACTCCTGCTGGCCGCCGCCGATTACGCCAAGCGCCAGGGTTTCGAGAAGGACGGCTATCGCACAGTCGTCAATTGCAACGAGCATGGCGGACAGACGGTGTTCCACCTGCATGTGCACCTCCTTGCCGGGCGCAGGATGACCTGGCCGCCGGGCTGATCACGACATCGACGATGCACAAATAAAAACGCCGGCAGATGCCGGCGTTTTTTGTAAGTCATCGTCAGATCAGCGGCGACGCACGACGATCACCGGGGGAGCGTAGCCGCCCCAACCCCAGTAAGGGCCCCAATACGGGCCACCCCAGTAGGGACCCCAGAACGGATCGTACCAACCCGGGCCATACGGGTAGCCGACGACCACCGGGCGCTTCGGCCACAGGTAGACCACGTTGGCATCCACGCGGGGGTAGGCGTAGTCGTAATCGCCGACCTTGCGCGTCATCGTGCCCTGGATCGCCCCGGTAACGGTGATCTCACGACCCTTCGCGAAAACCTCCGGATCGTAGAAGCCGGCGCGGCAGGCTACAAAGCGACCCTGGCTGTCGTTGTTGCCAGTGCGTGTCGGGCGAGCCTGGCCATCCAGCGGACGGCCCAAGACGTAAAAGCAGGTCGACTGCGGACCCGGTTCGGTGCTGATGATTTCTCCGCCCCAGCGCACTTGCGTACCGCTGGCGCTGCCCTGCTGAGCGCTAAGCGAGGTGACATTGGCGGCGTAGTTGCCCTGCAATGGCTGCGGCACCGTCGCGCAAGCGGCCAACAGCGCGGTGGCCGCTGCGAGGCTGAGAATTCGTAAGAGGGGAGACATAGAGGTTTTTCTCCATCATGGGCGGTTGCATGCTACAGCGTTGCGCTTTGTTTAGACCACGCGGTGCGGTTGGAAATTCCGTACTGCCTGCCGGAACGCGCGCAAGGATTCGGGTGAAGGTTCGACAGTGGCGTAGCGCAGTTCGATATAGCACCTCATCAACTGATCCAGTTCTACACGCTGCCCGGGTAGTGCACGGATGGCGCGGCGAAGGTAATTCCGCGGCCCTTCGCTGCGCCCACGAGCGATCCCTGCCTGGGCAAGCTTGCGCTCCAGCGCACGCATTGCCGCAAGGGCAGGGTCACCCTCCGACCGGCGCCAGAGCGCCCACGAAAGGCCGACTATGCCAAACAACGCGATGCTGACGGCCAGCAGCCTTTCCAGCGTGCCGGTGTCCACGTCGCGAATGCCGAAGGGGGTCAGCAATCCGCGTTGGCGCAATGCGTCGAAACCGATAACGCTCTGGTCCCATATTCGGTTGACGATGTCCCACTGATTGCGGACCGATTCGAGCAGTCCCGACTCATACCAGGGAAGCTGACCCGCCGCGGCTCTGGCAGCACCGAGATTGATCCGTTGCGGCCGCACAGCAGCGGTGGGGTCCACGCGCACCCAGCCGCGACCGGCCAGCCAGACCTCGCTCCAGGCATGCGCATCCGCATTGCGCACCAGCAGGTACTGTCCAAGGGTGTTCCAGAAGCCACCTTGGTAACCGGTGACAACGCGCGCCGGGATGCCGGCCGCTCGCATCAACACGGTAAATGACGAAGCGTAGTGTTCGCAAAAACCTTCGCGGGTGTTGAACAAAAAATCATCGACGGCATCGCGACCCAGTGGCGCAGGCAGAAGCGTGTAGCTGAAACCGTCATCGTGAAACCGGCGCAGTACCGCTGCGATGATGCTGGCGTCGTCGTGGCCAAAGCGTTGCCGAAGCTCGGCCGCCAATGCGTGGGTGCGCGGATCGAAGCCAGACGGAAGCTCCAGTGCACGCGTGCGCGTGTCCGGGTCCAGCTCAGTTTGAAGTCGGTAATGCAATGCGGAGCGGGCCGTGTAGTCCTGCACCTCATCGACAGGCTTGTCGGTGAATACTTCGCCATCGACGCGCATGTGCGATTGAGATGGCGCCTGCAAAGGCAAGTCCAGCATGGGCAGCGCACGCTGGTGCGTAGGCTCCAGGCTGACGCGATATTCGACGGAACTTGTGGTCTGAACCGGCAGCGAAACAGCCGTAGGCACATCTGCCCGTTTCCAATCCCTTCCGTCGTAATCCCACATCACGTAAGCACGGAAATAGCGCTGGTCATTCGGCGGCGGCGCTCCATCGAAGGTGACGCGCATGGCGGGGCTGTCGTCCGTCAGCAACTCGGTGAAGTCGCTAGGCGACATCTGGTCGCTCAGACCTGTGCGTGCTTCCCGCGAATTCGATGTACCCCAGAGCGGTGAACTCAGCCGCGGCACGAGCACGAACGCCGTGAGAGTCACGGGAAGCGATGCCACCAGCAACACCAGTGCCGGCAGTAGCTGGCGCGACAGTTTGGTCGGTATCTGCGTCGGCTCCAGCGATCGCCAGGTCGTCATGGCGGGCAACAATCCAAGTGCCACCACTGCCGTTGCGGTGAGGCTTTGTCCGAACAACAGCGCAGCCATCAACAAGAAGCAGGCGAATGCGGCAGCGACACGCGCGTCGCGCGGCGATTCGCTCTCTGTCAGCTTGAGCACCAACAATCCGGCGGCCAGCGCCGAACCCGGTTCGCGGCCGAAGATGTTGCCGTAGTCCAGGACGACCACCGCAACCAAAATGAGCAACATCGGGACTTTCAACCACCCGGGTACGCGACCGGGGCGCTCCCTGCGCTGCCACCAGCGCAATGCAAGCGAAAGAACCAGTGCCACGCTCAGCCACCACGGCAGATGATTGGCATGGACGGCCAAGACGAATGCGGTGGCGACGCACATCAGGTCGAACGTGCGATTGCTTACGTGCTCCTGTACGCGGCGAAGCTGCGACGCCTGTCCGATGCCCATCATGGCAACAACGCCAGTGCGCTCATGCAGCGCGCGTAATGGGTCGGGCCACTACCCAGTTCGATGAATTCGCTTGGCAGCCACAGGCTGCACGGGCGTCCCTGTATTTGAGCTTCTCCAAGCCAGCGGGCGAGCCGCGCAATGCGCGATTCATTGTCCAGGCCACGCAAATGCCGCCAATCCAGCCGCCATTCCTGGCGGGCTTCGGGTTGTTCGTAATCTTTCACCAGCAAGGTTTCATGACGCGCGCTGGCCTTCCAGGCTACGTGCCGCATCGAATCGCCGCTGCGGTAATCGCGCAAGGACGCAAGATCCTCGCCGCGGTGCAGGCGCTGCTGCCGACTGTCTGCGTCGAGCAGTGTCGGAGGCGGTCCAGAAACTTCCGCCCTCGGCCATACCAGCACGGCAAGGTTCGGTCGCGACCATGTCCATGCACGAAACAATCCCATCGGCCAGGTGGTCCAGATGCGGAAGCGCGGCAACGTAAGCCAGCCACGATGTTCAGTGGGAATGCTTGCCCTGACGTCGGTTCGCCCGTTGACGTCGAACGCAATGCTGCCGTCGGCAATATCGAGTCTGACCGCCTGCCGCAGGCGCGATGCCTGAAAATCGAAAATGACATCGATCGGTTGCCCGGCGGTTGCGTGACCGGCGCGCACGCTGCGCACGCACAAGCCGTTCAGCGTACGAAACGCGATCAGCATGCTCATGGCCGTGGAAGCACCGAGCAGACAAGTAAGCAGAAGAGCGGCGTTGTTGGAGTAGTTCAAGCTGCCGACCATCATCACCAGCAGCAGCACCGTGAATGCCGCGCCAAAACCGGTGGGTACGATGTAGATGCGCCGTCGATTCAATTGGATCGGCAGTTCTTCGAGCCGGCGATGACGCGTCAGCGCCGGCAACCGACGTTCGGCCCATTCTTGCAGGCGCTGGAGCTGGGCTTGCATTAGTCGACGGCGACTTCGCTCAACAAGGTGCGTGCCAAGGTGTCGCCGCTGGCGCCTCGCGCGGCGACCAGGCGATGCGCAGCCAACGGCACGAACAGCGCCTGGATATCTTCTGGCAGTACATGTCCGCGATTGCTGAGCATGGCCCAAGCACGCGCCGCGGCCAGCAAAGAAAGGCCGGCGCGCGGCGACAGGCCGACGCGCACCTCGGGATGCCTGCGGCTGGCCGTCAGCAAGGCTTGCAGGTAATCCAGCAGAGCAGGGCTGGCGGTGATGCTCTGCATCTGTCGATACAGGGCAGTCAGGCTTGCTGCGTCGAGCTGCGGTGACAGCCGCGTCAGCAGGTCGCGCCGGTCGGTGCCGGTCAGCAGTTCGCGCTCTGCGCTCGCATCGGGATAGTCCAGCGACACGCGCAGCATGAAGCGGTCAAGCTGCGAATCGGGCAATGGGAACGTGCCCGCAAGATCAAGCGGATTCTGCGTGGCCACCACGAAGAAGGGATCGGGCAACGTATGCGTCTGGCCGTCTACCGTCACCTGGCGCTCGGCCATCGCTTCGAGCAGCGCGCTTTGCGTTTTCGGCGTGGCGCGGTTGATTTCGTCAGCAAGCAGCAGTCCCGCGAAGACCGGGCCGGGATGAAAACGAAACTGTCCCGTCTCGCGCTCGTACATGCTGACCCCGATAATGTCGGAGGGCAGCAGGTCGCTGGTGAACTGCACGCGCTGGAAATCGAGCGCGAAGCTTGCCGCGAGTGCGTGAGCCAGCGTGGTCTTGCCGACGCCGGGCACGTCTTCCAGCAGCAGGTGGCCTCCGGCGATCAGACAGGTGAAAGCCAATTTGACCTGACGTGCTTTGCCGAGCAGTACACGATTCACCTGGGCGATGGCGGCGTGGAGACGCTGCTGCAGGTTTTCATCACGAAGCGGAGTGATGGCTGACATGGGTTTGTGGAAGGCGAGGACAGATTTAGGGAATGACGCCAGTGTAGTCGCCGGCCTTGCGCGCTGGCGAGCGGCATTCGTCACGGCTTTTCTCTTTCTGCTTGCCGTAAAGCTGGCGCTTGCCGCGGTCATGCAGCCGTTTGGCGACGAGGCGTTTTACTGGCAGGAGAGTCGCCATCTGGCCTGGGGCTATAGCGACCTGCCACCGTTGACGGCCTGGCTGATCCGGTTGGGGGAAAGCCTGGCCGGACACGGGACGCTGGGCATGCGCTGGCCGTTTCTGCTGCTGGGCAGTCTGCTGCCGTGGGTGTTGGTGGCCTTCGGCCGGCGCGCGTTCGACGCACGAGTGGGGTGGCAGGCCGGGCTGCTTTGTCTGTGTCTGCCACTGGCGGGCAGCCTGGGTGTCATGGCGATGCCGGATGTGCCGCTGACGGTGGCCGGTGCCGTTGCCATGTTCGCCTTGCTGAATGCGATGGATGAAAACCATTGGCGCGACTGGTTGCTGCTCGGTGCGGCGCTCGCCGTGTGCTGGATGAGCCACTACCGCGCGGCGATGTTCATCGTTGCCGGTTTGCTGTTGCTGCTGCTTACGCCTCGCGGCAGAGCGCAGTGGAGGCGCGCCGGTTTCTGGTTGGCCATGTCGGTGGCGGCATTGGGATTGATCCCGCTTGTCATTTCCAACTGGCAATTGCATGGCGCCGGCGTGAGCTTCCAGCTGGTCGAGCGCAATCCGTGGCGCTTCCATGCCGATACGCTCGTGCAGCCGCTGGAGCAGGCGGTGACATGCACGCCGCTCCTCTATGTCGCTCTTTTGTGGACGGCCTGGCATAGCTGGCGCCGTCGCGGAAGCGGTCCATGGGATGTCATCGCACTGTTGTCGCTCACTTTTATCGTGGTTTATTTCGTGGCGGGATTGTTCGCCGACGATCAGCGCTTCCGCGTGCACTGGCCTTTGCCGGGATATTTGCCGTTGCTGGCAGCACTTCCGGCGCTGTTGCGTGAATCGAACGTTGGTCGGGCGTGGCGCGTGGTGGCGTCGGCAGGCGCCGGACTCGCCTTCCTTGCGATCGTTGCAGGATTGATCTATCTCGGTATGGCGTCTTTTCCAGGCAGTGCGCGCCGGCTGGGTGCTGCACGCGCTGTCCCGACGAGTGTTCTCGGCTGGCGCGAAAGTGCGGACGTGGCCAAGATGCAGCTGGCGAAGCAGCCGGCTGTCCTCGTGGCGGATAACTTCATGATGGCCGCCGAACTCGATTTTGAATTCGATGGGAAGCGTGACGTTTACACGCTCGACAGTCCCTTGAACCTGCGATACGGCCGCGCGCCGCAAGTCGCCTTGTGGGGCACCGACGAAACGGCATTGCGCCGCATGCATCAGGGTGCATCGGTATTGCTGGTTGTCGATGAATATGCGTTGCGCGAACGCAACCGCGCGTCGTGGCTCGGTTCGCTGTGCGCGCGCATCGCGGATCTTCAGGCGATGCAGCGAATGAGCTTGTTCGACGATCGCAAGAGCGTGGCGTTCTATCGAGGAAAGCTTGCCGGCTCTTTGGGCCCGAGCACGAGTCGTCCCGAAGACTGCGTGGCATGGCGCAATGCCATGGCTTCGGAACGATAGTTACGGAATCTCCATCCCGGCATCGCGCAGCAGTCGAGCCAACGCAATAAGCGGAAGACCGATCAGCGCGGTGGGATCACTGTTCTCGATGCGATCGAACAGGCTGATACCCAGACCCTCGCATTTGAAGCTGCCGGCACAGTCGAGCGGTTGCTCGCGCTCGATATAGCGGCTGATTTCCGTTGCGTGGAGCGTTCGGAAATGAACCTGCGTCAGGTCAAGATGCGTGTGGCGCTGGCCACGGCGGGTGTCCAGTACGCATAGCGCGGTATGAAAACGTACCGAGCGACCGGAGCATGCAGCCAGCTGTGCATGCGCGCGTTCAATCGTGCCGGGTTTTTCCAGCAGCACGCCATCCAGTTCGGCGACTTGGTCGGATCCGATCACCAGCGCATCGCCAAGACCTTTTCCTGCATCGGTGGCCTTGGTGATGGCTAGGCGCATCGCTCGCGCGGCCGGCGTTTCCCCGGCGATCACCTCTTCCTCGGTTCCTGGTGCTTTGGATTCGAAATTCAGGCCGAGGCGACGTAATAGCTCGGCCCGATAGCGGGAGGTGGAGCCGAGCACCAGGGAGGGTGTCGTCACGACGAGGAATCCTGCCTGATGTGTTCCCGCATGGCGCTGTCCAGTTCACTCTGGGCTTGCCCCAGGGCCTGGAGCAGGGGCAGCAGTTTTTCGCGGGTCTGATCCATGGACTGGATGGCGGCGTCCAGTTCGCTTTGACTGGCAGTTGGGGCGCGGTCGCGGATCCAGATGCGTTGCAACAGCAGGGCACGCAGCCCGGCGTCGACCGCATGGGAGGCTTCCTGCTCGCTTGCCGCGGGCAGGTCCGGGTTGAGCGACATGACCGCATGGGCCTGCTGCAGGCGGGCCCGGCAGGACTTCAGATCGGCTTCCAGCTGGTCGGCCACGTCCATAATGCGGCGAAGGCTGGCGGATCGTCTGGCAAGTCGGCGAGACAGGACGATGCCAGTCAGTGCCGCAGCCACTAGAATGACCACGACAGCCACGCCGAGCGTCAGGTAGATGTTCACGTGGAGGGGCGGCTCAGGCAGGAATATGGCCGCAGTCTGCCGTATGTGCCTGATTCAGGCAAAGCCGGATGGCGGGTGGCGTGACGGGGTTTGCTCCCCGTCGGCGTAAAACCGGTCCGGTTGACTTCAACTCCCTGAAAACTTACTATTTCCCGGTTATGTCCGCGACACTGCCAGAGTCCGTGGACGCTTGGCGCATGGTTTCGGCGCGGCGTTCGTTTCAGGGGTCACTGCCCATCGCCGCAATGCCTCGCCTCTGCGAAGTGCTGGCGGATGATGCAGGTTTGGCCACGTATGAGCTCGATTTCGGTCGGGACGAGTACGGCACGGCATACGTCGACGTTCGTGTTCAGGCGCCTTTGTGGCTGGTCTGCCAGCGCACGCTCGAACCGTTCGTCATGCCGGTCACGGTGGATAGTCGGTTGGGTCTGATCCGTTCCGAGCGCGAGGAATCCGCGTTGCCGGCAGGATGCGAGCCACTGCTGGTCGCCGAGGACGACAAGCTGAACCCGATCGATGTGATCGAGGACGAATTGCTGTTGGCGCTGCCGCTGGTGCCGGTCAATCCGGACAGCGAACTGCCCGAAGAAGTCACACGCCCGCCGGCGGAAGAAGTTCCCGCCCAAGAGCGTTCCGATAACCCGTTCGCGGTGTTGCGCGAACTCAAAAAGAACTGATTTAGAGCTGGAGAACCACCATGGCCGTTCAAAAGAGCCGCAAGACCCCGTCCACCCGCGGCATGCGTCGCTCGCACGACAAGCTGAGCACCGTGCAGCTGGCCACCGATCCGACCAGCGGCGAAGTGCATCGTCGTCACCACGTGACGGCCGATGGCTATTACCGCGGCAAGAAGGTGATCGACACCAACGTGTCGGTGGTCGAGGAAGACTGAGCCCCTGAGAGCCTTCAGGCTCCGGGATCCGGTTTCGCATGGCGGCGCGGTGACGCGCCGCTTTGCGTTCTGGCTTCCGGCAACGTAACGTTGCGGTTCCAGCGTGCCCGGTCACCCGCAAGGCGGATGGCGCGTAGCACTTTCCGCTTGTCGATGGATACTCAATGGCACAGTTCTACTCCCGCATCCTGGGCACCGGCAGTGCGCTGCCCGAGCGCATTCTGACCAACGCCGATCTCGAAAAATTCGTCGACACCAGCGACGAATGGATCCACGCCCGCACCGGCATTCGCCAGCGCCACGTCGCGGCGGAAGGCGAGACCACGGGCGACCTTTCCACGCTGGCTGCGCAGCGTGCGCTTGATGCGGCCGGCGTGAAGGCTTCCGAGATCGACCTGATCGTTCTGGGCACCACCACGCCCGACATCATTTTTCCGTCGACAGCCTGCCTGGTTCAGCATCGTCTCGGCGCCAACGGTTGTCCCGCATTCGACGTCAATGCGGCGTGTTCCGGTTTCGTCTACGCACTAGGCATTGCGGACAAATTCATTCGCAGCGGCCAGTCGAAAAAAGTGCTGGTGATCGGCGCTGAAACGCTGACCCGCATGGTCGACTGGACCGAGCGCGAAACCTGCGTGTTGTTCGGCGACGGCGCGGGTGCCGTGGTATTGGAAGCTTCCAGCGAGCCAGGCATCTATGCCACGTGTCTGCATGCCGATGGCGGCCACAAGGAACTGCTGTACAACCCGGTCGGCGTTTCCGTCGGCTTCAAGGACGAGCCCAACCACGGCGTGCGCATTCGCATGTCCGGCCGTGAAGTGTTCAAGGTGGCCGTGAAGACACTCGACTCGCTCGTCGAGGAGACGCTCGCCGCCGCAGGCATGGAAGCATCGCAGCTGGATTGGCTGATCCCGCACCAGGCCAACCTGCGCATCATCGAAGCGACGGCCAAGCGCCTGAACATGCCGATGGAGCAGGTGATCGTGACCGTCGACAAGCATGCCAACACATCGTCGGGCTCCGTGCCGCTGGCGCTGGATAGCGCCGTGCGTTCGGGCAAGGTGAAACGTGGCCAGAATCTGCTGCTGGAAGCCTTCGGCGGCGGATTTACCTGGGCATCGGCGCTGCTGCGTTACTGAGTCGCTGTCGTTCGCCCATGTGCGATGTCGACACGCCCGAGCAGGTTGTCCAGCGTCAACTGGACGCTTACAACGCGCATGATCTCGATGCGTGGGTGAGCACGTATGCTCCGGACGCGCGGCAATTCGAGCATCCCGCCACGCTGCTTGCTTCCGGGCACGCTGAAATTCGTGCACGGGCCGAGTCGCGCTTCGCGGAGCCCAACTTGCACGCAAGGTTGCTCAAGCGCGTCGCGATGGGCGAGATGATGATCGATCACGAGTACGTATCGCGCACGTTTCCCGAAGGGCTTGGACGGATCGAGCTGGTCTGCATGTATGAGGTGCGGGCCGGCAAGATCGTTACGGCATCGTTCGTGTTCGGTGCCAGGACGCTCGACGCTGCGTAGTCGCCAAGTCCTTTCAGCAGGTTGAGCGGCCTCGGAAGGACGATTTACGAATACGGCTGCGTATGCGCGTCGATGCTGGCACCATTGCGTTTTTCACCCAGTGGGAAATCGACTTTCCATGAGTTCCGCTTCGCTAGCTTTCGTTTTTCCAGGTCAGGGCTCGCAATCGGTTGGCATGCTGGCCGAACTGGCTGCCGCCCATGGCGATGTGAAGGCGACGTTTGATGAGGCCTCGCAAGGCGCCGGCGTCGATCTGTGGGCATTGAGCCAGCAGGGGCCGGAAGATCAGCTCAACCGCACTGAAAACACGCAGCCCGCTTTGCTTGCGGCAAGCGTTGCCGTATGGCGCGTGTGGCAAAAGCTCGGCGGCGCGAAGCCGGCACAGTTGTCGGGACACAGCCTTGGCGAATACAGCGCGCTGGTGTGCGCCGATGCTTTGTCGCTGCATGATGCGGCAGCTCTGGTGGCTGAGCGCGGTCGTCTCATGCAGGCGGCCGTGCCCGCGGGTGTCGGTGCCATGGCGGCGATTCTCGGTGGCGACGATGAGCAGATTGCCGCCGTCTGTGCAGAAGTCGCGCAGGGGCAAGTTGTAGCGCCGGCCAATTTCAATTCGCCCGGTCAGCTGGTGATCGCCGGTCATGCCGAGGCGGTGGATCGCGCCTTGGCCAGGCTCGCCGAATTGGGCGTAAAGAAGGCCGTGAAGCTTGCTGTTTCCGTACCGTCGCATTGCGCGCTGATGCGCGAAGCAGCCGACAAGCTCGGCGAGCGCATGGCGTCCATCGCGTGGCAGTTGCCGGTCATTCCGGTGGTGCAAAATGCCGAGGCGCGCGCCTATGCATCGCTCGACGATATCCGCGGTGCCTTGCAGCGCCAGCTGTATCTGCCGGTGCGCTGGACGCAATGCGTGCAAACGCTGGTTGCCGGCGGCGCGACGCGCGCGGCCGAATGCGGCCCGGGCAAAGTGCTGGCCGGCTTGATCAAGCGTATCGACAAGAGCGTCGAGGCGCGTGCCATCGGCACGCCCGCCGATCTGGATGCTGCGCGTAGCGAATGGGCTTGAATACGTTTCGAATCTCGCTTCATTGAAGGAAATCGAAGAATGAGCACACTGCAAGGTGAAGTCGCGCTGGTGACCGGCGCCAGCCGCGGTATCGGCGCTGCCATTGCCGATGAACTCGCCGCCATGGGCGCCACCGTCATCGGCACCGCAACCAGCGAATCCGGCGCGGCAGCCATCGGCGAACGCCTCGCGGCGCATGGTGGTCATGGTCGCGTCCTCAATGTCACCGATCCTGCTGCCGTCGATGCCCTGATCGACGAGATCGCCAAGCAATTCGGCAATGTGTCGATCCTGGTCAATAACGCAGGCATCACGCGCGACCAGTTGCTGATGCGCATGCGTGATGAGGATTGGCAGGCCATCCTCGATACCAATCTCACCTCCGTCTATCGCCTGTCGAAGGGCGTCATGCGCGGGATGATGAAGGCACGCAAGGGACGCATCATCTCGATCGCCTCCGTGATCGGATTGACCGGCAACCCTGGACAGTCAAACTACGCCGCGGCGAAGGCGGGCATCATTGCGTTCTCCAAGTCGCTGGCTCGCGAGATCGGATCGCGCGGCATCACCGTCAACGTGGTCGCGCCCGGTTTCATCGATACCGACATGACCCGGGGCCTGCCTGAAGAATCCAAACAAGCCCTGCTGGGGCAGATCGCACTTGGACGTCTGGGTGAGGCCACCGATATCGCCAAGGCGGTCGGCTTCCTCGCTTCGCCGGCGGCCGGCTATATAACCGGTGAGACTTTGCACGTAAACGGCGGCATGTACATGCCTTGAAAACGCCGGGACGGGCACAAGCTCGCTCTTCGTATGCGGTGTCTTTCATCGCACCGTTTGAATTTCCCGGCCCGTTGGGGCCGGGTGAGATGAAAAAGTCGTCACGGAGCCCGTTTTGGGTGACAATCGGCGTCTTCGCGCCGGCGCGGGGCTGTGGCGGCTTGCATTCCCTGGCATATAATTGGCGGCTTCGCGGCTTAGCCACTACAATGCCGCAGACTTTGCCGGCCAAAAGCCAGGCAAGACGGACAATTTCCCCTTGGGAGGTAAAGGCAACATGAGCACCATCGAAGAACGCGTCAAGAAAATCGTCGTCGAGCAGCTGGGCGTGAAGGAAGATGAGGTCACGGCGAACGCTTCGTTCGTGGACGATCTGGGCGCGGATTCGCTGGACACGGTTGAACTCGTGATGGCGCTCGAAGAGGAATTCGAAACCGAAATCCCCGACGAAGACGCCGAGAAGATCACCACCGTGCAGCAGGCCGTTGATTACATCAGGGCCCACACCAAGGAATGATCCTCGTGGCGGCGACGCACATCGCGTCCCATGTTCCACGTAGCGATACCGGAAGCTGCGCCATCAAGGCGCAGTTTTCGTTTCTGCAATATGTAACGTCCGATCCCGTATGGTGTGCGGAGTCGACGTGCATCGGATGGTGATGCCTGGCGGCTGATCCTTCCAGAACCAGCAAGGAAACAGATCCATGAGCAAACGACGAGTGGTAGTGACCGGCATGGGCATCATCTCGCCGGTCGGCAACGACATCGCCACCGCCTGGGACAACATTCTCAAAGGCGTCAGTGGCATCGGCGAGGTGACGCACTTCGATGCCACCGCGTATGCCACCCGCATTGCGGGTCAGGTGCGCGACTTCGATCCCCTGCAATGGATGCCCCCCAAAGACGTCAAGAAGATGGATCCATTCATCCATTACGGCGTCGCGGCAGGCACGCAGGCCCTGCGTGATTCCGGGCTGGAAGTGACGGAAGCCAACGCACCGCGCATCGGCGTGGCCGTAGGCGCCGGCATCGGCGGCCTCAACACCATCGAAGACACAGCCATCGAGCTGCATGAAAAAGGGCCGCGCCGCGTGTCGCCGTTCTTCGTGCCCAGCTCGATCATCAACATGGTTTCGGGTCACCTGTCGATCATGTTTGGCCTGAAGGGCCCGAACATCGCATGCGTGACCGCATGCACGACGGCCACCCACAACATCGGCCTGGCCGCGCGCATGATCCAATACGGCGATGCCGACGCGA
Source organism: Dyella psychrodurans (assembly GCF_003363265.1). Lineage (GTDB taxonomy): Bacteria > Pseudomonadota > Gammaproteobacteria > Xanthomonadales > Rhodanobacteraceae > Dyella_B > Dyella_B psychrodurans. The sequence goes on along the minus strand of NZ_QRBF01000001.1, from coordinate 974,303 downwards.
TGATCGCCGGCGGTGCCGAATTCTCAACCACCGGTACCGCGATGGCGGGCTTCTGCTCGGCCAAGGCGATGTCGACCCGCAACGACGAGCCGCACAAGGCGAGCCGTCCCTGGGACAAGGATCGCGACGGCTTCGTGCTTTCCGACGGTGCTGGCGTGCTGATGCTGGAAGAATACGAACACGCCAAGGCACGCGGTGCTCGCATCTATGCCGAGCTGATCGGCTTCGGCATGAGTGGCGACGCCTATCACATCACGGCCCCCAGCGAAGGCGGCGAAGGCGCAGCACGCTGCATGGAAAACACGCTGCGTGATGGCGGGATCAATCCGACCGATGTGCAGTACGTCAACGCACACGGCACCTCGACGCCGCTGGGCGATCTGGGTGAAGTGCTGGCGGCCAAGCGCGTGTTCGGCGATCACGCGTACAAGCTGGCCATCAGTTCCACCAAGTCGACGACAGGCCATCTGCTGGGAGCCGCGGGTGGCGTCGAAGCCATCTTCACCATTCTCGCCCTGCGCGATCAGGTGCTGCCGCCCACGATCAACCTCGATGAACCGGGCGAAGGCTGCGATCTCGATTTCGTGCCCCATACGGCGCGCGAGGCGAAGATCGATATCGCCATCTCCAACTCGTTCGGCTTCGGCGGTACCAACGGCACGCTCGCCTTCCGTCGTATCTAGTGACCTGCGTTACCCGCACACTCGCCGGCCGGCGCGACCTTCTCGCGCCGGCCGCTGCGTTTCCAGAGCGCTATCCCGCGTTGCTCGAAAGCGTGACGCGCGCGAGTGCGCACGCGCGTTACGACATCCTTTTCGCGTTTCCGCAAAGCGCGCTGAGCCTTGATGCGGATGGCGGCGTGCACGGCGCCGACGGACGCATCAGCCAAGGGCGATTTCTCGACGCGCTGGATGCTGCGTGGCAGGCGGAGCGTCTGCCGCGGCATGCCGATGACGGATTGCCGTTCCACGGCGGCTGGGTTCTGCTGCTGGCGTATGAACTGGCTGCGGAGATCGAACCGTCCCTGCGCCTGCGTCATTCGGACGAATTGCCCATGGCGCTGGCAGTGCGCTGTCCGGCGGCGATCATTGTCGATCACCTGCACGATCGAACCGTACTCGTCGCCGAAGCGGATCAAGCGGCGCTGCTGGATGCGATGCAGGCCGATCTGGGCGCCGAGCCGGTCATCCCGTCGCTTGCGGCGCCTGAGGCCATCGAGGAAGACGAACCATCTTTGTTTCTCGATGGCGTGGCACGCGTCCACGAACATTTGCACGCAGGCGATGTGTTTCAGGCCAATCTCTCCCGCGCCTGGCGTGCGCGCTTCGCCGAAGCGCCTTCGGCCGCAAGTCTCTACGCGGCGTTGCGTCGGGCCAACCCGGCACCGTTTGCGGGATTGCTGCAGCAGAACGATTGGGCCATCGTCAGCTCTTCACCCGAACGGCTGGTCGAAGTGCGACGCGGCATGGCACAAACCCGCCCGATTGCGGGTACACGGCCACGCGTAGCGGGGGACGACGATCTTGCGCGCATCCGGGAACTCAGCGCACATCCCAAGGAGCGCGCCGAGCACGTCATGCTGATCGATCTCGAGCGCAACGACCTTGGCCGAGTCTGTCGTCCGGGCACGGTCGAGGTAAACGAGTTGATGGTCGTCGAGAGTTACGCGCACGTGCATCACATCGTCTCGAATGTGCGCGGACGCTTGCGCGATGGCGTGACGCCAGGCCAGGTCATCGCAGCCACTTTTCCGGGCGGCACGATCACGGGTTGCCCCAAGGTGCGTTGCATGGAGATCATCGCCGCGCTCGAAGATGCTCCGCGCGGCGCATACACCGGTGCGCTGGGCTACCTCGATCGCAATGGCGACCTCGACCTGAACATCCTCATTCGCACATTGACACTGCAGGGCAACCGCGCAAGTCTCCGCGCCGGCGCAGGCATCGTTGCCGATTCGATTGCGTCGAAAGAACTGGAAGAAACGCGCGCCAAGGCTCGCGGCATGTTGCGAGCGCTGGGAGTCGCCGGTTGATGATGCTGATCAATGGCCAGCCTGCGGAAAGCGTGTCGGCACTTGATCGAGGATTGAGCTACGGCGACGGCTTGTTTGAAACGATTCGGTTCGTCGGCAGCACAGCTCCCTTGTGGCATCGACACATGAAGCGTCTGCGTTCCGGGTGCGAGCGCCTGCGGATACCGTGTCCCGATGCGCAGCAACTTCTGGACGAAGCGCAACAGGTCAAGAAAAAGTTCGAAGACGCGGTGGTGCGAATTACCATGACTCGCGGGGTAGGCGAGCGGGGCTATGCGCCGCCTTCCGTGGTGGTTGCGACACGCATCGTCGGTGCGTTCGCCATGCCGGCTCTATCCGTGCAGACCTACCGCGATGGCATCCGCATGCACCGATGCCATACCACGCTTGCCGATCAGCCTTTGCTGGCCGGGATCAAGCATCTGAATCGGCTGGAGCAGGTGCTTGCGCGGGCCGAGTGGAGCGACCCGGCCCTGGCCGAAGGCTTGGTGTGCGATCAGCATGGCCATGCGATATCGGCGACGGCGGCCAATCTTTTCGCCGTTGTCGACGGTGTGCCGGTGACCCCGGCGGTGGATCGCTGCGGCGTCGCGGGCGTGGCTCGCGCGGCGGTGCTCGACGTCCTTGGCAACTGCGAAGTCCGTGATCTGCCGTTGTCGGAATGCCTGGGAGCCTCGGAGCTCTTCCTCAGTTCCAGCGTTCGCGGCATCCTGCCAGTTCAGGCCGTGGGCAATACCGTGTACGCTCCCGGCCCGGTAACCCGCGCCATGCAGCGGCATTGGCGCGATTTGGGCTTTCCGACGGAGCAGGCATGAATCGAGGCGGTGCAACCCATGGGCGCGTGTCGTGGCGCCTTATCCTGTTGGTCCTGTTGCTGGCATTCGTCGCTGCCGCTACCTGGTTCTGGCGAGATTTCACGCGCTTTGGCGACACGCCGCTACGTGTCAGTGCGTCGGGCGAAAGCGTCGAAATCGGCAAAGGAACCAGTTTCAAGGACATCGTGCATCAATTGCGCGCGCAGGGACTGAGCACGGCAGCCCCGTTTTACTGGCGACTGCTTGCCGAGCGCATGCGCGTGGCCGGACGGTTGCACGCGGGCGAATACGCCATCGCTCCCGGGATCACGCCGCAGCAACTGCTGACCAACATGGCGCAGGGCAGGGTGTTGCAGCGTGACGTCACCATCGTCGACGGGTGGACGTTCCACGATGTGCTGCAGGCGCTGAACAAAGCCGACAAGCTGCAGCACGACACCGTGGGCATGGACGATGCCACGATCATGCAGAAGATCGGCGCGCCCGGACAGAAGCCCGAAGGATGGTTCCTTCCGGAAACCTATGCCTACGTGAAGGGCGACAGCGATCTGGATGTGCTGCGACGCGCGCATGCGGCCATGACAAAAACGCTCGACGCCTTGTGGGCCCAGCGCGATCCCGGCGTGCCGTTGGCGGCACCATACGACGCGCTGATCCTGGCTTCCATCGTGGAAAAGGAAACCGGCCGCGCTGACGAGCGTCCGCAGGTGGCCGGAGTGTTCACGCGTCGCCTGCAGAAAAACATGCTGCTGCAAACGGATCCCACCGTGATTTATGGAATGGGCGCCAGCTATGCCGGTACGATCCACAAGAGCGATCTGACCACGGATACGCCTTACAACACCTATACGCGACTCGGCTTGCCGCCCACGCCGATCGCGATGCCCGGCAAGCCGGCGATCGAAGCGGCACTGCATCCGGCATCCGGCACGGCGCTTTATTTCGTGGCCAAAGGAAACGGTACGCATATCTTTGCCGACACGCTCGAGGAGCAGAATCGCAACGTGGCCTGTTATCAGCTGAAGCACTGCCAATGACCAAGCGAGGACGTTTCATCACGCTGGAAGGTGGCGAAGGTGCAGGCAAGAGCACCTTGCTGGCCGGGCTGCGCGATTATTTGCAACAGCATGGCGTAGACCTGCTGCAGGTGCGCGAACCCGGCGGCACGAAACTGGGCGAGGCGATTCGTGCGATCGTGCTTGATCCTTCGCATCCGGATATCAGTCCCGAAAGCGAGTTGCTGCTGATGTTCGCCGCTCGCGCGCAACTGGTGCGCGAACGCATTCTGCCGGCGCTGGACGCCGGGCACTGGGTGCTGTGCGATCGCTATGTCGATGCGAGCTACGCCTATCAAGGTGCCGGGCGTGGTCAGCCGCAGGAACGCATTGCAGAGCTGGAACGCTGGGCGTGCGCGGGATTGAAGCCCGACCTGACCCTGCTGCTCGATCTGCCGGTATCCACAGGTCGCGCGCGTGCCGCAGGCCGCGGTGCGGCGGATCGTATCGAAACCGAAGCCGATGCATTCTTCGAGCGCGTTCGACAGGCCTATCGCGAGCGGGCCCATGCCGAGCCGCAACGTTGGCGTGTCATCGACGCCAGCTTGTCTCCCGATGACGTGCTGCGGGCGGCGACAGCCGCCATGGCGCATTTGTTCGAGACGCACGCATGAGTATCCCTCCGTGGCACGCCGATCATTGGGCGCGTCTGCAGGCGCGTCGCGAACGTCATGCATTGCCGCACGCGTTGTTGCTGTGCGGATCACGCGGATTGGGCAAACGTGATTTTCTGCAGCGCTTCGTGCGCGGGCTTTTGTGTCAGAACGCGACGAACGGCGACGCATGCGGCACGTGTCGCAGCTGTCTGCTGGTGAATGCCGGTACGCATCCCGATGTCGTATCGTTGAGCTATGGCCTGCGCAAGGACGGCGTGCAGCGTTCGGAAATCGTGGTCGATCAGATTCGCGAGCTTTCCGCGCGCCTTTCCACGTCCAGCCAATTCGGCGGCTGGCAGATCGCCAGCATCGATCCGGCCGATGCCATGAACGCGGCAGCGGCCAACGCGCTATTGAAGACGCTGGAAGAGCCGGCCTCGCAGACCATGCTGATTCTTCTGGCCGACGAACCCTGGCGCATGCCGGCGACCATCCGCAGCCGCTGCCAGCGCATCGATTTTCAATTGCCCACGCAGGCCGATTCGCTTGCCTGGTTGCAGAGCGCCGGTGTGAGCGATGCCGCAGGCGCGCTGGCGGCCGCCGGCGGTAATCCGGGGCTTGCGCGCATCTGGGCGGAAGAGGGCGCCCTGGCTCAGCGGCAGGAGGTTCGCAAAGACCTGGCCGCGCTTGCCGCCGGACGCGGCGATGCCATGGAGATGGGCCGGCGCTGGCTCGACAACGCACCCCAGCAACGACTGTGGTTTGCCGCGCAAGCCGTCGCGGACGAAATGCGCGCTCGCGCGGCGACGCAGGCTGGTCCGCTTTCCAGTGCACTCGACATCGAAAGTCTGGGAGCATGGTACGACGCGGCGAATCGCACGCGCGAAGCGTTGCGCGGACCTTTGCGTGGCGACCTGTTGTTGCTGGAGTTGCTGGGGCGCTGGCGCTGATGCAGCCGTTGTCCGTTTCCGCGCAGACCCGTCTGTTGGTCGTGGCGCCGCATCCGGACGACGAAACCATCGGATGCGGACTGCTCGTTCAGCAGGTGCTGGCGGCAGGAGGGATGGTCCGGCTTTTGCTGTTGACGGACGGCGACAACAACCCTTGGCCGCAACGCTTTATCGAGCGTCGATTGCGCATTGACGATGCGGCCCGCAAGCGTTGGGGAGTGCGGCGTCGAGCGGAAGTCATGCACGCCATCGCGCAGTTGGGCGTGCCTGCTTCCGCGCTACATCCCCTCGGCTGGTCGGATATGGGCATCACGAATCGCCTTCGTGACGATGCGTTCGGTTCCATGGCGGCGATCCGTGCGCAGTTGCAGGAATTTCAGCCCAGCGTGATCTGCTGCCCGGCTCTGGATGACCGCCATCCCGATCACGGTGCGGCGCACGTGCTGTGCAGCTTGGCGCTGAGTGATATGCCTTCCGCGCCGACGCTGCTTGCCTATCCCGTCCACGGCGAGGCAAACACGGAGCGTTATCCCATCCTTGTCGAGGCTGCGGCGGATCAACAGCAACGCAAGTCCCGGGCACTCGAAGAGAACCAGACGCAGATGGCGCTGAGTGGCAGGCGCATGCGACGCCTGGCACTCGGTCCGGAACGCTATATGGCGGCCGACACCGCCGCTGGCGACCTGCGACTGCCTTGGCGACCCCCGAGTGCGCTTGGGCGCTGGCTCCGATTGATGGTGGCTACACCAGCCGGCGTCCAGGATTGGCGCTGGATCGATGCGCCCATCGCCAGGGACCCGGATGGCACATACCGATTCACATGGCCTTCGGGACATCCGCTGCCGAAACCCGCCTTCGCCAAGCTTCACCTGGATTGGCCCACACCGTGGATCTTCGATCACTGGGGTTGGCATGCTTTGTGAGGCCGTGTTGGCGGTTCCCTGCGATCACGGCTTTGCGCTAAAGAGGTCGGGTGGTTACGATGCGATCTCGACAACCGCCGACAGCGCCGCACGGCAGGAGCAGGCATGAACCCGGTCGCCGCCCGCCAGGGCATCATCTCGCTGAAGTTCAAGGACACCACGTCGCTCTACAACGCGTACATGCCGTTCTTGAAGCATGGCGGCCTGTTTGCGCCCACTGCGCAGCGTTATTCGCTGGGCGATGAAGTGGTGTTGCTGATCAGCCTGATCGACGAAAGCGAACGTCTTTCCGTCGCCGGCAAGGTTGTCTGGATCACGCCGATCGGCGCGCAAGGCAACCGTACGGCCGGCATCGGCGTGCAATTCAACGAATCGAACGATGGCGAAGCGGCGCGTGGCCGTATCGAGTCGTTGCTTGCCGGTGTGCTGGGTTCGGAACGCCCTACGCAGACGATGTAGTTCCATCGCGGTAACTTGCGCCGCATGCTTCACGGGGCAGGGGATCATGCCGGTCGATAACTTAGGAGCCTCACCATAGGCGCCTTATTGAAAGTTATTGTTAGAAATATCCAATTACTGCAAGAAATGTCCCATGTTGCGCCACACAAGGCTTGTCGGCGCACCCGTACGCGCTGATACAATATCCCGATCCCCGGGCTCGTCCCGAGGATCGTCGAGCACCTGCATTCTGCATGTCAGCGTACAGGGCTGGACAGCCCGCTGAATCGAACTCCGGACCGTTTACCCCAACGGTCACTGATGCACCACTGAGGTGCGGAGGTAAGTTAAACCGTGCTTGCCGAATATTGGCCCGTCCTCCTGTTCATCGCGGTCGCCGCCGGAATGGGTATCGTCCTCGTCACGCTCGGCCTGCTGGTCGGCCCGCGTCGCCCCGAATCGGACAAGCTCTCGCCGTACGAGTGCGGCTTCGAGGCCTTCGAGGATGCGCGCATGCAGTTTGACGTGCGCTATTACCTCCTCGCCATTCTCTTCATCATTTTCGATCTGGAAATCGCCTTCCTTTTTCCGTGGGCGGTAGTGTTCCAGCACATCGGCATCGTTGCGCTCATTGAAATGGGCCTGTTCCTGTTGCTGCTGGTGATCGGTTTTGCCTACGTGTGGAAAAAGGGAGCGCTGGAATGGGAGTGATCTCCGCCATTGATCGGGTGATGCACAACCCGCAGCCGTTGAACGTGGTCGACGACATTCTGCGTCCGGCTGGCGACAACCCCGTGATCCAGCGCGGCGCGGTCACCACCACCGTGGATGCGCTGATGAACTGGGCGCGTACCGGTTCGATGTGGCCGATGACCTTTGGCCTGGCCTGCTGCGCGGTGGAAATGATGCACGCCGGCGCTGCGCGTCTGGACCTTGATCGCTACGGCGTGGTGTTCCGTCCCAGCCCGCGCCAGTCCGACGTGATGATCGTGGCCGGCACGCTGGTCAACAAAATGGCGCCTGCGCTTCGCAAGGTTTACGACCAGATGCCCGACCCGAAGTGGGTGATCTCGATGGGCAGCTGCGCTAACGGTGGCGGTTATTACCACTACTCCTATTCCGTGGTGCGCGGTTGCGATCGAATCGTCCCGGTGGACATCTACGTGCCTGGCTGCCCGCCCACGGCCGAGGCGTTGATTCACGGCATTTTGCAGTTGCAAAAGAAGATCCGTCGTACCAGCACCATCGCGCGTTCCTGAAAGGCGTCGTCATGAGCGATACACAAACGAACTCGCTGGTCGAGCGCCTCTCCGCGCGATTCGGCGATCTGGTGAAAGTCACCGTTTCGCACGGCCAGACCACGGCGGAAGTTGCCGCGGCCAGCCTGCTTTCTGTCGCGACCGCGCTGCGCGATGAGCCCGGCTTCCGTTTCACGGAAGCGGTCGATCTGTGCGGCGTCGATTATCTCGGCTACGGTCAGACGGAGTGGGATACCACCGACGTCACCAGTACCGGCTTCTCGCGTGGCGTGGAGGGCGAGGCCATCGGTCGCTTCACGTGGGCCGACCGTCCGCGCGATGTTGCGATCCCGCGCCGCTTCGCGTCCGTCGTCCATCTGCTGTCGATCGAACTCAATCAACGCCTGCGCGTGCGCGTGTTCTGCGAAGACGACAGTCTTCCGGTGGTGCCGTCGCTCGTGCATACCTGGCCGGGCCTGAACTGGTTCGAGCGCGAGTCGTTCGACCTGTTCGGCATCATCTACGACGGCCATCCGGACCTGCGCCGCATCCTGACCGACTACGGTTTCGTCGGCCATCCGTTCCGTAAGGACTTCCCGCTCATCGGCAACGTCGAAGTGCGCTACGACCCCGAGCAGAAGCGTGTGGTCTATGAACCTGTTTCGATCGAACCGCGCGTGCTCGTCCCGCGCGTGATCCGCGACGACGCCGACCTGATCCAGGCCAAGGCGGAAGCCGCCGACCACTGGCGGGAGAACTGAGCATGAGCGTGCAAGAAATCCGCAATTACACGATGAACTTCGGCCCGCAGCATCCCGCTGCGCACGGCGTGCTGCGCCTGGTGCTGGAGATGGACGGCGAAACCGTCGTCCGCGCCGATCCGCACGTAGGCCTGCTGCATCGTGGTACCGAGAAGCTGGCCGAATCCAAGCCGTTCAATCAGTCGATCGGCTACATGGATCGTCTCGACTACGTGTCGATGATGTGCAACGAGCACGCTTATGTGCGCGCCATCGAAACCCTTCTGGGTATTCAGGCGCCGGAGCGTGCGCAGTACATCCGCACGATGTTCGACGAGATCACCCGCATCCTCAATCACCTGATGTGGGTGGGTTCGAACGCGCTCGACCTTGGCGCGATGGCGGTATTTCTCTACGCCTTCCGCGAACGCGAAGAGCTGATGGACTGCTACGAAGCCGTGTCCGGCGCACGTATGCACGCCACCTACTATCGCCCCGGCGGCGTGTATCGCGATCTGCCCGGCAAGATGCCGCAGTACCGCGAGTCGCCGTGGCACAAGGGCAGCGATCTTAAACGCCTCAACAGCTGGCGTGAAGGCTCGATGCTCGACTACCTCGATGCTTTCACTTCGGACTTCCCGACCAAGGTGGATGAGTACGAAGAGCTGCTCACCAACAACCGCATCTGGAAGCAGCGTACCGTTGGCATCGGCGTCGTGTCGCCCGAACTTGCCCAGCAGTGGGGCATGACCGGTGCGATGATTCGCGGTTCCGGTATCGCTTGGGATCTGCGCAAGAAGCAGCCGTATGCGAAGTACGCCGATGTAGATTTCGACATACCGGTCGGCGTCAATGGCGATTGCTACGACCGTTACCTGGTGCGCGTCGAAGAAATGCGCCAGTCCAACCGCATCATCAAACAGTGCGTGGCTTGGCTGCGAGCCAACCCGGGCCCCGTGATGGTGGAAAACTTCAAGGTCGCGCCGCCCAAGCGCGAGGCCATGAAGGAAGACATGGAAGCGCTGATTCATCACTTCAAGCTTTTCACCGAAGGTTACGGTGTGCCGGCGGGTGAAACCTACGCCGCGGTTGAAGCCCCCAAGGGCGAGTTCGGTTGCTACCTGGTTTCCGACGGCGCGAATAAGCCGTTCCGTGTACACCTGCGCGCACCGGGTTTTGCCCACCTGTCGTCGATGGATGCCCTCGTGCGCGGCCACATGCTGGCCGATGCCGTGGCGGTGATCGGCACCTATGACCTCGTGTTCGGCGAAGTCGATCGCTGAGCCCGGAGTAACGAAACCATGAAAGTCACCGGAAATTACGAGCAGGTCAAGAACGTCGATCCGCTCGTCGTGCTCAACGAGCATACGCGTCATCACATCGATCATTGGCTGGGCAAGTTCCCGCCGGATCGCAAGCGCTCCGCGCTGATCCAGGCGCTGTTCGCCGCGCAGGAACAGAACCACGGTTATCTCACCGATGAACTGATCACGGCCGTTGCGAGGTACATCGACGTGCCCGCCGTGTGGGCTTACGAAGTGTCCAGCTTCTACTCGATGCTGGAAACCAAGCCGGTCGGACGTCACAACGTCGCCGTCTGCACCAACATTTCGTGCTGGCTCAACGGCGGCGAAGATCTGCTGCGTCACTGCGAGAAGAAGCTCGGCATCAAGGCGGGCGAAAGCACGGCTGACGGCCGCGTGTATCTGAAGAAAGAAGAAGAGTGCATCGCTGCCTGCGTGTATGCGCCGGCGATGACGGTCAATGGTCACTACCACGAGCGTCTCACGACCGAAAAGGTCGACGAGATTCTCGACGGTCTCAAGTAAGGGCAGGGCAATGGCAGTCGGACCCGCACCCCAGGAACACCAGGTCGTCTACACCACGCTGCATTTCGACAAGCCGTGGGCGATGGACAGCTATCTGCAAATGGACGGCTATAAGGCGTGGAAGAAAATCCTCGCCGAGAAGCCCGATCCCGCCTCGATCGTCGATATCGTCAAGAACAGCAACCTGCGCGGCCGTGGCGGCGCGGGCTTCCCCACTGGTTTGAAGTGGTCCTTCATGCCGAAGGGCAACATGCAGAAGTACATTCTCTGCAACTCCGACGAATCCGAACCCGGCACCGCCAAGGACCGCGACATCCTGCGCTACAACCCGCATTCGGTGGTCGAAGGTCTGGCGATCGCGTGCTACGCGACCGGTTCGACGGTGGCTTACAACTACCTGCGCGGCGAATTCCATCATGAACCCTTCGAACACTTCGAAGAGGCATTGAAGGAAGCGTACGCGGCCGGCCTGCTCGGCAAGAACATTCAAGGCAGCGGCATCGACGTCGACATCTACGGCGCACTCGGCGCCGGCGCCTACATTTGCGGCGAAGAAACCGCGCTGATGGAATCGCTCGAAGGCAAGAAGGGCCAGCCGCGCTTCAAGCCGCCGTTCCCGGCCAATTTCGGCCTGTACGGCAAGCCGACCACGATCAACAACACCGAAACCTATGCCTCGGTGCCGGCGATCCTGCGCAACGGCGCGGAGTGGTTCCTCAACCTCGGCAAGCCGAACAATGGCGGTCCGAAGATCTTCTCGGTGTCCGGCCACGTCAACCATCCGGGCAACTTCGAAGTTCGCCTCGGCACGTCGTTCAAGGACTTGCTGGAGTTGGCCGGTGGCGTGCGCAACGGCAACAAACTCAAGGCGGTGATTCCCGGCGGCTCTTCGATGAAGGTGCTCAATGCCGAGGAAATGATGACCGCCACCATGGATTACGACTGCCTGCAGAAGCTGGGCTCGGGCCTCGGTTCCGGCGCGGTGATCGTGATGGACGAGACCACCTGCATGGTGAAGGCCTGCCATCGCATCTCGCAGTTCTACCACGCCGAATCCTGCGGCCAGTGCACGCCGTGCCGCGAAGGTACCGGCTGGATGTTCCGCGTGCTGAGCCGCATCGTGGAAGGCAAGGGCACGCAGGACGACCTGCATCGCCTCAAGGCCATCGCCGGCCAGATCGAGGGCCACACCATCTGCGCGTTCGGCGAAGCCGCCGCGTGGCCGGTGCAAGGCTTCCTCGCCAAGTTCTGGAATGAATTCGAATACTACGTGCAGCATGGTCGCTCGATGACCGAAGACCGGCTTGCCGAAAACCGCCGTGGAGTTGCTGCATGAGTGCGCAGCCAGCCAATACCGCGCCTGATCTCCTGAACATCGAGATCGATGGCAAGCCCACGCAGATCCGCAAGGGCGCGATGATCATCGAGGCGGCTGACGCCATCGGCATCGCGATCCCACGTTTCTGCTATCACCGCAAGCTGCCGATCGCCGCCAACTGCCGCATGTGCCTGGTCGACGTCGAAATGGGCGGTCGTCCGATGCCCAAGCCGCAACCGGCCTGTGCTACGCCGGTGGCCGAGGGCATGAAGGTCACGACCCGCACGGAAAAAGCGCTGAAGTTCCAGCGCGACGTGATGGAATTCCTGCTGATCAACCATCCGCTCGACTGTCCGATCTGCGATCAAGGCGGCGAGTGCGAACTGCAGGACGTGGCGCTCGGCTATGGCCGCAGCGTGTCGCGCTACACCGAACGCAAGCGCACCATCGCCGACGAAAACCTCGGCTCGCTGGTTGCCACCGAGATGACCCGCTGCATCCAGTGCACGCGCTGCGTGCGCTTCACCAGCGAAATCGCCGGTACCTACGAACTGGGTGGCATGAGCCGCGGTGAAAACCTGCAGATCGGCACCTACATCGGCAAGACGTTGGAGACCGAGCTGTCGGGCAACATCATCGACGTATGCCCGGTCGGTGCGCTGACCAACAAACCGTTCCAGTTCAAGGCGCGTGCCTGGGAACTGGTCGCCAAGCCGTCGATCGCGTATCACGATGCGCTGGGTTCCAACCTTTGGTTGCACACGCGTCGCGGCGAAGTGTTGCGCACCGTGCCGCGCGACAACGAAGCCATCAACGAATGCTGGCTTTCGGATCGCGACCGCTACAGCCATCAGGGTCTTTACGCCGCCGATCGCGTGCGCACGCCGGAAGTGAAGCGCAACGGTCGCTGGCAGGGTACGACGTGGGAAGACGCGCTCAACACCGCCGCCGCCGCATTGAAGGAAGTATCGGGCAACGATCTCGGCGTGCTGGTGCATCCGTCCACGACGAACGAGGAAGGCGACCTGCTGGTGCGCCTCGCTCGCAGCCTGGGCAGTGCGCACATCGATCACCGCCTGCGCCAGCTCGATTTCGCCGACAACGCCGTGGCGCAACCGTTCGGCATGGCCGTCGCCAACGTCGACAAGGTGAAGGCTGCGCTGCTGGTCGGCTCCAATCTGCGTTACGAAATGCCGCTACTCAACCACCGCATCCATCAGGCGGTGAAGAAGGGCGCCAAGGTCTACGCCGTCAATCCGGCGGAATTCCACTTCAACTACAAGCTGGCCGGCGAAGCCATCGTTGCGCCGCATGCGCTGGTCGATGCGTTGCTGTCGCTCGCCAAGGCAGCGGTCGCTGCGGGTGCAACGGCTCCGGCGCATCTGGCCGACGCCATCAATGGCGCGGCGAACGATCAGGGCGATAGCGATGCGATTGCCGCGCTGAAGTCCGGTCAGGCGGTGGTGATCCTCGGCGACGCCGCGGTCACGCATCCGCAGGCCTCGTGGCTTCGTGCCATCGCGCGCTTCGTCGCCGAAGCGACGGGTGCCGCCTACAACGAGCTGCCGGCGGGTGCCAACGCCGTCGGTCTCGCCAAAGTCGGCGTGGTGCCGGGCAACGGCGGTCTCGATGCGCAGGCCATGCTGGCTCAGCCGCGCAAGGCTTATGTGCTTTATGGCCTGGAATTGCCGCACGACTTCGCCGATGGTTCGGCGGTGGTCAACGCGCTGCACGGCACGCAGCACATCGTCGCGTTTGCGGCGTTCGCAACGCCTGAGCTGCGTGACGTTGCCGATGTGATCCTGCCGATCGGTCTGTTGCCGGAAATCGACGGCACGCTCGTGAACGTCGACGGCGTCGCTCAGCACGTGGAAGTCGGTGCCAAGGCGCCGGGCCAGGATGTTCGTGCCGGCTGGAAGGTGCTGCGTGCGCTCGGCGGCCAGATGAAGCTTGCCGGCTTCGAGTTCGACGATCTTGCTGGCCTGCGTGCGGGCATTACCGAACAGGTTGTTGCGACGAAGCAGGGACTGGCCGCGCGCAAGTCGGTGCAAGGTCTCAGCCGTCTCGCTACGTGGCCGGTTTATCGCAGCGACGCTGTGATTCGCCGCGCCACCGCGCTGCAGGCGCATCCGCTCAATCGCGCAGCGGCCGTGCGCGTGAATGCGGAAGAAGCTCAGCGGCAGGGCCTGGCCGACGGTGGTCAGGTCAAAGTGGGGAACGTCGTCCTCCCGCTGGTCATCGATGCGACGGTACCCGATGGTTCCGTGTGGATCGAAGCCGCACACGATCAGACCGCGACGCTGCCGCCTTACGGCGCGGCCATCACCTTGAGCAAGGCGTAAATCATGGGCGATCAGATTCTCCATCAGCTAATCATTCCCATATTGCTGGTCGTGGCGGTCGTTCTTCCGCTCACCCTCACGGTGGCGCTGTACGTGTACTGGGAACGCAAGGTCCTGGGCTGGATGCACGTGCGCATGGGGCCCAACCAGATCGGTCCGTTGGGCTTGCTGCAAGCCTTCGCCGACGTGGTGAAGCTGATTTGCAAAGAAGTGATCCTGCCCACCAATGCCAACAAGTTCCTGTACTACACGGCACCGTTGCTGGCATTGATTCCTGCGTTGGCAGCATGGGCGGTGATACCTTTCGGTGCGCGCTTTGCTTTGTCCAACGCCAATGCGGGTTTGCTCTATCTGCTCGCGATGACTTCGCTGGGTGTGTACGGCATCATCCTCGCCGGCTGGGCCTCCAACTCGCGCTATGCGCTACTGGGTGCGATGCGTTCGGCTGCACAGGTGATCTCCTACGAACTGGCGATGGGTCTGTGCCTGGTTTGTGTGCTGGTGCTGGCGGGCAGCCTCAACCTCACCGACATCGTCAATGCACAGGCCGGCCATAAGGGCATCCTGGACTGGTTCATGTGGCCGTTGCTGCCGGTGTTCGTGGTCTATTTCGTCTCGGGCGTGGCCGAAACCAATCGCGCACCGTTCGACGTCGCGGAAGGCGAATCGGAAATCGTGGCCGGCTTCCATGTGGAATATTCGGGCTCGACATTCGCGCTGTTCTTCCTGGCCGAATACGCCAACATGATCCTGGTCAGCTTCCTGGCTTCGCTCCTGTTCATGGGCGGCTGGTTGAGTCCGTTCCCGGAAAGCGTGCCGGTGCTTGGGCACACCAGTTTCATCTGGCTATTGGCGAAGGCGTTCTTCTTCGCGTTCCTGTTCCTCTGGTTCCGTGCCACCTTCCCGCGTTATCGCTATGACCAGATCATGCGTCTGGGCTGGAAGGTATTCATTCCCATCGCCATCGTGTGGGTGTTCGTCGCCGGCTGCATGAAGTACTACGGCTGGGTTCACATCGGCACGGGGGGCTAAAGAAAGCCATGTCTCGCATTACCAACTATTTCAAAAGCCTGCTGCTCATCGAATTGCTCAAGGGCATGGTGCTGACCTGGAAGTATCTGTTCAGCCCCAAGTACACGATGCGCTATCCGATGGAGCACATTCCCAAATCCAACCGCTTCCGCGGTCTGCATGCGTTGCGCCGTTACGCCAACGGTGAAGAGCGCTGCATCGCGTGCAAGTTGTGCGAAGCCGTGTGCCCCGCGCTGGCCATCACGATCGACTCGGCGCCGCGCGCCAGCGATGGTCAGCGTCGCACCACGCGTTACGACATCGACCTGTTCAAGTGCATCTACTGCGGTTTCTGCGAAGAAAGCTGCCCGGTGGATTCGATCGTCGAAACACACGTGCACGAATACCACTTCGAACATCGTGGCGAGAACGTGGTGAACAAGCTGCAGCTGCTGGCCATCGGTGATCGCTTCGAAGCCGATATCGCGGCAGCACGCGCGCAAGACGCGGCCTATCGCTGAGGACACTATCGATGATTGATCCGTCTGTGTTCCAACTCGTCTGCTTCTACGCCTTCGCGGCGGTGACCGTGATCGCGGCGCTGTCGGTGATCACACTGCGCAATTCGGTACAGGCCGTGCTGTCCCTGGTGCTGGCGTTTTTCAGCACCGCCTGCATCTGGATGCTTGCTGAGGCCGAATTTCTCGCTATCGCGCTGATCGTGGTTTACGTCGGCGCGGTGATGGTGCTGTTCCTGTTCGTGGTGATGATGCTGGACATCGACCAGGAGAAGCTGCGCGAGGGGTTCGTGAAATACCTTCCGGTCGGCCTCATCGTGGCCGTCGTCATGTTGGTCGAGATGCTCGGCCTGATCGGCGTGCGCGTCATGCATACCCAGACGATGGGTGTGAATCCAGCTACTGCGGCGGGCATGTCCAATACGGCCTGGCTGGGTATGGCGCTCTACACGCAATACCTGCTGCCGTTCGAAGTCGCTGCGCTTATCCTGACCGTCGGTGTGATCGCCGCTGTGGCACTTACGCTGCGTCAGCGCACCGGTGTTCGCCATCAGCAGGCCAGCGAGCAGGTGGCGGTGAAGGCCAGCGACCGGGTGCGCATCATCAAGATGGCGGCTGAACGTCCGGTCGATAGCCAACCCGCGTCGGCCCAGGAGTCCAAGTCATGATTACGCTTTCGCATTACATCGTGCTTGGCGCGATCCTGTTCTGCATTTCGGTCGCGGGCCTCTTCATCAACCGCAAGAACGTCATCGTGTTGCTGATGGCGATCGAGCTGATGCTGCTGGCCGTGAACATCAATTTCGTTGCCTTCTCGCGCTTCAATCACGACGTGGCGGGGCAGGTCTTCGTTTTCTTCATCCTCACCGTGGCCGCGGCGGAATCCGCCATCGGCCTGGCGATCCTGGTCTTGCTGTTCCGCAACCGGAGCACGGTCAACGTCGCCGAAATCGACAGCATGAAGGGTTGAGCACATGGAACTTTCCACCTCCATTCTGTTGACCATCGCGCTGGCGCCGCTTGTCGGCTGCCTGCTCGCCGGGTTCCTGGGCAAGCAGATCGGTCGCGTCGGCGCGCACAGCGTCACCATTCTGGGTCTGCTGATTTCCTGCGGGCTGTCGTTCTACGTGCTGTACCAGATCACGATGGGCGGCGCGCCGGTCTACAACCACAATATCTACACGTGGTTCGAGATCGGCAAATACACCGCCACCGTTGGCTTCCTGATCGATCGCCTTACCGCCATGATGATGGTGGTGGTCACGTTCGTGTCGCTGCTGGTGCACGTGTACACCATTGGCTACATGGCCGATGACGACGGCTACCAGCGCTTCTTCAGCTACATCTCGCTGTTCACCTTCTCGATGTTGATGCTCGTGATGAGCAACAACTTCCTGCAGCTGTTTTTCGGCTGGGAAGCGGTGGGCCTGGTGTCGTACCTGCTGATCGGTTTCTGGTACAAGCGTCCGACCGCGATCTTCGCCAACCTCAAGGCGTTCATCGTCAATCGCGTGGGTGACTTCGGCTTCTTGCTCGGTATCGCTGCGATCCTTTATTTCCTGGGTACGCTGGATTACGCCACCGCGTTCTCGGCGGCGCCCACGCTGATCGGCAAGACGCTCACGGTGACCCAGAGCACGCAGTGGGACGCCGCTACGGTGATCTGCATCCTGCTGTTCATCGGTGCGATGGGTAAGTCGGCACAGGTGCCGCTGCATGTGTGGCTGCCCGACTCGATGGAAGGCCCGACCCCGATCTCCGCGCTGATCCACGCCGCGACGATGGTGACCGCCGGCATCTTCATGGTGGCGCGCATGTCGCCGCTGTATGAACTGTCGGAGACGGCGCTCAGCTTCGTGTTGGTGATCGGTGCCACCGGTGCGCTGTTCACCGGCTTGATCGGCATCGTGCAGAACGACATCAAGCGCGTTGTCGCCTATTCGACGCTGTCGCAGCTTGGCTACATGACCGTCGCGCTGGGTGTTTCGGCCTACGCTGGCGCCGTGTATCACCTGATGACGCACGCGTTCTTCAAGGCATTGCTGTTCCTTGGCGCCGGTTCGGTGATCATCGCCATGCACCATGAGCAGGACATGCGCTACATGGGCGGCCTGCGCAAGTACATGCCGATCACCTGGATCACCATGTGGATCGGTGCGCTCGCGCTTTGCGGCGTCCCGTTCTTCTCGGGTTTCTACTCGAAGGATTCGATCATCGATGCGGTGCACGAGTCGCATCGTTGGGGCTCCGGTTACGCGTATTTCTGCGTGGTGGTTGGTGCCTTTGTGACGGCGACCTATACGTTCCGCCAGATGTACATGACGTTCCACGGCAAGGAGCGCTTCAAGGTTGTCGAGCATCACGGTCATCACGATGCGCACGGCCACGATGATCACCACGACGACCACGATCATCATGAGCAGGGTGTGCTGCATCATCCGCCCAAGGAGTCGCCGTGGGTGGTGACCTTGCCGCTGATCCTGCTGGCCATTCCGTCGTTGTTCGTGGGTATGTTCACGGTCAAGCCGATGCTGTTCGGTGGCTGGTTCGGCGAATCGATTCACGTGCAGAGCGCTAACAACGTGTTGGAAGAAGTTGGTAAGGACTTCCACAGTTGGTGGCAGGCGGGTCTCGATGGTTTTGCGCAACTGCCGTTCTGGCTGGTGTTTGCTGCATTCATGATGACCACCTACATCTACCTGTTCAATCCGTCGGTGGCTGACAAGATCAAGAGCGCGCTCAAGCCGATCTGGACGATCCTCGATCGCAAATACTGGGTCGACGACATCTACTTCGCGATTTTCGCGCGTGGCGGTGTTGCTCTGGGTCGCATGTTCTGGAAGGGCGGCGATGCCGCTGTAATCGATGGTGTTTTGATTGACGGTTCGGCCAGCACGATCCAGCGCATCGCCTCGGGCTTGCGCCGTGTCCAGTCTGGTTATCTGTACCACTACGCGTTTGCGATGATCCTCGGTCTGATCCTGCTCATGGGCGGGTACTGGCTGATCGGGCAATAAGGGAAACGAGCTCCATGTTCAATCATCTGCTCAGCCTGTTGATCTGGCTGCCCATCGTAGGCGCGGTGCCTGTTCTGCTGGCCGGTTCCAGCCGGCCCAACACGGCCCGCTGGTTGTCCCTGCTGATGGCAGTACTCACCTTTGCCGTCAGCCTGTTCCTGATTCCGCAGTACAACGCGGATGCGGGTGGCATGCAGCTGGCCGAAAGCCATATGTGGATTGCCTCGCTGAATGTGCATTACAGCCTGGCCGTCGACGGTATTTCGGTCGCGCTGATCCTGCTGACCACGCTCGTCGGCATCCTGGTCATCGTGGGTGCCTGGGAAGTCATCCAGGACAAGCCGCATCAATACATGGCCGCCATGCTGGTGCTCGAAGGCCTGATGATCGGTGTGTTCTGCGCCACCGACGCCTTGCTGTTCTACGTGTTCTTCGAAGCGATGCTGATACCGATGTTCATCCTCATCGGTATCTGGGGTGGCCCGCGTCGCGTGTACGCCACCCTGAAGTTCTTCATTTATACGTTCCTCGGCTCGATCTTCATGCTGATCGGCCTGATCTACCTGTACCTGAAGGCCGGCACGTTCGATCTGCACACGCTGGCGACGCTGCCGCTCACGTTGCAGGAGCAGAGCTGGCTGTTCTTTGCCTTCCTGATCGCCTTCGCGGTGAAGGTGCCGATGGTGCCGGTGCACACATGGTTGCCGGATGCGCACGTGGAAGCGCCGACCGGCGGTTCGGTGGTGCTGGCGGCGGTGATGCTGAAGATCGGCGGGTACGGATTCCTGCGCTTCAGCCTGCCGATTACGCCCGACGCGTCGGCACATTTCGCCTGGTTCGTGATCCTGCTCAGCCTGATCGCCGTGGTTTACATCGGCTACGTGGCGCTGGTGCAGGAGGACATGAAGAAGCTCGTGGCGTATTCGTCCGTTGCGCACATGGGCTTCGTGACGCTAGGCGTATTTATCGCCTTCATGCTGGTTCGCGACCTTGGGAATACCGATGCCGCGCGTCTGGGCATGCAGGGTGCCATGGTGCAGATGATTTCGCACGGCTTCGTGTCGGGCGCGATGTTCTCGTGCATCGGCGTGCTGTACGACCGCCTGCATACGCGTCTGATCAAAGATTACGGCGGCGTCATCAACGTGATGCCCTGGTTCGGCTTCCTCTACGTGCTGTTCGCGATGGCCAACTGCGGTCTGCCAGGTACCAGTGGATTCGTGGGTGAATTCATGGTGATCCTGGCCAGCTTCAGCGCCAACCCGTGGATTGCGCTGTTTGCGGCTTTCACACTGATCATCGGCGCGGCCTACACGCTTTATCTCGTCAAGCGCGTGTTGTGGGGCGATGTGACCAACTCGCACGTGGCAGAGATGAAGGACATCAACGGGCGCGAAACCTTCGTGCTGGGTGTGTTCGCGGCCATGGTGCTGTTCGTAGGTATCTGGCCCGAACCGCTGACCCATCTGATGGACAGCTCGGTGAACCAACTGGTCCAGCTGTTGGCCATTCACAAGGTCTGATCGAGAGCGACCATGCCGAATTTGAACGACATTCTGATCACGCTGCCGGAGTTCTATCTGGTCGCCGCGGCGTGCGTGCTGCTACTTGCGGACGCTTTCTTGCCAGCCGCCAAACGCGTCTGGATACATTGGCTCTCCATCTTGGTGCTTGTTGTCGCGGCTTACCTGGTAGTCAAGGGTCAGCCCGCAGGATCCGTCACTGCATTCAACGGGTCATTTATCCGCGATGGCGTTGCAGAGATCCTCAAGGTCTTTGCGTTGCTGAGCACGATTTTGGTGTTCATCTACGCACGTCCCTATCTCATCGACCGCAAATTGTTCGTGGGCGAGTTCTACACGCTGACGATCTTCGCGGTGATCGGCGTGATGCTGCTGGTTTCTGCCGGCAGCCTGGTCATGGTCTACCTGGGCCTGGAGCTGTTGACGCTGTCGTCCTACGCACTGGTGGCGCTCAATCGCGATTCCAAGCTGTCTTCGGAAGCTGCGATCAAGTACTTCGTGCTGGGCGCACTGGCGTCGGGCATGCTGCTTTACGGTATGTCGATGGTGTACGGCGCAACCGGCACGCTGGATCTGGTGCAGCTGCATCAGGCGATTCCGCAGAGCACGATGCCGCACCTGCTGGTGTTCGGCTTGATCTTCATGATCATCGGCATTGCGTTCAAGCTGGGTGCCGCGCCGTTCCATATGTGGATTCCGGACGTCTATCAGGGTGCGCCCACGGCCGTTACGGCCTTCATCGGTTCGGCGCCGAAGCTGGCCGCATTCGGCATGGCGTTCCGTCTGCTCGAAACCGGCATGGGCGATTACTCGCAACACTGGCAGCTCATGCTCGCGGTACTGGCCGTGTTGTCGCTGGCCATAGGTAATCTGGTTGCGATCGTGCAGACCAACCTCAAGCGTCTGCTTGCGTATTCGACCATTTCCCACATGGGTTATCTGCTGCTGGGTCTGGTCAACGCGGGACCGGAAGGCTATTCCGCAGCGATGTTTTACGCGGTCAGCTACGCGCTGATGTCTACCGCGGCTTTCGGCGTGATCATCGCCTTGAGCCGCGCCGGCTTCGAATGCGAAGAGATCGACGACTTCAAGGGACTCAACCAGCGTTCGCCGTGGATGGCTTTCCTGATGATGCTGGCTCTGTTCTCGCTGGCTGGCGTGCCGCCGATGTTCGGCTTCTTCGCCAAGCTGCTGGTGCTGCAAGCTGCAATCCATGCAGGCATGATGTGGCTGGCTATCGTTGGCGCGGTGTTCGCCATCATCGGCCTCTACTACTACCTGCACGTGGTGAAGGTGATGTACTTCGATAAGCCCGTCGAAGGCACTGAGGTCCGTCTTCAGAGCGATTTCACGCTGCGTCTGGCTTTATCGTTGAATGCTTTGGTGTTGCTCGCGCTGGGCCTGTATTGGGGACCGCTCTTGAGTTGGTGCAAGCAGGCCTTCGTGGGTTGAGGAGTGCGATCCGCACGTATTGGATGGGAAATCGGCGTGTAAAGGCCTTGCAAGAATCCGGCCATCTCGCTAGACTTCTCGGACTCTGATGCGGGGTGGAGCAGTCTGGCAGCTCGTCGGGCTCATAACCCGAAGGTCGCAGGTTCGAATCCTGCCCCCGCTACCAGATCTTTCTTGGACAAGAAAGCCTCCTCGTGAGGCTTTTTTGTTGGCCGCAAGGATGCGGTGCACTTTGTCAGGCTATTTTTGCTATGAAGGGGTGCGGGAAAGAGCCTGGACGAGTCGGGACATCGGCGAGATAAGGGAATGGGCCGCTTGAGCCCATTTTTTGTTTCTGACGACGGTAGACGGACGACATGGATACGCTAGCTCTGGCACAACGCTTCACCGACGTTTTGGCTGATCTTCAGCTCGAATGCCTTGGTGTCGAATTCAGCCCTTCGCAGGGACAGAGTACGCTGCGCGTCTATCTCGATGCGGAAGGCCGTGAAGTCACGCTCGATGATTGTGAAGCCGCGAGCCGCGAGCTTTCCGCGCTGTTGGACGTGGAAGATCCGATTCCAGGCCATTACGTGTTGGAAGTTTCCTCGCCTGGCATCGACCGTCCGCTGTTCACGGCTGCGCAGTTCGCGAAGGTGGTCGGTCAGGAAGTGAAGGTGCTGTTGAAGGCGCCGATTGAAGGTCGCCGCCGTTTGCGCGGCAAAGTGGCATCGGTGGAAGGCGATCAGATCGCGCTGGAAGCCGAAGGCAAGGTTTTTGAATTTGCACACGATGCGATGGAAAGCGCACGCATCGTGCCGGACTGGGTCGCGCTCGGATATGTGCCGCAACCCAAGCCCGGTGGCCGTAAGCCGGGCAAGAAGGCTTCGAAATAATTCAATCTGTCGATGGAGCGCCGGGTGGCGTTCACGGAGTGGTTGCAATGAGCAAAGAACTTTTGTTGGTCGTTGATGCAGTTGCCAACGAAAAAGGCGTGTCGCGCGACGTGATCTTCCTGGCCATGGAAGCTGCGTTGGCGTCGGCTGCCAAAAAGCGCTACCCGGACGAAGATCCGGACATCCGCGTGAGCATCGACCGCAACTCGGGCGACTACGAAACCTACCGCCGCTGGGAAGTCATCGCCGACGACGGTGAGATGGAATCGCCGTTCCGCCAGTTGCGCCTGATGGATGCCGTCGACGAGCGCGCAGACGCCACCGTGGGCGATTTCATCGAACAGCAGATCGAAAATGCCGAATTCGGCCGCATCGCTGCGCAGGCTGCCAAGCAGGTGATCGTGCAGCGCGTGCGCGAGGCCGAGCGCCAGCAGGTGGTCGATGCGTTCAAGGATCGCGTCGGCGAGCTGGTGACCGGCATCGTCAAGCGCGTCGAGCGCGGCAACGTATATCTGGATCTTGGCGGCAATGCCGAGGCCTTCATCCCGCGCGACAAGACCATTCCGCGCGAATCGCATCGCGTCGGCGACCGCGTGCGCGGTTATCTGCAGGAAGTGCGCTCCGAAGTGCGCGGTCCGCAGCTGTTCGTGTCGCGCGCTGCGCCGGAATTCATGATCGAGCTGTTCAAGCTCGAAGTGCCGGAAGTCGGTCAGGGCTTGGTCGAAATCAAGGGCTGCGCCCGCGATCCGGGCGATCGCGCCAAGATCGCGGTGGTGGCGCACGACAGCCGCACCGATCCTATCGGCGCGTGCATCGGCATGCGCGGCTCGCGCGTACAGGCTGTATCCAACGAACTCAACGGCGAGCGCGTCGACATCATCCTGTGGCATGAAAACCAGGCCCAGTACGTCATCAACGCGATGGCACCCGCCGAAGTGCAGTCCATCATCATGGACGAAGACAAGCACTCGATGGATATCGCGGTCGCCGAAGACAAGCTTTCGCAGGCCATCGGCCGCGGCGGTCAGAACGTGCGTCTGGCCAGCAAGCTCACCGGCTGGCAGCTCAATGTGATGACGCAGGACCAGGTGGCCGCCAAGAGCGAAGCCGAGCAGGAATCCGCCCGCCAGCTCTTCATGGACAAGCTGGAAGTGGACCAGGAAATCGCGAACATCCTCGTGCAGGAAGGTTTCTCCAGCGTCGAGGAAATCGCCTACGTGCCGAGCGCCGAACTGCTGGCCATCGAAGGCTTCGACGAAGACATCGTCGAAGAACTCCGTGCCCGCGCTCGCGACTCGCTGCTTACCGAAGCGCTGGCCGTCGAAGAAAACATCGACGAACACCAGCCTTCGCAGGAACTGCTTGAACTGGACGGCATGGACGAATCGACGGCCTATGCGCTCGCCGAGCGCGGTGTCGTCACGATGGACGATCTGGCCGACCTCGCGGTCGACGACATGATCGACATCGAGGGCATGGATGAAGAACGCGCAGCGGCACTCATCATGGCGGCACGTGCGCCGATGATTGCGCGGCTGGAGAAGGGCGGCTAACCCGGCGGCAGCGCCCTGGATGGGCGCGCCGGGAGACTGAAACGTCTCCACCAAGGACGGAGGTGGCCGTGCAAAGAGGTTTTGTACGGACGATAAGCGCGGGAACGGCGGAGAAAGAACACGATGTCGGACGTCACGATTAAACAACTCGCCCAGGTTCTGGGTATGCCCGTCGACAGGCTGCTCACGCAGCTTGGCGAAGCGGGTATGAAATTCTCCGATCCGGAGCAAGTCATCAGCAGCACCGAGAAGGTGAAGCTGCTGGGTTTCCTGCGTCGCACGCACGGCAAAGCCGATGTCGCGCCGGAGGCCGATGACTCCTCGCCCAGGCAGATCACGCTCAAGCGCCGAAAGATCAGCGAACTGAAAGTCGCCACGCCGGGCGGCCGCGGCGCGCCGAGCAGCGCCAAGACGGTGAACGTGGAAGTGCGCGCCAAGCGCACCTACGTCAAGCGCAGCGTGATCGCCGAGGAAGCGAGCGCCGAGCCGGAGCGCGAAGATGCGCTGCGCAAGTTGCATGAATCGCAGCAGCTGCGTGAGCATGAGGAAAGCGAGCGCATCGACGCCGAGCGTCGGCGCCAGGATGAAGCGCGCCTGCATGCCGAAGAGGAAGCGCGTCGCGCGGCCGAAGCCGAACGTGCGCATCAGGAAGCGCAGGCAGCCGCCGAAGCCGCTGCCAGGGCCAAGGCCGAGGCGGAACAGAGGGCTGCGCAGCCGGCGCCCGAGAGTGTCAGCGCGCCCGAGGCCGAAACAGTAGAACCCGAAGAGCGCACCGAGCAGGAAGCGGCTTCGGTGAAGCGTATCGACCAGCATTCGCTGGGCATGATTCTCCCGCGCATCCACGAGCCGCGTAAGCGTGAGAAGAAGCCGGTCGCTGCGCCTGCACCTGCTCCCGCGCCAGCAGCGGCAGCGGCAGCCACTCCTGCGCCGACCAGTGGCGGCGGTGCCGCCCGTGGCGGCAAAGTCCACCACAACGTACGCGATCGGGATGACGTGCCAGGAGGCAAGCGCTTTGCCGCAGGCGAGCTGCATCTTTCCGAAGCCGATCGCGCCCGCCGTTCCAACAAGCGAGGAAAGGGTGGCAGGGCTGCAGTACGCGAAGCTCCGCGCGGCGGTGCTCCGGCAGCTGCCGGCACGCACGGTTTCTCGCGTCCGACCGCGCCGGTTGTGCGCGAAGTGGTCGTGGGCGATGCGAACGTCGTGGCCGAGCTCGCGCAGAAAATGGCGGTCAAAGGTTCCGAGGTGGTCAAGGCGCTCTTCAAGATGGGCGTCATGGCGACCATCAACCAGACCATCGATCACGACACCGCCGTGCTCGTGGTCGAGGAGCTGGGTCACACGGTCGTCGAAGCCAGCGATCAAGGCGCGGAAGCCGCGCTTGCCGCGCATACGCAGAATGCCGAGCTGGAAGGCGAGCGCTCCACGCGTCCGCCGGTGGTCACCATCATGGGCCACGTCGACCACGGCAAGACCTCGCTGCTCGATTACATTCGCCGCACGAAGGTCGCGTCGGGCGAAGCGGGCGGCATTACGCAGCATATCGGTGCGTATCACGTGGACACGCCGAAGGGCGTGATCACATTCCTCGATACCCCGGGCCACGCCGCGTTCACGTCGATGCGTGCACGCGGTGCGCAGTCCACGGATATCGTGGTGCTGGTCGTCGCAGCGGATGACGGCGTGATGCCCCAGACGCAGGAAGCCGTGCAGCACGCTCGCGCTGCCAAGGTTCCGCTGATCGTCGCGATCAACAAGATGGATAAGTCCGACGCCAATCCGGACCACGTCAAGCAAGGCCTCGGCAACCTGGAAGTGATTCCGGAAGAGTGGGGTGGCGACACACCGTTCGTGCCGGTGTCGGCCAAGACCGGCCTGGGCATCGACGACCTGCTCGACGCGATCCTGGTGCAGGCCGAAGTGATGGAACTCACCGCCGTGAAAGACGGTGCTGCGTCGGGTGTGGTCATCGAGTCCGCGCTCGATCGCGGCCGCGGTCCGGTCGCTACCGTGCTGGTGCAGCAGGGTACGCTCAAGCGCGGCGATTTCGTGGTGTGCGGTATTGAATACGGCCGCATGCGCGCGTTGATCGATGAAACCGGCAAGACCGTGCAGGAAGCCGGTCCGTCGATTCCCGTGCAAGTGCTCGGTCTTTCCGGCGTGCCGGAAGCCGGCGATGATTTCGTTGTTGTCGCCGATGAGCGCCTGGCGCGTGAAGTGGCGGCGGAGCGTCAGCAGAAGCGCCGCGACTCGCGCATGGTCAGCAAGGCCAATCGTCTTGAAGACATCATGGCGCAGATGGGTCAGGCGTCCGAACAGCAGACGCTCAACATCCTCGTCAAGGCCGACGTGCAGGGCTCGGTGCAGGCGTTGCGCGAATCGCTGAGCCAGATCGGCAACGAGAACGTGAAGGTGAACGTGATCGCGGCCGGCGTCGGCGGCATCACCGAATCCGACGCGACGCTCGCCGCCGCATCGAAGGCGTTGATCATCGGCTTCAACGTGCGTGCCGACGCTTCCGCGCGCAAGGTCATCGACACCGCCGGTCTGGACGTCCGCTACTTCTCGATCATCTATGACGTGATCGACCAGGTGAAGCAGGCCGCCTCGGGTCTCCTGGGGGTGGAAGTGCGCGAAGAAATCATCGGTATCGCTCAGGTGCGCGACGTGTTCCGCAGCTCCAAGTTTGGCGCCGTCGCCGGCTGCATGGTGGTGGAAGGCACGGTCAAGCGCAGCAAGCCGATCCGCGTACTGCGCAACAACACCGTGATCTTCCAGGGCGAACTGGAATCGCTGCGCCGCTTCAAGGACCTTGTCGACGAAGTGCGCAATGGCATGGAATGCGGTATCGCCGTGAAGCAGTACAACGACGTGAAGGTGGGCGATCAGATCGAGTGCTTCGAGCGCATCGAAGTCGCCCGCACCCTGTAAGTCTTGACCGCCCTCTCCCATTAGGGAGAGGGCTTTTGACAGAGTTCCTAACGAACCATGCCTTCCCGCGACTTCAAACGCACAGACCGCGTCGGCGCCGAACTTCGCCGCGAAATCGGCACGTTGGTGCATGCCGCCGTGCGCGATCACGGCCTGCCTTCGTGCAGCGTGTCGGACGTCGAGGTCACGCGCGATCTCGACTGGGCGACGGTGTGGGTGACCGCACTGCTGCCTGAGCAGTCGAAGGAAGCCGTGAAGGCGCTGAACGAACTGGCCGGCGAATTCCGCCGCACGCTGTCGCGCCAGATGCGCCTGCGTCGTGTGCCCGAGATGCGCTTCAAGTACGACGACTCGGTCGACAAGGGCGAGCGCATCGATCATTTGCTGCGCGAGAATCCCGCCAGCAGCTCGTCCGAAGATAGCGACGACTGAGTTTCCCCAACGGTTGTACCCAACACCATGAGTCGCCGCCGCCAACGCCCCGGTGCCCGTGACCTTCACGGCATCCTGCTGCTCGACAAACCATTGGGCATGAGCTCGAACAAGGCGCTGCAGGTGGCGTTGGGCATGCTCCGTGCGGCAAAAGGCGGACACACCGGCGCGCTGGATCCGTTGGCCACCGGCCTGCTTCCGCTGTGTTTCGGCGAAGCCACCAAGATCGCGGGTACGTTGCTCGGTTCGCGCAAGGCCTACCTGGCGGAATGCCAGCTTGGCGTGACGACCACGACGGCGGATCGCGAAGGCGAGGTGCTCAGCCAACGATCCGTGCCCGAACTCGACGAGGCGATGACCGAGGCCGCGCTTGCCACACTGCGCGGACGCATTGTTCAGGTTCCTCCCGTGTACTCGGCGCTCAAGCAGGACGGCGAACCGCTTTATCTCCGGGCCAGGCGTGGTGAAGACGTCCAGGTACCACCCCGCGAGGTGGAGGTTTATCGGCTGGAGCTCATCGCCCGCACCGCGGATACGCTGACCCTCGAAGTGGAGTGCGGATCGGGAACCTATATCCGCAGCCTTGCCGTCGACCTTGGCGAGCGCCTGGGCTGTGGCGCGCACCTGACCGCCTTGCGGCGCCTGTGGGTCGAACCCTTCCGGGAGCCGGCCATGGTGACGCTGGATCAGCTCCGGGACGCGGCGGAGCAGGGGGATGAGGTGCTCGATCGGCTTGTCTTGCCCATGGCGGCGGGGTTGGCGGACCTCCCTGCGCTGCATCTGGACCCGGATGCCAGCCAGGCCGTCTCACAGGGGCGCCAGATCGATTGGCCTGGCCAGGCCCTGCGGGAGCGCACCGCCGCGTTCGCCAGCGATGGGCGGCTGCTGGCGCTCGTCGACTGCGATGAGCTGGGGCGCGTACGCATTCTGCGCGGCTTCAATTTGCCTGTACCGCCCGGGAAGGCTTAACACTTCCGGATTATGGTCTTGTTGCAACGCGGTCAGGCTCGGTACAATAACCCACTTGACTCAGTAGCTTTCATTCAATCTGTCGGAGCTTGCGCAACCTCATCACCCGGTGACGTTGCGCAAGTTCCGCACCCGTTTTTATTAGGAAGAGATACACATGTCCCTTACTGCAGAACAGTCCGGCAAGATCATTGCTGACTTCGGCCACGCGCCGAACGACACCGGTTCGACCGAAGTGCAGGTTGCCCTGCTGTCGGCCCGCATCGATCACCTTACCGATCATTTCAAGGCTCATAAGCAGGATCATCACTCCCGCCGCGGTCTGCTCAAGCTGGTCAACCAGCGCAAGCGTCTGCTCGGCTACCTGAAGGATCGCGATCTGGGCCGATATCAGAGCCTGATTGAGCGCCTCGGCTTGCGTCGTTGATCGGACCGAGGACAAACCCAGTGGCGAAAGTAACCAAGTCATTCCAGTACGGTAATCACGAAGTCACACTGGAGACGGGCGAAATCGCCCGCCAGGCTTCGGGTGCTGTCATGGTCAGCATGGGCGGCACCGTGGTGCTGGTCACCGTGGTGGCGGCAGCCAAGGCGAAAGAAGGCCAGGACTTCTTCCCGCTCACCGTCGATTACGTCGAGAAGTTCTACTCCGCTGGTCGTATCCCGGGCGGCTTCTTCAAGCGCGAAGGCCGTCCGACCGAGAAGGAAACGCTCACCTCGCGCCTGATCGACCGTCCGGTTCGCCCGCTCTTCCCGGAAGAGTTCAAGAACGAAGTGCAGGTCATCGCGCAGGTCGTTTCGCTGAACCCGGAAATCGACGGCGACATCGCATCCATGATCGGCGCCTCCGCCGCCCTGACGCTGGCCGGTATCCCGTTCAAGGGCCCGATCGGCGCCGCGCGCGTGGGTTATGCCAACGGCCAGTACCTGCTGAACCCGACCGCCACCGAGCTCAAGACCTCGGATCTGGACCTGGTCGTCGCGGGTACCTCCAACGCCGTACTGATGGTGGAGTCGGAAGCCAAGCTGCTCAGCGAAGAAGTGATGCTGGGCGCCGTGGTGTTCGGCCACAAGCAGATGCAGACCGTGATCAACGCGATCAACGACTTCGTCGCCCAGGCCGGCCGCAAGTCCTTCACGTGGGCGCCGCCGGTTCGCAACGATGCGCTGTTCAACGACATCGGCAGCATTCTCGGCGACCGTCTGGAAAAGGCTTTCGCGATCCGCGACAAGCTGGAGCGCCGCGACGCCATCGCAGCGCTGAAGTCCGACATCAAGACCGGCATCGCCGAAACTGCCGCTTCGCACGGCTGGAGCGACCTGGACGTCAGCAACGCTTTCGCCGAGATCGAATACCGCACCATGCGCGACGGCGTGCTGAAGACCAAGGTGCGCATCGACGGCCGCAAGCTGGACGACATCCGTCCGATCAGCGTGCGCGTGGGCGTGCTGCCCCGTACCCACGGCTCGGCGCTGTTCACCCGCGGCGAAACCCAGGCGCTGGTCGTGGCCACGCTGGGCACCGCGCGCGATGCGCAGATCATCGATGCGCCGGAAGGCGAGTCGAAGGATCCGTTCCTGTTCCACTACAACTTCCCGCCGTTCTCGGTCGGTGAAGCCGGTCGTTTCGGTGCACCGAAGCGCCGCGAAATCGGTCATGGCCGTCTCGCCAAGCGCGGTGTGCAGGCCGTGAAGCCGACGATGGAAGAGTTCCCGTACGTGCTGCGCGTGGTGTCGGAAATCACCGAGTCGAACGGTTCGTCCTCGATGGCCTCGGTGTGCGGTTCCTCGCTCGCCATGATGGACGCCGGCGTGCCGCTCAAGGCGCCGGTGGCCGGTATCGCCATGGGCCTGGTGAAGGAAGGCAACGACTTCGTCGTGCTCTCCGACATCCTGGGCGACGAAGATCACCTCGGCGACATGGACTTCAAGGTGGCCGGTAGCGCCGATGGCGTGTCCGCGCTGCAGATGGACATCAAGATCGAAGGCATCACCGAAGAAATCATGAAGTTGGCGCTGGAGCAGGCCAAGCGTGGTCGTCTGCACATCCTGGGCGAAATGGCCAAGGTGATCAGCACGCCGCGTTCGGAAATGAGCGAGTACGCACCGCGCCTGCTCACCATCAAGATCCATCCGGACAAGATCCGCGAAGTCATCGGCAAGGGCGGCGCCACCATCCGCTCCATCACCGAAGAAACCGGTACCACCATCGACATCACCGACGATGGCACCGTCGTGATCGCCTCAGTCAACCGCGAAGCGGCGAACGCCGCCAAGGCACGCATCGAGCAGATCGTTTCCGACGTCGAGCCGGGCCGCATCTACGAAGGCAAGGTTGCCAAGCTGATGGACTTCGGTGCTTTCGTCACGATCCTGCCGGGCAAGGACGGTCTCGTCCACGTCTCGCAGATCTCCAACGAGCGCGTCGAGAAGGTGTCCGACAAGCTCAAGGAAGGCGACATCGTGAAGGTCAAAGTGCTCGAAGTGGACAAGCAGGGCCGTATCCGCCTGTCCATGAAGGCTGTCACCGAGGACGAAGGCGCCAGCGCCTGAGCTTTTCCGACAAGCTGATCATCAAGAACGCCCGGCTCCCGTAGCCGGGCGTTCTCATTTTCGCAAGCTTGTATTTGGTACGATGGCGTTTCAGTTCGAGGATGCAGGCATGCCCGACCAGGCCAATGAATTTCTGAAGGACTACCAGGCGTTCGCACAGCAATCCTGGGATGCTTGGATGCGATATCTCCAGCAACAACCCGGTGCTTCCGTTCCCTTCGGCTTCAGTCCCCCACCGACGCCTCCCGCCAATGACTTTCTGACGCGCAGCCTCGCCAACCTTCAGGCCTACGGCAGCTGGCTCCAGCAGGCCGCCGGCGCCGGGGCGACGGGCCAGTTCGGCAACTGGCAGCAGCCTGCGGCCATGCAACCGTTCCTGGCGGCATTCAATCAGCCTTTCGCGCAGACGGTGGCGGGCCTCGACAGCGCTTCCGCGTTTGGCCTGGACCATCAATGGCAGTCCTGGCTGCAGGCGATGCAACGCAGCGGCATGGGTGGCATGAGTGGTAGTGGTATGGGTGGCATGTCCATGCCCAGCGCGATGGCTGCGTTTGGCATCACGCGCGAAGTGCAGCTGGATCAGCAGGCCATGGCTGCGGCCATGAACGAATACGCGCAGATCAACGCGCGCTATCAAACGTTGCTGCAGCAGGTGAATGCGCAGGGCATCGAGCGCATGCAGGAACTGCTCAAGGAGCATAGCGAACCCGGCAAGCAGATCGAATCGCTCAAGGGTTTGTATGACATGTGGGTCGACGCGATGGAAGACGCCTATTCGAAAATGGCGCTTTCCGGAGAGTACCGCGAAGTTTTCGGAGCTTTGGTCAATGCGCAAATGCAGGTGCGCAAACTGCAGCAACAGCAGACCGAGCAGATGTGTCGTGAACTAGGCATTCCGACGCGCAGCGAACTCGATAGCCTGGGCAAGCGCGTGCAGCAACTGCGGCGCGACATGCAGGTGCGGCACCAGGAAAGCCCGCGAGCGGACGCGTCGGAAGTGGACGTTCTGCGCGCGGAAATCGCAACGCTCAAGCGCGAGCTGGCGGCCAGCAAATCGACGAAGACCGCGGCGGTCAGGCCGATCAAATCCGGCGACAACGACAAGCATTCGACGGCCACGCCACGCGCGAAAGCAGCGGGCTCCGCCTCGGCCAAGCGCAAGTAAGGATCGGCCATGCAGACGCCTTTGCACATCGACCCCCAGCAAGCTTTCAACGAAGTCGCCGCCTTCCAGCGGAAACTCGCAGCCGGCATGCAGCATCTGCGCGGTCTGGGCGAGCAGGAATACGCCAATACGCCACGCGAAGCCGTTTATCGCGAGGACAAGCTCACGGTGTGGCACATGAAGGGCAACACCCAGCCCACCGCGAAAGTACCGACGCTCATCGTCTACGCGCTTGTCAACACGGTGTGGATGACCGATCTGCAGGATGACCGCTCGCTCGTGCGCAACCTGCTGGCGCAAGGCGAAGATGTTTACCTGATCGATTGGGGTTATCCCGACGGCGCAGATCGCTGGTTGACGCTCGACGATTATCTCAACGGCTATCTCGACCGTTGCGTCGACGCATTGCGCAAGCGCCATGGGATTGATGCCATCAA
Organism: Dyella psychrodurans; assembly: GCF_003363265.1. Taxonomy (GTDB): domain Bacteria; phylum Pseudomonadota; class Gammaproteobacteria; order Xanthomonadales; family Rhodanobacteraceae; genus Dyella_B; species Dyella_B psychrodurans. The sequence goes on along the minus strand of NZ_QRBF01000001.1, from coordinate 941,594 downwards.
CGTGTTGGGCATTTGCCAGGGCGGTACGTTTTCGCTGTGCTACACCGCGATGCATCCGGAGAAGGTGAAGAACCTGGTCACCATGGTGACACCCGTGGATTTCCAGACACCCGACAACATGCTTTCGCAATGGGTGCAAAGCATGGACGTCGATCTGTTCGTCGACACGTTGGGCAATGTTCCGGCGGAATTGATGAACTGGGTGTACTTGATGCTCAAGCCATTGCGGCTCAATCAGCAGAAGTATGTGGGATTGGTCGATATTCTCGACAATCCGGCAGAGCTCAAGAACTTCCTTCGCATGGAGCGCTGGATCTTCGATTCGCCGGATCAGGCGGGCGAGGCATTCCGACAGTTCATCAAGGATTTCTACCAGCAGAACAAGCTGATCAAGGGCGATCTGCAGATCGGCAATCAGCCCGTTGACTTGGGCATGATCGGTCAGCCGGTGCTGAACATTTACGCGGTCCAGGACCATCTGGTGCCGCCTGACGCGTCCCGCTCGCTGAAGAGCCACCTTGGCACGGACGATTACACCGAGCTGGCATTCAAGGGCGGGCACATCGGCATCTATGTCTCGGGACGTGCGCAACGCGAGGTGGCTCCGGCCATCCACCAATGGCTGAGAGAGCGGAGCTGAAAGATATCGCGCGGGTTGAAACGATCAAGGCGCGGCTCGTTTTTCCACTTCGCCTGGATGACGATATTTTTTCAGGTAGCCGGTAGTCCGGATTCCCGGCGCTCATGTTTTTTTCTCGCCCCAAGTGGCACGGCCCTCTAAACTAGCCGGATGACCTCTACAAATATCCCCCAGATCCACGACACCATCCGCGCCGTGCAATGGCACGGCGACCGTCTCCGTCTGCTCGATCAGCGGCTTTTGCCGGCCGAAGAGAAGTGGATCGATTGCCGCGACTCGGAATCCGTCTACCACGCGATCAAGGATCTTGCGGTGCGCGGTGCCCCCGCTATCGGCATCGCGGCGGCGTGGGGTGTGGTATTGGCGGCGCTACGTGGAGAGCCGCTGGAGCAAGCGCTTGCACATCTTCGTTCCGCAAGGCCTACGGCGGTGAACCTTATGTGGGCGCTCGACCGCATGAAGGCGCGCATCGCGGCCGGCGCGGACACGCAGGCTCTTGAGCGCGAGGCGAAAGCGATACAAGACGAGGATCTGGCCGCAAACCGGCACATGGGCGAACTGGGCGCCGCGTTGATCGCACCGGGTTCCAGTGTCATGACCCACTGCAATACCGGGTCACTGGCAACGTCCGGCTTCGGCACGGCCCTCGGTGTGATTCGCGCAGGCGTGTCAGCGGGGCGCATCCAGCAGGTCTATGCCGGGGAAACCCGTCCCTGGCAGCAGGGCGCCCGACTCACCATGTGGGAGCTGGTCCGCGACGGTATCCCGGCGAAACTGATTGCCGATTCCGCCGCGTCGCATCTGATGAAATCCGGCGAAGTGAAGTGGGTGATCGTCGGTGCCGACCGTATTGCGGCCAACGGCGATACGGCGAACAAGATCGGTACGTACCAGCTTGCGATTGCAGCGCGCCATCACGGCGTGAAGTTCATGGTGGTTGCGCCGTCGTCGACGGTCGATATGGCCACGGCTTCCGGAGACGATATCGAGATCGAGCTGCGCGATTCGGCCGAGCTTCTGAGCGTGGCTGGACGTCGCACGGTGGTGGAAGGTGCGCAAGCCTGGAATCCGGTGTTCGACGTCACGCCTGCATCGCTGATCGATGCCATCGTGACGGAGCGTGGTGTGATCGAACAGCCGACGGTTGAAGGCATGCGAGCCGTTTTCACCGCATGAGATTGCGCCACGAGGTCATGCTGTTTGCGGTCGGCGGAGGAATCGGCTTTGTCGTCGATGCAGGCATCGTGCAGATGCTCGTCAGTTTTGCGCACGTCAATCCGTACATTGGCCGGATCATTTCCTTTTTGGCAGCCGCCACGGCGACATGGTGGTGGAATCGTAGCCACACCTTCGCGGCGCGCCATAGCGGGCGTTCCCTATTGGGCGAATGGCTGCACTGGATGGCCCTCATGGGGGGCGGGGCAGCCGTCAATTACGGTGCTTTCGTGGCCTGCCTGCTGGCATTTCCGAGCTGGCATAAATGGCCTGTTCTGGCCGTGGCGGTGGGCTCGGCAATTGCCGCCGGAGTCAATTTCATCAGTGCCCGGACACTGCTTTTTAAGCGCGCCAAAACACGCTCGTAACTCATTGATTGAAAAGGCTTAAATAAGCGCTTTCCAAGTCTTTTTGTGTTACACTTTTACATCACCGCCTGACCCTCGCGGACACGCTTTTTGTGCGCCTGTCCAAGGGTTGTTATTTGTCACCAGGGAAGCCTATTGATGGCAGAGCTCGCCAAAGAAGTCATCCGCGTCAATATCGAAGACGAAATGCGCCAGAGCTACCTCGATTACGCGATGAGCGTGATCGTGGGACGCGCCCTCCCGGATGTCCGCGACGGCCTGAAGCCAGTGCATCGCCGTGTGTTGTTCGCGATGAACGAGCTGGGCAACGCATGGAACAAGCCGTACAAGAAATCCGCGCGTGTCGTCGGTGACGTGATCGGTAAATACCATCCGCATGGCGACGCCTCGGTGTACGACGCCATCGTGCGCATGGCCCAGCCGTTTTCGCTGCGCTACATGTTGGTGGACGGCCAGGGTAACTTCGGTTCGGTCGACGGCGACAACGCCGCGGCGATGCGTTATACCGAAGTGCGCATGGCTCGGCTCACGCATGAGTTGCTTGCCGACATCGACAAGGAAACGGTCGACTTCGGCCCCAACTACGACGAGAGCGAACACGAGCCTCTGGTGCTGCCCACGCGCGTACCGAACCTGCTGATCAACGGTTCGGCCGGTATCGCGGTGGGCATGGCCACCAACGTGCCACCGCACAACCTGAGCGAAGTGATCTCCGCCACCATCGGCCTGATCGACAATCCGTCGCTTAGCATCGATGAGTTGATGCAGCACATTCCCGGTCCGGATTTCCCGACGGCGGGCATCATCAATGGCGCGGCGGGCATCGTCGAAGCGTATCGCACGGGACGCGGCCGTATTTTCGTGCGCGCGCGCACCGAGATCGAAACCGAATCCAATGGCCGCGAGACGATCCTCGTCCACGAGCTGCCATACCAGGTAAACAAAGCGCGCCTGATCGAAAAGATCGCCGAGCTGGTCAAAGAGAAGCGAGTCGAGGGCATCTCCGAACTGCGCGACGAGTCCGACAAGGATGGCATGCGCATCGTCATCGAGGTGCGCCGCGATGCGATGGCCGATGTGGTGCTGAACAATCTGTTCCAGCAGACGCAGCTGCAGGTAACGTTCGGCATCAACATGGTGGCGCTGGTCGATGGCCAGCCGCGCACGCTCAACATCAAGGAAATCCTCGAGGCCTTCATTCGCCATCGTCGCGAAGTGGTCACGCGGCGCACGATTTTCGAATTGCGCAAGGCACGCGCGCGTGCGCACATTTTGGAAGGCCTTACCGTCGCGCTCGCCAACATCGACGAGATGATCGAGCTGATCAAGACCTCGTCCTCGCCGCAAGAAGCGCGCGAGCGCATGCTGGCCCGCAAGTGGCAGCCCGGCATGGTGAGTGCGCTGCTCTCTGCCGCGGGTGCGGAAGCGTCGCGTCCGGAAGACATGGACCCGCGCGACGGCCTGAAGGCCGAGGGTTATCAGTTGTCCGACACGCAGGCGCAGGAAATCCTCGCCATGCGCTTGCACCGACTGACCGGTCTGGAGCAGGAAAAACTTTCCGACGAATATCGCGAGATTCTGGAGACCATCCGCGGCCTCATCCAGATCCTGGAAGATCCGGTGCGCTTGCTGGCGGTCATTCGCGACGAGCTCGAGGCCATCAAGGCCGAGTTCGGCGACGCGCGCCGCACCGAGATTCAGCACTCGCAGGAAGATCTCAACGTTCTCGACCTGATCGCGCCGGAAGACGTGGTCGTCACCTTGTCGCATGCTGGCTACGTGAAGCGCCAGCCTGCAAACACCTATCGTGCGCAGCGTCGCGGCGGCAAGGGGCGTTCGGCTTCGGCGCTGAAGGAAGAGGATTTTGTCGAGCAGCTGTGGGTAGTGAATACGCACGATACGCTGCTCACTTTCACCAGTAGCGGTCGCGTCTATTGGCTCAAGGTCTATCAGATGCCCGACGCGGGTCCGAATGCACGCGGCAAGCCGATGGTGAATCTGTTGCCGTTGGCGGAGGGTGAAAAAGTGCAGGCGGTGTTGCCGGTGCACGAATACACCGAAGACCGCTTCGTGTTCTTCGCCACCGCGCAAGGCACGGTCAAGAAGACGCCGCTCACGGAATTCGCCTATCAGCTGCAGAAGGGCAAGATCGCCATCAACCTGGATGAGGGCGATGCGCTGGTCGGCGTGATGATCACCGACGGCAACAGCGACGTATTGCTGTTCGCGTCGAACGGCAAGGTCGTTCGCTTCGACGAAAGCGAGGTACGTCCGATGGGCCGTACCGCTACCGGTGTGCGTGGCATGAAGCTCGCGGATAGTGCGGAAGTCGTGTCGCTGATCGTTGCCGCAGAGGGTGACATCCTCACCGCCACCGAACGCGGCTACGGCAAACGTACGCAGCTCGACGAGTTCCCGAAGAAGGGGCGCGGTACGCAAGGCGTGATCGGCATTCAGTGCTCAGAGCGCAATGGTGCCCTGGTTGCTGCAGCGCAGGTGACGGAAGCTCACGAGTTGATGCTGATCTCGAATCAGGGAACCCTGGTGCGTACGCGTGTTGCCGAAGTGTCACAGCTAGGCCGCAACACGCAGGGTGTCACGCTCATTCGCCTGCCGACCGAAGAATCGCTGGTCAGTGTGGTTCGCCTGGACGCCGATGAAAGCAACGGCGATGAGACAGATGCCGGCGAAGATCTGCCGCCGGAGCAGGGCGAATCGTCGGATACGCAACCGAGCGCCGAATAAGTTCGCCCGATGCATCGTGGAAGAGCCCCGGTCAACCCGGGGCTTTTTTTGTCAATGAACCCGCATCACTCAACACTCAGCACAAGCCATGTGAAGTGATTACTCGTAAGTGGCGCTCACGACGGTGGAATTTCTGCGTGCGTAGGTCGCGAAGTAATCGAGGACATCGCTGTGCAGCTTATTCATGGCTTCGCTGAGCGGATAGGTTTGAACGATCCATGTTCGCTCTTGCGATCCGGATGCGTGAAAAACCATGGGCGCCGAGGCCGGTTGATAAACCAGCCCGGTAAACTGGATGACTCCCGATGCCGTTGTGGCATGAAGGCTAGTTGCGTACACGGCCAGCACGGCAAAAGTTGTTGAAATGCGGCGGATCATCATCGCTGTTTCCCCCTCGAGCGATCCCTTTTACACATCGGATCGAAAGCCTATGGCTACTCTGTAAGAAAAACCGCCTTTGTAATGTGATGATAATCTCGTTGTTTTGTAGGCCTCAATGCTGAATTGAAGTCAGCATTGTCTCTGCGGTCGAGACGCGCAATTCACCTGGGCTTTCGACGTTGAGCAGTTTCACCACGCCATCCTCGGCGTAGAGCGCAAAGCGCCGTGATCGCATACCCAAGCCGTAGGCGCTGCCGTCCATCTCAAGTCCCAGCGCTTTGGTGAGCGAGCCATTTCCATCCGCCAGCAATTTCAAGCCAGGCGGCACATGTTGCGATACTGCCCAGGCTTTCATCACGAATGCGTCGTTCACCGCCATGCAGTAGACGTCGACACCGCGAGCTTGAAAGTCGGGAAAGTGTTTCACGTAGCCTGGCAGATGCCGTTCTGAACAGGTGGGTGTGAAAGCACCCGGTACAGCGAACATCACCACCTTGCGTTCCGCAAAAAGGCGCGTGGTTGATAGCCGTTCCACGGCCGCATTGCCGTCGACGACGGCGACCTCGATATCCGGGATGGTTTGTCCGATCTGGATGGTCATCATGTACTCGCTGAAGGTATGGCAACGCCGGGGATGCTACCGCCGGGCCTGCCGGTTTGTCGCCTTGAAACGTCGGGTTTCGGAACTATCTAGTTTCCCAAGCGGTGATCGCACCGCACCCTTATTTTGAGGTGAGCCATGACTTTGAGCCGTAATGCCTTTTGGGGCACGACCCACGCAATGCCTTCGGATATCCGCCAGGTGTTCGATCGTTTCCTTCAGCACGACGACCAGCCCAACGTGGCGACCAGCCAGTGGGCGCCGCGCGTGGATATCAAGGAAGAAGACCAGCGGTTCGTGATTTTTGTCGATGTACCCGGTGTTGATCCTGCCGCCATCGAGGTGAGCATGGAAAAAAGCATCCTCAGCATCAAGGGTGAACGCTCGGTTGAGAAGACCGAACAGAACGACCGCTTCACGCGTGTCGAGCGTGCGCACGGCAGTTTCCATCGTCGCTTTACCCTGCCCGATAGCGCAGACGCCGACAACATCGTCGCCAATGGTAAACACGGCGTGCTGGAAATCGTGATTCCGAAGAAGGCGGAAACCGCTCCGCGTCGCATCACCATCAACACCGCGCACTGATCCGCACATCGCCTGATGTTGCGCAGGCAGCCCGCCACGGACGATGATCCGTGGCGGGCTGATCGTGTTTATGAAAAGAAAGCCGGGGAGCGGCAGTGGAATTCAAAGACTATTACGACACCCTGGGCGTGAAGCCCGATGCCAGCGAGGCCGACATCAAGGCGGCCTATCGCAAGCTGGCACGCAAATTTCATCCGGACAAGAACAAGGAAGCCGGCGCCGAGGAGAAGTTCAAGGCGGTCAATGAAGCCAACGAAGTGCTGCGCGATGCCGAAAAACGCCGTGCCTACGATCAGCTACGCGCCGGCGGATACCGGTCGGGCGAGCAGTTCCGCCCGCCACCGAACTGGGGGCAAGGGCAGGGCTTCGATTTTGGCGAGGCAGGCGAGGGCGATTTCAGCGATTTCTTCGAGAGCCTGTTCGGACGCACCGGAGGCGGTGCTCATCGTCAGGGACCGCCGCGCGCACGCCGTGGCCGCGATGTGCAGGCGCACGTACAGATCGATCTGCAGACGGCGTTCGATGGCGGCCGCACGCGCTTGAACCTGGACGACGGCAGCGGCACCGAGCGTGTGCTCGAGGTGAAGATTCCGGCCGGTATCCAACCGGGCAAGGTGATTCGCCTGAGCGGTCAGGGGCAACCGGGTGTCGCCGGTGGCCCGAGTGGCGATCTTCTGCTCGAAGTGGGTATCCGAGAGGACGCACGATTCAAGCTGGATGGACGCAACGTGCTGCACGTGCTTCCGGTCAGTCCGTGGGAGGCGGCTCTGGGCGCTTCCGTGCCCGTTCCGACGCTTGCCGGTACCGTCGATCTCAGGATCCCGGCAGGCACCCAGTCGGGGCGCAAGCTGCGCCTGAAGGGGCGTGGATTTCCGGGGCACCCGCCAGGCGATCAGCTAGTGGAGGTGTCGATCAAGGTGCCGGCCGTGGAGAGCGAGTCGCAGCGGCAAGCCTACGAAGCCTTGCGGGTCCAGTTTCCGCATTACGATCCGAGGCATTGAGCGTTGAATACGCGTTACCTGTGAAACCGGAAACGCAAAACGGCGCCGCAAGGCGCCGTTTCTGCGTTATGCCATCCGGAACTTAGACCGGCAGAAGTTCTTTCAGGGTGGCGACCAGTTCTTCTTCCTTGATCGGCTTGGTGACATAGGCCCTGGCACCCTGGCGCATGCCCCATACCTTGTCGGTTTCCTGATCCTTGGTGGTGACCAGCACGATCGGGATGTGCGCCGTGTCGGGGTTCTTGCTGATGGTGCGGGTGGCCTGGAAACCGTTGAGGTTGGGCATCACCACGTCCATCAGGATCAGATCGGGTTTTTCCTGTTTTGCAACCTCGACGCCGGCGGCGCCGTCCTCAGCAGTAAGCGTCTCATGGCCGAGCTTTTCGACGATGCGCTTGATCCCAAGAAGCTGCGACGGAGAATCGTCGACAATCAGAATACGAGCCATAAGGTGGGAGTCCCCTTAGTTGTTCCGAGATAATTCTAAAGCGGCGCCGTGGCGCTTCCAAGCTGGCGGCTGTCAAACCGTGCCGACGCGCACGATGGTACGGCCAAACGAATCGCCATCCAGCATACGCCCGAACACGTCCGGGAGTTGATCCAGCGTCACTTCCCGGGTCGCGATCCGATCGAGATGAAGCGGTTTCCAGTCGCTGGCCAGATGTTGCCACACCTGATCGCGTTGGTCGCGCGGGGTGCCGGCAGACGCGATGCCCAGCAGGCTGGCACCGCGAATGATGAAGGGCATCACCGTGCTCTCGAACGCGATGCCGCCGGCGTTGCCGCAGATGGCGACGTTGCCGTAGGGCACGGTCAGCGGCAGGAGTCCGGCGAGCATCGCGCCGCCCACGTTATCCAGTGCGCCGCCGAAGCGTGCCGAATCCATGGGCTTGCCACTGAAAGCGAGTTGGTGGCGATCGATGCATTCGACTGCGCCCAGACCGCGCAGGAAATCGAACTGGGAGGCTTTGCCGCTGATGGCATGCACGGCGTAGCCGGCGCGACTGAAGATATCGATCGCAAGCATGCCCACGCCGCCGCTGGCACCGGTAACGGCGATGGGACCCATGGCGGGAGTCTGGTGATTGTCCTGCATGCGCAGCAGCGACAGCGCGGCCGTAAAGCCGGCCGTACCCAGAATCATGCTTTCGCGCAGACTTAACCCTTTGGGCAGAGGAATCGTCCACTGCGACGACATGCGGATGTATTCGCCGTAGCCACCGTCTTGCGTTTCGGAGAGACCGCTGCCGGTGCACAGCACGTGGTCGCCTTCCTTGAAGTTCGAATCGGTGGAAGCCACCACTACGCCCGCGGCGTCGATGCCGCCGTTAAGGGGATACTTGCGCAGGATCTTGCCCTTGCCGGTGCCGGCGAGGGCATCTTTGAAATTGACCGACGAGTACGCCACCTTCACCAGCACTTCGCCATCGCTGAGAGCGGCGGAGTTCATCGTCTCGACACCGCCGCGATAACCGGTGGCGTCGTTGTGGATGCGAAAAGCTCGAAAGTCGGCAGGCGTATTCATGACGGATTTCCTTACAACGGGTGCGGAAGGGCAACTCAGGCTTCGACGCTGCTGCTGTCGATCCATTTAGTCGCATATCCAGCTTGGTGGTGTGTCATCCAGTCGAACATTTTTTCCATGCTGTCGCCGAACCATATCCAGCCGCGTTGTTCGGCGCGAACGAATCCTTCGCTCACCATGTGATCCATCATCCCGCGCAATTGCGCGTAATAGCCGCGCACATCGAGAAAAGCGCAGGGATATCGATGCAGACCCAATTGCGACCAGGTAAGCATTTCGAACATTTCATCCATGGTGCCAAAACCGCCGGGCAGGGCGACGAAAGCGTCGGACAATTCGTACATGCGCGTTTTGCGCTGATGCATCGTTTCGACCACGTGCATCTCGGTAAGGCCCGGGTGGGCAACCTCGCGTTCCACCAGTTGGCGTGGAATCACGCCGATGGCTTTGCCGCCCGCGGCGAGCACGGCGTCGGCCACCGTGCCCATCAGGCCCACTTTGCCGCCACCGTAGACAAGCGTGATACCGCGCCGGGCCATCTCCGTGCCGATATCGCGCGCCTGCGCGACGTATTCCGGATGCTTGCCCGAGCTTGAGCCGCAATAAACGCACAGAGAGGTAGGCAAGGGCATATCGGTGGACTCGACTCGGCTCGTTGTGGATGGCAGCGTGAAAGTGAGGATTTTCGTCGCAACGAGGTTGTCTTTTCGTATGCGCTGAAAATGCAACGGCCTGCCCATGTTGCCACGAGCAGGCCGTTCGTCAGGCGGGCATCGTAAGAGCCTTAGTTGCCTTTGTGGATCGCGCGCTTGTCGACCGAAAGCGCGGCTTCGTGCACGGCTTCCGACAGCGTCGGATGCGCATGGACGATGCGGGCCAGGTCTTCGGCGGAACCCTTGAACTCCATCGCCACGACGGCTTCGGCAATCAACTCCGACACACCCGGGCCGACCATGTGCACGCCAAGCAGGCGATCGGTTTCGGCATGGGCGATCACCTTCACCTGGCCGATGGCTTCGTTCATGGCCACGGCGCGGCCGATGGCGGCGAACGGGAAGGTGCCGACCTTGTACGGAACGCCCTCGTCCTTCAGCTGCTTTTCGGTCTTGCCGGCCCAGGCGATTTCCGGTTCGGTGTAGATGACCCAAGGAACCGTGTCGAGATTCACGTGACCGGCCTTGCCAGCGATCCACTCGGCCACCGCCACGCCTTCTTCGGAACCTTTGTGCGCAAGCATCGGACCGCGCACGGCATCGCCGATCGCCCACACGCCGTCGACGCCGGTGTGGTTGTGTTCGTCGACCACGATGCGGCCGCGTTCGTCGACCTTCACGCCCGTGTCGTCGGCCAGCAGTCCATCGGTGTAAGCGCGACGGCCCACGGCGACGAGCAGCTTGTCGACGGTGAGTTCGTGCTTGCCGTCCTTGTCTTCGTAGGTGAGCGCAACGGTGTTGTTCTTGATCTCGGCCTTGCTCAGCTTGGCGCCGAGCTTGATGTCCAGGCCAAGCTTGGTGAATTCCTTCAGCGCGATCTTCGCGATGTCGGCATCGGCGACGCCGAGGAAATCCGGCAGCGCTTCAAGCACGGTGACTTCCGAACCCAGGCGGCGCCACACGCTGCCCAGCTCCAGGCCGATCACGCCGGCACCGATCACGCCAAGGCGCTTCGGCACTTCGTTGATGTCGAGTGCGCCGGCGTTGTCGAGGATGTACTTGTTGTCGAATTTCGCGAACGGCAGCTCGATCGGCACGGAACCGGAAGCGAGGATCACGTTGGTCGCGCTGATCGTCTGCTTGCTGCCGTCGTTGCCGGTGATTTCGACGTTGTTGCCCTTCAGCAGCTTGCCCTTGCCGAAGAACGCGGTGACCTTGTTGGCCTTGAACAACTGGCCGATGCCGCCGGTGAACTGCTTGACGATCTTGTCCTTGCGGCCGATGAAGGTGCCCAGGTCGACCTTGGCATTCTCGACGCTGATGCCGTGCGCCGGCAGGTTGTGCGACAGGTTGTAGAACTGCTTGGACGAATCCAGCAGCGCCTTGGACGGAATGCAGCCCACGTTGAGGCAGGTGCCGCCGAGCGCCTGCTTGCCATCCTTGCCGACGAAGGCGTCCACGCAGGCGGTCTTCAGGCCAAGCTGCGCGGCGCGAATGGCGGCCACATAACCGGCAGGGCCGGCGCCGATGACGATGACGTCGAATTTTTCGCTCATGGTTCGGGGTTCCTGGGGAGCGGATCGTGCCGTATATGGCGGCGCGGAGAGGATTTCGAAAGGGGGCTTGCTCTGGCGACATGGCGAGGGCTGCGTCGAACGCGCCCTCGCCATCGATCGCCGGCATTACATGCCGAGCAACATGCGCTGCGGATTTTCCAGCTGGTTCTTGATGTCGACCAGGAACAGCACCGCATCCTTGCCGTCGATGATGCGGTGGTCGTAGGAGATCGCCAGATACATCATCGGCGCGGCGATCACCTGGCCGTTCTCGACGATCGCACGCTCCTTGATGGTGTGCATGCCGAGAATCGCGCTCTGCGGCGGGTTGACGATCGGCGTCGACAACAGCGAACCGAAGGTGCCGCCGTTGGTGATGGTGAACGTGCCGCCCTGCAGATCTTCAAGGCCGAGCTTGCCTTCGCGCGCTTTCTTCGCGTAGTTGGCGATGCCCTTTTCGATATCGGCGAAGCTCATGTTCTGCGCATCGCGCAGTACCGGCGTCACCAGGCCCTTGTCGGTGGCCACGGCGATGGAGATGTCCTGGTAGCCGTGATAGATGATGTCGTTGCCGTCGACCGAGGCGTTGACGATCGGATGGCGCTTCAACGCTTCGGCAGCGGCCTTCACGAAGAAGCTCATGAAGCCGAGCTTCACGCCGTTCGCCTTTTCGAACTGCTCGCCCAGCGTCTTGCGCATCTTGCTGACTTCGGCGAGGTTCACTTCGTTGAACGAGGTGAGCATCGCGATCGAGTTCTTCGACTGCATCAAGCGCTCGGCGATGCGGGCGCGGATGCGGGTCATCGGCACGCGTTCTTCCGGACGCGAACCCGGCGTCGGCGCCACGGCCGGCGCAGCGGCTGCGGGAGCGCCGCCCTTGCCGTAGTTGACCAGGTCTTCCTTGGTCACGCGGCCATCGCGGCCCGTGCCGGCGACCTTGGACGGATCGATGTTCTGTTCGGTGGCGACGCGCAGGCCGGCCGGGGAAAGATCCGCCGAGCCTGCAGCGGTCTTCGGTGCGGCCGGAGCCGGCGCAGCAGCCGGGGCCGGAGCGGGGGCTGCGGCGGCGGGAGCCGGAGCAGCGGCAGCGGCGCCTTCCTCGATGATCGCGATCACCTGCTGGCTGTTCACGGTGTCGCCGGCCTGGAACTTCAGTTCCTTCAGCACGCCGTCGACCGGCGACGGCACTTCCAGCACGACTTTGTCGGTTTCCAGATCGACCAGATTCTCGTCGCGCTTCACGGCATCGCCGGCTTTCTTGTGCCAGGTGGCGATGGTGGCGTCGGAAACGGACTCGGGCAGAACGGGGACTTTGACTTCAGTAGACATGGTTAATCCTTGGACATTTATTCTGCTGAGTGATCGGGACCGACCGGTGCGACCAGCGCCTGTTCAACCAGCGCGGCCTGCTCGGCGATGTGATCGTTGAGGTGACCCGCGGCAGGCGCGGGCGAGCGTGCGCGACCGGCGTAGGAGAGGCTCTGCTTGCTGCCGACGCACGCCTGCAGGTGATGACGGATCTGGAACCACGCGCCTTGGTTCATCGGCTCTTCCTGGCACCAGACCACTTCCTTGGCGGAAGGATACTTTTCCAGTTCGGCCGTCACTTCCTGACGCGGGAACGGATAGAGCTGCTCGACGCGTACGATGGCAACATCGTTGGCGCCGCGCTTATCCGCCTCTTCCAGCAAGTCGTAGTAAACCTTGCCCGAGCACAGCACCACGCGCTTGACCTTCTTCGCCGGCAGATCGCGGTGTTCGCCGATCACCAGCTGGAAGCTGCCATTGGCCAGTTCGTCCAGCGTGGACACGGCCAGCTTGTGGCGCAGCAGCGACTTGGGCGTCATCACGATCAGCGGCTTGCGCACAGGGCGCAGCATCTGGCGGCGGATCATGTGGAAATCCTGCGCCGGCGTGGTGGGCACGCAGACCTGCATGTTTTCCATCGCGCACAATTGCAGGAAGCGTTCCAGTCGCGCGGAGGAGTGCTCCGGGCCCTGGCCTTCATAGCCGTGCGGCAGATACAGCGCGAGACCGCAGAGACGATCCCACTTCGCTTCGCCCGAGCTGATGAACTGGTCGATCACCACCTGCGCGCCGTTGGCGAAGTCGCCGAACTGTCCTTCCCAGATGTTGAGGGTGTAAGGATCGGTGGTGGCGTGGCCGTATTCGAACGCCATCACGGCTTCTTCGCTGAGCAGGGAGTCGATCACTTCGACGTTGGCGTCCGCGCGCAGCGTGGCCAATGGCATGAAGGTGTGACCGTCCTTCTGGTCATGCAGCACGGCATGACGATGGAAGAACGTGCCGCGTCCCGAGTCCTGGCCGACGATGCGCAGGTTGTGGCCTTCGTCGATCAGCGTGGCGTAAGCGAGGTTTTCGGCAAAGCCCCAGTCGCCCGGCTGCTCGCCGCTCGCCATCTTGCGGCGGTCGTCGTAGATCTTGGCGACGCGCGACTGCAGTGCGATATCCTTCGGCACATCGAGAATGCGGTTGGCGAGCTCGACCAGCTTGGTCTTCGCCACGCCCGTCTTGGCCGGGGTGGAAAGCTTGCCGCCGATGAACTGGCTCCAGTCCACTTCCACGTCCTTGGTCAAGGATGGATGCAGATCCGTCATCGCCGCGCCGGCTTCCAGGCGATCGCGATAGGCTTCGAACTGCTTCTGCGCGTCGCCCTCGGCCAGCAAACCTTCCTTCACCAGTTCCTGCGCGTAGAGTTCGCGCGTGGTGGGGCGCTTGCGGATGATCTGGTACATCACCGGCTGCGTGGCCGCCGGCTCGTCCGCTTCGTTGTGGCCGTGGCGGCGGTAGCACACCAGATCGATCACCACGTCCTTGCGGAACTGCTTGCGAAATTCGTACGCGAGGCGGGTGACCTGGATCACTGCTTCCGGATCGTCGCCGTTCACATGGAGCACCGGCGCATTCACCATCTTGGCGAGGTCGGTGCAGTACAGCGTGGAACGCGCGTCTTGCGGATTCGAGGTGGTGAAGCCCACCTGGTTGTTCACCACGATGTGCAGCGTGCCGCCGATCTTGAAGCCGCGCGCCTGCGACATGTTGAACAGTTCCATGTTCACGCCTTGGCCTGCGAGCGCGGCGTCGCCATGGATCAGCACGGCCAGCGACTGCGTGCGCTCCGTGTCCTTGCGACGAACCTGACGCGCATGCACGGAACCCGCAACCACGGGGTTCACGATTTCCAGGTGCGACGGGTTGAACGCCAGCGCCACATGCACACCGCCATTGGGCGTGCGCACGTCGGCGGAGAAGCCCATGTGGTACTTCACGTCGCCGGAGTGGGCAGGATCGTCTTCGGCGTGCTCGAACTTGCCTTCGAATTCGTTGAACAGCGTCTTCGGCGGCTTGCCGAGGATGTTCACCAGCATGTTGAGGCGGCCGCGATGGGCCATGCCGATGACGAGGTCCTTGATGCCGTTGTCGCCTGCGGCGCGAACGACTTCGTCCATCATCGGGATCAGGCTGTCACCGCCTTCCAGCGAGAAGCGCTTCTGGCCGACGTACTTGGTGTGCAGGTAGCGCTCCAGGCCTTCCGCGGCGGTAAGGCCGTCCAGCACGCGCTGTTTGCCTGCCTTGTCGAGGCCGGCGTTGCCGTTGGCCTGTTCCAGACGACTGTAGATCCAGTTGCGCTGCGCGTGGTCGGAGATGTGCATGAACTCCGAGCCGACCGTGTTCGTGTAGACGCGCTTCAAGCGCGAGAACAGTTCGCGCAGCTTCATGCGCTGGCCGCCGCCGGCGAAGTTGCCGCAGTCGAATTCGGTGTCGAGATCGGCGTCGGACAGACCGTGGAAGCCCAGGCCCAGGTCCGGCGCGTCCATTTTGTGTGCCAGGCCCAGCGGATCGAGGTCGGCGGCGAGATGGCCGCGCGAACGATAGGCGGTCAAGAGGCGCAGAACACCTGCTTGCTTGCGCGCATGCGCATCGCTGACGGGGGCCGCAGCCGCTGCGCCGTTGGGGCGCTGCTTTTGTGCGGCCTCTATACGCGCAATGGCCGCGGTGTGGGAAACATCCCCCGACTCGCGGCCTTTGAAGGTTTTGAAATAGGTATTCCACTCGGCTGGTACCGACTCAGGGTCGGCAAGCCAGGTTTCGTACAACGATTCAACGTAATCGGCGTTGCCGCCTGCGAGTTGGGAGGACTCGGAAAACTCGCGGATCAGGTTTGTGCTCACGTCACCACCGGCAGGGAAGGGAGGCCTTGCAGCGAACCGTCTGACCAGAGCGGTTCGCTGGCGAAAAATCCCGTCAATTATAGCCTGCGGCTGCTGCGACGCGGCAAGCTGGTTGTCGTATGGACAGGGTTGCCGCACGGGTCGTCGGTCGGAACGAACGCAGCATCAACAAGGCTTTACCGCTCCAAATCGAACCGAAACGAATGAAAAGCTCCGGAATGCGCTGCATATCGTTGTTCAGCCAGCGGTTTACAAGCCCAGTGGTTGCAACTGCGTCGCTGGGACGGCGCGCTCCCACATCTGATCGAACTGCAGCAGCAAAGGCGCCAGGCCTGGCCCGTCGTGCATGGCTGCCCGGCCTTCCACCCGGTCGGCATCGGGGAGGAACAGGTAGCCGTAGGTGTCATTGATGAGCCATGCGGACGTCGTGCGGTTTTCGACCTGATCGTCGGAAGGCACGCGGATCTGCAGCGCACTGGGCAGACGCTGGGCAAGGTCGATGAGCCGATGCCCTTCGCGCAACACGTTGGCGGGATCGCCCAGCAGGACGCGGATTTCGGCGCCGCGCCCCGACGTGGCGATGCGGCGCAATTCGGCGAGTTCGGCCAGGCTGTTATAGATATCCGCCGGCAAAGACGGGAGATAGATGGACAGCTTGTAGCGGGCTGCCGTCAACAACTGCAATCGCGCTTCGGCAATGTCCTCGCGGCCACTGACCGCGCGCGGGCCGGCGTCCTGATCGGGCGGTGTGGTGCTCATGAGCGGTGTCCCCGCAGTTTGCGAAGTATCACGTGACCGTCGTTGACCAATGCCAGCAATAGCGTGCGTTCGACGGTGGTCAGTTTGTGCGGTGGCGACATGGTGCGCTCCGTGCACAGGCGCGTGGCCCATGGAGCGCTAGCCTCGTAGGCATGGCCGTTGGCGTATAGCGTGCAACGCGAACCCGACTGTGCCCACGCCATGCGCGACCAGGGATGGCGCAGCACGGATGCACCGCCGTCCAGTTGTTTCATCATCGCAGCTTCGCTCAACGCCTTGTCCGGGACGACGGGCGTCTGCGCCGTGCGATAACGGGTGATGAAGCGACCGAACCAATCGAGCAGCGTTGCATCGTCCAAAGTCGCTGCGGTTGGGATCGCAGCTCGAATGCGTTTCAATGCGGCTTTGTCGATTTCGCCGACGCGTTTCACGGGTGAAAGGTCGGGATCGGTATAGCGCAGCTCCTCCGGCAGATGCTCGGCGAGGTAATCGGCCAGGTCGCCGACCAGTTCCGCCTGGGAGGGGGCACGCATCCCGATGGAAAACGTCATGCACGGACCGCCGAACGCCACGCCGTCATGCGGTATGCCGGGCGGGAGGTACAGCATGTCGCCCGGATCCAGCAGCCATTCGTGCGTGGGATGGAACTCTTGCAGTTGCTTGAGTTCCACGTCGCTGCGGAAATCCTTGGGGGCCTTGGGATCGGTGCTGATCGCCCAATGACGTTGCCCCAGTCCCTGTAGCAGGAACACGTCGTATTGATCGACGTGCGCGCCGACGCCGCCGCCGGGTTCGGCGTAGGAAATCATCACGTCATCGACGCGCCAGCTGGGCAGGAAGCGGAAATGGTCCAGCAGTGCGGCCACATCCATGTCCCACTTGTCGACATCCTGCACGAGCAAAGTCCAGTTGGCGTCGCCGGTCTTGGCGAAGTCGCTTTCGCTCAGCGGGCCGGTCTTTACGCGCCAGCGCTCGCGGTCTTCATCGTGTTGGATCAGTCGCGACAGGGCGCCTTCCTCGCACGCGAGACCCGCTAGATCTTCGGGGGCGACCGGGGACTGGAAGTCGGGAAAGGCGTTGCGGATCAACAAAGGTCGCTTCTGCCAGTAATCGCGCAGGAATTGCGCGGGACTCATCCCCAGCGGCAGCTTCGAAGTGCCGCGTACTTCCATGGGGAGCGGCTTGCGGGAAGGTTGTGAAAGCGTCATGGGGCGGCATTGTAAAGGGCGGCCGCCCGCCACGCTCAACGCAGCAAGCGGTAGAAGTTGTAGATGCCGAGTGCGAGCACGGTCAGCCCGGCCATCAAGGTGGACACGCGCGGCGGCAATCGCCGCACCAGCCAGGCGCCGAAGGGCGCGGCAATCACGCCGCCCAGAATCAACCCCAGCACGACGTGTAATTTGCTCTGCCCGATGCTGAGCAGAAAGGTGATGCTGGCCGCCAGGCTGACGATGCATTTGGCCAGATGCACGCTGCCGATCACCATGCGCGGTTCTTGCCCGCGCGCGACCATCGTCGTCACGGTGAGTGCGCTCCATCCGCCACCGCCTGCTGCGTCGAGCACCCCCGCCACAAAACCCAGCACGCCTGTGCCGGGCGGTACGTCAGCACGGCGATCCTTGCGGCGGGTGGTGCGGAGCACCAGGAACAGGCCCATCGCAAGCAGGTAGGGTGTGAGGAAGTAGCGAATCCACAGTGGTGGCAGATGTGCGAGCAGGGTCGCGCCGATCACAGCCCCGATCACACCGGGAATGACCAGAGCCCAGAACAGCGGGCGCTGCACGTTGCCGGCCCACCAGTGACTGAGTCCGGATGCGCCGCAGGTAAAGGTCTCCGCGTAATGCACGCTGGCGCTCGCCATCGCCGGCGGCATGCCCATGCCCAGCAGCATGCCCGCGGAGGTGACGCCATACGCCATCCCGAGCGCCCCATCCACCAGTTGGGCGAGCGCACCGATGCCGGCGAAGATCAGGAATTCGGAGAGAGGCGCCATGAGGCTCGTTCAGACCGGGCAGGGGACATCATGACAAAAGCCATGATGCCTTGTCTGGTCCGACCGGTCAGATCTTTTTCGCCAGATCGGAAGCGAGGCCGGTGTAGGTGCCCGGCGTAAGGTCGAGCAGGCGCTGCTTGGCATCATCCGGCAAGGCGAGGCCTGCGATGAACTCGCGCATCGATGCCTGCGTAATGCCCTGGCCGCGGGTCAGGGCCTTGAGCTGCTCATACGGCTCCGGCAGCCCATAACGGCGCATCACGGTTTGCACCGCCTCGGCGAGCACTTCCCAGCTCGCATCGAGATCGGCGGCGAGTCGGTCGGCGTTGACATTGAGCTTGCCCAGGCCCTTCTGCAACGATTCCAGCGCGACCAGCGTGTGGCCGAATGCCGTGCCAAGCGCGCGCAGTACCGTCGAATCGGTAAGGTCGCGCTGCCAGCGGCTGATCGGCAGCTTTTCCGCGAAATGGCCGAGCAGGGCATTGGCCAGGCCGAAGTTGCCTTCCGCATTTTCGAAGTCGATCGGATTGACCTTGTGCGGCATGGTGGACGAACCCACTTCGCCGGCTTTCAATGCCTGCTTGAAGTAGCCGAGCGAGATGTAGCCCCATACGTCGCGTGCGAGGTCGATCATGATCGTGTTGGCGCGACGCACGGCGTCGCAGTATTCGGCCACGCCATCGTGCGGTTCGATTTGAGTGGTGTACGGGTTGTAGTCCAGGCCCAGGCCGGTGACGAAACGCTGCGAGAAACCGCGCCAATCGACATCCGGATAAGCGATCGCGTGCGCGTTGTAATTGCCCACCGCGCCATTGATCTTGCCGGGGATTTCGACCGCGGCGAGCTGCTTGCGTTGACGCTCCAGTCGCGCGACCACGTTGGCCAGCTCCTTGCCGAGCGTGCTCGGCGAGGCGGTCTGGCCGTGCGTGCGCGAGAGCATTGGCAGATTGGCGTTGGCGTGAGAAAGCTCGCGCAACCTGGCGATGATCTTGTCCAGCCACGGCAGCAGCACGTTGGTGCGCGCATCGCGCAGCATCAACGCGTAGGAAAGATTGTTGATGTCTTCGCTGGTGCAGGCGAAGTGCACGAATTCCTTGGCCTGTGCGAGCGAGTCATCGTTGCCGATGCGTTCCTTGATGAAATATTCCACCGCCTTCACATCGTGATTGGTGGTGGCTTCGATCGCCTTGATGCGTGCGCCGTCCTCGACGCTGAAATCCGATGCGATCGCTTTCAACTTCGCAATCTGCCCATCGGTGAATGCCGGAAGTTCGGCGATGCCCGATTCGGCGGCAAGTGCCAGGAGCCATTCGATTTCCACGTGCACGCGGCGATGCATCAACCCGAATTCGCTGAAGATCGGGCGCAGCGCTTCGGTCTTGCTGGCGTATCGGCCGTCGAGCGGGGACAGGGCGGTGAGGGCGTGGGTGGACATCGGGCAGCTTCCGGGGGATCAGAACCCGGCATTTTACATTGAGCGGGCTCTAACGTTTGCGGGTTTATAGTGTCGGCCTCCCCTGGCGTGAGGTATCACCATGACCGGCTTTCGTATCGAGCACGACAGCATGGGCGAGTTGAGGGTCCCCGCTGATGCGCTGTACGGCGCGCAGACCCAACGCGCGATCGACAACTTTCCGATTTCGGGTCTCCATCTGCCGCGCTCATTCATTCGCGCACTGGGTCTGGTCAAGGCCGCTGCGGCCGAAGCCAATCTGGAGTTGGGCTATCTCAAGAAAGGGCAGGCCGCGGCGATCCGCAAGGCGGCGCTGGCCGTGGCGGAGGGGCAGTTCGACGATCAGTTTCCGATCGACATCTTCCAGACGGGATCGGGCACCAGCACCAACATGAATGCCAACGAGGTGATCGCGCACCTCGCAGCCAAGGGCGGTGCCAAGGTTCATCCCAACGATCACGTGAACTACGGGCAGAGTTCCAACGACGTGATTCCCACCACGATTCACGTCAGCGCCACCTTGACGACGCACGAAGAGCTATTGCCCGCGCTGAAACATTTGAAGCGCGTGATCGATCGCCGTGCACGTGAGTTGAAGAACGTACCGAAAACCGGTCGCACGCATCTGATGGATGCCATGCCGGTCACGTTCGGCCAGGAATTGTCGGGCTGGTCGGCCCAGGTCGAATCGGCGATCGAGCGCATCGAGGACAGTCTCAAGCGCATGCGGCAGTTGCCGTTGGGCGGCACGGCAGTCGGCACCGGCATCAACGCCGATCCGAAATTCGGTGCGGCGGTGGCGCGTCAGCTCAAGAAAATCACCAGTGTGCGTTTCGATTCGGCCGCCAATTACTTCGAAGGCATGGCTGCGCAGGACGCGGCCGTCGAGCTTTCGGGCCAGCTCAAGACGCTGGCCGTCGGGCTGATGAAGATCGCCAACGATCTGCGCTGGATGAATTCCGGACCGCTCGCGGGACTGGGCGAAATCGAGCTGCCGGCCTTGCAGCCCGGTTCGTCGATCATGCCGGGCAAGGTGAATCCGGTGATTCCGGAAGCGACCACCATGGTGGCCGCGCAAGTGATCGGCAACGATGCATCGATCACCGTCGCAGGGCAATCGGGCAACTTCCAGCTCAATGTGATGCTGCCGCTGATCGCCTACAACCTGCTGCAGTCGATCCATATTCTGGCCAATGTGTCGCGCCTGCTGGCCGACAAGGCGATTGCCGGTTTCCGCGTCAATGCGGAACGCGTGGATCTGGCGTTGGCGATGAATCCGATTCTCGTCACCGCGTTGAATCCGGTGATCGGCTATGAAAAGGGTGCGGCTATCGCCAAGCAGGCTTACAAGGAAAAGCGTCCAATCATGGATGTGGCGCTGGAGAAATCAGGGCTCTCCAAGGAAGAACTCAAGAAGCTGCTCGATCCGCGTACGTTGACCAAGGGCGGGATTCACGGCGGCGGAGGTGGCGGCGGTTAAGCGCCGCTCCATCCTTGGCGCGGCGCCATGCCCTGTCATCAATCGGATTTCTGATCTTTCTGGCAGTCGCCTACATCGTCGCCACTGATGACGTTGTCGTAGGGTTTGAATGCCGGCAGTTGCGCAACGAGCTGATCCTGGTTCGTCTTGATGTTGGCGAGGTCCTGGCAGATTTTCAGCGCCGCTTCCTTCACGACCTTGGTCTTCGCATCGATCTCCTGTTGGATCTGATCGCCGTTGCCGCCTGCGATGCCTTTTGCGACGCTCTTCAGTGCCTGCGCACCGACGGCAGCACCGGCTTTGCCGGTAGCGATGCCGTCGGTGCGAATCATCATCGCGTTTTCGTAGTACGACTTGAGCAGTTCGCGCTCGGCAGGGCTGGTTTCGACGGACTTCTGATCGATCTGCAGGTCGCCGTTGGCGCTGATGACCGCATCTGGTGAGTCTTTCGCATGTAGCGTCACCTGTTCATGGCTCAACCGAATCGAGCCGTTCATGATGTCGCTGCTGTTGAGATCGTCCATGTGATTGCTGCATGCGCTCATTGCGCCACACAGCAACACGATTCCAAATAGGGCTGCGTGTTTCATAAAAACCATTCCCCGTTTGTCAGTCATGGTGTGACGGTAACGTTCAGTTGCCGTTCGCATCCTTGCGGCAATCGGCCAGGTCCTTGTCGCGGAGGATGCTGCCGTAAGGTTTGAAGGCTGGGAGCTGGCTGGCAAGCTGGTCCTGCACGACCTTGATGTCCGCCTGGTCCTGGCACAGCTTCGACGTGAAGTCATGCGCCTGCTGCGAGGCCTGGTTGTCGCGCTGCTTCTTCGCGGCGTCGCTGTCGTCACCGCTGAGCTTGTTCTTCAGCGCAGCAAGGCCGATCTTGGCGCCGGCGCTGCCCAGGGCCAGAGCCTGATCATGCACAGCCTTTACGCTCTGGGCGTAAAGAATGAGCAGGCCCTTCTGGGATGGCGTCGTCGATACCGGCTTATCGTCGATGGTCAAATCGCCCGCGGTGTTGATCGTTGCGTCGGGCGATCCGTCGACACTCAGTTTTACGACATCGCCATACAACATGATCTTGCCGCCTCCGTTCGATATAGTGGTTGACGGCATGTTGCATGCCGTTACGGCAACCATCAGCGCAAGCAGAAGAATCGTCCGTTGGTACTTCATGATGCGGTCCCCGATCTGATCATGTTGGCCAGGCGGTAAGTGTGGCGCGTCAGCTATCGTCGCGCCAGCGGCGGAACCAGATGGCACCTGCGAGCATCGCGAGGCCCAGTACCGCACCGATCCACACGTTCGGCGAAGCCAGGGCGGCATACGAATTGGAGAGGCTGAAGAAGTCCGCGATGTTTTGCGCCGTGGGTTGGGCATCCGGACCGAACTGATGTTCAGCCGCTATGTGGAACCAGCCACCGGGGAAGACGCTGAACAACGAGCGCACAAACACGTTGCGCCAGTACCACGTGTTCTGGACGTCCATCGAGCCGAGCACATTGAACCAACTGATCACGATGCCTACGCCGACGGGAACGATGACTGCCCAGAGGAACGGTTTGCTCTTGGCCCATGCGGAGCAGAACATCAGCCAGCCTACGGTGGGCAATGCCCAGATGAGGTACATCGGAATCGAGCCGATCAGCGTGGCGGTGACCTGAACGGGGTGGGCGAGCATCAGCAGCGACCACACGCTCACGCCGTGGAAAGACAGTGCGATGGCGAACATCAGCAGCATGGCGATGCCGGTCAGTACACCGCTCACGACGGCGACCACAGGTGCGGCCAGCGTGGCTGTGATCACTTTCGAGATAACCGTGGCACTGTCTGAAATCGGCAGGGATTTCCAGAACAGGAAGCTACGGTCGCGGCGGTCGTCATAAAGCGCACCGAGACAGTAGAAGAACACCACGAAGCTGAAGACGACGCTGATCAGAAAGCTGGATGAGAGCATCACTACGTCCAGTGTGGAGCCCACATCCTGCATGTGATTCGCCTTGATCGACTCGATCATGGCCGCAATGCTGTTATCGCCATGGGGCGAGTAGCCGATGGTGATCCCGTGATGCAGTCCGAACATCTCTCCGGCGACGATGCCCATCAGGTTAAGGATGAGGAACACCACGCCAGTGATCACCGGTGCCCAGAAGAAGCCGCCGCGGTGCTCCCAGAATTCGCGCTTGACGAGCCAGTAGAGGGTTTTCATGCGTAGGTCCCCTTCATGGTGGCGACGAACAGATCGCTGACGGAAGGACGGCGAACTTCGCCCAAGGTCTGCAGCCGCGAATGATCGACGCCATCGAACAGAAAGATGCTCTTGCCGAACACCTGGCGCTCGTCCAATGGATTGAGCTGGCGTGCGGTGGCGGCCATGTCCGCGCTCACCATCACTTCGGCGAAGCGATCGCCCATGGCTTCCATGTCGGTGTTCAGCACGATCTTGCCGTCGCGGATAAACATAAGGTCGGTGAGGATGTGTTCGATTTCTTCCACCTGGTGAGTCGTGACGATGATCGTCTTGTTGTCATCGAAATACTCTTCCAGAAGGCTTTGGTAGAACTGCTTGCGGTACAGGATGTCCAGGCCGAGGGTGGGCTCGTCGAGCACCAGCAGCTTGGCGTCGATGGCCATGACCAATGCGAGATGCAACTGCACGATCATGCCCTTGGACATCTGCCGCACGCGCATATCGGGCGTGAGCTTGGTGCGGGCGAGAAAAGCCTCGCACTTGGCGCGATTGAAGCGCGGATGCACATTCGCGACAAAATCGATCGCTTCACGCACACGGATCCAGCGCGGCAGCACGGCGACATCCGCGATGAAGCAGACTTCTTCCATCAATTTGTCGCGCTGGCTGCGAGGATCGAGCCCAAGCACGTCGAGCCGGCCCTGGAAGTCGGTAAGCCCCAGGATGGCTTTCAGCGCTGTGGTCTTGCCGGCACCGTTCGGGCCGATCAGGCCCACGATGCGACCCGGTTGAATGTCGAAACTCACGTTGTCCAACGCAATCGCGTTCTTGTAGCGCTTGCTCAGACCATTGGCGGTGACGACCGCGTTCATGAGTGGTTCTCCGTATCCTGCGGCGCTTCGCGCAACAGGGTTTTCAGATCCAGGCCAAGGCGCTGCAGGCGTGCATACAGTGCAGGCCACTCCTCGCGCAGAAAACGCTCGCGTTCGGATTTAAGCAGCGCCTCGCGCGCTCCGTCGGTAACGAACATGCCCAGCCCCCTCCTTTTTTCCACAAGTTGGTCGTCGACCAGTTCCTGGTACGCCTTCGATACGGTGAGCGGATTGATTTGGAAATCGGCCGCCACCTGGCGCACTGACGGCAGCGGGTCGCCCTCGTTCAAGGCGCCGTCCAGGATCATCGCCACGACGCGTTCGCGCAGCTGACGATAGATCGGGACGCTGTCGTTCCAGGTGATGGACATGGATTTATTCCTTGCTGATGCCGGCGAATTTGGTCGAGCCAAACGAATAGTAGGGCATGGCCAGCTGGGCTCCGAGCAGGCTTGCACCGCTATCGGTCGCGTTGGCGATCGGCGAGTTGGCGATCGTCAGGCTGGCCGAGGCCAGCATGGCGGCGGCGCGTTCGTCGTCGGCGGTCGGGCGAACTTCGACGGGGGCCAGGTCGATGACCTTCATGCCGTTGATTTCGGCGACAGGAAACTTGGGGGCGTTCGGGCTCAGGGCGATCAGGCTTACCGTGGTAAACAGAACCGCGGCAGTCAGGGCGATCGGGTTCGGTGCTTTCATGACGGCTCTCCTTTAGTGCTCTCGTGGACCGGTGTTGTAGTGAACTATAACACCATATTCGAAGCTGTCAACGACCGCGTGCCATGACTGATGGCCTAGCTGGCTATGACGCGCCGAAAATGGCTTGCCGCCTGGGCTCGGCGCTCATCTGGAACGAGCAGATGAGCCCGGTTCGGGGCAGGGAAAGCGTGCGCGCAACGCGTCCGGCGGGGCAGCGGACGTTGTCAGGGATCGTTCCTGACAGGTATCACATGGCTCGGAGGCTCAGCGCCGGGGCGGCTGGGCTCGATGGCTGCTCCGGGTGACCCGATGGCGCAGCAGAGCGGCCTGGAGCACTCCCACGCTGCCAGCTCCCGCCCAGTACAGACAGAGGCCTGCGCTCAGATGCCAGGTCACCAGGAAGGTGACGATGACAGGGAGCCAGTGCAGGAGGGTTCGGGCCTGTTCCGACATGGATGGGTTGAGCATGATCGCCGCCCAACTCAGAAGCGCCACGATAAAGGCCAGCCAGATGTCCGGGCGCGCCAGCCGCCCAATCCACAGGAAAGAGCCGGCGCCGACCACGCTCTGACGGATGGCTGCGTAGATGCCTGCTCCGAGTGGCGCCTGCACGATGGCGGTAAGCATGCCGCTTCCCAGTCCACCCGTTACCTCGTGCTTGCGATACAGCGCCTGCAATGCTGTTGCGTAAGCGGTCGGGTCCTTGGTGTGACGTTCGCGCAGGCGTTCCAGCTCTGGCTTCAAGCGCGCCAGCTTGTGCTGCCGATGCCAGGCTTGCTCCGCCGTGTGCAGTGTCATGGGTAGCAGGATCAGGCGAACGACGATGGCCATCACGACCACGGCGGCCCCGTAACTACCGTCGAGCCAATGGGCCAATTGAGCCAGCAGCGCGATAAGTCCGCCCACGAACGTCGACCACATAACCAGCACTCCCCGCCAGGTTGGAGACTTGCTAATGGGGCTCTCGCGACGCGGATTCAAGAATCATCGGGTGTTCCACGACGCGGTCGGATAAAATCGTGGATCACCTGAGGGAGCAAAGCACATGTGGTACGCCATCACCGGCACCGACCATCCCGATTCACTCGAGCGCCGGCTCGCCGCGCGTGGCGCCCATTTGGAGCGACTCGAAAAGCTTCAGCAGGAAGGCCGTCTTCTGTTGGCGGGCCCGTTTCCGGCCATCGATGCGGAACAACCTGGGCCGGCTGGCTTTAGCGGCAGTTTGATCGTCGCCGAGTTCGCTTCGCTGCCCGAGGCCGAGCAATGGGCGAGGCTTGACCCTTATGTCGATGCAAACGTCTACGCCAGCGTCACCGTGAAGCCATTCCGCAAGGTACTCCCGGCATGACAGCCGCGATGGTGGAAGAGATTCGTCGCCGCCTTGATGCGGCGCTTCATCCAGTCGAACTCGAAGTGCTCGACGAAGGCTACAAGCACGCCGGTCATGCTAACGAAGGGAAGGGGCATTTTTACGTGCGTATTGTCAGCCCTGCATTTGCGGGACAGTTGCCGCTCAAGCGCCACCGCATGGTCTATGCCGCTCTTGAGGGGCTGATGGATAGCGGTATTCATGCCTTGTCGATTGATGCGCGAGCTGAATAAATCGAATTTTCGGGGCTACGTTACTCGGGGAAAAGGTGGATGGGACGGTCTGCGACGGGAATGCCGCTTGGGGAGGTAAGGTCTGCGAATGGCCGCTGGGAGAGTTTGACCAGGGGAGTGGTTGTTGCGACCACGGTCGCCCTTGTTGTTCATCTTGCCTGGTATTTGCATAGACACAGCGATTTCAGCAACGACGATCTCGATAATTTCGTGCTTATGCAGCACACCGGTTTTTGGCAGTACCTGATGACACCCGTCGATGTGCACTATGTGCCTCTGCATCGACTTATGAGCTGGCTGGTTTATCACGTGGCGCCCATGAATTTTTCCGTGGCGATCGCGGTTCTGCTGGCTTTTCACATCGGGACCCTCGTTTTCCTGGCACGCACGCTGCGGTTGCTGCAAGCAGGGCCTGTCGGCGGGCTCATCCTCTGCGGATATGCCGCCTCGGCCATGATCGTCTACGGCCTGGTGTGGTGGGCGCATGCCGAGTGCCGCGCGCCTTATGTGTTCATGGATGTCTGCGCGATCTACAACTATTTGGCGTGGATGAAGGACGGCAGGCGAGCACGCTTGTTCTGCATGGCGCTCGCATTTGTGCTGGCATTCGGTTTTTACGAGAAAGCGGTGCTGATCCCGGTGCATCTGGTCTTGGTGGGATATCTCAGCGATGAGCATCGCTTTCGCTCCCATGCCAAGGCATGGCTTACTCCTGTCGCCTGGATGCTGCTGGGGGCACTTGGCTATGCCTTGGGTTATCTATGGATTCACAGGGGAGCGGCAAGCTCGCCCCCTTTACAGGCGATTCGGGCTGACCTGGAGTTTGCCAAGGTGTTTTTCGCCACCGCATCCGGGATGGGGGCCGAGGATGCCCATGATGTTCCCGAGCACGGCCTGTCGCTCCGGCTGCTATGCGTACTGTTCGCGGGCTGCGTCGCAGTCCTGTGGAGCGCCATACGGCGACGCGGAAGTTGGAAAGTGCTTCTTGCGGCGCTGTTGGTGGTGATGCTCGATTTTCTGCCGATCACGCTATCCAATCGCGGAACGTGGATAGGCTTGCGCATCATGCATCAAACGCGATACGGCTATGAAGAATTGCACATGTTTGCGCTCCTGGCAGGCATCTGGTGTACGCAAGTGAGCGCGGGCGTTGTGCTGGGGGTCCATCGAAAAGTGGCATGGGGATTGGGCTTTGCGCTAGTGCTCGCTTATGCAGCCGTCAACATCGGTTACGTGAGATCCGGGCGGCAGCAACCGTTGGGTTTGCTCTGGATGATGGATCAATCCCATCATTACCTTGGAAATGTCCGGGCCGGGACCGCACAGCTGAGTGGCGGCATGCCTGTTTTCCAGAATGATAGAGTCCCGCATTATCTTTCGCT
Organism: Dyella psychrodurans; assembly: GCF_003363265.1. Lineage (GTDB taxonomy): Bacteria > Pseudomonadota > Gammaproteobacteria > Xanthomonadales > Rhodanobacteraceae > Dyella_B > Dyella_B psychrodurans. The sequence continues at coordinate 913,709 of NZ_QRBF01000001.1, read as the reverse complement.
GTTCTGGATCACTCCCGATACGCGCACGTTGCTCCCGCTTTTCCTGCCGCATGCCAAATTCGACGACACGGCCGTTCCACGCTACACGGTGCTGCAAGACGGGCGCATCGTGCAGCTGCAATGAACTGGCCGGCGCGATCAGTGGCTTTTGAATCAAAGGCTTGCTGGGATGTGGCGTCTACCCGGAAAATGACGAAGATAACTTGTTGCCGTAGGATCGAATCACCAATGATGAGAATTTCATGCGCCTAACCACGATCAAGCTTGCCGGGTTCAAGTCCTTCGTCGACCCGACCACCTTGCATCTGCCCACCAACATGACCGGTGTGGTGGGGCCCAACGGTTGCGGCAAGTCCAACATCATCGATGCCATCCGCTGGGTGATGGGCGAAAGCGCCGCCAGCCGCTTGCGCGGCGATTCGCTGACGGACGTGATCTTCTCCGGTTCCAACGCGCGCAAGCCGGTGGGGCAGGCGACGGTCGAACTGATCTTCGACAACGCCGACGGCACCATTCAGGGCGAATACGGCCAGTACGCGGAAATCTCGGTCAAGCGCCAGGTGACGCGCGACGGACAATCGGCTTATTTCCTCAACGGTGCGCGTTGCCGCCGTCGCGACATCACCGACTTGTTCCTCGGCACCGGCCTCGGTCCGCGCAGTTACTCGATCATCGAGCAGGGCATGATCAGCCAGATCATCGAGGCGCATCCGGAAGAACTGCGCACGCATCTGGAGGAAGCCGCCGGCATCTCTAAATACAAGGAGCGCCGCAAGGAAACCGAGAGCCGCATCAAGGCAACGCGCGAAAACCTCGACCGCGTGCGCGACGTGCGCGACGAGGTGGACAAGCAGCTTGAGCACCTGAATCGTCAGGCGCGCGCCGCCGAGCGCTGGAAAGCCCATAAGGAAGAGCAGACGCGCAAGGAAGCCGAGTTGCGCGCACTGGAATACCGTGGGCTGAAGAGTCAGCACGAAGGGCAGGGGCAAGGGCTTTCCGCCGCCGAAATCGACATCGAGAAGCGCCTGGCCGAGCAACGCCAGATCGAGGCGCAGATCGAGAGCGCTCGCGAACGTCACACGGAAGCGAGCGAACACCTCAACGCAGTACAAGCCGAGGTCTACAAGGTCGGCTCCGAAATCGCGCGCGTCGAACAGCAGGTTCGCTACAACCGCGAAACCGCCGAGCGCCTGCAACGCGCACAGTTGGACGCGGAGCGCGAACATAGCGAGTTGGCGTCGCACATCGCCACCGACCGTGAGCAGGTCGAAACGTTGCGCATGGCGTTGGCCGAAGGCGAGCCCAAGCTCGAAGCCCTGCATCAGATGCAGGAAGAAACCGCCGACGCGCAGCGCGAAACCGAAACCAAGCTGGCCGACTGGCAGCAGCGCTGGGACACGTACACGCGCACTGCAGGTGAAGCGAGTCGCGCAGCGGAAGTAGAGCGCACCAAACTCGCCTATCTCGATCGCCAGTCCATGGACCTGGGCAAGCGCAAGGAATCGCTGGAAACCGAACAGAGAGCGACGGACGTCGCCGCGCTCGACGCTGCCGCTGAACAATTGCATGTCGAACACGATACGCAACGTGAACGCGTCGAATCGTTGGGCGGCCTGCTCGATCAGCACAAGCTGTCCCACGAAAAAGTGCTCGACGAAGAGCGCCAGGTTCAATCCGTGCTCAACGAAGCACGCCAGCAGTTGCAGACGGCGCGTGGCCGCCTGGCTTCGCTCGAAGCCTTGCAGCATGCAGCGCTCGGCCAGGAAGAAAGTGCGGCCAGCAGTTGGCTGTCGAGGTTCGGCCTGGACAAGAAGCGCCGCCTCGGCGAAGCGCTGCAGGTCGAGGCAGGTTGGGAGACGGCTGTCGAAACCGTGTTGTCGGGCTTCATCGACAGCGTGTTGGTGGATGGCGCGCACGATCTGGCGCGCGAATTTCCCGGTCTGGAAAATGCCGACGTCGCCTTGCTCGATGCCACCGAAGGTGGCGCCGCAACCGCGGGCACGCTGGCAGCGCACGTGCGTGGACCGGCATCCGCCATCGCGATTCTTGGCCATGTGCTGACGGCAGAGTCCATCGATGAAGCGCATCAGCGCGTTTCCGGGCTTTCTGCGCTGGCGCCGTATCAGTCGGTCATCACGCGCACCGGCGAATGGTTGGGTCCGGGTTGGGCGCGCGTGCGTCGCGCCCAGGGCAACCAGGTGGGCGTGTTGGCGCGCGAACGCGAAATCCGCGTGCTGACCGAGCAGACCGAGTCGCTTGAAGCGCAGATCGAGGAAGCTACTGCCAAGCTCGACGACCTGCGCACCAACAAGTTCGAAACCGAGCGCGCGCGCGACGACGCGCAACGCGACTTGTACAACGCGCATCGCCGTCAGTCGGAATTGGCAGGACAGCTGCAGAGCCATCGCGGCAAAGTGGAGACTGCCCGTGCGCGTGCCGAAAAGGTGACGGGCGAACTGTCGGTCTTGCTCGAACAGATGGACGAGTTGCAGACGCAGACACGCGAAGCGCGTGCGCGACTCGACGAGTCGGTCAACAACATGGGCGATCTCGAAGATCAGCGCCGCGAACTGGAGAACGAACGTCGCGCCTTGCTGGAGGCGCGCGAAGAAGCGCGCATGAATGCCCGCGAGGCCGCCGATCAGTCGCATGCGCTCGCGTTGAGCCTGGAGTCCAAGCGCTCCTCGCTGACGTCGCTCGAACAAGCGCTATCGCGCATGGACAACCAGATCCGCCAGATCGAAGCGCGTCGCAGCGAAATCACCGAACAGCTGGCTGCCGGTTCCGATCCGATCGCCGAGCTCGAAGCCGAGCGCCAGACCTATCTCGACCAGCGCCTGCTGGTCGACCGTCAGTTGGTCGATGCACGCCGTGCACTGGAAGATTGCGATATCGAATTCCGCAAGCTGGAACAACAGCGACACAACGTGGAGCAGGAACTGTCCGGCCTGCGCGAAAAATTGTCCGAGCAGAAGCTCGCCGCGCAGGCGCTGCAAATGCGCGCCGACCAGCTTGCCGAGGCCATTACGGCATCCGGGCTGGATCTCGAAACCTTGCTCGCTGAGCTGGCGGAAGATGTCGACGCGACGCAGTGGCGCCAGCAACTGGCCGATCTCGCCCAGAAGATTGCGCGCCTGGAACCGGTGAATCTGGCGGCCATCCAGGAGCACGCCGAGCAGAGCGAGCGCAAGACATACCTCGATACGCAGCTGGCCGACCTTACCAGCGCGATGGAAACGCTGGAAAACGCGATCAAGAAGATCGACCGCGAAACCCGCCAGCGTTTCAAGGAAACGTTCGATCGCGTCAATGCCGGTGTGCAGGAACTGTTCCCGCGCCTGTTCGGCGGCGGTCACGCGTACCTGGAGCTTACGGGCGACGATCTGCTCAGCACGGGCGTGTCGATTATGGCGCGTCCGCCCGGCAAGCGCGTGTCCAACATTACGCTGCTGTCCGGTGGTGAAAAGGCGCTGACGGCGGTGTCGCTGGTATTCGCGATCTTCGCGTTGAATCCGGCGCCGTTCTGTCTGCTGGACGAAGTGGATGCGCCGCTCGATGAGGCAAACGTCGGTCGCTTCTCGAACATGGTGCGCGAGATGAGCGAGAAGGTTCAGTTCATCTTCGTGAGCCACAACAAAGCGACGATGGAAGCGGCGAGCCAGCTTTGCGGCGTTACCATGCGCGAGCCGGGTGTTTCGCGTCTTGTGCAGGTGGATCTTGCCGAGGCAGCCAAGCTGGCCGGCGCGGCCTGAGGAGTCACATCATGTTGCCTGGAACGGAGTTAGCTATTTCGTGGGACCCTGCCATAGGTATTCCCACGGTCGTCGTCGGCGTGATCGTGCTGGTGCTGGTGTGGCTGTTCGGCCAACCCAAGAAAGAACAAGGTACGCGGCGTCCCGCTCCCGAGCCGGGTGCGGAGCGGCGCGAGCCAAGGCTGGGTGACGCGGCAGACGAAGGCGACGCATTCAGGGACATTTCGGACGAACGGATCGATCCCCGGTTCTCCAGCCCGACGCCGCATCAGGGCGAATTGGATGTAGGACTTAGCGAGGAACTGGAAAAGTTAAGCGCGACGCTCGCGGACGAGCGCCACGCCACCATCCAGATGCCCAAGCCGACCGGCCATGCGGCATCCATCGTCGAGGTGTTGCGTTCTCCCTCGCAGCCCGAGTACACGGCAGCGACCATGTCCGGGCCGAGTGCAGCCATTTCTTCTCATGCGCCCGCATCGACCGCTCACGCACCTGCGGCACCGACACCTGCGCCGGCACCGCGCATTCCACCGCGTTCCGATCTGGGCAAACGCCCGACGCAGGTGCCGGTCGAGCGCATCGTCAGCCTGTTTGTAGTGGCCCGGGAAGGGCACGCTTTCAACGGTGCGGATCTGATTGTGGCTGCCGAAAAAGCAGGTCTGGAATACGGTGACATGGGCATCTACCACCGTCTGGTGGATGGCAAGCGCGAGCTTGGTCCGATCTTCAGCGTTGCCAACATGCTCAAGCCCGGCAGCTTCGATCTGACACGCCTGGACGCACTGCGTACGCCAGGACTCAGTTTCTTCATGGCATTGCCCGGACCGGTTGCGGCGTTGGACGCCTGGGACGCGATGTTGCCCACGGCGCAACGACTGGCCGAGCTGCTCGACGGCCAAGTGCTTGACGAAGAGCGCAACGCACTGGGTCGTCAACGGATTGCCCACATTCGCGACGAATTGCGCGGCTGGGACCGCGAGCACGACGGCGGCGAGATTCGCTTCGGTCGCTGACCGCGGTATTCAAGGCAAAAAAAGAGCGCCCAAAGAGGGCGCTCCATGATGGCTTATCGATGTGTCGCTCGATCAGGCGACTTTCACGGCGAGGGAGCCGATCGTGTTGTGGGCCGACGCGATGGCCTTGGTCTTGTTCTCGGCGCTGATGTTCACGCCTTCAGCGCGCACGAATTCGAGATCGGTGACGCCGAGAAAGCCGAACACAGTGCGCAGATACGATTCCTGGAAGTCCATGCCGGCAGCTGGACCCGTGCTGTAGATGCCGCCGCGGCTCGATGCGACGATGATGCGCTTGCCGTTGACCAGGCCCTTCGGACCGTTCTCGGTGTAGCCGAAGGTCTTTCCGGCCACCGCGATACGATCGATCCATGCCTTCAACTGGCTCGGAATCGAGAAGTTGTACATCGGGGCGCCGATCACCACGACGTCGGCGGCGAGAAATTCGTCCATCACGGCCTCGCCGAGCTTTGCGGCTTCGCTTGCGGCGTCCACCACCGGTGCCCAATGCGGCAGCGGATGGGCGGTCAGGTCGCGGTAGGTCACGTCCAGGGCGGGGTGTTCCTGGGCGATCTGGGCCACGATGGCGGTGGTCAGCTCGCGCGATACGGAGTGCTGGCCCAGGGAGCTTGCGTCAAGATGTAGGAGTTTCATGGTCTTATCTCGGTTCCAGCCGGGCGGGCCGGCGATGGAATAAAGATAAAATCCGAACGAACAGAAGATAAGACGGTTAAACTCGAACTTATCGTTCTAAATGGGAAACAAAGATGACCACCTTGCCAGGTGCCATGCAGGATCTGAATGACCTGTACTTCTTTGCAGCCGTGGTGGAACACGGGGGATTTTCATCGGCGGGGCGCGCCCTTGGGGTGCCCAAGTCCCGCCTCAGCAAGCGGATAGCCCAGTTGGAGGATCGCCTTGGCGTGCGTCTGCTTCAGCGGACGACGCGCCGTTTCGTGGTGACCGAGGTGGGAGAGCGTTTCTACGGCCATTGCCGTGCCGTGCTGGAAGAAGCGCGCGCCGCCCAGGACGCCGTCGAAGAGTTGCGTGCCGAACCGCGCGGTGTGGTGCGACTGAGTTGCCCCATATCGCTCGCACAGACCGTGCTTGCCTACATCCTGCCGGAATTCATGGCGCTGTATCCGAAGTTGCAGGTGAGGGTGCTCTCCAACAATCGGCGCGTGGACTTGATCAGCGAAGGCTACGACTTGGCCATCCGTGTACGCACCAAGCTCGATACCGACGCGAACATGATCGTGCGCAGTTTCAGTCAGTCGCGCATCCTGCCGGTGGCGAGTCCTTCGCTGCTGAAGGCCTATGGTTATCCGCAGCATCCCGAGGATCTGGCGCGAATGCCTGCGCTATCCGTGCAGGAGCACGAAGGTGCTCAAATCTGGGAATTGATCGACGCCAATGGCGAGCGCGTGAATGTGGAAGTTCAGGCGCGGCTTATCACCGGTGACTTTGCTGTTTTGCTCGAAGCGGCACGGCGTGGCCTTGGCGTCGCGCTGCTGCCCGAATTTGTCTGCGCCCCGGCGATCACGCAGGGCGACCTTGAAGTGATTCTGCCCGAGTGGAGCGCGCCGCAAGGTGTCATGCATTTTGTCTACCCTAGCCGACGCGGCATGTTGCCGGGCGTGCGTGCACTGGTGGACTTTCTGGCCGAACGATTGCCCGAAGCCACTCGCCTCAAACACGAGGAGTGCATGAAACGGCCGCTCGAGGCTCTGGATGTATCAGGGCAGCCCGCACCTTAAGCCATGTTAGTCTCTGCGTTTGGACATCCATACTTCCGATCATGACCATCGAAACCAAGCTTCCAAAAGTAGGCACCACCATCTTCAGCGTGATGAGCCATCTGGCCGTGCAGCACAAGGCGGTCAATCTTGGTCAAGGCTTTCCCGATTTCGAACCGCCGCAGGCCTTGCGCGATGCGTTGAGTCGCGCTATGACAAATGGGCTCAATCAATATGCGCCCGGCATCGGCACAGCCGCGTTGCGTGAGCAGATCGCGTTGAAGACCGAGCGGCTGTATGGTCATAAGGTCAGTCCGGATAGCGATGTCACGGTGACGTCCGGCGCGACCGAGGCACTGTTCGCTGCCATTGCCGCAGTGGTGCGCGCAGGCGACGAAGTGATCGTGTTCGATCCCGCGTACGACTCTTACGAACCCGCCATCGATCTGCAAGGTGCGCGTGCGGTGCATATTCCGCTCACCGTGCCGAGTTTCTCGATCGACTGGCAACGTGTGCGCGATGCGATTACGCCCAAGACGCGCATGATCCTGATCAACAGCCCGCACAATCCTTCGGGTGCCGTGCTGTCGTCGGCGGATCTCGACGAGCTGGCGGCAATCGTGCGCGACACGCCGATCGTCGTGCTTTCCGACGAGGTGTACGAACATATCGTTTACGACGGTGTCGCGCATGAGAGCGTGTTGCGTCATCCGGAGCTGGCGGCGCGCAGCATCGTGGTGTCCAGCTTCGGCAAGACGTATCACTGCACGGGCTGGAAGGTCGGTTATGCCGTGGCGCCGCCCAAGCTGTCGGCGGAATTTCGCAAGGTGCATCAATATCTGACGTTCTGCACCTTCCATCCTGCACAGGTGGCGTTTGCGGAATTTCTCGCCAGCACGCCGGAACACTATGTCGAGCTGCCTGCCTTTTATGAGGCCAAACGCGATCGTTTCAGGAATTTGCTGGCGCCGTCGCGCCTGAAACTGCTGGACGTGCCGGGCGGATACTTCCAGTTGGTCGACTATTCGGCCATCCGCGACGAAGACGATCTCGCATTCTGCGAGTGGCTGGTGAAAGAGGGTGGAGTGGCTGCGATTCCGCTCACGCCGTTCTATGAAAAAGCGCCGGGTACCCGCCTGGTTCGCCTGTGTTTTGCCAAGAGCGATGCGACGATGGATGCGGCCGCGGAGCGCCTATGCAAACTCTGAACGTTTCGCTCGTGCAGGGATCAACGCACTGGCACGATGCGCCGGCCAATCGCGAGTACTACGGATCGCTGGTGCGGCGCGTGGCGGGGCAGAGCGATCTGGTGGTGCTGCCGGAAACATTTCTGTCAGGCTTCAGCAACGACACGCGCGCCAGCGCAGATACCATGGACGGCGAGGGCATTGCATGGATGCGTGCATTGGCGGTCGAAGTGGGTGCGGTAGTGACGGGAAGTTTGGCCATCCGCGACGGCGATACAGTTTACAACCGACTTATCTGGGCACGTCCCGACGGTACGTTTTCGCAATACGACAAGCGCCATCTGTTTCGAATGGCCGGCGAACACACGCGCTATGGCGGCGGTTCGCAACGTTTGATCGTGGAACTCAAAGGTTGGCGCATTCTTCCGCAGGTTTGCTACGACTTGCGCTTTCCGGTCTGGTTGCGCAATCGGCGTCTGGAATCGGCAACCGGTGGCATGGACTATGACTTGTCGTTGTTCGTCGCCAATTGGCCGGCTCCGCGCCGACAACCCTGGCGAACGCTTTTGCGCGCCAGAGCCATCGAGAATCTCGCGTACGTGATCGGCGTGAATCGCGTCGGCGTCGACGGCAACGAGTTGCCCTATGCCGGCGACAGTGCGGTGATTGATCCGGTCGGTGAGCCGCTCGTCGAATTGGGTTCGCAAGAGCAGGTGGTGACCGTGGCGATCGATCCTGCTCCCTTGCTGGCGCATCGCGCACGCTTTCCCGCATGGATGGATGCAGATGACTTCACGCTCGCGTCGATCTGATTCGGCGAAGCGTTCAGTCTGTGGGAGCGGCAGGAAGTGCGTGAAACAATCCGGTACATGAACCGAATGTTTCAAAAATCTTCACAAAGAGTATTGACGGCTGCGACCAGTACCTGAATAATTCCGCTTCTTGCTTCGGCGCCTTCCGGCTATCGGTCCTGGCGGCAGCAATCAGATTTAACCACGCGCCCGTAGCTCAGTTGGATAGAGTACCAGGCTACGAACTTGGTGGTCGGGAGTTCGAATCTCTCCGGGCGCGCCATTTTTAGCAGACGCAACGCTGTTTTATTGTGTTTGTAAGGTAAGCAGAACATCGCTTGCCGAACCGGATAAAGTTTGAAATCCGGTGTGTTCGATACGGATTGACGGGGCAGAGTGACGCCCGTAGCATTTCAAAGCTTCGGTGCGCGAAAGCTGACCGGGTTTCGAAATCGGGGTATAGCTCAGCCTGGTAGAGCGCCAGCTTTGGGAGCTGGATGTCGTGGGTTCGAATCCCTCTGCCCCGACCAGCAGGTGTTCTGCTTCAGTCAAGCGCCTGTAGCTCAACCGGATAGAGCATCGGCCTTCTAAGCCGACGGTTGCAGGTTCGATTCCTGTCGGGCGCGCCAGATTCGTGGTTACGGTGGGCGTAGCTCAGTTGGTTAGAGTACCGGATTGTGATTCCGGTTGTCGTGGGTTCGAGTCCCATCGTCCACCCCAATTCAAAGCAGTTACTGGGCCGTTAGCTCAGCTGGTAGAGCAGTTGACTCTTAATCAATTGGTCGTAGGTTCGAATCCTACACGGCCCACCAGCTACGAAGGACTCGCAGAAATGCGGGTCCTTTTTGTTTATCTGACGAAAACGGCGCTCCCTGGCCGCTTGAGCGCTTGTGCTGGTCTGTCGCGCAACCGTAAAATGACCGGCTTGGCACAAGGTAATCATCGACTTAGGGTCGCGGTCCTGCGGTTTTCTGGCGATTTCCAGTAAAGCTGGTGAAAATCGTTGAAAGTCAGTGGCTTGCAATCGATAGCCGATGCGAAAGTGGCGGAATTGGTAGACGCACTGGATTTAGGTTCCAGCGGGTAACCCCCGTAAGGGTTCGAGTCCCTTCTTTCGCACCACATACCTTGAGTTTGATTTGACTGGCGGCCGGGGGCCGCCGCGGCGCCGTCACGGGCCACTACAGGTAATTCCAGGAGACGTCATGCAGTTTTCCGTTGAAAACGTCGGCAAGCTCGAGCGCAAGCTCACGGTCAAGTTCCCGGCTGAGCGGTTCGAGACCCAGGTCAGCGCGCGTATCGCCGAGATGAGCCGCACGGTGCGCCTCAAGGGCTTCCGCCCGGGCAAGGTGCCCGCCAACGTGATCCAGCAGCGCTTCGGCGCGCAGGTGCGTGGCGAGGTGCTGTCGGATCTCATCGGCAGCACGCTGCGCGAGGCGTTCGAGAAGGAAAACCTTCGTCCCGTCGCCAATCCCGCGATCGACACCACCGGCCAGCCGGAGAACGGCGAAATCGCCTATACGGCCACCTTTGAGGTGATGCCGGAATTTCCGAACATCGACGTCGCCGCACTCGAAATCAGCCGCCCGGCGGCTGAGGTGACCGACGCCGACATCGAGAAGATGATCGAAACCCTGCGCCAGCAGCGCCGCAGCTTCGACGAAGTCGAGCGTGCGTCCGCGGAAGGCGACTTCGTGATGTTCGAATACGCCGCCGTCGCCGGCGACTACCGTTTCCCGAACGAAGGCCTGGAACGTGCTGGCAGCGTGATTGGCTCGGGCACCCTGTTCAAGGCGCTCGATGCGGCGCTCACGGGTCGCAAGGCTGGCGAAGAATTCGAAGCCGATGTCGAATTCCCCGCCGATTTCCGCAATGAAAACCTGGCTGGCAAGACCGCCAAGGTCACCTTCAAGATCGTGAAGGTCCAGCAGGCGAACCTGCCGGAAATCAACGCCGAATTCATCAAGCTGTTTGGCATCAACGACGGCAACCTCGACAACTTCCGCAAGGAAGTGCGCGCCAACCTCGAGCGCGAGCTGAAGGCTGCGCTGATGGGTCGCCTGAAGGCCCAGGTGGCCGAGAAGCTGGCCACCGCGCACAGCGAGCTCGAAGTGCCGAATCTGATGGTGCAGTCCGAAGCGCGCAATCTGGCTGCCGGCAGCGTGCCGCGCGGTCAGGAGCCGCCGCAGCAGCTTATCGACTCCGCGGCGCCTGCCGCGCGCATGCGCGTCATTGCGGGCCTCCTGATGGGTGAAATCGCCCGCAAGCAGGAGCTCAAGCTCGACCGCTCGCGCCTGGCCGAACAGCTCGCCGCGATCGCCTCGACGTACGAGGAGCCGGAGAAGGTTATTGAACTCTACAACGGCGATCCCCAACTCATGTCCGGGCTGCAAAACCGCGTGATGGAAGATCAGGTGGCCGAGTGGGTGGCCGAACACGCCAACACCACCGTTCAGAATCTGAGCTTCGACGAAGTGATGCGTCCGGTCGGTGCCTGAGACGATTCGATCAGGTCCGGCTATAGTCAGACCTGATACGACGAATCGCTATTCAGTCCCCACACGCGGAGAATCACGCATGGCCATGGATCCCATCCAGAACCTCAACCTGGTGCCGATCGTCGTCGAGCAGACTGCTCGCGGCGAACGTTCGTACGACATCTACTCGCGCCTGTTGAAAGAGCGCGTGATCTTCCTGGTCGGCGAAGTGAACGATCAGGTTGCCAATCTGCTGGTGGCGCAGATGCTGTTCCTTGAATCGGAAAACCCCGACAAGGACATTCATCTGTACATCAACAGCCCGGGCGGCGCTGTCACGGCGGGCCTGGCGATCTACGACACCATGCAGTTCGTCAAGCCCGATGTGAGCACCATGTGCATCGGCCAGGCCTGCAGTGCAGCCTCGTTGCTCCTGATGGCCGGCGCCAAGGGCAAGCGCTACTCGCTGCCCAACTCGCGCGTGATGATTCACCAGCCGTCGGGCGGTGCCCGCGGCCAGGCCACCGACATCGAGATCCAGGCCCAGGAAATCCTGTACCTGCGTCGCCGCCTGAACGACATTTACGTTCAGCATACCGGCCAGCCCCTGGACAAGATCGAGCGTGACATGGAGCGCGACCGCTTCATGAGCGCCGAAGCCGCCAAGGAATACGGCCTGATCGATGCCGTTCTGGACCGCCGGGCCGTCGAAACGGTCAAGTCGGCCTGATTTCGGCCGATCCAAGCTTTAGACATACAGGGGTCCCGCGTCCGGGTGCGGACTCGGGACCCTGTGCTATTCTCGACCCGTACCGGGATTTTTCAGCAGGATCAAACGAATGAGCGACGAGCGGCAGGGCCGTTCCAACGACAGCGGCAAGATTCTCTACTGCTCCTTCTGTGGCAAGAGCCAGCACGAAGTGCGCAAGCTGATCGCGGGTCCGTCCGTGTTCATCTGCGACGAGTGCGTGGAGCTGTGCAACGACATCATCCGTGAGGAGCTGGAGGAGAAGGCCGCCTCCGGGCGTAGCCAGCTGCCCAAGCCCAAGGAAATCATGGAGACCCTCGACCAGTACGTGGTCGGGCAGACGCGCGCCAAGAAAGCATTGGCCGTGGCGGTTTACAACCATTACAAGCGGATGGAGTCTCGCCAGCGCAGCGACGAAATCGAGCTGGGCAAGTCCAACATCCTGCTGATCGGTCCGACCGGTTCGGGCAAGACGCTGCTGGCGGAAACGCTTGCACGTCTGCTCAACGTTCCGTTCACGATCGCCGACGCCACCACCCTGACCGAAGCCGGCTACGTGGGCGAGGACGTCGAGAACATTATTCAAAAGCTGTTGCAGAAGTGCGACTACGACGTCGAGAAGGCGCAGTCGGGCATCGTCTACATCGACGAGATCGACAAGATCTCGCGCAAGAGCGAAAACCCGTCGATCACGCGCGACGTTTCCGGCGAAGGCGTGCAGCAGGCGCTTTTGAAGCTTATCGAAGGCACCCTGGCCTCGGTGCCGCCGCAGGGCGGTCGCAAGCATCCGCAGCAGGAATTCCTGCAGGTCGACACCAAGAACATCCTGTTCATCTGCGGTGGTGCGTTCGCGGGTCTGGAGAAAGTGATCCAGCAGCGCTCCGAAACGACCGGCATCGGCTTCTCCGCCGAAGTGCGTTCGAAAGAGCGCACGGAAAATCTCGGCAAGGTGCTGGCTGAAGTCGAACCCTCTGACTTGGTGCGTTTCGGTCTGATTCCGGAGTTCGTCGGCCGCCTGCCTGTGGTGGCGACGCTGGATGAACTGGACGAAGACGCGCTGGTGAAGATTCTCACCGAGCCGCGCAACGCCGTGACCAAGCAGTTCCGCAAGTTGTTCGAGATGGAAGGCGTCGACCTGGAATTCCGTCCGGAGGCGTTGCAGGCGGTGGCCCGCAAGGCGCTCAAGCGTAAGACGGGTGCACGCGGCTTGCGCACCATTCTCGAGCAGGTATTGCTGGACACCATGTACGAGCTGCCGTCGCTGGAGCACGTCAGCAAGGTCGTGGTGGACGATGCCGTGATCGAGGGGCAGGCCGAGCCCTACCTCATCTATCGCGGAAATCTGCAGCAGCAGGGGCGCATTGGCAGCGAAAGCGGCGACGCTGCAGCCTGATCGTCACAACATCCGCCATCTGCGGCCCCAGCGGTTGACGCTGGGGCCGTCTGTTTTTCGTTATCGGGCCGGCACTTGACTGCCGCTCGTAACGCCTCCACTTGACGAGACAGTGACCTCGGCGCAGTGTCGGGGCCGTCCGTCTTAATTTTTCGCGAGAGATTTCCTGCGATGGCAAAAAGTGCCGCATCTACCGCAACTACCACGGGTGCTCTTGTAGACGCACTGCCAGTGCTTCCGTTGCGCGACGTCGTGGTTTACCCGCACATGGTGATTCCACTGTTCGTCGGCCGCGACAAATCCATGCGTGCGCTCGAACGTGCGATGGAAGGCGAGCGTCAGATTCTCCTGGTCGCCCAGAAGAGCCCGGATATCGACGATCCTGCGATCAAGGATCTTCACGAAATCGGTACGCTCGCCGGTGTGTTGCAACTGTTAAAGCTTCCCGATGGCACCGTGAAAGTGCTGGTGGAAGGTCAGTCGCGCGTGGCGATTGAGGAATATCACGACGATGCTGGCATGCTCATTGCGCGTTCGCGCGTTATCGAGCCGGTGTACAGCGTCAAGGAACGCGAGCTCGATGTCGTCTCGCGCACGCTGGTGTCGCTGTTCGAACAGCTCGTGAAGCAGAGCCGCAAGCTGCCGCCCGAGGTGCTCGCAACACTTTCCGGCATCGACGATCCTTCGCGTCTCGCCGATTCGATTGCCGCGCATCTCACTGTGCGCATGTCCGACAAGCAGAAGGTGCTGGAAACCGCCGACGTCGGCCAGCGTCTGGAATTGTTGATCGGCCTCGTCGACGGCGAGATCGATTTGCAGCAGGTGGAAAAGCGCATCCGCGGCCGCGTCAAGTCGCAGATGGAAAAGAGCCAGCGCGAGTACTACCTCAACGAACAGATGAAGGCCATCCAGAAAGAACTGGGTGAAAGCGAAGACGGCCCCAACGAAATCGAAGAGCTGCAAAAGAAGATCGAAGAATCCGGCATGCCCAAGCCTGTTCTGGTGAAGGCACGGCAGGAATTCGGCAAGCTCAAGCAGATGTCGCCGATGTCGGCGGAAGCCACGGTCGTGCGCAACTATCTGGATTGGCTGATCGGCGTGCCGTGGAAAAAGCGCAGCAAGGTGCGCAAGGATCTCGCGCTCGCGCAAGACGTGCTCGATGCCGATCACTTCGGTCTGGAGAAGGTCAAGGAACGCATTCTTGAATACCTCGCCGTGCAGCAGCGCGTGAGCGCGATGAAGGGCCCGATCCTTTGTCTCGTCGGTCCGCCCGGCGTGGGCAAGACCTCGCTCGGCCAGTCGATTGCCAAGGCGACGAACCGCAAGTTTGTCCGCATGAGCTTGGGCGGTGTGCGCGACGAAGCCGAAATTCGCGGCCATCGTCGTACCTACATCGGCTCGATGCCGGGGCGCATCGTGCAGAACATGAACAAGGTGGGTACCAAGAATCCGCTGTTCGTGCTCGATGAAATCGACAAGATGTCGATGGACTTCCGCGGCGATCCGTCGTCCGCGTTGCTCGAAGTGCTCGACCCCGAGCAGAACCATGCGTTCAACGACCATTACCTGGAAGTCGATCTCGATCTTTCCGAGGTGATGTGGATCGCCACGGCGAACTCGCTGAATATTCCCGGCCCGCTGCTGGATCGCATGGAAGTTATTCGCATCCCGGGATACACCGAGGATGAGAAGCTGGGGATCGCGCAGAAATACCTGCTGCCCAAGCAGATCAAGGCGAACGGCTTGAAGCCGGACGAAGTGACGGTGGACCAGGAAGCGGTGCGCGACATCGTGCGCTACTACACACGCGAGTCCGGCGTGCGCAATCTCGAGCGTGAGATTTCCAAGATCTGCCGCAAGGTGGTGAAGCAATTGACGCTTGGCGAACGCAAGAAAGCGACCGAGAAGTCGAAGGCAGTGGAAACCAAGAAGAGCAAGGCGAAAGCAGCCGCTCCGGGCAAGGTGCGTGTCGACTCGGCTAACCTTGACCAGTATCTGGGCGTGCGTCGCTTCGACTTTGGGCGCAAGGAGCTGCAGAACGAAGTTGGTCTGGTGACGGGCCTTGCATGGACGCAAGTGGGTGGCGACCTGCTGAGCATCGAAGCATCGATCGTTCCGGGCAAGGGGCGTCAGGTGCATACCGGCCAGTTGGGCGATGTCATGAAGGAATCGATCCAGGCTGCGCTTTCGGTCGTTCGCGCACGCGCGGGCCAGCTCGGTATCGATCCTGATTTCCACGAGAAATTCGACTTGCACATTCACGTGCCCGAAGGTGCCACGCCCAAAGATGGTCCCAGCGCAGGTATCGCGATGTGCACGGCACTAGTATCGGCGCTGACGAAAGTGCCGGTTCGTTCCGAAGTGGCGATGACAGGTGAAATCACGCTGCGCGGTCGCGTGCTGCCGATCGGTGGCCTGAAGGAAAAACTGCTCGCGGCGCATCGCGGCGGCATCACCACCGTGATCATTCCGGACGAGAACCGCAAGGATTTGGCCGACATTCCGGAGAACATCACCGGATCGCTGGAAATTCATCCAGTACGCTGGATCGACGAAGTTCTCGATATTGCGTTGGAGCGCCCGTTGCAGCCGTTGCCCGCCAAAGACGCGGAATCGTCTGCCTCGACGGCCGAAGGTGCGTCACACGAAGACGGCTCCGAGGCGCCATCGCGCACGCATTGAGCGCATTGCGTTGCGCAATCTGCGATAGGCGACACGTTACGCGTGTCGCCTGTTTCATCTCGTGCAATACCGTTGTTAAACAACAGTTGCATGGTATGCGGCTGTGAATCTCTTTATGTCGATGAACCCCCGCAAAGCGTTGGTACTACTTGTATTGCGGACCCTGAGGGGCGCTGGTATAAAGGCTCACCGCCATCCTGGGGCTTCAGCAGAATGCACAGTGATGCGGGATCGCGTGGCAACGCCTTCCGTCAATCAATGATCCTTTCCTGCGTTGTCCCGTCCCAAACCTATCCGCGGGCCGAATACCTGTTCAAGGGAGTAACTCAATGAATAAAACCGATCTGATCAATGCCGTGGCCGAACATGCAGAGTTGACCAAGGCCGATGCCGGCCGTGCACTGGAGGCTTTCTTCGAAACCGTGCAGAAGGCGCTGAAGAACGGTGAGGATGTGTCGGTGGTTGGCTTTGGCACCTTCACGGTGCGCAGCCGTGCCGCCCGTACCGGCCGTAATCCCCGTACGAACGAAGAGATCAAGATTGCCGCCTCCAAAGTTCCGGCTTTCAAGGCTGGCAAGACGCTCAAGGACGCCCTAAACTAAGCGGCCCTATGGGGTCCGGGTGCTTAGCTCAGCGGTAGAGCGTCGCCCTTACAAGGCGAGGGTCGTAGGTTCGATCCCTACAGCACCCACCAGAATGTGGAGCGGTAGTTCAGTCGGTTAGAATGCTGGCCTGTCACGCCGGAGGTCGCGGGTTCGAGTCCCGTCCGCTCCGCCACGTTTTCCAAGGGCGCCCGTGTGGCGCCCTTGTTGTTTAGATTCATGCTGTCCAGGTTACGCGCACAAACGCGCCAACATCATCGCGAGAAGAACTCATGCTGCAGTCACTACGTGACAAAATACATGGATGGCCAGCCATTATCGTGCTGGGCGTTGCCGTATTTGCGATGTCCTTCTTCGGCATTGAAGGTTACTTCAGCGCTCAGGCTGATACCTTCGTCGCCAAGATCGGCAAGCGAGAGATCAGCCAGCAGCAGTTTCAGGACGCCATGAACGACAAGCGTCGGGAGCTGAGTACCCAGATGGGTGACCGATTCGACTCGGCGATGCTCGACAAGCCCGAGTTCAAGCAGCGCGTACTCGACCAGCTGGTCGGCCAGCAGGTGCTGTTGCAGGCCAACGATGATATCGGCATGCGCGTATCCGATCAGGCGTTGCGCGACACCATTGCGGCCATTCCCAGTTTCCAGGTCAACGGCAAGTTCGATCCGGAGATGTACCGCACCGCGCTGGCCGCCAACGGCATGACGCCAGACAAGTTCCAGGGCAACATACGCACCTCTCTGCAGATCGGGTTGCTTCCCGATGCCATCAGCGGAAGCACCGTCATCACCGATGCCGATGTCGATCGTTATCTGGAGATCGAGCGTCAGCGTCGCGACATTCGCTACTTCGTCCTGTCGCGTCCGGCACCGGCGGATAGCCAGGTGACCGATGCGCAGGTGCAGGATTACTACAAGGCTCATCAAGCGGATTTCATGAATCCGGAGCAGGTGTCGCTGAAATACATCGAAGTGAACGCGGCGGACCTGAAGTCCGACGCGCAGCAACAACCCAGCGAAGACGATCTGAAAAAGCGTTACCAGGACCAAATCCAGCGTTTCGGCATGCCCGAGGAACGCGAGGTTTCGCATATCCTCATCAACGTGCCGAAGAACGCGACGCCAGCGCAGCAAAAGGCTGCCCTGGAGAAAGCAGACAAGATCGCAGCAGAAGCCACGCCCGACAATTTCGCCAAGCTGGCGCAGCAGAACTCGGACGACGTCGGTTCCAAGCTGCAAGGCGGCGATTTGGGCTGGTTGCAGAAGGGCGTGACCAACCCTGCCTTCGAATCGGCGATGTTTACGCTGCAGAAGGGCCAGATTTCCAAGCCGGTGCTTTCCGACGAGGGTTACCACATCATCTGGCTGCGCGATGTCCACAGCGGCCAGGCCAAGCCCTATGCGGAAGTGCGCGACCAGCTTCTGAAGGAAGCCACGGCCTCGGACCGCGATCGCATGTACAGCGATGTGGCCGGCAAGATGACCGATCTCACATCGCAGAACCCCGGTTCGCTGGAACCGGCTGCGCAGGCGTTGCAACTCCAGATCAAGGAAGTACCGTTGTTCAGCCGTGCCGGCGGACAGGGGGCCGTTGCCTCCAATGCCAAGGCGATCGCCGCCGCGTTCTCCAACGACGTGCTCGTTGCCGGCAACAACTCCAGCTTGATCGACCTGGGCAAGAACGATTCCATCGTTCTGCGTGTGGACAAGCACGTTCCGGCCTCCCCGCGTTCCCTGGCGGAAGTGCACGACACGATCATTCAGAAGATCCTCGACCAGCGTATTGCCGATACGGCTCACCAGAAAGCCGACGTCATTGTTGATCGGTTGAGCAAGGGCGAGGACATCGCGACCGTCGCTCAGGCGGAGCATGCACAGCTGCAAACGGCAACCGAAATTCAGCGCATTCCGGTGCCGGGCCAGCAGGATGTGCCGATGTCCGTGCGGACCCAGGCTTTTGTGACGCCGCATCCGGCAAGTGGCAAATCGCAGTATGCGGATATCGCCATGGGCAATGGCGTTTACGCCGTACTCGCTGTGGACAAGGTCGAGCCGGGCGATTTGTCCAAGATCTCCGAAGATGAGCGTCGCGAGCAGTATCGCGAGATGATGCAGTACTACGGCCTTCTCGAAACGAACGGTTTCGTCGACATGCTGAAGGCAAACACCAATATCGAGATCGCCAAGGACAGGATGTAACGCGCCGGGCGTCGGAATCAGGCAGCGTCACAACGTGGCGTTGCCCAATAAAAAGGGCGACTCGGCGAGTCGCCCTTTTTTTCGATGGCAGAAGGCTTAAACGCCAGTCATGCCAAGAATGTTGTAACCAGCATCCACATAGGTGACCTCGCCGGTGATGCCGGAGGCGAGATCCGAGCACAGGAAGGCACCCACGTTGCCCACTTCGTCGATCGTGACGCTGCGGCGCAGCGGAGCATTGTCTTCCACGTGATCGAGCATCTTGCGGAAGTTGGCAATGCCGGCCGCGGCGAGTGTCTTAATCGGACCTGCGGAAATCGCGTTGACGCGGGTCGTCTCCGGGCCGAGGTTCAGCGCGAGGTAGCGCACATTGGCCTCAAGGCTCGCCTTGGCCAGGCCCATCACGTTGTAGTTGTTCAGCGCGCGCTCGGCGCCGAGATAGGTGAGCGTGAGGATGGCGCCGTTGCGGCCTGCCATCATCGGACGCGCGGCCTTGGCGAGCGCGGCGAGGCTGTAGCTGGAAATGTCGTGCGCGATGCTGAAGCCTTCGCGGGTCAGGTTGTCCAGGAACTGCCCCTGGAGTGCCTCGCGCGGTGCGAAGCCGATCGAGTGCACCAGGATGTCGAAACCATCCCAATGCTTGCCCAACTCGACGAACAGATTTTCGATCTGGGCGTCTTCGGCGACGTCGCACGGCAGGACGATGTTGGAGCCAAACGCATTGGCTGCTTCGTCGACGCGATCCTTCATGCGATCGTTCGGGTAGGTAAAGGCGAGTTGTGCGCCTTCGCGATGCATTGCATTGGCAATGCCCCAGGCGATCGAGCGCTGGCTGGCAATGCCGGTGATAAGGGCACGCTTGCCGTGCAGGAATCCCATGCGTCCTCCAATAGGTTGGTCAGTGCGCCGGTCGGCGCAGCGGCCGGAGTTTAGCAGGCATGGCCCGGCGGGGCTTCCATACGTCCAGGCATGGAAATGATCAGGGCGTGCCCAGCTTCAGAACTTCTCCGGGCTTGAGCGGCTTGCCGTGCAGGTTATTGAGGCGCTCAAGCGTGCTGACGCTCACCGAGTAGTGCTTTGCGATTTGCCACAGACTCTCGCCGGGGCGCACCGTATGCGTTCTCGCGTGATGCGGTGGCGTGGCCGGCTCGGGATCGTCCTGACTGGCATTCGACGTGTCCACAAACGGAGCGTGCACGGCCGGATCGTTCGACGTGGATGCGCTCGCCGTCATGTCCTGATCATTGGCCATCTGCATGGCACTGCGCAGTTGCTCGGCATTGCGATGCGGCATCAGCAACTGTGGAACGTTTGCGTTGAGCAAATCACTCTGAACGGCAGGGTTCAGCTGCTTGAGTGTTTCGGTCGGCATACCGGCATGGCTGGCAGCTCCCGACAAGGTCATGCCGTGGCTTACCTGCACGGTTTCCAGATGCTGGTCGGGTTCAAGCGTAGGCAGCTCGACATTGAAGCGCGATGGATCGCGAATGACGCAAGAGATGGCCAGCAACTTGGTCAAGTGCTCGCGCGTGATGCGCGAAACCGGCAGCTTGGGAATCGCGGGCTCCGGCGGTGGCTCGCCATATTGCTGCACCAGTCGTTGCACGCCGTACTCGCCATGATTGAACGCGTAGTCGACCAGACGCCAGTCGTGCAGTTGGTCGTGGTAGTCATGCAGCATGTGCATGATGCCGTCGGTGGACGCTGACGTATCTAGGCGACCATCGTAGTTGCGATCCACATGCAAACCGATGACGTGCGCCGTGCTCAGCACGATCTGCCACATGCCGGCGGGAAGATTGCGATGCCCGGGCACCGGTCGATATTGGCTTTCAACCCATGGAAGCAGCACGAATTCGCCGGCTACGTCGTACTTTTCCGCCACTTGCTGCACATAAATCAGCTGCGACAGCGCGCCATCCATCTGCGCTTCGAAGCGTTGCGGATTCTGCGTAAAGCGATGCGCCCAAACCATGATTTGCGGGTCGGCATCGCAATCGGCCATCGCGAAACTGCCGCGCAATTTGTCCCACACATTCGTCGCTTCGGCAGGCGAGGACGGCGCTGCTGAGGCAGACGGAGCGGGCGCTGTGGCGGATGCCGGCGATGGCGCAGGTGGCGTCGGTGCAGGCGTCGGTGTGTGCGCAGGACCTACGGTTGAAGGCGTCGCGCACGCGGCCAGCAGCGAAGCAAGCATGATGGGAAGAATTCGCTTCGCGGCTCTCATGCGCTGAACACATCCTTGGCAGAGCGCAACGCCGTAAAGCGGGCGACGGGATCATTGGCCGCACCATGTTGGCGGCACCAGTCCATCACGCCTTCGCTATCCACGCGCAGGAAGGGATTGCAGGCCAGTTCGCTGGACAGCGTTGCCGGTACGCTGGGACGGTGATTCGCGCGCAGCCGTGCGACTTCATCCACACGTTGTTTCAAGGCTGCGTTATCGGGCTCGACCGTTTGCGCAAAGCGACCGTTGGCGGCGGTGTATTCGTGACCGCAACACACCAGCGTGTCGCCGGGAAGCGAAGCGATGCGCCGCAATGACGACAGCATTTGCGCGGGCGAACCTTCGAACAGACGTCCGCAGCCCAGGCTGAACAGCGTGTCGCCGCACAGCAATACGCCTTCGCCGACGTAAACGATGTGGCTCAACGTATGCCCGGGAACAGCGATCACGTCGAACCGCGCAGACGGTTGCTCCAGGCGTAGTGTTTCACCGTCTTTCACGCGATGCGTGGCCACTTCGATCCGATCGTCATCCGGGGCGTAAACCGGAACGCGATGATCGTCGCGCAGACGGCCCGCGCCACCGATGTGGTCATGATGATGATGGGTCAGCAGAACAGCTCGCAGCGTGAGTTTGCGCGAGCGCAGTGCAGACTCCACCGGGGCGGCTTCGCCCGGGTCGACGACGATGGCGTTGCCCTCGCCGTCATGGAGCAGCCAAATGTAGTTGTCGGCAAGCGCCGGTAACGGTACGACGTGCAAGGCGTACTCCGCTGCGGTTTCGTATCGACTGGCGCAGGCGTCCGGCTTGCGCATGGCGGTCGACTATAAAACCCCTAGGGGAGGCTCTCGTTACGTACGTGTTAATCGAAATATAATTCGAACATTGTTGGGCCTTGGTTCGCCTTTGTGAAGCCAACCAGTAGACTCTTGTCCGACCCGCTCCGCGACAGGCCATCTCTCCATGCCCCAGCGTGCCCACGACATCTACGCAAGTACGCCCATGCGGGGCTTGCTGGCGGACGAAGCCGTTGCTTACACGCCGGATTTGCGGCGTTGCACGGGCAGTCGTGCGCTGCTGCTCTCAGCAGCCCTGGAGGACCGTCCGCCGAATCCGCCCTATCTTGGCCAGTGGGTCACGCTGCGGCTGACAGGGGACCGCATAGAGGGCGATATACGGGCAAGCGCCTCCGAACCGCTGCCTTTCTCCGATCATGCCTTTGATTTGATCTTGCTGCGCCATGCGCTGGAACCTGTGCCGCTGTCGCTGGACGATATCGTCCGTGTGCTGGCGCCAGGTGGCGTATTGGTGCTGACTGGCGTGAATCCGTTAAGCGGATGGACCCCTTGGTGGCTCTGGCAGACGCGCGGCACGGCTTCGCATGCCAAGTCTCCCATTCAGCTCGCGGCGCGTCTGCGCCGTTCCGAACTGCAGGTGGAGCGCGTCCAGCGGGTAGGACGGGTGTGGCCGATGCCGTCGGCCGGTCCGGGAGAGGCTTCCGGCTGGCTTGGAGGCGGTTACGTGCTGATCGCGCGCAAGAAAGGCCCCATGAGTGTGCCGACGCGGCTGCGGCCCAAGCCGGTCACGGCCCAGGTTCCGGCCGGCCTCGCGCCGGGAGCGCGCCGAAGCTCGGTCAGTTGAACACTACGAACAAGAACGTTGGAGCAAAACGAGTGGCGGATGTGGAAGCGTTTACCGATGGCGCGTGCCTCGGCAATCCTGGTCCCGGTGGATGGGCAGCACTATTGAGGGCAAAGGGGACAGAACGTCTGCTCAGCGGCGGCGAAGCGCAAACCACCAACAATCGCATGGAACTGCTGGCGGCGATCTGCGCGCTCGAAGCACTGAGCCGTCCTTGCACGGTGACGCTGACCACGGACTCGCGCTACGTCATACAGGGCATGGAAGAATGGGTGCCGCGCTGGATCAGCAACGGTTGGCGCACCGCGGACAAAAAGCCTGTGAAAAACCAGGATCTGTGGGAGCGGCTGGCGGCTGCGGTGGCGCGCCATAAGGTGAGTTTTAAGTGGGTTCGCGGCCATACTGGTCACGTCGAAAACGAGCGTGTGGATCAGGCCGCGCGCGAACAAGCCGAACAGTTTAGAGATCAGGCATGAGACAAATCGTTCTCGACACCGAAACCACCGGCCTTGAAGTACGCCAGGGTCATCGCCTTATCGAAATCGCCTGCGTCGAACTGATCGAGCGCCGACCAACCGGACGTCACTACCAGACTTACCTCAATCCGGAACGCGCGATCGATGAAGGTGCGCGCGAAGTCACCGGCATCGCCGACGAGTTTCTGCTCGACAAGCCGCGCTTTGCCGAAGTCGTGGATGAGTTTCTCGCTTTCATCGATGGCGCGGAGCTGATCATCCACAACGCGACGTTCGACGTCGGCTTTCTCGATTCGGAACTGGCGCGCGTCGGCGAAAGCTACGGCCGCATCGCCGATCGCTGCAGCGTGCTCGATACGCTGGCCATGGCGCGCGAACGTTATCCCGGTCAGCGCAACAGCCTCGATGCCTTGTGCAAACGCCTTGGCGTCGACAACTCGGCGCGCGATTTGCACGGCGGCTTGATCGACGCGCAGCTTCTGGCCGACGTTTATCTGGCGATGACTTCAGGCCAGGTCGTACTGGATCTCGGCTTCGAGGGCGCAACCGATGCGGGCGTCCGCACGGTCGCTACACCGGTGATTCTGTCGCGTCGTCCCCGCGTATTGCGTGCGAATACCGAAGAAGTCGACGCGCATCTGCGTCGCCTCGATGCATTGGACAAGAGTGCGGGTGGGCAATCGGTGTGGCGACGACAGGAATCCGAAGCGTGAATGCGCTTTCGCGTCAGCGCATCAACGGACGCGCGCGAGGATGGCAGTGACGTTGTCGCTGCCACCATGGTCGAGCGCAGCCAGCAACAGGTGATCCACGCATTCCTGCGCAGCCAGTTCCTGCCGGCTCACCATGTCGGCAATGGCCGTATCGCTGACCTCCTCGGTCAGACCATCGCTGCACACGAGAAAACTCATGTCCGGCGAAAGTTGACCTTTCGCCATACTGATGTGCAGCTGGTCCAGCGCCGTAATGCCCAATGCCTGGGTCAACACATTGCGGTAAGGGTGGCGCGATGCTTGCGCTTCATCAATCGTGCCGGCGGCGACCAGACGCTGCACGAGCGAATGATCGTGGCTGACTCGCCGCAGGCCGTTGTTCCACAGATAAATGCGGCTATCGCCCACCCAGGCTATGTCGTATGCCTGTTCGGAAAAACGAACAGCAGCGACCGTGGTGCCCATGGGTAAAGCGTCGTCGTAGCGCTGCGCATGCTCAAGCACCTGGGCCGCTGCGCCGTGTACGGCTTCAGCGAGGGATTGGCCGCTGCGAATCCGTTCCACGATCGCATCGCGCGCCAGCGCGGAAGCCACTTCGCCATGCTGATGTCCGCCCATGCCGTCGGCCACCAGAAACAGGCCAAGTGCTGCGTCGGCGTAATAAGTGTCCTCATTGCGCGTGCGGCGCAATCCGACATGGGTTCCGTGTCCGAATTCGATCATGGGCATCCGCCGGGTGGATGAGCGCAGCATGCCGGATGTGGATGCGTGGCGCAAAAAAGAATTCATAAGACACGGCAGTTGGGAGCGTTCGGTGATCGGAAAGTGAATCCCTGAAATACAAAACGCCCCGAGCGGGGCGTTTTGTATAACTGGCGGAGAGGGTGGGATTCGAACCCACGGTGCGCTTACACGCACGCCTGATTTCGAGTCAGGTACATTCGACCACTCTGCCACCTCTCCGAACGGGTGCGTGTGGTCCACGCGAGCCGGTCATGATACGTGCTGGACGCGGCCCTGACAACTGGCGCCCGGCCGTTCAGCGGCTTCCCGCGCCGTTGTATCCGTCCAGACGGGCTGCAAAGCGTCTTTCGCGTGGCAGGTAGTGATTGTCGGGGTCCAGCGACATCGCTACGTAGCGCGAACGCCCCACGATTTCGTCGCGTGGGAAGAAGCCCAGGTAGCGGGAATCCTCGCTGTTGTCGCGGTTGTCGCCCAGCAGGAGATATTTGCCCGGGGGGACGGTGACAGGCCCGAAATCGCGAACTTCGCTGGGGTGGTAGCGCGACAGCCTGACCAGGTGCTGCATGCCATCGACCTGTTCGACGGCGTAGCGGGCGGGATCCCGTTGATCGTCGTGGATGCCCTGCACCAAAGTGGGTGTGTAGCGGGCGGCCACGCCATTGATGTAGAGAACATTCGAGCGCATCGCGACTTCGTCTCCGGGGATGCCGATCACACGCTTGACCAGACGCTCGTTCGCCGCATGCGAATCGAGCACCACGATATCGCCGCGTCGCGGGTCGGCCAGATGAAGCAGTGAGATGTGCGTAAGCGGAAGACGGATATCGTAAGCCGCCTTGTCGACCAGGATCCGGTCGCCGATCTGGATCGTGGGTTGCATGGAGCCGGTGGGCACGACGTTCCAGTCGGCCAGGGCGCTGCGGAACATGATCATGCAGAGCATGAACGCGATGAATCCTTTGTTCCTGGAGAGAAAGGACGTCAAACGGCGCATGGGACACTCCTGTTTGCCGGTGGCGGGATCGCTGAACCGTTTCTTGTCGTATGTGGACAACACGTTCCCGATCTAGTTTCCAGGCACAAAAAAGGGGCGGTGTCTCCACCGCCCCAGAGTGTTGCATGTTGCCCGTAATCAGCCGGCTTTTCGCTTGGCCAGACGCAACCAGGTGTCGACCACCGTATCGGGGTTGAGCGATACCGATTCGATGCCCTGATCCATCAGCCATTCGGCAAGATCCGGGTGATCGGACGGTCCCTGGCCGCAGATGCCGACGTACTTGCCACGCTTGCGCGCCGTCTGGATGGCCATCGACAACAGCTTCTTCACCGCCGGATCGCGCTCGTCGAACAGGTGCGCGACCACGCTGGAGTCGCGATCCAGGCCGAGCGTGAGCTGGGTGAGGTCGTTCGAGCCGATCGAAAAGCCGTCGAAGATGTCGAGGAATTCATCGGCGAGCAGGGCGTTGGACGGCAGCTCGCACATCATGATCACCTTCAGATCGTGCTCGCCTCGCTTGAGACCGTTCTTGGCCAGCACTTCCACCACTTTGCGACCTTCATCCAGCGTGCGCACGAACGGAATCATCACCCACACATTGGTGAGGCCCATCACTTCGCGTACGCGCTTGACGGCCTTGCATTCCAGGCCGAACGATTCGGCGAAGCCCGCATCGACGTAACGGCTCGCACCGCGATAGCCGATCATCGGGTTTTCTTCGTGCGGTTCGTAACGCGAACCGCCGAGCAGGTTGGCATATTCGTTCGACTTGAAGTCGGACAGACGCACGATCACCGGCTTCGGATACACCGAGGCGGCGATGGTGGCGATGCCTTCCGCGAGGCGATCGACATAGAAGCTCACCGGATCGGCGTAACCGGCGATGCGTGCGTCGATCTTCGCCTTGGTTTCTGCATCCTGCTTGCTGTATTCGAGCAGCGCTTTCGGATGCACGCCGATGTGGCTGGCGATGATCATTTCCAAACGCGCCAGGCCGATCCCGCCGTTCGGCAGCATGCCGAAGTCGAAGGCGCGTTCCGGGTTGGCGACGTTCATCATGATCTTGAGCGGCGCTTCAGGCATCGCGCCCAAATCCGCTGTCACGCGCTCGAATTTCAGCTGACCGTCGTAGATCGTGCCGGTATCGCCTTCGGCGCAGGACACGGTCACATCGTGACCATCCGGGATGGCGTCCAGCGCGTTGCCGGTGCCGACTACGGCTGGCACGCCAAGTTCGCGCGCGATGATCGCGGCGTGGCAGGTGCGGCCACCACGATTGGTGACGATCGCCGAGGCGCGCTTCATCACCGGTTCCCAATCGGGGTCGGTCATGTCGGCAATGAGTACGTCGCCGGGCTGCACCTTGTTCATATCGGCGAGCGAACGAATCACGCGCGCTTTGCCCGCGCCGATCTTCTGGCCGATGGCGCGGCCTTCGGCCAGCACCTTGCCTTTCTCGCTGAGATGAAAGCGTTCCAGCTGCGTGGCATGTGCACGCGACTTCACCGTTTCCGGACGGGCCTGCACGATGTAGAGCTTGCCGGTGTTGCCGTCCTTCGCCCATTCGATATCCATCGGGCGGTCGTAGTGCTTTTCGATCACCAGCGCCTGCTTGGCCAGTTCCTGCACATCGGCGTCGGAGATGCAGAAGCGGTTGCGGTCCGCCGCCGGCGTTTCTTCGATGCGCACGCGCTCACCCGGTTTGTTCGAGTACACCATGCGCTGCTGCTTCGCGCCGAGGCTGCGACGCAGCACGGCCGGCTTGCCTTCCTTGAGCGTGGGTTTGAAAACGTAGAACTCATCGGGGTTCACCGCCCCTTGCACGACCATTTCGCCGAGGCCGTAGGAACCGGTGACGAACACCACGTCGCGGAAGCCGGATTCGGTGTCCAGCGTAAACAGCACGCCGGACGCGCCCACGTCCGAGCGCACCATCAACTGCACGCCGGCCGAGAGGAATACGTCTTCGTGCTTGAAGCCCTGGTGCACGCGGTAGGCGATCGCGCGGTCGTTGTAGAGGGAGGCGAAGACTTCCTTGACCTTGTGCAGCACGTCGTCGATGCCGACCACGTTGAGGAAGGTTTCCTGCTGGCCGGCGAAGGACGCATCCGGCAGGTCTTCCGCCGTGGCGGAAGAGCGCACGGCAACCGCGATGTTGTCGCTGCCGGCGTCCTTGCATAGTTTGACGTAGGCCTCGCGGATGGCGTTTTCCAGGTCGGCGGGCAGGGCGGTGTCGACGATCCAGCCGCGGATCTCCTTGCCCCCGGCGACCAGTGCGTCGACGTCGTCCACGTCCAGCGTGGCCAGCCGTTCGGCGATCCGCTTGGAAAGACCGCTCCTTTCGAGGTACTGCTGGAAGGCATCGGCGGTGGTGGCAAAGCCGCCGGGAACCGAGACCCCCAGCTGGGCCAGGTTGCCGATCATCTCGCCGAGCGACGCATTCTTGCCGCCCACCTTGCCAAGGTCGGTCATGCGCAGTTGGTCGAGCCAAAGCACCAGGTCGTTCAAGGGAGTCTCCTCAGAGCACGAATTAATGGCTGGGAGCGGCGTGGGGAAGTCGGGCCGCATAAGACTGGTATTGTCCGCTGCGGATGGTGCATGGCACAAGAAGACCAATGAAGCCCGACACCGCGCCAACTGCATACCAGTCAGGTGATAGTCAAGGAAAGACACGTGTTCGCGCTTGCGATATGGTGCAGGGCAGGAACCACTCTCGCCCACGGACCTTGCATGCAGCGCTCGGTGTTTTTTATCTCCGACTCCACTGGTATTACCGCCGAGACGATCGGAAACAGCATCCTTGCCCAGTTTGAAGGCGTTCAGTTCGAAAAACACCGGCTGCCGTTCATCGACAATGCGCAGAAAGCCGAGGCGGCCGCGCTGCGCATCAAAACGCGGTACGCGCAGAGCGGGGACCGACCCATCGTGGTCAACACCATGGCCGACCGGGCGCTGTGCGACATCGTTGCCACCAGCGGCGCGCTGATGCTGGATGTGTTCGCGCCCTTTATCGGTCCGCTGGAAGACGAGCTGGGCACGCGCCATTCCGGTGCCGTGAATCGCTCCCACGGCCTGGTGGATTTCGCCAAATATGAAGCGCGCATCAACGCTACCAATTACGCGCTCAGTCATGACGATGGTCTCGACGTGGACTATGCGCAGGCGGACTTGATCCTGGTCGGCGTGTCCCGGTCGGGCAAGACGCCGACCTGTCTCTATATGGCCTTGCATTACGGCGTCAGCGCCGCCAATTACCCCCTGACCGATGAGGACCTGGAAAAGCTGGAACTGCCTTCGCGCCTGCGCACCTACAAAAACCGCCTGTTCGGATTGACGATCGAACCGGCGCGGCTGGCGCAGATCCGCGAGCAGCGGCGCCCGGGCAGTCGTTATGCCACGCTGAAGCAGTGCCGGTGGGAGCTGGAGCAGGCCGACCGGCTTTTGCGGCAGGCGGGTATTCCTTGTCTTAACACCACGCACGTATCGATCGAAGAGATTGCGAGCAAAATCTTCGATCAGTTTGGTATAGAAAAAACCATGTTCTGAGAAGGGAGACTGTTTCGCATCTATGAGTGTCGTACTCGACCGCCGCACCGCCCTGTTGCCGGGACGCTTTGAGTTCCTGATGGGGCTTTATGCCGAGAATTATCATCGGCTGACGCGTCTGTTTGCGCCGCAGAAGCTGGCGGTGGGCGACTACGTGTCCGATGTGGATGACGGGTTACCCGTGCATATGGTCGTGCAGGAGTGTCATCCGTACACGCTCGAACTTGAACTGACCTACGGGTTTGTCGATACGCAGACTGGTCTTCGCGCACCGTCGGCGCAATTGCGCATGTATACCGATGCACACGTGGCGGAGGCCTTGCATTGCCATCCGGGGCGTCATCTGTGGCAGGTACTCGGACCTTTTCCGCCTGCGCACACGGTATTCCAGCATCGCTTGCAGATGAACGGATTTCTGGCGCGCTGGCTGGAATACCTGGGAGAGCAGGGCCACTCGAGCGGCACGCTGGAGCCTGCGCTGAAGAAGTAGCGGTATCGCAGGCAACAAAAAAGCCCGCGCGATGGCGAGCTTCTTGCGATAACGATCTTGCTAACAAATGGCGGAGCGGACGGGACTCGAACCCGCGACCTCCGGCGTGACAGGCCAGCATTCTAACCGACTGAACTACCGCTCCGCGTTGTGTACTACCTTCCAGCGCTGCAACACACTAAGTCCATTTCCAACTCGACGCGGTGGCCTTTCGGCTATCGGTAAAGTTGGCGTCCCCACGGGGATTCGAACCCCGGTCGCCACCGTGAAAGGGTGATGTCCTAGGCCTCTAGACGATGGGGACGTATGTGTTGGTGGAGCCAGGCGGGATCGAACCGCCGACCTCCTGCATGCCATGCAGGCGCTCTCCCAGCTGAGCTATGGCCCCGCCGCTGGAAGCCCGAAAGAATAGGATGGGTTCAGAATTCCGTCAAGCGTTTTTTACAAAAAAACACACTGCTTGATGAACCGTATGCGCCTCCCCGGTGCGCAGTCACAGCATCGCTTCGGTTTAAGCTGTGGTCGAGACATGGACGCGGGGTGAGGCATGCACGATATCGGTTTTATTGGCGACCTTGCGCTCGTGATGCTGGTGGCCGGCGCCACCACGGTGCTGTTCCAGCGCCTTCGGCTGCCGGTGTTGCCGGGCTACATCCTGGCTGGCGTGCTGATTGGTCCGCATACGCCGGGTGTGTTGGTCGCCGATCCTCGTGCTATCGCCGATATTTCCAATCTTGGCGTCATCTTGCTGATGTTCACGCTGGGCCTGGAGTTCAGTGTGCGCAAGCTGCGCCAGGTGGGAGGCGGACTGCTGCTGGTGACGGCGATCGAAGTCGGCTTCATGCTTTGGGTCGGCTACGAACTTGGTTTGCTATTTGGCTGGAGCAATCGGAGCGCGTTGTTTCTCGGCGCCATCATGGCACTGTCGTCGACCATGGTCGCCACGCGCACGCTGGTGGAGGGCGGTGTTCGTCAATGGCCGTTTGCGCGATTCGTCGTCGGCATGCTGGTTGCCGAGGACATGCTGACCATCGTGATCCTCACTTTGCTGACCGCGGTGGCGATCAGCGGAACGGTGGTGACGCAGACGGCATTCAGCATCATCGGACATCTGGGTTTGTTCGTGATTGCCGGCATGATTGTCGGGTTGCTGCTGCTGCCGCGCCTGGTCGACTACATCGCGGGCTTCGATCGCGATGAAACTCTATTGGTAAGCGTGCTGGGCATCTGTTTCGGCACGAGCTTGCTCGCGATATGGCTCGGTTTTAGCGGTGCACTCGGTGCTTTTCTCGCCGGAGCCGTGGTGGCAGAAGCGCGCAATGCACCACGCGTAGTGCATTTGGTTGAGCCGTTGCGCGACATGTTCGCGGCGCTGTTTTTTGTGGCGATTGGCATGAAGATCGATCCGACACAGCTTTCGCATTACGCGTTGCCGGCAGTGCTGGTCGCGTTGACCGTGATGATCGGCAAGACCGTGGTATGCACGGTCGGCATGTTCTTCATCGGCCACGATCCGCGTACGTCGTTGCGTACTGGGCTTTGCATGGCGCAGATCGGCGAGTTTTCGTTCGTGATCGCCACGCTGGGGCTTACGCTTCGTGCGGTGGATGATTTCATTTATCCCATTGCTGTCGCCGCTGCGCTGATCTGCATGCTGGCTTCGCCTTATCTGCTTCGCTCGGCCGATCTGCTGGCGCGCGCGGGACGACATGTACTTCCACGTCCTTTGCGGTTGCTGGTGATCAGTTACAGCGGATGGCTGGAAAACCTGCGGCCCGTGGACGACAACGCGACACTGGCGGCGATGTTTCGGCGATTGCTGTGGCACATAGCCGTAAACATCGCATTGGTTGTCACGTTGTTTGTCATCGGAGCGTACGTGAATGCGCATAACGCGCATTGGTTCGTTAACTGGGGGCTCAATCTGGAGATGCGTCACTCGGTGATCTGGGCGTGCGCGTTGTTCTTGTCGTTGCCACTGCTGATTGCGGTCTACCGCAAAGCCGAAGCCCTGGGCATGTTGCTGGCCGAGTTGGGTATCAGCGAGCGCTTTGCCGGATCGTATACGCAAGCTATCCGGCAGGTTCTTGCGAGGCTCATACCGTTGGCGACGTTGCTGTTCCTGGCCATTCTGGTCGGCGTGCTGGGATCTGCGATTTTGCCGCCACGCGGTGTAGCGCTATCGCTCATTGCGGTATCAGTGGTGCTCGCGATCGTTCTTTGGCGAGGACTGGTGAAGGTGCATGCGCGATTGCAGGCGGCGCTTCGTGAAACCCTTGAAAAGCCGTCATCCGCCGGTCATGAATGAATCTGAATGCGATAGGGCGCACAGTCGTCGCGTTGAACCTTTATGTGAACTGATGGTCAATTCCTGAACGTCGTTGCCAAGACCGGACAGGACACCGCACAATGCGGGGCCAGCCTCCATTTGGGGGAGGTCCGACCGGCACGCCGGCATATCCAATACACGAGGGAGTTCAAATGAAGCATTTTCTGCGACCCACGCTGACGGCGGCCGCTCTAGCCGTGGCGCTGGGCCTGACCGCTGGCGCGCAGGCCCAGACATCCAGTACTGCAGCGACGGGTACGGTCGACAAGGCCAAGGCCAGTCAGCTGCTCGGCTTCCAGATGGCCGGCCAGATTCCTGGTCCGATGCGCGAACTGGTGGATCCGGCGACCGTCGGTCAGGCCGTCACGGCTGCTCTGTCCGGTCAGAAGCCGTCCATGTCCGAAGCCGAAGCTTCCACGGTGTGGAAGGGCTTCATGGCGGAATTCCAGGCCAAGGCCAAGTCCGAATACGACACTGTCTCGGCGAAGAACAAGGCTGACGGCGACGCCTTCCTGGTCAAGAACAAGAAGGTTGCAGGCGTGAAGACCACGGCCTCGGGTCTGCAGTACCAGGTGCTTTCGCAGGGCACCGGTGCGCGTCCGGGTCCGAACGACACGGTCAAGGTCAACTACACCGGTACCTTCATCAGCGGTGACGTGTTCGACTCTTCCACCAACAACAATCCGCCTGGCCCGACCGCGATCCCGCTGGCTCGCGTTATCCCGGGTTTCCGCGAAGGTCTGCAGCTGATGCAGGTGGGTGGTCACTACAAGCTCTTCATCCCGGCCAACCTTGCCTACGGCGCGGAGCCGCAGCGCAATTTCCCGCCGAATGAAACGCTGATCTTTGACGTCACCCTGGTGAGCACCGGCCCGACGCCGGCTGGTGGTGCTCCGGATGGTGCCCCAGGTGGCAATGCTGGCGGGCAGTAATCACTCGCACATCGCAGGTAACAAACGAACGGGGCGCGAAGCGATTCGCGCCCCGTTTCTTTGCGTGCGCCGCATGCGCGGCTGACACTGGGGTTTCTTATTTGCCCTGCTAGAATCGTCGGTCACGAACGAGGTTTTGATCTCATAAGATGAAAGTCACCATTTTCGGAACCGGTTATGTGGGCCTTGTCACAGGGGCCTGTTTGGCGGAGATGGGTAACCACGTGGTCTGCGTGGATATCGATGAAGACAAGGTAAGCCGCCTCAACCGAGGCGAAATACCGATCTTCGAGCCCGGTCTGGAGCCGATCGTGCGACGCAATCACGCCAATGGGCAGCTCCAGTTCACGACCGAGGCTGCATCGGCCATTGCTCACGCGCAGATCATTTTCATTGCGGTGGGTACGCCGCCGGACGAAGACGGCAGCGCCGACTTGCAGTATGTCCTGGCCGTGGCCAGGGACATCGGTCGCCATCTGGATCGCTATACGGTGATCGTCAACAAATCCACGGTACCGGTAGGTACGGCCGATCGCGTGCTTAAGGCTGCAGCTGATGAACTCGCGGCGCGCGGCGCGAACATAGCATTCGACGTGGTTTCCAATCCCGAATTCTTGAAAGAAGGCGATGCTGTCGAAGACTGCCTTCGTCCAGATCGCATCGTCATTGGAAGTTCCAGCGAGCGGGCTGTCGAATGGCTGCGCAAACTCTATGCGCCGTTCAATCGCAATCATGATCGTACAGTCGTCATGGATGTGCGTTCCGCCGAGCTGACCAAGTACGCCGCCAATGCGATGCTGGCGACCAAGATCAGCTTCATGAACGAGATCGCCAACATTGCCGAGCGCGTTGGCGCGGATGTCGAGCTGGTGCGTCAGGGTATCGGTGCGGACCCGCGCATTGGCTATCACTTCATCTATCCGGGTGCCGGTTATGGCGGCTCGTGCTTTCCAAAGGACGTGCAGGCGTTGGAGCGCACAGCGCGGAGCGTGGGGTATCAGGCGCGTCTGCTGGATGCGGTCGAAGCAGTCAATTACGACCAGAAGAGCAAGCTGTTCGAATTCATTCAGCGCCATTTCGGCGGCAACATAAGCGGTCGAACCGTTGCGTTGTGGGGGCTGGCATTCAAGCCGAACACCGATGACATGCGCGAGGCTTCGAGCCGTCGTCTGATAGAGGCCTTGTGGGAGGCGGGTGCGAAAGTACGCGCCTATGATCCCGAGGCGCGAGAGGAAACGCAGCGTATTTACGGGCAACGCGATGATCTGGTGCTGTGCGACAACGCTTACCAGGCACTGGAAGGGGCCGATGCGCTGGCCATCGTGACGGAATGGAAGGCCTTCCGCAGTCCGGATTTTGCACGCATCCGCGATCTGCTCAAGGAGCCGGTCATTTTTGACGGGCGCAATCTGTATGAGCCCAGGGCCGTCGAAGATGCCGGACTCGCGTATTACGGTATAGGGCGCGGGCGCAGCGTGCTGCAACCTGAGTCACCATGAGCACCCACGAACAACGATTGACCGAGCTGGAAGTACGTCTGGCATTCATTGACGAGGCCGTACAAGGGCTGGTCGCTGCGGATGCCGAGCAATCCATGCGCATCGCGGCATTGGAACGCCTGGTTCGCGACTTGCGCAGTGAACTGGCATCGGTGCGGACGGGGCAGGGGCACAATCCGCATAGCGAACCACCGCCTCCGCACTATTGAAACGCAACAGGTAATATCGGATTTAGATCATGGTCGATTCACTGCGAGATCAGCTGCTGAAGAGCGGCATCGTCAAACAGCTCAAGGACGAGAAGCGTCAACAGCAGCCCGCCCCGAGGCCGAATGTTCCTCAGGGAAAAGGCAAGCCGCCGCATAAACAGCGGCCTGCGCGCAACCATCAGGAAGAAATCGACCTCGCCAAGGCCTACGCGATCCGTGCGCAAACGGAAGCCACCGAACGCAAGCGCGCGGAACAGGAAGCCGCCGAAGAGGCACGCCTGAAGCGCGAACGCAGGGCCAAAGTGCAGCAATTGCTCGAAGGCAAGGCACTAAACAAATCGGACGTCGACCAAGTCCGTCATTTCGAATATGGCGGCAAGATCCGTCGCGTGCATGTCGATGCTACTCAGCTGGCCGAGCTCAACGCGGGCAAGTTGGGTATCGTCCAGTTTGGCGGTCGCTATCTGTTGGTCTCGCAATCCGTCGCGGAACAGGTGCGCGATATCGACGCCCACCTGTTGGCGCTGCTGGTAAATCCTTCAGCTGGTGGCTTCGGCGAAGACGGCGTACCGGACGACTTGATGTGGTAAGCGCAACGCGAAGTTGCCCGACGGCAGCTTCGCGTTGCGTGGCGTGATCAAGCGCCGGATGGAAGCTCGAATCCGCTCTGCTTCAAAGCGGGGTGATCCCATCCGTTCTTGGGCATGAAGCGTTCGCCGTAACGCTTCGCCAAGGTTTCGAGTTTCTGGCGAATGTTTTCCGCGCCTTCACTGCGCACGTACTGGATCGGACCGCCCCGGAAAGGAGCGAAGCCGGTGCCGAAGATCACGCCCGCGTCCAGCAGATCCGCATCGTCCACCACGTTGTCGCCGAGGCAGGACACCGCTTCGTTCACCATGGCGAGAATCATGCGGTCCTGCAGGTCCGGCGGTGGGGTGTAATCGGGATCGACCTCGGGTTTCTGCGGCTTGCCGTCGTGCCAGGTGTACAGGCCCTGGCCATCTTTCTTGCCGCGCTTGCCGGCTTCGAGCCTGTCCTCGAGGCCGGGTGGAAGCTCCAGTCCCAGAAATGGCGCAAGCTCCCGGCCGACCGAGGCGCATACGTCCAACCCTACCGTGTCGGCCAGCTCGATCGGTCCCATCGGCATGCCGAAGCTCTTGGCCTGCTTGTCCAGCACGGGACCCGGTACGCCTTCGTTGTAGAGGCGCAGTGCTTCGAGCAGGTAGGGCATCAGGATGCGATTGACCAAAAAGCCGGGCGTACCTTTGACGGCCACGGGCAATTTGCCGATGGCTTTGCAGAACGCCAGCGCACGTTTTTCGATGGCCGGATCGAGTTGTTCATGACGCACCACCTCTACCAGTGGCATCTGCGCGACGGGATTGAAGAAGTGCAGGCCAAGGAATCGCTGCGGTGCTTTCAATCCCTTGCGCAATTCGTCGAGCGGAATCGACGACGTGTTGGTGGCGAGGATTTCGTTGTGCTGGAACTGCGGTTCGATAGTCGCGTACAGCGATTCCTTGGCTTGTGCATTCTCGAAGATCGCTTCGATGGCGAGGTCTGCGTTAGCGATGCCCGCCCCTTCCACGTCGGCGCGCAGGCGACGGCTCGCTGCCTCGATTTTTTCCGGCGTCTTGAGTTTTTTCTCGTACAACGCACGAGCGCGATCCAGCGCAGGCTGGATGAATTTCATCTCGCGATCCTGCAGCGTGACGTCGTAACCCTTGAACGCGGCCCAAGCTGCGATATCTCCACCCATCACGCCCGCACCGACGACATGCACGCGACGGATGTCCGGATCCACGCCGCCACCCTGGCCCTTCAGGCGTTCCTGCAGGAAGAAGATGCGAATGAGGTTTTGCGCAGTCGATGTTTGCGCAAGCTTGGCTACTGAACGCGCTTCCAGCTTCAGGCGCTGGTTGATATCGCTGCCGCCGCGCTTCCATACATCGATCAGGGCAAAAGGCGCCGGATAGTGCTCCTTGCGCACCTTCGCCGCGGTCTGCTTTACGACCATGGGGGCCAGCAGCTGCCTGGCCAGCCACGTATTGGTTGCCCAGGCGCCGGCACGCTGTGCAAAGGGCCGTGCATGCGGATGGCGCAACAGCGCGCGCGCTTCAGCCATCAGCTCCTCAGGGCGCGCCAATCGATCGACTACACCCAGGCTCTTCGCCCGACGCGCCGAAAGGGCTTTGCCGGTCAACATGATGGGCAGCGCTTCCAGAGCGCCAATCAGGCGTGGAAGGCGCGCCGAGCCACCCCAGCCGGGGTGAATGCCCAACATCACTTCGGGCAGGCCGATCCGTGTCTTGTCGTCGTCAGCGGCGATGCGCTGACTGCACGCCAGGATGAGTTCCGTGCCGCCGCCCATGCATGCGCCATGCACGGCCGCCACCGTGGGACAGGGCAGGCGCGCCAGCGCTTCGAAGACCCGCTGGCCGTTTTCGATGTTTTCCAGCACGGTGCCGTGCTTGGCGTATTCGACAAATTCCTTGATGTCCGCACCGACGGCGAACCCGTTGGATTTGGCCGAATGGATGATGACGCCGTTGGGTTTTTCGATGGCCAGGCGTTCGACGATCTGGCCCAGTTCGTCGAGCACTTCTCGCGAGAACGCATTGACACTGCTGTTGGCGCGGTCGAGCGTCAGCGTGACGATGCCACTGTCGTCCAGGCTCGTCTTCCAGTGATTGAAGCGCAATCCTTCGAACATGGGGATAGGGGTATGGTCGGGAAGCGCCCACCTTACCGTCCCGCCGCCGCGATTGCGAGACGCCTTAGAGCCTGTCCTCATCGTCCACGTAACCGCGTTGCGACCGAAGGGCTGACAGGTGGTAGCGCGGTTACGTGGACGATGAAGACGGCCTCCCAGCCCAGAAAAGGCGTTTATGCCGCATTGCGGCAACCGGGGTGTAGCGTGCGTCACGCCACGGCAATCCGGCTATTGCGATTCCCGCGCCAGCGCGTAACTCTAGCCCCACGCTACGACTTTCCCACGGGCCGCTATGCCTCCCTTGATGGCTCCTGCGCCGCTTGCCGGCAGCGATATCTACGAGCGCATCCTGACTGCGCCCGGTGGGCTGGTCGTGCTCGAAGACACCGACAGCGAGCCGTTGATCGAACAGTTTCGGACGATTTCCCGGCACAACGGCCAGTCGGTTTACCTCTGGGAGCCTGAAAAAGGCATGGGCAATCTGCGAGAGGCGCACGCAGCCATTCCGGGCTCGCAGCGGCTGGGTAATGCGTTGCGCTATATCCAGCAGAGCATTCATTTCGGCATTTACTTGATATCGCCGTTTCCCTTGCCGTTGTCCGCGATGGATAGCGCATTGTTGCGACAACTGGCGCGCGCGCCGTCCGGACACGTCCGCCGTATCGTCCTGCTGAATGCGGCCCCCGCATTAATCTCCAGCTTCGACGATATTGCCGTGCGCCTCAGCGGTCTTGCGCCGGCGACCCAGCGTCCCCGGCTGCGTGACGGGCGCTGGCTGTTGTGACGGCCTCGACGTTGCAAGCCGGTATCTTGCTGGTGGCGTCCCAGCGCGAGTTGCGGCGCGAGCTGTTTGATACGCTCGACAAAGAAGGGCATCCGCCGATTCACTCCGCGCGCGACACCACGCACGCGGCGATTTTGCTGGAGGGGCGCGAGCCACTGGCGTTGATCGTGCTCGTCGTCGAAGGCGATGGGCGGTCGAGCCTGACGCTGTGCGAACAGTTGAGGCTGCTCCCGCCGTGCGCCGATGCGCCGGTCATTGCCGTACTGGTCGACGAGGCGACCATCAAGCCAACGCAGCTGCCTCCCATGATCGGCGGTTGGCTTTATGCCTCGCAGATCGGTACCGAGCTGATCGCACGCTGGCAACAACTGCGAAGCGGCGAAAAGCCCAGAGATGCGGAAAAGATATCGAACGTATCCCAAGCGTTGCCGCTTGCGGCAGCGGGTGGCGACTATCGTTTCGTTTTCGAAGACGGCGAGGGCGATTGGCTGATCGTCGATCCGTATGCGGAACGCGTCATCGAGGCGAGTCCGGCCTATATGCGACACAGTGGCCTGGCTAACAGCGTGTTGACCAGCTTGACGTTACACGAAGTGCTTTCTTTCGAAAGCGTCAGCATGGAAAAGGCGTTTGCAGATGGCGATCGACACTGGCTCGCCTGCCAGCGCAAGTCGATCCGTGGACACGACACGGGTGAAGCGAGTGTTCGCCGCGTGCATCACGGCGGCCGCGATCTGGCTGCGCTACATTTTCGCAGCAATCGCGCCGGGGTACGCCCAACGGTAGCCTTGATGCTGCTCGCGCGCTTGTTCAGTGGCACGCACGACGACGCAGGGGTCTTGGAAGCGGCCCAGCTTCTGCTTGATGAAATGAGCCTGGATTATCTGGCTGTCTGGTCCGCACGCCCGGAAGAAAGCAGCGTGCCGACACAGGTCGTGCAGCGATGGCGCGGTGACGAGCAAGTCTGGCCCGGGCCGCAGTTGCAGAGTTCGCTGCGCCTTGTGCTGAGCGGTCGCACCTTGATGCATCCGCACGATGCGCGGCGGCTTGCCGATGTGGATCCGCTGATCGGCCAGCTTGGCTTGCGCGGCTTCGTGGGCTTGCCGCTCCTTGACGAGCGCTATAGCGTGCTTGGTGCGTTGCTGGCGGGTAGTCGCAGTCCATTCGGCGAGCCGGAGATCGTCGAGCCCGTGCTTCGCTGCGCGGCAGCGCATTTCGCGCACACGCTCGAGTTGCGGCGCACGCGTGAGCAAGGTCGTGCAGAAGGTCTGCTGGACGCTCTTACCGGGCTGCCCAATCGCCTGCTGTTCAACGATCGCCTCGACACCATCATCCGCGAAGCGAATCGCACGGGCGAAACATTCGCCGTGCTGTTCGTGGACCTCGACCGTTTCAAGTTCATCAACGACACGCTCGGTCATGCCGTCGGCGACCAAGTTTTGGTGGCCGTCACGCAACGACTTCGCAGCAGCGTGCGCGCCTCCGATACCGTGGCCCGTTATGCCGGCGACGAATTCACGATCGTGCTCAGGCATATCGTGAAGACCGACGACGTGTTGCGCGTCGCGGAAAAGATCGTGCAGCTGATGGATGCGCCGCTGCATCTGGACGATGGTCCGGAATTGCAGGTGACGGCATCCATCGGCATCAGTTTCTTTCCGGAGGACGCACCGGATGCCGAAACCTTGCTCAAGCATGCAGACGAGGCGATGTATGCGGCCAAGAGTCTGGGGCGCAACAACTACCGTGTCTACGACGTCAGCCCTGCGCAGGAGCAGCAGAACGCCGCGTTGAAGGCGCGGCTTCGCCATGCGGAAGGTAACGGCGAATTGCGCGTTTTCTATCAACCGCAGATCAACGCGGGAACGGAAGACATCGTCGGCATGGAAGCGTTGCTGCGATGGGAACACCCGGAACTGGGCAACATCGGTCCCGGCTTTTTCATTCCGCTCGCGGAGGAAACCGGCCTCATCGTTTCGATCGGAGAATGGGTGCTGCGCACGGCATGCAAGCAAGCCAAGGCATGGGAAGAGCGCTTCGGCCTGGGTTTGCGACTGGGCGTCAACCTTTCGGCCGTACAGCTGATGCAGCCCGATCTTTCGGAAATCGTGGCCTCCGTTTTGGAAGAAACGGGACTCGATCCCGGGTTGCTGGAAATGGAGGTCACCGAGAGCATCAGCATCAAGGCGGCCCCCAACCTGATGGAAAACATGCAGAAGCTGCATCGGCTGGGATGCCATATCGCCATCGACGATTTTGGCACGGGCGCCGCATCGCTCGACTACCTGCGCAAGCTGCCCGCCGATCGAATCAAGATCGACCAGAGCTTCGTGCGCAATATCGGTGTCGACCCCGACGACGAAGCGATCGTGCGCGCGACCATCGAAATGGCGCATCGATTGAAGCGCGGCGTGGTGGCCGAAGGCGTGGAAATCGAACAGCACTTGCAATTCCTGCGCGCCAACCACTGCGATGAGCTGCAGGGATATCTGTTCTGCCGCCCGCTACCCCAGGCGAGCTT
Organism: Dyella psychrodurans; assembly: GCF_003363265.1. Classification (GTDB taxonomy): domain Bacteria; phylum Pseudomonadota; class Gammaproteobacteria; order Xanthomonadales; family Rhodanobacteraceae; genus Dyella_B; species Dyella_B psychrodurans. The sequence continues at coordinate 873,309 of NZ_QRBF01000001.1, read as the reverse complement.
CGAACGCCTGCTGGCCGAGCGTGAGCGCTTGCTGTCTGGCGTGCAGGACAAATTGCAGGCTTGAGCCCCATCGGGGCGTCCCTATCTTAAAATTGTCCCATGGGCTCAGTGTTCGTGCTGAACTTGCCGACACCGCGCGGGTCAGAGCAGATCACCCATTCGCTGGACGGCTTCCTGGAATGGTGCGGCAACGAAGGAGACGGCCCGGATGGGCGATAACGAACTCGATAGTGCGCTGGTTGAGCGTGTACAAAATGGGGACAAGCGCGCTTTCGACTTGCTGGTTCGCAAATACCAGCACAAGGTCATTGGCCTTATTTCCCGCTATGTGCACAACCAAGCCGAGTGCGAAGACGTGGCCCAGGAGGCCTTTATCCGCGCATGGCGGGCCATTGGCTCGTTCCGCGGGGAGAGTGCTTTCTATACCTGGATGTACAAAATTGCGGTGAACACGGCCAAGAACCACCTTGTTGCGATGGGGCGGCGCCCCCCGACGGACGATATCTCCGTGGAAGATGCGGTTTTCGTGCCAGGCGCCGACCGCATGCAGGAGGGGGCCACCCCCGAACGCGAATTAATGCGCCAGGAAATTGAACAAACCGTGTTCGCCACTGTCCAAGCCTTGCCCGAGGAGCTGCGGACAGCCATCACGCTGCGTGAAGTGGAAGGCCTCAGCTATGAAGAGATTGCCGAAGCCATGGGCTGCCCGATCGGAACGGTGCGTTCGCGCATCTTCCGGGCACGTGAGGCGATCGATGAGAAGTTGCGGCCACTGCTATCAGACCGCGAGGATCGAATGTCATGACTGAAGCCAATATGGAAACCCTCTCTGCTGCGATGGACGGCGAGTTGTCGAGGGAAGAGCTGCGCTTTTTGCTGCGCAGGCTCGATCACGACGCCTCTTTGCTCCAAGTCTGGACTCGCTATCACGTCGGTGCTGACGGCCTGCGACACCAGTTGCCCGCCATGGCCAGCGCCGGCTTCGCATCGCGCGTGATGCAGCTGATCGAAGCCGAGCAGCCCGCTGCCGCGGCGATTCCGAAACGCCGCGATTGGCTGCGCCTGTCGGTGGGCGGTGCGATCGCTGCAAGCGTTGCCGTCGCCGCGCTGATGGTTTCGCAACCGACGGCCACCGACCCCAGCCGGCCTGCATCGCTGACTGCGAAAGTGGCGCCGCGCGCTGTTCCTGCATCCAACACTCCGGTGGCTGCAGCCGAAGCTCGCACCAGCACCATGCTGGCGGCGGTGCCGCCGTCGCTGAGCTTGTACCCGGCCTCCGGACTCAGCCAGCGCGCCTCGGTCACCTTGGGCGATCCTTCGGACAACCCGTTGTTCCAGCGCTACCCGGCAGATAGCCAGCGTTATTTCATGAATGGCTACCGGACATTGAACAATCACGACGGCAGCTACCTGCTGCTGATCGATACCCCGCAGGCAAACGCGGCGGCGCAATACCAGGCTCCGGCCTATCAGGGAGCGGCGGGGCGCTGAGCTCCGCCACCTCCGGCCCACGGCCGCGAGCGCTTCCTGTTTTCTTCACTGTGCCTTCTCCCGTTCCATCTTATGAGCCTGGGCGGGAGTAGGCGCGCCCAGAACCGAGAGGAGGAACCCATGAGTCATCACCGTCTCGTCAGCAGCCTTCTGTGCTGCGCACTCGCCATGGGGCTGGCAGGGCCCGGCATGGCGTGGGCGCAGACCGCCCCGGCTGCTGCTGCCTTGCCGGATTTCACAGGCATCGTGCAGAAGAACGCCCCGGCTGTTGTCCATGTGGAGGCCAAGTACACCGGCCGCCGTCCCAAGGGGGCTGGTGCCACGCCGCTGCAAGGCCCCGATGCGGATCAAATGGAAATCTTCCGCCGCTTCTTCGGCATGCCGATGATGCCGTCGCCCGAAGAACAGGCGCACACGTCGCTGGGTTCAGGCTTCATCATTTCCAGCGATGGCTACATCCTTACGAATAACCACGTCGTTGATCATGCCGATACCGTGACCGTGCGCTTGCAGGACCGCCGCACGCTGACCGCCAAGGTAGTCGGCACGGATCCGACTTATGACATCGCGCTCCTAAAAGTTAGCGCGGGCGGCAACCTGCCGACGGTGAGCATCGGCGATTCGCGTTTGCTAAAGCCAGGTCAGTGGGTGCTGGCAATCGGCTCGCCGTTCGGATTCGATTACACCGTCACGCAAGGCATTGTCAGTGCCGTGGGCCGCAGCCTCGGGGCGGGAGATCAGCCGAGCACGTCGTTCATCCAGACGGATGTGCCGATCAACCGCGGCAATTCCGGTGGCCCGCTGTTCAATCTGCAGGGCCAGGTGGTCGGCATCAACTCGCAGATCTATTCGGATACGGGTGGTTATCAGGGCGTCGCGTTCTCGATTCCCATCGATGTGGCGATGAACGTCGTCGATCAACTCAAAACGAAAGGTTATGTCACGCGCGGCGAACTGGGCGTGATGATCAAGCCAGTCGATGACGATGTGGTCAAGGCACTCAAGCTCGATAGCGCGAAGGGTGCCATCGTCGTGAGTGTTTCGCCTGGCAGCGCGGCGCAGAAGGCGGGATTGCAGTCTGGTGACATCATCCTGGCCTTCAATGATCGCCCGATCGAGCAAGGTTCCGACTTGCCACCGCTGGTCGCGATGACCAAGCCCGGCACGACGGTGCCGGTGCAAATCCTGCGCGATGGCCGCGATAAGACGATTCAGGTGACCATTGGCACCATGCCGCGCGACGGGAAGGCACTTTCTCCCGGAAGCAAGCCTGCTCCGAGCTCGGGTGCCGATGCCCTCGGATTGAGCGTTCAGAACCTGGATCAGGCGACGCGCAGTCAAATGGGCCTTCAGGCGGGCGAGGGCGTAGGGGTCGCCGATGTGACCGGCCCCGTCGCGGCGCAAGCCGGGCTGCAGCCTGGCGACGTGATTCTGATGGTGAATCAGAAGAAGGTCGGCAGTGTTGAGGCGTTCCGGGCTGCGACAGCTGGTGTGAAGCCCGGCGACACCCTGCTATTGCTGGTGCGTCGTGGCGATTCGAGCAATTTCATCGCCCTGACGGTTCCGACTGCCGATCAGAACGGCTGAGCCGGCTCAAAGGCCTGCTCCCGGAAGCAGGCCTTTAATTTGCGGACTCGTGCGTACAGTGTGGTTTCTCAATCCATGCGATAATGAGCGGCTAATGTCGCCATCCCGGCGATAGCCAGCCTTTTGCATCGCGCGAGGCGGTGAAGCTGACAGCGTACTCCATGGAACTGATCCGCAATTTCTCCATCATCGCCCACATCGATCACGGCAAGTCCACACTTGCGGACCGCATCATCCAGATCTGCGGCGGTTTGGCCGAGCGCGAGATGGAAGCCCAGGTGCTGGACAGCAACCCGATCGAGCGCGAACGTGGCATCACCATCAAGGCGCAGTCGGTGTCTTTGCCGTACACGGCGAGGAACGGCAAGACCTATCAGCTCAATTTCATCGATACCCCGGGTCACGTCGACTTTTCCTACGAAGTGAGCCGTTCGCTTGCCGCGTGCGAAGGTGCGCTGCTGGTGGTCGATGCGGCGCAGGGCGTCGAAGCCCAGTCCGTGGCCAATTGCTACACGGCGGTGGAGCAGGGGCTGGAAGTGGTGCCGGTGCTCAACAAGATCGATCTGCCCACGGCCGATCCGGAAAAGGTGAAGGGCGAGATCGAGGCGGTGATCGGTATCGATGCCACGGATGCCGTCGCGGTCAGCGCCAAGACCGGTCAGAACGTGATCGAGGTGCTCGAGGCCATCGTCGCGCGCATTCCGCCGCCGAAGCCGCGCGATACCGATCGCCTGCAGGCCTTGATCATCGACTCCTGGTTCGACAACTACCTGGGCGTGGTGTCGCTGGTGCGCGTCATGCAAGGCGAAATCAAGCCGGGCGACAAACTGCAGGTGATGTCCACCGGCCGCGCCCACGAAGTGAGCGAAGTGGGCGTATTCACGCCCAAGCGCAAAAAACTCGACAAGCTCGCCGCCGGTGAAGTGGGCTGGATCACGGCGGCCATCAAGGATGTGCACGGCGCCCCCGTAGGCGACACGCTGACGCACGCCGGCAAGCCCGCCCCGCATCCGCTGCCTGGCTTCCAGACCATGCAGCCGCGCGTTTTCGCGGGATTGTTCCCGGTTTCCGCCGACGATTACCCTGCCTTGCGCGAAGCGCTGGACAAGCTGCGCCTCAACGACGCCGCGCTCTTCTTCGAGCCAGAAAGTTCCGAGGCGATGGGCTTTGGTTTTCGCTGCGGCTTCCTGGGCATGCTGCACATGGAAATCGTGCAGGAGCGCCTGGAGCGCGAATACGATCTCAACCTGATCACCACCGCGCCGACCGTGGTCTACGAGATCCTCAAGACCGACGGCACGATCATGGAGCTGGATAATCCCGCGCGGCTTCCGCCATCGCCGCAAATCGAGGAGATCCGCGAGCCGATCATCGTGGCCAGCATCCTCACGCCGCCGGATTACATCGGCAACATCATCACGCTCTGCGAAGAGAAGCGCGGCGTGCAGCGTTCGATCCAATATCTCGCCACCCAGGTGCAGATCAGCTACGAGCTTCCGCTGGCTGAAGTGGTGCTCGATTTCTTCGATAAACTGAAATCGGTCTCGCGCGGCTATGCATCAATGGATTATCACCTCGAACGATTCGAGGCGGGTCCGTTTGTGCGTGTCGATGTGCTGATCAACGGCGATCGCGTCGACGCGCTCAGCCTGATCGTTCATCGCAGTCACGCCGATCGTCGCGGACGCGACTTGGTCGAGCGCATGAAGGACCTCATTCCGCGCCAGCAGTTCGATGTCGCGATTCAGGCGGCGATCGGCGCGCAGGTCATTGCGCGTTCGACGGTGAAAGCATTGCGCAAGAACGTTCTGGCGAAGTGCTATGGCGGCGACGTCTCGCGCAAGAAAAAGCTTCTGGAGAAGCAGAAAGAAGGCAAGAAGCGCATGAAGCAGGTCGGTCGGGTTGAGATTCCGCAGGAAGCCTTCCTTGCCGTGCTCAAAGTAGATAAATAAAAGCAGGCTTTGGAGTCATTGCATGGATTTTGATTTTTCAGCAATTCTGCTTGCACTCACCGTTGTGTTCGGTGTGGTGTGGGGCCTTGATCGCTTGTTTTTCTACAAGAAGCGCGCGGCGCGTTTTGCCGCGTCGGGCGAGGAATACCGCGATCCCGCTCCGGTGGACTGGGCGCGTTCGCTCTTCCCGGTGATTTTTGTGGTGCTGCTGCTTCGCTCGTTCGTGGCGGAGCCGTTTCGCATTCCGTCAGGCTCGATGATGCCGACGCTGGATGTCGGCGATTTCATCCTCGTCAACAAATTCGCCTATGGCCTGCGCCTGCCGGCTTTCAACAACAAGGTCCTCAGCGTCGGCGAGCCCAAGCGCGGTGACGTGATCGTTTTCCGTTTCCCGGGATACATTTGCCAGGACCAGAACGGCAATACGGTCCGCAGCGGCGATGTGACCTGTGCCGACCCGCAAGCACCTGTGCCGAGCCAGAATTGGATCAAGCGCATCATTGGCTTGCCTGGCGACACGATCGAGGTGCACAACAGCCAGATCGTCATCAACGGCAAACCGGTTGTGGATACGGAGCTGGGTCCGTTCCAGGGCAACCCGAGCCGGCCGGAAGACAATTACCTGCTGTACAACAACGGTACCGTATGGAGCGAGCAACTGGGGTCGGTCACGCACCAGATTGCGCGCATCCCATCCTTGCAGACCCCGTCCATTCCCAATCCGAGTGTGCCTTCCGTGGTGCCTCCGAACTGCTACATCGTGATGGGCGACGACCGCGAAAACAGCCAGGACAGCCGCTGGTGGGGGTGCATGCCGGAGCAGAATCTTGTGGGCAAGGCCTTCGTGATCTGGCTCAGCTGGAAGGGTCTGCACACCGGCGGGGTGGATTTCCACCGGATCGGTACGGTCATCCGCTGAGGGGCTGGAACGCTGACGGCGGCGAAATCGTGAACATGTCGCTGGCGATGAGCGCTGCGAGCGGGCAAAGTATGCTCCGGCGGTTGGGTTTGAATCAGGGCGGGGCCGCATCTGCGGCATAGCGAGGGGACTATGAAGTCGAAGCAATCGGGCATCACCCTTATCGGGTTTCTGGTCGTATTGGCGGTTGTCGGTTTTTTTGCCTTCATGGCTATGAAGCTGGTGCCGTCGTACAACGAATACTTTGGTGTCGTAAAGGCAATGAACCAGATCGGAAGCGAGGGGGTCGAGGGCAAGACGCTCGATGACGTTCGCCGCGAACTGATGTTCAAGTTGAACTTCCAATATGTCGATGACGCCACGATTCATCCCAGCGATATCAACTTCCAGCAAGGCGCCAGCGGCAACGAATTGCACGTGTCGTACGACAAGGATGTTCCCTTCTTGTACAACATCGATTTCCTTCTCCACTTCGACAAGAGCGTGCCCGTACAAGGCAATGTCGCTCCTCCGCAGTAACAGTGGAATTGATCTACCGTTTCCGCGATACCACGCTCGCCACGCTCGCTTTGACCCATCGCAGCGCGGGCAAGCCCAACAACGAGCGCATGGAGTTCCTGGGTGATGCCCTGCTCGGCGCGATCGTTGCCGAGATGCTGTACGAAACGCATCCGAAAGCCACCGAGGGCGAGATGTCGCGTTTGCGCGCGCAGCTGGTCAACGGGCAGGCGCTCGCCGACGTAGCGCGCCAACTGGAACTCGGCGATCGCCTCAAGCTTGGCTCCGGTGAACTCAAAAGCGGTGGATTTCGACGCGATTCGATACTCGCCGATGCCTTCGAAGCGCTAGTCGCCGCGGTTTACCTGGACGGTGGTTTCGAGGCCTGCAGGGACACGGTGCGCGGGCTGTTCGCCGATCGCGTGGCGGCCTTGCCGCGCTCTTCCAAGGACGCCAAGACCCGGCTGCAGGAGTGGCTGCAGGCGCAAGGCTGGCCCTTGCCCCAATACGAACTGGTTGGGGCGCAGGGTGAAGATCATGCACGGATTTTCGACGTGAATTGCGTCGTCATGGAGCCGCTTGCCATCACGGCCATGGGACGCGGCAGTAGCCGGCGGCTTGCCGAGCAAGATGCTGCCGAGACCGTGCTTGCTCGTTTGCTGGATGCCAAGGAAGCGCCCTGATATACGCACGAGCGTCCGCGTTTAGGTCGTCGCGGCGTCTTTTAACCTCTTTCTCACCACCCGTTGCCTGCCTTTTTCCAGTGGCGTTCGTCAACGCGTGGCGCCATGCTTATACCTGTCTATGAAGAGTACCCGTCTGCCATGAATGACGAACGCGAAGGCGACGATATCGCCGAGAACGAATTGCCCCATCCGGATTTCCGGTGCGGATTCGTGGCCTTGGCCGGCCGGCCGAATGTCGGCAAGTCGACCTTGCTCAATGCGCTGATCGGCTTTCGGCTATCCATTGTCAGCCCGCGGCCGCAGACGACGCGCCATCGCATTCTTGGCATTGCGACCAGCGAAGCGGGGCAGATTCTGTACGTGGATACGCCGGGCTTGCATCGCGGCGCCAAGCGCGCGATGAACCGTAGCCTCAATCGAGCCGTTCGTTCGGCCATCAGCGAAGTCGAGCTTGCCGCGCAGGTTATCGAGGCCGGTCGTTGGACGGATGAAGACGAAGCGCTTTACGAAGCGTTGGCGGAGCAGAAGATTCCGCGCCTGTTGGTGATCAACAAGGTCGATCTGAGCAAGGACAAGACCGCCTTGCTGCCGTTTGTCGCCGAATTGACCGGCAAGCACCACTTCGAGTCGGTGCATTACGTGAGTGCCCTCAAGCGCAAAGGTCTCGATGCGCTGACCAGCGATATTCTGGCGCGTCTGCCGGTGCGTGCGCCGGTATTTGGCGAAGACGAAATCACCGACCGAAGTGAGCGCTTTCTCGCTGCCGAGATGGTGCGCGAACAATTGATGTTGCGTCTGGATGAGGAGTTGCCTTACGCCACGACCGTCGAGATCGAACAATTCAAGGACCGTCCGGATGGCCTGGCCGAAATCCATGCCGTCATCTGGGTCGAGCGCGAAGGGCAGAAAGCCATCGTGATCGGGCAGGGCGGCGCACAGCTGAAGGCCATCGGTACTTCCGCACGCCGTCACATGGAGCGCATGTTCGATCGCAAGGTGTTTCTGCGACTCTGGGTGAAAGTGCGCGAAGGTTGGGTGGATGACGAGGCCATGCTCAAGCAGTTCGGTTACACCGATTGATGCGTATTGCGGCAGACTGAGCTGACTTGCCATGCTCCTCGAACAGCAGCCGGCGTACGTGCTTCACACGCGCCCCTATCGGGAAACCTCGCTGCTGCTCGAATGTCTCACCCGCGATCATGGGCGTATCGGTGTCGTCGCGCGTGGCGTACGTAGCCAGCGTGGTCGACTGCAGCGGTCGCAGCTTGAGCCGTTCCAGGCGCTGACGCTGGATTTGCAGCTACGCGGCGAGCTTGCCACGCTGCGAAGCGCTGAATCCGTGGGCGCGCCGTTGCGCTTGTCGGGGGATGCGGGGGTTGCAGGCCTTTACCTCAACGAACTGGTTGTCCGTCTGACCGAGCGGCAGGATCCGCATCCGTCGCTTTACACGGCGTACTCACAAGCACTTTCCAGGCTCTCCATCGGCGAATCGCTAGGATGGCAGCTGCGTCGTTTTGAGCGCGATTTGCTGGGGTCTCTCGGTTACGCCTTGCAATTGGTCGACGATGCGGACAACGGTGAACCGCTGCACGGCGATGCACTCTATGTGTATCGGCCGGAGCACGGCCCGATACGGTGCAGCGTGAACGATCCCAACGCCGTACGCGGCGGCGATCTGCTGTCGCTGCACGAAGACCGCATGCCGGATGCGCAGGGATTGCACGCCTTGCGCGGCATGATGCGCGAATTGATCCGGTTCCATCTCGGCGGCGTCGAGCTTCGGGCGTGGCGCGTATTGCGTGGAGCGCTCGCTCGCCGTTGAAGTCGTCACCGCGCTTCGAGCGCTTCGATGGTTTGGCGCAGCGATTGACGAAAATCCGCCAAAGGCAGCATCGCCCCTTGATGGGCCAGCTTCAGATGTTGCTGCAGCGACATGACGTGTTCGGCCAGCGACGATGCGCCGCAGAATCCGCACGACGAGCGCAACTTGTGCAACCTGGCCTCAAAGGCGCCTGCGTCCGAGCTGAGATCGTCCAGTTGCTCATAGATCGCGGCCAGTTCCTGCCGGAAAAGACCGCGCAAGGCCTGAACCACGACCGGCGTGCCGGCGGTTTTCAGCGCAAGGCCGTCGTCCAGCACGGGCACATGCTGTCGATCGATGGTTGCCAGCTTCAGGATGTTCTGCAGGTCCTGCAACGAGCACGGCTTGAGCAGCACTCCGTGGAATCCCGCCGCTAGCAAGGCGCGTTGGTCGTTGGCGTCCAATTCCGCACTGCTCGCGACGGCCGGGCTACATGCCGAACGGGCGGTCGGATCGTTGCGCAAGGCGGTCAGCACGCCGATGGCGTCCGTGTCGGGCATGCGGCAATCGAGCAGCAGGAGGTCGAATGCTTCACTCCGCGCCTGTTCCAGTGCGGAGTGGCCATCGATGCCGAGCGCTACCCTTGCTCCCAGCTGTCGCAGGCCGTCTCCCAGAAAACAACGGCTGGTTGCGTCGTCGTCGGCCACCAGCACGTAGGGTTGAACAGGAGGCGTGTGGGAATCGTCCGTCATGTACGCCATGGCTGTAGTCCATTTCGTTCAGCTTAGTTTGGCAGAATGGGTGCTCAATGTTCCGTCCATTCAGCCGCCTTCTGTCGTGCCTTTGCGCCCTTTCTAGCCTGCTTTGGGTGATGCCCTCGTGGGCGGACACCGTCGTCGTCGCCAAAAGGATTGATCTGCCCGGGGCCAGCCTGCAAGACGTGCGGATGGATGTCGCCCCCGGCACGGATCCGGATAGCCTCCGGATCCGTCTGCATGCCGGCAAAGCCGATATCCCGGCACTCGGCTGGAAAAGGATCGGGCTGACGTTGGACGGCCGCCTCCAGCGCGATATCCAACTGCGCTGGTTGTTCGACGGCACCGTGCAGCTCGCCGGTGCGCCTGGCGGGGCACTTGGCAATGCCATGCTCAATCTCGTCGTGGATGCCACCGCGAACACGCTCGAGGTCGACGCCAATCAGGGCGCTACGCATATCGCCACCGCGTTTCCGCTGGATCAACCCACGCATGCGCAGATCAACCTGAGAAACCTTCCGGCGAGTTGGCTGCAGGGATTGTTTGCCACGGTCTGGCAGGGACATATCGGTGGCGGAAAACTGGATGCGGATCTTGCACTGGACCTGCGCGATGAAGGCTTCGAGTCGTCAGGGAGCTTCAACGTTACGGATCTCAAGTACGCCACGCCGGCCGGCAATGTGGCGGGCGAAGGATTGGCGGGGCATGCGCGTTACGAGTTCGACGCCACCCGCCATCCTGCGCAGTTGGCATTGAACGGCGGTATACGCGGCGGTCAATTGCAGTTCGGCCCCGTGCTCGCAAGGCTTCCCACGCATGAGGTTGTGCTGGATATGGGCGCCTCCACGGAGCACGGTGGGCTGGATGTCAGCCATCTGCACCTGGACGACTCCGACGCGCTTGCCCTGGATGGCGCGCTTTCGGTCGACGCCAAAGGCAATGTGCAGAAGCTCAAGCTTGACCACTTCCAGGGACGATTTCCCGCAGCGTACGACCGCTACGGGCAGCCTTGGCTGGACAGCGCGTTAGCGCCGAACCTGCACATCGCCGGGCAGCTCGATGGGCATGTCGACTATGCCGGCGATACCTGGCACAGCTTCGCGTTCCACACCGATGGGTTGGACGTCGCTGACAGTGCTGGCCAATTGCAGGCCAACGGTTTGCATGGAGGTGTGGATTGGTCTGCGCAAACCGATAAATCGCCTACCACGTTCGGTTGGAATCAACTGGTTCTGCGCCGCGTAGCGGTAGGCGCTGCGCAGTCGCATTGGCGGAGCCACAATGGCAGTCTGAGTCTGCAGTCACCGCTGGATATTCCGATCTTCAAGGGACACGCCAACGTTACGGCGCTGGACTGGCGGCCAACGGCCAGCAAGGCGCAGCGCCTGAATCTCAGCGCCAACGTGGTAGGTGTGGATGTGACCACGCTGAACCAGACTTTCGGCTGGACGCCCTTCACGGGAACGCTGGGGGGCACGATCTCTTCCATGCAGTGGACGGGCGATCGCTATGCCATGGATGGCGAGCTGACCTTCAAGGCGTTCAACGGCACGGCCGTGCTCAACCACATCGCCGTGCAACAACCGTTGGGCGATAGTCCGGTTGTCTTCGGGGATATCGCCTTGCATCAGCTGGACTTGGCTTCGCTCACCGATACATTCAATTTCGGCAGCATCAGCGGAAGGCTGGACGGTTCGATCGACGGCCTTCAGCTGGTCGGCGGAAACCCGGTCGCTTTCAAGGCATCGCTGCTTGCCCAGGACGGCGGGCGAATCAGCCTGAAGGCTGCCAACAATCTTTCCATCATCACCGGCGGAAGCGCGGCGAGCGGCCTGCAAGGTGCCGTGCTGAAACTGTTCAAGACGTTCAACTACAAGCGAATCGGTCTCCACGGCAGCCTGCAGGGTGGGGTGTGTGCTTTGGGCGGCCTGGATGGCGATGCGGATGGCTACACCATCGTCGAGGGCAGCGGCTTGCCGTTCGTGCACGTGGTCGGCGAGCAGGACAAGGTCGATTGGCCCACCCTGGTCCGCCGGCTCAAGGCCTCCTCCCAAGGTAGCGTGGCGGAACGCTGATCAGCCGGCTGGTATCATGGGAGGCCGTGGACCGCCTCGTGGCTGGTCCCCTCCCTTTCACCCCCTTGCCTTCGCCTGGGTCGTCGCACCCGGGTGGCATGCTTTCCAAGAGTGCTGATGAACGAATTCGAAGCCCCCATTACCGATGTGAGTCACGACGGCCGGGGCGTTGCGCGCATCGACGGCAAGACCGTATTTGTCAGCGGCGCCTTGCTCGGCGAACAGGTGCGATTTCGTATCCGCAAGCGCCATCGCAATTTCGACGAAGCGGAAACCATCGAGATCATCACGCGATCGCCGCATCGGGTCGAGCCGCGCTGCAGTCATTTCGGTCAGTGCGGCGGGTGTTCATTGCAGCATCTCGATGCCGTGTCGCAGATCGAGGCCAAACAGCGCGTGCTGGTCGATAACTTCGCACGCATTGGCAAGGTGGAGCCGGAAAACTGGCTGCCCCCGCTCACCGACGAAGCGTGGGGCTATCGCCGCAAAGGACGCTTGTCGGTTCGATCCGTCGCCAAGAAAGGGCGCGTGCTGGTGGGCTTCCGCGAAGAGAGCAATCCGCGCTTTGTCGCGGACATTCTCCACTGCGATGTCGTGCATCCCGCGCTTGGTCCGAAGATCGGCCTGCTGGGAGAATTGGTGGGCAGCATGGATGCCGCCGCCGATATCGCGCAAATCGAATTCGCTGCAGGCGACGACACGCTTGCGCTGGTCTTCCGTCATCTGAAACCTCTGAGCGAACGCGATCGCACAACGCTGGTGGCGTTTGGTCAGCAGCACGGTTTTGCCATCTACCTGCAGCCGGGCGGCATTAGCAGCGTGCATCCGCTGTGGCCCGAGCATCCGCGCTTGGCGTTTCGCATTCCAGCCGGCGAGGGCGTGGACGATGTGGAGCTGGAATTCCAGCCGCTGGACTTCGTGCAGGTCAATGCCGGCATGAATCGCCGCATGATGGCGCGTACGCTGGAGTTGCTCGATCCGCAGCCGCAGGATCGCGTGCTGGATCTGTTCTGCGGTCTAGGCAATTTCACCTTGCCGTTGGCACGTCGCGTCGCCGAGGTGACTGGCGTGGAAGGCGAGCACGGGTTGGTGATGCGCGCCGCCGAAAACGCGAAGCGCAACGGGATCGCCAACGCCAACTTCCAGGTCGCCAATCTGTTTGAAGATCAGCGAGGCACTGATTGGGCCCGCAAGCATTGGGACAAGGTGCTGCTCGATCCGCCGCGCGCAGGTGCCGACAAGGTGCTGGACTATCTGCCGCATAAAGAAACGGGGCGCATCGTTTACGTATCGTGCCATCCGGCATCGTTGGCACGCGATGCGGGCATCCTGGTGAACCAGCATGGTTTCCGTCTGGTGTCGGCGGGAGTGATGGACATGTTCCCGCATACGGCGCACGTCGAGTCCATCGCTCTGTTCGAGCGACGCTAAGAGCCTGTTTACGGTCTCGGCGTGGCCCGCGCCGGGATCTGTTTGCCTGACGGGCAAAGAGGAACGAAGGCGTGTATGTCGATACACAACTGAGTGAGGACGCCGCCCGGCGGGCAAACAGATCCGGCCCGAAGGGTTGTCACGGTGCGGCCGTCATGCGGCAGCGCAGCCAGGCAAGCGCTGCGCCGCGCACTACCACCTGGCGGCCGCACCGTGACAACGCGGGCTACGCCGAGACCGTAAACAGGCTCTGAAGGTAACATTTGGCGATGGGTATCGAAATCGAACGCAAATTCCTTGTCGCCAACGATGATTGGCGTACCGCTGTTACCGGCAGCATGCCTATTGCCCAGGGCTATCTGGTCGGCGTGCGCGCCTTGCGCGACGGTACGGCGCGTGCGTCTGTGCGTGTGCGCATCAGCGGCGAGCAGGCCTGGCTCAATATCAAATCCGTCGAGCTGGGTATTGCACGTGCGGAGTACGAGGTACCACTCCCATTCGCCGATGCGCAGACCATGCTCGGTACGCTGTGCGATGGTGTATTGGAAAAGACGCGCCACCATGTGTCCGTGGATGGATGGTTATTCGAAATCGACGAATTCCATGGCGAGAACAGCGGGCTGATCGTGGCGGAAATCGAGCTGCCGGCGGCTGACGCGTCGTTTCCTCGTCCGGCTTGGCTCGGTGCCGAAGTCAGCCATCTGCCGCGCTACTACAACGTCAATCTGTTCGAGCATCCCTTTGCGGATTGGAGCGCTGCCGAGCGCGACGGGAGCGATGCGGCGGCCAACCAGCGAGGGAATTCCTGATGCTGCTTATCGGGTTGGCCGGCATCGACGTTCTGCCGCACGAACGCACATGGCTGGCTGCGCCCGGCGTGGCGGGGGTCATCCTGTTTTCGCGCAATTACACCCACCGCGACCAGCTGCTGGCGCTGGTGGAATCGATTCGGGATGCGGCAGGTGAGCATGCCTTGATCGCTGTCGATCAGGAAGGAGGCCCCGTCCAGCGATTCCGCGAGGGGTTCACCCGATTGCCGGCATTGGCCAGGATCGGCGAAGTCTACGACCACGACCCATCCGCGGCGGTGCAACTGGCGGAGGAACATGCCTGGGTGATGGCGAGCGAGCTTCGCGCCAGTGGTATCGATTTCAGTTTCGCGCCGGTTGCCGATCTTGCGCGCGGTAACGCGGCGATCGGTTCGCGTGCCTTCCACGCCGATCCACAGGTGGCCGGCGAGCTGATTCACGCCTACGTGCGCGGCATGCACCTGGGCGGCATGGCGGCGGTGCTCAAGCATTTTCCCGGACACGGCTCGGTGGCGGTGGACACCCATAAGGCGCAGGCGATCGATCCGCGCTCGCTGGATGACATCCGCCAGAACGATCTGCGCCCGTTCGTCGAGGCGTTTTCCGCGCATGCGGAAGCGGTGATGATGGCGCACGTCGTCTATCCCGCCGTGGACGATCAGCCTGCCGGATACTCGCGTCGCTGGATTCACGACATCCTGCGCACGGAGCTCGGTTTTCGGGGCGCGGTGATCAGCGACGACATCAGCATGGCTGCCGCGGGTGTGGCCGGCGGAGTGAGTCAGCGCGTCCATGCACATCTGTCAGCCGGGTGCGACCTGGTGCTTGCCTGTTTCCCGGACGTCGTGGAAGAGGCGATTGCAGCCATGCCCCCTCCCTCCGAAGCGAGCATGCAGCGCGTGGCAACGCTTCGCGGTGCGATCGGCGCGACCTGGGCCGGCTTGCTCGACAATCCTCAGCGCGATCGCTTCGTCGCTCGCGTTACTGCCTTGGATCACTAAGGAATCACCATGAGCCAGACTCTTCCATCGTTGGCTGACGCGCTGGTCCGCGCCGACATCCTGTTCGAGCGGGAAGCACTGGATACCGTGATCACCGCGATGGGGCGCGATATCGACACAGCGCTCGACGGCGAGCGTGCGGTGTTCCTCACGGTGATGAATGGCGCGCTGATGTTCGGCGGTCAGCTGGCGCTGGCGATACGTACGGACCTGGAATTCGACTACGTCCACGCCACCCGTTATCGCGGCGCAACCTCGGGCAGCGATCTGCATTGGTTGCGCGAGCCGGCGGTTTCGCTGCAAGGGCGAACCGTGCTGCTGGTGGATGACATCCTCGACGAAGGGTACACCCTCAAAGCCGTGCGCAATGATTGTCTTCGCCGTGGCGCCAAGCGCGTGCTGGTGGCGACGCTCTGCTGCAAGCGTCACGATCGGCGTGTGGAAGGCATCGAAAGCGATTTCAACGGCGTTGAATTGCCCGATCGCTATGTCTTCGGCTATGGCATGGACTATCACGAGCAGGGACGTAATCTTCCCGCCATCTATGCGCTGAAAGAATAAGGCTCATCGGCTTTTTCATTTTCTTTCTTTTCCAGTTCAAGCTCCAACCATTTGGCATATCCATGACCCATTCGATCGATCTCGCCGTGATCGGCGGCAGCGGCCTCTACCAATTCCCGGGCCTGGAAAACACTTCGCGGCATAGCGTCGATACGCCTTATGGCCCGGCGTCCGGCGACGTCGTCATGGGCGATTTTGCCGGTCGCCGCATTGCCTTTCTCGCGCGCCATGGCGAAAGCCACACCTTGCCGCCGCATCGCGTGAATTACCGCGCGAACATGTGGGCACTGCACCATCTGGGCGCGCGTCGAGTCATCGGCATCAACGCGGTGGGCGGCATTCGCGACGATATGGGGCCGCGCGCCATCGTGGTACCCGATCAGATCATCGATTACACCCACGGGCGCTATACAAGCTTTTGCGATGTCGAGGGTGTCGAGGTCAAACACATCGATTTCAGCGAACCCTACACCGCCTCGCTACGCCAGGCATTGCTCGCTGCAGCGCAAAAAGCCGGCATCGAAGTGATCGATGGAGGCTGCTACGGTGCCACCCAGGGGCCGCGCCTGGAAACCCGCGCGGAGATCGCGCGTATGAAACGCGACGGCTGCGATCTGGTCGGCATGACCGGCATGCCCGAAGCCGCCCTTGCCCGTGAATTGGAGCTCGATTACGCCTGCCTGGCGCTGGTTGCCAACTTCGCCGCCGGCTGCGGCGACGAGGCTGAAATCAGCATCGAGGAAATCTTCGCCCACCTGGCGGCAGCCACCGCCGAAGTGCCGCCGATACTTGCCCGACTGCTCAAAAGCTAAGCAACCCGCCGGGTTCTGTGCATGACCAAACGCATGCGCATATTGCGCTTTTGCTTGAAACATGCAGATACTTTCCCCGTGCCAGGGGGCGGTGGACCTAGGGGTAGAGGTGGTTCTCGCAGCGACTTGGTGCATCCAGTCCTTAGATTCAGAGGTTCACGCAATGCGTTTCGGTACGGTCAAGTGGTTCAACGACGCCAAGGGTTTCGGCTTCATCGCGCCCGAGGACGGTGGGGAGGACGTGTTTGTCCACTTCTCGGCGATCAATGCGAAGGGCTTCCGCAGTCTGCAGGAAGGCCAGCGTGTGAAGTTCGAAGTGACCCAGGGCCCGAAGGGGGCCCAGGCTTCCGGGGTCGAACTCGCAGTCTGATCAACGCGTCGTCATGTAGTCCCGGGAAAGCCTTGCCTCGCGCAAGGCTTTCTCTTTTTGCGCCCGGTTTTCAGGCTACAAACTGCAGTCGCGCCAATTCGGCGTAGAGGCCGTCCTCGGCCAGCAGGCTTGCGTGCGTGCCTTGCGCCACGATGCGACCGCCGTCCATTACCACGATCCGATCCGCGCGCTGCACCGTTGCCAGCCGATGGGCAATCACCAGCGTAGTGCGGCCTTTTTCCAGGCGTTCCAGCGCCTGCTGGATGGCGGCTTCGGACTGCGCATCCAGCGCCGAGGTTGCCTCATCGAGCAACAACAGCGGTGCGTCGCGGAGAATCGCGCGCGCAATGGCAATGCGCTGCCGCTGACCGCCGGACAGGCGCACGCCGCGCTCACCCAACTCCGCGGCGTAGCCGTCTTGCAGCATCTGGATGAAATCGTTTGCTTCGGCGGCACGCGCGGCGGCGTGCACTTCCTCGTCGCTGGCATCCTGCCTGCCGAAACGGATGTTGTCGGCGGCCGTACCGCCGAACAAGACGGTTTCCTGCGGCACCAGTGCGATAGCGCCGCGCAGTTCCGGCAAGGTCATGGCGCGCAGATCGACGCCGTCGAAACTGATGCGGCCGCGCTGCGGATCGTAGAAGCGCAGAAGCAACGCGAAGACGGTGCTCTTGCCGGCACCCGACGGTCCCACCAACGCCACCGTTTCGCCGGGACGGATATCCAGGTTGAAGTCGTGCAGCGCCGGCGCGTCGGGGCGGGTGGGGTAGTGGAAATCGATACCCTCGAAACGCAAGGCTCCGCGTACCGGGCGAGGCAACGCCACGGGATGGGGCGGATCGGCGATGGTGGCTTCTTCGCCGAACAGTTCGCCGATGCGCTCCATCGCGCCGGCAGCGCGCAACACGTCGCCCCAGACATCCGACAGACCCATCATCGAACCGCCGGAGAGCATCGCGTACACCACGAACTGGGCAAGCACGCCGGCGTCGAGTGTTCCTGCCAGCACGTCGCGAGCACCTACCCAGAGCACCAGTGTGATCGCACCAAAGAACAGCGTAATGACCGCTGCGGTAAGTCCTGTGCGCGTGCCGATACGCTTGCGCGCGGTGGCCAATGCGCGCGCAATCGCGCTTCCATAGCGATCGCTTTCAATACCTTCGCGTGCGTAGGCTTTGACGGCCTGGGCAGCGTTGAGCGTTTCGTTGGCGATGGCAGCCGCATCGGCCAGACGATCCTGGCTGGCGCGCGACAGCTTCTGAACGCGGCGGCCGAATATCAGGATCGGAAGAACCACGGCAGGGATCACCAGTGCGGTAAGGCCTGCCAGGCGTGGGCTGGTCCAGATCATGGCGGCAGTCGCACCCATCAACATCACGGCGCTGCGCAGCGCTACCGAGATGCCGGAGCCGACCAAGGCCTGCACGACTTCGGTATCCGTGCCCAGACGCGAAATCAGTTCGCCGACGCGGTTGCGTTCGAAGAAGCTCACATCCAGCCGAATCACATGCGCATAGAGTTTCGCGCGCAACGCGGCGAGTGTGCGTTCGCCCAGCAACGTGATGCAGTAAAAGCGAGCCGCCGTGGCGAAGGCCATCACCAGCGCAACCATGAAAAGTGCCAGGAAGCTGGAGTTGATCGCAGCGGTACTTGAGCTGCGGAAGCCGTGGTCGATCATGTGCCGAACCGCCATCGGCAGCACCAGCGTGGCGCTTGAGGAGATGCTCAGGAACACCAGCCAGCCCACCGCCAGCGCGCGGTGCGGCTTCATGAACGGCCAGAGCAGGCGCAGGGACCCAATGCGGCGGCGTGGCGGTTTGGGGTCGTTGGCTGGCGTGGTGCTCATAGGCTCTCGTCGCAGGGCGGACCGAAACCACATGGGGCTCGACCCATGCGATTCAATTGCGGCAGGTTAGCCGACCAAGAGACCCGGCTGCCCGTAACCCCTATCCGGCTCGCTTCTGAATCGCCCCGTGAGGCAAAGAAAAGGCTGCTCTACGGTGTCGTGCAGCAAACGCCGCCCGCCAGGATCGCCATGGCAGGCCGCTCATTCCAATGCATAGGCTTCGTTCCGGCCACGATTGATATCGCTGATGCGGATCCTGGCTTCGCTAACCCGATCCTGCGGCAATCGCAAATGCAAGGTCACGCCAGCTGTGTCGAACAGCTCCCGTTCGATCTCCGTGCCAAGATCTTTCAGGCGCGCCTTCATGCGCGCGAGATCGGCGAAATCGCAATGCACGCCCAGCCGTGCCATGGCCACGATGGGTAGACGCTCGGCAAGCCGAAGGCATTCGGCGGCCGTCCCGCCGTAAGCACGCGCCAAGCCACCGGCTCCCAGTTTGATGCCGCCGTACCAGCGGGTCACCACGACGACGGCGCGGTCAATGCTCTGGCCTTCGATGGCTTGCAGGATAGGGCGGCCTGCCGTGCCGCCGGGTTCGCCGTCGTCGTTGAAGCGATAGTCCTGGCCGATGCGATAGGCCCAGCAGTTGTGTGTCGCGGAAGGGTCGCTGACTTGCTGCACATACGCCAACGCCTGCTGGGGCGTTTGGACCGGCGCAGCCTGGGCGAGAAAGCGGCTCTTGCGGATGTCCTCGCTATGCCGGCAGGCAGCGACAAGGGTGTGCAGCAGCGGGCTCATGTCGTGCGGATCGGAGGGTGCGAGGCTCTGGGGTGCCTATTGTCGCTTGCGTTACGCTTGGCAGGTTAACGGGGACATACGCATGACGATTTGGCTGTTGGTGCTTTGGCTGGCCGGTTATCTGCTTGGCCGCCTGCGTTGGCGACGCTGCGAGTGGTTTTTCTATGGGCTGGCGCTCCTGCTCTTCCTGTCGGCAGGCTGCGGTCCTCTGCCCGCGTGGTTGCTGGATCGTCTACAAGCTCCCTATGCGACAAGGCCAGACATCAGCTGGGCATCACGCAACGCCATCGTGCTGCTGGGAGCCGGGACCGCGCGTGTCGTGGAAAACGCGCAGGTCGAGCCCACGATTTTTGCCAACGGCCGCATGCTCGAAGCGTACGCGCTTTATCGTTCCTGCAAGCAAAGCGGTGGCGATTGCAAAGTTGTCGTAAGCGGTGGCGATGCCTACCACAACGGCGTCGCCGAGGCGGTCTCCTACGGAAAAGTTCTGCAAGAGCTGGGCGTGGACAGCGCGGACATGGAACTGGAATCGCGCAGCATGAACACGTGGCAGAACGCAGAATTCGTCCGTCCTTTGCTCGACGCCTTTGCTCCGCAGCGCGTGGTGTTGGTGTCTTCAGCAACGCACCTGAATCGGGCGCGCATGTTTTTCGCGCATTTTGGCATCAACGCAACAGCTGTTCGCGGCGACTATGTCGATGTAAGGCCGACATGGATGCCCAATAGTTTGAATTTGACGCTGACGGATCTCGCACTGCACGAGTACGTAGGGTTGCTCACTTATCAGGTGTACAACGCAATGGGTTGGAACGCGCCGCCAAGCAGGAATGGAGCACCTTAAATAGTCATCGACGGGATCGGATGCGCATGAGCGCACCCGATCTCGAAAGGGTGCACTCAAGTTTCGTTTTTGAGCGATGCCAGGTCGATCACAAAGCGATACCGCACATCGCTCTTGAGCATGCGCGCATAGGCGTCGTTGATGTCCTGCATGTTGATCATTTCAACGTCCGCGCTGATGCCGTGCTTTGCGCAGAAATCCAGCATTTCCTGCGTTTCCTCAATGCCGCCGATCAATGAGCCGGAAATGGAGCGGCGACCGAAAATGAGCGCTCCGGAGTGCACCGGCGGCTCGATCGGTTCGACCAGTCCCACCAGCACATGCACGCCGTTCAATTTCAGCGTCGCCAGATAGGGGCCGAGATCGTGCGGGTGGGGCACGGTATCAAGGATGAAATCGAAGTGGCCGGCCACGGCTTCCATCTGCTTCGAGTCGGTGGACAGCACGACATGATCGGCACCGAGTCGACGCGCTTCCTGTTCCTTGCCGGGCGTGCGGGTGAACAAGGTGACGTCCGCGCCCATCGCCTTGGCGAATTTCAGTCCCATATGGCCCAGTCCGCCGAGGCCGATCACGGCGACTTTCTGGCCTTTGCCGATTTTCCAGTGACGCAGCGGCGACCACGTGGTGATACCCGCGCAAAGCAGCGGTGCGGCGGATTTCGGATCGAGCCCATCGGGAATGCGGAGCACGAACTTGTCGGATACCAGGATGCGTTCGGAATAGCCGCCGTAGTTGGGCCGCTGATCGTGGCGGTCGACGCTGTTGTAGGTGAACGTGGGGAATTCCTTGCAGTACTGCTCCAGACCTTGTGCGCAGGCTTCGCAGTGCCGGCACGAATCCACCATGCAGCCGACGCCGACCATGTCTCCGGGCTTGAACGCGGTGACGTCGGTGCCAACCGAGGCGACGCGGCCAATGATTTCGTGGCCCGGCACCAGCGGATATTTGGTGCCGCCCCATTCGTTGCGCGCCTGATGAAGGTCGGAATGACAGACGCCGCAATACAGGATGTCGATCACGACATCATCCGGGCGTGGGTCGCGGCGCTCGAACTGGTAAGGGGCCAGCGGCGCGGTGGGTGAATGTGCAGCGTAGCCGCGGATGCTGAGAGACATGCGGATCTCCTGGGGGAAGAGGGTGAACAGCCGGACAAGTATGCGCAGTGCTGCGGTGCGCAGGTAGACGGATTCTGCGAAATGCTTGCCCGATTCTGCAAAATTGGTTTCAGGTACTCGTCATGGCTCGTAGGAACAGGCAGTCTATGGGAGTCCCATTTGGCGTTTTTTCTCATGAATAGTCGACTCAAGCCCGCCATGCCGGCCTCACGTCTGGAACTTGATTGCGAGGAATTGACAGTCCTGGTTGAACAATACGCTCAGGTGGAGGGCGTGACGGCCACTGCCTGGCCTTCGCTCTCGTTCTTTCGAGCCGACTCGCCCAGCGATCGCAGTTGCGCGATGTACGAGCCCTGTCTTGGGGTGTTGCTGCAGGGAAACAAACACATTCTTCTGGGGGACGAGCGCTTCGAGCAGGAAAACGGGAACTACCTGATCAACTCCATCGATGTGCCAGTCACCGCCCAGGTCATGCGCGCATCGCCCCAGGAACCCTGCCTGTGCATCACCCTGCGTCTCGATCCGGTGCGTATCGGCGAATGGTTGTCCGAAGTGAAGTTGCCCAAGCCCGCCGCGGCGACAGCGCGCGGTTTTGCGCTCAGCCCGCTGAATACCGAGCTTCTTGATCCTCTATTGCGGCTGGTGCGCCTGCTCGATTCGCCTCGCGACCTGTCCTTGCTTGCTCCGCTCATCGAGCGCGAGTTGATCTACCGCCTGCTTACAGGCGAGCAGGGTGCGCGATTGGCGCAGATCGCAGTGGTGGGCGGTCAGGGACAACACATCGCGCGCGCCATCCAATGGCTCAAGCAGCACTACAACAAGCCGTTGCGCATCAGTGATCTGGCAAACATGGTGAACATGAGCGCCTCGTCGCTGCATCATCATTTCCGCGAAATCACGGCGATGAGTCCGCTGCAATATCAGAAGCTATTGCGCTTGCACGAAGCGCGCCGGCTGCTGTTGACCGAGGGTTGCGATGTGGCGACAGCGGCGCACCGCGTCGGTTACGAAAGTCCTTCGCAATTCAGCCGCGAATACAGTCGCCAGCACGGCGCACCGCCGTTGCGCGATGTAAATCGCTTGCGACAGGTTGCCGGCGATGCGAGCGGCGCGGTCGATCTGCACTAGATATCGCGGATCACCATCAATCGGATTTCGGTCATGTCCTCGATGGCGTAGCGCACACCTTCGCGCCCAATACCTGAAAGCTTTACGCCGCCGTAGGGCATGTTGTCGACGCGGAAGCTCGGCACGTCGTTGACCAGCACGCCGCCTTGTTCCAGTTCGTTCCATGCGCGCATGGCGTGATCCAGGCTATCGGTGAAGATGCCAGCCTGCAGGCCGTAGTCGGAGTCGTTGACCATCGCGATCGCGTCGCCGATGCGCTTGAACGGTGCCAGCAAGGCGAAGGGGCCGAAGGCCTCCATGCGATTGGCCTTGGCGTCCTTCGGCACGTTTTCCATCAACGTTGCTTCGAGCATGTTGCCTTTGCGCTTGCCGCCGCACAGGATTTTTCCGCCGGCTTTTTGCGCTTCGTCGATCCAGCCTTGCAGACGCTGTGCGGCGGCTTCGTCGATCATGGGTCCGAGGAAAACGTCCTTCTTCTTGGGATCGCCGGCCTTGAGCTGCTTCACGGCATCGACCAGTCGTTTTTTCAGCTCATCGTAAAGGGACTCGTGCGCATAAATGCGCTGCACGCTGATGCAGCTTTGGCCGGATTGATAGAACGCACCGAAGACCAGCCGCTCGATCACTTTGTCCAATCGCGATTTCTGATCGGCATCGACGATGCACGCCGCATTGCCGCCCAGTTCGAGCGTCACTTTCTTATGGCCGGCCCTGGCTTTGAGGTCCCAGCCGATTTGGCCGCCGGTAAACGAAAGCAGTTTGAAGCGGGGATCTTCGACCAGCGGCCCTGCTTGCTTGCCGTCCAGCGTCAGCACGGAGAACGCGCCTTTGGGCAGATCTGTTTCGGCGAGGATCTCGCCGATGATCAACGCGCCAATGGGTGTTTTCTCGGATGGCTTCAGCACGAAGGGGCAACCCGCCGCGATGGCCGGAGCGACCTTGTGCGCAACGAGATTCAGCGGAAAATTGAAGGGCGTGATGAAAGACACCGGTCCCAACGGCACGCGCTTGGTGTAGCCGTGATAGCCGTCCAGGCGCGACGCGAGTTCAAGATTCAATGTTTCGCCGTTCACGCGTACCGCTTCTTCGGCGGCGATGCGGAAGGTCTCGATCAGGCGGGTCACTTCGCCTGCGGAATCCTTGATGGGTTTGCCGGCTTCGACGCATAGCGCCATCGCCAATTCGTCTTTGCGTTCCTCGAAGCGCTTGGCGCAATGCTGCAGCACGGCCTGCCGTGCCCAGGGACGGAAATCCTTCATGGGGCCCGCCGCCTTGACCGCCGCCTTGATCGCTTTCTCGGTCGCGCCCGCATCGGGCACGGCTACGCGCGTAGCAACCTTGCCGCTGTACTTGTCGTAGACCTCCATCATCGTCTTGGAGGTTTGCGCCTGGTTGGCCAGGTAGTAGGGATAGGTCTTGTTGAGCATGGTTACTCCCGAAGATCAGACGGCAGCGCTGAGTCGGCGGATTTCTTCGTCGAGAATGCGGTGGTTGTCGGAATAGTCGATGGCGAGGTCGATCAGATGCACACCCCCTTCGTCGAAGGCGCGTTTCAACGTGGGGAGAAATTCATCGGCGCGTTCCGGGCGATGACCGTGCGCGCCGTGCGCTTCGACGAAACGCACAAAATCGGGATTGCTGAATTGCATGCCGAAGTCGGCGTAACCCATGTCGGCCTGCTTCCAGCGGATCATGCCGTAGGCGTCGTCGCGCAGCAGCAGGATCACCAGGTCGAGCTTCAGGCGCACCGCCGTTTCCAGCTCCTGTGCATTCATCATGAAGCCGCCGTCGCCGCAGATCGCGAGCACCTTGCGATCCGGATACACCATTTTTGCCGCCATGGCCGAGGGTAGGCCGGCACCCATGGTCGCCAGTGCGTTGTCGAGCAGCACCGTGTTGGGCTGGCGCGCCTTGTAGTAGCGCGCATACCAGAGTTTGTACATGCCGTTGTCGAGGCAAAGGACACCATCGTCGGGCATGTATTGGCGGGTGTCGTCCACGATGCGCACGGGGTGCATGGGAAAGCGGGCATCGTCGGCATACTGGCCAAGTTGCGTATGGAAAGCTTTCCGCACTTTGTCGAAGAACGCGAAGTCCCAGTGAGGTTGCGCGGTGAGTGCGTCGGTCAGGCGTTCCACGGTGTGCGCGATATCGCCGACGACCTCGATCTGCGGGAAGTACACCGAATCCACTTCGGCAGACGAGAAGTTGATGTGAATGACCGTGCGCCGTCCGCGATGCATGAAGAAGGGCGGCTTCTCCACGACATCGTGGCCGGCGTTGATGATCACATCGGCCGCATCGATCGCGCGATGCACGAAGTCGCCGGCCGACAGCGCGGCGTTGCCCAGCCACAGCGGGTGGTCTTCATCGACCACGCCCTTGCCCATCTGCGTCGTAAAGAACGGAATGCCAAGCTTGTCGATGAACGTACGCAATGCCACGGCGGTGCGCTGGCGATTGGCGGCAGCGCCGATCATCAGAATGGGGTGCTTGGCGTTGGTGATGGCTTCGGCCGCCTGCACCAGCGCGGCGTCGTCGGGCGATGGACGGCGTGCGTATTCGGTGGGCAGCAGGATCGCGTCGTCGACATCGTCGCGGGCAATGTCTTCGGGAAGCTCCAGATGCACCGCGCCAGGGCGCTCTTCCTCCGCACGCCGGAAGGCTTCGCGGATGCGGGCGGGAATGGTCGCGGCGGAAACCACCTGCCGCGTGTATTTGGTCAAGGGTTGCATCATGTCGACGACATCGACCAGCTGAAACAAACCCTGCTTGTGCGTGCGGATCGGTTTCTGGCCGGTGATCATCAGCATGGGCATGGCGCCGAGCTGTGCGTAAGCCGCTGCAGTCACCAGATTGGTCGCGCCCGGACCGAGCGTGGAGAGTGCAACGCCGGCTTCGCCCGTCAGTCGTCCCCACGTCGCTGCCATGAAGCCCGCGGCTTGCTCGTGGCGGGTGACGATCAATCGGATCGACGATTCGCGCAGTGCTTCGACAAGATCCAGGTTTTCTTCACCCGGTACTCCGAAGATGCTGTGCACACCTTCGGCTTCCAGCGCTTTCACGAACAAGGTCGCGGCCTTCATGCATCGCCTCCAAGGGGAGATAAGCAGATGCTATATGTACAACAATACTCGATTCGTGCGTGGAAACGTTCAATTCGTGTAAGGAATCGAACGTCAATCGTCGGTAACCTGCAGCGGTAGTTCGCCATCCGCCAGGCGCGCGCGCAGAGGTGTGCCAGCGGAGACATGTTGGGCCGAGCGCAGCACCTTGCCTTGTGCGTCGAACAGAATCGCGTAACCGCGCTCCAGCGTGGCCAATGGACTTACCGTGTGCAGCGCGCGTGCGGTTTGTTGCATCGTGAGGCGGTCGCGCTCCAGCCTGTGTTCGATCGAGCGGCGAAGCTGCACGAATTGTTGGTCAAGCTGGTGGCGCCGCAGCACAAGCTGTTGCCGCGGATGCTGCGCCAGCAGACGTGTATGCGCACGTTCAAGTCGCGTCTTCCATTGCGTGGATTGCGACGGGCGTGCACCAAGAAGACGACGGTGAAGTTGCAGCAAGCGTTCGCGATCGCGCGCCAGGCGCGCTTGCGGACGCTGCGATTGCAAGCGTGCCAACAAGTGATCGATGCGCTGGATGCTTGCTTGCAGACGACGTTCCTGCAGCGCGACGACGCGCTGGCGCAACTGATCCAGATGGCGCCGCAAGGCGAATGCATCGGGCACCAATAATTCCGCGGCCGCCGATGGGGTGGGTGCGCGCAAGTCGGCGACAAAGTCGGCGATGCTGAAATCGATCTCGTGTCCGACCGCGCTGACCACGGGCACCGGACAGGCATGTATGGCCCGCGCGACTTGCTCGTCGTTGAAGGCCCAGAGGTCCTCCAGCGAGCCGCCGCCGCGTGTAAGCAGCAGCACATCGTAGCGTTTGGACGCGGCCGCTTTGCGGAGCATCGACACGATCGCCGGTGGCGCTTCGCGTCCCTGCACGGGCACGGGCAGTACGTCCACTTCGACCAGGGGCCAGCGACGCCCGAGCACGCTTAGCACGTCGCGAATGGCGGCGCCGGTTGCGGAGGTGATCACGCCGATGCGGCGCGCAAAACGGGGCAGGGGGCGTTTGCGTTCGGTGGCGAACAGGCCTTCGGCGTCCAATTGCGTCTTAAGCCGTTCGAATTCGCGTTGCAGTGCGCCTTCGCCGGCCGGTTCCATGTGTTCGGCGACGAGTTGGAATTCACCGCGCGGTTCGTACAGCCCGACACGCGCTCGCATCAATACATGCATGCCGTCGGCAGGCTTGAAGCGCAGCCAGTTGGTCTTGGGTTTGAACATGGCGCAGCGCACCTGCGCCGCACTGTCTTTCAGGGTGAAGTAGAGGTGGCCGGATGCGGGCCGCGCCACATTGGAAAGCTCTCCTTCGATCCACACCAGCGGCAGCGCATCTTCCAGCAGGCCGCGCACCAATCGGTTGAGGGTGCTGGGCGTAAGGATGTGCCTGGGCGGCTGACCGCCGGCACCGTCGCTGAAGTCGTCTGGCTCTTGCATGGAGGCGGGAGACTAGCACGAACGGCTTGGAGAACATCCGATTGGCGGCGCATGCGCAGGTTATTTCTATGTATTGCTATATAAGTTACTGACTTTAATTAGCAAGTTGCTGTAAGCCTTCAGTCGGGTTCGTCGATGCCGCGTATCCGCCGCAGTCGGCGCTGACGCAGTTGCCAGGCACGGAAGCCGGTGTTGACCGCAAACCAGGCCGCGAGTGCTCCGATGGGCCAACCCATAACGGCCGGCCAAAGGATGGCCACGAAAGCGAGC
This sequence comes from Dyella psychrodurans, assembly GCF_003363265.1. GTDB lineage: Bacteria > Pseudomonadota > Gammaproteobacteria > Xanthomonadales > Rhodanobacteraceae > Dyella_B > Dyella_B psychrodurans. Next base: position 846,013 of record NZ_QRBF01000001.1, on the reverse strand, counting down.
ACGGCGAGCAACAGGGCGGTGCCTGTCAGTGTCCCCGTTTCGGTGTCGCCCAGGACGCGCCGTTCGGTCAGCGCGGCTCCCATCGAATTGGCGATACGCAAAGCGCCCGCTGCGGCTCGGCTGGAGCTGCCGCCCATATGTCTGCGCTGTGGAGGACGCGCTTCGCTGCTCAGCACCCGCTCACCGCGTCGGTACCGACGTGGGGCCAGCACGATCTCGGTGGCGTTTTCCAGGTCCTTTTCGTATTGATCGGCCAGTTGCTCGGCAAAACCCGCATCTTCGACGGCCACGTCGATCTCGCGGTTATTCAACCAACTGGCCAGATTGAGATTGGACGAACCCACGCGCGCCCATTGGCCATCCGCTACGGCGGTCTTGGCGTGCAGCATCGAACCGTTCCATTCGAACACACGGATGCCCGCTTTCAACAGCGGTCGATAGCCCGAGCGGGACATGCTGGCGACGACGGGAATATCGCTGGTGCCGGGTACCAGCAGGCGCACATCGACACCGTCGCGCGCCGCCGCGGAAAGCGCCTGCACATATGGCGCGACGCCGACGAAGTAGGCGTCGGTCAGCCACAGGCTGCGACGTGCCATGGCGGCGATCATTTGATCGAGTCGATACATGCCGGCCGTGGCCGGTTGCGTGGCGATGACACGCAGAGAAATATCGCCCGCTGCTTCATGACCGGGCGTCGGCACAAAGGGCAGCGGCGCTCCGCCGGAAGCTGTCCAGCTATCGATAAACGCAGCTTCCAGTCCAGCAACCGCGGGACCGCGCAACGCCACGCCGGTATCGCGCCAAGGCGATATCCGGCGCGATGCGTTGCCGAGCCATTTCGTGCTGATGCACACGCCGGACAGAAAACCCATTCGACCATCGACCACCAATTGTTTGCGATGGTCGCGGCTCATCCATCCCAGCGAATGACCGAACTGCGGAGGATTGAACACCTGCACGTGCCCGCCAGCTTCGCGCAAGGGCTTCCAGAATGAGGAGCCCGACTGACCAAGGCAACCCATCCAGTCGACGATGACCGCAACGAAGACGCCGTCGCGTGCGCGCTCGACCAGCGCATCGCGAAATGCCTGGCCAACTTCGTCGTCGCGGATGATGTAGTTCTCCAGCAGCACGCGCTGCTGTGCACCGCGTATCGCCGCAAGCCATGCTGTGTAGTGCGCCTGCGCGTCGATCAACAGATCGACGGCATTGCCTCCGATCAGCGGTGCGCCGGCAGCGCGGCTCAATGCCTGTTCGGCCAGCAACCGGTTTGGCGTAGGCGAAGTGGTGATCATGCGGTGAGTATATCGATTGGATTTTTCCTATCCGTCGAATCGATAAACGACGCGATGGGAGGGGTGTGCTCAGCCGTGCGCAGTTCTGGCATGATCGGCCCATGTTGCCAGAGCAGCGTTTTACGGATACCGACGCCTGTGCGCAGCTGATAGTCGAGCGGCTGGGTGCGGACCTGCGCGTCGCCGCGCCACTTGGCCTGGGCAAGCCGCATGGCTTGCTCAATGCGTTGTATCGGCTGATGCAGGCCGATACCTGGCGGTCGATGACGCTCTACACCGCGTTGTCGTTGACCCGTCCGCAACCGAAGCCGGGTCTGGAAGCGCGTTTTCTCGGGCCGTTTCTGTCACGCCATTTCGGTGACGATTTCATCGATCCCCAGTACTCGCTGGATGAGGCCCGCGACGCCCTGCCGGCCAATGTTGCCGTGCACGAGTTCTACATGCAGTCCGGTGCCTTGCTCAATTCCTTGAGCGCGCAACGCAACTACATAAGTCAAAACTACACGCACGTCGCGCGCGATCTGGTTGTGCAGGACATCAATCTTGTAGTCCAACTGGTGTCCCGTCATGAAACGCCGGCAGGTGTGCACTACAGTCTGTCGTGCAATCCCGACCTGACGCTGGAATTTCTCGAGCGGGTCAAGGCTGCCGGAAAAGCGCGTCCCCTGTGCGTGGCGGTGGTGCACCCGGCCTTGCCGTATATCGGTGGTCATGCGGAGGTGCCGGAGAATTTCTTTGATATCGAGCTGACACCATCGTCCTCGCCACGGCTGTTCGCGATGCCGCGATTGCCCATCGATCTAGTGGAATACGCGCTGGGATTCCATGCCAGCGCGCTGGTGAAGGATGCGGGTTGCCTGCAGATCGGTATTGGCTCGCTATCGGATGCATTGGTCAAAGCGTTGTTGTTGAGGCATCAGGACAACGTGACCTGGCGCAAGGCGCTGGTCGCGCTTGATCCCCGCGGCGCCACGCATGCGCTTGCCGGTCGCATGGGCGGGCTGGGCACATTCAAGACCGGCCTGTATGGCTGCAGCGAAATGGTGATGGATGGCTTCATGCACCTGGCCAAGGCCGGCATTCTCAAACGGCGCTGCTGGGACAATCTCGCGTTGGAGCGCGCAGCCGCCACGGGCCGTCTCGCCGACGATGTGCCCGGCGGTCACTACTTGCGTGGAGCGTTCTTCCTCGGATCGCGCGATCTTTACGACTGGCTGGAGGTGACTGCCGGCAGCGATCCGGATGCGATCGACATGTGTCGCGTGTCCAACGTCAACCAGCTCTATGGCGACCACCAGGCGTTGGCCATGTTGCAGCGGCGCGGGGCGCGTTTCTTCAACACCTGCATGATGGCGACCCTGTTGGGTTCCGCGGTTTCCGACGGATTGGAAAACGGCCATGTGGTCAGCGGCGTCGGCGGCCAATACAACTTCGTGGCGATGGCGCACGAGCTTCCGGACGGTCGTTCCGCGTTGATGTTGCGTGCCACACGCAAGGGCAAGAACGGTGTGGAGACGAACATCCGCTGGAATTATGGCCACACCACGATTCCGCGCCATTTGCGCGATATCGTGATCACCGAATACGGCGTGGCCGATTTGCGCGGCAAGAGTGACAGCGAATGCATCGAAGCCATGCTGGCCATCAGCGATGCGCGTTTCATCGATGCCCTTGCCGCGGAAGCAAAATCGCGCGGCAAGTTGGCGACGGACTTCAAGATCCCCGACGCCTGGCGTCTGCATCGCCCGGAGACACTGCACGAGGCCCTGGAGCCGCTGGCGCGCAAGGGCGTGCTGCTGACATTTCCCTTCGGCAGCGACTTCACCGAGATCGAGCAGCGCCTGTTGCCCGCGCTTGAATGGCTCAAGTCGTCCAGTTCCAGTTGGAAAGGGCGCTGGAGTTTGCTCAAAGCCATGCTGCGTTCTGGCGAGCCGACCGCAGAGGAACCCGCCGCGCTGGATCGCATGGACCTGCAGGCGCCTGCCACCTTGACAGCCCGGTTACAGCGTCGACTGCTGCAGACAGCGTTGCGGCGTTAGCGATCGCGTCGAAAATTTGACGCGCGCTCCGCGCCGTGCGCGCTGCGATGACGGTAAACGTGCGCACATGACGCGTTATCGCAGTGTATACGTTGTCTGAAATTTCACACCACATGCTGGATGATTTGCGCGTAACCGCACATCGGGCACTGTCATGCCGATGGCAGAATTGGTGTATATCGGACGCGCCCTGGGGGAGGGCAGGTTGTGAGCCTAAGCCCGCAGTTGCGCACCGCCGGCATCTACATTGTGGTTTCCGCGGCATGGATCTGGTTTTCCGGCCATCTGCTGGGAAACCTGGTGCATGATCCGCATCGAATCATCCAATACCAGATTTTCAAGGGCTGGTTCTTTGTGCTGGGCACCGGCCTGCTGCTTTATTGGTTGATCGGTCGCACGGTGCGGCATCTGGAGGATGCGAGCCAGCGGTTGCTCGATGGTCACGAACAAGCCTTGCACGTGCTGGTGGAGGCGATGGATGCCCGCCATAAGGAAACCAGCGATCACTCCGAGCGTGTCGTTCGCATGGCCTTGGGGCTTGCGCGATTGGCCGGGCTCGAAGGCGACGCGTTGCGCGATATAAAGTTCGGCGCCTTGCTGCACGACATCGGCAAGCTGGCGTTGCCTGACGCCATCCTGATCAAGCCCGGCAAATTGGATGAAGACGAAACGCGCCTGATGCGCACGCATCCGCACATCGGCTACGACATGCTGCAACGGATCGATTTTCTGCGTGGGGCCAGTGCCATCCCGTACAGCCATCACGAGCGCTGGGACGGTACAGGCTATCCGCAGGGTCTGGAGGGCGAGGATATTCCGCTCGCAGCGCGCATCTTCAGTGTTGTGGACGTATGGGATGCGTTGAGCTTTCCCCGCGTCTACAAACCGGCCTGGCCGGAGCCGGACGTATTGAGTTATTTGAAAGGCGCGGCCGGAAGCCAGCTCGACCCCAGGCTAGTCCAGTTGTTCCTGGACAACTACGCGCTGTTGAAAACGCTCGCGCTCAATCCGACCACCTGACGGCTTCTGCATGCAGCAATCGTGTGGCTGGCATGGCGGGCACGTTTTGCCAACGGTGCTGATCAAAAGGCCGAGAGCTCAGTTCGGCGACATGGTGCAGAAACACCTGGCGGGGCGTTTCGACTGCACCGAGGCTCAGCAAATGGGGATTGCTCACCTGCGCATCGATCAGCGGAAAATCCCACTCGCGCAGCAGCGCCGCAAGCGCGCACAGCGCCAGTTTCGAACTGCCGCTACATGCACTGAACATCGATTCGCCGCAGAAAAGATGCCCGATGGCTACGCCGTAGACGCCGCCGATCAGACGATCCTCGGACCATACTTCCACACTGTGCGCATAGCCCATGTCGTGCAACGTGCCGTAGGCATCGATCATGACGGGACTGATCCATGTGCCCGCTTGGCCTGGTCGTGGCGCGGCGCACGCTCGCATGACTTCTCTGAATGCCCGGTTGATCGTGACTTGCCACGCGGCGTTCGCCACCGTGCGGCGCAGGCTGCGGTTGGGTAGCAACGTGTCGGTGTGAAACACACAGCGAGGATCGGGTGACCACCAAAGAATCGGTTCGCCTTCGTTGAACCAAGGAAAGATACCGCGGGCGTACGCTGTCAGGAGCCGTTGTGTCGAGAGGTCACCACCGAATGCGAGCAAACCGTTGGGTTCGATCAGCGCCGAGCGCGGATCGGGAAAGCGGTCCGGGGCATGTTCGTCCAGCAATGGTAGGCGAATCATCGTTCGGCGTAAGGCGAGTGGTCGAGGAGTTCCTCGGCATAAGCGTCCATGCCTTCGCGCTCGTGCGCAAGCGCCCGTCGCACCGCCGAGCGGAATCCTTCATGCAGTACATAGTGGCGCGAATGCGTGCGCACCGGCATGAAGCCGCGTGCGAGCTTGTGTTCCCCTTGAGCGCCGGGCTGAAAGCTCTCCAGGCCTTGCGCAATCGCGTACTCGATGCCCTGGTAGTAGCAAAGCTCAAAATGCAGGTCGGGCACGTCCGCCCGTGCGCCCCAATAGCGGCCATACAGCGTGGTCGCGCTGCGCAGGAACAGTGCCATGGCAACGATGTCGTCGCCATCGTAGGCAAGAGCCAGTTGCACGGCGTCGCCGAGTTCGCTGCGCAGGTATTGGAAGAACGCTTCGGTGAGTGCTGCGTGATTGCCCTTGGCATCGAAGGTGGCGGTGTACAACGCATGCACGTCACGCCAGGTTTTGGAATCCAGCTGGGTGCCGCCAAACATGCCAATGCGCAGGCCGTGTTCCGCGACACGTTGACGCTCGTGCCGGATGTTCTTTCGCTTCTTGTGATTCAGCGCGGCGAGAAATGCATTGAAATCGGCGTAGCCGCGATTGTGCCAATGAAACTGCACGTCGCTTCGCGCCACCCATTCGTCGTCGAATGCGGAAAGGTCTGCCTGATCGAGAAAGTTGGCGTGGATGGAAGAAAGCTGCAGGCGCTCAGCTTGCTGCTGCATCGCCTGCACCAGCAGCTTTTTCAGTTCGCCTGCGCGGACCGGATCGCGGCCCGCGAGCAGGCGCGTACCCGGCACCGGGGAGTAGGGCACGGCGTTGAGAAGTTTCGGATAGTACTCGCCGCCTGCGCGTTCCCACGCGCTGGCCCAGCTCCAGTCGAACACGAATTCGCCGTGCGAATTGCCCTTGAGGTACAGCGGCGCCGCGGCGATCAGCGCGCCGTTGCGATACAAACCCAGGTGATGCGCCTGCCAGCCCCAGTCGTGCCGGATACAGCCGGTGCGTTCGAGGCCGGCGAGGAAAGCGTGCGAGAGGAACGGATTGTCATCCGCACGCAGCGCGTCCCAGTCCGCGCTTGCCATGTCGTCGATGCTGTCGTGGAAACGTGCCTCAATCACAAGCGCATGATGCCATCAGAAGTGCCGTTCCGGACCGGGCCAGAACGACACTGATGCGAGTTCAAGCGGCGGGCTTGCCTTGATCCAGCCAGCGCTCGGCGTCCAGCGCAGCCATGCAGCCGAAACCGGCAGAGGTGACAGCCTGGCGATAAACATGATCGGCCACGTCGCCGGCCGCGAACACGCCGGGAATCGAGGTCATGGTGGACATGCCTTCCAGGCCGGTGCGGATCTTGATGTAGCCGTCGTGCATGTCCAACTGGCCTTCGAAAATGCCAGTGTTCGGAGTATGGCCGATCGCCACGAAGAAGCCGGTTGCGGCGATGTCGCGGGTGGCGCCGCCGTTGACGTCCTTCACGCGCACGCCGGTCACGCCGGTTTCGTCGCCGAGCACTTCGTCGATGGTGTGATTCCACACCAGCTCGATCTTGCCGGCAGCGGCTTTCTCGAACAGTTTGTCCTGCATGATTTTCTCGGCGCGCAGCTTGTCGCGGCGATGCACCAGGTACACCTTGCGGCCGATGTTGGAGAGGTACAGCGCTTCTTCCACCGCCGTGTTGCCGCCGCCGACCACGACCACATCTTGTTCGCGGAAGAAGAAACCGTCGCAGGTGGCGCAGGCCGATACGCCCTTGCCCTTGTAGTGTTCTTCGCTGGCGATGCCCAAGTACTTGGCGGTGGCGCCGGTGGCGATGATCAGCGCATCGCAGGTGTATTCGCCCGAATCGCCTTTCAGGCGGAACGGACGCTGCTTGAGGTCGGCGGTGTGAATGTGGTCGTACACCATCTCCGTCTCAAAACGCTCGGCATGCTCGGCCATGCGCTGCATCAGCTCCGGACCCTGCACACCCTTCACGTCGCCCGGCCAGTTGTCCACGTCCGTGGTGGTCATCAGCTGACCGCCCTGCTGAATGCCGGTGACCATGGTCGGCTTGAGGTTGGCGCGCGCCGCATACACGGCGGCCGTGTAGCCGGCGGGGCCGGAGCCGAGGATCAGCAGGCGGCTGTGTTTGGGGGTGGTCATTGCGTTAATCCTTGGAAATTGCTCGTGATTTTCGGTTATTCGCTCGTGCGCCGGCTTTGGTTTCATCCGGGCGACACGATCGATCCGGAAGCCCGCAAGAATGGGGAAGTCGCACCATCTATTCAAGACACCGGCCCGCGAAAGGCGTCGCAGGCATATCGGGAGGTGATGTCTAGGCTTTACGCCGACTGACTGCCGACGGCGGTGTCTGGCGAGTGCAACACGGAATCAGCAAAATCATTGCCGAATCGGGGTTTACGCAAGTTTTTGAACCTGTACCCTGGGGCCTGCTCGCACTCTTCGCGTGGCTCGCGCCGGGAGCTGTTTGCGCGCCAGCCAAGGAAGAGTGAGGGAGTGTACGTCCGTACACGACTGAGCGATGACGCCGGATGGCGGGCAAACAGACCCGGCCCTTCGGGTTGCCGTTGAGTGGTCGCCATGCGGCAGCGCGCGGCTTGACTTGGCAGCCAGCCAAGCCTGCGCCACGCACTACCACCTGACGACCACTCAACGACAACCCGGGCTACGCGAAGAGTGCGAGCAGGCCCTCACCAAAAGGCTGCCCCTTGTTAAACTGCCTCGCGCAACCCGGCGCTCCCGGGATTTCATGAAAACTGCAAGGAAAACTATCCCGGTGGCGCGTAGCGCGAATGTTCGAAAAGAAAAGGAAAAGGCCGGCCTGAGCGAAGAGCTCAAGCGCCGCCTGCGCGAGGCCGGCGCCTTGCTGCTGTTGCCATTGGCCCTGTATCTGCTGGTCTGCCTGTTCAGCTACGACGCCTCCGACCCAGGCTGGTCGCATGCCGACACCAGCGGGCACGTGCACAACCTGGGTGGAACCGTTGGCGCCTACATCGCTGATTTGTTGCGTTATTTGTTCGGCGGCGTGGCTTACTTCTTCCCGCTGCTGTTGCTGTTCCTTGGCGTGCAGGTGCTGCGCAACCATGGCATGCGTAGCGTGCAACCGTGGGAACCCTCGCTGCGCCTGATCGGGTCGGTGTTTTTCTTCATCACCGCGCCGGGCCTGTGCTGGCTGAATTTCCCTGACAGCACGATGGGGCCGGAAGGTGCTGGCGGCGTGATCGGCCGTGCCGTCGGCCACGGTCTGGTACGCGCGTTCGGCGAGAAAGGCGCGCCGCTGTTGCTGCTGGCGATCTTTTTGATCGCGGTGACGCTGGCGACGGGTTTGTCCTGGTTCAAGGTGATGGACCTGACCGGGCAGGGCGTGATGAGGCTTTTCGGCTGGTTCGGCAACAAGCTGCGTGAAGCGCCGGAGGTGATTGCGGCGCATCAGGCGCGCGCCGAGCGCGAGGTCGTGAAGAAGACCGAAGCGATCAAGCAGGCCAAGCGCGAACCCGTTCGTATCGAAGCGGCGCCGGCGCCGGTGGTGAAGAGCGAACGTGCGCGGGTGGAGACGCAGATTCCGCTGTTCGTCGGCGCCGCGCAGCCGGGCGAATTGCCGCCGTTGTCGCTGCTCGACGAAGCGCCGGAGCAGGGGCCCGGCTACTCGGAAGAGACGCTGGAAGTGCTCTCGCGCCAGGTCGAGCTCAAGCTCAAGGATTTCCGCATCGAAGCGAAAGTCGTCGGCGTCTATCCCGGCCCGGTGATCACTCGTTTCGAGCTGGAGCCGGCTGCAGGCGTGCGCGGCAGCCAGGTGTCGAGCCTGGACAAGGACATCGCGCGCGGCCTTTCGGTGGTCAGCGTGCGCGTGGTCGACGTGATTCCGGGCAAGAACGTGATCGGCCTGGAAATTCCGAACGCCAAGAAACAGATCGTCTATCTCTCGGAAATTCTGCGCTCCGACAAGTACGACCAGCAGAAATCGCCGTTGACGCTGGCGCTGGGCAAGGACATCGGCGGCCGGGCGATGGTGGCCGACCTCGCCAAGATGCCGCATCTGCTGGTGGCCGGTACCACCGGTTCGGGCAAGTCCGTCGCCGTGAACGCGATGGTGCTGAGCTTGTTGTACAAGGCCAGCGCGAAAGACGTACGCATGATCATGATCGACCCGAAGATGCTGGAGCTCTCGGTCTACGAGGGCATTCCGCATCTGCTGGCGCCGGTCGTCACCGACATGAAGGAGGCCGCCAACGCGCTGCGCTGGTGCGTGGCCGAGATGGAACGCCGCTACAAGGTGATGGCGGCGGTGGGCGTGCGCAATCTCGCCGGCTTCAACAAGAAAGTGAGGGACGCCGAGAATGCCGGCCAGCCGTTGCTGGATCCGTTGTTCCGGCCGAATCCCGAGATGCCGAACCTGGCCGCGGAGCCGCTGGAGCCGTTGCCGTACATCGTCGTCATCATCGACGAATTCGCCGACATGATGATGATCGTCGGCAAGAAGGTGGAAGAACTCATTGCGCGCCTGGCGCAAAAAGCGCGTGCCGCCGGCGTGCACCTGGTGCTGGCCACGCAGCGTCCGTCGGTCGATGTGATCACCGGCTTGATCAAGGCGAACATCCCGACGCGCATTGCGTTCCAGGTGTCCAGCAAGATCGACTCGCGCACGATCCTGGATCAGTCCGGTGCCGAAACCCTGCTCGGCCATGGCGACATGCTTTATCTGCCGCCCGGCACCGCCACGCCGGATCGTGTGCACGGAGCCTTCGTCGACGATCACGAAGTGCATAACGTGGTGAACTGGCTGAGGGCACAAGGCTCGCCGCAATACATCGAGGGCGTGCTGGAAGAAGTGCAGGCGACCAGCGACGGCAAGTTCATCAACGACGCGGGCCTTCCGCAGGATGGCGAAGAAGGCGGCGATGCCGATGCGCAGTTGTACGACCGCGCCGTCCGCATCGTGACCGAGACGCGGCGTGCGTCGATCTCCGGTGTGCAGCGACACCTGCGCATTGGTTACAACCGTGCCGCACGCTTGATCGAACAGATGGAGCAGGAGGGGGTCGTCAGTGCCCCGCAGCACAATGGCAACCGCGAAGTGCTGGCGCCACCGCCCCCGAAGCATTGATGTGGAAGGGCATTCCTCCCCTGCAAGCGGGGGAGGGGGTAAAGCTCTTCAAAGCACCCACCATTAAGCATCCCCGCCGCACACTTGGCACATTCGGCTCATCAGGAACAGGACCCATGAAACGCTTCCGCTTCGCTGCTCTTGTCGCCTCGCTGGCGCTGCTGGTGTGCAACGTGGTGCAGGCTGCCGGCCCGGCCCGCACGCGGCTCGACGCTTTCGCCCAAGGGCTGCATGCGATCTCCGGAAACTTCACCCAGACGCTCACCAACGCGGACGGCCAACCGGGACAAACCAGCCATGGCACCCTGGTGCTGGAGGCGCCTCGTCAATTCCGCTGGGATACGTTGGCACCCTACAAACAGACCATCGTCGCCGACGGCAGCCGCGTGTGGATGTACGACCCCGAGCTTGAGCAGGTCACCGTGCGCAAGCAGGACACGGAAGAAGCGCATAGCCCGCTCACCGTGCTGACCGATCTCAAGCAGTTGGACAATGACTTCAAAGTCACCGAGCAGGGCGAGCGCGACGGCCTGGTCTGGCTGCGGCTTACGTCCACGTCGAAAGACCCGCAATTCGAATATGCGGATCTTGGTTTCGATGCCAACGGTCTTGCGCGCATGCAGTTCAAGGATCAGCTCGGTTCCACCACCGACATCCGCTTTTCGAACTGGCAGCGCAATCCGGACATTCCACCGCGGGATTTCAATTTCACGCCGCCGAAAGGTGCGGACGTGATCGGCGATCTGCCGGTCATCACCACGCAGCCGCTGAAGAACTGATCGGCGCGCGATGATCCGCCGGCTGCCGCGTTGGGCATGGATCGGTGCTGGATTGTTGGCGTTGGTGGCCGGTTGCATCAATGCCGTAGGCTATTTGTGCTTTCGGCATCAGCCGATCACGCATCTCACCGGCACCAGTACGCAGTTCGGTATCGCGCTTGCGGACGGAGACATCGCAGGCGACCTGCATTGGGGACTGACGATCGTCTCCTTCGTCGTCGGCGCCATGGTCAGTGGGTTCATCGTCAAGCAGGGGTCGCTTCAGCTCGGTCGCCGCTATGGCTTCGTGTTGATGCTCGAATCGGTGCTTCTGTTCATGGCTGCGCCGATGATCCACGACGCGAACGATCTCGGATTGTATGTCGCCTCCGCCGCGTGCGGTCTGCAGAACGCGATGGTCAGCACCTACAGCGGTGCGACACTGCGCACGACCCATCTCTCGGGTATCTTCACCGATCTGGGTATTTATCTGGGCCAGCGTTTGCGTGGGCTCGAGGTGGACATGTTGCGCATCCACGTCTGCCTGTTGGTGGCCGGACACTTCATTCTTGGCGCAACGCTCGGAGCCATCGGTTACGCGCATCTGCAGGAGCGTGTGCTGATGATCCCGGCTGCGCTCGTGGGCGCGGTGGGGCTTGGTTACGCCGTTTACCGCCAGCTTTTTCTGCGTAAGCAGCAGATATGAGTGACGCTGTCGGCGCATGGCCCCGTGACGGGTGCCATGCGCCGATGGTTCTCGGACGACTGCTTTAGTGCTGCGATGAAGCCGTGGCCTTCTTCTGATCTGACACGATCATCGACGAAACAGCTGGTAGCCCCAACGCCTTGCGCAATTCCACGCGCGCTGCCGCGTAATCCTGCTGCCAGCTCGGGTCCTGCATGATTTCGGTGGCGATGACGGTACCGGCGAGATGGCCGGCTTCCACGTCGCTCGGAAAGTGAGCCCCCATCACGATGCGATGCTCTGCATACACATCGGCGCGCGCAAAGATGGCCGCTCGCTTTTCCGGCACCATGTTGGCCAGCAGCACCGCCGTGGTGTAGCCGAAGGTCGAATGGCCGCTGGGATAGCTCCAGTCGTTCGGCTTTTCCTTGGCCAATGGATGCACCTCACTGGAAACCACGGCGGGGCGAGGATGCTGCCAGTAGTTTTTCGCATCTTTCACGAGCTGCTTGTCGAGCTCGGCGGTGCGTGTGAAGAACGCGGCCGTCTTCGGTAGTGCGGAAGCCTGCACGGACAAACCCAATGCGTCGGCGAAGCGAAACACGGAGCGATCCGTGTCCGCTTTCGCGGCCGCCATGTCGGTGTCCGTACGCGTCTTTTGCGTTTCCAGAACGACCTGAAGATCGTGCTGGGCCGCAGCCGAACCTGCTGCCGGCGGAGGCGGCAACAGGTTCGACAGTTCGATGGTGGCCGGATGAATGCCACCACCGTCGGCCAGTGCGGGCTGGCCGATCAGAAGCAAGGACAACAGCAGTGCACTGCGTTTCATCAGAACAGATCTGCCGAAATGGTGAAGTTGAAGTTGCGCGCCGGGATGGTGAAGAACAGCGGCGTGCTATCCGCGGCCGTGGTGCCGGCCAGGGCGTTGATGGTCGTGTTGTTGAACAGGTTGTTGATCTGGAAACCGATCTTGAAGTCCTTCACGTCGGTGATGTGCGGATCGAACGTGTAGCTGGCGGCGAAGTTGGTCACCGCATAGCCGCCGATCGGCGTGTCGTCGTTGGCATTGGCGGTGTAATACGTCTTGCCCACAAACTTTTCGACCAGCGATGCGTAAACGGGGCCGTTGTTGAAAATGAAGCCCAGCGCAGCGGTCTTGTGCGGGGTGTTCGGATTCCACGTGTTGTCGCTGGTCTGGATGGCACGGTTGATCGAGCCGTTGGCGTAAACGCTGAAACCTGCACCCAGCAGATAGGCGCCTTCCAGCTCGACGCCTTTGTAATGCACGCCGCCGCCGTTGTAGAACTCGGTGATGCCGCCGACCTTTTGGCTTTGCACGAAGTTGTTGAAGTTGATCTTGTAGACGTCGCCGGACAGCGTCAGGCGGTCGTTGGTCCAGGTTGTGCCGAGCTGGATGTTGGTGGTCTTTTCCGGCGCCACGGCGCTATCGGAAACCGCCGGATTGGGCACGTAGAGCAGGTTGAGGTTGGGTGCCAGGTAGCCCTTGGCCCACTGCGCATAGGCCGTCCAGTTCGAGGTGAACGTATAGTGGAACGCGGCCGATGGCAGGGTGGCGTTCCAGTCCTTGGAATAGGTCAGCGGGAGTTCCGTCTTCTGGTTCACCGGGGCGTCGATGTCGCGCTTGAAGTAGTTGTACTTCACGCCGCCGACGAAGTAGGCGTTGTCGGTGATGTTCCACTGGTATTCGATAAACGGCTGGATCGTGACCAGCGAGTCGTTCATTCGGCGATCGGCCGCAGCCAACTGCAGCGTCGGTGCACCGGGATTGATCACGGGATTGAGCTGGTTGGTCGTGTCGTCGAATTCGTAGAGCCAGCGGATGTCGTCCTGATGGTCGTACCACACGCCGGTGCGCGCTTCACCCGGGCCGATTTCCTTGGCTAAACGGAAGATGTCGCCCCACGAACGGTTCGTGTTGCGCATGTGCTGGCCGGGCACGTCGGTGGGGCTATAGGCGGTGCCGTTCGGAGTTTCGCCGTTCGGATCTTCGCCGTTGAAGCCGAAGTGGTTGTAGCCGTAGGTGTACGTCTTGTTGTCGATCGTCCAACCGGCGAATTCCGATTGCACACCGATATAGGCAAAGTTGGTGTTGATCTGATCCTGGTTGTAACGGTAGTAGGCTTGGCTGGCCGAATCGTTGTTCAGCGCATAGTTCACGCCGTACTGTGCGATCTGCGCCTTGGTGGCGCCGAACGGCACGTACTGGTCGAGGTTGTTCCACATGGCGGCGAAGGTCAGCGTGGTGTTTTCGCCCACGGGCTGCACGACCTTGGCGAACACGCTCTGGCGGCGCTGACCGGCGTAGCTGAGGTAGCCGTCCGAAGTGCTGTTCTGCAGGTTGATCACGGCGCTGGTGCCGCTGCTGGTGAAGCGGCCGGTGTCGATGCGGGCACCTTCCACGGCGGTGTCCCAGCTGCCGAGGCTGACATACGGGTTGACGTTGAACTCGTTCTTCGGGCTGATGGAATCCACCGAAATGGTGCCGCCGAAGGTGGCATTACCCAGCGTGCTGGCCGTACCCGGGCCGCGATCGACCACAACGCTGCTGGTTTCCTGATTGGTGAAGTACGAAGTGGAGTGGTGCGTGAAGTCGTTGGAGTCCATCCACGGAATGCCATCGAAGGTCACGTTGTACTGACCGTCCTGGAAGCCGCGAATGGAAACGACCGGCGCTTCCATCAAGCCGGAGCCGTTCGGCGTCACGGTGTACACGCTCGGTGCGATGGAGGCGATGTCGGTGTAGTCGCCGGTGGGCGGAACGTTTTCCTGGATGTACTTGCTGCCGATGATCGATTGCGGCTGCGTGGCAACCATCGAGCCTTGCGTGGGGGCCACGGCGCTTACTGCGCTGGAATTGGCCGTCACCTGCATGCCAGCGAGGGTTTTCGCATTTTTCGATGACGTGCTGCTGTCGGTGTTATTGGTTGAATTGGGACCCGCTGCCGCAGTGTTGCCGCTTTGGGCGGTGTCCTGGGCGTGAATCGGCAGAGCGCTGGTCAATGCAAGGCACAGAGCAAGATAAACCGGCGAGCGGCGGTACAGCGCATGTGTCGATGGCGTCATTGTTTTTTTCCGGTATCGGCAGGGTTGTAGAAAGGCCGACACCGTAGAGATGCCACATGACACTTACATAACAAATATATTAAATCGATATTCCTTTTGACACGAAAGAAAATGCGCTAAGGCTTATCTAAGAATTGAATGAGAAGTGAAATATATAAATGCACGAATTAATGGATTCATTAAGCATAACCTAAGCAATGAACGATTGCCGCAATAATCGTTTCTTTTCAAGGCGGCAGGCATTTTCGAAAGGCAGGAAGCTTGAGCGACGTGCATGGTCGCGATGGGGCTTTGCCTGGGATGTCCTATCATCGCCGGATGGAACGACGCGACATGCACCACGCCCCGGAATTGTTTGCGACTGATTCGGAAGAACTCAAGCCGCTCGCCGAGCGCATGCGCCCGCAAAGCCTCGACGAGATCGTGGGGCAGCATCGGCTTATGGCTTCAGGCAAGGCGCTGCGGCGCGCCCTCGAAGCCGGTCGTGTGCACTCGATGGTGCTTTGGGGGCCGCCCGGCTGCGGCAAGACCACGCTGGCGTTGCTGGTGGCACGCTACGCCGATGCGGATTTTCGAGCCATTTCCGCCGTGCTTTCCGGGTTGCCGGATGTGCGCAAGGCATTGGCCGAAGCGGAAGCCAACTTTGCGCAAGGCCGACGCACCGTGTTGTTCGTCGATGAGGTGCATCGCTTCAACAAGGCGCAGCAGGATGCTTTCTTGCCGCATATCGAACGTGGCGTGATCATCTTCATTGGCGCCACGACCGAAAACCCTTCGTTCGAACTGAACTCGGCGTTGTTGTCGCGTTGTCGCGTGCACGTGCTCGACGCCGTCTCCGCCGACGATATCGTTGCCGCCTTGCGTCGTGCACTCGTCGACGAAGAACGCGGGCTGGGTGCCTTGAAACTGCAGGTTGGCGACGACGCTTTGCGCTTGATCGCACAGGCCGCCGACGGTGATGTGCGACGTGCGCTCACTTTGCTGGAAATCGCCGCCGAGGTGGCGGATGGCCAGGTCATCGAGAGCGCCACGCTCGAACAAGTGCTCGCCGATCGCACGCGTCGTTTCGACAAGGGCGGCGAGCAGTTCTACGACCAGATCTCCGCGTTGCATAAATCGGTGCGCTCCTCCGATCCCGACGCTGCGGTGTATTGGCTGGTTCGCATGCTGGACGGCGGCTGCGATCCGCTTTATCTCGCGCGTCGCATGACGCGCATGGCGGTGGAAGATGTCGGTCTGGCCGAACCGCGCGCGTGGCGCATGGCATTGGATGCCTGGGATACCTATGAACGCCTTGGCAGCCCGGAGGGCGAGCTGGGGTTGGCGCAATTGGCCATCTGGCTCGCCATCGCGCCGAAGAGCAATGCGGCCTATATGGCCTACAACCAGGCGCGCGGTGTCGTAAGCGAAACGGGAACGCTGGAAGTGCCCATGCATCTGCGCAATGCGCCGACCAAGCTCATGAAGGGCCTCGGTTACGGCAAGGGCTATCAATACGATCACGACACCGAAGGCGGTATCGCACTCAGCCAGCAGTGCCTGCCCGATGCGTTGGAAGGCACGGAGTTCTATCAGCCGGTGGACCGTGGCCTGGAAGTGAAATTGCGCGAGAAGCTGCAGTCGTTGCGCGATATGCGCCGGCAAGCCCGAAAGAAGTAAGCGAGGCAGGCCGCATACCCTTGCGGCGGCCATCGCGCCAGCCTAGATTGCGATCCACCATCCAGCCGGGGAGGGCGGATCCATGCGCGTATTGGTTGCAGCGATATTCGGCGGCATCGTCATGTTTCTGTGGGGTTTCGTGGCCCACATGGTGCTGGGACTGGGCAACCCGGGCATTTACCAGCCTGCACACGAAGACGTAGTCATCAGCAGCTTGCATGAAGGGCTTGGCACACAATCGGGCGTCTACATCCTGCCCTCGTTCGACCCGAACATGTGGAACGACAAGGCGGCCCGGGCTGCCTATGCACAGAAATCCTCGACCTCGCCGTACGCCTGGGTGGTCTACATGCCCCAGGGCCAGGACATGACCAACATGAACCGCCAGTTGCCGCGGGAGTGGGCGTCGGACACCCTTTCTGCGCTGATGCTGGCGGCGTTGATGGGCTTGGCCGCCTTCGGCTTCACCAAGCGCATCGCCATCGCCCTGGCGGCGTCTCTGTTCGCCTGGCTCAGTGTGCTGGTGCCTTACTGGAACTGGTACCGCTTTCCGGAAGCGCTGGCGCTGGCGGCGCTGGTGGAGCAGGTGATCGGATGGTTGCTGGCTGGCGCGGTCATGGCATGGTGGCTGGGGCGAGGGGAGCGCAAAGCCACCGGCTGAGAACTTCCCCGGGCCTGATACGCGGGGCGCCGCCGCGTTGCGGCAGCGCCGGCCCCGCAGCGATAATCCCCGATCCTTGTCATCCATTCGGATCTCATCATGCTGGACCCCGCATTGCTGCGTTCGCGCCTGGCCGAAACGGCCGCGCGCCTGAAGGAAACCCGCGGCTTCACGCTCGATATCGCCGCCGTGGAAACGCTGGAAGGCCAACGCAAGCAGCTGTCCACCGAAACGCAGGAACTGCAGAACCTGCGCAACACCCGCTCCAAGGCCATTGGTCAGGCCAAGGCCAAGGGGGAGGACGTCGCGCCGCTGATGGCGGAGGTCGCCGGCATCGGCGACAAGCTCAAGGCGAACGAACAGGCGCTGGCCGAGGTGCAGGCCAAGCTGGCCGACATCGCGCTGGGCATTCCCAATATTCCCCACGAATCCGTGCCGATCGGCAAGGATGAAAACGATAACCATGAAGTAAGCCGCTGGGGCACGCCGCGCCAGTTCGACTTTGCGGTGAAGGACCATGTCGATCTGGGCGAGCGTCACGGCTGGCTGGATGGCGAGTCTGGCGCCAAGCTTTCCGGCGCGCGCTTCACGGTGCTTCGCGGCCAGTTGGCGCAGCTGCATCGCGCGCTTGCGCAATTCATGCTCGACCTGCATACGCGCGAACATGGTTATCTGGAGTGCAATGTTCCGCTGCTGGTCAACGCCGACACCATGCAAGGCACCGGTCAGTTGCCCAAGTTCGAGGAAGATCTGTTCGCCACGCAGGTCGGCGATGCAAAGCGCTATCTGATCCCCACGGCCGAAGTGTCGCTGACCAACCTGGTGCGCGATACGATCCAGGACGCCGACGCGTTGCCGCTGCGCCTGACGGCGCATACGCCGTGCTTCCGCGCGGAAGCCGGCAGCTATGGCCGCGACGTACGCGGCATGATTCGCCAGCACCAGTTCGAAAAAGTGGAAATGGTGCAGATTGCACGCGCGGGCGACTCGTATGCGCAGTTGGAAGAAATGGTGGGCCACGCGGAGAAGGTGCTGCAAAAGCTGGGGCTGCCGTATCGGAAGCTGCTGCTGTGCACGGGCGACATGGGCTTTGGTTCTGCCAAGACCTACGACCTGGAAGTATGGCTGCCGAGTCAAAGTGCGTATCGCGAAATTTCGAGCTGTTCCAACTGCGAGGATTTCCAGGCGCGTCGCATGCAGGCACGCGTTCGCAATGCTGAAACCCACAAGCCGGAACTCGTGCATACGCTCAACGGTTCGGGTCTGGCGGTGGGACGCACGTTGATTGCGGTGATGGAGAATTATCAAAACGCCGACGGCTCGATGACCGTGCCCGAAGCGTTGCGTCCCTATATGGCTGGAGCTGAGACGATCGCATGAACACTCCGGCGCGCACGTCCTGGGACAAGGTGGAGTTCTACACGAGCTACTTCCTCATGTTCGTGCTCGCCTCCGTGATCGGCACGCGCCTGGCTTTCGCCTCCGTGTGGGCATTGCCTACGATCGACCTGGTGTTCAGCATCGTCGCGTTGATACTCGTCGTCGCCAGTTTCTGGATGGCGCGAAAGCGTCGATCCTGGCGACTATGGATCATCGCCTTCGCTGCCGCGACGCAACTGGTGCCGATGGTGTTGCGATACCCGGCAACACTGTTCCCGCTGCTGGGAGGGTTGATTCCGGTGGCGATCATGATCTGGGCCCTTGTTTCGCTTTCCCGCAAAGGCCCCAATGGCCCGAGAACGCACGGTTCCTGATACGATTGCCACCCTTGCCGATAAGCAAACCGACACACCGGGACGCAGGCAAACTTGAATCGGAGAGATGGCCGAGTGGTTTAAGGCAGCAGTCTTGAAAACTGCCGTAGGTGTAAGCCTACCGTGGGTTCGAATCCCACTCTCTCCGCCAGAATAAAAGAGCGCCCCTTGGGGCGTTTTTTTATGGGCCGGAACAGGGCGGTCGAGTTTTAAGCGGCCTTGATATCTTGCTGATCTACCTAACGCAGCAATCATTACATCATCGCGTCAGTCAAAGTCGGCGTTGGTTTCCGAATTTCGGCAGCACAAAGCCTGGAGCCGGACTCTTTCGATGGAATGAGTTCGTGACCCCTTAAAGAGCGAACATACCCTTAATCGATCGCTTCATTGGCGCGATGATGCTTGGGTATTTTTGCATTTTGTAAACACTTCCCGATGTTACATTCAGACAGGGCAACTGGTGCCGCAGTCAAGAGATAGGGGGTTTTATGTTCCGTGAATCACTCAGGTTCGCTTCGCGTAATGCTGTTTTTTCGACCCTGCTTGCTATGGTTCTATCCGCTTCGGCATTTGCAAGCCAGCCTCCTGCTACGGGTTTAGGGCAAGCGTGGCCGAACGCGACGGATGTCAGTGTCAGTCCGCACTATCACGTCTACATTTTTGTACGTGATGGCATTCGTTACATCCAGGTCAATGATTTGAACGGCACGGTACGCGGTGCTATCGCGGTGGCGGATCATGTCGTTCTGGTATTGCCGGTGGGTGTGGATGCATCGTCAGTGGTGACCTCAGCTTCGCAAACTAATACCCAGGTTCCTAGCGTATCCACTGGCGAAACGGTTTACCACGACAGTTCCATACAGATCGACGCGACACCTCAAAGCACCGGCGCCGTTCAGCTGCTTGTCACGCCGATGGATAGCAGCAATACATGTACGGCTTTCAATTGCACAGGCGGCAGCGTGACCGCTTCTCCGGTGCATTGATCGGCGTCTGTCGTTGATCAGCGGATATAGGCTGCGGGAGTGGCCACGGGCGATTCCCGCAGTTTTTTGTTCGCATCCTGCATCAATGCGGTGATCTGAAGTTTGTCCTGCGACGTGCGGACATGAAGTTCGCCGTCGTAAAGGCGAACATGATCCCTCATGGCGCTGATGCCGAGCCCATTCGCACCAAGCTTCGATGCCAGTTGCTGGCTTTCGTATTTCTTGTAAACGGGGTCGTTGATGCCGTCATGGTTCGCGAGACCTTCCACGCGCAAGACAGCCCACCGCTGACCATGGGTCAAACCGCCGCGTAGCGATATCGAGACGGTCGACCATGCCTGTTGTTCGCAGATGTAGACCACTGCTTCGCAGGCCAGGCGATAAATGGCCGCGTGGACGCCGAGCGACAGTTGGCTCAATCCACGGCCTTTCAATTCGAAGCGATAAGCCAGGCCTGCTTCATCCAGCGTGCGGGCGATGG
The DNA here is from genome assembly GCF_003363265.1 of Dyella psychrodurans. Lineage (GTDB taxonomy): Bacteria > Pseudomonadota > Gammaproteobacteria > Xanthomonadales > Rhodanobacteraceae > Dyella_B > Dyella_B psychrodurans. The sequence goes on along the minus strand of NZ_QRBF01000001.1, from coordinate 825,736 downwards.
TTTCGCGAAGAGCGGCTGGCAACCCGCGTTCGCGCCAGGCCGTAGGGTGCATGGATTCTGCGAGGCGGTAGACCTGGCTTTGCGTTGCGGCAGCTTGCTTGTAATAGGTCTGACCCTCGCCCATCGGCAGCATGTGCTTGAAGCGGTTGAGCAGACGGGTGTGCGTCAACTGCAACGTGCCGCCCACCTGTTCGAGCGCCTGCGCAGTTTGGCGCATGCGTATCTCGCACAGGTACAGACCCTGCTGAGCGAGCTTTACGGCGGCCTTGGCATCGAGCCGTTCTTGTTCTTCGGTGGCATTTTGCGCGGTGATACGCGCGCCGAGCACGAACAGGCATGTGGCCGAGAACGTTATGAACGCTTGTGCGCCTGCGATATCCAGGGCGTCCGGACGCGATTCCATGCTGATGAAAATGCACACCATCACGGCAGCCGTGCCCACGGCAGCGGCGCGCCACCCGTGTTTCATGGTGAGCCACGCGACAGGCAGGAACATTGCCATGCGAATGACCTGCTGCGCATCGGCGGATGCGCGGTGATTCATCCACACGAGCACTGCCAGCGTTGGAAGCAGCAGTACGGCGGTTTCCAACGTAAGCCGGCTCTTGGCCCAGTTGGTCGCATACACCCGCCAGGGTGCCGGTTTGTGCAGTTTGATGGCGAGCGCGATCGGTACCAGCGTCAAAATTCCCGCGTATTTACCCAGGAACAGCTGCACCGTTTGCAATTTGTGGAAATGGTACGGGTTCGCCACGGTGGATGGTTCGACGATGGACATCAGCGCGATGACGTTCACGATCGTCCAGACCGCCGAGACGAGCACGATGCACGCGAGAAGTGCGTTGACTTTCACGAGTCGCTTGGATGGAAACAACGAAAGCTCGCGCCGGCCCCACCAGACGATGGGCATGGCCAAAAGGATGGGCGGTACGGAATTGATGACGACCCAGGCAGGGCCGAATTGGCTGAGGCACAGATAATTGTCATGAGTGAGAGGAATGAGCTCACCCACGACCATGGCGGGCCAGTAGCGATAGGGCAACAACAGCAAACAGCCCAGGCGCAAACCGGCCGTGACCGCCCAGATGGCATCCGAATACGGCCGTATCAATTCGTAGGCAACCGCATAGCCGACGATGACAGCTAGCTGCCGCAGCCATTTGTTATCGGCTAGTGATTTCAGCATCTATGCCACCCCTGACTCGAGATAACCGCGTTTGATGTCTTCCCTGGGCGCTTTATTCCAATGACGCTACGCACAAAGCTTAAAGTGTGCCACCTTCACCGGTTTTGACCTCTTGCAAGCACCGATGGGTCTGTGGGCCATATGAGGTAGCCATGATACGCATCGGCGTACTTCAAAACGTGAAGGCTGTAGCCCCGGGAGAAGGAATAAGGCGATTCCGTCCGTAGGCGGTTGATCTGGCGTTGCCGTTACGTGTTCAGGTCGTCATTTGGCGCATTGGCGATAGGCGAATCCGGTTCCGGGCGCCTTGCTTTGATGTGAGATAATCGACGCCCCCGCAATACCCCAAGTCACCATGACCCTCCCCAAAGATGCCTTCCGCCGCTTTCAGGAAGAACTCGCGGCTCTAGACAAGCAAATCGAAGATCGATCGACAAAGAAAAAAACGGCAAAGCAGGCCGCTATGTCTGCCATGGAGAGAGCGCGTCAGGAATTTCTGGCGCTCCAGGCGCACTACAAGCTGTCCATTGCCGACGTGGTGTCGTTCTTTCCGGAAGAGGAGGGGATTGCCTACCTGCAGGGGCTGATTGCGCAGGCAGAAGCCAAGCCGCGCCGCGGACGCAAACCCAAGGCGGATAAGTAGCCTCGCGGGAGCTGGCGCAACAAATTGCGAATCAAGGCGATAAGCTGCTCGCCCGCAAGCATCCCGAATAGCCCGACCAGGGCGACCGTTGGCGGTGCGGGCGATTTGACGCGCAACAAGCCATAAATCACGCCAACGATGGCCCCGACGGCCAGGGATACGCGATAAGCCTTCACGGCGATTCCTTGGATTTGAAGAGAAGAGGTCAGGGCACGATGACGACACGGCCGGAAGTGCCTCGGGCCACTGCCTCGTAAGCCGCCTGGCCCTGCGCCAGCGTATAGCGATGCGCGATGACAGGCGCCTCGAAGTAACCGCGATCGAAACTCTGCGTAATGGCCTGCATCAGCGGCGCGGATTCCGCGACGCCAAGCTTTGCACTGTCGGCACCGAGCAACTGGGTTTCGTTGTGATAGAAGTCGATAAGGTCGAATTCCACGCGACGATGGCCGACTGCGCTGATTTCCACGACCCGTCCCCGCCTTTTTGCCAGGCCCAGGGCTGTTTCGAAGGCGATGCCGCCCACGCAGTCATAAACGACGTCGACACCGTTGCCCAGCCCATCGATATCGCGCACGTTGGCAATGGTGTGCTCGTCGAACGTCACAAAAGCATCGATCCGTCTGCCAGCGGGCGATTGAGGGTCGACCGGTTTCTCATTGATGCCGATGACACGACAGCCCAGCGACTTGGCAATCTGCGTCACTGCGCCGCCAACGCCACCACCCGCACCGATCACGGCGATGGTTTCGCCTTCGCGCAGTTGCGCGTAATCCATGGTGCCAAGCCATGCCACAACGAAATTGACGCCGATCGCCGACGCCTGCTCGTGGCTGAGCGCAGCGGGTTTGCGCGCCAGGGCTGCGATGGGCACCTTGATGTATTCGGCATGCGTGCCATCGCGCGAAAAGCCGACATCGCCACCCGTACCCCAAACTTCCGCTCCCAGCCAGTCAGCGGGGCCTTGCTCCACTACACCGCTGAAGTCGCGTCCGGGAATACGGGGCAACACCGTGTGCGAAAAAGCGCCGGCGACATTTTTCACGTCGCTGGGGTTGACGGACGCGGCGTGGATCTTTACCAGCGCCGTGCCGTTGTCGATATCGGGTGTGGCGACGTCGGTATATTCCAGAACGTCCGGCTTGCCATGGCGTGAGAATTGCAGAGCTTTCATGGAATCTCGCCCAAGATGATGAGGTTGGCCCGTGGCTAGTTTAGGAGACCGATGAGGCGAGACACGGCCAAAGGCATTCGAACATCGAGGCGTGGCGGTGTGGCGCGTGTCATGGCTGGATAGCTTATCGCCATGGCAGGCGGGATGACCGCCGTCGTTGCCTTGCGAAGACCAGGCACCCTCGTTGTTGCAAGGTGCCTGGCGTTGGGTGAGGTATCAATCTGCTGCGGTTCAAGCGTTGCTTCAATAATCCAGCGTGACACTGCTCGTGGTGGTGGAAATGCCGTAGTTACATTGCGGGCTCGATGAGCCAATGATGTTCCATGGCGTCCACGACTGGCTGATCGTGTTGCCACTCATGTCTTTGACCTGGATGCCGGTATAGACCACGGATTTGCTTGCGGGAAGCAGGCTGCAGCTGGAGATGTTGTATGCCTCCAGTGTCCCGCCGAACACCCACGTCAGTGCTGCATAGGGATTGGTTTGCAGCGTCGTGGAGTGGCCGTTGGTCTCGTCGGTGGAGGTAATGGTCGCGCAATCGCTTCCACCGTTGCAGGTCGACGTGACGATGCCTTGGATCTGGTCGCCGGCAGCCGTGTTCACTGGTCCGCTGTAATACGTCGTGCCGCTGACGCAACAGTTCCAGCTGGACAACGTCCACAAACTCACGCCTGAGCCGCTGAACGCGTTGTAGCCCAGTACCGGCTGCAGAATGGATTCTGCATTGGATTCCGATTGCTCAAGGCCCGGGAAGAAATAGTCGACCTGGTCAGTCGTCCTGCTGGGCGAGGAAGGCACCACCCAATTGGCGGAAATGCTGCCGACGCCCGTGGAGGTGGTGTAGTACGCCGTGAGGAACCAGCCGCTATAGCCCGATGCCGGTCGCTTGTTGCTGGCGGGCTGCGACGTTGCGCCGTTCGGATCGATCCGCATGCCGCTCTGCGTGTAGTGCGGCTGTGTACAAGCGGCAGGTTTGCGCATCGTGCCGTCCCGAGCTTCGATGCTGCCATCGGCATGGACTTTTTCACCCTCGCGCACAGCTTGTACGCAGGACACGGCGAAATAGCCGTTGGGCGTAATGACATAGTCCAAGGGAACGTTTTGCGGTCGCATGTCCGGCGAGAGCGAACTGACGGCGGTGGGGGCAGGTTGTGGTTTCGCATCATCCGCAGCGTGTGCAATGCTGACCAGACCTGCCAGCGATAACGCGGCGAGCACCCACGTACCCAACCGCGATGCACGCTTGATGGCAAACGGTTTCATAGATCGCGCACTCCTATCAAAGTGATGACAAAGCGGTCCATCGCAAACGAAGGGCGTTACCCCTCAAAGCGCAGCGAAAACATAACCCGATGAAAGGCGACTCCCCGGCCAAGTCTCCATGGCTCGTGCTTTGACGTTCAAAGCCGGCGTAATGTCTCGACGCAGCCGTGCAACGTGCGTGAACCGGATCTGCAAGCGAGCTTCATCTTTTCCGTTGTGTGCGCCACGACACGTATCCGTGCAGCGCCGAGCTGTGCGGCAAGCGGATGACAGGAAAACGGCCAAAAAAAGCGTTTACCTGGCGTGATGGTCAGGATAAGACCGTCCTAAGCTAATCTCTGCATAATGAGACATTGAGGCCGTGGGTTCGGGTGCGGCCGGGCGAAAGGTAGGCCGTATGCATATCATCCTTGTCGAAGACGACCTGCAATTGGGGACGGCCATCCAGCACGCGCTGGAAAAGCTCTCCTACGCGGTGACATGGTTGCGCGATGGGCGTGAGGCATTGGCCGCGCTGCGCGACCAGACTGCTGATCTGGTTCTGCTCGACCTGGGGCTTCCCAACAAGGATGGTCTGGAGGTGCTTGCGGAAGCCCGCCGTGCCCACGTGAACACGCCGGTGATCGTCATGACGGCGCGCGATGCCCTGGAGGCGCGCGTACGTGGCCTGGATGCGGGGGCCGACGACTATCTGGTCAAGCCATTTCACGTCGAAGAGCTCAGCGCGCGCATCCGTTCGCTGACGCGTCGTGCCCAGGGGCTTGCTGCAAACCGTATCGACGTGGGCGTGCTAAGCCTGGACATCGGAACCTCCGAGGCCGAATACCGCGGAATGCGGGTCGAGCTCACGCGCCGCGAATTTTCGCTGCTGCGCATCCTGATGGAGCGTGCCGGTCGCATCGTGCGTCGCGAGCATCTGGAGAACTCCCTTTACGGCCTGGACAACTCCGTCGGCAGCAGCGCACTGGAAGTACAAATCCACGCATTGCGTCGAAAACTGAGCTTTGATGCGATCCGAACCATCCGTGGCGTGGGCTACATGATTCCCAGGGATCCAACGTGAGGCCGTTGAGTCTAAGCGGACGTCTGCGCTGGATGATCGTCGTGGTAATGGTGGCTGTGCTTTTGCCACTGGGCCTGTACAGCTACTGGCGCACGTTGAAGGAAACCCACGAATTGCTGGACGGTCGTCTGGCGCAGTCGGCGCGCACGCTGGACGTGTTGATTCAACGCGCAAGCATCGACGCCTTGCACAAGCCGGAAGAGGGATTGCTGGTCGTGCCGATCCTCGAGCGCAAGGCTGAAGAGCAACTGATGCACGGGCGCACGTATGAAACGGAGGTGGGCTACCAGGTGTTTGACATGCATCGTCGCCTGCGCCTGACGACGGCCAATTTTGCGCAGCTGCCGTTGCCGGCCGCACCGGAATCCGGTTTCAAAAATTATTACTTCGATGGTTTTGGATGGCGTGTGTTTACGCTGGTCGACGATGCCGGCGGCGTACTGATCCGCATGGGCGAACGTGATGACAGTCGACGCGATATCACGCACGCCATGTGGCTCGACCTCGGCCTGCCGACGCTGCTCGGCTTGCCGCTGCTGGCCTTATTGGTGGGATGGGCGGTAAAACGCGGACTGCTCCCGTTGCAGCGACTGACTGAGGCATTGGGATCGCGCGCCCCAGGAAGTCGTCAGCCGATCAAACTGGAACGTGCGCCACAGGAGCTGCAGCCCGTCGTAGGCGCACTTAACGCTCAGTTGGAACGATTGGAGGACGCGCTGGAGCGCGAACGCCGTTTCAGTGCAGACGTCGCTCACGAACTGCGAACACCGCTTGCTTCCACCATGATTCATCTCGATAACGCGCTATCCACGCAGATTCTTCCCGATACCAAGGTTGCGCTGTCCAGTGCCCAATCAGGTCTTGCGCGACTGGCTCGACGCATTGAACAACTGCTGGCCTTGGCACGTTTGGAGGCTGGCGTGGCGGCGGGGCAGCGACACGAAATCGACCTGGTGTCGGTCGCCATGAATGTCATCGACGAATTAGCACCTTTGCTCGGCGAAAGCGGTGTCGAGTTCGCATTCATCGAACATGACGAAAGCTTGAAGGTGCTCGGTTATGAAGCCGCACTTGCGGCGCTGCTGCGCAACCTGATCGAGAATGCCATGCATCACGTGCCGTCGGGTGGGCAGGTGCAGTTGTCGATGAGCCGAACCGTGAAGGCAACCGTGATCGATGTGATCGACAACGGTCCCGGTATTCCTGCCGAGCGGCGCGCCAGTGTATTTGCGCGTTTCCACCGTGAGGCCAGCAGCAGTGGCGACGGCTATGGTCTGGGCCTCTCCATCGTGCAGCGTGCGGCAGAGCTGCATGGCGCATCGATCGAATTGCTCGATTCGCCTTTGGGCAAAGGATTGCGCGTTCGCGTAACGATGCCCGTCACAGAAACTACGTCGACATAAAGCGCCGCTTTGTCCTCTCCCCACAGGAGGGAGAGGACACAGGCAGCGTCAGATTTCAGGGTTTGCCGACTGTCAGGATGGCAAAGCTGTCCGGCACGTACTTGGGCCGGCCATTCGCTTCCTTGCCGGTGCCGATCTGCGCCGACGACAGATAGATGCGATGCTTTTGCGGATCCAGCGCTTGCGTGCGAGCGCTGACCAGCGTGGGCACGTTGGCCACTACGGTGTAGTGATCGGGATCATCTTCGTGCACAACGGTGAGCGTGCCGCTCTCGCCATTGGAGCTGTACACCGTGTTATCGCCTGCATCGAACGTCACCGCATCCGGACCATCGCCGATGGCTACGGTGGCAACACGGTGGCCATTGTTCGCATCCAGAACGGTCATCGTGCGATTGTCGCAGACCGAGAACAGGCGCTTGTGCGCAACGTCCATCGCAAGACCGCTCGGCGACTCGCAAGGTGCCAGTGACCAGACGTGCAATACCTTGTTGGTGCTGCTGTCGATTTCCGCCAATTCCGATTTGTCTTCAATGTTGACGAAGACATGGCCGCTGTCATCCGTTGCGGAGAATTCGGGTTTGCCAGGCAGGGCGATCGTAGCTGCCACGGCATTCTTCGCCGGATCGATGACGCTGGCCGTGCCGCTCTTGCCGTTGAAAGTGAAAACGTGGTGCGACGCGCTATCGTAAAGAATGGCGTCCGGCTTCTCTCCCGTGCCGGCGATGGTGGAAACGGTTTTGAGCGTATCCAGATCGAACACCGTCACCGAATTGCTTTTGCCGTTGCTGGTGAATCCGCGGTGCAGATCCTGTGCAACGGCAATGCCGTGAACACCGTTGGTATTGGGGATCGTGCCGATTTGCTTGTCGCTATCCACATCGATCACCAGCACACGATCGCCGCGGCTGACGAACAGGTGCCGACGCTGCGCGTCGAAGCTGAGGTAATCCCAGCCGCCGGTGCCACCCAGTTTCAGCTGGTTGATCACTTTGACGGCAGTCGGAGCCGTATCCGCCGCCACGCCAGGCATGGCAGCGGCACCGGCCAGAGAAGCGAGCAGGACGATTGTCAGAGATCGACGCATGGGAGAGTCTCGTGGATGAAGTGCTCCAAGCTTGCCTGCGCTCACTTATCGCTGGCTTAGATCGACGCCGGCGATACGGCGATTGCCGTTGCAGGCTTGATGGCCTTGGGGGTACCGATTCGATGGCTGCTTTGCAAGCTCAACCTCAGGAATACAGGAAAATTCCGCGATTGCGGAAAAAATCTGGGAACCAGGAAGTAGCGTAAGTGCTTGGTGCCCGGAGCCGGCCACGCGCACCTCGAAGAACTCGTCGAGGTTGTTGGCGACGATGCTCAGATAACGCAGGCGTTCGAGCAGCGGAATGCTGGTGTCGCGCGCATGCGCCAGTACGCGGAAATTGAATTCGAGGGTCGCCAGCTCCCGGCTCAGAAATAGCTCGGGCAGGGACGTTTCGATAACAACAGATTTGGTAAATTTGGGAAGGCATCCGTTCATTTTTACTCATAAGCGACCGCTACGCCTATGCGTTCGTAAGGAATCGTTCAGCGCGCAATCTCCTTTGTGGGATACGTGGATGGAGCCCTAGGCTCCATCAGTCCTTTGGCCCGTAACTTCACACGAGAATCAGGAGAAGATCTTATGACTAAGGTATCTCGGTTCATCGCAATGTGTACGATCGGTGCGGCCATTGCAGTGCCGTCGTTCGCGTTGGCGCAGACCTATACGTCGGTCCATTATCCGGGCGCAGTACTCACTGAACTTGTTGGCGGCCCCAATCCCCAGGGTACGAGCGTCGGCGGTTACACCCTCACGGCGGGTGGAGCCTTGCACGGTTTTACGCTGACGGGAGGGGAATTTACGCCGTTCGACCCCCCGGGCTCCACGTTTACGACTGCCAACTTTATCAATCCGCGGGGAGATATTGTTGGCGCCTACGTCGACGTCGCTGGCGTCAGCCACGGTTTCATTTTAAGCGATGGGTCTTACACAACGGTTGACTACCCAGGTGCGGCTGGTACAGAGCTCAGTAGCATTAACCCTTCAGGCGAATTGTCAGGCGCTACTTGTTCCGACGCTGCCTGCGGCGTCACAGGCAACACCAACGTTACCCACAGTTTCCTGGTGTCCAAGAAGGGCGACTTCTCGGCGACCTTCGACCCACCGGGTGCGGCCAGTAGTACCAGCAGTGTGGTGATCCCATCTGGCGCAGTCGTTGGTGCTTACACGCACCTAAGTGGAACGACATGTTCCACACAGTGCCAAGGGTACCTGCTGTTCCACGGATCGTATGCCACCATCAACTATCCAGGCGCCTCGTTTACGTTTGCTGGCGGCGCCAACGCTCCAGGTGACGTGGTGGGGGTTTACACCGATGCTTCGGGCGTCAGCCACGGTTTTCTGTTCAATGGCGCTTACACGTCGTTCGATTACCCCGGAGCCTCGTTCACTGAGGCAACAGGGATCAACCCTAGCGGTGTCATCGTGGGACTCTATGTTAACTCCGCGGGTGTCGTGAACGGATTCGTGCGGACGCCGTAGCAACACGAGTGCTAGGCCTCAGGCCGCGATTTGCAATCAGCCCACGCCGCCTTATCCGGCGGCGTGGGTATCGTGCGTTTCCGGCGCCAGCAAGCGTTCGTGTCCGAAGCCGCAGGTGAAGGTGGAGCCCTGGGCGGGCGTGCTGCGAATATCCAGCCGCGCCTGATGCAGACCCAGCACGTGCTTGACGATGGAAAGCCCCAGGCCGGTGCCGCCGCTGTCGCGCGAGCCACTGGACGACACGTGGTAGAAGCGCTCGGTGAGGCGCGCCAGATGATCGGCGGGGATGCAGTAGCCGGTGTCGATCACCGAATAGTTGGCGCTGTCGCCAGCGCGTTCCCAGCGAATGGAGATCCGAGCAGGTCGAGATTGGCGGTGTTTTCCAGCGTGCCCTGCTGCGATTCAAAGTTCATGCGCGCGTCCCTTGATGAAAGGGCGACACGTTGAAAACGCCTGATAGCGTTTGTTATCGGTCGTTATCGTAGGCCGAGCGTGCTCTGCGTTGAATCATGGATACGCATTACCCACACGAAACTTCGTCGCGCGATTTGCTGTGGGTAGAAGTTCGGATAGTTCGAGTTCGCTTTGTAGAAAAGCTTCGAACAATCAAGGCGCTTTGATAATTATTTGGTGCCCGGAGCCGGAATCGAACCGGCATGACCTTGCGGTCGAGAGATTTTAAGTCTCTTGCGTCTACCTGTTTCGCCATCCGGGCGGGGACAGCTGCCGGGCGACCGGCTGCAGGCGCGCGATCGTAACATGGGGGCGCTCGGGAACCGAGGGGAGCGCCAATGTGAGACGCGAATCAGGCCACGGCGCTTTCAATCGGCATGCCGGGCTTTGCGTATTGCGCCAGGCGAATGGTGGATGCCGGTCCCGGCATTTCGACGCAGGTGCTACGACCGGAACGGTTGTGTTCGTCGCGAGCGGCTTCGCGCGCCAGTTGGATGGCTGGGCCTAGCCTAAGTTGGCTGAATAACGTTGCCGAGTCGCGGCGGATGCTCCAATCCCCGTCAGGGGATTGTCTGAGCGAGTAGATCACCATCGTTACGCTCCATTCGGGTTAGTGCTGACTAGCCTTGCTGGGGTGTGCGATACGAACTACGTGCAGGTCCTACAAAACGAATAATGACACTGATTTTAGGACGAGTATGTAGGTGATTTCCTATTTATTCAGTGGGTATTGGAGCTATATGGAAAATCCTTTCCGGACGAGGGGTTACGGGCTTGCAATGTGTCAGTGAGGCGCCTACTTTGCCTAAGCACGATTCCTATCCAGGGAGGGCAGACGATGATTGACGTTGTACTCGTGGATGATCACGAGCTGGTTCGAACCGGCTTCAGGATGATCCTGCAACAGCCGGACATACGTATCTGCGGTGAAGCGGGCACGGCCGAGGAGGGGCTGCGCCTGATCCGGGCGACCAAGCCGCATATTGCGCTGGTCGATGTCCATATGCCTGGCATGAGTGGCATCGAGCTGACGGAGCGCGTAGCGCGCGCGAACCTGCCCACGCGTGTGATCGTCGTGACCGTGGTGGACGATGCCCGTTTTCCCAAGCGTTTATTGGATGCCGGCGCGCATGGCTATTTGACCAAGAGCTGCGCGGCCGACGAATTGCTCAATGCCGTGCGCCAGGTGGCAACTGGGCGTCGGTATCTGGCGCCCGCCGTAGCCCAGCAGCTGGCATTGGCCACGCTGGATGGGGAGGGTTCGCCCTTCGATGTGCTTTCCAGCCGTGAGCTTGAAGTGGCCATGATGCTGGTGCGCGGCAAGGCGCTGACAGCCATCGGCGAGCAGCTGAATCTGAGCCCCAAGACGGTTTCTACCTACAAGCAACGTCTGATGGAAAAGCTGCAGGTGGACCATGTCATCAGCCTTGCGCATCTGATGACGGTGCATGGCTTGCTGGATACGCACAACAATCAAGTTGGCAACTGAGTTTCCGCGGAACATGCATGAAAAAAGGCCGGACATCGTCCGGCCTTTTTCTTTGACTCAGGTGGCTGAGCATTTCGCCTGTCAGGAGAGCTTGTTGTCTCGCTGTCCTGCATGAGTTTCGTCCTCTTCGGACGAGGGCGCATTCGTCTCGTCCGATGCATGGTCGACCGACGTCGACGAAGCATGCTGGCGCAGCGGCGCGGACAACAGGTCGCCCTGTTCCGGCTGGTGGAACAGGGGTGTGGGCGAAACCACCACAGGTTCCGGAGCGACTGGCCCACTCGTCAATTCAACGGTTGGCGCGGCCGGTTCAGGCGTTACTACGAACGATTCGAGCGGGGCCGTCAGATGTGCTTCGTTTGCCGCAGGTGCGGCGTCGTGAGGCACCGTGACTGTCACCGTTTCCGCGTGCATCTCGGCTGCTGCTTCGTCCCGCACTTCTTCGATTTCGTTACGAACGGGGATCGGCGGCAGCACCGGCAAATTGAATGATGCAGTCACGGGGGCAGGCGCGACGATTAGCGGCGCCACGATTTCCTCGGTGGTGGTGTTTACGATCTCGACGTGGTGATCCACGGTAACGACGATGGGTTTGGTTTCTGCCAGTGATTCGGCAGGCTGGTGTTCCCATGCCCTGTCGAACGACGTCGACACCACAGGCTCGGAGGTTTCCGGCGCGGGTGTCAATGTTGCGGCCTCCACTGTCGGTGCGGCATGTACAGTCACCGGCTCGCGCTCGGCTTGCGCTGAAGCGTGTTCGACGTCGGTTGCGGCGTCTTCGTCCCGATCCTCGTCGTCCAAGGCCGTGATTTGTTCGTTCGGCGCCGCGCCGGCCACCGCACCTTCGTGGCGACGACGGCGGCGACCGCCGCGCCGGCCACGGCGGCGGCGCGACTGACCTGCGGCGTCTGCGGATTCGGCAGCCACCTCGGGTGCAATGTTGACGGCGGCGGTGACAGTCGATGCCTCGGCAACAGGTTTTGCGGGTTCGGCAGGCTTGGGCACGACTGCGGCGACGTTGCTCTGCGGCGGCCGTTCACCCTGCGGGGCACGTTGCTGGCGTTCCTGCTGCTTGGCGGCAGGAGCGTTTTGCTTGTTGCGCTCGGCCGCTGCGGCGTCGTTCGGCTGTGCCGGCTTCTGCTGACGCTGTTCTTGCTGCTGCTTGCCGCCTTGCTGCTGACGCGCCGGTGCCTGCTGTTGTTCGTTGCCGCGCTGGCGCTGATTCTGGTTTTGATTCGGATTCTTGCTCTGCTGCTGCGCGCCGCCGCGTGCACCACCCTGCTGCGCTTCGCCGCGCTGTTGGCCCTGGCGCTGTGCCTGGCCGTCCGCGCGCGCGCGGTCATTGCGACGATTGTCTTGCGGCTTGCCGCGAGACGACTCCTGGCGCGAGGAAGCCGGTGCGGGAGCAGGGGCGGGAGCTGCAGCGGCGGAGCCATTGCTGCCGAACCAGCCGAACAAGCGGGAGAAGAAACCGCCATTCGCCTTCGCAGCCGGATGAGCGGCGGGGGTGGATGGGCGCTTCGTTGCCGCCGCTGCAGCAGGTGCGGGTGCCGGGGCAACGGGCTCTTCCTCGCGCACGGGAGCGGGGCTCGACGGCATGATGCCGCTAACCGCCGGCTGCTCGCTGCTGCCTAGCATTTGGCCCATCTTCGGCGTCGGCGTCTCTTCCTGTGCAGTGAGGCGCTCGTAGCTGGGCTTGCTGTGCTCGCCCATGTCCGCCTCGCGGATGCGTTGGATTTCGATATGCGGCGTTTCGAGCTTGTCGTCCGCCACGATGACCACGTGCACCTTGTTGCGCAGTTCGATATCGACCACGCTGGCGCGCTTTTCGTTGAGCATGAAGTTGGCCACGCTCGGCGGCGCCTGCACTAGCACCTGGCCGGTGTTGTCCTTCATGGCGTGCTCTTCGATCAATCGCAACGTCGACAGCGACAGCGATTCGACACCGCGGATGTGGCCGTGCCCCTCGCAACGCGGGCAGACGACCTGCGTGGCTTCGCCCAGCGACGGGCGCAGGCGTTGACGCGACATTTCCAGCAGGCCGAAGCGCGAGATGCGGGCGATCTGCACGCGGGCGCGATCCAGCTTCAGCGCTTCCTTGAGGCGTTCCTCGACCTCGCGCTGGTGCTTGGGACTGTCCATGTCGATGAAGTCGATCACGATCAGGCCGCCGGCGTCGCGAATACGCAGCTGGCGGGCGATCTCGCTGGCCGCTTCCAGATTGGTATTGAACGCGGTCTCCTCGATGTCGCCACCCTTGGTGGCCTTGGAGGAGTTGATGTCGATGGCGGTGAGCGCCTCGGTCTGGTCGATCACGATCGAACCGCCGGAAGGCAGGCGCACGCTGCGGTCGAACGCGCTCTCGATCTGCGTTTCGATCTGGTAGCGCGAGAACAGCGGGGTGTCGTCCTTGTAGAGCTTGAGCTTGCGCAGGGCGTTGGGCATCACCTGCTGCATGAAGTCGCGCGCGTCCTGATACAGCGACTCCTCGTCGATCAGGATCTCGCCGATGTCGTTGCGCAGGTAGTCGCGCAAGGCGCGGATGAACAGCTTCGATTCCTGGTAGATCAGGAACGGCGCCTTCTGCGCCTGGGCGGCGCCGGAGATCGCTTTCCAGAGCTGGAGGAGGTAATCGAGGTCCCACTGCAGTTCTTCGGCGTCACGGCCCATGCCGGCGGTACGCACGATGAGACCCATGTCGTCCGGAACGGTGAGATGCTCCAGTGCTTCCTTGAGCGCCTGCCGATCTTCACCTTCGATGCGACGGGAGACGCCGCCAGCCTTCGGGTTGTTCGGCATCAGCACCATGTAGCGGCCGGCGAGGCTGATGAAGGTGGTAAGGGCCGCGCCCTTGTTGCCACGCTCTTCCTTCTCGACCTGGACGACGATTTCCTGACCTTCCTTGATCAGTTCGCGGATGTTCGACTTGTAGGGATCGAGACCCTGAGTGAAGTACTCGCGCGCGATTTCCTTCAGCGGCAGAAAGCCGTGGCGTTCGGCGCCGTAATCGACAAAGCAGGCTTCGAGGGATTGTTCGACGCGAGTGATGCGGCCTTTGTAGATATTGGCTTTTTTCTGCTCGCGAGAGGGGATTTCGATATCGAGATCGTAAAGAGCCTGACCATCTACGATGGCCACACGCAACTCTTCACGCTGAGTTGCGTTAATCAACATTCTTTTCATTGTAATTCCTCGGCTTGGCCGCGCGTCGCGCGCCGCGGTGGCGCCTGGTGTGGCGGCCTGTCCGGGGATCGCGCCGCTGCGGTAAAGCGGCAAATAAACGGTAACGTTCCCGATACCGGGGTGATTCGTGGCACGCACGCCGACTTGTCTGTCTGCACATTGAGACCGGACAAGCGGCTACCCGAACCGTTACGATGAAAGGGTGTTTGCAACCGGTCACCACGAGGGTGGCCGACTCAAACCTCGCCTACGTAACAGGCGGGCGCCTGGTCCTTACTAACTGTATCGGTGGACCGGGCTAAGCGCTGTGCGAGTATCCTCTCTACCCGGGTTTTTTTCAATGCAGACGGTAACTTCCCCCGATCTTCCTCACGGGGTGCGTCAAGTCGAGGTCGGTCCGGAGCGGGACGGCCAGCGCATCGACAACGCGCTGATGACCCTGCTCAAGGGGGTGCCAAAGAGCATGATTTACCGGCTGTTGCGCACCGGACAGGTGCGTGTGAACGGCAAGCGCGCCAAGCCGGATACCCGTCTCAGCCAGGGCGATATGCTGCGCATCCCGCCTGTGAGGGTGGCTGAACGGCCTGCCGAGCAGGGCGCTTCCCAGGGGGCCATCGCGGCGGCTGCCGAGGCGGTGATCTTCGAGGACAAGCACTTCCTGGTCATCGACAAGCCCTCCGGCATGGCCAGTCACGGCGGGAGCGGGGTCAGCCACGGGGCGATCGAGCTGCTGAGGCAGGCCCGCCCCAAAGAACACCTGGAACTGGTTCATCGCCTGGACCGCGACACCAGCGGCGTGCTCGTCTTCGCCCGTACGCGCGCCGGCTTGACGGGACTTCAGGCGGCCATCCGCGCGGGCGAGGTGACGAAGCAGTACCTGTGCCTGATGGTGGGTCACCCGTCCAAGGCCCGTTTTGACGTGAACGCGCCCTTGCAGAAGTCCATTCTCCAGGGTGGCGAGCGCATGGTCCGGGTATCGGAAGGTGGCAAGCCCTCGCTCACCTTCTTCCGGGAGATGGAACAGTACCCGGGTGCGCGACTCATGCAGGCCACGCTGGGCACGGGCCGCACGCACCAGATCCGCGTGCATGCCGCCCACATCGGCCATCCGCTTGCCGGCGATACCAAGTACGGCGATCGTGAGGCCAACAAGCGGTTTCGAGACCTAGGCCTCAGCCGCCTTTTCTTGCACGCTTCGCACATGTCGTTCGAGTTGGACGGGCGCGCCTACGGATTCTCGGCCCCGCTGCCCGGGGACCTCAAAAGTTTCCTCGATGCGCTTGCGGCGACTAGAGGAAGAAGCGGCCGCTGACTTCGAGCGAACGCATCCAGCCGCCGCTCAAGCTCGCCTCGACCAGCAGGGCGCACACCGCGTGCGCCACGCCAATGGGCAGCACGCTATGTGAACGCCGGAAGCACCACACCCACCAGAGTTCAGCCGCGAAGCACACTTGCATCACCAGCCCGTTGGGTGTGTGGAACAGTCCAAATAGCGTGGCGACGGCCAGCATGGCCCATCCAGGTCTCGGCATAACCTGCTCGAAGCGTCGCAGAAGCACTACCAGCATCAACCACTGCTGCAGCCAGGCCCAGCCGAAATACGTGACCACGTGTCCGAGCAGCAATGCATGAGGCGTATGGCCGAAAAGAACGATCAACAGCAGCGCAACCGGCACCGGCGCCAAGGGCCATAGCCACGCATGTCGGGTTTCAGGCCAGCGCCAGAGGCGCGGCAGATGGTGGCGCTCGACGACCAACGCGAAGAGGAGCCCGCCGGCGAACGCCGTCACCCCCAAGGGAGTTGGATACAAGCCCCAATGCAGGCCTGCCACCAACCAAAGCGGCCCAAGCAGGCAACCGACGATGTCGAGCCAGGGCCGCAGCCGGCCTTTGACCGGTTTCAGCACCAGCCATGTCAGCGCCACGAGATAAAGGACGCAGGCAAGCCATGCCAGCGCGCGATACGAATGGTCGGGTACGGGCTGTGGCGTGGCGCCGAAAGGCACGATCAATGCCGCTGGCCAACGCTGACGCAATTGATCGCGCCACTTAAGCATCGTTTCGGCACGGATGCCGTCAGGCAGGCGGAACAGGGGCATCGCCCAGTTTTGAGCGGGGGTTACGGCGCGCTCCAGTTCACCCCCGGTCGCGTGCGCCGGCAGATCGATGCTGGTGTCTTGGAGAGGCGGCAATGCCTGAGTCGTTGCCAAGGAAGCCGAACTCACGCGCAGCGTGGCGTCGCGGGGAATCTGCACGCGCAGCCGTAACAACTGCGCAATGCCGGGTGCCGGACAACGGCCATCGTCTGCCGCGTGCCACACAAGATCGCGCAAATCGATACGCAGGGCTCGGGTGTCCGGCGTCAGCGGACTGGCCGCGAGCGCCAGGCATGCAGGCGAGTTGTCAGGGCCTTGCCAAACAAGTCCGAGCGTACCGGGAGCGCTGCTTTGCAACTCCAATTGAAGAACTGGCCAATGCGCCAGGTCCAGCGACCACGCAATCGGCAAGCCGAGTTCAAACGGCGTGCCATCGACGCTGGCGATGCGCAGCGCATCGTCATCGCTCACCACTTTGGCGTTTCCGAAAGCGCGGCTTGCGATCAGATCGCGCGGTTTGCGCAAGCGCCATTCCCAAAGCGGTTCGTGGTTTTCGACACGGGCCAGTTGCGACTGCGCCTGATCGAGCAAATGTGCGCCAGTGATCCGCGCCGCCAGCCAACCCAGCGCAACGTAAATGACGACCGCAGCCAACAGATATCCTGCATAGGCCCACGTTGCGCGAGGGTGCCTTGTTTCGTTCAACGGGCGAGCAGGGCGTCGGCGCGCGCGGCGCAGATGAAATCGTTCAGCGACAGGCCGCCCACATCGTGCGTGGACCAGCGCAGCTTGCAATGGCCGTAGCCTGCCTCGATATCGGGATGATGGTCTTCTTGATTGGCCATGAAGCCGACGGCGTTGATAAAGCCAAGCGTGTGATGGAAGTTTTCGAAACGATAGTCCTTCACCAGCGCGTCGCCTTGCTCCGCGAGTTTCCAGCCATGCACCAGCGGCAGCAGCGCGGAGATGGCCGCTTCGTCCAGCGCGTGTTCCTTGCCCTTGCGGGGCTGGCAGTGTTGGGCGGAAAGCGGAGGGGTGGTCATGGCGATCTCCAGGGTTCAAACACTAAAGCGCCGAAACTGTACGCGAAAAAACGCCAGCCGGGCATTTTCGGATGAAACAGGACTAAAATGGTGCGGTATGGCCCGTCCATGGCGGGCGCCGATGGTAGTTCCGGAGCAGGCATGATCGAGATTTCCGAACGCGCGCAGCAGCACTTCCTGCGCCTTCTTTCCCAGCAGGGCATCGAAGGGGCGGGCATTCGCCTGCGCGTCACCTCACCCGGCACACCCGCGGCCGACTGCGAACTCGAGTTCTGCGAGCCGCAGGAGCTTACCGGCAACGAATGGACGATCGAATGCAAGGGCTTCGACTTCCATATCGAAGGCGATAGCGCACCATGGCTGGAAGGCGCCAACATCGACTTCGAACCCAATCAGACGGGCGGGCAGTTGAATATCCGCGCCCCGAAGATCAAGGGCGAACTGCCGGGCATGGAAGCCGGACTGGTCGAGCGGGTTCGCTATGTGCTCGACGCCGAAGTGAATCCGCGCATCGCCGCGCACGGCGGACGTGTGAGCTTGCTTGAGATCGACGCCAACGGCGTAGTGTTGCTGCAATTCGGCGGCGGTTGCCACGGTTGCGGCATGGTGGATGTCACGCTCAAGCACGGCGTGGAAAAAACCTTGCGCGAGCGCGTGCCGGAAATTACCGAAGTGCGCGACGCGACGGATCACTCGGGCGGCAACAATCCGTACTATCGCAAGAAGGAAGGGCAATCCGCGATGGGTTGATCCGGCACGGATACCAAAAAGCCCGCAACGTGAGTTGCGGGCTTTTCTGCGTATGTCGCTTGGTTAGGCTCAGTCGCCCTGGACATGGCCTTTCAGCGTATCCATCTTGGTCGGCATCGAGGAGAAATAGGCAGCGATATCCTGGATGTCCTGATCGGAAAGCGTACCTGCAAAACCCTTCATGATCGGATTGTTGCGGCGGCCGTCCTTGTATTCGTGCAGCGCCTCCTGGATGTACTCGTTGTACTGACCGGCAAGGCGGGGATATTGCGGATCAACCGCATTGCCGTCGGCACCGTGGCAGGCGACACAGGCAGCGGCCTTGGTCTTGCCGTTTTCGCTATTGCCGCTGGCCAGCAGCGGGGCCGAAGCAAACGCAAGGGCAATACCGAACGAAAGCAGCGTAAGCGCACGTTTCATGCAGGTGGAATCCTCAGCTGATTACTTCGCAGCGATGCTGGAAAGATAGGCGGCGATGTCCTCGATCTCCTGGTCGGAGAGGCTTTGCGCCTGGGCCATCATCGTCGGATGAGTACGATCGCCTGATTTGTATTCGTGCAACGCGGCGATGATGTACTGCGCGTTCTGACCGGCGATCTTCGGCACCGGATACTGCGGATACGCGTTGTTGGTGCCAGGGACGCCGTGGCAGCCATTGCAGGTATAGACGAGAGTGCGGCCACTGGCTTTGTCGCCAGTGGCATGGGCGGAGCCCGAGAAAAGCACAGCGGTAGCAGCAGCCAGGCCAAACAATTGCAATCGAGTCATCAAGAGGATCCCCACGGTTCCAGCGGACGCATGCAACGTATTCGCCCGAGTATAGAGGTTGCTCGGGAGACGTCACAATGGGCGGGGAAGGGGTGGGGGGAGCGACAAAAAGCCGCTCCCCATAACGAGTCCGGATTCCGTGATCCGATTCGCTCCAGCGTCAGAACAGGCTCTTGAGGATGTGGATGCCGGCGGCGTATTCGCCGACGATGGTGCCGAGACTGACGAGGAAAAAGTTGAGCAGCGTGCGCGCGACGCGGTTGGTCCACCAGCCGCTCCAGTGCACGATGTCGTCGCGCAGGCTTTCGAAATCCGCCACGCGCGGACGCCGCACCCACGCCTCGACCATCGCGCTGATCCCGCCGGAAGGAATGCCAGGACGAAACGGTTTGATCGGCGCCGCTATGAAAGCGGCCAGAACGCTTAGCGGATGCGCGCGCGCAATCAGCGCACCGAGCACCGAGAAACCGCCGGTGAACAGCACCCAGTCGCGCAGTGCCTGCGCGCCCAGCGCGGCGTTGCGATGGAAGGCGTAGCCGATCGCGACGAACACCAGCAGCACCAGGCCGATCGCCAGCCACTTCGGCCATTGCGCCTTGGGTGGCGTTTGCGAGAGCTCGGACGCGGTTGCGGCGGGATTCGTCTGCTGCGTGCGCAAGTTCTCGCACATGCCTTTGAGATGTCCGGCACCGATCACGACGAGCACTTTGCGTGGTTCGGTGGTAGCCGACTTGGCGGCTTCTTCGCGCAGGCGCGCCGCCATGAAAGCATCGCGCTCGGCGATCAGGCTGCGAAAGAGCGGTTCCGATTCGTTGGCGAATTCGCTGAACGCGCTCTCGAGCATGTCGCCCTGCTTGAGCTTCTCGATTTCCTTCTCGTCGATCGTTTCGCGCTCGAACACGCTGGCGAGCAGTCCGCCGAGCAGGCCGAAGCGCTGCCAGAAACCGACGCTGTGCCAGGCGCGCTTGAGCGTGGTGCCCACTTCGCGATCGACCAGCCACACGGGAACATGCCGTTCGTCGGCACCGTCCATCGCGGCCTTCATCTCGGCGCCGGGCTGGATGCCATATTGATCGGCCAATCGCTTCTGGAAGGTGGAGAGCACCAGGCTCGCCGCGACCATGCCGGCCTTGCCCTGGCGAATCACCCGGAACAGATCCATCTGCTTGAACGCTTCCGGATCGCGCATGCCCTGCGCGCGGCTTTCGCACAGTTCCACCGCCACGGCGTCAAACGATTCGCTCGCCAGCAACGTTTGCACGGCCTCGACACTGCTGCGCGATACGTGCGCGGTACCCAGTGCCACGTATTCCACGCCATCGCGTTGCACGCGTTCAATCGGCTGGTCGTGCAGATCCATCGGGGCGAGAAAATCGGTTTCGGTAACGCTCATGCCATGGATGCAGGGAGGGGGAGGACGATGCCCAGCATGGGGACTTGGTGCGAACAGTGCAAGCTGGAGCGTGAACAGGGACTAGCCGCGAGTCCCAGGTGTCGATCAATCTCGAAAACGGCGCAAAAGATCGCCATAAGCGTCGATACGGCGATCGCGCAGGAACGGCCATATGCGCCGCACATGCTCGCTGCGCGCCATGTCGATCTCGACCACCAGCAACTGGCGTCCGTCAGTGCCCGCCTGACCCAGGAACTCGCCTTGCGGACCCGCCACAAAGCTGCTGCCCCAGAATTGAATGCCGGCGCCCACGCCCGAGGGATCGGCCTCGAAGCCGGTACGGTTGCAGGAGAGCAAAGGCACGCCGTTCGCCACCGCATGGCCGCGCTGCACGGTGATCCATGCGTCGCGCTGGCGATCCTTCTCGGCCTGTCCGTCGTTCGGATCCCAGCCGATGGCGGTGGGATAGAGCAGCAGTTCCGCGCCCGCCAGCGCCATCAGTCGCGCCGCCTCGGGATACCACTGGTCCCAGCACACCAGCACGCCCAGGCGGCCTACCGACGTGTCGATGGGATCGAAACCCAGGTCACCGGGCGTGAAATAGAATTTCTCGTAGAACGCCGGATCGTCGGGGATATGCATCTTTCGATACTTGCCGGCGATGTTGGTGGAGCGATCGAACACGACCGCGGTGTTGTGATACAGACCCGCCGCGCGCTTCTCGAACAAGGAGGCGACCACCACCAGTTTCATCTCTTCGGCGAGCTTGCCGATGCGCGCCGTGCTGTGGCCGGGAATGCTCTCGGCGAGGTCGAACTCGTTCACCGACTCGTGCTGGCAGAAATACGGCCCGTTGTGCAGCTCCTGCAGCAGCACCAGTTCGGCGCCCGCCGCGGCCGCTTCGCGCAAACCGGTCTCGATGGCATCGAGATTCGCATCGCGGCTACCGCGGTGGGTTTCCTGCAGCAGGGCAACTTTAAGAAGCTTGCGGGTCATGGGCATGTCCTGACGACGACTACAAAACCGTACCATTCTAATGGACGGGTTTTGAACGGATGGTTAGATGAGGCCGGCCGGAAGCTGCATGGTGATGCAGTGCAGGCTGCCGTTCTGCCAGATCAGCGGACGGCATGGCACCTGCACCACCGTACGCCCCGGATGTGCCTCGCCGATGACACGAGCGGCATGGTCATCCACCGCATCGCCATATGCCGGAACCAGCACCGCGCCGTTCACGATCAGATAGTTCGCATAGGACGCCGCGAGGCGACGACCTTCGTCGATGACCGGTTCTGCCCAGGGCAGCGGATGCAGCGTGTACGGCTTGCCATCCACGGTGCGCAGCGCGGCCAGTTCGTCGCCCATGCGCTGCAGTTCGTCATGGTGCACGTCTGCCGCGTCGCTGCAGGCCTGGAAGACGATGCGATCGCCGGGCGCAAAACGCGCCAGCGTATCGATATGCGCGTCGGTGTCGTCGCCTTCGAGGTAGCCGTAGTCGAGCCACAGCACGCGTTCGGCATGCAGACTGTCGCGCAGGATCGCGCTCATCTCCTCGCGCGATTGTTCGGGATGACGCTGTACCAGGCATCGCCAGGTGGTAAGGATCGTGCCGTGGCCGTCGCTCTCGATGCCGCCGCCTTCGAGCGCCCAATCGATGCGCTTGTGCACCGCCGAGCCGAACACGCCCGCGTCGACCAATCCACGAATCAAGGCATCGTCTTGCTCCGCACCGAACTTGCCGCCCCAGCCTGTGAAGCGGAAATCGGTGAGCTGGAAACGGTTGCCATCACGCAAGGTGATCGGGCCGGAATCGCGCAGCCATGTGTCGTCATAGGGCAGTTGCACGAAACGAATCCGCGCGAGATCGGCGCCGGCATCCTGCAGCTTCGAAACAACGTGTTGCTGAAGCGCTCCGTCGGCCACGACGATGATCAGCGCCTGAAAGCGCGTGACCGCCGCTGCGAGCGCCACGTAGGTGGACTCCACCGCATCGAGCCGTTCGGCCCAGTCGGTGCCGGCATGCGGCCAGGCAATCAGGACGGCGGCCTGCGGCTCCCATTCGGCCGGCAGGCGCAAGTTGGAATCGGTCATGGGGACGGCACTCGCGCATAGGAAAGCGCCCGGAACATGGCCGGGCGCGGCAAGTGCACAAGTTTACAGGCTCTGACGAATCAGTTCACCGCGCCAGGATTCTGATTGTTGCCCGCCGGCGTATTGAGCACCGAGTGAATCACCCGGCTGTTTTCGAAATAGACGATGAAGTTGGAATACTCCCAACGATTGATCGTCGGATGCTTGGCCGAATCGCCACCGCGCGGGGAAAGCTTGTGCAGGGGCTGGCCGTATTGCTTCTCCACCTGGGCCATGGACAAGCCCCGCGCAGGCAGATTCATGCTTTTCTCTTCCTGCACGCGCTGGGTCAGCGTTTGCTGGGCGTGGGCCGTCTGCGCTACGACAAGGCCTGCGCCGATGACGATGGCCGCCAGCAAGGGCAGGTTGGTACGGTGCTTGAACATGGGTCCCCTCTCCGCGTGAAGCGTTGCCGCGTCGTTGTAGCAGAACTGTTTGCGCCATGCCATGAGCAAAATAGGCAGATGTGACGCAGAGACGCTCTGATCCATTCGGCGTAGGCGCCCCCGACCGCTATCATGCACCGTTGCGGGCGCTGGCCGCCCCCTTTTTTGTTGAGTATTCATGATCGCGTTTCGCCATTTCGCCCTGCGCCGCGGCAGCCGGCTGCTGCTTTCCGATATCGACCTGGTGATCCAGTCCGGCTGGCGCCTGGGCGTGGTCGGCCGCAACGGCTGCGGCAAGTCGAGCCTGTTCGCCGCCCTGCAGGGGCAGCTGGAGGCCGACAGCGGCGAGCTGGATATGCCCGCCAAGCTACGGCTGGCCTCCGTGGCTCAGGAAACGCCCGCACTGCCGGATCCGGCCATCGAATACGTGATGGGCGGCGACGTGGAACTGTCCATGGCGCTGCGCGACGAGCTCGATGCCCAGGCGCGCGGCGATACCGAGGCGATGGCGCGCGCGCATCACCGTATCGAAGAACTGCACGGTTACGACGCGAGGGCTCGTGCCGGACGGCTGCTCCATGGGCTGGGCTTCAGTTCCGACACTCACGAGCGGGCCGTGCGCGAATTTTCCGGTGGCTGGCGCGTGCGGTTGAACCTGGCGCGTGCGCTGATGGCGCCATCGGAATTGCTGCTGCTCGACGAGCCCACCAACCACCTCGATCTCGACGCCGTGCTATGGCTGGAAGAATGGCTGCGCCGCTATCAGGGCACGCTGCTTGTGATTTCGCACGACCGCGAATTCCTCGACGGCGTCATCACTCATACGCTGCACCTCAACGAGGGCAGGGCGAAGCTCTACGCCGGCAACTACAGCGCGTTCGAACAGCAGCGTGCCGAACAATTGCGCCTGCAGCAGATCGCCCACGAACGCGAGCAGTTTGAGCGCGCGCATCTGCAATCCTTCATTGACCGTTTCAAGGCCAAGGCCAGCAAGGCCAAGCAGGCGCAGTCGCGCATGAAGCGGCTGGAAAAGATGGCGGGTACCGAAGCGGTGCGCGCGGAACGTCCGTTCCGATTCCAGTTCGCCGTGCCCGACCGTCTGCCCGATTCCATGCTGCAGCTTGAAGATGTCGCGGCAGGTTATCCCGGCGAGGCCGGACAGCCGCCCGCCACGATTCTTCACAACGTCCGCTTTCGTCTGGAAGCAGGCGAACGCATCGGCCTGCTCGGTCCCAACGGCGCGGGCAAATCCACGTTGGTAAAAACCTTGGTGGGCGAGCTTGCACCACTCGGCGGCGAGCGCAAGGCGCACAAGGATCTGAAGATCGGTTACTTCGCACAACACACGGTGGAAAGCCTGCAGGAAGGCGCCAGTCCGTTCGATCATCTGCAAGACAAGGCACCTGGCGTTGCCGCGCAGGTGCTGCGCGATTTTCTCGGTGGTTGGAATTTTGCGGGCGATCGCGCGTTCGAATCGGTCGATGGCTTTTCCGGCGGCGAACGCGCGCGCCTCGCGCTTGCGCTCATCGCGTGGGACAAACCCAACCTGCTGCTGCTCGACGAACCGACCAACCATCTCGACCTGGACATGCGCGAGGCCTTGGCCGATGCACTCGCCGATTTCGACGGCGCGCTGGTGCTGGTCTCGCATGATCGTCATTTGCTCGGCATGGTCTGCGACAGCTTCTGGCGTGTTGCCGATGGCAAGGCCGAATCGTTCGATGGCGACCTGGACGACTACGCACGCTGGCTGCGCGCGCGCGGCAATGCGCCGAAGAAGAATGCGGAATCCGTGGTTGCGCCGATCGAATCGGCGGCAGATCGACGCCGCGCGGCGGCTGCGCAGCGCGAAAACGAAAAAGCCACGCGTCAGCGCGTGAAAAAGATCGAAACGCGCATGGCGATCATCGATCAGGATCTGACCGCCATCGAGCAGAAGCTTGCCGATCCGGAAACCTACAACGGTTCCACGGCGGAACTGATGAAACTCGGCCAGCGCCAGACCGAATTGCGCAAGGAAAAGGAAACGTTGGAAGCGGAGTGGCTGGAACTCTACGAGTTGCTCGAAGCCTGATCCCATGACGGATACTTCTTTTCACGCCGTCGAGTGCTGGTTGCCCAACCTGGAGCGCTTCGAGCCGGCGCATCCCTTGCGCAGGTTGCTGGCCAAGGCCGATCGCCTGGATAACGGCGCGCAAGGTTATCTGAATGGCCTCGCCGCGTATTTTCAATGTGGTGACGGCATGCCCGCGGCGGCACTGACGCGCGACCATCTCGCGGGTGATGCCGCGGAGGCGCCCGCATGGCTCAGTGCCGATCCGGCCTGGGTGCAGCCCGATCTCAGCGGCGCGCGACTGCTGGCATGCGGTCAAATGCAGCTGAGCATGGATGAAGCTCGATCGCTTGCCGAGCCGTTGAAGCCGATATTTGCCGATGCCGGCATGAGCCTGGAAGTTTCGTCGCCGGATCGCTGGCACGTTCGTCTTCCATCGCAAAACGAACTACCGGAGTTCGCGGCGCCGGAGCAGGCGCTGGGGGAGGATCTGTACAACCACCTTCCTCACGGACCGGAAGGGCGGCGCTGGCGCGTGTTATTCAACGAAGTGCAGGTCATGCTGCACCAGCATCCGGCCAACGCGCAACGCCGCGCGCGCGGGTTACCGCCGGTCAACAGCGTGTGGCTGTGGGGTGGCGGAGCGTTGCCTTCGCACGTGTCGACTACGCTCAAAGGTGTCATCGGCGAAGACTTGCTTCTGCTCGCGCTGGCGCAGCATGCAGGCATAACGACGCAGCATCGCAGTGAATCATCGATGACGGCGGCCAAGGTCGGCTGGCTGATCGACTTGCAGGATCAAAACGTCGACGACATTGCGAAAGCCTGGGTGCCTTCGCTGCAGGCGTTGTCAAAGCGCGAAGCGTTAGTGCTCGCGTTTGCCAGCGGCGAACGATGGCTGCATCGACCATGGCACCGCATGCGCTTCTGGCGACGAAACGCCTCATGAGTCGCGTCAAACTGGAACGGCGCCCTTTGCTGGGCGAACCCACCGGCTGGAGTGATGCGGTACCGATCATTTTGCAGCGCATCTACGCGGCGCGCGGCGTGTTCGGGCCCGAACAGGCCGAGCATCGCCTGACGCGCCTGCTGTCGCCGCAGCAGCTCGGCGGTATGTCCGAGGTGGTGGCGCTGCTTGCGCAGGCGATCCACGACGACGCGTCGATCATCATCGCCGGCGATTACGACTGCGACGGCGCGACAGGTACTGCCGTCGCCGTTCGCGGGTTGCGCATGCTGGGTGCGCGTCGCGTGGATTACGTCGTGCCGAACCGCTTTGTGCATGGTTACGGCCTCACGCCTGAACTTGTTGCTTCGCTGCCGACGCATGCGCAACTCGTCGTCACCGTGGACAACGGCATTGCGAGTCTGGCAGGTGTCGCGGCGGCGCAGGCGCGAGGCATTCGCGTGATCGTGACCGACCATCACTTGCCCGGTGAGCGCCTGCCTGCCGCCGACGCCATCGTCAATCCCAACGTGCATGGCGATGACTTTCCCAGCAAGTCGCTGGCTGGTGTGGGCGTGATGTTCTACGTGCTGCTCGCCTTGCGTGCGCACTTGAGAGAGCTGGGCCGTTTCGCCGCGAACGCGGAGCCGGACCTGTCCACGCTGCTGGATCTGGTGGCGCTCGGCACCGTCGCCGACCTGGTGCCGCTGGATTTCAACAACCGCGTGCTGGTCGAAGCGGGGATGAAGCGCATACGCAGCCATCGCGCCTGTGCAGGCATCACCGCGTTGATCGAAGCCAGCCAGCGTAGCGTTTCGACTTTATGCACCAGCGACCTGGGTTATGCCGTCGGGCCGCGTTTGAATGCTGCCGGCCGCCTGGAAGACATGCGGCTTGGCGTGGAGAGTTTGCTTACCGACGATCCAGTGCAGGCGCGCCGTTACGCCGAGTTGTTGAGTTCGATCAATCAGGAGCGTCGCGATCTGCAAGCGGCGATGGTGGCCGAAGCCGAAGCGATGGTGGCCAGCGCTGCCGGCATCGACACGCAGTCCGTCGGCGTGACCTTGTTCGAACCGAGCTGGCACGCTGGCGTGGTGGGTCTGGTTGCATCCAAGTTGAAAGAGCGTCTGCATCGTCCAGTGATCGCCTTCGCTCCCGCAGGGGAGGATGCGCCCGAGCTATTGCGTGGTTCGGCGCGTTCTATTTCCGGATTCCATATCCGCGATGCGCTGGCGGCCGTCGATGCGCGTCATCCCGGCCTGATCGAACGCTTCGGTGGCCACGCGATGGCCGCTGGACTCAGTCTCCGCGCTCAGGACTATTCGCGTTTTGCCGCAGCGTTCGATGCCGTGGCCCGCGAATGGTTGAACGAAGAGCAGCTACAGGCCGTGCTCTATACGGATGGCGAGCTGCCCGCCGGCATGTTCACCCTGGATATGGCACGCATGCTGCGTTTCGCAGGCCCCTGGGGGCAGGCGTTCCCCGAGCCTTTGTTCGACAATCGCTTCGAATGCTTCAACTGGCGCCAGATGGGCGAACGTCATCTGCGCTTGAGTTTGCGCGACCCACGCGACGATGCGCTCTACGATGCCGTGATGTTCAACGCCTACGACGGCCAGCCGCCACCGACCATGCTGCGCGCGGCCTACGAGCTGACCATCAATGACTGGCAGGGTCGGGAATCGCCGCGTTTGCTGCTACGGCATATCGAGCCTGCCTAGCCGCGAATCCTCGACGCACTTTCGTTCGTTCACACTCCGGCGCTTGTGCGCCGGCGCAAATAGCGCTTGGATAGTAGGGGAGCGAGCATGAAGGAGCGCAGCCATGATCGAGCAGATCCCCAGCCTTCCCGCCGGCATACTCGGTTTTCGGATGAGCGGCCTCGTCACCGCCAACGACTATGAAAGCGTGATGGTTCCCGATATCGAGGCAGCCTTCGCGCTCAACCGCAAGCTGCGCCTGTTGATCCATATCGGCGACGACTTCACCGGCTTCGCGCCGGGCGCGATGTGGGACGACGTCAAGCTCGGTTTTCGCCACATCTCCGGTTGGGAGCGCACCGGACTGGTCACCGATGTGGGTTGGGTGCGCGTGATGTCCAGCATGTTCGGTTTCGCCATGCCTACCCAGTTCCGGCTGTTCACGAATGACGAACTCGATGACGCACTGCACTGGGTTGCACAGATTTAATCAGGGCATCCAAGGGACGCATAGAGCGGCGTCCATGTCGCGCACGGTTTGAGTTAACGACTGCGTAGCGTTATTTGATGAAGCTGTATTGCAGCGAACCCTGGATGCGCGTGTCATCGTTGTAGCGGGTGTCCTGCTCCAACAGTCGGCCATGCAGCACTTCAAGGCCCACGGTAAGCATGGGCGCCGGCGTCCAGATCAGATTGGCGGCGCCATAGTTGGTATCGTGATAGTCGTTGGGCGCCAGCCAGGGCGAGTGCTGGATGCGCGCAACGCCGTAGACCAGATTGCTGCGCCAGTTGCTGCTCCAGTAGTGCGTATAGGCGGCATAGGCACCCCAACCCGTGAGTGTGTACAGCTTGCCATCGGGACCGACCACGGCATCGAGGCCGAGCCCCCCGGTATCGGCGATGTAGCGTGCAATGCCTTTGCCCCAGTTGCTGCCGAACATCAGCAGGTCGCTGTAGGCGGCGAACGTTCCCACCTTGAACGAACCGGTCAATGACGCGCCGCCTGCGATCACACGCCTGCTTTGTTCGCCGTCGGTATAACCCAGCTGTCGCACTACGCCGCCCAACTGCAGATGACCCCAGTTGTGCTCGGTGCGGACCGCGACGATGACGTCGGGTGCGTGTTGCGTGCCATGCAGGTTGTTGACGACGATATCGGGTGCGACCTGCGGGTACACACTGACTTCCGATGAAGGCTGTTCGGCGGCAAGGGTCAGGCTGCTTGTTTCACCCAGGCGGAAAAATTGGTGGATGCCCGCCTGTCGCGGCGCAATCGCACCGCCGGGGCCGGCGAAGTCCAACGTGTCGGGCAGGGCGTCGGTGTCCGTATACGCCGACCAGCCAAAACCCGCATAGGTATTGCCGAGCTGACCGTAGGCCTGGCGCAACCTGAATCCGTAGCTGCCGTTGCCACCGCCATAGAGGTCGGTTTCGACGTAAAAGCGCATGCTTTCATCGAAAACCGCTGGGCGCCGTATATCCAGGCTGAAACGGGTCTGGCGCGCCTGCATGTTGAAGTTGCCGTTGTTGTCGTGCGGCGCCGGAACGGGGATCGCCGAGGTGGCGAAGAAATCCGGCGTGCCGATGCTGTGGATGTCGTAGATCGTGTCGAGCTTGGCGTAGCCGTCCAGCTTTATGACTGTTTCGGTGCCGGGAATCTGCACGAATCCTTTGAGACCGGGGTCGGTGGGCGGTGCCTCGTTGTCGATGCGCGAGGCCGAATCCGCGTTTTCCGAAACGCTTTGCTGGGCGGGCAGCGGCGTGTGTGCCGCCTCCCCAAGTTGAATGACATCCACTTGGTTACCCGGCACCTGGGTCAGCGCGGCGGCAGGTGTCGCCGTCGCGGGTGGCGCTGATGTGTAAGTTGCCGATGGCGGTGTGGCCGCTTGTGCTGGTTTCGCCTGTTCGGCTTTCAGTTCCTTTACTTCCGCCTGCAGCTCTTTCACGGTGGCCTGCAGGTCGTCCACTTCCTTTTGCAGCTTGTGGGTATCGTCCTGCGCGAACGCTGGCGAGAGGGCGATCAACATCAGCAAACCGGTCATGCCTTTTAGCCGTTCCATCGTTCGCTCCTTATTCGAATGAGCGGAAGATCCGAAAGACGAATCGTCAGACGATGCAAAGTGCGATATGGCGCGATGACTTGCGTTGTCCCCGAAGGCCCTTGGACAGGGCATCAGCCTGGAGCAGGCCGTTTGGGAGAAGTATGAGCAACATGGACGATAAGCCCGTGTGAAGGGGTTCCGCCGGGTGGTTGTATCGGGCGTGTTACAGCTTGCGCGCCGCTACGCCTTGTGATGTAGTCGTGGCCATGAACGCTTTCGTCGTCCGCCACATCGCCTTTACCGCCGCCATTCTGCCGGCGAACGCGGTCGTGGCTGCGAACGGCCTGAATAATAACGCCAATAACAATACCCGTAATCACGGGCGGGCCGGCGTGTAGACGAAGCAACCAACCTACACACGCAAAAGGGCCCGCCAAGTGCGGGCCCTTTTGTTTTTACGCTTCACCACCGAGCAAAGGGAAAACTGTCATGTGTGCCATTTTCGGAATGTTCGACCTGCAGCCCGGCGACGACCTCGCTGCATTACGCCTGTCGGCCCTGGAGCTGTCGCAGCGTCAGCGCCATCGCGGGCCGGACTGGAGCGGGGTGTTCGTGGACGCCGGGGTGATCCTGGTGCACGAGCGCCTGGCCATCGTCGACCCGGCCAGCGGCGCGCAGCCGCTGCGCTCGCGTGATGGAAAGCTGGCCTTGGCGGTGAACGGCGAGATCTACAACCACCGCGAGCTGCGCGCCAAGAGCGATTACGACTTCACGACCGGGTCGGATTGCGAAGTGATCAATGCGCTCTACCTGGAACACGGTGCCGATTTTCTCGGCAAGCTCAACGGCATTTTCGCGTTCGCCCTTTGGGATGGCGATGCGCAGCGCTATCTGATTGCACGCGATCCAATCGGTGTATGTCCTCTCTACTGGGGCCACGATTCGCACGGCAGGCTGTGCGTGGCCTCGGAAATGAAAGCCTTGGTAGGCGTGTGTGCCGATGTGGCACCGTTTCCGCCGGGACATGTCTACGACAGCACGACCGGCGCGTTGCAGCGTTACTACCATCGCCCGTGGCGCGATTACGCCGAGACGAAAGACAAATCGCCCACGCCGGCCAAGCTGCGGCAAGCTTTCGAACAGGCGGTGCATCGCCAGTTGATGACGGACGTGCCCTATGGCGTGCTGTTGTCAGGCGGACTGGATTCGTCGCTGGTTGCAGCGTGCGCCGCCCGCTACGCACGCGAACGCATCGAGGACGACGATCGCAGCGAAGCCTGGTGGCCGCGACTGCACTCCTTCGCGATCGGCCTGACGGGCTCGCCCGATCTGGCGGCAGCGAAAGTCGTGGCCGATGCCCTGGGCACGGTGCATCACGGATTCGTCTACACCTTCTGGGAAGGCCTGGATGCATTGCCGGAAGTGATCCGCCATATCGAGACCTACGACGTCACGACCATTCGCGCATCCACGCCGATGTATCTGCTCGCACGACGCATCAAGGCGATGGGCGTGAAGATGGTGCTGTCGGGCGAAGGCGCGGATGAAATTTTCGGCGGCTATCTCTACTTCCACAAAGCACCGTCCGCGGAAGCCTTCCATGAAGAAACCGTGCGCAAGATCGATGCGCTGCACAGTTACGACTGTCTGCGCGCCAACAAATCGATGATGGCCTGGGGCGTGGAAGCGCGCGTGCCGTTCCTCGATCTGGAATTCATGGAAGTGGCCATGGGCATGGATGCGGCGCGCAAGATGGCGGGCAAGGGACGCATCGAAAAAGCCGTGCTGCGCGAGGCGTTCCAGGGCGCGTTGCCCGAGTCGATCCTGTGGCGGCAGAAAGAACAGTTCAGCGATGGCGTCGGCTATGGCTGGATCGATGGACTGAAAGCCCACGCCGAGCAGGCGATCAGCGATCGTGAATTTGCGGCCGCCGCGTCGCGCTATCCGTTCAACACGCCGGCGACCAAAGAGGCCTATCTCTACCGCCGCATTTTCGAGAAGCACTTTCCGGGCGAAGCCTGCGCGGCGACGGTGCCGGGCGGCAAATCGATTGCGTGCTCGTCGCCCGCGGCACTCGCATGGGACCCGACATTTGCCAACATGGCCGATCCGTCAGGGCGTGCCGTGAAGGGCGTACACAGTCACGCGCTCGATACCTTGAGTTGAATGCCGCGCGACGGTTGAAGCGATGGCCGACTTCGACCGGGGCGGCCTCGCAGCGCTGGGACGCGGTTGAAAACCGCGATAGCGCCGGTCCCGGCCGGCGCTCCAGGGCGGAGCGCTAGGCGCATTCGCGCCCGGTTTGCTACGATAACCGTTTGATTCGCGCCCTAATGGCGCCGCCACATCAGGTTCAATCCGACATGATCGAAACCAATCCGATCCTCGCGCAGATCGCGGACCTCAAGGGCCGCATCGAATCGCTTAGGGGGTATCTTTGACTACGACACCAAGCGTGAACGTCTCGAAGAAGTAAGCCGCGAACTGGAAAGCCCCAACGTCTGGGACGATCCGCCGCGCGCGCAGGAACTGGGCCGCGAACGCGCCCGTCTCGACACCATCGTCAGCGGCATCGACCGCATTACCTCCGGTCTCGCCGACGCCGGCGAATTGCTGGAAATGGCCGCTGCCGACGGCGACGAGGCCACGGTGCAATCCGTGGTCACCGACGTCGGCCAGCTCGAAGGCCAGGTCGGCAAGCTGGAATTCCAGCGCATGTTCTCCGGCAAGATGGATTCGGCCAATGCCTTCGTCGATATCCAGGCCGGTGCCGGCGGCACCGAGGCGC
The DNA here is from genome assembly GCF_003363265.1 of Dyella psychrodurans. Lineage (GTDB taxonomy): Bacteria > Pseudomonadota > Gammaproteobacteria > Xanthomonadales > Rhodanobacteraceae > Dyella_B > Dyella_B psychrodurans. Next base: position 793,218 of record NZ_QRBF01000001.1, on the reverse strand, counting down.
AGGACTGGGCCGAAATGCTGCTGCGCATGTACCTGCGCTGGTGCGAGTGGCGCGGCTGGAAAACCGAATTGATGGAAGTGAGCGCGGGCGAAGTCGCCGGCATCAAATCCGCCACCTTCCGCGTGGAAGGCGATTACGCCTATGGCTGGCTGAAAACCGAAATCGGCGTGCATCGCCTGGTGCGCAAAAGCCCGTTCGATTCCGACAACCGACGCCACACCAGCTTCACCTCGGTGTTCGTCTCGCCCGAAGTCGACGACGACATCGACATCGAGATCAATCCGGCCGATTTGAAGACCGACGTGTATCGTTCGTCCGGCGCCGGCGGCCAGCACGTCAACAAGACCGAATCGGCCGTGCGTATCACGCACGTACCCAGCGGTGTCGTGGTGGCGTGCCAGACCGAGCGCAGCCAGCACGCCAACCGCGATCGCGCCATGAAGATGCTGGCCGCGAAGCTGTACGAGATCGAGATCCAGAAGCGTAACGCGGAAAAGAACGCGTTGGAGGCTTCCAAATCGGACATCGGCTGGGGCAGCCAGATTCGCAACTATGTGCTGGACCAGAGCCGCATCAAGGACCTGCGTACCGGCATCGAACGCACCGATACGCAGAAAGTGCTCGACGGCGATCTCGACGAATTCGTGGAAGCCAGCTTGAAATCCGGCCTGGACGCCGGCGCCAAGCGCCTCGATGCGTGATATACGAAAGTGCCTGATCACCGAATACGGAGTCACCGCATGAACGGCAGGAAGATCTCCGGAATACTGCTCGCCTGTGCGCTGTTGGCGGCCGGCACGACGAGTGCCTTCGGCCAAGGCTTCAAGCAGGATGCGAAGACGGTCGGACACGGCATCGGCAACGGTGCCCGCGACATTGGGCACGGCACCGCGCATGTCGCCAAGACCGTCGGACACGGGACGGCCCATGTGGCGAAGTCGATCGGGCATGGCGCGGCGGATGCGGGGCGCGGCATTGCGCATGGCACGCGTGAGGGTTGGGATGCGACCAAGCACGCGGTCAAGCAGGTGTTTCACAAAGGCGATTGACGGCCAGTCTTGTACCGCAAGAAAGCCGAGCCGCGTTGCCGGGTCATCAAACGATATATAAAGAAACATTCGACGCCCTGAGCGAGCGTCGGCACAAAACGGACCATCCATGACTGAATCCACCGACACCCCGATCGTCGACGAAAACAAGCTGATCGCCGAACGCCGCGAAAAACTGCGTGCGCTGCGAGAGAGCGGCATCGCGTTTCCGAACGACTTCAAGGTCGATGCATTCGCCGGCGATCTGCAATCGGAGTTTGCCGACAAGGAAACGCATACCGCCGAAGCCATCGAAGCCTTGGCGCGGCGAGTGAAAGTTGCAGGTCGCATCATGCTCAAGCGCGACCAGGGCAAGGTCGCGTTCGTACAGATGCAGGATTTCAGCGGGCGTATCCAGCTGTTCATCCATCAGGGTACGGTCGGCGAGGAAACCTACAAGGCCTTCAAGAGTTGGGATGCAGGCGACATCGTCGGCGCCGAAGGCGTGCTGATGCGCACGAAGACCGGCGAGCTGTCGGTCAAGGTGCATGTGCTTCGCCTCCTGACCAAGAGCCTGCGTCCGTTGCCCGACAAGTTCCATGGCCTGTCCGACGTCGAGCAGCGCTATCGCCAGCGCTATGTCGACCTGATCGTCACCGAAGAGGCGCGCCGTACCTTCGCGCTGCGCTCGAAGATCATCGGCTTCATGCGCCAGTGGCTGGAAGCCGAGCCGCGCCGCTTCATGGAAGTGGAAACGCCGATGATGCACATCATTCCCGGCGGTGCCACGGCGCGCCCGTTCATCACGCATCACAACGCGCTGGATATCGATCTGTTCCTGCGCGTGGCGCCGGAGCTGTATCTCAAGCGCCTCGTGGTGGGCGGTTTCGACCGCGTGTACGAGATCAATCGCAACTTCCGCAACGAGGGCGTGTCCACGCGGCACAACCCCGAGTTCACGATGCTGGAGCTGTACCAGGCCTATGCGACGTACCACGAGATCATGGACCTCACCGAGTCGGTGATTCGTGACACGGCGCAAAAGGTGTTGGGCACCACGAAGCTGACCTGGGAAGGCGCCGAGATCGACGTCGGCCCGGCGTTCCGTCGCTGGCGCATGGAAGACGCCGTGCTTGAGCTCAATCCCGAGATCAAGCGCGAGGAACTGCGCAATCGCGATGCCATGGCTGCGCACGCCAAGCGACTAGGCGCGCAGGTAAAGCCCGGTTACGGCTGGGGCAAGCTGCTGCTGGAAATCTTCGAGAAGACGGTGGAGCACACCCTGGTGCAACCCACCTTCATCATCGACCATCCGGTGGAAGTGTCGCCGCTCGCGCGCGAGAACGATGTCGACAAGGGCATCACCGATCGCTTCGAACTGTTCATCAACGGCAAGGAGCTCGCCAACGGCTTCTCCGAGTTGAACGATTCGGAAGACCAGGCGGCGCGTTTCCAGGCACAGGCCGACGCCAAGGATTCCGGCGACGACGAAGCCATGCACTTCGATGCGGACTATATCCGTGCGTTGGAAGTGGGTTTGCCGCCGACGGGTGGCCTGGGTGTTGGCATCGACCGATTGGTGATGCTGCTGACCAATTCGTCGTCGATTCGCGATGTGTTGCTGTTTCCGTATATGCGGCCCGAAGCTTGAGTCAAACAAGCACCTATATGGCCGTCATTGACCAGCTTCGCTGTTGAAAAGCACTTCGGCGCAGGCCGGAATCCAGTGACGAGAGAACATGTCAGTCATCGCACAATCATGGCTTTCCGACACTGGATTCCGGCCTGCGCCGAAGTGCTTTTCAACAGCGAAGCTGGTCAATGACGAGAGGGTAGTGACGCGAATGGGCTAGAAATCCAGCTCTTGCGAAGCGCACAAATAATCAATCATCGGCGCGATCCGTTTGTAGCTTGCCACCATATAAGGCAGCAGCTCCGACGAGCAGGCGAGCGACTCTTCAAAGTTTTCACCCGCAGCAAAATCCTTTCGCTTCAGATCCTCGATCAGCTCATGCTCCGGATCGAAACCACGCGGCGGCCGCGTCAACGATTCGCCCCAGAACGTGAAGTGATCACTGAAAGTCTTGCTTTGCGTGGCACGCTTCCACGCCGCCGGATTGTCGGCAATAAAGGCACGAAGCCGCTTCAAGGCATCCGCTTCCGGATGCCACATGCCACCGCCGATAAAGCAGTCGCCTGGCTGAATGTGCAGGTAGAACGATGGCGCGGGAATTTCATGGCGCCGCTCATGGAAGAAACGAGCGCTTGCCCAAGGCTTGTACGGTTCCTTGTCGCCCGAGAAGCGCGTGTCGCGATAAATGCGAAACAAAGAACCGCCGTTCTTGCGCGGATCGGCGCGAAAGTGTCCGCTGATCTTGGCCAGCGGCGCCTGCAGATCGGTAATCAATGCCAGAAACGGATCGCGCACGTCTTTTTCGTAATCGGCCTTGTGCGCAAGGAACCATTCGCGATGGTTGTTGCGGCTCAGTGCGCGAAGAAACTTGAAGGTGGCTGGCGTGAAATAAGCGCGTGGCATGGTGTCGGAGTTCCGAGGGTCAGGCTGTGATGCCGGCTTCGATGGCAAGTTGCTCGCCCCAGGCTTGCAACTGATCAAGTATTGCGGATTTTTCGGCGTCTGCCGAGTTACTGCGCAAGACGGACAATTGGGCGAAGTAATCGGAAAGCGTCAGCAACGTCAGAGCGGTCGGTCGGGTGAGTCGATGGAGCCGGAAGGTTTCCCAACGTTCTCGTTCTTCCGTACTCAGCGTCTCGGGCCAGTTCCGCGCGCGGTAGCGGAACAGCAGTTCCGGATAGCGTGCGTCGCGAAAATCGAAGGCGCGCCGTCCAAGCTGATCTGGCGGGGTGGTGCGTACGTCGCGCAGCAGTCGCTTGTCGGAGTCCGGCAGAAAGCCGCTGTACAAGGCCAATTCCGGATCTTCCGGTGGTGGCAAATCGCTGGCTTGCTGGAATACCTCGCGCAATTTGTCGCGCAATCCTGTCGCAGCACGCAGTTGCTCGGCATGCGCAAGACAGCGATCCAGATCCAGCTGAAGGCGCTGCATATCCGCGCCCTTGAGCACCGACAAAGGCGCCAGCGCCGGCGAGCGATTGGCGTGAACGGTACGCAAGGGAATGCGCGCAACGTCCTCGGGCAGATCGGCGCGTGCCGTGAACATGCGATCGGCAATGTCGCCGGCATCGAGCGCCAGAAGATCCGCCGGATCCTGCGCGAGGTCGTACACGATGATTTCGCCGGCCCGATTCGGATGCACGGCCAGCGGAATGATCACCGCCAGGCAATGACGGCTCGCGGGATAGCGCGAAGAGACATGCACCAGCGGCGTCATGTTGGTCACGTCGAGCAATTCGAACACGCGCTGTTTGCGCCTCAGCCCGTAATGCCAGTCCCACAGGCGCGGCTGGCGCACCCGAATCAGGCGGGCCAGGTCGATCAGCGCATGCACGTCCGACAAGGCATCGTGCGCACGCTCCTGTTGCAGATGATTGGCGCTGGCCAGATGTTCCAGCTTGAAGCTGGGCATGCCGTCGTCGCGCGTCGGCCACACGATGACTTCGGGGCGCAGCGCCGCGCACATGCGCACCAGGTCGATCAGGTCCCAGCGTGAATTGCCGTTTTCCCATTCGCGCGCATACGGCTCATAGAAGTTGCGGTAGAGCAGCTGGCGCGTAAATTCGTCGTCGAAGCGCAAGGAGTTGTAGCCCACGCTGCAGGTGCCCGGGGCGGCCAGTTGCTCGTGCACGCGGGCCGCAAAATCGGCTTCGCTGACACCATCCCGTTCGGCCTGTTGCGGGGTGATCCCGGTGATCAGGCAGGACTCCGGCGACGGGGGCATGTCGCGCGGGGGCTTGGCGAAGAACATCACCGGCTCGTCGACGATTTCCAGCTCCATGTTGGTGCGGATGCCGGCGAACTGGATCGGTCGGTCGCGGCGGGAGTCGGTACCGAAGGTTTCGTAGTCGTGCCAGAGAAGGGTCTGCATCACCGGATCATCGCATGATGTGCTGGTAGACTGGTCGGACGGAGGGCGCATGAGCCAAGTCAACGAAGACAATCTCATCTGGATCGACCTCGAAATGACGGGTCTGGATACCGACAACGATTCGGTCCTCGAAATAGCCACCATCGTCACCGACAAGGACCTCACCATTCTGGCCGAGGGGCCTGTCTTCGCCATCCGCCACGACGCGGAACGGCTGGAGACCATGGACACCTGGAACCGCAACCAGCACCGTCGTTCGGGTTTGTGGGACCAGGTGATCAACTCCACCGTGGACCACGCCGCAGCGGAACGGGCCACGCTGGAATTCCTCAAGCCCTGGGTGGTTCCCAGCAAATCGCCCATGTGCGGCAACTCCATCTGCCAGGACCGTCGCTTCCTGCATCGGCAGATGCCGCAGCTGGAGCGGTTTTTCCACTACCGCAACCTCGACGTGTCCACGCTCAAGGAGCTGGCGCGGCGTTGGGCCCCTATGATCGGTCGCGGTTTCAACAAGGAGTCGGCGCATACCGCGTTGTCGGATATTCGTGACTCCATCGACGAATTGCGCTATTACCGCCGCTATATGGGGCCGCTGGGCGGCGCGGAGTAAGCAGCATGTCGACGGATCTGTTCGCTACCGTGCTCGATTGCAACGGCCGTCCGTTGACGCTGGATCGTCCGCGCGTCGTCGGCATCGTCAACGTCACGCCCGATTCGTTTTCCGACGGCGGCCAGTTCGCGAATGTCGATGCCGCCGTGGCGCATGGGCTGCGCCTGGTGGAAGAAGGCGCGGACATGCTCGATATCGGCGGCGAATCCACGCGGCCGGGCGCCGAGGATGTTTCCGCCGAAGAAGAACTGCGCCGTGTGTTGCCGGTCATCGAGCAACTGGTTGCGCGCACGTCGCTTCCCGTCGCCGTGGATACGTCGAAGCCGGAAGTGATGCGCGCGGCGGTGGCTGCCGGCGCGGGCATGATCAACGACGTCTATGCGCTGCGCCGCGAAGGCGCGATGGATGCGGCAGCGGAACTGCGCGTGCCGATCTGCCTGATGCACATGCAGGGCGAACCGCGCGGCATGCAGGATGCGCCGCACTACGACGATGTGGTCGGCGAAGTGCATCGTTTTCTCACCGATCGCCTGTTCGCGTGCGAACTGGCGGGCATCGACCGGCGCAAGGTGATGGTCGACCCCGGTTTCGGCTTCGGCAAGGACCTGGAACACAACCTCGCGCTTTTGCGACGCGTGGAACGCTTCGCCGATCTTGGCAGTGGCGTCTATGTCGGGCTCTCGCGCAAATCGATGATCGGCACGATCACCGGGCACACGCATCCCGCCGATCGCGCCGCCGGTTCGGTGGCAGCCGCGCTAATCGCGGTTCAGCGTGGCGCGCGCATGGTGCGCGCCCATGATGTCGCCGCCACCGTGGACGCCTTGAAGGTGTGGCATGTCGTGCAATCGGGCGACAAGCCGGAACGACGCGATACGCCCAAGGTCCCCCGCTGGCCCGACGACGATTAAGCGCTCTTTCTCCTCTCCCTGCTTGCAGGGAGAGGTCGGGAGGGGGTAAAGCTGTCCAGGCTTTTCGGCAAGAATGATCGACCCCACCCCAACCCTCCCCGTAAACAGGGCAGGGAGCAGGAAAACAGTTTTGAAGCAGGATGTTCGATGAATCAACGCAAATACTTTGGTACCGATGGCATCCGCGGCCGGGTGGGGCAGTGGCCGATCAGCGCGGATTTCATGCTGCGTCTCGGACGCGCATTGGGCGTGGTATTGCGTCAGCAGAAGAAGTCGCCGGGCCGTCCGTTGGTGCTGATCGGCAAGGACACGCGCGTTTCCGGCTACATGTTCGAATCGGCGCTGGAAGCAGGCCTGGCTGCGGCGGGCGCTGACGTTCGCCTGTTCGGTCCGATGCCCACGCCTGCCGTCGCCTATCTCACGCGCAGCCTGCGCGCGGATGCAGGCATCGTGATCAGCGCATCGCACAACCCGCATTGCGACAACGGCATCAAGTTCTTCTCTGCGGACGGCGAAAAACTCTCCGATGACATCGAACTGGCCATCGAGCGCGAAACCGATGCCGAGTTCACCACCGTCGATTCGGAAAACCTCGGCAAGGTGGTGCGCGTCACCGATGCGGTGACCCGCTACGCCGAATTCTGCAAATCCACCGTGCCTGAAGATTTCAGCCTCGCAGGCATGAAAATCGTGCTGGACTGCGCGCACGGCGCCACCTATCAGGCGGCTCCCAAGGTGTTCGCCGAGCTCGGCGCGGAAATGCACGTCATCGGCGATCGCCCGGACGGCTTCAACATCAATCACAACATCGGCTCGATGCATCCGCAGGCGCTGCAGCGTGCCGTGTTGGAGCACAAGGCCGACATCGGTTTCGCCTTCGACGGCGATGGCGATCGCTTGCAGATGGTCGATCGCAACGGCGAGCTGGGTGACGGCGACGATATTCTCTACGTGCTGGCCCGCAGCTGGCATGCGCGTGGCGTGCTCAAAGGGCCCGTCGTCGGCACGTCGATGAGCAACTTCGGCTTGCAGAAGGCGCTGGGCGACCAGGGGATCGAGCTGATTCGCGCCAACGTGGGCGACCGCTTCGTTCTCCAGAAACTGAAAGAGCACGATGGGGTGTTGGGCGGAGAAACCTCCGGACACGTGCTTTGCCTCGATCGCGCGACCACGGGCGATGGCATCGTTGCTGCGCTGGCGGTGCTCGAAGCCCTGAAGCTCGCAGGCCAGGATCTGGCCACCGCACGCCAGGGCTTGCACAAGATGCCGCAGGTGATGATCAACGTACGCGCCAACGGCGCACGCGAGGCGCTCGACAGCGACGCGGTGCGCAAGGCGCTGGCCGACACCGAGCAGGCGCTGCATGGCCGAGGTCGCGTGGTGCTGCGCGCCTCGGGCACCGAACCGGTGGTGCGCGTCACCGTGGAGGCTGCCGATGCGGCCGAAGTCAAAGCGTTGGCCCAGCGACTCGCAGACGTCGTAAAATCCACAGCCGAACGCTCGTGAACCAGCGGAGCCGGCCTTTCACAAGGTTCGGCTCTGCACCCAGGTCGCCAAGGAACAGGCCCGACGTGCATCGCCCCTGCGGTGGCGGGACACAAATCGACCGCACGCCAACCTGTGGAAAAAAACATGGACACATCCGCCAAGAAGGTTCCGACCCTCGATATCCGTCGTTACGACACCGACCGTGCGGCGTTTGTCGCCGAACTCGGCGTGGCGTATCGCGAATTCGGTTTCTGCTGCATCAGCGGCCATGGCATCACGCCGCAACTGATCGACGGCGCGTACGACGCCTTCCAGCGCTTCTTCGCGCTGCCCACCGAAACCAAGATGAAATACCACATGCCCGGCACCGGCGGTGCGCGCGGCTACACCCCGTTCAAGATCGAAACGGCGAAAGACAGCCGCTATCCGGACTTGAAAGAGTTCTGGCACATCGGCCGCGAGATCTCGCGCGACTCGCGGTTCGCCAACGAGATGCCGCCGAATATCTGGCCGGCGGAAGTACCCGGTTTCCACGAGTACGGCTACGAGCTTTACCAGGCGCTGGATTTCCTCGGCAATCGCGTACTGCGTGCGCTGGCCCTGCATGTCGACCTGCCGGAAGACTACTTCGACGACAAGATCGACCAGGGCAATTCCATCCTGCGTCCGATCCATTACCCGCCGATCGTCGAAGAAAACATTCCGAACGTGCGTGCCGGTGCGCATGAAGACATCAACTTCATCACGCTGCTTGTCGGTGCCAGCGCGGAGGGCCTGGAAGTGCTCACGCGCGAGGGCAACTGGCTGCCGATCACGACCGAAGACGACGCCATCGTGGTGAACATCGGCGACATGTTGCAGCGCCTGTCCAACCATGTGTACCCGTCCACGACGCATCGCGTGGTGAATCCGCAAAATGCCAATGCGCGCAAGCCGCGCTATTCGGTGCCGTACTTCCTGCACCCCAACCCCGACGTGATCCTCGATCCGCTGCCGCAATGCATTACGGCAGACAATCCCCGTCGCTACGACACCTCGATCAGCTCGCACGAATACCTCATGCAGCGCTTGCGCGAGATCAAACTGATCTAACGCGCCCCGACTCCCTCTCCCCTTCGGGGCACGCGGAGAGGGCACATGGATGTGCCCGGTTTTGAGGAGCGAGGAGAGGGCTGGGGTGAGGGGACAGCCTCGCGAGAAAGCTGCGTAAACGCGGAGGCGTGGTTACGCAACCCCGCACATTGCAAAAGCCAATGCGTGTACTTCTCATTGCAACATCCCAAGACACTTGCCGCTAAAGTGGCGCGCATTGCAAGGAGTTGCCATGGCCACCAAGCACCACCATCACACCGAACGACACTTCACCGCATCCGACGTCGTGCGCGACCTGGTCATCGGCATGGCCGACGGTCTCACCGTGCCGTTCGCACTCGCAGCAGGCCTTTCCGGTGCCGCCGTTGCCAGCCGCGTAGTGGTGGTGGCGGGTGTGGCGGAGATCGCCGCGGGTGCCATCGCCATGGGATTGGGCGGCTATCTCGCCGCGCGCGGCGATGCCGATCACTACGACGCCGAGCGTCGCCGCGAAGTGCATGAAGTACGCGAACTGGCACGCGAGGAGGAACGCGAGATCGTGCAGATCTTCGCCCAATACGGCCTTGATCGCGAAGCCTGCAAGCCGGTGCTGGCGCATTTCCACCAGGACCACGAAGCCTGGGTGGATTTCATGATGCGCTTCGAACTGGGTCTGGAAAAACCCGAGCCCGGCCGCGCGCTGCGCAGTGCATTGACCATCGGCGGTGCTTACATTGTCGGCGGCCTGGTGCCGTTGGCGCCGTACATGTTGATCAATGGTCTGCAGCCGGCGTTGCGCATGTCCGTCATCTGCACGCTGATCGCATTGGCATTGTTCGGTGCCGCCAAGAGCCGTTTCACCGGCATCGGCATGTTGCGCGGCGCGGTGCAGACGATGCTGGTGGGCGGTCTCGCGTCGGCTGCGGCGTTTCTGCTCGCACGCTGGATCGGCGGCTGATTCGCGCCGACCCGGCGTGTGACGATCAATCCTGCGTGCGATAACGCCGGGATTGCTTTGCCGACATGCGCAGCGCCATCTTGTCCGGCATCAGCTTGAATACGCTCTTGACGGTGCGGTTGAAGCGGCCCGTCACATAAACCGCATCGCCACGCTCCACGGCCTTGATGCCTTCCTGCACGACATCCTCCGCGCTTTGCCACATGAAACCCGGCATCTTGTTCACCAGCGGACGCGTTCCCGTGACGTCGTGAAATTCCGAACGCGTGAAGCCGGGACATAGCGCGCAAACGTGGATGCCAGTCGTCTGATTCTCCAGCGCCAGCGACTGCGAGAACTTGATCATGTACGCCTTGCTCGCCGCATACAGCGTGTGTCCCGCCGAACCTGGCACATGTCCGGCCAGCGATGCCACATTCACGATGCGTCCGTAGCCGCGTTCGCGCATGCTGCCAATCAGTCGCCACGCCAGTTCGGTGGGGGCGGTCACCAGCACGCGCAGGAAATCCGCGTGCGTCGCCCAGTCGCTCGCTTCGAATCGTCCAGGCACGCCGTAGCCCGCGTTATTGATCAGCCAATCCACTTTCAATCCGCGTTGATCCAATGTCGCGCAAAGCTGCTCGGCGGCATGCGGGTCGGCCAGATCGCTGGTGAGCACCGTTGCCTGGATGCCGTGCGAAGCGCGCAGTTCGGCAGCCAGCGATTCCAGCCGGTCGGTGCGTCGCGCGGTCAACACGACATCGTGACCTTGCGCCGCGAGCGCACGGGCAAAGGCAGAGCCGATGCCTGCGGAAGCGCCGGTAATCAGGCTGAGCGGACGGGCTTGGGTCATGGAAGGGTTTCCCGCAATGGCATAAGGTGAGAGGTGATCACACTACGTGACCGCCGCATTTCTTCAAGTTGGCCGTGTTCTCGGTGTCGATGGCAGGCCATGCATCTTGGCGGATCGTATACGCGCCGCACCTAAAATGCGTTCCGCATGGTTAACGCTAACAAGGGCAGGCGTGCTTTACCTGTTCCACCAAGCGGCTGAATACCGACAAATTTCCCGGAAAAAGCAACGTTGCTGCGCGGTGCCGGGGTAGTTAAGCTTGCGCGTTTTCTCAGGGGCGGGTGCTGCTATGCGCAAAAAACTCGTGGCGGGTAATTGGAAAATGCACGGCAGCCGCTCCATGGCGGAGGGCCTGGTTCGGGAGATCGTGCAAGCCAAGCCGTCGGATATCGATGTGCTGGTCTTTCCTCCCTTTCCCTATCTCGCGAGCCTGACTGCGGCGCACGCAGGCTCGGGGCTTGGTTTTGGCGCGCAGGATGTGAGCGAGCACGAGGGGCAGGGCGCCTATACCGGCGAAGTGGCCGCCGCGATGGTCGCGGACGTGGGCGCCCAATGGACCTTGGTGGGTCACTCCGAGCGCCGCCAGTACCACGGCGAAAGCAACGAGCTGGTGGCCCGTAAATTCGCCGCCGCCCGCGCCGCCGGGCTCACCCCGATTCTCTGCCTGGGCGAAACCCTGGCCCAGCGCCAGGCAGGCGAAACCGAAGCGGTGATCGCCCGCCAGCTGCAGACCGTTCTGGCCATGAATGGGGTCGCCAGTTTCGACACCGCCGTGATCGCCTACGAACCCGTCTGGGCCATCGGCACGGGGCACACCGCCACCCCGCAGCAGGCGCAGGATGTCCACGCATTCATCCGTAGCCAACTTGCGCAGGGGGATGCTATGATTGCCTGTCTGACCCGGCTGCTTTATGGCGGCAGCGTCAAGGCGGCCAATGCTGCAGAGCTTTTTGCGCAGCCGGACGTGGATGGTGGTTTGATCGGAGGCGCCTCGCTCGTGGCGGCCGATTTCCTGGCCATCTGCAACGCCGCTCACTAAGCCATACCGAATCCTACGCGAGACACCATGTTCGTCATCTTCAGTGTGTTCTACATCCTGATCGCTGCGGCCATGATCGTGCTGATCCTCATGCAGCGCGGTGCAGGCGCTGACGCAGGTTCCGGCTTCGGCGCCGGCGCCTCGGCGACGGTCTTCGGTGCGCGCGGTTCGGCCAACTTCCTGTCGCGTTCCACCGCCGTGCTGGCTGCGCTCTTCTTCGCGCTCAGCATCGGCATGGGCATGTACCTCAAGTTCAACGGCAGCACGATCCGTCAGCAGACCGCCAACAACGATCTGGGCGTGATGGCAAGTCTTGGCAACAAGCCTGCCGCCGCGCAAAATGCGCATCCCGCCGCTCCGGCCCAGCCGCAGGCAGCCGTTCCGGCGCCGGTCGCTCCCGCTGCGGGCAATGGCGATGTGCCGGCCGCGCAACCGGCCCCGGCCAAGGCGCAGCAGGGCGAAGTCCCGGCGGCCACGGCTCCGGCGGCGGCATCGACCAGCAAGCACTAAAACGAAAGAACACCTGCCCAGGTGGCGGAATTGGTAGACGCACTACCTTGAGGTGGTAGCGACGCAAGTCGTGGGGGTTCGAGTCCCCCCTTGGGCACCAATCGAAAGCTTCGGATTTCCCATGAGGGATTCTCGAGGCAGGAAAAGAAACCCGCCTATCGGCGGGTTTTTTTGTGCCTGAAATTGTGAGGTGGTTTAGGTTTGCGCAAATCGCGGCGCCTCTCGCAAAAAAGCACTCTGACAACTTCTCGCGTTCTCTTTAGGAATCTTCCGGCTCTCACTGTCACTTTTTGTTGATAGCGTGGACCGCATTCTCGTTTCGCTAACAACGTGGAGGTCGTCATGGGAATTCTGGATACCTTGGGTGAAGTCGCCGGTGCCGTGGCCGCAATCGAAGGCGCCAAGAAGCTTGATCCGAACGCGGGCCTGCTGACTGAAGCCGCTGCTTCTGTAGCTGGCTTCGAGGGTGCAGGTGCACTGGAGTCGGCGATCGCAAAAAAGAAGGGAGAGACGGAGGCCGAGGCCGAATCAAGCGATGCCGATTCGCAAGCCGACGATTCGCAGTCCTGATCCATTTTGTCAGCTGATGTTGCGAAGGCCGACCCTTCGGGGCTGGTCTTGTCGTTTTTGGCGATCCCGCCACCACATGAAGCCATGGAGCTTTGTTATGAAGAAACAGTTGGGAGTCATTGCTATTTGCAGTGCCATGTTGCTCTCCTCGTCGCTGGCCTTTGCCCAGGACGATCATCGGCACGACGGCCCGCAGTCGGGGGATCGTCACAGCCTTCATGACGAAGGCGTGCACGATGGCTGGTACAAGAAAGGCGGTCATGTGCCGGAGAACTATCGCGGTGGCGATTACGTTGTGAGCAACTGGCACGCCGAGCACTTGCGTCAGCCGCCGCGCGGCTACCACTGGGTGCGCAGCGACAATGGCGATTTCCTGCTGGTGGCGGTGACCTCCGGTGTGATCGCGAGCATCGTGGCCGCTGCGGTTCACTGAATTCCCGTCGTTCCGGATCGCATGCGGGTAGACCGCCCGCAATAAAGAGATCGTCCGTCCCGCCTTACCTCGGGCTCCGAGGTAAGGCGGCTACCCTGGCGCGGGATTTTGGCTGGAGTTAATCTCCAAAGAATCCAAGTCGGACGACAATCCATGGATAAGCAATCAGCGGATCGCATAAAGGAGCTGATCGAGAGCGCGGCTAGGGCCGATGCGAGCAAAAAGCTAGAAGAGCAAGGCGAGGCTCAAAAGCGGGCGCGGTTCCTTCAGGACTTTCTGAAGCTGCGCACTGAGGTCATAAAGCCTGCATTTGAAGACTTTGCCAATGAGATTCGAAAGTATGACCTCAATGCGGGCATTAACTCCCAGGACGCTGTGGTCGCTGACCGGCGAGAGATGCTGAAAAACGCGCGTATTCAAATCGACATTGGCAAGCACGCAAATCTCGGCTGGGGACACTTGGCTTTTGAGTGTCTAGTAGACCGATTGGTTGTTGCAGCGGAGTGGGCGCCTCAGCGTGAAAAGCCTAGCGAAACGGCAATTAAGAAGAACCTCCAGCTCACTGACGTATCCACCGCCTTAATTACTGAGACGCTCGTGGGAATGTTGGAAATCATGCTCACTCGAAAGTAGGCGACCATCTGTCTTGGTGTCGGAAGGCACCCGCTTTTGCATCTGAAGCCGGACACGGATGCTGAAAACATCGCGAAGCTTGAGCGGCAGCTTTTTGGGAAGAAGTATCCCAGCCGTGCCAATCAGTTTGCCGCGACTCAGCTCATCGTAGGAATCCAAAGCCCGAAGGGCAGCACGCTAAGACGAAGATGGCTGACATGTTGGAACGGATTGCAGAAGCTTTTCCGCGTCCCAGGGCCAGGATTACCGGCGTTGTTTATTTGCTTTACTTTCTAACGGCAATACCCGCAACTGCAAGCCGGACGCTGGAACCTCCGGCTGGGTCAAGGGCCTACCTACATATCTACCCGCAGACCATACGGGCGGCATCCGCCGGGGCCGCCCAATAGGCCAGTTGGGCCTACAATCGCCCAATGGAATATCAACTTGTCATCAAGTTCTGGCGCAAGTCTCTGGCCGACGAAGTCTTTCTCACGGCGGTTGAGGGCAAGTTGAAGGAGGCATTGGGCGCTGCGGTCGAATTGGAGGGCTACGATGTCGGTCCAAAAGAGATCAATCTTTTCATGCTCGCGTCTGACCCGCGACTTTCCTTTCGGCGCGCAAAAGATGTTCTGGAAGAATTGGGCGTTCTGAACGGCATGTCAGCCGCCTTCCGCGTGGTCGGCGGGAACAGCTTCACATCAATCTGGCCGCTACGCGCCATTCGCAAGTTCAAACTACCGTAGTGCTAGAGAAAGCCTGACAATTCGTCAGAGTCGGACCTGGGATCTTTGCGATGGTGCGAAGATGCCCACCTGCAAAACCGGGGTCAGAGTGTACTTTCCAAGTCGGCGCACAAGCTGAAAAGTGCACTCCGACCCCGATTTCCGCACCGATTTCCGCAATTGGAGCGCGATACTTGTTGGTTACTGACCAAGTGAGCAGCAGAGCCAGGGTGCGCATATCAAGCAGACGCTTTTACCCAGGTTGCCAACCATCTCTCTAGCGGTAGTGCTGCATTCTGTGCGACTAGGCCGAGCCAAGGGTTTCGCTCATCGCTAGGAAGCACTCGAGCTGAATTTATGATTGCACGGCGCGCTCGTGATCCTACGTTGTAAATCTGTGCCTTGTGAGTTCTGACCCAAGCAATATCGTGTAATGTGATAGCGGCTCTCGCTTTGTTGTCGATATTTTGACCAAGCATCACAAAATTCTTGAGCTTTTTGCTTGCCAACAAGCCAGGGTGTGACGAAATAAAATGTTCCATCCAATATCTAACCAGAGTGCAGTTCGCTTCGGGTAATTTGCAAGCGATTTCCAGGCCGGATTTGATATCGGAAACGGTTGCGCCGTCTATGACCTCGTTTAAATATAAAAATAAGTCCGGCGCTACCGGTGCAAAGTATGGGAAATTATCAAGCAGTGGTGTGATTAGATCCGGTATTCCATTTCGACGCGCAGTACGAATGATGCTTCGCGCTAACCCTAGGTCGATATAGTCGAACTCTAATATCTTCTCCAAAGCACTGACCAGGGTTTCTCCTACGTCGTCCTCTTCTGGTTCGTCGTCTTCGAGATAGTCAACGAAGTCATCATTGAAGTCATCTTCGCCGCCATAAGGGCTTATATTGTCAAGCTCTTCCATGAGTTCATCTTTATCATCTAGGTATGGGTTATGAAGATGCTTTTCAATAAATTCTTCGGATGAAAGGATCTTCGTTTTCTCCGTAGCAAGCGTTAGACGATGATTTTCATATAGGTAAAGCGTTAGCTTCTCGAGTGCTTCGGATAGCTTTTCCTTGGAGTCGCTGAACATCCTTATATCATCGACATATCTCGTGTGCGCAATTCCGCATTGTGAAACAAATGCGTCGATATCAATCATCACGGCCTCTGCCATCACAATGCTGGCCGCTGGGCCAACTGGAACTCCTTGGGAAGCCTTGTTATTCAGCGCCAGTAGGAAATCCTCGATGTCAGAGGCTAAAGACTTGTGTGCGACGTCGGAGTCTTCGATGGCATTTTGAAGCCGGTGCAAATAAATTTGATTGTAATAGTCGGAGATATCTGTGATAGCAGTGTATTCATTGACATTGGCTAACTCCTGGCTCTTGGTCTTAAAGTCATTCCAACCCGATCCGCCATCAAAGAAGCTGCCGTTTGCAATGTTGATTCTATAAGAACACGCAACACGGTCGGCCACAGGTGCTCTTTTAAGTTCAATAGAAGTACCTATTTCAAAAGCCATCGCGGTATACGCGATGGCCTCCAGTGGCTCCAATTGATGCACGACTCGGTATCCGCCGCGCGCTTTCATTATTGTCGCGTTATACGGAAGCGATACCAAGAATTTTGAGATGTTTTTGCTTTGAAGTTCTTGCTTTACTTGAGCCCAGTGATGCCAGAGTGCTTCAAATTCAAATGCTTTAGGGAAGAAGTCTGAGTCGTAATACTTTTCAATGTGGGCTTTTGCAAAATCTAGGGATGCTTCAGAAAGAATTGCCATGGACTATCCTTTGTCTGGTGCGGAACTTTTTATATGAGGCACCTTCAACTTTTGTTTGAGAGCAGGTGTTGGCAGGTGTTGCCTTGGCTCATAAAATGGAGCTACCGCTTTTAGTGGGTGGCGTCGCTGAATTTATCACTTCAGCGCTGACTTCACTTTCGCTAAGCTGCCGAGACCTATGAGTCCATCCTTCGACAGTAATCCCAAGCTTCAATTCTTGGGTGATGTTCTCTGTTAGAAGACCTTCAATTTCTCTTACTGTGGCGAACGCAATACGCGCATTTTCCGCAGTCAGATTTGCCTCGAACTTTGACGACGGCTGGTTCATGGCGTTATTGCTCATAACTGCATCAAGCTCTTGCGAAGTAAGAACACGACGCGTCCGCACGTGCTCAGGTTTGCCATGTGCAATTTGATTTCGAAAGTTTAGAAGTGATCGAAGGCGCTGCCACGGGTGAGCCCCACGGTCATAATAAATACCGAGTGTTGTACACAATAGTCGAATCTTTGCCCACGGTGATATCTGTTCATAGTCTTCCCAGCCAGGAACAACGCGATATCCAACGGCGTTGCAGAGCGCCTCTATTGCAAGGGAACTCATTACCATGGATGTCAATAATCGTTCTTCTCGAAGGCTAACAGGGCCAATGCGTTGGGCCTCATATAAAGCCTCTCCCGCTGCCCGCAACAGCATGTGGTGAGCGGAGAAATACCGCTCCTCAATCGCTTCATACAAAGGCGTAGTTTTACCTTGTTCGCAGTCGGCCACCGTGCGGTCCCCTGAAGCCATGGCTGTCGGCGTTATGATGTCCGGTTTGGGTATGGTGTGGCTATACTGGCGACGGGGTTGGTTGCTTTGCATGGAGTCGGTTGCCTGCCACGCCAAAACCCCTCTAAGTCAGCAGGGTTGGCCGAAAAGCGCGGTAAGCGTAGTCTTAATCATGCTGCAGGGATGCTTGATAAGGGGGAGTCGTGATTCCGCAGTTTACTCACTCGGGGGTTCTGCCCCCGTTTGTGGGCGCAAATCCCGCTCAAATAGCCGGATGTTCTCCGTATCCCGTCAGTTCGGCGGACCTAGTCGCAGCCTTTGCGACTAGTGTGGCGCGTAATAATCTCTTAAGAGAGCTATTTCAGTACCGAGCGGACTTGCGGGCTTTAGGTATCGTCGCTGGGTTCCAGTGGCTTGACGGTAGCTTTCTGGAAGATGTTGAAACCATCCGGGGTCGCCCCCCTAAGGATATCGACCTCGTCACTTTTGCTCCGCGACCGCAGCATGCTCAAACTGACGCTCAATGGGGAGCATTAATTTCAGCCAACGTTGGTCTGTTTCAGCCGCCGATTGGCAAACTGGACGCGTACTATGTGGACCTAAACCTTCCGGTTGAAATTTTGATTCGACGAGCAACCTATTGGTCTGGCCTTTTTTCACATCAAAGAGACACGGCGTTGTGGAAAGGACTGCTCCAACTGGATATCACTGAAGATGACTCAGTGGCGGTAGATGCTCTGGGGAAGCTCCCATGACTCTTCGTAAATTGCACAAAGAGAGCCTAACCGCTGAGCGGGCCACCATCTCGCATCTTTTAGGTGAGGCGAGGGGTGTGAATGACATCGTTGGTGTCATGCAATTTGAATCTAGGCTCGCGGAAATCGACCGCGAACTGAATGAGTTGGCCTCCCTAAACATCACCAGAGCGGCAGTCGCCATGTACTTCGGAGGTCCAAAGGTCATTGGGATGCATGGTATTGACGCCGATTTTGCTTCAAGCGTCATTGGAAACTTTCAAGACATGGTGTCAAAGTCGTTCACAGCTATGGAAATCGGAGATATTGGATCTAGGGGGCCAGTTCCATTCAGGGCGGAAACAAATTTAATGGTGACCGGAGTTGCCAGAGGGTCATTCGGTTTTGTGTTGGAGGAGCTTAGTGACCAGTCAGAAGCATTTGCTACCTCGCTCACAGTAGTTGTGGACAACGTCGCATCTCTAATCGATGAAATAGCAACTTCCGACGAGGATGCATTCGCTGAGCGGATAGCGTCTATAGATTCCCGCCTGATTAGTGCGTCGAAAAAGTTATTTGGCACGTTGTCGAACGCAGAAGCGACTATGCGGCTAGTTGAAGGTGATCGGGAGGTCAACCTCGGGCGTGCTGAAGTTGAACGCGGGCGACGGAGAACTGAATTTCTCGAAATTGAAGAAAATCCCGGAGTAATTTTGACGGGTCTACTACTTGGTTTATTGCCCCAGCACAGGCGTTTTGAGTTTCAGTTGTCATCTGGCGAAATGATTTCTGGAGCCGTGGCGTCGGATGCGAGTAGGGCGGTAAATGAGCAGCTAATTGGACAAATTTCTAATCCCATTGGGAAAAAATGGCGGGCTGAGTTTTCTGTGCGAACTGTTGCTCGTCGAGGAATGCCGTCGCGCACGTATTACACGCTCATTCGTTTGCACAGCGAGTTGTCTCAGTGAGGGTACTTTGCGGCGTTAATCTCTCTGGGTAGTACCCGAGCTTTGGGGGCATGTCTGGCGGAAATCGGGGTCGGAGTGCACTTTTCAGCTTGTGCGCCGACTTGGAAAGTACACTCCGACCCAGGTCTTGACCCCGGTTTTGGCTTGCTTGGATTGAAAGTGTCCGCTTTCACCCCAAGCGGACATTACCTTTGTTGGCTCACTATCTGAATGTCCTGCTTTTGCTGTGCAAACTTCCTCTCTGGCCAGCCCCATACGAACAAAACTAGGGCGATTATTGCCGGACCAAATACCACCGCGCACAGTTGCGCATCGGCGAGGACACCTGCAAGGCCAGTAGCACCTTGCGTGACGCCATGAGCCGAACCCGGATAATTCTTGGACAACGCCTTAAATAAAGCAGCAAAAGCCCATGAGGCGTAGGTGGCGTAGATCGCCCAAGCGATACTAACCATAAGAATGACGAGCTTCACGAGTCGAATGGAACGCTTCATTGATTGAGTTCCCGGTGGAAATGGACTCATCATCTACTATTGCAATACCGTAAAAGCGTCAGCTTCGGGTCGATAAAAGAACAGCTACCGGGTTCACGTTCGTGTCTGGATCGCCGGACCGCTTTATGGACGAGGTGGCGAATGGAGCTCTCAGCCAAATCTATGGATGGCCAGCCAAGAAGTGACCGCGGCCTATCTCCTCCCATCGATTCTGAGCAGACGGTGAAGGATTCGGCACTAGTTGACCACGGCCTGGCACAACTATCGTTGACGCTTGACGGGGCCGGGAGTGTCCGCTCCCGATCCAAAGCAGGCCTCTGCCGACTTGAGTAATTTTTGTGAAGCTATGGCAGTACTGTTAGTTGGTGCCGGCACTCTATAGGTTGGATGAGGGATATGAAGACTAGCGATTGGCTAAATCATGGGTGGGTCCTCGCCATCGCCTTCTTCTTCCTCGCATATTGCGTAGTAAAGGGTCTTAGGACTGGCGAGTCGAGCATTACTTACCAAACGTACAAGAAGTCCGAGGATCCGGGACTCTATTGGATTGGCATTGTTATCAATGGCGTTGTCGCCCTATTCGCGCTTTGGCTTCTGTTCTTTCGATGATCAAAGGAAAGGACTGGAAACGTCGGCTTCGATATCCGTCCACTAATTAGCTGGCACAGAGGATCCCATTCAAATGTCCAAAACCTTCTGCTTGGGATCAGCTGCATTGGCGCTGTTTCTTTGTATCCAACCGGCGTCTGCGGATCCTGCTGCAAACGCCGCAGCAAACCTATTTATGCAAGTTTGCCGAGCGGACAACCTCACCAATCCCGAGCGTATCCGTGCATGGGCGACCGGCCATCATCTTCCGGAGGTCAACAATCCAAAGGGACGCGCCGTCTTCGTTGGCGACGGGCCGGATGGCGTGGCGTGGCACATTCATGACGAGAACACCGAACTGGTTTTGGCCATCCGCAGCAAGACGGGTGGTTGCGCTGTTTATGCGGAACCGCTTGATCCAGCGGCACTAGGCCAGATCTATAGCATGTTGATCGCCGGCTACGCTCAAAAATTTTCCGTTACGACACCGCTTCCAGACAAAGTGCAGCAGGGGCCTTTCGGCACTCGCATCGGCAAGGTGCGGCTGATTGAAGTTCCGGCCAGCAAGTCTCATTTGCTGCTCACTCTGATCACCAATGAGAAATCAGGCGGGCCTTATCAAGGAACACTCCAAATCACTCTCACACATCCGTCAAACTAATGCATTGGCAACCTCCCCACATCGCGCGCGTATGAAGGAAGGCCGTTGATGTTCGGGTCTCTGCGGGAAGACCCGTAGCAGGGTAGGCAACGTATTGAGTCATGCGAGTTGTGGCTGAGAAGGCTCATGCACGATCAACTGAGTCGAGACTTTGGCGAATGGTGCCTTCACAAACTCAGTTTCCACGGGACCCGATTTAGCGTCATTAATTTGACGCACGAAGAAAACGTAAGGCAGACGCAAGGATGATGCCAACACAACGGTTGGAAGGGCTGCATCGAGACGTATCTAGGATTCTTTCTTATTGTCAACGTATGGCAATATTGGAGAGATTTACTACTTTGTGATCGACTGCAGGGATGGTTTGGTTTTCAAATGCTAAGCAATTCAGTTGAAGGCTACGGAATCAGGCTTGATGATGGGATGTGGGGCGGCTGGTATCGCGTCGTCAAGAACGGAAACGTCATGGAGCAGGGCTATGCGCCGCGGTTCTACCGCACCGAATCGGAGGCGCAGGAGAACGCCCATCATTATGGCTTGGCGAAGGCTGAGCGATACTTCCACCGAGAGACACGCCTTGTGTCTGAGGTCAATGGCAACCCCTGATTTAGTTTGGCACTGAAGCAGGGGGAGTCGACAGAGTTACTCCGCGTCATGCGATAAAAAAGCCCCGCCAGTCGGCGGGGCTTTTTTCTGTTCGCGCGAGCTCTTGCTTACTTGGCGTTGCCGAACTTGTAGGTCGCCTCGACAAAGAATTCGCGACCGTTGACGTCGTAGTTCAACTGGTTGAACGGCTGCGATTCCGTGCCGGGATAGCTGCGGTCGAGCGGCGGCATCTTGTTCAAGACGTTGACGATATCGAGTGTGAGCGCCAGGTTCTTGATCGGGCTGTAGCTCGCGGTAAGGTTGTAGCGGATCCACGGGGCCAGCTTGCCCGCACCCGGGGAGTAGTAGTTATTGTCGAGGGTGGCCAGGTAGTTCGGCGAGGCGCCATCGCGAATGCCGTAGAGCGTCACGCCCCATGTTTGCGTCGGGGAGAGCCAGCCGACGGAACCATCGACCCTGCTCTTGAACTCGGTGCTGTAATACGGTTCACGCAGCAGGTTGATGAAAGGATCGCCCGGCAGCAGCTGCTGCCTGTGCGTCATGATATCGCTCCAGGACGTCTTTACGTCGATGCTGCCGTAGGGACCAATGACGTGGCTGTAGTTGGCCTCGGTGATAACGGCATTGAGATATTCACGCGCTACGTTGACCTTCGGCGTAAGGATCTCGGTGATCGGAGGCAGCAGTCCTGGTGCCAGCGGTGTACCGGAACGAATCACCTTGGCCAATGCGTCCTGGCAGGTCGGCGAGTTGATGTCGAAGATGCCCAAACGGCAATTGGATTCGGTCTGCGCCAGGAAGTCGGAGCTTTGCACTTCGACTTCGTTGCGGATGTTGTAGTGGTAGTAATCCGACTTCAGGCTGAAGCCTTCGAACGGTGACAGCACAAAGCCCAGGTTGAACGTCTTGGCAACGATCGGCTGCAGTTTCGGGTTACCCGACTGTTGGCCAAAGAATTGTTCGCCGCTCAGCTGTCCCGGGCAGTTGGCGACATTGCCGCCGGTGTAACCGAGTTTTGCGCAGTTGTAGTAGTCGACCACGCTGCTGTAGTACCCGCTCGGGCCTTGGAACTCATCCGGCAACGTCGGCGCTTTGAAAGCCGTGCCGTACGTACCGCGCAGCAGGAGAAGGTCGCCGAACGGACGGAATTCGACACCGAGGTTGTAGGTCGCGTGGCTCACGGTGCCGCCGGCGACGTTGTAATCGTCGTAACGGCCGGACATGTCCACGGTCAGCATCTTGAACAGCGGTGCGTTGAATTCCACTGTGCCGGCATAACGCGAGCGATGGCCCGCGCCCGACACATCGGTGAACTCATACGTTTCGCCGTCGAGCGTGCGCGGATCGGGGGAGTAGTTCCAGCCCTGGTTGCCACCTTCGATCACCGTCGCCAGGCCGGCGTCGCCACCGGGCAGAGAGAACAGCGATGAATTGGTGACCTGACCACGGAGCATGTTGTCCCAGGTCTTGGCATACGTTTCGCTGTATCCGGTAAATGCGCGGAACGCCGAATTCGGAACAGGCGTGTAGAAAGCCTGATAGTTCGGCGTGTAGGTCGGGTAACCGAATCCGAGCGGATCGGGCCCCAGATTCGGGCCGAGTATGTTGCCGAAATAATTGTTGATCGCGGTGGTCCAGCGCTGGAAGGTGCGCTCCTGCAGATGATCTTCGGAGTGATTGAAGGTCAGGTCGTAATCCCAGTTCGATTGACCGAAGCCACCCTTCGCACCCAGGCTCAGATACACCGAGTTTTCTACATTGTTATCCAGAATGTTCTGGTAACCGCCGGCTTCTTCCGGGCTGAACGCATGCTGCGCCAGGACGAAGTCGCCCAGGTTGGCGTCGTAGTAGATCGGGCTTTGCCAGAACAGGAAGTTGGAACCTGCCGAGAATTTCTGTTGGTCATAGGTGTACAGCAACGTTTGGTAGAGCTGCACGTTGCTGTTTAGATCGTACGTGGCGTGCGTGTAAAGGTTCACCGTATTTTGTTTATTGGTTTCGGTGACATAACCGGCACTGTCTTGCGAACCGCAGTACTGGCCGTGATTCGCACGGTTCTGAAGTTGCTCCGTGCCGCCGAATTGACCGGTGACGGCTGAGCATCCAATACCCGGATTCAACTGATTGGGGCTGTAGTACGCGTTGACCAGTTGCGTTTCGCTCAGCACAAGATAGTCGCGCGACGCGGTGGCGGGCGTGGTGCCCTGCGTAAAATACTGGCGGGTCAAGCTGCGATCGAAACCCCAGATCGGCTCGATGCTCTCCACCTGGATGCCGCCAACGAAGTTGAGATTGCCCCAGGTAAAACCATCGGCCGCATACACGCGCCGATCGGCGCCGCCGCCACCCGTGTGCCAGCCGAAGCGCGCATCGACGACAGGCGCGTCGAGCGTCTTCTTCAGCACGATGTTGATGACACCCGCGATGGCATCCGAACCGTAAATGGACGACTGGCCACCCGGCAGGATGTCGATGTGATCGATCATCTCGATCGGAATGCTGGCCAGGTTGTTGAACGCTTCGCTGCCGTTGTACAGCGCGGGGAAGTCGCCCATCGGCAGGCCATCGATCAGGTACTTGGTGTAGCTGGGATCGAGGCCGAAGAAACTGAGCGTTTTCGCCGACTGGGTGAAGCCAGCCGAATTATTTGAACCTTGCACGCTGCCAGTCGCAAAGGTACCCGCCTGCAGTGCATCGGCAACGCTGGTAAAGCCGCGATCCTTCAGCTGTTGCGCCGTGATCGTTATGAGCGGCTTGCTGGTTTCAACATCGACCTGTGGAATCAGCGACCCTGTAACTATGACCTCTTGCAGCTTCTTGGCCTTCTTGCTTGCATCGTCCGCAGTTGTGCTGGGAGCGGACTGGCTATTGGATTGAGCATCCTGCGGCGCATTGGCCGGATCACTCGGTGAGGTATTGCCCGCATAAGCGTTCGCGCAACCGAACGCCAAAGCAGCCACGACGGCCGCGGCAAGTTTCGACTTCAACATTGAATTCCCCTAGCGGTAATCAAGTTTTACGGAAGACACCTTTTTCCCAGCGGAAAGAGCGCCCCGTCTCCCAGAAAAACGCGTGCCCCATAGATCCAGGCGCGCCCCAAACGCCTACTTCCAACCCGACCCCAATCAAGCTGCTTAAAGATGGCTCCCTCTCAGCCAAGCCTGCAGTTGATGGTGTTGTTTTGCGGGTACCCTCCCAGATATTCCCGCAACCGAAATGATGTTTACAAAACAGAAAAATCTTCTGCAAATGACTTCTGGCACAGAAGTACTAAGAATATTTCCTAGCAAATAGGCACACTTATGACTTTTGAAAACCCGAGCAAATTCGAGGTGGGGTTTTATTTGCACAGCCCGTCTAAATAAAGTTTGCCTGCATCACAAATGAAAAGAGGGTAGGGCGCTTTTTTCGGCGAATTGGTCGTGTTTATGGCCGACCTGACGCACTAGGATAAAACTGGAATCTGAGCGCTTTTTGGGACTTCCGGGGGCATTTTCCCGCCATCCGTACTGCTTGTTCGACTTGCCTTTTACCCTGGGTTAGGAGGCGTCATGAACGCTCTATGTCGCGGATTCGTCTGTTGCATTGCGATTGGATTATGTCCGTGCACGGTGGGTGCCTTCGACGGCAATCAAACCCATCTTGTAACCGACAAGCAGGTGCTACACGCGCTGGAGTCGATGAGCGAAAGCTCGACCGAGGGGCATCCTGATCTGCATGGCCAATTTGGTGGCCTTATCCGTTACGAAAAGGGCGATTACGCCGGGGCGATGAAGTACTTCCTGGTGGGCGCCCGCTATGCGGACAAGGTGTCGCAGATGTGCATTGGCATGATGTATTTCTACGGTCAGGGCGTTGCCAAAGATCCCGCTACGGCCTATGCATGGATGGCGCTCTCCGCGGAACGCAACTATCCGAAGTTTGTCGCCACGCGCGATGACGTATGGGCGCAGATCAATCCCGAGCAGCGGGAAAAGGCGAATGAGATTCTCAAGCAACTCACCACCGAATATGGAGATGCTGTTGCGAAGCCGCGCATGATCGCCCAATTGCAACAAGCAAAGCTTCACATGACCGGTTCGCTCGCTGGCTTTGACAACAACGTAGCGGCAGTCAGCCTTGCACAGTTCTCTCTCAATTTAGGCGTCAGCGGCTCCACTCCCCGTAATCGGGACATATCGGGTATCGGTGCGGCTGGGCTTGATGCCGGAGACCCGCTTCCTCGATGCGACCTCGGCACGGTCGAAGGCGGCGCCATCACCGGTTGCGGAGATTTTTGGGCCGGCAATCGCTGGAACTCATCCAAGTACTTCAAGGCGACCGACAGTTTTTGGAACGCTACCGTTACGGTGGGCCCCTTGCAGAACGCGAGCAAGAGTTCGACGTCCAAGACTCCCGCAACACCGCAACCGCCATGGGTGAGCCAGCCACAGGATGGTGCTCACCTGTAGCAATGGGGTTCATGCCACAATTTTTTGCTCGTCATCCCGGCGCAGGCCGGGATCCAGTGAGGTACGCGTGCGCAGCACACTGAATAGCTTTTTAGTTGTTGAGTGCTTCGCACTGTTATTCAAACCGGATGACCAGCTTCGCTGTTGTGAAGCGCCTCCGGCCTGCGCCGGGATGATGAGCAAACGCGTTGCTCAATGCGCTTGCGCAAGATCCACGCCGGTCGTGGTGTGTTTAACAGTCTCCAGCACATCGCCCATCTGAAAGCTCAGATCGGCGAAGAGCTGTCCGATCAAGCTGCGGCGGATGAAAAGCATGGTGTCGTGATCGCCGTTCGTAGTAGCGGTGCCGGCGAGTTGCGCCATCAAAAGCAGCTTGTCGCGAATCATACATAGATCGTCGTAGTGATCTTGGGACAGCTCGTAGCTTCCCGCTTCGAACAGGTTGTGGGTGGGGTTGTTCATGGGCCTCGTCCATTACCGTAGGTCGCGCCACGTATTGCGCGTGGCGCGAAGGGCTACAGGAAAAATCCTGCACGTAGTGGTGGAACTTTCCGGTACCGTTTTCTACGTGTGCCCATTGTGGCCCGACGCCGTCCAGTATGAGCGGCGGTGAAGCAGGGGAAAAATCGGCTTGGCGGGGTCACGCGTGAGCGTGCGTGCCGTATGATCGAGCATAACCATGATCAACATCTCAGGTTGGTTGTGGCCAGCGGATCGTTTGGGTTCCAGCCCAGGCGATCCGCGCTACTTCACTCATGTCGGGCGTGCCGGACTCATCAAAGCCGGATGGGCACGCCCGACTGCCGGACCATCGCACAATGCGGCATGGCGATCTGTCAGGGGATGCGGATTCGTGCCGGCGATAAAGCTGATGTGTCCGTGCGCTGGACATGCCGCAAAAAGGATGATCACTGCGCCGCGTAATACTTGGCGGCTTCGTCGATCTCATTCGGAGTCATCTGGCGCGCTACGTTGCGCATCTGCTCGCTGATGTCATTGCGGCGCTTTCCCGTCGCAAACGCATTCAGCTGGGACGTCAGATAAGTCAGCGGCTGGCCGTTGAGCCAGGGCGCGCCCACCTTGTCGGTAAGCCCGCCGTGGCACGAGGCGCACGGGGCGATGTTGCGCATCGGTGCGCCGGTGGCAACGACATCGGGCGCTTCCGCGTTTCCGTGCGAGGTCTTTACCGATAGACGCGGCAGAAAGGCGTAATACGCCGCGAGGTCGCGCATGTCCTGATCGCTCAGGCCGACGACCATCGGCGCCATGATGGCGCTTACACGGGCACCGTTCTGGAAATCGCGTAGCTCTTTATAGACGGAAGGCGCGTATTGGCCCGCCAGGTTCGGGGTATTGGCGGCACTGACGCCGCGCGCGCCGTGGCACATGGTGCAGCGTAGCGCGAGCGTTGCGCCGCGGCCGGTCGATGCATCGCTGGGTTTGCTCAGCATGGTCGGCGTCAATGCCACATTCGACACCGGGCTGCTGGGCGGAACAGGCGGCGAGGCATTCGCGAGCCACGAGCGCGGCACGCCGGCGGCGCTGCAGATGGCGTTCAAAAGTCCTTTGAAAAGTTCGTCATCCTGCGCCGAAGGCAACCAGACGAAGCCGACAAAGGCGGAAAACACGAGCACGGCAAACGTTCCGCCGACACTCGCGACGAACCATGGATTGCGCCATGAGACGAGTCGTTGTCCGTTCATCGTTTTGCCCCGATATAGATCGCAGGCACCTGCGCGTGCTGTTGGGTAATGATCTGGGCGATCGGGTAGCCGTAGTTGGTGACGGTCAGGGCGATCATGAGCCCGACCCACAATCCAAATCCATTGAGGGCCACTGGAACAGACTCCGGCTCGTGGACCGCCTGGCTGAAGCTGAACGGTGCAGGCGTGACGCGCGGTGCCCGATGGTTGCGCACGAGTATCGTGATGAAAAGCATGGCCGAGATAACCAGTATCGCGCCGCCGATCACGGACAGGATCACGGTCGACGCCTGCGATGCAATGCCCGGATTGCTGTAGTCGTAATAAGCCATGCGGCGCGGCATGCCGAGAATCCCCGCGTAGTGCCAGGGGAAGGTCAACACGATCATGCCAATGAACCATAGCCACAACTGCGTGCGCATCAGGCGCAGATCGTTCATCGCACGGCCGGTCAGATGCGGCCAGAGGTCGTAGGCGATCGCGAAGTACATGATCACGATCGCTCCGGCGAAAATCAGATGAAAGTGACCCGTAATCCACTGCGTGTTGTGGATGGTCGCGTCGAGCTGGTAGCTCATGTTGATGAGGCCGCCGGCACCGCCGAAACCGAGCATCACGAAGGAGAAGGCCAGCGCCAGCATCTGCGGATTGTCCCAGGGCAGCGCCTTGAGCCAGCCAAACGCACCCTTGCCGCCGCGCAACCTCGCGGCGATCTCCACCGAGGCGCAGATGGTGAATACGGTAAGCAGCGTGGGTGCCGAGACCATCGCGGTGAATACCGAGTGGACGAACTTGAAGCCGGAACCGACTTCCGGATCGGCAAACAGATGGTGAATGCCGATGGGCATCGCAAACACCAGAAACATGGCGAAGGCAATGCGCGCCATGGTGTCGCTGTACAGCCTTCCGCCGATCGCACGCGGCACGATGGTGTAAAACGCGATATAGGCCGGCATCAGCCAGAAGTAGACGATGGCGTGCAGTGTCCACGAGAAAAGCACGCGCGATAGACCGGCGTTGATCGTCGTGGTCCAGCCAAGCGCCGCCGGCAGTATCTGGAACAGCAGCTCCAGTGCGGCACCCACCGCGGTCCAGGCCCACAGGTACGAACCCGCCACATTCGCAAACATCGCAAGCGGCACAGCGCGCCCGGGATTCGCGCGCTTCCACGCATTCATGTTGATGCCCATCAGCGCGACCCAGATCCACGAGCCCACGACGACGAGCACCACGCCGATGTAGTAGAACGCGTTGCCGATCATCGGGGGATAGAACGTGTAGAGCACGGAAGACAGGCCCATCGCGACAGGTATCACGGCGGTGATCGATCCGACCACGATCAGCCAGAAACCGGCCCACGCCCACTTCACGCCGATCAGCGATTGCTTGAGAGCGAGTTCGGTAATGGCGTAACCAAAGCCCATGGCGATCAGCGTCGGGAACACATAACCCATCACCGTGCCGTGCGCCGTGACCGAACGGTAGTACAGGTCCGGATTGCGCAGCCACGCGTGCAGCGGGCTGCGAATGTACATCTGCCATTCGCCCAGCAGAATCGCGAGCCCGAACACGGCGAAGGCGAGCCAGAAGTGGGCAAGGATGAGTCGCTTATGGGTTAACACAGCTCAGTCTCCTCGTCTTCGCCGCCATCTTGAAGAACGTGTCCTGGTCGACGACTTTCACGTTGGCCCACATGGCCTCATGACCGAGCCCGCAGAATTCGTGACAGGGCATCAGATGATTGCCTGGCTTGTCGAAGCGCGTCTTGAACGTCGAGATGTAACCCGGCTCCAGCATGGAGTTGATGTTCGTGTCGGTGATCAGCATGCCGTGAACGACATCGGCACTGGTTGCGCGAAAGATGATCGGCGTCTTGGCCGGCACGACGATGCATTGCGGTGTGAACGAGTATTGCTGGGCGACGAGTCGCACGGTGACCGAGCCGTCCTGTTCCACCGTGCTGCCGAGGTTGCTTTCGACGAATTCGCCGGACACATGCAAGGTCGTGGGATCGATGGTCTCCACGCGCGAAGGGGGCATCATCGCCCAGTGCAGGCCCGTGAAGATCACCATCGCAACCAGCACGGCGACGATACCGACAACGACCAAGGCCCATCGTTGTTCGATGCGCGCGGCAACCTTGGCGCTTTCGTGAGGGTCGTAGGCGGACGAGGATGACATGGTTTGCCCTTTACTGGATCAGGCCGCGTGGCAAAAACACTAGGAAAAAGAAGGCGAACCAGAGCGTCACGACAATGACGGTGGCGATGCTTACCAATACCAGCGCGCCGCGTGGACCCTCGCGCACGATCTGGTCGATGCGCTCGTCCTCGGTCAGCTCCGTTTGTTGCCCGGATTTGGATTCAGTCATGACACGGTTCTCAGTTAAGCGGCGCAGTGCGAAGTGCGCTGATGTCTTTCGCCGTAATGGCGGTGCCGTGGTTGTTCCATGCGGTGCGGATAAACGTCACCACGGCGGCGACTTCTTCATCGGAAAGCGATTGCGCGAAGGGCGGCATGCCGTAGGGCCGCGGATTACGCCCGGTTCCGGGCGGATAGCCGCCGTTGAGAACCATGCGGATAGGATTCACCGACGATGTCATTTGAATGGATTGGTTGCCCGCGAGCGGCGGGAAGTCCCACCCTTTGCCTTCGCCATGGGGGCCATGACACATGGCGCACTCCGCGGCGTAGATTTTGCTGCCGAGCGGATAAAGGCGATTTTTTTCCTCGGTCTGCGTGACGGTCGGTGCGCTGGTATCGCCGCTTGGCGGAAGGCTTTTCAGATACACGGCCATCGCCTGGACGTCCGCGTCGGACAGATACTGCAGGCTGTTGTAGACGACCTCGGCCATGGGGCCGTACACGGCGCCCCGCGCCGATACGCCCGCCTGCAGCAGGTCGGTGATGTCCTTGATGCTCCAGTCACCCAATCCCGCTTCGCGATTGGAGGTGAGCGACGGTGCGTACCAATCCTGCATGGGGATCAAGCCACCCTGGAATTTGGCCGACTCCGAGCTGCCGCCCAGTGCATTGATGGCGGTGTGGCACATGGAACAATGACCCAGGCCTTCGACCAGATACGCACCGCGATTCCACTCGGCGGATTTCGACGGATCGGGTTGATATTCGCCTTCCTTGAAATACAGCGTGCGCCAGCCCACCAACAGCTGACGGTTGTTGTAGGGGAAGCGCAGGTCCTGATCGTGATTTGGTTGATGTACCGGCGCGACGGATTGCAGATACGCAAAGATCGCGTCGGAATCGGCGCGCGTGACTTTGGTGTAGGCCGCATACGGCATGGCCGGATAAAGAATCGCGCCGGAACGCGTGTGGCCGTCGTGCATCACGGCGTAGAAGTCGTTGGCAGTCCAATCGCCCAGGCCGGTTTGCCGGTCGGACGATATGTTCGACGAATACAGCGTGCCGAATGGCGTGGCCATCGCTCTGGCGCCGCCAAACGGTTTGCCGCCGGGATCGCTATGGCAAGCGATGCAATCGCCCGCACGAGCCAGGTACTGACCTTCTGCGATCGTCGATGCCTCCTGGCCGTGCGCGCCTTGCGCGACGGCGAACAGGCCGAACGCGAGACAAAGTATCGACCGTGACGCAGCAATGCGTTGCCGACGGTGTTCTGTAGACGGCTTGCTCATTTCGTCTCGGCCCCTTCGCAGGTAAGTGCCAGCTTCAGCGATCCGGCAGGGGCCGGAGCGGGATCCAGGGGGGCAGGGAGCGACGACAGATACGCGGAAACGGCAGTGATATCGGCCTCTGACAGCTTAGTTGTCAAAGACCGCATGCAATTGGTCTTGCCTCCGACTCGCGTTCCGTACCGCGTTGCCCCAAGTTGCGCGCTGATGTACTTGCTATGCAAGCCGAGCAAACCTGGAATATCCGGTGATACGCCGGTCAATGACGCGCCATGGCATGCACTGCATGCCGGAATGTGCCGTGCATTGTCGCCCTTGAATACCAATTGTTTACCCAGAGCCAGCACTTGCGGCGAGACATCGGGTTTGGGCAGCGCGGGGAAGGGCGTTCGCTGAGCTGCGAAGTAGCCGGCGATTTCCTGCAGATACGTGTCCGGCAAATAAGCGAGCAAGTAATTCATCGGCGGATACTTGCGCTGACCATCCCGAAAAGCGATCAGCTGGTTGTACAGGTATCCTGCCGGCTTGCCGGCCAGGCGAGGGAAGTAATCGTCGCGGGTGCCCTGGCCCTGCACGCCATGACAGGCCGTACAGGCCTGGATGCGGGAGTCGATCGTGTCGGGCAGCGGGTAGGTGCTGCTGCTTTGCGCATGGGCCTGGAACGCCATCACGCACAAGGCGACTGCCATCAGTATTCGATGGAGACCACGGCCGTTGCAGTACTCGATATCGGTACAACAGTCGACTGTCTTCATAGGCGTCGCCTTTGGCGCGCGTATTGTCCAATCGGTGATCGGAGGCCCTGTCGCGCTGACTATAACAGACTAGTCAGTAGTGGAAGCCGAGGATTGGACGATTCGGCATCCGGTTGAATGCTCTTGCGGGTTCGACGTATCGAATACGAATTTTTCGGGCCGTTGATTTGCAGACTGGCACGAAGATTGCGGCGGCTTCAAAGCCGTCGAGAAAAATGGGTGGATTGGAGTAGCCCGGCCTGACCCTGCTTTTTGGATCCAATCCTTGTCACTTCTTTTGTTGTGCTGCGAGGCCTTGAGCGCGCTCGCCGACTTGTCTTTACATATCCTATCCAGGGGGATAGGATTTAGCGATGAGCAAGACAGCTACCCACTCCACGCATCCGGGTATTGTTCAGCGACTAAAGCGCGCTGAAGGGCATCTGCGCAGCACGATCGCGATGATTGAAACTGGTCGGAACTGTGTCGAGCTTGCCCAGCAGCTTCATGCCATTGAGAAGGCCATAGGCAGTGCGAAAAAGGCGCTCATCCACGACCACGTGGACCACTGTCTCGAAGCGCAAGCCGGAACCGATGCCAAATCGGCCAAGGCTGCGCTCGTGGAATTCAAGGAAATCAGCAAATATCTCTAGGCGAAGTCATGGGCTTTTTTTCGTTTGAGCAACTGAATTCAGGGTCGGCGACGCTGCTCGTTGTTGCGGTGCTTGTGGTGGGTGTGCTGCATACCATCGTTCCCGACCACTGGGTGCCCATCACGCTGATTGCCCGACAAAGGGGTTGGAGCCGGGCCCAGACTGCGCGAGCCGCGCTTCAGGCCGGAACGGGACATATCGTCACAACACTCGTCCTGGCCGCGCTCGTCTGGCTTGCCGGCGTCGCCGTGGCGGCGAAATTCGGTCATTGGGTCGACACGATTTCCAGCGTGGCACTCATTGCATTCGGACTGTGGATTGCGATTTCATCGTGGCTGGATCTGCGTTCGGGCGAGGGCCATGGGCATAGTCATGGCCCGCATGGGCACACGCATGATTTTTCCCATCTGACGGGTGCGAAAGGCCTTGCCAATGGGATTCATGGTCCCGAGTTGCAACGGATGTACGGCGAGCATGGCATTCTCGAACTTTCCATTTACGAGCTTGGTCAACCGCCACGCTTTCGCTTCACGTCGACAGAGCCCGACCTGGTGGAAACCGTCACGGTCGAAACGCGTCGCGATGACGGCCGCCGCCAGACATTCGCGTTCGCCCGGCATAGCGAGTATTGGGAATCCCTTGACGACATTCCCGAGCCGCATGGATTCGAGGTCGACCTGACGGTGGCGCATGACGATCACGCCCATGCTTACCAGGCGGCGTTCGCGGAGCATGAACATCATCATGATGACCCTGAGCATCACGGTCACGACCACCATCATGACCACGACCACGGAGCAACGCAGAAAACCTCGTCGCGCACGGCACTTCTGCTGATTCTTGGTTCGTCGCCGATGGTCGAGGGAATCCCGGCGTTCTTTGCTGCCGGCAAGTATGGGTTGGGTCTGATCATCATCATGGCGCTCGTGTTTGCAGCGAGCACCATCCTTACCTACGTGGTGCTTTGCGTCTATTCGACCGCATCGCTTCAGCGCGTCACATTCGGCAAGGTCGAGCGCTACGGCGAGGTGTTGAGCGGGGCGTTCATTTCTCTCGTCGGCCTGGCGTTCTGGTTGTTTCCCGTTTTGTAGTGCTGTTCTGTTCTGGCGTATCCGGTGAGTAGCGGCGGATACGACGACTGTCGTGGTGCGCCGATATTAGATTTCCACAGCCTTGGGAAATTCCAGGACCAGATGATCGACAAACGCGCGGACGGCTGGCAAAAGACCGTGGCGGTCGGGAATCAGTGCGGTGATCGTGGAATCGCCCGCCTGCCATTCCGGAAGTAAACGCGTCATCTCGCCGGAGCGCAGTTCCTCGCAGCAGGTGTACCCGGGCAGCGCAACGATGCCGAGGCCGGCAAGCGCGGCTTGTTTAAGTGAAATGATGTCATCGCTAAGGAGACGCGGCGTGAGTGGAAGGGTCAGCGTTTCCCGTGCGCCGCGAACAGGGCGGCTTAGATGCCATGCGGGTGCGACGCCGCTGCGCATCATGAACAGGGAAGGGTGCTGGGATAGGTCCTGAGGCGTCGTCGGGACGTCGACATGGCTCAGGTAATCCGTGCCCGCGAAAAGGTACCAAGGCGCGGGGGCGAGAGTGCGCTGCACGAGACTGGAGTTCGGCAAGGGTTCGGAATGAGCGCGGATGGCCACGTCGAAATTCTCGCCGACGATGTCGACGTAACGATCGGTAGCGTGCTCGACAAGACTCACCTTCGGGTACTTGGCGATGAAATCGCTGACCATTTTTCGCATCGCGAATTGCGCCGTGATCACCCCGGCGGTGAAACGCACGGTGCCGGTTGGCTCGGATAAGCGCTGCCGGATGGCATTTTCGGCGTGCTCCGCGCGCTGGAGCGTATCGACGGCGTGTCGGTAGAACTCCTGGCCGGCATTCGTCATGCAGAACTGTCGCGACGTTCGATTCAAAAGGCGGACACCCAGATCACTTTCGAGCCGCTGAAGCCGGCCGCTCAGTGTCGACTTGGGTATGCCCAGCGTGCGGCTGGCCGACGTGAATCCCCCGCGGTCGACGACTTGGACGAAATAGTAAAAATCATTCAGATCGAGCATGGCGCCTCCATCGTCCGGTTATTCGGATGATATGTCCGAGCCAGACCAACTTCTCAGACGATCTTGCGCGATTTAGCTTGGGTGTGTCGAAAAGCGCTGCAACGGCCGAGGCCGGGCCGTCGCGCCCCCCATCACGGCCGCCGCGATCCCATTCCCATCAGAGCAAAAGCAGGAACGACCATGCCCAATCCATTCATGCCCTATACCCCGCTTACGCAGGACAACGCCGCCCTGATCCTGGTCGACCACCAAGTGGGCCTGATGACCGGCGTGCGCGACTATTCGACGGGCGAACTGAAGCACAACGTCGTCGCGCTGGCCAAGGCCGCCCGTATCCTGAATCTCCCCATCGTCGTCACCACCACTGCGCGCGACAGCATGTGGGGCCCTACTTTCCCGGAACTGGTCGAAGCACTGCCGGGTGTTCAAATCATCGATCGTTCTTCCGTGAATGCATGGGACGATCCTCGCGTTGCCGCAGCCATCGAAGCGACCGGGCGCAAAAAATTGATCTTCGCCGGTATTTCACTGGAGGTTTGCGCGGCATTTCCGGCGATGACGGCCATAAGCAAGGGCTACGAATCGTATGTGGCGGTCGATGCATCCGGAACGTTCAGTGAAACCAAGCGCCAGGCAGGCCTTCTTCGCATGCAGCAGGCGGGTGTGATCCTTTCCGATTACGGCACGCTGATGGTCGAGATACTCAAAGACAATGCGCGCCCGGAAGCAGGACCCGTATACGGCGCCATGGACATGCCGTGGGCTGTGCTCGTGGGTCAAGTCGCCAAGGCATATGGCAAGTAATCAGCAGCGTTTGGCTGCGGTGTGGTGGCCGAAGACTACGAACCTGCACGCCCTGCTGTCTCGTCGAACACTACACGCCATGTTTTGGCTGCCTTCGTGCCTGAGTAATGCTAGAAATGCCAAGCAAGCTGGAGCGGCTGCTGCGTAAGTGGGCGCTGCAGCGTGGAGAGTGCCGCATTTCGCATCACAGGCAGCCAGTCTGCCCGATAGGGGAACATGGAACGAAAACCTGGGCTCGACCTGTTACGGGCGGCTGCCATCCTGTGGGTGATGCCATTTCACAGCTATATAGCCGGATACATGGGAGGAGGCGTATGGCGCTGGAGCGGCTGGATGGGCGTGGACTTGTTCTTTGCGCTGTCAGGCTTCCTGATCGGCTCGCAAGTTTTCAATGCGCTCATCTCCCGGGGCGGCGTGGATTTTGTCGACTTCTATCTCCGCCGGGGCTTTCGAACGTTGCCTGCCTACTTCGTGGTTTTGGGTATCTATGCCGCATGGCCGTCGATGCGCGAAGAACCCGGCATGATGCCGTTGTGGCAATTCCTTACCTACACACTCAATCTGTTCATTGACCCGAACCGCGGCGCGTTTTCGCATGCGTGGTCGTTGTGTGTGGAAGAACAGTTCTATCTTTTGTTTCCGCTGCTTGCACTCTTGCTGGCATGCACAGGTCGACTGGCGCGCGGCGCCGTCGTTATCGCGGCGTTGGTCCTGTGCGGGATGGCATGTCGCGCTTGGCTCTGGACGCACTTCGTTCAACCGGTTCAAGCGGACGGCAGCGAAGCCGGCGATGCGTACCTGCGCTTGCTGTACTACCCCACGTATGCCCGTCTTGACGATCTGCTCGGTGGTGTCGCGTTAGCCGCCGCACGCAGCTATCGCACGCGCGGCTGGGCCTGGATCGAGCGCAACGCGAATGCGGTTTCGCTGATTGGCGTATTGCTTACCGGCTTATGCATGTGGGGTTTCAGCGGACAGCAGCGGTATGACCTGGCCGCGAACGTGTTCGGCTATCCGGTGCTCGCCTTGGCCATGACGGCACTCGTGGCGGGAGCGGCGAGCGAGCGCGGTGTGTTGGCCGGCATGAAAGTTCCAGGCGCAGGATGGTTTGCGGCCGCATCTTATAGTCTCTACCTGAGTCACAAGATGGTCTACGGACAACTGCATGGACGTTTCGCCCCATGGGTGGATGGACATGGCGTTTGGACGGTGCTGATCTATATGACAGCGGTTCTCGCTGCCGGCGCGGCACTTCACTATTCAGTGGAACGTCCATGCTTGCGGCTGCGTGAGCCGGTACGCCGAATGTGGGCTCAGCGAGAGCGCCGCTATATCACCACGCCGATATCCTGATCGAGTGGTTTCTAAGAATCGTTGATCGAGGCGTCTGTTTTCGACCTATGCGGCCATCATCATCGCCGCGCGCGAACGGGCAGGAACGTTCAAAAGTGACCAGTTCGATTCCAACCTGCGGGCTGGGAGTGGCTGCGCATTTGTGAGAGGCTATCGCGGCTTACTGCACACGAGTTATTCCGATGAACGACAATGCCCTGCAAGCTGACTTGCTTCGCCTCTTCGAGCGCCATGACGTGGAGCTGGAACGGGATGAAGAGTGGTTGGTAACCGATGGCGATTTCCCCGCTGTGCGCGCGAGTTGGCGCGAGGGCTCGGAAGGTGCGCCGGGTCGGCTGGATGTGGACGTGGTGATCAGCGAAGAACGCCACATCGAGGAAAGCTTTGCCGGCAATGGAAGTGGCGACGCCGGTGCGCGCGACGCGCTGAAAGCGTTCGAGCACAATGTCCTGTACGTGCTGTTGGCCGCATGCTGGTACGTCACCGACGATCGACGCATCCAACTGCAGAGCTGGGATCTTGGCGTGCGGAACTGGGATGTATTCGTCGGCCCGCTGACGTTCAGCTGTGATGGCCTGGCCGCGCCGGAAGGCTTGTTGCCGGCCTTGCACGATGCCCTGCGCAACGAATCATTGAGCGGCGAACTGCACTGGGTTCGCCTGTTCCATCGCCGTGCCGACGACGGCTCGGTGCTCGCCGAAGCGTTGCTGGATAACCAGCCCTGGCCGGGCGGCGATCGCCTGCTGGGCCAGTTGATCTGGCCGTCAACGGAGAAAGGATACAGCGCGCGTTGTTTTATCGCGCTGGATATTCGCGATTACTGAGCCCCACATCGGCATGGGGCCTCTCTTGTTGTTCGAAGAAGAGGGGCGAATTTCGCCTGTCTGTGCCTATATCCGCCGAATTCGCAACCCAGAGCGAAGCCTGGCCGATGGCTGGAACCATGACGCATTAGTCAATACTAGGCGTGTTGTATCGTCTTTGGTACGTTCGTATGCAATCTTGTGCGTCATCGAGGAGAGAAAAAAGGGATCATGGTGCGTTTCTTCTGTCGAAAAAGCACTCCGCCCTTATCTGACCAAGCCCGGGAGCGTTGTGATTCAAGCAAACTGCAACGTAAGCGACGGGCTATTCGCGTGCCATGAGTGAGCGCAGGTCGGATTCCAGTCGGGCGGTCGCCGTTCTCATCGCCCTGATCGTCCTGCTTACGCTGGCTGCTCTGTATGCGCCAGGCTTCACGCATCGCACGGTAAAGCCCAAAGTTGCCTCTTCGACGCGGCCGGTCACGCCCACCGTCCGGCTGTGGTTGAGCACGGCGGATCGCCGATTGAAGCTGGTGCAGCAGCCCGACATTGAGATGAGCGTCCGCGGTACGTTGCCCGCCGATGTGATCATCGACGTCCAGAAGAAATATCAGACCATGGTCGGTTTCGGCGCGGCGATGACGGATTCGTCGGCGTGGTTGCTCCAGAACAAGATGAATCTGTTGCAGCGCCATGCCTTGATGCACGAGCTGTACGGTCAACCTCCCAACCTCGGCCTGAACATGATGCGCCTGACCATTGGCGCTTCGGATTTTTCGTTGAAGCCGTATACCCTGGACGATGTTCCCTTTGGCCAGGTCGACCCGCAACTGGTGCATTTCAATGTCACGCCCAATTTGCTTGACGTGATACCGACGGTGCGCGATGCCCTTTCCTTCGATGCGGATCTGCGCATCGTCGCGTCGCCGTGGAGCGCGCCGGCCTGGATGAAGACCAGCCAGAACCTGATTGGCGGAGAGTTGCTGCCGCAGTACGAAAGCGCGTATGCGGACTATCTCGTGAAGTATCTCGACACGTACCGCGGCTATGGCATCCCCATCTTCGCTTTGACCCTGCAAAACGAGCCCGGCTTCATACCTGTCACTTATCCTGGCATGGAAATGCCTGCGGACACGCGGGCGCGCATCGTCGCGCAATATCTCGGCCCGAAGTTGGCGAGCCGCAGGCAAAAAACACAGATACTGGAGTGGGATCACAACTGGAGCCAGCCCGAGCAGCCATTGAGCGTGCTGGCAGATCCCAATGCCGCGCCCTATATCAATGGCGTTGCCTGGCATTGCTACGAAGGCAGCCAGTATGCGCAGGGCCGCGTACATCGTGCCTATCCCCAAAAGGATGTTTACATCACCGAGTGTTCCGGAGGCGATTGGGCGTCGAGCGCAAACGGCGAACTGCTCTGGTTTACGCGTGACCTGCTAGTCACCGGGATCAGGCAGTGGGCGCGCGGCGTCGTGTACTGGAACCTGGCGCTCGACGAGCAACACGGCCCGCATTTCGGCGGGTGCGACGCCTGCAAGGGCCTGGTCACGATCGACTCGCACACGGGCGCGGTGAGTCGCAACGACGAATACTACGCACTGGCGCACTTCAGCAAATTCGTCTTGCCCGGCGACGTTCGGGTGGGATCCACCGCCACCGACAAGGAGGGCATCGACAATGTGGCATTCCAGAATGCTTCTGACGGATCGATCGTCCTGGTGGTGGTGAACAGCAACACGGTTGCGCGCAGCGTATCAGTCGCGGAGGGCCAGGCTCGTTTCGAGTACACGATGCCGCCGGAAAGCGTGGCGACCTTCGTGTGGAACCCGGCCCAGGCAGGCGCATGGATACGACGCGTCATTGGGTGGTTGAAGAGCCGGTAAGGCGCCAGGGCCGCAGTCTGTTCCGCCGCTTCAACGTGGGCGGAACGTTGAAGACAGGCGCTGCATCGTCCATACGGATTGGAAAAAGCACTCTTATCCTTTTTGATGGAGCCATCGAAAAACTGCAAGGCGATGTCGATTTTCGAAAATCCGGTTCGTCGTTCCCATGCAGGGCCGACGAGACCGGCTCGAACAAGGAGGCAGGCGATGCGTATGATCGTATTGGTGAAAGCGACGGAGCACAGCGAAAGAGAGAGTGCCACGCCCGAGTGGACGGCCGAGATGATGAAGGCGATGGGCAAGTTCAACGACGAGCTGCGCCACGCGGGCGTCCTGCTCATGGCCGAGGGCCTCAAGCCTACTTCGCAGGCCAAGCGTATCGCGTTCGATGGTCCCCGCCGCACGGTGATCGACGGGCCATTCGCCGAGACCAAGGAGTTGATCGCCGGCTTCTGGATCTGGGAGGTCAAGGATATGGACGAGGCGGTCGCCTGGCTGAAGCGCTGCCCCAATCCCATGCCAGGGCCGAGCGACATCGAGATTCGGCCGTTTTACTAGGGCCTGTTCGCGGACTGCGGATTCAGATGATCATTGCAGCGGATGGGCGCACATTACGGTTTGACCTTGTCACTTCGGAATCTTTATGGACATTCGAACACTCCGTGCAAGTGATCTTGAGCTCGTTTGCAGGCACCGCGAAGAAATGTTTCGGGACGCGGGTAGAAGCGATGATGTGTTGATGCCCATGACCGAGCATTTCCGCGAATGGGTCGGACCACGAATCCGGGATGGATCCTATTTTGGCTATGTCATGTTGGACGATGGTGTTCCCGTTGCCGGAATCGGCCTGATGCTCATCGACTGGCCACCGCACCCCGAGCATCCGGCGCAGGACAAACGCGGATATGTCCTGAATGTCTTTGTCGAACCCGACTACAGAAATCGCGGATTGGCCCGCGAACTGATGAACCTGGCGGAAGCGGAGTTCGCGAGGCGCGGGGTTTGCTATGCCGTTCTGCATGCAACGGAGAAAGGCAGGCCGCTATATCAGGGGTTAGGCTGGAACGGCACCACCGAAATGGCGAAAACGCTCGATGTTTCGTCATACGGAGAGATTGGCACAGATGCAATGTCCGCTTTCGACTGCGACTTAAGCCGGTGAACGCAACACGTTATAGACGCGCAGGCGGAAGGGGTGTTGCGTTCAGCGCCTGAAGTCGCAACCGATGGCAGAGCGCCTAACAACTAAAAAGCTATTCAGTGTGCTGCGCACGCGTATTTCACTGGATGACCAGCTTCGCTGTTGTGAAGCGCCTCCGGCCTGCGCCGGGATGACGAGCAAAAACGTGGAAACCTCGAAACCTCAGGGTTAGAAACCTCAGGGTCAGAGTGCTTTTTATGCAAGAAGCACTCTCACGCTTTTTCCCCGGCTGCCTCAGCGATCCACCAGTGCCATCATCTTTTCGTTGTAACGTGGCCCGGAAATCTTGCCCGGTGCCAACGCATCATCCAGCGCTTTCATCTGTGCTTCGTTAAGAGACAGGGTGGCCGCTGCGATGTTTTCTTCCAGATAGGTGCGACGCTTGGTGCCGGGAATCGGCACGATGTTTTGGCCTTTGCGCAGTAGCCAGGCCAGCGCGATCTGGCCGGGCTTGGCATGCAAGTTCGTGGCGATATCGCGCACGATCTGCGCGGCCTGCACGTTGGCGTCGTAGTTCTTGCCTTGGTAGCGAGGGTCATTGCGGCGGAAATCGTTTTCCGGATATTCCTCCGCGCGCTTTACTTCGCCGGTAAGAAAACCGCGCCCCAGCGGCGAGAAGGCCACCAGGCCGATACCAAGCTGGCGCAGCAGGGGAACGATGTCCTGTTCGAGGTTGCGCTCCCACAACGAATACTCGCTTTGCAACGCCGAGACGGGATGCACGGCATGCGCACGGCGAACGGTGTCGGCGCCTGCTTCGGAAAGTCCAAGGAAGCGCACTTTGCCCTGTTTCACCAGATCGCCGACGGTGCCGGCCACGTCTTCGATCGGCACGTTGCGATCGACGCGGTGTTGGTAGAGCAGGTCGATGTGGTCGGTGCGCAGGCGCCTGAGCGATGCATCCACCACGTCGCGGATGTGCTCGGGGCGGCTGTCCGTGCCGAGGGTCTTGCCGTCCTCGATCTTGAAACCGAACTTGGTGGCGAGCACGACCTGGTCTCGCTTGCCTGCGAGGGCGCGGCCGAGCAGTTCCTCGTTGACGAACGGTCCATAGACTTCCGCGGTATCGAGGAAGGTGCAGCCGAGTTCGATCGAGCGATGCAGCGTGGCGATGGATTCGGCTTCGTCCGCCGGGCCGTAGGATTGGCTCATGCCCATGCAGCCCAGGCCGATGGTCGAAACGGTGAGCCCCTGGTTGCCGAGCTTTCGTGTTGGTAGCGTCATGGCTGTTTTGTCCTCGTGATGCGTGAAGTGCGGCGTAGCGGCTGTGCGGAATGGATGCCGGCTGTCATGGCGATATGCCATGGCGCTGCACATGGCTGCCCATTGAAC
Source organism: Dyella psychrodurans (assembly GCF_003363265.1). Classification (GTDB taxonomy): domain Bacteria; phylum Pseudomonadota; class Gammaproteobacteria; order Xanthomonadales; family Rhodanobacteraceae; genus Dyella_B; species Dyella_B psychrodurans. The sequence goes on along the minus strand of NZ_QRBF01000001.1, from coordinate 751,190 downwards.
ACCCATTGGGAAGATTTGGCGTCGATGACAAAATTCAACGTGCCGTTTTTTTCCAAAGCTTGCTAGTACTCGGGCTTTTCGCCTTTCAGCGGCTCGGATGTTGGCAGGCCCGGCGTTCCCGAGTATGTGATGAGCAGAACGGTCGGTTGATCGCCGCTGACGCCGCGATGCACATCGTTCACCGATTCGGTAAACGCCTGGCCGGCCTGGAAGGTCTGCTTCTTGCCGGTGGCTCGGTCTTCGATCGTCAGCTGGCCGGACAACACGTAACCCGCGTTGGGCATGGGGTGGACGTGCCAGGGCAAGGCCGTGTGCGCGGGGATCGTCATTTTCAGCAAGGTCAGCTGCGGCCTGCCTTGGGGGTAAGCGGTATAGGGCTTGCCGTTCCAGGAGCTATCGCTTTTGACGAGTATGTCGGCGTGCGCGGAGGAAACCGTTTGTGCATGCACGGGCGTCAAAAGCGGAATGAGAAAAACGATGAGCGCAGCAAAGCTGCGCTTGTGTGTCATGGACATAGGCGTGATTCCTTGAAGCAAAGCGGCGGTGGCTTCCGCCCCGCGCGTGGCGGGGCAGGGAGCATGCGCATCAGGCTTACGGAACATCAGGTCCACTGCCCGCGCCCGTGGCAAGAATCGCTTGTGCAATCCAGCTCATGTCGTGCTGCGTCAACTGAAGGCTCGCCGCCGCCAACCAGCCATCCACTTGTGCGGGACTGCGCGCGCCGACGATCGCACCCGTGACGCCGGGCCATGCGAGCGTCCACGCTACCGCTACGGCCGCGACCGTCACGCCATAGTGTTCGGCGATGGGCTCCAGTGCTTCCGCCAGCTTGAGGTTGGCAAGCAGTTTCTCGCCGTTGAATTCCGCGTTGCGCGAACGCCAGTCGTCCTTGGGCAATGCCTTGGCGCGTTCGACGCTGAAACGGCCGCTCAGCAAGCCGGATTGCATCGGGCTATAGACGATCACGCCGGTCTGATGTTCGTGGCACCACGGCAGTTCCGCGGCGGCGACAGTGCGGCGGATCGGCGAGAACGGCGGCTGCAAGGTATCGACATGGCCGAAGCCTTCGGCGAATTCAAGCTGCTCGGTGTTGTGATTGGAAAGGCCGACCGCGCGTACCTTGCCTTCATGTTTCAGGTCCAGCAGCGTCTGCCAATACGCTTCCAGCGGCGTGCCATCTTCGGCCGGCCAGTGCATCTGATAGAGATCGATGCGTTCCACCTTCAACCGTCGAAGCGATGCTTCCACTTCGCGCCGGATGCTTGCGGGTGCCCCGATCTGGCGCGGCGTCAGCTGGCGATCGGCTTCATCCCACACCAATCCGCACTTGGTGAACACGTAAGGGCGCTCGTTCTGTGGAATGTCCGCCAGCGCGCGGCGCACGACTTCCTCGGAACGGCCAAGGCCGTAGATCGCGGCCGTGTCGATCCAGTTGATGCCGCGATCGATCGCGTGGCGGATCGCGGCAATCGATTCGTTGTCGTCCTGCTCGCCCCAGCTGAAAGCCCAGTCCGGGCCGCCGATGGCCCAGGCACCGAAGCCAACGCGGGTGATGTGCATGTCGGTAAGACCAAGCCGGCGCGTGGGTAGCGGGGTGCTTGGCGCAATGAGTGCGGAAGGATTAGCAGCCATGGTGTTTGTCTCGGGGGGAGAGGGGTAACACGAAAGTAGTTCCCATCCGCTAATCATTCAAATGGAATATTTTGATACAATTGATCTGTTTCATGAATAAGATGCGAGGCACGACGTGGAACTTCGCCAACTGCAACATTTCGTGGTGCTCGCCGAAGAGCAGCATTTCACGCGCGCGGCGCGCCGGGTCAACATCGTGCAATCGGCGTTGTCCACCTCGATCCGCCAGCTTGAAGCCGAGCTGGATGCGCAGCTGGTCGTGCGCAACACGCGCCAGGTGCGCCTGACCACGGTCGGCAAAATCTTTCTCAACAAGGCCAAGGCAGCGCTGGAAGCGATCAACGATGCGCGCGAAACAGTCGCGGCCATCCAGGGTTTGAAACACGGCACGCTGAGCATCGGCACGGTGCAGAGCCTTCCCGCTTTTCTCGACCTGCCGTCGTTGATCGAACAGTTTCACGTGCGGCATCCGGATGTCGAAGTGCGCTTGTGCCAGGGCAGTGCATCGGCATTGCTGGAGAAGGTGCGCAGCGGAAAACTGGATCTGGCGGTTCTTCCCTTGTCCGAACCGCCTGCGGACGTGCACACGACCATGATCGCGTGCGACGCGCTGGTGCTGGCTTGCGCGCCGAACCATCCCCTGACAGGCCGCACCGATGTGCCATGGAGCGCGCTGCGCGGTCAGCCCTTCGTCGATTTCGAACAGGACTGGGGAACGCGCAAACTCATCGACCGCGGATTTTTGGAAGCCGGCATCGACCGGCACATCGCGTTCGAAGTCAGCGACCTGGACACGCTGGTCGAACTGGTGCGTCGCGGATTAGGTGTGGCGCTGCTGCCGGAAGCTGCTGCAAGAACGCGCCTGCCGGCGATCGGCATGGCGGAACTGGCCGGACCCGAGCTGTGCTGGGAACTCGTCGTGGCCTATGTGGGCGATCACAGCGAGGAGCCGATGCCGGTGGACCATGCTCCTCGCGTCTTTTTCGAGTTGCTGCGCAACACGAATATGATGCCGACGTAAGGTTTTAGGTGTGGCTAATAGGGAGCCATCGCGCCGGGAAGCACTTCGTCCAGCAAGGCCGGCAGATCGCTGAACTGCTTGGCGATACGCGTGGCCTGGCTTCCCATGTCCCGGTGTCCATAACCCCAAGCCGCAAAAATGCTGGGAACGCCGAGCATGCGCGCCGCCCATACGTCGGCCTGATAATCGCCGATCATCACTGCCTGATCCGCCGAGGCGCCAGCACGGGACAAGGCCTCCGATAGATGACGCGGATCGGGCTTGCGCGCGACGACCGTATCCCCGCCGCACACGACCGCGAAATAGGACCGCACGCCAAGCTCGCGGAGGATGTGGTCGGCGATGGCTTCGCTCTTGTTGCTGCATACGATCAAGCGCCAGCCGGTATCGACAAGCGCCTGTAGCGTATTGGGTACGCCGGGGTAGAGTCGCGTGTGTGTGACGGGATGGCGGCCGTAGTGGTCGGCGAACATCGCGATATCGTCTTCGCTTGCCATAGCGCCGCGCCGTTGGAACGCGCGCAGTGCGAACTGGTGCAGGCCGTCTCCCATCAGCGACGCCGCTTCGGCGTGGGTTACTGGCGCCAGATGGTAGATGTCCATCACCTGATTGATGGCAGGCACGATGTCCGGCACGGCATCGATGAGTGTGCCGTCCAGATCGAAAATGGCGATGCGTTCGGAGTCGGGCATGGATTCAATCATGTCGATGGGGATCGTTGGGGGAATGAGAGGCTGACGACGTACAAGCACGACACAAAACTTGCTCAAGCGTCGCGTTGATTCCAGTTCCGACTACAAACAGCCGGAAAAGAATGTTCTGCATACAGGCCGGCGATATGTCCTGTTTCTGGTTTTTTGGCGATGAGCAGGGTATCTGTCGGCGGATCACTGTACCTCAATGGCGCTGCTTGAGTTCCAAGAACTCTTAGTAGTCAGTACTTGAGATTTAGTTCCTGAACGCGGCCCCTGCTGGCTTCGAATAACTGCTGGAATTCTTCTTCGGTCAGTTCATCGGGAGCATAGACGGCAACGGGATCCCACACCCGATCGCCGGTCGGCTGTGGAGTGCGTGGCCCACCGCGCAGAGAGAAAACGATGCCATCCCGCTCAAGAAGCTCAGGAGCTTCCTCGAGCTTTTCAATCTTTGAAGAACCTGGATTGATCAAGAGGACGATCGAGATCATAAGAGCTAACTCCTTTTCAGCAGGGTCTTGGTGGCGCACGGAAGAGTGAATATCTTGCGCTCCGGGTGGTTGCTTTCTCCTTAAGACATCAAGCGCCTGAAAACGGAGGGGCATGGGTGCGCGCCCCTCCGCCATTTTTTGCATGGAAGGTTTCGTTACGAGATCGTCTCGGCGAGGAACCACGCCCGGCCTTCCGCTTCGTCGATCCAGTTCTCGATGAGGCTGGCCGATGCGACGTCGCCGTGTATGTCGCACAAGGCATGGGCCTCTCTCAGGCTGACGGCGAGTTGCTGATTGTCGTCCAGCAGCTCGGCCAGCATGTCGATCGGTGTCACGCCGTCCTCGTCGTTGTTGGCGGTGCGCTGCAGCCTGGAAGCGTGCACCATCGATCGCAACGTGGTTCCGCCGAGCTTGCGGACGCGCTCCGCCATGGGGTCTATCGCCGCGAAAATCTGCGCGCTTTGTTCGTCGAGCAACAGGTGGTAGTCGCGGAAGTGCGGCCCGGTCATGTGCCAGTGAAAGTTCTTCGTCTTGAAAAACAAGGCGAACATGTCGGCCAGGGTGGCATTGAGGCTGGTTGAAATGTCGGAAACGGCAATGGTGCTCAGGCCGGCCGGCGTCGTCGCCAGCGACATCGGCTGGCTGGGCGTCTTGGTCATGTACATATCCATCGTGTATCTCCAGAGGTTTAGCGGCGCGCTTCGGCGGCGAGCCGGGCGACGGCGGCTGCGACACCGGCCCCGTAGGCGGGATCGGCCTTCGTGCAGTTGTCGATGTGGCGTTGCTTCACTTCGTCTCGTGCATCGCCCATCGCGCGCGCGGTGTTGTCGAAAAGGGCCTGGCGCTGAGCCGGGTTCATCTTGCGGAACAGGTCGCCGGGTTGCTGGTAGTAGTCGTCATCGACGCGGTGGTCCCAATGTGCTGCGGCACCGGAGATTTCCAGCGGCGGTTCGTTGAGCTGGGGCTGATCGGTCCACACGCCCTTGCTGTTGGGAAAGTACGACGGCGTGCCGCCGAGGTTGCCGTCGGTGCGCATCGCGCCATCGCGGTGATAGCTGTGGAACGGACACTTGGGCGCGTTGACGGGGATGTGGTTGAAGTTCACCCCGAGCCTGTAGCGCTGCGCATCGGCATACGAGAACAGGCGCGCTTGCAGCATCTTGTCCGGCGAGTAGCTGATGCCGGGCACGATGTTCGCCGGCGAAAAGGCCGACTGTTCGGTCTCGGCGAAGAAGTTGTCCGGATTGCGGTTCAGCTCGAAATAACCGACTTCGATCAACGGGAAGTCGCCTTGCGGCCAGATCTTCGTGAGATCGAAGGGGTTGAACGGAAAGGCCTTGGCCTGCGCGTCGGTCATGACCTGGACGAACAGCGTCCAGCGCGGAAAGTCGCCACGCTCGATGCTGTCGTAAAGGTCGCGCTGATGCGTTTCGCGATCCTTGCCTACCAGCGTTTCCGCTTCCGCATCCGTCATATTCTGGACGCCTTGTTGCGTGCGGAAGTGGAACTTCACCCAGGTGCGTTCATTGGCCGCGTTGATGAAGCTGTAAGTGTGGCTGCCGTAGCCGTGCATGTGGCGGAACGTGCGCGGAAGCCCGCGTTCGCTCATGACGATGGTGACCTGGTGCAGTGCCTCCGGCAGCAGACTCCAGAAGTCCCAGTTGCTGTCGGCACTGCGCATGCCCGTGCGAGGATCGCGCTTGATCGCGTGGTTCAGGTCGGGGAAGCGCAGCGGGTCGCGGAAGAAGAACACCGGCGTGTTGTTGCCGACCACGTCCCAGTTGCCTTCCTCGGTGTAGAACTTCAGTGCGAACCCGCGAATGTCGCGTTCGGCATCGGCCGCGCCGCGCTCGCCGGCCACCGTCGAGAAACGGGCGAACATGGGGGTTTTCTTGCCGATTTCCGAGAAGATCCTGGCCTTGGTGTAGCGCGTGACGTCGTGCGTCACGGTAAACGTGCCGTGTGCGCCCGCACCCTTGGCGTGCATGCGCCGTTCCGGGATCACTTCGCGATCGAAATGCGCCAGCTTTTCGATCAGCCACACGTCTTGCAAAAGGGCAGGGCCGCGCGGGCCTGCGGTCTGAATGTTTACGTTGTCGCTGACGGGCGCGCCCGTTGCGTGGGTCAGGTGGGGGAATTTCGATGTGTCGTTCATGGCAGTGTTCTCAAAGAATGAGTGGGCGCCGTTTCACGACCGGCGCTGATTCGCCCGCTTGAGCGAGATCGTTCGTCAAAAAGAATGGCTATACGCAGCCAAAGTCGAACAATGATCCTGACTCGCTATTCGTTAGCAGTGAGTCGATCCTAGCGAGCGATGGCTTGTACGAGAAATTGAAAATTAGTTTCGAAAGCATTGATGAAAGCTATGGATCGCGGTTTCGTCGAAAACAGGTCGGGCTCACTTCTCAAGCAACTTCGCCGTATGGCGAAGTCGCTCGTCAACACGAATAGCCTTACGCAGCCCAGGCCGAACAGCGGATCACGCTGCAGAAATTTCCGGCGTGGAAGTGCGGTTCCTTGTCGGCGATCACATTGGCCTTGACGTTGCCGAACGTGGTGTCGGGCTTGTGCTTGATGCCGTTGTAGAACGTCTGGAGGATGTCTTCCTTGAACTGGTTTCCGCGCGGATGCGCGCGCACCACGGCTTCGCGTTCGCCATCGCTGTACTGGTCGTAGGCCAAACCGAGCACATCCATTTCCACGCCTGCCGTCACCAGCGCGATCAAGGGATGCATGTGTTGCGGGATGCCGGGCGTGGTGTGCAGCGCGATGGCCGTCCAAACAGTGTCGATGTCTTGCTGAGCGATGCCGTGGCTTTTCAGGAAGTCGCGTGCGGTATTGGCGCCGTCGACTTCGAAACGCTCGTTGGGACTGCTGTGCTTGGGCATCAGGCCCATGTCGTGGAACATCGCCCCGCAATAAAGCAGCTCCGGGTCGAACTTCAATCCGCGACGTTTGCCGGCCAAGGCGCCGAAGTAGTACACGCGGCTGGAATGATGGAACAGCAGCGGCGTGACCGTGTCGCGAACCACTTCAGTGATCTCGCGGGCCAGTTGGCTGTCGGGGACGAAAACGCCATTGACGTTCAGGGACATGATGGATCTCCATAGGGTGGGTGAATCAATTGTCCCTACGCCCATGCGTGTCCTCAATAGGCGTGATACGTCGTATACTGCCATTTCGCGCGTAATGCGGACGCGCGGGAGGTTGGTGGAAAATGGCCAAGACGGTTGCTGTCGTTGCCTTGCCGGGCGTCCAGTTGCTCGACGTTTCCGGCCCGCTGGATGTGTTCGCGCAGGCGAATATCGAAATGGGCAAGGAGTTCTACGCGCTGAAGGTCATCGCTTCCCAACGCGGCCCTATTTGCAGTTCGTCCGGAGTACGCCTGCTGCCGGACGCGATCGCGGGCGAAGGCAGCGAGCGCATCGATACCTTGCTGGTTGCCGGAGCCCCGAACGCCGCAAAGACCGCGCTGTCGCCGCATGTCTTGAAATGGCTGCGAACGACGGCCACGCGCAGCCGGCGCTATGGTTCGATTTGCACGGGCGCCTTCGTGCTCGCGGCAACGGGTTTGCTGGATGGGCACCACGTCACCACGCACTGGGCGGCGGTCGACGATCTGGCCCGCGCGTTTCCCAAGGTCCACATCGACGAGGATGCGCTGTATGTCCGCGACAGGAAGTTGCGTACTGCCGCAGGCGTCACGGCGGGTTTGGATCTCGCGTTGGCGCTGGTGGAAGAAGATCTGGGCCGCGATATCGCCAAGCGTGTCGCCGGGCAACTGGTCATGTACTTCAAGCGCCCAGGCGGGCAATTGCAGTTCAGCCGAAAAGGCGAAACCCGGCCCATGGGGCGTTCGGTGCTGCAGGAAGTCCAGCGCTGGGTCGCTGCGAATCCGGATTTGGAGCACAGCATCGCCAGCATGGCCAAGCACGCAGGACTGAGCGCTCGGCATTTCGCGCGGCTGTTCCACACGGAAGTAGGTATCACGCCTGCTGCATGGGTGGAGACCACGCGTGTCACCGCAGCGCGGATGTTGCTGGAGAACGGGCACGACACGCCGAAGCTGGTGGCTTCCAAATGCGGCTTTGCCAACGCCGACACGCTACGCCGTGCATTTCAGAAGCACGTCGGCGTCACGCCTGCCGAGTACCGCAAGCAGCATACGGTGCAGCTCTAACTGCCCGGAGCATCGGCGCGTTGGCGCTTCTTGAGCGCTCACCGGCATTCGTTTGATCCGTCATGTACTTCAAAAACAGGCGCGACCAGGAACGCCTGCGGTTTGACACTTCATCTTGCCAAGATGAAATGATATAACATTACGTATCAGGCAGCGCAGGGCTCCACCATGCGAACAATCCCCTCGACCGGCGGTGCGCCACGCTTCGCTGTCGTGCATGACAAGCGATGGATCGTCCGCGTATGTCTAGTGCTGTTGGGTATCGCCGCGTGGGCGATGACTGCGCCTCTGCATGCGCATGCGCAGTCCAATGTGGAAAGCACGCCGACGCCAACAACGACACGGTCGTTCGAGGACCGAAACATACTTTGGACGCTGGTTCATCAGCGCTGCGTATCCAAGGCGGAACGCCGGATTTTTCCGCCAGCGCCTTGCACCGACGTCGAACTCGGCCAAGGCGGCTATGCCATCTTCAAGGATCGCGACGGGCCTTATCAGTACTTGCTCTTGCCGCTTGCGCGGATCACGGGCATCGAAAGCCCGGCGCTGCTCGCTCCCGATGCCGCCAACTATTTTGCCGCGGCGTGGAAGGCCCGCCTTTACGTCGACGCGTCGTTGCACGCCTCGCAACCGCGAGGCGTGGTGAGTCTGGCGATCAATTCGAGCCTCGGTCGCTCCCAGGATCAACTGCATATCCATATCGACTGCGTTCGCGGCGATGTACAGGACGCCATCCATCGTTGGCTTCCGAGGATCACACCGGATTGGCGCCCGCTGCCGGAAGGTCTGCCGCCGTTTGGACATCGCTACGCGGCCAAATGGGTGAGCGGCGAGAACCTTCGCGACAATCCGCTCAAGGATCTCGCCAGCGCATTACCGCGCAACGATACCCTTGCCACGCATAGCTTGCTGGTCATGGGGGCGTACTCCCCATCCGGTGCACCTGGCTTCGTTTTATTGAGCGGTCGTGCGGACACCGCAACGGGCGATCGTGCGCATGCCGAGGAACTGCAAGACACGACGTGCGCGATAGCCCAACACCCGCCGTAACGAAGCTGCTCACGCAGCTCGTATTCATTCGCGATGGCCGAACGCCGAAGGAAGCGCGGGTTCGCATCGGTTCTTCACTACTGCTCTTTTTGGATTTTCATGCCCTGGTCGTTATTAGCAGCGACGCTCGTCGCATCCGTGGCGCTCACGGCGCGACTGCTCGTCTGGTTACCCCCGCCTCAATTGATTCGCATCCTGCCGTGGCTGCAGTCCCTGGCCGCCGGCCTGCTGATGGGCGATGCGCTGCTGCACATGGTTCCCGATGCGCTGGCGCAGGGCGAATCCATCGGACGAGTAGGGCCGCACATATTGATGGGCATGCTTGCCCTCTTTACCGTCGAATGCGTGTTGCGCGCGCTTCGCACACCGGGGACGACGGCGACGTTTGCGCACATGAATATCGTGGGCGACGCGTTGCACCACCTGGTGGATGGCGTGGTGATAGGTGCCAGCTTTACGGTCAATCCAGCCGTCGGATGGTTGGTCGCACTGGCCATCATGTTGCACGAACTGCCGCGTGAGGTCAGCAACGCCGGAGTCCTGATCGCAGGCGGATACGATCGCGACGCAGCGTTCATCCTCACCTTCGCCACCTGCGGAGCCACTCCGTTCGGTGCGTTGCTTATGGCGGGTCTGGCACCCGCTGCGTTTCTGGCGGAAAGCCTTGTGCTTGCCGCGGGTACCACCCTTTATCTGGCCTGTGGCGACCTCATTCCCGCGCTGTGGGCCAATGCCACCAAAAGCCGCCAGCGGCTCGCGCCAGCGTTGGGAGTGAGTGCAGGTGTGATCTTGATGTGGATAGCCGCGTTACTGGAGCGTGCGGTCCTGAAGTAATTCATGGCAAGACGCGCTGCAGGGCGCGACGAAATCAGCCAGTGAAAAACAACGTGCGGACGCTGCGTGCGGCGCCATCGGCATGGGATATGCATGAATAACTCCGATGACGTCGGCACGATGGCGGAGTAGTGGATATGACACTGGCGCGTATGGACCAAATGACTCGGGAAGCCGTGGGGTTCGCCCTGTGGCTCGCCGGCGTCATCCTGAATATGGCGGCGTTTGTCTGGCTGGGATTTCAGGTCTTGAAGTGGCTTCACGACGGCTATTGGACAAACCAGCCCACCGTCATGTCATGGATGCGGGACTTTTGCCCGGGAGCGTGCTCGTTCGTGAACAATCCGCACTCCTGGTATGGCGTGGCCAGGGTGATGCATCTGCTTTACCAGATGCCGTCCGGGCTGGCGCTTTCCCTGATCGGCGTGGGCTGCGCGGTGGTCAGTGTGTCGGTGGCCGATCATCGGATCGATGCATTTCACGTCACAAAATTGCCGAGTGCGGCAACTTTTTGAACGGCCTGGTCGCGGTCGCTCTCCCGTGACCACGCTCGTGGGCCCGTCGGTGCCGATCTGGCACCCTGCGATGAGGGTTCCCTAACCTTCGGCACATTCACGCACGCGTGTCTTGGTCGATCCTGCGTCGTTGTCGCGATAGGGTGCGGGTCTTGCGGCCGGTTTTGCTATAGATCATCAGGCAACGATTTCGCAGCATCGAGCACCCGGCCGTTTTGAGCTGGAGCCACAATGTCGCGGGCTACCAGGTCACACGGCTTCACATCGCATGAAGATGCGCTGTTATAGAGATTCTGTGTGTCCGGCTCGACAACGCGGTGCTCCGTGCCGCGAGGGTATTGCGGGGATGTTGTCGACGGCAGGGAGTGCATGCATTTGGTCTTGACCTCAGGCGAGTGGAGACAGATTTTGGCCAGGCAATCTTTTGTGTCGTCATCTTTTTCGTCGTTGACCTTTTTCACGTTGGTGGGCGGTTGTCTTGGTTTGTTCGTGGCGGCGTCCTGCGCCGCTGCGGATACGTCGAGCTTCCATGGCGCTCCCGGCGCAGCGTCATCCGTGGCCAATCCCTACGCCGGTCAAATTTCCGCCGTAAACGCGGGGCGCGATCTCTATGCCAAGAATTGCGCGAGTTGCCACGGCCTTGGCGGGCAGGGCGCCGGCAATATTCCGGCGCTGGCGCATGGCGCCGCGCAACAGGCGACGGATGGCGCGCTGTTCTGGTTCATCACCCAGGGTGCGGTGAACAACGGCATGCCGTCATGGGCAGCCCTGCCGGAGCAGCAGCGCTGGCAGATCGTTTCGTACCTGAAGACGTTGCCGACGGCGAAGCCCGTGCAAGCGGCACAAATTGCATCGGTCGCGTCGTCCATTACGACGCCACCGCCGACACCGCCCTTTACCGATTTCCGTTACGAGGCGCCGGGCAAGTCCCGCAAGATTACGCTGGCCGACCTGCCAGCTCCTTATGCCACCGCCTCGGCGGGCAATGGGCCGACGTTGGTGCCGCGCCCTGCCGACGCGTGGCCCAAGGCACCGGCCGGCTTCAAGGTGAATCTCTACGCCGAGTCGCTGGGTACGCCGCGCGTGATTCGCACCGCGCCGAACGGCGACATTTTTCTTGCCGAAAGCGGCAGCGGTCAGATCCGCGTTTTCCGTGGTTTGTCGGCGGATGGCAAGCCCGCGCAAACCGAAGTGTTCGCCACGCACCTGCATCAACCGTATGGCATCGCGTTCTATCCGGCGGGGCCCAATCCACAATGGGTATACGTGGGCGATACCGATGAAGTGGTCCGCTTTCCGTATCGCAACGGCGATCTGAAGGCGCGCGGGAAGGCGGAGCATATCGTCGACCTGCCGCATGGCGACGGCCACTGGACGCGCGATGTCGCGTTTTCGCGCGACAACAAGACCCTGTTCGTCGCGGTGGGATCGGCTTCCAATGTGGACGATCCGGATGTTACGCCCGCGGAAAAGGATCGCGCGGACATCCTGGCGTTCAATCCCGACGGATCGAACAAGCGCGTCTATGCGTGGGGCATACGCAATCCCTCCGGCATCGCCATCGATCCGAAGAACGGACAGCTATGGACCACGGTGAACGAGCGCGACGGGCTGGGCGACAACCTCGTTCCCGACTACATCACCTCGGTGCGCGAGGGCGGTTTTTATGGATGGCCGTGGTGGTACATGGGCTCGCACCAGGACCCGCGCCATGTCGGCAAGCATCCGGAATTGAAGGACAAGGTCATCACGCCGGATGTGATCCTGCAGCCGCACAACGCGGCACTGCAAATCGCGTTTTACGAAGCGAGCCGGTTTCCGGAGGAATACGACGGAGACTTGTTCGGCGCCGAGCACGGATCGTGGAACAAGGCGACGCGCGTCGGGTATGAGGTGATTCGCGTTCCCCGTCATCACACCGACAAGGCCAGCGGAGAATACGAGGATTTTCTCACCGGCTTCGTGCTGCCGAACGGACAAGTCTGGGGGCGTCCGGTAAGTGTGACGGTCGCGCCGGACGGTTCGCTGCTGGTGACGGACGACGGTTCCAATTCGGTCTGGCGCGTGGATTACGTCGGCTCCGGAAAATGAGCAGAGTGGTCGGTTAAATCCAGCGTCATGAAAACGCTGTGGGGGTCCGCCCTGTAGTCGCCGAACGGCGGACATTCCACGAAGCCATGACGTTTGTAGAACGTGCGGGCGGGGATGAAATAATCCCACGCCCCTGTTTCAAGGCTGACACGCGATAGGCCATCGGCACGGGCCGTATCGATGAGATGGCGCAGCATGGCGCTCCCTGCGCCACGCTTGCGCGCGGATTGCGACGTGTGCATCGATTTGATTTCGCCATGATCCGGCGTAAGTCGTCGCAATGCACCGACACCCAGCAATTCATCGCGGTCCCAGATGGCCCAGAAACTGATATCGGGCGATTGCAGTGCGGTCACGTCCAGGGCATGCGCGCTGCCTCGGGCGGTTTCCGCGCGTGCGGTGGTGACGTGCGTGTGGAGCAAGGCAATGATGCGTGAATCGCCGAGGTCGCCAGGAAGGATCTGCATTGCGTCACTGCTCTCGCTCAGGTGCCTGCGGCCAGTTTAATCCAGGCACACATGGGAACTGACTAGGTCAATGCTCAGACCGCGTGGTAAAACGGCGGCACCACCTTATTCAACCTGCCATGCTGAAACCTTCGGAAACCATCCGGATCGACGATATCGGCGCGCCCCGTCGCATCCGATTCTGGCTGGCGATGTGGTTTGGCGTGGTCGTGCTGATCGGTCTTCTGGATGCGCTGCATCGCTACCTCAATGATGTGGCCGATCGCATACCGTCAGCTTTTGGACCCAAGCTCGTCGAGGAAATGACGGGAAGCCTGAGCTTCGGCGTGCTGGTGCCGTTGCTGGTGGCGGCATTGCGGGGTATTCGCGGATTGCCCGAGCGCTGGCAGCGCTTGGCGAGCCATGTCGTGTTGCTCTGTGTGGTGTCGGTGCTGCACACCAGCTTCATGTGGGGCTCGCGCACCGCACTCTTCCATCTGTTTGGCTATGGCGACTACGACTACGGCGTGATGTCGTGGCGCTATCTGATGGAGTTCCCCAGCGACGTTTTCTATTACCTGTTGCTGGCCTTTGTGCTGTGGCTGGCTGATCGCTATCGCCAGGCGCAGAAGCGCGAATTGCGCGCCGTGCAATTGGAGTCGGCGTTGTCGGAGGCGCGGCTGGATGCGTTGCGCTTGCAGCTCAATCCGCATTTCCTGTTCAACACGCTCAATGCCGTCTCGTCCATCATGTACGAGCGGCCGCGCGTGGCCGACGAAATGCTGGCCCGCATCGGCGAGCTGTTGCGCGCCACACTCGGGGCCCGCGAGCAGGAACACGCATTGGCGGAGGAGTGGAAGCTGCTGGAGCTGTACCTGGATATCCAGAAAGCGCGTTTCGGCGAGCAGCTGGTCGTGCATATCGAATCGGAAGCGTCGCTGGGCGCGGCGCGCGTGCCGTTTCTCGTATTGCAGCCGATTGTCGAGAACGCCATCGAGCATGGCGGCGGGAGCGATGTCAGGCTTGTCGATGTGAAGGCGGTACATCGCGACCAGCAGCTGGAATTGTCGGTTCGCGATGCAGGCCAAGGCCAAGGCGACAGCACGCATCGCGGTCACGGTATCGGCCTGAGCAATATCGAAGCCAGGCTCAAGCACCTTTACGGCGACGCCGCAGGCTTGCGGCTGGAGCGTATCGAAGGACAAGGCACGTGCGTTTCGCTCTGGCTGCCGTATGCCGAGAGCCGGCCCGCATGACGTTGCGCGCGGTCATTGTCGACGACGAAGCGCCGGCGCGCGATAAGCTGAAGCGCTATCTCGCCATGTCCGACGGCATCTTGCTGGTGGGCGAAGCGGGTAACGGGCGCGATGCGCTGACGCTGATCAACAAAGTGCGTCCCGACGTGGTCTTCCTCGATATCAGCATGCCGGACATGGACGGTTTTTCGGTGCTGCAGGCCTTGGGCGATCCGCTGCCTGCGGAAATCGTCTTCGTGACCGCGCATGACGACCGTGCCTTGCAGGCCTTCGAAGTGCATGCATTCGATTACCTTCTCAAGCCGGTGAGCCCGGAACGATTCGATCGACTGATCCAACGGTTGCGCGAGCGCCTGATGCCGGGCATGGACATGAGTCGTCGCATCGACGGCTTGCTCGAGACATTGCCGCCACCGGCGCATTACATCGAGCACGTGCTGGTGCAGTCCGACGAGAGTGCGCAACTGATTCGTGCCGACCGCATCAGCCGCATCGAATCGAGCCGCAATTACCTCGATGTTTATGCGGAAGGGCGCAGCTATCGGCTGCGCGGCACGCTGGAGAACATGCTGTCGCGGCTCAACCCGTTGCGGTTCGCGCGCGTGAATCGATCGGCCCTGGTGCGCCTGGAAGCCATACGCGAAGTGCTTCCCTGGCCGGAAGGGGAGTATCGGCTGCTGCTCGACGACGGCGCGCGCCTTACCTGGACCCGCCGCTACCTGGACAGCCTGCCGCCGGGATTGCTCACGCGTTTGTAAAGCGCGGGCCGTGACTCGTCCCCGTCATGCCGGCATTCGTCCCACATCCCCGTTTACGAGGCGCGGCAAAGCGCATGCTGGCGCCCATCACGGCACGGCTTGAGGGCAGGGTTATGGCAAGGCGAGTGTGGATATGGACAGGTGGCGTCGTGCTGGTGGCGGCGTTGGCGGGCGTTGGGATGTCCCGGTTAGGAAGCGCGGCGAAAGTGGCTGCCGGCATGGCGGCGCATAACCTGTGCTCGGCGACGTACGTGGCGGGGCTGGACCCGGAAGCGACATTTCAGGAACTGGTGAAACCCATCATCGGCCACCCGCTGGATCGCCTGGCCAGTTATCGGGTGGATCGCGCCCATCAAAGTGTGGAGGCTACGTTTGCCGGCTTGTTTCACGCCAAGGCCGATTTCACGCCGGGCTACGGATGCCGCCTCGAATACGCCGATACGCCGCCATCGCCGGCATCGCGTCCGCTTTTGCCGGCACCCGTCGACGATGGATTCGCGCCGGCGGGAACGGTGACCAGCAGCGATCCTGTGATTACTACCGCGCTCGACCGGGTATTCGACGAACAAGCCGGGGAGCCCACCAAAGACGTCAAAGCCGTGGTGATCGTGAAAGACGGCCACGTCATCGCGGAGCGTTATGCAAAAGGTTTTGACGCGCATACGCCGCTGTTGAGTTATTCGGTGGCGAAATCGTTCACCAATGCGCTGCTCGGCATTCTGGTGAAGCAAGGGCGTCTGCATGTGGACCAACGAGTTGGCGCGCCGGAATGGTCGGCCGCGGACGATTCGCGCGGTCGTCTGACCATCGAGGATCTCCTGCGCATGCGCAGTGGCCTCAGCGTGGAAGAAAGCGCCGATGGCTTCAGCCCGGTGGCGCGCATGGAATACCTGAAGAACGACATGGCGGCCTACGCCGCGCAGTATTCGCTAAGCAGGCCGATCGGTAGCGAGTGGGATTACACATCCGGCAACACGCTGATTCTGGATCGGCTGCTTGGACAAACCGTCGGCGGTGGCGCATCAGGCATGCGTACCTTCGCGGAGCAGCAATTGCTTGAGCCTGCGCGCCTGAGCGGTGTGACGATGGAATTCGACGGCAGCGGCGTTTTCATGGGCGCGTCTTACGTCTACGCGCCTGCGCGTACTTATGCGCGTTTCGGCGAGCTTTACCTGCACGATGGCGTGGCGCCCAACGGACAACGCATCCTGCCGGAAGGGTGGGTGGATTGGTCGCGGCGCTCCACCTTGGGCTCGCCCTATGGCGCAGGTTTCTGGACCAACGACGGACCGAGCAAGGTGGCCGCGTGGCGAGTCGCGCAGGGTTTTCCCAAAGATGGTTTTTATGCGAGCGGCTTCCTGGGCCAGCGCATCTACATCATTCCATCGGAACAACTGGTGATCGTGCGTTTCGGCTATTCGCAGGGCGACAGCTTTGGCATGGAGGACGATCTGGCGCTGATTGCCGCGGCGATTCATGCCACGCATGGCGAGACGAAGGCGCTGGCGGCGGCCGGGCGATAACGTGAAGCTAACCATCGCATCGCTGAACAATATAGCGGTGCAATGAAATGTTCTCGCTCCATGTCATTGATTTTCCGCATCACCGAATCGGTGCCTTTGTCGTTACAAATGCCTAACGAGCCTTGGTGCACATTGACTGTCCGGGCAGCTATTTCATCTGCCGCGGGCAACCGTCAACGTGGTGGAGGCCGATTCATGAATACCCCAGGCTCGTCCCATTCGTCATGGCATTTCCGCGCATGGTCCGATTACATCGCGCGCATGGTTCACCCGACGGTAAAAACCACGCTTCGACAAGCGCCGGTGCGCATGACACGGCGACAGGAGTTGCTTGCTGCGCAGGATCGAAAACGCAAGGAACAGCGCGCGCATGTGCTGGAGTTGCTGCGCGAAGTCAAGGAAAAGCACAACCAAAACCCGCCTGTGCAAGATCCGGGCTTTGTGAGCCATCACAGCTAGTCGAAACTGATTTTCCTTCGGTGAAGAACGGCATGCTTTGCGCTTCGCAGCGCGTGCCGTTCTTTTTGTATGTCCGCTCGACGGGTTATTTCTGCCAGCGCTCGATCGGCGCGGGACTGCCCAGCAGATAGCCTTGTCCCATTTCGCATCCCATGCGCAGCAAGGTGTCGTACTGCGACTGCGTTTCTATGCCTTCGGCGATCACCTGAATATTCAGCGCGTGGGCCAGCGCGAGAATCGCGGCGACCACGGTGGTGCTATTGCCGCGATCCGACTTGTCGAGCTCGCTCACGAACGCCCGGTCGATTTTCAGCATGCGGAAGGGCAGCGAGTGCAGATAGCTCAGCGAGGAATAGCCCGTCCCGAAATCGTCGAGGGCGGCGCCGACACCCGCCGTGCGCAGGCGATCGAGCATGGCGCGCACACTTTCGGGATTGTCCAGCAATGCGCCTTCGGTGACTTCGGTGATCAGCCGCGACGGCGACAGGCCGATGCGTTCGAGCATCTTGAGGATGCGCATGTCGAAGTCCATGTGACGCAGGTGCAAGGCCGACACATTGAACGTGATGAACGGGTTGCCCGGGATATGTTCCACGAGCAGACGGCAGCTCAGTTCGAACAGGCGCCAGTCGATGGCTTCGATCAGGCCGCTGTCTTCGGCGATTTTTACGAACTCCGACGGTTTTAGAAGTCCGCGTTGCGGGTGATTCCAGCGAATCAAGGCCTCATAGCCGACGACCTGGTTATCGCCAAGCCGAAAGATGGGCTGGAAATACGGCTCGAATTCGCTCTGCCGCAACGCCTTGCGCAGTTCGCTCTCCATGGCCAGCACATCGACCATGCCCTTGGCCAGCGCTTCGTCGAATACCGTAAAGCGTTTGCGTCCTAGCTGCTTGGCTTGATAAAGCGCGATGTCTGCGTCGCGGATCAGTTCATCGGCATCCAGGTAGCTCGAATCGCCGTAGGCAATGCCCACGCTTATCGAAGGTTCCAGTTCTTTGCCGGATATGCGCAAGGGGACAGACACGGCTTGCAAGACGCGAGTGGCCACGGCGGTCGCGGTGGTCGTGGTGTCGATGTCTTCAAGCAGGATGGCGAATTCGTCGCCCGAAAGCCGCGCCACCATGTCCGGTTCGCGAACATGGGTCAGCAGCCGCATCCCGATCGACTTGAGAAACTCGTCGCCGGCCAGATGCCCCAGGCTGTCGTTGATTACTTTGAAGCGGTCGATATCCAGATAAAGCAGTGCGCAGCGGCGGTTCGGCTCGTGCTGGATAAGATGGAGCACGTTGTCGAGCCGCTCGCGCAGGTAGCCGCGATTGGGCAGGCCGGTGAGCGGGTCGTGCATTACCTGATGATGCAGCTGCTGCTGCATTTGTTCGCGACGCACGATTTCGGCGCGCAATTCCCGCGTGCGTTCTTCGACGCGATGCTCCAGCCGCACGTTGGCCTGATGCAAGGCGGCGGCGGACCGCCGTCGATAAATGCTGTTGGCGATCTGCAGCGCGACGAAGCTCAACAACTCCTGGTCGGCGACGCTGTAACTGCCATTCGGATCGTAGCTTTGCACCACCACGATGCCGATCACCGCTTCGTCCACCTTAAGCGGCACGCCCAGCCAGCACGCCGCGGGCTCGCCCACGTAGCGCGGTACCACCTCGCCCGTGTTGGCGAGTGCAACGATATCCTCGCGACTTCCCGACCACGGCCGGCCGTGTCGCATCACGTATTCGCTCAAGCCCTGGCCGAGCGGGCGCGTTTGCGGGCGATGGATGCCGGCATCGATGTAATAGGGAAAATCCAGGTTGGCGCGGTCGTCGGTGAGCAGGGCGATGAAGAAATTCCTCGCGTCCAGCAGTCCGCCCACGACGGCATGGACGCGCTGGTAGAAGGTGTTTTCATCGATGTCGGCGGTCGCAAGCTGCGCCACTTTGAACAGCGCTTCCTGCAGGCGCTCCGCGCGCAGGCGTTCGCGCACTTCCTGTCGAAGGCCGCGGTTGACCTCCGCGAGTTCTTCCGTGCGGAGGCGCACCCGACGCTCGAGCTCGTCCTTGCTCTCCTTGCGTTCCAGCGCGGTAAGAATGTGGTGGCCGACGAACTCAAGCAGGGAAAGATCGTCGCGCGTGTAGACATTGCCGCTGCGATAGCTCTGCACCACGACGGCGCCTTCCACTTTGCCATCGTGCAGCATCGGCACGCCCAGCCAGTCTTCGCTGTCCGGACCCGAAAGGATCACCGGCCCGTCCACCTGCTGGTGCAGTTGTTCGTTGCTGCCCATCAGCGGCTTGCCCTGGGTGAGTAGGTACCAGGTGAGGGTGTGCTGCCGCTCCTCCAGCGCGATTTCGCGCGTGGTGTCGGGCTGATCCTTGTCCTCGCTGTCTGCGTAGTACAAGAAGCGCAGCGTGCTGCGTTCGGGGTGATAGCGCACGATGAAGAAGTTTTCGGCGTACATCAGCCCGCTGACGACGCGATGGATCTCGTGCAGCATGTCCGGCATCTCGAGATTCGATCCTGCGAGATCCGAAATCGCGAACAGCGCGCGTTGCAGGTTTTCCGAATGCTCGAGCTGGGTGTGCGAATCGTAGAGGTCGGCCAGCTTGATCGCGTGGTGAAGCTGGCGCACGCCAAGCTGCAAATAGGGCCCGACGCTGGCTAGCACGGTTTTGGCGCCTTTTTCGGCAGCCACGCTCAGGATCAGGACGACCTGTTCCTCACGCAACAGGGCGAGAGCGTACTGCCGTCCATCGGGGGACGACTGGGCGCCATTGGGTGCGGCCAGCGCCGATTGCGCCAGGGACAGCTCGGCGGGATCGCGTCCCGCCTTGGCCTGACATCGGCCTTTCGACGGATCCAGCCACAGGACTTCCGCCCGATCGCAGTCGCGTTGCGTCCGGACCAGTTCTTCGATGAGCAAGCCCACGTCTTCCGGACTGGAAGCCTCGATCAGGCGACCCAGCCAAGCCGTGTATTCCGACTCGTGCTTGGTTCCTGCGGGAAAGGGAAGCGTTCGGCTCATGATCACCCGATTACCGTTTTGGTACCTATCAGCGGTTAACTGCAGTCCAAACAGCGTGAAATATTGAGTACGTGGGCTGAACGTCTAGGTACATGGCCAATATATCGGTTATTTGGCCGATTGCTTGATGCGTCATCCCGAGGGGGCTTCACCGCAGCATAGCGTGGTCTGAACGACTTGTTACAGGGGGCTGCGGCAAGGAAGCCGGAGGGGGAAAGCCCAATGGTGCGTGCACGGGGGAAGCAGCGCTGGCTCCCGACCACCCGTCATGTGCCGTAATAAAAAACGGGGCCTTGGCTCCTTTGCATGACTTCAGGCATGCGCCCTCGCGGCGCTCCTGGGCGGAGCATTCCCGCGCACTGAACTATGGATTTGTTCAAAAGGAGAGGTACGTATGAAAAGGGGCTTGTTGGTTTCAGCAGGTATTGCAGTGCTTCTTGCAGGATGCGCTACCACGACAAACAAAGTCGATTCCACCACGATCGCATCGTTTCAACCGGGAGTGACCACCGTGGCACAGGTGGAGGCCGCATTGGGTCAGCCGTTTCAAACCCTGCGGATGCCCGACGGTACGCAGCAATTGCAGTACGTGAGCAAAGTGCAGAACATGGCGGCGGACAGTATGGCGACGACAGGTTCTGTCATTCCCAAGCGCGCCACGACGACGGTTTCCACCATGCTGGCGTTCGATCAGTCGGGTCATTTCCTGCGTTCCTGGTCGAGTTCGAAAACCCAGGACGACAATAAAATGCCCAGCGATCTGGGAAATATGCAGCAGGGGGATGTTTCTCGCGGAACATCGGGTCGTTGAGGATATGCGAACAGGCACCAGGATCGGCCGGTGCCATGCGCATGTCGATAAAAAGCCCGCTTTCGAGCGGGCTTTTTATTCATGCCGACTCACGCATCGGCAACATGCCTGATGCGCACGTAACCATGTTCGGCAACGTCGGTACTTGCCAGGTGATTCCGTTACGACGTTGGCTGCGGACGCGATCGTCCGCAGCCATGATGGCCTGCCTTCAAACCGGCGGCGGATTGCGCTCGCCGAAACCGCGCTGGTGCCAGTACGGGTAGACCGGCGCGATCTCGCTGGCGGCATCGAGCTTGGCGACTTGCTCGGTGGTCAGGTTCCAGCCGATGGAACCCAGATTCTGTCGCAGCTGTTCTTCATTGCGCGCACCGATCACCACGGTCGAAACCGTGGGACGCTGCAGCAACCAGTTGAGCGCGACCTGCGGAATCGTCTTGCCGGTTTCCTTCGCGACTTCGTCGAGCGCATCGATGACGCCATACAAGTACTCGTCGCTTACCTGCGGTCCCACGTCGCCGGTTTTGTGGAGGCGACTGACAGCGGGAAGCGGCTGACCGCGACGGATCTTGCCGGTAAGGCGTCCCCATCCCAGCGGACTCCAGACCACCGCGCCGACGCCTTGATCCAATCCAAGCGGCATCAGCTCCCATTCGTAATCGCGTCCGATCAGCGAATAGTAGGTTTGGTTCGCGACATAGCGCGTGTAGCCGTAGCGATCGGCCACGGCCAGCGATTTCATCAAATGCCAGCCGGAAAAGTTCGACACGCCGAGGTAGCGGATCTTGCCGGCGCGCACCAGGTCGTCGAGTGTCGAAAGCGTTTCTTCCACGGGTGTCTTCGCATCGAAGCCGTGCAACTGGAACAGATCGATGTAGTCCGTGCCGAGGCGCTTGAGCGATCCGTCGACGGAACGAAGCAGGTGATAGCGCGAGGAGCCGACGTTGTTGGGTTCGTCGTCGAAGCGGAACGTGGCTTTGGTGGAAATCAATACCTTGTCGCGACGGCCCTTGATGGCCTCGGCCAGCACCGATTCGGCGGCACCGGACGAATAAATATCCGCGCTGTCGAACATGGTGAGGCCGGCATCGAGGCAGATGTCGACCAGGCGACGCGCTTCGGCTGCCTCGGTATTGCCCCACGCGCCGAAAAACTCGCCTTTGCCGCCGAATGTTCCGGTTCCGAAACTAAGTACGGGTACCTTGAAACCGGAGGCACCGAGATGTCGATATTCCATGCAAGCAATCCTCGTGATGGATGGTGGGGAGGGGAATCGATCCCGCTACATTTGTCATCGCGATCCGGGATTGCAAGAGCCCGCCTGTGCGTCCGGAGGATCGGGCAATAACCCTCTGCGATCGGATAACTGCACCCGTCATGTATCTGCAAACGCATGTTGCGGACCGATCTACCGCCGAAGCGCTTTAGACCGATCTCAATGGACGTCTTTACGCTTAAAGAATGCTTCGTGGCGGACGATAAACTCTCCATGACGTCAGCCGAACTCCAGCTGGCGCCACGGCATATCAAACGGTGTGCAAGAATCGACGCCGAATGATGGGGAAATCCTGGGAAATATGACAGCGCGGGCATTGCGACCCTTGTTGTCGCAAGCGTAATCTGAACCCATAAACCCGAACCTTCAGGGCGGAACGCCATCGTGCTATGAGCACCTCATCCTGCGGTTTCGACCCTATCCAGGTCTTTGAACGCATTTCCGAGGCGCTCGCGGCGGTCGACGAGCAGTGGCGTTATACCTATTTGAATACTCAGGCCTGCGCGCTGCTGGGGCGCGATGCCTCGGAACTTATCGGCAAGCGCGTAGGAACCGAGTTTCCGGATGGCATCGGCCAGACCATCTGCCAGGCATGTGAAAAGGCCGTGAAGAACCAGATGGCGGTATCGCTGAGCATCCTGGTTCCTTCGCGCCAACGTTGGCTCGAATACCGCATTTATCCGGCCGGCAATGGCACGACGATTTATTTCCGGGACGTCACCGAACAAAAGCAGGCCGCTCAAACGCAGCTGCATGATCAGCAGGTTTATGCCCGCGCGCAGGAGATTGCGCACCTCGGCAGCTGGGAGTGGGACGTCGCCACCAATCAGGTGATTTGGTCCGACGAGCTTTATCGCATCTACGGAATCTCTCCCGGCGAACACGAGGCAACGTTCGAAGGTTATCTGGCGCGCGTGCATGAAGACGATCGCGCGCGTGTCATGGGCATCATCAAGCAGGCGCTTGCCGATCATCAGCCCTACGAATTCGAAGAGCGCATCGTTCACCCTGACGGCGTCGAGCGCACGTTGTTCAGCCGCGGGGTGGTTCAGGTGGACGACCTCGGGCAGCCGGTTCGCATGCTTGGTACCTGCCAGGACATCACCGACCGCAAGCGTGCGCAACGGCTTGCCGTCGGGCAGCACGACATTCTGGTAGGCGTGGCCGCGCAACATCCGCTCACGGACAGTTTGGAACGGATCGCGCGCCTGCACGAAGAACTCAATCCCGGCGCGCTGTGCTCCATTTTGTTGTTGGATGACACCGGGAGCTACGTGCTTCACGGCACTGCGCCGAGTCTGCCCACCGCCTATAACGCTGCCTTGAACGGCCTGGCCATCGGCGACAAGCGCGGTTCTTGCGGAACGGCAGTCTGGCGCCGCGAACGCGTCGTGGTGGCGGACATTGCAACGCATCCCTTTTGGGAAGGATTCAGTGGGCTGGCTCTGGCGCATGGACTCAAAGCGTGCTGGTCCACGCCGATCTTCGGCAGCGGCGGGCAAGTGCTCGGCACCTTCGCGGTGTATTACCGCGAGCCGCGCGAACCGCGGCCGGAAGAGCTTGAGAGCATCGATCGGATGGTGCCGGTGGCCGGTGTCGCGATAGAAAGCGCGCGCCTGGTCAACCGCCTTCGCGTGCGCGACAGCTTTTTCGAAATGTCGCTGGAATTGTTCTGCATCATCGATCCGGCGACGGAGCGATTGGTCCAGTTCAATCCGTTTTTGCAGCGCCTCACGGGGTATTCCATCGACGAGCTTGCCGGCCGAAGCTATCGCGAGATATTTCCCGCCGAGCGGCGCGAACAGTCATTCAACGAAGCAGGGCAGAGCATCCACGAGTTCGTGACGGGTTGTGCATGCAAGGGCAGCCATGAACGCGTGCTGGAGTGGGTGTCCTTCGCTGCGCCGGACGGGCTGGTCTACGCCGTGGCGCGCGACATCACCGAGCGACGCCAGATGGAGGCCAGCCTCGCCTATGCCTCGTCGCACGACGCCATCACGGGGCTTCCGAATCACCCGTTGTTCGAGCAGGAACTGGGAAAGATCCTGCACGACGGGGCTCCGCCTGTTTCGGTCTTCGCCATCGGGCTGGATCGCTTTCGCGTCGTCAACGAATCGGTGGGCCATCTGGCCGCCGATGATGTACTCAAGTGCCTCGCGGTGCGTCTCGAAGGCGTCGTGCACGATCTTGGACACGTGGCGCGTTTTGCAGGCGACCAGTTCGTTATCGCCGTCGTGGGACTCGACGCCGCGAGCGCGCGTGCCATGGCAGAAAAACTACGCACTGTCATCGCTGAACCGCTTGAAGGCGAGAACTATCGATTGTTGCTTACGGCCAGCGTGGGCATCAGTCGTTTTCCCGATCATGGACGCACGCCGGAAGAACTGCTGCGTCGCGCCGAAGCGGCGATGATCCAGGCCAAGCGCGAAGGACGGGATCAGGTTACAGAGCTCACCCGTGCGCAGATGATCGAACTGGAAGATCGCGTGACGCTCGGCTCTCATCTGCGCGATGCGGTAAAGCGCGGCGAGCTGGAACTCTATTACCAGCCGCAACATCGAGCCACCGATCTGGAATTGACGGGTTTCGAGGCGTTGCTGCGCTGGAACAGTCCTCGGCTTGGGTTCCTGCTGCCGGGGCGATTTATCCCCATTGCCGAAGCGCTTGGACTCATGCCGGAGATCGGCAATTGGGTGTTGAACGCCGCCTGCCAGCAGATGCGCAAATGGCTCGATCAGGGGCATGGCAATTTCATCGTTGCCATCAACGTATCGGCACAGCAGCTCAAACGTTCCGGTCTCGCGGAGCGCGTGAGCGAAGCGTTGCAACGACACGGCGTGCCGGCGTCGATGCTGGAAATCGAAATGACCGAGAGCTCCGTCATGGAAAACGTGACGCGCGCCAGGCACACGCTGGCCAGCCTCAAGAATCTTGGCACGCGGTTGTCGTTGGACGACTTCGGCACGGGGTATTCCAGTCTTTCGTATCTGCGTCTGTTTCCGATCGACAAATTGAAGATGGACCAGAGCTTTGTCAGTCACCTGCCGGGTGAAACCAGGGACGCCGCCATCGTCCGCACCATCGTGATGCTCGCCCATCAGCTGGATATGGAAGTCGCCGCCGAAGGCGTGGAAACCAAGGAGCAGGCGGTGCTTCTGGCGGAGATGGGATGCGATGGCCTGCAGGGCCACTATCTTTCGGCAGCATTGCCGTTTAGAGCTGTAGAAGGCTATTTTCGCGCCGTGCGCGCCGTCGGACATAGCGGCACCGGATCGGGTACCTGAGGCAGCGATAGCTGCCCCGGAAAGGGGCGCCAGTAGACCCACGGCGGCAAGAAGAGCAGGCTAAAGGCCACAGGGATGGTCATCGGGTCAGTAGCCTGCGCGGGCGTCCTGGCCTTGTAGCGGGCAAAAACGATATGACGAAGCCACGGCAACGCTGGCGTCCGATTTCACTGATGCCGGCTTTCAAATTCGCTATCGGCAGCGCAGCCGAGACGGCTCACACCCAGGCGGAAAATATGCGCCTGGCGATCGACCAGCCCGACCTGATCGACCGCATGGAACTGACGCGCATGCGGCTGGTTTACGAAGACACTGCCCAGCAAGTGGACATGTGCCGCGAACAACTGAAACGCTGGTGCGGCGAATGCACGACGCCGGAGCAGGTCAAGGCCCTTGAGAGGCTGGCGGGCATCGTCAAGCAATGGGCCGACGATACCAGGCTGGTGCGCGACGCGATCGATACTCTCTTGCATGAAGGATGACGATTAACCTGCTGCCACCCCATGTCAGCAGCGTCGCGGCGAGGATGAGCTTTCGCGTCCGCGACTAGGCATCATAGACACTTCCACACAGCTGCTTGCGACGTTTGCATGTCTTCCCATCGCTCTTTCGCGCCGACGCTTCTGGCGATTGGTGCACTGCTGATCGCCATGTCCTCGTACCAGTGCGGTGCGGCGTTGGCCAAGCAGCTGTTTCCGCACATAGGCGCGCAGGGAGCTACCGCGTTTCGATTGGGGTTGAGCGCGCTGATGCTTCTGGCGGTACGGCGCCCATGGCGCACCGTGCGGCGCGATGCCGATTGGCGTGCGCTGTGGGGTTACGGCCTGTCGATGGGCGTGATGAACATGGTGTTCTACATGGCGCTGCGCACGATTCCGCTGGGTATTGCGGTGGCGCTGGAATTCACGGGACCTCTGGCCATCGCGCTGTTCAGCTCGCGCCGCGTGGTGGATTTCGCCTGGATCGTGCTGGCGGTGATCGGATTGCTGTTGTTATTGCCATTGCGCGGGCAGGTGCACGCGCTCGACCCGGCAGGCGTGCTGTACGCGCTGGCTGCCGGCGTAGGTTGGGCGCTGTATATCCTGTTCGGGCAGAAGGCCGGTGCGACCCACGGCGGGGATGCCGTAACGCTGGGCATCGCTATCGGTGCATTGGTGGCGGTGCCTGTGGGTGTCGCTCATGCCGGCACGGCGCTGCTCTCGCCGGCATGGCTGCCGCTTGGCCTGGGCGTGGCTGTGTTGAGTTCGGTGCTGCCGTATTCGCTGGAGATGGTCGCGCTGACTCGTCTGCCGGCGCGCACGTTCAGCGTATTGCTCAGCCTGGAACCGGCGATTGCCGCGCTGGCTGGCGTGGTGTTCCTGGGCGAGCGATTGGAAACGCTGCAGTGGCTGGCCATTACGGCCATCGTCGCAGCGTCCGCAGGTGCTGCGATTGGCGTAAGCCGGCCCGCCGTGGAGCCAGTGGTCAATTGAACGTGAAGACAGCTTCCGGTCGGCTGGGATGGCCGCACCACTTCATTATGGTCTGTAGTCCTAATCCGACAACCAGTAAGGTCCTGCGCTGATTTCCCAGAGTGACGCCCAGGTGCACTCTATAGCGGCTGGATAGCCATTCCTCTGTGCATCCGGCGGTTAGCGACCCTTTGAGCTTCATCGACCCCCTAGGATGAAGCTCGTGGCCCCCGAAAGGGGGCCTTTCTATTTCAGCGCACGTGCAAGAACTCGCGCCATGCGGGTTCGGCGACTCAGGACTTTCCGCACTGGTGGGGAAGCCCGCTCGACGTAGGATCGAAATCACCTATGCACGAGGAGCGCCGCTCATGGACCGTCCATTTAAACGCGTAAAGAAGGCCGCCTGGCTCGGTGGCGTATGCGCGGGCCTGGCCTACGCCCTTGGTGTGCCGACGTGGGTGATCCGGGCGCTATGGTTGGTATTGTTTTTGGGTGCCGGCATCGGTGGATTGATCTATCTTGTCCTGTGGCTGGTGGTGCCGCTGTGGCCGGCTGAGCCACTCGATTACGACACTGTCACGGCCTGATCATCCGCAAAGCGGGGTGGCTCTCGCTTCCCAGAAAGACACTCCGCACCATTTTGTCGAACGTTGGCCATCGATGCTGATTCGTCTACAACCGTTAACGTTGCCGCAGATCGACGCGCGACTGATGGGAACGGAAACGGTCAATGGCCTGCACCTGACGGAGGATGTCGTTCCGCACGCCGTCCTCGCCATGGCCTCCGCCGCGCTGAAACGAGGACAGCTGCCGCAATGGTGGCAACCTCGCTTGTTCCTGCTCGGCTATCCGCCCATTGCGGTAGGCAGTGCAACGTTCAAAGGCGAGCCGGTCAACGGTCGCATTGAAATCGGCTACGGCGTCGCTCACGACTATGCGGGATGCGGTTACGCAACGATGGGCGTGCGCTTGATGGCGGCATACGCGTTTGCGCATCCGGATGTCGACGAGGTTTTAGCGGAAACCGGCATCGACAATATCGCCTCGCGACGCGTGGTGCAGAAAGTCGGTTTCACGCTTATCGGAGAGCGCGATTCCGAAGATGACGGTTTGCTGGATCGATGGCTTTTATCGCGCGATAGTTTTTCCGGATAGCGGGCGGCCATGCACTGCCTGCAACTCAAAAAACCGGATGAGTTTCACTTTCCTCCAAAACACGCTGGACCCTTTATTTTCATTAATGGGAATGACCTCATGCTCAAAACGTTGTTTGCAACCGCGATCGCTGCCGTCATGGCAGGTGGCGCGATTCCATCGCTTGCTCATGCACAACAGGCCAACACGCTGACCGCCCAGGAAAAGGCCCAGGGTTGGCAGCTGTTGTTCAACGGAAAGAATCTCGACGGCTGGCACTCCTATCTCCAGAAGGGCCCCGCCAAGGATTGGAAAATCGAGGACGGCGCCATCATGCTGGAGCGTTCCCGCACCGGCGACGAAAAGGATTTTGCCGATCTCGTCACGGATGCCGAATACAGCAATTTCGACCTGAAGCTGGAATGGAAGATGACGCCGTGCGCGGATAGCGGCGTGATGTTCTACGTGCACGAATCGCCGAAATATCGGGAAACCTACGAAACCGGCCCCGAAATGCAGATTGCCGACCTTGTCTGCACGAAGCCCGACAGCCAAGTTCTGTACGAACGTTCCGGCGATCTCTTCGATCTCATTTCATCGGATGTCGAGCGCGTGCATGAAGCCGGCAACTGGAACCAGTTCGAGATCATCGCGGATCACGGGCATATCCAGTTTTTCCAGAACGGGTACAAGGTGGTCGATACCTATTTCTGGAATGACGACTGGCGAAAGCTGGTCGCGCGCACCAAGTTTGCGCAGTGGCCTGATTTCGGCACTTTCAAGACGGGGCATATTTCGTTGCAGGGGACGGAAGACAAGGGAGAGCTTCCGATCCGCCTGTGGTTCAGGAATATCAAGCTGCGGCAGCTATAGCTTTTGCTCGTCATTCCGGCCTGCGCCGGAATGACGGCCTAGGCGGAGGCCTTTCTCAGCTCTTGGTCTGAATCACCAACACGGTATCGATCGAATCAAGCGGCTTGGCGGGCAACTGCACGTCGAGCTGCTTGCCGTGTTGCGTCACTTTGAGCGGTGTGTGATGCGGATCGGCCAGCAGGTACGCGCCCGTGGCCTGGATGTCGGCGTCATCCACATGGAACGACTTGCTGGGCCACTGGAACAGGTGGACATAAACCTTGCCCGGCTTGCTGGTGGCGCGCCAATCCCAGACCGGAATCCAGCGCGGCTTGCCGTCCTGATCCTTTTCACTCGACGAAAAGCTGCCATGCGCATCGGCGAACGGTGTCGGGCTCGTGCCATAGATCGATTCGCCGTTGACGTCGAGCCAGTGACCGATCTGCTGCAGGCGTTCCGCTTCGGGCGCCGGGATCACGCCGTGCGCATCCGGTCCGACATTGAGCAGATAGTTGCCGCCCTTGCTCGCGATATCGACCAGGTTCTGCAGCAGCACCTTCGTCGATTTGAAATGCGTGTCGTTCGACTTGTAGCCCCACGTATCGTTGATCGTCATGCAGGTTTCCCAATCCTTGCCGGAAAAGCCCTGCGGCGGGATGTGCTGCTCCGGTGTCTCCGTGTCGCCCGGGTAGCCGCCGCCAAGGCGGTTGTTCCAGATGAGCTGCGGATATTGATTGAGCAGGCTCACGATTTCCGAGGAAAGCTGCGGTGTCATCGCGGCGGTGGGCGTATCGAACCAGAGCACGTCCGGATGGTAAGTCGCCAGTATTTCCTTCAGCTGCGGAATCGCCTTCGTGTGCAGGTAGTGGGCAAAGTCGCCGTCTTGCGCTTTATCCCAGTGGCCGCCCATGGCCGCGCCGCCCGGCGCGGTCCAGTCTTGCGCCTGCGAATAGTAGAGGCCGAACTTCAAACCTTGCCGCCGGGCCTCGTCGGCCAGTTCGCGCAACGGATCGCGCTTGAACGGCGTGGCGTCGGCGATGTTGAAGGGGTTCGCCTTCGAGGGATACATCGCAAAGCCGTCGTGGTGCTTGGACGTGATCACGATGTACTTCATGCCCGCTGCCTTGGCGAGCGACACCCATGTATGCGCATCGAATTGCGTCGGGTTGAACTGCGGCGCGAACTTCTTGTAGTCGGCGACCGGGATCTTGCCGGCATTCATGATCCACTCGCCGGCATCGTCGACAGGCTTGCCCTGCCAGAAGCCGGCCGGCACCGCATAGATGCCCCAGTGGATGAACATGCCGAACCGCGCCTCGCGCCACCAGGCCATGCGCGCATCGCGTTGCGCAGGGGTCTCCGTGTCCTGGATGGCCGCAACCGGATGTGGCGTCGGCGGTGCGCCGGCCTGTGCCTGCGTGCCGGCCAAGGCTGCGGCGATCGAGCAGGCGACGGCGTATCGGGCCAAGCGGGATTTCATATGCATTTGCAGCTCCGGTGAGGTCGGATCGCCTAGCCGATCCGTTGGAAAGCGGATCTCCAGCTAGTGTGCACTTATGAAATATAGATTTACAAGTGAGCGATGGCCGCAAGCTGCGAGGCGCTCCGGACAGGCGCCAACGTCGGTCCCACGGGCTTGCATCACCGCTGCGGTTCGGTGATTCGCAACTGAGGTTTTCCCGCAAGCGACTTAAGCGGGAAATAGGCGCGATGGGTGGTCTCGTCCACCGCCACCACATGGGCGTTAGGCCCAAGCACCGCCGTAGCCACGGGAGTGAGCACCTGTCCCTGGAGATGGAACAAAGAAACCTCGCCGGACTCGCCAGCCACGTACAACCAACCCAGGCTGCGATCGAAGGCCAATACATCCGGATCTTTGGCGACATCGAACGTGGACAGCACACGCTTGTTCGACAGATCCACCACGATCAGCTTGTCGTTGTCCTCGCAAGCGATGAAGGCGAGATGCGTGGCGGGATCGATGTAGAGACCATGGTTGCCTTCCGCGCCGGGCAGATCGATGTGGCCGATCACTTTGTCCGTCGCGGGGTCGATCTCCACCAACTGCTTGCGCGTCTGCACATTGGCGAAGATGTGCTTCGACACTGGATCGTATTGCGTGTTGCCCACTTCGCCACCCAACGGGATCGTCGCTACCCGAGTGTTCGTGCGCACATCGATGACGGTGTCCGTGCCGCCATGTTCGTCCGACACATAGAGCTTGTGGACCTCGGGGGCATAGGCCATGCCATCCGGGTAGTCGCCGGCGGGCACGCGTGCCGTGATCTTCAGGGTGGCCGGATCAATCGCCACGACTTCATCCGTGCCCGTGGCCGAAGCATAGACGCGCCCCAACTCCGGCACGAACAACACGCCATGCACATGACTGACGTCGGACACATCCGCCACGACCTTCCGGGTTTGTGTGTCGAATACCGTGACTACGCTGTCGCCCAGGTGCGCCAGATAAAGGCGGTGCGCGGCAGGATCCAGACTTGCGTAATCCCAGCGTGTGGTTCGGCCTGTCAGGGGCGCATCGGCCACCGTCGTCAGCGGCAAATGCCCCTTGGCGGTGTCGCTACAGGCTGCAGGCGAAGCAAGCAGCAGCAGTGAAGCCAGCGCGGACAATGCCGGGGCGTGGTTGGGGATGCATCGATGAATCATGCCTCTCTCCGATACGGGTGACGACTTTCGGAAATTATCAGCGACCTGGCTGAGACGTGCCTTATCTTTGGCTGCCTTCAATGCGCCTGTACATGATCCACGCCGGTCGTGGTGTGTTTAACAGTGTCCAACACGTCGCCCATCTGAAAGCTCAGATCGGCGAAGAGCTGTCCGATCAAGCTGCGGCGGATGAAAAGCATGGTGTCGTGATCGCCGTTCGTGGTGGCGGTGCCGGCGAGTTGCGCCATCAAAAGCAGCTTGTCGCGAATCATGCATAGATCGTCGTAGTGATCTTGGGACAGCTCGTAGCTTTCCGCGTTGAACAGGGTGTGGATGGGGTTGTTCATGGGCCTAGTCCATTACCGTAGGTCGCGCCACGTATTGCGCGTGGCGCGAAGGGCTACAGGAAAAATCCTGCACGTAGTGTTGGAACTTTCCGGTACCGTTTTCTACGTGTGCCCATTGTGGCCCGACGCCGCGCAGTATGAGCGGCGGTGAAGCAGTACAAATATCGGCTTGGCGGGGTCACGCGTATGCGTGCGTGCCGTATGATCGAACATAACCATGGTCAACTGTTCCCTAGTTGGTTGTGGCCAGCGGATCGTTTGGCTGGTACCCAGGCGATCCGCGCTACTTCACTCATGTCGGGCGTGCCGGGCTCATCTAGGTGGATGGGCACGCCCGACGAGTGGACCATCGCATACCTGCGACGCGGTTTCTGTCAGTGCACGCGGATTTGGTGTTGGCGGTAAAGCCGATACGTTGTCTGCCTACGCGCCATTTTTTGCTATGCAAACCCCATCGCCGCTGTTGACTCGGTTGCACCCGCTTTGCGGTGCGGACGCGATGCCAAGTTGAGTTTCTTGAATTTGGAAGTGAATTTGGCACCCATTTCGCGCCGATTTGGTATGTTCCGCCGAACCCGTCGAGTGCATAAAGGATACCTGTGACTAGATTGCTACTGGCCGCTTTGGCCTTGCTCGCAGTGGGCGCCACGCCGATAACCTTTCATCAAGCAGGCGCGGATGCAGTCGACGCCATGGTGCATGTCTTCTACACCGGAGACGGAACGTGGCGGGAATGCGCCACTGCGGATTGTCATGCGTCCAATCAGGACTGGGGCGTCGACTCGATGACCTACACGCTCTGGCTGCATTGGAAAACGACCCAAGATCCGAAGGTTGTGCCCATCATGGATGCGCTGGTGAAAACGGCGCCGTCCTATCCCGAGCCTTGCACCGAGGGTGTGAAGTGCAGTTCGTGGAGCGACGTTCCGGAGTGGGATTCGATCGCGGCGTCACGCGAATACGAAATTACGCACGATCCGGTCGCCTTGCAAAAAGCCCGTGCGGCTTTCGATTTTGTAGAACATGCGCAAGTTTTTGCACGCGGCGCGTGCCCGGCGATCAACTACCAACTCGCCGACGGCGGAACCAATCACCTCAAAACCCTTGAAACCGATGCGAATGGGGTGAAGGCCGCAATCCTGCTTTACGAGACCACGCACGAGCAGCGCTACCTTACGGCGGCATCGGCGCGTTATGCGGCGATACGCAAGTATTACCTCGACCCGAAAGTGCCGCTTTACAGCGTGTACGTCTTCGATAACGGCACGGCGTGCGAGCAGGTGCCGCATCGCTTTTTCGCCTCGGTGAACGGCGACATGATCTGGAATGGATTGCATCTCTATCGCGCCACGCATGATGACGCGTATTTGCAACAATCGCTCGCCACGGCGCGCGCCATCGACGAACACCTGTCCGACTCGCGTGGCATCTTCGCGGATCTTCAGGCCGAAAACGACATCGTCGAGCCCCTGGTCGAAGCGTTCTACGAACTCGCCACCGAACGCCATGTGCAGACAGCGCAGCAGTGGTTGCTGCGTAACGCGGCGGTGGCGTGGTCAGCCCGCGCGCAAGATGGTTCGTTCGGGCGTTTCTTCGACGGCCCGGCTCCCACCGCAGTGACCAGCGTCTGGCAAAGCAACGGCGGATTCGCGCTGGAAGTCGCGGCGGCGGCAGTCGCGCCGAAGACGACGGTTTCAACGACCAACGATTGGTCGGGTGCGCATTTCACGGCGCGCGACGTCAGCCTGACGTCGGAGCCGATTGCGTTCGACGGTTCGGCCATCGCGTTGATCGGTACCATCGGCGACAACTGCTGCGAAGCCGGACATGCGCGTGTCATCGTCGACGGCGTAGAAACCTTCGACCAAAGCGGCATCTGGCAGAACAAATCCAGCAACGGCCGGCACGTGCCAAACGCCATTTTGTTCGCCTGGCGCTGGCCCAAGGCGGGCCATCATACGATCCGCTTTCTGCCGGGGACCGAAAATGCCAAAGAAGGCGGGGCGTATCTCCATCTATCCGGCTATTCGGTTTTGCCCTAGCGGAATGTCGGAAGAGCCGACCGCTTTCCTGTTGAACCAAAAGGGAGGGGCAGGGTACTTATCTGGGATATTCTCCAAAAGCACCCTTACCTCCTTTTTGACTCCTTTATTTACCCTTTTTTTTGCTCTTGTTCGTCTAAGCTAACCTCAGTCGCTGTTACCCAAGGCACCGGAAGGAGGGAAGCATGCCAGACGTCAGCTGTGTGATCGATTGGCCGGGTACGATGACATTTGTACTCGATCTGGTTGTCGCGTTGGCTACGGTTATCATTGTGGTGCTGGCATGCCGCGCTTTCTCCACATGGCGAGACGTGGAGTTGGGAAAGGCTGACTTTGAACTTGCGCGACGCCTCCTGACGGTGGTGTTTCGCACCCGCGATTGGTACGCGGCTGCCCGCCGCCCGGTGATCATGCCCGGGGAACTTCCCAAAGGCTTCGACCTGAACGCTACGGGGCAAGAGAAACACGATGCCTATATGCACATGTTCAACAGCCGATTCAAACCGGTGCAGGAGAGCTGCGTCGAGTTGCAGACGTTGAACTGCGAGGCGGAAGCGCTTTGGGGCACCGAAGTGGTAACACGCATCAGGCACGTACTTGTGTGTTGCCGCAAATTGCAGACGGCCATGGAAGTTACCTTGCACATCTACGCCTCATCGGCATCACCCGAAAGGCTTGAGCAATCCGTCCGCAAGTTCGACAGCCAGCTCTACGACTATGAGCAGGAGATCATGTCCGATGGCGCCGAGGGTGACGACAATCCCCACACGGTAGAGATGAAAAAGGCCGTAGAGGGGGTTGAGCAATTCGTGCGCGAAAAGCTGTTGCAAAGGGCGAAAGTTCGCGGTGCCCAACCCGTCCCACCGAATCCGAATCCGTAAGCTCGCCGCGCAGCCTTGAGGGCGAAAAAGGGCCGAAGTGGTTTTTTCTTCAACAAAGCACTACGACCCTTTTTTTACGCTCACTGCACCCGCGTAAGCGTTGCCCTGAAATTGGTCTCCCAGGTCTTGCCGCCGTCATCCGAGAACGACTGTTCGAAACGATGTGACGTCGGGGTGATGTCCGACCAGACCTGGCGAACCATGATGGTTCGACCCTTGTAGGTCTCCTGATGGTAAAATTCGCCGCGCCCGCTCTTGAATTCACCGAACATCGGCCGACCGATGACGCCGTCGCCGACGGCTGCCGCATTGAGGCTCCACTGATGCGTTTCCGGGTTGTAGAGAAAAAGCAGCAGATCTTCCATATGACCTGTCGGGCAATCGGCTTCCAATTCTTCCATCTGGGCACGCCCATCCCAAACCTTGCGCGCCACCAGCTTGCCTTGGCAGCTGACCCACGTGGTGGAGCCGGTCAGCGGATGCTGGAGCTTTGATATATCGCTGGTCCAGGTGCCGAGATGGAAATCGAAATCGTGCTGTCCGTCCTGTTGTGCAGGCGACTGGGCACTCGAGCAAAGCGGAAGCGTGGCGGCCGTCAAGCCGACTAGCACTGCAACAATCAGCGTACATGCAGAAGACGTTTTGAAAGACATGCGGCACCTTGGGGATTGGGAGAGTCGAGGGCCATGCTACTGTGGCGTGCACGGCGTTCCAGTACCGTATTGGATGGCTAAATCGGACCGATATCAGGGGACTTATGCCACGCAGCTCCCAAGGCGTATTGCTACCGCCGTTAGCCAATAGTCATCCACGACGCGCCGATGTCTACCTCGCCCTGCGCGACGCCGTGCTGCAAGGAACGCTTGCGCGCGGAGAACGGATGCCATCCAGCCGTAAAGCCGCGACCGACTATGGCGTGTCCCGTGGTTTGATGGAGGAGGTGTATGCCCAGCTGGTGGATGAAGGTTTACTGGAACGCGTCGTTGGGCGTGGCACATTCATTGCCGAACGGGCAGTGAAGAGAACAGATCCCGCCGTAAACGGAAAAGCACCACAGCGCGTGTCGTCCATCTCGACGCGCGGGCTCAAACTTGCCGGCAATCTCGCGTGTCGCTTCACGCATGAGTTCAAGCCTTTCAACGCCGGCGTGGCGGACACCACGGCATTTCCCTGGCAGATCTGGCAACGCATCCAGGCGCGCGCTGTTCGCGACCTGAGACGCGCCGACATGAACTTCACCGATCCGCGCGGCCTTCCTGCGCTGCGCCAGTCGCTGGCTCATCACCTTGCACAACTGCGTGGCGTGCGCTGTGTGCCGGAGCAGGTGATCATCTTCAACAGCATCCAGCAAGCCTCGTACTTGTTGGCGTTGTTGCTGACGAACCCGGGCGATGCAGCATGGGTGGAAGATCCCGGCTATCCCGGTACGCGAGCAGCGCTGGAACTTGCCGGGGCCGCCATCGTGCATGTACCTGTCGACCGGCAGGGTTTGCAAGTAGAAGAAGGGTTACGACGCGCACCCCATGCTCGGCTCGCCTGCGTGACACCATCGCACCAGTTTCCCTGCGGCTTCGCCATGAGCGCGGAGCGCCGTATCGCGCTACTGGAGTGGGCGCAGAAACACGAAGCCTGGATCTTGGAAGATGACTACGACGGCGAGTTCGGTCATGCGCGCCAACCGGCTACGCCGCTGCATTCGCTGGATCAACATGCACGAGTGCTTTATCTCGGCACGCTCAGCAAATCCATGTTCGTGTCGCTGAGACTCGCTTTCGCCGTAGTGCCGGAAGCGATGGTGGAACAGCTCGCAAACATCCGCACCCAACTCGATGCCTTCAATGCGCCATTGATACAACTGGCCATGAGCCGATTCATGGACGAAGGCCATTTCTCCACCCATGTACGGCATATGCGTAACGTCTATGCCGAAAAAGCCGCCGTCCTGACCGAAGGCCTAAAGCCGCTCGCCAACCACGGCTGGACTTGGGAGAAAGGCACGGCGGGACTGCAAATCCTGTTGCGCCACCCCAATGCACGGCAAGTGCAACGCACGGCGGAGGCCAGTGGCCTAGAGGTGCACTTACTGAATTCCTATCGCCATAAACCTGCCGATGACGACGGTTTGCTGCTGCGTTTTGGCGGACTCAGTATTCCCGCCATACATCTTGGTGTTGAGCGGCTGGTGTCCGTTGCGAAAAGTAATGGTGGTAGTTAAGTGGGTTAACTACCTCCATCCCGCTTTCGTCGGCGCCCGGGCCGTTGTCGAAATCTTTGGAGAAGATAGGTTTTGCACCTATAGGAAACTAAGGCTAGAGGGAAAGAGATGCGGGACTATTGCGGGCTTGCCTTTCCTGACTCAGTCCAGGACACCGTTATGGCACCCATTTTCAAGGAGGCGAGATGAACGAAATTGACGAAGGTGACGATGAGTCGTTTGCACTTCCGCCCATGGTTGGAAAAATTGGTGAAGGAAATATTGAGTGGGTTAGCCTAGAGGCAATAGATTTTGAGTTGCTCGGCTATTTTTTGTCGTGCCATCTCATTATCGAGCACTACTTAGATAGTTTCTTAAAGAGCTTCTATCCAAATCTAAAATGGAAAAAGGCTAAGCTATCGTTTGCACAGAAAATTGATTTGCTCACTACGATGTGGGTGAGTGACGATAAACATGACTCCATCCCTGCGCTGAAGCACATGAATTCTTTGAGAAATAAGATAAGCCATCGCGTAAACTTTTCGCTTTCAATGGATGACCTTCAGCCTATGGTCTATTTTTTGAACGGGATTAGTGAGCGAGCGTTGCATCTGCCAACGCCTCTGCGAATACTTCGCGTCTTCACGACCATGGTATGTGTCAGCTTTGCAGGTAATATTTCTCGCCGCGCTCGGGGCGTTCCCTAGAATAAGGGCGGAGATGGAAGTCACTTAAACTTGGTCAATGACGGTCATGTCGCCACCTTGTTCGTAACGTTGTTGCTCTCCCGCTCCGGCAAATCTCGCGAGGAACGCACTTGCAAATCTATCTTTTGCATGGTTGCCGTTTTGTGCCGCATTCAGGGTTCGATTGAGGCTTCCAATGAATAAGTCAGCTAGCTGAATCGGGATAAGCGTCTTCGAATCAATAGCATGGACGAGCGATACGTGAAGTTGGTTGTTAAACTGTGCTTTAGAAACATTTTCCAAGGCGAGTTCTAGGTTCGCAACAGAGAGTTTGTCACGTGCTTCTTCTTCGGCGTCCTTGAAGATACTTATGGAACGGGGTAGTGGGGCTCGGCCACTTTCATGTTCATGACGGACGCCACGTACAAGAAGGTGAAGCAGCAAGTCATCGAGGACTCTAGGAATGTCACCATGTCCTCTTCGTTCAATCGTAATGGCACGGAAACTAATGGTTGCGGCAAAGGCGTCAAGAATGTTGATGACCTCCATGTAGCGGTCAGCATTGCGGTCACTGATTTTTGTAAAGTGAAGTTCTTCCTTGAAACCAGTGCGCTCTCGCCATTCTTTTAGTGCGTTATCCACATTGTAGACGTCTTCACCTATGAGGAACCAAACACTGCCGACAATGAGAAAGTTGTCAGTTTTACCACTTTCATCTGAGTAGACAGTCAATGTTGAAAGTGGTGGTTGGTCATCAATTTGGCGAGCCCTCTCTTCACCTTCCTTGATCCCCCGTCGTTTGCGAATGCCTTCGGAGGCTTGGAACAAGTGATATTCGTTTTGTATCTTGGCTCGTGCCCTTGCAAGGTCCGTCAAGCGGGTGAGTTGGTAGAGATTTTCCAATGTCACCGTGTTTGGGCCAGATAGAAGATCTCGATTAAACGTTCGCCAGTATTGAACCTGTAGGGTGACATCGGAGTCTCTGGCCGAAGGGTAACGGTTGAGTACCCAAGCAACTCGCGTTTGCAAATGGTTGGTGTCGCCAGCCGCAAACTTTTCCAGGAATTTGGCTTTTTCTTTCGCAAGCTTCTCCTCCTTGGATAATTCCTGCTTTTTTTCAGGACCCTCACCGTTACCTTCTAACTCGTGGTTGCTCATGTGCTCCCCTGTGTGTGGTGACTCCCTTATCTCAGCAACTCAAAACTTTAGACTGCTCCCCCTAAGTGTGCTTCTTTACGGATTGCGCGGATAAAGGCTGGACATCTGCCTCCGTACTAGGTTGACTTATTTTCAGTAGCGTAACCACGTGGATAGTCAAGCTTGGCCGATAAAATCGCACCAAAGCAAAACGCCCGACGATTTCTCGTCAGGCGTTTTGCTTTGATGGTGAAGGTGGCTGGAGTCGAGTCCGCATTTTTTGAGATACGCCAACGGTTTGAGGGTTGTGCTTGACCAGAAAGTGACTATTGGCTCTCAAAAAAGACAACACCGTTTCCAGCTGAAGAGATAGCTCGAAGATCTGCCAATGGGAGAGCTGCGATGCCAGCAAATACGAGTCGCGCGTTGCCAGCTGCCGCTGCGGAGGCAATCGCCCTGAGGTCCGCGACACTACGACCTTGAAAGCTCATGCCTTTTCCCTTTTGACAATTGGAGAAGTCCAACAAGAACGGTGCCTGGTTGACTTAATTTTGGTCAGCCACCCGAATTGTGGGTGGCTGGTCGTCGTCACGCGCCGAAGTTAATGGCTGGTACTTTCGATTATACGAACTGCGGCTTTGGATTCGCTATCGGATGGCGGCTTCGGAACTGGATTTGGATAGTAAATATCGTCGCCGCAATACAGCCGCCCATTGACGTCATATCTAGTCCCTGAGTAGCCATTGCTTACCGCATCCCATATCCAGCCGTGTTCGTCAATCACAAAGACTTCAGCGATGAGATATACGAGGCCCGTACCCTTATTAGGCGGGAGACCATTGCGTACTTGGCTGTACGCGTCCCACGGATGCGCATATGGAAATGAGGGATTATGCGGAGTGGGTCCAATTGCCACCCAGGTATTCGTGGCATGAAAGTATTGGACACCGTACAAAGATCCAGGCTGCACGCTCAGATGTTGTGCATCCTTCGCGTCTTTGTTGATGAAAACAGCGCAAAATTTGCCATCCATCAGCGCTTTTATAAGGTTGTCTCGAATGCCTGTTGGAGCATCTTGGTGCTGATCCATCGGTGAACCCGCTATTCCCATGGCAGGAATTAGCAGTGGAATGCCAACTAACAACGACAAGCCAAACGCACTGCGTTTCATAGTTGCCTCCGATATTAGTTCAAGTGATGGCGGTACCCGCGATCGCACAACGAGCCGGTCGAGGCTACTCCGGAGATCGTGATCAAGCCGTCACAATGACTGAGCCACCCCCCGCCAGACATTTGGGCACTGATCATTTTTTCACGGGTCTATTGTCTCTTCGGGTGAGGCGGCACCGAATACGCTTTAGGCCGAGGCAGGTCATTTGCCACTTTTCACACTGTCAAATCCCTTTGTTGCACATCATAAGGAGTGCCGCGTCATATGCCGAACGAAAAGTCGCTCGTTACCGTTGCGGGAGCGGGTGTAAGTTTGGATGTGCGTTTGCTTTTGGGGGGCGAAAAAACGAACCGAAAAAACGAACCGGAGGTAGTTATAAGTGAATTAACTACCTCCGGTTCGTTTGCCGATCAGCTCGCCCTGCGCTTTTTTTACTCTTTCCAGCCAAATAGCCGGTGCTCCACTTGTTTCCAAATATGACGAACCACGTCACAAAATGGAGGGTGGTATCGTTTCACCTGCTAGAAAGATCTTGCGATCGCGGCGCTCGCACCCCTGCTAAATATTTGACCAACTGGTTGATTAAAGGGGACTTGAAGAACCCTTTGTCTATCGAACAACAGCCAGTAAGCGACATAGCCGCCAAGTAGGCACAGATCCTGCTTTTGTTGCCGCTGTCGCTCATGACGTACTGAGTGGCATAGCTTCAGGTTGCTCATCGAGGAGGCAACGTCCTTCTTGAAGAGCTTATGAAGGACAGTACAGCCGACAAGATCAAGCGAATTTAAGGGGCAATTGGAATGCTTCTCTCTGATACAGGGTACACGGGTCACGTACGTTTCCTCGGCAAGGGTTTTGGCGTCGCAGTACTTGCTGTTGGCTTGTTCTTAAAGTCGACCATTGCGACGGCGCTGCCCACAAGCACGGTCTATTTCGCGGGCATTGCGTACACCTCCAATGCTTCAAATGTCGAGCAGACATTCCCCCATGTTTCCAAAGCCTTAGCGAGTGGCGGAAACACCACGCTCGATAACAGTGTCCGTAGTTCGATTCAAGGACAGTCACTCCCGGAAACCATTTCGTTCGATTCGTTAGGCTCCGTCAAGGATGCCTCGAAGTCCGTCGCGCTTGCGCTCGGCCTGGATGCGGAGTCGGCATCGGTCGAACACATCGGCGATGTCTACAAGCTTCGCGTAGAGGTTTCTGCGGAGGCACTCTTTTTTGACTTCAAAGAAAAGCAGGTGCTGGGGGGCTTTCCCTTCATCATCGATTTCATCACGGTGAGTCCGACGCCTCCGACGGATGCCGACATTCAAAAGGCATTTGAAGGCCTTCTTTTCGGCACGGATGGCATGCACTCCTTAACGGGCGAATTCGTCAAAACGCTGAGCCGCGCACAAGTACCGCTGGCATCCAGCAAACACTTGCGCGTGACATCGTCCACGCTGGATACCAAGGCTGTCGACTACCTTCATCAATACGCGCCACAAGTCGATGCGGCGGCGATACCCCAGCAAGTCGCCCAGGCGTTTGGAACGTATCTGGCATCCAACCAGCGTCTATCGGTACTGCCTTACAGCAGCAATCAGGCACTGGGATCGTCCATGGCTGCTCGTTTCATCGAGGGCGAGTCCTACGACCTAAAAATTCCTGAGGCCGACTACGACATTCGCATCAACGTGGCGGGTTTCAAGAAGATTAACCAGTCGAGTTCCAGCGTGGCGACGGTCTATCTCTACGGCGCTTTCGTCGATCTGACAGTTTTAGAACCGCTTTCCAATCACGTGTATTTCTCACAGCGTATCAAGCAAGGCCAAACCAAAACGGTGCCGACTGCGCAGACAAATGTGGATGACTGGTCGCCTGCATATGACACGCTCAAAACGCTCTTTTTCAATTTCACCAGTTCGCTGTCGGATCCGCATAACCCATGGCTGAAGTCTGGGCTTCCCAGCGACGCCCAGGCACAGAGCCAGTTCCAATCTCTAGGGGAGTTAATTCAATCATGTCGATGAAGCATTGGGGCTATGGCGCCATCGCCGGTATCTTCGCGTTGCTTGCTGTACCGGTAAACGCTCAAACCGTCTCGGAAAAGGGGATGGCAACGGTGCCTTACACAGGCTGGTCGTTGAGTGCACCCCAGCGACAGGATGCGTTGAAGAAGGCCGAAGTGAATGCATTGGAGCGCTACATCGCCGATACCAATGCGGCACGCTCGCGCATTTTCGAGTCCAAGCAGGATCAGTTTACAGCTCACATCGACGACTACATCCTGGGTAGTACCGTTTTATCCGAAAATCAGGACAAACAAGCGAAAACCTATTCGGTCGTGATTCGTGCAGACATCAACAGCACGCGGCTCATGAACGATCTGGGTACGGGCGCGTCATCTGCGACGGACGTAGCCTCCGCTGGCCACAACACGATGACGTTTCTCTTTGTGGCACGTAGCCAGTCGAGCGTTCAAAGCTTCGACGACAAGGTCTACAAGCGCACAGACGCCGACAGCTCGATGACGAGCTCGACCAACGAGGGCGAGTCCGTTCAGGCGCACAACATCGGAACGTCGGACTCGACCCAACAACACTCCAGCCAGGCGACAACTAGCGGTGGAAGCGTCACGCGCAAAGCGGACAAGGTGGATTGGTCGGTGACCAACGCCAGTGAAGTCGATACGGCGATGACCGGTATCTTTTCCGACGCGGGCTATGACGTCGTGGAAGCCGATCAGGTAGAAGGGGCCAGCGGTGGCATGGTGAATATTGCGAACATTCGCGACGCCTATAGCCACGGCAATGATCTTCCCTCGAACATCATGTACAGCACGACCCAGGGCGTGCAGCGTGCGGGTATCGGCTACTTCGCCTTCGGCACGTTGGATGTAGGCATGGCCGACAAAGACCCGGTCAGCGGCAATGTGCGCGTCTTTGTGACTGTCACCGGCAAGGTACTCAATGTCCAAGGGCGCTTTGCGCGCACCCTGGTCTCGATCGGACCCGTGCAGTACGCCGGTCTGGGACCGGACGCCACCGTCGCACGAACCAATGCACTGAAGGAAGCGGCCAGTCAGGCCGCCCACCAAATGGTGGACGAGCTCAGCAATAAAGGTATTCGCTGATCGTCACTCTTTTGCCTACTAAGCACTAATCAGAACAGGGGAATAGCATGAAAGGTACGAAATTAGCTCTCACCGCTTGCATCGTGTCGGCTCTCTTCGCTGCATCCGCCGCGAATGCGCAGTTCCACTTGCCATCGCTGGGTACGGCAAGCACAACCAATTCATCTTCCGATGCGTTGGCGGCTCAGGATCAGCTGGTTAAGTCTTTTATTGCATCGCAAAGTGAAGTGTTGAACGCGCAGTCGTTGCTGGCTCAAGCATATGGCCTGAAAGACCAGGCGGCCGCCTGTGATGCGCAGCAGAAGGCATTGCAAAGCACAGGTACCGACACCAATGCGCTGCAGAAGACAGTGGATGTGTCCAATAGTGCAAACGAGGCGATTGCCGAACAGCAGGCCAAGCAAACGACGCTGACGGCCGAAGAAAAGGAATACTACGCGCAGAGCCTGCCACACTTTGCCAAGGGCGTACTGGGCACGCGTGATGTCGTCATGCAGGCCGAGAAGTTCACGGCGACGGCGAAAGGTTCGATGACCGGCATGTCCGGCTTGACGACCGGTTTAACGAAGCTCAAGGCCGGCGCCTTCGTCGCGAAGTCGACACCGTCATACTCCAAAAATCTCTTTGATGTTTTCCGCAAGACCATGACGATCAGCCAGAACAACGGCGTCAAAGTGCCAAGCGACGCGACCCAAGCGCTGGCTGGCCTCTGAATCGGCGGATGACTATGAGCGTCCACTCACGATACGTACTCCTTGGTGGCAGCTTGCTGGTAGCCCTGTCCATGACGGGCTGCCATCAAAAGAGCGATGATTCGGCATCGACGCCAGCGCACTCAGCCACAGTGGCGTCGGCAACATCAGCGAAGCCGGCTCCATCTGCTGCGCAGCCGTTACGCACGAATCCTGATTTCGGTGGCGTCACGACCCAGCACGTTGAGGTGACGGCCACCGGCACCACGCTTGAAAATGCCGTCGACAACGCCATTCGACTTGCGATCGAGCAGGTGAACGGCAAAAAGATCGATGCAGGTAGCCTGCAAATGAATGCCGGCATGACCGTGGCCGCCGACGGGCAGGGCGTCGACGTGACATCAAGCGCGTATGCAAACTGGGTAGCGAGCGTCACGTCCGGCGCGGTGAGCCACTTTCAACTGATCTCGCAAAAGCAGGTCAATGTCCCCACCCGCACCGATGAGGAAAGCCTCAAAGCAAGCCAGGGTGCCAGCTGGAACAAAGGTAGCGTCGATGCCTCTGCCAATGCGTCGGCCGCAGCCGGCGACGCTTCGGCGAGTACCAGCGAAGGCGTGAAGGGCAATTGGGATCAGCACCAGGGAGCTACTCAGGTCGACTACCAAAGCAAACACACCGATTACGCCTCGCGGTGGGAGGTACGCATTGGCGCCGATGTGGCCACTTATCGTGAGGCCGCCAGTGCCAAATTGACACGCGTTGTGGTGGCGTTACCGCAAGTCAGCACACAGACGTATCAAGTGGGCGATA
This sequence comes from Dyella psychrodurans, assembly GCF_003363265.1. Classification (GTDB taxonomy): domain Bacteria; phylum Pseudomonadota; class Gammaproteobacteria; order Xanthomonadales; family Rhodanobacteraceae; genus Dyella_B; species Dyella_B psychrodurans. The sequence continues at coordinate 706,673 of NZ_QRBF01000001.1, read as the reverse complement.
ACGCGATCCCGTCAGAAGGCATCGCTTCTGCCATCCAGGCCAAGGTCTCGGAGGCCCTCACGCAAACGCATCGTTTTACGGTGCTCGATCGCACAGCCAATGCACAAATCGATCAGGAAATCGGCCTCATCCAGTCGGGCAATGCGACCGCTGCCGATACGGCACGTCTCGGTCAACAACTGGCTGCCGATCTGATCGTGATTCCCACGGTCAATCGCTTCGAGTACGTTCGCCACGAACAGCCTCTGCGTTTGGCTAACCGCACACTGGTCTCCTATTCGGGTGGCGGTGAGGTGTCGTTCCGGGTGGTCAACGCAGCGACGGGGCAGATGGTGATGTCTCAGTCTTTCAAGTACGACTTCCCCTCCACCAGCCCCACCACGTTGGGCATTTCCGTCGATGGCAATACCCTGGCGTCCAACATGATGGATGCCGTAGATCGCAATATCGTCGCATCCATCTTGCAAAGCACGTATCCGCTTTCGGTTCTGCAAGTGCAAGGGCGTAACGTCGTGATCAATCAGGGTGGCGAGGCCGTGCAGGACGGAGCAACTTACCAAGCAGTGTCCCTTGGCAAGCCGGTTGTTGACCCCCAGTCTGGTCAGTCGCTCGGTCCGACGGAAACGCCTTGCTGCAGCATCACCATCGATCGGGTGACGCCAAACCTCTCCTACGGTCACATCGTCGAAGATAATGTGCAGTTGGGTAATCCTTACACGCCAGGAAGCCTTGAACTCCGTGGCCAGCTCGCGCTGAGTACGCCGCCTACGGGTTCGTCGCCGGCCAAAGCCATGCACTCTTCACGCGCGAAACAGGCCCAGGCATCGAAGGCGGCTGCGTCGACCGGTGATTCGAATTGGTAAAATGGCAATAACGGGGTCAATAACGGTGTCAGGTTGGACTACTCCACCCTGACACCGTTATTAAGCAAGCTTAGCTAAATAAGGCTCGCAACCACATCACAAAGCTGACAATCCAAAGTATCAAGCCAAGGATGCCAACGATGAGGATCATGGGTTCTGGACGATACTCGGGGCTTCTAAACCCTCGGTAGATACCCCCAATGGTGGAGTTTAGTGTCGCCGGCGGCGGATACCTTCTGAACGCGTCGGTCCATGCCATACACAGGCAGCCAGCAGCGAATAGATAAGACGCTGGTGTTTGGTAGTGTATGGCTTGATACGCGGCCAATATTAGGAAAAAACCGGCCTTCACCCATCGTGAGCCAAGAATGCGTGCGCTTGCTATAGAGTCCCTTCATGATTTCCTGAAGCGCGAGCGCTGAATGCTCACCCTTTGTATTGATTTACAGGCAACCCACCTCGGCCCAGTAAAAGTCCATGGGTTCGAAATCAATAAAAGCGTCTCTTCATTTTCAGCCCCACATTCGAATGATGTATGGAAGTCCCCTGCGTGTTTGATCGCGATGTGCTATCGCTAGGCACCGGCAGGCGAAATGAGAGTGCGCTTTACTTTTAGTCTCTATGAATCGGCTGTTGTCACTCAGCTTAGCGAGGGAATACATCTGAGCGTGACAGTGTTCGCTGACTTCGTTATGGATGGAGCGTATGTCGGGCACGCAAGGCGTTGGACCAAGAACGGTGCCAAGTTGACTTGTTTTCAGATGCTTTAGGGCAGCCACGTTGATAGCCAAGCTCGGCTGACAAAATTTCAACAAAGCAAAGCGCCCGACGAACCATCGTCGGGCGCTTTGCTTTGATCGTGGAGGTGGCGGGAGTCGAACTCGCGTTCGAAGGCGCTTGACGCCCGGCACTACATGCTTAGCTCTCTGTTGGATCTCGTCCCGCGACAGCGCAGCGTGCGCAGAAATGGTACAGAAACGGTATCAGGTAGAGTTTCCAATCGACTCATCGAGATTCGAGCACACATCCACTAACGGAGAGCACTCAAAAGTCAATTTTGTACGATTTTCGTTTTTTCTTTGACAGAGTACTAAGACCTTTTTCTCTGCACTCACTGCACCCGCGTAAGCGTTGCCCTGAAATTGGTCTCCAAGGTCTTGCCACCGTCATCCGAAAACACCTGTTCAAAACGATGTGACGTCAGAGTGATGTCCGACAAGACCTGGCGAACCATGATGGTTCGACCCTTGTATGTCTTCTGATCGTAAAATTCGCCGCGTCCGCTCTTGAATTCACAGAACATCGGCCGGTCAACGAAAACGTTTCATGAGGACGTCAGGCCCCAATATAGCCGCACAAAAAGCTAAGAATAATGCCTACAGATAGGCCTCGATCGAATTACTAAATTGCAACTGTGACTGGAGCCCTCTCATATAAGGGTTGACGCCGCGATACCGTAACCAAAATTCTCAACCCTGAGGCCGTTCATGCTTGTTAAGCCGAGAACAATGTCTGGTGTCTTGGAGCTCCTGCCGAAAGACCAGGCCAAGTTCGACCATGTCCGGAGGGTCATCGAAAAGCACTTCATTCGGCACGGCTTCACCAACATCGATACGCCTGCCATTGAATTGTCGGAGGTATTGCTGTCCAAAGAAGGGGGTGAGACGGCCAAGCAGGTGTATTTCGTGCAATCTACCGGCGGCTTGGCCAACAATGCCTCGTCAGACCTGGCACTAAGATTTGATTTGACCGTACCGTTGGCTAGATACGTCTCAGAACATTTTTCCGAGCTTAGCTTTCCCTTCAAGCGCTTTCAGGTTCAAAAGGTCTATCGGGGGGAGCGCGCTCAGAGAGGGCGGTTCCGTGAGTTCTACCAGTGCGACATTGACGTCGTCGGTCATAACGTTTTGCCCATTGCCTATGATGCTGAGCTACCGGTCGCGATTTACGGGATATTCGAAGAGCTTGGCATAGGCAAGTTCACGATTCACATCAACAACAGAAAACTCATTAGGGGCTTTCTCGATGGCCTTGGTCTCCCTGTGGAACTACAAGCACTAGTCTTACGCGAGATAGACAAACTCGCTAAGCGTGGCACCGACTACGTCAAGGGGGTCTTGGCAAGTGAGCTTGGCCTCGGCGAGTCAGTGGTAAATCAGGTCATTGGCTTCGCGCAACGAAGTTCAAGGTCTTATCAGGGCGCGAATGCGCTTCTTGATGGCTTAGAAGGCAACGCACCGGATCTGCATGCTGGAAGGTCCGAGCTTCGAGCCGTTCTTAAGGCCATCGAAAAAATGGGTGTGCCCGGCGAGTTCATCTCGCTTGACTTCTCGGTCATGCGAGGCTTGGACTATTACACCGGCACTGTGTATGAAACCTTCATTGATGCACATCCGGCGCTGGGCTCCATTTGTTCTGGAGGACGCTACGACAACCTGGCGCAGCAGTACACGAAGGAGCACTTGCCAGGTGTCGGTATATCGATAGGTTTGAGTCGGCTTTTTTGGCAGCTTCGAGACATTGGATACACCTGCAACGCCCATTCGGGGGCTCGGGTTCTCATCGTATGCCTTGATGAACAAACGACAGACGTCCAACTGGATATCGCCGCCAAGCTGCGCTCACGGGATATCAGCACGCACGTCTTTTTTGAGGGTGGAAAACTGAAGAAACAACTAAAGTACGCGATTGATAGCGGAGCGCAGATGGTGGTGATTGCTGGTCCTGACGAATTGGCAGCTGGCGTTGTTTCAATCCGTGACTTAAAGCGTCAAAGTCAAATTGCGATCGCACCAGATCTTGCACCAGATGCCATAGCGCGCGCACTGACGACGAGTGGCAGCCTTGGCTAGCTCCTGAGTTGGAAACAGTGGAAACGGCGGGGGTGCCGAGCTTGCGCCTTCGAGAAACGGTAACAGGTTGAGTTTTCTGTGAGCTTGCCAAGATTCGGGCGTGCATCCGCGCACAAGAGCACTCATTAGTCAAAATGGTGCCGTTTTGTTGGCACCATTTTGTTTGGCCGATGCGTTGGTGAATGTCGTTCACCGGCGTCAACACGCCACGCGTGCTCCGATCATCGCGACTCCAGATGCTTGACGCGTTTTTCCAGCTCGGCCACGCGCTGGGCCAAGCGCTCGTAGCACTTTTGACACGGCTGCTGAGAAGGTGCCAGGAAGCGTGGGCGGATCGTCCTGCTAGCCGCCTTGAGTCCGTCCTCCAGCGTTCGACCCCGTAGTGATTCGAGCACGGTGGTGCCGGCTTGACTCGCTCCGATCATGGACGGCGGCAGTTTGCACGACACGTGCTGAAGCAGTTTTTGGGCTTCGTCGATGGTGGCGCTTTCGAAGATTCGCCCCTCGCGTGCAATGCGCGTCGCTTCCGTGAGAAGGTGGCGCGCCGTTCGCACGTGGCTGATGTCGCTGGACAAGGCAAGCATCGCGAGGTCGGCGGCATGACGATCAAGCACTTCGATTAGCCATTGCCCTGCGGGATATCGAGCGACATGCAAGTCGCGAACCTGCCGCATGTCGCCAAGTTTCACCTCTTCACCCTGGAAGAGGTTGTTGATCGCGCACGATATGGGCTGCTGAAGTATTTGCGTGACGGTACTGGCAGGCGCACCGTTGATGTCGGAGTACGTCATGTTTGACGTCTCACCAGTGGGCGGGCCGGCCTCGCCGCAGGCGGCGCCGATCCCGCCGTTTTGAACGGCGAGCTGCCCCGAAGAGACGCTGTAGTAGATGATGGCGCGAGAATTCGTGAGCCCTTGTGTGAAGTTGGCGTTGGCGAGACCGCCAGGTCCAACCAAGTTCAACGTGCAGGCGACGATCGGATGCACGACAGGCAGCTTGTACACGGCGGGATGGTCGTTGCCGTTCGGATCGGTATAGGTAAACGTAACGCTGGTGACGCCGCCGGCATCGTTGGTGGTTAGCGCGATCTGGAGTTTCGACTGGCGTGGCACCGTGTCGCCGCTGATGCTGGCGAAGGTGGTGAAGGGATTCGAGAAGTCGTTGGCCCAGCAGGGCAGCCACGGCGTCGTCTGCGACTCCGGCGTGTAACCAGAGGGCCACGTGGACGTACCGTTCGACCAGTACTGAATCTGGTAGATGAGGTTTCCGCCCTCGACGTATATAACGTATTGGAACCAGTTCAACTGACTGGTCTGGCAGTACTCGCCCGGTGGCGGAAAGCAATTGAGCTGAAGACTCCAACCCCCTCCGTTGGTGGTCGCGATATCCTCGGTAACCTCAAGCAGGACTGATAAATTCTGCAGGTTCTCGCAGCCGTCGATGAGAACGGCGTTGTTGTTCGAAGCGTACGGCATACGCCCCCCTTTGCTAAACGCACCCGCGTTTTCCCCTAGTGATGCAAGTGTAGGCAGGGCGGTGTGTGGGGGCGGTGAAGATTTGGACTTTTTTTTTTGGATATGCCGGCGGTGACGTGGCATCAACGTTGCTCCGGGCACATGTTTTGCGTGTGAGAACGGTGCCGGGTTGAGTTTCCAATCGACTCGTCGAGATGCGAGCGCACATTCACTGACTGGAAGCACTCATAAGTCAACCTGGTACCGTTTTCTTGGCAACGCATCCAGCCGCGCGCTTTTCGTGACCTGAGGCGCACCGACATGAACTTCACCGATCCGCGCAGCCTTCCTGCGCTGCGCCAGTCGCTGCTCCGGGATCCTCCGGCCGCCTGGCAGCTTAAGAATGAAATACCGTTAGCAGCTCCAAATTTTGATTGTGTTTATCTGCGAGCCGATAGCCTATAAGTTACGTACGACATCGACACGTAAGCTTGAATGGAGCAAGGCGGCATTAGCCAGAATGGATCGTGGATTTCGTCCACCTTTATCGCGTGATAGCCGTTGAGAAACTCGCTAATGTTCTTGGCCGCGTGCTGATCATCGCTCCAAGCAAACGAAACGGTCATGGGTAGCGGCTTATCTTTCATGTAAGTGCGAATAGCATTAAGTGGATCGCCGTATACGATGCTGGGCCAAACCAACGCATTCGCACCTGCTGCACTCTGCCGCGCAAGGTAGGACTCAACTCGCTTTTCGTATCGCCCGGAAAGAATCTGATATTGCAGCTGATAGCTAAAATACGCAGTTGGTACTAATGCAAGCGTACTCAGCGTGGCGAATATGACGCCTCGGTGAGCCGACGAAAACAACTCTGTTAATTGACTGATCCCTATCCATGCCAGGATATAAATCACTGGCAAACAATGGTCGAAATTGCGCTCGTAAAACCATCCTCGCGAGCCGAGATACAACACGGAAATGATCGAAAGGCTGCCAATTACGAGGACTTCTTTTGACAAACGGCGATACGCGTAAAGGGATGTAAGGACGGCTATTGGTCCAATAGAGGCAATGATGAATTTCGCTAGATACCATAGCCGTTCGTATAAGGGGGCATCGCCCAAGCCCAGCGGACCTCCGCCGCTCGCGTAGCGCCCCATTAGAAACAAAACACCATTGACGAAATCAACCGGATTTAATAGGGCATAAGGTGCTCCCGCTGCAAAGCCCGCGATCACTCCTGCCGCTGACAGCGCCAACATTCTCCAGTACCGATCAGAGGCCTCTCGGTTGACGAGGAACAGAAGAAGCGGAATGGGTGCAACGAAAAGTGCAGATATCTTGCATGCCGCCAGGATTCCGAACAACAAGCTGCTGATGAATATTCGGGTCCCATTTCTTGGCGAGGAAATGGCCACGAGAATTGCGATCAAATAAATTAGCGCAAAAAATGAATCCGGGCGTGCGAAGAGGCTGTCAAAGAATAGCTGAGGGCTGAATGCGGTCATCAATGCCGCAAAAAAACCAGTCCTGGCACTATGTAAGCGCTTTCCTAGTAAAAATGAGAGCGGTACACACAGTGCGCCCAACAACGCGCTAAGAAGTCGCATGCTTTTGATCGAATGGTCCCTTGCCAATTCGCAAAAGAACGCCAGCGCAAGATAGTACGAAGAAAAGTTGAATTGTGCGTAATGAAATTTTGCCGGAAGGTCGAAATGCGCCCAATTGGTATCAACGGTATGACGTTGCAATAAGCCAGATACCACACCGACGGCGATTGGCTCATCCGAGTGGTTATACGCAATGCCCGTAAAATGGAACCTTAGAATAAAGGCGGTGACAGACAAAAATGCCACGAGCGCCGTCATTCTCACGGTTGGTGCCTTTGCATTTCCAAGTTTTCTCAAAGAATCAAAACGATTTTGGCGCACAGCTACGCTCGATGTCACTGCAAGGAAGGAATTGCACCTGAGCATCAAAGCTCGCGCGGAATTCTAGATGATAGGCAACCATGAGAACTACGTTGCCGTCCGTCTTCGATCGATGATTGAGCTCGCCCAACTGGACTTGCGCCGTGTCGATCTTGTTGGTGACGATGCGCTGATCGGTGTTCGAACCTCCGATTCCCGCGATTCGCAAAGAGTGAGCAAGGAACGGGACCAGGGTGACTGATTCGGAGACGTGCAATGGCGCTAGTGCCAAGTGCAGCAGATGAAATCTAGTCCCAAATGCAAAACGCCCGACGATTTCTCGCCGGGCGTTTTGCTTTGTTGGTGGAGGTGGCGGGAGTCGAACCCGCGTCCGAAGGCGCTTGACGCCCGGTACTACATGCTTAGCTCACTGTTGAATCTTGTCCCGCGACAGCACAGTGTGCGAGGCGCATCGAAGGACCAGCCTGCTTGATTTAACCCTGACCGACAGGCGGCAGCTTTGGGCGATCCCGTGATAATGACCCTACATCCACTAGCACAGGCACACGTGGGTTCGGGGCTAGGCCTTAAGCGGCCAGAGCGTAGTTGTCGTCGTTGGCAACTATAAGTTTGCGGCTGGATTTACGAGGAAAGCTGCCCCCTCGGCATGCACCAAGCTATCTCACTACCCCCGTCGAAGCCAGGACACCCCCGGGGAAAAGATGGCTTAAGCGTTACAAGTATATATGTTGCCCGCCGTTGGCGATATCAAGCGGGCAGGGCCGATTCATTCAAGCGCTGCGATTGTGCGAACGCATGGTGCGTTGTTTTTCGCGCTGCCAGTCGCGCTCTTTTTCGGTGTGACGCTTGTCGTGTTCCTGTTTGCCGCGCGCCAGGCCGATTTCCACTTTGACCTTGTTGCCTTTCCAGTACATGGCGATGGGCACCAGGGTGTAGCCCTTGCGTTCGACGGCACCGATGAGCTGATCGATTTCCTGCTTGTGCAGGAGCAGTTTGCGGGTGCGGCGGTCGACCGCGACCACGTGGGTGGACGCGCTGATCAAGGGCGGGATGGAGGTGCCGACCAGGAAGATCTCACCCTTCAACACCACGGCATAGCCGTCGCCGAAATTGATACGGCCGGCGCGCAATGCCTTCAGCTCCCAGCCTTGCAGGGCGATGCCCGCCTCGTAGCGCTGGTCGATGTGGTATTCATGCCGGGCGCGCTTGTTGAGCGCGATGGTGCCGCCGGCATTCTTTTTTTCTTTGTCCTTCGCTTTTGCCATGTCCGTTAAACTTCGGGCTTATAGCCCTTGCAGGTTTGACCGCCTGGGCCAAACCTAGTCATGTAAAGAGGCTGCCGTGATCGAAATCCGCCGCAGCGCCCTGGTGAAATACTCGCCGGCGCAAATGTTCGACCTGGTGAATGAGGTCGAAGCATACCCAAAGCGCTTCCACTGGTGTGCCAGCGCCGAGGTGATCGAGCGCGGGGAGAACATGCTGGTAGCGCGGCTCGATCTCAAGTTTGCAGGCTTCCATCACAGCTTCACCACGCGCAATACCATCGATCATCCGCGCCGCCTGCAGGTGAGTCTGGTGAATGGGCCGTTCCGCAGCCTGGATGGTTTCTGGGATTTCATCCCGCTGGGAACGGATGGTTGCAAGGTCGCTTTGGAGCTGGATTTCGATTATGCCGGACGCCTCGGTGGCGCGGCGCTGAAACTGGGCTTCCAGGGGCTGGCCAACCGGATGGTCGACGATTTCTGCCGCGAGGCGGAACGCGTCTATGGCTGATCGCATCACCGTGGAGGTGGTCTGCGCCACGCCGGAACGACAGTTGCTGCGTCAGGTGACCTTGCCCGTTGGCAGCCGGGTCAGCGAGGCGGTCGAGCAATCGGGCATTTTGAAGGAGATGCCCGAGCTTGCTTACGATCCGTCGCGGCTAGGCATTTTTTCCCGGCGCGTGGCGCCGGATGATCTTTTGCACGATGGCGACCGGGTGGAAATCTACCGGCCGCTGATCTTGGATCCGAAGGACGCGCGTCGTCGTCGCGCAGGTTAGGGTGGGGCGTTCGCCACGTTTCCGTAGAAACGTGGCTGGCGAGGATCAGTGGCCGCCGTTGTCGCTACCGCTATCACCACCGCTATCGCCGCCGCTGCTGTCGCCGGCGCCCGGATTCTTGTCGCCCGAGGTGTCGTTGACGTTGTAGTTGGTCTTGAACTTGCTGCTCTGCTGGACCAGCTTCTGCGCGTCCTGGAAGTAGATGTTGCCTTCGGTGCGCACGAGCACGTCGTTGTTGAAGTACAAGCTCATCGTGTTCACCTTCATCTTCTCGCCGCGATGCGAATAGGTGGACACGTAATCCCAGCGACTCTGGTCGAACGGGGTGGCGACGGAAGGCGTACCCATCAGCACCAGCACCTGGCGCTTGGTCAGACCCGGCTTGAGCTGATCGGCAAGGTTCTTGTCGATCGTCTTATCGAACAGATTGCCCTGGGCCACGTCGGGGGTATACACGATATGGCAGCCGGCCAAAGACATGACCAGCGTGGCGAAGCCCAGCGTGCGAATCAGCTTTTGCATTCGTATTGCGTCCGTCCGGATCGTTAAGAGGTCAAATGATACACTACTCGCTTGATTCCACCGTGTATCGGGAGCTTGCGATGGAGCAGGAAACTCAAGAACTCCGCAAAGCCGGGTTGAAGGTTACCCACCCCCGGATGCGCATCCTCCAGATCTTCGAAGAAGACGGGGTTCGGCACCTCACCGCCGAAGACGTCTACAAGAAGTTGCTGGCCTACCAGGAAGATATCGGCCTGGCCACGGTGTATCGCGTTCTGACCCAGTTCGAGGCCGCCGGCATCCTCAGCAAGCACAATTTCGAGGGCGGGCAGGCGGTCTATGAGCTGGATCGCGGTCAGCACCACGACCACATGATTGATGTGGACAGCGGAAAGGTCATCGAGTTCGTCAGCGAGGAGATCGAGCGCCTGCAGCGCGAGATCGCCTCCAGGCATGGCTACGAGATCCAGGATCACAGCCTGGTGCTTTACGTGCGCCCCAAGCGCACGAAATAAGCTGCCTTGACACCTTGTTCAGCGACACGGCCCCGCATGGGGCCGTTTGCGTCTCGGGCAGGGTTCAAACGCCGGGCATAAAAAAAGCCGCGGGAGGACTCCTGTCCACCCTACGGCTTACCGTTGTCTCTTGACCTGCTATGTATCCGAGTTGCTCGCGATACGTGCGTTTGTCCAGACTCCGGCGGAATGGCGTCCTGCCATTCTTCGGGCCCGCCGTCCCCACGGCTGACCCGTGCTCACCATCTTGCGATGGCGGCTCCCCCACATCGATTGAACGATCCTAACGAACCTTTTACGAGTCCGGTATTAGAAAATTTCCTAGTTACAGTGTCACAAGTCACTGGATTCGCGACGTGAAATGGTGCTACGCAGCAAAATGCGCAGGTGAACGCCCTGCTGGTCGGGTCGTAGGCGAAAAAGGCCACCCAGCGAGGTAACCCGGTCGCGCATGCCCTGCAGACCGCGTCCGCCGCGTGGCACGCGCTCGGGCAGGCCCACGCCGTTGTCGCGAATATCCATCAGGGCCAGGGCCGAGCCCGCCCGTTCGCCGATGCGCAGGCGCAGCCGGAATTCGCTGGCCTGCGCGTGTTTGACGGCGTTGGTGGCGCTTTCCTGCGCAAGACGGTAAATCGCGGTGCGGATGTCTTCTTCCAGCATGCGCGGATCGCCGTGCAGATCGGTGTGGTAAGTCATGCCGGCGGTGGCCATCAGGTCGCGGATCGGGCCTTCGTCCAGTGCACGCATCAGGCCGAATTCATCGAGTACCGCGGGACGAAGGTCGTCGAGCAGCCGATGCAATGCGCGACGCATGTGGCTGAGGATGCTGTTGATCGATGTGCTGATATCTTCCATGCCCGCGTGTTGCAAGCGGCTCTGAGCGAGCTTCACGTGTGTTTGGATGGCCGTGAGGTTCTGGCCCAGTTCGTCGTGCAATTCGGCGGCGAGATGACGGCGCTGATTTTCTTCCGCCTGCATGTTGCCGCGCGCGGCGTCGCGCAACTGGCGTGCGAGATGATCCAGTCGTCGATTCACTGCCGCGAGATAGACATTCTGTTCGGCCACGCGCGCGCTGCTGCGACGAAGCGCATCGGTGGCCGAACCGAGCATCAACGCCCCCGTGCCTGCCACCGCAAGAAACATGTGCGAAGACGCGCCGGGAACCGAGTGCGTAAACACGCGATCGACGAGCGCCATGCCCAGGCTCGATACCAGCATCGACAAGCTCGCGCCGCGCCAACCATGGCGGAACGCAAAAAACATCACCGGGGCCAGCGACAGGATGCGGGCGAATTCGCGTTGCGGCGCGGCCTGTTCGGTGAGGATCAACAGAATGATCAAGGCCGGCAGCATCACCAGCAAGCCGTCCATCAACAGCTCCGACATTTCCTGCTTCGATGGTCGTGCGCGCCACACCAGGATAAGTGGCGGTACTAGCAGCAGCATGCCCACATAGTTGCCTAGCAGTTCGTCGCCCAGCGCGTGCAGTAGTCCGGCGGGCGGCAATTGATGGATCAGCGCCATCATCATCGCGTCGGTGGCGGTTGCGGCCACCACGGTGAAGCCGGCCGACAGCAGCAGGCGGGAGACTTCTTCCGGATCGCGCAGGCTGGGCCGCAGGTTGGCTCGGCGCAGCAGCGCCATGCAGATGGCGACCACGATCGGCTGGGGCAGGTCGCCGTAGAGGAAGATGCGCCAGCCCAGCGAGTAGCCGTGCAGATAATCGATCAGCCCGGCGGCCATCAGTTCGCCGCCAATCAGCCAACCCCAGTAACTCACCGGCGAGAGCAGCAGTACGCCAAAGCGCAGGCCGAATTGCAGTGTCCAGTCCGGTTGCGTGGTGGGCCAGAGCAAGGCCCACAGGATGGCGTAACCCAGGCCGAGGAGCGGGCCGGAAGTGAAGGTAAGGGCGGATTTGAGTCGCATGGGCAAATGGTACACGTCGCCCGCTTCCACCCGTCGCTCAGACTGATACAGTGCACCCATGCACAGCATTGTTCTGGTCGACGATCACGCCATTGTTCGCGAGGGGTTCAAGCGGCTCATCGAGATGGAGCCGGATCTCGAGGTCGTGGCCGAATGCCGCAACGCCGACGACGCGGTCGAGGCGATCAGCCAGCGGCGCCCGGATCTGGTGGCGCTCGACCTGTCGCTTCCCGATGGCAGCGGTCTGCCGCTGATCGAGCATTTGCGCAGCGTCGCCACGGGCACGCGCATCGTGGTGTTGAGCATGCACGACGGGGAGCCTTACGTATCGGAAGCCCTGCGGCGCGGTGCCAGCGGTTATGTCACCAAGGGAGCCGCGCCGGAGGAATTGGTGGCGGGGCTGCGTGCGGTGATGCGCGGCGAGCAGTTTTTGAGTTCCGATCTGCGCCAGCGGCGCGCTGAGCGTCCGAACGATACGTTGGACCCTATCGATCGTCTTACCGCGCGCGAGCACGAGGTGTTTTTGCTGCTTGCGGCGGGGCGTGCTCCGAAGCAGGTGGCGGCGGAGCTCGGGATTGGTCAGAAGACGGTTTACATCCACCGCGCCAGTTTGATGGGCAAGCTGGGGGCGGGGTCGGAATTGGATTTGTATCGGATTGCCAGTGAGCGGGGGCTGTTGCCGAATCGCGGGTGAGTTTGTTGAACAGCGAGCCCTGATCTAGCCTCACCGTCATTCCGGCGCAGGCCGGAATCCAGTTTTAATACGTAGTGCGAAGCACTCTGAACCCCCAAAAGATTTAGTGTCCTTCGGATGCAATATTGACACTGGATTGACCAGCTTCGCTGTTGAAAAGCGCCTCGGCCTGCGCCGGAATGACGGTGAGGTAGAAGTCGGCAATATCGCCAGAGGTAGAGGGTTTCCAACGAAGCTCTTCGCAGAACGCTCAAGCTGTCTGCGCCTGCTCCAACATCTTCTTCGCATGTGCCCGCGTTTCGCGCGTGATCTCCACGCCACCCAGCATGCGGGCCAACTCGTCGCGACGTCCTTCGGTATTCAACGACTCGATGCGCGTCTGCGTGGAATGGCCTTCGCTGTGCTTGCTCACGCGCAGGTGCGCATGTCCTTGCGCCGCAACCTGCGGCAGATGCGTCACGCACAGAACCTGGCAGCGCGTACCGAGTGCGCGCAATTTCTGTCCTACCACTTCGGCCACGGCACCGCCGATTCCGGTATCGACTTCGTCGAAGACCATGCAGCCGATGGTGTCCTTGCCCAGGGTGGCAACTTCGATCGCGAGGCTGATGCGCGCGAGTTCGCCGCCGGAGGCTACCTTGCGCAATGCGCGCGGCGGCTGGCCGGGGTTGGCGCTTACCAGCAACTCGCAGCGCTCGCGGCCTTGCGGGTCCGGGTCGTTTCCTTCCGCAGATTCCAACGCGACTTGCAGCACGCCGCCGGCCATGCCCAGTTCGCCCATCAGTGCGCTGACTTCCTTGCCCAGGCGTTTGGCGGCTGTCTGGCGTGTCTTGCTCAGGGCTTCGGCGACCTGGGCGTAATCGCGCTGGAGTTGGTCGCGTTGCGAGGCCAGTCGTTCGAGCGCTTCGCCGGCGTTTTCCAGTTCGTTCAATTCGGTTTGCAGCGCGATCCGTTTGTCGTCGAGTTCGGCGACGGGGACGCGGTGTTTGCGGGAGAGTTCGTGCAGGCGGGTGAGGTGGGTGTCGACTTCGGCGTAGCGCTCGGGGTCGAGATCGACATCCTGCGCATAGTGTTCGAGTCCGTCGACGGCTTCGTTGAGCTGGATCTGCGCGTTGTCGAGCAATTCGAGCATCGGCACCAGCCGATCGTCGAGTGCAGCGAGTCGACCGAGTTCGGCGTGCGCACGTCCCAGCGACTGGCGTAGCGCCAATTCGCTGTCGCCGTCGAGCAATTCGACGACGCCGGTGATGCCTTCCGTAAGCTTGCTGGCATTGGCCAGGCGCTTGTGGCTGGCTTCCAGTTCCGCGAGCTGGGCGGGTGCAAGCGCCCATTTCTCCAATTCGCTCAGTTCATGGCGCAGCAATTCGAGCCGATGGCCGCGATCGTCGCCGCCGCTCAGCTTGCGGATGCGTGCGCCCAGATCGCGCCACTGCTGCGCAAATTCGCGCACTTGTTCGACGCGCGTTTCGTTTTCGGCATAGGCATCGAGCAAATTCAGCTGATGCGAGCGTTCCAGCAGGGCCTGGTGTTCGTGTTGTCCGTGAATCTCGACCAGCAGTGCCGCCAGGTCGGCCATCTGGCCGATGGTGGCCGGACGGCCGTTGATCCAGGCGCGGGAGCTGCCTTCGGCGCGGATCACGCGGCGCAACTGGCAGGCGCCGTCTTCGTCCAGTTCTTCGCGCTTGAGCCAGCCCTGGGCCTCGGGCAGCCCTTTCAGGTCGAACTCCGCCACCAGTTCGGCACGATCGCTGCCGGCACGTACGATATTGCTGTCGGCACGCGCGCCGGCCAGCAGCATCAAGGCGTCGACCAGCAACGACTTGCCGGCGCCGGTTTCCCCGCTGACCACGGTCAAGCCTGGGCCGAAGGTGATGTCGGCTTCTTCGACGACTGCGAGATGGCGGACGTAGAGGGAGGTAAGCATGTGTGCAGGCGGCAGTGGTTCGCGGGATTGTAAGGGGAGGGGCAGGCGGTGAGTAGCGAGGTGGCTATGGAAGCCGCCAACTATTTCCGCTTTCTTGCAATCTCCCGTGCTAAACCTTATTTCTTTAGCGTCTCACGGATTGCCACAGCGCATGCCCAGTCACCACAGCCACGACCTTGACATCCGCGCGCGGCGTTTGCTGCGCACGCTGATTGCGCAATATTTGGCCGATGGCGAGCCGGTGGGGTCGCGCACGCTGTCGCGCTCGTCGGGTCTGGACGTAAGCCCGGCGACGATCCGCAACATCATGGCCGACCTGGAAGAAGCGGGGCTGGTGGCATCGCCGCATACCTCCGCCGGACGCATCCCGACACCGCGCGGCCTGCGCCTGTTCGTCGACAGCCTGATCGAACTGCAGCCGCTGCCGCAGGACGAAATGGTACGCCTGCAGCGCGAGCTTCCGCCGGGTCCCGCCACGGTGCGCGATCTGGTCGGCAATGCCTCCGTGCTGCTGTCTGCGATGACGCATTTCGCGGGCGTGGTCACGGTGCCGCGACAGACCGATTTTCCGCTCCGCCACATCGATTTCGTGCCGTTGCCCGATGCGCGGGTGCTGGTCATCCTGGTGTTTTCGGACAATCAGGTTCAAAACCGCGTGATCCAGCTTGCCAAGCCGCTGGACGGCCGCGAGCTGGAGCAGGCGGCGAACTACATCAACGAGCACTTCGTCGGCCTGCGCGTGGACGATATCCGTTCGCACCTGTTGCGCGAATTGCGCGAAGCCAGCAGCGAGCTGCACAAGATGTTGTCCAGCGCGGTCGAGCTGGCGGCCGCATCGTTCGCGCCGCAGGGCGAGGACGTGCTGATCAGCGGCCAGACCAACCTGATGGCCTATTCGGAACTGGCCAACCTGGACCGCCTGCGCGAGCTTTTCGAGGCGTTCCAGAAGAAAAACGAGCTGCTTCAGCTCATGGAAATCTGCGCCAAGGCTCCCGGCGTGCGATTATTCATCGGTGAGGAGTCGGGTTTTGCCGCGCTGGATGGTTGCAGCGTCGTCACAGCCAGTTACGGTGCCCAGGGTAGATTGCTGGGTGCGGTGGGCGTGATCGGCCCGACACGGATGGCGTACGAGCGGGTGATTCCCGTGGTGCAGGCCACCGCCGGGTTGTTGAGCGAAGCCTTGAATAGGGCCGCTACGGCCTTATAAACCCCTCGGGAGGCGGGATTTACCCGCATGTTTTAGATGGTCGGCACTACGTGCCGGCCTGGACGATGTTTGGAGTTATTCATGCATAACAGCGATTCACCGTCGCCGACTGAAATGCCAGAAAACAGCGCACAAAACGCGTCATCGGGCCAAGATCTCGATGCGCTCAAGGCCAGGATCGCGGAGCTTGAGGCGAACAACAAAGAGCTGCGCGACACCGTGCTGCGCGAAAAGGCCGAGCTGGAAAACCAGCGTCGCCGCCTGCATCGCGACCTGGAACAGGCCCGCCGCTTCGCCAACGAGAAGCTGCTGAACGACCTGCTGCCCGTGTATGACGGCCTGGAACGTGGCCTGGCGGTCGAAGGCGGCGACGTGAATACGGTGCGCGAGGGCATGAACCTCACGCTGAAGGAATTGCTGCGCATTGCGGGCAATAACGGCTTGGTGCAGGTCGATCCCGTCGACCAGCCGCTCGATCCGGAGCGTCACCACGCCGTGAGCATGGTCGAGGCCCCGGGCAAGGCGCCGGGCACCGTCGTCACCGTGTTGCAGAAAGGCTATGTTTTGAACGATCGATTGCTGCGTCCGGCACTGGTAGCCGTGGCCAAGGACGACTGAACGGCACCTGTAATTCCAGTACTGCAGGGTTTAGCTGATATTGAACGCTTTTCGGCGCAACCCCATCTCCTCACCATTCGCGGCTGAGGGGCCGCCACACGAGATTCCGGAGCACACACATGGGCAAGATCATTGGCATTGACCTGGGCACGACCAATTCGTGCGTCGCCATCATGGATGGCAGTACCACCAAAGTGATTGAGAACGCCGAAGGCGATCGCACCACGCCGTCGATCGTGGCGTTCACCAAAGACGGCGAAGTGCTGGTCGGCGCGCCTGCCAAGCGCCAGAGCGTCACCAATCCGAAGAACACTTTCTATGCGGTGAAGCGCCTGATCGGCCGCAAGTTCACCGACGCCGAAGTGCAGAAAGACCTGCACATCGTTCCGTACGGCATCATCGCGCACGACAACGGCGACGCGTGGGTGCAGACGGCCGACGGCAAGAAGATGGCACCGCAGGAAATCTCCGCGAAAGTGCTGATGAAGATGAAGAAGACCGCCGAAGATTATCTCGGCGAGACGGTGACCGAAGCCGTGATCACCGTGCCGGCCTACTTCAACGACAGCCAGCGCCAGGCGACCAAGGACGCCGGTCGCATCGCGGGCCTTGAAGTGAAGCGCATCATCAACGAGCCGACCGCGGCTGCGCTGGCCTATGGCCTGGACAAGAAGGGCGGCGACCGCAAGATCGCGGTGTACGACCTCGGCGGCGGCACGTTCGACGTGTCGATCATCGAAATCGCCGAAGTCGACGGCGAGAAGCAGTTCGAAGTGCTGGCCACGAACGGCGATACGTTCCTGGGCGGCGAAGACTTCGACATGCGCGTCATCGATTACCTGATCGAGGAATTCAAGAAGGACCAGGGCATCGACCTGCGCAAGGACCCGCTGGCGCTGCAGCGTCTGAAGGACGCCGCCGAGCGCGCGAAGATCGAGCTGTCGTCCTCGCACCAGACCGAAGTGAATCTGCCGTACGTCACGGCCGATGCGTCCGGTCCGAAGCACCTCAACATCAAGCTCACCCGCGCCAAGCTCGAAGCGCTGGTGGAAGACCTGGTGAAGAAGACCATCGAACCCTGCCGCACCGCGTTGAACGACGCTGGCCTGCGCGTGTCCGACATCGACGAAGTGATCCTCGTCGGCGGCCAGACCCGCATGCCGAAAGTGCAGGAGTCGGTGAAGGACTTCTTCGGCAAGGAACCGCGCAAGGACGTGAACCCGGACGAAGCCGTGGCCGTCGGCGCTGCCATCCAGGGCGGCGTGCTGGGCGGTTCGGTGAAGGACGTGCTGCTGCTCGATGTCACCCCGCTGTCTCTCGGTATCGAAACCATGGGCGGCGTGATGACCAAGCTGATCGAGAAGAACACCACGGTGCCGACCAAGGCCTCGCAAGTGTTCTCCACGGCCGACGACAACCAGACCGCCGTGACCGTGCATGTGCTGCAGGGCGAGCGCGAGCGCGCCAGTGCGAACAAGTCGCTGGGCAAGTTCGATCTCGCCGGCATCGATGCCGCGCCGCGTGGTCAGCCGCAGATCGAAGTGACCTTCGACATCGACGCGAACGGCATCCTGCACGTGTCGGCCAAGGACAAGAAAACCGGCAAGGAACAGCGCATCGAGATCAAGGCGGGTTCGGGCCTGACCGACGACGAGATCCAGCGCATGGTGGCCGACGCCGAAGCGAACAAGGAAGAAGACAAGAAGTTCCAGGAGCTGGTCAGCACGCGCAACAAGGCCGATCAGCTGGTGCACGCCACGCGCAGCGCGCTGAAGGAGCACGGCGGCAAGGTACCCGCTCAGCTCAGCGAAATCGAAGGCGCGCTGTCGGAGCTGGAAAAGGTCAAGGACGGCGATGACAAGGCGGCCATCGAGTCGAAGATCTCCAAGCTCGAACAGGTGGCGCAGTCGCTCTACGCTGCCGCGCAGGGCGGTCACGCCGATGCCGGCGCGCAGCAGCAAGGCCCGGGTCCGGGCGCGGCCGCGCACTCCGACGACGTGGTCGACGCCGAATTCACGGAAGTGAAGAACGACGGCAAGTCGTCCTGATCCGTTGTATGGTTGTGAAAACGAGCGCCTTTCGAGGCGCTCGTTGCCTTTGGAGGGGAGGCGATGGAAAAAGGGCGGCTCGAAGCCTTCAGCGATGGCGTACTCGCCATCATCATTACCATCATGGTGCTGGAACTGAAGGTGCCGCACGGCGACGGCTGGGACGTTCTATTCCAGCAGTGGCCGGTGTTCCTGAGCTACGTGCTGAGTTTCGTTTACGTCGGCATTTACTGGAACAACCACCATCACTTCCTGCACGCCGCCGAAAAGATTAACGGCAGTGTGCTGTGGGCCAACCTCAACCTGTTGTTCTGGCTGTCGCTGATGCCGGTGACGACAGGTTGGATGGGCGAGAATCATTTCGCCCGCCTGCCGGTGCAGGTGTACGGTTTTGTGCTGTTGATGTGCGCGATCGCGTGGCGACCCTTGCAGTACTACCTGATCGCCGCCAACGGCGGCCGGGAATCCCTGCTGGCGCAGGCGGTCGGCGGTGACTGGAAAGGCAAGCTCGCCGTCACCATGTACCTTTTGGGCATCCTGCTGGCGCTCGTGGCGCCGTGGGTGTCGTGTTTACTTTATGCCACGGTGGCTGCGATCTGGTTCATTCCCGATCGGCGCATCGAATCGCGGATCTTGAAATGAGCAAGCGTGATTACTACGAAATTCTGGGCGTCGAACGAACGGTTACCGAAGGGGATCTGAAAAAATCCTTTCGTCGCCTGGCGATGAAGTATCACCCCGACCGTTGCCCGGACGATCCGCACGCACAGGAAAAATTCAAAGAGGCCAAGGAAGCCTACGAAGTCCTGGCCGACGCGCAAAAGCGCTCGATGTACGACCAATACGGCCACGCGGCCTTCGAAGGCGGCATGGGCGGTCGCGGCGGCGCCGGTTTCGGCGACATGGGCGACATCTTCGGCGATATCTTTGGCGATATTTTCGGCGGCGGCGGCCGTGGACGTTCGCGTCGTGGCTCCGATCTGCGCTACATCATGGAGCTGGATCTCGAGGAAGCCGTGTTCGGCATCGAGAAGAAGTTCGATATCCCGACCCAGGTCAATTGCCATCATTGCAACGGCTCGGGGTCGGACGACGGCAAGACCGTGCAATGCAAGACCTGTCATGGGCACGGCCGGGTGCGCATACAGAACGGCATTTTCTCCATCCAGCAGACGTGTCCGCACTGTGCCGGCAGCGGACGCGCGATCGAAAAGCCGTGCAAGCAGTGCCATGGTGAAGGTCGTCTGGAAGAAACACGCACGCTGTCCGTGCGCATCCCCGCAGGTGTCGACAACGGTGACCGCATTCGTTTGACAGGTCAGGGCGAAGCGGGTCCCGCAGGCACCGAGCCGGGCGATCTGTACGTGGAAGTGCATGTGCGCGAGCACGCGATCTTCCAGCGCGACGGCAGCAACCTGTATTGCGAGCTGCCGATTCGCTTTGGCCAGGCAGCGCTGGGTGCGGAGCTGCAGGTTCCCACCCTGGATGGCGAAGTACCTATCGTGATCCCGCCCGAGACGCAAACCGGACAGCAGTTCACGTTGCGCGGTCGCGGCGTCAAGTCCGTCCGCGGCGGTCGCATGGGCGACCTGATCTGCCGCGTGGTGGTGGAAACACCGGTGAAGTTGACGCGCGAGCAGCGAGAACTTCTGGAACAGCTCGACGCAACGTTCGCCGACGACGATGCCGATACGCACACGCCGCGTGCCAGAACCTGGGTGGACGGCGTCAAGCAGTTCTGGTCGCGCGTCACGTCATAAGGCCTTTCGGCGACCGGGTTTGCCGCAAAGATTGTTCGGAACGCTATGCGCCCTCTCCCCCGGGGAGAGGGAAGTGATCGCGCGGCCAGTCAATTCATCGGAAAAAAGCGCCGCTGCTTTGGTTGCCAGGTCTGGCAAACGCGTTAACCTGTTTCCCATGATTGAGGGAACATTCGTATGACATCAGCCATCCGTCTTGCCATCAACGGCGCCTCGGGCCGCATGGGGCATGCTCTGCTCGCACTGGTGCGCCAGGATCGTCGCTTTGAGCTGGTGCATGCCGTCGTATCGGCAGGATCTACGCACGACGGCACGCCCGTATTCGGCGAGCTGTCCACATCACTGCGCTACGCGCACGGCTGGGATGCCGCGCCGGCTGTCGACGTTGTCGTCGATTTCAGCGGACCGGAGGGACTTTCTGCCGCGCTCGCTTACTGCACGGAACGGGGCGTCGCGCTGGTGACCGGTACCACAGGCATCGACGAGGCGCTGGAAGCGCGTATCGCCGACGCTGAAAAACGCATCCCAGTGTTGCGTGCCGCAAACTTCAGCCTCGGAGTGGCGGTACTTGCCCGCCTGCTGCGCGAAGCCGCCGCGGCCTTGCCGGATTGGGATCTGGAGATCGTCGAAGCGCATCATGGCCGCAAGGAAGATGCACCTTCCGGCACCGCGCTCGCGTTGGGACATGCCGCTGCCGAAGCACGCGGAACCACGCTCGCGAAGGATGGCGTTTATGTGCGCGAAGGACGTCCCGGTGCGCGTCGCCATGGCAGCATCGGTTTCGCAGTGGTGCGCGGTGGCGATGTGGTGGGCGAGCACACCGCGTTGCTGCTGGGGCAGGGCGAGCGCGTCGAATTGAGCCATCGCGCGACCGACCGTTCCATCTTCGCGCGTGGCGCGCTGGAAGCTGCCGCGTGGCTGGTCGGACGCAAGCCGGGCGCCTATGGCATCGACGACATGTTATTGGAGCGGCGGGCAAGAGCCGTCCCGTAATCCCGTCTGGGCCGGCACTGGTTGTTCCACTGCCGACCCGCATGTACCATTCCTCGCATTGCCCATTGGGGAGTAGCCATTCCTGTCATCGAGCGCAGCTATCGCTCGTATGTCAGGGAATCCGTGTCAACACACTTGAAGCGCTCGCTTCATGGCACGGATGGTTATCGCAGGCATGCCTGTCTGCGATGGTCCGGCGAGACCTTTGGCCACACACGACTCACCCCGCCGGGCGAGCTGCGTGCGTGAGCCATCGGTTTTCGCTCGCCCGGCCAGGAATCTTCATGCTAGTCACGATATCGCTGTTCCTGCTGGCTGCCGGGGCCATCTATCTGGCGTGCGAGTATTTCGTCAACGGCATTGAGTGGCTGGGGCAGAAGCTCAATCTTGGCGCGACGGCCACGGGTACGGTGTT
This sequence comes from Dyella psychrodurans, assembly GCF_003363265.1. Lineage (GTDB taxonomy): Bacteria > Pseudomonadota > Gammaproteobacteria > Xanthomonadales > Rhodanobacteraceae > Dyella_B > Dyella_B psychrodurans. The sequence continues at coordinate 684,931 of NZ_QRBF01000001.1, read as the reverse complement.
GGCGGCATTCGGAACGGCGTTGCCGGAAAGTGCGGTTACTTTCGTCGCCGTGATCCTCGGGCGCACGCCGGAAGTGCGCGATATCGGCGTTGGCGCCGCGTTGGGCGGACCGCTGGTGCTGGCCACGATTGCCTATGCGGTGGTCGGCGTGGCGCTATGGAGCAATCGGCGGAAACTGGCGCGTGCGGACACGCGTGTGCGTGTCGACGATGCGCGACTTTCGCGCGATCAGTTCTGGTTTCTTTCCATTTTTGTTGTGAAGTGCGGGCTTGGTCTGATCGCCTTCGCCTTCAAGCCGTGGCTGGGCGTGTTGTTTCTGCTCGCCTACGCTTTTTACGTGTGGCGGGAGTTGCAGGATGGCGACACCAGTCCGACGGAAGAATTGCTCGAACCACTGAAATTTCAGCCACGCGCGACGAAACCGTCGCTATTGGCCGTGTTGGTGCAAACGACATTGGCGTTGCTGGTCATCGCCTATGCCTCGCATGTATTCGTATCGCAAATCGAGACGATCGGCATTGCCCTGCATCTGCCTCCGCACCTGGTAGCGCTGGTGCTGAGCCCGATAGCGACGGAACTTCCGGAAACCATGAATGCGCTTATCTGGGTGCGTCAGGGCAAGGAGCGGCTGGCGCTGGCCAACATTTCCGGTGCGATGATGATCCAGGCCACCATTCCCAGTGCGCTGGCGCTGTTCGCGACGCCGTGGATGTTCGACACGCCGTTGATTGTCGCCGGCGTGGTGACAACAGTCGCGATTATTTATCTGTGGCGGTTGTTTCGGCGCGGCAAGGTCGACGCGCGCTGGCTGCTGCCTGTAGGCGGGTTGTACGGTCTATTCGCGGCGTATGTGTTTTGGCACGTGGCGTGACAGCTGATCTGGACTCAGGCTCCTCGAGGGCCGCACGCGGCAGCGCGTCGCGGCACACCATGCGAACTCAAGGCTGGCCCAGTCGGGATAGTTCCAGCTGCGCGGCCTTGAGCCAGGTTCGTTCCTTGCGACGATAGTAGCCGGGCATCAATTTGGCGCGTTTGAGCTGCCCCTGCAGCACGTTGCGCGCTTCGTCCAGGCGCTGGTTGCGGCCGAGCAGGCGGCCGTAGCGGAAGCGACCTTCTTCGCCAGGGTAGCTGTCGGCCAGCACGCGGTACTCTTCCAGCGCGGCTTCGGTTTCGCCGAGTTCTTCCAGGCAGCGTGCGTAGAGCAGGTGTCCTTCGCTGGATTTGTAGTTCGGATTGGCGTTCATCAATGCATCCAGCGTCCGACGCGCGTCGGCATAGCGTTCGTTGCCGGCCTGTGCCTGGGCTAGTCCCAGCATGAAGTCCGGATCCGTGGCGTACATGCCGGTCAGCAGTTCCTGATACAGCTCTTGCGCGTTGGCGTAGTCGCCCTGCTGGAGACATTCCCCGGCGAGCCTGCGGCGATTGTCCACGGTATTGCTCAGCTCAAGCTGCTGCATGAGTTCGCGCCGGCGACGCTGCGGATCGATCACGTTCATGGCTTTGCTGGCGACCCTGCGGCCTCCCGGGTTGTGACGCAGGTCGGGAATGACCGCAATGACCACATAGACCAGCACCGCCAGGTAGGAGCCGATCAGGATCAACCATATCCAGTACAACGGGCGTCCGCTGCGGACCACGTGCACGGCGCAGGCGATCTGCAAGGCCAGAGACAGCAGGAACACGAAAGACATGGCTTCCCCCGAAGCGATCAAGGCGACGATGTTACGTCATGGGTGGAAGGCTTGGGAGGCGGACGATCAATCCCGATGCGACGCGTTGCGATCGCGATCCGCACCCAGCTTGCGATCCAGCACGCCGAATAGTTTCTTGAAGGCCCGGGAGAATTTGCCGCGCTTGGTCTTGCGCAGCTTTTCTTCTTCGCTGGTGAGCCAGGCCACCTGGATTACGCGACGCTCGCCTTCGTACGGGAGGTGCCCGTGGAAGGAGTTGTCGCAGCGTTTGAACACGGCGAATTCGCCGTACAGCGGCTTGAGTTCCGGCGCGACCAGATCGTCGATGTTGTCGATGCGGTTGAGAAAGCGCAGGCAGCCGTCGCTGGTATCCGGCCACTGCGTGTTCAGATAGAGCAGCGCCGTGGCGACCTTGGAACGGCTGTCGGTGTGGATGGTCCCGTGGCGTTTGTTCAGTGCGCGGCACAGCGTGACGAGCGTGGGGTACTGGCCCAGGTTCTCGATGCCTAGGTAGCGGCCGATCGCGCGGGCAAATTGCGGCGTGGTCATCTGCGCGACCAGAGCATTGACCGACGGCCCGCAGTCGACGGGGTCGTAGGGGAAGAAACCGGCGCTGGCGTACTTGGGAAAATCGCGCTCCAGCTCGCCGCGTGCCTCGTCGGGCAATTGGCCGTGCGCGATCATGAACGGGAAGGGTTTCTCCCGTACGTCCGTGTCTGGACGGTCGAGTCGGATGGGATCCAGCAGGACGGTCGCATTCATGAAGTTTGGCAGGTTCCCGAGCTAAGTGGCTGTCAGTCTAGCGCGAGCGTGCTAAACGTGCCGTGTAGCAGTTTCGCTTTTCAGTATCGGTTTTGAGTGGACAGAAAGCGCCTTGCCGCCTATCATTTCAACCCGCCCGAGACTTTCCTTGACCCAAGGTCCACAAGCCTGCTTCGTAGCGGCTTGCGGACCTTGCTGCACCTAAAAGGCGGCCCCCATGCCCATTCCCGCTCTGCTTGCCCTCGAAGACGGCAGCGTGTTCCACGGCCACGCCGTGGGTGCGACTGGCGAAACTGTTGGCGAGGTTGTTTTCAACACGGCGATGACGGGCTATCAGGAGATCCTCACCGATCCTTCCTATGCCCGCCAGATCGTTACCCTGACCTATCCCCATATCGGCAACACAGGCTGCAACGCCGAAGACGCCGAATCCACCACCGTGCATACCGCCGGCCTGATCGTGCGCGACGTGCCGCGCCGGGCCAGCAACTGGCGCAGCACGGAAAGCCTGCCCGACTATCTCAAGCGTCATGGCATCGTTGCCATTGCCGGCATCGACACGCGCCGCCTTACGCGCATCCTGCGCGACAAGGGTGCGCTGAACGGCTGCATCGTGGCCGGTGAATCGGTGGATGCCGATGCAGCGCTCGCCAAGGCGCGTGCGTTCCCGGGCCTAAACGGCATGGATCTGGCCAAAGTAGTCACCGTCGACAAGCCTTACGGCTGGAACGAAGGCGTGTACGACCTCGATCACACGGCCTTCAATCAGCCTGCCAAGCGTTTCAAGGTGGTGGCCTACGACTTCGGCGTGAAACGCAACATTCTGCGTCTGCTTGCCGAGGCCGGTTGCGAGATCACGGTGGTGCCGGCGCAGACGCCTGCCGCCGATGTGCTGGCCATGAAGCCCGACGGTGTGTTCCTCTCCAATGGCCCCGGCGATCCGGCGGCCTGCGATTACGCGATTGCCGCCACGCGCGAATTCCTCGCTGCGAAGATTCCGCTCTTCGGCATCTGCCTCGGTCACCAGATCATGGGCGCGGCGGTCGGTGCGAAGACGCTGAAGATGAAGTTCGGCCATCACGGCGCCAACCACCCGGTGAAAGATCACGACGACGGCCGCGTGCTGATCACGTCGCAGAATCACGGCTTCGCGGTGGATGGCGCAACGCTGCCCGCCAACGTGCGCGTCACGCACACCTCGCTGTTCGATGGTTCGCTGCAGGGTTTCGCACTCACCGATCGTCCGGCGTTCTGCTTCCAGGGCCACCCAGAAGCGAGTCCGGGACCGCACGACATCGGTTATCTCTTCGACCGCTTTGCCAAGCTGATGCAGGAGGCCCGCTGAGATGGCCAAACGTACCGACATCAAGAGCATCCTCATCATCGGCGCCGGCCCGATCGTCATCGGCCAGGCCTGCGAGTTCGACTACTCCGGCGCGCAGGCATGCAAGGCGCTGAAGGAAGAGGGCTACCGCGTCATCCTGGTGAACTCCAATCCCGCCACGATCATGACCGATCCGGAGACGGCCGACGCCGTCTACATCGAGCCGATCAACTGGCAGACGGTGGAACGCATCATCGCCAAGGAACGCCCTGATGCCGTGCTGCCGACCATGGGTGGACAGACCGGCCTCAACTGCGCACTCGATCTCGCCGACCATGGCGTACTCGAAAAGTACAACGTGGAATTGATTGGCGCGTCGCGCGAAGCGATCCGCATGGCCGAAGACCGCGAGCTGTTCCGTGTCGCGATGTCCGAGATCGGCCTGGAATGCCCGAAGGCCGCCGTTGCGCGTTCGTTTGAGCAAGCGGTGGACATTCAGGCGACTGTCGGTTACCCGACCATTATCCGTCCCAGCTTCACGCTCGGCGGTTCGGGCGGCGGCATCGCGTACAACCGTGAAGAATTCGAAGAGATCGTCAAGCGTGGTCTTGAACTCTCACCGGTGCATGAAGTGCTGGTGGAAGAATCCGTGCTCGGCTGGAAGGAATTCGAGATGGAAGTGGTCCGCGACAAGGCGGACAACTGCATCATCGTGTGCTCGATCGAAAACCTCGACCCGATGGGTGTGCACACCGGCGACTCGATCACCGTGGCGCCCGCACAGACGCTCACCGACAAGGAATACCAGCGCCTGCGCGATGCCTCCATTGCGGTGTTGCGCAAGATCGGCGTGGACACCGGCGGCTCCAACGTGCAGTTCGGCGTGAATGCGGAAACGGGCCGCGTGGTCGTGATCGAAATGAACCCGCGCGTGTCGCGTTCGTCCGCGCTGGCTTCGAAGGCCACCGGCTTCCCGATCGCCAAGATCGCGGCGAAGCTTGCTGTGGGCTACACGCTGGATGAACTCAAGAACGACATCACCGGCGGTCTTACCCCGGCATCGTTCGAGCCGACCATCGACTACGTCGTCACCAAGATTCCACGCTTCGCCTTCGAGAAATTCCCGCAGGCCGACGCGCGCCTTACCACGCAGATGAAGTCGGTGGGCGAGGTGATGGCGATGGGCCGCAGCTTCCACGAGTCGCTGCAAAAGGCGCTGCGCGGGCTGGAGATCGGCAAGACCGGTCTCAATCCGACGGGTCTGGACATTGGCACCGAGGACGGCCTGGCCACGCTCAAGCGCGAATTGCGCGAACCGCGTCCGGATCGCGTCTTCCATTTGGCCGATGCATTCCGTGCGGGTTTGACGCTGGAAGAAGTGCATGACTTGAGCCGCGTCGATCCCTGGTTCCTGGCGGCGTTCGAAGACATCGTGCTCACCGAGAAAGACGTGCGCGAGCAAGGTCTCACCGCGCTCGATGCGCCTCGCATGCGTGAGCTGAAGCGTCTTGGCTTTTCCGATGCGCGCCTGGCCGAACTCACCTGCACGGACGAAGCGGCCATCCGCCACCTGCGCCGCACGCTTGGCGTGCGCCCCGTGTACAAGCGCGTGGATTCCTGCGCGGCGGAGTTCGCGACGACCACGGCGTACATGTACTCGACCTACGAGGAAGAGTGCGAAGCCAACCCCACCAATCGCGACAAGATCATCGTGTTGGGTGGTGGCCCGAACCGCATCGGGCAGGGCATCGAATTCGACTACTGCTGCGTGCACGCAGCGCTGGCGCTGCGCGAAGACGGGTTCGAGACCATCATGGTCAACTGCAACCCGGAAACCGTGTCGACCGACTACGACACGTCCGATCGCCTGTACTTCGAGCCACTGACGCTGGAAGACGTGCTCGAAATCGTCGATCTCGAGAAGCCCAAGGGCGTGATCGTGCAGTACGGCGGCCAGACGCCGCTCAAGCTTGCTCGTGCACTCGAAGCGGCTGGCGCACCGATCATCGGCACGTCGCCCGATTCGATCGATCTTGCCGAAGACCGTGAACGTTTCCAGCAAATGATCACCAAGCTGGGTCTCACCCAGCCGCCGAATCGCACTGCGCGCAACGCCGACGAAGCCTTGGCGCTGGCACGCGAGATCGGTTATCCGCTGGTCGTTCGTCCCAGTTACGTGCTGGGTGGCCGCGCGATGGAAGTGGTGTACGACGATGCGGATCTGTCGCGTTACATCCGCGAAGCCGTGCAGGTATCGAATGATTCGCCGGTGCTGCTGGATCGCTTCCTCGATCATGCGGTCGAGGTGGACGTCGACATCATCGCCGACACGACCGGCAACGTGCTGGTCGGCGGCATCATGGAGCATATCGAGGAAGCGGGCGTGCACTCGGGCGATTCGTCCTGCTCGCTGCCGCCGTATTCGCTGTCGCCTGCTATCCAGGACGAATTGCGCCGCCAGGTCGCGCTGATGGCGAAGGAGTTGAAGGTCATTGGCCTGATGAACACGCAGTTCGCCATCCAGGGCGACACGGTGTTCATTCTGGAAGTGAACCCGCGCGCCTCGCGCACGGTGCCGTTCGTTTCCAAGGCCACCGGCGTTTCGCTGGCCAAGATCGCGGCGCGCTGCATGGCGGGCCGCAGCCTGATCGAGCAGGGCACGACGCGCGAAGTCATTCCAGGTTACTACTCGGTGAAGGAAGCGATCTTCCCGTTCCTGAAGTTCCAGAACGTTGATCCGATCCTCGGCCCGGAAATGCGCTCCACCGGCGAAGTGATGGGCGTGGGGCGGAGCTTCGGCGCCGCCTTCGCGCGCGGCCACGATGCCGCCGGGATCAAGACGCCGCCGAAGGGCAAGGTGTTCGTGTCGGTGCGCGATGCCGACAAGGATCGCTTGCTGACGGTCGCCAAGGATATTGCCGCGCGTGGTTTCAGCCTTGTCGCGACCTCCGGCACCGCTACCTATCTGACGGGCCACGGCGTGGTTTGCGAGCGCATCAACAAGGTGCTCGAAGGCCGTCCGCATATCGTCGACCTGATCAAGAACGGCGAGATCGTCTATATCGTCAACACGACCGAGGGCAAGCAGGCCATCGCTGACTCGTTCTCGATCCGGCGCGAGGCGCTGCAACATCGTGTTACGTACTCCACCACCGTCGCAGGCGCGCGTGCGCTGGTGCATTCGCTGGATTTCCACGATACCGGCGAAGTGCATAGCCTGCAGGAACTTCACAAGGAGCTGAGCGCATGAGTCGCGCCCCCATCACCAAGGTCGGTTCGGAACGACTGCGCGGCGAACTCGATCGCCTGAAATCGGCCGAGCGTCCCAAGATCATCGCGGCGATTGCCGAGGCACGCGCACACGGCGATCTGAAGGAAAACGCCGAGTATCACGCGGCGCGCGAGCAGCAGAGCTTCATCGAAGGTCGCATCGCCGAGTTGGAAGCGGCATTGTCCACGGCGGAAGTGATCGACGTGTCGCGTCTCAGCGCCGGCAACAAGGTGGTGTTCGGCGCCACGGTTGATCTGGAAGACGAAGACAGCGGCGAATCGGTGACGTATCAGATCGTTGGCGATCTCGAAGCGGACATCAAGCAACGCCTGATCGCGGTGTCGTCGCCCATCGCTCGCGCGCTGATCGGCAAAAGCGCGGGCGACAGCTTCGAGTTCAAGGCGCCGAACGGCGTGAAGCGCTACGAAATTACCGGCGTCAGTTATCAGTGAGCCAAGCCGGGCATCCGCGTCGTCGCGTGATGCCCGCGCTTGTTGTGGACGCGGGGATCTGACATGGCAGACGTTGTTTTGATCACCGGCGCAAGTCGTGGCATTGGCCGAGCGACCGCAAAGCTTCTCGGTGCGCGCGGTTGGTCGGTCGGCATCAACTACGCGCAAAACGAGCACGCCGCGCAGGAGGCCGTTGCCGAAGTAGAGCAGGCCGGCGGCAAGGCGTGCGCGATTCGCGGCAATGTCGCTGACGAATCGGATGTCATGGCCATGTTCGATACGGTCGAGTCAACATTCGGCCGCATCAACGCCTTCGTCAACAATGCAGGCATTGTCGCTCCGTCCATGCCATTGGCCGACATGAGCGCAGAACGACTGAAGCGCGTGTTCGACGTCAACGTATTAGGTGCCTATTTATGCGCACGCGAAGCGGCGCGGCGCATGTCCAAGGATCGCGGCGGCAATGGTGGCTCGATCGTCAACGTGTCGTCCGCGGCGTCACGACTCGGTTCGCCTCACGAGTACGTGGACTATGCAGGGTCGAAAGGCGCCATCGATACGATGACACTCGGTCTTGCCAAGGAACTCGCAGGGCAAGGCGTGCGCGTAAACGCTGTTCGCCCTGGACTCATCGATACCGAGATTCACGCAAGTGGCGGGCGCCCGGATCGCGCCGTCTTACTTGGAGCGCAAACGCCGCTTGGTCGTCCGGGAACCGCCGATGAAGTTGCGGAAGCTATCGTGTGGCTGTTGAGCGATGCTGCGTCGTACATCACCGGTTCGCTACTCGACGTCAGTGGTGGTCGCTAAGTAGCGTTGTCATTCAGCCATAAAAAAAGCCGCTATGCAGCGGCTTTTTTATGCGTTCGCGATGCAGATCAACGCTGACGCGCCTTGAAGCGCGGGTTGCTCTTGCAGATCACGAACACTTTGCCGCGACGGCGCACAACCTTGCAGTCACGGTGCCGCTGCTTGGCGGTCTTCAAAGAGGAAAGCACCTTCACGGCAGGCTCCTGGAACGAAATGGGTCGAAGAAAGCGCGTAAGTATATCTATTTGAACCACTTATCACAAGCCCAGCACGGTCTTGGCCTCGGATGCCGTCTCCAGGAACTGATGCACCACCGGAGACGGGTTTTCCAGGCGGCTGGCGACCGCCAGGAGGAGATAGGCATCCGGATCGGCCAACGGTACGTAGCTCACCCCCGCAAGCCTCACCGCCTTCATGCTGGCGGGAACCAGGGCCATGCCGATGCCCGCGGCGACCAGGGCGATCAGGCCGTTGATTTGCTGAGCCTGCTGCTTCACCACCGGATGGAATCCGGATTTAGCCGCCAGCAGCACGAGCCGGTCGTACAAGGTCGCCGCCAGTTCGCGCGGCTGGATCACAAAGGGTTCGCCTTCCACTTCTCCCAACTCGAGGCTCTCGCGGTCCGCGAGGCGGTGGCCGGAGGGCAGGGCTAGCATGAGCGGTTCACGGTCGATGACGTCCAGCCGCAAGGCGCGGACATCGTCTTCATGGCTGGGCTCGTCACGTACAAAACCCACGTCGATCTGGCCGGCGCGCAGGGCGGCGAACTGGGGCTCGGTGTACATCTCGCTGAGCCAGACTCGAATGTTGGGTGCATTTTGTCCTAGCAAGAGCAGGGTTTGCGGCATGGCCGGGTGGAACGACACCGATACGGTGTAGGCAAGCTTCAGGTGCCCACTGAAACCTGCTGCGGCCTCGGTCACCCGGGTACGGGTTTCGTCGGCCAGCGCGAGGATCCTGCGTGCCTGCTCGAGGAATAGTTGGCCCGGGGCGGTGAGCGCGACGTTGCGCTTGTCGCGTTCCAACAGCCGGATGCCCAGATCCTGTTCCAGCGCCTGGATCTGTTGCGAAAGGGGAGGCTGGGAAAGGTGCAGCCGTTGTGCCGCCCGGGTGAAGCTGAGCTCCTCGGCGACGGCAATGAAGTAGCGCAGCTGGCGAAAATCAAACATATATGACTTTCGTATAAATGGGGCTTCAAATATATATTTGATTCTGTATCGCGTCGATCATAATATAGTCCCTGTCGCGGCACTGACCCCCTCCCCCCGAGTGCCGCTGACCCTCGCCCCGCAGCGACGCTACCCCCGCGGTATTCGGTCTCCCTCCCCAGAGCCACTACCGACGCGTCGCTAGCGGGGCGCTTCCTTTTCTGCTTCCGAAAGAATGGCTTACAGAACTCTTTTAGAGTTCTGTAGCAAGCCGTGTGCCTTGAGCGATGGCGCGTTTTGCGTCGAGTTCCGCCGCCACATCGGCGCCCCCGATCACATGAACGCGCTGTCCTTGCGAGAGAAGCGCGTCGGCCAGGCTTCGGTTGGGTTCCTGGCCTGCACAGACCACGACGTGGTCGACCGGCAGCACCTGCGACTGGCCCTCGACGGTGATGTGCAGTCCTTGATCGTCGAAGCGGTCGTAGCTGACGCCGCCGAGCATGGTGACTTTCTTGTTTTTCAATGTCGCGCGATGGACCCAGCCCGTGGTCTTGTTCAGTCGCGCTCCCGGCCGACCTTCCGTGCGCTGCAACAGCCAGACTTGTCGTGCGGCAGGTTCGGGATGCGCCTGTTTCAGACCACCGCGTTGTTCCAGTTGCATGTCGACACCCCATTCGCGCGTCCATCGCGCCACGTCGGTGGTCGGTGAGGGCGTGTGTTCGATAAGAAACTCGGCGACGTCGAAGCCGATGCCGCCGGCTCCGATAACGGCTACGCGATGTCCCACCAGTTGGTTATGCGCAAGGATGTCCAGATAGCTGAGAACGCGCGGATGATTGCTGCCCGGAAAACTCACCTTGCGTGGCGTGATGCCTGTTGCCACCACGACATCGTCATAGCCTTGCGCCGTGATGGATGCGGCATCGGCAGTTTCTCCCAATCGTAGACGCACGCCGAGATCGCTCAGGCGATGGCGGAAGTAACGCAGCGTCTCGTGGAATTCTTCCTTGCCCGGAATGCGCTTGGCGTAGTTGAACTGACCTCCGACTTCGCCCGCGCTATCGATCAACGTGACGTCATGGCCACGTTCGGCGAGTGTGGTTGCGCATGCCATGCCTGCAGGGCCTGCGCCAACCACGGCAACCCGCTTGCGCGTCTTGGCCTGAACAATCTGCAGTTCCGTTTCATGGCAGGCACGCGGATTGACCATGCAACTTGCGCGCCGGTTCTGGAACACGTGATCGAGGCAGGCTTGATTGCACGCAATACACGTGTTGATGCGTTCGCTGTTGCCTGTCTTCGCTTTTTGCGCCCAATCCGGATCGGCCAGCAGCGGCCGCGCCATCGACACCATGTCGGCTTCGCCGCTTGCGAGAATCTGTTCGGCGATTTCAGGCATGTTGATGCGATTGGTCGTGATCAACGGGATCGACACTTCGCCACGGAGCTTCTTCGTCACCCACGCAAAACCCGCGCGCGGCACGCTGGTGACGATGGTCGGTACACGCGCTTCGTGCCAGCCGATGCCGGTGTTGATGATGCTGGCGCCGGCTTGTTCGATGGCTTTCGCCAGCGTCACGATTTCCTGCCAGTCCTGCCCGTCTTCCACCAGGTCGAGCATCGACAGACGGTAGATGATGATGAAATCGGGACCGACGGCTTCGCGCATGCGTCGCACGATTTCCACCGGGAACCGCATGCGACGGTCTGCATCGCCGCCCCAATCGTCCTGGCGTTGATTGGTGCGCGCCGCGATGAATTGATTGATCAGATATCCCTCCGAACCCATCACCTCGACGCCGTCGTAACCGGCATCCTGGGCCAGCCTTGCGCAGCGTACGAAGTCATGGATGGTGCGCTCCACGCCACGCGTGCTGAGTTCGCGCGGGGTGAAAGGCGTGATCGGAGATTTGATGCGCGACGGCGCGACCGAGAGCGGGTGATAGCCGTAGCGGCCCGCATGCAGAATCTGCATGCAGATGCGCCCGCCTTCCGCGTGCACGGCGCGCGTGATTTTGCGGTGCCGGGGCTTATGCCATGGCAAGGTCAACCGGCCGCCGAAGGGTTTTAGCCATCCTTCGATGCTGGGTGCGATGCCGCCGGTCACCATCAGGCCGACCCCGCCGCGGGCGCGTTCGGCGAAATAGGCAGCGAGCTTGTCGAAGTCGGACGCTTTGTCCTCGAGCCCGGTATGCATCGAGCCCATCAGGATGCGATTGGGCAGCGTGACGTGGCCCAGCTGAAGCGGGGCGAACAGGTGCGGATAGTTCATGTGGCGACCGTCTTCAAACGATCGTATGAATGTGCCTGACTAGTCCCTGTGGGCGCAAGTGGCCCAGGCAGGGCAGGTGACCCTCAGGGCAGCAATTGTCGTACCAGTGAAATGTATTGCCGCATCGCCTCGTCCTGCGACATGCCCTTGAGCAGCGTCCAGGCTTCCTGCTTAGCGGTGCCGATGAAATCGAAAAAGCCGGGTTGCGCGCCGTGGACATCGCCGTCGAGGCCTTGTTTGTAGAGCGCGTAGAGGCGGAGCAGAGTGTCGTTGTCGGGACGTTCGCCAAGCTGCTTGATGTCCGTGGCGGCTTGCTCGAACTCGCGTTGGAGGTCGTTCATGGCTGGTGGCTGGTACGGCGATGTGACGGATGGAGAGCTGGTAAGCATGAGCCTGAAACCCCTTGAAACACGTTAAGCTAAGCACTTCCCGTGCCATCAGGTCAGTCCATGCCAACGAGTCCGCCTGTGCCCGTTCTCACCATCGACGGACCTTCCGGGTCGGGCAAAGGCACGATCAGCCGGCTGGTCGCCGAGCATCTGGGCTGGCGACTCCTGGACTCAGGCGCGCTTTACCGGGCGGTCGGCTATGCGGCAGGCATGGCCGGGTTGGATCTGTCCGACACGGACGCGGTGACCCGCTGTGCGGCGAGCACCAAGATCCAGTTTCGCGCCGCACCGGACGGCGGCGAAACCCGGGTCATTGTAAACGGTCACGACGCCACCGACGAGCTTCGCACCGAAACGGCCGGTGCGGCGGCCTCCGCCATCGCCTCGGTGCCTTCCGTACGGCAGGCCTTGGTCGCGCTGCAGCTCGGGTTCCGCAAGGCGCCGGGTCTGGTGGCCGACGGGCGCGACATGGGAACGGTGATATTTCCCGATGCGTCGTACAAGGTCTTCCTGACCGCCAGCGCCGCCGAAAGGGCGAAAAGACGCTATAAGCAGTTGAAGGAAAAGGGACTAAGCGTTACACTCTCATCCCTTCAGAGCGAAATTGAAGCGCGTGACGCCCGCGATGCCTCGCGAGCCGTCGCGCCGCTCAAGCCCGCCCGCGATGCAGTGTTGGTGGATACCACTGGCATGGGGATCGAGGATGTGGTCGCTAAGGTTTTAGCCGTCGTCAAACCGTAACCACGGTTGCGGCGGCTTTGGTGCTCCATGTCGCGGCATGGGGTTTTGGTCAACGGTGCCGAGGGAGCGATCCCAAAGACACCCACAACCGGTGGGCCTCGCCCGTGCGCAAACATCCGACGGCGCGCATAGGGTTACGGGCCTTTTCTTATTTCTGGAATCAACATGACTGAAAGTTTTGCCGAACTGTTTGAACAGAGCCAACAGGCCATCTCCAAGCTGAAGCCGGGCGCGATCGTCACCGGTATCGTTGTGGAAATCCGCAACGACGTCGTTGTGATCAACGCTGGCCTGAAGAGCGAAGGCATCGTCCCGATCGAGCAGTTCAAGGACGAGAAGGGCGAGTTGGAAGTGCAGGTGGGTGACGAGGTGAAGGTTGCCCTCGATGCACTCGAAGACGGTTTCGGCGAGACCAAGCTGTCGCGCGAGAAAGCCAAGCGTTCGATGGTGTGGGACGACCTGGAGCAGGCGTTCGACAAGGAAGAGACCATCACCGGCATGATCTCCGGCAAGGTCAAGGGTGGCTTCACGGTCGACATCAAGGATGTCCGCGCATTCCTGCCGGGCTCGCTCGTTGATGTGCGTCCCGTGCGCGATCCGGTTTACCTCGAGGGCAAGGCGCTCGAGTTCAAGATCATCAAGCTGGACCGCAAGCGCAACAACGTTGTCGTCAGCCGCCGCGCCGTCGTCGAGACCGAGTTCTCCGAAGAGCGCGAGAAGCTGCTGGAACGTCTGACCGAAGGCGCTGTGGTCAAGGGTACCGTCAAGAACCTCACCGACTACGGCGCGTTCGTGGATCTGGGCGGTATCGACGGCCTGCTGCACATCACCGACATGGCGTGGAAGCGCGTGCGTCATCCGTCCGAAGTCGTCAACGTCGGCGACGAGTTGGACGTCCGCGTGCTGAAGTACGACCGCGAGCGCAACCGCGTATCGCTGGGCCTGAAGCAGCTGGGCGACGATCCGTGGGTTGCTATCTCGCGTCGTTACCCGGTCGGCAGCCGTCTGTTCGGCAAGGTTTCCAACGTCACCGATTACGGCTGCTTCGTCGAGATCGAGCCGGGCGTCGAAGGTCTGGTCCACGTTTCCGAAATGGATTGGACCAACAAGAACGTCAATCCGGCCAAGGTCGTGCAGGTCGGCGACGAAACCGAAGTGATGGTGCTGGACGTGGATGAAGAGCGTCGCCGCATCTCGCTGGGTATCAAGCAGACCCGCTCGAACCCGTGGGAAGCCTTCGCAGCGATGCACAAGAAGAACGACAAGGTGTCCGGTCAGATCAAGTCGATCACCGACTTCGGCATCTTCATCGGTCTGGACGGCGGCATCGATGGTCTCGTGCATCTGTCCGATATCTCCTGGCAGGCGTCGGGCGAAGACCTCGTTCGCAACTTCAAGAAGGGCGACGAGATCGAAGCCGTGGTGCTGGCCGTGGATCCGGAGCGCGAGCGTATCTCGCTCGGCATCAAGCAGATGGAGCAGGATCCGTTCGGTCACTTCATGGCCGTCCATCCGCGAGGCACCATCGTCAACGGCACCGTGAAGGAAGTCGATGCCAAGGGCGCCGTGATCGATCTGGGCGATGGCGTCGAGGGTTACCTGCGCGCCAGCGATATCGCCAAGGAGCGCATCGACGATGCCACGCAACATCTGAAGCTGGGCGACAAGGTGGAAGCCAAGTTCACGGGCATGGACCGTAAGGGTCGCCAGTTGTCGCTGTCGATCCGCGCCAAGGACGAGGAAGAGCTGCAAGACGCGATGGCGGAATACTCGTCCGCGTCCGGTGGCACGACCAAGCTTGGTGCGCTGCTCAAAGAGCAGCTCAACAAGGCTGACTAAGCAGTGCTTGCAGTGGGGCGGCGGGAACGCCGCCCCAACTCGTTCCACGTCACGGACATTGGGGACCCATGACCAAATCCGAGCTGATTGAGGCGCTGGCAAGGCGCCAGACCCATCTTGCGTTTGGCGACGTCGAGCTGGCGGTCAAGAACGTCATCGAACAGATGAGTCAGGCCTTGTCCACCGGCGAGCGCATTGAAGTGCGCGGTTTCGGCAGTTTCGCCTTGCACTACCGCCCACCGCGTATGGGCCGCAATCCCAAGACCGGCGATGCCGTTGCATTGCCCGGCAAGCACGTTCCGCACTTCAAGCCCGGCAAGGAGCTGCGCGAGCGTGTCAACATGCATCTGGAACAGAACGACGGCTGATCGTTTACTGCTCAATCCTTATTCCGACAGGCAGGCGGCCGATGGCCGACCCTGCCTTTCTTTTTTTCACGGCAGGCGAACGATGACTGGAACTGAATCGATCTTTATCGATGTCTGTGCCGCCTACAGCCAATCGGTTAAAGTCGCACGATGCGACTGATCGTGATGCTGCTATTGCTGTTGTTCATCGCCGGGGGAGTGGTGCTCGGGGCGCTCAATGCGGACCTCGTTGGCTACGACCTGGCCTTTGCACGCGTCCAGGTCCCGAAAGGGGCCGCCTTGCTCGCCATGCTGGCGGTAGGCTGGATTCTCGGCGGCCTCACTGCGTGGCTGGGTGTCACCACCCGGCATCGCCGCGAAGTGCGGCGCCATGCGAAAACCCAGGGCGCGAAAGCTTCGAAGACATCATGAGCATTTTCTACTCGCTGCTGGCTTTGCTCATACCGGCGGCCTTCCTAAGTGGCTGGTGGACTGCTCGTCGTGCAGGTGTTCGACGTTCTGGCGAGCAGGTCAGCGAACTGTCCTCCGATTACTTCCGTGGCCTGAACTACCTGCTCAATGAAGAGCAGGACAAAGCTATCGAGGTGTTCCTCAAGCTCGCCGAATACAACCGAGACACCGTGGAAACGCACTTAGCGTTAGGCAACCTTTTCAGGCGTCGCGGCGAAGTGGATCGAGCTATCCGTCTGCATCAACATTTGGTCTCCAGGCCCGGTCTGTCCGAAGGCATGAAGACCGTGGCGTTGCTGGAGCTGGGCGAAGACTACATGCGCGCCGGTCTGCTCGATCGCGCCGAGGCGCTGTTCTCGGATCTGGTGGCGATGAATGCGCATGCGCCGTCGGCCTTGCGCCATCTGATTGCCATCTATCAGCACGAGCGCGATTGGCACAAGGCGATCGAGCATGCGCGCCGCCTGGAAACCATGACGGGCGAAGAGGAAGAAACCACCATCGCGCAGTTCTATTGCGAGCTCGCGGAACAGTCCCGCCAGCATGGTGCACGCGCCGAAGCGCGCGAATACCTTGAGCAGGCCTTCGCTTGTCAGCCCGATTGCGTGCGTGCCTTCATGCTTACCGGGCGACTGCACGCGGAAGAGGGTAATCACGCCGAAGCGGTGGATACCTATGAGCGTGCAGTGGACGCGGATATCGCCTTTGTGCCCGAAATTCTGCCGCCGTTGCTCGACAGCTATGCGCGCTCGGGTCAAATGGAGCGCGCAGAGGGTTTTCTGCGCGATATCCTGGCACGCTATCACGGCATATCGCCGGTGCTTGCGTTGACGCATCTCTATGAAAAACGCGACGGTGAAAAACCGGCCATCGAATTCCTGACATCACAGTTGCGTCAGCGTCCGTCGGTGCGCGGCCTCATGGCGCTGATCGACGCCACGATGGACAAGATCGAAGGCGAGGCGCGTGAGAATTTCCTGATCCTGCGCGATCTCACGAAAAAGTTGCTCGAAGGACAGGCCATGTACCGTTGCAGTCATTGCGGCTTCGGTACCAAGGCGCATCACTGGCAATGTCCCAGTTGCAAAGGCTGGAGCACCATCAGGCCGATTCACGGTGTCGCCAATGAGTGATGCTGTCGTGGCTACGGTTGCCCCGATTGCGTTCGCTGCCCTGATTGCTTTCTTCATTGCCTTTGGGGTGGTGCGTGCGGCGATTGCCTATGCACATCGCCGTGGGATGTTCGACCAACCCGGGCAGCGACGCTCGCACAAGCTGCCCACGCCACGCGGCGGCGGTATTGGCATCATCGCTGCCGCATTGCCGACCGTGCCAGCGTGCTTGGCGTATGTGCAGCCTTCCTGGACTCTTCACATCACCGTCACGTTGTTGGTTGCGACGGTTCTCGTTGCCTTGATCGGGTGGTGGGACGATCACAGTTCGCTACCGGTGCTTCCCCGCTTCGGGGTCCAGGTGCTGGCGGTGGCCTTCTTTTCCGTTGCACTTTTGATCCATGGCCAGGGCTGGTTCTGGTTGCCCTTGCTGGTGCTTGCAGGCGCCTGGAGCATCAATCTGCACAACTTCATGGATGGCATCGATGGCTTGCTTGCACAGCAGGGGATTTTCGTGGCCTGTGGTCTCGCAGTGCTTGCCTGGTGCGTGGGGCAGGTAGCGTTGGCCGGCGCGTCGGCGTGCGTCGCAGCGGCCTGCCTGGGGTTCTGGTGCTACAACCGTCCGCCGGCTCGAATCTTCATGGGGGACGTGGGTAGCGGGAGCGTCGGCCTGTTGATTTTCGCCCTCAGCGCCATGCTTTGGCGGGTCGATGAGCGGCTGCTGTGGCCGGCCCTGATCCTCAGTTCAGCATTTGTGACGGATGCGAGCCTTACTCTGCTCAACCGTATGTTGCGAGGACGCCGCTGGTACACTGCCCACCGCGAACATCTGTATCAATGGATCGTGCGGAGGGGCTGTACGCATGCTGCGGGATCGGCTTGGTATGTAGGGTGGAACCTGCTGGTGGCAGCGCCGTTAACGGCGATGGCATTCAAGAGGCCAGGGATGGGGCTGGTTGCCTGCATCGTCACTTATGCGATCGCAGCGATTGTCTGGCTATTGGCCAAACGTCGCTTGATCCGACGAGATCGATACAAGGTTCGTTATGTCCATACGTAAATGGGTCGGGATAGTTCATCCACGCGTGGCAGTGGTCTTGCACGACCTGCTGGTCACGGCGCTTGCCTGGTGGGTGGCCAAGGAACTGCGCTACGCGCTCGATCCGCAACTGCCTGTGACATTCGGTTTTCTCGAATTTCCGATCGTGTTGCTGATCCAGGGCCTGGTCTATGCGTGGACCGGGCTTTACAAGGGCGTATGGCGTTTTGCCAGCCTGCCCGACCTCTGGAACATCCTGCGCGCCGCCATCGTCGGCACGGTAGCCATAGGCGTAGCGCTGTTTCTATATGGCCGTCTGGAAGGTGTGCCGCGCTCGGTCTTGTTGCTCTATCCGTTCGTCCTCGCGCTGTTCCTGGGGACGCCGCGGCTGGCCTACCGCTTCTGGAAGGACAGTCGCATCGATCTTTTCATGCAGGCGAAGACGCAGCGTGTGCTGATCGTGGGCGCAAATCGTGCCGGCGAGGCGCTCTCGCGCGATTTGCACCGCGACAGCAGCTACGTCGTTGTCGGGTTCGTGGACGACCAGCGATCCCTGCGCGGTGCGCGCATCAATGGCAAGCCTGTGCTCGGCACGCTCGATCAGCTTCCTGATGTCGCAAGGGAAGCCGCAGTGCAGATGCTGCTCATTGCGCTGCCCGGTGCGAGTGCGCGACAGATGAGGCAAGTGGTCGAACTTTGCGATCGCACCGGTCTTCCGTATCGCACCGTTCCCAAATTGGAAGACGTCGTCGCCGGCCGCGCGCAATTCAATCAGATCAAGGAAGTATCCATCGAAGACCTGCTTGGTCGCGATGCGGTGGAGCTGGACTGGACACAAATTCGCGAAACGCTGACAGGTCGTCGCGTGTTGATCACGGGCGGCGGCGGTTCGATCGGTTCCGAGTTGTGCCGTCAGGTGGCGCGGTTGGGTGTGCACGCGCTCACCATCGTGGAGTCGTGCGAATACAACCTTTATCAGATTTCGCAAGAGTTGCGCGCCGCGTATCCGGAGTTGCTGCTCAACAGTGTGCTTGCCGATTGCGGCGATCCGATTGCCATGCGCCGTTTGTTCACGGAGACCATGCCGCAGGTGGTTTTCCATGCCGCAGCGTATAAGCACGTGCCGATGTTGCAGGGCCAGTTGCGTACGGCTGTACGCAACAACGTGTTGGCTACGCGTACGGTGGCCGATCTTGCCAGCGAAGTCCGGGTGGAGTGTTTCGTACTCATCTCCACCGACAAGGCTGTCAATCCCACCAGCGTGATGGGCGCATGCAAGCGCATTGCCGAGATCTGGTGCCAGAATCTCAACGCGCATTCGAAAACGCATTTCATCACGGTGCGATTCGGTAACGTGCTGGACTCCGCGGGTTCGGTGGTGCCGCTGTTCCGCCAGCAGATCCAGGCAGGTGGTCCGGTCACCGTAACGCACCCGGAAATCTCGCGTTATTTCATGACCATTCCCGAAGCTACCCAGCTGATCCTGCAAGCGGCTGCACTGGGCAAGGGCGGCGAGATCTTCGCGCTCGATATGGGTGAGCCCGTCAAGATCCGCGACCTGGCAGAACAGATGATCCGGCTTGCGGGAAAGAAGCCGGGCACGGAGATTCCGATCGTCTACACAGGGTTGCGTTCGGGCGAGAAACTGTTCGAAGAGCTTTTCCACCCGCTGGAAAACTACAGCGCTACCCAACACAACAAGATCTTCCTTGCACAGCATCGTCCTGTGTCCTGGGAACTGTTGCAGGCCCAGATCGCCAAGGCCGGTGAAGCGGTTCGCAATTTTGACGAAGATGAATTGCGGCGCTGCGTTTCCAACCTGCTTCCGTCGTTCTGCTGGACCGATGCACCCCAGCCTGACAATGTCGTTTCAATTCGCCGTAACGAAATCGGAGAAAAGTGAGTGAGCAAGCCATTGCGTAAGGTGGTGTTCCCTGTGGCGGGACTCGGTACGCGCTTCCTGCCGGCCACCAAGGTTGTCGCCAAGGAAATGTTGCCTGTTCTGGATAAGCCGCTCATTCAATACGCCGTCGACGAAGCAGTCGATGCCGGTGCAGACACCCTGGTGTTCGTCACCAATCGCTACAAGCACGCTATCGCCGATTACTTCGACAAAGCCTACGAGCTTGAATCGAAGCTGCAGGAAAAGGGCAAGGACGAATTGCTGGCGCTGGTTCAGGGAACGCTGCCTCGCAACGTGCGCGCGATCTTCGTCACGCAGCCCGAGGCGCTTGGCCTTGGTCATGCGGTGCTGTGTGCCAAGCCGGTCGTGGGCGACGAACCGTTCGGCGTAGTACTCCCGGACGACCTGATCTGGAACCGCGGCAAGGGTGCGCTTCGCCAGATGGCTGAGCTGAGCCAGGCTGAGAACGCCGGCGTCATCGCCGTGGAAGAAGTGCCGCACGACCAAACCGACAAATACGGCATCGTCGACGCCGAAACGATCGATGCCCGCAGTGCCCGCATCCGTTTCATGGTCGAGAAGCCCAAGCCTGCCGACGCGCCGTCGAATCTGGCTGTGGTGGGGCGCTACGTGTTGCCAGGGCGCATCTTCCAGCTCCTTGAACAGACCAAGCCCGGCGCCGGCGGCGAAATCCAGCTGACCGATGCCATCGAGGCTCTGCTGATGGAGCAGGGCAAGGTGCTCGCCTACCGGTTTGAAGGCACTCGTTTCGACTGCGGTAACAAGGCCGGCCTGGTCCGGGCGACCATGCACATGGCCATGCAGGATTCGGTATTGGCTCAGACCGTTCGCGAGTTCACCGCGCAACTCTAAGCTTGAAACGCTGAATTATTCCGAAGGCGCCGGGCAACCGGCGCCTTTTGTCATTCTGCTGCCCCAGGCGTGCCGGGCGTGTCAGAATCGTGACCGCAAGCTGCCATTTTTCGCGAGCAGCATGTGCATGGGGAATCGTGTTCGTAATGCGGTCATGCCGGCAGGCGTGACCCTTCCCCATAGGTGAAAGAACGCCACGACGCGCAAAACGCCGTGGTCACACACGGATTGAACATCGGAAGGCATTATGGATTTGCTGCGCTTTCTGCTTTTGCTGCCGGTACGGCTGGTAACCGGTCTTCTCAGTGCCCTGGCGTGGATGTTCACACCGTTGGTAGGCCAGGTCAGTTGGTCCGCGCCCGCCTGGATGCATGTCGTGCGCCGCCGCCCCCTGCAGTCGGCTGCCGTCGTTCTGGTGACGGCGCTGGTTGCTTCAGGCGGATGGTTTGGATGGCAGTGGTACAAGCACCGCCCACGTCCGCAGGAGCCGGTGAAGATTACCTGGCAGGTCAACACGCCCGACATCACCGACTACAGCAAGCTTCCGCTGGTCATTCATCCGCTGGAGCTGGATTTTTCCGGCTCCGCCGCGCCGATTGAACTCGTCGGCAAGCCGGTGACGACCGGCATCACCATGCAGCCTGATACCAAGGGGCAGTGGACCTGGGTGGATGATCGCACCCTGCGTTTCACGCCTGCCGCCGACTGGCCGGTCGGCCAGCATTACAAGGTGCGTTTCGATGTGCCGCAGGCCTTTGCGCGCCACGTGCTCATGGCCAACGATCACTTTGAGTTCGACACGCAAAAGTTCGCGGCAACCTTTGGCGCGGGTGAGTTCTATCAGGATCCGCAGGATCCCACCGCCAAGAAAACCATCGTTCCAGTCAATTTCAACTATCCGGTCGACACGGCACAGTTTGAAAAGCTTATTGCGCTGACGCTGGCCGGGAAGGGCGATAGCGCGGGCACGCCGTTGAAATTCAGCGTCACCTATGATCAGTACAAGCTCCATGCATGGATTCATTCCCAACCGTTGGATCTGCCGCGTGACGATGGTTCCGTAGCGGTCAAGATAGACAACGGCCTACGCAGCTCGCGCGGGGGCGAGGGAACGCAGAACGAGCTCAACACGAGTGTGCGTGTGCCAGGCCTCTACAGCCTCGCCGTGCAAGACATCAGTCCCACACTCGTGGACAACGACAAATACGAACCCGAACAGGTGATGGTGATCAACCTGAGTGGGGCTGTGCGCGATAGCGATCTGGCAAGTCTGGTCCATGCGTGGGTGCTGCCGGCGCAAAAGCCTGGCGTGAACAATACTCAGGAATCGGACGCGGATAACGCGCAGGACGTCAACTACGACTGGAGTGCGGGCGAAGTCGGCAACGACACCTTGCGCAAATCGCAACAGATCCCGCTTGAAGTCGTACCTACCGAAAACGACTACCAGCCCCTGCAAAGTTTCAAGTTCCACGCCAATCCTGGGCAGCGCATTTATGTGCGCGTCGACAAGGGCTTGAAGTCCTTCGGCGGCTACGTACTTGGCAGGCCGGTGGCAGACGTGATCACCGTGCCCGACTATCCGAAGCTGCTGCACTTCATGGCCAGCGGATCGCTGCTGTCGCTGAGCGGCAGCAAGCGCATCTCTATCGTTTCGCGCAACATGGCCGGTATGCGCCTGGAGGTGGGGCGCGTGTTGCCGGATCAGTTGCAGCATCTGGTGAGCCTCAACCAGGGCGACTACAGCCATCCGCAATTGGTGGAAGGTTTTGGCGAGGAGCACATCGTCGAGCGCTATCAGGTCAAACGCGCGTTCCCGACCGACGATCCTGCGCATGCGCATTACGAGGGCGTCGATCTCAGCCAGTACCTGCAAGGCAACAAGCGCGGCGTATTTCTGCTCCATCTGTATGCATTCGATCCTGCGGAGGCAAAAAAACAGGCCGAAGAAGCCGCCAAGGCGAAAGCGCGTGCACAGCAAGGCATCGCACCGCCACCGTCGGGCGCTCCGGCAGATTCCGATACGTCCAGCGACGACTCGAACGCCAATGCCGATGACAACGACGCAGCGGAAGACAGCCGTCTGATCGTGGTGACCGATCTGGGCATGCTCGTCAAGCGCGCGCTCGATGGCAGCCAGGATGTATTCGTGCAGTCCATCCGCAATGGACAACCGGTGACGGATGCCAGCGTATCGGTGTTGGCAGTAAACGGTCAGACGCTGTACACGCAAACCACCGGTGCTGATGGCGTGGTGCATTTCCCGACGTTCAAAGGATTGGACCGCGAGAAACGTCCCGCGCTCTACATTGTCAGCAAGGGCGAAGATCTTTCGTTCCTGCCTGTCGGCGGCTACGACCGCCAGCTCGACTACTCGCGTTTCGATATCGGCGGAGAAGCCAGCTCAGTCAATCCGGGCACGCTTTCGGGTTACCTGTTCTCCGATCGTGGCATCTACCGTCCTGGCGATGAGATTCACATCGGCCTGATCGTCAGGGCGGCGAGCTGGACGCGCGATGTCGCCGGCATTCCGCTCGAAGCCGACATCGTCGATCCGCGCGGCGTCACCGTGAAGCAGGTGCCGCTGAAGATGGACGACTCCGGCTTCGGCGAACTCGCTTACACCACCTCTGAAACCTCGCCCACCGGTACATGGGCGGTGAACTTGTACATAGTGCGCGATGGCAAAGCCGATACGCAGATCGGCAACACCACGGTGCAGGTGAAGGAATTCCTGCCCGATCGCATGAAGGTCGAGGCCAAGCTGTCCAGTCAGGTGGCCGAGGGCTGGGTCAAGCCCGATGGTCTCAAAGGACTGGTGGATGTGCAGAACCTGTTTGGCACGCCGGCGGCGGATCGGCGCGTGGAAGCGTCGCTGACGCTGCGTCCCGCATGGCCCGCGTTCCGCAGCTGGTCCGATTACCACTTCTACGACGTCCATCGCGCGAAGGACGGTTACGAGGAAGCTTTGCAAGATGGCAAGACCGACGATAAAGGCCATGCCGAGTTCGACCTCGATCTGAAAAAATACGCCGATGCCACTTATCAGCTGTATTTCCTGGTCAAGGCGCATGAGGCCGACAGCGGACGCACCGTCGCGGCAGCCGCACAGACGCTGGTCTCCAGCAACGAATGGCTGGTCGGTTACCGCAGCGAGGACAACCTCGACTACGTGGACCGCAACGCCGTTCGCAAAGTGCATCTGGTGGCGATCGATCCACAGGCGAAGTCGATCAAGCTGGATGGTCTCAAAGCACAGCTGATCGAACGCCGCTACGTCTCCGTGCTCACCAAGCAGAATTCGGGTGTCTACAAATACGAATCCAAGCTCAAGGAAATTCCCATCAATGAGCAGCCGCTGCTGATTCCCGCCGGCGGTCTCGATGTCACCTTGCCGACCGACAAGCCGGGCAACTATGCGCTGGTGGTCCTGCGCGGCAGCGATCGCGTCGAGGTCAACCGCGTCACGTACTCGGTAGCGGGTGCCGCCAACTTGTCGCGTTCGCTGGATCGTAATGCAGAGCTGCAGCTGAGCCTGCAGCAGTCCGATTACAAGCCGGGCGATACGGTCAATATTTCGATCCATGCGCCTTATGCCGGCAGTGGCCTGATCACGATCGAACGCGACAAGGTCTACGCGCATGCGTGGTTCCATGCGGACACCACCAGCTCGGTGCAGCAGATCACCCTACCCAAGGACTTCGAAGGCAACGGCTACATCAACGTGCAGTTCGTCCGCGATCCGTCGTCGGATGAAATCTTCATGAGTCCGTTGAGCTACGGCGTCGTGCCGTTCTCGGTGAACCTGGATGCGCGTCGCGATCCGGTCACCGTTGAGTCGCCGGCTTTGGTCAAACCTGGTGAAACCGTTACCTTCAAGCTGCACGCGGATCATCCAGCCAAGGCGGTGGTCTTTGCGGTGGACGAGGGCATACTGCAGGTCGCGCGCTACAAGCTGGGCGATCCGCTGGGCTTCTTCTTCCGCAAGAAGATGCTGGAAGTACAGACCTCGCAGATTCTCGATCTGATCCTGCCGGACTTCGAGAAACTCATGGCTTCCACCGCGGCGCCGGGCGGTGACGCGGATGCGGCCATCAGCCGCCAGCTCAATCCGTTCAAGCGCAAACGCGACAAGCCCGTGGTGTTCTGGTCGGGCATCGTAGATGTCGATGGCGAGAAGGATTTCACCTATACGGTGCCGGATTACTTCAACGGCAAGTTGCGCGTCATGGCGGTGGCTGTATCGCCGGATCGTGTCGGTACTTATGAAGGCAGTACGACGGTGCGCGGCGATTTCGTGCTCTCGCCCAATGCGCCGACGACGCTGGCGCCCGGTGACGAAGTCGACGTGAGTGTGGGCGTGGCCAACAACCTCACCGGCCTGGGCGGCAAGCAGGTGCCGGTGGCGGTCACGTTGAAGACGGGACCGCAACTGCAGGTCGTCGGATCGGCCACGCAAAGCTTGAACCTCGGTGAGATGCGCGAAGGCGTGGTGCGTTTCCACCTCAAGGCTACCGAACAGCTCGGTTCGGGCCACTTGGCCTTTACCGCGGCGTACAACGGCAAGTCGGCCAGCCAGGCGGTGGATGTCTCCGTGCGTCCTGCTGCCGCATATCGAACGCAGGTCGACGTGGGGCAAGTGGCTACACGCAGTCAGGTCGATTTGTCGCCGCTGCGCCCGATGTTCGATGCGTACGCGTCGCGCGATGCGGCCATTTCGCCGCTTCCGTTGGTGCTCGCGCAAGGCATCACCAGTTATCTGGTCAACTACCAGAACTATTGCAGCGAGCAGGTCGTCAGCATGCTGATGCCGCGCCTGATCGTGGCCAAGTGGCCGCAGGTGCCGGTGTTCGCGCATGCCTTGCAGCCCGCCTTCGGCGATGAAGGCGACAAGAAGATCAGCAACGCCGAGGCGATGGCGAAATTGCTGGATGTGCTGCATGCGCGGCAGAACAGCGAGGGCGGCTTCGGTTTGTGGGCTGCAACGCCCGATTCGGAGCCATTCGTTTCCAACTATGCGATGAACTTCCTGCTCGAAGCGCGCGATCGCGGTACTTCCGTGCCGCAGGACATGCTCGATGCCGGCAACAAGTATCTGCAGCAGCTTGCCAGCAACGACGGCATGGATTCGCTCGACTTGCTGCGTCAGCGTGCCTATGCGGCGTATTTGTTGACGCGCCAGGGCAACGTCACCACCAATGCCCTGGCGTCGATCCAGAAGCGCCTGCAGGATGCCTATCCGAAGGACTGGAAAAACGACCTGGCTGCGGCATGGCTGGCGGCGTCCTACAAGTTGCTGAAGCAGGATGATGAAGCCAATCGCCTGATAGCGGGCCCGGAAAAACAGTTGGCGCGTTCGGAAGCGCGCGAGGATTTCATTTACGGGTACTACTACGATCCGCTGGTTCGCGACGCGACCGTCCTTTACCTGCTCGCCAAGCATTTCCCCGAGCGCGCGAACGCATTGCCGCCGCGCGTGTTCGAAAACATCGCATGGCCGCTCGGGCATGAGGACTTCAACACGTTGTCTTCCGCCATGACCATCCTGGCGCTCGACAGCTACGCCAACCAGAATGCGAGTCAGCTCGACAAGCTGAGCATCCAGGAAGTCCATGCGGATGGCAGCGTCAAGCCCATTGCCAGCATCCAGGGCGATCTGCTGCAGGCCGGCAGCTGGAGTGCGGCAGCCAGCAAGCTGCGCTTTATCAACCAGAGCAGCCTGCCGGCGTGGCATGTGGCGAGTCAGGGCGGTTACGACCGCGTGCAACCGACGACTGCAATCAAGAACGGCATCGAAGTCGTACGCGACTACACCGATGCGCAGGGCAAACCTGTCGATACCGTCACCCTTGGGCAGGAGATCGACGTGCACGTCCGCATCCGTGCGACGGGCGACCAGGGTATCGGCAACGTTGCCGTGGTCGATCTGCTGCCGGGCGGTTTCGAGCCGGTGATCCAGCCTCCGCCGGTCGCAAATGCATCTGACAGCAATAGCGGCAGCGGCG
Source organism: Dyella psychrodurans (assembly GCF_003363265.1). Lineage (GTDB taxonomy): Bacteria > Pseudomonadota > Gammaproteobacteria > Xanthomonadales > Rhodanobacteraceae > Dyella_B > Dyella_B psychrodurans. The sequence goes on along the minus strand of NZ_QRBF01000001.1, from coordinate 658,482 downwards.
ATAGTGGCAACGGAAGCGGCGACGACAATTCGTCCAGCGGCAATGACAACCAACCCGCCACGCCGGCATGGCGTTCGCCGATCGGCTTGTCGCAGTCCACATGGCAACTGGAATACGCCGATATCCGCGAGGACCGCGTGGTGATCTACGGCACAGCGACGCCGGATGTGCACGAGTTTGTCTACCGCATCCGCGCCACGAATGCGGGCAAGTTCGCGATACCGCCGGCGTATGCGGAGTCGATGTACGACCGCGCCGTCCAGGCACGGTCACCGGGCGGTAGCGTGCTTACCGTGACAGACAAGCCTTGAGGTGTACGGATGCCCTCTCGTCATCGACGAGAGGGCATCGCCTAACAGATATGCCGGCTTTCATCCGAACCATCTTGAAAACGTTGGCGCACTGGATATGGCGCTGGCAGAACTGGCTTGTGGCTGCCGCGTTGATCATCGCCGTGCTGGCGGGTTGCCGGCTCTGGCCCCATCCGTCACTGCGCGGCTGGCTGCCGTCGTCGACGGCCGTATACGACGACAAAGGACATCTGCTGCGGCTGACGTTGGCCAGCGATCAGCAGTATCGCCTGTGGGTTCCGCTGAAGGATATTTCTCCGCAGCTCGTCGATGGCGTCCTGTTGCACGAGGACCGCTGGTACCGCTGGCATCCCGGCGTCAATCCTTACGGGTTGTTGCGCGGCGCCTGGGTCACCTACGTGCGGCACGGTTCGCCTCAAGGCGGTTCGACCATCACCATGCAACTGGCGCGCCTGTTGTGGGGACTCAATACGCGCACGCCCTTGGGCAAGTTGCGGCAGATCGCGCGCGCCGAGCAGTTGGAGTTGTTCTATTCCAAGCATCAGATTCTGGAGGCGTACCTCAACGACGCGCCGTATGGCGCCAACGTGCAGGGCGTGGGCGCCGCCAGCCTGATCTATTTCGGCAAGCCCGCCAAACAGCTCACGCTGCCGGAGGCGTTGACGCTGGCGGTCATTCCGCAGGATCCATCGCGGCGCCTGCAAGACGGGCAGGGCGCCAACACGCTCATCAGCAGCGGGCTGGCGAATGCGCGCAATCGTTTGTATGCGCAATGGCTTGCATCACATCCGCGCGATGCATCGCTGAAGCCGCTCTTCGCGTTGCCGTTGACGCTCAGACCGCTGAACCGCATGCCTTTCGAAGCACCACATGCCGTGGAGCAGGTACTGGCAAGCTCATCGATGGATGCCGATGACAGCAGCGCGGTGCTGTCCACCACCATCGATCTGGACTTGCAGCACAGCCTGGAGCGACAGCTTGCCTTGTACGTCAAGCGCAATGCCTCACGCGGCATTCGCAATGCGGCCGCCATCCTCGTCGACACGCGCGACATGGGGATCAAGGCCATGGTCGGTTCCGCCGATTATCGCGACGCATCCATCCAGGGACAGGTGAATGGAACGCTGGCCAAGCGCTCGCCCGGATCGACACTCAAGCCCTTCATCTACGCCTTGGGTTTCGACCAGGGCGTGTTACAGCCGCAGACCGTGTTGCGTGATGTGCCGACCGCGTTCGGCCCGTATACGCCGGAAAACTTCGATGGAAACTTCCTCGGGCCGATTACCGCCACGCAGGCCTTGATTCGCAGCCGGAACATTCCGGCGGTATGGGTCGCCTCGCAGTTGCACCAGCCCAGTCTCTACGATTTTCTGCAGCAGGCCGGCGTCAGCAGGATGGCCAGCGAGCAGCACTACGGCCTGTCACTGGTACTCGGCGGTGGCGAAGTCACCATGCAGGAACTCGCCGGGCTCTACGCCATGCTCGCCAATCAGGGCGTGCTGCGGCCACTGCGGTTGCGGGCCACGGATCCGCAGGTTCAGGGCACGCGTCTGCTGAGTGAAGAAGCCAGTTTCATGGCGATGGACATCCTGCGGCAGAATCCTCGCCCCGACGACGCGTTGGGCATGCAGTCGATGCGCATGCCGGTGTATTGGAAGACCGGAACGTCATGGGCTTTCCGCGACGCCTGGACGGCGGGCAGCGTCGGGCCTTATGTGCTGGTGGTGTGGGTCGGCAACTTCGATGGCAGCGGCAATCCCGCCTTTGTGGGCGTGGAAGCAGCGGCGCCGTTGTTCTTCCAGATCATCGATGCCCTGCACGCCGAGCACGTGCCCATGGATGAGCCCATCCGCCATATGCCGGCCAACCTCAAGCGCGTGCAGATTTGCCTTGCCAGCGGCAACCTGCCCACGCAGTGGTGCCCGCAAAAGGGATTCACCTGGTTCATCCCCGGCAAGTCGCCGATCCGGGTGGACGACATCTACCGGCCGGTCGTGATCGACGATGCCACGGGAACGGCGGCGTGCCCGCCCTTCGAGGGAAAACGTACGCACGTCGAGGTGTATGAATTCTGGCCCTCGGATCTTCAGCGGGTGTTTCAACAGGCGGGCATGCCCCGGCGCAAACCGCCGACCAATCCCTCGTGCGGCAACGAACGCGTGGACGGAACGCCGCCAAGCATTACGTCCCCCCTGCGCGGGAGCACCTACGCGTTGCGCCTGAAGCAGCTGGCTGACGAGCGCATACCCTTCACGGCCACCAGCGACGCGGGCGTGCATGCGCTCTATTGGTTTGTGGATGACGCCTATATCGGGCGCAGCGCACCCAACGAATTGCTGTACTGGCAGCCGCGCAGCGTAGGTCAATACAACGTTCGCGTCGTCGACGATCACGGCCGCGCGGACCAACGGCTGCTGGACATCACCCTGGTCGAATGACAGCAGTGGGCGCAGCCGCGTTATGCTCGGCATCCAAACCGCCCCGGTCCATCCGCTTATTCACAGGCATGAAGCAACCCTCAGTTCCGTCCTACTACCGTGCCACCGCGACGCCTTACCAGCCCTATGCACCGCTGCAGGGGCGGCAAGAGGCGCGCGTGGCCATCATTGGAGGCGGTTTTGCCGGATTGAACGCCGCGCTGAGTCTGGCTGAGCGCGGCGTCCGCGATGTGGTTGTGCTGGAACGCGAACAGATTGGCTTCGGTGCATCCGGACGCAACGGCGGGTTCGTATTCGGCGGTTACTCATTGGGCGAAACGGCGTTGCGCGAGCAGCTTGGCGACCAGCGTGCGCGCGACGTATTTCAGTTGACCACCGCGGCAGTACAGCGCATACGCGAACGCGTTGCGCGTTACGCGATTCCCTGCGACATCGTCGACCAGGGCATCATCTGGGCCAATTGGTTTCGCGATCCGGACGTTTTGCGCCGGCGGCAACACCTGCTCGCCGACCACTATGGCGTGCACTGGGATTGGATGCCGCAGGAAGAACTGCGCGAACGCGTACGCAGCCAGCGCTATTACGACGGTCTCTACGAACGCAATGCCTTGCACCTGCACCCACTTAATTACGCGATCGGATTGGCCGGCGCGGCAGCACAGCAGGGCGTGCGCTTTCATGAAAACACCGATGTGTGGCGCTTACGGCGGGAAAACCAGCACTGGCTGGTAAGCACGCCGCAGGGCGAATTGCAGGCTGAGCACGTCGTGCTTGCCTGTGGTGGCTATCTCGCGGGGCTGCGCAAACAGATCGATCGCTCGGTGCTCCCCATTGCCACCTACGTGATGGTGACCGAACCTTTGGGCGACCGGCTCGACGATTGCCTTCAGACGCGCGCTGCGGTTTACGACACGCGATTCGCCTTCGACTACTACCGTCCCCTGCCGGACAAACGAATATTGTGGGGCGGACGAATTTCCATCCGCAATCGTTCACCGTCGGCGGTGCAGCGCGTGTTGACCCGCGATCTGCTGCGCGTTTTTCCTTCGCTGAAGGGTGTACGCATCGATTACGCATGGTCCGGCCTGATGAGCTATGCACGCCACCAGATGCCGCAGATCGGCAGCAGCGGCGATGGGTTGTGGTGGGCACAAGCGTTCGGCGGCCATGGTTTGGCCCCCACCTGCGTGGCCGGGGAGTTGCTCGCGTCGGCCATTGCCGAAGGCGACACGGGTTGGAAGCAATTTGCCGACTACGGTCTGGCCCGCGCCTACAAACCGTTTGGTTTCCTGGGTGCACAGGCCAGTTACTGGTGGCAGGAATTCAACGATTGGTTCAAGACGAGTCTGGAAGGATGAGCGAACAAGCAGTAGCCGCGCAGGAAATCACCTGGGCCGATTTTGAAAAGGTGTTGATCGTCGCGGGCACCGTGACACGCGTGGAACCTTTTCCGGAAGCGCGCAAACCCGCATTGAAGGTATGGGCGGACTTCGGCCCCTATGGCGAACGCAAGACGAGCGCGCAGATCGCCGCGCTCTATGCACCGGAGTCGCTGGTCGGACGGCAGATCGTCGGCGTCATCAACTTTCCGGAAAAACAGATAGGTCCGTTTCGGTCGCAGTTTCTGCTGACGGGATTCCACACCGAGCAGGGTGTAGTGATTACCGCCGTCGAACGGCCAGTGCCAAACGGAACCAGGCTCGCATGAAAAGATCAAACGCATCCCGCCCGACGGCCGCGCAGTGGTTTTGTTAGCGACTCTTAGCCGCGCTCTCGATCCAACCAGACACCCAGTCCTTGCGCATTGAGTTCGATATCCGTGCCTAGCCAATGCAGAAGTTCATCGCGGTCACCGCGCCAGCCATGCTTGGCAGTGCGCGCTGCATAGAGCTCGGTCAGGCCTTGCGTGAGTTGTGCATGCCGATCGGTGGCGTCGGCGTTGTGCCTGGCGACGTCGACCATCGCATCGATCATTTCATGCAGCTTGATCGCCAGACGCTCTACGTCTTCGACGCGGCCAAAGTGCGTGAGGTACATCGCCGCGGGCTTCAACTTGAGCAGGCGATTGATCGAATCGTGCAAGGCGTCCGGGTCGAACTGCACGGGTGTGGTGGTGGGCAGGATGAATGGCCCGTTATCCGTATCGAATTCACGGTAGGACAAACCGAAGGTGTCGCCTGTAAAGCAGACATTCGCCCGACTGTCGTAGAGGGCCATATGGTGCTTGGCGTGACCGGGCGTATCGATGCATCGCAAAGACCGGCCGTGCAGATCCACGACGTGACCATCGGGTGCCTCCACGACGCGTGCCTGTGGCACAGGCCGGAGACGTCCATAGGCTTTTTCCATCACTTCCTCGCCGTACACCGCCATGGCGCCGGCCCATAGTTGCGACGGGTCGATCATGTGCCGTGCGCCGCGAGGATGAACGACCAGGCGTGCATTCGGCAGTTGCGCCATCAACTCGCCTGCGCCACCTGCGTGGTCCAGGTGAACATGCGTGAGGATGAGCCAATCGACCTGGGATGCCGAGAGATCCGCCTCGGCAAGTGCCTTCAGGAGGGCGGGTACCGAGTGATTGGTGCCGCAATCGATGAAAGCGCCATGTCCGTCCTGGACGACCAGATAGGCCGCATCGAACCGGGGCCTTACGAAGCCAGTGTCGATCGTAAAAATGCCTTGGATTGCCATGAGGTCGTACGAATGGGAAAGGTCGGAATATAGATCGTTCCAAACTACCGTGTCGCCATTTTGGTGTTCGCTTTTAAGGCGAGTCCGATATTTCTGCGGTAGGACGACTCTTACGATCCGCTTGTCGGCGTTGCCCTCTCCCAAGGAGTTAGCTTCGGCCGGCGGGGATTGAGGGCTTTCCTGATGGCGGGCAGCGAACCGTCGCGTCAGGCAGTCTCAGCATCCGGGCGCCATCTCAGGCCTGTGGAGGGGTCTAGAATGCCATGGCGTCGATGTTTCTGCCGTCTCGCTGCATTTCATTTTCTTCACAAGGCATCGAACTGAATGCCTTACCAGCGAATCATCGGACTGATGAGATAACGATGTCTGAGCCTGTTTACACCCATACTCCGACAGGTCAGCAGGATATTGCTGAGCTGGAGAGACATCAGCAGCGACTGCTATACGGTGGCGGGGCGGTCCTGTCGCTCCTCATCCTGTTGGTCCTGCTGGCGTGGATTCTGCTCAGCATCAACGACTACAAGTCCGATCAGCTGGACGATTTTCGCAAGGCCAAGCTGGCACTCGATTCTGCGTTCATACAGCGCGATACGGGGTATATCCGCACACTGAACATGATCGAGTATGTCTGGCGAAACAGGTCGGCCGAGCTGGTCGCCAAAGGGCAGGCGGATTATCAGAGCTTTGCCGCACACGACGACCAGGCGGTTGTGCAAGCCAGCCACGAAGCCATGCCATGGTTGGTTCTGGGTAGCGCCCTCAATGCGTGGCCGCAAGACAAGGTCGAACGCTATCTGGGGCTTGTCCATGAGTTGTCGGTCATAAGCGGCATCTCGATCACCGAGCGCGCCAAGGAACCGGGAACACTGGGTTATTTCTACGACCCCAGCGAAGCGCTGTTTGCCTTTGGCAGCGGATTGAACGGTCCGCAGCTGCATGCGGCCGCGGAACAAACCGATCGAGCGGCTCTTTTTTCGAAGCTCAAGGCACCGAATATCGATTTCGACAACCTCCAGGCTCTGCGTGATTTGCGACAGGGCAACCCAACGCTTCCCTTCTATGGTGTGGGCATGCCGCAGGTGCTCTCGTCATATGGGAAAAATCCGTCGAATGGTCAGCCGTCGATCATCGGATCACTGGTTGCGATGGATGGCGATACGCCGATCGGCGCCATCGTGATCTACGAGCCGTTGGAGCGATTCATCAGCCAATTGCGCAAAGCTGCACAAAACGACTTTACCGTGATCGCAGAGGATGGCCAGGTTGTCCTCAGTACCCGGCCGCCCGCAGATAGCCGGGAAGTTGCGGTCGCGTTCAAACCATGGCTCGGGATACGGCGGGCTGAAAATACCGCTGTACGGTATCGATCGAACGGTCGTTTCTTTATCGCGGAACGTGTCAGCGGTACCCAATGGACGCTCGTTCGCTCGTACACATGGATGGACATTCTCCGCAACGAAAGCCTGTCCATGCTCACGGCTTGCATCATAGCCGTGGTGCTGCTGATTGCATTGTGGATGTTGCTGATTCGTCAAGACCGAAGCGTATTTGCTCCCGCGCTTGCGCGCGCCAAACGTGTTTATCAGAGCGAGTTGCTCAATCGGACGATGATCGAAACATCGCCGGTTGGATTGTGCGTGATCGCCAAAGATAGTGCGGCGCCGCTGCTTCAAAACGATCTGGTGCGCGGATACGCGGTCAAGATCCCCGATCCGGATACAACGTTCTACCGGCAACTTCTGCAGGATTATGCCGAAGCGGAACACCCGCTGGATGGCCGGCCGGAGGCGCGGGAGTTCGGCTATACGCTGGCAAGCGGCAATGGGGAAGGGCGCCGACATTTGTTGGTGGCCGCGCTGCCGATCATCTATCAGGATCAACAGGCACTGTTCTGCGTGCTTCGCGACGTGACGGCGCGCACCGAGCTGGAAGAAAATCTGCGTCGGGCCAGGCAGGATTCCGAGTCGGCCAGGCAGGCGGCGGAATCGGCAAGCCGGGCCAAATCGTCGTTCGTGGCGATGATGAGCCACGAAATCCGCACCCCTCTCAACGGCATTCTCGGACACCTTGAATTGCTGAGTCGCTCGCAGCTGGAACCCTCTCAGCACGAAAGGCTCGATCGAATCCGTCTTTCCGCGGATACGCTGCTCGCGATCATCAGCGACGTACTCGACTTCTCGCGCATCGAAGCCGGGCAGCTCGACATTGACCCCATACGGTTCGAATTACGCCCGCTGATGGAGCAGACAGCACTGCTTTATGCGCCCGTTGCCCAGCGCAAGGGATTGCGGCTCTATTACGGAGTCGAAGCGGGTTTGGCGCCGGCGTATGTGGCCGATGCGCACCGTATTCGTCAGGTACTCAACAACCTGGTCAGCAACGCGGTCAAATTTACCGAGTCCGGTCGCATCGTATTGCGCGTGCGGCGCGCCGTGGAAGCATCCGGCGAAACCATGCGCTTGCGGTTCGAGATCATCGACTCGGGCATCGGGATGACCGATGAGCAATGCCAACAGATTTTCCAGCCGTTCTCGCAGGCCGATGCCAGCATTTCCAGGCGTTTCGGTGGAAGCGGCTTGGGTTTGACTTTGTGCCAACAGATCAGCGAACTGATGGGCGGCCATATCGAAGTACAAAGCACGCCAGCGGTGGGCAGTGTTTTCTCGTTCGAAGTGCCGGTCATCGAAGATGTCAGCGCCCCGCCTGCCGATCTCAGACCGCTCGCCAAGCGCAAGATAGCGCTGCTTTCGGCGGCGGCCGAGTGGCGTACCGAGGTGGAAACACTTTTGTCCGGGTGGGGCGCAAAGGTCGTGGTGGCCGCGCAGCCCTCCGAACTTGACCTTGACGGCGTTGCAAACGCCGATGCACTCGTCATTTTCGGCGCATGGCGTGCGTGGTCCGACGATGATGAAAAAGCGTTGATCGATCGCGCCGGGCGGGTTGTGCGCGCAACGACGGATGGTCCATTGCTGCCTGAGTTACGCGATGGGTCCTGGTATATATCTTGTTATTCGAGTGCCGCACTGCAAGCCGCCATACTCGAAGCCCATTCCGATCATGTCGCGGAGCGCGAAACGGTCGCACAGGGCCCGCAGAAGGCGCACGCCGTCGAACAACGTGCCAGGGTGTTGCTTGTCGACGACAATCCCGTCAATCGCGAACTGATCCAGCAGCAGCTCGAGACGCTGGGTTATGTCGTCGACGCCGCTGAAGACGGGACGGTGGCGTTGCGCCTGTGGCAGGACGGTCGTTATGGCGTCGTGCTCACGGACATCAATATGCCCCATATGAACGGCTACGAGTTGACGCAGGAACTGCGCCAGCGCGGTGCGTCGGTTCCCATTCTTGCGATCACCGCAACCGCTTTGGCCAGCGAAAAAGCGCGTTGCAAAGACGCGGGTATCGACGATCTTCTGCTCAAACCGCTATCGCTTGAACGTCTTGAAGAAGCCTTGACGCGCCACCTTGCGAGTGTCGCTCAACCGGTATTGGCGCCGGTCAAGCCCGCCTGGGCAGCCAAGTTTCCGGAAAAGGTATGCCGCGTATTCGTCGAATCAGGCACTCGGGATCTGCAGGCCATTCTCGACGCGGCACATGTTAACGACGAAGAAACGATGTTGGCGCGCCTTCATTCGTTGAAAGGTGCGTTGCTTATGTTGGGCGAACAGGATATCGCTGCGCAAAGCGCAACCATGGAAAAAGTTGTTGACGCTTCGGGCATCGATGCGGCATCCGGCATGCTGCGCGATTTTGAAGTGCAGATGCGCATGCTTCTGCAGCGCTATTCGGAAGTGAATTGAGGCCGGTGAATTCCCGCCTTGTTACCGCGCATTTCAGGACAACTGAACATCCCGGTCCGCATAATGCGGACACTGGTAGCCGTCTTCATGCGGGGAGGTCGTCGTAATGATTGCGTCTTCGATCAGGAATTTCGTCTCTGTGCTGGCTGCGGCATGTCTGGCGGTTGTCCAGGCGTCGGCTCAAGACACGACGCCACCCGGTTCGCTGCCCAGCGCAGGACAGGCGCCTGGCATACACATGACACATACGCCCAAGACTGATGCGCTGGTCAACATGCAAGGCATGCACACCATGCCGGCAACGGTTACTCATGCCGACTCCAAGACAGGGATCGTCGACGTGACGACCGAAGGCATGGCTTTACGCGTGCATTTTCCCCCGGCTTCGATGGCGAATCTGAAGGCCGGGGACAAAATCGGCCTCTACATGGCTTACAGCATGGCGACCGTCGTGAAGTGACTTTCGGATGTTGAGTTGCCCGGCATGTCAAGGATAAGCTTGCTGCATGAGTTCGCAGCCTTCCACGCACAAGCGATATGCCGCGCGAAGCGTTCGTGTGCTGGCATGGTTTGCGTGGCTGCTGATGGTGTTGCCCGCTTATGCAACATCAGCCGGTAACGCCCTCGACGTGAACCACACGAGCCCAGCGGCGGGTGAGGCATTCATGGCCGGGCACCATGTCAGCGGCCAGGCGGTCGCTCACGGCCACGATGACGACGGTTGTTGCGGTAAATCGAGCCATGGTGTTTGTCATTGCGATGAGATGTGCGGTGCCGCGTTGTTGCCGTCGGTGCCTTTCGCCGCGCGTACCTCTTCGCCAGCCGGTACCCACTATGCGTCGCTGCCCCGCAGCGAAGCGCCTACGCGCGATCCCATTCCTCCACTGCGACCACCGTCGGTCTGACGGCTCCGCTTGATTTGTCCGCCGGATGAAGCGCGCCTGCGCTCATTCGGGCCGCTTCATTTCGCATGGAGTTGTCCCATGAATTCGCTTTATTCGTCGTCTGCGGCAGTTATGTCGCGGCGGCGTTTCGTCCAGGGGCTCGCCTTGGGTGGTGTGGCGGCTGCCGCGGGCGTACTGCGCTCCGCTCCCGCGCATGCATTCCAGCGGTCTCTCGAACCGACCGTACTTCGCGGCACCGACTTCGCGCTTGAGATCGCCCAGGCATCCGTCAACATCACGGGCAAACCGAGTATCGCCACCGCCGTCAATGGCAGCACGCCAGGACCTATTTTGCGGTGGCGGGAAGGTACACGCGTTCGAGTCAGTGTGACCAACAGGTTGCATGTTCCAACGTCCATTCACTGGCACGGCATGGTTGTGCCGTTTCAGATGGACGGCGTGCCCGGTCTCAGTTTCGGCGGCATTGCTCCTGGCGAGACCTTTGTCTACCAGTTTGACGTCAAGCAATCGGGAACCTACTGGTACCACTCACATTCCGGCTATCAGGAGCAGACCGGCCTGTACGGCGCACTCGTTGTAGAGCCACGGCAGGGGGAGATCCTTGCGGCTGATCGCGACTATGTGGTGATGCTCAACGATTGGACGGACGACGATCCGGCCACGATCTTCGCGCACCTGAAAACACGCAGCGACTACTACAACCTGGCCCAACCCACACTTGCCGATCTCATGCGCGATGCCCATACGATGGGATGGAGCAGGGCGCTGGCCATGCGCAGGATGTGGAACGCCATGCGCATGAATCCCAGCGATCTCAGCGATGTCTCGGCGCTCGCTTATACCTATCTCGTGAATGGCCATGCACCGGCCAGCAACTGGACCGGGTTGTTCAAGCCCGGCGAAAAGATCCGTCTGCGCTTCATCAACGGCTCCGCCATGACGATTTTCGACGTGCGCATTCCCGGCTTGAAGATGACTGTCGTGAGTGCCGATGGCCAGGAGGTCGAGCCGGTTCAGGTGGATGAATTTCGGATAGCGAATGCGGAAACGTACGACGTGATCGTCGAGCCGCAGGACGAGCGTGCCTATACCGTATTCGCGCAATCGATCGATCGCAGCGGTTACGCACGCGGAACGCTGGCGCCGCGCTACGGAATGCAGGCCATAGTCCCCGCGCTCGATGCGCGTGTGTGGCTGGGCATGCAGGACATGATGGGGGGTGCATCGCCCATGCAGCATGGCATGCGCGATAGGGGCGATATGTCGAACATGCCCGGCATGGACAAGATGCCCATGCCGACACCGGCCGAAGCGTCTGCGGCCAACACGGAGCTCAAGACCGGCCTGGGCGTCGACATGCGTGTGCCCCATCCGCGCGTCAATCTGGACGATCCCGGCGTCGGCTTGCGCAACAATGGGCGACGCGTGCTTACCTACGCCGATTTGCACACGAAGGGCGGTCCCATCGACACGCGAACGCCGGGCAGGGAGATCAGGCTTCACCTTACCGGCGACATGGAGCGCTTCATATGGTCGTTCGACGACGTGAAGTTTTCAGACGCCGCGCCCCTGCGTTTCAACTACGGCGAGCGGGTGCGTGTCGTTCTCGTCAATGACACCATGATGAATCACCCGATTCATCTGCATGGCATGTGGAGCGAGCTGGAGGATGCCGATGGGCGTTTCCAGGTGCGCAAACACACCATCAACGTCCAGCCGGGGCAGCGAATCAGCTACGCCGTCACCGCGGACAACGCTGGACGATGGGCTTATCACTGCCACCTGATGTTCCATATGGAAGCGGGCATGTTCCGCGAGGTGGTGGTGGCATGAGCGGGCCTGGCTTTGCGCCTGGAAACGGGTGCCGCGCATGGATGGCATGCATCGCCTGCGGGTTATCCATGACCGCCTCCGCACAGAGCACACCCATGCCTCAGGGCATGTCCACGACTATGGACGGCACGACATCCATGCCCACTTCGCCGGTTCAACCGGCATCGTCTACCTCGTCGGGCGACATTTCGATGAAAAGCATGGAGATGAACGACAACGCATCACACGGCATGCTGCTTATCGATCAGCTGGAATATGCAAGCGGCTACCACGGTAATGGTCCCATGTGGGAGGCGGAGGCGTGGTATGGCAACGACAGCAACAAGTTCTGGCTACGCAGCGAAGGCGAGGGCAGTCAAGGGCGCATCGATAGTGGCGATATCGAGGCGTTATGGAGTCGCCCCGTCTCTTCATTCTGGGATGCGCAGCTGGGCATTCGACACGATCTTGGCATCGGAGCGAAGCGCAACTGGATGGCGTTCGGTGTGGAGGGCCTGGCTCCTTACTGGGTCGACCTGCAGGCTACGGCGTATGCTGGCGAATCAGGCCGTTTCGCTGCGCGCATGCGCGCGGAATACACGCTGCGTTTTACCCAGCGCTGGATGTTGCAGCCCGAGTTCGAGCTCAACGCCTACAACAGGGGCGATGTAACGCAGCAGATTGGCAGTGGCATTTCAACGGCGCAGCTTGGCCTTCGTCTTCGCTACGAAATCAGCCGGCAATGGGCGCCTTACTTAGGGTTGGCATGGACGCGGCGTTTCGGCGGAACAGCCGGCTTTGCACGTGCGGATCACGTGCCTGTCTTCGATCGTCAAATCCTCGTGGGCATTCGCATCTGGTTATAGGATCTTTCATGAACTATCGGATTGTTTATCGCATCGGCCTGTTGGTCGCTCTCATTGCTTTGGCGGTTCTCGGGTTTGCGTGGTCGGGCTTCTACAACATCGGAGCCGATGTGCCGCATTCGCCGTTTACGTATCGGTTTCTGACGATGGTCAGGGAACATTCCGTGCAGCGGCATGCCAAGTCGATCGGTGTTCCCAATCTCCAGGATCCTTCATTGATCCTCAAAGGGGCGGGGCAGTACGCGGCCATGTGCACGGGTTGCCATCTGGCGCCCGGAATGCACGATTCCGAGATACGCGCGGGGCTTTATCCTCAGCCGCCCGATTTGTCGCAGACGCGGGTCGATCCGCGTGAAGCCTTCTGGACCATCAAGCACGGCATCAAGATGAGTGCGATGCCTGCATGGGGCGCCACTCATGACGACATGACCATCTGGAGCATGGTCGCATTCCTGCAGAAACTGCCCTCGATGACGCCTGCTCAGTACAAGGACATCGTCGCCAAGGCACCACCGGATGAGGATATGGACATGGGCGACGGCATGCAGAAGAAATAGCGCTGACCCTGGCCTGCGCGCGCAGGCGTGAGCTGCGGAAGAACGCCGCGCTCATGCTCGTGCGAGGCGCCGGCGCTTTCTCCGCCGAATGTATTTCCAGGTCAGTGTCACCATGGCTGCGAGCACCAATACGACCACCGCCAATTCCGCGGCAAGCAGACGGTACTGGTTGAACATCACATACATCCCGTCTTCTCTGTAGAACCCGTTGAACTTGGCGAGGACGGCGGGCAATCCCATCAGGTCCTGTTTGGTCAGCTGCAGCACGTGCTCGTCGGGGTGATAGTTCGATCCCCATGCAAAGGTGTCGCCATGACTGTCCAATTCGATATGGCCGCCCAGTACGTAGCTCACCGGGCGGTCCCTGACAAAGTCGACCACGCGTCGCGCGCTGGCGATGTCGCTGGCGGTATCGTCAATGATCAAACGCGCAGGCATGAAGAAATCGCCGGAGAAGAACAAGGCGGTATTTCGGTCGTAATAGGAAACATGCGATGGATAATGCCCCGGCGTAGGCAATACATCGATGGTGCGGTCGCCAAGATCAATCTGCGACATGCCGTCGGGCCAGTTGCTGAAGCCGAAAAACTGCTTGACGTGCTCCAGGTCGGTCGGCACCACCTGCACGTGAGGCAACGACTGGAATTGCGGATCGGCCGCACGATGATCCAGATGGCCGTGCGTGTGCACCACAAGCAGCGGCATCCTGGCGTCGGCGTCGCCCGGCAACAGATCCATCACGGTCTTGGCCAGCGGCATCTGCCCTGGGTCGGCCACATCACCGGTGTCGATCAACAGGGCACGTTTGGAGCCTATCAAGAGGTACATGAAAGGCGCCTCGAACGTGGCGCAAGGACTTTCGCGCAGGATGTAGGTCTGCGCGTTATAGCGATACACCTGCAGGGGCGGCTCGGGTGTCTTGCTGCAATCGGCGGCGCCTTCATTCCAGTGCACGTCCATCGAACCTGGAATGGGGTCCGCGCTGGCAGGAAGGCACGTGAAGGCCATGCCAAGCGCCAGCAATACACCATACAGCGATCTCATGCAGAGTCTCCGGGGCAGCAGGGGAGGGTTACGGAGTCGGATGCTGCACCATGGATTAGGGTTTAATGGGCGCATTCATTCGACGATTCCCCGGCATGCCCTCCTGGTTCCCGATGCAAGACGTGCTGTCCGTTCTGTGCGGGTCCGTCGTAGGCTTTTCGCTGGCCCTGATCGGCGGTGGCGGCTCGATATTGGCCGTGCCGATGTTGCTCTATGTGGTCGGTCTGCATGACCCGCACAAGGCCATCGGGACGAGCGCGTTGGCCGTGGCCAGCAACGCCTTTGCCAACCTGATCCCGCACGCGCGTGCGGGGAATGTACGCTGGCCTGCGGCTTTTACGTTCGCCGCGACGGGAGTGATCGGCGCGTTTCTGGGTTCGAGCCTGGGCAAGATCGTCGACGGCCAGCGCTTGCTGATGCTGTTCGCCCTGCTGATGCTGGTGATCGCCGTGTTGATGCTGCGAGGAAGACGCGGGCACGACGGAACGGGCTATCCCCGCAAGCACATGTTTCCACGCCTGGGGCTGGTGGGGCTGGGTGCAGGCGCGCTCGCAGGCTTCTTCGGTATTGGCGGTGGATTTCTCATCGTGCCGGGTCTGGTCCTGGCCAGCGGCATGGCCATGATCGATGCGATCGGCACGTCGCTGTTTTGCGTCGGTGCGTTCGGCGCTACGGCCGCGCTCAACTATGCCGCTTCAGGATTGGTGCAATGGACGCTTGCACTGGAATTCATTGTCGGAGGTATCGCCGGCGGCTGGCTTGGTATGGCGGGTGCTCAAAAATTGTCCAAAACGCGCGGTGCGCTCACTGTTCTGTTCGCCGCCGTCATCGTGGCAGTTGCCCTGTTTATGCTGGCAAAGAGCTTGCTTCACTAGGTTTTGGGGTGGCCCAGGCATTACTAAACGCATCTTTTATGCGTTTTTTTGCATTTGCTAGTTGGCGCCACAGCAATTTTCCCCTACATTCCTGCTCGCCGAGAGGCATTTCAATAACCAATACAACGATGGGGTAGTCCATGGCAAAGACGCAGAAGGCAGCAAAAGGTAAGTCGGCATCCAAAGCCGCCGCCGCTCCGAAGCCGATCAAGGAAGTTTTGAGCAAGTCCGGTCTGGTGGCCCATTTGGCCGAGTCGACAGGTGTTGCATCCAAGGACGTGCGTGCGGTGCTCGCCGCGCTGGAGGGTGCTGCCCACGCCTCGATCCACAAGAAGGGCGCCGGCATGTTCACTCTGCCTGGTCTGCTGAAGATCACCGCCGTCAACGTTCCGGCCAAGCCGAAGCGCAAGGGCATCAATCCCTTCACGAAGGAAGAACAGTGGTTCGCTGCCAAGCCGGCCACCGTGAAGGTCAAGATCCGTCCGCTGAAGAAGCTCAAGGACGCTGCACTCTGATCTTCGCTCCAGGCCGGCTCTTGATGGGCTGGCCTGGAAACCAACGGGATGCGTTACCTTCCGGCAGCGCATCCCGATTTTGTGCTGGTGCACAATCGTGATGTGCGGTGTGTTGCCTAACGACGTCGTAAGACAAAAATCACCGAAGCGGGACGTCCCGTCCCCGGGTGCAAGGGTTCGCGCATCTCGCAAAGATGCCATCCGGAACGCGTAAACAGCGCCACCCAGCTGGCCAATGTTCTGAAATACCATGGAGCAGGCGAGGGGAACGCCGCGCCGAATCCTGTCCAGTTTTCCTGTCTCCAGCCATCGCTGTAGGGATGGTCGCCGCCTGCGACAAGCGGGTGCACGGTCTGAATCACAAAGCGTCCGCCTGCTTCGAGCAGCGATGCCACGGCGGGCATCAGGCGTTCCACGGAATCCTTCCCGAGCAGGGCGAAATTGCACGCCACGGTATCGGCCCGCAGTGACAGGCGTCCAGCGATGATGTCCTCGTAGGACGCCAACCGGAAATCGCCACCCGCCGCCCGGGCTTGTGCGACCAGATCCGACACCGCGTCGACCCCCAAGGCACGTACCCTGCGCGCGGCAAGCGCGCGCACCAACCAACCTTCGCCGCAGCCCAGATCGAGCACGAAACGTGGCTCGCCATCCAGGATGACATCGATGATGGCGCCATCGGTCACCATGCGCCGACTTTCGATATGCCCGTCTCTTACGCTGTGTGTCCACGCGTAAGCGTTCCGTTCCCAGCTGGGCAAAATGGTGTGCTCATTGTCCAGATCGTCGTGAGCCGTCGACATGCCATGGCCTCGGAGGTTGATCGCGCGGACATCCTAGCTTTTTTGCCGGGGCGCGATGGTGCCGCTTTTGAGTTATGAAGAGCCGTATGTCACGAACGGGTCGGGGTCGGGACAGAGTCGCATGCAGGCATCTACACCCTCCGCCGCAGCGATCGCGATGCCGCGCTGGAAGCGTCACCGGCCATGCTGCCTTGGAGGCGCCACCGGATATCTACATCAACCTTTATCCCAAGGTGGAAATCGATCGTTCAGGGGCCGATTTCGCGCGCGTATTGCGCGCAACCGCAGACAACGACGTTCCCGGCAGCTTCATGCACAACTGCGGCACTGAAGCGGAAGTGTGGTGCGCATCCAAAACATCGAACGCATCCGCGAAGAGATGGATGAACGCAAGCGCAAGGGTGAGAAGCGTCGCTGACGCAATCCGGGGCCTTTAAAGCAAAGGCAAATGACCGTGGTCAAGTGAACGTAAAGTGTGCATGGTTTGATGTTTAGCCGTCCGTTTGCGTTGGCTGTTTGCCCACCCGCATCCGATGCGACAGGAGCAGCTCCCACTTCCGCATCGGCGAACTCCGTGCTATTACGCACGCAGCCATCGGGTACAGGGGCAGTCGTGCAAGGGGGACCCATGGCAGCAAGGCGTCGGACGAGGGAAGTCCGCAGCAATCCTCGCATGTGTGATTCGCTAGTTACTTCATTGATGGGAGACGACCATGTTCAAGCGACTGTCTGCTGAGTTTTTTGGAACCTTTTGGCTGGTACTTGGAGGCTGTGGCAGTGCAGTGCTCTCCGCCGCCTTCCCAAGCTTAGGTATAGGCTTCCTGGGCGTGGCGCTGGCGTTCGGCCTTACGGTGGTGACGATGGCCTACGCCTGTGCCGGCATTTCCGGTGCGCATTTCAATCCAGCCGTCACAGTCGGCCTTTTCGCCGGTGGACGTTTCAGCGGCAAGGATGTCGTTCCCTATGTCGTTGCGCAGGTCATCGGAGGCATCGCCGCGGCGGCGGTGTTGTACGTGATCGCCAGCGGCAAGGCCGGGTTCGATGCGACGACGAGCGGCTTTGCGTCCAATGGTTATGGCGAGCATTCGCCGGGCGGGTTTTCGCTGCCGGCCTGCATGATGAGCGAGTTCGTGCTCACCGCGATGTTCCTCATTGTCATTCACGGCTCGACCGATCGCCGGGCACCTGCCGGGTTCGGCCCGCTGGCCATCGGCCTGACCCTGACCGTGATTCACCTGATCAGCATCCCGGTCACCAATACGTCGGTCAATCCGGCGCGCAGCACCGGTGTGGCGCTGTTCCAGGGCACCTGGGCCGTTCAGCAGCTGTGGATGTTCTGGGTCGTGCCGCTGATCGGCGGCGCCGTGGGCGGCCTCATTTTCAAGTTTTTGCTGGCGGAAGACACCGCCAAGTCCTGACCACCGGAAATAGGTCGAGGCGGGTGCCCTCCGCAGGCCACCCGCCTCATTCTGGCTGGCGTAAACTGCTTGCAATCGCTGCCTGCCACCCCAAAGTGGCGCACATCGAGTAACACGAGAATCCCGCCAGAGGGTCACGACCGTGACGCATACGATTGTCGAGTTGATTGCGGAATACGGCGTACTGCTGGTCTTCCTCAATGTGCTGGTGGAGCAGGCCGGTGCTCCGCTTCCGGCCGTGCCAACGCTGGTGGTAGCCGGCGCATTGATCTCGGCCGGCAAACTGCCGTTGGTCCCGGTGTTGCTGGTGGCGTTGATTGCCTGTCTGCTGAGCGACCTGGTCTGGTACTGGGCAGGACGTCATTTCGGGGCGGCGGTGCTGCGCACGCTGTGCCGCATTTCGCTTTCGCCCGATTCCTGCGTGAAGCAGTCCGAACTGCGTTTCCAGCGCTGGGGCGGGCAGATCCTGCTGATCGCCAAGTTCGTGCCGGGGCTTTCCACCATTGCGCCGCCGATGGTGGGCGCGTTGAAGCTCCGGCCGCATGTATTCCTATTTCTCGACGGCCTCGGTTCGCTGATCTGGGCCGGTGTGATGGTCGGATTGGGCTATGTCTTCGCGCAGCAGATCGATCACGTGCTCATGATGCTGGCGAGCGCCGGCATCGTCGCCATCGAATTCGTCGGCGCGCTGTTGATGGCCTATATCCTCGTGAAGTGGTGGCAACGTCGGCGTTTGTTGCTGTCGCTACGCCTGGCGCGCATCACGGTCGATGAATTGCACGGGATGATCGAGGGCGGCGAGGAACCGGTCGTGGTGGATGTGCGTTCGCAAGCCACCCGCGTCGTCGACAATCGAATCATCCCCGGCGCCGTGATGGTTAATCTCGGCGGCATCGAACAGGAACTTGACCACGTGCCGATCGACCGGGCCGTGGTGATCTACTGCAGTTGCCCGAATGAAGTGTCCGCCGCAAAGGCCGCAAAGACCCTGATGATGCAGGGTTATCGCCGCGTGCGTCCCCTGTTGGGCGGTCTGGACGCGTGGGCCGATGCGGGCTACGAGATTCAATTCTTGCCTGCTACGGAAAATATCGACCTGTCGAGCGTAACGATAGCGTCAGGGCATGCCCGCTGACGCTATCGCGCAACACTCATTAACCTTCCAGAATCGCGGCGACACCCAGGCCGCCCGCTGCGCACACCGAGATCAGCGTACGACCCGAGCGGCCGGTTGCCGCGCGATGTTCGGCAAGCTGTTTCGCCGCCGCGGCAACGATGCGCGCGCCGGTTGCCGCAAACGGATGTCCCAGGCCCACGGAACCGCCGTTGACATTCAGGCGGCTGCGATCGATGGAGCCGAGTGCGCCATCCAGCCCCAGTCGTTCACGGCAATAAGCGTCGCTTTCCCAGGCCTTGAGCGTACAAAGCACCTGGCCGGAAAAAGCCTCGTGGATTTCGTAGTAGTCGAAATCGGCAAGCGAGAGATTGTTGCGCTTGAGCATGCGCGCAACGGCGTAAGCGGGTGCCATAAGCAAACCGTCGGCCTGTTCCGTGAAGAAGTCGACTGCCGCTGTTTCGACATCGACAAACCATGCCAACGGCTGATGACGGTTGGCAACCGCCCAGGCTTCGCTCGCCAGCAGCACACTGGATGCGCCATCGGTAAGCGGCGTGGAATTGCCTGCCGTCAGTGTGCCGAATCCCGAGGTTTTGTCGTAAGCGGGAGCGAGCTTGGCGAGGCGTTCCTTCGACGTATCCGGGCGAAGAATGCCATCGCGTTCGAGGCCGCCGAATGGTGTCACGAGGTCTTTGTAGAAACCGCGCTCATATGCGGCCAGACCATTGCGATGGCTGGCCAGGGCGAGCGCGTCCTGCTCCTCGCGGCTGATGTTCCATTCGCGCACCATGCGTTCAGTGTGCTGGCCCATCGACAGGCCGGTGCGCGGCTCGTCGACGTCTGCGACGGACGGCTTCAACATGGCGGGGCGAAACGTACTCCACGCCTTGAAGCGCTGCAGGGCAGTGCGCGCCGCCGACAGCTCGCGGAACAGCGAACGCTGTCCATCCGATACAGCAAGCGGTACATCCGAAGCGGAGTCGACACCGCCCGCAATACCCACCTCGATCTGACCCAGCGCAATCTTGTTGGCGACGGCGACCGTCGCCTGCACCGACGTTGCGCACGCCTGCTGCAGATCGTAGGCGGGCGTTTGCGGCGAAAGGCCGCTGCTCAACGTGCTTTCGCGCGTCAGATTGAAGTCTTTCGCGTGCTTGAGCACCGCACCGCCGACCACTTCGCCGATGCGCTTTCCCTGAAGATTGAAACGGCGCACCAATCCGGTGAGCGCCTGGGTGAACATCTGCTTGTTCGAGAGATCTTTGTATGCCGTGTTGTAACGGGCAAAGGGAATACGATCGCCGCCAAGAATGGCGACACGTTGAATGGTTTTCATGGGAATCACCGTGGGGTAGGGGTTCCGTGTCGAATCAGGCACGTTGATCGCGCAGATAAGCAGAAGGCGACAAGGCGAAGCTGGCCTTGACCTGTTGGGAGACGCCGTCGGCCAGGACTTCTTCGTCGCCGTTCTGCAAACCTTCGATCACACGCTGTGCAATGTCTTCGGCACTGCTCTTCGGACCTGTGAGGTTTTTGACCATGTCGGTATCGATCAATCCGGCATGCACGCCGACAACCAGCGTTCCCTGATCACGCAGTTCGTTGCGCAGCCCATTCGTCAGCGCCCATGCCGCGGCCTTGGAGATGGAATAGGTGAGCGTGTGCGGGCGGCTCAGCCAGCTCAACACGGAAAGCATGTTGACGAGGGCACCGCCACCGTTGGCGCTCAGCACGGGCGCGAACGCGCGACTGACATTCAGGATGCCCCACATGTTGGTGTCGAGCTGGGCGCGCAATGCCTTTTCGCTTTCCTCGTCAAACAGCGTGCTACCGATCATGGCGATGCCGGCGTTGTTGACGACGATGTCCACGTCATTGCACAGCGCCGCGGCGGCGGCAACGTCCTCGGGCGAGGTGACATCGAGCTTCACCGGAACGACGCCAGGCAGGGTGACGGTGGAGGGGTCGCGTGCGCCGGCGTACACCTTGCGCGCGCCGGCAGCGAGCAGCGCTTTCGCATAAGCCGTGCCGAGGCCGCGGTTGGCGCCGGTTACGAGGGCAGTTTTGCCTTGGATATTCATGATGCGTGATCTCGTCGTGTTGGGGAGGGGCGCTGGCCACAAAAAAAGTGGCCGGGGAGTCTTTACATGATGGTCGTCATATAATATGATGGCCATAATTCAATTGCAACCTTTGCAGGTTCAACTCTTCGAGGAGCCACCCATGCGCTATGAAAAAGGACATAAAGAAGCCACGCGCCAACGCATCATCGAAACGGCTGCCGCGCGTTTCCGAAAGGAAGGCATCGCTGCCGTCGGCGTCGCCAACCTGATGAGCGACCTCGGCTTGACGCAGGGTGGTTTCTATAACCACTTCGAGTCGAAAGATGACCTTGTTCGCGAAGCGCTCGCAACAGGACTGGAACGCACGCGCGAGCGTCTGCGCAAATCAAGCGGCCAGAGCAGCAGCGAACGAACGCAAGATCTGGTTGATGGCTACCTGAGCACGCATCACCGCGACAACGTGGCGAGCGGATGCATGCTGACCACGGTCGCCATTGAAGCAGGGCGCAGCGAAGGGCCTGTGCGCGAGCAGCTGACCGAAGGCATCAGCGAGATGGTCAAGCTGGTGGGTTCGGTGCTCGACGAATCGCTCAAACCCAGGCAGCGCGAGATGAAAGCGATGTCCGTGGTGTCCAGCATGGTCGGCGCGATGATCCTTGCGCGCGCGGTCGATGACGCGCAGATGTCCGACCGCATTCTGGAAGCCGGCCGCCGTGCCGCCATCGCTGCCGTGGATTCGGCAGCCTCATAGCCTTCATGCCGGTATGCAGCTGTGGATACCTCCGTAACCCGCAAACACCTCACTGAAGCGCTCGCGTCGGCATCCCGGCGCGGCGCGACTGCCAAGCAGGCAGGCGCGCGCCGCTCGGCCACGCGCGATCATCACGAACACGTTGCCCACGCGCTGGTGCGCACCTCGTCGGCCTTCAAGCGGCTCACGACGCAGCGCATGAAAGAAGAATTCGCCATCACGGGCATCCAGGCCGAAATCCTGATGTTGCTGGCGACCGCGCCCGCCATGCTGGGCAACGATCTGGCCGCGGTCGTCGGCGTCAACGCCAGCACGGTCAGCCATGCGCTGGACGGCATGGAAAAGTCCGGCCTGCTCACGCGCATGCGCTGTACGGAAGATCGCCGCGTCGTGCGCATTGCGCTGACCGAACGCGCCAAGCGCATGGCTCGGCGCACGATCGACATCACTCGACACATTCTCGATGCCATCACTCGCGGCATCAGTCAGTCGGATCTCAAGGCACTGCAGCGCGGCCTGAAGCAGATGGCAGACAACTGCCAGACGCACGCACATTCCCCCAAGCAACGTCGCGATGCGCGCATCAAGCGGACCCCGTGACGTCGCCTGTCCACGTATCGCTCCCTTAGGCATATCACTCATGAACCGTTCGACTCTTCGTGTCTTTGCATCGCCGCGTCGTTCCCTGCGCGTCATGGCTGTGACCTTGCTTGCCACGGCGCTCGCGGCGTGCGTGAACTATCGCGGCATTCACAGCGACAGCCATCCGGCTTCGGTTACCGATTACCCGGCTTCCGCGAGCATACCCACGCAAGGCGGCGCATGGCCGGCCATGGACTGGTCCGCACGGTTCGGCGATCCGCAACTCACTGCGTTGATCCAGGAAGCCGTTGCCAACAGTCCGACGCTTGCCCAAGCCAAGGCGCGTGTCGCCAAGGCATCCGCGTATGTGCAACAAGCCGACGCCGCCACCGGCCCCAGCGCCGACGTCAAATACGCGTTCACGCACGAGCACTTGAGCGGAAATACGTTTCTGCCACCGCCGATCGGCAACAGCACGCAGAACGAAAGTTCGTTGATGCTGGGTGCCTCGTACGACCTGGATATCTGGGGCAAAAACCACGAGGCGCTTCGCTCGGCGATCTCAGACCGCAAAGCGGCGGAAGCCGAAGAGCAGCAAGCCCGCCTGATCCTGTCGACATCGGTGGCGCACGCTTATGTGCATCTTGCGCTCTTGTATGCACTGCGCGATGTCGCGCAGAACGAGGTTGCCAGCCGCGTGACGATTGGTTCGCTGACGCAGGAGCGCGTCAAGACCGGGCTCGACAACGAGGTCGAAAGCCGCACCGTGGACGTTACGATCGATGCGACGCAGACCGACGTGTCGGAACTCGACGGCCAGATCGCCACCACGCGTTACCAATTGGCAGCGCTGCTCGGCAAAGGTCCCGATCGCGGTTTGCAGATCGCGCGTCCGGTGCTGATGGATGCGCCGGACGACACACTGCCAAACAATCTTCCCGCCGATCTCCTTTCGCGTCGCCCCGACGTCGTCGCTGCGCACTGGCGCATCGATGCAACGAAACACGGCGTGAAAGTGGCGAAGGCCGATTTCTTCCCGGATATCAATCTGGCTGCCGCGTTCGGCTACGACGCGTTTGGTTGGGGGCGTCTCTTCAATGCCAGCAGCCGACAGCTGCAGGCGGGACCGGCCATCCATTTGCCGCTCTTCGACGGCGGTGCGTTGCGCGCGCAGCTCAAGGATCGCTATGCCGACTACGACACGGCCGTCGCGGCCTACGACCAGACATTGATCAGTGCGCTCAATGATGTGGCAACCCAGGTTGCCGAGATCCGCGCGGTCGAACAGCAGCAGACCACGGCACAGCGCGCCTATGAAGCGAGCCGCCGCGCTTACGACCTGGAAATCATTCGTTACAAGGCCGGGCTCGACCCGCAACTGCAAGTGCTGTCGTCCGACGTTGCGCGTCTGGAGCAAAGCCAGCGCGTCGCCACGCTGCGCATGCAGCGGCTCGATGCGCAGGTGTCTCTGATCCAGGCGCTGGGTGGCGGTTATGCCTCATCCGACGACGTCGCCATCGTCGAGCACGGCGGCACGACTCCCTGACACACAGAACTTCTCGCTTTTTCATTCATTTCCCCATTCCCCGGAATCAGCCATGAACGCTCAAGCTGCAACTAATCCCGTCGATGACGGTGATTCGCCGAGTAAAGGTCGCCGTCGCCGCGTCCTTGCGCTCATCACATTTGGTGTCGTTGCCATCGCGGCAGCCGCCACGGCTTATTACTTGGCCGTGGCGCGTTATTACGAGTCCACGGACGATGCCTACGTCAATGGCAACGTGGTGCAGGTCACTCCGCAGGTCGTCGGTACGGTGATTGCCGTCAACGCGGACAACACTCAGACCATCAAGCAAGGACAGCCGCTGGTTCAGCTCGATCCCGCCGACGCGCGAATTGCTTTGCAGCAGTCGGAAGCCGCGTTGGCGCAGACCGTGCGCCAGGTGCATACGCTGTATGTCAACAATCTTCAGTATCGTGCAGTGCTCGATCAGCGCAAGGCCGATCTCGCTCGCACTCAGGAAGACTACAGCCGCCGCATGGATATCGCGAAGACCGGTGCGATTTCTACGGAAGAGATAACTCACGCCCGCGATGCATTGAGCAATGCACAGGCTGCGTATGCTGCGGCGAATCAGCAACTTGCATCCAATCAGGCGCTGACCTGGAATGTCTCGATTGCCAATCATCCGGACGTGCTGGCTGCTTCAGCGAAAGTGCGCGATGCGTATCTCGCTTACGCGCGCAACACATTGCCGGCGCCCGTTACCGGTTACGTAGCTCAACGCGTGGTGCAGGTGGGTCAGCGTGTCGCACCGGGTACGCCGCTGATGGCCGTGGTGCCGCTGAACGAAATCTGGGTGGATGCCAACTTCAAGGAAGTGCAGCTTGAGCACATGCGCGTCGGCCAGCCGGTGTCGTTGCATGCCGATGTGTATGGTTCCTCGGTGACGTATCACGGCCATGTGGTCGGCTTTTCCGCCGGTACGGGCTCGGCGTTCTCCCTGCTGCCGCCGCAGAACGCCACCGGCAACTGGATCAAGATCGTTCAGCGCCTGCCGGTACGCATTGCGCTTGATCCCAAAGAGCTGGAAGCCCATCCGCTGCGCATCGGCCTTTCGGTGATTGCCGAGGTCGACTTGCACAACGAAAACGGCGCGGCCCTCAACGATGCCCCGAACACGGTCTATCAGACGCCGGTGTTTGCCGACTACGGTTCTCAGGCCGACGCCCGGATCGCGCAGATCATCACGCAGAATGCAGGCGATGACGTGACACAGGTCGCCGCGGCTCCGCGCGTGTTGCGTGGCACGCCGCGTGTTGCCGCAGTGCGTTGAGGCCGGCCGTCATGAGCGAGAAGCACATCGATCATCCCCCTTTGCAAGGGGCGAAGCTTGCCATCGGTGCTGTTGCCGTATCGCTGGCGACTTTCATGAACGTGCTCGACACGTCGATCGCCAACGTTTCCATTCCGACCATCTCCGGCAATCTCGGCGTGTCGTCGGATCAGGGAACGTGGGTGATCACGTCGTTCGCGGTCTCCAACGCCATCGCCTTGCCGTTGACGGGTTGGCTGTCGCAGCGCCTGGGGCAGGTGCGCTTGTTCCTCGGCGCCACAGTGCTGTTCGTGATTGCATCATGGCTATGCGGCGCGGCGCCGAATCTGCCGTTTCTCCTGCTTGCGCGCGTCCTGCAGGGCGCGGTGGCCGGGCCGATGATTCCGCTGTCGCAATCGCTGTTGCTGGCGGCGTTTCCACGCAGCAAATCGTCGCTGGCGTTGTCGCTGTGGTCGATGACCACGCTGGTGGCGCCCGTGGCCGGTCCGATTCTGGGTGGCTGGATTTCCGACAATTACACCTGGCCATGGATTTTCTACGTCAACATTCCGGTGGGCGTGCTTGCCGTGGTCGGCACATGGCTGATTTTCCGCGATCGCGAGTCGGCCACTCACAAGTTGCCTATCGATAAGCTTGGACTGGTGTTGCTGGTGATCTGGGTGGGCGCCCTGCAGATCATGCTGGACAAAGGCAAGGACCTCGATTGGTTCAGCTCGCCCATCATCATTGCGTTGGCTGTAACCTCCGCCGTTGCCTTCGTGTATTTCGTGGCATGGGAATTGACCGACCGTCATCCCATCGTCGACCTGAGCCTTTTCAAGAATCGCAATTTTTCGGCGGCGACTGTCGCATTGTCGACGGGTTACGGGCTCTATTTTGCAAACATCGTATTGCTACCGTTGTGGTTGCAAGAGTTCGTCAACTATCGGGCCACGGATGCAGGCCTGGTACTGGCACCCGCGGGTCTGGTGGCGGTGCTGTTGACGCCGTTCACGGGGAAGCTGGTCGGACGTATCGACCCGCGCATACTCGCCACCGTATCGCTGTTGTCGTTCGCCGTGTGCTTTTTCTGGCGAGCCGGTTACACGAGCGATGTCGATCCATGGTCGCTTGTCGCGCCGACCCTTATTCAAGGGGTAGGCCTGGCGACGTTCTTCGTACCTTTGCTCAGTATCGGTTATGCGGGTCTACCGCCATCCCGCATTGCGGCGGCATCGGGTCTGTTCAACTTCCTGCGCATTCTTTGCGGCGGTATCGGTACCTCGATCTTCCAGACGGCGTGGGATCACCGGTCCATCCTCCATCACGCGCAACTCAACGAAGTGACGACCGACTACAACCCGACGTTCCAGCAGTTCACTCATCAAGTGCAACTGGCAGGAAACAATCGCGAACAGGCCTACGGCGTCTTCAATCATGTGCTCGATCAGCAGGCGGCGCTTTTGGGCGTGGACGATCTGTTCTACCTCTCCGCGATCCTGTTCGTGGCGTTGATCGCGTTGCTGTGGATCGCCAGGAGACCAGGGCATGGCGGCGGCGGTGACGCTTCCGCGACGGCATCCGGCGCCCATTGAGCGGAATACGCCGCGTGGCATGAGTTCCATTCGGCCGCAAAGCCTTGGCCCGGGTCGCAGCCCGGGCTTTTTTTGGAAAATGGCGGGCGGACGCCGGTCTCTCTGCCATCAGTCACGTTGTTATAGTGTAACGACGATCTCATACTCGGTTCCTGTCGCGGAGGGCCGTACCGAGCCCCTCGCACCACCGGGAGATCGTCATGAAGCAGGTGATTTGTTTCGCACTGACGGGTCTGCTCGCTGCCGGAGCCGGGGCGGCGATCGCTGATGAAGGCATGTGGACGATGGACCACCTGCCGACCAAGCAGATGCAACAGCGTTACGGTTTCACGCCAAGCCCTCAATGGATCGACCTGGTGCAACACGCTGCGTTGCGTCTCGCAGAGGGGTGCTCGGGTTCATTCGTATCCGCCAACGGCCTGGTGATGACCAATCATCACTGCGCCAATGCCTGCCTGTCGCAACTTTCCAAAGGGCATGAAGACTACATGTCCAGCGGCTACGTCGCGCTCAAGCAGGAAGACGAGCCGAAATGTCCGGATGTGGAACTCAATCAGCTCGAGTCGATCACCGATGTGACCGCACAGGTGAATGCTGCCACGGCGGGAAAGAATGGCGCGGACCGTATCAAGGCGGAGCGTGAAATCGGCAGCAAGCTGGAACAGGCTTGCGTCAGTGGCGATGCGAAGACCTGGCGTTGCGACATGATCACGCTCTACAACGGCGGTCGTTATGCGATGTACAAATATCGTCGCTATCAAGACGTTCGGCTGGTTTTTGCGCCGGAGCAGAGCATCGCTTTCTTCGGCGGCGATCCGGATAATTTCAATTTCCCGCGCTACGACCTGGACGTCACGTTTTTCCGCGCCTATGTAGACGGCAAGCCGGCGAATACGCCGCAGTTCTTCAAATTCGACACGCAAGGACCGAAAGACGGCGACATGACCTTCGTGGTCGGCAATCCCGGCTCGACGCGGCGCGGTCTGACGTGGAGCGAATTGTCCGCGCTGCGTGACGATCAGCTGGTACCCACTTATGCGTTGCTTTCGGAAGTACGCGGCGTGCTGTGGCAATACGCGCGTGCCGGCCAGCAGCAAACCAAGGAGTCGGAGGAGCTCCAGTTCGGCATCGAAAATGCCATCAAGGTGTACAGCGGCTGGTTGCAGACGCTGAACGATGAAAAGTTCATCCAGCAGAAGCAGCAACAGGATGCCGGCTTGCGCCAATGGATGGCGGCGACACCCGAGCGCCGCGCCAAATATGGCGATCCGTGGTCCGATCTCCAGCACGCACAGCAACGCAGCAAGGACCTGAGCGTGCGTTTCAGGATGCTGGAACGAGGCGTTGGATTTGGTCAGTTCGCCCAGCTGTTCCAGGACGCGCGCACTCTCGTACGCGCGGCCGCCGAGCGCAATCAGCCCGATGGCCAGCGCCTGCCGGAATTCCGTGAGGCCAACCTTCCTGCCGTGCAGCATGAGGTGGAGTCGGACGTGCCGTTTTATCCGCAATACGAGCAGACCGTGCTTGCATGGTCGCTGGGCAAGTTACGCCAGGCGCTCGGCGCGGACGATCCGACCGTCCACGAGGTGCTGGGCAAGCAGTCGCCGGAGCAGCTCGCGCAACAACTGGTCAGCGGCAGCAAATTGGGTGACGCCGCCGTGCGCAAGCAGCTGTGGGACGGTGGCGAGAAAGCCATCGAGGCCTCCAGCGATCCGATGATCCTGCTTGCCCGCAAGGTCGATGCGGAATCGCGCAAAGTGCGCAAGGAATACGAAGACGAGGTCAAGGCGCCGACGGACAAGGCCGACGAAACCATTGCAAAGGCGCGCTTCGACCGCGAAGGCACGTCCAGTTATCCGGATGCCACCTTCACGATGCGCCTGTCCTACGGCAAGGTGGTCGGCTGGAACGAAAACGGCGAGCCAGTGCCTCCCTTCACGCATTTCGACGGTCTGTACAAGCGCGCGACGGGTGCCGATCCCTTCAAGCTTCCCGACAGCTGGATCAAGGCGCAGGGTTCGTTGGACATGTCGACGCCGATGAACTTCGTCAGCGACAACGACATCATCGGTGGCAATTCGGGCAGTCCCGTGATCGATCGCCAAGGGCATGCCGTCGGTTTGATTTTTGACGGCAACATCCACTCGATCGGCGGCGATTTCGTTTACGACGGCAGCAACAACCGCTCCGTCGCCGTCGACACCGCCGCGCTGGTGGAATCCGTACGCAAAGTCTACAACCTGCCGCGCCTTGCCGACGAGCTGACGCAGGGACACCTCTAGCGCGGTGAATTTTTACATCAACTCGACCCAAGCCGGGCTGTGGATCCAGAATTGCTCACGCGACTGGATCCACCCGGCAGCATCTTGATAGATCAGCCATGCGTTGATCACGTCGAGGAGATCCTGATCGTTGCGGCGCACGGCGAATGCATGAGCGGTCTTGCCGTAGGTGCTGACGTCGAGCGTCTGCAACTGGTCCGGATAGGAGTGGGCGAGGGCGGTCGGCAGGGGTTGTTCGGCAAGCAAGCCATCCAGGTCGCCGTTACGAAGATCCTGGATGGCTTTGCTTTCGTCGTTGATCTCGACCAGGTCGCTATTGCCCAGATGTTCCTTGGCGGTTGCGGCGGTGATCGTGCCCGAAAGCACACCGATGCGGTGCTTTCCATTGCCGGTTTCCAATGCCAGCAGATCGTCCTTGCCGAGCGATTTGCGGTTGACGACCAGGCCCAATGCATACGTGCCGTAAGGTCTGCTGTATTTCAACGACAATGCGCGCAGCGGCGTGACGCTGAGTCCTGCGGCGAGCACATCGAAATGACCTGCACGCAGGTCATCGATGCCCGCAGTCCAGGTTGTCGGCACCAGCTCGATCTTCCAGCGCATGTCTTGCGCGAACTGCTGGACCAGATCGATATCCAGTCCCAGCCACTGGTTGTTCTTATCACGCAAGACCCACGGTGCATTGAGCGCCACACCCACACGAATCACGCCGTGCTTTTGAATATTCGTCAGCGTGTCGCTCGACGGCTGCGATGTGCTTCGCGTAGCGTGGCCAGGCCAGGCCGAAGCCGCAGGTATCACGGGCGCATGGAGCAGCGCACCGGTCAAAACGAAAGACGCCATACATGCCAACAGCCGGAACAGGCGCATGGGTATCCCCTTTATGGCAGCGATCCGTGATGTCGATTTGCGGGCTGATATTCAATCCGCCCAAGGGTTTGGCGCAAGTCTGAGCCGACGCACTTGCCTGGTTGTGACGTAAAGGTGAAAAGTGGGGCGTTCAGGTCGGAATTTCCCGTGAAAGCGATTACACTTTCGACGGCCGACCAGCGACTGGCTCCATGTTGCAGCAGAATGACGAGGCAGCGTGGCCAGTGGATCGACGGGGAGCAGCGTCGATCGGCGGTGGCCGCTGCCCGAAATGATGTGGACATTTATTTGTGAAAGAACTGACAGCGACAGCTTCTACGGTGTTTTTGCTGGATGTCGACAACACGCTGCTCGACAACGATCGTTTTGCGGCCGACCTGCGCGCGTATCTGACCTATCAGTTCGGCCAGGCGGAGTGCGAACGCTACTGGTCTGTCTACGAGCAACTTCGCGATACGGTCGGATACGCCGATTACCTGGGCGCTCTGCAGCATTTCCGGCGGGAGAACGACGCTCGCCCCGAGCTGCTCGCACTGTCGGCATGGCTGCTCAACTATCCGTTCGAGAACCTGCTGTTTGCGAATGCCCTGGAAACCATCAAGCACCTGAATACGCTGGGGAGTGCCGTCATACTTTCCGATGGCGATATGGTGTTTCAGCCCTACAAGATCGAATCGTCGGGTATTTATGGCGCTGTGGGCGGTCGCGTGCTGATCTTCGTTCACAAGGAACGCGCACTGGATGCGATGCAGGCGCGTTACCCGGCCGAACATTACGTGATGGTGGACGACAAGCCCCAGCTGCTCGCGGCGATGAAGCGCCAGCTCGGCGACAGGCTCACCACCGTATTCGTGCGCCAGGGGCACTACGCGGCCCAGGCCGATCTTGCAGCCATCCAGCCAGCGCCCGATCACAGCATCGAGGAGATAGGCGACCTGCAGCAGCTTGCCGATGGCCTGATGCGTACACGCGCGGAACCCGTGGCCTGAACGAACAACGACTGGCCCAACCAAATTACAGGTTTTGAACCCTTCGACGGACGCGTCGTTGCCATAATGCGCCGATGACATCGATCATTGAGGGCATGGCCGGGTGAGCGCAAAAGTCGACAAATACGCTGGAAAACTGGCACCGGAAAGCATGCTGGTGGACGTGTCGAGGCTGCTGGACGCCTACGCCACGTTGCAGCCGGATCCGGCGGAAGCGTCACAGCGAGTGGCTTTTGGTACCTCGGGTCATCGCGGTACCTCGTTCGACCGCAACTTCAATGAATGGCATGTGCTGGCCATCACGCAGGCCATCTGCGATTACCGTCGGCACAAAGGCATCGGCGGTCCGTTGTTCATCGGCGTCGACACGCATGCGCTTTCCAGGCCGGCGTTCGAGAGCGCGCTGGAAGTGCTGGTCGCGAACGACGTGCACGTTGCCATCTCTGCAGGCGACGCCTACACGCCGACGCCCGCCGTCTCGCATGCCATTCTCGTTCACAACCGCGATCATCGGGACAGTCTGGCCGATGGCATCGTGATCACGCCGTCGCACAATCCGCCCGACAACGGCGGCTTCAAATACAACCCGCCCAATGGCGGACCCGCCGACACCGACGTCACCAGCTGGATCCAGCAACGCGCCAACGCGTTGCTGGAAAGCCGCCTCGATGGCGTGAAACGGGTGAGTTATCCGCAGGCGCGGCGCTCAAGCCTGGTGCGCGAGCACGATTACATCACGACCTATGTCGATGATCTGAAGAACATCGTCGATTTCGATGTGATCCGGAATGCGGGCGTGCACATGGCGGTCGATCCGCTCGGTGGCGCGGGCGTGCATTACTGGGGGCCGATTGCCAAGCGCTATGGGATCGACCTTACCGTGGTCAGCGAGGCGGTCGATCCGACTTTCCGCTTCATGACCGTGGATTGGGACGGCAAGATTCGCATGGACCCGTCGTCGCCTTACGCCATGCAGCGTCTGATCGGACTGAAGGATCACTACGACGTCGCGTTCGCATGCGATCCGGACCATGATCGTCACGGCATCGTGACGCGCAGCAGCGGTTTGATGCTGCCGAACAACTATCTTGCGGTCTTGGTCGATTACCTGTTCCGCCATCGTCCGCAATGGAACGAGCAGGCGAGTGTCGGCAAGACGGTGGTCAGCAGTTCGCTGATCGATCGCGTGACCAAGCGTCTTGGCCGCAAGCTTTATGAATCGCCGGTAGGCTTCAAATGGTTCGCCGATGGGCTGTTCAATGGATCGCTGGGCTTCGGCTGCGAGGAGAGCGCGGGTGCGTCGCTGCTGCGCCATGACGGTCGCGTCTGGGCCACCGACAAGGATGGCATCGTGCCCGCATTGTTGTCGGCCGAGATGACTGCGCGCTGCGGGAAGGACCCGGGCGAGTTGTACGTGGAGTTGACCCATACACTCGGCAAGCCGTATTCCGATCGCGTCGAAGCGGCCGCCAATGCGCAGCAGAAGGCGAGGCTTTCCAAACTGTCGCCGCAGCAACTGCAAAGCACCGAACTGGCGGGAGAAAAGATCGAGCAGGTGCTCGATCGCGCGCCCGGCAACAACGCGGCGATCGGCGGTATCAAGGTGATGACGGCCAACGGCTGGTTCGCTGCCCGCCCGTCGGGCACCGAGGAGATCTACAAGATCTATGGCGAGAGCTTCAAAAGCGAGGCGCATCTGAAGGCGATCCTGCAAGAGGCGCAGAAGATTGTGGATGCGGCGCTTTCTGATTGATTTCTATGTTTTAAATCAATAGTTTAAAACTATAATTTGAAGTGACTTATATTCTTTGTGCGCCGCCGTCCAAGAGGCGGCGTGCCGGGTTGTACGTTCAACGACGACGTACGCATCCGTGCTTCGACGCATGCGCTAAGCTCGGCCCACGAACTGTTTGGCAACGTGGCGAGGGAGTGTCATGACTCATGTTGAATTGCGTCCAGTCGTCCATGTCGACAACGAATGGCGCCGCTGGATTGCGGAGAATCTGCTGCTGGATGGCCAGCCGCAGGCCATCTACGAACAGATGGTTCGCATCGGCATTCCTCATGAGGAGGCCGTGCACGAACTTCAACAGGCCTTGGCCAGCCCGTATCTGCTCGGCGCGCAGCGACTGAAGAACCGTCTCGCCAAGCGGGACTGGGTGCTCGACAGCCAGCGCCGCATGAATCATCTGCGCGATGCGGAAGTGCCGCGTCGGCACAAGTTGTCGCGCGACGAATTTTTCGATGCCTACTACACGGCCGGTCGCCCCGTGATCATCACCGGCATGATGGACGACTGGCCGGCGATGACGGGATGGAATCTCGATTATTTCAAGCAGCGTTGCGGCGATCGCGAGGTGGAAATCCAGTTCAATCGCGATGCCGACGAGCAGTACGAGCTGCGCAAGACGGCGCATCGCAAGACCATGCTGTTCGGCGAATATGTGGAACTGGTTCGCAGCGCCGGCCGCAGCAACAACTTCTACATGACGGCGTACAACGAAGGCATGAATCGCACGGCGCTGGCCGAGCTGTGGCAGGACATCGTGCAGATTCCCGAGTATCTGAATGGCGAAGGTTCCACTCAGGGATTTCTCTGGTTTGGACCGTCCGGCACCATCACGCCGTTTCATCACGATCTCACCAATAACTTCATGGCCCAGGTCCTGGGGCGCAAGCGTGTGTTGCTGATGCCCGCTTGCGAGATCGCGCATGTCTATAACCACGAACATTGCTTTACGCATGTCGATGGAAGACAGGTCGATCTGGCGCGCTATCCGCTCATGGCCGACGTGCAGATGCTCTCATGCGTGCTGAATCCCGGAGAGGTGCTGTTCCTGCCCGTAGGCTGCTGGCATTTTGTGGAAGGTCTGGATGTTTCAGTGACGGTGTCGTTCACCAACTTCCTGTGGGACAACGACTTCACGGGAGCCTATCCGCAGCAGCAGGCCTTTTGATGCCGGGGCGCGTCGCCTGATCGACATCGTGCATCTGGGAATCGTGCCGCCAGTCCCCAGATAGGGACCTCGTCATCAAGGTTCTTTGCATGATTCCCTTTTCTGTACTCGATCTTGCCCCGGTTACCGAAGGCAACACGCCTGCGCAGGCCTTTGCCAACTCGCTCGATCTCGCGCGATGGACCGAGAGCCTGGGTTACACGCGCTACTGGCTGGCCGAGCATCACAACATGCCTGGCATTGCGAGCGCGGCCACGGCGGTATTGATCGGGCATATCGCCGGCGGAACATCGACCATTCGAGTCGGTGCAGGCGGCATCATGCTGCCCAATCACGCGCCGCTGCAGGTGGCCGAGCAATTCGGGACGCTGGCTTCGCTCTATCCGGGACGCATCGACCTGGGATTAGGGCGCGCACCCGGTACCGATCAGGCCACTGCGCGCGCTTTGAGGCGCTATTACGAAGGCGCCGAAACCTTTCCCGATGACGTGCGCGAGTTGCTCGCGTTCTTCGAGCCGACGGTGCCAGGGCAGGCGGTGCGCGCCGTACCCGGCGCCGGCATCGACGTGCCTGTCTGGTTGCTGGGATCGAGCCTTTTCAGCGCACAGCTTTCGGCGGCGCTCGGCCTGCCGTTCGCCTTCGCATCGCACTTCGCGCCGGATGCGATGGATGAAGCCTTGATGATCTACCGCCGCGACTTCAAGCCTTCCGCACGTCTTGACCGACCTTACGCGATGCTTTGCGTCAATGTAGTCGCGGCGGAAAGCGATCGCGAAGCGCGACGCCTGTTCACGACGCAGCAGCAGAGCTTCATCAACCTCCGTCGCGGTCGGCCGGGACTGATTCCGCCGCCCATCGACGACATCGAGAACTACTGGACTGCCACCGAGAAATACGGCGTGGAACGCGCCCTGGCCTGTGCCATCGTGGGCGGCCCGGATACGGTGAGGGAAGGGCTGTCCGCCTTCATGGAACGCCATCGCCCCGACGAAGTGATGCTGACCGCGAACGTGTTCGATCACCAGGCGCGCAAGCGCTCGTTCGAACTGGCGGCCCAGGCACGCCAGCGGTTGGCGAAAGCAACCGCCTAAGCGCATTCTGGCTCCCTTGAAGACGCCATGCCGGGTTCGGCGCGGCCGCTCGTTTACAAATATATATTACATTTATATAATATATAGAACTGAAGCGACATGGGGTGAGCCATGGCCGATTTTGCAGCCACCGAGCAACGACTGGCGGTAACGTGCCGCCGCTATCCTGACTTCCCGCGCCGCTCGGCGACGGTAGTGAGGCTGGTGAAGCACATCCACAAGCTGGTGAACGACAGCGCGAACGCGACGCTGAAGCCTTACGGCCTCAACCACCCGGAATACAACCTGCTGATGATGTTGTACGGTACGGCGAGCGGTACGATGTCGCCGTCGGAGCTCGCGGATGCGACCGGCGAGAAGTCGGCCAACATCACGCGCCTTACCAACGAACTCTGCGACATGGGATTGATCGCCCGGGCCGCAAGCGCCGATGATCGTCGCAAGCTGGACCTGAGCCTCACGCCCAAAGGATTGGCATTGATCGAAAGTTTTCTTCCGGATATCTGCGGTTTGCTCGCGAGGGAGGTGCGTCATCTGACGGTCGCCGAGCAGACCCAGCTTGAAAAGCTGTTGAAGAAGTTTTTGAGCGGATTGGCAGACTGAGGCAGTCACCGATGTCCGTAACCGACGTCCATGCAGCGGTGCCTGCAACGCGCGAACTCGTCATGGCGGGTTTGCGTGCCGAAGCCGACACGTGGCTTTTCGTCGTCAAGACGCTGCTGGCATTCTTTATCGCCGGGTGGCTGGCCATGCGCCTTGCGCTGCCGCAGCCGTCGACGGCGATGATCACCACCATCATCGTCGCCAATCGCCAATCCGGCATGGTGCTGGCCAAGAGCTTTTATCGCGCCCTGGGGACGCTGGGCGGGGCCGCCGCCGCGCTTTTGATCGTTGCGCTCTTTCCTCAACAGCGCGTGTTGTTTCTCGGTGCGTTGTCACTGTGGGTAGGGCTGTGTTCGGGCGGCGCCGCGCTGTACCGCAATTTCAAGTCCTATGCGTTCGTGCTGGCCGGCTACACGGCGGCGATCGTTACGCTTCCCGTGATCAATCATCCGCCGGACGTGTTCGACGGGGCCGTGGCGCGCATCAGCGAAGTGCTGCTTGCCCTGCTGGTCTCCGCCGTGGTGAGCGACGTGGTGTTTCCGATCCACATCCGTGAAGTATTGCGTCGAACGGCGCGCGAACAGTTCATGCATTTCATTCAGTTCGTGCAGAGAGCCATGGGCGGCCGCATTGCGCGCAGCGATATCGAAAACGCGCATTTGCGCTTCGTCCGCGATGCGGTGACCCTCGAAGACATGCGCAGTTCGGTGATCTTCGAAAATCCCGAGGCGCGTGCGCGCAGCGGTCATATGCTGCTGATGAATCAGCGCTTCATGGCGGCTTCCACCAGCCTGCAGTCGCTGCACCACCTGATCAACCGCCTGCAGCGGAATGGCCGCGACGTGCCGGCGAAAGCGCTTATAGCACTCTACGCGCCGATTGCCGTGGCGCTGGATGTCGCGGTCGATCCTCTCATTCCAGCCAGAACCCTGTTGCCGCGCCTGGAGACGGCGCAGCGGACCATGGACGCACGCGCGCAAGTCGTACGCAGCAGCCTGACACCCGGCGACGATGTGCGCGATTTCGATACCGGCGCCAACCTGCTGCATCGATTCGCCGAAGAATTGCATGCGTACGTGGATACTTCCGCGCTGTTGCAGACGCCCGGCGGTATACCCGGCACGGTCGAAAGAGTGCGCTTCACGCGCGGCAACGATTTCTACAGCGCCGGGCTGGCTACGTTGCGCACATCCATGACCATGGCGGCACTCGCCGTGTTCTGGCTCGCATCCGCCTGGCCTTTCGGTTCGTCGGCGATGCTGATCGCGACCGTTTTCGCGGGCTTGTTTGCATCGGCGCCCAATCCGACGAAGGCGATCGGGTCGACCATCATCGGCTTTTCCTTTGGCACGCTGGCCAGCTTCCTCTGTCAATTCTTCGTGCTTCCCAGCATGGACGGCTACGGCCTGTTCGTCGCGGGAGCCGCGCCGTTCCTGATGATCGGGCTGGTAATGATGATGTGGCCGAAACTGGCGGCGGTGGGTCTGGGTTACTCGATGGGCTTTGCGCTTACGTTCGCGGCAAGGAACTTGATGGCTTTCGACATCGTGCATTTCGCCAACGATTCGCTGGCGGACCTGGTCGGCCTCGGTTGTGCGGCCATCGCGTTCGTGTTCGTACCGCCGACCTTCGGAAGTCCGTGGTTCCGTCGCCATCAATTGGAACTTTTGCGCAGGCAAGTCAGCGTCGCTGCCGAAGCGCCTTTGCTGGGTCTGCGACATCGCTTTGAAAGCGTCAACCACGATCTTTATGGTCAGATCGTCGCGCAGACCGAACGTGGCAGCAGGGACTCGAGGATGCTGGTCGCCTGGGCTCTTGCCGTGCACGAAACGGGGCGTGCTCTGATTCAATTGCGCAGCGACATGGCGGATCGTACCTGGCCCAACGATATGCATCGGGCTGTCGAGCCGGCCATTGCCGCACTTGCGCGCTTCTACGAAGAACCCAGTAGCGTCGGGTACGTCCAGGCGCGCGATGCCATCCAAGTTGCCATCGAGCACATCGGCAAGGACGACGCAGCGCGGCCTCTTCTGGATCACCTGCACCTGCTGCGCATGGCGCTGCTTGACGAGCAATCCGTGCTGGCCGAATACATGCCGCCCAAGACCAACACGCCGGGAGCCGTTCATGCCTCGTGAAATCGCTTTCGGCGACGCGCTGATTCCCGGGCTGCTGGTCTGGTTCGTGGTATCGCTGGGATTGCTTCTGCTGATCGACGTGGTCATCGGGCGTTTTGGCCTTTATCGCTTCGTCTGGCATCCGTCGCTGTTTCGGATTGCGCTGTTTGTCTGCATCTTCGGCAGCCTTGCGCTGCTGCTTTATTGACGACGAATGTTTCAACAGAGACTG
Organism: Dyella psychrodurans; assembly: GCF_003363265.1. Taxonomy (GTDB): domain Bacteria; phylum Pseudomonadota; class Gammaproteobacteria; order Xanthomonadales; family Rhodanobacteraceae; genus Dyella_B; species Dyella_B psychrodurans. The sequence continues at coordinate 620,382 of NZ_QRBF01000001.1, read as the reverse complement.
TTATGAAAACTGCCCTGACTATCCGCGTTGCCTTGACGATCATCGTGGTACTGATCGCCGTGCTTTTATCGCGCGCGCTATGGAAGCATTACATGTACTCGCCCTGGACTCGCGATGGGGTAGTGCGTGCCAATGTCGTGCGTATCGCGCCGGATGTTGCCGGCCTGGTCACGCAGGTGAATGTGGTCGACAACCAGATCGTCAAGAAAGGCGATGTGCTGTTCGTGGTCGACCGGGCGCGTTATGTCGACGCGCTCGACCAAGCGAAGGCGAATCTGGCGGCGGCGCAGGCTGCGGTGGCGGCGGCGGGCGCCAACATCGATGCGGCCAGGGCAGGCACGGCGCAAAGCAAGTCCAACTACGAGATGTATGCGGCGCAGTCCAAGCGTCGTCAGGCGCTGGCCGACGTGGTTTCCAACGAAGATCGCGCCAATGCGCAGGCCACTGCCGATGCGGCACGTGCCACGGTGAGCAAGTCGCAGGCCGGCCAGGAACAGGCTGTCGCGGGTCAGCAACAGGCCTTGGCTGCGGTGAAGCAGGCCCAGGCTGCGTTGGCAACGGCCGAACTCAATTTCGAGCGCACCGAGGTGCGCTCGCCGGTGGACGGATACGTGACCAATCTGCTGGTGCGTGTCGGCGATTACGCCACCGCAGGCGCGCCGCGACTTGCCTTGATCGACAGTCATTCGTTTTGGATCGACGGTTACTTCGAAGAAACGAAGTTGCCGCATGTGCATCTCGGCGACGAAGTGGATATCCGTCTGATGAGCGGCGGCGTGCAACTGCGCGGCACAGTGGAAGGCATTGCCCGCGGTATTGCAGACGCCACCAATCCGACGAGTACGGATCTGCTGGCCAACATCAATCCGACCTTCAACTGGGTGCGGCTGGCGCAGCGCGTGCCGGTGCGTGTTCGTATCGACATGGATCACATGCCCGCGGGAACAGTGCTGGTGGCGGGGCAAACGGCGACCTTGATCGTTCACCCTCACGAAAACGGCGAACTGGCCGAGGCATCACGGTAAACGGCGATGCGATCCTTCAACCCTATCAAACCGGTTTCCCTCGCGACGCTGACGCTCACGCTCTGCGCGGCGCTCGCCGGATGCGCGACATCGGGCGGTTTGCATCCGACAGGTACCACGCTCGATGCGCGCAGTCTCAAGAGCCAGCAAAGCTTCGCCGACGTTCCGCTCAGTCCCACGGCGTGGCCTGCGCAGGATTGGTGGATCGGATTCGGCGACCCGCAGCTGACACAGCTGATCGACGAGGCGCTGAAGAACAACCCCACGCTTGCCGAAGCTCAGGCGCGTGCGAAACAGGCCCAGGCCGTCGCCGACAGTGTGGATGCAGCACGCGCGCCGCAAGCGGAGCTGGATGCCGCGGCCGAGGGTGCAAGGCTTTCCGAGAAGGACCCGCTCTATCCCAGTTATGCGCTGGGCTCGTTCGCGTGGGCCAAATCCGTCACCGCGGGTTTCTCGTGGGATCTGGATCTATGGGGCGGCAAGCGCGATGCGTGGGAAGCTGCTCTAGGCCGGAGTCGCGCGGCGGAGATCGACGCGTATGCCGCGCGCATCGAGTTGTCCGTGAACGTGGCGCGCGCGTATGTGCACCTGGGTTATGCCTTCGCGCTGCGTGACGTCGCCGACGGCGAGTTGCAGCGCTCCGGCCAGACCTTGACCCTGACGCGCCGCCTGTTCGAGGGTGGCCTCGGTACGTCGCAGCAACTGGAGTTCGCCGATGCCGAGGTCGCCAGCGCGGAACAGCAGAAGGCGCAGGCGGATCGCGATATCGATGCAGCGCGCAGCAGTCTGTCCGTATTGCTGGGGCAGGGGCCCGACCGTGGCTTGAGCATTACTCAGCCCCACATGCTGGAATCCGGCCAGATAGCACTGCCCGATCAGCTGAATGTGGATCTGCTTGGCCGCCGCGCCGATCTGGTGGCGGCGCGCTGGCAAGTCGAGGCGGCATCCAAGGACATCAAGGCCGCGAAGACTCAATTCCTGCCCAATATCAGCCTGAGCGCGATGGCGGGATTCGTGGCTGTCGGCGACAGGACCAATGTGTTCCAACTGCCTGCACGCACCTACAGCGTGGGACCTGCGCTGAGCCTGCCGATTTTCGACGGCGGTCAGCGCCGAGCCAATCTGGCGGGTGCCGATGCGCGTTACGACGAAGCCGTCGCGCGATACAACAGCCTGCTGATCAGCGCAGTCAATGACGTGTCGGATCTTGTGTCGGCATTGTCGTCGGTGCACACGCAGATCGAGCTTGAAAAACGCGCCAAGCAGGATGCGCAGAAGAGCTGGCAGGACGCGATGTCCGCGTACAAGGGCGGGGTGAGCGGTCCATTGACGCCGTTGGCGAGCCGGCAGCAACTGTTGGCCGCCGATCAGCGGCTGGCCGCACTGCAGAGCCAGCAGGCCGATCTCTCGATTCGGCTTATCGATGCACTGGGCGGCGGTTATGGGGCCAATGCTTCCAGTAGCGTGCAACCTAAGGTCAGCGCGCAGTGATTCACGCTGTCCAGCACCTCGAAGGACTAGCAGGTTGGGGCGCATAAACCCCAACCTGCCATGCGCTCAGGCTAGAACTTGTAATAAGCGCTCAGATTGACCTGATTGCCGCTGGTCGTCTGGCGATTGGTACCGTTCGTGGTGCTGTCCAGGATCGCGTGGATCCATTCCAGCGCAAACGAATAATCGCCTACCGAATATTCCACGTTCGCCGCGTACGAATCCACCTTCAACAATCCCGTCGCGCCATTTCCCATCCAGCGAATGACGTCATGCGAATTGGGCTTGCTGATGCCGTAGAACAGGTTGAAGCTCCAGTTCGGCGTGAACTTGTAGCCACCTTGCACGTAGCCGCCCTTGTCCTTGATATCGCCGAACTGCGAAAGATCGCCGAATATCTGGCCGATGCCCTTGCCGGTATAGGCAACGCTGCGGAACACCCACGGACCGGGCGTCCAGGCACCGCCGAGTTCAAGGGCTTCGCTGGAGAATTGCCGTTTGATCGGCGCGGGTTCGGTGCCGCCTACGCCGCTCAGGTTGATCTGGCTCCAGTGCGCGGCGAGGAAGGCCATCCACTCTTTGGCCACCTCGACATGCAGCTTGGCTTCGATCTGCGGACGGAAGCCGGCATTGCCCGCGGTCAGATAATTTATGTTGCTGCCGGGACCATTCCAGTTGCCTTCGAAGGCGCCAACATCCACGCGCCACTTCGGACCATCCGAACCGTGGTTGAGATCTTGCGAATAAATGGCGCCGGGGAAACGCCAGCCGATGATGCCGGCGCCATAGCCCAGCGGGAACGCGATGTGGCTGAGCGATTCGGGTAGATCGTCGAGTGGGAACATGAGATCCCACATCTGACCGATCTTGATGTTGCTGCCGCTGACCGGATTATTGAGCACCATATACGCCTGGCGGAGTCGCGGTATGGGTTGTTGCTGCGAATACGCACCCGTGCCGTTGTTGCCGCCGAAGAAATCCATCTCAAGATGCGCGCCGCCGGTCCAGTCACCGGCGATCTTGGCGCCGGTCAGATCGAACAAGAAGCGCGTGTTGCGCACATCGACACCGCTCAGATCGCCTTTCGAGCCAGGAATCGGGTACTCCGTATTCTGGCCGTTGCCGTAGGTGTAGCTTTTTGTCTGCGAGAAGGCCGTTGCGTCGATGAAGCCGTGGAAAGCGACCGATATACCTGGCGCGCTGGTAAAGGTCGGCGTCGTTGGTGCCGGCTGCGCCGCGGCCATGGTGGCTTGCGCCTGCTGCGTCTGCTGGATCTGCGTCTGTTGCTGACTCTGCTGATTTTCCAGTTTCGACAACGCGGCATGCATGGATGCCAGATCCTGCTGTTGTTGATTGAGTTGCTGCTGCTGTTTTTCCACCAGGGCTTTCAGCGCCTTGATTTCGGCATCCCTGCTGCTGTTCGATTGCGCAAACGCCGGGGCTGTAAACGTCAGGCCCAGGGTAGTGAGGGCCAGAAACAAAGCTTGTCGTTTCATGGAATTCTCCCGTGCAGTAGGCGAGCGTGGTATCCGCATCTTGTTAGGGTGCACCGATGGGCAGAACTTTCTTTTGGTGCATGTCGTTGATCACCTCCGCCGCAGAGAGATAGAACGCCAGCAGTGCGGTGATAAGGCCCACATAGCCTCCCGCGACATGCAGTCCGCTCATACCGGTCCATTCCCCCGCGGCCAGTAGGAAGAATGTGATCCACAAAGCGAGGAAAACCAGCTGCAATGCACGCGGCGCACGCAGCGAGGCGATCCACATGTAAAAGGTGAATACGCCCCACATAAACAGATACCAGCCTACGAAAGCACCAGGCACCTTGTCGTGCAGAAACAGCACGAACAAGGCAAACGACCACCAGAAAGCGCCGTAACTCACAAACGCGGTGGCGCCGAACGTATTGCCGCGCGGCAATTCCATGACACCGGCAATGATTTGCGCCGTTCCGCCATAAGCCATCGCTACGGCCAATACCATGCCCATGGCATCGGCGGTGAACCATCCGGCGTTGATCATGCTTAACAACCATGTCGTCAGCGCGAAACCTGCCAGACCTAGTGGTGCTGGATTCGAGAATCGCGCAACAGCCTGTTCGTTGCTCATTGCAAGAACCTCCCCGAAGATTGGATGAAGTGAGTAACCCGCGTCATCCGCGGTGGCTTATCTCCTGTATCCCTAGCGCCGGTGCGGGCGATGTTCCCGTTGCCAGCATCGGTTTCTTGCTTCGTTACGGCGGCCGGCCAGCGTTGCAGGCGCAATCGCCATGACTACCTGCGGCTCCGGCAAGCGTCGGAGTCTTAAAGCAAACCGTTATGTCGATAAGAGGTGAAGAGAAACCTGCATCGGCGTAAGCCTGTACGACGCGGCAGCGTGTGTGCTGTCGTGGAAAGGGTGTGCACCAGTATCAACATGGCTCCTCCCTTTTTAGCGTTCGGATCAGTCGAGCGGGCGGGGTATGTGCTGCTCGATGACAGATCGTTTCAGGCGTTGTTTCACCTTGGCGGATTGCTGCGCTGCAATGCTGCGGACAGCTGTTCAGCCAGCTCCGCCCGAACGAGCGAACTTTACCTAAATATGACCGCGATGGGTGATTTTTTTACAACCCGGGCTTGGCGCCGATAACGCTAGGCGGTACTCACTGCCTCATGGGCGCTGACTGCGTCCATCACGCGAGCGGAGTACACCAGTGCGGCACCTGCATTGAGTGCGATGGCGACGCCCAATGCTTCGGCAATTTCACCGTGATTGGCACCATGTTTGAGTGCCTCGCCGGTATGCACGGTGATGCAGCCATCGCAGCGAGTGGTCACTGCAACAGCCAGCGCAATCAGTTCGCGCGTCTTTGCATCGAGATGCCCCGTCTTCTGACCGGCCTTGGACAAGGTCTGGTATCCGGCCAGCGTGTCGGGACTGAGTTTGCCGACTTCGCCGATGCGGCCCATTAATTGCTTGCGATACTCCAGCCAATCCATCATGAGGTGTCTCCTCTCTCATCGTTTAGCGGTGGAGCCAGTCGCGCGAGGTGCGCGACGGGTCTGCCAAGTATCGCGCCGTAGCGCAAGGCTTGGTACAGGTGAGCGGCAACTCCCGGCGATGCGGGGGCTTGATGCATGTTGCGTTGCGGTATGGCATCGACACCGGGACCTAGTCCGAAAGCCACACGCGCATATCTGCGGCGCCGGATTATCTTTTGCTGACTCACTTCCCATCAGGTAGCCGCCATGCAGCCCATTCAAAGGATTCTCACCGCAGCGATGCTTGGTGCTGCCGCAGCCTTGGTGGCGACTCCGGTGGTGCTGGGCGCGGATCAACCGGCGACGACGGGCGGCGCAAATGCCGGCATCGATCTTTCCTATATCGATCACTCGGTGAAGCCCGGCGACGACTTCTTCAGCTACGCCAACGGCGCGTGGGTGAAAACGGCGCAGATACCTGCCGATCGTTCGAGCACCGGTCCCACGCAAGAGCTGGAGGATTTGACCGCCAAGCGCACCGCGGATCTGATCCAGAACATGGCCAAGCTGCATCCAGCGTCAGGCACCAACGAACGCAGGATCGCGGACTACTACGCGGCTTACATGGATGAGGCGACCATTGAAAAGCGAGGCCTGATTGCCATCAAGCCCGAGCTGGACCGCATCGATGCCATCAAGACACGCGACGATCTCGCCCGCGAGCTTGGCAGCGAACAGCGTGCGGATGTCGATCCCATCAACGCCACCAACTTCCAGACGGAAAACCTGTTCGGGCTTTTCGTGGCGCAGGCGTTGCAAGATCCCTCGCGCAACATGGCCTACCTGTTGCAGGGCGGTCTTGGCATGCCGAGTCGCGACTACTACTTGTCGCAAGATCCGCAAATGGTTGCGTCCCGTGCCAAGTATCAGACCTATGTCAGCGCATTGCTGACCCTGGCAGGCACGCCCGATGCCGATGCGCAGGCCAAGTCGATCGTGGCGTTGGAAACCAAGATTGCGCAGGCGCAGGAAAGCCTCATCGATAGCGAGGACATTCACAAGGCCAATAACGTGTGGAGCATGAGCGACTTCGCGAAAAATGCTCCGGGCATGAATTGGGCGGTTTATTTCAAGGCTGCCGGTCTTGGCGATCAGAAGGCGATCGATGCCTGGCAACCTGCCGCCACCGCGGCGATCGCAAAGCTCGTGAGCGGCGAACCGATCGAGACGTGGAAGCAACTGCTGCGCTATCACGCCATCGATTCGGCCGCGCCGCTGTTGCCCAAAGCGTACGACGATCTCCACTTTGGTTTTTATTCCGGCGCGTTGCAGGGCGTACCCACGCAACCTGCACGGTGGAAACGAGCGGTCGACGCCACCAGCGACGATCTGGATTATGCGGTGGGGCAGGTCTACGTGAAGAAGTACTTTCCGCCCCCGGCCAAGGCGGAAGTGCAGGCGATGGTCAAGAATCTCATCGCCACCTTCAACGAACGCCTCGACACCTTGGCATGGATGACGCCCGCCACGCGTGCCAAGGCTAAGGAAAAACTCGCCTCGCTGCGCGTGGGCGTCGGTTATCCGGATACATGGCGCGACTACGGCTCGCTTGCGATCCGATCCGACGATGCGCTGGGCAATCATCAGCGGGCCGTGGCCCATCGTTACCGTTATCAGCTTGCCAAATTGGGCAAGCCGGTGGATCGCGGCGAGTGGTGGATGACGCCGCAGACGGTGGACGCGGTGAACTTGCCCGTGCAAAACGCCCTGAATTTCCCGGCTGCCGTGTTGCAGCCGCCGTTCTTCTTTCCGCACGGCGACGCCGCGGTGAACTACGGCGCCACGGGTGCCACGATCGGGCATGAAATCAGCCACTCCTTCGACAATCTCGGTGCGGAATTCAACGCGCAAGGCAAACTTGAAAATTGGTGGACGCCGCAGGACGCCGCGCATTTCAAGGCGACGACGCAAAAGCTCGTGGAGCAATACAACCACTACCAGGCGCTGCCCGGCCTTTATGTGAGCGGCCAGCAGACTCTGGGCGAAAACATCGCCGATGTAGCGGGCCTTGCCGTCGCGTATGCCGCTTATCATCGTTCGCTCAACGGCAAGCCGGCGCCGGTGATCGACGGGCTGACCGGCGATGAACGCTTCTTTCTGGCTTACGCGCAGGGTTGGCGCGTCAAGATCCGCGATGAGGAATTGCGCCAGCGACTGGCGACGGACGTGCACGCGCCGGACAACATCCGCGCGCAGGCCGTGCGGAATATCGACGGCTGGTACGAACCGTTTCACGTTCAACCGGGAGACAAGCTTTATCTGTCACCGGACGACCGGGTGAGGATTTGGTAGTGACGTTCGGATGGCGGGCCGATATGGATCGGTCCGCTATAACTTGGCCTGGCTTCAGGTACGAACGAGCGAATCGCGATAAGCGCGCCGAACCATTTCATGAAAATGATGCACGGCGTTCTCTCGTAACGGATTCAGGCGTCCGGCTTCGTAGGAGCCAGAGGCCAGGCCACGTTGCACGTCTTCGCAGATGGTGACGTCTTCATCCTGCACTTCATCGCTGAATTCGATGTCTTTCGCACGCCGGGCCTGTGCTTCCGCACTGCCGTCGGGCGCGTAGTAGAAATCGAATTCGACGCGGCACCGATCCACGCCTCGCGGCAACACGCGATTGGTCTGCAGGCGGCCGGGCAGGATGTTGAGCATCGCGTTCGGATACAAAAAGTAGTAGAGCGCTTCGCCGCTGCCGTAGAGATCGTCGCCGCTTTCAAGGGGGCTGAACTGATATGAATACCACTCGGCGGTTTCGGTGATGTAGCTGCGATAGTCGAGCAGGCTGTTCAAGCCGGGATGGATATGCGGCACGTGATAACCTTCCAGATAGTTATCCACGTAGACCTTCCAGTTGCACGCGACGTCGTAGCCGACGCGATGGTGGAATTCGTAGTCGTGCAATGAACGGTTCGGGCCCAGGCGCTCGTCGATGCCCGCCACAAACGCATCGAAGGGTGGGGCGTCGCCGATGGCGACGAAAACCAGGCCTTGCCATACATGCACGCGCACTTCCGGCAGGCGAATGTCGGCGGGGTTGAAGTCCGGCGTGCGCCCCATTTCCGGTGCGCCGCGAAGCACGCCGTCCAGTCCGTAGGTCCAGCCGTGATAGCGGCAGCGCAGGTTTTCCGCGCCGCGGCCGTCGCAGGTGGCGATGGGGCCTGCACGATGCCGGCACACGTTGTGGAATGCGCGGATGCGGGATGCGTCGCTGCGCACGATCAGCAGCGGCAGTCCCGCAATTTCCGTGACGACGTGATCGCCGACGCCGGCAAGTTGCGAGTGATGGCACACAAGCTGCCAGCTGCGCGCGAAGATGGCAGTGGCATCCAAGCCGGGCATGCGCGCATCGGTATAGAACCGCGCGGGCAGCGTCAGCGCGTGATCGAGTTGTTGCGAGGCAAGTGTGTCGGGAGAAAGTAACTCGGTCATGGCTACACGTTACGGTGGCGGCAACCGAGTATTCATCGAACCGCAGTGCAGCATCAACGCGGTGCGGAGCTCGAAGACCCTTTGGTACCGTTGGCGGTCATTTCCGGCTCGGCGGGGACTTTCTTGCCGGTACCGGCACGCGTCCACACCGCGACGTAGTCCACGACCATGGCGTGCCCCGGTTCGGTGGTCGGCGTGGGCGTGGGACGCCAGCCCGCCATGACGAACGAAAATCCCCCGCCCATCGCGACGTCGAGCAATACGAAATAGCCGCGCTGGGTGGTCAGGTCGTGCCACACGCTGGGCGAAAGCTGGTTTTCGGTGACCTGGTTGATCTGCACGCCATCGACGAACCAGCGCATTCTTTCCGGCGTGACCGATCGATTCCATTCGAACGTATAAGTGTGAAATGCGCCCGTGCAGGCCTCGTGAGGGCAGGGAACGCGGCTGCCGATGCCCTGCGGCTCCGCGCAAGGGCCACCCGGATTGATGCCGCAGTGAAGAATGCCCCACACGCTGTCCAGTCCGTTGACGCTCTCCATGATGTCGAATTCGCCGGCGTGCGGCCACGACATGTCAGTGCGATAGTTGCTGCCCAGTGCCCAGAACGCGGGCCAGTAGCCGAGCGCTTGAGGACCGTTCACATTGGGCATTTGAATGCGTGCCTCGATGCGCAACATGCCTCCGTCCGGCGCCATGAAGTTGTCCTGCACGCTCTCGATGCGCGCGGAGGTCCATTGGCCGCTGGCATCGCGCTGGGGAATGATCAGCAAATGCCCCTGGCCATCGAGATGAATATTGCTCGGGTCGTCCGTAAAGGACTCGGTCTCGGAAGTGCCCCAGTCGACGGGACCATTCGGATACGAATGACCGATGTCGAAGCGCCAAAGCTTGCTGGAGGGTAGTGTGCCGGCAGGGCCGTCGAAATTGTCGCTCCACTGCAACACCCAGCCCGGTGGTGTCGGAATCTGCGCGGCATGGGTCGTGGAAACATGGCTGGCCAGCCCGATGACCGTTATGCCGATACCCCAACCGATGATTTTCGAAATGCGATGTCCTGCCAGCGCAAAGACCTTGGAGAACTGCTTTTTTTTCTGCATGAGCACTTACACCCTTAATGGGCAGCTGATACCGGCGAGACAGTTTTACTGGAAATCGCGGTTGAACGAGTTATGCAAGGCTATCGACATGGGGCAAAAATTCTGTAACGCAAGCCACACTATGGCAGCATGCCAGTGAGCGGAGGCTGTTTTGCCGCAGGCAGCGAGACTCCGAGAATCCTTGCAATGGTGGGCGCCACACGCAGATTGCTGATGGTGCCAAGGTCCACTCCGGCACGGATATGTGCGCCGGATGCAACGAAAAGCGCATCCATATCGGGGTTGGTGTTGAGGTAGCCGTGGGCCCCGCGGGCCGGCGTCACGTTCTGGATCACCGGCTCATCCGTGCCGTCCATGAACGCGTAATCGGGCTTGGCGACGAGATAAAGATCCGGCGCCTGATTCGTCGAATCAGATGACGGGATGCCGAACTTACGGGCTTCTTCGTTGGTGTAGACCGCCGCGATGCCAGGCAGCTTTTCGAAATAGGATTTGAGCTTGGGAACGAGCGCTGCACGTTGCGCTGGGTTGTGAACATACAAGGATGCTTCGCCACCTTCCGGCTGTATCCATACATCGCCCTTGTAGCGCCCATCCTGCATGCGCAAGAAACCCTGCTGCACCAGCGCGGCGTTCGCATGGATCATGTGCGTATAGTTGGTGAAGCCATGATCCGAGGCGACGATGAACGTGATGCGATCAAGCAGCCCCGCCTTGCGCGCTGCATCGATCAGCCGTGCAACGCTGCTATCGGCGTAGGCGAAAGCGGCATACCCAGCAGGCGAGAGCGCGCCGTATTCGTGCTGAAGCGTGTCGGTTTGCAGAAGGTGGAAAAGCAGCAGGTTGGGCGTGTGCCGGGTCAGGATATTGATCGCGGCATCCGTCCAGATTTGATCGCGCCAGGCGGGACTGCTGTCATCGAACGTTGCGATGTCCTGCTGGGTGACCAGTCCCTGGGAGATCAGATCCTGCACGATCGCGCTATCCGCGGTGGGTTTCTCGGCAAATTGCAGGCGTACGTTCCTTGCTCCATATATCGCCACCCAATCCACCTGACCCGTGGTCATGCCTTTCTCTGCCAGCGCGTCGTACAAGGTGCGCGCATGCACGAGTTCATCCCTGGGTACCCAGGGTTTGACCTCTATCGCGCCACCGTCGGCAGGAAAGGAAAGCAGGCCGTTGAACAGCACGTGGTGCTCGCTCGCATCGACGCCGGTGATCAAGGCCGTGTGATTGGGCCAGGTAATGGCTGGATTGATCGGCAGCATGGCGTCGGCATGCGCGCCGTGGGCGATCAAGGCGCGCAGCGTAGGCATCGGCAATTTGGGATCGCGCAGTGCGCGCGCTGGAAATCCGTCGATGGTGATGAGTACGACAATCGGTCCCTGTGTGGCAGCGCTGCCATCGTTGGGCGATTGGGCACGCAAGGACGGGGACCCTGCCAATAGCGCTGCAACCAAAGAGGCAAGGACCAGAACCTTTCGCATGGCGTTTCTCAGGGTTTGTGTGCGCAATGCACCGATGGGGCAGCTTCGCATCTTTCGCTTGCCGTACTCAATCCGTTCGATGCCGGAAATTCCGCATGAATGGGCTTTGACATAAAGAGTGCCCATGTTTACGCTGCTGCCGCACATAAACACGCTTCGGCCCAGTGGTTTCCTGTAACGGTTCGCTCCACGCGGCGGGGGAAATGCTATGCAGATGACTGGCGTGCCGGCGCTGATACGCGGCGAACGGTTTCTTGCGCTCAGCGTGCTGACGACTTTCGCCTTCGCGTTCCATGGCGATACGTTGCTGGGCGAATTTCCCAATCTGTATCGGCTGGCCCTGATTTTCTTCTGGCTGTTTTCGGTGGTGTTGGGTTCCGCTCTGGCCGTGGTGCGGCATGGTGAGCATCTGGCCGAACGGCTGGGCGAACCCTATGGCACGCTGATCCTTACGCTCTGCATCACCTCGATCGAGGTTGTCAGTATCACGGCGATCATGTTGCACGGCGAGAACAATCCCACCTTGGCGCGCGATACCTTGTTCGCCGTGACCATGATCGTTCTCAACGGCATGGTCGGGTTGTCGCTGCTGCTGGGCGGTTTGCGCTATCGGGAGCAGTATTTCAATCTGCAAGGTGCGAATGCGTATCTGGGTGTGATTATTCCGCTCGGCGTGATGTGTCTGGTGCTTCCTGATTTTATCGCCACGGCATCGGGTCCGCCGAGGCTTTCCATAGCGCAGAAAATATTTGTCGCGATCGTGTCGCTTGGCCTTTACGTGGCATTTCTGTTTTTGCAGACCAGCAGGCACCGCACCTACTTCGTGCCGCAGGAAGAGAGAACGGAATCGCGTGCTGCGAAGGCTCACGCGGCGACAGCGCCGCTGTCGTTTCACGTCGTCATGCTCGCGATTTACATGGTGCTGGTGGTGTATCTGGCCCAAAAGCTGGCGCCGCCGGTCGATTACGTGGTGGAGACGATGGGCAAGCCTGCCGCCCTCGCCGGTCTTGCGATGGCGGTTCTGGTGGCCACGCCGGAAATCATCGGTGCCGTGCGTGCCGCAGGACGAAACAATCTCCAGCGGTCGATGAATATTTTCCTGGGTTCCGTGCTGTCGACCATCGGTTTGACCATCCCGGCCATTATTGTCATCAGCGAACTTACGCAGCATCCCATCATGCTTGGCCTGCAGCACACCGATCTGCTTCTCTTCGTGCTGACGCTTGCGCTGTGCATGATTACGTTCTCCAGCGGACGCACCAACTTTCTTCAGGGTGCTGTCCACCTGATTCTCTTTGTCGCGTATTTGTTCCTGATTTTCGGGGGGTAGCTTCTCAGTGACTTGCTTCGGGTACGACGATGTCTTCCCGGTGGATGACGCGATCGTTGTCGGTCTCAAAACTCACCTGGTACTTCCCGGGCCGCAGGTAGAGATCGCTGGACGGTACGCCCTGATTGCTGCTGTACACGGCGATGTGGGTGTCGGAGAGACCTAGCGGCACCTGTTCCAGCAGCATCCGATCCGCAGGAATGGCATCGGCGCCTTCGTTGTCATAGCGCGCTTCGACCAGGCAGGGGTAGTGCGCGCGGCAGTTATCCGCTGTCACCGGATAAGGGCGGCGCAATCCGCCCAGGCTGAGCCAGCCGGGTCGTCCATGCTCCAGCTTGATGGGCGGAAAGAAAACGCTGATGTCGTAGCCAGGTCGCAGAGACCAGGGCTTCCCCTTGGCGTCGACAAACACGATGGGTTCATCCGGATGGAGTTTTTGCATCACCGTGGTGTAGTACGGATGATCGTCGTTGCTCGATGGCCGCGGGTACAGCATGGTTTGCTCCACCGAAAGCATGGGTTCCTTGGCGAGCGCGGACAGATATTCCGCCATCGACTTGCCACCAAGGTAGGGCCCGGACGTCACGATGTGGTCGTAGCCCGCATTGACGATCAATCGCGCCTTCGGGTCATGCGCGAAGACTTGTTCGTAGATATGCCGCGCCTGCTCGGCCTCGCGCGCGTCGCCGCTCAATGCACTGGACGTCGCTTCATAAGCGACAACCTTGAAGCCAAGCTTCAGCGCCGTGCGCACCATCTCCGCATACACGGGTTCCTCGGTGTAGAACCCGCTGTCGTCGGTGGGATAGCCGCGCGATGCAAGTGCCGTGTCGCTCTGGACCAGCGTTTCGGCTGCGAAGTAGTCGAAGCCTTCCTCGCGCAGTCGGCTCAACAGTTGCACCGTGAGGCTGCGGGTGAGCGCCACGTTGTGCGCTTCGTTGAACAGCACGATGCGATAGTGCCGGGCGAGTTCCGGTATAGCTTCCACGGCGGGGCGTGCAGTGTAGATGCCTGTCGTCAATGGGGATGGATGGTCGTCCGGCTGCGCGGGTTGTGCGATTGAAAAGCTCTTGACGGCCAGCGGGTAGTCGCCAAGAAAGCTCTGATACCAGCTGACGTACTGGCCGAAGATCATGCGAAACGCACGAGAGTTGTCGCTGGCATAGGCCTGTCGCAGCACAAGGTATTGCGCAAGCAATCCTTTATGGGCGTTGGCCTGCGCCATGATCTTGTCGGACTTTTGCGCGGCGGCAGCCTGTTCGGCTGTCCATTCGTTTTCCGATTGCGCACAAACGGACGTCGCCGTGGAGGCCATCCACAGCACGCATCCGATGGCGGCTACCCGGCGCGCAGACATCAGCACTCTCGGTGGACAGAGCTTCGCAGCTCTTTCAGCCTGTTTTAACCCGAACGTCCGTGGCGATCCAGTTCACTTCCCAGGTTTTGCCGCCATCGTCGGAAAACGCCTGTTCGAAATGACACGAATCCGGCTTGATATCGGAGATCACGAATCGGACCAGGATCGCGCGGCCGTTGAAGGTTTCCTGGTCGATGAATTCGCCGCGCCCGTTCTTGAATTCGCCGATGGTCGGTACGCCGAGACTGCCGCCGCGGCTGCTGGCGACATTGAGGCTCCATTGATGCGCATCGGGATTGTAGAGGCGCAGCGAAAGCAGTTCGAGGTGACCGGCCTGGCCGTCGGCTTCCAGTTCCACGAGGTTGGCTCGTCCATCCCAGACCTTGCGAACCACGGTGGTGCCATCGTACGTGGCCCAGGCATGCGAGCCGCTCAAGGGATGAAGGAGGCGCGTCAGGTGCGTTTTCCAGGTGCCGATTTCAAAGTCGAAATCATGCGCGCCATCGCGGTATGACGGGCCGGCGTGTGCGTCAGTCGCCTGAGCGGACGCGCGTCCCGTACATAGCGCGAGACTTGCGATGCACGCGATGCCGAGCAGCGCCATTTTCCCGTACGTCGTCATGGTCATCTCCTGGCTGAAGCCGGGTCTACGTTACGCCCGGCGACATGCGTGCCCAATGACCACTTTCATGCGCGGCAATATAGCCATTTCGATCGTCGCCGCATCGTTGGATAATCGTTCGTCTTTAGTTGGTTCGTCAGGAGTACCGCCATGAAATCCCGCGCCGCCGTCGCATTCGCCCCCGGCAAACCTCTGGAAATCGTCGAGATCGACGTCGCGCCGCCTCGCGCGGGCGAAGTGCTGGTGAGAATCACTCACACAGGCGTTTGCCACACGGATGCCTTCACGCTGTCGGGCGACGATCCCGAAGGCGTGTTTCCGGCGGTATTGGGGCATGAAGGCGGCGGTGTGGTGGTCGAGGTGGGCGAGGGCGTGACGACGCTCAAAGCGGGCGATCACGTCATTCCGCTCTATACGGCCGAGTGCGGCAAGTGCAAATTCTGTCTGTCGGGCAAAACCAATCTTTGCCAGGCCGTGCGCGCGACGCAGGGCAAGGGCCTGATGCCCGACGGCACGACGCGCTTTTCTTATCAAGGCAAGCCCATCTATCACTACATGGGCACGAGCACGTTCAGCGAGTACACCGTCGTGCCCGAAATATCGCTGGCGAAGATCGATCCGCAGGCGCCGCTGGAAAAGGTCTGCCTGCTCGGTTGCGGCGTGACGACGGGGATCGGCGCGGTGCATAACACCGCCAAGGTCGAGCCCGGCGCGACGGTGGCGGTGTTCGGCCTGGGCGGAATCGGCCTTGCCGTGATCCAGGGCGCCGTGCAGGCCAAGGCCGCGCGCATCCTGGCGATCGACATGAACCCGGCGAAGTTCGACCTGGCGCGCGACATGGGCGCGACCGATGTCATCAACCCGAAAGATCACGACCGGCCGATTCAGGAAGTGATCGTCGAGATGACGGATGGCGGCGTCGATTACAGCTTTGAATGCATCGGCAATGTCGACGTAATGCGCGCGGCGCTGGAGTGCTGCCATAAGGGTTGGGGCGAGAGCGTGATCATTGGCGTCGCGGGTGCGGGCAAGGAGATTCATACGCGACCCTTCCAGTTGGTGACGGGGCGCGTATGGCGCGGCAGCGCTTTTGGCGGCGTGAAAGGCCGCACTCAGTTGCCCAGCATGGTGCAGCAGGCGATGCGCGGCGAGATCCGGCTCGATCCCTTCATTACGCACAAGCTGCCTTTGGAACGGATCAACGAAGCCTTCGATCTCATGCACGAGGGCAAATCGATTCGCACCGTCATCCATTTCTAAGCCAGGGCGTCGCAAACATGGAACGCATTGAACATCGCGCCTGTTTCGGCGGTTGGCAGGATGTATACGGGCACCGTTCCGAAGTGCTTGGCTGCGACATGCGCTTTGCGGTTTACCTTCCACCGCAGGCCGCCAAGAAGCCGGTGCCCGTGCTGTACTGGTTGTCCGGCCTTACGTGCACCGAACAGAACTTCATCACCAAGGCGGGCGCGCAGCGCTACGCGGCGGAGCAGGGCGTTGCGCTGGTGGCACCGGATACCAGTCCGCGTGGAGAAGGTGTTGCCGATGCCGAGGGTTACGATCTCGGCATCGGCGCCGGTTTTTATATCAACGCCACGCGGGAACCCTGGGCGCGGCATTACCGCATGCACGACTATGTCGTGCATGAATTGCCTGCCTTGATCGAGGCGCATTGCCCTGTGACGAATGCGCGTGCGGTCAGCGGTCACTCCATGGGTGGCCACGGTGCGTTGACGATTGCCTTGAGGAATCCAGGCCGCTATCGCAGCGTGTCGGCGTTTTCCCCCATCGTCGCACCCTCGCAAGTGCCGTGGGGAGAGAAGGCGTTCGCCGCCTACCTCGGCGACGATCGGGAAGCCTGGAAGGCGTGGGATGCCACCGAACTCGTACAAACAGCGAGCGAGCGGCTACCACTGCTGATCGATCAGGGCGACGCGGATGAGTTTCTCCGAACGCAGCTCCGTCCCCACTTGCTGAAGACGGCTGCGGAGGCCGCCGGTCATCCGCTCACGCTGCGCATGCAGCCCGGATACGATCACAGCTATTACTTCATCGCCAGCTTTATCGGCGAGCATATCGCGTATCACGCAGCGGCATTGCGCAGCTGAAACCGGCGATCCGCATCGGCGCATGCATCGCCGATGCGGATGTTCCGTGCAAGCGAAGCGGCTTGCCCGTTCTTCAATGCCCCAGGAACGATTTACCCTGCTTGAGCACGGTATCGCAAACCTTGGTGGTGATCTTCGACTTCATGTCGCTCGAGCCGCCGCCGACGCTGCCAAGGTCCATGGTCTTGCCGTTTCCGCCCTGCAGAATGCCTTTGGAGCCGCTCAGGTAACCCGAGTCGCTGCTGGCCTGGCCACCCATCTTGCCAAGCAACTGATTCTGGATGCCCGATGCGCCGGAACCGCCGCCTAGGTAATTGTTCTTGACGCAGTAGCCCAGGAGGCCGGCCACGTTCCCCATGCTGCCGGACGTCATCGAGCCGCCGCCGGGCACCATGCCGCCCAATTTGCTGCCTAGGCTGCCAAGGTCCTGAGCGAAGCTTGCGCTGCAGGCAAGGCCGAATCCGATCACCAAAATACCGCCGATTTGCTTTTTCATGAGCGTTCCTCCTCCTTATGGTGCGAGCATTCAACACCCTTGCTCGTTAGGGATATGTCACTAACTGCCGGCCATTGTTATCGATTGTTCCTGAATACAATCCCCGGTTGTTGCCGCGATGTGCGACACGTCTGTAACGGAGAATGTGGTGTAGTGGCGCGTATTGCCAACGGAGACCGTGCGCCATGTATGAACTCCCCGCATTCGGTTCTGACTCGCCCATCAGGACCCACCTGACCGGCTACGATCTCGTCACCAAGCCCATGTTGAACAAGGGCATGGCTTTCAGCGAGCGAGAGCGCGACGTCTTCCGATTGCACGGTTTGCTGCCGCCCCACATCGGCACCATCGACGAACAGATCGAGCGCCGCCTCCGCGTCATGCGCGCATTCAATACCGACTTCGAGCGCTACGCCTTCCTGCGCGATTTGCAGGACACCAACGAAACCCTGTTCTACGCCGTGCTGATACGGCATTTCGACGAACTGCTGCCGCTGGTCTATACGCCCACCGTGGGCGAAGGCTGCCAGCATTTCAGCGAGATCTGGCGCAAGCCGCGCGGTCTGTTCCTGAGCTATCCGAACAGGCACCGCATTCGCGAGATCCTGTCCGATTCGCGCTTCGACCATGTGCGGGTGATCGTCGTCAGCGACGGCGAGCGCATTCTCGGACTGGGCGACCAGGGCGCGGGCGGCATGGGCATTCCGATCGGAAAGCTTTCGCTCTATACAGGCTGCGCGGGCATTCATCCGGATCTGACCTTGCCCATCCTGCTGGACGTGGGCACCAACAATCACGAGCGCCTTACCAATCCGCTTTACATCGGATGGCGTCACGAGCGCATCGTGGGCGCGGAATACGATGTGTTCGTGGAGGAATTCGTCAGCGCGGTGATCGAGCGCTGGCCGAACGTGCTGCTCCAGTGGGAAGATTTCGCCGGCTCCAACGCCAGCCGCATGCTGGCCAAATACCGCGACCGGCTTTGCACGTTCAACGACGATATCCAGGGCACCGCCGCGATTGCGGCGAGCACGCTGCTCGCGGCGATCAACGTCACGGGCATCCCGCTGACCCATCAGCGCATTGCCGTGCTGGGCGCGGGTTCGGCAGGGTGCGGCATTTCCTCGTTGCTGCTGCGGGTGATGGTCGATGCGGGCTTGAACGAAGAACAGGCGCGCAAAGCGTTCTTCCTGGTCGATCGCAATGGATTGCTGCTAGAAGGCATGGAAGGCATCACGCCCGCGCAGACGCCGTTCGTGCAACAACGCGACGTCGTGAAGGACTGGTCGCTGGGCAAGCCGGATCAGATCGGCTTGTTCGATGTCGTGCGCAACGCGAAACCTACCGTGCTGATCGGCGTGTCAGGTCAGACGGGCGCCTTCACCGAGCCGGTGGTTCGCGAGATGGCGCAGAACGTGGAGCGCCCGGTGATTTTCCCGTTGTCCAATCCCACCTCGCGCAGCGAGGCGACGCCACAGCAGTTGATCGAATGGACGGACGGGCGTGCGTTGATCGGTACAGGCAGTCCCTTTGCGCCGGTGCAGTGGCATGACAGGCGCTTCGACATCGACCAGACCAACAACTCATACATCTTTCCGGGCGTAGGCCTTGGCGTATTGGCGGCGGGCGCCAAACGCGTGACGGATGCGATGTTCATGGTCGCCGGCAAAGTCGTCGCGGACATGTCGCCGACGGTCAGTGACCCGCACGGGCGTCTGCTGCCGCCCGTCGATCAATTGCGTGCCGTGTCGGTGGCTGTGGCGAGGGCCGTGGCTATCCAGGCCCAGGCCGACGGCGTAGCCGACGTTTGCGATGAGGCGACGCTCGACAAGCGCATTCAGGCGATTGTCTGGGAGCCGCGCTATCGTCCCTACGAGTTGGTCGTCGCGTGAAGATCGCCCACGTCGAATAGCTGGAACTCGCGAATGCGCGCCGTGCATGTGCTGGACAGGATGTTCAGCCGCACCTTGGTGGCCGTGGTGGGTGCGAAGCGATCGATCTTCATATGGCCGATGGCTTCCGCCTTGACCACCGGTGTCCATGCGCCGTTCGTCCATGCTTCGACCGCGTACTTCTGCACGCATTGACCTTCGTTCAGCCATTCCATCGTGAGCGTGTGATCGAAGGTCACCGGCTTGGCGAAATCGACTTCGAGCGTGGCGTGATGAGCATCATCCGGCGCGGACCAGAACGTATCGCGATCGCCATCCAGCGCGGCGGCGACATTGGCATCGGCGGCGAGATGGTTTTTCGCCAGATCCTTGTCGACACCGTAACGCGCTTCCAGCGCTTCGCCGAACTCCTTCAGACGCGCCACGT
This sequence comes from Dyella psychrodurans, assembly GCF_003363265.1. Taxonomy (GTDB): domain Bacteria; phylum Pseudomonadota; class Gammaproteobacteria; order Xanthomonadales; family Rhodanobacteraceae; genus Dyella_B; species Dyella_B psychrodurans. The sequence goes on along the minus strand of NZ_QRBF01000001.1, from coordinate 600,592 downwards.
CGGCATCCGGCAGCCGGCCATGGCGATTCGGCGCGATGCCAAGCATCAACTGGCCGCCGCGTCCGACGCTGTTTTCCCAGATGTCGACCAGCTCATCGACGCTCTTGAGCGTCTTGTCGCTGTCGGGATGCCAGAACCATTGCAGCTTGTGCAGCGGCGTGTCGACTTCCACCGGGCGCCAGCGCAGTTCGCTATGGCGATCGATCACGTTCCAGTTTTCGCCGTGGATGTGTCCGTCTTCCTGTCCCACCCAGCGGATGTCGCCATAGCCGAACAGCGACACATCGGCGAAGACCATGGTGTTCGACTGGTAGGTACGCAGTTCTTCGACGTATTTCTTGAAGTCGTAGACATGACCCGCGCTGCCGGCGCCATCGAGCCACCATTCGACCAGCGGGCCGTAACCCTGCACCAGCTCGTCCATCTGCGCGAGGTAGTACTTATCGTAGGCGGCGGAATCCTTGTAGCGCGGTTCGTGGCGATCCCAGGGCGAGAGATAAACGCCGAATTCCATGCCTTCTTTGCGGACGGCTTCTTCCGTCATCTGCACGAGGTTGCCCTTGCCATTCATCCACGGGCTCGCCTTGACCGAATAGTCGCTCTGATCCGTCGGCCACAGCGAGAACCCATCGTGATGCTTGGCGACGAGCACAACATACGTTGCGCCAGCAGACTTGGCTGCACGCGCCCACTGGTCCGGATCGACATGATCGGGATTGAACACCTTGGGATCGGCCGTGCCGTCGCCCCATTCGCGATCCAGAAACGTGTTGGTGCCGAAATGCACGATCACGCCGAATTGAAGATCCTGCCAATGCAACTGCTGCGGCGAAGGTTTGACATCGACGAAATTCTGGGCCGAAGCGCTGCCGGCAACGGATAGGGCCATCGCAGCAGTGGCGAAAAGAAAACGTCGATTTAGGAGCATGGCTTCAGAACCTGTCAGGCAGTCGAGGACTTCGTGCGTGTGGTGGGTGGCGTGCGCAGACGATCAGTCGGGCCGTGAAGGCATGCCGAACTGCAACGCATCGGAAATCTCGCGGGTGGCACTCAGCAGCTCGGCGATGACGTCTTCCATGGTTTGCGCCGTGGTCTGCTGCTCGATATACGGAATCGTGAGTGCGCAAACGGCGCTGCCGTGCTGCATCACCGGCGCGGAAATATCCGTCACGGCGTCGACGACGTTGCTCGGTTCCGTGGCATAGCCGCGCGTGCGCAATTGCGTCAGCAGCTTCATCAGCTTTTTGCGTTCCAGCGTGGGTTCGTAACGGGCGATGAGATCCAGCCAGCGTTCGCGCACCTTTTCTTCCTGGAAGGCCAGCAGCACATGGCCGGACGTGGATTTCGCCATCGGACGGCGATGCCCGACGCGCACCACCAGTGCCACTTCGCCGGGCGGATCGACGCGGGCGACCACCACGATCTGTTCGCCCGACGGCACCACCAGATGGCAGGCCTGGCCGCTGATATCGGCGAGCCGGTGCATCACCGGCATGGCCGCCTCGATCGTGCTTTTGACGGGCGGCTGCTCCATGCCCAGACGGAACAGGCGCGGGGTGACCGAATAGCCGATGTCGCCTTCGCCGCGCGCGATGTAATCGCGCTCTTCCAGCACCTGCAGCATGCGGAATATCTCGCCGCGCGAGCGCCCGACGCCTTCGGAAATTTCCGCGATGCTCAGGGGGCGCTTCGCGCCGGCGAGAAGCTCGAGGATGTCCAAGCCCTTGTCCAGGGCGGGCGCACGGTATTTGGGAGGTGGGTTGGCCATGGTTTTTTCCCCTTTTGGTCACCGGCTGCTGACTCTAATAGGCGTCTTCGATCAGCTGTCCAGGGCTAGCATGTTGCGGCGCGTCTTGTAGTATCCATGAATAACGGTTTCATATTTGCACAAATGGGCGGCAACGTCACGCGCGGGTAGGCGTGGTTCGGGAGAAGAGGGTGGATGTGCACACTGTGACAGAAGAGGTTCCCGTGTCCGCGGCCGGCGCCGCCGAAAACGACCGGCCCGGCTGGCTTCCGCTGGCGCTGATCGTCAGCCTGTTCTTTCTTTGGGGCGGCGCCAACAACCTCAACGACGTGCTCATCGCGCAATTCAAGAAGGCCTTCGTGCTCAGCGATTTTCGCGCAGGGCTGGTGCAGAGCGCTTTCTATCTCGGCTACTTCCTGGTGGCGATGCCGGCGGGCATGTACATGCGCCGCTTCGGCTACAAGAGCGCGGTGATCTTCGGCCTGGCGCTTTACGGCGTGGGTGCGTTGCTGTTCTGGCCCGCCGCATCGGTCGGCACGTATGAACTGTTTCTGCTCGCCTTGTTCGTGATAGCCAGCGGATTGGCGTTTCTGGAAACTTCGGCCAATCCCTTCGTGACCCTGCTCGGGCCGCGCGAAACGGCGACGCGGCGACTCAACCTGGCCCAGGCGTTCAATCCTCTGGGTTCGATCGCGGGCGTGCTGATCGGCCAGCATTTCATTTTCTCGGGTATAGAGCGATCACCCGCGCAGATTTCGGCCATGAGCGCGGCCGAGCGCACGGCGTATTACACGAGCGAAACGCATGCCGTGCAGTGGCCGTATCTGGTGATCGGCCTGGTCGTGCTCGGCTGGGCGTTGTTGATCATGCTGACGCGCTTTCCCAAATCGGTGACGGCGCATACCTCGTCCGCCACGCACGCGGGCGCAGGCGTATTGGGCAAGCTGTTGCGCGACCGACGCTTTGTCGGCGCGATGTGCGCGCAGTTTTTCTACGTCGGCGCCCAAGTCGGCGTCTGGAGCTACACCATCCGCTATGTGCAGGCGACGATGACGGGCACGTCGTCCAGGGACGCCGCCAACTTCCTCATGGCAGAACTGGTGTGCTTCATGGCAGGACGATTCGCCGGCACGGCACTGATGAAGTACATAGCGCCCGTGCGGCTGCTGATGGCCTTCGCCGCGATCAACGTGTGCCTGACACTGTACGCGGTGCTTCATCCAGGCAGCAGCGGCGCTTATGCCTTGGCGGCGTGCAGCTTCTTCATGTCGGTGATGTACCCCACGGTCTTCGCGCTGGGCGTGGAAGGGCGGGGCGACGACGAACGCAAACTCGGTTCCGCACTGCTCGTGATGACGATCATCGGCGGCGCCGTACTCACCGCAGTGATGGGCGCCGTCTCGGATCACTCCAGCATCGCCACGGCCATGAGCGTACCGGCGTGCTGCTTCGCCGTGGTCCTGCTGTTCGCCTGGCAGCGCCGTCGCAACGTGGCGGAGGCTGCACGCTGATGGCACGTCTCTACTATGCGCTCGACCTGAAAGACGACGCCGAAGCGATTGCCGAATACGAACGCTGGCATCGCCCGGAAAACGTGTGGCCGGAAATCGTGGCGTCCATCCGCGCATCAGGCATCGAGCAGATGGAAATCTTCCGCACCGGCAACCGCCTCGTGATGGCCGTGCAGGTGCCGGACGATTACGACGTATCCGCTACGCGCGGTAGTGATGCGAAGACGCAGGCGTGGGAGCAGTTGATGGATCGCTACCAGCAGCGTTTGCCGTGGAGCGAAGCGGGGCAGAAGTGGGTGCCGATGAGGCGCATATTCTCGTTGACGGAAGCGCTCGATGCGAAGAGTTTGAGTTGCTAGCTTTTCACAGGCGCTTGGCGGGCTTGGTAACTACAATTGTCATTGTTAGCTCATTGAGAGGGTTGGACTGCTCGGTGAGCTAACAATGACAGTGCGGGGCTATTCTCATAGGAGCTTCTCTGCGCGGAAGCGCACGCGAGTGTAATCCACCGTCCAACGACCATCACTACCCAGGAGATATGGTTCTAGTTTCCGCGTTACCTCATTAAGAAATTCAACGCGAGTCTTATCGTCTTTTAGCGCCGCCAAATACGGACTGCCGAACGTCCTGATCCAATCTGCGATCGGGTAATTGATGGTCACTGGGCGATCAAACAGCATAATCGTCGCGACACGAAGCCCACCGCTTTCAAGCACTTCGCGGTACTCTTCCGCTGTCGGGAGATACCAAGGGTCGACCTTCACTGGGTCAATTCCCCGCCTTGCAAGCGCACCATGAACCTCGCGCCGAATATGGTAGGCGTTCTTTGCGCCTGCAAACTCACCGACGAACCGCCCACCCGGTTTAAGTGCCCGCTCGACACCTGCCACCAGTGCCTTAGCATTCAGCATCCAGTGGAGTGCTGCATTGCTAAAGGCGGCATCGAATTCGTTGTCAAATTCCATGACTTCCGCGCTTAGAACATGCACTTCGAGTCCCCGGGCACGAGCTGCGCTTGCCAGTTCGGGGCTGTAGTCGATGCCAACGAGTTGCGCACCTCCCGCTGCAATTTTTTTCGTCAGGTAACCATCGCCGCAACCGATGTCGAGAACGCGCTCCCCAGCTTGTGGATCCAATAGCTTTACAGCTGCACTAGCCAGGTCGCCCACGAATCGAGCGTTGTTGGCGTAGAGTTGCGGGCTCCAATTTTGCAGTTGAGAACTCGCGCGTATCATTGTTGCGCACCGTCCGTCGTATGAAGTTTTGTGATGAACTGTGCCGATTTACCGCCAACAAAGGTGCGGTTTAGCATCGTGTGATTCGTGTGCGTCGGCCCAGAATCGGAATCCGGATGGAATATGGCGATGCGCAAAGTTTCGTCATTGCTTTGGAAGCTGTGTGGAAGGTAGGGCGGAATGAAGAAGGTTGTGCCAGGATGGAATCCGAGCACGCCTTTTTTTGTCTTGCATTGTCCGTTCCCTGACAGAATGATCCCTGCGCGAAGTGAGGGATGCGTATGCATCGTCTGAGAAACGTTGCGCGGTAAATGCATGAAGTTGAGACATGGTTCGCCACGGACCGGTGGAGGCAACAAAAGGCTGGTCGTACAACCATCAACGTAGCGAAGGCGTCCCTGCTCTTCAGCCGGTCCGCCAGCGAGAAGTGGGCTGCGATAGCCTAAGCTCGACAAAACAAACGCACGCCCTTCACCCTTAATCTGAGTAACCCCCGGAAAACTACCGAAGCAGCCCTCCGAGAGATGATGCGTCGCATTCTTCAGCGAAACTTGAAATTCACCATCACAGACCACTACGTAATGGCTCGCTTCCGCTTCCAGCGTGGCTGCCTTGCCAGTGGTCAATATAATTCGTACTGAATGCCGGTCATCTGAAAATTCGTATTTCTCAAACCGCTCAATGGTACTTACGAACATCCGGTCGCTATCGAGGCGTCGAATAGCATTACTCATTTTTTTCCTTCCGTGGGAGTGCAATGCAACAGCAAGCCGTGAGCTAAGAGCGCGGGATCTATGCCTGACGATCACTTCGCAATTCAATCCGCTTGAGCTGCGACAAGATTTTCCCTGAATTGATAAATACACCAAGGCCGACGATTACCAGGGCAATGGCAAGAATCCGGTAGTGATCGAGGCTCTCGCTGAAGAAAAAGTGGGATGACAGCATTCCGGAAATCGGCACCAGCAATGAAAGCGGGGCGACCTCAGAGGACGGATACTTTTTCATGAGGTTATTCCAAACCATGTATCCCAGGATCGTCGTCACGTAGGCCTGGAACAAGACCGAAATGATTGCCGGGATCGTCAAGTTGTCCTTGATCTCGATGAATGGGGCGAAACCCTTCACTGCCACCGTCATGATGAAGATTGCGGGTGCAGAAAATGCGCTCGACCAGACGATGAACGCAATCATGTTCTTCGGCTTCTTGGACTTGACAATAAGATTGCACACGGCCCAAGAGCCTGCGGCGAGCAGCACCAGAGCTACGCCTGTGTTTGTCGATGGCTCGTGAGAGAGAAGAAAGACGCTGATCAGGCCGATGACCGACAAAGCCATGCCGGCCACATGGATGGCGTTGATCTTCTCGTTGAAGAGGATTTTGCTCAGGACGATCGTAAAAAATGCGCTGAATTGGAGGAAGACAGACGAGATCCCAGCGGACAGCCCGTTGTACATCGCAAAGTTCACGACCCACCACATTCCGGCGCCGAATAGTGTTCCATAAAGTGCGAGATATTTGATCTCGACGTCCTTGGGGCGCGGTACAAAGATTATTGCCGGCACTGCTGAGAACAGAAAGCGCAGGAACGTCAGCGTAAATGGATCGAGGGCTTTCAGGCCCATCTCGATCACGGAGAAGTTTGCCCCCCACATGATCGTGACCAGTGCACCGATAATCAGATCTGATCTCTTCACCTTGATGACACCTATTAAAGATGCGCCGAGTGCTATCGGCGCATGTTCCATTGCGCGCTGCGAAATCGATTAATTCGTAAGCTTAAGTTTGCGTCAGGCCAGTTCTGTCGGCTTTACGCCGTAGTAAACGAATTTGTCGAAGTCCTCGTGACGATAGGTGTCGTGACGCTCGTAGTAGTTGTAGACCACCGTGAGCTTCTGTTCGGTACTTGTTGGCTCGCTGTCATGCAGTGTCTTTCGACCCTGCATGACCACTAGTGCGCCTTTTTTCGCGTAAATTTTGCGCGTCTCGATCCACGGATCCTTCTTGCTCGGATGAGACCTTTCGATCTGCATCCGTAACGGCGCCTCTTTATTGTCCGTCAGGAACAACAAGACCGTAATTCCATTGGTATCGTAGTGAAGGCCGAGAGTGCCGCCGCCGGGTGGATATGCTTTGATATTGATATCCGACACCGGGTACGGCGAGACTACCGCGTCTGCGCACGTGATCACGCTAATTAACGGAAGTACGGCATGGTAGATCACGTTCAGCTCGGGCAAGTGCGCCCGGATGTCGTCGCCCTTGAAAATATGGTGGTCGTATTCACCGCCGAGGTCGGAAACAGCATTGGTGCCTAATGCCTTGTGCTTGACGTGGTCGACAAGATCCTCCGCGATCACACCATTTACCCGCGCGGCGAGCCGGTCGCAGATATATTCGGGAATGAGGTTTTCCACCACAGTTACCAAGTCGTAGAAATAGTTGTACTGATGCTTCCTAAGATCAAACACAAACGTATCCTCACATTTTCAATTTCCAATTTCTATCAAGGACTCGAGCTATCTCGATTCATGGCGCATGCACGGCGCGTAACTTTCCCGTGGCGAAAAACAAGAGAGAATGTCGCCTCGGGTTGGGAAGCATTGCAAAAAATGAGTGCTCAGCGCGTTGGCCGATGTATAGGTTTTGTGTAGTCGTGTGCTGGTGTGAGCGGTAGGTTTTGCGAAAAAGAGGCCCATAGGGCTGTGCGTAGGAAGGGGAAAAAAGGGGAGGGGGCGGGAAAGGGGGGCCTGAAGATGGACCACTCCTGATTTTGCAGACACCTGAAAGTGAGGACTCTCACGGAGGTGTTTGATGGAGAAGCCTCAACGATTCACGGCAGAGTTCAAGCGCGAGGCCGTTCGGCTAATGCAGATGAGCGGCAAGCCACCGGCTGTGGTGGTGCGTGAATTGGGGTGAAATCAAAAAGCTTTATTTGCAAAGCGCCGGATCAGTCAGCATGGATGACAACAGCGCGCCCGTTCCATGGCTAAACCCCCAATTGCCGCCATAGCGCAGATCGTCGATACGCCAAAGCCGTTTCGCCTTACCCTCGCGCACTAGCAAAACCGTATCCGTCCAGCGCGGATGATCTTTTGTTCCCGCCTGGTCGTAGCGAAAATGCACTGGAACCTGCGCACGCATTCCGGAAACACGCGCGACTCCTACCTGAAAGCCCGTGGGGCCTTCAAACAAGCTGGAAAACAAATCCCCCTCGATCAGCGGCGGCTTGTCGCCCGGATGCTTCTGGATGCAGATCTGCTGCTGCGCCTTGGCTGCCCGCATCGCCGACAGCAGTCGAGCGCTTAGATACGGCGTCAATACACGCAACTGTTCGTCGTTGGGCAAGCCTTGAACCTTGAGCTGCGCGTTGGCGCGATAGAAACCGTCCACCGTTGCCGCCGGTCCGGCGTTACCGGCTGGCGCAACCGCAAGCAATGCCCTTGGCATGAGCAGCAACGCAACAAGCACGATCAAATAGCGATACATATCGACATCCACATTTACATGGGCCGGGTCCACGTCGACTCAATGTCGTCCTTCACAGCATCGTCAACCTCCGCCACGGATACACCCGTAAGCTCGTTGACTCGGCCGTGTCGCATTCCATAGAAATGACCGCCGCGTCGATAGGTGGCTGTCCAGGTGACGCGGTCTGTACTTGCTTGTTCGTAGTCGCCTTCGTACGTAAATCCATTTTTCGTCGTGCCAGAAACACTCGTCATGACCGCTGCCTTTGGGATAGTCGCGATCCCAGCATAGTCCTTTATTGGAACCAAGGCGTCCTCGGTGCGTTACCCTTAACTAACAACTGTAAGCGCATGCTACCAAGGCGCCGGGAAAGTAAATGCTTCTCCTTGGCAGGCGTCTCAGCCGCGCGGTCCTATCCCCTAACGCCAACTGAGTATTTCTCCGATTTCCATATCGGAGCTGCGGCTTCGGCCGCTCAAAATCCGCCATGCGGATTACCACTCAAGGCGAACTCATGTCTACTCATGATTCCAGCACCTCTCAAGTTTCTTCCAAGAACATCATCGATACAGCGGCAGCAAACGGCTCATTCCATACGTTGAGCAAGGCTCTCGAAGCAGCTGATTTGACCGCTGTGCTGAAAGGTTCCGGCCCGTACACTTTCTTTGCGCCGACGGATGCCGCGTTCGAAAAGCTGCCCAAGGGCACGCTCGAGAACTGGCTCAAGCCGGAGAATAAGGCGGAGTTGATTTCCGTATTGAAGTATCACGTTCTGCCAGGCCGGGCATCGTCCGTTGAGGTCGAAAAATTGACCGCGCCGAAGATGATGCAGGGTCAAAGCGCAACGGTAACGAAAGACGGCGAGACGCTCAGCATAGGTGGTGCCCAGATCACTCAGCGGGACATCGCATCGAGCAATGGCGTCATCCACGCCATCGATACGGTCATCGTGCCAACCAAACACTAACCGACAGGGGTTTGTGGCGGGGGAAACCTCGCCACAACGCATCGACTGAACACGCCATGGAAGGCACTCGGGCGCTGCCAGTGCAGATCTGTGGAGTGAGGGTGAGGATTGTTTTATGCAAAGCAATTCCATGTGCGAGAACTATCGCGGTTATCAAATTATCGCTATCGGGGAGGCCTGCGAGGTTCTTCACGATCAAGGCCGGATCGATCACTTTGCGCGCAAGTACCTGCGCCTGGATGTTCCTGCCGAGCTCGTGCTAGCCCTGCTCGTCGATGAGGCGGAAGAACGTATCGACGCGATCTTCATGGCCAATGAGTGCCCGTCGCGTCTAACGGTACGTCGTCAACAGAGAGATAGGACTCTAGCCGGATGAGCGAGCATCTACCCATCCGCGGAAGCGGTGAGCATCCGGTACGTTTTGGACACGACTCAATAAACCTACTTTTGCCGCCTTGAGACACCGGCGCCGTATCGGCCGCTCCGGCGTTGCAGGCGGACCCTTTCCGCAGGAGAAGTCATGAGTACTCATGTCAACAACCACACCCCGAATGACAATCTTGTTGATTCGGTCGAGTCCCTCAGTTCATTCATCGTATTGCGAAAGGCGCTGGATGCCGCTGGGCTTACCGTGATGCTGAGTGCCTCCGGTCCTTACACATTGTTTGCCCCGAACGACAGGGCATTCGCCAAGCTGCCGAAGGGGACCGTCGAGGATTGGCTAAGGCCGGAAAACAGGGCCGAATTGCTGTCCGTGCTCAAGTATCACATCCTTCCTGGCCTCGCATCTTCCGCTGACGTGGGCACCATGTCGCATCCCAAAATGTTGCAAGGCCAATCCGCCGTCATCACGAAGGAAGGCGACAAGATCAGAATCGATGGTGCCAACCTGATTGGGGTCGATATTGTGTCAAGCAATGGCGTCATTCATATGATCGACACTGTCATGCAGCCCATTGAGCCTTCCACGTTGCACTGATAGAGGGTGGCGCTGATAGGTTTGGGCATTCGCATGTAAGCCAAAACGGGGCAGGTTGAAGTAGACCCGTTTCCACGGACAGATCGATTCGACCTCGGGGCCAAGATACTTTTTTTAGGGGCGCCCACGACGGCCTTCCTTGGGTCATTGCCACATCCGGCTTTGCGTGTTGGTCCAGTTCTCCTTGCTTAGCCGATCCAGCGCGGCGCCGATCTGTGCGCTGATCTCCAT
>NZ_QRBF01000001.1:0-590440 GCF_003363265.1 Dyella psychrodurans | reverse complement strand
GCCGATCTTCAGCACGACATTGCCGTTGGTGATGTCGTCTTCGCTGTAAGCGATATGTGCCATCAGCGTCAGCATCGTCTGGATGTTTCTCAAGTCTTCGTAAGCTTCTTCGGACATTAGATAGAGCTGCGGTCCCGTCGGGCCGCCGTGCATGTCTTCCATGATCGTTCTCCACGCGCTTAGGGTCACGCCGCGTATTGCGCGCGGCGTGAAGGGCTGCAGGAAAAATCCTGCTCGTTTTGTCGGAATCAGCTGCTTCCGTTTTGACGATTGCCCACGGTGGCTCGACGTCGCGCCGTCAGCGCGGCGGTGAAGTAGAAGAAATGCACCATGGCGGGGGCACGTGGGCGTGCGGGTGCCGTATGATCGAACGTAACCATCATTAACTCCGTAATCAGTTGGTGGTGGCCAGCGGATCGTTTGAGGGCCAACTCAGGCGATCCGCGCTACTTCACATCATGTCGGGCGTGCCGTGGTCATCTCTGCGGATGGGCACGCCCGACTAACGCACCCTCGCATGAAGTGCGTCGTGCGATCTGTCGGGTCTGCATGATTGGATGCGTTGGCGAATGCCTACGCGGAGCATGCGAAGTATTGCCTTTATGCTCGCCAGATCACGTCGTTCGTGATGCGGCGCACGTCGGTTTGTCCGGTCAGCGCCATGGTGACGCTCAATTCGCGACGGATCAGCTCGATGGTCTGCGTGACGCCGGCTTCGCCCATGGCACCGAGGCCGTAAAGAAAGGCTTTGCCGATCAGTCCGGCGTGCGCTCCGCAGGCCAGGGCCTTGAATAGATCCTGTCCGCTGAGGATGCCGCCATCGAACAGCACCTGCGTGCGGTCGCCGACGGCTTGCACGATGGAGGGCAGCACGTCGATGGTGGCGGGTGCGCTGTCCAGCTGGCGGCCGCCGTGGTTGGACACCACGATGGCATCCACGCCGTGATCGGCCGCGAGGCGCGCGTCGTGCGGATCGAGTATGCCCTTGATGATCAGCTTGCCGGGCCAGATCGCGCGAATCCATTCGAGATCGCGCCAGTTGAGCCTGGGATCGAACTGCTTGGCGATCCACTGTGCCAACGTGGAAAGGCTGTCGGTGTTTTCGACGCGACCTTGCAGATTGCCGAACGAACGGCTCGGCGCGCGCAACATGCTCCATGCCCAACGCGGTTTGCTGGCCATGTCGAGGATGTTGCGCAGCGTGATCTTCGGCGGCACGGACAAGCCGTTCTTGATTTCGCGATGGCGCTGGCCTTGCACGGTAAGGTCGGCCGTCAGCATCAAGGCGCTGCATTCGGCCGCCTTGGCACGCTGGATCAGATCGCGGGTGAAGCCGCGATCTCGCATCACGTACACCTGAAACCAGAACGGCGTGTCCACCGCCGCGCGCACTTGCTCGATGGAGCAGATGGACATGGTGCTCAGGCAGAACGGAATGCCGGCCTTGGCGGCGGCGCGGGCGCCGAGGATTTCGCCTGCGCCGTGCTGCAAGCCGGTGAGGCCGGTCGGTGCGATTGCCAGCGGCATCGAGACCGGTTCGCCGAGGATGTCGGTGGCGAGCGAGCGGTTGTCGACGTCGCACATCACGCGTTGCCGCAGGGCGATGCGTTCGAATGCCGCGCGATTCGCTTTCAGCGTGATCTCGTCGTACGAACCGCGATCGGCGTATTCGAAGAAGGCGCGCGGTACGCGGCGCTTGGCGAGTTCGCGTAGATCGGCGACGTTGGTGATGGGGGTGGTCATGGGTTTCGGACCTTGATCGAAGCGTGTCGTTATCCCGGTGAAGCGGGATCCAGTTTCAATAGGCCTTGCGAAGCGCGCAATAGTAGTTTTTGTGTCCTTCGGACGCGTATTTAAACTGGATCCCGGCGTTCGCCGGGATGACGGTGAGGTCATATTTTCCGTCGAGCTAGGTGATGACGGTGAGGCACTATTTTCCATCGAGCTCGGGGACGACGGTGAGGCAATAGGTCATGGCGTCCCATTCGATGTTACGTGTCACACGTTATTGAGCTTTTGCGACATCCACCGGCTCGCACCAAACGGGACCATCCGGATAGCTGTATTGCTTTAGGGTATCCGCATGCATCTGCGCGGAGAAGCCGGGCGTTTGCGGTGCGATGTAGTGGCCGTTGCGAATCACCACCGGGTCCACGAAATGCTGGTGCAGGTGATCGACGAATTCGATGGCGCGGTCGTCCTTCTTGCCGGTGATCGCGACGAAATCGGCCATGGCCAGATGTTGCACGAGTTCGCACAAGCCCACGCCGCCGGCGTGCGGAAACACGCGCACGCCGTACTTGGCCGCCATCAGCAGGATGGCCAGGTTTTCGTTTACGCCGCCCACGCGCGCGGCATCGATCTGGATCAGGTCGACCGCGTTCGCCTGGAATAGCTGCTTGAAGACCACCCGGTTCTGCGTGTGTTCGCCGGTGGAGATGGGCGTGGGTGCCACGGCACGGCGAATCGTTGCGTGGCCCAGCACGTCGTCCGGACTGGTGGGTTCTTCCACCCATGCCAGCTGCACGTCGGACAGGCGGCGCAACCAGGCGATGGCGTGGGGGACGTCCCAGCGCTGGTTGGCGTCGACGGCGATGGCGACGTCGGGGCCTACCGCTTCGCGCGCAAGGCGACAACGGCGGATGTCGTCTTCGACATTCAGGCCCACCTTCAACTTGATGGTGCGGAAACCGGCGGCGACGGCTTCGCGTGCGAGGCGCTGCATTTTTTCGTCGGTGTAGCCCAGCCAGCCTGGCGATGTTGTGTAGGCCGGATAACCTTCCTCCAGCAGCTGCGCGATGCGCTTTGCCTTGGTGGGAGCAGCGGCGTGCAGCATGGTCAGCGCTTCCGCGGGCGTCAGCGCGTCGGTGAGGTAGCGGAAGTCGATCGTCGCGACCAATTGTTCGGGCGTCATGTCTGCAATGAAGCGCCACAACGGCTTGCCGGCGAGACGCGCAGCGAGATCCCACGCGGCGTTCACGACGGCGCCGATGGCCATGTGCATGACGCCCTTTTCGGGGCCGAGCCAGCGCAGCTGCGAGTCGCCGATCAGGCGCTTGGCGAATCCGCCAAGGTCGCCGGTGACTTCGGCGATGTCGAGGCCCACGACATGATGCGCAAGCGCGTCGATGGCCGCTTTCTGCACGTCGTTGCCGCGACCGATGGTGAAGGCGAGACCGTAACCGGCGACATGCGGCTGATCGGTACGCACGACGACGTAGGCCGCGGAGTAATCCGGATCGGGGTTCATCGCATCCGATCCGTCCAGCTCGCGAGATGTGGGGAAGCGGACGTCGTAAGTGTCCAGCGACGTGATCTTGCTCATGCGGTGGTCGTCCCTGAAAGGAGCGTTTCGCCACGCTCCTGGAGATTGCAGGTGAAAAGGGTGTCGATGCGAATCATGCAGTCGTCCCGTTTTGCGTATCGGCACGAACGTGCTGGCGCTGCTGTCCAAGCCCGCTGATGCCCAGTTCGATGACATCGCCCGCGCGCAGATACTTCGGCGGCTTTTGTCCAAGGCCGACGCCTGCGGGCGTGCCGGTGCTGATCACGTCGCCGGGCAGCAGCGTCATGTAGCGGCTGATGTGGCTGACGAGCTTGGCCACGCCGAAGATCATCGTGCGCGTGGTGCCGTTCTGGTAGCGGTGGCCGTTGACTTCCAGCCACAGATCCAGGTTCTGCGGATCGGTGATTTCTTCGCTGGTCACCAGCCACGGGCCGAGCGGGCCGAAGGTGTCGCAGCTTTTGCCCTTGACCCATTGGCCGCCGTGATCGAACTGGAATTCGCGCTCGGATACGTCGTTGACGACCAGGTAACCGGCCACATGCTTGAGCGCGTTCTCTTCGCTCACGTTGCGCGTTATGTCGCCGATGACGACGCCGAGCTCCACTTCCCAATCGGTTTTCACGGAGCCGCGCGGGATCACGACATCGTCGTTGGGGCCGACGATCGCGCTGGTGGCCTTCATGAAAAGCACCGGTTGTTCCGGCGGAGGCGTGCCGGTTTCGGCGGCATGTTCGGCGTAGTTCATGCCGACGCAAATCATCTTGCTGACGTAGGCGACCGGCGTGCCGTAACGCGGCTGACCGGTCACTTCCGGCAGCGTCTGCGGATCGATGGCGGCGATGCGCGCGCGTCCTTCGCGGCTGAGCGCTTGCGCGTCGATGTCGTCGATCACGGCGGACAGATCGCGGAGCTTGCCGTTCGCGTCGATCACGCCTGGCTTTTCCCTGCCGGGAGAACCGTAACGAAACAGTTTCATGGACTTCTTGCTCCTCGCGTTCAGTTGGACCAGCCGCCATCCACGACGTGGACGGTGCCGGTGGTAAAGGCGGATTCGTCGGATGCGAGGTAAAGCGCTAACGCGGCGATCTCTTCGGGTTCGCCCAGCCGGCCCATCGGCTGGCGCTCGATGAAGCGTTGCCAGTTGGCGGCTTCGTCGCCGCCGAGCGCGCGCACGCGATCGCCGAGCGACGGCGTTTTCACCGTGCCGGGGCAGATCGCGTTGCATCGCACGCCGCGCGCAACGAAGTCCGATGCGATGGATCGGGTGAGGCCGATGACGGCAGCCTTGGTGGCGCCGTAGGCAAAACGGTTCGGCACGCCTTTGATGCTCGAGGCGACCGACGACATGTTGATGATGCTGCCCTTGCCACGCTCCAGCATGTCCGGCAGCACGGCTTTGCACAGATGGAACATGCTGTCGACATTGATCGTGAACGAACGACGCCAGCTTGCGTCGTCGGTATCGAGAATGGTGCCGGCGTGCACGAAGCCCGCGCAGTTGAACAGCACATCGAACGGGCCGGACGCCTGCACGAGCGCCTTGATGTCGTCAGGGCGCGTCACATCGAGCTTGCTGGTGGCGATGGAAGCATGTTCCGCAGCCAGGCTGTCTAGCGCTTCGCCATCGATGTCGGTGGCGCATACCTTGGCGCCGGCTTGCGCGAAGGCGAGGGCGGTTGCACGGCCTATGCCGGCACCGGCAGCGGTGATGAGCGCGTGCTTGCCAGTCAAACGTCCGCTCATGCGGTGTCTCCCTTGTTCTGAACGTTGTTAGATTGAATGCGCGATCGCGTCATGGCGTGCGTTCCGCGCGTGCATCCTGCGCAGCGAGATCGATGTCAAGCGCGTAAAAACCCACCGCGTTGGCAGCGAAAACATCCGGCTGCGATCCGGGGGCGTAGCGTTCGGTGAGCGTCAGCGCCATATCGAGCCATTGCCCGAAATCGGCGTGGGTGGTGAGCACGGGCCAATCGCTGCCCCACATCAGTCGCTCCGGTCCGAAGTGCGCGAAGAGATCGGCGACGTAAGGCTCGATGGCGTCTTGGTCCACCGGTTCATGCAGCAGGGTGAGCAGGCCCGACAACTTGCAGTGCAACTGCGGATGTTGCGCCAGCTCGTCGATCCAGCTGGTCCATTGATCGAAACGTCCGTCGCCGATGGCCGGCTTGCCGGCATGGTCGAGCACGACATTCAAGTGCGGGTGACGGCGCAGGCGTCGAAGCAGCGCGGGCAACTGCGTCATGGTGGCGAGCGCATCGAAGGTCAGGCCGCAGTCCTGGATGCAATCGAAGGCGCGGTCGAGCGAGGGGTTCGCCAGCCAATCCGGATCGGCGATGTCCTGCGCCATCGGACGCAGCCCGCAGAGAAGGCCACCGCCGTCGCGGATCAGCGCATCGATGCGTGCGCCGACGTCGTCGCCTTCCATATCCACCCAGCCCACGACTCCCGCGACAGCGCCATCGTGACGCGCCAGTTCGAATAGGAAGCGTGTTTCTTCTTCGGTCGGCGCAGCTTGCACGAGCACCGTGTGCTTCACACCTGCAGCTTTGCGTTGAGCGTGCAGCTCGGGCGGCAGAAAGGGGCGACGCAGCGATTCCGGCGCATCCTTCAACCAGCCGTAGTCGCCACGCGATGGCTGCCAGTAATGCTGATGCGCGTCGACGATGATCATGGCGTGGGGATGCCGTCTGCGATCAGTCCGGCATCGCGCAGGGCGCGCCAGGCGTCGGCAGGAATCGCGATCTTGATGCGTTCGTCGGCGCTGTCGACTTCCGCCACGGAACGCAGGCCGCAGACGACACTCGCCACGGCGGGATGCGCCAGCGGGAACTGCAGCGCTGCGGCGCCGACTTGCGTGTGGGTTCTGTCGAGCACTTCGTAAAAGCGACGCGCTTTCTCAAGGGTGTTCTGATCGGCGGGCGCGTAGTTATAGAAATGGCCCGGCCCGTTGTCGCCGCCGAGCAGGCCGGAGTTGTAGGGGCCTGCCGCAAGAATCGCTATGTCGCGCGCCTGCGCCTGTGCCATCACGGCTTTGCTTTCCTGCTGTTCGAACAGGGTGTAGCGACCCGCCAGCATGATGACGTCGATATGGAATCGCGGCATCACTTCCAGGCATACGGCTTCTTCGTTCACGCCGATGCCGATGGCCTTGCATACGCCTTGCGATCGCAGGTCCGCCATGGCCGGCAGCGCTTCGTCCAGCGCCTGTCGGAGAACGTCCGCATGTTGGGCACCATGCGTCAACGCGCCGATGTCGTGCAGCAACAGTATTTCGACGTGATCGGTGCGCAGGCGGTTCAGGCTCGCCTCGAACGAGCGGAGGATGCCGTCGCGGCTGTAGTCGAAGCGCGCCGATTGGCCGTCGACGATAAAACCGTCGGCGTGGCTGGTCTGGCGCGCGTCGCTCTCGATGATCCTGCCGACTTTGGTGGAGAGGCTGAAGCTGTCGCGAGGGACGGCGCACAGGGTGGCACCCAGGCGACTTTCACTCAGTCCGTAGCCGTAATAGGGCGCGGTGTCGAAATGGCGGATGTTGCGTAGCCAGGCGCGGGAAATCGTCGCCGCGGCCGTTTCGTCGTTGACCGACTCATAGAGATTGCCGATCGGCGCGCCGCCGAGCGACAGGCGCGAGCGCGGCCAGCCATCCGGCCGAGCGTTGGCCTGACTCGATTCCGGCTTGGTCGTTGGCTGTGTCATTCATCCCCGTAGCGGTTTCGGCCGTCCGTCTGTCGGCCTCGGTGCATATGATCGCTCAGTTTAGGCCGTCTGTGTATATATAAACAGTCAATTTACAGGTGCTTGTAGATGGCAGGGCGGCAACTCTCAAAAAAGATGTTGCATTTCGGTTTGCCACGATCTAAAACATATATAAACCTAAATTTCGCTAATGAACAGGCCTGCCAACACAGGCAGCGTTGTCCGGCATCCATCGGGCGAGGGGCGTGGGCGTGGAAAGAGCCATGAAAAAGCAGGGTAGAACCCGGCTCGCGCTGCATGCCGGCCCGGTTTTCGCAGCTTCCGGGATGAAGTCATGATGGAGATGTCAGGGGTCGCGTTGACGCCTTCGCCGGAGCCGTTGCATGGCAAGGCGGTGCTGCTGGGGCATGGCGAATCCGTGGGTGTCGGCGAGGGAGCCTTTCTTTCCGCCGATATCGGCGGCACGCACGCGCGCCTGGCGCTGGTCGCGCCGACGCACGCAGGCGATACGCCGCGCATCCTGGCCGCGCGCACGTATCGGTGCGCGGATCATCCGCATCTGGAAGACATCGTTCGCTGTTTCTGTCAGAAGCTGGACGTCCAACCGCGCGAACTCGTGCTTGCGTGCGCGGGTTATCTGCATGCGGGTTCGGTGATCAGCAAGAACCTCGCGTGGCCCGTGCGGCTGGATGCGATGAAGCAAGCCTTGGCGCTTGAGCAGGTGCGTTTCGTCAACGATCTGGAAGCGCTTGCTTACGCAGTGGGACAGAAGGCTGTCGAAGGCACGGTGGCGCTCAAGCATCGCGCGGTCGGCGATGTGGGCGCGGGGCCGATGGTCGTGATCGGTCCGGGTACGGGGCTTGGCGCCGCGGTGTGGCTGCCGGGCGAGCCGCCACGGGTGATGGCCACCGAAGCGGGACATACGCAACTCGCGGCGCGCGCGGGCATCGAGCAACAAGTGCTTGCGCGCGTGTCGCAACCTAACAGCCACGCTGACTACGAAGCGGTGTTGTCGGGCCCCGGCCTGCATCGGCTCTACATGGCGCTGTGTGCGATACACGATCGTTATCCCTTGCACGATGAACCCGCCGCGGTGACGGCGGCGGCTATCGAAGGCAAGGACGAGATCGCGCATCGAGCGCTCTCGCTGTTCTGCGGCTGGCTCGGTTCGTTCGCCGCCGATCTGGCGATGCTTTATGGAGCCACCGGCGGCGTTTATCTCGCGGGCGGCTTTCTTTCGCAGATGATCGATTTCATGCGGCAGAGCCCTTTGATCGAGCGGTTTCTCGATAAGGGCGTGATGCGTCCTTTCTTGCAGCGGCTTCCGATTCACGTGATGGGTCACGGTCAATACGGCGTCATCGGCGCCGCCCGTTGGCATCTCGACTCCCGAAGGGAGCACGTACGTATCGGGCAGACGAGCGTCACGCACGCATGGGCATCGGCGATGCCGCCTGCATGAACTTCAAGCCATGAGTTTTCGCGCAGCGGTCGCGGCCGCATTGTTTCCCCCAATGCGGCCGCGATCGCTTTTTTTTAGTGGCGCCAACGCATGACATGGCTCGAACCACCGCATCAACCTGGCGACGCCAACGCCATGACTGGAACGCTCATGAAACGATTGATTTTGTTATTGGTCGCCACGCTTGCGTGCGGCTCCGCTTTCGCCAAACAGCCGGACGCGCTTTTCTATTTGATGGGCTCGCAGAAGTCGGTCAATTCCTTTGAGGCGCACGTCGACAAGATCGGCCTGCTGGTGCCCACCTGGTACGGCGTGGACAACCAGGGTCTGGTTAGCGGCGGCCCGAATCTATATGTGCTGAACATGGCCAAGGCGCATCGCGTGCCGGTGGAGCCGATCGTCTCCATGTCGGCGGGTCGTGGCGGTTTTCACGACCTGATGCACGACGAAACGGCGAAGCAGCACATGATCGAAGCCATGCTGCAGCAAGCATCGGAATATGGCTACGCGGGATTTCAGTTCGACTTCGAAAGCATTTCCTGGACCGATCGCGACGCTTACACCTTGTTGGTCAAACAGACTGCGGAGGCGTTGCACAAACATGGCCTGAAGCTATCCATCGCGGTCGTGCCGAATGCTCCCGGGCACGCTGGCGTAGGGCCTTTTTCCAAATGGATGTGGCAGTACTGGCGCGGCGTCTACGACCTGGCCGCGCTGAGCAAGTACGCCGACCTGATTTGCCTGATGACCTACGACCAGCATACGCGCTGGACCGTGCCGGGCCCCGTCGACGGCATGCCCTGGATGCTTGCCCAGTTGAACTATGCGTTGACGCTGGTGCCCAAAGAAAAACTCTCGCTCGGTATCGCGTTGTACGGTTACCACTGGTACACCGGCGATCCCGTGAAGGCGGATGGTACGGAGGCTTCCAATATCAAGGCCGACTACATCGATGCGGACGAATCGATTCCTTTGGCGAAGGAACAGCATGCGGATGTGCAATGGGACGCGGTCGAACACGAATCCTGGTACTACTTCTATCGGGACGATATGCGCGAATGGGTCTTCATGCCCGACGCGCACAGCTTTCGCGATCGCTATGCTGTAGTAACTCAATTCGGCCTCGAGGGGTTCTGCTCCTGGGTGCTGGGTGCGGAAGATCCCAAGGTGTGGGATGAATTGCCGGTAGCACAGCGTCACTAAAAGCATCTAACAAGACGATCTCATAGTGCTAAAGCAGGCCAGGCGTTTCACTCTCCCTCCCCTGCGTGTAGCAGGGGAGGGTTGGGGTGGGGTGAAGCCTTTATGCAAAGCAAGAGCGTTACCCCCTCCCAACCTCCCCCTGCTTCGCAGGGGGAGGAGCAGAGTGCGGCGTCTTGCATCATCTTCGGCAAGTGTTGACGTACTCATTTTGTTAGAAGCGCTAGCCAAATCGAACGTTCGGATTTGTTTCCGCGTAGCAGACGGGGTTTCATGAAGGCATTCCGCATTTCCTCGATGACATGCGTCTTGTTGCTCGGGCTGAGCAGCATGCTGGGTGGAACTGCGCGCGCTTTTCCCGCGACATCCGGCGATGACACGCAAGCAGCGGCCGTGGTGTCGAAGATGACGCTGGCCGAAAAAGTGTCGCAGTTGCAGAGCGGTGCGCCTGCCATTCCCCGGCTGGGCGTGCCCGCTTACGACTGGTGGAGCGAAGGCCTGCACGGTATTGCGCGCGATGGTTACGCCACCGTGTTTCCGCAGGCCATCGGCCTGGCCGCGAGTTGGGATGCCGATCTGCTGACGCAGGTCGGTACGACCATTTCCACTGAAGCACGCGCGAAGTTCAACGCGGCGGGTACCGGCCACGATCATGTCCGCTATCAAGGGCTCACGATCTGGTCGCCCAACATCAATATTTTTCGCGATCCGCGTTGGGGCAGGGGGCAGGAGACTTACGGCGAAGATCCCTTTCTGACCGGCCGGCTTGCCGTGGGATTCATTCGCGGCATCCAGGGCGACGACCCAGCGCATCCACGCGCCATCGCGACCCCGAAGCACTTTGTCGTGCACAGCGGCCCCGAATCGGGCCGCCACGGTTTCGACGTGGATGTATCGCCCTACGATCTCGAAGCCACTTACTTGCCGGCCTTCCGCGCAGCCATCGCCGAGGGGCACGCGGGTTCCGTCATGTGCGCCTATAACGCGTTGCACGGCACACCGGTATGCGCGAACGATCCGCTGCTGACGAAGCTGTTGCGCGATGACTGGGGTTTCAAGGGTTATGTCGTGTCCGACTGCGATGCCGTCGACGACATGACCCAGTTCCATTACTACAAACCCGACAATGCGCAGTCGTCCGCCGCCGCCATCGCAGCCGGCACGGATCTCGATTGCGGTAGCGCTTATGGCGATTTGCTTGCAGCCGTGCAAAAGCATTACGTCGCTGAATCGGTACTCGATACCGCACTTGTCCGGCTGTTTTCCGCGCGTTATCGGTTGGGCGAGTGGGGCGACAAGGGTGTCGATCCGTATGCATCGATCGGCACGGATCAGATCGACAGTGCGGAACATCGTGAGCTCGCTTTGCGCGCGGCACTGGAATCGATGGTGCTGCTGAAGAATTCGCAGGGGACGCTGCCGTTCAAGCACGATCTCCATCTCGCCGTGATCGGGCCGAACGCCGACACGGTGGAGACGCTGGAAGCGAACTATCACGGAACCGCACGCGCACCTGTCACGCCGCTGCAGGGCATACGTCAACGTTTCGGCGCACAGCATGTCAGCTATGCCCAGGGTTCTTCGATTGCGGAAGGTGTGCCTGTCCCGATTCCGGAGACGGCTTTGCGCAATGGGAAAGATGCACATGCCGGATTGAGCGGCGAATACTTCGACAATCTCGATTTAACCGGAACGCCACGGTTGACCCGTGTCGACCGGCGCATCGATTTCGATTGGGATCACGTCGCGCCAGCCGGCGAACTCAATGCGAATCGCTATGCGGTGCGCTGGACGGGCGAACTCGTTCCACCCGGTGTTGGCGACTACACCTTGGCCGTGCATATCGATCGCTGTTTCGACTGTGCCGGGCATGATCCGGTGCGTCTGTACGTCGACGGCCAGCGCGTGATCGATGACAACGGCGACGATAAATCGATGCAGGCGACGCTTCATTTCGCCGATATGCGCCCTCACGCCATTCGGCTCGAACTGGTCCATAGCGGCCAGGATCAGGGTATACGCTTGCAGTGGCTGGCGCCCGCCCAGGCGCAGCTTGCCGAAGCGGAAGACGCTGCGCGACGTGCCGATGCCATCGTGGCCTTCGTCGGATTGTCGCCGGATGTGGAAGGCGAAGAGCTGAAGATCGATGTGCCCGGCTTCAATGGCGGCGATCGCACCGACATCGGATTGCCGGCGACGCAACAGGCGTTGCTCGAACGTCTTGCGGCCAGTCACAAGCCACTGGTGGTGGTTTTGATGTCGGGCAGTGCGGTGGCGCTGAACTGGGCGAAGACACATGCAGACGCCATTCTCGTTGCCTGGTATCCGGGCGAGGAAGGAGGCGATGCCGTTGTGCGCGTACTGACGGGTGACTACAACCCGGGCGGCCGTCTGCCGGTGACGTTCTATCGCTCGACCAGGGACCTGCCTCCTTTTGTCAGCTATGCGATGGAGGGGCGCATTTACAGGTATTTCAAAGGCGCGCCGCTCTACGCATTTGGATACGGCTTGAGCTATTCGCATTTCGCGTATGCCAAGCCTGATGTATCGGAGCCGCAATGGAAGTCAGGCGATGCGTTGAAGGTGAGCGCGACGGTTCGAAATGACGGCGCATACGCAGGCGACGAAGTGGTGCAGGTGTACCTGGATGCTCCGGAGGTATCTTCCGCTCCGCGGCATGCGTTGGTGGGCTTTCGTCGCGTCCATCTCGAAGCCGGAGAAAGCCGCCGCGTGGACTTCGAACTTTCGGCTCGCCAGCTCAGCAGTGTCGATGCCGATGGTCATCGCGCGGTGGAGCCAGGGCATTACCGTTTGTTTATCGGCGGAAGCCAGCCGGAAGATGGCAAGGGTGTGACTGCCGCGTTCGCTGTCATCGGGCGCGAAACTCTTCCGCGCTGATAAGTGTGCTTTCGCACGTGGCTCGCATCGTCATGCGCCGCAAATTCATCGTCGTCGCGTAGCCGACCAGGCAGAGCCACGCCACGCCGCTGCCCTCAACGAGACTTCGATCACAAAGCTCTCCGGCCAGGGGATGGTCGCCTTGGGCAACTGTGTTTCGCGAAATGCTTACGCCAGCCTTGCGATCGCCCGCAGCGAGGCTGGGATGAAGGCCGCTTCGTTGCGCATATAAAACAATGATTTACAAGTAATTACGACGGACCAGAAAAAAGCTCGCAAAAACTGTTGCACTGCGACTTGCCACGATCTAAATTCGACCTATAAGATTTTTACAACTACATATGAAATCGGCGTTCGTATATGAAATAGAACGAACCGATAGCGATACGCCCGAGGGGGCGTTGCGGTCACGGGAGGGGAGATGCAGAGCTCGATCCAGTTGGATAACGATGCAGCAGTTCTGTCGGCCATGAGCCGGGAACCGCGCTGCGCATGAATGTTTTGTCGTGCGCGACGGTGGCCCCGCTTTCCATGGTCCAGGACGCCTTTCTTGCAGCCGATGTCGGCGGCACGCATGCGCGCATCGGCCTGATTGCGTTCGAGCCTGAGCAGAACACGCCGACCGTGCTCGCGTATCGCGTCTACAAGTGCGCGGATTATACCGGCATGGACGTCATCGTCCGTGCGTTCTGCAAAGAGTTTGCGATCGCGCCGCATCGGTTCGCGCTCGCCTGCGCCGGGTTCCTGCACGACGGCGTCGTCGTCAACAACAATCTGCGTTGGCCGGTGGTGCCGGCCGAACTACGGAAAGTCTTGACGTTGAGCGAGGTCGAAGTACTCAACGATTTCGAGGCGCTGGCCTACGGCACGGCTTATCTCGAATCGGGCAGCATGACCACGCTGCACAATCCGCCGCGCCGTGCAGCGACTGGCAACGGACCTGTCGTGATCGTGGGTCCTGGCACCGGATTGGGTGTGGCGGTTCGTCTACCCGGTACTCACCCCAAGGTTCTGGCTACTGAAGCCGGACACATTCAACTGGCAGCTCGCGTGGGACGCGAACAACAAGTGTTGAGCGAGCTTTCGTTACCCGATACGCACATACCGTACGACCATGTCCTGTCTGGTCCGGGGATCGTGCGTCTGTATCGAGCACTCTGCCATCTCGACGATGCGCCGGCGGTATTCCAGGATCCTGCAGCCATTACCTCCGCCGCATGCGCGGGGACGAACGCGCAGGCCGTGGAAACGCTGCAACTCTTCTGCGGGTGGCTGGGTTCCTTCATCGGCGACCTGGGCATGTTGTACGGCGCGACCGGCGGCATCTATGTGGCCGGCGGATTTCTTTCGCGCATGACCGGATTCATGGAGAAGAGCAGCTTCATCAGCCGCTTTCTCGACAAGGGCGTGATGCGCCCGTTCCTGCAAACCGTTCCGGTTCACGTGGTGGATCACGCGCAGCTGGGTGTCATCGGCGCGGCGAGCTGGTTGATGGAACATTCCGAACATGGACAGGCCGCATGAGCGGTCGAGCGAAGGTGTTCTCGACGCGAGCGCGTGCGGCATACGGTGCCGCGATGGCGGTGGGCTTGGTGGCCATGTCGTGTGCCATTGCCGCTGCTGCACGAGACAGCACGCACTCCGTGGTATCGCCCGATGCGAAGACCATCGAACAGCAATGGGTGGCAGCCAACAAGCCTTATGACCATGCACGCCAGAGCATCCTGTCGGAAACGGAAAAGGTTGCGTGGCAAGGTCCCATGCAGCCCGACTGGCAGAGTTTGACGGCCTACAGCGCACCCGAATGGTATCGGGATGCGAAGTTCGGCATCTTCATTCACTGGGGCGTGTATTCGGTCCCTGCGTTCAAGGGCGAGTGGTATCCGCGCCACATGTACGAACGCACGGGCGAAAATTCCGACCGTTACCGGCACCAGATCGCCACTTACGGTCCGATGCCGGAGAAGGGTTACAAGGATCTGATTCCGCTGTTCAAGGCCGAGCATTTCGATCCGCAGGTGTGGGCCACGTTGTTCCGCGAGTCCGGTGCACGTTACGTGGTGCCGGTCGCCGAGCATCACGACGGCTTTGCGATGTACGACTCGAAGCTGTCGGATTGGACGGCGGTCAAGATGGGTCCGCACCGCGACGTGATCGGCGAGCTGGCCAAGGCGATACGTGCGCAAGGCATGAAGCTGGGCTTGTCGTCGCATCGCGCGGAGCACGACTGGTTTTACGAGTACGGCCGCACCTTCGACTCGGATGTGAACGATCCTCGCTACGCCGCGCTGTACGGTCCCGCACATCCTTCCATGTCGGCGAAGGGCGAGGACGGCCAGGAAGTCGACTGGACCTTCGTTTCCGATGCGTTCCTCAACGACTGGCTGGCGCGCTCGTCGGAAATCGTGCAGGACTATCACCCGGACCTGATGTATTTCGACTGGTGGGTCGGACAGCCGCGGTTCCGTGGCGTGCTGGCCGAGTTTGCCGCGTTCTACTACAACCAGGCGGCCGCGCACGCGCAGGGCGTGGTGCTCAACTACAAGCTCAACGATATGCGCCCCGGCACCGGGACGCTGAGCATCGAGCGCGGGCAGGCGGCGGATATCCGCGTGCAGCCGTGGCAGACGGAAACCTCGATCAGTCCCGATTCGTGGGGCTATGCCGAAGACGACACTTACAAGACGCCCGACGAAATCGTGCAGCTGCTCGCCGACGTCGTGAGCAAGAACGGCAATCTGCTGTTGAACATCGGTCCGAAGGCCGACGGCACCATTCCGGACCAAGCGAAGCAGATCCTCCTGGCGATCGGACAGTGGATGCATGCCAACGGCGAGGCCATTTACGGCACGCGTCCGTGGACGCGCTTTGGCGAAGGTCCCACGCAGGTCGCGGCCGGCACGATGCAGGACACGAAGACCAAGCCGTACACCGCCGAGGATTTCCGCTTCACCACCAAGAACGGACATCTCTACGCGCTCGACATGGATTGGCCCGCAACGGGCCATGCGCTCATCCATTCGATCCCGCCGGCGATGAAGGTGAAGACGGTAACGCTGTTGGCTACCGGAAAAACGGTTGCCTTCCATCAGCAGGCCGACGGCCTGCATCTCGATCTGCCTGCGCGTCCCGCAGGCGTGCACGTATTCGCTTATCGCATCGACATGGAAGGCAATGTTGCGGCATCGGCGAAGGAGGATGGCGCGCCCAGATCATAAGTCGCTGCCGCTGGATGGATTAACAATTTTTGGGGCTACGGCATGGCCCCTGAAACAGAAACACCTATAGGCGCCGGTTCCGTTGTGCGAATCGGTAGCCAGAAAAATATTCACTTTCACCGGGAGGGGAGATACATGAGCACTATCCGCGTACGCCGTGGCGTACTGGCCAGTTCCATGGCTTTGGCGCTGTTCGCGCCGCATGCTTTTGCGCAGACGTCGAACACGTCTTCGAGCAACACGTCTTCTAGCGATCAACAGACTTCACAGCAGAGCACCTCATCCAGCGGACAGCAGGCCAACCAGAAACAGGCGGTGAAGCTGCAGACAGTCACCGTCACCGGTTCGATGATCCCGCGCGTGGAGGTTGAGGGACCGGCTCCCGTGGTCTCCCTCACCGGTGAGCAGATCAAGGACCAGGGCTTCACCACGCTGTGGGAATTCCTGGATTCGTTGCCGCAGGTGGGCCAGCAGTCATCGGACCCGGCCGCTTGGGGTTCCAGCTCGGTCAACGCGCGCTCGGTCAACCTGCGCAACGTGGGCCCTGGCTTCAGCCTGCTGTTGATCGACGGCCATCGCGTGGTGGATTACCCGCAGCCGTTGAACAAGCAGAGCAACTTCCAGAACTACAACAACCTGCCCACCGGCATGATCGACCATGTCGAAATCCTGGCCTCCGGCGCCTCGTCGATCTACGGTTCGGATGCCGTGGCGGGTGTGATCAACGTGATCCTGAAGAAGAACTACCAGGGTGACGAACTGCAGGTCACGGGCGGCGGCGCCACCCGCGGCGGCCGCCGCTATGGCGACATCAACTTCTTCGGTGGCAAGTCCGGCGAAAACTGGCACGTCCTCTACAATGTGGAGAAGTCCAACCGCACCGCGTTGTGGGGCATGGATCGTCCGTATGAGGACTCGGTGTCCGATGCGGGCTACGGCTCCTGGAGCCCGGCGTCCCGCATGTTTGGCTACCAGTACGACGCGCAAGGCGCCATCGCGCTTTCCGCGCAGAATGCTTCGGGCCAGTACATCACTCCGCCGGCGGGCACTTGCGGGAAGTTCACGAACTCGCAGTTGAGCCACTCGTACAGCACCACCGCCAGTGGCACCCAGGTTACCGGCGTGACCGACAATGGTTACTACTGCTCGCAGCCCGCACTGTTCCAGAATTGGGTGTTGACGCCCGGCAGCCGCAACAACAGCGGTTACGTGGCCGGCGAGTACGACTTCAAGGACACCAGCCTGCAGCTTTACGGCTCGGTGGCCCTGTATGACACGGTGGGCATCTCCAACACCCAGTTGCCCGTTGAAGCTACCGGCCAGTTCTACGACCAGACTACGGGGCAGGTCATCAACCAGGCCATCCGGCAGTTGACCGCGCAGGAAATGGGAACGTCTGCCAATACCCATGACCGCGAGCAGAACTGGAACCTCCAGACCGGCCTGCGTGGCAGCTTCGACGACAGCCGATTCAACTGGGACGTGAACCTCAACAGCCAGAAATACACGGTGCGCGAGGACTACACGGGCATCGACGTCAATGCCATGAACAACTTCTTCCTCGGCAAGCAGTTGGGCACCACCGCCGGCGGCCTGCCCATTTATGCCATGAACTGGCAGCAGTGGTGGAACCCCATCACGCCGCAGCAATACGGCCAGTTCGCGGTCAGTGGCGAGAACACCTCCTCGTCGTGGCTGGACCAGGTGCAGGCCCGCATCAACGGCGACCTGTACAAGCTTCCGTGGGTCGACGAGCCGATCGGTTGGGCGGCGGTACTGGAAGCTGCACACAACGGCTTCCTGCTCTCGCCCGACGCGCGCGGTGATAACAACAACTTCCAGAATCCGTTCGGCGCGTATCTCACCGGCGGCGGCACTCGCCAGCGCTATTCGTTTGGTAACGAGTTCCGTGTGCCGGTGCTGGATTCGGTGACATGGACCATCTCCGGCCGTCTGGACAAGTACCACGATGCCAGTCGCGCCGACGTGGCCCGTACCTGGGGCACGGGCCTCGAATGGCGGCCGTATGACGGTCTGCTGCTTCGCGGCAGCTACGGCACCAACTTCAAGGCGCCGGACATGCAGGCTATCTACCTGACCGGGTCAACCTCGCCGATCGGCGATTACGTCGATCCCCTGCAGTGCATTAACGCCATCAAGGCTGGCCAGAACAACAGCACGTGGTGCAGCCAGGTGCAGCGCCCAACTTCGCAGTACTACAACCTGACGACGGAAGGCAGCCGCTTGTTGCAGCCGCAGACCGGCCACTCCTGGACCTATGGTTTCGTATGGCAGATTCCGGGCGTGCAGGGCTTGTCGTTCTCTGCCGACTACTGGCACATGGGCGTGGACAACGCCATCCAGTATCTCGACCCGGGCACGGTGCTGGTCGACGAGGCCGGTTGCCTTACCGGCTTGCAGGTAAACGGTTCATCGGCTTTGTCGACGTATACGGCGCACGTGCCAGGTTCGCAGTATTGCAAGATGGTGACCCAGATGGTTCAGCGCAATGCGGCTGGCCAGATCGTCTCGGAAGAGTCCGGCCCGATTAACGAGGCTTCGCTATATGTGAGCGGTATCGATGCTTCGCTGGACTACAAGCTGCAGACCGAGAATTGGGGCAACTTCACTGCCAACATCAACTACACCGACAACCTCGAGTACAAGCAGCGCGTGCTGGCTTCCGACCCATTGCAAAACACCCGCTACAACAATGTGGCGAGCAGGATCACGTGGATCGGCAACTGGCACAAGGGCGACTGGGACGTATCGATCTCCGGCGTGCGCGACGGCGGCTTGCGCTCCCCGAACTACGGCAGTTGCAATACGCTGCCCAATGGCATCCAGCCGAGCATGATTACTGTGCAAAGCGGCACCGAGACGGTTGCTACCGGTGTTTGCCAGGTGACGGTCAATGGCGCCAATGTAACCGTCCCCGACACCGAGTACACGGGCCACACGCCGGTGTGGATCACCTGGAATACCTCGGTCGCCTATCAGTTCAACCCGGCGATGAACTTGAAGCTCACCGTGTCCAATATCTTCGACAGGGTCTCTACGATCCCGTACTACGCCGGAGGCTTCGAGTTCGTTACGACGGGGCAGACCGGTAGCGAATACAACGGTCGCGAGATATTCCTCACGTTCGACTACAAGATCGACTGATCCACGCTCTAAGGCGAGCCCGGCCAAAAGCCGGGCTCGTTTCTTTTGTATCACCCGTTTTACTTGATTGGGATCTGAAAGATGCTGAAATCGCTGCTTGCCGTGTGCTTCGGTTTGTCGTTCGTCGTGGCAAGTAGCTTTGCCAGAGCGGAGATAGCGATTATTCCCGAGCCGCAGCACATGGAGGCGGGTGAGGGGAGTTATCGGCTGAGCGCAAGCACGGGCATTGATGCGCCCGAGGGTGCACGTGCACAGGAAATTGCCTCCTTCCTGCGTGATGCGATCCGCGAGCAGACCGGCATCGCGCTATCGCAAAGCCGTCACGCGCATGGCATCTCGATGGCTATCGATCCATCGGTGCATGGCGAGGAAGCCTATCGGCTGTCCATCACGCCCAAGGGCGTGATCATCCAGGCATCGACCGGAAAAGGTTTGTTCTGGGGTGTGCAGACGCTGCGGCAATTGTTGCCGCTCGAGCACGCTTCAACCATTGCTCTTCCTGCCGTGCGCATCGACGATGCACCGGCATTTGCGTATCGAGGCTTCATGCTCGATGCCGGCCGGCATTTTTACCCGGTCCCATTCATCAAGAAGCAACTCGATCTTCTGAGCTACTACAAGATCAACACTTTCCACTGGCACTTGACCGAGGACCAGGGTTGGCGCCTGCAGATCAATCGCTATCCGAAACTCACCAGCACCGGCGCATGGCGCACCGAGGCGGATGGTACCCGTTACGGCGGCTTCTACACGCAGGCTGACGCCCGTGACATCGTCGAGTACGCACGGCAGCGCAACATCACGGTGATTCCGGAAATCGAAATGCCAGGCCACAGCGTGGCTGCGCTGGTGTCCTATCCCGAACTTGGTTGCACGCAGCCTCCGACTGCCGTTCCAACGACGTGGGGCGTGTTCAAGGACATCGATTGCGTCGGCAACGACAACACCTTTGTCTTCCTGCAGCATGTGCTGGATGAAGTCACCGAACTGTTTCCATCGTCCTACGTGCATATTGGCGGCGATGAAACGCCCAAGGATCGCTGGAAAGATTGCGCATCCTGCCAGGCGTTGATGCACGAGCAAGGGCTGAAGGATGAAGAAGGGCTGCAGAGTTATTTCATCCAGCGCATACAGCGGTATCTGGAGAGCAAGGGCAAGACGCTGATCGGTTGGGACGAAATCCTCGAAGGCGGCGCCGACAAACATGCCATCGTGGAAATCTGGCGCGGCGATGACGAGGCGCGAAAGGCGCTGGCCAATGGCAATCGCATCATCGTTGCAGGGCCGTTCTACCTGGATGCGCCACTGGATAAGCTGACCGTCCACGGTATCTATCGCACCAACATCGCGGGCTCGCCCGACGACAGCAGCTTTGCCGCACGCCTGCCGCAGATTCTGGGTGCCGAGGCGCCGCTATGGAGCGAGCGCGCCAATCCGTTCGATGCGGAATCGAAGATGTATCCGCGTCTGCAGGCTTTCGCCGAAAATCTGTGGCGTGGCGGGTCGCACGACGATGCGTCGTTCGCGGATTTCCAGCATCGATTGCAATCGCACTACAAGTGGATGGATGCGCAGCATGTCGCGTACGGTCCCGAGGATCGCCCGGTCGTCACGTATGCGATCACATTGAACGCCGGGCATGATGGGTGGCAGCTGCATGCCACTCGCGGCTTCGACGATGTGCAGAACCATTACACGACGAACGGCGCGGAACCCACCGAGCAATCGCCATCCTTCGGCGATTCGGTGGACATCAAGCAGGCGGGAACGCTGGAAGTGGTTCCGTTCCGCAATGGCTTGCAATATGACAACCCGATCAGTTTCACGCTGACGAATAATCGTGCGTTGGGCAAACCCGTCAGCTTTGCCCAGCCGGCTTCTTCGGATTACGCGCTTGGCGATGTGCTCGTGGATGGCGTCACGGGAAGCGTGGATTTCCACGACGGACGATGGGCCGCCTGGCATGACAGCGACATCGACGCGACGATCGATATGCAGGGAAGCACCAGTTTCCACTCCATCGAAGTGGGATTCATACTCGCGCCGGAGTCGAGGATTCTGCTGCCCAGGCAGGTAACGTTTTACGGTTCGCGCGACGGCAAGCACTGGACATCGCTTTACACCGAATCGCTGCCGCCGGATGTGTCTTCGCCGACACGATTGCAACGCATCGGCTTCCACTCCGGCAAACCCGTTACGGCCCGCTATATCCGCATCAAGGCGGAGAGGAATACGTCGTTGCCCGCGGCATTTCCGCGAGGCGCGGACGATACATGGCTCTTTGCCGACGAAATCCTCGTCCAGTGAGGCCCAGCCGCCGTCTGTCGGGTGACGGCTGAGTCATCGACAGACGGCAGATGTCGCTCAGGCGATCGAGCGGACGACGCCACCATCCACGCGCACCGCCGCACCGGTCGTCGCCGAGGCCTGCTCCGAGGCGAGGTAGACGCAGAGGTTCGCCACTTCATCGGTCGTTGCCAATCGCTTGATCAGCGAAGAGGGTCGATGCGAGGCGATGAAATCGCGTTCGACCTGTTCTTGCGACACGCCTTGTTCGGTCGCGATCTTGGCGAAGAAGTCACCTACGCCCTCGGAGCGTGTCGGGCCAGGGAGGACGGCGTTAACTGTCACACCAGTCCCTGCCAGGGTTTCAGCAAGCCCGCGCGACACGGCGAGCTGAGCGGTTTTCGTGGTGCCGTAGTGAACCATTTCGGCGGGAATCTGCACGCCGGACTCGCTCGAGATAAATTGAATACGCCCCCAGCCGCGCTTGGCCATGCCTTGTGCATAGTGCCGCGAGAGGCGAACGCCGCTCATCACGTTCACTTCAAAGAAGCGCTCCCAATCCTCATCCGGAATGTCGAAGAAAGCCTTGGGTTCGAAGATGCCGAGGTTGTTGATCAGGATGTCCGTATCCGGCACCTGTGCAATGAGAAGGTCGGCACCTTTGCGTGTTCCAAGATCGCCGGCGATGCCGGTGACGATGGCCTTGGGGACTTGTTTCCTGATGGCGGCCAAGGCGTCGTCGACGCGTGCTTGAGTACGACCGGTAACGACAACCTGCGCGCCCGCAGCGGCCAGGCCGGTTGCGATGGCCAGGCCGATGCCTGCGGTGGAGCCGGTCACGATGGCGCGGCGATGGGTGAGGTCGATTTGCATGGGAGGCTCCCTGGGTTTTTAGAAGAAGGTTTTGCTTTGAAGTTAAGCTCAAACGTAATGACGATACCGAGGGATTCAAGCATGGCTACCCATGCTTGAATCGCTTCCCCCTCAGCATCGCCATCACAGCTGGCTCATGCCGCCGTCGACAATGATCTCGGTGCCGACGATGAAGGCGGATTCCCTGGCGGTGAGATGCAGCACCGTCGCGGCGAGTTCTTCCGTGGTGCCGAAGCGGCCGAGCGGAATCTGTCCCTGGATCTGTGCTTTCGTGGCGTCGAGCGCATCGGCATCCATACCGAGCTTGCTCAGCAGCTCGGTGCTGATCGGGCCAGGGCTGACGACATTCACGCGCACGCCACGCGGCAGCAATTCCGCCGAGAGTGTCTTGGCCAACGAAATGAGTGCTGCTTTTGTGGCGGCGTAAACCGAAGAGCCGGGCATGCCGATGCGCGCATTGATCGAGCCGTTTAGCACAATGGCGGCACCTTCGTTCAAGAGAGGCAGCAGCGCCTGGATCTGGAAGTACGCGCCCTTGACGTTGATATCGAAGCTCTGATCCCACATGGCTTCATTCACATCGGAAAAGGGCGCGAACTTCGCGACGCCCGCATTGATGAAGACGGCGTCGAGCCTGATGCCGCGGCTGGCGAGTTCGCCGGCCAACTGTTTGGCGGCAGCGAAATCGCCTGCATCATTGCGCAGCGCAATCGCTTGCGGGCCCAAGGCTGCCTTGGCCGTTTCCAGTGTGGCGATGTCGCGGCCGGTGATGATGACGCGGGCGCCTTCCGTCACGTAGGCCTTGGCGGCGCCCAGGCCGATGCCGGTATTGCCGCCGGTGACGAGTACGGTCTTGTCGTTGAAACGATGCATGATGTGCTCCGGGAGTATCGGTATGGTTGTGATGGACGTCATCATGAGCGTTCGGCTTTCCGTTGCCGTACCATGATTCCGATGCACTCGTTCGAAGAGGTCGAACATGTTGTCCGAGGACGAATTGGCCTTGCTGGAGGCCATCCGTGAGATGGGGAGCCTCACGCGCGCGGCGTCAAAGCTGGGCAAGGCGCCTTCGACCGTTTCGCATGCGGCGCGGCAGCTTGAGGCCAGGTTCGATGCGCTGTTGTTCGACCGCCGCCGTTATCGCCTGCAACTGACACCGGCCGGCCAGCTGCTGGCCCAGGAAGCATCGCGCCTGATGCAGGATGTTTCCCGTTTGACCCGGCGCGTGAAGCAGGTTGCCGGCGGATGGGAGGATCGACTCTGGATCGTGACCGACGAAATCCTCGAATACGAAACCTTGCTACCTGTGGTGCGCTCATTCGATGCGCTGCAATCGGGTGTCGCGCTGCGCATGACGCACGAGGTGCTGAGCGGAACCTGGGAGGCCTTGCGTGACGGGCGTGCCGATCTGATCGTCGGTGCCACGAATGAACCGCCCGCCATGCCCAAGCTGCGCTGGTTCGAGCTGGGTGTCATGGAGTGGGTTTTTGCCGTGTCGCCGCGGCATCCTCTCGCCAAGGCGAAGGAACCTTTGCAGCAGGAGCAATTGACTGCGCATCGTGCGATCGCAGTCGCCGATTCGTCACGCAGCGTCGAAAGCCGCGGTTATGGTCTGCTTAGTGGTCAATCCACGCTGGCGGTGCCGTCCATGCGCGCAAAGATTCTTTCGCAACGCGAAGGGCTGGGCGTTGGTTGGTTACCGCGTCAGCGCATCGCTTCGCTGCTCAAACGCGGCGAGCTGGTTGAAAAGCGCATGGCCGAACCGCGCGAGCCCAATGTGCTTTACGTGGCATGGCGCGGCGATCACCAAGGACGTGCCCTGGAATGGTGGCTGGAGCAATTGCGTCAGCCGCGTCTGGCGAAGCGGCTGATTCAAGGTATCGACGTAACGCTTTAGCGAACGCAGAAGCCTTGAATAGACCTTAGACGGGCAGGGCAGTCGTCTTCTTGACCGTGCGCAAGGCAAGCGTCGATTGCACGCGCACAACGCCGGGGAGCTGCGTGAGAATTTCCGTGTGAATGCGCTCGAAGTCGGCGGAATCGGCATAGACCACGCGCACCATGTAATCGGCCGCGCCGGCGAGCAGGCAGCACTCGGTCACTTCGGGATGTTTCTGGATCGCCGCCTCGAAGGCATCGAGCGCCGCGCGGCCTTGCTGGTCGAGCGTGACCAGTACGAACGCGGTCCCCGGCAGCCCCGCGACCTTTTCATCCAGCAGCATGACGTAGCGAGAGATAAGGCCGCGCTCTTCAAGCAGCTTTACGCGCCGCAGGCAGGCGGACGGCGAGAGGTTGATCTGCAGGGCCAGTTCCATATTGGCCAGCCGGCCGTCCTCCTGGAGCAATCGGAGGATGGCGCGGTCGCGGTCGTCCAGGGCTTGATCGTTGTTCGTCATGGATTCTGCATATTTCATGATATTTCGCATTGTATGCGAAATATTGGCGAGTTAGTGGCTCTAATGGGCGAGAAATTGCGCAATAGCTAGCTCATACTGCCGCTCGCGCGGTGTACGGGAATCCGGCCCGCGACCAACCCTTTTCAGAGAGAAATCAAGCCATGCGCATCGGTGTGCCGAAAGAGATCAAGAATCATGAATACCGGGTGGGCCTTGTCCCGTCGTCCGTGCAGGAACTGGTGCACAACGGCCATCAGGTGATGGTGCAGAAGGATGCCGGCGCTGGCGCTGGCCTGACCGATGCGGATTACGTCGCTGCCGGCGCCACCATCGTGGACAGCGCGGACCAGATCTTTGCCGACGCCGACATGATCGTGAAGGTGAAGGAGCCGCTGGCCGTCGAGCGCAAGAAGCTCCGCAAGGGCCAGATTCTCTTTACTTACCTGCATCTCGCGCCCGACGCGGAACAGACCAAGGACCTGATCGATTCCGGCGCCATCTGCATTGCCTATGAAACGGTGACTTCGCCCAACGGCTCGCTGCCGCTGCTGACGCCGATGTCCGAAGTGGCCGGTCGTCTGGCTCCGCAAGTCGGCGCGCACTCGCTGGAAAAAGCGCAGGGCGGACGCGGCGTGCTGCTCGGCGGCGTGCCGGGCGTGCCGGCCGCTGAAGTCGTCATTCTTGGCGGCGGCGTTTCCGGTACGCATGCGGCAACCATCGCCGTGGGCATGGGTGCGAAGGTCACGGTGGTCGATCGTTCGGCTGACGTGCTCAAGCGTCTGGCGTCGCAATTCAGCACGTCCATCTCGACGGTGTTTTCCACGCGCTCGGCCATCGAGGAACTGGTCCGTCGCGCCGACCTGCTGATCGGCACGGTGCTCGTGCCGGGTGCGGCCGCGCCCAAGCTGGTGACGCGCGACATGGTTCGCACGATGAAGCCGGGTTCGGTGATCGTCGACGTGGCGATCGATCAGGGCGGTTGCGTGGAAACCTCTCACGCGACGACGCACTCCGATCCCACCTACGTCGTCGACGGCGTGGTGCATTACTGCGTGGCCAACATGCCTGGCGCCGTCGCGCGCACGTCGACCTTCGCGCTCAACAGCGTGACGTTGCCGTTCACGCTCGCGCTGGCCAACAACGGTTGGAAAAAAGCGCTGGCGCAGGACGTTCACCTGCGCAACGGCCTCAATGTGTTCGAGGGCAAGGTGACCTGCGAACCCGTGGCCCAGGCGCACAACCTGCCGTACGTGAAGGCGGAAACCGCCATCGGCATGTAAGCCGAGGTTCGACATGGGCTCCCTGCGCGATGGTGCAGGGAGCCCATTTGTTTCAGGGACTGTTCGCACTATTCGCGTAGCACCGCTGTCTCCATGCGCGCGACAGATGGCCATCTCTCATGCGAGCGACACCTGGGAGTGCGGGAACGAGTCGACCGCTCAGCTGTAAAAGTGCGGCGAGGGCAATGCCTCCAGCTCGGGTCTGGCAAAGAGATAGCCTTGCTGCAGATAAATGCCGAGATCGCACAGAGCGTGTGAATCGTCCGCCGTTT
This sequence comes from Dyella psychrodurans, assembly GCF_003363265.1. Taxonomy (GTDB): domain Bacteria; phylum Pseudomonadota; class Gammaproteobacteria; order Xanthomonadales; family Rhodanobacteraceae; genus Dyella_B; species Dyella_B psychrodurans. The sequence goes on along the minus strand of NZ_QRBF01000001.1, from coordinate 564,408 downwards.
CCACGCCTTCGGCGATAACCCCGATGCCAAGCTCTTCGCACATGCGCACGGTATGGCGAATGATCGCGCGACGAGCCCGGTCGAGCGAAATGCCCTTGATCAATGCCAGGTCGAGCTTCAGCAAATCAGGCTGGAAATCCGCCAAAAGATTCAGGCCGGAATAGGCCGCGCCGAAATCGTCGATGGCGGTAAGAATGCCCTGCGCACGATAGCCTTTCAGAACAACCAGGAGACGGTCGAAATCGGCCACGGCCTCCTGCTCGTTTACTTCGAAGATGATGCGCGCGAGAGGCCAGTCGACACGCCTCGCCGTGGCGATGGTCGCCAGCATGCAGTTGTAGGCGTCGTAGACGGCGTTGGGCATGAAGTTGATGGACAGCAGGGCAGGCGGCTTCAGCCGGCCGGCCCATTCAAGCGCCGTCATTCGACAAAGCTGGTCGAACGCAAAGCGATTGACGTCATCAACGCCGGAAAGAACATCGCTGGCCGAGGCGCCATCCCGTCCTCTTACCAGGGCTTCATGGGCGAACGTCGTGTGGTTGCTGAGGTCGACAATGGGCTGAAAAGCCATCGTGATGGCTCGCCGGAAGGTTTTTCCTTCTCGACACAATTCACACGTTTCCATTCTTCTCACCGACAAAAAGACGTTTGGAAACCATCCGGTACGTGTTTCGGCCCGATTCCTTGGCGTGGTATAGCGCTTCGTCCGCAAGCTTCATCAGAACGTCCTGCGACGCGGATCCGTGGAAGAAGACGGCGCCCATGCTCAGGTGCACGTCGATGCAATGGCGCCCCATCATCACCGCCATGTGCAAGGTTTCCCACAACGAATGCACGAATGCTTCGGCCGCAACCTTATCTTGCAGGTGGTCGCACAGGACCACGAATTCGTCGCCGCCGATGCGTGCGACCACTGCGCCTTTCAGAACAAACTCCTGCAGGCAACGTCCCACTTCGGCAAGCACGAGATCGCCGGCCGCGTGGCCATGGGTATCGTTGATGGCTTTGAAGTTGTCGACATCCAGCAGGGTAAGCAGCACAGGCGAGCGGTTCTGGCATGCGTTGCGCAGCACGGGCAAAGCTTGATCGTTGAAGGAGCGGCGATTCGCGAGGCCGGTCAGCGCATCCTGGTGCGCGAGGCGAAGCAATTCGCGCTCCACATTCTTGATGTGCGTGATTTCCGTCGTCAGCGCATAGAGACCGCGGACCCTGCCTTTGGAGTCCATGTCCGGAACATAGTGCGTTTGAAAGTGGAGCAGTTTTCCAAGATAGGTCGCTTCATATTCGAACCAGACGGATTCGCCCGCATAGGCGCGATCCAGATATTCCTTGAGGTGCTCGTAGAGCGCAGCACCGCGAACTTCCTTGACGGTCTTGCCGAGAATGTCCGCAGGCGATTCACCGGATATCTGCTGGACGTGGCGATTGATGTAGGTGTAGCGCTCGGACATGTCGACGCGCGCAATCACCGCCGGCACGTTGTCGGTAATCGTCTTGAGCTGCGCCTGGCTTTCGATCAAAGCCTGCTGTATGTGCACGCGCTGCGTGACATCCCTGCCGGTGTAGATGATCTCGGTCGTGCCGTCGCCATCGGGACTGTCGACCATCCTTGCGAACGCTTCGATCCACAGATAGTGACCGGCGCGATGCTGCAGTCGATACGTCGCCGTGGTCGAGCCGCCTATGCGGCGCAGCGCGGCCACGACTTCTGCGACGCGCTCACGGTCATCGGGGTGGATCAGGTCCGGACGTGGCGCCATGAATTCTTCGACGTCCCAGCCCAACAGCTCTTTCACTGAAGGCGAAACGTAGCGACGATCCCCGTTGGGACGTATGCGCATCACCAGGTCGCCGCTGTTGTCCGCCAGCATGCGATAGCGCAGTTCGCTCTCGCGTAGTCGTATTTGCAGGCGATCCTGCTCTACCAGCGTCAGTGCCACGGGCAGGGCGACCACGCAGTAGCCGGCGATGAAAATCTGCGCCATGGCGACCTTCAACACCGGCGTCACGTTATGGACGAGGTCGAACGGCCCGATGTCGAGTGCGGCGGCGCCGGTCGTAATCAGCGCGACGATCGCAATACCCAGGATCATGCCGGCGAAGCGATGGCGGAAGATCAGCAGCAGCAGCGGGGGATAGATCAAAAACAGCAGTGGGTAGCGCCGCACCAGGAATACCGCGGCGCTCAGTGCCGTAAGCAACAAGAGGTGCCACAGCAACGACGAGCGTTTGCCGCGGAACAGCTGCACGCCGTCGTTCTTGATCGCCACCACGATAGACGCGCTTCCCGCGATCACCATGCCCAGCAGGTGCGCCCTGAACACCAGGTTGAAGCTCATCCAGAACGCCATGTCCGGAAAGGGCTGCTTGATCAGGATGGCTGTGAGGGACGACAAGGCACAGGCCACGGCGGCGCTGATCAGGGCGACGCGGGCCAACCTGGGGAATGGGGTTTCAGAGGTAATGACCGGAAACTGACGCCGAATGGCCAAAGTGACAATTAGCGTCTCCACGGCATTGTTCAACCCCCATGCCGCGGTGGTGAGCAGGGGGTCTCCCCACAGTTCCTTGGCGACCATGTAGCCGAAAAAACCGGCGACCAGCAAAGGCCATGTTTGCGCCAGGGGCTTTCGGATCATCCAGCCGATCAGGGCCCCGTTGGTCAGCCACAGGGATGGCGGCGTATGGGTCAGGCGGGCGAGCGCGGTGGAATACAGCGTCAGCCCGCCGCTCAATGCGAACAGAGCCAAGAGCTGCCAAACCATGCCTGGCGTACGCCTGAGTAACATCTCTAGTCCCGGCTTCCTTATGTGGCGGCCCCTCATGGGCAGCCTTGCAGTCCTTGTTTTGCAAGCAAGACTTCTGCCACCGAGAGTGGCCACCGCCGGCTTTTGCGTATATCGGTACGGGGCGACCCTGCGTCAGCCCGTCTCAGGCTTTTCAGGCCTCGACGAGATCGCCGTTCTCGGTATTGGCGATGACGCGGTTGCGCCCGCTGCGCTTGGCTCGATAAAGCGCAGCATCGGCTTCCCTGCACAACTTTTGCAGGCTGTAGCCGCAAACGTTCGTGGATGCCAGGCCGACGCTGGCGGAAAACGATACGGCACTTCCATCGCCATCGACCGAGGCGGCTTCGATGGCGCCACGGATACGATCGGCGATGGCCATGCCCTGATGGCTTGAACAATCGTGCAGGAGAATGCCGAATTCTTCGCCGCCGAGGCGGCCGAACAAGTCGGTGGGTCGCAAATGATGTCGGCAGATGGCAACGGTGCGCCTTAGCACGGCATCTCCGACGGCGTGACCGTGGGTGTCGTTCACCTGCTTGAAGTAGTCGAGATCGACGTACACCAGACACGCCGAGCCTTGCTTTTTTTCAAGCGCGTGCAGAGCGCGATCGGCTTCGCTCATGAAGTTCTGGTGGTTGAGGATGCCGGTAAGACCATCCAGGGACGACAACTGTTTGAAGCGCAGCTGCGATCGCTTGAGTCGGAACAGCCAGTAGATGATGGAGACCAGTGCCACCAGCAACAGAACGATGTAAAGCCGGCTTGTTTCGACCGCCTTTTTATCCAATGCCTGCTCCAGGCGCAGGATGTTGTTCTGCTTGCTTAGCGTTTCCGTCTCCAGCTTCTGCACCAGCGTGTGTTGCTGGGCCATCTCGTAGGCCAGTGTCCGGGCGGTGATGTCATTGAGATTGCCCGTGCTTTGCGCGACGTAATGTTCGTAGTACGACAGTGCGTTGGCGTTATGGCCGTTTTTTTTCTCGATGTGATAAAGCACGTCATAGGCCGTCATCAACCACTCGCTGATGTCGCCCGGATGGCTCATGGCCAGTGCTGTGAGCGCGGCTTTTCTTGCCTCCTGGTCATTGCCCAGCTTGGCATACGCCTGCGCCCGCTCCACCTGCGAGGACAGCATGTGGGGGTAATAGTGGTTGGCAATGATGGCGGGAGCGATCCGGTCGAGCAGGGCCATGGCCTTGTCCGGCTGGTTTTCGTCCAGGTAGAGGCTGCCCAAGGTGAGCCAGATCACGTTGGTGAAGACCGGTTCCCGCGCGGCGGAGCAGCTATCGATGGCCTGTTGCAGGATCGGGCTGGAGGATGTGAGGCGTTTGCCGTTATAAAGTGCCGCGACCTGCATGGAGAGCGGGCGGCACAAACTCTCGCCGCGAGGGACGATGTCTTGCGCCATGCGAGCGTACTGGATGGCCAGATCGATCTGGCCCGCGAAATCCAGCATCTGCGACAGATTGGTCAGGAGTATGAAGCGCGCATTCGGATCGCTGATGCTCGGCAGGTCCGACGTCAGCCGATTGGCTAACGCAAAGCCCTCCTCGTAGCGCCGGTTGAGCGCCAGGTTGTTCAGCAGCAGCCCTGATGCCTTGGCGGCCAGGATCGTGTTGCCGGAGTGATCGATAACGTCGCGAAACGCGATCTCGGACTTGGCGTAATTACCCTCGTACATGGTTTCCCATGCATCGAGATAGCGCAGTTGCCACTGTTCGCTTGCATTAAGCCGCGGTGTCTCTTGGTGGATCTGTTCCAGCATGCGGACGAACTGCGGATGATCCGCCGTCCGCAGTTTTTCGGCCTGATCGAGGAACTGGGCGGGATGGGTGATGGATGTGGTGGCGTGAACGGGCTGCACGAGCGCGCACCAAGCCATGGCCGCTATGGCGAGCCATGGGGTGGCGCGGCTTGACAGCCGGGACATGCGAACTGCGCTTACGACTTGGACGACGGTTTGCCCTTGCCGGGAGCCGGAACTTCCAGCGGCTCTTCCTCTTCGGGCTCGTCTTCGTGGCCGGGCGTCTGGCTGGACTGCGGCGGTTCATTCTGCATGCGCCCGAATTCCTCGAACAACCAAGTGCTGTCGCCGAATGCCACGGCGGCCGTGAGCGCTTCGGACGCCTGCGCCTGTTTGAGCATATGGGTCAATTCTTCGGTCGATGCGTGACGCAGAGAGGCATCTTGTCCGATGGCCTCCAGCAAATCGATCGTGTCCGTCATGCGATTCCCCCTATCTCCTGTGATGGTCGTACGTGCGGTTTGATGGGGCCGGCACGCCCATATCATGCGGTTATCCACGCGATGGATCTCATCCGGGCCACATTTCCCTGGCCCTCAGGGTGGCACCGAATGCCATTGGACACGCTTTCCCCAACCGGTACCGCACAAGCAAGGATCGTTCCGCACCCAAGAACTTCCTTTATACGACGGTGTTCGTCCTCTCCAGCTTATCCAATGCCTCCAGCCGCTCCCGCATGGCGACGTTGAGCTTCAAGGCGACAGCCGGAGGCAGTACCACCGTTTCCTCCGCTGTCAGCGGAGCATGCGGCAGGTCGCGCAAAGCCACGCGGCGGACGCGCGGTTTTTCGATCGGCAGCGTCGCCCCTCGATAGATGATCACTTCGTGGTCGAGCGGGTAGTCCTGGCTCAGCAGGTCGACCAGCACCTGCCGGTACGCAGGTCCCGTCTCGCGACGGCCCAGCGAGCGATCGCCGACGAGCCCGACCTGCCACAACACCAGATACCCGGACGGGTCGATGCGGCGCTCATAAAAAAGCAGCTGGCTGGCCTCGAAATGCTGGCAGCCGAAGCGGCCCGGGTCGATGCCCAGGTCCGCATAAAGGCAATCCTCCGCGGAAATGCCAGGCTCCATATGCGCTTCGTAGCCTTCCGCGCGCGCGACTTCAATAACCTTGTGCGGCGACCACGCAAAGATGCCCGGGTGCCCATAGAACACCCCGCAGACGCGCTTGCCTGCACGCACCTCGGCCATCATCAGCTCGACCCATTGCCGATAGGTCTTCATCCGCGACTTGCCTTCCTTGTAATAGGGCTGAAGGCTGCGCACATCCGTATGCATGCGCTGGAGCCATAACTCCACGATGCCGTCGGAAAGCCCCGCGAACACCACATCCGACTTTTCGATGTAGCTGCGCGCCAGCGGCGTGAGATGAGAACCCAGGGTCATACCCAGGCCAACGCAGGCCACGCTGCCGCGGGGAGCGTTGTTCGGTGTCGCCGAGCCAGGTGTATTCATGGCCCGATAGTAGGGCAATTTCTCATCGTGGCGCACGGGGGCGACGGGGGCAGGGACTGCTTGAGCGTGTGGACACCCGTCGGTTACGCATCAACGCGCTGCGTCTGTCGGACGCAGCGACTCGCCGTTCGATGTCATGTCTGCGAACGACCGCGCGGGGAAGTTATCGAGCGGCGCAGTTCGGCGAGCGGAGCACGATCATCGAAGCGAATGACGCCCGCAACTTCTGAAACGCCGAGTTGCTGAAGCATGCCATTGAGGTCGACGGTGACCGGGCGATCTTTAAGTTCATCGTAAAGCGAGGTCAACGCGTCGCTCTTGACGGCGATATCTCCTGCGTGAGTCGCTTGTTCCACGCTCCAGGATGCCGTGTTGCCGCCGCTTGCACGGTTGATCGCGCGCAGTGCGTCCTGCAGGCGATATCGTCCATCGCTTTTTTTGTAGATGGCCAGTTCGGCAAGCAGCCAATACATGGCGCCGCCCCAGTATGTCCTTCCCCAGGTATGCGTATGATCCAGCCCTTTGTCGCCGGCTTGGGGCTGTCCTTTGGACATGTCGTCGACGGCCCAGCGCCAGACTTCTTGTGGCGGCATCTGTCCGGCCTGTGCGCGTGCAATGGGCTCGACGTAGGTGGCGTTGCCTTCCATGAACCACTCGCTGCGCATCGGTACTCGCGGGAGCGCCAGGTGGGTCATCTCATGTACCAGCACCCAATCGTTTCGCAAATACTCCTCCGACACCTCGCGCCCTACGCCGACACGCGTGATCGAACCTGCATATCCCCATGTGGTGGCGGGGCCGACATGGCCTCCGTCTTCAGGGACAACGAGCAAACCCCAGTGGTCGACGGGGAAACGGTCGAAGTACGTCGATACGGCGGTGGCGCTTCGCCTGATCCAAACTTCGATTCGGCGCTTGTCGAGCGGAGAGGAATCGCCCGCAATCACGACGGAGATGTCGCCGTTTCCCATCACCAGCTTCAGATCGGGCGTCCCTTTCAATCGGGCATGGATGTCTTCGGGATCGTCGTAACTCTGGGCGACAGCGCGCCAAGGCGACCATGCAGCGACTGCAAGGCCGCCCATCATCTGTAGAAAGCGTCGACGCTTCATAACCGCTCCCACAAGCCCGTCCAATGAAAACTACCACTCGGTTTTCGTGGACGGCGCGGTCATCGTTACAGCGTTCGCCAGCTATTCACGCCAGCAGGGCCGGCCGTGGCCAAAGGTCCGCGTCGCTGCAGTGCGGCATGCCATGCCATGCAACCCAGGCCGACGACAGCGATTTCAGGCCGAAAAACCCTAAATTCAGTCAATTTGGAGTGTGCAGATCACAGTGCAATCCATTGATTTACTGCAAGATTGGCGCGGGCAATGGTGCCCGGCACTGTAAAGGGTGGCTTTTATGAACCGCGTAAACGTCTATGTTTTGGCCGGAATCTTCTGCGCCTTGTTTGCTTCTGCCGCGTCCGCGCAGACAACTGGAACGACCACGAGTACCACCAGCAGCACGACAACCGCGCAAGGCAGCATCTTCTCTCAAGTGATTGCGGCCACCTGCACGAATGTCCTGCAGTGCTCTGGGGGACATTGATCCTAAGCTTGGGCTAGCTGGCCCATAGCCGCATAGGAGTGGGGGCCGACAAGTGCTCCCACTCTTTTTCGGCGACGTCTTGCAGCAGGAATGTCAGCCGCAACGTTTTTTCCATCGGTCGAACGTGGAATTCGCCGTTGAACAGCTGCACGTGGTCCCTGAGTTCGACGAGGTCCAATCCTGTCACGCCAAGCTTGTGCGCGAGACGGTCCCGCTGACCTTCCCTGAAGAAGGAGCTGTCGTCGGTGGAGGCATCCAGCTGACCGTCAACGCGCAGCACCACGAGACGATTGCCGTCGATATCGATGCCGCGCAGCGTCAGGCGGATATCGGAGCAACGCACGTTCGCGCAGATGTACACCACCGATTCGCAAGCGAGGCGATAAATCATGGTGTGAAGGTTCGCTGCGTGCGCGCCGAAGCCGCGCCCCTTGACTTGATAGTTGTAGGCGACGCCCGCTTCATCCAGTGCGCGCCCCAGGTTTTCGCGCAAGGCTGCACGCAAACCCCGGCGTCGCCAGGCGATGGGATGCATCGCATCGGCGATCTGGTACATCTTTTCCTGAGCGGTGGCCGCCTGCTTGGAATACATCTGGCTTTCGTTGGCCGGTAGCATCATCCGGAAGCGGTTGAGCAACCGGTTTTGAGTGACCTGCATTTCCCCGCAGACGTATTCCAGCGTTTCCGAAGCCTGGCGCAAGCGCATTTCGCCCACGTAGAGGCTTTGCCTGGCCAGCCGCATCGCCTGCTTGACGTCGACGTGTTCCTGTTCCTCGCGTTGATGCAGCGCGGAGATACGCGCACCCATGGCGATCAGGCAGGTGATGGCGAAGGCGATCATGGACTGAACTTGCAAGACCATGGCGTCGGGCGTGTCGTAATTCATCAATACGTTGATGCAGGCGACCACGACGGTTCCGCCCATCACAGCGGCTCGCCAGCCGTGCTTCAGGGTCAGCCAGGCCACCGGCAGGAACATGAAGAGGCAATAGACCTGCTTGTCTTCTTTGCCGTGCAAGGTCAGCCACGACAAGATCAGTTGAGAGGGAATGAGGATGCCGGCGGCATCGAGGGCCAGCGAACCTTTGACGAACCCGCGCAGGCGGTTGAGCCACATGCCGTTACGGAATTCGAGTTTGGCGATGATGACCCAGGGGATGGTCGTCAGCAGGGCGACGTAAGAACCGACAAAGAGATAAACCAGCAGGATGGGCGTTATCTCGACGCCTGGATTTTTCGCCAGCGACATCGCCGCATAGTTGGCGAGCGACCAGATGATGGGAACCACCAGCGTGCACAGCAGCAGCGCTTGGAAGTTGACGACTCGCTTGGACGGAAAAAGCGCGAGTTTTTCCTTGCACAGCCACACCACCGGCATGGCCAGGGCAATAAAGGGCACGGAGTTCACCACGGCCCAGGCAAGCCCGAACTGCGATACGGAGAGGCTGCTCTGGTAGGCAGACGCCATCGCGTCACCCACGGCCAAAGCTGCCCAATATCGGTAGGGGACGAGCAACAGCAGGGCGAGGCGAAGACCCGAAGTCAGTTCCCAATGGGCGTCGGACACGGGACGAATGAGGGTGTAGACGGCGAGGTAACCCAATACCACCGCCACCTGGTACAGCACGGATGACCCTGTCCTGTTCTTCATACCCCATCCCCTTGCTGGAGTGAATACCTGGAATTCAGTGACTTACAAGCAATATCTGATGTAGTAAATCAGCTAAGACCGAACTCCGGAACGAGTGCTCGACAACACAACATCGCGCGCTCAGATCCCCTTGAATAATCCCTCCCTAATGATATCGGCCGGCTGCCCTGTTTGTGTAAAAAAGACAGGCTTGGAGCGTCATGGAAGATGCCGCGATAAGTCGTTTGTCTTCGTCCTGGCATGGAGCCATGCACAAGTCGTTCCACATGAGGCATCCGGGGTGGCCTCGTTGGGGGCTGGCCTGCTTCCGCATTCACTATGCCTTGGGGTAGGCCAAGGTTTTCGAATCGATCCGGCGTGCGGCCAGGGTCATGCGGGCTGGCTCGATCTTTCCCGGCCCCATGATATGAAGCACCTCATCTCCGGAAGCCAGCAGGTAGTCCGCGATGATGCGTCGATGGCATCGCCACCACACGGCTTCCGCACACATGACGACACAACGCTGGTCGCGGCCGAGCTCGCATAGACGCGTGAATCCATCGCGGAAATCCTCGCTCATCGCATAGTCGGCATAGTTGTGAAAGCTTTCGTTTTGCCAGTAGGCATTCACATCGCGCGATACATGACGGTCCTTGCCGCGCAAACCGCCGAGCGCTGCCATGTGTTCATATCCGACGTGGCATGAAGCCAGCGATTGCGGCAGCACGTCACGGTTGTACTGAGGATTCGTACGCGAGCGCGGCACGGTTCGAACATCGACCACCAGGCTTATGCCTTCACCTTGCAACATGCGGATGAAGTCATCGACCGGATGTGTCGAATGGCCGATCGTATAGAAGGGGATGTTCGTCATGCTCAGTCGTGCTTCTGCCGGACTTTCAAGTTCGCCGCATCAGAACCATACTGCTAGGGCCTGTTCACACTATTCGCGTGGCCCGCGCCGGGAGCTGTTTGCACGCCAGCCAAGGAAGAGTGAAGGAGTGTACGTCCGTACACGACTGAGCGATGACGCCGGATGGCGGGCAAACAGACCCTAGAACCAACTCGTGAGGAATCGATAGTGCCTTCCGTCATTCCGCAACCAGTTATCGCCAAGCTCACAGGAGCCGCTATTTTTCTGGTGGTGACCTTAAAACCGGAGCCTGGGCACGATGAGTCAGTAAGAACGCTTTGCGGCGACCTGGCATCGCTTTTGCGGGCTGTGGGATTTCGCGACCCCAGTGGTCGTCTATCGTGCGTCATGGCTTTCGGTTCCGATGCATGGGATCGTCTTTTCGGCCAGCCGAAACCCGCAGATTTGCATCCCTTTCGCGAGATTCGAGGCGTGCACCACGCGGTCTCCACGCCGGGAGACTTGCTGTTTCATATCCGTGCCGCGCACATGGATCTGTGCTTCGAGCTGGCGAACGAAATCATGTCGCGCATCCGCGATGCCGTTTCCACGGCCGACGAAGTTCACGGGTTCAAGTATTTCGACGAGCGCGACTTGCTCGGTTTTGTCGACGGTACGGAAAATCCGGTCGACCAGGATGCCATCGATGCGACCATCATCGGGGAGGAAGATCCGAACTTCGCCGGCGGAAGCTACGTGATCACGCAGAAGTACCTTCACGACTTGCAGGCGTGGAATGCCTTGCCTGTCGAACAGCAGGAGCGGATCGTCGGCAGGAAGAAGCTTTCGGACATCGAACTCGACGATGCCGTAAAACCCGCCTATGCGCACAACGCCCTCACGACCATTGTCGAGAACGGCGAGCAATTGGAGATCTTGCGCGACAACATGCCGTTCGGCGACGCGGCCAAGGGCGAGTTCGGCACGTATTTCATCGGTTATGCGCGGTCGCCAAGCCGGATCGAGCGGATGCTCGACAACATGTTCGTCGGCAACCCGCCCGGCAATTACGATCGCCTGCTCGACGTCAGCAAGGCCGTCACCGGCTCGCTGTTTTTCGTGCCATCCGCCACCTTCCTGGCCAATGTGCCTGCCGAACCCGGCGCAAAGGCGGATGTTTCCGAATCTCAGCCGCGCGTATCGGATGGTTCGCTCGGTATCGGTTCGCTCAAAGGAGAACCCCCCCATGAATAATCTTCACCGGAAACTTGCGCCGATTTCGGAAGGCGCATGGGCACAGATCGAACAGGAAGCATCGAGGACGCTGAAACGCCATTTGGCTGCGCGGCGGGTCGTGGACGTGGTGGGGCCGAAAGGTTTCGAGTTTTCCGCGGTAGGTACTGGCCACGTGCAGGACATCAAGCCTCCGGCCGATGGTGTCCAAGCCGTCTTGCGGGACGTCAAGGCTGTCGTGGAACTGCGGGTTCCCTTCGAACTGTCGCGTCACGCCGTCGATTCCGTGGAGCGTGGCGCCAACGATCCCGATCTTCAGCCGCTCAAGGACGCCGCGCGCAAGATCGCCTTTGCCGAAGACGGAGCGATCTTCGAAGGTTACGAAGCGGCCGGCATAGCGGGTATTCGCCGGGGAACCAGCAACAAGGCGGTGACGTTGCCTGCGAAGGTGGGCGACTATCCTGCCGCGATAGCGCAAGCGGTGAGCCGTCTGCGCGAAGCAGGCGTCAACGGTCCCTACACGCTTTTATTGGGCGAGCAACCGTATACGAAAATCAGTGGCGCCACCGACGAGGGATATCCCGTCGTCAGGGACATTCAACATCTCGTGGATGGCGACATCATCTGGGCACCGGCGATCAAGGGTGGCGTGGTGATGAGCACGCGAGGGGGCGATTTCGAGCTTCACCTGGGCCGGGATTTCTCCATCGGCTACCTGAGCCACTCCGAACGCAGCGTTCACTTGTATGTGCAGGAGACGTTTACTTTCCTGCAGCTGACTGCCGAGGCCGCGGTGATGCTGACAGCGGGAGGAAAGTAAGGTTTTGTCGGATCACTTCCCTTTACGGAGCCGTGAACCATGCAAGCATTCGACCTCTACATCAATCCGGCACGGCCGACTCTCGGTCTCTATGTGCGCCAGGGCGTTGGGCTACCGGATCTCGTTGACGCGAAGCAATGGCAACTCGAGGGGCACGTCTGGGCGAACGAGCTACAACCTGCGACCTTGAAAGGGTTGGAGGCCAACGGCCACGCCTTTCAGGAACTGGGCGATTAGGACAAGCCGATCCGTCCCATCGCGTTCGGATTTCACAACATCCTGGACGGTCCGCCACCCGGGCCGGGAAATGCGATCACCGTATTCGTGGCCAGCGCGCGTAGCATCATCATCATGGCGAGAATCTGCTGACCGGTTGCCCGCGGATGCACCAGCAGGAAGCGATTACGATCGGAACCTGCGTGGCGACACGCGGCGGCCGCGCATACCGTGCCGTCGCCGGATGCCACCACGGGCGGAGCCGGATATTGCGGATCCCAGAGCTGCCGACGCAACAGCCCGTGTTGGGGCCCACCGGCAATCAGACATTCGACGATCTGTTCCATCTCTGCTTACCCTTCAGACATGAGGTCCTTCAAGCCTCACCGACTAATAAGCATGCGCTGGGCCACGCTCGCGCCCGGAATGTGCGTCACGTCACGGTTTCGAATCGAACTGGGTCACGCGCACCGAATGCATCTTCAAAAGCGTCGCGGCGGAGACGGAAATAGCCGTTCAGGAATGCAAAACCAGCCTTCGCGATGGGACCCAGGAAAGCGGCCGGGCCTGCGTCCGTTAAATATTTGACGCGAAGGGCGATCGTAGATAGCTGGCGACTGACTCGGCAGGTCCAATGATGCCCTTTCAGGGCTTTTTCCTGTGCAGCTACCCGGAACGGGTGTTGTCGGGGAAATGCAGCGTGAAGCGCGTGACATTCGATTGGCTTTGCACTGACACCGAGCCGCCGTGCAGCTCCATGATGCTTTTGACAATCGACAGACCCAGCCCCGTGGAATTGGCGGAGTCGCTACGCGAACGATCCACCCGGTAAAACCGGTCGAACAGTTTGTCCAGATGTTCAGGATCGATGCCGCGACCCGGGTTTTCCACGAACACGTCCATACCGCGCTCGGTATGGCTGGCGTGCATGCGGATCGTCTCGCCGGCAGGTGTGTAGCGCAGCGCATTGGAGAGCAGATTGTTGACGGCGCGGCGGAACAGATCGCGGTCGGCCTGGACACTGCCGGATGCATCCACGCGAAGGGCGACGTTCGCCTCGGAAGAAAGACCCTCGAAATAATCGGCGATTCGGTGGAGTTCCTGGGCGGTATCGAGCGCGACACGTTGCAGCGCAAATTGCGGGCTTTCGGCGCGGGCCAGAAACAGCACGCTTTCGATGGTGCGGCTGACGCGGTCGCATTCTTCGATGTTGGAGCCGAGTAGCGTCTCGTATTCCGTCACGGATCGATGACGGTTCAGGGCCACTTCGTTGGCGCCACGCAAGTTGCCAATCGGCGTACGCAAGTCGTGTGCAAGATCCACGGTGAATTGCCAGACGCGCGCAAACCCTTGCTCGAGTCGGGCCAGCATTTCGTTTAGTGATGTCGCCAAAGTAAGCAATTCGGTGGGAGCGTTCTCCAAAGGCATGCGCGTGCTCAGGCGCTGAGCATGGATGGCGCGAGCGCTTTCCGTCATCGCCCTCAGCGGGCGCAGCGCGCGCCGTACGAGCAGGTAACTCAGCAATACGGCAATCAGCAAGCCGGTGAACAGGGAAAGCACCACATCGCTCCGGTACTTGGCAAGGAGCGCCATTCGGTCGGCGAGCGAGCGTGCCACCGCGATGGTGACGGAATCGCCGTTCTTCAACGTCGCCGCCGTGGCGACACCGCGTATCTCGGCGCCGTTCCGATCCTTCCAGGATTGAATGCTTTCCGGAACGATGCGCTGATCGTCGGGTACGACGGGCTTGACGGGGATGTCGTATCCCATGGGCACGTGATCGATCAGCAATCGCCCTTGATGATCGAACACGCGCAAGCCATTGGCGTCGTCACCCAGCACAACGGTGATGAGCCGATCCTGATGCGTCACCACATCGTCGGGCGATTTCAGTTCCTGGGCCAACCTGCGCAGATGCCTCGCATCGAGCATGATGTTGGTCTGATCGTGCACGTAGATGCGCCGGGACACCGCCTTGAACAGCAGCATGCCCACGATGCTGAAGCAGGCGACGGTGATCACCACGAAGGTGACGGTAAGTCGCGCGGTGAGTGAATGGCGCATAAGAGAGCTCGGGTCAGGTCACCTTCGTTCTAATTTTCCTCATGCTCGAGGTCGAGCACGTAGCCCATGCCGCGCACCGTATGGATCAGCTTTACATCGTGGCCATCGTCGATCTTCACGCGCAGCCGCCGAATCGCCACTTCCACCACATTGGTGTCGCTGTCGAAATTCATGTCCCACACATAAGAAGCGATTTGCGTTCGGCTCAGCACTTCGCCGCGCCGGCGTGCAAGCAATTGCAATAGCGCGAACTCGCGCGGCGTAAGATCGATGCGCTGGCCGCCGCGCCGCACGCGCCGGCGTACCGCGTCGATTTCCAGGTCGCCGATGTGCATGTGTTCGATATCGCGCGGCGGGCCTCGACGGAGCAGGGTGCGGATACGCGCCAGCAGTTCGACGAACGCGAACGGCTTGACCAGGTAATCGTCGGCGCCCAGCTCGAGGCCCTTCACGCGCTCTTCCAGCTCGTCCACGGCAGTGAGGCACAGCACGGGCGTGTCGCGCTTTGCCCGCAGCTGCTTGAGCACCTGCCATCCATCCATGCCCGGCAACATGATGTCGAGCACGACCAGCGCATAGTCTTCTTCGAGCGCGTTATGCAGTCCGTCGATGCCGTTGGTGGCGATATCGACGGTAAAGCCGGACTCTTCGAGCCCTTTTTTCAGGTACTCGCCGGCTTTCTTTTCGTCTTCGACAACAAGCAGGCGCATGGCGGTTCTCTTCGTGCCTGGGAGAAATCATAGCCATATGCGCCCGGCACCGCGATTACAAAATCGTCAGGTGATCGTCAGTACCCGGCAAGCAGCGGGGGAATAGTTTTCGAACCGTCCTTGGAATCACCAGGCCTCAAGAACGGGGTTCGCTATGTGGATCGTCCAACTGGCCTTGCGCCGACCGTACACCTTCATCGTGCTGGCACTGCTGCTGGCCATCATCGGCCCACTGATGATCCGGCGCACGCCCACCGACATCTTTCCCAATATCAACATCCCGGTGCTGAGCATCGTCTGGACGTACAACGGCTTTTCCGCCGACGACATGACCAACCGGATCACCACGCCGTTCGAGCGTGCGCTGACTTCCGACGTGGACAACATCGAACACATCGAGTCGCAGACCGTCAACGGCACGTCGGTGATCAAGGTGTATTTCCATCAGGGCGCGGACATCAACCGCGCCATTGCCGAGGCGGTATCGAGTGCCCAATCGATCATCCGGGTGTTGCCGCCGGGCACCTTGCCGCCGCTGGTGATTTCCTACAACGCATCCACCGTACCGATTCTGCAGCTTGCGCTGTCCAGCCATTCGCTGTCCGAACAGCAGCTTTACGATCTGGGTAACAACTTCATTCGCACGCAGCTTGCCACGGTGCAGGGCGCGGCGGTGCCGCTGCCGTTTGGCGGCAAGGTGCGCCAGATCATGGTCGATATCAATTCGCAGGCCATGCAGGCACGTGGTCTGTCGCCGCTCGATGTCGTCAATGCGGTCAATGCGCAGAACCTGATTCTTCCGGGCGGCACGGCGAAGATCGGCGCGCTCGAATACAACGTCAACATGAATGGCAGCCCCACGACGGTGGCCGCGCTCAATCAGATGCCGGTGAAGGCGACGCCGGGTGGCGTGATCTATCTGCATGACGTGGCAACGGTGCGCGACGGCTTCGCGCCGCAAACGAACATCGTGCGAGTGAATGGTACACGCTCGGCGTTGTTGCAGGTGGAGAAGAGCGGCGATGCCTCCACGCTGGACATCATCCGCAACGTGAAGGCGTTGCTGCCGAAAATCGCCGCCGGCCTGCCCAAGGCTTTGCAGATCGAGCCCGTCTCCGACCAGTCGGTCTTCGTCAGTTCCGCCGTGGCGGGCGTGGTGCGCGAGGGCGCGATCGCCGCAGGTCTTACCGCCGTGATGATCCTGCTGTTCCTCGGTAGCTGGCGTTCCACGCTGATCATCGCCATCACCATTCCGTTATCCGTGGTGACGTCGTTGATCGTGTTGTCGGCGCTCGGCCAAACCATCAACATCATGACGTTGGGCGGCCTGGCGTTGGCCGTGGGCATTCTGGTGGACGATGCCACGGTGGCCATCGAGGCGATCACGCACCATCGCGAGTCGGGCAAGCCGCTGATGCAGGCCATTATCGATGCGTCGGCGCAGATCGCGTTGCCCACGCTCGTGTCGACCCTGTCGATCTGCATCGTGTTCCTGCCGATGTTCCTGCTGTCGGGAGTGGCGCGCTACCTGTTCGTGCCGCTGGCCGAAGCAGTGGTGTTCGCGATGCTGGCCTCGTACTTCTTCTCGCGCACGCTGATTCCAACGTTAGCGATGTACATGCTCAAGCATGAGTCGGTGCATCGCGAGGGCGGAGCAGGGCGCTTTCAGGCGGCGCGCCGCTTGCAGCAACGCTTCGAACGCGGGTTTGAGTTCATCCACGGCAAATACAGCCAGGCATTACAGGCAGCCATCGCGCATCCGAAACGCGTGGCACTTGCTTTCGCGCTGGTATGCGGTGGGTCGCTGCTGCTCATTCCATTTCTTGGCCGCGACTTCTTCCCGACTTCCGACACCGGCGAAATACGTCTCCATATGCGCGCCCGCACCGGTACGCGCATCGAGCAGACCGCCCGCCTGGTGGATCTGGTCGAGCAGAAGATTCGCACCGTCATTCCTTCGTCCGAGCTGGACACGATGCTGGACAACATCGGCCTGCCGGTGAGCGGGATCAATATGACCTACGATTCTTCGCTGCCCGTGGGCACGTCCGATGCCGACATCCTGGTGAGCTTGAAGGCGAACCATCGTCCGACGGCGCAATACGTCAGGGAGTTGCGTGATCGGCTCAACCAGGATTTCCCCGGCATCACGTTCTCGTTTCTCCCCGCGGACATCATCAGCCAGACGCTGGATTTCGGCTTGCCTGCGCCGATCGACGTGCAGGTCGTGGGCAACGACGCCCATGGCAACCGCCAGGTGGCGGAGAGTCTCCTGCGCTCGTTGCGTACCGTGCCCGGCCTGGTCGATCCGCGTATCCAGCAACCCGACGATGCGCCATCGATCAATGTCGATGTTGATCGCGTCAAGGCCATCGAGGCGGGCTTCCAGCAGCACACGATCGCGCAAGATCTGCTGATCGCATTGTCCGGAAGCTCGCAAACATCGCCCAATTTCTGGCTCAACCCCAAGAACGGCGTGAGCTACCCGTTGATGACGGAATCGCCCCAGTACACCATCGATTCGCTGCAGGCGCTGAGCAATATTCCGCTCAGCACCGGAAGCGTTGCGACCCAGCAGGGTATCCCGCCCATTCTCGGTTCGTTGAGCACCTTGTCGCGCACCTCGCAGGATGCGGTGGTCTCGCATTACAACGTGCAGCCGGTGATCGATGTGTTTGCCGGCGTGCAAGGGCGCGATCTCGGCTCCGTGGCCGCGGACGTCCAGAAGCTGGTGAAGCAGGCTGAACAACATCTTCCGGCCGGCTCCAGCATCGTCGTGCGCGGCGTGGTTCAAACCATGCAGTCCTCGTTCGAAGGCTTGCTGCTCGGTCTGTTGTTCGCGGTGATGCTGGTCTACGCGCTGATGGTGGTGAACTTCCAGTCCTGGATCGATCCGCTCGTCATCATCAGCGGTCTGCCCGGGGCGCTCGCCGGCATCACGTGGATGCTGTACATCACGCATACCACGGTCAGTGTGCCGGCGTTGACGGGCGCGATCATGTGCATGGGCATCGCCACCGCCAACAGCATCCTGGTGGTGAGTTTCGCGCGCGAGCGCCTGGCGGATGGCGCCACGCCGCTGCAAGCCGCGTTCGACGCCGGCGGTACGCGTTTCCGCCCTGTGCTGATGACCGCACTCGCCATGTTGATCGGCATGTTGCCCATGTCGCTGGGCCTCGGCGATGGCGGCGAGCAAAACGCGCCGCTTGGGCGTGCCGTGATCGGTGGCCTGATGTTCGGCACCGTGGCGACGCTGGTGTTCGTACCGGTGGTCTTTGCGGCGGTTCATCAGTGGCTGCGCGCCCGCCAAGGCAAGGCGGACGTCATGCTGGCTCTTCCTGCCCCGGATTCGTTGGTTTGATTGGAGCAACTCTCATGAATCGCTCACAAAAGCTTGTATCGACAACCGTCATCGTCGTGTGTGCGGCGCTGGCCATCGGTGGCTTGCCGCGTCTGGCGGCACGCGACAAGGTCGCGAAACAGACGGCGGCGTTGAGCAAGCCGACTGTTTCGGTAGTCGTGCCTGCGCGCGCTTCCGCTCAGCAAATGCTCATGCTTCCCGGCGATATCCAGGCCTATCAGCGCGCCGGTATTTATGCGCGCACCAGCGGTTACCTGAAAAGCTGGTCTGCGGACATCGGCACGCATGTGAAGAGCGGACAACTTCTGGCCGAGATCGAAGCACCCGAAGTGGATGCGCAGCTCGACCAGGCGCGTTCGGACGCCACCATGGCCTCGGCCAACTATCAAATCGCCAAGGTCACGGCGGAGCGTTGGCAGGACATGCTGCAGAAGAACGCCGTATCCAAGCAATCGGCCGAAGAGAACGTCAGCCTGATGCAGGCCAAGCAGGCCACGCTGGCGGCAGCACTCGCCAATGTGAAGCGATTGGAGCAACTGCAGTCGTACGAGAAGGTCTATGCGCCGTTCGACGGTGTGATCACGTTGCGCAACGTCGACGTCGGTGCGTTGATCGATGCCGGCAACAGCGGCCCACCGGCAGCCTTGTTTGAATTGGCGGAAACCGATCGGCTGCGTATTTTCGTGGACGTACCGCAGGACGACGCGCCCTACATCGCGCCGGGCACGAAGGCAGAGCTTGCGTTGTCGCAATATCCCGGCCGCACATTCCAGGGAACCGTGGCGCGCACGTCAGGTGCCATCGATCCGCGCAATCGCACGTTGCGTGTCGAAGTCGATATGGACAATCCGGATGGAACCCTGCTGCCCGGCGCCTTTGCCAAGGTCAGCTTGACGCTGACAGATGCCAACCCGGGTTTTTCGCTACCGGCCAACGCACTCTTGTTCCGTCCGCAGGGTGTGCAGGTGGCCGTGGTCGATGCGAGTGGCGTGGTGCGTTTGCGCACCGTGACCTTGGGGCGCGATTTCGGCACGCGAGTGGAAATCCGCAGCGGCCTCGATGGCGGCGAAGAAGTCATCGTCAATCCCAGCGATGCGATCAGCGCGGGGCAGGCCGTTCGCATCCAGCATCAATCGGCCACGTCGGCCTGAAGTGCTCGGAGGTATCGCCATGAGTGCGTACAAGCGGTTTGCGAAGCTCGAATACATCTTCGTCGCGGGTTTGAGTCTCGCCAGTTTGGCCGGATGCACGCCGGGGCCCGCCTATGTGCGCCCTTCGGTGGATGTTCCGACACGTTACAAGGAGGCAGGCCATGCGCAACAGCCAGCCACCGCCAAGCCTCCGCAAGGATGGCTGCAGGCACAACCGAGCGACGTCGACCACGGCGAGTGGTGGGGTGTGTTCAACGATCCGATCCTGGATGGGTTGGAAGCGAAGGTCACCGTCGGCAACCAGACGATCAAGAAGAGCCTGGCCGATTTGCAACAGGCGAAGGCGATGGTGGGCGTGGCGCGTTCGTCTTACATGCCTTTCGTTACGGCGGGCGCCAGTGCCAACATCGACCACACCTCGAAAGATGTGATTGGGCGTTCGCTTGCCGGGCGCACGGTGCAGGATTATTCGATGGGCGTAACCGCTTCGTGGGAACCCGACCTGTTCGATCGCATCGGACATGAAGTGGACGCCGCGAAGGCGCGCGAGCAGGCGAGCGAAGCGGACCTCGCCTCGGTCAGCCTGAGCATGCACGCGGAGCTTGCACTGGACTATGTCGACCTGCGTCAACTGGATGTGGAAGCTGCGTTGCTGAGTCAACTTGTGGATGCTTACACGCAAGCCAAGGCGTTGGTGCAGACGCAGTTCGATGGTGGCATCGCCTCCGAATCGGAATTGGAGCAGGCCGAAACGCAGTTGGAAGTCGCCAAGGCACAGCTGATCGATCTGGGCGAAGCACGCGCGCTGCGTGAACACGCGATTGCCGTGCTGATCGGCATTCCACCTGCGAGTTTCAGCGTATCGCCGGTCGATCAACCGTTACCTTTGCCCGCGATTCCTCCGGGCCTGCCTTCGACGCTGCTGGAACGTCGTCCCGATATCGCCGCCGCCGAGCGCAGGGTCGCAGCGGCCAATGCGGATGTCGGCGAGGCGACCTCGGCGTTCTTTCCGGATCTGGTGCTTTCCGCAAGCGGCGGTTTCGAGTCATCCAAATTCGCGCAATGGGCCACGTTGCCCAGCCGATTCTGGGCGATTGGTCCCGCGCTCGTGGGCACTTTGTTCGATGGCGGTCAACGCCGCGAAGAACTTTCCGTCGCCAAGGCACGACAGGACGCCGCCGCGGCTGACTATCGCCAGACCGTATTAAGTGCATTCCAGGAAGTGGAAGACAATCTTGCTTCGCTGCACGTGCTCGCAGACGAATCGATTGCACAGCAGCGCGCGGTGGATGCATCGTCAAAAGCTGCGCAACTGGCGATGACGCGCTATCAGGATGGCGCCACGGATTACCTCGAAGTGGTGTCCACGCAAAGCGTGAATCTCGCGCAGACGCGCGCGGAAATAGAACTCTCGCGGCGCAGGTTCGCGGCGGACATTCAATTGATCAAGGCTTTGGGCGGCACTTGGGCTGCGCGTTGAGTGGATGGTTTGGCATTTCGACCCAATGCCTTGCCTCGAACGAGATAATCTAGCGGTTCGGAGTGTTCAACAGGTGTTGACGGACGTCATCGAGGTCCTGTGGCGTGTCAACGTCCAGGTTTTCTGGAAAATCAAAAAACTCGACGCGGCTCATGTCGCGCTCGATCACCGATCGCGCGCCAGCCGGGCCCGTCAACATCGCGAGTTCCGCAAAACAGTCGCGCGGCAGCAAAGTCGGTGGGCCGGGTATACCGTTGTGTCGGGCCATCAGTACTTTGTCCGGGGCGACACGGTGACGCGCCACCATGTCGCGTAGCCCTTCGACATTCAGGAGTGGCTGGTCGCTCAGGCAGATGAGTATGCCGCTGGCACGAGAGTGATTTGCCATGACATGGCGCGTGCCGGCTGCGATCGAGCTTCCCATGCCTTCGCTCCAACCCTCATGGCGTAATCGATGCAGTGGCAACTCACGCAATACGTGCTCCACAGCTTCGGCGTGTGCGCCCGTCACCGCAACAACAGGGAATCCCAAGCCGAGTACTAGGCGGGCTACCCGATGGCACATGGGCTCGCCCTCGATCTCCGCCAGCTGTTTTGCGCCGCCAAAACGGCGCCCCTCGCCTGCAGCGAGCAGGAGTACAACGGGCGAGGAGGCGGGCGTCATCAGTGAAAGGTTTCCAGACGTATCATGGCGTGATGGTCCTGGGTATATAGCGTAGAAGTCTCACCCCGGAACAGGCGAAACCCGCGAGATTGCGGATCAATAAAGCAGTTCATCCACTTGCATGCGATTCATCCTATTGTCTGGCCGAATCTTCTGATATACCGACCTTCATTGCGGATATGACCTGGGTACGGTTTGATCCAGATTCCGCATGTCTCCCTGGCATAGTGCGGAGGTGCCCATGTTGTCCTTGCTCGTGAACGGCCAATCCTATTCGGTCGATGCGCCCGACGACATGCCCTTGTTGTGGGTGCTGCGAGACATCATCGGTCTGACGGGAACCAAGTTCGGCTGCGGCATGGCCCAATGCGGCGCATGCACCGTGCATCTGGACGGCCAGTCGGTGCGCTCTTGCGTAATGCCCGCAAGCGGCGCGGTGGGCAAGAAAATCACCACCATCGAAGGCATCGGCGCTACCGAGATCGGCAAGCGTGTGCAGCAGGCGTGGCTGGGCATCGAGGTGGCGCAATGCGGCTATTGCCAGACCGGACAGATCATGTCGGCCACGGCGTTGCTTGCGCAGAAGCCCACGCCATCCGATGCGGATATCGATATCGCCATGTCGGGCAACCTGTGTCGCTGCGGCACGTATGTACGCATCCGCGCGGCGATCAAGCAGGCCGCCACCGGGCAGGCCACGTTGCCGCAAACGATTGCCTGAGCCTTCGACCGCCGCGTTCATCGTCTATCGATTGAGAGACCGTCATGACTTCACCTCACGATGATGTCGATCTGGAGAGCCCATCCCGTCGCGAATTGCTTAAACGCGGTGGATTGGTGGTGGCGTTCATGTGGTTGGGTGGCGCCAGCCGCATTTGGGGCATGAATAGCAGTGAGCCGATCGATGAGAGCCATCCACTGTTTTCCCCGAATGCTTTCGTGCGCATAGGCAGCGATGGCAGCGTGCATCTGGTGATGCCGAATGTGGAGATGGGGCAGGGCGTCTATACGGCGCAGGCGACGTTGCTGGCCGAAGAGTTGGATATCGGTCTGGATCAAATCGCCGTCGAGCACGCACCGCCGAACCGCAAGCTGTATATCAATCCCTTGTTGGGTGAACAGGCGACTGGCGGTTCGACCACCGTACGGTATTGCTGGACATCTTTGCGCGACGCAGGCGCAGCGGCCCGCGACATGCTGGTCAACGCGGCGGCGCAGCGCTGGAAAGTGGACGCCTCGCAATGCACCGTGACTCGAGGTGTCGTCACCCATGCGCCCAGCGGCCGCACGCTGCGCTATGGCGAGCTTGCCGAAGCGGCAGCCAAGGTGACGCCGCCTGCGAAGGCGCCACTGAAAGATCCCAAGGATTTCCAGCTGATCGGCAAGCCGCTGCGCCGCGTGGATACCCCCGGCAAGGTGGATGGCTCACTCCTCTTCGGTATGGACGTCCGCGTGCCGGGTATGAAAATCGCCACGGTGCGCGCCTGTCCCACGTTTGGAGGACGTCTTGCTTCTGTCGACGACACGCGCGCACTCAGTATTCCGGGCGTCGTGAAGGTGGTGAAGATCGACAACGCCGTCGCGGTGATTGCCGAACATTTCTGGGCGGCCAAGCAAGGGCTGGAAGCGCTGGACATCCACTGGGATCCCGGCGTCAACGCAAGCTTCACCACGGAGCAGATGTTCGCCGATTTAGCCAATGCTTCCGAGCACGGCAAACCCATCGTGGCGAAGGAGGTGGGTCATCCGGATGATGTCAAAGGCAAAGTCATCTCGGCCACGTACCAACTTCCTTTGCTTGCGCATGCACCGATGGAGCCCATCAACACGCTCGTGCACGTTCGGCCTGACAGTTGCGAGATCTGGGTGGGTTCGCAGGTTGTCGCACGCTGCGCCGATGTGGCCGCGAAGGTCACCGGGTTGCCTCCTGAAAGCATCACCGTGCACAACCAGTACATCGGCGGCGCGTTCGGACGCCGACTGTTCGAGGAATCGGTGGGGCAGGCAGTCGCTTTCGCCAAGCAGGTGGACTATCCCGTCAAGATCGTCTGGACTCGCGAAGAAGACATCGCGCAGGACTGCTATCGCCCGGCCTATTACGATCGCATATCGGCCACGCTCGACGATAACGGCAAGCCGTTGGCGTGGATCGATCGCACCACCGGCGCATCGGTACTGGCCTCGTTCGCGCCCGTCGCCATGGGCAAGGATGGTCTTGATCCGGACTTGGTGGAATGCGCGGCAGACTTGCCGTACGCCATACCCAACTTGCGTTCCGAGTGGGTGCGCCACGACTTTCCGGTTGGCATGAAAGTCGGTTGGTGGCGAGGTGTCGGTCCAACGCATAACGTTTTTGTCGTCGAGAGCTTCGTGGACGAACTGGCGCACGCGGCCGGCAAGGACCCGGTGGCTTATCGTCGCGAGATGCTGAGTGACGACCCGCGCTTTCGCGGCGTGCTGGACCTGGCCACGCAGAAAGCCGGCTGGGGGCAGGGCACGTCGGCCGCGCGGCAGGGGCGAGGCATCGCTCTCGCGGCTCCCTTTGGCAGCTACCTCTGCGTAATCGTCGACGTTGAAGTGTCGCCGCAGGGTGAAATCAGACTTACACGCGCTGTTGCTGCCGTCGATTGCGGCACCGTCATCAATCCGAACACGGTCGAGGCACAGATCCAGGGTGGCCTGGTTTTTGGCTGGAGTGCGGCGCTCTACAGCGGCATCACCTTGAAGCAAGGGGCTGTCGAGCAGCGCAACTTCAACGACTACCGCGTCCTGCGCCTCAACCAGACGCCACCGATCGAGGTGCACATCGTCCCAAGCAAGGAGCAGCCCGGTGGCATCGGTGAAACCGGCACGGTCATGGCCATGCCGGCGCTGACCAATGCCATTTTTGCCGCTACCGGTGTGCGCATCAGGCAGTTGCCCATCGATACCTCCGCGCTTGTGCAGGACAAGAACGCGCTGAAGGAGGTGTTGTCGGCGACTTCGCCGGTGGGTGACGCTCTCGAAGCGGGGGAACTCTCATGAAGATCGGACGCGCGCTTGGCTTACTCGTCGGCATCATCGTGTTGGTGGCCATTCTTTTCAGCGCGTACGCGCTTCTCATCGTGAGTCATCCGGGTGATGAGCACGCGGCCCAGCCGCAAAGCGCCGGCACTCCGTCGGATTTTGCCGACAAGGGAGCCGTGGCGCGCGGCGAATACCTCGCGCGCGCAGCGGATTGCGTGGCTTGCCACACCGTGCCGGGTGGCGCTGCCTTTGCAGGGGGCGTGGCGTTCAAATTGCCATTCGGCACCATCTATTCACCCAACATCACCGCCGACAAGGACACCGGCATCGGCGACTGGAGCGACGACGACTTCGTGCGCGCCATGCATGCCGGCGTCGACAAAGATGGCCGGCCGCTGTATCCGGCGTTTCCCTATACGTCGTACACGGCGCTAAGCCGCGACGACATCCTGGCGATCAAAGCGTATCTCTTCAGTTTGCCGACGGTGCACTCACCGGCGCGTGCGAACGATCTTTCGTTTCCCTATAACCAGCGCTGGACGGTCAGCCTATGGAATGCGCTGTTCCTCAACAAGCAGCGTTTCCAGCCGGAAGAGGGGAAGCCCGAAGCCTGGAATCGCGGCGCTTATCTGGCTACCGCGCTCGGTCACTGCGGGGAGTGCCATACACCCAGAAATGCCGCATTTGCCATGAATGCGAACGAGGCGCTTGCAGGGGAAGAACAGCAAGGCTGGAAGGCTTACAACATCACGTCCGACAAGGAGCATGGCGTCGGCCAATGGAGCGACCAGGAACTCGCCGATTACCTCTCCAAAGGGCATGCTGCTGGACGCGGCACGGCGTCTGGTCCGATGAGCGAAGTCGTGGCGAACAGCCTTCAATATCTGACGCCATCCGATGTCTCGGCGTTGGTCACCTATCTGCGGGGCGTCAAACCTCAGTCCAATGGCATCGCCGCGTCGCCTAACGCTCCGTCGGAAGTTGGGCTGGCAAGCGCGAATGCCAAAGCGGGTCTCGGCGAGCAACTGTTCGTTGGTGCGTGCTCGGGCTGCCATCTCGACAACGGCCAAGGTCGTGAGACCGATTACGCAGCACTGACAGGTACGCGTGCCGTGCGTGACCCGCACGCGACGAATGCCGTACAGATCATTCTTCACGGCTCCCAATGGCAGTTGGGCAATCGGCGAATCTACATGCCGTCGTTCGGGAACGCTTATTCAGACGTAGAAATCGCCGCACTTTCCAACTATGTCGTCAGCCATTTCGGTGGGCAGCAGGGCACGCTCAGTGCGTCAGAAGTGGCCAATCGGAGATGATGAGACCAACGGCATGATGGAACCGCCCATCGGAACATCGCAGCGCCTTGCCGCCACTTTCTCAGGCGCTGATTCATGAATATTCCCCAGGAATTCGAGTCCCTTTATCAGGCCGCGCTGTCTCTTGATCTTAAGAATGACGTAGCCGATGCAGCGCTGGTCACGATTACTCATACGCTAGGCTCGACCTTTCGTCGGGCCGGCGCGAGCATGCTTGTCATGCGCGATGGACGCCTCGTTTGCGAGTTGTCCGGCGGATGCCCTCAGCAAGACATCGTGCTTCGCGCCAAGCAAGTCATGGACAGCGGCCAGCCTGCGCTGGTGGCGTATGGTCGCGATTCCAATTACGACGTCATGCTGGAGACCGGTTGCGGCGGTGAGCTGAAGGTGCTCATCGAGCCCATGCGCAGCAGCGGGGACATCGAATTCCTCGAAGCCGTCGCAAGACTGAGGTCGCTCCGCCAGACGGGTTCCATGGCCACGGTGTACGCGGTCAATGACGTTGCTCTTTCGTCTCGTCCGCAGCGCCTGCTGCTCAGTGCAGGATTTCAATGGACCAACATCGACGATGACATTCTGCGAACACTTGTCGAAGACGAAGTCAGGTCCATGGACCGTGGCGCAAGGGCCGCAAACCGGCAAGTACTACTGAACGGAAACGCCTACGACCTTCTACTCGAATCGTTGCAACTGCCGCACGTTCTGGTCATTGTCGGCGACGGGATGGGTGCTCGTACGCTGGCCGAACTTTCGATTCAATTGGGCTGGGAAACCATCGTGGTGAACCCGTCGCATACCATCCCCGATCTGCCCAGCGGGGCACGGCAGTTGATTGCTTCGCCGTCGTCTCTCGGCGCACAACCCTTCCTCGACAGTTCGGCATCCGTTGTCGTGATGACACACCGCCTGGAACGCGACATGGCCTATCTCGGCGTGTTGCTGCAAACGTCGGTGGGCTATCTCGGCATGATCGGATCACGCCAGCGGGCTGCGCAGGCACGCCAGGCATTCCCTGAAACCGAAGGCCGCCTGCACGCGCCCGCAGGCTTGGACATCGGCTCGGAAACCCCGCAGGAGATCGCGTTGGCAATCGCCGCCGAGATATTGGCCAGGCGCAACGGTCGCGATGGCGGGGTACTCTCTGAATCGCAGCACCCGATTCACCCATGAATCGAAGAAGAAGGGCGATGCGTCCCTTGTGATCCACGTCACAAATAGTGCAGCATGGCGCGCGCCCGACTCCGGTTTTGAAATGTTCGACATTTCGAGCAGCGTCAGTACTCGCTGATTGAGTTGCGGCACCGCACTATCGCTAGTGGTGAACGGGCAAGCTGGCATAGAAGCTGCTTAAAGTTTTAGGGGTATCGATATTCGAAGGAACGCATGGCTTATGCCAATCGTGCGTGAAGTCGGCCGTGTTATTACCGCATGAAGATTGACGCTCGGCCACGGGCGCCTTATGGGGGACAATCGAGTGAATCGCATCTTCCGGTTGGTTTGGAACCGCAAACTGGGCGTGCTTCAGGTCGCGTCCGAATTCGCCCGTGGCCGTACTAAGGGAGGGCGCAGTGCTGAAGGCGGTACGCGCCGTGCCGCGTGGCTGGCTGGTGTGCCCCTGAGTCTGCCGCTTCTGGCGATGGCGGCGGTACCGTCTCCCGGCGCTAACGCGACGACCGCTGCGCCCACGGCCACTTCCGCCGTGGCGGCGAACGCACTGCCCACCGGCGGCCAGGTCACCCGTGGCGCCGGTCAGCTTGCGCAACATGGCAACACACTCACCGTCACCCAGCAAAGCCAGGACCTCTCGCTCAACTGGCAGACCTTCAATATCGGCAGTCAGTCCACCGTGGACTTTGTACAGCCTGATGCCAGCGCCATTGCGGTCAATCGCATCTCTGATATCAATGGCAGCCGGATCTTCGGTCACCTCAACGCCAACGGTCAGGTGTTCCTGATCAATCCCAACGGCGTTCTGTTTGGTCAGGGTGCGCAGGTGAACGTGGGGGGGCTCGTCGCCTCTACGCTGGATGTCAACGACAGCGCATTGGGTACCGGCTCGCTGAGCTTCAGCGGCACCGGCAAGGGCAGCGTGACCAATCTGGGCACGATCAACGTCAACGGCGGCGGCTATGCAGCCCTGCTTGGCAATCAGGTCAGCAACCAGGGGGCGATTCATGCCCAGCTGGGCAGCGTGGCGCTCGCCGGCGGCAGCGCCGTGACGCTCAACTTCGGCGGCGACAAGCTGGTGAGCGTGCGGGTGGACCAGAGCACGCTCAACGCACTGGCGCAGAACGGCCAGCTGATCGAAGCGAATGGCGGCAATGTATGGATGACTGCCGGTGCGCGCGACAGCCTGCTCGCCAGTGCGGTGAACAACACCGGCACCATCGAGGCGCAGACCGTACAGAACCGGAATGGTCACATCATCCTGCTGGGCGGCATGGATGCAGGCACTGTAAGCGTGGTGGGCACACTCGATGCCAGCGCCCCCAACGGCGGAAACGGTGGCCAGATCGAAACGAGCGCGGCGCAAGTCAAGATTGCGAATACTGCAAAGGTCACGACGGCCGCGCTTCTGGGCCTGTCCGGAACGTGGCTGATCGACCCGAATGATTTCACCATTGCGCCCTCTGGCGGTGATATTACGGGCGCCGCACTCAGCACCGAGCTGGGCGGTGGCAATGTCGTTATCCAGTCCAGCGCGGGCAGTACCAGCGGCAGCGGCAACGTGAACGTGGATGACACGGTGAGCTGGAGCTCGAACACGCTGACGCTGGATGCGCAGAACAACATCAATATCAACAGGACGATGACCGCGAGCGGTACGGCGGGTCTCGCGCTGAACTACGGCGGCACGAACGGTTCGTCGAGTGCCACACCGGCTGCGGGCACCAGCGTCAATGTGGGGCTGGGAGGCAGTGGGTTCGCTGGGCAGGTGAATTTCACCGGCACGGGCAATGCGCTGAACATCAACGGCACCCCATACACGATCGTCACGAGTCTCGGCATAGCTGGCGACACCAGCACGATCACGCTGCAAGGGATCGAGAACAACCTGTCCGGCCATTACGCGCTGGGTGCAAACATCAATGCAAGCGCGACGAGCAGCTGGAACAGCGGCGCGGGTTTCACGCCGATCGGCGGCGGCAACGCCGGCACGGCGTTCTCGGGGGTGTTCGAGGGCTTCGGCCATGTGATCAGCGGGCTCGACATCAACTACAGCCCGACTGCTTTGGCTGCCGGCGTCGGCCTGTTCGGCGCGTCGTCGGGGGTGGTTCGAAACGTTGGCGTGTCCGGGAGCATTTCGTCCAACGGCACAGGTACGGCGATCGGTGGCCTAGTGGGGGCGAACTTCGGCTCCATCGTCAACGACTATTCGTCGGCATCGGTCAGCGGGTCAGGAGGAGGCAACTGGATCGGCGGGCTGGTCGGATGTAACGGGTGTGACGGGTTTGGCGACACGACAGCCAATGCGGGGTCGGGCGGCCACACGGTAACCGGTGGCACGATTACCAACGCTTTCGCCACAGGAGCGGTCCACGGTTCGTCATACACGAACGTCGTGGGGGGGCTAGTTGGGACCAACTATGGTTCGATCAGCAATTCCTACGCCGCAGGAGCCGTGAGCGCTTCATATGGTGGCACCACCCCTGCCAATGACAGTCTCGGTGGCCTCGTAGGCAATAACTGGGATTCGATCACCAACGCCTACGCTACAGGTAGCGTGTCGTTCAGTCCCCAAAACAACAGCAATGGCAATTTTATCGGCGGATTGGTGGGCGTCGATAGCAACCAGACCACCACCACCACCGGCACGATCACCAACACTTATGCCACGGGGCACGTATCGAGTACCGATTCGACTGATGTGCTTGGCGGCCTGATCGGGGACTTCGTGGGCGGCGCGGTGACGTCCAGTTACTGGAATACTTCGAACAACGTCGTGTCGCTCACCAGTATCGGCAGCGGCAGCACCACTGGAACGATGGGCCTGACCACGGCCCAGATGGAGCAAGCCAGTAATTTCTCAGGCTGGAACATCGCGACGACCGGCGGCCAGGGTCTGACCTGGCGCATCTACGCTGGCAACACCACGCCCTTGATCGAAAGCCTGCTTACTCCGCTGACCATCAGCGCGAGCAATCAGACGGTGACGTATAACGGAACCAATCAGGCCGGCGCAGTAGTGAGTTATTCGCTTCCGTCGCCGGATCTTTCGGCGATCACGCTGGGGCTGACGACCGCGCAGCACGCCGGTAGCTACACCGAGAATGTCTCATCGGCGTATTCCACCAGTTACGATCTGAGCTTCGGCACGTCGAGCGCGACCCTGACGATCGATCCGGCGACCCTGACGCCGACGCTGACCAACACCGGCGTGACCAAAACCTATAACGGCACCACCGCTGCACCGGTTGGCTTTACCCCTACGTACAGCTTCAGCGGGCTGGTCTCCGGCGATACCAGCGCCAGCCTGACCGACACCAGTGCGACGTACAACAGCGCGCACGTGGTCAACGCTGCCGACGTCACGGTATCGGGTCTGAGCATCAGCGGCATTACCGGCAGCAACGGCTCGCTGGCGAGCGATTACACCTTGGCGTCCACGAGTGCGAATGTGGCGGCGACCATCACACGCGCCATACTGACGCCGAGACTGACGAACAGCGGCGTGACCAAGGTCTATAACGGCACGACCAATGCACCGGTCGGCTTTACCCCGACGTACAGCTACCTCGGCTTGGTCGCCGGCGACACCGGCGCCATCCTGACCAACACCGGCGTGGCCTACAACGGCGTGCACGCGGGCAGTGCCTCTCGCATTACCGTATCGGGTTTGCGCGTCCTCCTCATTACGGGCAGCAACGGTTCACTGATCAGCGATTACACCTTGGCACCCAACAGCGCGAGCGTGGCGGCGACCATCACACCCGCAACGCTGACGGCGACACTGACCAACAGCGGCGTGACCAAGACCTATGACGGCACGACGAATGCGCCAGGCGGCTTTACGCCGACCTACAGCTACAGTGGCTTGATCTCCGGCGACACCGGCGCCCGCCTGTCCGACACCGGTGCGGCTTACAACAGCGCGCACGTGGTCAGCGCCACCGACCTCACGCTATCGGGCCTGAGCATCAGCAGCATTACCGGCAGCAACGGTTCGCTGGCCAGCGATTACACCCTGGCATCCAGCAATGCGAATGTGGCGGCGACCATCACGCCAGCACCGTTGACGGTATCGCTTTCCAATACCACCAGCGTGACCAAGACCTACGACGGTACCACGGCGGCACCAAGCGGCTTCAGTCCGACGTACAGCTTCGCAGGCCTGGTGTCGGGTGATAGCGCCACGGCGAGTAGTTCGGCGACGCCGACATTCAATTCGGCTCACGTCGCCTCGGCAACGGCGATCACGCAAGGCGGCCTGTCGTTGGCGTCGATCACCGGTAACGGTACCGATAGTTCCGTGCTCGGCGATTACACCTTGGCAAGCACCACCGCTGCCACCGGTGCGGGCGTGGGAAGCATCTCGCCGCTGGTATTGACGGCCACGGCACCGACCATCGGCGGCACGACGACCAAGGTCTACGACGGCACCATCGCGGCAACCGGTGCCAGCTTGAGTGGGGGCAGCGTCAGCGGTGCGCTCAGCGGCGATAGCCTGGTGCTCGATACCACCGGCATCACGTTGGACTACAACAGCAGTCACGTAGCCACTGCCAGCAGCATCGGCGCCATCGGCAGTCTCGGAGTGAATATCCTCTCCAGCACGAACGGCAGCCAGAGCACGGACTACAGCCTGTCGGCGCCGGCCATCACGTCGGTGGCCGGGACCATCACGCCGGCGACACTGACGCCGACCCTGACCAACAGCGGCGTAACCAAGACCTATGACGGCACGATCAATGCGCCAGCCGGCTTTATCCCGACGTATACCTACAGCGGATTCATTTCCGGCGATACCGGCGCCAGCCTGACCGACACCAGTGCGACGTACAACAGCGCGCACGTGGTGAGCGCCACCGACCTCACGGTATCGGGTCTGAGCATCAGCGGCATTACCGGCAGCAACGGTTCGCAGGCCAGCGATTACACCTTGGCATCCAGCAATGCGAGTGTGGCGGCGAGCATCACACCCGCGACGCTGATGGCGACGCTGACCAACAGCGGCGTGACCAAAACCTATGATGGTTCGATCGCCGCGCCGGCTGGCTTTACCCCGACGTATAGCTACATCGGTCTGGTTACCGGCGATACCGGCGCTAGCCTGACCGACACTAGCGTGGCTTACAACAGCACGCATGTGGCCAGCGCCACCGACGTCACGGTTTCGGGTCTGAACATCACCGGCATTGTCGGCAGCAACGGCTCGCTGACCAGCGACTACACCTTGGCATCCAGCAGCGCGAGTGTGGCGGCGACCATCACACCGGCCACGCTGACGGCGACACTGACCAACAGCGGCGTGACCAAAACCTATGACGGCACGACGAACGCGCCAGGCGGCTTTACGCCGACCTACAGCTACAGCGGACTGATTTCCGGCGACACCGGCGCCAGCCTGGCTGACACCGGCGTGGCTTACGACAGCGCACACGTGGCTAGCGCCACCACCGTCACGGTATCGGGTCTGAGCATCAGCGGTATTACCGGCAGCGACGGTTCGCAAGCCAGCGATTACACCTTGGCGTCCAGCAGTGCGAATGTGGCGGCGACCATCACGCCAGCACCCTTGACGGTATCGCTTTCCAATACCACCAACGTCACCAAGACCTACGACGGCACCACGGCGGCACCAGGTGGATTCAGCCCGACGTACAGCATCTCGGGTCTGGTGTCGGGCGACAGCGCCGCGGTGAGCAGTGCGGCGACGCCGACATTCAATTCGGCTCACGTCGCCTCGGCAACGGCGATCTCGCAAGGTGGCCTGTCGCTGGCGTCGATCACCGGTAACGGTACCGATAATTCCGTGCTCAGTGATTACACCTTGACGAGCACCACCGTTGCCACCGGTGCGGGCGTGGCAAGCATCTCGCCGCTGGTATTGACGGCCACGGCACCGACCATCGGCGGCACGACGACCAAGGTCTACGACGGCACCATCGCGGCGACCGGTGCCAGTTTGAACGGCGGCAGCGTCAGCGGTGCGCTCAGCGGCGATAGCCTGGTGCTCGATACCACCGGCATCACGTTGGCTTACAACAGCAGCCATGTAGCCACTGCCAGCAGTATCGGCGCCAGCGGCAGTCTCGCGGTGGATATTCTCTCCAGCACGAACGGCAGTCAGAGCACCGACTACAGTGTGGCGTTGCCATCAATCGCCGCGGTGGCTGGAACCATCACACCGGAAACACTGACACCGACGTTGACCAACATCGGCGTGACCAAGAGCTATGACGGCACGATCAACGCGCCGCTCGGCTTTGCACCAACGTACAGTTATAGCGGTCTGATCTCCGGCGACACCGGCGCCAGCCTCACCGGCACAAGTGCGATTTACAACAGCGCACACGTGGTCGCCGCCACCGACGTCACGGTATCGGGTCTGAGCATCAGCGGCATTGTCGGCAGCAACGGTTCGCAGGCCAGCGATTACACCCTGGCATCCACCAATGCGAGTGTGGCGGCGAGCATCACACCCGCGACGCTGACGGCGACACTGACCAATAGCGGCGTGACCAAGATCTATGACGGTACGACCGCTGCACCGGCTGGGTTTACCGCAACGTACAGCTACACGGGCTTGGTCTCCGGCGACACGAGCATCAGCCTGTCCAACACTGGTGCGGCTTACGACAGCGCGCACGTGGCCAGCGCCACCGATGTCACCGTATCGGGTCTGAGCATCAACGGCATAGTCGGAAGCAACGGCTCGCTGGCCAGCGATTACGCCTTGGCATCCTCCAACGCGAGTGTGGCGGCAACCATCACACCGGCCACGCTGACAGCGAACCTGACCAACAGCGGCGTGACCAAGACCTATGACGGTACGACCGCTGCACCGCCTGGGTTTACCGCAACGTACAGTTACAGTGGACTGATTTCCGGCGACACCGGCGCCAGCCTGACTGACACCGGCGCGGCTTACGACAGCGCGCACGTGGCGAGCGCTACCACCGTCACGGTATCGGGTCTGAGCCTCAGCGGCATTACCGGCAGCGACGGTTCGCAGGTCAGCGATTACACTTTGGCATCCGGCAGCGCGAGCGTGGCGGCGACCATCACGCCGGCACCCTTGACGGTATCGCTTTCCAATACCGTCAACGTCACCAAGATCTACGATGGCACCACGGCTGCACCAGGCGGCTTCAGTCCGACGTACAGCATCACGGGCCTGGTGTCGGGCGACAGCGCCGCGGTGAGCAGTGCGACGACGCCGGTGTTCAATTCGGCTCACGTCGTCGCGGCGACGACGATCACGCAAGGCGGCCTGTCGTTGGCGTCGATCACCGGTAACGGCAGCGACAATTCCGTATTCAGCGATTACAGCTTGGCGAGCACGACGGCTTCCACGGGTGCGGGCGTGGCCAGCATCTCGCCGTTGGTGCTGACAGCCACGGCGCCGACCATCGGCGGTGCGCTGACCAAGGTCTACGACGGCACCAGCGCGGCGAACGGTGCCCGTTTGAACGGCGGCAGCGTCAACGGTGCGCTCAGCGGCGATAGCCTGTCGCTGAATATCAGCGGCATCACGTTGGCTTACAACAGCAGTCATGCAGCCACTGCCAGCAGTATCGGCGCCAGCGGCAGCCTCGGAGTGGATATTCTCTCCAGCACGTATGCCAGCCTCAGCACGGATTACAGCGTCGCGCTGCCGTCCATCACATCGGTGGCCGGAACCATCACACCGGCGACACTGACGCTGACGCTGACCAACAGCGGCGTGACCAAGGTCTATGACGGCACGGCCAGTGCGCCGGTCGGCTTTACCCCGACGTACAGCTACAGCGGATTCATTTCCGGCGATACCGGCGCCAGCCTGTCCGACACAAGTGTGGCTTACAACAGCGCGCATGTGGCCAGCGCCACCGACGTCACCGTATCGGGTCTGAGCATCAACGGCGTTACCGGCGGCAATGGTTCGCAGGCCAGCGATTACGCATTGGCATCCACCAACGCGAATGTGGTGGCGACCATCACACCGGCGACGCTGACGGCAAGCCTTAACGGTGCGATCAGCAAGGTCTATGACGGCACCACGGCGGCGACGCTGGCGTCGGGCAACTACACGTTGACCGGCGTGATCGGCAGCGATGCGGTGAGCCTCAATGATCCCACGTCCGGTGTCTATACCACCGCCAATGCAGGCAGTGGCATCAACGTGGAAGTCAGCGGGCTGGCGATCAGTGGCCATGGAGCAGGCGATTACGTGCTAGGCAACAACGCGGCCACGGCCGCCCTCGGCATCATTACCCCGGCTCGACTCACCGTCACGGCCAATAATGCCAGCACGACTTACAACGCGCAGACGTACAGCGGTGGCAACGGCGTTACCTATAACGGTTTCGTCGGTGGGCAGACCGCCGCAGTGCTGGGAGGTGCGCTCACCTATGGCGGCAATTCGCAAGGTGCCTTGAACGTGGGCAGCTACACGCTCACGCCCAGCGGCCTCGCATCGAGTAACTACGCCATCACCTACGACAGCGGTACGCTCACGGTAACACCGGCCACGCTGACCTACGTGGCGACACCGGTGCAGGTATATGCCGGCCAAGCGATTCCTACGTTGACCGGCACGGTCACCGGTTTCCAGGGGAGTGACACATTGGCCAAAGCCACCACCGGCGCGCTGACCTTTACCACCCCGGCCACCGCGCAAAGCCAGGCAGGGGAATACGCCATTTTCGGCGGCGGTCTGACCGCGAACGATGGCAATTACGTCTTCGTGCAGGCCGCAGGCAATGCGTTGGGGTTCACCGTAGCGCCCAACAATGACGTGTCGTTCCCGGGCGTGGCGTACCTGCAGCAGCAGTTGGGTCAGTCGGCGCCAACCGCCACCGTGCTATCGCCGGGTGGTCTGCTGGCGTCGACGATGGCTACGCAAGACGGGCAAACCACGGCGGTGCCGCTCCGGTCTGCCAGCTCGTCCGGTGCGTCGGATCTCTACACGCCGGATGTGCGCGTGGTCGGCGGCGGTGTGCGCCTGCCATAACGACTCACCATTTCCCTTCCTAGTCTTTCGGATGCCTGCCTGTGACCCGATCCGCCGTGTTGCGTTTGTCGCCCTTCACCCTGGCCCTGTTGGCTGCTCCCGTGTTCGCGCAGCAAGCCCCGCCCACCAGCGGTCAGCTGCTGCAGCAGGCGCAGCCCCCGCAGCAACAGTTACCTCAACGTGAGCCGGGGCTACGGATCCAGTCGCCTGTGACCGCCCACATCACCGACAACACTCCGTTCGAGGTAAAGCAGATCGTCGTTCGCGGCAGCACCACTTTCGACGCCCAGACGCTGCACGCACTGGTCGCCGACGGCGAAGGCCACACGCAGACACTCACTTCGCTCAACGTCCTCGCGCAGCGCATCACCGACTACTATCGCGCCCACGGTTATCCGTTGTCCCGCGCTGTCGTGCCGACGCAGGCGTTGAATGATGGCGTGGTGCAGTTCATGGTTATCGAAGCGCGCTATGACCAGGTGCAGGTGGTCAACCACAGCCGTGTCCAGACGAACTTGCTCAACGCTACCCTCAGCCCGCTGCAGAGCGGCCAACGGGTCACGCAGGAGGCACTCGATCGTCAGCTGTTGTTGTTGAACGACCTGCCAGGGGTGCAAGCGCATGCGGTGCTAGGCCCCGGTAGCACGCCTGGTACCAGCAACCTCAACGTCGATGCCCAGGCGCTACCGCCCGTCACTGGCAACCTTACGCTGGACGATGGGGGAGACCGCTACACCGGCCGTATCCGTCTGGGCGGCAACGTGGCCGTGAACAACCTTGCCGGCCTTGGCGACCAGCTCACCGTCGGGCTTTTGGCTTCCGACGGGCACATGCACTATGGCCATCTCGCCTATGACTTTGCGCTCAATGGTGCAGGTACCCGGTTCGGATTGGCGTACTCGGCGCTGTCCTACCAATTGGGCGATAGCCTTTCCGATTTGGATGCCCGAGGGCATGCCACCGAAGCCAGCGCGTGGTTGTCGCAGGCCATCGTGCGCAGCCCCACCACGAACCTCAGTGCCCGGCTGGAAGTGGACAATCACCATTTGGCGGACGACACCGGCCGCACCGATGTGCACGATGACCGCCACACGTGGGACTGGACGGCCAGCAGCACGTTCGATCACCGCGATGATTGGTACGGAGGAGGCGTGACGCAAGCGCAACTGTCGCTGACGCGCGGGCAACTGGGCTTTGACAACGCCGCGGCGCGGGCCAGTGATGCGGCGACGGCCGACACGCAGGGGCATGAGTTGCATTGGGATGCCAATGTGAACCGTCTGCAGGCGATCACGGCCACGACGCGCCTGTACGTGGCACTCACTGGTCAGTACAGTCACCACAACCTGGATTCCTCCGAACAGCTCCTGCTTGGCGGCATGCAAAGCGTACGCGGCTACGAAGTGAGTACGTTGGCCGGTGCCTCGGGTTATCTGGCCACGGTGGAACTGCGCCATGACTTGAGCATACCCGGCGGAGCCTGGCAGGGCAGCGTGTTCGCCGACCAGGGCGCACTATGGATCAACCCGCAGCAGTGGCCCGGTAACACCGGCAGCAACCACGCCACGCTGAGCAGCGTGGGCGTTGGACTCAACTGGGGCGGTCCCGATCAATGGGTAGCGCAGGTGCAAGTGGGTCAGCCGGTGGGTAGTACGCCAGAACTGGCGGGCAAGCGCCCGTCCACACGGGCGTGGGTGCAGCTCAGCAAGGGGTTCTGACGTGGCAACGTCCACTTTCGTTGGCGTTACCGGCCTGCCGCGTGCAGGTTCGACACTGCTGTGCCAGCTGCTCGCGCAGCATCCGCAGATTCAGTGCGAGGGGCATAGCTCGCCGTTGTGCAACACGCTGCTTGGCATCCGGCGGATGATCAGTGACGATCAGTTCTTCCTGTCGCAGCTAGACTCATCGTTCGAGACCAGCTACGCGCATCTGGCCTCGGCCATGCGTGGATTCCTGCACGGCTGGCATCACGACAGCGGTACGCACCGAGTGGTGATCGACAAGAACCGCGCCTGGCTGCACGCGGTCGAATTGCTGCTGCATGTCGAGCCGGAAGCCAGATTGATCGTCTGCCTGCGGGAGCTAGGGCAGATTTACGGATCGATCGAGGCGCAGCATCAGCGCACGATACTGGTGGACTTTATCGATCACCTGGCGGACTACGACCGCTTCGGTCGCGCGGATGCGCTGTTCGCGAAAGATCGGGTAATCGGCGCACCGCTTATCTCATTGCAGGCAGTGCTGGATTTGCCCGAAGCCGTAAAGCAGCGGTTGTACTTCGTGCGCTTCGAGGACCTCGTCGCGCAGCCGGTGAAGTGCATGTCGCATCTGTACACGTGGTTGGGGCTGTCGCCGTTCGAGATTGATCCGGAGCAACTCACGACCGGAAAACAGGAAAGCGACAGCCACTATCGGATGAAGTACCCGCACCGGCAGTCCACTCGCATCGTGACGCCCACGGTGCATTCCGTGCCGCCACGCATCCAGAAACAGATAGAGACGGTATGGGCATGGTTCTACCGGCTTTATTATGGGGAGAAGATGTCCTGAAGCAGTCCGATCACTTTGACATCGCCAATGCTGTCAAAAAGCGATGCGGTTATTGCGAGTTTGCCGTAGGCAATTGCACCCAAAGTGGCGTGATTGCACGCCAGTGCAAGTAGCACAAGCTGATTGTGAGTCGCAGAGGTGATGGACTTTCAACATATCGCAACGATCAGCCGAAAGTGAAGGAATACGCCAGGACACCCGGGTCGAGGAAGATGATTTCAAAGGTGCGGTCGCCGCTGCCGTTTGACTGGCGCACCAATTGGTAGAGGCGCTGTCCTGTGACGGTGCCATTCCCGTCTGCGTCGACGTCTGTACCGTGATCGGCGCCAGGAGCCTTGCCGTCAATCAAGACGCGGAAGCGCACGGGTTTTCCATCGTGGTCCGGACCGAGCACGAGATGAAGGTCGCGGCCCCGGAAGTGATAAACGATGCGGCCGTTGGGGCTGTCCAGATGTGCGTATTCGCTGCCCACGGTCCATTGGCCGTCGAGCGTCCACTGATTGGTCTGCAGCATTTGCGGGGCGTGGTAGGCGAACGAAATGTTTTCGGCTATGTCGCCACCGGTAAAGTTCTGCGCTTTTGTGTAGCCCACGTAGGTCTCCGGTGAGGTCGTGGCATCGCCCGACGCCGCGGCTTCCGCACCCTGCGCGTTCGGCTGTACGTAACCGCCCGGCAGATTTTTCTGTCCGGCCTCGGTGAGCAATTGGCGGATCACATCCTCGCTTTGCTCATAGTCGCCTTCGCCGAAGTGGTGATGACGCATGTGTCCCTTCGCGTCGATGAAGTAATGCGCGGGCCAGTACTGGTTATTGAAGGCCTTCCAAATCACATAGTCGTTATCGAGCGCGACAGGATAGGTGACGCCCATGTCCTTCACGGCCTTGGTAACGTTGCCCGGGTCCTTTTCGAAGGCGAACTCGGGAGCATGCACGCCGATGACAACGAGACCGTGATCCCTGTACTTGTCGGCCCAACCATGCACATAGGGCAGCGCGCGGATGCAGTTGATGCAGGAATAAGTCCAGAAGTCGACCAGCACCACCTTGCCGCGCAATGACTGCGTTGTAAGAGGAGGGCTGTTGAGCCACTCGGTGGCGCCGTCGAGCGACGGCATCTCGCCTTCCACGGGCAATGGCGCTCCGGCCTTGACGGCGGACTGTGCGGGAGCGGACGGAGCAGGGCGCACAGCGTCGATCAGCTTCTGCTCGATTCCACTGGTACTGGCCAGCGACACGCGAGTCAGCAATCCGGTGTCCACGCCCAGCGCGATGGTGGCGACGCCCGCCAACACCAACACGCCCAGCACTCGACGAACCCATTCGCCCGCGCCAAGCGAGCGTTTCATCAGTGCGAACACGCGCCCGCCGATAGCGAGTGCCAACGCGAGTGACGTGGCAGCACCGGCTGCGTAGGTAAGCAACAAGAGAGTGGTTTGAGCACTGGCACCTTTGAGGGCCGCTCCCGTAAGCAGAAGACCCAGGATGGGTCCCGCGCACGGCGCCCACAGCAATCCGGTCGCGACGCCCAAACCGGCCGCCGAAAACACCGAATCCTCATCGCCGCTGCGCTGGGTGAGCTTGGCACCAAGCGCGACGAATGGACGGCTAATCCATTCGGCAAAGCGCTCGGATACCAACGTGAGGCCAAGCACAGCCAGCACCGCCAGGGCGAGATAGCGGCCATATTGATTCGCGTGAACTGCCCAACCACCGCCAACAGCGGCAAGCGTTGCGACAGCAGCGAAGGTTAGCGCCATGCCCAACAGCATGGGCAGGCCGTTGCGCGCGAATGGACGATCTGCCCGCGCGAAGACGAATGGCAGTACGGGCAGGATGCACGGACTGAGGATGGTCAGTACACCGCCGAGGTAGGCAAGGATCAGTAGGAGCATGGGGGCGACATCCGTAAGGGGTTCGTGGTGCTATTCGCACAGCCCCGGGTTCGGGCGACGAGTTAGTGCGCTTGTGATCGCCATGGTCTGGCGATCACGGTGCGTGCATGCGGCAGGGGCGTGTCGTTGGAGGTCACATCGGTGTTCGCCTCATAGCGAACACGTCCCCGATACCGCAGGCAACGATTACTTCACGCTGTTTGCGGCCGTCTCAATCACGTGAGCTACCTTGGCCGGCTGCGAGATAAAGACAGCATGGCTCGCGGCGATTTCCGTGACCTTGGAATTCGAACGCTGATACATCCAGCGCTGAAGGTCCGGGCTGATGACGTGATCCTGGGTGGTCAGGATGGCGTAGCTCGGCTTGGTTTTCCATGCCGCCGCAGCGAGCGGCGCGCCCATCGCTTTTTGCGCGAGCTGCACTTCCGAGCTGGCCAGGAACTGAGCCTCGGATGCCGAGACATCCTGCGCATAAGTGGCGCGGAATTTATCCGCCGGGATGTAGAAATAGTTGTCCGGCGTTGCCGCCATGGCGTTGTTGGGTGCGGCAAATTTCGACATCAGTTGACCGCTCGCTTCGCCCGCATCGGGTTGCAGTGCAGCCACATAGACGAGCGTGCTGACCTTCGGGTCGGCGCCGGCTTCCGTGATGACGGAGCCGCCATAGCTATGCCCGACGAGAACGACAGGACCGGTTTGCTGATCGACGACGCGCGTCGTAGCAGCGACATCCTCGGCGAGGCCGGTAAGCGGCTCCTGCACGATCGATACATGGAAACCATCCTTGGTCAGGATGTCGTAGACGGCACGCCAGCCTGAGCCGTCCGTCAATGCGCCATGGACAATGACGATATCCTTCGCGCCGGTGGCGGCTTCAGCGTGGACCATCGTGACACCCATGGCGAGCATGAGGGCAACAGCCATTTTGTTTCGTAGTGTGAACATTTCAATCTCCAAAGATGTTTTGAAGTGCCCGGCGCATTGCTTGAGTTCCTGCTGTCGGGCAGATGTCGAGTGACAAGGGTTGTGAGTTCGTGCAAAGAAGCGCCCCGGCACGCATGTTTGTTCGGTCGCGGCTCTCAAAAGGGGTCTTTTGAGCCGCGGACCCTTTGCGTCGGTGATGCCGGCGAATCCAGGCCGCGTTCGACCTGCGTACGCCGCACGTCGCATTCGCGTGCTGCGTACCGGGGCGCAGAGACATCAGGCCAACTTGTTCTTCATGGCCAGAACGTCGATCGGTTCCACCGATGGCGGGGTGGCCAGCATGTCGCTGGCACGTGCCATCAGGGCCTTGGCCATATCGCCGTTCAGGTGTGCCTGGCGACCCTCTTCATTCGCAAAAGCGTCGAAGACGCCAAATGTCGTGGGCGACAGTTTGATGGCGAACCAGATGGGCGTTGCCGCTTCCCGATTCGTCATTTCCAGGCCGGCGGCAAGAAAGTCCGCCACTGCCTGCTCTTTACCCGGCTTCGCTTCGAGCCGGACGAACAATCCGCATTTAACCATCGTGGTTCTCCAGTAAGGGTTGGGGTGGGCTGCGCAGTGGACGAAACTGTACAAACGGGCGGATCGCGCTAATATTGGCTCGATTGACACATTTGATAGCGATATTGCCATGCGCATTGCCATACTTGCTCTGGAAGGAATGTTCGACACCGGCCTGACGACGGTGCTGGACGCACTGACGACGGCCAACACGCTCGCGCAATGGACGGGCATCGCCGCGCCGGGTTTTGATGTCACGGTGATGGGCGTACGTCCGCAGGTGCACACGGCGCTTGGGCTGCAGGTGCCTGTACGCGAAGTGGCTCATGCGCCGCTCCCCGATTGGGTCATCGTGCCGGCGCTCGCCGACATCGTGCCCGAGCGACTTCTGCCCACGCTTGTGCGCGACGATGTGGTTGAAGCTTTCGGCGTCTTGCGTCGATGGCATGCTGCCGGTGTGCGCCTTGCGGCAGCCTGCACCGGCACCTTCGTGCTGGCCGAAAGCGGTCTGCTCGACGGATGCGAGGCCACGACCACCTGGTGGCTCACACCCGTGTTCCGTCAACGCTATCCGGATGTGTGCCTGGATGCGCATCGCATCGTCGTTCCGAGCGGCACGATGGTGACGGCAGGCGCGGCGCTCAGTCATCTCGACCTTGCGCTGTGGCTGATCCGCAACAACAGCCCCGAACTGGCGGCCCTCGTCGCCAAATATCTCGTATTCGATTCGCGGCTATCGCAGTCGGGTTATGTGATTTCCGATCACCTCGCACATTCCGATCCTTTGATCGAGCGCTTCGATCGCTGGGTGCGCGAACGCCTGGATGCGACGCTTACGCTCGATGCGATCGCCGACGCGCTAGGTACCAGCAAGCGCACGTTGTCGCGACGTCTCGATAGCGTGCTGGGCAAGACGCCGCTCGAATACATTCAGGATCTGCGCATCGAGCGTGCCGTTCAATTGCTGAAGACCAGCAAGCACAGCGTCGATCAGATTGCGGGGCAGGTGGGTTATGCGGACGGCGTGACGCTGCGCACGCTGCTGCGTCGGCGACTAGGGAAAGGCATACGCGAACTAAGGCCGCGGGAGTAAACCGCTCGAACGGTGCGCCCCAAGGACCCTGCAAAAACTGCGTCCGTAGTTAGTGGAAAACCAACCAGTTCGTCGCATGAAATCCACGACTCGACGAAAAACCTGATCGCTTATGGCGCATACGCACGAAAAAGGCGATGTAATGCCTATGCCTGTTCGTGACTGGAGTACTCGTATGCAACATCGTTGGTTGGGTTTTTCCTTCTCACTTCTTCTGTTGCCGTTTTGTGCCTCAGCGCAGTCGGTCAGCCCCTCGACTGACCAGGTCGCTCAGGATACGGTCGACGTCGAACACCTCATGGCGGCTTACCATCAGGCTGTAGAGGCGCATGATGGTGCACGGCTTTCGGCGCTGTTTATCCCTCAAGGAAGTGCCTGGTTGAATGTTTTGTCGGACGCCGCTTATGCACATCTGCGCGCCGTCAAGCCGGGTGTCCAGAAAGTCAAAGTAGGTAGCTATCAGGATTTCGTGAAATTTGTCTCCCAGTCGAAATCGCACATTGACCCGGAACACGGGCACGTCTCCGTGCAAGGCGATGGCACCGTAGCAACGGTATATTTCGATTACGTCTTCAATATCGACGGCAAGCCAACCAACAAAGGATTTGAAACCTGGCAGCTGATCAAAGGCGAGGACGGGTGGCGCATTGCGGCGATCACCTATTCGTCCAATCCGGTGAATAGATAGCGTTTTGGAGAAGCAACGCGGCGCGAATGTCCGCTGACTCACACCTTCCATCAATGGTTGGATGCATACTGGGACACGACTTTGAAAGAATAGGCAAATGCCACAAAAGCCAGTATTTGGAGTTCCGGCTATGCCCGCCAACCAAACCCTTAACCTGCGTTTGCGTGTTGGCCTGACAACTTTGGCGTTGGCCGCCATGATGGCGGGAACTGCCGTGGCGCAGGTCGGATCGGGGCCGATGGCGTTACCCGCACCGCCGGCGTTACCGACTCCTGCAGATAGACCGTTCCATGGCAC
Source organism: Dyella psychrodurans (assembly GCF_003363265.1). Classification (GTDB taxonomy): domain Bacteria; phylum Pseudomonadota; class Gammaproteobacteria; order Xanthomonadales; family Rhodanobacteraceae; genus Dyella_B; species Dyella_B psychrodurans. The sequence goes on along the minus strand of NZ_QRBF01000001.1, from coordinate 520,103 downwards.
GATCCAGTTGGCCGTCAACGCCACGGATACCGATCATCAGATCTTTTCGGTCCGTGAAACGATCCCTGTTCAAACGCCTGGCGATACTGTCTTGCTCTATCCCGAATGGGAGACGGCCAGCCACGCCCCGACTGCAACCGTGGCCGAGCTGGCGGGTTTGATGGTGAACATCGATGGCAAGCCGTCGGAGTGGACACGCGATCCGGTGGATATGCACGCATTCCACGTCGATGTGCCGAAGGGCGCCACTTCCATCACGGTGGAATTCCAATTCCTCGCGCCGGCTGCGGCTGACTTGTTGCGGCCGGACATGGTCGAAGTCCCCTGGCAACGCGTGCTGCTTTATCCGGCTGGCTGGTACGTGCGGGATATTCCCGTGGCCGCGACGCTCATGCTTCCACGCGGGATCACACCCTACACAGCGCTGGTTTTCCAAACCATCGATGACGGAACACTTGGTTTTCAACCCGTCACGCTTGAACAACTGATCGACGCTCCCGTTTATGCCGGAAGATTTACGCGCCGGATTCTGCTTAACGAGGACAATGCCAAGCCGATTGCCCTCGATCTGCTGGCCGACGCAAAAGAAGACCTGGCCATCACCCAGCCTGAAGTTGAGCGCATGAAGGCGCTCATTGCCCAGAGTCTGAAGACGTTCGGCACAGCGCCGTATCGTCACTACGACGCAATCGTTACCTTGAGTGACGTACTGTCGCCCGACGGCGGCGGTGGCGGCGTCGAACATCTGGAAGAAGGAGAGAACAATCTCCCCGCCGCGTACTTCACCCACGCCGCGGAACAACTCAACAATCTCGACCTGATCGCGCACGAATTCGCCCATGCCTGGAACGGCCGCTGGCGCGAGCCTGCCGATTTGTGGTCGCCCACGTTCAACCAGCCGATCAGTGGATCGCTGCTCTGGGTATATGAAGGGCAAACCGAATTCTGGGGACGTGTGTTGGCTGCCCGCGCCGGTTTGCGCGACCACCGGCAGACCCTGGACAAGCTGGCGCTGGATGCTGCCACCGTCGCCAACCGCACCGGCCGTCGTTGGAAAGACTTGCAAGACAGCACCAACGACGCGGTCTACATGGCAAAGCACCATGTCGCGTGGCGCGACTGGCAGCGCCGCGAGGATTACTACCCCGAAGGCGTGTTGCTGTGGTTGGATGTTGACGCACGGCTGCGCGAGTTGAGTCGTGGCGAACATGGCCTGGACGACTTTGCGCGACTCTTTTTCGATGCCAAAGAGAGTGGCCAGCCATCAACACGGACATACACCTTTCAAGATGTCTGTGATGCGCTGAATAAGGTTGCTCCGGATGATTGGGCGGCATTTCTGAACCGACATCTTCAAAGCCATAGTGCGGACGACGCAATCGCAGGCCTGGCGCGTGCGGGCTGGAAGCTCACCTATAGCGGTGTTCCCACCGAAACGTTCCTTCAAGATGAGGCGGAGCAGGGCGCCGCCGACCTCGATTATTCGATCGGCCTCCAGGTTGATACTCATGGCCGGGTTCAATCCGTCCGATGGGATAGTCCGGCCTTTCGAGCAGGTCTATCACCAGGGTCGCAAGTAACCGAAGTGGATGGGGAGCCCTTTTCGACTCGCGCACTCATCGCTGCAGTCCAGTCGTCCGCATCGAAGCCGCTCACCTTGATGGCAGATGTCGGAGGAGCCGCGCGTACCGTTGTCATCAGCTACCGAGAAGGATTGCGATATCCCCATCTTGAGCGCATATCTGGCACACCCGATCGATTGTCTGCGTTGCTCACTGCACAATGACATGGACACGTTCAATGTGAAGGGCTTTCCGATGCCGCCCGCATCGGCGCGCGACGCTATTTCTAGAGCTCCCCATTTATGTCTCGATCACCTCGACGCACGTGTCCACCCGCATTATTGACGGTGCTAATCGGTTGGGGGCCGTGTCTCTTGGCTTGCGTGATTGGCGCCTTGACTGTCATCAAAGACCAGCCAGGGCTGATGCGGTATGACGGGCTGTTATTCGTTTTTTATTCACTTGCCGCGCTTCCTGTTACCGCATTTTTGCGCATCGTGTGGCAGCACGGTTTACCGTTACGCGTCATATCTTGGCTGCTGTTGATAGCGACGTTTTCGATGGCCCTGGTAGCAACCGCTCTTCTGTATAAACTCGCCCTGTCTTTCCATGTGCTAAAGGGCGATTTCCAGTGGAGCGCAATTTTGCTACGCATGCAAACCATCTGGTTTCTGCTCATAGCCTATTGCGCGATGTATATCGGCGTTGGCTATTACCTCATGACGCAAGAAGAACAAAGGAAGACGCTTGCGGCCGTCAACTTGGCGAAGGAGGCGGAACTCAAAGCATTGCGCTATCAGGTTCATCCGCATTTTTTATTCAATACCCTGAATGCAATTTCGACTCTGGTCGTCGATGAGCGCCCGCGCGACGCCACACGCATGATCGCGCAGCTCGCAGACTTTCTCCGCACGACGCTGTCCCATCATGCGTCGAACGAAGTGACCGTCGAGGAAGAGCTTTCCTTTACCGAGCGTTACCTGGAGATTGAAAAGGTACGCCTCGGACAGCGGTTGGTCGTGGAATTGAACATCGACGCCAAGGCGTTAGCCGCGGCCGTGCCGTACCTTCTGCTGCAACCACTGGTCGAGAATGCGATACGTCACGGCATTGCGCGGCGGCCTGCGGGCGGTCGTCTGCTTATTGAGATGAACGTCGTGGCGGAGCGCCTGCGGATCTCGGTGTGGAATGAGGGCGTCGCCGAACACCTTGCGGACAAAACGTGGGATGCAAGCGACGGCGGTGCGATTGGGCTCCAAAACGTAAGAGAACGGCTCCGTCATCTTTATGACAACGATCACCGCTGTACGATGAGCCTGGAAGAAGACGGAAGCTGCTCGGTTGCTATCGATTTGCCATATCGCCTGATGTCATCGTATGGCAATCACGCATCCGAGGAGTCCAAGACGCCATGATGCGTGTATTGGTGGTCGACGATGAACCCCTGGCACGCCGTGGTGTGATCAAGCGTCTATCGCAACATGCCGACATCGAGTTGGCGGGAGAGGCGGACAACGGCCCGGCGGCGTTGAAAAGCATCCAGGCGCTCAAGCCCGATGTGGTTTTCCTGGACATCCAAATGCCGGGAACCAACGGCCTGGACGTGATTCGTGCGATGAAACCCGCCGATCGGCCGCTTGTGATTTTTCTGAGCGCCTATGGCCAGTTCGCACTCAATGCCTTTGAGGTCTACGCCATCGACTACCTACTCAAACCGATCGATGACGATAGATTTGCAGAAGCTTTGCAACGCGCCCGCGATGTAAGGATGTCGCGTCGTGGGGTGGGGCAGGGTACTCATTCATTGGACGTGGACACGCCACGGTTCCCCGTTCGTTTCAGCGTGCGGTCTGGCCAGAAGGATGTAGTCATCGCCGTCGATGAGGTGATGTGGATCGAAGCGATGGGCGATTACGCGGGCCTTCATGCGCAGGGCAGAGTTCATCTCCTGCGGGAAACGGTTCACCGGCTGATGGAACAACTCGATCCGGCCCAGTTTGTGCGTATTCATCGTTCGACCATCGTCCGACTCGATTGCATCGCGGAGATACAGGTGCTGACCAACCGTGATTCGCTGTTGCGGCTCTCGGACGGAACGCCGCTTCGTGTGAGTCGCACCTACAGCGAAGCCTTGCGGCGCGCCCTGTTCGAGCGCGGCTCTCGTGAAACCTGATCGCTTGTGACGCATATTCACGAAAAAGCTACGTAATGCATACGATCAACATGTGCGGATACGCGTGAGGGCATTTCCCATGACAACTCAGATTACGAAAACCCAAACACTTCCGGTCGGCGGGGTCGTCGACCTGCAACTCGCCTTTGAGTCGCTTACGGATTACTGGTCGCCGAAAGTGGTCGCCCGAGTTAACGACAGCTACGTCAAGGTCGCTAAATTGCTCGGCGAGTTTGTTTGGCATGACCATGCCGAAGAGGATGAACTGTTTTATATCGTGCGCGGCAGCCTGCGTATTCAATACCCCGATGGAAAGGAGGTGCATTTGCCGGCGGGTACACTTCACGTGGTGCAGCGCGGAACACGGCACAATCCGGTCGCCGACCAAGAATGCTGGATTGTGCTGATAGAACCCGTGAATACCAAGCATACGGGCGGTGAGCAAACACCGTTGACCCGGTCCATCGAGGAGCAGCTGGGGTAATCACGACTTTTTGCATGAGCAGAGCTTTGCAAACAAAACGGGAGGCTTGATGGCCTCCCGTTCTTGTGCGGCCTTAAAACTCACCCGGCTGCATTAATCCTTGCGCGGCAGAGTCAGCGCGCGGATCACGTCTTGCCTGAGCAGGTAAACCGAGACCACCAGCAGAACAAGGTCCTTCAAAAGGAAGGCCGCATTCATCGCCATCGCGGGGAAGCCGCCGGCGCCTGCATCCCAGCCATCGGGGACGAACGGAAGGATCGTCAAGGTGGAGATGAAGGTGGCGATGGAGCCGAGGGCACCCAACGCACCCAGCTTCTTATTCCAGAAGCCCAGCAGCAGTAACGAACCGAAAGTCCACTCGGCGCTGCCAAGGAGGATCGCGGTACCGTGAATGCCCAAGACCGGGATCGTCCAGAAGATGAGCGGTCCGTGCATGATCAGCGGTGCCAGTGCCGTGATCTCGGACTGGAACCATTTGTCGTACCCGAACCAGGCGAAGATGACGACCATCGCGGCGCGGAGCAGGTGGTAGTCAAGGTCTTTCTTTAACAGGCCGGATTTTGCAATGAGCTGGAGGAGGGCGTTCATGGGTTTTCCTTCGTGAGGTGGGTCGGTGGATGTCGACGAGTCCACTTTACGAGGGAATGTTGAGATGATTAATATTAAATTATCTCAATAATATGCTTCAAAGTATCATACGGAGACCACCGTGTCCCCGCCGCTCCATTGACTGAGCCGATTGCTGCAAATCGCTCCGGTAGCGGCGCTTTCTGTCTACCTGCCCAACTGAAAGTAATGCCCCATCCGGCATTGGCGCACATTCGTTTTAAAAGGCATCTGGATGTGCTTGACGTCGAAAACGGTGGAACACGAGCCCGATGCAGATAAGCAATGCGGAGCCGCCGACGACCTTTAAGAGGAATAATTCTGGATGGTTATCGCCATCGGGCGGAATCATGGATGTGATGATGGCCAGCAGCGTGACTGCAAATCCAATGAGCCCAATGATCCAGCAACCGATCTTGCGGATCGGCGAATGCCCGGCACCTTTGTCTTGCGTTGCGGCGCGATGGCGCAGCACGGGGAATGCCAGCATGATGTACAGCAGCGGCAGCAGCGACATGATCACCGTCATGTCGATCAGGATGATATAGGCCTCGTGGATGGTCGAGCCCGATAGCGCGGCCGCCAGCATCAATGACGTCAGTACACCCTGGATGGTCAGCGCCACGTGGGGCGTGTCGTAGCGCGGATGCAAGCGGCCCAGCGCAGCGGGCAGATAGCGGTCCAGGCCTACGACGAAGGGCAGGCGTGCGGTCCCCGTGACCCACGCGGCCACCGTGCCTATCGAACCCAGCGTCACCAGCAGGGCGGTCAGGGAGCCGAAGGCGTGCAGACCGATGCGGTCGCCAATGGCTTGCAGTGCTTGCGGAATGCCGCCGATGACGTCGATGGTCGAGGCGGGCAATGCGATCAGCAGCGAAGCCGTGCCTGCGATGTAGATCGCAGCAATCACCACGCATGAAATCAGTGTGGCGCGCGGGATCTGCCGATCCGGATCACGTATTTCTCCGCCGAGGATCGGTCCCAGCTCCAATCCTTGGAAGGCCAGTGCAATGGTTGCGAAGGTGGAGTACGTGGCGAGCCTTTTGAAATCGGGCATCACGTTGGAGGTGGTGATGTGTGTTGCCGGACCGAAGCGATACAGGGCGATCGCGCCGGCGATCAGTATGAGTGCACCGGTCGCCCAGGTGGCGATTCCGCCGATGTTCTGCAGCCACTTCGCGCGTTGCAAGCCGAGAATGCTGAGCGATGTCGCTGCCCACAGCACAAGCAGGCTATAGGTCAGGTTGTAGCGGCCGTCGCTGGCATGCGACAACCAATGGGAACCGCCGATATGCAAAAAGATGCCTGCGCTGAACAGCAGCATGGACGGAAAGTAGGTCAGGTTGGAGATCCAGTAGGTCCAGCCGGTGATAAAGCCGTGCAAGTCACCGAAAGCCGCTTTGGACCAAAGGTAAAGACCGCCTTCGCCGGGCACGCGCGAACTCAGGTCGAGCACCGCCAAGGCCAGGGGTAGAAAAAAACCGAGCAAGCCGAGCAGCCACAGCACCATGCTGGAGGGCCCGACCTGCGCCGCCACCGACAGCCAGCGCAGCGCAACGATGGCGGCGATGTTGAAGAGCACCAGGTCCCACGTTCCGAGCACTCGGCGCAAGGTTGCGGGGTGTTCTGCTGCGGGTATGGTCGCCATCGTTTACGCTCCCCTGGGTGAGACGATTGCGTGATCAGGACACGGCATCTTTCTGGCGAATGTCCCTCGCGCTGAATCCGTGGGACCTGTCGGCGCGTGCCTGCGCCGAACGATCGCCAATCCGGCGCAAGGGAAGGCCGGCCATCAGGTTGCGCTCGATCTGTTCGAGTGTCACGCCTTTGGTTTCCGGTACCAGCCAGAGCGTAAGCGCGATGAACAGCAGGTTGAGCACCGCATAGAGCCAGAACGTCGCCGCGTTGCCGACACTGTTGAGCAGAGTGAGGAAGGTGGCGCCCACGATCATGTTGGCGACCCAGTTTGTCACGGTCGAGCAACCGATGCCGAAATCGCGACCTTTCAACGGTTGCACTTCCGAGCACAACGTCCAGATCAGCGGGCCGGCCGACATCGCAAAGCCGACGATGAAGGTCAGCAGCATCGCCACCGTAAACATCTGCCCGGCGTGCGAGGCGATGCCGATATGCATCATGCTGCCCACCACGCCCAGCCCGATCGCCATCACGGTAAAGCCGATGTAGAGGATGGGCTTGCGGCCGAGCTTGTCGACCAGCCCAATCGCAATAAAGGTGGCGAGCACGTTGGTCAGGCCCACGATGGCGGTGAACCACAATTGCGCGTGCGTGTCGTAACCCATGTTCTGGAAGATGCGCGGCGCGTAGTACATCACCACGTTCATGCCGGTGAACTGCTGCATCAGTTGCAGCAACATGCCAAGCCCGACCGAACGGCGAAAGTTGGCGTTTTCCTGGAACAGGTGCCAGCCGCGCTGCGGGGTCTTGAGTTGTTCGGCAATGTCGGCCAATTCGCGCTTCGCCACGCTTTCATCGCCGCGCAGGCGGCGCAGCACGTCGGCGGCCTGCGCTGTGCGGCCGCGCATCATCAGCCAGCGCGGACTGTCCGGCAGCAGCGTGACGCCCAGTAGAAACAGCGCGCCGGGAATCGCGATGATGCCGAGCATCCATCGCCAGTTGCCGCTGTAGCTGAAGGCGGTGTCGGAGAGAAACGCCACCAGAATGCCGATGGTGATCATCAGCTGGTAAAGCGAGATCATCGCGCCACGGATGTTTTCCGGAGCGACTTCGGCCAGATAGAGCGGTGCATTGAACGTGGCGATGCCGATCGCCAGTCCCAGGATAAAGCGTGCCGTGATCAAGGCCTGCGGCGACCAGGCGCCGCCGCACAGCAGCGATCCGGCCACGAACAGTGCCGCGCCAAGAATCAAGGACCGTTTGCGCCCGAGCATGGCCGACATCCACGATGCACCCAGCGCGCCGATCGCCGCACCAAACATCATCGCGCTGACAATCCACTCGATGGCGTGATCGGAAACATGGAAGTCGCCCTGGATGAACTGGGTTGCACCGGAGATCACGCCGATATCCAGTCCGAACATCAAGCCCGCCAGCGCAGCCAGGATGCAGGTGAATACGGCCGTGGCGCGCGAGAGCTTGGTCGAAGGTGTCGCAACAGCATTCATGAGGAAGATCCTGCAAGCGGCGAAGGGCGATGGATGATGGGAACGATAAGGATCACGATGCGATCCATGTTCAGGGCGGCATGCCAAGAAAACGCGGCTCGGGCAGGCCACGCACAGGCATCGTCGCGTGGAACAAGGCGCCTGCGTGGCGATCGGCATGCAGTTGCCGCATTGACAGTCCGATGCGTGCACTGGTGACGTACAACGTGTCGAGCCCGGCACCGCCGAACACGGGCCGGGTGGGCTGCTGCGTGGGAACGGGCAGGCACTCTCGCAACGAACCGTCGGGTGCGTAGCGCGCGACACGTGACATGCCCCACTGCGCATTCCATAGCGAACCATCGGCATCGACACAGGAACCATCCGGCTCGCCCGTGACATCGCCAAGGTCCGCAAACACGCGTGGTGGGCCCAGCGTGTCGCCATACGAGCACTGCTGGATGCGACGCGACAGCGAATCGCAGAAATACATCGTGTCGCCCTTGGGGCTGAAGGCGATGCTGTTGCTGATCGCGACGTTTGGCAGCGCGAGTCGTTCCAGCTGCAGGTCGGTGTGCAAACGCCAGAAGCTGCCCAGAGGTTGTTTATCGCCTTCGGGCGGTTCGTGCAGGGTGCCAAACACGAAGCGCCCCTGCCTGTCGCAAGCGCCGTCGTTGCAGCGCGTAGGCATGTCCGCTTCGATCGCGTGGAGCGTATGCAGATGACCATCCGACATGCGGAAAAAAGCCAGGCGCGAAGCGAGCGCCAGCAGCAACCAATCGTCGGACTCGCACAGCGCGAACGAGGTCAGTCGCTCGGGCATCGGCCAATGCATCCGTTGTCCGCTTGCAGGATGCAGGCGGAACAGTGTGGCGCGTTGGATATCGGTCCAGTAAAGCGCCTGGATGCGCTCGCACCAGACGATGCCTTCGCCCAGCGTGTCCTGCGCATCGAGCAGAACTTCCATCGGCGCCAGTGCGGCGGGTGCCGTCATACCCAGCCGCCGTCCACGATGAAATCCTGCCCGGTGCACATGCGGCTGTCGTCGGCGGCGAGGAACAAGGCTGCGCGTGCCAAATCCTCGGCCAGCAGGAAGCCGGGCAGGCATTGGAAGCGCGCGATCTCTTCGCGTCCGGCATCGTCCAGCCACAGGCGCGCCTGCTTCTCGGTGATCGCCCAACCCGGCACGAGGCTGTTGATGCGAATGTGTTCCTTGCCAAGTTCGCGCGCCATGCCATTGACGAAACCGTGCACGGCGGCCTTGGCCATCGCATAGAGCGGATAGCCTGCGTTCTTTTTCATCCAGCCGGTGGAGCCCAGGCAGATGATCGAGCCGCCTCCAAGCAGGCGCATGTCAGGAATCACCGCTTGCGTGGCGAAGACCTGGTGACGCAGATTTACCGCCACATTGCGCTCGAATGCCGCGGCATCCACATCGGCGAGCGCATGGCGTACGTCGTTGGCGGCGTTGTTGATCAGCACCGCAATCGGTCCAATCGTTTTGCGCACTTCGTCGATGGCGTTTTGAAGTGCTTGCAGATCGGTGATATCGCAATGCAGATAGTGCGGTGCATATCGCATTTGGGACAACGCTGCGCACAGCGTTACGGCGCTGGCATCGTCCACATCGAGAAACGCCACGCGCGCGCCCTGGCGGGCGAAGTGGTCGACGAACGCCGCACCGATGCCGCTGGCTCCGCCTGTGATCAGAACGTTGCGATCGATCAGGCTTGGATAGGTTGCGTACGCAGACATCAGCGGGCTCCGCAATCAGGCGATGAAAGATCGGTCATGCCTACCATTCCGCGACACTGCCGTCGTCGTGGCGCCATAGCGGATTGCGCCAGCGATGGCCGACCTGGGCGCGTTCGGCCACGTAGGCTTCGTTGATCTCGATACCCAGGCCTGCACCGCCTGGAATGGCCACATAACCGTTTTCGTAGGCGAACACTTTTCGATCGGTGACATAGTCGAGCAGATCGTTGCTGGCGTTGTAGTGGATGCCCAATCCCTGTTCCTGGATGAAGGCGTTATGGCACACCGCATCGAGCTGCAGGTTCGCGGCCAGTGCGATCGGGCCAAGCGGGCAGTGCAGGGCCAACGCCACGTCATAGGCCTCCGCCATCGCGGCGATCTTGCGGGTTTCGGTGATGCCGCCGGCGTGCGATGGGTCTGGCTGTATGATGTCGACGCCACCGGTCTCAAGAACGCGCTTGAAGTCGTAGCGGGTATACAACCGTTCGCCCAGAGCGATCGGCGCGGCGCCGATCGCGGCCAGTTCGGGAATCGCTTCCAGATGCTCGGAGAGGATGGGTTCTTCGATGAACATCAACTTGTAAGGCATCAGTTCGCGCATCAGCACTTTGGCCATCGGCTTGTGCACGCGGCCATGGAAATCGACGCCCAGACCGATATGCGGCCCGACTGCATCGCGCACAGCCTGCACGTTTTCCAGCACACGATCGACCTTGGCGTGACTGTCGACGAAATGCATCTCTTCGGTGCCATTCATCTTGACGGCGGTGAAGCCACGTTCGACGGCCGCCCTGGCAGCTTGCGCGGTATCGGCAGGACGATCGCCGCCGATCCATGAATACACGCGAATGCGTTCGCGCACGGGGCCGCCGAGCAGTTCATGCACCGGCACGCCATGATGCTTGCCCTTGATATCCCACAGCGCCTGGTCGATGCCGGCGATGGCACTCATCAAGATGGGGCCGCCGCGATAGAAGCCGCCGCGATACATTACGTTCCAGAGGTCTTCGATATGGCGCGGATCCTTGCCGATCAGATAATCGGCAAGCTCATCCACGGCCGCCGCCACGGTTTGCGCGCGACCTTCCACCACCGGCTCGCCCCAGCCGCTGATGCCGGCATCCGTGTCGATGCGCAGGAACAACCAGCGCGGTGGCACCAGGAAGCTGGTGAGTTGGGTGATCTTCATGCACGGTTTTCCTTGGCGTTTTCGGAGATGTCGGCCCATGCCCGTGCAAAGGCTTGAGCGCGACGAGCAACTTCTACAGCATCGAGCCCGGGCGCATACAGCGCCGAGCCGATGCCAAATCCCTGCGCACCGGCGCTGATCCAGCGCGCCATGCTTTCGAGCGTGATGCCGCCGACCGGTAGCACGGGCAGGCCGTTCGGCAGTACGGCGCGCCAGGCCTTGAGGCCTTCGGGCTGCACCTGTTCGGCGGGAAACAGCTTCAATCCATCGGCGCCGGCGGCCAGTGCGGCAAAGGCTTCGGTCGGCGTTGCCACACCCGGCACGCACACGAGGCCTGCGTCCTTGGCAGCGTGAATCACGCTGACATCGGCATGAGGCATGACGATCAGCCGACCACCGGCAGCAGCGACATCACTCACTTGCGCAGGTGTCATCACGGTGCCGGCACCAACCAGGCATGTATCGCCGAGAGACTGCGCCAGGCGGCGAATGCTTTCCAGCGGTTGCGGCGAATTGAGCGGCACTTCCAGTACGCGGAAACCGGATGACGCGAGCGCCGCGCCGACGGCTACTGCCTCGTCGGGTTGGATGCCGCGCAGGATCGCCACCAACGGCAGTGGCTCAAGCCATGGTTTCAGCATGAAGGTACGCCCTTGAACACGTCGGAAGAACCTGCATCGACCAGCTGTGCGTAGCAGGCAATTTGCCACAGGCCGTAGGCTGCTGCGTCAATCACCGACTCGGACACCTCAAGCGCGAAATGCGATGCCGCGGAGCGATAACGCGCGCACAGCGCCGCGTCGCCGATCAGCTGAAGGGGGTTGTCGTGATCAAAGCGACCGGTGGCCAACGCCGAGCGCAGTTCCTCGCCGATCAGAAGGCCCGAGAGATAGTCCGGCACGGAGGAGGCCGGCAGCGCACCGTCCAGCAGCAGTGCGCGTGCGGAGAACAACCGGCTGAGTGCGCCGGCCGCACCACTCTCGCGTGCGGCGATAACGCCACGGGCGAAGGCATCCGGATCGGCAACCGCGCCGGCGTTGTTCGCTGCGAGGATCGAGTGCTGTTGCAGCAACGCAAAGAGTTCACCGGTCATCAGCGTGCAGAAGTCGGTCACGGCGCCATCGCGCACGCTCACCCATTTGCTGTGCGTGCCGGGGAGCATCCAGGTCGATTGTGCTGCCAGCGAAGGCTGCCGTGACAGCGCACCCATCAGTTGGGTTTCTTCGCCGCGCATGACATCCGGGCCGCGTGGATTGCGCAAGCCACACACGATGTGTACGTCCAGACCATCGTCCGCGCGCACGCTGCCAAGGTTGCGGCCAAACTGGGCGGTCGTGGCCGGTAGTTCCAGATACGGCACTTCCCGCCAGCCCTGGCGGCTGCCGACCATGCCGCAGGCCAGTCGGGGAAGTCTGGGCCATCCTGCGGTGATATCGGCCAACGCGACATTGAAACCGCCTTCCGGCAGCTGGCGAATGCCCCAGGGATGCGCCCGCGATTCGCGGATGTTGCCCGCTTCCAGCCAGTAGGCGCGCAGGCTGGTCGTGCCCCAGTCGAGTGCGATCACGCCATTCATGCGCGCGGATGCTCCCTATGTGAACGTGCGTGAGCGCGGGGTATCACGGCGAAGCTTCCTTCCAGACGAGCGCCTGCGCTGGAACCAATGGCGTATGACCATGCACGATCGTTGCCGTGATGGGAAGAGAGGGTGAAAACGGCTGCGGGTTGTAGTTGACCATCACATAGAAGCCGCCGCGCCAATCTAGAAATACGCCGGTGGGAAGATCGTCGATCGCCACGCCCGCGCGCTGGTAGACGCTGCGCACGATCTCACGTTCGAGTTCACCGTCATCGGTGGAGACGCCGATCATCGTGACGGTGCCTTTTCCGAGTTTGCGAGTGGTCGCGGCAGCCTTGCCCGCATAGTAATGATCGGCATAGGTGGCGAGCACCGTGGTGCTGGGACGCGGGGTGAGAATGTCGGCCCAGCGGTGCCATGCATGCGTCTTGCCGTTGGCATTCACTGCGCCGTTGGCGCTAGGCGGCAGCATGTCGAAGCCTTCGACGTCGTCACCGATGAGGTCGAGGATCGGTGCGGCCCACGGACCTTCATGGAACTGGCCCAGTGCATTCTTTTGGCCCGTGCGGCTGGTCAGGATCAGATGGCCGCCCTGTTCGACATAACGTCGCCATTTATCCGCCAACGCCTGACTCACCAACTGGTAGGCGGGTGCGATCAGGAACGGGTAACGGTTGAAGTCATCGTCTTCGGCGATGAAGTCCATCGGCGCGCCGGTGCTTTTCACTGCAAGTGTGTAGGTATTGCGATAAGCCCAGCTGTTCCACAAGGTGGTTTGCGGCTGGATGTCGAGATCCCAGAAAACGTCCTGGCTCCACAGATAGGCGGTGTAGCGCGCAGCGAGTTTCGACGGCAGGGTCGCCTTGTTGTCGAGCTTCGGTTCGAGCGTTTTGATCTCGTGCAAGGTATCGACAAACTCGCGCCCCGTGCGCGACAGTGTCACGCCGTCGGTACTGACGATACCTTCGTGATACATCTCACTGCCGCGCAACGGATGGCGATAGCGATATGTGCTGATGAAAGACGCGCCGGAAGCGAACGCGTGCCACATCCACATGCTGACGGCACCCGGCATCGGCTGCGGATTGATCTCGCCCCAGTTCACCTGGCCAGGCTGCAGTTCCATCACGCCGAACGTGCCGTTGATGGAGCGGAAGTACGATGCCGCTTCCATCAGGTTGGCAGGCTTGCCAATGGCATAGCTGTCACCGCCCAGGATATTCGTGCCGGCGACCGGGTAAAGCGTGAAGCTGGGGAAGTCCAGTCCATGGCTACGCCGCGGATCGGTGGCGGTGCTGACATTGGTGTAGTTGGTGGTCACCCATTGCCCGGAACGCGCGTACTTCTTGAGGATCGCCGCCTGTGCATCGAGAAAGCGCGCCGTGGTGTCGGCCTGAAAGCGCGCGAAATCGAGCAGTGCATGCGGACTGAGCTTGTCTTCGGCGGCAAGCGTGGCGTTGGGAAGATGTACTTGCTTGAAGCTGCCGTAGCGTGTGCTCCAGAACGAGCCCGCCCACGCCGTGTTCATCGCGTCGATCGTGCCGTATTTCTTTTGCAGCCAGGACTGGAAAGCGGCGCGAGCGCTGTCGCTGTAATCGGGAAATGTGCTGGGTTCGTTATCCACCTGCCAGCCCCATACGCGCGGATCGTGGCCGTAGTGCCGAGCCATCGCGGTCACCAGGCGCGTCACGAATGCCTCGTATTTCGGGTTGGCCAGCGAGACTTCCGCGCGGATGCCGTGTTCGTGACGCTGGCCGTGTTCGTCCACCCGGTAGACCTCCGGGTAGCGTTCGTCCATCCAACTGGGAGGGGCCGCCGTGGGCGTCCCCAGAATGACGCGCAAGCCGGCCTTGCTGGCCAGGTCGATCGCCTGATCGAGCCAGGCGAAATCGAAGTGGCCTTCTTCCGGCTCCAGATACGTCCAGTCGAATTCGGCCATGTGCGTGAAGTCGAAGCCGAGCTTGTGCATGCCTTCGAAATCGCGTCGCCATTGGCTTTGTGGCCACTGCGTGGGGTAGTAGAACACCCCGAAGCTCATGGATTCGGGTTGATGCAGCAAGGCAGCACCACGCAACGGAGCCGGGTGCGGTCCACCCATGTCGGCCGGATAGGCGGCGGCAGTGGTCGCGACGGCAGCGGTCATCAGTGCCGCCAGCAAGGGCCGAAACATGGGGTAGCCTCCAGCTGAATCAAATGTCAACTTATACTACAATTAGCTTCCCCTGCAATATTTTTTGTGCCGACCTTATGGATGTTCTGACCCCAGTAGAGGCCTCGCAGCTCGCCGATTGGTATTGGCGTATCCGTGGCGACATCAGCATGCTGCCGTCCTACGCCGACCAGAATTTTCGTATCCGTAGCGATGCCGGCGATTACGTGTTGAAAGTGGCCAATCCGTCGTGGTCGCGCATGGACCTGGACCTGGAAAACCAGGCGATGATGACCCTGGCCGAGCGCGAACCCGCCCTGCGCTGGCCGCAAGTGCTGTGCGCCTTGAACGGCCAGCATCTGCTGACCTTTCCTATCGGGGGACAGATCCGTCAGGTGCGTATCCTGAGCTTCGTGCCAGGCCGCACGTATGCCGATGTGATCGGCTCCCTGGCACCTGCACAGCGTGCCGTCTTGCACGAGAGTCTGGGCGGTGCGGTCGGTCGCCTTACTCGCGGGCTGCAGGATTTTCAGCATCCCGCGGCTGATCGCCTGCACGACTGGAACCTGATGCGTCTGCCGGCCCTGCACGATGAGATGGCGCACATCGATGACGCTGCGCTGCAAGCCATGGTGCAAGCGCACGTCGATGTATTTTGCGAACGCTTGCCGTCATGGCATGAAAATTTGCCGGTCACCGTGCTGCACAACGATGCCAACGATCTGAACGTGATCGTGGCCCTCGACGACGGCGACCCGTGCGTCAACGCGGTGATTGATTTCGGCGATATGTGCACCAGTTTCCGTCTGGCCGACCTCGCCATTGCCTGCGTGTATGCCATGCAGCACGAGGCCGATCCGGTGGCGTGCGCGCGCACCATCGTCCGCGGCTATGTGGCGCAATGTCCGTTGCGGCGCACGGAACTCGAAGCGCTGCAGACCTTCATCCTCGCGCGGCTGTGCCACAGTGTGCTGATGGCGACGCGGGCACATCGGGAAGCGCCGGATAATCCCTTCATCATGGTGTCGCAGCAAGGCGTTCGCCGCTTGCTGCGACATCTCGCGGGCGTCGATCGCGATGCCATCGTCCGTCCTTTTCTGGAATCAAGCCATGATTGATACCCGTGCCCTTCGCCCCGTGCTGGACAGCGTGCCGCAACGGAGCAATGCCGAGATCCTCCAGCTGCGCAAGCAATGGTTGAATCCGACGCTGAGCGTCTCCTACAAGGAACCATTGAAGATCGTGCGCGGCGAAGGTGTGTGGCTCTATGACCAGGATGGTCAGGCTTACATGGACATGGTCAATAACGTCTGCCACGTCGGCCACTGCCATCCTCGTGTCGTCGAAGCCGGGCAGGCGCAGATGGCGAGGCTCAACACCAACACGCGTTATCTGCACGACAACATCGTCGAATACGCCTTGCGCCTGACCGCCACATTGCCCAAGCCCTTGTCGGTGGTCTTCCTCACCAACTCCGGTACGGAGGCCAATGATCTGGCTCTGCGCCTGGCGCGTGCGCACACCAAAGCGCGCGGCGTGATCGTGGTGGATCATGCCTACCACGGTCATTCGCCGTCGATGATCGAACTGAGTCCCTACAAGTTCAACAGCAAGGGTGGGGAAGGCCAGGCGGCACACGTGGGCGTGGTGGCGATGCCCGATACGTATCGCGGCATGTTTCGCCGCAGCCTGGAAGCCGGCCGACAGTATGGCCGGCTGTTGCGGTCGGCGATGGCTGATCTGCGCGCACGCGATGTCGCAACCGCCGCCTTCTATTGCGAATCGCTGCTGGGATGTGGCGGTCAGCACGTGTTGCCGGAGGGCTATCTACCGGAGGCTTACGCAGCGGTTCACGCTGCCGGCGGTGTATGCCTGGCCGATGAAGTGCAAGTGGGTTTTGGTCGTGCCGGCCAGTATTTCTGGGCGTTCGAAGGGCAGGGTGTAGTGCCGGACATCGTCACAATGGGCAAGCCCATCGGCAATGGCCATCCCATCGGTGCGGTGGTGACAACACCGGAGATCGCCGCCAGTTTCGTCACGGGCATGGAGTACTTCAATACCTTCGGCGGCAATCCGGTGTCCTGTGCCATCGCGTTGGCGGTGCTCGATGTGATCGAGGAGGAGCAGTTGCAGGAAAATGCGCGCCGCGTGGGCGCGTTCTTGCTAGACGGCTTGCGCGATCTGCAACGACGTCATGCCCGTATCGGCGATGTGCGCGGGCAGGGGCTTTTTATCGGTGCGGAGTTCGTGCAAGACCTTGATACCAGAACCCCGGACCGGACCAGGGCCAAGGCCGTAGTCGAAGCGATGAAAGCGCACCACGTGCTGTTGTCCACCGAGGGACCCGATGACAACGTGCTGAAGATCAAGCCGCCTATCGTCTTCAGCCAGGCTAATGCGGAGCATTTCCTGGATACGCTCGATCAGGTGTTGACCGCCACGTAAATGTCAGTGCATGGCGCAATTTACTTGCGCCGTGTTTCGCCGGTTTTCCTCGCACTGCTTTTGCGCCGCTTATGCAGATTCTCCAGCGAATCGGCAATCATGGCCTGCATGGCCTTGCGCGCTACCTCCGGCTGCTGGCGGCGGATCGCCTCCAGCACCTTGTGATGATGGGGCAGGGAATATCTGAAGTCGCCGGCCGTCTGTGCCGAGAGCACGAAGAACATGCCCAGCGCGCTTTCGACCACCGAGAACAGCGAGATCATCAACTCGTTGCCGGTCGCTTGAAGCACCGCATCGTGAAAGCTGAGGTCGGCGACGGCCCATTCGTCGGAATTGCGCGACGCGTCCATCTGCTGATAAGCGTTGTCGATCTTGATCAACTGCGCGGCGGTGCGTCGGCGCGCCGCCGCCGCGGCTGCGGCCGGCTCGATGATTTCGCGCATCTCCACCAGTTTCGAGACGAAGTCATCCGTCGGCATGGAGGCGCATCGCCAGGACAACACGTCCGCATCGAGCTGGTTCCAGAATTCCAACTTGCGCACGCGCGTGCCGATTTTAGGGCGCGCTTCGATCAGGCCCTTGGCGGAGAGCACCTTCAATGCTTCGCGCAACGCCGTGCGGCTGACTTCCATGCTCTCGGCGAGCGTCTCTTCGCGCGGTAGCACATCACCGGGGCGCAGTTCGCCGGTGACGATGCGCCGGCCCAGTTCGCGCACCACGTGGCCATGCAGATTGCGGGCATCCGTAGCTTTCATCTTCAACGTTTCTCCACTGCAAAGGTGTTCATGGACTGGCCTCGCAACGCTTGCGTGTCGTGCCCTGGGCCCGCAATCTCGTTTGACGCCGCATGTTGCGGTGCAGCGTCCAACGGAACTTATCATACAAGCGTATTGTGTGAGGTTTGCGCATGCGCCGGAACGCACGGCGATGCTATCCGCATCCTGCCGCAGCCGGCCATCCCTTAGCGCTTAGGCGCCAGAAAAATCAGCGCGCTAGAGGCGGTTTTTACCGTCATTCAGAGGCCTTGCAGCGCTGCTGCTCCCACTCCTCCCGACCTCCCATCAAGCAGGCTGATCGACGTTTGTCTTTTCCTACTTCAGAAGTATTTTAATATTGTAGTACAAATTAAAATTTTCAGTTAGGATGACGCCCCACCGGCGGCATAGCCGGTGACCTGGACGCGGAAACAAGGAGCAAGGCGGCGGCTGCAGAAGGAAACGCCAGTGCGTTGCCGTCACTGCGGGGAGTCCGGGGAAAACCCGTCATACGTCTTTGGGGAGGAGGTTTCATGAGCAGTTGCAAGCAGATCGGTCGGCGCGCACTCACGGTGGCGATCGGCGCCATGTTGATGGCCGGCGCCGCACAGGCCCAGAACACGACATCACAGCCTGCGGCCGCGTCGTCCGCCGACCAGGGCCAGAACAAAGCCAAGACCGCCCGGGGACAGGGCGGCGAATCGAAACAAGAGGCCACCACGCTCAACCAGGTGGTGGTCACCGGCAATACCAACTTCGGCGGCATTCGCAAGATAGACGCCAGCTACTCGACCACCAGCGCCACCAGCGAGCAGATCAAGGAACTCAATCCGATCAGCACGGCCGATCTCTTGAAGATGTCGCCGGGTATCTATCCGGAATCTTCCGGTGGTCAGACCGGTGCAAATATCGAAGTCGCGGGCTTTCCTTCGGACAGCGGCGCGCCGTTCGTGACGCTGCAGCTCAATGGTTCGCCTTTGTTCCCGCAGTGGGAGTACTTCACCGACGCGATGTTCCGCCTCGACGACAGCATCGATCGCGTGGAGACCGTGCAGGGTGGACCATCGGTGCTCTTCGGGAACGGGCAGCCCGGCCTCATCGCGAACTTCATCCTCAAAGAGGGGACTTCCACGCCCGGCGGCGACGTGGGCGTGACGTACGGATCGGAAGGCATGGTGCGCCTGGATGGGTTCTACGGCTTTCCGCTCTTTGGCAAGGACAGTGGCTGGTACGGGAGCATCGGCGGTTTCTGGCGCAAATCCGATGGCGTGCGCGACCCGCAATTCGCCGCCGACAAGGGCGGCCAGCTCACCGCGACGCTGAGCCACGACCTGGAATACGGTTCGATCATGTTCTATGCGCGAGAACTGCAGGACAAGAACCAGTTCGTCACCGACACGCCGATCTACAACCCGGCGCCGGGCAAGTTTTCACCGTATCCGGGCTTCAACCCGCTGACGGGCACCTTCGGCAGCAACGCGGATCGTTACCAGTTCCTGCAAACCACGCCGTGTTTTACGCCGGGCTGCTCACCGGCGGGCGTGAACATCGACATGGCCAATGGTCAGGGCGGCGACGTGCACATGGTGGGCGGCAACCTTGACCTGGACTTCCAGAACGGCTGGTCGCTGTCAGACAAGTTCATCCTGGTGGGCGGAAACATGGATACCACCGCATTTTTCAGCACGGGTGAAAACCCGATGACGTTGGGGAGCTTCATCTCCAGTTCGGAAGCAGCCTTTGGGCTTCCGTCCAACCTCGCGGCGACGGCTACATACACCAACGGCAAGCCCGCCAATATGAATGAGAACGTCACCGTTCAGAACCCTGAGTACATTCATAAGCACATTCAGTCCGTGAGCAACGAGTTCCACATCAGCAAGGACCTGTTCGATGGCAATACGCTGACCTTGGGGAACTACACGGCGGTGTATTCGGAAAGCCATTCGGAGAACGATGGCCTGAACATGTTGATGCAGTCCAAGACTAATCCGAATCCGATCGTCGTCAACCTGAGCGATGGCACCAACACCTATCAGCTCACCGACGGCCAAGGGCTGTTCTGGAACAACCAGCCGCAATCCTGGATGGCGTTCAACGAACGTTGGCATGCCACCACCACGGCAGCCTTTGCCGCGGACACCTGGAATATCGGCAACTGGCGTTTCGATGGTGGCGCACGCGTGCAGTACGTTGATATCAACGGCTGGTTCCAGAACACGACGTCCGGCGATCTGGATGCCAATCCGTATACGGTGTACAACAACGATGCGGAGTACCTGATCAACAGTTTCCAGCATCCGTCGTATTCCAAGAGCGCGACCTCCTGGACCGTCGGCGCCAACTACGCGATCAACAACAATATGAGCGTGTACGCGCGTGTGAACGATGGCGTGTTCCTGCCCACGTTCGACAACATTCAGCCGTTGCCGAGCACCCCGGTGGAGAAGATCCACAACATGGAACTGGGCTTCAAATACCAGTCGCCGTGGATCTATGCCGATATCAGTGCGTATCGCCGGCTTTTCCACGGCGTGCCCTATTCGATTACGCTCGATACCGGACAGATCAATCTGGTGTACGGCTCCACGACAAAGGGCCTCAACACTCAGGTGATCCTGACGCCATTCAAGCATTTCACAGTGTCCTTGAGCGGCGATTACATGGACGGCCATTACTCCGGTTACGACAGCTGCGTCCCCTACGTGGCGCAGAACGGCAACAACGAGTGCAGCAGCATCAACGGCATGGACCTGGATCGCCAGCCGAAAGTCCAGTACCGCGTGACGCCGGCGTACGAGATTCCCACCAGTTGGGGCAGCATGAAATTCTGGCTGACCTACGAGCATGTGGGGAACCGCTTCAGCGACCAGCTTGAACAGCAGCCGCTAGGCAGCTATTACGATCTGGCCATCGGCGCCATCGCCAACATCGGCCAGAACTGGATGTTGACCTTGCGCGGCACGAACATGACCAACCAGATCGGCGTCACCGAAGGCAATGCGCGCCTGTTTGGTTTTGCCAGCGGCGGCGGCGTGATTCTGGCGCGCTCCATCGAAGGGCGCGAGGTCAACTTCCAGGCCAAGTACAAGTTCTGATGCGATCAACCGGCGGTGCAACATGCCCATCCGCGGCTCCCTCCCTCGGATGGCTCCCTTCCCTCGCGGGGGAAGGGAGCCGACGGTGTCGTCGCGCTGGCAACATGCATCGGCATCGCCGACCATAACCACATGCATTCACGCCTCACACGCCTGATCATTGCGGTAGGACTCCTGGCTTTCGGCACAGGCTCGATAGCGCAAACCGGTGTGCCGGATGCGCGTTTCCTCGACGTGCTCGACATGCACGGGATGCCCGCCTCACCCACGGATCGAAGCTTTAACATCTTTTTTGATGCCGGCGCATGGCACGGCTACAGCCTGCCTCCTGCGGGTGACGACGACACGGGCTTCGCCGGGCCCTTCGTGCATAGCCTCGGCGATGGTCGCTGGGTAGGGCAGCGATTCGCACGCGTGCTGCTGCGGGAAGCGGGAACCCATCAGGACATCATGATGATGCCCACTGAAAGCCACGCCGCTCCGGGTTATCTGGTTCGCCGTTTTTCGTCCCCCAGTGTCAGCGTGGACCAGATTCTTTTCTTCGCCAATTCATCGCAAGCGGTGGCGCGCATTGAGCTCAAGGCGACGCGTGCGCTTGATATCAACGTAACCATAGCAGGGCAGGTGATGCCCGATGAGGCGAACGGCCTTGCCGCCCGTGGCGAGGCCGTGGCGCAGACCTTTGCGCATTCGCCGTCGATCCTGAGTACGGCCCTGCATGGAGACGGCGTCATCGCTCGGCGCGTCACGGTGGCGGGAGCGGCGTACCGGATCGATTTGAATCGACCGTTGCACTTGGAACCCCATCAAACCGCAGTGCTTTACGTCGATCAGGTGCTGGTGTACGACCCGCATACCGGTACGTCTCAGGCGCTGGATGATGCGACGGCATGGATGCGCAATCGCGAGCGGTGGGCGGGTTACCTTGCGTCGATCGCCAAGAGCCATCTGGCGGGATTGCCAGATGACGTGGCGCAGCGCGTGGCGGTCAAGGCGATCATCACGTTGCTCGGCAATTGGCGCGCGGCGCGTGGTGATCTACATCACGATGGTGTCATTCCGTCCTACTCCAATCCGGATTTCAACGGTTTCTGGGCCTGGGATTCATGGAAGCATGCTGCAGCGCTCGCGCTATTCGCGCCGGACTTGGCGCGCGATCAGATGCGAGCGATGTTCGACTACCAGACTGCGGATGGCATGGTCCCTGACTGCATCTACCTGGACAAGGCGAACGACAACTGGCGCGATACCAAGCCACCTTTGGCGACCTGGGCCACATTGGCCATCTATCGGGCTACTGGCGACAAAGCCTTTCTTGCCGAGATGTACGACAGGCTGGTGCGTTATCACCGCTGGTGGTTCGGCGCGCGCGACCACGACCACAACGGTCTGGCCGAATATGGCTCCACCGACGGCACCGCCATCGCGGCGAAGTGGGAAAGCGGCATGGACAATGCTGTTCGCTTCGACACCGTGATCATGCTGAAGAATGGCGAAGGTGCGTGGTCGATGAATCAGGAATCGGTCGATCTCAATGCCTATCTCTACAAGGAGAAAATCGATCTCGCCACGATCGCCAAGGCGATCGGCAAGAGCACCGACGCTCGTCAGTGGCTGAAAGAAGCGGCAGCCATGCGCGAAGCTATCCAGACGCGTATGTATGACCGTCAGTACGGTTACTTTTTCGATGCCCGGCTGGGTCGCGACGATCGTGTGCGCGTCTACGGTTCGGAGGGCTGGGCACCGCTGTGGGCAAGCATCGCCAGTCCGGAAGAGGCCGCTCGCGTCGTCAGTGTGATGCTCGATCCGCACAAGTTTGCAACCTACATGCCTTTTCCTACTTTGGCACAGGACGATCCGCACTTCTCGCCCATCACGGGATACTGGCGTGGACCGGTGTGGCTGGATCAGGCTTATTTCGGAGTGGAGGCACTTCGCCGTTACGGCTATGCGAAGCAGGCGGATGACATGGCGCGACGACTCGTGCTGAACGCTATAGGGTTAACCGCGCAAGCTCCCATGTACGAAAATTACGATCCACTCACTGGCCAAGGTTACCAGTCGGCTAACTTCAGCTGGGCTGCAGCGAGTTACTTGTTGCTGTTGCGGTAGTTGACACTGCCCAGAAGATCAGACGCCCGAAGATTAATGCACCTCATTGGCGATAGCACTCATTCGAACGCTTCGCTCGTCAGCGATCGCGCAAGATCCGCACTCAAGACGAAAAATGGAATCAATGCGCCTGTCGACTATTGCGCTGGCCACGGAAGCCATCGCTGATATGCCATGCGACCGACGATATTCTACGGAGTTATGACCTTCGATCCGTCGAGCTTGGCCGCCAATTTTCCCAGTTCCTTCATGGCGCGGTCCAGCCGCTCATTCCACACCAGGCCACAACTTAGCCTCACGTAATCGGCATATTCGCCTCGGCTGGAAAACAGCACGCCAGGCGACGTGCGGATACCCTTCGACAGCGCCGCCTTGGACAACACACGGCTATCGCCGCGCGCGGGCAGTTGCACCCACAGCGACAAGCCCCCTTGTGGCTCGCTTGCGCGCGTATCGGAGGGCCAGTAACGCGCGATGGCTTCGAACATGCGCTGCCCGTTATCCGCCAATGTTCGGCGAAGGCGGCGAAGATGTCGCTCCAGATCGTGGCGTTGCAGATAGTCCGACATGGCCAGCTGGGTAAGGCTGGTACCTCCCACCGTGGAGAAGAATTTGGCGCGCACCAAGGCGTCGGTCCATTGGTTGCACGCCAGCCAACCGAGGCGCATACCGGGCGCCAGCATTTTGGAAAACGAGCCACAGCTGATCACCATGCCGCGAGTGTCCCACCGGCGAAGCAGAGATGGGCGCTGCCCGGACCAAGCCAGCTCACCATAGATGTCATCCTCGATGATGACGACACCGTGCCGGGCACAGCTGTCTACCAAGGCTCGCTTGTCGGCGTCGCTCGTCAGGCTACCCAGTGGATTGTTGAAATTGGGTACCAAAACTGCCGCGCGCACGGAGTTCTGCTGCAGCAGATGGTCGAGGCGAGCCACGTCGATACCTTGGCCCGGCAGATTCGGAACTTCCAGCACTTTCAGATGCAATGCGGCGACTGCTTGAAGGATCCCGTGGTAGGTCGGCGTTTCCACCAGCACTACGTCGCCCGGTGAGGTGATGGTACGCAAGGCCAGGTTGATCGCCTCCATCGCGCCGGCAGTGATCACGATTTCTTCCGGTGATACCGGCGCGCCTACTTGGGCATAACGTTGGGCGATGAGGCGTCGCAGTGCCAAGTGGCCTTGTGCCGGCGCGTATTCGAGCACCACGGCTGGCGCGCGACGAAGGCAACGCGACACCGATGCCATTAACGCTCCTTGCGGCAGCAACTCGAGGGCAGGCGTCGCGCTATGCAGCGGAAGCAAGTCGCCGCGCGCACGTATTTCCGTGGCATCGAGCAGTGCGGGGTTGTTGACTTCGCCCGGTACACGGCGTCTTGCAGGCGGGGAGGCCGGCAACTGCGGTGTCGATGCGCGCACGAAATAACCCGAGCGCGGCCGTGCTACTACCAAGCCTTCGCGCTCCAGTTGCAGGTATGTCTGAACCGCGGTGGCCACACTGACGCCGTGTCCCTCCGCCAAGCGCCGGATCGATGGGAGGCGCTCGCCGGCGCGTAGCGTGCCGTGAGCGATTTGCGCGCGCAGTGCCGCGGCAACGCGTTCATAGAGAAGCATGGAGGGTACTCCATCTGTACTTGTCTATTTTTATTCTATCTGAATCTGTATCTGTCGCATCGTGGGTCTTACGCTGCCTCCCATCGTTCTGGAAAGCACAGCCCACCATGCCCCCTTCATCCCGGCCCAACGACACGCGCGGCGCCGTCTTGCAACTGGTGTTTGCCGAGTGTTTGATCAGCTCGGTAGGCGTATTCGTGCATGAAAGCCACCAAGACGCGTTTACGGCAGTGTTCTATCGCTGTCTGTTCGGCGGTCTGTTTCTGCTCGGCTGGGGGCTGGCCAAGGGCTATTTGCGAGGACTGTGGCACGAGCGCGCGCTACTCCGCGGGGCGGTATTGAGCGGGGTATTGCTGGTGCTCAATTGGGTGGCGCTCTTTGCAGGCATGGCGCGATCGTCCATCGGGGTTGCCACGCTGGTTTATCAATGCTTCCCGTTCGTGATGCTGATTCTGGCAACGCTCGTGCAAGGTGAACGCACACAGCCGGCCGACCTGGCATGGACGGTACTTGGTTTCGTGGGAGTGATCTGCACCAGCGATCCTGTCCGCCTGCTTCGGCACACGGAACAGAACTATCTCATCGGTGTCGGATTGGCGTTTCTCGCAGCGCTGTTCTGCGGCGTGTCGTTGTTGATGTCGCGTCAGGTCGGCAAGGGGCGTCCGTTCGCCCTGGTCATGATCCAGTGCTGGGTCGGCGTTGCCATGCTCGCGGGCTTCAGCAGCAGTAGCGTGTTCCACATGGGGCTTCACTGGGCGTGGTTGCTGGGCCTTGGCGTGATCCATAGCGGGATCGTGTATGTGCTGTTCTATTCCACTTATCCGCGGCTGCCTGTGGTGACCATTGCCGTCGTGTCGTTTATCTATCCTCTGATGGCACTGCTGTTGGATTACCTGCTGTACGGACATCGCCTGGCCCTGGTTCAGATGGCAGGTGTCGCGCTGATCGTGCTCGGCACGCTGGGCGTGAATCTGAAGTGGCGGCCTGGCTTCGCATGGCGAACTACGTGATCGAACCGAAATCAGGCTGTTTACACGCTTATTTATCAACACCACATAAGGACGACCGGATGATTCACCACACACTTCGCCTCGCCGCGATCCTGACGTTGCTGTCCGCGGCGAGCGCCATGGCGAGCACACTCCCGGAAGGCATTCCTCAGCTTGACCGAAATCGAGAAATCACCATGGCACTTAGCGCGGCACCGCCGGAGCTGCGAGTGGACGCTGGTGTTTACGTACTCGAGCCTTCCGGGTTCGTTTTGGTTCGAGCGAGTCGCAACGGTTTCAACTGTCTCGTCGAACGCGACATTCACGTGACCGCTCCCGTCTGTTACGACGCCGAGGGTTCACGCACCACCCTCCAGGCGAGCCTCGAACGAGCACGGATCATGGTGAGTGGCGTCGATGGCCCTAGCGTTGACCGCATGATCGACGCGGAGTACAGCGCAGGGCGTTTGCGGCCGCCCGCAAAGCCCGGCATTGCCTACATGCTCTCTCATGACTTCGTGCAACTCGATCCAAAAACGGGGGAGGCAAAGACCTTATATCCGCCACACGTCATGGTCTATGCGCCGTACTTGCGAAACGAAGACATCGGCGTCTCAAAACAATTCGTTCGCAGCACCACACACGTATGGGTGGAGGCCGCAGGCAAACCCGATGCGTGCCTCGTCTTTGCAAGCGCCCACTAAACCCTCTTTAAGCATGGTCCTTATGTAACTGGGTTCCTCCGGACGTGATCAGATACCGTTGTGACGTTTCAGGCCACCTCGCGTTGGCTCGCACCGAAAGAGCACAGCCCAACGGATGGGAACAAAAAAAGACGGCTGGGCCGGCGTAACGGTGGGAGTATCGTTACGTCGACTCAGCCATCAAAGGGGATGTCCGGGGCTCCGGAACATCCCGCAGGACCGTCAACTCAGGCTCATGAGTCACGGCAGGCACTAAAGTCCACGCGGCAAACGGCTGGGGCTTTGCAGACATCGCAGCTATGCGGTTGTCCTATTTCCTTACGAAGGATTTGGTAATGGTTTGCTGAGTCACTTCGTTTGCCGATGTCTCGGGGTTACAACTCTTTCGCAAACGGTCAGACGAAAGTAGGGAGAAGCTTTAACTGAGTTACGTTGGAGCTTGTAGCGTTGTAATAGAACGTCGAAGTTCGGCAAGCGGCGCACGATCGTCAAAGCGAATAGCACCATCGACTTCCGAAATGCCCAATTGCTGGAGTGCGCCATGGAGATCAATCGCCACTGGGCGATCCTTGAGTTCTCGGTAAAGCGAACTCAGAGTATCGCCTTGCACGGCGGCGTCTCCGACGAGGATGGTTTGCTCCACGCTCCAAAATGACGTGTTGCCGCCACTTTCGCTATGGATGGCCCGTAGTGCGTCCTGAAGGCGATATCGGCCACCACTGTTCTTATAGATGGCAATTTCGGCAAGCAGCCAGTACATGGCGCCGCCCCAGTAAGTCCTGCCCCAGGTATGGGTGTGATCGAGCCCTTCGTCGCCGTCGTGCGGTTGTCCCTTGGGCATATCGTCGACGGCCCATCGCCACACCTCTTGCGGCGTGAGTTGTCCCCATTGCGCGCGAGCAATGGGTTCAACGTACGTCGCATTGCCCTCCATAAACCACGCATTGCGTTGCGGCAGTGTTGGGAGTGCCAGGTGTGTCATTTCATGCACCATCACCCAGTCATCGTGCAGGGCGCTCTCGCTGACGTTTCGCCCCAACGCGATGTGCGTCATGGATGTTGGATGTCCCCAGGTTGTAGCAGGACCGATGTGGTCACCTTCGTTAAGTGTGACGAGCAAGCTCCAATGCGCTACGGAGAAGCGCCCGAAATAGGCCGCGATGGCCGATGCACTTCTGCGTATCCACACTTCTATACGGTGTTTGTCGAGAGGGGAGGCATTTCCAGCAATGGCGACATCGATGTTTCCGCCTGCTACAACGAAACGAAGATCGAGTGATTGCTTCAGCCTGTTGTAAATGTCCTGCGGATCGTCATCGGATTGCGCGATAGCACGCAAGGGTGACGATGCGGCGATGGTCAAGCCACCTGCCCATTGGAGAAAGCGCCGACGTTTCATGTCACCTCCGCGATCACAGCCGATATCCCGGGCCTATCTCAAGAAAGAAAACCCTTCGTTAGTGTTCGTGCCTCGCTTGTCGGTCGTTACATGACGAATGGCCCATGGCCGATGCAGTACATGCTCAGTGCCGTGACACAGCAATCGATGGTGTGCAAAAGGTGGGATCGCTTCCGGCCCTGCTTGCAGGCATGTCGATTGTGGGTGCCGTGTAACTTCTTCAGAAAAGACGACGAACTCCCCCATGCCATCACGGCATCCCATTCTTTCAACGTAGGAGTTGTCCCATGATCAAGCTCTCCAGTGGTACCAGCCTCGCGGCCGCCGCGGCTTTCATCGCTTTTGCCAGCCTCGCTCAGGTGAGCCCGGCCCATGCGTCGCCCGCGGCGGGCGACCAGGCGCAGCCGTGCTACGGCGTCAATGCGTGCAAAGGACAATCCGATTGCAAATCGGGCGATCACGCTTGCAAAGGCCAGAACTCCTGCAAGGGCCAAGGATTCAAAGACTTGACAGCCAGCGCATGCCACGCAGCCGGTGGCAGCCTGACCGCTCCGTCGAAGTGATCGTCAGAGCCCGACTGCTCCCTACAGTTGGGCTCTCTTTTCTGGGAATTCACTATGCGTACGCTTGACTTACCTGCTTTCGAAGGATTCGGCCTAGGTTTGCGCCCTGTGCACTACCAGGAATTCCTTGACGGCCAAGTTTCGGTCGATTTTGTCGAGGTAATTTCCGAGAACTTCATGGTGCAAGGAGGCAAGCCGCTCGCCATTCTGGAAGCAGTACGGGCGCACTATCCCGTCGCGATGCACGGTGTGTCATTGTCGATTGGTTCGGCCGACGGGCTGAAGCTCGATTATCTTCGGCGGTTGAAAGACCTGGCTGAGCGCATACAGCCGCTTTGGGTCTCCGATCACCTGTGCTGGACAGGTGTGGGCGGATTCAACTCCCATGACTTGCTCCCACTTCCTTACACGAATGAGGCCATGGATGTGGCCTGCGCCAACGTGAATCAGGTGCAGGATTTCCTGCAGCGGCCGATTCTTCTGGAAAACCCCTCGACGTATCTGAGCTACTCACAGGCCGACTACAGCGAGCCAGAGTTTCTCGCCGAATTGTGTCGCCGGGCAGGGTGCTATTTATTATTGGACGTCAACAACATTTACGTGAGTGGCGTCAATCAAGGCTTTAATCCCTACCAGTACCTCTCTGCTATTCCCAAGGGCTATGTGAGACAGATGCATTTGGCCGGTCACAGTCAGGGAGAGAATCGCCTCATCGATACACACGATCAGCCTGTCCCTAACGCAGTGTGGTCCGTTTACCGTGCAGCCTGCGAACGATTTGGTTCGGTCGCGAGCATGATTGAGCGCGACGACAATATCCCGCCGCTGAGCGAATTGCTCGATGAATTGAACATCGCGCGAACGGTGGCCTCCGCAGCGTGTCAGTCGGAGGAGTGTTTCGCATGAGCCTCCTGGACATGCAGCGACAGTTTTGCTCCTTTTTGGTGGACGGTCCCAACGTCCTCGATCAGTACGTCCCCACAGGCGCTACTCCGGGGTTGGCTGTCTACCATCACGCCTACCGCGCTCAGTTGGAAGAGTGCATGCGTGAAACCTTTGAGCGTACCTGGGCATGGTTGGGAGATGACCAGTTTCATGATGGCGTGCGTCGTTACATCGAAACCCATCCACCCGTCAGCTGGACGATCAGTGACTACGGTGCGCACTTTGCGGACACGCTGGATGCGCTCTATCCCGATAGCCCCGAAGTCGGAGAATTGGCGTTGTTGGATTGGACCCTGCGTCGCGCGTTTGATGGTCCGGACGGCATGGCGGTAACTACCGAAACGATGATCAAAGATATCGACTGGGACCACGCCAGGATCCATTTCGTGCCAACCCTGCGTGTGTTCGCCGTGCGGAGCAATTGCGGTGCGCTATGGTCCGCAATGGCGTCCGAAAAGGTGCCTCCCGCCGTCGAATACTTCGCGGACGTGGCGGCCATTCGGGTTTGGCGAGAAGGGCATCGTTGCCGTTTCCAAACGATCGATGAGCTTGAAATGCGCGCGCTCAATCACGTCTCGAATGGTGCATCGTTCGCCGAACTGTGCGGCAATCTCGCTCACCTTCTCGGGGATAATCACGGCGCCTCTGCGGCGGGAGAATTCCTGGCAGCATGGGTGGCCGAAGGGCTTGTCGCTGCGATTGGGTGATCGGACAAGTAACCACTCGGCTGCTACGTTCGATGCATGATCAGTGATGTAATGTCACGTCACCGCACACGTGACACACCTCTGCCTGATTGTTCTATTTCCGCTTTAAGCGCGTCCACGAAGACCCGAATTTTTTGTGGCCTGAACTTGGCCATGGGGTACACGGCAAAGATGCCGCCTCCCGGCAACTTCCATTTCGGCAACACCCGTACCAATCGACCTTCTTCCACATCTTGAGCGATCGAGAAATCTGGCAGAACAGCCAGGCCGCCGCCGGCAAGCACGGCCGCACGTGCAGCGTGGGCCGTATTGACTGTGAAAGATGCGGAAAACGTCACGGTCTGTTTGCTCTGTCCATCTCGTTCAAATCGCCATGTGGTAGGGCGGGGGAGTATCGACAGGCCAATGAATGGCAAGTCGGTCAGGTCCTTCGGACTTGTAGTCTTGATCTTGGCTGGCAGAACACCCGGAGCCGCGACAAGCCACTCTTCCACACGTCCCAATTGCACGGCTTGCAGAGTCGAATCGGCCAAACGCCCAAGGCGTATCGCGACATCGATGCCCTCTGCGATCAGATCAAAGAGTCTGTCTCCTGTCAGCAAATCAATCTTAAGCGCCGGATACCGCTGCTGCATGGCTATCGCCAGCGGAGCTATCACAGTAGCTCCATAGTCAACGGGGGCGGTGATCCGTAAAGTGCCTCGTGGATTGTTGGCGCTCTGTCCAATCGCGTTGACGGCTTCTTCGGCTTCTCGAACGATTATCCGGGCAGCCTCATAGAACATTTCGCCTGCTTCGGTGAGGTGAAGCCTTCGCGTCGTACGCACCAGAAGGCTCGCTCCGATTTCTGTCTCGAGTCGCTGCAGGTGTGCACTCACCATCGTTTTGGCGATGCCAAGACGCGAGGCCGCCCTCGTGAGTGATCCGGCCTCTACCACCGCAACGAAGACGGCGAAGCGATTGAGATTGATGGAACTTAAGGTCGTCGACATCTTATTGTTCACTTTAAGTGATTAGTAAAACTGAAACTAGCCGTCTTATAAGGACAATGAGGTGTCTCTAATCTTGTGGCCATCGAAAACGGAGACTTTACCGCGATGGTGCATCGTCCACTCACACTGGTCCTTCGGACAGCGATCGCTTTCAAGGTGCTCGGGAATGTGACGGTACCTGTCTTAGCAGGTGATGGCCAGAACAACCGCAGTCATTTCACAGTCGGCTACTGATCGAATCTTTCACCCTTGGAGAGCACTTTTGTCATGGGCTTGAACGCCTTTCTACGAACCTCCGTTCTCGCTGCGATGCTCGGCGTGACTGGAACGCCTGCTGTCGCGGCGCATCCCAATGCACTCATTTCTACGGCAACGATCGCCGTTCGCTATCACACGGTCGACGTCAACGGAATTAAGATTTTTTATCGCGAAGCAGGCGATTCGAGCAAGCCGACGATACTGTTGCTGCACGGTTTCCCGTCATCCTCGCACATGTACCGTGACCTCCTTCCATTGCTGTCGCCGTACTTCCATGTCGTAGCACCGGACTATCCCGGCTCGGGCAATAGCGATGCTCCTTCGGAGGCTGTGTTTGAGCCGACGTTCGCCAATCTCACCACGGTGACAGAAGGATTTGTTCAGAAAATGAGCCTGAAACACTTCATCATCTACATGCAAGACTTCGGTGGCCCCGTTGGGTTTCGCATGGCAGTGCATCATCCGGATTGGGTTCGCGGCTTCATTATTCAAAACGCAAATGCGTATCTGGACGGCCTCTCGGCCGATAACATCAAAGGTATCCGGAGCCTTGAGGGTGAGTTGACCCCTGCCGGTAAACAGTTTGCAGACAGTACTGTCGAGCCGCAGTTCACCGAATTGATGTATCGCACCGGCGTTCGTAACGCGGCTGACCTTGACCCCGATGCATGGAAAGCGGACTTGCAGACGCTGCAGAACCCCGACAGCAAGCGTATTCAACGCGCCCTGATTATCAACTACCACACTAACCTCGATCAGTATCCGACATGGCAGGCGTACTTCAAGAAGTACCAGCCGAAAGCACTCATCGTGTGGGGGAAGAACGACCAGATCTTCCTTCCGCCGGGCGCCGAAGCTTACAAGCGCGACTTGCCGAAGGCCGAGATTCACTTCTTCGACACCGGACACTTTGCACTCGAAGAAGATGCCTCGGGCATCGCCGACCAAATCATTCGTTCCTACGGACAGGAATAACAGGTAGACCGCCGTTAGGGCCGATGGTTGTGCATCGGTCCTGACGCGACGCTTTTCAAGGCGCGGGCATTTATCGCCGCGCACATCAAAGCAAGGAATTTCTACATGACTGATCAAAACGTGATGAGCCGGCGAGACATGTTGCGCAAGAGCGTGACGGCCGCTGCAGCCGCCGGTTTAAGCATCACAGGTGCGGCCTTAGCAGCCGCCACCCCTAACGGAGCCATGTCCATGGTCGCTGGAGCCAAGCGTAGCTACAAAACCTTTGCGCTCCGTCGTTCGCTCGATGGTGTAGTTACGCTTACGCTTAACACGCAGGGCAGCGCCTTCATTCTCACGCTGGACGCGTATGAGGAGCTCGCCGCAGCGTTCGTCGAAGTGAGTCTTGATCCAGATAGCCGCGTACTGGTCATCGAGGGCGCAGGCGATTACTTCATCAAGGACGTGGATTTCAAAACCTTCGGTGACCTCAGCCGTTCGCTAGGTTGGCTGGAGGTGGCTGCGCGTGGTCGGCGCATGATCCAGTCGCTCATCGACGTTGACATCCCAGTGGTGGCCGCTGTCAATGGGCCGGCGCTCTTACACTCCGAAGTCGCCTTTCTGGCTGACGTGGTCATCTCGGCGGAGAACGCGTGGTTTGAGGACCCGCACATGCACGGCAATGTGGCGCCGGGGGATGGTATCCACGTGGTCTGGCAGGAGCTCTTTGGTATCAATCGCGCACGTTCCTATCTGATGTTGAGCAAGCGACTGAGTGCGGTCGACGCCCATACGTTCGGCGCCATTGCGGAACTGACGGCGTCCGGCGATCAAGCGAAGGCAAGGGCAGCCGAGATTGCGCATGAGCTGGCCAAGAAACCGGCCGCGACGCTGCGCGCGGCCAGGTATGTCATGACACGACGCTTCAGCCGATTGCTCGCGGAAGGCATAGCGCTCGGGTGGTATGGAGAGGCTATCAGTGCGTTGGCACGCTAAGTAACGTCGCTCGTCCGCTACCGTGCGACGTACGCGATGTTCTGCTCGGCTTAGAGATTAAGTCGCGAAAGGAACCCCAGGATGGCCTTCCAATTGTCTTCGGCGCCCTCGGGATCGCGACTTTTGATCAGGGTGGATGATCCATGGACGCCGCCGGTGGTTGGAACATACTGAACCTTCAGTGTCGAGGGCGAGGCAGCCAGAATGGCTTTAGCCGCGGCGATCTCCTCGGCGTCTTTCGAAGAAGTGACAAAGAATGGAACGGTGATTTTCGCCGCGGCGGTGCGAATCATGGTGGGAGATTGGTCAAAATATTCGCCGGGAGAGAAAACGGCTAGGGCGCGGATCTCATTGACGTGTTCCGAAGCCACCACCACGGTCAGCGACGCGGAATAACTGCTACCCCAGAGAATGACGGGAAGTTTCTGCGTTTCAGCGAATGAGAGGGCGGCTTCGAGATCGCGCTGGGCATCCAGATAGTCTGCGGAATGCCCTAGTGCTTCAACCGTTTGATTGGGACCATAAAGATTGCCGCCGGAACGTTGATCGATGGCCAGTGCGCTATATCCGGCCGCCGCGAGCCGCGGGGCAATGGTCTTATATTCGTCTTTGCTGGAATGGGCCTGATGAAAAAGCACAATCAGCGCGCGTGGCGAGGCCGCACGGTAGTACCTGCCATAAATCTCCACGCCATCGCTCGCTTTGAAGGTCACATTTGACATCGCTATGGCCGGAGACGACAACGTGGTGGCCGCCGTGGCAAACCTGGATGTCGTCATGCTGCTTAGGGCGAGAAGCACGGACGCGATAAGAACGAGTACCGGACGCATGTGAACTCCTGTTAAGGGTTTGTGACTCTGTCGGAAGTTGCTCAAGCCAGTTGCTCCTGCAGTGGGGCATCGGGACGAAAGCCCAGGTAACGAGATGGTCCGTCTGCGGATGCGCTCGCGTACATGGACTTTGCACCGGCCAAACATAGCGCATCAAACGTTGCGGCTTGATTCGTCACCATCGACCATTGGCTACGCGACGACCTGCCATCCGCGATGGAGGGAGTTTGCTGCAATACGGACAGGAGCGCTTCGGAGGAAGGGCAGTGAGCCATGTACCCTTCATTCGACAGGCTCGCACTCTGGATATCCAATGCTTCGCAGGCCCACGCCTTGACCGCTATATCGAGCTGGTCGCCATGACGTAGCAGTGAAATATGCAGCTGCGTCTGCGCGTCCACAACCTGGTTGTCACGCACAAAAGGAGTAGGGGAGGTCCACGCTTCCGGCGGGCACTGTTTATGGCTGGGCGATAAGGATAGGAAGGGGTTCACTTCGGCTGGGTAAATGCGACAAACATGCGGTCTGCTGTCGTAGATGCCGCATCGCATGTCGCTGCCAAGGTGAGGGCAGGCACCCTTGAACGTCGCTGCGAGTACGACGATGACACGAATGGGAAGCTCCCCGCTCCAGGCGGGAAAGGAGCGTTGACGCTTATGCATCGCCAAGGCATCTGATGCCGCGGGTTCAACCACCCAGGGAACCGCCTCGCACAGCAGTTCGACGTTGCCACCCCGCTGCAGCCAGGCGACAGCCTCTTGGCACGTGAGTGGGAGTCTTAGGTTATGGCAGCATTTGCCGCATTGCGTGCAGCTGAAATTGAGATCGGACATAGCTCCCCCGGATTGCCTCTTCGATCTGTTCGTTCCCGTCGGACGAGAAGTTACAAAGAGGAATACGAAGCGCTGTCTGGTCGAACGACTAGCTTCGCACGGGAGGAGGCGTGCTGAGGAGTGCGTGCACTCCCCAGCACGATATGAACGCGACTAATAGTTGAAATTGTCGTCGTTCCGAACGATGGCAATACCGTTGGTCGCCGCGCTGTTGATGGTGACGCTATTCTTCAGATTGAAGTTGCCTTCCCCGTCCACGTCGAAAATGGACACGTGCGAGACTGATCCGCTGGCATCAACCACGGCGGCGAGGTTATCGCGGTAGGTGATGTCGGTCGGGTTGCCGTTGAGGGTTGCCACCACCGCCGCACTCTGGATGATCTTCTGGCCGTAAACCGTATAACGGGACACCGAGTGGCTGGGCGGGTTGGCCGTGAACAGGAATGGACCGTCGAGCGTCACCCAGCAGGGTGCCGTTTGCGTACCGGAACCCGTGACCGTCAGGACCGCATCGTTACGCACCAGGCTGATCTCGTCGGAGTGTGCGATGGTCACGTATGCGTCATTGCCGCGTGTTGCAAGCCCGAAAGGTGTGTTGACGTTGGCAGGGATGTTGGCGACCACTTTCGTGGAGCCCGACACGGCGCCTAGGTCGGTCAGATTGACTGTCTCAATGGCGTTGCTCTTTTCGGTAAGAATCAGCTGTCCGCCGAGGACGCCCACTTGAGCTGCGGAACCGTCTGCAATAGCAAGCTGCGCTTCACCGTCGGCTTGGGCGCTTACGCCGTAACGGTCGATCGGATGCGACTCGATGTGGGTGGCAGTAAGGATGTAAAGATGATTGCGGCCGAACGCGACGCTCACCGGATTGGTAATGGCAGGTACGACCTTCTGCAACTGCAACGGGACGCGATCACCGCCCTTTTGGAAGATCGAAACGTTGCCCGATCCAAAGTTGACGACGGCAAGAAGATCGTGATTTTGCGCGATACCGCCGGCATTGCCCGTGACGCCGCCGGCGCCGCCGGTTTTGGACTGCTCGATCAACGTCCCTTGCGTGTTGTACACGAGCAACTCATTGCTCGCAGCGTTTGATGAGGTAACGATGAGATCGCCGTTATTCCATCCATTGGTGGTCTGTGCATGGACGGCACCTGCCACCATCAGCGCGAGCAGCGCCGATCCATAGATTGCCTTTTTCATGGTTGTTCCTCGATGTAAGCATAGATGGTTGCGGCAACATGCGTTGCCACGACTGGTTACTTCGGGGAAAGAGCATCTTGGTTACATCGACGGGCGACGAATTGCGCTTTTCGTGACGTGTGTACCATCGTCACAAAATTTCTACACATCGCGCAGACTCTGTCTACGAGACCCATGTCGTCGTAGGCGCTGTAACTTCTTTATGCCGGCGAATCAGGTGTGCATTGATTGTTGGCGTGCTGAGGCGTACTGCTTCCACGGATGACGAAGACATGCGTATCGCCTTGGCGAATCCCTTGCTACAGGTATGTATCGGGGGATTTGCGGAATGCGCGGCGCAGGTGCGCGACCTCATCGGCATGGTTTACCAACGCACTACATGCCTGCCAAGCAGTGCACCAATTGCGGTGGGGATCGCCATCCCGAGCAGATACCAGGTGGCCCAAAACGGCACGCCCATTTCCGGGCAGTGCAGGCAGTAAGCGAGCGTACCGATGGCCCCTGCGAGCAAACCGGCGACAGCACCCGCTATGGAGCGATGCGTTGGTGCGAGTTGCCGAACGGCGAAGAGCACAGCGACAAGACACGGCACCGACAAGAGTGCGATGTTGAACGGACAAGTGCGCCACGTTTTGCCCATGAGCAGCGAGGCGCGAAGGGTGGGAGGTGCTTCCCAAAGCACGATCACAGCCGCCAACCACACGGCCAGGACAGGCATCGCGATGCCACTCCATCTGCGTCCGACGGCCTGACCAGGTCGAACCAACCGCTCGAGCATCATGTATGCGCCAACGGCCAGCGATAGCGGCAGGGCGAGCTTGAGCCAAAAGAGGGGTGTAACCAGCATGATCGCCATGTCCGGCCGCAGTCCATAGCCGACCAGCGCGAATACGGACGCACCGATGTATGCCAGCAATGACGATGCAGTCAGGTATCGTTTGACGGTGTCTCCACGCACAGGCGCAATGTCCGTAGCGAGGAGCGAGACGAGGGCGTCAGTGTTCATGGCATCGGGACCGGCGGCAGTATTCATGGCGGTGATGAAACGAAACGCCGAGGGCATCTTTTGGTGTCCGACCCGTCATACGAGCGACCTCATGAATGCCTTGGCGCATGGCAAGGATCCGTGATGGACGCGTCCGTAAAATCCTTCATGCCACCACTGTGTTCAAGTTCGGCGAGGGGCACGGGAGGTTACAGCCGTGAGCAGGTGCCCTCGAAGCGCGGCGACGCTGGGGGCGTGTAACCAAGGAGCGCATCCATGCGAATTTGACCGGTGTCACTCATCGTGCCGTGACCGACACCTCCATCGAATCGCAGGCATTGCCATGATCTCGCCACGCCATACAAACATCGCTCTCGGAGCTGGCGTTGGCTTGAAGCCCCAGCACTACGAAGACGCCTACGCGGTGGAGCAGGGTGAACTGTGGTTTGAAGTTCACCCTGAGAATTACATGGTTGACGGCGGTCCGCGGCTTGCGTGGCTTGAAATGATTCGGGGACGCCACCCTTTGTCGCTGCACGGGGTATCGCTGTCGCTCGCCGCAGAGCAGGAGCCCGATGCTACGCATCTGCAGCGACTGAAGGCCTTGATCGATCGTGTTGAACCGGCCCTGGTGTCGGAGCACCTGGCATGGTCAGCATGGCGGGATCATTACCACCCGGACTTGTTGCCATTTCCGCGTACGCAGGACGCATTGCTAAGGGTGGCCGCCAATATCAGTCGAACCCAAGACACGCTGGGACGTCGGATTGCGATCGAAAATCCGACGCATTATCTGACCATTACAGGGCATGACTGGAGCGAGAGCGACTTTTTTAGAGAGGTCATCCGTCGCACGGGGTGTGGCCTGCTGGTCGACATCAACAATGTATTCGTCAGCGCGCACAATCTTCCGATCGATCCTATCGCCTATCTTGATGCCATCCCGTCCGATGCCGTCATGGAGATCCACTTGGCGGGGCACAGCGTCGACGCCAATGGCGCGCTATGGATCGACTCTCATGACGCCGCGATCAACGAGGGCGTGTGGCACCTGTATCGATACTTGATCGATCGGATCGGCCCTCGTCCTACGTTGATTGAGCGCGACGGTCAGGTGCCGGAGTTCGATGTTCTGCTCGGCGAGCGCCAGCAGGCGCAATCTTTGTTGGACCGCAGGATATCGATGGACGCGATGGCATGAAAGCTACATTGGCCTCGTTTCAGGATGCGTTTGTTGACGCCCTCTACGGTAGGGTGCCTCATGACAGCCGGGTGGTGGCCTTGATGGACCAACCGGGGTTTGCGGTGTACCGCAATACCGTATTCCAAGGCTGCGTGGATGCGCTGGAAGCGAACTTCCCAGCCGTCGTGCGCCTCGTGGGCGAGGATTGGTTTCGCGCCGCGGCCGCCGAATACGTCAGCCTATCACCGCCGACGGAGACGCGGCTGTTGCGCTATGGCCAGAACTTTCCTGATTTTCTGGCTTCGTTCGAGCCCGCAAAGTCCTTATCTTATCTGCCCAACGTCGCTCGACTCGATTACTCTTGGGTAGAGGCACATGTCGCACCCGATGACCGGCATGTAACGGTGATCGATTTGACAGCGTGGCCGCCGCAACAGGCGGAGCGAGCCACGCTTCGCGTGCATCCGAGCGCGCGCTGGCATTGGTTCGCGGATGAACCCGCATACACCATCTGGCGAGCCAATCGCGAAGGCGCGGATATTCCTGACGATCTCGTTTGGGAAGGTGAGGGGGCTTTGCTCCTTAGGCCTTCTAGCAACGTCGTGTGGCAGCCGCTTTCGATCGGTGCCTGTGCGTTCCTGGACGCATGTGCCGCCGAATGTGACCTCGAATCCGCTACCCGGCGGGCACTGGAACGCGAACCGGAAATGGATCTTGGTCAGTGCGTGTCCACGTTGCTGACGGCAGGCGCCATTGCCGAAATCAAAGTGCGTGACGCGGTCTCTTAAATCGCAAGCGGTATGTTGAGCGATGGGTCGTTACCAATCCAAAAGTCGCGGGCCAAGGAGTGCGCCGATGGCGGTGGTGATTCCGATCGCCAATACGTACCAGATGCCCCAGAAGGGGACCGACATTTCAACGCCGTAAAGCGTATATACCAGTACGCCTTCTGCGCCAGCCAGCAACCCGACGCCGGCCCCTGCCAGCGCCAGATGGGGCGGGGCGAGTCCCTTCATGGATTTCATGGCCAGGCCCAGTGGCGGTAGCGAAAGAAGCACGATGTTCAGCGTGCTAACCCGCCACGTCGACCCCAGCATGAGTTGCAGGCGATAGCCGCGTGGTGTGAACAAGAGGATGATCGCGGCGGCCAGCCAGAGTGTGAGTATGGGCAGCAGGACCGTCATCCACGCTCGTTTTGTTGGAACACCCGGTTGTCCAAGTCGCTCTGCCAGTTTGAGTGCCGGCACGATGATGGCAAGAGGAAACATGAGTTTGAGCCAGAAGAGTGGTGTCGCCATCATGGCTGGCATATCTCCTCGTACGCCGTAAAGCGCAACAAGCACGATGGTGCTTGCTGTCAGGCCTTGTATGAGGGCTCGCCCAATGCGTTTTGCCACGGCATTGGGCTCAATGGGAACCAGATCGTCAGCCAGTCTGGAAACCAGGTCCCGCGTTTTCATGCGCATCTCCGCACGATGTCCACCATCCACCTAATGCGAATCTTCCCTGAGGATTTTCGGCTCAGGAAAGAGAAGGTCTATTGGGTTTGGTTCGGTCAATGGCCGACAAAGGTTACGGCGATGCTTCTTTAGAGAGTCAGACATTTGACACGAGCAGCTACGCAAACGAAGCCGTGCATTCTTCTTTCCGGGGCGTTGTAACCACGCCATCGAATTGTTCGAACTATCTCCCGAACCGGTTGGCAGATATCGCCTTTCACACTCAGTGTGACGAGAAGGAAGACTGCTGCTGTGTCACTGACATCTACTCTCAAGGGAATCAGTCCGATGAACAAGATCACGCTTTCCGCTACTGCGATCCTCATTGCCTCTTTGGCTTCCACCGCCTTCGCTCAGCCCCAGCCCTCCGACGACGGTGGTCAGAAGGTGGAGAAGTGCTACGGCGTAGCCTTGGCCGGCCAGAACGACTGCAAGGCGGGCGCCGGCACGACCTGCGCCGGCACGGCAGCGAAGGACTATCAGGGCAACGCTTGGAAAAACGTGCCGGCCGGAACCTGCGCGTCGATCAAGACCCCGAAAGGCCACGGTTCGCTGACCCCTATCTCATCCTGACTAAACGCTATCGGACCTGGTGCGGAGTGATCTTCGGATCCTCCGCACGTGATTTATCTCGCAAGGCCTATCCCGGAGTTCGACATGGAAATTGCAAGTGCCGTGACCTCAGGCGCACCGCGTGTTCGCGGACGGTTTGTAGTCTGGAACCAAGGTGCCGATCTTGCTTCACGCCTCATCAGCCACTCGCTATTGGCCTTGGTATGCCGCATATCGATTGCAGCCATCTTCTTCCTGTCCGGGCGAACCAAAGTCACGGGATTTCTGACGCTGAAGCCTGGCACGTACGAGTTGTTCCAGACGGATTATCGACTGCCTTTTGTTCGCCCGGAGATCGCCGCCCATGTGGCCGCCTACTCCGAACACTTCTTTCCGTTACTCCTGGTGCTCGGCCTCTTTACACGCGGTGCCGCACTGGCGCTGTTAGGGATGACCACCGTGATCGAAGTCTTCGTGTATCCCGATGCATGGCCGACGCATTTGTCGTGGGCGGGACTGATGCTCTACCTCATTGGGCGGGGCGGCGGGAAGTTGTCGCTCGACAAAGTATTTGGCATCAAGTAACGCGATCAAGGAGGTGCTTGTAACGACAAGCACCCAGGGGAAAGGAGTATGTTGGCGAAGTTAACGATACGGGCGTGGTTGCTATTGTTCCTTGGGTTGTTTTCCCTGGCGCTATGGTGGTCGGTAGCGCAAGCCTGGGCGGACGCGCGAGAAGCGACTCAGACAATAAGTGAGCTGGACCGTCTGTCCACCGCCGACATCGAACCGTTGCACGAGATACAGCGCTTGTTGCTCACGACGCTCGTGAGCATGGATAACGCTTACATCAATCTTCAGCGTGGCAACCAAATCGCGGCGACAAACTATACGCGTCGGGCGTCGGCGCTGCGTATGCAAGCCGATAAAATCTTCAAGTCCTGGAGCGCCAAGGTCTCCAGCGACGATGCGGCCGCTGATGAAGTTCATCGCATAAGCGATGCGTATACGAAGTACACGGACATCCTTGGCACCCGCGAGGAGGCGCTTTATGACGTCTCCTTGAATGATTATGTGGCCGCGACGAGCGGCGCAGAAAAGGCGGACTCTGCCTTTCAATCCACGTTGCGCGATGCCATCGAAGCGGCCAAGCAGCGTCGCGATGCCTTGAAAGCCCAATCGGATGCGCGTGCCGTTCGAAATGGCCATGTGGCTGCAGGCATGGC
The DNA here is from genome assembly GCF_003363265.1 of Dyella psychrodurans. GTDB lineage: Bacteria > Pseudomonadota > Gammaproteobacteria > Xanthomonadales > Rhodanobacteraceae > Dyella_B > Dyella_B psychrodurans. The sequence goes on along the minus strand of NZ_QRBF01000001.1, from coordinate 478,637 downwards.
CGCGCTTTCGATTTTTCTCATGACCCTCTACTCGCAGCTCATCTACCGAATACTCCTGCGGCCTTTGCGCGAGGTGACTCACACCTTTCAGCGCATTGCGAAGGGAAACTTGAGCGTGACCATTGAGAATCGCGCGAAAAATGAAATCGGCTCGCTCTTTGCGGCACTGAACGTCATGCAGTCGGATCTCGTGCAAACCGTTGCCACGATCAGGCAGGGTACGAATGACGTCACGTACGGTATCCAGCACATTTCAAGCGACAATCGAAAACTATCCGGCCACACGCAGCAACAAGCGACATCGCTGCAACAAGCATCGACGACCTTGGGGCAGTTGGCCGCGGCAGTGCGTCAAAATGCATCGAATACACTTCAGGCTGACGCCTTGGCAAGCGAGGCGCGAGCGGATGCGATGCTTGGCAGTGAGAAAGTCTCTCAAGTCGCATCGACGATGGATGTTGTGTCGGAGAATGCCAACCGCATCGCTGATATCGTGAACATCATCGAAGGCATTGCATTTCAGACGAACATCCTCGCGCTCAATGCCGCAGTTGAAGCTGCGCGTGCCGGAGAACACGGCAAGGGCTTTGCTGTCGTGGCCACCGAGGTTCGCTCGTTGGCGTTGCGAAGCGCTCAATCAGCCAAGGAGATCAAGACGCTGATCGAAGCTTCGAGTGAGTCGGTCTTGTCGGGCGCGCACCAGGTGTTAGAGGCGAGCACCGCGATGAATCAGATCGTCAACTCCGTGGAACGCGTCACGGCTACGGTGAGGCGCATTGCGGTGGCCACGTCCGAGCAATCGGAGGCCATTGCGCACGTGAGTCAGGTTGTTGCCGACCTCGATAAAGCGACGCAGCAGAATGCTTCGCTTGTCCAGCGCACAGCAAGCGCCGCGGGGGCACTGGAAGGCGATGCTGGTCGACTGGTCAAGGCGGTCAGTGTCTTTCAGATTCATGGGGGCATGGACTCAGACCATGCTTCGAGAGAGCTTTCGGCCACGGCCGGTTAGCGAACGAGTCGATACAAGCCTGAAAGGGTGCGGAACGGAAGGTGGGGACAACAGCCCGCTACCAGCGCAACAACCGAGGCCCCAGTAATGCGCCAGTCGCGGCGACGATCATCACGCCGAGCACGTACCAGATGCTCCAGAAGGCAGGGCTCATTTCAGGACAGTGAAAACAATACGCTACGGTCGCGACGGTTCCCGCAAGCAGTCCTGAGACGGCACCCGCGAGTCGCAAACGCGTCGGTGCCAAGCGCGCCATGGCGTAGAAGATGGCGATAAAACCGGGGATGGAAAGCAACAGAATATTGAAAGGGCAGGATCGCCAAGTGTGTCCGAACACGGCAAGGGCCCGATCAGCCGGCACCGCCCCGTATACAACTGCGGTGCCCGCCGCCCACACACAGACCACTGGCAGGATCAGGAAGACCAAGCCCACACCGCCGACTGAGGCTCCAGGTCGGCCGAGTCGGCTGGTGGCGATCACCGCGCCCACGCTTAAGCTCAACGGGAAGGCGAGCTTTTCCCAAAAAATGGGGGTGGTGATAACGTTCGCGAGGTCAGGCCGAATGCCGAAGGCGATTGCCATCAGCACGAATGCTCCTGCCAGCGCGACCAGCAGCGATCCCGTCACGAGAATCGCGAGCGCGTCCTTCTTGACCGGTTCGATATCCGTGGACAGCAGTTCGACGAGGTCTTCGGTCCTCATAGCGCCTCCCGCATCCGCGCGGCGAGCGCTTTGATGCCGCGATGCACGTTTACCTTCACGGCGGACTCGGAAAGTCCCAACAACGTAGCTGTCTCAGCGATGGACATGCCCTGCAGTTTAACATGGAGGATGGACAGACGCTGTTTGTCGGGTAAGTAGTTAAGCAGCGTGCGTATGTCGCGGCGCGCATTTTCGGGCTCATCGTCCGACAACGAAAAGATTTCCTGATGATCGTCGATCGGATCATTCAGTGAATCGCGGCGCGCACGCGTGCGAAAGAAATCCATCAACTTGTACCGCGCTATCGCGTGAATCCAAGCGGTCAGCGGCTCTTCGGGTCGATAGGTGTGCCGCGCGTGGTGCACGGCTAGCAGTGTTTCCTGAATCAGATCTTCAATGTCTTCGCGCATCTTGGGTATGCGCTTGCGCAGGTAACCGCGCAGATAGCGCGTCAAGTCACTTAAAAAGAGCCGATAGCTGACGGCATCTCCGTCCAGGCTGCTGATGAACAATGCCTTTAATCGAGCTTCTTCCGAATACACCGTCGCACGCTCCATCACAATGCGGTGTGGTCTCGCACTGCTTCGGCAAGCGCTTCTTTGATACCGGCGAAACGAGCGTCGAGTGCCGCGGGATTGTCTCGGTTGAGTGCGATCATCTGCGAACGCGCTTCACCGCCCCGAATAATTTCCCATGCGTCATCGTCGATGCCCGCCGCGATGGCGTCCGCTACGTCGTGTGCCGATTCGCGTGTAAAGCCGAGCTCCGGACCGGCGTGCGACGTGCGCATCATGGGGGTGTCCGTCGCGCTCGGGTAAACCGTCAAGACATGGATGCCGTCTCCGGTCAGTTCTCGGCGCAAGGCTTCGCCAAAGCGGGCGAGGCCGGCCTTGGCGGCCGCGTACGTCGTATAGAAAGGCATCCCGATAAGCGCGATGCCCGAGGTCACATTGACGATGAGCCCCGGTGGGTTTGCCCGCAGATGGGGGAGTGCCAATCGCGTCAGAAGTATCGGGGCAACGAGATCCACCTCGATCATCGCGCGAATTTCAGCTTCCGTGGTGAGCTCGAGTTTTCCAGCGCGGACACCGCCGGCGTTATTGACCAACACATCAATGCCACCGAGTGCCTCAATAGCTCCGGCAACCGTGGCTTCTCGGCCCGCTTCGGTCGATACATCTGCGACAACGGATGAGCACTCCACGCCCATGTTCCTAAGGTTGGCAACCGCGGCCGCCATAGCGTCAGCACGTCGCGCCGTAATAACGAGTCGGGCGCCTTTATGTCCCAACGCCGCAGCGAGGGCGAATCCAATTCCGCTGGACCCGCCCGTGATGAGCACGCGTTTACCTTTGATATTCATGCTGGTGGCAGATGGCCGTTTTAGATCAATTGCTATAGAATAGCAAAGCATCCTATCAATTCAAGGCTCACCCAAGTCATTGAAGAGGCTCTATGGCCCGCCCGCGGGAATTCGACGAAACGGCCGTGCTCGATGCTGCGGCGCAGCAGTTCTGGATGTATGGCTATGAGGCCACCTCCGTTCGAGACCTGGCGCAAAGCATGGGGATTACTGGGGCGAGCCTCTACAACGCCTTTGGAGACAAGCGCTCCCTGTTTCGCCGTGCGCTTGCGCACTATGTCGAAACAAGCTTTGGCGACCGGGTAGGGCGTTTTGAGAGCAGTTTGCCCCCCAGGACCGCGATCGAAGCCTTTTTCCGGGAGATCATCGAACGCTCAATTCAGGATGAGGATCGAAAGGGGTGCCTGCTGGTCAACTCCGCGCTCGAGGTAGCGCCCCATGACCCCGATTTTCAGGCGACGATCGCGGAGGTGCTTGTCAAGGTTGAAGCGTTCTTTCGTCGCTGCGTGGAGGCAGGACAACGGACCGGCGAGATACCGACGACGCAGTCCGCGGAAGACTTGGCTCGACTCCTATTAGGAGTACATCTGGGCATACGAGTACTCGCCCGAACGCGCCCGGAACGAGCCTTATTGGAAGGGCTTGCACGTCCTGCACTGGATCTCCTCAAACCGTCTTAAATTGCGCATAATGTATACAGGTGACAGTAAAAGCGCTTGAGCGGATTCCGCGCCGTGGCCGTGTTTTGTGGCCATGATGATTAGGGCGATACTTGCAGCCGCCTGTGCAAGTCGAAGCCACACCTTTCGCGCTTCCGGCGTTCTCGCACGGTCGGCTTCGATCAGTGGAAGCCAGTGTGCAACGCTTTCGTTCGTTGCTTCGCACATGCGTTCTACGCTTTCCGCGTCGGGGTGCGCGTGACCTTTCCGCCAGTTGCTGACGGCTTGTTTCGATACGCGTAGCTTCGCGGCGATGTCCTTGTCGAAGGACACGGCGCATATTTCTGCGTACTTGTCAAGCAAATTATTTGTTGCGTTCATGGTCCAAGACCCCTTGACTGTGCAGTCCAAGGGTACTTTACTTTGCCTCGAGTCCAACAGCCTTGGACTAAACGGGGAATCCGATGCACGTAGCAGCGCCGCTCGCGGTCCAGTTTCGCCCTGATGGTTTCCCGTCCGGGTCGTTCGTTGCTTTCGCGCACGGCCTTCGCGTTTCTGACTATTTCTCCGCTTCCCCGAAGGAACCCTCGTCCACTGTGTATACGCAGTGGGCGAGGGCATTCCTTGAGGGGATTCGTCGCGCGCCGATGGTTGCGGGGGTGCGGCCGTGATTTTTCTTCCCCTCGCGTTGCTTCCGTTCGTCGTGTTGGTCAACAGCGTGTATCTCGATATTGCGTACGCGGTGTTGTGTGTCGCGTGCTTTTGCGTGTGCACAGACTGGTTGCGCAGGTGGCCGTGATGCCTGGGCGCGGCTGGTCGCTTCGTTATTTGGTTCAGCGCGTACTTGTCGGCGTGGCGATTGCGCTGGTTCTTTCTGCTGTTCGGCATTGGTTGCGTTCATGAGGCATACGCAGCCCATGACTGCCGACGAGGAGCGCATCGATGTGGCGCTTCGTAAGCAGCACCGTTCGCACGCTTCGCAGGATGAGGCGCTTACGCGTTTTCGGATGGCGCAGCGTTTTACGAACATGCGTACGGCGCAATTGGAGCGGGTGGCGGATTTGTTGGTGGGGGAGGGCGTTCGGTGATGTGTCAGTTCTCGGACATTCAGCGCTTCGTGCTTTGGGCGTGTGGTGAGGTCGCTGTCGTTTGTTTTGGGCCGGGCTTAGCAGGTTGGTTTGTGTGCGGCGTGGCGCTGCGTTGGTTTCGTCGTCGTCGGGGTGGTGTATGAGTTTCGTCTTTGCGTGCGTGCTCGTGCTCGCTGTTGTTCTCGGTCTACGCGACATAGTGCGCGGGTTGTGGCGCCTTGTGCTTCGCCTTGTTGATTTCGCGAGGCCGCAATGACTGGCGTTGTTCGTCACATGTCGGAGTCCGCTACGGATTTCGAGGGCCGCGTCGTCGATAGGCATCGTCATTTGTCGAAGGTTTCGGATGATCGCGTTTTGCGCGATGCCGGATCGGTATACGCAGAGGGCGTGGTTGCTGGGCTTTCCATTGCGCTCGCTGCTGTTCAGCGTCGAGAGCGCGTTTCGGATCATTTACGACGTTGGGAAGCGGCGTTAGTCGCGCGCTCGCTGGGGGATTCGTGATGCTTTGTGCGGACGATGTGGGGCGCGTGTTGCGGGCTGTTCGTGAGGCGTCCGTGCGCGTGTCGGATGCGCAGCCTGCGCTGTCGGGGGCTCTCGATGCGTGCGTGCTGATGCTCTTGGATGCCGCTAGCGAGGATGGCGTCGCGCTCGATGTTTCCGTCTTCGGCTTCGCAGAATTTGGGGTGGTTGATGATTGACGGTCTTGCGATGGATTTGTGTCCTGCGGACGTGCTCGGTCGTCGTCTTGGCCGCGCACCTTTTGCCGTTCGCGCATGGTCGAATCCTGCTGTGCGCGCTATGGCTTCGATTCGCGCTGCCAATGCTCGCGAGTACGTGGCGCAGCAGAACGCGATAGATGCCCCATTTCAGGACTTGGCTCGCGCTAAGTTTTTCGCGTCGGATTCCTGTGCTTTTGCCGCCGCGTGCGCCTCCGCGAGCGAAGCGAGCGGAGCCGCACGCGGCGGTGCTCTTACGAAACTTGACTCATCTAAAACAAACGACACGCACGCTCGTGAAGTGGTCGAGGTTGACGTGTTTGCTTCTCGCGTTCGTCGTTTGCAGAAGGCGGTGCAGAATTCGGCGCACATGCTCGACGCGGATGCGCATGTTGGTGATGTGTGGCAGCGGTGGCGTCGGTTGTTTGTGACGTTGACGTACGCGGATGTGAGTGGTTGGCGTCCTAATCACATCAATGCGTTCACAAAGTGCGTGCGTGAGTGGTTTCGACGTCGCGACTGTCGCTGTCGCATTGTGTGGGTGCTGGAAATGCAGAAGCGTGGCGCTGTGCACTATCACTGCATGATCTGGGTTCGTTCAAAGGACTATTTTCCTAACCCGCATGCACGCGGTTGGTGGCCGCACGGCTTCGCGCATGTCCTGTCGAGTAAGGTGCAGATTAATCGCCCGGTCGCGTACATGGCGAAGTATGCGAGCAAGTGCACAGTTGATCAGGCGATGTCGATTCCCAAAGGCGCGCGCATGCACGGCGTGTGTGGTTTGAAGCCCGAAGGCCGTAGGGTCATTCGGTTTTGGCGCGCTCCGTTGTTCGTGCGCGATGCGCTCGGCGGTGCAGCGGATATTCGCAAGGTGCCCGGTGGATACATGGACCGGTTTACCGGCGAGATGGTGATTTCACCGTGGCATGTCACGGTCCTGCCTTCTGGGCGGGTTTTCGCATGGCGGGATGTGCCCGCTCAATTGGAGATAGCAGCATGAGTAAAGATATGCAGATTGAAGTGTTGGGCCGTCCCCCGGAAGCGGCGACGTTCGAGGGTAACGGCACTGTTCGACATTACTTCAAGCAGTGGGCAACTCTCACGGTTGATGGTTTGCCCACGTCGTTCGAGTTTTCTACGGATGAGGTGCTTCCGGCTGGCCCGGCAGTGCTCGATCCCAGGTCGTTTTCTGTCGTGAATGGGCGCCTGCAGGTCACGCGGCCGCGTCTCGTCTCGTTGGTTGGTGCGGCGACCGCTGTGAAGCCGTCGTCGGCCGCCAAAGTCGCGTGATGTAGGGCAGGGAGGAATTCGTCGTGAGCGAGTGCGTAACGCTGAACAGTAATGGCACGTTGACGGATCAGGGTCCGGCTACATCTTCGTCGACGGGCTTGAATTGCGCGGGTTACGTGCTGGTTGATGGTGAGTCGTACGGCATGTTTCAGGCTGTGAATTCAGCGTTTGCTGCGCCGCAGCCCAGTGATGCCGTGTCGTGGTTCGTAGGGTGTTGGGGGACGGTGATGTTTTTTTATCTCGTCGCCTATCTCTGCGGGACTGTTGTGAATTTTTTCAACAAAAAATAGTGGCCCGTTGTGGCCGATTCAGAGAGAGGAAAGCGAACATGAAGATTCGCAATGTTGTGCAGAAGGTGGGTCTGGTGCTGGGCCTTGGTCTGGTGGCGGGTAGCGCGATGGCGCAGACGACCGGCAGTTTGTCGGCGTTGGCTAACGTGTTCTCCGGTCTGGACACGACCGATGTCATTTCGGCGCTGGTTGGTGCCGCTGCGATCAAGGTCGGCCCCGGCTTCGCGAAGTGGGCCGCCAACAAGGTGGCGTCGTTCTTCCGTTGATGGACCGGGCAGGGTGGCGGTTGCTGCCCTGCCTTTTTTCTTGGGGCGTTTATGGGTCCGTCTCCGTGTGGCTTAGGTGGTCCAAGCAATCCGTCCGGTCCTTGTACGGGCGCTTATGGCTCGTTGGCGAATTTGGTGGACGCTGTTGGCGCGCTTTCGTCGTCGCCAGTCACGCAAGCCATTGTTGGTGGCGCTTCCGTTTTGATCATCGTGTGTTTGGTCGCGGCTGCTGCGATGGGTATGTCTCGCTTTTTTAGTGAGAGGCGTGAGATGTCACCTGACGAGCGTGCTGCCGAACGGGTGAAGCGTTCTTATGAGCGGCGTCTTGCGCGGTACAAGCAGAGGCAGGCGGCGCGCGCTGCGATGCGTGATGACGAGGACAGCTCGGAAGACGATGCAGAGGATGATTCGCCTGACGATGAGGTCGAGGTGTAGGCCATGGTGATGGATCTTTTTTTCGGGTTCATGGGCGCGTTGTGCGCTTGGGCTGCTGTAAAGGGGTTTTCAGAATGAATACCTATCGCTCGCTGTTGTTTGCTGTTGTCGTGTTCTTTGTCGGCGCCCTGTTGTCGACATCGCCCGTGTATGCGTCTAGTACGGCAGCGCATGACTCGGATCCTGCTAACGCGCAGCTTTGGACCAATTGCGCTGCGCGTGATGCCAATGACGGTGGCACTGGTTATTGTGTATACGTCGGTCCCGGCTCGGGTGGTTGTAGTGCGAGTGACACGTATGGTTGTGCGTGTACCGGCGATGATCCTTATTATCCGAACAACAGTTTGTGCCTTAGTCTGTTGGGTGCGTATGACGGTCCGCCGACGTGTACCGCCGGTCAAACAGTTGCTAACGGCACGACATATAGCTACGCCTCTGGGAGTGGACAGGCGTCGTATAAAGGCTGTTGTCTCTCGTTGTTGCTCGGCGGTGCTAATTCTGGTGCAGAAGTTGAGACCGGCGCTTCGTGTTCGAACGCACCTAATACGGGCATAGTCAAGCCACCTTCTCAAACGGCTAATGCGAACGGTTCCACGACGTATTGCGATCAAAACTCGGGGCAGTGCGTGACGTATAACCCAAACGTGCAGGGTCCTGCGTCGTCGAGTTCGTCTAGCAATGTGACGTCTTCCACGACGAGCACGCCTGCGTCGTCTTCGTCGAGTACTAGCACGACAGCGGGTACCACATCGGGAAGTGGTTCGGGTGGTACGGGTTCTGGCGGTTCTGGCTCTTATACGTCGACCACAAATACGACGACGACTGATCCTGCGTCCGCTAGCTCTACCAGTTGCACGACTGGCGTGTGTGATGTCGGCAACGCGGATGGTCAGATAGGTTCCTTGTATACGCCGAGTACGGATACGCCGTCTAGCGTCTATGCGTCGTTTTCGTCGTCGGTGCAGAATGCGCCGATCGTTTCAGCCACAACCGGATTTTTCAATGTAACCGCGTCGGGTAGTTGTCCTACATGGACGCTTCCTGCGAGTAAGTACTACGGCACGTTGACCTTCGATTTCTATTGTGGGTCTGCGTTGGAGTCGGCCATGGTGTCGGCGGGTTATATCGTATTGGCGACGGCTGCGTATGCTGCGTTTCGGATCGCTATCTATTAGTGCGGTGGTTGCGTTTTTCGGGCTGCTGATTTTCCTGTCGGCGATTTTTCCGCGCCTTTCTTACGCGCAGACGGTTATTCCGGGCGTTACGTGTTCGAGCGTGAATGGTGTGTACGTTTGTACGCAGCAGGGTACAGGCGGTCAGGCTTGTGTTTCCGATGCGGGCACGGGCGTGTCTTTGGTCTGCGAAAACATGGTCACGGGTGGGACGAGTTCTTCGGGTACAACGGCTATGGGTACTGGTCTCGGTAACTCCAATCAGGGGCCTGCGTCGAGTCCGGGTACTGGCTGGTTGAGTAAGTTGACGTGGTGGATTGCGTACGCCATTCAAACGGTTTTCGTTGCGATTATTTCTTTTTTGAAGGATCTCGTGACGTACGTCTTAGGCGTCATTTTGAGCCTAGTATCGGCGGCGATTTCTGCGATAGGCACGCCTTCGTGGATTAGCAATTACTCGTTGTCCAGTGTTTTTGGTCAGGCGGGTGCTGTGGTCGCTTACTTGTTGGGTGAGTTGCAGGTTCCAACTGGTTTGGGACTGATCGGCGCCGGGTATGCGTTTCGTTTGGGACGGAAGTTTGCAACTCTCTTTCAGTGGTGATTTATGCTTGTTTTTAATGAAGGCGTTCCTCGCTCTGGTAAGTCGTACGATGCGGTGCGTACGCATGTGTTGCCTGCGTTGGCCGCTGGTCGTCGGGTGTTTGCGCGGATTAATGGGCTGAATTGTGATGCGATTGCGGAGCATCTGCGGTTGCCTGTGGATCGCGTCGCGGATCTGCTTGTCGATGTACCGACTGGTCAGGTTCGTAAGTTGTTTGTTGCTGATCAGGACGAACATGGTACGTGGTGTATCGCGGACGAGCTAAAGGACGCGCTGTTTGTCATCGATGAGGCTCACGAGTTCTACGTGGCGTCTCGTAATGCGATTGATCCTTGTGTAGAACAATTCTTTGCGTTGTGCGGTCAGAACGGCATGGATGGCGTTCTGATGTCGCAGTGGTATCGCCGCTTGCATTCGTCGGTGCGTGCGCGTGTGGAGCGTAAAAACGTTTTCCAGAAGATGACGGCTGTGGGTGTTACGGGTCGTTACGTGTTGAAGCAATATCATGCGACGGAACCGGATCGTTTTGAGTTGGTCGACACGAAGACCTTGTCTTATGACAAGGCCATTTTTCCGCTGTACGCTGGTTACGCGGCGGGTGCGGATAATACGGCCGTATATACGGCTGGTGGCTCTACCGTGTGGCGATCGGTGGGTAAGTGGGCGTGGATCGTCGTTCCTTTGCTTTTTGTCGGCGTGCATATGTTCATGTCGCTTTTGAGCGATCACGGCAAGGGCTTAGTGAAACCGCAGAGTCATGGTTCTGTGGCGCCTACGTTGTCTGCGCCGAAGTCTGATGTTCACTCGGGGTCGCAGGTGCCGTCGCCTCCTGTCGTGAAGTTGGCATACGACCTTAAGGACATGCCTGTTGAGGTTAGTTATGTGTTTGATCTGTGCAATAAGGCCCGTGCACGCCTTGCGGGTGTTGTGACAGGCGGCACGTTGGGTGATTTCGGTGTCGTCGAGTGGCAGAAAGATCAGGGCGGCGTTATCGAGCGCCTTACGTTTGCGCAGTTGCGTGACCTTGGCGTAACGGTCCAGGTGCATGTGTACGGCGTGAAGTTGCTCTGGAAGGATCGCGCTGTCGTCGTTACGCCTTGGCCGCTTCCCGAGGATAAGGGGGAGGGTGGTTCGCAATTGATGGCGGAGTCGGCGTCTCCTGCGGTTGTGCAGGCTGCTCCCCAGTCTGGTGGTGCTTCGGAGCCCGATTCCTCGTCGCGGTGGAAGGATCGGGCGACGGCTAAGGAATATGAGCCGCCTGAACTCGCTAAGCGGCCTGATTACGAACCGCATATGCTTGGCGGAGGTTCTTGATGGTTCCACGCCGAACCGCTTTTGTAGCGGTTCCTTTGCGAGTTTGCAGCAGCCGCGTCGAGCGCCGTATCCTGTCGATCGACGGGCTTACGTAAGCCTTACAGGGGTATGGCATGGATCGTCGGCGTCGGGGTGGTCGTCTGCCTGATTGGGTGTATTACGCTTTTGCCGCGGCGATTACGTTGCTGACGATCCCGATGTATCGGGTTCTTTTGCACCCGTACGTTTCGGTGCCTTCGTCTTCCGGCGTCGTGCCTGGCGCTTCTGCTGAGCCGGTGTATGTTCGCCGTGTGGTGCCGGAGAGTTCGGCTGAGGTTCGTAAGCCTTTGCTGCCGGGTGAGCTGTGTGAGGGTGGCTACGTGATTCTGAAGAGCGGGAATTCGTATACACAAGGAATGGACCGTACCGGTCGACCTTCACGGTGCTCCGGTGGTTATCTGATTGAACAGCCGTAAGCCAGCGCACGAACGCGGCAGTGTTGTGTGGTGCCATGTGGCTTTGCCGGTGTGTCTGACCCGGTGGGATGAGTCGGTTTCCGCGCATGCGCCAACCTGTCCATGGACCTTGGGAGTCGTGCCAACATTCGCTTTGACCATGTAGTAACGCTGCGATCTCGTGCAGCGTTACGGTGCTTCCTGATGGTGTCGTGAACTGCTGTAGTTCGTCGTCGTAGAGCCAGTTTAGGCGCTTGTGCTTAGTGGCCACTGGCGCGTTCCGTGCGATCGGGCGAGTAGCAAGGCAATTGCCGTGCCAATGATGGCGATGTCCGCGAAATTGCGCATAATGTATATTATGTCAAATTGGATCAGGGCTCTAAAATCGGCTGGAAGTCGGTATTTTTAATTGTTGTCCCCTATTTAAAGATCGCGCCGGTGGTTGATTCCAAAAGATTTCCCGGTCTCCATGGACAACATCTGTAGAAAGTCTGCATCGGCACCCGCCGCGTTTTGCCGTGCCGGCTTATCGAACACGCAATACATAGCGACCTGGTGCTTGCTGAGTGGTGGTCGGTCATGGCCACCGTGATAGCTCAAAAGTCCTCTTTCCAACCCATCGTCCAGATCGTATTGCCTTACCGGGTTGAATCCGGCAAGAAATTCATCGCGACCCCATTGACGCAATAGCGCAACCCCGTCGGCGGAGGACCATCTGGAAACACGTGCCCAAGGTGGCCGCCGCACTGACTGCAATGAACTTCGGTGCGCACCATGCCATGGCTGGTATCCGTGGTGGTCTCGACCGAACCCGGTTCCGGCTCATTGAAACTTGGCCACCCTGTTCCACTTTCAAACTTCGTTTTTGCAACGAACAACGGCTGGTCACACCCTGCGCATAAGAACGTGCCCTTGCGCTTTTCATAGAGCAGCGCGCAGGTGCCCGCCCGTTCTGTCGCGTGGCCGCGGAGAACATCGTACTGTTCAGGGGTGAGGATTTGCCGCCACTCGTCGTCTGTGTGAGTGACTTCGAAGGTGTGAGAAGAGCGACCATCCAAACGTGTTGTCATAGGTGCAGCTCCAAGGAAAGGTACCGATGATTTCGCTGGTGGCCCATGTCGGGTTACGCGAATGAACAAGCTCCGCGTCCGCACCTGTTCCCGAGGATCTGGGCGATAACGTCGCACGTGCGATCTGTCAGCGCGCTAGTCCTCGAACCCCGGAATGATCACTGTGCCAATGCACCGATACCCATCCTCCATGCCAGGGTCGATGTGGTGCTGGCCAACCGCATACCTTTTCGATGGCATAGCGCTTCCCATCCAGGCGTTCGTGCGAGGCTGTCAATTGGGGTTCCCACATGCTGCGCCAGAGGCCATCCAACGATCGTGTGTAGTCCGTTGGACAACATCCGCTTGTGGTGCACGGGCGTTCAATGGTTTTGCCACCGCCAATTCTACCGGTTCGTCGCCGCGCGGAGTGCTTCGCAATCCTGAAGTAGTTTGTTTCGGACACGACCTCTCAGACCGCAACCCGGAACCCTTCAGGTCCCGGGTTGCATTGTAGAGAGGAGCTCGGCGCGTGTTGGCTACACTGGCGTAGTCAGACAGCTCACGCAACCAGGTCAAGATCTACTTCAAGCCAGCGGCTTGCTCAATCACATCGGCCACTGCATCGGGATGCGAAAGCATGGGAACGTGACTGGAAGGAATGGTCGACGTGGTTGCATGGATCTTGGTTGCCATGCTTTTTTCAAGATCCGGTTGAATCGCCCGATCCTTGGAAGCAACGATGTACCAGGAAGGTTTGCTGTGCCACGCCGCGCTGGTTACGTTGCCACCCAGTGACTTTGCATTGGTGGGTGCCTGTGCGGCATACAAGATGGCCTTGTCGGATACACTCAAGTCTTGGGCGAAGCTCTCGTAGATGCCCGCCTTAGTGAGCTTGAGGAACCCTTGGCTATCCGGCTTAACCTCAGCGGCCAACGGAGGGGGCGCCATGGTCGCTCCCAAAGAACCTGCAGACTGACCATCGTCCGGAGCGAATGCGGCGACATAGACCAAACCCGTTACTTTAGGATCGTTGCCGGCTTCCGTTATGACAGCCCCACCATAGGAGTGTCCCACCAAAAGGACCGGACCATCCTCCAGGGCAATAGCTCGCTTGACGGTCGCGGCGTCGTCGGCCAGGGATGTGAGCGGAAGTTGTACGGCCACAACGTTCATGCCTTTTGCGTTGAGTAGAGGAATGATCTTCGACCAACTTGAACCATCCGCCCACGCGCCGTGCACGAGAATGACATTCTTCACCTGCGATGGTGCTGCGGAAGCGGCCTCTGCGGACGAACTGTTCATAGTCAGGGATACGCTCGATAGACAGATAAGGGACGTGGCGACAAGCGAGCGCCACGAGATTCTTTGCTTGGTTTTCATAATGGATTCTTCCTTCGCCCAAATGAAGATGGAGTTGCCGGTAGGGCAAAGGAAATAGAGCATGGTGGGATAGTCGCCTCTTTCGAAAAACGGACTCGAATTTCAAAAACCGACCGAAAACCCACGTATACGTCTTGTCGGGATCAAGCGTCACATTATTCCGAGGGACTATCGATCCAGGGTGCGAAGGAGCGACGCCAGCGTCCAGGGCTCATCTTCGTGCACTGCTTGAATGCGGCGTTGAAGTGAGACTGGCTGGAGAATCCGCATTCCAAGGCGATATGTGCCATTGAGTGGTCTGACTCAACGAGCAAAAACTTCGCTTTGTTGACGCGGCGGGCGAGCAACCATTGATGAGGCGAAACGCCGGTTGATCGCCGGAAGCTTCTGGCGAAATGGGTCACGGACAACTTGCATTCCAGCGCCAGCTCCGCGAGGGAGATGTCCATGCGCTCATCCATCATTTCCTTCGCACGCAGCTCCTGCCACCGGGCCAGGCCGGACGAATAGCGACGAGCGGCGGCGCTGGCATTTCCATAGTTTCCCAGCGTGTGTGCGCACACGGCACTCAGAATTTCGTCCAGCAACAATCCACTGGCAATGTGCTGTTCCCTGAGTGCGACCAAGGCCGCTTGACACAGAAATCGCATCACCGGATCGTCCCGGCCGACCATTGGACCATGGATCAACTCCGAGATTGGCGAAGTCCCGTTCTGTTCGGAGAATGCATTGAGCGTCGCGAGTGGAATGCGGAAGTGGAGCGAGTGCGTCGATTCACGCACCATCGCTCTGGGGTCGAGCCGCAGGTCATGAATATAGGTCATGCCTGCGACAGCAGGTTCTACAGGTATGGACCGACCGTTCAACCAGTATTCGTGGCCCACAATGCTGGCGAGTTGGACATCGACGAGAAAAGCTTCATCGCAGCCCAGTGATCCGCTTGGTTCCGCCATGGGACGATCGAGTTTCAATTCCGACAGCGAAATCGTCCCCCGCTCCAGCTTGCGTTCGGCGCGCAAGTCAGGCTCGGGTACGCCAAAGCAACCTGCAAGATGCTTCCCGAAAGCTGTATCGCCCGATTCAGCTTGTAACCCACCGACTTGTCTACGGGGGTAGCCGCTTCCGCCTTCTTTCATAAATGCCCTCCTGGTCGCCATCTTCCCGCCATGCTGACCACTTTGGGAAGCGCGGCCACCGATAGGCACCCATGGCAGCAATGGGTCGGGAGCTGCTGCTCCCCTACCCCCGATAACAATCCCTTATCACCATCGGCCGTGCTTAGATGTGCGATTGAACCGCCTGAGCGCACCACAGCCCAAAACTCTGGTCCTGATTATTTCACTTCCACCCAGTCATAACTAAAGGTTCCCGTCTGTGCCGTGAGGTGATTTTTAGGCTTAAAGACCCTTTGAAACTGATCAACAAAAAGCGCCCCCCTGAAAACGGTTCCCGCGACAGAAACATCGTCAGCAACTGCGCCGAGCCCAATGGGGTCTGTAGGAAGCTCGCCCGTGACGCTAACAATCTTGCTTTTTTTGTACGTCGTTGCGACGCGATCGTTTGGGAAGGCTATTCGCGCAGCGCTACTTCTTGGGGTTAGCGGTTCCGTCACCGCATCTGTAATGTGAAGATGGATCCGATCGCTAACTATCGCATTGACTTTGGAGTCAGGCCCCGATCCTGGGGCGTTGCTGGCTAAATTATTGAGCTCTTGTATGAGCAAAAGTTTTGCTTTGCCTTTGATTGCACTTATGTTTGGCAATTTCCAATTTGCCACAAGATCGGCCAGCGCCTTTTGAGCGGAAAGGCGAGTCTTTTTATACAGGGATGCGAGTTTCGCGTAATAGGTGCGCTCGGCGTTAGTGATCGATAGTGCGCTCTTTGCAACTTGCGAGAACGCACCCTCACAATGCTTGCTTGCCTCGAACAAGGCATCGGCCATTCGAGTAATCGACTTTATATTTGTCTCATTTAAGATGGCGTCCCTCAATCGCGCATATGGGACTCGATGGGGCGCCGCAAGATCAGCGGTCTGGAGGTTTGCCTTCAAATATGACACATCATTCGTGGCCAGAACGGTTTCGATTCTGGCAGCCTGTTTTTTAGCAGTGCTGAAATCTGGGCGTTTGAAGTGATGTTTAGTAAGCCACTTAATTTCGATTCCATACGCTTTGGCCGAAAGGTTTCGGATGGCGCTTATGCTCCGTTTCTTGGTGGCAATTGCTGTGCTTTTTTTAGGCGTTCCAGTTGCCTTTGTCTTTATGCCTGTGCCCGCTGCCAGTCCCATAGATTTCCCTTCGCAAGAATCGTTTCGTAAGTGCGGCGCAGCTTGTTTTGGATAATTGCACTAGGCCGTCCCCTCCCGCCGCTGCTGCGATGCCTTGAGCTCCTGTTCCGCCCAAGGAGTCTGTCGTCCTATTGCGATTAATCCGTGCAGCGACGCGCCAACATTCGGTAATTGGCGGCACTGGCCAAACTTGCCTTGGCTAGAAAGCGAGTTCCACCCGATTGAACTGCGCGGAATTACGTTGGTTGCGCCTTAGCGCCGTTGGGCAGCGCATCCATGACATCGTTCACCGTTCTCCAATCCGACAACTGATCAGTATTGAACCGAAGCCCAAACCGCTTCTCGATGGCAACCAGCAGGTCGATACCATCAATGCTATCGATTCCTAGATCGGCCTTCAGCCTGGCTTCTGGAACAACCAAAGCGCGATCGACCTCGAAGCATTCGGCAATCAGATCGAGAATCTGCATTTTGATTTCGTCAATGTCGTTATTCATTCATCGCCTCAAAGATCAGGCAGGCATTTGTGCCGCCAAAACCAAACGAGTTTGAAAGGAACCTTTGCGGTGTTACTGACCGCGTCTCCCTGACCAAATCAAGGCCTACGCATGCAGGATCTGCCTCCAAAAGGTTTTTATTTGCCGCGATAAACCCGTGTTCTGCCATCAGCAAGCTGTAAGCGACTTCGGAGGCACCTGACATCCAGCATTCGTGACCAGTGACGCCTTTTGTCGATGAAACGGCTGGTTGGAATTCACCAAATACCGAAGCAATGGCAGCCGCCTCAAGAGCATCACCGGCGACGGTGCTTGTCGCGTGCGCATTCACATAATCGATTTGACCTGGCGACAGTCCGGATTGAGTGAGCGCTGAACTCATGCATCGGAACGCGCCATTTCCATCTGGGGATGTGATGTGGTTTCCGTCAGAGTTAAAGGCATATGCGCGCAACATGGCACGAATTCGCGCGCCGCGCGATTTGGCGTGGCGTGCCGACTCCAGAACAAGCACTGCGCCGCCACCACTGGGCACCAGCCCATCTCTATCCACGGAGAACGGTCGTGAGGCCAGCGTTGCATCACCCGCCCAGGTCGAGAATGCACCGAGCGCGTCGAAACCTGCCATACCTGCCCAATTGATCTCTTGCACCGCACCGACAATAACGATGTCTTGCTGACCGCTCTCGATCAACATGCCTCCAATGCCGATCGCATTGGCGCCCGAGGCACAAGCGGATGACATGGTCCAACATACGCCCTGCGTACCAAAAAGAACCGAAAGTGTCATCGATGGCGAGGAATTCATGCCATGAATGACTGCGGCCGATCCAAGCAAACGTGTGGTGCCATCACTGCGCGTAGCATCGGCAGTAACGCGGGAAGCGTCGGCTGCGGAATCGTTGCCGATGACTACACCACTCTGTGCATTCCGAAGCCGATCTCGATCAAGAGAGGCGTCCTGTATGGCGCGTATTGCGGCTACCGCGCCATACAGTGCAGGTTCGGACATGCTTCGCCGTTCTACGCGACTTAGAACCTCTGCAGGGTCAAAATCCTTGATGCGGCCTGTAAGTGCGCTTCGAAATCCAAGCGCAATTCGCTCGTCGTCGCGAATGATTCCACTCCTCCCCATTCGCAAAGCATCCGCGATCGCCGGCAGCGAATGACCAAGCGTCGAAACAAGACCGATGCCAGTGACAACAACGCTTTCCATCATCGTGTGAGATCCCTCTGGAATTGAGCGTGTTTTCCGCGCTAAAACACCCAAACGCTGTAGCAGCTAAGCACTGCGTACGCCTTCTTCTTAGCTTAGGGCGCAACTCATTTGCACGCCTCTGAAAGACCTTGCATCACGTGCAAGGAAGCAAGGCATCACATGCAAGCGATACATTGTGAAGTGCATCTTCACTCATCCATGCTGTGATGGACGTCACGTTGTTGGCCGTATTCGTTCTCATAAATTTCCTCGCGCTCAAGCGCCGAATTCGGACGCTTTGAAGGCTAAAGGGGACCACGCATACAGAGACATTCATCTGGCAGTTGCCGGAGTGGGTAGCTGTTTGCTCCGATCCGCTTTTCTTACGCATTACAACCACACCAACGCGCGTCAATGGAGTGAATATGTCCATCTTGCAGCTGGCCAAGGCCCTTAACCTCGATCTGGACCGCATTCGGAGAGGCGATGTCATCGAAACGAAAGTCGTCGCCAAATCCCCTGAGCATTTCAAAGAGCTGTTCGGTGCAATCAATGGCATTAGCCAAGAGCACCGCCCGTACGCTCGACACCATCTCGCTGAGAGCTGTTGCAGGGACTGCTATCAAGCGGGCCTGCATCACTTCAGTGATTTCCTCACCGGTGGCGTGCATGCGCTAGATACCGAGATCGGCAAGACCTTCTTCGACAAACGGTTTCCCATGGAGGTCGCCGTTACCGTCGGATCCGATATCACGCTGACGTCAGATGCGATCTTTCCGGCCGGGACTGCCCCAGTGTTCATTGCCTGCGAGAACCTTACGTTCAACGGCGGTTCGTACGTGCTCCAGAACACGCAGTTCACCCTCTGGGTTACCGAGCAGCTCAAGATCGTGAAAGGGGGAACTCGCCCTTATCACATTGGAATATTGGGTGCGCCCGGCTCTGCTGGTTCCGCGGGAAGTCCTGGCGACAGTCAAAATCCTGCACCCAACGGCCCCGATGCACCCACGCCTACGCCTGGCATATGCACAGGCGCCGGTAGTGGCGGCAATGGTGTTAATGGTCAGCCGGGCAACAAAGGCCATGACGGCAAAGAGGGACAAGATGGTTTGCCGAGCATTCTCTCCTCCATCAACGTCGCATCGTTTGCCTCCCCGCAAGCTCCCTTGGTGATCTTCGGTCAATCTGGGCAAGGTGGTGACGGTGGTGCGGGCGGTGCCGGCGGCCAGGGTCAGAAAGGTGGCAACGGAGGTAATGGATGCAGCTCCGGCTGCGAGGGAACCGACGGCGGCAACGGCGGTAACGGTGGCGATGGCGGCCTGGGTGGAAATGGCGGACAAGGCGGAAATTCGCCCAATGGCGGACAGCTTTTCGTCAACCTCCCTTCGAATCAGCAAGGCGCCAACTTCTTCGTATACCAGGGTGCGATGGCGAAGCCCGGTAAGGGCGGCGCATTAGGCCCGGCGGGGGCGCGCGGCGATGGCGGTACTGCTGGTAGCGGTGGTCACGGCAGCCGCGATGGTTCCAAAGGCAATAACGGCGCCGCGGGCAACAACGGCGCGAAAGGTACCGATGGTTCGCAATTTGGTGCCCCACCCCAGCTGATCCCGGGCACTTACGCGCCCCCCGCAGCTTAATTAGGCGAGAGGTGAGAACAATGATTCCCGATCTTTACGCTATCGAGCAGCACCAGTCCTTGCAGGGTAACGGCACCCTATTGCTGAAGCTCTTTGTCACCAAAAAAATTGCGACTATCGACCTGCTCTCCAAGCCGGTGTTTCACATTCAGTCGGCGCTCAAAGCATCGATTTACAACCAGAACCCGGTCAACATCGGTGCCGGCTCACTGACGCAATACATGAACTACCCAGCGATCTTCAATTTCGAGAAATCGTTGGTATCGGACGTCCCCGCTCAAGCAAACGGCTTACGACTGCACAACTATTCCCCGATCACGGTCAATTCGAGCATAACCACATCGCGAAGCGATTCATCCGACAAGCAGTTGACCAGCTCCATGGGACAGTCGGTCGGCTCTTCCACTGCGCAAACGAACTCCTTCGGGGTTAACGTGCAGGGTGGCGTGATGATGGACTTCCCGATGTTCACCGTCGGGTTGAGTTACGAGCACGCGTACACCGATCAGCAGTCCCGAGAGTCATCCAACTCATCCGGAACCGCGACGACACATGGCATGGGACAGCAGGATTCCTATTCCATTAAAGACTGGGGCATCTACTCAAAGATCGACAAAGAGAACCTCCAGGCGGGTTGGGTGTGCGGCCAGGAGTACCCGTGGGACGTCATGCAATTTCGCAGTCTTGACAGCAAGGGAAGCATCGACCTGCCCCAAGCGATCATAGACCGCATGCTGATGGACGACTGCGTTCTTCCACCGTCTCAGTTGTCTCAGTTTGGGACAGATTTCACGTTCACTGCAGAATGGAGCTTCACTCCAAATGGAGACCTTCCGGATGTTGATGCCAACATCCTTACGCTCAACGTCGGCAGTAAGTATGCACTTGCCTCCCATCAAAGGCTGGGTGCGCCGGGCAGCTACACCATCTCGGCGACTCTCGGCAGTGCAGCGACGAACCAGATGTCCCTATCGCTGACGTGGTGGCAATTGGAATGTCTCGCGTTGAATCCTCTCACCCCCGCCCGTAACGATGCCGGGATCAACTTCAACAAGTGCGACGCAAGCCAATTTCCTCCTGTAGGCAAGGGGGCACTCCTCCTGGCGTCACCGACGAACACGTTGCTTTGTAAAGCGTCGGGTTTTGCTCCGGGCATGATTGCCGACGTTTCTTTAACTTCCGCGACCTACACGATGGCTTTCAAGGTAACCGACACTGTCGGCGATCTGACCTTGTTGCTCAAACACTGGAAGGTCGACGACGCCCCTATCGCGCTCGCGATAACTATCAATGGTGTTGATTTGCCCCAGCAAACGGTGGATGCGACGCAAGGAAACGGATCCACCGCCAATCGCACGGACATCATTGTTCGTACCAGCGACTATATGGCCGAAGACTTCTGTGACTATGTCCAGGTTGGCATGAACACGATCACCATTACCGTAAAGCCACTAGCACCCGTAGCCAGTGGCCAAAAGGCGCGATACTGCCTCGCTGCGATTTTGGTTCGTTAGTCGCCTGCTTCAGCAGTGATACGAAGGAGTTCCCAGTGCCCAACAAGAACAAGCAAACAAAAAAAGGTGCCAAGTCATCAACGAAGACCAAAGTCAAAAAGGTCGGAACGGGCAAAGGCGCAAGCACTTCCATGAAATTGAAACGCCTGAGGGCACTGGGACTCAAAGATCTGCGGCGAGAAACCGACATCATGTCGGCCATAATTCGGGATCTCGCGAAAAGAAAGGGTGTATCGGTGGACATGACAAAGTCCATTCTCATCAAGAAACATGACACCGGCTCACGGCTTACTCGCGCCATCCGTGTGAGTAAGAAAGATCTATCGGATATGAAGAAGGCTAAGGAATTATTCGATAGGACCTATCGAATGGTCTGGGATGCGATGGATGAATTCGTTCGCACCTCCTTCATGCGCGACATCGTGCTGAGCTTAATTCCTGGCGATATGGATAAGGCAACATACGACGTCGTCGAGAACGGAATGCGAGTCTTGAGCGCGATTCGTATGCCAACGCGAATGTCCGGGTTCAATTTCAACGACGGTTTTGAGATTGGTGGCTTTTCGACGATGCAACACCCTACATCTCCAGGAACAGGGATGTGGCTAACCGACCTGACAGGCCATTCTTCAGCACACAATCATCTTGACGCTGCCCGGGTGACCGCGGTCATTGATGCGTTGAAGGAATTCATCAATTACGACCCGAAGACCGATACGTATTCACCCAAGGCAGGGGTTACGCTGCAAACCGTCATCTCGAAAATGATAGTTCGCGCCGGCACATTTACCTTTCGCTATTTCACGCATGCAGCCACCGCTGCCAATCAGACGACAGTGGCTTCTGTGACCCAAACGGAAAGAGAAACGCAGGCTAAAGTTCGCGAGTTCATGAAAGATCAGGTTGAGTCTTTTGGCGCGAGCCGCGCCACGGTGGCAGGACTCACCGCGGCCGCCGAGAAGCCAGGCGCTTTGTTACCTTCGGATCCGGGCAAAGTAAAGCCCACGTTTAAGCTGGATCTCACGCGGATTGCAAGGCCTGACTTGCTGGACACCGATCAGCTGAGCCCCAGGCGAACCACAAGCCCAGTAAAGTTCAGTGAGATTCAAGACGCTCTCGCGCAGTGACAAGTACGTCGCTTTGGGTCCATCTTTTGATCATTTTCCTGCACGCTACTCCAATACGCCAAGCTAACGTTCTCGTCGACAACGACCGCAGTGTCAAAGTTACGGTCGGTGTCCGAATGCCTTGCATAGTTAGCATGACCCGTGCAGCTCTTTGTCATCGTGCTCAATGAGGCCGCGGTCTCGCAGACGATACTCTAGGCTTCACGTGCGTGAATGGCACCCTCTTTCGGCATCGTTGGCGGGACTTCACTCACATCGTCGTGTGCGATTCCACCTCGCATCGTAAGTGACGTTTTTTCATCTCAACTCAGCACGTTACATTTTTCGCCAAACGGCAAGATTCCGACATAATCGGTTTTAGCGTTGCGGCATTTAGTTACGTCTTATTCAATGCGTCTTTACGAGAGTTTCGAGAAACGTCAGAAGACTCTCACGGACCGGCGAAGGTAGCGCACGCAGATGCTTCGAAACAGATGTAAAAGTAGTAATTGCACAGGCAGTATTTAGCTCCATATCTCCGATACCAAAAAGTAGCCAATCGGCGCTCATGCTTAGTTCGACGCAAAGTGCCACAACGTTCTGGAGGGTCATTGGGCCCTCGTTTCGCCATCGACTAACCGCACTCTCCGAAACGTTCAATTGTTTTGCCAGGACGCTTATCTTGGTGATACCTCGGACAGACATTGCTTTGCTGAGCCGCAATCCACGCGTTGCGTACGCGCCATAAAGTCCTTCCGCTGACGTGGCTGCAACTTGAACAGGGTCCATAGACATGCTCCTTATGCGTGCATACTGCTGTCGTCATCGGCGCTAACCCAGCTACCTTAAGTGCTGGAAAAATTCCCATACGAGTCACCGAAACGGTCCTGAACTTGCGCCACGTACATGAGCGCGTCGCGTCGAGCGGTTATGCTCTGCGCTGAAAAGAATCGCTGAACGCACCTGCCGTCGCAGGCTGCCACCGCAAAAGCGTCGAAGCGCTACCCAGCGGATTGGGCATGAATGCGATCGGTCGGTAGAACAGATGCTCGAGCGTCCGCCGAGCACCAGACGGCGCTCTCGCCAAAAATCGTCATCACCGTTGCCGGCCGTCACGCCCAGGCCGATCATCTAGCTTCGTTTGGCCAGCAAGGGGAAGGTTCGCCCACTCATCGCACGGGTACGGACGCCCATCCAATATCTGCAGTGTCTGACCGATATCGATCAGCTTCCTATGTGCATTATTTGGAATTACCGATCGGGCGTGACACTCAAAGGATAGCAGTACCAGCACAGCCACCATTCTCAGCTGGCTCCCTTGCCAACGTACGCACATCGAATTGCTCCCTGTGCCTCCGCGTTATGCGCAAGTGTCCCTGTACAGATAACGCGATAGCTAGCATCGCGTCAACAGTCAGCGCCTTTCGCAGGCGAAACATATTTTTCGGCGTCATTAGTTACGCGCATTGCAGTCTTCAACTGCAGTACACATCGACCTGACCGCAAGTAAAATCACTGACTGTTGTAAGACGAATGATCAGGCTTTCTTGGTCGCGTGCGAAACACACCAGCCCTTCGCGCTGACAGCCTTGCCCGGGAACAGCTGGCATGGACCAAAACCGCCTGGACCATTGGTGAAAAACTGGCAGTTGGCGCAGGTATCGCCGGCCACGCGCTTGGGATCGGTGGCCTTGCTGGCATCTTCAACGTAGCCCAGTGCCTTGGCGGTAGGATCTGTTTCCGCCAGATGCGGCAGATCCGCAGCGCGCGCGAAGCGCGGCAGGCCACCTATAACCACGGCGGCGGCAGTCCCAGCGGCAGCCTTGAGAAAATGACGGCGCGATTCAATGTCTTTCTCGTACGACATAGGTCCAACCTCTGCATTAATTGTGTTTCCACTCTTGGGCGACGGTATTGCTGGAAGCCGAATTTTGTCGGGCATCGGCCTCGCCGCCGCGGCAGCTGGCAGCATGTGAAGCTGGACGTTATTGGCGTTGCTGGTCCGCGTTTACCTTGGTCAGGTATGCGCTCAGCGCTTCCACTTCAGAGTCCAGGATCGGTGCTCCATATGCGTTTCGCATCCTGTTGATTTCGGTCTTCCACTCACTCTGAGTGAGTGCCGGTTGTCGGAGCACCATGCCGGCCGAGTGGCAAATTAGGCATTTACCAGCAATGTCGGAACCCGCACCAGCTGGAAAAGTTGCCGTACTGGACGGAAGTTCAACAGAAACCGAATGGATCGCCACGGGCGTCGACTGATGCTCTTGTGCCATTGACGCGCCGGAAGCCGCGAGCACCAGTGCTACCGCGCATTGCATGACAAGCAAAGGCTTCATGAGAATGCCCTTAGGCGATGGTGATTTTGGTCGATTCGGCCACATTACGCATGAAGCCGCCGGGATTCCAATTGGCAGTGGCTGGCTGCTCAACACCACGGGTGTTGATCGCTTTGACCATTAGCACGCTTTCACCACGCGCGGTTGGCGTGAAATGGGCGTTCCAGCGTCGGAAGCAGTATTTACCGTGGTCTTCTTCCAGGGTGGCGTCCGTCCAGTGCGCTCCCCCATCTCTCGACCAGACCACCTTGGATAATCCGGTGTCGCCGCCAAAGGCGATGCCGCGGATCTCTACGGTATGCCCCACGAGCACACGGTCACCGTCGCGCAGATTGGTGATGAAAGAGCGCGGCACCATGCGATTGATGGGCACACTCTTGAACCCCGTCTGGCCTGGCGTAATGCTCGCATGCGGAGTGTCCGGTATGAGGTATGCCTTGGCCATCCAATAGTTATCGTCGGCCTTGTTCAGTACCTCGATGTCATTGAGCATCTTCACCCAGTAGGTGGAGTACCAGCCCGGAACGATCAGCCGCAATGGGAATCCATTCAGTACCGGCAAC
This sequence comes from Dyella psychrodurans, assembly GCF_003363265.1. Taxonomy (GTDB): domain Bacteria; phylum Pseudomonadota; class Gammaproteobacteria; order Xanthomonadales; family Rhodanobacteraceae; genus Dyella_B; species Dyella_B psychrodurans. The sequence continues at coordinate 453,727 of NZ_QRBF01000001.1, read as the reverse complement.
TGCTCTCCGTTCATGCCGTAGGCGATCATGACCTCGCCATCCCTTGCATGATCGATGTCGAGCGATTTCAGGAAATCGGGCGTAGCCGCGAGAATGCCGCTGTCCAATCCGTTGAAGCGCACCTGTACTGCACCGCGACTTACCCCTGCCCTGTCGAGCACATCCTTCAGGCGCACGCCAGTCCAGCGTGCGCAACCCATGGCGCCGTTGGCCCACTGGCCGCCTGGAACGCGAGGATTAAAGAATCCACGCGAGTTACCGGAACACTGATTGATCGCTGCGATCTCAACCGACTCAAATTCGGTCATGAGCTGGTGCAGGCTAAGTGACAGCGGCTTGCTGAGGTGCCCATGCACCGTGAGACGAAACGCCTCCGCATCGATCTGAGTGGGAATATAAGGTAGATGCCAGCGCACGAAGAACCGATCATTGGGCGTGAAAACACCGTGATCAAATACATCGAATGGCGTTTCCAGCAACGGCGGCCGCGTCCGCAGAAGAATCATCTCGCCCTTTTGAGGAAAGGCACGAGTGAGCTCTCGCTCGCCGTTGACGAATGGCAGCCGGACCGAGTTTGCCGTGGCTCCCAGCGCGGTACTCCCACCGAGCAAGCGAATGGAACCAAAGAGGCCGGCCGCCTGCAGAAAGCGGCGCCGCGACGGCGTGTCGCACCTCAATTCCTTGCTCATGACAGTCACCCCTTGGCGCTAGGCCGAAAAGCCCGGGTTGTCTTGCCGTGTGGATACCAAGCAACGAATGTGTCTGATTTTACCACCACCAGGGCGGACTGCGGGGTGGCATCTAAACCAAGTGAAGCACCTTGAACGAGGCGTGGAATGGGTCAGAGACGTTTCCACCTAAGCACGGGGCGCGATCGCGGTCATGGTGCGAATGAGGAGATTGTCGTGAGAACACCTTATGGCATGACATATATAAAAGGCATGCGAAATCTATAAACAATGCATTTTTAGTCATGATCAAGCTGGCTCAGAATAGCCCTGCGTTCAAGAAACACCGCCAACACGGTGGACTTGAATTCATTTCACAAGCACTCGCTTTGAACTCACATCAGATGACACTCACGACGAAAATGCTTCGCCGCGAAACAACCGGGAGATATTCTCATGACAACGTCAACTCAAAATGCACAAACGTCCATTCGTCGTAAATTTTCTGTTTCAGCAGCGCGGTTGCTGGTTTTATCTATGGCCGCATCCGTAGGTGTATCGCACGCACAACAACCCACTGACTATCAGGGCGATGCCGTTCGCATCGAATTGCATAATCAGGTTCCGACGATCACGAACGAGTCGATACTGGAAGCAAACGCGTCGCGCACCAGCGCGCCTGGCAATGGCGAGATTAATGCCAACACCACTCGAATTGTCCTCTATGTTGGAGGAAATGAGCGTCCTTTCAAAGGGACTTACTGTGGCGAAAATCCAGTGCTCAAGACCATTAATAACATCCGTGCTGGCGACGTACTCATCGCATCGGCTCTGTGCAAGGGAAATCGTGAACTTGGCGTTGCGGATACCGGCGTGCCGTTGACCGCGCTCGATCCATCCGAGTTGCCCAAAACCCTGAAGTCGATTAAAAGTAATTTGGTGTATGTGCGGCAAGAGAATCGATTCAGCAACTCGATTGAAGGCGGCATGTAATTGTCTGCCTCCTCTAGTCGAGGCTTCTACGACTACTGGATTGATGATGTGTATTTTCCTGGACGCGCAAGGCGGGAGCGGCACCTCCCGCCTTGAACCGCCCCGGTTTTGCCGGAGGCTGTCTGGTTTGAGTCACGGTAGCGAATGCTGAGGTATTGCGGCTCACGGCCCGAATGATGAATCGACGCCTGGCGAGCGCATCACGGATCAAAGAAATCTCAGCTTCTGATCCAGCGAATAACGGCCGGGACCCGTGAGGTAGAGCAGAAGCAAACCACCGACGATGCAAATGTTCTTGTAGAAGGCAATCTCCGCCAGGAATCGTTCCGAACCCGCGAGACTCCAGTAGTGATGCCCAAGAACAGAAGTGGCACAGGTATAAACCGCCATCAACACCGCTAATGGTCTGGTAAACAAACCCGCGACAAGGGCGATACCGATGCCCACCTCTGCCGCAATGGCAATCAGGGTGGCGAGCGTAGGAAATGGAACATCCATATGAGCAAACAGGGTGACTGTCTCATCGAAACCCGTGAGCTTCGTTAAGCCGAATATGAGGAACAACAGCATCAAGAGAACTCGGGAAACGAGAAGGATGCCGTCCCTTCCCCATTCGGCTTTAGCTAGAGATGTCATGGTGATTTCCTTTGTCTGTGGCACAGAGTCGAAAGACTGGCCTTACTGCGTGAACCGATAGCGGCGGGCGCATTGCCGTTGTGAATGGTCTTGGCATCCATTGGGCTGCTCCCATACGTTGTCATCGGCGCAGCGTAGACGCGGTTGGGAAGACGCTATAGAACGCGAGTGCGCATCCATCGCTAACGCGCGAATAGCAAGGCGATCGGTGGAACTGGTCTTGGACTCGCCATCGTTGCCCCATTGATCCGCTCCATAGAGGGCAATCTGGTTTTGTCCAATCGCGACGGCGGCGGTCTGGCAGCGACCATCACGATTCCGCAAACGGTCGCATAACGCGCGCACTCCAGTGGATGCGCATGGGCATCGGCAGCCCAGCAACACGCAAACACGGTCATTTGCGGATGATTCGCCGCAACGGTTGCGCACTCGCGTTCTATGACCGTCGTTGAAGGCCTCCTATGGTTGATCGCCTGCTTTCATTCTTTTGATTTAGCCAATCTTGGAGGCCATATGACTGAACTTTGGAGCATGTCAGCGAGCGAACTCGCCGCACTGGTCCGCTCGCGCGAGGTGTCTGCACGCGAGGTGGCTGAAAATGCATTACGACGGCTCGATGCGGTCAATCCACGCATCAACGCCATTGTTGAGTGCCGCCCGGACGAGGTGCGGCGCCAAGCGGATCAGGTCGACGCCGCGCTTTCCCGTGGAACCGATCCCGGACCGCTCGCAGGCGTGCCGGTAACGGTAAAGATCAACACCGACGTGGAAGGTTACGCCACCACCAACGGCACGAGACTTCAGGAGCAGCTGGTTGCCAGCTCCAACAGTCCAGCGGTCGACAACCTGCTGCGCGCCGGTGCGGTGATGCTTGGTCGCAGCAACTCGCCGACGTTCGCATTGCGCTGGTTCACCAGCAACCTCGTGCACGGCAAGACGTTCAATCCGCGCGATGCACGACTCACCCCGGGCGGCTCGTCGGGCGGTGGCGCCGCAGCGATTGCGGCGGGCATCGGCAGTATCGCGCTGGGCACCGACATCGGCGGCTCGCTGCGCCATCCCGCCTACGCGTGCGGCATCCATGGGCTGCGCCCCAGCTTTGGCCGCGTGCCCGCTTACAACGCCTCTTCGCCCGAACGCGGCATCGGCCCGCAACTGATGTCCGCCAGCGGCCCAATGGCTCGCACGATACAAGACATTACGCTCGGTCTCTCCGTTATGTCGGGCGCCGATCTGCGCGATCCCTGGTACGTACCCCTGCCGCTCGATGGTCCGGTCATGCCGCGTCGCGCCGCGCTATGCCTGCGTCCCGGTGGCATGTCCATCGCTCCGGAGGTAGAGGCGGCCCTGTGGGACGCACGTGACCGGCTGGTGGATGCGGGTTGGCAGGTCGAGGAAATCGATGACACGCCGTCGGTAACCGAGGCCGCCGAAATCCAGGAGCAGTTGTGGCTCGGAGACGGCTTCGCCAATCTCATCGCTTCGGTGGAACGCGATGGCGACCCTGGCGCGCGAGCCGTCGTTGACGGCGTGCGTGACCGCGTGGCGGCGCTGACACCCGACGCGGTGGCGAGGGCGCTCGTGCGTCGCGCTACGGCCGTCCGCGAATGGCAGTTGTTCTTCGCGCGCCACCCAGTCCTGCTGGTGCCCGTGTCTGCGGAACTCCCCTTCCCGGATGACCTGGATCTCCAGGGGCGCGAAGGCTTCCAGCGTGTATGGGACGCGCAACTGCTGTTGCGCGCATTTCCAGCGGTGGGCCTGCCCGGATTGTCAGTCGCCACCGGTAGCGTGAACGGCACGCCCGTAGGCGTACAAATTGTCTCCGCGCGCTTTAGGGAAGACCTGTGCCTGCGGGCCGGCGCGGATATCGAGGCGCGTGGCGAGCGCGTCGTCGCGATAGATCCAGTCTGACGTTGCCACCCTATTGTCATCGTGGCCATGCATTCGCGGCGATGCATGGCCATGTGCTGTAACACACCACGTAAAAGACCGACGAGGTTCTGCCCGACACGCTCACGTGCCGATCGCAGCTTGGACCGTATCCGTTGATTATTGGGGTGCCAGCGGCAAGGCACCAGGCGCAGGCATCTTGGCGCTAATTCCGCTCAATCGAAATGGGTGCGCCTCGGCAGGTTGCGAGAGGCACTTCAACGCAAGATACGAATCATCGCCGTCATAATCCGACGAGACGCTCGGTTATCGGGATTTCCGACGCCGTCGACCAATGGTCGAGCGAGAAGATCACGCAGCAGGACTCTGCCAACCAGGGCTATTTGACGCGGCACGTCCGCCGAGCAGCCGGCGTGACGTTGCCGTGGTATGTGAAGGGATGCGCGAATGCCAGGCCATAGCTCATGGTTCGCCGCCATGGTGGGTTGGTGTTCGCGTTAAAGGGAAGCTTGCGACATCAGTCCAGCACCAGGATCCCTTCGACCTCGATGCGGAAGCCCTGTGGCAAGCCAGCAATGCGCACGGCGGCGCGCGCGGGATATGGGGCCGTGAAGTATTCACCCATGATGGCGTTGAGCTTGGGCGCGTCGGCAAGGTCGGTAAGATAGACATTGAGCTTGACCATGTGCGCCAGATCACCGCCTGCGGCTTCCGCCACGGCTCTCAGGTTGCGGAATACCTGGTGGATTTCCGCCTCGGCCGTATCGTTCACCGGACGCTGCGTCTCGGGACAAATGGGCAACTGGCCGGAAAGATATACCGTGTTACCAGTGCGCACGGCCTGACTGTATGGACCGATCGCGGCAGGCGCATGGTCGGTGTGAATGATCTTGCTGCTCATTGGGATAGTCCCGCGTGTTGTCGTCAGTGGCACAACATATAGTCGGTTAGCCAGGCGCTATAGAACGCCAGTGCGCAAGCGCAACGAACACGGAGCGGCGACGTATCCACATCGTGCGTGCCAGAACGATCAACGAGCAATTGTGATCATCAATGATGCCTGTGCCACGGCGCCGGCACGACTTCGCGTTCGCCTGGATCTCCCAGCGGACGCAAAGAACGCGCCTTGGCCGGTCTTTTTTTGTATCAGACCGTATCTGTCGCCCCCTCCTACACGTTTGAATGCGCTTTATCGCCTGCGACGACATATCCGGGATACGTCAAGACGTTCTCCTAGGCACACCGACCAGCGGCTCGCCACCAGGGCCAGGCGATCAGTCTCGAGACGACATGACAGAACTATGGAAATTGCCCGCCAGTGACATTTTTCACAACGTAAAGTTGAGGGAAGGTTCGACGCGATTTGTAATTACAGCCGCAGGGATTTCGAACAAAACAAAGACACAGTCTCGTACCGATCGCCACCAGACAGGAATCGCGGCTCAGCTGGATGACCAACGCAACGACGTCCGGAGCAAGCATCTTGAAGACTCTGGTGCGTGGAGCGAAGCCGGCGACCCTATTCCGGCAGGACTAGCTGCCGTCCGACAGCGCGGCCTGCCACGTATTGCACTGCGCCGGGCCATCGATGCCATACATAGGCGGCTTGGCGAAAAGATGGTGCTGCAGGACATCGCGGATGCCGCTTGCATGAGTCGCTTTCACTTTGCGCGACTCTTCCGTCGAAGCACTGGCTACAGTCCTATGAAGTATCTGCTGCACGCTCGACTTGAGCAGGCGAAGGCCTTACTTCGCCAGCGCGCCATGCCTATCAGCGACATTGCCGTCGAGACTGGCTTTGCCGACCAGAGTCACTTGACGCGGCACTTCCGCCGCACCGTCGGCATGACTCCGCTTCAGTACGTTCGCCGATGCGTGGACGAGCTGCAAGCCGCACAAATTCAATCGATTTCCGTCACGCATGGAAGAGTCTAAACATGAAAACAAAATACATGCTCGCCGTGGCAAAAAACGACGCGGACTACTCCACCTCCATTGAATCGGCGCGGCGGTCTTGCCTTGTCATCGCTCATTCGGCGCAGGTCGTCAAGGCAGCGCTGAACATCGATGCTGACCTGGAGATGGTTCTGGATTGGTTCGAGAACGACTTCATCGATGAACTCGGCGGAACAGCCATGCACCTCGTATTACAGGGTAGACACGCCCAGGTGATCGCCTTTCTTGATCGCGTCGCACGCGACATGGCGATGAATGCGTTAGGCGCGCAGCGTGAATCTAGTCGCGCGTCGCGAGGACACGTCTCAGCTGAGCGGCACAGGATCTACCCGAACTCCAACGAACGGACCACCATTCTTCCGCCCGGTGAAGCAGTAGCTTTCGGGTAGCTGTATCGACCATATCGACTTGTGACATGCGTCGGAACACGGTCTGGCTTGTACTCGACCTCGCACTGTGCAGATAGGCATCGCCCTGGACCTGCCCTCCTGCCTCGATGCGCCCACCTTAAGACAGGCGGGCATCCGTGAGCTCGATATCCACCAGAATTGGCTCTTGAGGGCGCCCGGTTGCGTCGTAAGCATATACACGGCGACGCCTCGGAAGGAGTATGCCGTCGTAGTTTTCATAGTCGTCCGCGTAGTTCGCGCCCACGGCGCCACCCATGATGTCCACGACGTAGTCGTATCTGCGCACCAGACCATCTTTGTCGATGTATGCCACAGCCTCCCGGCCATGCGTCGTCAGGCTGTCTGGGTAGGTGATATGCAGCCTTTCCCAACTTTCACTCCCTTCATTCCAGGGAGTGGACACGGTGCGGACGGTGACTCCCGGACGAGAAAAGAGGAATGGGCTGTTGTAGTAAGTCCACAACGCGTAGCTGCAAAAGTAGACCGCATCCGCGGCATCCCATGGGGTCGCGATGAAATGGCCGTCAAAACGATCGCGCGGCTGTTGGCGTCGCTCAACGATGCCGGGCGGAGTGTGCAATACCGTCAGGTCAGGGGTGAACTCTGACCTGTGATCATCCGCGTCAGGAAACTGCATTCTTACGGTTTGTGTTCTGGTGTCAATCGAGGCCGAGAAGCGTGACAAGATGTCCGGCTGCCCTTTCACATGCCAGATGGCACCAGAAATTTTGAATCCAAGATGGAGTTCCTTGATGTCAGCCCAGCGCTCTGCACCGCCGTGGGCATTGATGGCTTTTTGAAGTAATGGAAGCATGAGAGGCATCTCCGTATGAGAAGACTCAGTCAACGATATTCCGACACTTCTTACTCTGCCCCAATACCCTAACGGAAATCTGCATTGGTTTCATTGCAGAATCAGCAACCACCCTTTACCCGGTTCGACAGGAATGGCATCGCCCGGCTTGAATGTCGCCGCAGGCTGAAAACCGGCGATGGCTGGTGCGACCAGCGTTGCAGCAGCCGGCTCGATACCAAGCGCTTTCCAGTCGATATGCAGGTTGACGCGGGTTTCATCCGGCGCCCATGAAGCCAAGGCGATGAGCGTTTTGCCGTTGCGCACATAGCTGGTGGCGAGCACATCGTCACGGCGGGTTTGCACGGGCGTGTCGTGCACCCACCAGCCGATCATATCGGCTTGCTCGATGCCGAAGCTGTCCCACAGCTTCCACAGTTCGCGTGGATCGCCACCCGTCCATGGCAAACGATTGGTCATGCCAAATAGCATGCCGCGCCAAGGGTTGCCGCCACCTTGCAGCATCTCCCCCATCAGACCATATGGAATGCCGGAAATCTCGGTGAGCCAGTACGAAGGCGATGTGTGCTGGTAATCGAATTCCTCGCCAAACCAGAGTCGATCGATATATGGAAACAGCTCCATATAAAGCAGCGCGCTATTGATATGGCCGTCGCGTGGGTTGAATTGGTTGGCCGAATGAAGATCGATCAAGGGATGCGGGCGCCGCGCTTGCAACACCTTGCGTACGCGCTTCATCGTGATGCGGTCGTACGCGACATCGTCGAGGTAGAGACCATCGATGCCGATGTTGCGTGCCAGCCAGTCCAGCCCTTCGATGTAGTAGTTGTGCCAACGGCTTTGCCCCGCGTCGACCACGGCGGCGTCGCGGTTTTCCGGCACATGCCAGGCCGCGATGTAATCGCCATCCAGGTGTTCCTGCAGCCAGGAAAAGCCGCCGCCCGCACCGGTGCTGATGATCTCGTGGCCCAGGCTTTCCAGCACCGGCAGTTCCGGTGCGCGATCGGATAGTTCGCGAATGGTGTCGTAGATCTTTACTTCCATGCCGCGTTGATGCGCCGCGTCCACATAGGCGCGCATCTTCGCGGGCTCGAGGAACGGATAGTTGATCCAGGGATTGATCGGCGTGGCGTGATGAATGTTCACCACGTTGGCGCCCTCGCCCTTGATGGTGTCCAGATCTCCGTAGGCGTGGAAATAACGCTCCGCAAAATGCTCAGCCGGATGAATCGTCTTGAACGGCGTGACGCGCATGACGACGTCGTAATGCAATGCCTGTCCGGCAGACATGATGCGCGGACCACTGAATGCCGTGACCAGATAGCGTGTTCCGTCACGCTTGAACGTCACACCACCCTGCCCTTGATTATCCCAAGAGGTGGGCATCACCAGCGGCTGGTCATGGTAGAAGTTGGTATTGAGCGGTCGACGGTAGTGTTCGTCGCGAAGATGGAATTCGAGCCCGCCGTTTACGGCGCCGATCCATGCACCATCCTGATTGTTCTGCACGTTCCAGTGCCAGCTGAAGTCGCCCGGGGCGTGATCGCCCGCTCGGCCAAGGCCGAGCTCGTACTGGGCCACATCGTTGCGCAAGGGAATTTCCAGGCGGATGTCATTCAGCGCTATGGACTTGGTTGCAGTCAGCACAACCGAATAAATCAGCGTGCCATCAGCTTCTAGGCTAGCGTTGACGACACTCTTCAACGGCCCCACAGCACCTGTGGCTTGCCAATGGACCTTGGCCGGGCCATCGATCTGCACATTCGGCGCAGCAGATGAGGAAAGCGCATGTGTACCGCCGGCATCCTGCACCAGCAGTTGCATCGGGGCGGCAAGCAGCTGCAGCGGTGTTTTGCTGAAGCCGGTCATGCGCTCGTCGAAATGGCTATCGATTTGCGCCGGCAGGCCGTTGCGAGCCAGCGTGATGTCTCGCCCGAGTATGCCAAGTTTGCTGCCCTGCACTGTCACCGAGGTGAATGGCTTGACGAGGTTGTCGTCCTGCGCAAGCGTGGAGTTGAGCCAGCGCAGACGAGTGAGCTTGAAGGGATCATCATCGCCATGTGCGACGGCTTCCCCGCTACCCACGGTAACGACTAGCGGTATCGCTTGCGCAGGCACGTCATCGGCACTGAGCGTTACGCTGCCGCGATAGATACCGGGTTTCGCGGTTGCGGGGATATCCAGACCCATCCATAACGGCTGCACACGACCTTGCGGAATGTTGACGTGTGCGACAAACGTTTTATCGGTGTAATCCGTGCCACCCAAGTTGAAGCATGTAAACGCCGATGCTGAAATGACGGCGCCATCCGGACCTTTTAAATCGGAAAAACTCACCTGCACGTTCTGGATGTCACGCCGCGCTGCCCATGCGCCAACCTGATAGCTCAAGTATTCGCCACGCTGTGCGCTATCGGCGAAACTGCCGCCCGCGCCACGCTGCGCCCAACGCTCGGGAATCTGATCGAACATCCGCACCGGATGTTCGCGCGTCTCCGGAAACAACAACCAAGGCGCATCCGGATGTGCTGCAAGCAAGGCTGTGATTTCCTGCGGCGCAGCCGAACGCTCCATGTCGGTATACGCATCGAAGTCGTCCACCGCCTGATAACCGAGCAGCTTGGCGTGCGGCAGTTTTGCTTCGCGCGAAGGATTGTTGGCGCCACTGGATTTCAGCCACGCTGCATCGGCGGTATCGCGCGGCGCCTGATAGGTTACGGTCGGATAATTTGAACGACCGTTCGCGATGTAAGGCTGGTAATAGATCGCATAGACACCCGCCTCTTTCGCTTCGAATACCAGTTCGCCCGACGTTTGATCGATATGCACACGCGCGACGTTGTCGACGATGTTCCCGTCAGGATCGACAACAATGGTCGCGACCTGATCGGGATGCGCATCGCGCCGATGCCATGGCAGCACGGCACGCACGGCCGTGGCAGGCTTGTCGACTTGCACGATATAGCGATGATTGCCGAAGCGGTCCGCATTCCAGCGCAACGGCACAGGCTGAATCTCCGCTCTGAGACTTACAACAGCGCCCCATGCAGCCAGTGCCAACACGCAAGATACGAACCGCTTGTGCATCGTTTTCTCCGTTGCCGCAGCTTTTTCTCACCGGGATCAGTGAGTGGCAGGAATCATAAAGACTATCGAAGGAAAAAGTAAACAAACGTAAAATAACGTTCCACTGGGGCCTAAGCGTCGCTGAGCATCTCGGAAGAGAGCCAAGAATGTGAGAATTGCGCATAATTCATGCGTATCTTTTGCCACACTTCAAGAAAAACCCGGGAAAAGCACGGGCAATCTACTACCTTCAAACGAATAATCGAAGGTAAACACAAGCAAACGAAATAAGGAGATGGCATACTCGAACCCGGGAGGGGCCGCAGGCTCCTTGAGGCGTTCAAAGAGGGCCATCATGCGTTTTCTTGCAGAACTCTTATTGTGTTTGTTCGTATCCGAACTGCATGCCCAAGTCAGGGTTTGGGAAGGACATCTATCGATCCCCACCTCCGATGAGGGATCGCCTGATGCGAATCCCCCTTTCGACATCTACGCGAAAGACCGATTCAACTACCCGTACACCGTTCGGGAAAACGTGCATGGAACCGAGAGCGTTCAGGCGTGGCGCGCCGTGTTTCTCGAAAACGAGTATTTGAAATGCATCGTGCTTCCGGACCTTGGCGGTCATGTCTATACATGTATCGACAAGATCAACGGCCAGCCGATGTTCTATGCGAATCCAACCTTGAAAAAGGCCCTGATCGGATATCGCGGCGCATGGGCGGCGTTCGGCATCGAATTCAATTTCCCGGTTTCTCACAACTGGGTTTCTCTTTCCCCCGTGGACTATGCGTACACGAGCGCGCCAGACGGAAGCGCTTCGATCACCGTGGGCAATCGCGATCGCGTCTACGGCATGGAATGGACCGTGCAGCTCACGCTGCGTCCCGGAAGCACAGTTCTTGAAGAACGCGTCACGCTCGCAAACCCAAGCAACGTAAGGCACAGGTTCTATTGGTGGAACAACGCTGGCGTTCGCGTCTGGGACGACTCAAAAATCTGGTATCCCATGCAATTCACGGCCAGCCATGGTTTCACGAATATCGACACGTGGCCGGTGAACTCGAAAGGCATGGATCTCAGCGTTATCGCGAACCACAAAGATGGTCCCGTATCGCGATTCATTTATGGCAGCCGCGAACCTTTCATGGGTATCTACAACCCGCACACCAACGCTGGCGTTGTGCACTACGCCGAGTACGAGGACCTGCCTGCGAAGAAGATCTGGAGCTGGGGAACCGATGCGGATGGCCTCGCATGGCGCAAGGTCCTCTCCGACAACGACAGTGCTTATGCAGAGGTACAGGCTGGATTGTTTCGAAATCAGGAGACCTACGGTTTTCTACAGCCCCAACAAGTCATTCGATTCTCCGAGTTTTGGATGCCCGTCAGAGATATCGGCGGTATTTCGCGGGCAAATCTGAATGGCATCGTGTGGATCGCCAGAAAGCCCGGCGCGGATGGAAAGACAGCGTTAACGGCCGCCTTCAATGCAAATTCGGACATACCGAATGCGCACATAAGGATTCTCAACGGAAATAATCCCGTCTACGAAGAAAAAGCGTCCCTCAGCCCAGCGAAGGCATGGTCGCACCAAATCAACGACATTCCCTCCAGTGGGAAATATACGTTCGTTGTTGAGGACAGCAACCACCGGGTCCTCTTGAAACATACCGAAGGCGAATACGACTGGACGCCACGCGATCAAGTCCATGTAGGGCCCCAGTCGACGACCGCCCCTTCCACGAATCCACACGACACGAGCGATGTGCTCGAGCGCGGTCGCAATGATGAATTGCAGGGTAATTTGATCGCGGCCTGGAACGACTACAACGAAGGGTTCGCCGCAACGCCCGCGAGCTTCGACCTCCTGAAAGCACAAGGCAGGCTCGACGTGAATCTCTTTCGATTCGACGAAGCCTCTAAGCTGCTGAAAAGCGTTGAGGACCGCGCAACCTGGGATGCCGAGACGCGGTATTACCGTGGCATTGCGGAAGAACAACTCGGCCATTCACGCGAAGCGCGTATCGAGTTTGAGGCGGCTTATCGAGATCCATCCTATCGAACGGCGGGAGGCCTGCTGCTCGCGGAGCTTCTGGCCAGCGAACACGATGTCAACGAAGCGCTGACAGTTCTTGCAAAAGCCTGCCCCGACGTAGCGGTTTCTTTTAGTACGCAGCGATGCGTCGAAGACAACGTCGCACTTGAGCGGGCCAGCGGCAATTCAGATCATGCGCGGAAACTCGCATTGGCATCGCTTGCCACATATCCCACAAACGCATTTCTGAAGAACGAGCTTTCGATCCTTGGCTCACCGACGCAAGGTTTCGACGAGTATTTGTCGGCCGACCCCAACCGAATTCTTGGTCTCGTGGTTCAGTACAACCGCCTGGGCCTCTACAGCGATTCACTCGCTCTGCTCTCGCGCAGTTACCCTCAGGCCCCTGCTCTGGAAAGCGAACCCGGGACGGCGCCACCAGGGAAAAACCCGTTATTGGCTTATTACAGGGGTTTCTGCCGCGAGCAACTCGGAAAATCGGGAAAGCAGGACGATGAAGCCGCTTCCCACATGTCGCTGCGCTTTATCTTCCCCGGCCAGGCCGAAACCATTCCCGTTTTGCAGGCAGCGCTTGCCGCCAATGCTTCGGATGCCTCGGCCCATTTTCTTCTCGGGACGCTCTGGTTCTCGAAAGGCATCGTAGATCCAGCGATAGAAGAATGGCGTCGCGCCGCATCGCTCCGGTCGGACATCCCGACGCTCGATGCGAATTTAGGTCGGGCGCTGCTCGACATTAAGCACGACCCCGAAGAGGCCGCTCAAGTCTTCACGCACGGCTTTTCGGTCGACGCTTCCAATCCAGCGCTTTACGTAGGCATGGGCCGGGCGATGAAGCAGCTTGGAAAATCTCCAGCGGAAAGAGTTGCCATGTTCGAACGCTTTCCCGCACATGCGGATATGCCCGCAGAGCTTGTCCGTGCTTTTGTCGATGCCTATGAAGAGAACGGTCAGCCAAACAAAGCGGATGCATTGCTGGCGGAGCATTTCCTTCCCCGCAAAGAAGGCGCCGCTCCTTTGCAACCGTCGACCGCCACCAAAGTCGACAAACACTAATTGGTAAATATGAATGACGAGAAAGCGCCCGGCTGGATGCGTCGGGCGAGCGCGGATGCTGCGTAACCGTCGGCTACGGCGTTACTCGCTTCCATCCTGTCAGGGGAATATCGCCATTCGGACGTGCAGCGACTTGGTAGCTCAGCACGCCACCGCTCATCTGGTAATGGCGTACCTGTGTGGTTCCTTCCCAATTGGGATAAGTCGCCCCTTCTATATGGAACGTCAGCGTGTGCGTCGCAGGGTCAATCATCACCGTCCCAAAGTGGGAGCTTGTTCCCATGAGGGCGGCACGAAATTCTTCGGGCGTGCCTTTGCTTCGGTCATTGGCGGCGAACTTGGGACGCGCACTGTTGAAGATAAACATGGCGTAATGCCCGGCATGGTCGACCTGGAGCACACCCTTGGGGGAGTCACCATAGTCATGTCCGCGTGTGCCATCGGGATGTTGAACGTCGGCAAAGGCGAGTGTCCAAGTGCCTTCGAGGGTGGTGATGGGGGCTTGCATGGAGACGGTCTCCGAAGCAGTGGCGGCATGCGTCAGTAAAAACATCGAGGCGGCGAGCCAAAGCGTTGTCGGTAACTTCATGGGTCTTGGTCCTTGTGGGTCTGTGACGTGGGATAGTCGTTACGGCTGACCTTGTCGGCAGCAGCGTTCTTCGCCGCACTCTTGGCTTTTTCTGGTTGGCGCAGTGGCCAAAGCACCGGTGCCTTGCGCCATGGCAGGGCATCTCGCCTTTGGATGATGTGTCCGCGAAGCGCGAGCAGGTTAGTCAGGGGCGACCACATAAACAGGCCATTGCATTCGATGTGGGGAGCGAGGTGGCGGCATCGCCGCACCATCGGCGCGGGATGTAAGACAGCGTAGTGATGTACTATCTATTAGAAAAGCGTATAAATAAGTATTTCAGCCATTACAAAATGCAATGGTTAGCCTATGAAGTCTCTGGACCTGGATGCTGTAAGGGCGTTCGTGTTGACGGCCGAACTGCAAAGCTTTACGCGGGCGGCCGATGCGCTGGGCAGTACGCAATCGGCCATCAGCCTGAAGTTGCGGCGACTCGAGGAACAGCTAGGGCGTCGCCTCCTGGAGCGAACTCCGCGCCAAGTAAGGCTTTCGGCTGAAGGGGCGGCCTTTGTCGAGGCGGCGCGTCAGTTGGTGCAAGCACATGAGCGCGCGCTGACTTCTTTCGAGGTGAAGCAGCGTCGACTGGTTATCGGCATCAGCCATCAACTCGTGGGCAGCGAGTTGCCGGGTCTGTTGCGATGGATGAATCAGAACGATCCCAACCTTGTCATTGAGCTTCGCGTGGCAGGCTCACGCGACGTCATGCAGAGCTATGACGATGGTGCGTTGGATGCCGCCTTGGTGCTCCAGTCGGAAGACCACCGGCGCAATGGCGAGGTGTTATTCGACGAGTCTTTTGCATGGATAGCCGCCACGCACTGGGAGCCTCGCGCAGGCCATCCACTTCCATTGTCCACACAAGGCGAGACGTGCAGCATCCGCGCAGCCGCCGTCAAGGCACTCGACAATGCGGGCATCGCATGGACAGAAGTCTTTATCGGAAAAGGCGCGGCGCTCGTGGGCGCCGCGGCTAGCATGGGATGGGCTGTTGCGGTGTTGGCGAGAAGGACGGCACCGGCGGGCACTATCGACATCGGAAAGGCCCTTTCATTACCCGCACTTCCAACGCAACAAGTCGTGTTGTATTCGGCGCTCAATGACCGCCGTTCACGCCAGGCACTGGGTACCTTGGCGACAGCTTTTAAGAATTTATCGACTGCCTGATGCGGTAGTGCGCGGCGTAAATCCAGAACGGGTAGTCGCGACACCGCTGACGGCGTTGCGGTGCAAGTTTCGAAAAAGAGAGCCCACCCTACCCCCGATAACCCCATCTATCGATAGCAGAGGATGCCGGCGATCGCATGGGTGATCGTTAAAATCTTCTCGCTAACTCTCCACTCACTGCTGGACTGGAATGAGAGATTCCACGGCATTCATGGCTCGAATGACGGCGGGTCTTTGCGACATCGTGTCGTACCAACGAGCCAAGTTTGGCATTTCAGCGAGGTCGACGTTAGCAAACGCCCGCCGCCATAGCCAGCCAAAATGGGCGATATCTGCAATGGTGTAGGTGTTGCCAGCGACAAACTCGTGCCGAGCGAGAAGACTGTCTAAAAGCCGAGCAGTGCGCATCGCCTCGCCATGGAAACGTTGAACGGCATGCGGAGCTGGCTCGGGAGCGAGTTTCTGAAAGTAGCCCGATTGCCCGAATGCTGGACTCAACCCTGATGCGTGAAAGAACAGCTGTTCGAATACGCGCGCGCGTTCAGGGCTACTGGTCGGTAGCAGCTTTCCGTAACGTTCTGCGAGGTGGACAAGGATCGCGGCTGACTCCGTAAGAACGAACTCGCCCTCCGTCGCCGAGTCATCAACAAGCACGGGTATCTTTCCGTTCGGATTTAGTGCCAGAAACCTCGACATCTTCTGCTCACCGGCACGAACGTTCACGGCGTGCAAGTGATAGGGAGCACTGATCTCCTCTAGTGCTATCACTGCTTTGATGGAGTTGGGTGTCGCGAATGCGTATAGATTCAACATGGTCTTCCTGGCTATATCAGTGCCGGATGCCCGGCATTGAAGATTTTCGCCATTGGACGCCGATAAAAGCAGCCCAAACTCGGCGATAAGACCCATTCCACAGAGGAATACCCCGGGCTCCTGGGTCACCCTTGATTGGGCTGGAAGCGGTGGTCGCTCCGCTTCGGGTTACCACTTGGCGGCACGCACGTACGGAGCAAACGACCATTGAATGAAAACGGCATCTCCAAAGAGATGCCGTGCCACATCACAAGTCTTGCGGGCGATTGCCCTCGACCATGTGGAAGACATTGCCCACGGGTTCTTCCCAGATCAGGTTCCGCTCCATCGCACGTGCAGGCATGTCTTGAATCACGTATTGGATCGCGACCTCGGTGCCGGTGTTGATGTGCTCGTGGAAGGCCATCGGTGGGCAGGCGAACGTATCGCCACGCTTCCAATCGAAGCGCTTGCCATTCAGGACCGAATAGCCCTCTCCCTGCAAGATGTGGTACAGCGCGTAGGAGTTGTGACGATGCGCGACGATGTGCTCGCCGGGGTTGAGCCCTTGAATGCCCAGAAAGATTGACGGGAACACGCCACCCGCTTCGCCGGTATCGCCGTGGACCAACGAAATGAACCGTCGATCCGCATTGCGCAACGGATCTTTCAACACCGCATCAAACCGCTCCGCCACGTCCTGCCAGCGCCAGATGGCGGGACGCAGGTCCTTCTTGACGAGGAACGGATAGTACTCGTCGTCCGTCATCATCTGAGCCCATTCGGTCCGGTCGACAACTTCCGTCACCGGCGACGTTTCGTGTTTCACTGCGTTGCCCTCACTCATGTTGCTCTCCTTACCTTAGGTAAAGTGAAAGGGGTTGGCCTAGTGCGTGCCGATGTCGCCGCGCAGGTGCCAGTTCAGGAAATTCAATGTGCGCTGCCAGGCGGCGCTCGACGCCGCCGGCCGAAAAATTGCGGGCCGAAACCACTCGTCGAACGCGTGCGGCGCGCCGTTGTAAATGAAAAGCTCGTACGGCTTCTGGGCTGTACGCAGCTTGCTAGTAAATCCGTCAATTTCCTCGCGGCTGACCAGCCGATCCCAGTCGCCGTAGTGGCACAACAACGGCGTTTTAAGAGATTCGGCAACATCAACCGGCGCCAAGGGCTTGCGCTCGGTGCGCGATGCATAGTTGAGCTGACCGTAGTAGTCGACTGCGCAACCGACTGCGTGTTGTGCACTCGCCAGCGCGGCGTAGGTTCCGCCGATACAGAAACCAAACAGACCCACTTTCGAAAGCGGAAAGCCCTGGGTACGCGCCCACTCCAGGATTTCACCAAGGTCGGCGAGCACACGTCGATCGTCCAGCGCGGCCACAGCCACACCAATCCGCTCCGGCGTGGAAATATCCGGAGCCGCGCCTTCCCGTCCGAAGTAATCGAGCACCGCGACGGTGTAACCATTCGCACAGAGGGCTCTCGCCCGAGCGACGAGGTAGTCGTTAACGCCCGCAATTGCCCCCATCATCACAACGAACGCAGGCGCAATCTGCGTGGCCTGGACAGGCCGCAGAAGGAGGCATGACGCGCCATTTGGAAACGAAACCCGCTCAATATCGCTGCTGTTCATGGGGATACTTATCCTCGTCTCGGTGGTCTAAAGTGTCCCTGGAGCGACCTCGTGGCACAATGCATATAACTTAGTTCTCACTATTCAAGAAATGAATGAGCGTCCAACATCCCTGGACTTAAACCTGCTCGTCGTATTCCGTGCGATATGGGATCACCGGAATGTCTCCCGGGCCGCAGAAGCTCTCGGTGTGTCACAGCCGACCGTCAGTCACGCTTTACGCACGCTGCGAGAACACTTCAATGACCGGCTATTCGTTCGATGTGCCGGTGGAGTGATGCCGACGCCACTGGCCCAATCACTGTCCAATCGGATCGCGCAGGCACTGGTCGCGCTTGAGCAGGGACTTGAGATGCGCGACCAGTTTGATTCGCGCACGAGCCGCAAGCAGTTCACGATCGTCATGACGGACATCGCCACCGCGATCATCCTGCCCCGGATCATCGACATCTGCCGTGAAGAAGCCCCCTTCATCAGCTTCCAGGCGATTGAGCTGCCAATCGAATCGGTGCTGTCGACGCTGCGTGACGGCACGGCCGACCTCGCCGTCGAGTTCAACCCAGCGCTTCACACGAGCCTGCTTCACAAGCCGCTATTTAAGAGCGAATACGTGTGCATCGTCAGCTCGAAACATCCGCGCATTGGACGCCGGCTTTCGCGCAGTGACTTCATGCGGGAACGACACGCAGTGGCCCAGGCACAGGGAACCGGCCACCACGTGGTCGAATCGACGCTACAGCGCCTCGGTCTGGTCCATCAGATCGGGGCCAGGGTGCCGCATTTCCTCGCACTGCCGTTCATCATTAGTTCGAGCGACATGATCGCGACCATCCCACGACCGCTGGCTGAGGTGATGCTCGGTGTCGCACCGGTGAAGATTTTTCCAACACCCATTCGCCTGCCGAAGTTGACCATTGATCTCTTATGGCATGAGCGACTACACGATGACATGGCTGCACGCTGGCTGCGCGAGCTCCTGCCTCGCGCGATGCAGCCCATCTTCGCTTCCGGCTTCAGCGGGTTCGGTCACGCTTCAGAGTGATCCCAGGTCACAACACGAAGACCGCGTCGCGAGACGGATCTTCGCGAAACACGTAGCGCTCCATAGCGTACGCGCAAGGGAAATCTGATCTGGCGGCTCTCTATTCGGAATCAGGTTGCCGGTCAGGATGTGCGGCGTGGAAGGCCTCGATCAACTGGCAGCGCTCATCGATCGCTTGAAGCCGCGGAAAACGGGCCACGTCGACGCCGAAGCGCCGCGCGTTGTAGAGCTGTGGCACCAGGCAACAGTCGGCCATTGTTGGTGTATCGCGATAACAGAAGCTGCCCTCCCCCGCCGCGAGTTCCCTTTCAAGCGCGGTAAGCCCGGTCTCAAGCCAGTGACGAATCCAGGACAGCTTCTTCTCATCGGACAACCCCATCGGACCGATCAGAAATTTCAGGACACGCAGGTTGTTGAGCGGATGAATCTCACATGCAATGTACTGCGAGAGCGCCCTAACTCGCGCGCGCCCCTCGATGGAGTCCGGTAGCAGCGGACGGTCACGATAGCGTTCGTCCAGGTACTCAATGATCGCAAGCGACTGCGACAGCGCGAGCCCATCGTCTTGCAACACCGGCACGGTTTGCTGTGGGTTAACCTCGAGGAAGCTGTCCGAATACTGTTCGCCACCATTGCGGCTCAGATGAATGGCGGCATAGTCGTAGGGCAGGTTCTTGAGATTGCACGCAATGCGCACGCGATACGCCGACGAACTGCGGAAGTAGCTATAAAGTTTCATGTCGATCCGCCATCTTGAATACCCGTGGACCTGCGCTTGGCTATCCAGGCCGTTCGCCCGGGCAGCGGAAAGAAAGTGGCTTGCGCCTGAATTCCTCGATCATCGTTGCCTTCAGCCAGGAGCGCTTCCTCGTTTCTTGTCCCGTTGCGTCTCCCTTGTTCGCTTACCAGGTGCGCCTACTGCCCGACTCGCACGACAATCTCGCCCAGACGATCGATGGTGCCGCGCATGACGTCGCCCTCGTTGACGGCGTTCACGCCTTCCGGCGTACCGGTCATGATGATGTCGCCTGCCTCGAGCGTGTCGTATTGCGAAAGATACGCAATGGCTTCAGCCACAGACCAGATGAGCTTGGAGATGTCCGACGACTGGCGCAGCTTTCCGTTGACGGTCAGTGCAATGGCCGCCGAAGAGAAAGAACCTAGATCTACTGCGCGGTGAATCGACCCAATGGGCGCCGATTTGGGGAACGACTTCCCAAATTCCCAGGGACGTCCCTTATCGCGCGCTTCGAGCTGGAGGTCGCGGCGAGTCATGTCCAGGCCAACCGCATAGCCGTACACATGGTCAAGCGCCCGCTCGACCGAAATATCGGCGCCACCTTTGCCAATGGCGACAACCAGTTCGATTTCGTGGTGAAAGTTCGTCGTTTGAGGCGGAAAGGGAATGCGGGTCTCGACATGTCCAGCCTGGACAACGGCATTTGCCGGCTTCATAAAGAAAAATGGTGCTTCTCGCTCAGGATCTTTTCCCATCTCGCGAGCGTGCGCAGCGTAGTTACGCCCAACACAGAAGACTCGGTTTACCGGAAATTTTTCGGGTTGGCCAGCAATGGCCAATGCGTAGATGGGGGCGGGACTCACTGCAAATTTCATTTCATTCTCCGTGATCGTCAAGGCCTTTTCTCCCGCCACAACCTAGCCGTCTTAGGCAGAAGCCGAGAGAAAAACGAATGTGAAAGGTGCCGACGAAGTGTGTTTTCAGACAGCAACCATCTCAAGCCCGATTACTTAGTCGGTACTATTCTAAAAATGAATAATCAGTTTGGATGGCGAAGGGCGGTCCCGGGCTTTACACCGTCATTACCCAGACCACATAAATGCCAGGTGGCTTCGTCAGGAGAAACCCATTGGGCCGTTCACGCTCGGACCTGAACCCTACGTTCTCATCGTGCGAAATGAGACGTGGTGAGTGTGATGGAGAGTCCGAACGAAAGTTGGAAGTCACCCCTTACCCCGATAACTCAATCCAATCGCGACAAGGAGGGTCTATCGGAGCTGCCGACAGATACACGAAACGCAGCGCGCTGCTAATCCCGGCGTTGATCTGCTTGAGCGGGTCGAACTGGGCGTTCGCGATGATTCGGCGGCGTTCGGCATGTACCTAAACGCCGCCGAAAGGGGATGCATGGCACTTAATTGCTTGGCGGCGGATCCAAGGTCAGCTGTTGCCCGCTTACCGATTTGCTAATCGAGAAAATATTTTTGGTCGAGCCGGTGTGCCCGGCATTGTCCGTCACGCTTGCATTGACGGTGACGTTTTGTTTGCCGGGCGGAAGCATGAGCGAGCCACCGACAACCCAATCGGCCGTCGTGCGAATAGCGCCGCTCGCATCGACTTCGTTGCCTGCAACATCGAATAATCCCGCAAGGTTGGCGCCAGCCGGAACGATGTTGCCATTCGGCTGACGCAAAGGCACATCAAACGTGACGGTCAGGCCAGGAAAGTTCCGGTTCGGGCCACCCGGATGACCTGCGCTCGGTATAACGCTGGGATCAAAGATCAGCCCGGCAGGAATCGCCGCGTTCAACGGCGCGCCGGCCGATGTCAAACCGTTCGCACTGACTGCAATACCGTGGCGATTGCGATCCAGGCTCGATACTTGAATGAAGAACAGCGAGCCGTTGGTCGCATTCAAACTCGAATCGGTTGGACCGATAGCGATCGACGTCGGCACTCGCGGCGCGATCATGGAAACTTCCGGCCCCTGCCCGTCGTCGATAACGCTGGCCGGGCCCGCAAAGGTCTGCGGTGCAGGCGTCAACGCCTGCCCCGAAGACTTCGTTCTGTCCACGTTGAGGTGCACCTGATCGAAAGCCACCCTATGTGCCGAATCGACAAAGGCCACGGTCATCGTCACTTCCTGGGTGCCGGCCGGAAGCGACTCAAGTACATGCCATCCAAACCAGGTCGTGCGTCCGGGACCCGGAGTGTCATCCGATCCGCTTACATTGAATGCCGATGCGAAATTGCTGAAGGCCGGCATTACCGTGCCGTCGGGCATGATCAGCGGCTGGTCAAAAAACACGTACAGACCCGGCGCATCGGGATTGGGCTTATCAGCCAGCAAGTCATTGACGTGACGTATGCCGAATACGGGCGGCGCTTCAGTCGCTTCGCGCACAACAAGTGGAACGTTGTCGCGGGTGACGACTTCAACGTTAACAGCCATATTGGTTCCGTTGAAGCTACCCACCTTGTGGGTCGATGTTCCACCGGCGATAGAGGAATCGGCCAATGGCGACACAATCCGGACGATCGGCGGAAGGTCGTTCGCGGATTGCACCTGACTGTCGTCGAGAAGGCGAACAAGCGTAGCGCGGCCGACGCCATCAACGGGGAGGTCGCCGGCGAAAGCGGATGAACATGCCAGTGTAATTAGCGACAGGCCGAGCAGCGCTCGGCAAGTGTTCTTGCAAGACATAGACAACGTTACCTTAAGGAATAGGATGAGAACTGCCTTACTTACAGCAGAAGCCAAGGGTGACAGCGAGCTTGTCTGTCCCTGATAAGACGCATGACCGCATCGGATTATTCCCGCCGCATGGAAATCAATTGCAGCGCGTCACAACCATCGGAAATCATGCAGTGCGCTGATAAGGCACGTTCGCCCTGTCCTGCACGTCGTCATGACACTCGCGCCACTCCCGGCGTGTTGACCAGACAGTCCGTGAGAAGGGACGCCTGAACTGGGCGTCCCTCGCGAGCTTTTAGATAAAACCTCGAAAACGCGTCGACAAAAAAGGGTTAACGAGGCAAACCAAAAAATGATGCCGCAGACTCAAAGTCTGATCCCTTTGTGTGCGTTCATCCTGCGATGAGAATTTGATCGCCTTGAGATACGTTCGTCCGCTTACGTCGAAAGTTAACTACCGAGCCGGATAGCAGCTTCCAGCTCTTCTATCCGTGGATCACTGGCCTTTGCGACCACGGCGTAGCCATAGCCTTTCTTGTACCAGTACTTGGCGAGCAGGCCACCATCGTTGCGCGTGCCACGAGTGCCTTCCGGAAAGTGGTTGTTTGGCCGAATGTAGAGACTCACCCGCTCACCGTCATGGTCCTGATAGAAAATCAAGGCAGCAGGTCCGTCCGTGGTGGAAAGCAATCGTCCGCCCAGCAAATCAAAGCCATCCGAACGCAGATCGGGAAATGAAACAGGCGTACCCAATCGATTCGATAGCCATTTCTGGAGGTGGTCGACGTTCTGGGCATCCATTTCGACAGGACGATTGCGGTCGATGGCAAACACGCGATAGGCCTCGACCGCGTCGGCCATAGGTACCGGCGCCAAATTCATGCTACGAAGTTGCCAGCCACTCAACCCTCCTGCACCTATCGCCAGGAAAAAGGCCGCAGCCGCTGCCCTGCGCACGCGCGAACGGGCGCGCAAGCGGTGTCGTACCGACGCCGGATCAAGACGTGGCTGGGGTGGCCGAGTCACGGTCCCTGCAAGCTCGGTGCGCAGAAAATCGGCATCGCGCCGCCAGCGAGCGACCTGTCCCGCCACATCGGGATTACTCGCAAGATACGCCTCGATTTCGGCGCGGCGCGAGGCATCCAGCGCCCCGTCCACATACGCGTGCAGTTCATTTTCAGTCGGCGGAACAGGTAGGTTATTCATCGGGCTATCCGCAATGCAGGCTGGGAGACACCACCGTCGGTTAACGAGCGAAAGGCTTTGCGTGCGCGCGAAAGCCGTGACATGACGGTACCTATAGGCACATCAAGCGTGGCCGCAATGTCCTGGTAGCTCATGCCATCGACCGACACGAGCAAAAGCACGGCACGTTGATCGGGCGGCAATTCTTCGAGAGCGGAGAGTGACGTGCGCGCCTGCCATGTGTCTTCTGGCGAAGGCGCCAGTTCGGGCTCCTCATGCAGGCAATCGAGCCAGCGGTTCAGACGCGCGGAATGTCGCTTGCCGTCGATAAATTGCCGATAAAGGATCGAGCAAAGCCAACCATAGAGGTTGCCGCCAACCATACGCGAGTGCCATTTCACTAACGCCTTTTCCATGCAGGACTGCACCAGGTCGTCCGCGGCATGGGCGTCCCGGGTCAATCCGAGCGCGAAGCGCCGCAATTGGGGCAGCAGTGTTCGCAGCTCATCGTCATCGATGTCATGCATGTGCAAGGTCCTGCTGGCTACCAGCATATCGTGTAAGACGCTCGCTACGCCGATTTATTCCATCGATTTGTTAAATCCCCTTCCCGTGAGGAATAAAGGCAGGAACTTGAGCGTCTTTAGGGCACACGACATGAGCTTAGCCCGGAACAGAAGGAACGCGGGCGATGCCTGAAGCGAGGAATGCGCCGTCGCAAGCGCGAGAAGGTGCCAAGGCCGGGTTATCAAGCGCCTGACCATCGTTGCCCGCTCGTGAGCGTTGCGGACCGACACCAATCGCAAGAAAACAACATATGAGAGAGGCCAAAGGCAAGACAATGTTAAAACGTTCGATTAACACTCAGGCGTGGTTACTCGCGGGCATCGTAGCCATCGCCATCAATACAGTG
Organism: Dyella psychrodurans; assembly: GCF_003363265.1. Classification (GTDB taxonomy): domain Bacteria; phylum Pseudomonadota; class Gammaproteobacteria; order Xanthomonadales; family Rhodanobacteraceae; genus Dyella_B; species Dyella_B psychrodurans. Next base: position 429,394 of record NZ_QRBF01000001.1, on the reverse strand, counting down.
ATGCTGAACCTTGCCGCGCTATGGAGATTGGATACCGGCAACGGCGTCTTGCTGCGGCTCATCCGACCATGGACAGCCCCCCTGCTCGACCGTACCGGATTGGCACATGCGTGGATGACTACTGGCCTTCCAGGAACCCAATCCCATGCATTCATGACGGGATTTCATATCTTCATCGGCATGTTGATGGCCTGGGCATATGCCTATGGCGAACGTCTTGTCCAATGGAAACCTTGGGTCAAGGGCCTCGTTTATGCCCTTCTCGTGTATGCGGCGAACGCCTTGGTTGTATTTCCACTCTTGGGCGAAGGTATTGCGGGAAGCCGCATTTTGTCGGGTATTGGCCAAACCTATTTCGCCTTCGCGCATACCTGCTTTTTTCTGGTCCTGGCTTTGTGTTATGACCGTTTGGCCCACCGCGGAAGGCGCCTCACGTAGAGAAACTCTGTTATTGCTCCGCGGTTGAAGACAGCCCACGCCGGCTGAGCGTAGAAGATATCCGAGCAGCTTACTTTGGTGCCTTCACATGCAAATACGCGAGGTCCCATCATGACAAAACTCGATTCGCGCGTGACGATTCATATGGCGGCAAGCCTTGACGGATTCATCGCGCGCAAGGACGGACGTGTTGATTGGCTCGAAACTTCGGACGAATTTGCGGGCGGTGACACTATGGACCCGGAATTCGTGAAAACGTTTCTGAGCACCATCGATTGTTACGTCATGGGTGCGCGTACTTATGAAACCGCGTTGGATTTTGAAGCCAAAGGCTTCGGGTGGGCCTATGGCGACAAACCCACTTTTGTCCTCACCACGCGCGACCTGCCACGAACCCGACATGCCATCGAGTTCTACTCGGGCGATCTTGCGCGACTCGTGAATGAGCGTTTGCGCCCCAGATTCCGTTCCATCTGGTTTGCCGGAGGTGGTTCGGTTTCCGGTGAATGTCTCCGCCTCGGGCTGGCCGACGAAGTGCGTTATTCAATCCTGCCTATCTTGATTGGAGACGGCATCGCATTCTTTGAGAGGCTCGACAGAGATATTCCGTTGCATTTGACTGAGGTCAAAGCCTACAAAAGCGGCATGGTGGCGCTGTGCTACAAAGTGCAAGCACGTCAAGGCGAGTGACTTGGTGTCGCCTAACTATTAACACTGGCGGCACGCACTGCCATGTCCATTATGGGTTGCCGATACAGCGCTGACCGAACCAGGCGGACTGGTTTGGTGAAGATCGCTAGCAAGCCTCAAGAATTCATGCCCGGGATTGCCGCCGTAGCGAAAGGCGCGACGACCGACCAGCCAAGGCGCGCATACAATTTGCCTGCTATCTGGTTTGGAACGCAGGGCTGCTCCCTTGCCTGAGGGAACACGACAGGCGTGCAGAGCAGCCCTTTCCTACCTTGCCTCTTAGACGCGCTCTGCCGTTTCGCCCATGGTGAGCAACAGCTCATCGAGTCGTTCGAGGGTGGAGGCCAGGCCATCCTTCAGTCCCATGTCGATGGCTTTCTGCACATCATCCGCCGAGTTATACAGCACGACAGTCGTGACCAGGGTTCGCTCCTTCGCATCGGTGAAAGCGACGTCCCAGCGCGCCCTGGGCATATCGGGATTCACGATCCCTGCCTCGTCACAAAAACCATCCAGGGCCGCGTAGCTGTCGATCGGGTTTATCGCTTGATAGTCAAGGCGATTCCAGAAAGCCTGCCCATCGGGTGTGATCATGGCGTAGTGCCAATACCCGCCTTGCTTGAACTCCATGTGCTTTGTCTTCGTGGTAAGGGGCTTGGGAGCAAACCATCGATCGAGCAATTCGCGTTTCGTATGGCAATCCCACACAAGTTGGCGCCCCGCCGCAAACTCCCTTTTTACGATGATGCTGTTTTTTTCTTTGTCGACGATGAAATCGAATCGAAGTTCAGCTGTCACGTTTTTCTCCATTGAGTGATTCCAAGAGGCTATCGAGATTCTGGTATCTACTTGCCCACATCGAGCGCTGTTCTGCGAACCAGCGCTCGGCGGCTGCCAAGTTCTTTTGTTCGAGCGTGCACGTCCGGATACGGCCGCGCTTCCTGGAACGGATCAGTCCGGTCCTTTCCAATATCCCCACGTGCTTCATGAAGGACGGCAGCGCCATGGCGAACGGTTCCGCCAGTTCGCCCACCGTTGCGGACCCTCTGCCGAGCCGTTGAATAACAGCCCGGCGCGTCGGGTCGGCAAGCGCATAGAAGATCGAATCCAACGCTGCTGCATTGTTAGCCATATGGCTAACTATAGACCTGACAATCTGTATTCGCAAGGGTTCAAATGTGGGCTTCCCGTAGACATCAAATAATGTTCTTCAAGGGTCGAAGGCTCGGCCTGCCCTACCCCTGATGACACGGGTTTATCATGCTGCCCCGTGTTCGATGGCAGAGGTGTTCTTCAGCGATTCCTGCTCTCCGTCAAGCTCCATCCCAAAGCCAGCAACGACATGGCAGCCATCGCCAGCCACATGCCGATGGCGGAGGTCGATAACTCTCCGGACAGCCAGTCCCGCCAGCCGATATGGAACAGCGGCACATTAGCCAGGCAGAGCCAGCACGCGGCGCCTCCCATCAGCACGCCCAGCCACAGCGGCCATGAAGTGCGACGGCGACGCGATGGCAAATGCTGCATCACCCGCTCGCTGAAACCGTTGTCTGCAACGGGCCCCTCGAATTGCCTGCGCAGCAGCGCTTCGATGGTGTCGTCGTGCAATTCGTTCATGATGCTTCCTCCGTGCTGGCATCGCGCCAGTCCGCCAGCCATGTCTTCAATTTTGCCTTGCCGCGCGTCGCATGGGTCTTCACGGTGCCGAGCGGCATCGCCAGTACATAGGAGGCCTCTTCATGACTGAGGCCCAATTGCACGCAATGCAGCAGCACCGCCTGCTCGGCTGCGGACAAGCGCTGCATGGCGCGCTGCAGGTCGAGCTGTAGATCCATCGCGCGCGTTGGCGCCTGCAGCTGCTCCATCGCTTCGTCGTCGACGCCGTCGTGTTGTGCGGGAATTCGGCGTGCCTGCAGGAAACAGGTATAGGCAATGCGATAAAGCCAGGTGGAAAACCGTGCGTCGCCGCGGAACTGATCCAACTTGCGCCACGCCAGCACAAAGGTTTCCTGCGCCAGATCGTCCGCCGCAGCCTCGTCGCCACGCAACAGCCGGCGCAATTGCGCACGCACCATGCCTTGATGCCGGCGTACCAGTTGCTCGAATGCGCGACGGTCGCCGTTCAGCCGTATGCGTGTGACCAGGGCCTGATCGATGCGCGCCTCGGCGGCGCTATCAGCCACGCACATCTCCTCGCCGGTTCAACCACCAACTGGCGAGGTAACCCAAGCCGGTCATCAACGGCAGCAAGCCGATGCCCCACAGGCGATCGATGCCCAAACCGTTGTCGAGCTGACCTGGCAAGGCCAGGAACATGGTCATGAGTCCCAGGCCGCCACCGATCAGCACCAGCGCCCGTCGCCGCTCGCAATAGGCCACTTGCGGTTCCAGCAGCAGTTGCGACGGCAATTGCGCGCCTTTGTCGGCCAGCTGCAGCAGGGTGCGGTAACGCGCCTGCGTCTGCAGATAACGGTAGCGCAGCACGATCAGGATGATGAGCACAGGGGCCGACATCACGACGAGAGGAATCAAAAAGTAATCCATGGTCTTGCTCCAGATGGTGTATCGAGCCCGAAGGCTTTAGTAACAGATGATGAGGCGACGCGCTTTCCGTTTTCGGAACTCAGTTTTTTGCGCCTTCGGCGGCAAGCAAGTCGGCAATCTGCTCGGCCAGCAACCAGTGTTGCGACGGCCCTTCGTTGCTGGTCAGCGCCACCGCCGCGCCGGTTTCCCAGACCATCTCCAGGTTTGCCGTCGTGCCTTCGATGCCCCCCTGATGACCACGGATGTGGCGACCGTGCGAGAGCCGTTCGTCGATTCCGGCTCCGATGGCACCGGGGCCGGCCGGCACTTCGCCATCGAACATCTTCGCCAGCGTTGTGGACGTGACCAGTTTGCCTTCGTGCAAGGCTTTAGCGAACCGCAGCAGATCGGCATTGGTGGAATAACCGCCACCTGCGGGGCTGCCCTTGTAGATGCCTTGCACCCAGTTTGCCTTCCACGTTCGGGAGAACACGCCATCGTCGTGGTAGTAGCCGACCGCAAGCCCGGGCACGATTTCGTCCTCGCTATCGAAGCCGCTGGATGTCATCTGCGCGGGTTCGAAGACGTGGTGCTGGATATAGTCGAAGTAGCTTTCGCCGGAGACGTTCTCGATGATGCGACCGAGCAGCACGTAGCCGGCGTTGCTGTAACTCAACCCCTTGCCCGGCTCGCCCACTTTGGGTTGGCGGGCGATCAGCCCCAGATAGTCCACCGGGTTGACGTAGCGTTCGGCGTGCTCGAAATAGTCCGGCACCATGAAATCGCCCAGGCCCGAGGTGTGATGCAGAAGTTCCCACACCGTGATCTTCTTCGCCGCTGCCTGGTCGGGATATTCCGGAACCCGTTTCGCTAGCGTGTCGTTCCACGAGAGTTTGCCGGCCTCGACCAATTGCGCGATGGCGACCGCGGTGAACATCTTGCCGATCGAGCCGACGCGGAACTTCGTCGGGTGATCGATCGGCACGTTGAAACTGCGGTCGGCCAGGCCACGGCACTCGTCGAAAACGGTCTCGCCGCCATCGAAAACGGTCACGCAGCCGGAGAAGTCGGACACGCTTACTAGTTTGTCCAGTACAGCGTGTATCTGTTTTCCCAGCTCCGCATGCGATACCGAACTCTTGGGCCAGCCGTCATAAAGCGGATTGTCCATCGAGACTAGCATCGCTTGCGCAAGCCGATCCGGATGCGCCGGATCGGCGGTCAGCCAGAACAGAGCGGCCTGCCCGTTGCGCCGCCCCTTGACGGCGACTTCGAGCAATCCGGGCTGGTGCGAATCCGTGCGCACATCAAACACGTCCACGCCGCCGCTATCGCGTGCCGCCGAAGCCAGGTTCGTGACGAACGCCGCTTTGTCGTCGGAAGCCATGGACGCCGACAGAACATTGGGCGCCCATTGCGTGATCTGTGCAGGGCCGTCGTTATTGGCATGTTGGATCAGCTCGCCGGCGAGGTGGCCCACCGGTGTATCGGGCAGCTTCGCGTGCGTGGACGTCGCGCCCATGCATGGAGCGGCAACGCAAAACAGCAAGATGGACGCCCACAAGGGAGCGATTCGGAGCGCGTGGTTCGTAGCCCGGACGATGAAGGTGCGTTCGATCATGGAGGATGCTCTCTGGGTCACCGGCCGTCATGGCGGTATTGATCCCTTAGATGCAGCGACTCCACGGATTGGATTCAGCGAAGTTCATTTCAGAGCGAACTTACGCAGGCACTGCGGATGTAGCCAATACCCCGACAACACCGGCTAATCGCCTTCACCCAAAGATCACCGATGCGGTTTGCGCCGGTGGAAGTTCACTTGAGTCCACCCGCACAAAATTTTGAACACGCCCCCCTGTCTAAGGTGTTATCCATCTGTGCACCGATACCACAACGCGGCTACTCCCTCGAACGTCGCCCTTCTGGTTCGAGGGAATGGCCGCGAGGCCAAATGGCCGCCGAATGGCTCAGGCAAATTTGACAAGGTTGTGGATGGGCAAGGCGCCGCCAGGAATCTCCGTCAGGCGACCGCCTGCAACGAGTGGCCCCAAATCGACGCCGAAGAAACCCAGCGATTCAATGAGCGATGCCACTTCGCGCTTGGCCTGCGTATCGTCACCGGCGAAGAACAGCACCCGCTGGCCGCCTTCCGCATGAGGATCGTTCGACAGCCACTGCGCCGGCAGATGATTGAACGCCTTGACGACGCGCGCGCCGGGAACCAGATCAGCGAACACTTCACTCGACGTGCGGCCTTTCAAATCCGCAGGCTGGAATGTAGGTGGCTCAATCGGATTGTTGGCGTCAATGACAATGCGGCCGCGCAAATCCAGTCCACCCAGCGCATCGCTCAATTTCGACCAATTCACCGCCACGAGAACGATGTCGGCCTTCGCGGCTTCCTCGGATGGCACGGCTCGAATGGACGGGCCGAGCTCGGTGGTGAGTGCGTGCAGGGATGCTGGGCCGCGACTGTTGGCGATGACGGCCGGGATGCCGCGACGGGCCAGTGCCCGAGCGAAGGCGGAGCCGATCTGGCCTGCGCCAATAATGCCGATGCTGCGGGCGCCATCGGCCGGGACGGAATGATTGGAACGGGACGGGGAAGCCGGGGTATTCATGACGAAATCTCCAAAAGGGCACGATTGCCTGGCCATCACTATGGAATTCGGCATCCTCTATCGGTAGTCTCAAGTTGCTGGAATCATTTTCAACTCCAATTTGAAGGTGACCATGGAAACCCTCGCCAACCTGGAAGCCTTTGTCAGAAGTGCCGAGTTAGGAGGCTTTTCGGCGGCCGCCCGGCACATCGGCCTGACACCCGCTGCCATCAGCCGCAACATCGCGCTCTTGGAACGCAACCTCGGCGTGCGTTTGTTTCATCGCAATACGCGCAAACTCATCCTGACCGAGGCCGGCGAGCGCCTTCTTCTCTCCATTCGCGGAAATTTGGACGCACTGCAGTCGGCTATTGCCGAGGCGAGCGCCGACAAAGAAGCCCCCGTCGGAACCTTGAAGGTCAGTGTTCCCATGTCGTTCGGTATGCGCTACTTGCTCCCGATGTTGCCAGAGTTTCTGCGTCGCTATCCCGACGTGAACATTGATTGGCAATTCGATAGCCGCCAAGTCGATCTTGTCGCCGACGGATTCGATGCCGCGGTGGGCGGTGGCTTTGAGCTTTCGCCGGGCGTGGTGTCACGCCCCTTGGCGCCGGCACACATCGTCGCCGTGGCGTCCCCCTCCTTCATGAAGGGAAAGAAGAAACCCGTCTCACCCGATGATCTCAGCGAATGGCGCGGCATCGTTATGCGCTGGGGCACTACTGGCCGCATCCGCACCTGGACATTGCGCAACGCGCGTGGCGAGGAAGCTCCCGCACCGCTCAACGCGGATGTGATCCTCAATGATCCGGGTGTCATGACCGAGGCCGCCGTTCAAGGATTAGGGGTTGCCATGCTCGCGATACCCGATGTACTGCCGCATCTGGAAAGTGGCGCGCTGATACGCCTGCTGCCTCGCTGGTATGTCGATGCGGGATCGATTTCGATCTATTACTCCACACGCATGGCCCTGCCGGTCAAGACACGCGTCTTTATCGATCATGTTGTCGAGGAGTTTCAGCACCATCGCTACGCCGAGCGTTTTGCGGGAAACTTCGGTTGAGCCACATTCGAATAGCCGACTGCCTCTTCGAACTCAGCAGGACAACGAAAGCGACGTCGCCCAAGCCAAGGCCTGTGTAGACGTTGCGATCGGATGGCACTTAGTCGGTCTTTACGTTGACGTAAAAAACGCGAAACGATTGCGCCGTGTCGGTTTGAATCAACTGATAGTCACCAAGCAGGCAATAGGCGTAGTTACCATCCGCATCGCCGCCGTGAAAGTCGGGAAATCGGCTTGCGTTATTGATCCGCTTGTAGCCTACCGCTGCAGCGATTGGCTTCGCCTTGCACCGGATTGCGTCCATTCGTGGACGGGTGAAATCCCATTGCGCCGTCTAGTGGGCCAATCGCCCCGCTCCTAAAGTTCTTCCACGCGAATCGCTCCGCGTTATCGCACCGATTCCGCCACGCTTTTCCTTCTGTCCAAACTCTCAACTCCCAAGGAGTACTGATATGTCCACGCATACCCAAACACTAGTCGCTACCGGAGAATCGGCCTCGCTGCGCAATACGGGTGAGCTGCTGGGGCGCGTCATGCTTGCGGTCCTGTTCCTGATGTCGGGTCTCGGCAAGGTGGCCGCGTATACGGCGACGGCTGGCTACATGCATTCCGTCGGTGTTCCCGGCGTGCTGTTGCCGTTGGTCATCCTGACGGAGGTGGGCGGCGCTCTCGCCGTCATCGCGGGCTGGAAAACTCGAATTGTCTCGCTTGCATTGGCCGGCTTCACCCTCCTGACGGCCTTCTTGTTCCACACCCAGTTCGCCGATCAAGTCCAGATGATCATGTTCATGAAGAACATCTCCATCGCCGGCGCGTTCCTGATGCTCGCTTCGCATGGCGCTGGTCGCTACAGCCTGGATGGGCGCGGAACCGAGTAATTCGCACATGCGTGACCACGTCCCTTCTGGCGAGACCGTGGAGCCGGCCAAGACTTGGCGGCGCTACCGACGGGTGCCTGGTGCGACAAGCCTTCGTCTCGGAGACAATGCAAGTGTCTCCGGGACGACGGAGGCTCCAGCCCGGAGGCAGCTCATGGTCGATCTCAACGATGTCGCTCTGTTTGTGCAAGTGGTGAAGGCGGGAAGTTTTGCCGAAGCCGCGCGCCGGATCGGCATCCCGTCGAATACCGCCAGCCGGCGCATTCAGCAGTTGGAAGAAGAATTTGGATTGCGTCTGCTGCACCGATCCACGCGGCGGCTGACGCTAACCGATGCCGGCGAGTCGCTCTATGCGCGCAGCGCGGATCAGATCGAAGCCCTGTCGGAAGCCGCGCTGGAACTTGCAGAAGGTGGCCAAGTGCCCAGTGGCAAGGTGCGCGTGGCCGCGCCGGCGGATTTCTTCAACTGGTTTCGACTCGAGTGGGTCAACGAGTTTCTTGCGACCTTCCCCAAGGTCCGTCTGGAGTTCGCGCTTAGCGATGCCCGTGCCGACCTCGTCGCTGCAGGCATCGATGTCGCCATTCGCACGGGAGCCATTACCGAGCCGACCCTGATCGCCCGTCGCGTCGGCAGCAACCGCGCCACTCTGGTGGCGAGCCCAGCCTATCTTGCTGCGCGAGGCACACCGCAATCACTGGAAGCCTTGGCGACGCACGATTGCCTTGCTTTCCCACCCGCCTCGGGTCGCGTGGTTTGGCACCTCAATGGTCCGGATGGGCTCGCCGACGTGGAGGTACGCGGACGCTTCTACGCCAACACGGCACTCGCGCTGCTCAAAGCCAGCATTGCCGATATGGGCATAGCGCTCCTTCCTGATGTGATGACGTCGCAATACGTACACGATGGCGAGTTGGTTCGCGTGTTGCCCGATTACGGCATCGGCGGTCTGGAATTGTTTCTCGTATACCAGAGCCGTCACCAGATGCCGCGTGCGCTCAATGTATTCATCGACTTTGCGATGACACGAATGGTGACGGCCGGGCTGGTTAGCGCCGACTAGATCGCCATCCCTTCAAGTCGAACGTCCGACTTCCACGTCGATGGCCGCGTCGTGCTCGCGGCACGTATCGCTGCGTCCGAAGCGACACGCTGTCATCGGCACGCTCGCAAACGCTCCCATATGGCTCATTCCCACCATTGATGGACGAATGAAATCCGATTGCGACGGCTAGTCCCCGCAGCCCCTGTGATCCACATTGTCATTACAGGACGTCCCTGCCTGGATATCAAACGCGATATGCGCGGCATGCATCGCCGTCAGGTCAGAGAAGCCCCTACCCCACATCCCGACAACCCCTCCAGGAAGTCTACGAACATGATCAAGACCCCATCTTTTCGCAAAACCCAAGACGCTGCGGACGAGAGCCGCGATCGCGCGATCATCTACCGGACCCATGGCCATTCGCATGGCGGCCCGATCACGCGCCTGATGAGTCCTTCCGATCTCGGCGAAGAGCTCAAGCCGTTCGTATTCCTGGATCGGATCGATGCCAAGGATTTGTCGAACACCGAAGTGCCACGCATGGGCCTGCATCCGCATTCGGGCATCGTGACATTGACGTGGCTGCTCGAAGGTTCGGTCGACTATGAGGACGACCTTGGGCGCAAAGGGCAGATTGAGCGCGGATGGATGGAATTCATGCATGCCGGCAGCGGCGCGTGGCACGGCGGTGGGTTTGGCAAGTCCGACCGCTTGCGCGGTTTCCAGCTGTGGTTGGCGCTGCCGCCGTCTGCGGAGCTTGCGGCGCCCTACAGTCGATACATCGGTCCCGATTCACTGATGAGCGAAGGACCCGTGACGGTTCTGCTGGGACAGTATGGACAAGCCAAAGCGCCCATCGAAGCGCCATCGTCCATCAATTATTTCTCGGTCAAGCTCAAGGCCGGCGAGACCTGGCGCTATCAGCCACCGGTCGGGCATGTAGTCGCCTGGACCGCCGTGAGCATCGGCGAATTGCGAGCGCCGACGGCGATCGAGGCCGGTGTCATGGCGGTCTTCGAAGAAGGTGAAAAAGCGATCGAATTTCACGCGGTGCAGGACACCGAATTCGTCTTCGGTTCGGGCGCAAAACATCCGCACGAGTTGGTGCTGGGCTACTACTCGGTTCACACCAGTCCCCAGACCCTGCTTCGCGGCGAGACGCGTATCCAGGAATTAGGGAACGAGCTCCGCACGCAGGGACGGCTCAAATAAGCTCGGACGATCGACGTCCGCTTGAACGGATCCTCGGAGGATTTTCAACATGCTGCAAGTTCGACTCGCCAATACCCTGGATGGTGGCGACTTCGGTTGGCTCAAAGCCAGGCATCATTTCAGGGTGACGCCCGAGGGCAATCCTGCGAATGCGCCCCTCGGTCCACTCATCGTGTGGAACGATGATGAGATCGCGCCAGGAACCGGTTTCGGCCTCCATGGACATGCCAACATGGAAATCGTGACATATGTCCGTGAAGGGGCCGTCACGCATCGGGACAGCACCGGCAATGTCGGGATCACGTCTGCGGGCGACGTTCAGGTCATGAGCGCCGGCACGGGGATCAGGCATTCGGAGCACAATCTGGGACAAGAGCCCTTGCGACTGTTCCAGATCTGGCTACGTCCAAGCCGTGAGGGCAACAAGCCGCGCTGGAATACTCGTCGCTTCCCCAAAGCCGATCGCGGCAACAAATTCACCTTGCTGGCCAGCGGATTTCCCGAGGATTCCGACGCGTTGCCGATCCAGGCCGATGCGCACGTACTGGGTGCGACCTTACTCGCGGGCTCGGAGATCAAGTACACACTCGGCGGCTTCCGATACGCGTATCTGGCACCCGCGCGCGGAACGGTGCGCGTGAACGATCAACGCATCGGCGTCGGCGATGGCATAGGGGCGTCCGATGAGGCGCACCTTCGGATCAAGGCAGAGGAAGACGCCGAGATTGTTCTTGTTGTTGCCAAGTGACGATCACAACGACGGCTTGGGAGTGAGTTGATGTCCACCGAAGAAAATAATTCGCAGATCGCAACGGAAACCCTGGCCGTTGGCGAGGCTCGTATCCCTCGTCTTGGATTTGGAACTTACGGGATGTCGGGATCAGGTCTTCAGAAGATTCTCGTATCCGCGCTTCAAGCCGGTTTTCGGCACATCGATACTGCGCAAATGTATCAAAACGAGGCGGATGTCGGCGAAGCCATGCGCAAGAGCGGCGTAGCGCGCAACGATATCTTTGTGACGACCAAAATTTGGGTCGCCAACTACCCGACATCTCGCTTCATGGCGTCGGTCGATGAAAGTCTTCGCCATCTGCAATCGGACTACATCGATCTGCTTTTGGTGCATTGGCCGCGCGGCGGCGTTGGCATCGATGAGCAAATCGAAGGGCTAAATAAAGCGGTCGATGCGGGTAAGGTTCGCCATATCGGTGTCAGTAACTTCAACGCAGACATGCTACGGACTGCGCTCAAGCTCTCCAAGCATCCCATCGTCACCAATCAAGTGGAATATCACCCATTCCTTGATCAAACCGTTCTCGTTCGGGAGGTCAATGCTCGCAACACAAGCTTGATGGCTTATTGCGGCATGGCTGTCGGTCGAGTCTTTGGCGATCCCGCCTTGACGGAAATTGCCCAACGAAACGGCCGAACAATCGCGCAGATCGTTTTGCGCTGGCTTATTCAGCAACCGAACGTTGTTGCCCTTTCCCGCACAGAAAAGGCCGAGAGAATTCCTGACAACACGCGCATCTTTGACTTCGAGCTTTCCAACGTTGATATGGAAGCCATCGGCAAACTTCACCAGCCCAATAGCCGTATCGTAAATCCGCCCCACCTTGCCCCTGCGTGGGATTAACAGTCCTGTCGGCAACCCAGCGGCAACCTTGAGGGAAGCTTTCCGCATGAGCATGTCTGTTCTGGATCGTTAGCAGCCCCTTCCCTGCCCACGATAACCCCTTCTAATCACCATGGCTGTCGTCATGGGCCGAACGCATGTCGGTGCGGATCACGCTATGAATCCGTGCTCGCGATCCATCGAAAGGATATCCCGCCCGGCCCCGTCGGTTACGCATTCATCGCGCAACTGCGGTGGCGGCGATTGTTATGCGCAGTTGCCCAACAAAAGATGCCCGTCATGAAACGTGTCAGGGACAATGTGAGCGCCGCGACGGAGCAGAGGGATTATCCCGCCGCCATCAGCAAGGTCTTGGGTTCAAGGTACGCGCTCATGCCCCATCGGCCCATCTCGCGGCCGAGCCCGGAGTGCTTGAAACCACCGAACGGTGCGCGTGGTTCGTGTGCGAGCGTGTTGACGAGTACGCGGCCGGAGTCGATCTGGCGCGCCACGCGCTCGCACCGTTCGAGGCTTTTGCCTAGTACGACGGCGCTGAGGCCGTAGCGCGTGTCATTGGCAATGGCGATGGCGTCGACCTCGCCGTCGTAGGGAATAATCGTGAGCACGGGGCCGAAGATTTCCTCGCGCGCAATGCGCATGCGGTTGTTCGCGCCGGTGAAGATCGTCGGCTTTACGAACCAGCCGACGCGCAGACCATCGGGCCGGCCCTCCCCGCCGGCGAGCACTTGTGCGCCCTCCTCGATGCCGAGGCGGATGTAGCTCTGTACGCGTTCCCACTGCTTCGCGCTGACCATCGGGCCGATGTCGGTCGTAGCATCGCGCGGATCGCCGGACTTGACCTGTGCGACAGCTGCCTTCGCGACCTGCTCGAATTCCGCGAGCCGTTGCCGTGGCACCAGGATGCGCGTGCCTGCGATACAGGCCTGGCCGCTGTTGGCGAATCCCGCCTGCAGCACCAGCGGCATGACGGCGGCGAAGTCCGCGTCGTCAAGCACCACGGTCGGCGACTTGCCGCCCAGCTCCAGCGTTACGCGCTTCATCGTCTCGGCACCGGCGCCGACCAGATGCTGGCCAACCGCGGACGAACCGGTGAACGAGATCTTGGCGATGTCGGGATGGCGCGCGATGGTTTCGCCGACCACGTCGCCGCGGCCATTGACGATGTTGAACACGCCTTTGGGGAGACCCGCTTCATGCAGCGCCTCGATGACGACCTGCGTCTGCATCGCGCTCATTTCGCTGGGCTTGATAACAGCGGTGCAGCCGGCCGCCAGTGCCGTCGCCAGCTTGTTGCAGATGAAGCCGGCATCACTGTTCCACGGTGTGATCAGGCCGGCCACGCCGACCGGTGTCAGGATCACGCGCGCGCTGCCGGCTTGTTCCTCGAACTGGAAGGATCGCAGCGCGTCGATGGCCTGCATGACGACGTCGGCCGGATAGGTCGCCATCCAGCGACCACGCGCGTGCGGCGCGCCGTATTCGGTGACGACGGCTTCCATCAGCGCATCCTCGCGCGCCGCGATGGCTTTATGCATGCGCTGAAGCGCATCGATTCGCTCCTCGCGCGTGGTGCGCGACCATGCTGGAAACGCCGCCTTCGCCGCAGCGATCGCGCGCTGCGCATCCTGCTCGTCGCCCAGCCGAACCTGGCCGATGACTTCCTCGGTGCTGGGGTTGTGCAGGTCGAACCATTCCTGGCCGTGTGGCACGACGAATTCGCCGTTGATGTAGATGTGTTCGATGCGTCGCATGTCGACTTCCTCTGGAAAGGTGAAGGTGCCCCGCCAAGCTGGGAGAGCCGGCACTGGGGCGTTGCACAACGCAGTCTAGGGAGGGATCATTGTTCTGATAATCCGATTTATAGTGAATGGCATATTCCGAATATCAGGACAATCCATGCATCGCACGGGAATGACCGAACTCGAAGTGATCCTTGCCGTCGCGCGTCGCCACAGCTTTCGCGGCGCGGCACAGGAGCTGGGCATGTCGACCACGGCGGTGAGCGGCGCCGTGGCCGGGCTGGAGGCGCGCCTCAAGGTGCGCCTGTTCAACCGCTCGACGCGCAGCGTGGCACTCACCGATGCGGGGCAGCGCTACGTGGAGCGTATCGCCCCGGCACTCGCCGAAATCCACAGCGCCGGCGAGGAAGCCGGCAGCGGACCCGACACGCCCAGCGGCACGCTGCGGATCAATGCGCCGCAGGGAGCGGCATCGCTGCTGCTGGAACCTCTGTTCGGCCCCTATGCGCAACGCTACCCCGAGGTGCGCATCGACCTGGTGAGTGAGTCGCGCATGATCGACATCGTGGCCGAAGGCTTCGACGCCGGCATCCGCCTCGCCGAATCAGTGCCGCAGGACATGATCGCCGTGCCGCTCTCCCGCGACCTGCGCATGTTGGTGGTGGCGACGCCCGAATATCTGGAACGCCACGGCACGCCCAGGCATCCGCGCGACCTGCTCAAACACCAGAGCATCGGCATGAACATGTCGCACGGTGGCATCTATCGCTGGGAACTGGAGAAGAACGGCCGCAAGCTGCAGATGGACCTGCCCGTGCGCATGGCACTCAACGAGCTTGCCGCAATCAAGCAGGCGGTGCTGCTTGGACTGGGCATCGGCTTCATTTCCGAATGGCTCATCGCGGAGGAACTACAAGCCGGCGCTCTGGTGCCCGTGTTGGTTCCGTGGTGCCTGCCCTTCGGCGGCCTGAGGCTTTACTACCCGGGTCGCCGTTTCGTGCCCGCGCGGCTGCGCGCGCTGATCGAACTGGTGAAGGAGTTGCGGCTGGCCTCGGGCTGAAACAGGTTTCCCAATATTGGCGAGAGCACAAAGGGGGACTTTACGTCGAACCACGGCGATGCAGGTTAGGTCTCAGCATGTGCGACCCGCGGATGCTCTAATCGGCACCTTATTTTTGAGATGCACCGATGGATTCCCTGCCCAGCCCTCTCCCCACCCACATTGACCCGACAGCGCCCCGTTTCGCTTGCGATGCGTTTGGCGCGTGGTTTCAACCCAAGACGTGGGTCATCATTCTGCTTATGGGCATCAGCTCTACTGCACTGTGCGCCCCTCGCCCGCCGAGCCCTCTATTTCAAGGGGTTCTCCACGCGCGAGGCCCTCATGGCGTTTACACCGAAATCCGGTTCGCGCCGCATCGCCTGATAGCGCAGGTGCATGCGCCGCACATGTGCGTTTTGCATGCGCACCTCGTACACGGGGATCCGCATACCAGCCGTTATGCCATCGAACCACCTCAGGGCGGGCGCTTCTGCGATGAACTGGTCGATGGGGAAATCGTGATCCACCCGCATTCACCGAATGACGTAATCGCCGAGTTCCGTTCGGCACGGATGGACTGGTCCGGACAGTTTCGCCGCCACACTCCGGCTCACTGATTGCTTACCGAAAGCGCGCTAATGCGACTACCTGCGATAACACGGGCTAACTTTACTTAAAAATCCTGAACCGTCGGGCGAATCACGATCACGTTGATGTAAATGGCGCGAGCCGATCGGCCTACGGTTCCACTGAACGCCAACGTCATGGCTGTTTTGGAGCGCTTGTAGGTCTTGCGTCAACTAAAGCGCTTGAGGCAGCTGACGCAAAGATAGGATGGCTGAAGCACCCCTCCTCCAATCGCCCGGTCGGCGCGGGAGCGCCGCGACGTTCCGGGCGATCTTTCAGTCAAGCAAACGCCATTACAATTGAACGGTACTAGTGCTGTTCGCTCCGAGTGACACTGTCTTTTTGTGTTTGCCAACAGTGAGCGTTCCTTTCGTTTGCGCCTTGAGTGGTGGTTGCTTCGTGCGCGTAAATCGATAGCTGCCACGCGCGGACGAGTGGGTGCTATACGTGTGGCCGCCGTATTGGAGCGTCACAAGTTGACCGACGGCCGGCTTGCCGCCATGCGTCACTGTTCCTTGGTGAACTACTTCCATGGTCGCCGCATCGAAGGGCACGAACGCGAAGGTGCCGTAGAGTTGGTCCACGTACACGGTGAAATCGAGTGCTCCTGTGTAGTTAACGGAGGGGCACGCCGCCGTATACGACAACGACTGGCTGGAGTCTTTCGTGGTGGTGTCCGTATTACCGGTTGTCCAAGTCAGTGTGTTCTTTACCTTCAAATTGTCGAAGACAGGTATGCCACCCTGCACTTGAAGCGATACCGAGTAGTCTTGTTGCGAGGAGTTTGCGTTTTCGGTCTGGTAGTCGTTTTTTATCGTATAGATTTCATTCGGACACCCGCCGTTCGGCGGTGGCGCGTCATACGGAATGATTTCCGTAGTAGCGCGGTAGCGGTTCGTATCCAACCCGACAGCCGAGGAATTGTTCCCGTTCACCAACTCCTGGCATGGGTCCGGCACGGCTCCCCCGGGGCCGTTTCTTACGCCGGGTCCGGCGAACGGATCCATGCAACGGATGGTTTTAAAGTCCGCGGCCGTAAAGCCCAGTTGTTGCAGAAGCTTCGCTTTGTCCGGGTTCATCGTGGCGGGGTTGCGTAGCTCGCTCACCCATATGTTCTGGGGCGCGGCACCACTCCCGGAGAATCCCGGCGACCAGTCGATGCTTCCATCGGACTTCTGCGAAACAGTCACAGTCGGGTTGATCAGGATGATGAACATGTCCTGGTCGTGGTCGATGCCATCTTCGTTCGGGCCGGGATCTTTCACCTCGTAACTGGCCGATTTCGTAAGCGTGGTGCTTTGTGTATCGCTGGAGGTATTTGAGAACCCGAACCCCAGCTGCGCACCCTCGCTCTGCGTTCCGGTGCTAAGTGTGATTTGCGTGGCAGCCTTGAACGAGTTGGATACGCTGAGCTTCGTGCCCATCGAGCTACCGGACACATAGTCGACCAGCCCGGTTTGCTGACACTTCGTACCAGGCGTCGCACCCGCACATCCGGGCGGTGCGTAAACAAGCGCGGCAATCACGTACCTCGGGTGTAATACAACCGGAGGCAAAGACGTCACCGCACCTTTGCACAAACACTCCTTCTCGCCTTTCGGGAGCGGGGAGGTTGTGCAAATACCGTGCGCAACACCATTGCCGCTGCATTGCGCACCGGGGGATGTGCAACCAGTATTTAAGTTGCCCCGGCACTCTTGAGCAGTGGCCACGAGCGGAAACAGAGAAGCTACCGTGAGAAGCATGAAGCACAAGCACGCCGAGATGTAGGAGTTCTGGTAAGTGGTCGTTGCCATACGTCCTCCCGAGGTTGTGTGTTGGCTATACGAGCTTTCCTCTCCATCGTTGATGATGACCGCGCATTCCTTGACTCCATGCGAAGGTTGCTCAGATCGATGGCCAAGCCACCGAAGCTTTTTCTCCGGCCGCTGACTTCCTTGCATCGAATGCGTCTGTGGTCACGTCCTGTCTGATCGCGGACGTCCATATGCCTTCCATGACAGCTATAGAGCTCTATCAACGGTTGGCCGAAACAGATATTGAGCGTGGGGCCCTGGTTACATCGAAGAGCCTTTGCAAGAAGCAGAACTCGTTCGATGCCTTCGCTGTGCGCAGCGGTTCGACTATACGCCGACAAAGGCGTCCTAAAACCTGGCAATGTAGCCCGAGCTTTGGGGTCGGTCAGAAAAGGTGAGCTGGTATTTAGGTCTGTTTGGCCGAATGGCCCACACCTTTTTGGTCGATAAGAGAAGATGGCACAAAGAATGCCAGCTACCGTTTTGACGACCGACACGCCACTTGTCGCTTAAGGCCGTTCTGCAGACGGAGCCCGCACTACAAGCTTTTCTTGAATGAAGATCCCTGCACTGATGGCACTCAATAACGCCAGCCCTGACGCAACGACCATCACCCAGCGGAACCCGGCGACAAACGACATTTTGATCGCATGTCTTAGCACCGTTGTGGTCGCTTCCTCATAGCCTCCGGGAATCACAATGCCCGCTAGTTTCTCGCGTTGTACGATGACTGACGTAACGAGCCCCGGTGGTGCATGCAGGCGAGCCAGTTCGCCGTTCAATATCGCATTGAACACCGACGTCAGCAAGAAGCCGAACAACGCGATGGCCAGCAGAGCCGCCGCGCGCGACACCGCGTTATTGATGCCCGACGCGGTGCCTGCCAGTTGCTTATCCACACTGTTCATGACGGTGGTGGTGAGAGGTGCCACCGTGATGCTCATGCCCAACCCGAGAACGCAAATGGCAGGGAAGAACGCTGTCCAGTAACCGCTACCGGCAGATGCCAGAGCGAACATGGCGAATCCGATCGAAGCGATGAAGGGCCCCACTACCAGCGGAAGCCGGGGTCCAAATCGATCCACCAGACTCCCTGCCCAGCGCGACAACGCGAACATGATCGCGATAAACGGCAACAACGCAGCGCCCGCCACGGTAGCGCCATACCCCTGCACTTGAATCAGGTTCAGCGGCAGAAAGAACAGACTGCCACCCAGTGCTGCGTAAAGCAGCGCCGTGAGTATGTTTGCGCCTGCAAAATCGCGCTCACTAAAAAGTTTCAACGGCAGCATGGGAGACGCGATGCGTGCTTCGACGCGCACGAATAGCGCCAACGCCAAGAGACCGATAACGACAGCCACCCAAACAGGCGTTGCGCTCCAGCCACGCGCGGGCGCCTCGATGAAGGCGAATACCAACCCTGCCAAACCGACGGTCACCAAGCTGGCACCGAGCACATCGATGGAGGAACCAGTTCCCTGGTCTCCTTTGCTCTCGGGCACTTTGGCTGCGCATATCACCCATAGCACGACACCTATCGGTGCATTGACCAGAAAGGCCATATTCCATGAGTAATGCTCTACAAGAAAGCCTCCAATGACTGGCCCGATGGCTGCCGTGATGCCACTGAATGCCGACCACGTGCCAATGGCCCCACCTCGCTCCGAGGTTGGAAAGGTCGCGCTGATCAAGGCCAGGCTGCCTGGTATCAGCATCGCCGCGCCGACGCCCTGCACTGCCCGGGCTGCGATCAATGGCATGACTGCCGTCGACAGAGAGCAACCGATCGAAGCCAGCGTGAACATGCCGGTACCGATCATGAAAATGCGTTTGCGACCGAAGCGATCACCCAGCGCGCCACCTACCAAAAGCAATGAAGCGAGGAACAGTGCATAGGACTCCATCACCCACTGCGCATCGGACGTGGTGGCACCGAGCTCTCGCTGGATAGCAGGAAGCGCGACATTGACCACGGTGCCGTCAATAAAGGCGAGGCTGGATCCAAGAATGGCTGCCACGAGCGTCCAACGCCGCGATGACCTCGCACAAGGCACTGCGGACGGGCCGCTGAGGATGACACCTTCTTCGCACGGAGGTTTTCCAATTTGGCTCATGGAGTCTGCCTTTTCGCAAAGGGACCAGGCTCTTCATAGTGACGCGAATCGATCGATAAATCGCCTGGCAAGGGCGACGTTCCGCGACGCAACGGCCAATCAGGCCGCGCGTGTCGGATAGTCGGTGTAACCCTTTGGGTCGGGGGTGTAGAACGTTGCCATGTCTACGGCATTGAGCACCTCATTCGTCCGCATGCGCTCCACCAGGTCGGGATTGGCGAGGAACGAGCGCGCGAAAGCGATGAGATCGGCGTGGCCTGCCTTGAGCGCATCTTCAGCACTTGTGCGATCGAATGCCGGCTTCAGGAGTTCTGCGGCAGGTAGCTGGGTCTGGCTGCCGTCAGGCCTTGCTTCACTTGCAGGCTGCGTTCATCGGCCAGCACCTCATCCAGACCCGACTCGACTCCGTCGAGCGCGCGCTTGACGATCTCCTCGGCGCTGGATTTCGGAGAATCGAATCCACGCGCAAGGTCGGTATCGACAAAGCCCATGTGCAGTGCCAGCACCTGCGTCTTCTGCGCCGCCAATTCGATGCGCAAGGCATTGGTGAGCGACCACGCGGCGGACTTGCTCGCCGCATAGGCGGCCATCGCACCGCTGTTTATCCATGAGACGACCGACAACACATTGAGCAACGCGCCACCGCCGTTGGCCTTGAGAATCGGCGCAAAGGCCTTGCTCATGCGCAACATCGAGAAAAAGTTGGTCTCGAAAATGCGTCGCGTAACGTCTTCGCTGTCCGGTGCAAGAAAGCCCCCGGTCTGAGCGATGCCGGCGTTGTTGATCACAAGTGTCACATCTGACGCCAGTTCTGCGGCTGCCGCCACATCGTCCGGGTTGGTGACGTCCAGTCGCAGGGGCACAACACCGGATTGCGTGATGGTGGCGGGGTCGCGCGCACCGGCGTAAACCTTGCGGGCGCCGCGGGCGAGCAACTCGCGTGTGAATGCCAGACCGAGCCCGCGATTGGCTCCGGTGACAAGGACGGTAGCGTTCTCAATTTTCATAAGAGACTCCAAGGTTGGGGGAAAACAGGCTCGGGAGAAATTAAACCCTTCCAGATTCACCGACTAGCCGGTAAATTTGGTAGCAACCCTTCCATAAATGAGAGGCCATGGACCGACTCGAAGCCATGAGAATCCTGCTCGCGGCGGTGGATACGGGCAGCCTTTCCGCAGCCAGTCGTCAACTGCGCATTCCGTTGGCCACTGTCAGTCGTCGTGTATTGGAATTGGAGGAACACCTCAGTGTCCGCCTTTTGCTGCGAGGCACACGAAAGCTAACGCTGACCGATGCGGGTCGAGATTACGTCGCCTCGTGCCGGCGCATCCTGGAAGACCTCATGGAGGCCGAGCGCACTGCAACCGGCGAGTATCGTGCGCCTCAGGGAGAGCTCGTCATCAGCGCACCGCTGGTCGTCGGCCGCCATCATGTCGTCCCCGTGCTGGTCGAGTTTCTGCAGGCTTATCCGAAAATCCGTGCCCGCATTCAGTTGAGCGATCGCGTCAGCAACTTGCTCGAAGAACAGGTGGATGTCGCCGTACGTCTGGGCGAACTTCCGGATAGCGAGATCATCGCCACACGCATCGCACTCATCAGCCGCGTGCTTTGTGCCAGCCCTGCCTACCTCGCATCACACGGTGTGCCGAAAGAGCCAAACGATCTTGTCTCGCACGAATGCATTACGTACGAGGGCTACTCCGCCGCAGACAGATGGGAGTTTGGCTTGGGGCGTAACTCTCAAGTCGTCCAAGTGGCGTCGCGCCTCATCGTGAATTCGGCAGAAGCCGCAGTCATCGCCGCCATCGCCGACGCCGGCGTTGCCCGCGTCCTATCCGACCAAGTTGTCGAGCCATTGGAATCGGGCGCGTTGGTTCGGCTACTCCAAGCATTCGAACCAACGCCCATGCCCGCCAGTCTGGTGTATCCGCGACAGCGCCATGTGCCGTTGAAACTGCGTGCTTTCCTGGACTTTGTAACGCCGCGGCTTCGGCAGCGTCTTGGCTATGAAAGCCCACGAAGCTCTTGAGCAGAGACAACAACCGCAGTCAAAGTTCGCGCGTTGTTATGTCTCAGCTCGTCACAGCGACCTTAAGGTCCTGCAGCGTGGTCGGCAGCAGCTCGGCGATGGTTGGGTGAATATGCACGGCATGGGTCACGGTGCTGTACGGCGCCTTGGCGTACATCACGTCCAGCAGACTGTGGATGGCTTCGTCGCCGTTGATGCCAAGGATCGCGGCACCGAGCAGCTTCCCTGTATCGCCGTCGACGATCACTTTCATGAATCCGTGGGTTTCTCCGCGCTCGATGGCACGTCCAACGCGCGCCATCGGGCGAACGCCGACACGTACGTTGTAGCCTTTCTGCAAAGCACCCTGTTCGGTGAGTCCGACGCGTGCCAGTGGAGGATCGATGAAGAGCGCGTAGGCTTCGATGCGGTCGGAGATGCGCCGGGGTTCGCTGTCCAGAAGATTCGCGGCAACGATCTCGTAGTCGTTATATGAGGTATGGGTAAAGGCACCCTTGCCGTTGCAATCGCCCATCGCCCAGATACCTTCGACGTTCGTGCGGCATTGGTCGTCGACGACGATGTAGCCATGTTTGTCGGTGGCGACTCCCGCCTTTTCCAAGCCCAGCGTGTCGGTGTTGGGGCGACGGCCGGCCGCTATCAACACATGTGTTCCGCGAACCTCCATGCGCGGTTGCGCGCATCGTGCCAGTACACCTACGTCGCCGGCCGTGCCGTTCAGTTCAATGCATTCCGCACCCAGGTGAAACGCAATGCCTTCGCCCTGGAGAATGTCGACCACGGCGGCCGATACTTCGGGATCCTCGCGCGGCAGCAGACGTTCGCTTCGCTCGACAATGCTCACCTGTGCGCCGAAGCGGCGGAACATCTGCCCGAATTCCAGGCCGATATAACTGCCGCCGACGATCACCAGATGCCGCGGCATGTCCCGCAAGTCCATCATGCCGACGTTGGTGAGATACGGCACGGTGTCGATGCCGGGGAAATCAGGCGTGGTGGCCCGTCCTCCGACGTTGAGGAAGATCTCCCCGGCTTCGATTTGCATATCGCCCACGCGCAACGTGTTTGGCGATTCGAAGGTGGCATGTCCGCGTATCAAGCTGACATTCGGCATGCCCGCCAGCCATTTCTCCACGTTATTTCGCGAACGCTCGGAAATGCCACGCGTGCGTTTCCACACGCGGTCTATATCCACTTTTGTGTCACCGCCGCTATCCACACCGTAATCCGATGCGCGTCGTGACATATGCGCGACGTATGCGCTCGCCACCATGGCCTTGGTGGGAATGCAGCCGGTATTGACGCAGGTGCCGCCCACGAATTTTCGCTCGATCACGGCGACCTTGCGGCCGGACTCACCCAGGCGTGCGGCCAGTGAAGGTCCCGCCTGCCCTGCGCCTACCACTACGGCATCGAATCGTTGGCTCATCACGGCTGTCCCAAGATCGCGAGAAAGGCGAATATAGGGCGCGCGCCGTACATTTCTTGCAAAGTCAGTCGATGACCGGCCATTCGTAGCGAGCGATGTTCCTGCCGGATGGCATCAATGATGCCAAATTGTGCTTCCGTGATCGCTTGATGGCGTCCATCGCGGCATCGGCTCTATTCAGAAGTGCCTGGGCGTGGAAGCAACCCGGTTCGGCCACGACGACACCGACGCTCGCGCCGTCATAATCGATAAACACCGAGTCCAGCCTGAAGCGTCCCCGCGTGGCGCTCTCCAACCGCCGGGACAAGGCGGCGGCGGCTTCGTCGGCCTTCACCCGCTGTTCGACGGCCAGCACCACGAATTCATCGCCGCCAATCCGTGCGGCCATATCGCCGTCGCGCAGCATCCGTCCGAGTCGCTTCGCCACCGTCTGCAGGAACTGATCGCCTACTTCGTGTCCAAACCGGCCGTTGATCGGCTTGAAGTCATCCAGGTCGATAAACGCCACGATCAGTGCCTGATCGGCTTGATGGGATGCAAGACGCCGCTGCATTTCTTCAAGCAAGGCCCGCCGGTTGGGTAATTGCGTCATGGTGTCGGTCAGGGCTGTCATCGCCAGGGAATGGTTGGCCTGGTGCAACGCTGCGAGCAGCCGTTCCTTCTCGACCTGCTGGCTGATCAATTGAGCAAAGAGCGCAAGGACGTGGGTCGCCGTTTCGAAGAGTGGCTTGCGCTCGTCGCTTGCCGCGCAAAGCGTGCCGAAAAGCTCGCCGCCTTTGGCGCGGATCGGGGCGCCCCGGCAGGTCGCCAGCCCCAGCGTTCGGGCCACTTCGCAGTCGCCCGGGCGACCCGCGATGTCGTCGGCATAGAGGCGGCCATCGTCCAGCGCGCGTTTGCCCAGGCTGCTCTCCCAAGGTGCCGACAACCCTTCCGGAATAGTCAGGCGATGGGTATTGCGGGCATACAGGACGTGCAGGACACCTGCCGGCTCGTCCAGCCTGGCCAGATACGTCGATTCCATCCCGGTGGCCGTTTGCAGCAGCTCAAGGAGCGGCCGCGTCAACGCCTCCAGCGTATGCGCATGGCTGACGGTGGCGGCCAGTGCACCAAGAAAGTGGGATGTAACCGTTGTACGGGTGACCTGATTCATATGAGCGGATATCGGCCGCATACGGGAAGCTCTAAAGTCCCCGCCCGGTCCGGGCCTTCCCCGTTCCGGCAGCAAGTGCTCGTTTCAATCGGGTGACGACGTCACACGACGATCCGCCCCGCTTCCTCTTCGCCGCGCTCCAGAACGGCGGCCAGCTTCTGCAACCCTTGCGTAAGCCGCGCGCGCTCCCTGGCGCCGCCCAATGACAGACGAATCGCGCGAACCTCTTCGCCGCTCGCCGAAAAAGCATCCGATGCGGTGACGGCCAATCCTTCGGCACGCGCAGCCCGCATCAAATGCCGTGCCGTCCACGGCTCCGGCAAGGTGTACCAGACATGGATGCCGGTCGTTGGCCACGTTTGATCGCGTCGCGCGAGCAGATGCTCCGCCAACCGTAGTCGCGCCTGCGATTCGGCTTTGACTTCTTCCAGCAATTGGAAAGCGGTGCCGTCGTGCATCCATTGCGTGGTAACCGCTGCCGTCAGGGGCGCAGCCATCAGCGTGATGGCATGCAAGGCGCTGAGAAAACGCGACTGCATGCTCTCGTCGGGCGACACGACATAGGCAGTGCGCAGCCCGGGCGCCAGGCATTTGGAAAGCGTGGATACGTAATGCACGCGCTCGGGGGCGGAGTGCGCGATCGGTGGCGGCGCGTTGTGGGCCAGGCGCCAGTAGGGATCGTCTTCGATCACATGCACGTTGCATTCGCGTGCGGCCATGGCGATGTCGCGGCGGCGCTGCGCGGGCATGGTGTGGGCCGTCGGGTTCTGCAAGGTGGAATTGAGATAGATCACCTTGGCGCCTTGCTCGCGGCAAGCGCGAATCAATGCGTCGGGCAACATGCCATGTTCATCGCAGGCCACTGTCACGACATGGCGGCCGAGTTGATGCGCGGCACTTAAAACGCCGGGATACACCAGCGGTTCCACGGCAATGCCATCGCCCGGTTGCGTGAGCGAGAGGATCAGACCCGTCAATGCCGATTGCGCACCCGGACACGTTGCAACGAGACGCGGGTCCACCTTGCCCAACATCGGCGCGAGCCAAAGCGTGCCGGCGACCCGATCGGCCTTGCTCCCGCCACTCGGGTGATACGTCATGAGCGCGTTGGCATCGGTGTGCGTTAGCACCTGCCCCACGCATTGTTTCAGTAGCTCACCCAAATCCACCTGCCCGGGTGGCGGTGGAATGTTCATCCCCAAGTCGATGATCGGTGCCAGTTCCACCTTGGGCGACGAAACGAACGTGCCATAAGCGCCACGCGCATGAATGAGTTGGCGCGCCTGCGCCTCCGCATAGGCACGCGTCACGGTGGTGAGATCGATGTCGAGCAAACCGGCCAGTTGCCGTTGCGGTGGCACGCGATCGCCGGGCCGCAATCGACCGTCTGCGATGGCGCGCTCGATGAAGCCGACGATGCGCAGATACCGCGGTCCCTGCCCGGCCGTGGCAGCGGCCCAGAGTTCGAGCGGGGCCTCTTGTATGGATATTGTCCGCGTCACTTTGCCGTCAATGTATGGATTTTGTCTGAGCCTAGTATGCGCGCAAACCGTACATGGATCCATGCATAGGGAACTCTGACTGGTCGGGTGCGGTGATGCGTAACCGACTCCCTACCCAAGGTGTGCCATATGCGCCATCGAGTTACCCAGCTTGTACGGATCATGGAAGACCAGCCGCATCGAGGCAGGCGCTCCCCTCTGCGGATGCTTTCCCGGCTGGCCGTCTTTGGAGTCACGGTCCTGCTGGCCGGCTGCCATCTGGCCCTGTTCGACCCGCGCGGCGATATCGGCATGCAGGAACGCCACCTGATCGTGGTGGCGCTGGGAATCATGCTGGCCGTGGTGATTCCGGTCATCGCATTGACCCTGTTTTTCTTCTGGCGCTATCGCGATACCAACAAGCAAGCGACTTATGACCCGACGTGGGCGCACTCCACCGGCATCGAGATCGTGGTGTGGGGCATTCCTTGCGTGATCGTGGTTTTCCTCTCCGTGTTGATCTGGGGAACGACGCATGCGCTCGATCCCTATCGCCCGCTGACGTCAAATGCGCAACCCGTTCGAGTGCAGGTGGTTGCGTTGAACTGGAAGTGGCTATTCATCTACCCGGATTACGGCATCGCCACGGTGAACCAGTTGGTGGTGCCTGCGAAGACGCCGATCAATTTCCAGCTGACGGCGGACTCGATCATGAACTCGTTCTTCATACCGAGCCTCGGCAGTCAGGTGTACGCCATGGCGGGCATGCAGACGCAGTTGCATCTGATCGCCGATGAACCGGGCACGTATCGCGGCATGTCGTCCGCTTTCAGCGGCGCGGGTTTTTCGGACATGCGCTTCGAAGTCAAAGCCACCAGCGATGCGGATTTCCGCGCCTGGGTCGCGAGCACAAGGCACGGTTCCGGAACGCTTACTCACGATAGCTACCTGACACTTGCCCGCCCCAGCGTCAACAACGCGCCTGCCACCTACGCGACGGTCGACAGCGGCCTGTTCGATGAAGTGGTGAATCAGTACATGCCATCGATGTCCGGCATGCCGGGCATGCGCAACGCGACAAACCGGGCCAAGGAGTAATCACCATGTTCGGGAAACTCAGCCTCAGTGCCATTCCTTTCGACGAGCCCATCATCATGGGCACGCTGCTGGCGGTGTGCCTCCTTGGCGCGGCCTTGCTCGGCGCCATCACTTACTACCGCAAGTGGAGATATTTGTGGAGCGAATGGTTCACGTCGGTGGACCACAAGCGCATCGGCGTGATGTACATCATCCTCGCCTTGGTCATGCTGCTGCGCGGCTTTGCCGACGCCATCATGATGCGCGCGCAGCAGGCGATCGCCGCAAGCGGCAGCGCCGGCTACCTGCCGCCTCATCATTACGACCAGATCTTCACCGCCCACGGTGTGATCATGATCTTCTTCGTGGCCACGCCGCTGATTCTCGGCCTGATGAACGTGATCGTGCCGCTGCAGATCGGCGCGCGCGACGTGGCGTTCCCATTCCTCAATCAATTCAGCTTCTGGCTCACGGCCGTGGGCGTCGTGCTGGTCATGATGTCGATGTTCGTGGGTGATTTCGCCGCCACGGGTTGGGTGGCGTATCCACCACTATCCGAACTGGGCTACAGCCCGACCGTGGGCGTGGACTATTACATATGGTCGTTACAGGCATCGGGTCTTGGCACATTGCTTACTGGTGTCAACCTGATGGTGACCATCCTGCGCATGCGTGCGCCGGGCATGAACCTGATGAAGATGCCGGTGTTCACCTGGACGGCGCTGATCACTTGCGTGCTCATCGTCGCCGTGTTCCCGGTCCTTACGGCCACACTGGCGATGCTCGCGGCCGACCGCTACCTCGGCATGCACTTCTTCACCAACGAGGCGGGCGGCAACGCGATGATGTACATCAACCTGATCTGGGTGTGGGGCCACCCGGAGGTGTACATCCTGATCCTGCCCTGCTTTGGTGCGTTTTCGGAAATCATCCCGACTTTTTCCGGCAAACCTTTGTTCGGCTACAAGTCGATGGTGTACGCCACGGCATCCATCGGCGTGTTGTCGTTCTTCGTATGGCTGCACCATTTCTTCACCATGGGTTCGGGCGCGAACGTCAATGCCTTCTTCGGCATCATGACGTCGATCATTTCGATCCCCACGGGGGTGAAGCTGTTCAACTGGCTGTTCACGATGTTCCGCGGACGCGTGCGCTATCACTCGTCCGCGCTGTGGACAGTGGGCTTCATGGTGTGTTTCGCCGTCGGCGGCATGACGGGTGTGCTGCTGGCGGTGCCGGGGGCCGACTTCGTCTTGCACAACAGTCTGTTTCTGGTTGCGCATTTCCACAACGTGATCATCGGCGGCGTGGTGTTCGGCAGCCTGGCCGCCATCAATTTCTGGTTCCCCAAGGTGTTCGGATTCACGCTGGACGAGCGCTGGGGCAAGGTCTCGTTCTGGTGCTGGCAGATCGGGTTCTATCTCGCCTTCATGCCGCTGTACGTGCTTGGCTTCGATGGCATGACGCGTCGCATGAATCACTACGACAATCCCGATTGGCATCCCTGGCTGGTGGTGGCGCTGGCTGGCGCGGTGGTGATCGCGATGGGCATCCTCTCCACGGGTATCCAGTTCTTCGTCAGCATTCGTCATCGTCATGAAAACCGGGATCTCACCGGCGATCCATGGAACGCGCGCAGCCTTGAATGGTCCACCGCTTCGCCTGCGCCGTTTTATAACTTTGCGACGATTCCGACGATCACGTCGCTGGAACAGCATTGGGACAACAAGGTCCACGGTCGCGCCTATGTGAAACCGGAGCACTACGAGCCCATTCACATGCCGCGCAACACCGGCGACGGCTTCATCATGGCGGCGTGGTCTCTCCCGCTGTGCTTCGCGCTGGTGTGGCACATCTGGCCGTTGGCCCTGGTGTCGCTGGCTGCCATCGTGGTGACGTTCATCGCGCGTACGTACAACCGCGACACGGACTACTACGTACCGGCCAACGAAGTGGCGCGCATCGAAAATGAACGGTACGCGCGTCTTGCCACGGTTACGCGGATAAGCCAGCCATCGTCCCGTCATCAGGAAGCAGCCTGACCATGAGCAGCACCACCCTTCCCGTCATGCACGATCATGCCTCGCATGACACGTCATCCATGACCACGCTCGGGTTCTGGATCTACCTGATGAGCGATTGCCTCATCTTTGCCGTGCTGTTCGCGACATTCGGCGTGCTCGCCGGCAATACGGCGGATGGCCCGGCAGGTCGCGATATTTTCAACCTGCGTTACGTGGCTGGCGAGACACTTCTGCTGCTGCTCAGCAGCTTCACTTTTGGCGCCGGCATGCTGAGCGCCAAGGCAGGCCGCCGCAATGCATTGCTTGTGTGGCTGGCCGTGACCTTGCTGTTGGGCGCGGCCTTCGTCGGCATGGAACTGCATGAATTCGCCGCGCTGATCCATGACGGCGCAGGTCCCGGCGTCAGCGCGTTTCTCTCTGCGTATTTCACCCTGGTGGGCACGCACGGCCTGCATGTGACGCTCGGCATCCTATGGCTCGGCGTGATGATGCATCAGGTGTTCCATTACGGGGTGGACGAGGTCGTGCTTCGGCGCCTGAACTGCCTGAGCTTGTTCTGGCATTTCCTCGATCTCGTCTGGATCTGTGTTTTCACATTCGTCTACTTGAGGGAATTTCTGTGAACACATCTCTCCCGCGCGCCACATCCAGTCATACGCAACCAGACACGAACAGCGGCATGAAGTCCTATGTGATTGGCTTCGTGCTTTCCCTGGCCATCACCGCAGCCGCCTTCGGTACCATCATGTCGAACGCCGTACCGCATCCGTGGCGATTGGTGTGCATCGTCGCCTTATGCGTGGCGCAGCTGCTGGTGCAACTGGTGTACTTCCTGCATCTTGGAAGCCATCCCGACCAGCGCACCAATACCGCCGTTTTCGCATGCACGGGGTTGCTCATAGCCATCGTCGTCGCAGGATCGCTATGGGTCATGCACAATGCCAATGTCAACATGATGCCGACGCATGTGACAGTGCAAGGCGCCATGTCGCGGGAGTAACGGCGATCGGATTCGTGAGCTGCCAGGCGCGAAGCCTGGCGGTTCACTCGCGACCTTCTTCCATGCCACATTTACGGGCACTCTTTCACCTGACAGCGCGGCTCCGTAGTCATAAAGCAGACAGTGGAGCGGCATCCTGCGCAGCGCTGATCATTAGATCGGATGGCGGTCAACCGACCAGCTTTTCGATCAAGGCCTGCGTCAGCGGTTTCAAATGAAAACTTCCTTCCGGAACGACCTGTGGCTTTACACCGTGAGCTCGCAGTGCCTCCGCCACGACCGGGCCGATGGCCGCCACCGTCGTGCGCGCCAGGGCCTGCAGCAGCACATCGCGCTTTTGTGATGTTTCGGCAAGACGAAACAGGCGACTCACCTGCTGCAGGCTTGTAAAAGCAATCGCATCGACGAGTCCACGGTGCATGGTGTCCACCAACGCCAGCACGTCGGCATCCGCGACCGCATCGGCATAGACATAAGGGGCCACGGCCAGTACCTGCGCGCCGGCTTCGGCGAGGAAATCCATCAACGGTGTGTTGGGTTCGCTGCCATAGAGCTGGACACCTACCCGCCGTCCCTTCAGGTCCAGCGTACGCAGCAGTGCAATCATGCCGGGCGTGGTGGCCGGATCGGCTACCAGTGCAGGCTTGATGCCAAGCTCGCGCAATACGCGTCCAGGCTTGGGGCCGCGCGCGATGATGCGTACGCTGGCAAGTTGTGCGAGAAAGCCTTGCCTCAATTCGGGCAGATGGTGCTCGAGCAGACTCAGCATCCTGCGCAAACCTTCGCCGGTAAAAAGGAGCAGATCGTCGCATCCTTCGGTGCAGAACATGCGCAGCCAGGCCAGTACTTTTTCGGGCTCGGGTGCATCGCGGATGTCGACCAATGGACAACGCAGCACCGAAGCGCCGCGGCGTTCGAGCAGCGCCGCGAACAGATCCAGTTCGCGCGTCTCAGGAAGTGCGACGCACTTTCCCCGCAACGGATGATCGGCACTGATTTCAACCATGTTCGCAGAGCTCCAAAGCCGCGTGCTCGGTGGCATCCTCCGCGCGCTGCATTCGTTCGCCGAACCAGGCGTGCTCGCTGGCCATGGCCGTTACCTCTCCGATGATCAACAACGCCGGCGACTGTATGGCGTGTTGTCTGGCGCTCTCCGGAAGCTTGTGCAGGACACCGTGCAATACACGCTGTTGCGCCATCGTGCCATTTTCCACGATGGCAAATGGCGTGTCCGGATGCCGGCCGTGCGCCAATAGCCGATGCGTGAGTTCATCGAGCCTGGACACGCTCATATAAACCGCCAGGGTCTGGCGGCCTTGTGCCAGGGCCGGCCAGTCCATCGCGTCGAGCGAATCCTTGCCATGGCCGGTGAGAAGGTGCACCGAACGTGCATGATCGCGATGCGTCAACGGAATCCCGGCATAGGCGGCACAGGCCAGCGCTGCGGTGATGCCTGGAACGATTTCGTAGGCGATGCCGTGTCTGCGCAGAAATGCCATTTCCTCACCACCGCGGCCAAAGACAAAGGGATCGCCTCCCTTCAACCGGACGACGCAACGACCGGCACGCGCATGGTCGAGCATGAGTCGATGGATGTGCTCCTGCTGTGTATGCCGTCCGCCGCAACGTTTGCCTACGTCGATGCGTTCCGCATCGCGACGGGCAAGCGCCAGAACGCCAGCGCCGACCAGTTGGTCGTAGAGAATCACATCCGCCTGATTGAGGGCGCGTAACGCCCGCAAGGTGAGCAATTCCGGATTTCCAGGGCCTGCACCTACCAGTAGCACCAAGCCTTTCCGCGACGGCGCTGCCGGAGAGTTCAACGCATTCAGCATGGCTCGCTCGGCCTTGGCCGGTTGCGCGGTGCGCAGCAACGACATCACCGGCCCATCGTGCAGCCAGTCGTAGAACGCGCGCCGCCCGGCCGTATCCGGCCAGCGCGCGGTGATGCGGGAACGGTGGCGTTGAGCCAACGCGATGAGCGATCCCCACGCATGATCGAGCAGGGATTCCAGCATTTCGCGTACGCGGCGCGCCAAAGCAGGCGCAGCGCCTGCCGTGGAGATGGCAACGGTCAAGGGTGCACGGTCCACCACGGCTGGCACCTGAAAGCGCGAAAGCGTCGCATCGTCCACGACATTCGCAAAGATGCGTCGTTCGTACGCCAGAGCAGCGATGCAGGTGTTGAGTTCCGTATCGTCTGTCGCGGCGATGACCAGCCATGCATCGTCCAGCCAGGCAGGTTGGAATGACTCGCCGATATGTTCAATTCGCCCTTGTGAAACCCATTCCCTCAGCGTTGCGCAAAGTTCCTTCGCCCCTATCCGCACTTGTGCACCGGTTGCGAGCAGCGACTCTATTTTGCGTTCCGCGACAGCACCGCCGCCCACTACCAGGACGGGTAAGCCGGTCAGATCTGCGAATAATGGATAGAGTGTCATGAAGCCTCCACTTGCGAACGTACCTCTGCGATGAGCTGCCGCAGTTCCGGCACGCATGAGCCGCAATTGCCGCCTGCGCGTAAATGGGCGGTGATCTTCGCCGGCGTGTCCAGGTCGCGCGAGCGGATGGCGTCGCAAATCGTGCGGCGACCCACGCCGAAGCACGAGCAGACCACGTGGCCCGTCGACGCTTCGGGATCGGCGGGCTCGCCGACCAGCAGCGCGATTCGATCGGCGTCTTCGAGTCGATCCTGCATAAACAGGCTCGATAGCCAGTGCCTTGATGGAAGGTGTGGACGCGAAGCCAGGAACAGGCAGGATTCGATGCGGTCGTCGACGAGATGCGCGGCGCGGTAAACGCCCGTACTGCGGTCCTCGTATTCCAGCCAATCGGCTTCAGGATCTGTCACGCCAAGCCACCTGCGCGCCCACTCGCCGCATTCGGCAGGTTGTTCGCGATGGGCAATCTCGTAACGGCGAAAACGGTCTCCTTGAATGGATGTCCAATAGCTGATTCCGATGGGTGCCAGCGCGCGACGGCTGAGCAAAAAGCCGTACCAGCGCACCGGGAACGGCTCCACCCTTACGGGCGTGTGCTTGAATTCGGGCTCGCCGGATATCGGGTCTACCACCGGATTGACCACACCACCCACCCGAGCATCGGAGGCAAACTGATCGTTCCAATGAATGGGCACGAACACATTGCCGGCCAGAATGCCTCCGCCGTGCGTCACACGCGCCACCATCGCACCCCAACGCGAACATACGCGTGCGAGTTCGCCTTCGCGCACGCCACAACGCAAAGCATCGTGCGGATGCATGTCGACGAAGGGTTCGGGAGTGTGCCCGGTCAATCGTGGCGCCTTGCCGGTGCGCGTCATCGTATGCCACTGGTCGCGCACGCGGCCTGTATTGAGAACCAGCGGATATTCGCAATCCGTTGCATGCAAAGGCATGCGACTCGCAACCGTCACGAAGCGCGCGCGGCCGTCGGCGTGTGCATAGCGACCTTCCGAAAACAGCCGCGTCGTGCCCTGGCCATCAGCCAGCACAGGCCATCGCACGGGCGTCATCGCGTCGTAGGCTTCGCGATTCAGATGGGTCAATCCGTCGAGATTGAGCATTCGACGCGCGACTGGCACGCCGTCCGCTTCGATATCACCATTACGGAAAGCCGTCAGCCGCGCATGTTCAAGAAAGATCTCGTGTGGCGCGCTGAACTGAAAACCCTGTGCGTATCCCATACGCCGCGCGACGTCGCACACGACACGCCAGTCCGCCCTCGCCTCGCCCGGTGCCGGAAGAAACGCACGTTGACGCGAGATGCACCGCTCC
The DNA here is from genome assembly GCF_003363265.1 of Dyella psychrodurans. GTDB lineage: Bacteria > Pseudomonadota > Gammaproteobacteria > Xanthomonadales > Rhodanobacteraceae > Dyella_B > Dyella_B psychrodurans. The sequence continues at coordinate 396,028 of NZ_QRBF01000001.1, read as the reverse complement.
GAGTTGGTGACCGTGCCGTCTTTCTCGCCCCAGCCCAGCGCGGGAAGCAATGCGTGCGCATACGCGTTGGTGTCCGTGTGAGTCATGATGTCGGAACTCACCACCCACTCGCAGCGCGCCAACGCATGCTTGACGCAATCGGCATCCGGCATGCTGACCACCGGATTGGTTGCCATGATCCACACGGCTTTCACCCTGCCCTCGCCGATGGCGTCGAACAAATCGACCGCTTTCAAGCCTGGACGATGCGCCATACAGGGTGAGCCCCAGAACGACTGCACGATGTCGCGGTGGACCGGTTTATCCAGCTCCATGTGCGCCGCCAACATAGTGGCGAGCCCACCGACTTCACGCCCTCCCATCGCATTGGGTTGACCGGTGATCGAGAAGGGTCCCATCCCGGGCTTGCCGATGCGTCCGGTCAGCAGATGACAGTTGATGATGCTGTTGACCTTGTCGGTGCCGCTCGACGATTGATTCACGCCCTGCGAAAACAGGCTGACCGTTCGCTCGCAACGCGCAAACCAGCGATAGAAGGTCAGCAGATCCGACATCTGCAGGCCGCAGATGCGAGCCACTTCCGCAGGATCGCCGGCCTCCGCTTCAGCCACCGCCAACGCCTTCGCAAATCCCTCGGTATGCGTATCGACGAAGCGTGCGTCCATGGCCCCATGCTGGAACAAGAATGCCAGCAGGCCGTTGAACAGCCACACGTCGGTCCCGGGCTTGACCGGCAGATGCAGGTCGGCTGATTCGCACGTGGCGGTATGACGTGGGTCGATCACGACGACATGCTTGATCGCACCGGCTTCTCGCGTCTTGGCTATGCGCTGGAACACGATGGGATGGCACCAGGCCGTGTTCGAACCGACCAGCACGACTAGTTCGGCCTGCTCCAGGTCCTCGTAACAGCCTGGCACGACATCTTCGCCAAACGCACGCTTGTGGCCTGCCACGGCGGACGACATGCACAGGCGGGAGTTGGTATCGATATTGGCGGTGCCGATATAACCCTTGGCGAGCTTGTTGACGACGTAGTAATCCTCGATGAGAAGCTGGCCGGACACGTAGAAAGCCACCGCGTCCGGACCGTGTTCGTCGATGATCCGCCGAAATTCGCGGGCTACCCGATCCAGCGCATCGCCCCATTCGACGCGCTGCAACCTGCCGTCGGATCCGCGCAACATGGGGTGAAGCAATCGCCCTTGCAGGTCGACGGTTTCGCCAAGCGCGGCCCCTTTCACGCATAGACGACCGAAATTGGAGGCGTGCGTCGGATCACCTTGCACATGCACCGCGCCGTCGGCATCGACACGCGCAAGTACGCCACAACCCACTCCGCAATAGGGACAGGTGGTTGCGGTGCTCATGCTGTCGCCCTCGCCGGGTCGAGAGCGGGTTGGCAGTAGTCCTGGCCGAACAACAGGCGATCGCGAATCGGCGTGATATCCGCTGCACTGCGGATGAGTTCGAAATACCATCCGCCATCCTTGGCGTCTCCGTACAGCACCGCGCCGACGACCCGATTGCCCTTCAGCACCAGTCGCTTGTAGACACCGCGGCGAGGATCGCGCAACACCAGGTCGTCCGTGCCGGCACCACCGATGAAATCGCCCGCCGAATACAGATCGATGCCCGTGACCTTGAGCTTGGTAGCTGTCTGCGATGAGCGATAACGCCGATGACCGAAGCGCGCAAGATGCGATGCGCACACGCGTGCCTGTTCCCACACCGGCGCCACCAGTCCGAACGTGACGCGGCGATGCTGTACGCATTCGCCCACGGCGTAGATGTGCGGATCGTAGGTTTGCAAGGTATCGTCGACCACGATGCCGCTTTCGCAATGCAGACCGCTCGATTTCGCAAGAACGATATCCGGGCGAACGCCGACTGCCATCACCACGAGGTCTGCTTTGATGCGGCTGCCATCGGCCAAGACCACGCCTTCGACGCGCTCGCTGCCGTAGAGCGATACGGTTTCGGCATTGAGTCGAAGTTCGAGACCCCTTCCCTGCAGGTTACGTGCAAGCAGACCCGCTGCATCGGCGTTGAGTTGCTGATTGAGCAACACATTCGTACGATGGATCAGCGTCACCCGCATGCCCCGGCGCGAAAGCCCGTTGGCAGCCTCGATGCCGAGCAGGCCACCTCCAATGACTGCCGCATGCTGGTACGTGCGCGCTGCTTCCAGCATGTGCTCGACATCATCGATACCGCGAAAGCCGGTAACCCCCGAAAGGTCCCGCCCGGGCAGAGGAAGGATCGCCGGTTGCGAGCCGGTGGCGATCAAGAGGCGGTCGTAGCCGAGTTCGATGCCTTTACGCGAATGCACACGCCTGCGACGTCGATCGATCGCCACGATCGGATCGCCGGTGTGCAAGGCAATGTCGTTCTCAACGTACCATTCCGGCGTGTTGAGCATGATCTCGTCCACGCTTTTTTCGCCAGTGAGCAACATCGAAAGCAGGATGCGGTTGTAATTGCCGTAAGGCTCGGCGCCGAACACGGCGACGTCGTACAAGCCTGGCGCAAGCAGAAGCAGCTCTTCCACGGTGCGCATGCCGGCCATGCCATTGCCGATGACGACCAGCCTCGGCCGCGTCGCGCTCATCGTTTCGGCTGTCCCAACAGCACGAGGCCTCGATCGATTCGAACCTGCCAGGTGCGCACGGAGTGCTCCGGCGCCTCAAGGCATTCGCCGGTATGAAGGTCGAAATGTTGCTTGTAGATCGGCGACGCCACGACCACGCGTTCGCCGAGGCTGCCGATGAGACCACGCGAGAGCACCGACGCACCCGCATTTGGATCGACATTGTCGATGGCATATAGCTCATGTTCGCCAACGCGAAACACGGCAACCTGTTCGTCGTCGACCAAAGCACAAACGCCTGTGTTCGGCACGATGTCTTCCAACTCACAGACCAGCACCCAGCCGTGTTTCGTCAGGCTATCGTCCATCGCTTTACTCCGTCACGACGTTGGCGGGAATGCGCAGGCTGCGCTTTTCGTTGGACCTGGCCGGGCGGATCTGCCCACGCTCGGGCACGAACGCCACGTTGCCATCGCCTTCGTTGCTATTGACGAAGTGATGGAACCGGCGACGCGTTTGCGGATCGTTGACGGCTTTCTTCCACTCGCACTCGTAGGTGTTCACGATGTGCTGCATCTCTGCCTCAAGCTCACCGGCAATGCCGAGCTTGTCGTGGATGACCACTTCCTTCAGGTAATCGAGACCGCCTTCCAGGTTGTCGCGCCATACGCTGGTACGCTGCAGGCGATCCGCGGTGCGGATATAGAACATCAGAAAGCGGTCGATGTACTGGATGAGCGTGGACGTATCCAGGTCGCCGGCCAGAAGTTCCGCGTGGCGCGGCTTCATGCCTCCGTTGCCGCATACGTACAGATTCCAGCCCTTTTCAGTCGCGATGACGCCGACGTCCTTGCTCTGCGCCTCTGCACATTCGCGCGTGCAGCCGGATACGGCAAATTTCAGTTTGTGCGGCGACCGCAACCCTTTGTAGCGATTTTCCAGCTCGATCGCCGTGCCGACGGAATCCTGCACGCCATAGCGGCACCACGTGGAACCCACGCAGGATTTCACCGTGCGCACCGCCTTGCCGTACGCGTGCCCCGATTCGAAGCCAGCCGAAATCAGTTCCTCCCAGATCAGCGGAAGCTGTTCCATGCGCGCCCCAAACATGTCCACGCGCTGCCCGCCGGTGATCTTGGTATAGAGACCGTATTTCTTCGCGATTTGCCCAACTGCGATCAAGCCATCGGGCGTCACCTCACCGCCTGCCATGCGCGGTACCACCGAATACGTACCGTCTTTCTGGATATTGGCCAGGAAGTAATCGTTGGAGTCCTGCAACGACGCGTGTTCTCTTTGCAGTACGAACTCGTTCCAGCATGATGCGAGAATGCTGGCAACAACCGGCTTGCAGATATCGCAACCAAGACCCTTTCCGTGGCGATCGATAAGCTCGTCGAAGCACTTGATGTGCTCGACGCGCACGAGGTGATAGAGCTCCTGACGCGAATAGGCGAAGTGTTCGCAGAGATGGTTGTTGACCGCCATCCCCTGGCGTTTCATCTCCGCCTTCATGATCTGCGTGACCAGCGGCACGCAGCCTCCGCACGTGCTGCCGGCTTTGGTCACTACTTTCAATTCGCTGACGGAAGTCGCGCCGGCTGCCACCGCCTCGCACAACTGTCCTTTGGACACGTTGTTGCACGAGCAGATCTGCGCGGAAGCCGGCAACGCATCCGCGCCCAGCCCAGGCTTGGCCTTGCCATCGGGCGACGGCAGGATCAGGAACTCCGGATCTTCCGGCAGCTCGATGCCGTTGAGCATCATCTGCAGCAGCGTGCCGTATTCGGCGGCATCGCCCACCAGCACACCGCCCAGCAATTGCTTGCCGTCTCCCGACACCACCAGTTTCTTGTAGATCTGGCGACGTTCGTCGCTGAACTGATAGCAGCGGCTGCCTGGGGTCGTGCCGTGTGCATCGCCAATGCTGGCCACATCCACGCCCATCAGCTTCAACTTGGTGGACATATCCGCGCCAATGAATTCCGGCAACGCCTGTATATGCTTGCGTTCCAGCAGCGCACTCAAGTGCGCGGCCACAACGCGTGCCATGTCATAACCCGGTGCGACCAAGCCAAATGTCTTGCCGCCCCAATACGCACACTCGCCGATGGCGTAAACATCCCAGTCGCGCGTGCGACAGTAGTTGTCGACATGGATACCGCCACGCTCCCCCACGCCGAGTTCGCATTGCCGCGCCAGTTCGTCGCGAGGACGGATGCCGGCGGAGAACACGATGATGTCGGTGTCCAGGTGGCTTCCATCGGCAAACTTCATGCGATGACGCGCAGATTCGCCATCTACGATGTCCGTCGTGCTCTTGCCTGTGTGGACGGTGACGCCGAGTTCCTCGATCTTGCGTCGAAGCATCTGTCCGCCGACGTCGTCGACCTGCACGGCCATGAGTCGCGGCGCGAACTCGACCACGTGTGTTTCCAGGCCCATGTCGCGCAGCGCCTTGGCGCATTCCAAACCAAGCAAGCCGCCGCCGATCACCACGCCTGTTCTGGAGCTTGCACCCCACGTCGTCATCGCTTCCAGATCGTCGATGGTGCGATAGACCAGACACGCGGGGCGATCATTGCCCGGAATGGGTGGAACGAAAGGTTTGGAACCGGTCGCCAGGACGAGTTTGTCGTAGGCGATCACTTCGCCGTCGGCGGTCGTCACCCGCTTCTGTGCACGGTCGATATGCGCAGCGCGCGACGCCAGGCGAAGATGCAGTCCCGGCTGATCGAAAAAGCCCGGCGTTACCAGGGAAAGATCTTCGGCACGCTTGCCGCTGAAAAATTCCGATAGATGCACGCGATCGTAGGCTGGCCTGCTTTCTTCGCATAACACGGTGATGTCCAGGCCAGGCGGCTGTCGCGCGACCAGTTCTTCCAATAGCTTGTGCCCCACCATGCCGTTGCCGATCACGAGCAGCTTGATTGCCATGGGTCGTGCCCCTCCTCGCTCAGTCGATCGCCTGATGTAGTGCTTCCACGTACAACTGTTCTTCGCGCGCCGTATGCTCGGCACTGAAGCGCACCGCGAGCGCGCACAGCGAACCCGCGATGACGAAGCCGCCGAGCAGTGCGAAGGTGTGTTGCACCGAGCCGGTGCTCTTGAGAAGAAATCCCGCGGCTACCGCACCCACATTGCCGCCCGCACCAACGATGCCGGCCACTCCACCGAGCGCCTTGCGATCGATGAACGGCACCAGGGCATACGTAGCGCCGCAGGCCATATGAGTGAACAAGCCGAATGCGATCATCGCGGTGATGGCAGGGCCCAGCGCCTGCGCACTGGAAAACCACAACAGCCCCAATCCTTCGCCGAGCATGAGTACGCCGAGCAGCCAGCTGCGCGCCGCCAATCCCTGACTGCGTGCGATGCGGTCGGATGCGATGCCGCCCAAGGCGCGCGCGAACAAGGCCAGCGCTCCGAAGCTGCCCGCGGCCAGCCCCGCGTGGCGCAAATCCATGCCGAAGCGATCGACGTAATAACTGACGGCCACGCCATGCACGAACAGCTCGATACCGAAACAACCCGCGTATGTCGTAAACAACATCCACACACGGTAGTTGCTTATTGCTGCTCGAAACACCGCCCAGCCGCCTGCTTTGCCACTACCGGGTGCGATGCCTTGCACGCGTAACGTTCGATAATCGCCCTGCGGACCATCCTGTGCGTAACGCCAATACAAAGCGGCAACCACCAGCATCAGCACGCCCGGTACGAACATCGCCGCGCGCCAACCCAGATCGTGCTGTACGCCAAGTGCCAACATCGCTGCGAGCACCCACGGCATGGCCGACTGCGCGACACCGCCACCCGCGTTGCCCCACCCCGCTGCCGTGGCATTCGCGGTGCCTACGACGTTCGGCGCGAACATGACCGACGTGTGGTACTGCGTGATGACGAACCCGGCGCCCGCCACGCCAATGGCAAGACGAAAGAACAGGAACGCGGCATAGCTGTGCACGAAAGCAATGCCGAACACCGGCATCGCACCAAGCACGAGCAGCCATGTGTAAGTGCGGCGCGGGCCGAAGCGATCGCACAGTGGTCCGACGATCAGCCGACCGAATACCGTGACCGCCACGGCGGCAATGCTGATGTTGGCGAGCTGGTTCTTGTCGAGATGAAACTCGTCCTTGATCAGCGGCATCAAGGGAGCGACCGCGAACCAGGCGAAGAAGCAGGCGAAAAACGCCAGCCAGCTAAGATGAAACGCACGCATCTGTGGCGTGCGCAGCCGAAAAAGTTCGATCCGCGTAGCTCTGTCCGACATGTCTACCCCGCCGTAACGACCTGCCTGGCACTGCGGCCCGTCCGTCACGAAGAGGCGATCGGCGGGCCTTGATGAATGATGCGTTGCATCATTTGTGCCATGCCGGAACTTGCTGGATTTGAGCTTCTTTTTGCCTGGAATGCTGCACAAGCGCTGGTGAAGTGCACCAGGAAAGGGCTATGGCGTCTCTACTTGCACCGTTGCAGTGCACAATAAATGACGCCACGGAAACGCATCGGATATCCACGCCTACGCAAGCGTGCGGGATCGATCAGTAGCGCCGCTCGACGATGAAGTCCGCACGGCAACCGCGATTCACCCAGATGCCGTCGGGCCTCCAGCCCCAGCCGTCATCTTGCCGACAGCGCGCACTGGAAAGTTGCCTGTCGATGCGGACGACGTCATCACGACGAAGCCCGACCGGGCAGAACCGGTAATTCCCGCCACTGCTCTCGCATCGGATCCTGAGCACTTGAGGGCCGCGCGGATGATCGCCCCAGCCACCGCGAGCATCGGCGAATTGACCGCGGCACCCGCGGTCCACCCAAATGCTGCCGCGATCAAAGCCCCATGTCTGGTCGCGCACGCAACGCGTCTGGGACATTTGCTGCATCAGCTGGGCATCACGCCACGGAACCTGACAACGCGCGAAGCGATTGTCGTTGCTGGCACAGTAGACCGTTGGCCTCGCCCCTTGTGCATGCACCGGAGGAACCCCGGCCGATAGCGCACCAACGGCAAAGCCTGCTATCGCGGTCAGTAATGCCTTGGCTACGGCGCTCATCATGCACTCCTTTTCGCACGGCAGCTTGCGCGGCTTCGGGGATGACAAATGCGTATGGCTACTTTCTATACCAGTGTTAGGAGGTCGTTGCGTTAACAGATGGATACGAAACTGCGGGTAGATGAATGGGTGGCGGAAGTCTGCCACCCATTCTTGGCTCTACTGTGTACTTAAGGCGCCTTCCCTGCCTTCAGCTGCTGCACGATGGCCAGCGACTTCGCAACATGGTCCTGGGGATGAAGGTGATCCGCTTCCGACGAAAGCGTCGCGACGATCTTGCCGTCACTACCGATGACGAAGGTCGTGCGTTCGATAAACCCGTGATCGATCTCGACGCCACGCACATCCTTCACGCCGGGCTGCGCAGCCTCCATCTTGAGGTTATAGGACGTGGCAATGTTGCCATTGGCATCGGAGGCCACCGGGAACTTGCCGGCGCAGTAATTCGGATCGGAAGAAAACGCGTTGAGGCGTTTGAGACTATCTTCCGACACGCCGATGATGGTGGCGCCGGCGGCATCGAACTTGGCTTTGTCGGTCGCAAACGTGTGCGCTTCGATATCGCAGCCGCCCGTGTAGGCGGATGGATAGAAATAGACCACCACCGGCCCTTTCTTCAGCGCTTCCTTGAGAGAAAAGGTGAAGTCCTTGCCGGCGAGGCTGGCCTGGGCGGTGAAATCGGGTGCCGCGGTACCCGGACCGAGCGCCGCAAGCACCGGTGTTGCGAAGAAAAACATCGTTGCCGCAGCACTTGCGACAATCGAGCCCACAAGACGCTTTTTCATTCTTGCATTCCTCATTGAAAAATATCGAAGGACGACGTAAGCCATCGAAAGCAGATCGGCGAAAGCAGCGCCTTTACATGCAGGCACCACCAGCGATGGCCTTTACGTGCCCAGACGTGAAAGCCGATGTATGTGCGCGAAAGAGCTCGATTGGTTGATCGCGATCAGCAGCTACCGCGGTATGTAGTAGTGATCTTTCACAAGCGACGCATCAACCTCCATCGGTTGTGAAAAGTCGGCAACCAGCGAACCGGTGGCGCTGAAGTGCTCGCGCTCGACACCTTCCCAGGTGATCCAGGCGAATGGGGTCGCTTCCGGATCCGAGCCGAGGGAGGGCGAGCGGCGGCGGCATGGGTAAACGGTCAAGGTCGGCTTCATACGCGAATACATACGTCCCCACTGCGGCATGGGTCCAAGCCCGGAACGCCCAAATTACCGCGCTTCGGTCTCAGAGTTCCATGGGACATATCACACATGACGATGGCTTCCCCACCGTCGGCCTGAGCTATTCCGCGCCCGACTTGCATCCTGGATAGGCTTGATCAATCGAAGGCATCAAAACAATCGAATTCCGCTGCGCAAGGGCGGCACTTACAGTCGTCCACAGACTGGAAAAAGCCCTTTTTCCTCACCAACGGCCCTTGGCCCGACTATGAACGCCCAGGTTTTGAACAGCACCGTTGCCGCCACCGACAACGCCGTAACGACCATCCGGCGGGCCCTCGACAAGCCCGGGCATGGATGGGCGACGCTGCTCAAGCTGGCAGGGCCTGCGGTAGTGGTCTCGGTGGCCTACATCGACCCCGGCAATATCGCGACCAATCTCCAGGCGGGAGCGCAATACGGATACAGCCTGCTTTGGGTGGCCGGCGTAGCCAGCCTCGTGGCTACGCTGTTGCAGACACTGTCGGCCAAGCTTGGCATTGTCACCGGGCGCAATCTCGCCGAACTCTCCAGGGAACATTTCCCACCGCCGCTGACGTGGGTGATGTGGGGCGTGAGCGAGTTGGCGGCGATGGCCACCGACCTTGGCGAATTCCTCGGCGGCGCACTTGGAATTTCGCTGTTGTTTCACATGCCGCTTTTGCCGAGCATGGTGGTGACGGCCATCGTGACCTACGCCGTATTGCTGCTGGAAAAGCGTGGTTTTCGTCCGCTTGAGCTGGTCGTTGGCGCGCTGGTGGGAACCATCGGCTTGTGTTACCTGATGGAAATCCTTGTCACGCATGTTCAATGGCCCGACGTGGCGAAAGGACTCGTGGTTTACGAGTTGCCCGATACGCAAGCCGTGCATATTGCCGTGGGCATCATCGGTGCGACGGTCATGCCGCATGTGCTTTTCCTTCACTCGGGGCTGACCCAGTCGCGAGTACCGCCTCGGTGCGATGCCGAGCGTCGCAGGTTGCTTGCTTATTCCAACACCGAAGTTATCGTCGCGCTGGGCATTGCCGGCCTGATCAATGTCGCCATGATCGTGATGGCGGCCGGCGCTTTTCACCCGAATCATGCCGGCATTGCGGAAATCCAGGTCGCTTATCAGACGCTCACGCCGTTGCTCGGTGCGGCTGCGGCCAAGCTCTTTCTCGTCGCACTGATAGCGTCCGGCATTTCCAGCTCCGTGGTCGGAACCATGGCGGGACAAATGATCACGCAAGGGTTTACGCGTTTCCAGATTCCGCTCTGGGTACGTCGTGCGATCGTCATGGTTCCCAGCTTTGTCGTCGTTGGAATCGGCGTCAACGCGACCCGTGCGTTGGTTGCCAGCCAGGTGGTGCTGAGCCTCGCGCTCCCCTTCCCGATGATCGCGCTGGTGTGGTTCACCGGTCGGCGCGAACTCATGGGCAGTTACCGCAATGGGTTGGCCATCCGGGTGATGGCGTTATTGGCCGTCGCGATGGTGTTGGTGCTCGACGCCCTTCTTGTGTTGCAGACATTCGGGATCGACCTTGTGAGCTGACCCGCCTCCATCATGGCGGAATTTCGATCTTCTGAACGTTTATGACAGTTCCGCAGCAACTGGCCGGCGGGCTCCTTAATAACTTCACATTTCGAAGGGACCCGCATGGGAAGCTATGGGTCGATGGTTCATTGAAAGACCCATTTCAGGTTTTTCTACGAAGATTCGGGTGAGAATAAGGCGGCTTGGCAGCGGAATGGCCAGGTTTTCGTAGCGTTTAGCGGCGATGCTGGAAGTAGACGACCGCGGAAACAGGGGCCCAGCTATTCGGATGCATGGCGACGCCACCATGGTCAACACAGCGTTGACCGGCGCGTTTGCATTCCAGATGGTTTTTGTCAGGCGTACCACACGTGGAAACAACAAAAGTTCCTGCGACCCAGGCGATTCATGCCTCAAAACCACGCGATGATTCCGACCGTATTTCAGCGTCGGATAGTCCCGTTCTGTCTGTCGTCATCTGCACCCTGGATGAGCATGAAGCCATCCGCGGCGTGCTGAGCGAGCTAGGCGAACATCTGCAAGGGATCCAACACGAAGTCATCGTAGTCGACGATTCCACCGACGAGCGTACCGCAGTGGTTGTAAACGACTATGCACGAGAAGCTCCCCAGGTAAGGTTGATACGGCGCCACAACGCCAGCGGATTGTCATCGGCGGCCATCAACGGCTGGGATGCCGCACGCGGTCGCTTCCTTGCCATCATGGATGGCGACGGCCAGCACGATCCCGCGCTGATGAAGGCACTGCTGCGAAAACTGGACGATCCGGCCATCGACGTGGCGGTTGCCAGCCGCTATCTGGAAGACTCTCGCTCCGGTCTGCATGGTCTTCGCCATCGTCTGAGTCGCGCAGGCATCTGGCTGACCGATTCCATGCTCGGAGTGCCGCTGGCCGATCCATTGAGCGGCTGCTTTGCGATGCGGCGCGAGTGGTATGAGGAAGTACGCGGTCGATTGTCGGGACTGGGCTTCAAGATCCTGATCGACGTGATTGCATCTGCGAAGCGTCATCCACGTACCGCGCAAATCCCTACCCTGTTGCGTGCTCGTGCAGGCGGTGCCTCCAAACTGGATGCGCGTGTCGTCATCGATCTTCTCACGCTGCTTATTGAAAAGCGCACGCGCGGCTCGCTTACCGCGAAGGCGATGATGAATGGCCTGGCCGTATTGAGTACGTTGTGCATGCAGTTGCTGTCTTTGGCATTGCTGCTAAAGTTTGCTTGTCCGCTTTGGGCGGCATTATTTCTGTCCGTTGGCTTCGGGCTGACCGGTCGTTGGGGTTTGACGTATCTCCTGACGTCGCGGTCGCTGCGCCCGCACACCTTGCGCGAGTTTCGTCGTCAATGGTCAGCGTTCTACGTCAGCCGCTGGAGTGACCTGCTGTTGAATGCCTGCGTCGCCATCGCGCTTTGCACTGTGCTTCGTTTTGCATGGCCACTCGCGGCGCTTGCGGGTGTACTGTTGGCCGAAGCGCGTTATCACATTGGAAACAGCGCGAGGACTGGCGCGTGAATGTATCCCTCCGGGCTCCGGCCCGCTGGCAGGCTTGGGTATTCGGGCTTGTTGCACTGATCGCATGTTGTGGTGCATTTGTCGGGTTGTCCTCCAGCGGCTTGTGGATCGACGAGCTTTTTACCGTTCACCTGATTCACCACGACGGCGGCCTTGGCGAAGTGTTTCGCCGGGCGCTTACCGATACGCATCCCCCGCTCTACTATTTCTTTTTGTACGAATGGACTCGCATGGCCGGCTTTTCGGAGTCGTCACTGCGATTGCCAAGCGCTGTTTTTGCGGTACTTGCCATCGTTATTTTTGCCACGGGGACCAGGCGGATACTGAGCCCCGCAGCGATCGCCTTTGCATGCGCCGTGGCTACCTTGTCGGCCTTCTGGTTTGATCAGTCGCAGAACGCGCGAAGCTATGCGCTGTGCATGGCTTTCGCAGCAGGTTTGCTGTCACTAGCCCTTGCCCTGCGTGCACGAGTACGAGCCCGCAACGATTTTCCCACCGCACATTGGCTTGGACTGAGTGTGTTGGGACTACTCGCAAGCCTCACTCATGCGTACCTATTGCTGGCGCTCGGGATGGTTTTGCTGTTTCTCATCTTGAGTGTCTCGTCGTGGCGGCTTCGGGTGGCTTTGGTCATCACAGGCCTTGTTGTGCTTGCTTTCAACGTCGCCTATTACAAGATGATGATGCATTCGTCCCAACAGGACATGCAAAACATGTGGTTTGGCAATGACGTCGGATTCTTCAAGAATCAATTTCATGAGGCCATCATTCGCCTCATGGCACGCCAGACCATCGCTGTCGTCGCTCTTTTGATCCTTTTCGGCATTCAACGACGCATCGTCGGCGAACCCTATTTTGTCTTCGACGAACTCGACACGCGTTGGGCTACGGCACTTGCCTGCTTCGTCTTGATTGGGGTGATCGTCTGCGGCATCGGCACCTCATTGCTGGTGGCGCCATCATTCTCCGATCGCAATCTGCTCACCTGCGCTCCCTTTGCCTGGCTCCTGCTCGGACGTCTTTACGACGCCGTGGGGCCACGGGGATATAGCCGCAGCAGCACCATCATCGCGGTGTTGATCATGCTGCTTGTCGGGTCCTACCTGCTGCTGTTACGTGGACGCGAACTGCCACGCACGGAAAGCTGGCGTACAACGGCGCAATACGTCGAACAGCTCCCAGGCTGCTCCAACCAGCAGATACCGGTCATCCTTCCCTATCGCTTTGGTCATTCGACCGCGTTCTTCCGCGCGCTCGCCGAACATGATTTCTTCGGCTACTACCTGCCGAAGACCGCGCAGACGCAGGCGTATTTGCCTGCGGAATTCGCCGAGCGACGCCTGGCGAACGGCCTGCCGCAGTTGCTCGCATCGCGTGCCGCCAACGCCGATACAGGAGGTTGTACGCTGCTCGCCTGGGGGGTGCATGACCTGGACGAAACCTCGGCACTGAAGATTGCCCTGGATCTCGCTCGCCAGCCGGGCGTCGCGCCACGTCGCGTCGTGATGCAGGAATTCGATACGTACGAACGCTGGCGTCTGGTATGGAGACGGAATCCCGAGGGCTACGTCTATCTGGCGATACCACAAGCGGCCTCCGGCGCGAGCGTAGAGCCGCCGCCCTCCCTCGATATTCAGTTGACCAATCACGACAGGGCAACGCTGGGCGATCGTGTGGTAGTCGACCTGCTTAACACGTATGCAGGACCTACCAGAGCACCGTACAGCCTGGATACCTATTCGATTCAACGCTGGGCACCCCAAAAACCGCCTCGCGAGGACTTCCTGTCCGTTCACCGCCTGACCTGCGATCCGGCCACGACCAAGGCCGACTGGGACGTATGGCCGGACCCTGCGGATCCCGGCTGCAGCGACCGGCCGCTGCCGACATCGGCGGGCAGGATCGACGGAAGGTTATGATGGCGCCTGAACGCACGTAGGAAGCCTATCTTCTTGGCGAGCTCAGGCGATGAACGACGCGAAACGAAGCCCAAGTCCACATGCCGGACCAACGTTGGCTTCAATCGCGGCCAGAGAATGCCGCGCCATGGAACGTGCGCTGGCGTTGCGCAAAGGACGCCACGATGGCATCCACGAAGCGAGAAAATCGAGTCGTCGTCTGCGCAGTCTGCTTGCCTTCCTGCCCGCGGCCATCGATCGGCGTACAACGACACTCGACAAAAGCCTAAAACAGCTGGCAGGCGGCTTTTCCTCATTGCGCGACGCCCATGTGGCCGCACGCACTGCACGGCTGCTGGCTACAACACATCACGCCGCGCTGACATCATCGCTGCTCGATGCGCTTGAGGATCAGAGCAAGGCCACGCTGAAGCAAGCGCTCGAGAAGGACCCAGGCTGGCGTCGCCGGCGCGCGAAAGCTCACCGCATCGCCACCGCCATGGCTCGCCTGCCCTGGCAGCAAGTCGACGCCATCGAGGTAAGGAAGGCGTTGAAACAAAGCATTCGGCGCACCAAGAAAGCCAAGAAAAAAGCACTGGAGGAGCGCTCAGTCCCTGCCTACCATCGATGGCGTCGCCGGGCGCGGCAGCTCCGCTATCAGCTCGAATTTGTGCGCAAGGTTCGTCGCGTGATGGACATCAAAAAGAGGCGCGCCGAGCGATACGACGATCGCCTGAAGGATCTCACCCTGACTATCGATCGGCTTGGATGGCGTCAGGATTTCGGTGTGTTCCTGCGGGCGGTCGAGCAACTGCCTGCGTCGCCCGACGTCGTGGCGCTGCGCGAGGGACTTCGAAGAAAATCTTCCGCGTTGTCGAAGGTCTCGCCGCCCATGCCCAAATCAAGGCTCGATCGTGCATTTGTAGTGCACGGATCGTAAATATCCATCCGCCCTCAGTGACAAACCAGTACGGGTATGTCGCAGCACGTCAGAACCTTGTTCGTTTCGCTGCCCAACAGCAAGCGATCGAGCGCCGTGAACCCGTGTGTCCCCATCACGATCAGATCGCATTGCTGCATTTTGGCCGCGCCGACGATGGCGACATAAGGTCGACGATCGAACGCATAGCCACCATGAGCGACCACGCCGGCCTTGTCCGCCATCGCCTGGATGGCGGACAGGTGCCATTGGGCGCGCGTTACCGCCCTGTCCTCGTACGAATCTTCCGTGTGTCGAATGACATCGGAGAAATAGGCCACCGCAGGGAGCGGTGCCAGTACATGGAACGCATAGATGCGCGCGCCCAATTTGCGCGCCAGTTCGATACCGGTTTCCGCGGCGTGGGTGGCGTGATCGGACCCGTCCGTTGCAATCAGAATGTGCGAGAACATGATGCCTCCTCGGGTCATTCGACCCTTTTGCATGCATCGCACTCACCATGTCGATGTCCAACAATGCAGTGACGGCTACCGACCGTCCTGCGCCTTGGAACTTGCAGGCAATTTTACACCTACCCGGAAGCGCACTCTGGACAGCGATTAAATCGTCGTGGCCAAGGCGCGTATATCCGACGCTTCCAGCACAGGCTTGTCCGCACCGCGCCGTGCGACAGCCAGCATGGCTCGCCCCATGATTTCCGTGGAAAGAATCGTGTTGGGAAAAAGCGCGCGCAAAGGCTTCAAGAACGGTTTGCTCAAGCTGTAAAACGTCTGGTAGGAAGCTGTTTTGGAGCGGATACCGTGCAAAGGCTGTATCACGCCCGGCCGAAACAGATAGACCCCCTTGAACGGCAATCGCCGCAAGGCATTTTCGGTGCGCCCCTTCACCCGCGCCCACATGCTGCCCTTGTGCTCGCTGCTGTCGGTGCCGGCACCGGATACGTAGACGAAAGTCATCCCGGGATTGAGGTCGACCAACGTTTGCGCCACGGCAAGTGTGAGATCGTAGGTCAGATGCACATAGTCCGCTTCCGTCATGCCGGCGGATGAAACGCCGAGGCAAAAGAAGCAGGCATCGAAACCTTTGAGTTCCCCGGCGACAGGAAGCGAGTCGAACAGATCGCGCTGCACGACTTCATTCAGCTTGGGATGCTGTTGCCCCGTTGGCGCCCTTCCCACGGTTTGCACCAGCGCCACGTCCGGCGCAAGCAGGCATTCCCGCAATACGCCTTGTCCAACCATGCCGGTGGCGCCATATAGAAGCACATTCATTGGGTTTCCCCTCAGGAAGCCATGATGTTAATGCCGCGTTGTAGTGCTTGAAGGAGTGCATTTCAACGCCGTCAATACAGTCACGCCATAATCGACCACACATGACATGTGTGTTTGTGAATCCGATGCGCACGGAAACCGATAGCCACGCCCTCAAGCATTTCATCGCAGAACACCGCCGCCTGTTTGTATTGACGGGTGCGGGTTGCAGTACCGATTCGGGTATTCCCGATTACCGGGATGCCGATGGCAGCTGGAAGCGCTCGCAGCCGGTGACGTATCAGGCATTCATGGGTGAGGAGCTTACGCGCAAACGCTATTGGGCACGCAGCCTGGTGGGCTGGCGTCGATTCGGGCACGCCCAGCCGAACGGCACTCACCATGCCTTGTTCCGGCTCGAGCAACAGGGCAAGTTGCAATTGCTGATGACACAGAACGTGGACGGATTGCATCAGCGTGCAGGCAGCCGTGACGTGGTGGATATGCACGGCCGGCTCGATACGGTGCGATGCATGGGCTGCGAGCATCGCTCTCCGAGGCAGGCATTCCAGCAATTGTTGCTGGCCTTCAACCCTGCGTGGGCGCAGCTGGATGCTGCCGATGCGCCCGATGGCGACGCGGACCTGGATGGTCACGACTTCAGTACGTTTGTCGTACCGCCCTGCCCGCATTGCGGCGGTATCTTGAAGCCGGACGTAGTGTTCTTCGGCGAGAACGTGCCGCGCGATCGGGTTGCGACCGCAATGCGGGCGCTGGACGAAGCCGATGCCATGCTGGTCGTCGGATCATCGCTGATGGTTTTCTCGGGCTTTCGATTCGCACATGCGGCCGCGAAAGCTGGCAAGCCGATCGTAGCGGTCAACCTGGGGCGCACCCGCGCCGACCCGCTGCTTCAGATGAAGATCCAGCAACCGTGCGCCGAAGCGCTGGCTTTCCTGTTCGACGACGAATCAGCGTCGCGCGCGGAAGAAGTCGCGCAATAGCACCGACGACTCGTCGGCCAGCAATCCGCCTTGCACATCGATGCGATGGTTGTGCCGGTCGGACACCAGGGTGTCGAACACGCTGCCGGCAGCGCCGGTCTTGGGATCGGTCGCGCCATAGACGACGCGGCCGATGCGCGCATGGACCAGCGCCATGGCACACATGGCGCATGGCTCCAGCGTGACATACAGGGTGGCGCCGACGATGCGGTAGTTCGCAAGTTTCTCGCCCGCGGCGCGCAAGGCCATGATCTCGGCGTGCGCGGTGGGATCGTGCAGCGTGATGTTGCGATTCCAACCCAGGCCGACGATCTGGCCTTCCTGCACCAGCACGGCGCCGACCGGCACTTCGTTTTCGGCGTCGCGGGCATGTTCGGCGAGCTGCAACGCGCGCCGCATGTAGGCCTCGTCGTCGGCACTGAAAGCGTATGCGGCGGGGTTGCTGATCAGTTCGTCAGCCATTTCAAGGCCTTGGAGGCTTTTCTTACAGTAGGCAATATGACAGGTCAGTGCCGATGGCGCGCTAAGTGATTGATCTTATTATTCCCACTCAATGGTGGCCGGTGGCTTGCCGCTGATGTCATAAACGACTCGAGAAACACCGCGCAACTCATTGATAATTCTATTTGAAACCTTGCCGAGAAATTCGTATGGCAAGTGCGCCCAATGGGCCGTCATGAAATCGATGGTTTCCACAGCACGCAAGGCCACCACCCACTCGTAGGCACGGGCATCGCCCACGACGCCCACCGACTTCACCGGCAGGAACACCGCAAACGCCTGGCTGACTTGGTCGTAGAGATCGTCCCGGCGCAGTTCCTCGATGAAGATCGCGTCGGCACGCGCCAGCAGTTCGGCGTACTCGGGTTTCACCTCGCCCAGGATGCGCACGCCCAAGCCCGGTCCCGGGAACGGATGGCGGTAGACCATTTCGCGCGGCAGGCCGAGTTCGACGCCGATGCGACGCACTTCGTCCTTGAACAACTCGCGCAGCGGTTCGACCAGCTTGAGCTTCATGTGCTCCGGCAGGCCGCCCACGTTGTGGTGGCTCTTGATGACATGCGCCTTGCCGGTCTTGCTGCCGGCCGACTCGATCACGTCCGGATAGATGGTGCCCTGCGCCAGCCACTTCACATGACCGTTGCCGGCCGCCGTGACCTTGGCGGACTCCTCGTCGAAGATCTCGACGAAAAGCCGGCCGATGATTTTGCGCTTGGCCTCCGGATCGGCAACGCCTTCCAGCGCCTTGAAATAACGCTCGGCGGCATTCACGCGGATGACCTTCACGCCCATGTGCTCGGCCATGGTGGCCATCACCTGGTCGCCTTCCTGCCAGCGCAGCAGGCCGGTGTCGACGAACACGCAGGTCAGCTGGTCGCCGATCGCGCGATGCAGCAGCGCGGCGACGACGGACGAATCGACGCCGCCGGAAAGACCGAGCAGCACGTGATCCTTGCCGACCTGTTCGCGCACGCGCGCGATCTGATCGTCGATGATGTGTGCAGCCGTCCACAGCGTCTGGCAACCGCAGATCTCGGTGACGAAGCGCTTGAGCAAGGCGTTGCCCTGCTTGGTGTGCGTCACTTCCGGATGGAACTGCACGCCATACCAGCGTTTGGCTTCGTTCGACATGGCAGCCACCGGAATGCGGTCGGTGGTAGCCGTGATGGTGAAACCCGGCGGCGCCTTCGCGACGTGATCGCCATGGCTCATCCATACATCCAATGCCTGCGGGGAATCGTGGTCGCTGAGCCCGGCGAAGAGCTTGTCCGCGACCACCACGTCGACGCGCGCATGGCCGAATTCGCGTGCATCCGCGGCTTCCGTTGCACCACCGAGCTGCGCTGCGAGCGTCTGCATGCCGTAGCAGATACCGAGGATCGGCAGGCCCGAATCGAAGACTTCCTGCGGTGCCGCCGGCGCGCCGTGCAGCGTCGTCGATTCCGGACCGCCGGAAAGAATGATGCCCTTGGCGCCGAATGCGGCGATCTCGGCCGGGTTGTGGTCCCAGGCCCAGATTTCGCAGTAGACGCCGATCTCGCGAATGCGCCGCGCGATCAGCTGCGTGTACTGCGCGCCGAAATCGAGGATAAGGATCTTGTCGCTATGGATGTTGGTCATGGCGGCGAGGTCAAGAATGTGATGAGTGGATGGCGCGTACTTGGCAGTCATCCTGGCGAACGCCGGGATCCAGTTGAAATACGTTTTGCGAAGCACTCAAAACCGATGCCTTGTGCTTCGCACGCGTACCAGGCTGGATTCCAGCCTGCGCTGGAAAGACGCGCAAATAAACGCTCGTGGCGATCACGAATTCAGCCGGTAATTCGGCGCTTCCTTGGTGATCTGGATATCGTGCGGATGCGCTTCGGTGACACCGGCCGAGGTCACTTTGACGAACTGCGCCTTGTTGCGCACGTCGTCGATGGTCGCCGCGCCGAGGTAACCCATGGAGGCGCGCAGACCGCCGATCAGCTGATGGATGATGTTGCGCAGCGGACCACGATACGGCACGCGACCTTCGATGCCTTCCGGCACCAGCTTGTCGGCATCGGCTTCGTCCTGGAAGTAGCGGTCCTTGGAACCCAAGGCCATCGCACCGAGCGAACCCATGCCGCGATAGCTCTTGTAGGAGCGCCCCTGGAACAGCTCGACTTCGCCCGGAGATTCTTCCGTACCGGCGAACATCGAACCCAGCATCACCGTGGACGCGCCTGCGGCCAGTGCTTTTGGAATATCGCCCGAATAGCGGATGCCACCGTCGGCGATCAACGGAATTTCGTCCTTCAGCGCAGTGGCCACCATGTCGATGGCGGTGATCTGCGGTACGCCCACGCCTGCAACGACACGCGTGGTGCAGATCGAACCGGGACCGACGCCTACCTTGACGGCATCGACGCCCGCATCGAGCAAAGCGCGCGCAGCTTCGCCGGTCACGATGTTGCCGGCGATCACTTGCACTTGCGGGTAATGCTTCTTCACCCAGGCAGCGCGTTCGATCACACCCTGGGAATGACCGTGGGCCGTGTCGACCACGATGACGTCCACGCCGGCGTCGACCAGTGCCTCGACGCGTTGTTCGGTATCGCCGCCCACACCAACCGCTGCGCCGACCACGAGGCGCTCGTGCGCATCCTTGGCGGCATTGGGGTTGTCGCGGGCCTTCTGGATGTCCTTGACGGTGATGAGGCCGCGCAACTGGAAGGCGTCGTTCACGACCAGCACTTTTTCGATGCGGTTTTTATGCAGCAGCAGCAGCACTTCGTCCTGGCTGGCGCCTTCGCGCACGGTAACCAGCTTGTCCTGACGCGTCATGATGTTGCGCACCGGATCGTCGTGCTTGCGCTCGAAACGCAGGTCGCGGCTGGTGACGATGCCGACGAGTTGTTCGCCTTCGACCACCGGCACGCCGGAAATGTTGTGCGCGCGGGTGAGCTTGAGCACATCGCGGATCGACGTATGCGGCCCGACAGTGATCGGGCTGCGAATGACGCCCGCTTCGAACTTCTTCACCAGGCGGACTTCGGCGGCCTGCTGCTCGGCGGTCATGTTCTTGTGGATGATGCCCATGCCGCCGTTCTGCGCCATGGTGATGGCGAGCCGGGCTTCGGTCACGGTGTCCATCGCGGCGGACACGATGGGAATGTTCAGTCGAAGGTTCCGCGTGAGGCGCGTGGAGGTATCCACGTCGCGCGGCAGAACCTGGGAGTGGGCCGGGACGAGGTAGACGTCGTCGTAAGTAAGGGCCTCGGCGAGGATGCGCATGCGATAAGTCCCGCTGCAAAGAGAGGATTATACGCGGGAGCGAGTCTCAACGCGACTATCGCCGACAAGAATGGTGCCAGTTGGCGCTCAAAAATGCGCTGGCGAACCCGCTCGTTTAATCAACATTAACGAGGCATGGCGCTGGACCTGTCGTCGAATGACACTAACCGCTCGCTTCGGCGGCTTCCAGGGTGTTTTCCATCAAGGTCGCCACCGTCATCGGGCCCACGCCACCTGGAACGGGAGTGATCCAGCTTGCCCGTTGCGATGCCACGTTGAAGTCCACGTCGCCGACCAGCCGTCCATCGTCCAGACGGTTGATGCCCACATCGACCACCACGGCACCCGGCTTGATCCAATCGCCCTTGACCAGCCCCGGCTTGCCGACGGCCACGACGAGGATGTCGGCCTGGCGAACATAGGATTCCAGGTCGCGCGTGAAACGATGGCAGCAAGTGGTAGTGCAACCGGCGATCAGCAATTCCAGCACGAGCGGACGGCCAACGTGGTTGGATACGCCCACTACAACGGCGTGCTGCCCGCGCACGGGACGATCGGTATGCCCCAGGAGTGTCATCACGCCCTTGGGCGTGCAAGGCCGCAAGCCAAAGCGGCGCAGGGCAAGACGACCGACGTTGACCGCCTGGAAGCCATCCACGTCCTTGTTGGGATCGATGCGATCGACCAGGGCATCTTCGTCGATGTGATCCGGCAGCGGCGATTGCACCAGGAT
This sequence comes from Dyella psychrodurans, assembly GCF_003363265.1. Taxonomy (GTDB): domain Bacteria; phylum Pseudomonadota; class Gammaproteobacteria; order Xanthomonadales; family Rhodanobacteraceae; genus Dyella_B; species Dyella_B psychrodurans. The sequence continues at coordinate 374,535 of NZ_QRBF01000001.1, read as the reverse complement.
GCCGTGCACGGCCGTGTCGGCATTGAGGCGATCGATCAACGCGAACAATTCGGCTTGCGTCGTCGTGGACGGGAGGTCGTAGTCGAAAGAACGAAAACCGACCTGGTGGCAGGCCTTGCGCTTGTTGCGCACGTAGACGGAAGACGCCGCGTCATCGCCGACCAGTACGACGGCCAGGCCAGGCTCGATCCATCCCTGAGCCTTGCGTTCGCTTACGCGTTTGCCGATGCGATCCAGCAGTTCCTGGGCGATGCGCTTGCCGTCGAGGATGCGTGCGTTCATAGAGTGTCCTGGCCTTCCTGGGTGGCCATTATCGTGGCTTGGCCGCAAACTCGCCACGATTGGCGTGCATCGCCGTCGAGATACCGTCCAAGTCAGCTATGCGCGGCGCAGAAACGCTCGACGTCCTCATACCCCTGGAACACTGCCGCCGAACCACACCCCGGACACGCCGGATCGCGCGGCAGTCGCGTTTCGCGAAAACGCATGCTCAGCGCGTCGAACGACAGCAGCCGTCCAACCAGCGGTTCGCCAAGTCCGAGCATCAACTTCAGCGCCTCGGTGGCCTGCAGCAGGCCGACGATGCCGGGCAGGACACCAAGCACACCCGCTTCGCTGCAGTTGGGCGCATCCGCGGCCGCGGGAGGTTCCGGAAACAGACAGCGATAGCACGGCGAATCGTCCCGGCGTGGATCGAAGACACTCACCTGCCCGGTGAAGCGTTCCACCGCACCGTAAACCATGGGCATATTCAGTCGTCGCGTCGCCGCGGCGAGCAGGTAGCGCGCGGGGAAGTTGTCCGCGCCGTCGATCACAAGGTCGTGCCCTGCAAGCAGGCGCTCGACGTTGTCGGCGCGCAGGCGCTCATTCCGCACATTCACCTCGACGCGTGGATTGAGCGCAGCCAGCGTCATCCGTGCCGATTCGGTCTTGGCCATGCCGACGCGCGCATCGGCGTGGATCACCTGCCGATGCAGGTTCGAACGCTCGACGCGGTCGTCGTCGATAAGCGTCATCCGCCCCACGCCTGCTGCGGCCAGATACAACGCGGCGGGCGCCCCCAATCCTCCGGCGCCAAGCAGCGCGACACTCGCCTGCCCCAGCTTGAGCTGTCCGGCCTCGCCGACCTGCGGCAAGCGCAACTGTCTTGCGTATCGTTCTGCCGAATCGGCGTCGAGATTACCGGTATGTATCGGCAGGCCTTCGTTCTTCCATCGCTCGAAGCCGCCAGCCACCGATGAAACGTTGCGATAGCCCATTCGCTGCAACGCTTCGCCAGCTAGCAAAGAACGTCGACCACTGCCGCACAATGTGAGAATCGCGCGATCACGATCGGGTTCATGGTCTTCGATGCGCAGTTCGAGGAAGCCGCGCGATATCGCTAATGCACTTGCAGGTATGCCGGCAGCGCGTTCGTTGTCTTCTCGTACGTCGATCAGCAGCGCGCCTTGCGCCTGCCGATTGAAAGCCTCGGTGGGTGAAATCTCCGGCACACGCTGACGCAACGCGGCCAACCAGGATTCGCGGTCGAGGGATTCGCTCATGTGCACAGTGTAGGACGAAGCAGGTCCAATGCCCGTTATTTGCGCCGTTTCATTTCACGGATCATGCGCTGGCGCTTGCGCTGCTGCCCCTCGGTAAGCACATTCCTTTTGCCCGCAAAAGGGTTGTCGCCGTCGCGGAACACAATACGGACCGGCGTTCCCTCCAGCTTATAGCGCTTGCGGAAGAAGTTTTCCAAATAGCGCTGATAGGCTGGCGCGATGTGCTTGGTGCGGCTGCCGTGAATGACGATGGTCGGCGGATTGCTACCGCCCGGATGAGCGAAGCGCAGTTTCGGCGCGTGCCCGCGTACCAGCGGCGGCTGATAACTTTCGTAAGCACGTTCGAGCGTCTTGGTGAGATCCGACGAACCGAGCTCGCGTGTGGCAGCAGCATGTGCGCGCACGATGGCGCGCATCAGTTCGCGCAAACCAGAGCCGTGCAGCGCAGAAATGAATACTTGCTTGGCCCAGTCGACGAAGACAAGCCGGCGTTCGAGCGCGCGCTGGCATTGTTCGCGCTGGTAGGTATCCATGCCGTCCCACTTGTTGACGGCAATGACCAGCGCCCTGCCCTCGTCGAGCGCGTGACCGATCAGCGTAAGGTCCTGATCGGCGAGATTCTCGCGAGCGTCGATCATCACCACGACGACCTGCGCCGCCGCCATGGATTGCAGCGTCTTGATGACGCTGAACTTCTCGACGACTTCTTCGACGCGCGCCCTGCGTCGTACGCCCGCGGTGTCGATCAGCGTGTAGCGTTTGCCATCGCGTTCCAGCGGTACGCGAATCGGGTCGCGCGTGGTGCCGGCGACGTCGGAAACGATCAGGCGATCCTCGCCGAGCAGGCGATTGATCAGCGTCGATTTGCCTGCATTGGGGCGGCCGACGATGGCGACGCGAATGCTGTCTGCTTCTTCCGGCGACAACTCTTCGTGAGTGTCTTCCGGCAACAGCGGCAATGCGCAGGCAATCAGATCCTCGGTGCCGCGGTTGTGTGCAGCGGCGAGCGGCAAGGTCTGGGCAATACCGAACACGGCGAATTCCGCCATCGCGTTCTGTTCGTCCAGACCATCGGTCTTGTTGACGGCTGCGATGATCGGCTTGCCGCTGCGGCGAAGCTCGTCGAGGATGCTGCGATCCTGTGGCAGCAGACCATCGCGCGCATCCACGACGAACACCAACACTTGCGCCTCGTCGATGGCGAGACGCACCTGTTGCGCAGTGAGTGCATCGATGCCTTCGTCGACACCGGATAGGCCGCCGGTGTCGACCACCACGAACGGACGTGAGCCGATGCGGCACACGCCGTAATGACGATCACGGGTGACGCCCGGCATGTCGGCTACCAGGGCGTCGCGGCTACGCGTCAGCGCATTGAAAAGGGTCGATTTACCGACGTTGGGACGACCGACCAGGGCGATGACGGGCAGCACGAATCATGGTTCCAGAAATTATTTCGCGCCGAGGCGATAGGCGGCCAAATGGCCCTCTACGTCGACGACGTACACCAGGTCACCGGCGACCACGGGCTGTCCGCGGATGGCTTTCTTGGAAATGCGCTCACGCGCGGCCAACGCACCATCGCCGATCTGAAGCCAGTGCACATAGCCCTCGATATCGCCGACCACCACGTAGTCGCCCTGCACGGCCGGTCCCGTCAGCCAACGGTATTTCAGGCCGTCCTGCTTCCACATGTCGGCACCGCTGCTCTTGTCGAACGCCCACACCTGGGAGTCGTCGTTGACCGCCAAGAGGCTGTTGCCATTAGCCGCCAGCGAGGTATAGGTGGAGAACGGACGAGCCCACATCGGATGACCGCTGGGACCATCCAACGCCGTCAGGTTGCCGTGATAGGCCGCTGCGTACAGGTTGGTGCCATCAAGCAGAACGCTGCCGTCGGCATCGTTCATGCGTTCGATATCGGTGCGGCCTTCGCCGGTGGAAAGCTTCTGTTCCCAAAGCTTGTCGCCGCTATCGAGGCGCAGCGCCATCAACTTGCCGTCGTCGCTGCCGAAGAACACCACGCCGTTGGCCACCAGCAGCGGCCCGTTGCCGCGAAGGCTGAGCAGCGGCACGTTGCCTTGATCGTTCACCCAGCGACGGTCGCCGGTATTGCTGTCCAGACCGTAGACACGACCATCCTGCGTGCGCACGATGGTGAGCTGCCCGGAAATCGTCGGTGAGTCGATGACTTCCGACGGCAGCGCGATCATCCAGCGCTGGCTGCCATCTTTGGCGTTGAGGCCGTACACATGACCGTCCAGCGTACCGATGGCAAGCAGATCGCCCGCCACGGCCGGACCGCCCGAATAGAACGCATCGGGACGCTTGCTATCGCCCCAGCCAAACCAGCCGTGCGTGCGTGTCTTCTTTTCCCACAGCTGCTTGCCGCTGGCCGCATCGAACGCTTCGATGGCACCATCGGTGCTGGCGATATACAAAACGCCGTCGACGATCGTCGGCTGCATGCGGACGCCGCTCATGCCAGCGCCATGGCCGACACGCGTCTTCCACACCCTGGTCACCTGGACGGTGGGCTTGAAATCCTTCGCCAGCGGGGTCGGCGGCTGGATGTTTTCTTTCTTGAAAGAGTGGCAGCCTGCGAGAGCCACCAGCGAACCAGTCAATACGATCAGCCAAAAACGTTTCATGCACCCTGCTTCCCGGCCGTGGCCAGATCGTCGATTTTCATTTGCACTTCATTGCTCGCTGAGGCCTGCGGGCCCATCGCCTTCACGGCCGCCTGATAGGCCTTCAAGGCTTCATCGCGCCGTCCAAGCTTGACCAGCGCATCGCCGCGTAGTTCCTGGCCGACGACGGCATAGCTGCCGGCCGGGATGCGATCGAGCACGCTCAAGGCGTCCTGCGCGTGCCCCTGGGCGAGCTGTATGCGGGCAATTCGCAGATCCACCAGCGCCTTCAATGCCGGACTCGACGCGTGCTGCTCGGCCCAGTCGAGGGATTCCACCGCCTTGTCGAATTGCTTGGCTTCCACTTGCCGGCGAGCACGGTCGCTCACGGCGAACATCGCGTAAGGCGTATCGGCGTAGTCGCTCATCAAATGCTGCATGATGACGTCGACCCCGTTGGTGTTGCCGGTGTCCAGGAGCGGCTGCAGTTCCTGATAGAGCTCCGAGGCGGCAGCCTGGTGCGCGGCCTTATGGTTGCGCCACTGTTGAACACCGAAAATACCGATCAATCCGATGACGACGCCCACGACGATCGACAGGCCGTTCTGCTTGAGCCATTTTTGTACGCGTTCGCTTTGTTCGTAGTCGTCGTAAGCATCAAATGCCATGCAATCACCGTGTCGCGAAATGACGCCGCGGGCGCCAGAGGGGGTGTTCGAGAGCCACCGCTATCCGGCGGCAGCCGGCATCGCCCGCCTTGCGGGCGGACAATGCGCAAGCATAACCGATCAGGATGATCGAGGAACGCCGAACCTGCGGTCAGGCGCCGGCCGGAGCTGCCTTGCCATCCTGGATATCGACGCGGAAATGCGCCACGTTCGAGTGCCGATACGGATCCAGCGTCATCGGCTGGCCGTCGAGGTTGACCTCGGCACCGGTGGCGTTGCCGATGCGCACTTCAAGCGGTTGATCGCTGCGATAGGTTTTGACTGTTCCTGCCGGCAGCAAGCCATATTCAAGACGTGAACCGTCCTTGCCGGTGACCTCCACCCAACTGCTGTTGGACAGGGCGAGCGTCAGCGTGTGGCCGCCGTCGCCAACCGAGGCCGCCGGAGGATGGTTGCCGGGTGACGGCGCAACATTCGCATCCGCGTCAAGGTTGGGCACGGGCACCATCGAGGCAAGCAACGGCTGCTGGTCGGCGGAACGCTGTGCGGAAGACGCCGGAGCGGGCACTGGAGCGGCGGCCTGCGCCACGTTCTCGGCAACGTTGACGGGTGCTTTCGCCGTACTGCTCGAAGAAGCCGGAACCGCTGGCGGCCGGGCGTCCTGTTGCGCGACGGGTGTCGCGTCGAGAGGCGCCAGATGGCTCATGTCGTGCGTCAAGGTGCCGCGCATGCCGAGCCACACCGTGGGCACGGCGATGACCAGGGTCAACACCACATAGGTGGCAGCCGTGGCATAGCGATCAAGCAGATAACGCGAGTGTGAAACCCCTCCGGTAGCCACCAGTGGCGGCTGTGCAGGCTTCAGTCGGGCGACCGCCGTTTCGATCTCCGATTCGTCGATCTCGAGATAGCGCGCGTACTTGCGGATATAGCCGCTCAAATAGACCTGGTAGTCGATGCTTTGGAGCTCGTCGCCCTCGAGCTGGCGCAATACCTTTACAGGCAGGCGCAACGCGTGGCCGCAGGTCTCCACATCCAGGCCGCGTGCCTCGCGGGCTGCGCGCAGGCGCGAGCCGAAGCCGGGAGCTTCGTTGAAGCGGAATTCGGCAGTGTTCTGATCCATGTTCACTGCGGTCGTGGCGGACGCATGAGAGGATTTTTCCTCCTGGCCTGCCGGATTGGACTGCTCGGAAATCATGGGCGTGCGGTTTGATTGAGGGCCTGGGCCTGTTCCGAATCCGGGAACTGGTCCATTAGCCGTTTGCTGTAAGTTTGAGCGGCATCCTTGTCGCCCAGGCGGGTTTCGATGTCATAGCCCAGCTTGAGCGAATCCGGGCTGGGTTGGCCAACCGCGTCGAAGCGCTGCAAATAAGCGCTGGCGTGGAAGTAGTCGTTCTTGAGATAGAGCACGTTGGAAAGTTCCAGCAACGCGCTTGCATTGTTCGGATTGCGTTCGACGGCACTGCGGAAACTGGCTTCGGCACCGACGCGATCGTTCAACTTCAGCTGGCAGACGCCCTGGTTGTCCAGGGCGACGTCGGGCGTCGCGTAGAAAGGATCGGCGAGCGCCTTGGTGAAATACGCAAAGGACTCCCGAACCTTGTTGTCGCGGCACAAAAACGCGCCCAGGTTGTTGTTGGTATCGCCCTTGGTTGGCGCCAGCTCGACCGCCTTGCGATAGTGGATCTCCGCATTGGGCATGTCGTTGATGCGCTCGTAGATGTACGCCATCACGGTCTGCGCAGGCACGTACGTTGGGTCGTCATTCACCGCCAGCTTGACCTTTTCGAGCGCCCCCTTCAAATCGCCGATTTCGACGTAATGTTGGGCAAGGCTGGTATGCACCTTGGCGGCGCTTTCCGCCTTTTGCGCCCGGGTTTCTTCCGGAAGCTTGGGCGTCGGCGCCTGCGGCACGACCATATCCGTCTTGGTGCAGCCCGCAATCAATACGGCCATGCTGATGCCAAGCAAAATACGATCACGCCGCATGAGCTGCATCCTCGTCCAGACGTTTGCGGAATTCGGCCTGGCGACGCGTGCGATCGAGCACCTGCCCTTTCAGCTGGCCGCAGGCGGCATCGATATCGTCGCCGCGGGTGCGGCGCAGCATGGTCAGGATGTTTGCGTTGAGCAGCTGCGTCTGGAATGAGCGGATCACGTCCGGCTCGGAACGCTCGAAGCGCGTGCCGGGGAACGGATTGAACGGGATCAGATTGACCTTGCAGGTCGGCAGGCGGCGCATCAGCTTGATCAGCTGGCGCGCGTGCTCCGGCTGATCGTTCACGCCTTTCATCAGCGTGTATTCGAAGGTGATCGAGGTACGCGGCTTGCGCGCGATCCAGCGCTGGCACGCGTCCATCAGTTCGGCGATCGGATAACGCTTGTTGAGCGGCACCAGCTCCGTGCGCAATTCATCGTTGGCCGCATGCAGCGACACGGCAAGCGACACGTCGATGCTTTCGGACAACTTGTCGATCATCGGTACGAGACCGGCCGTCGACAACGTAACGCGCTTGGACGCAAGGCCGAAACCGAGATCGTCGCGCATCAGGCTCATCGCCTTCACGACGTTGTCGAAATTCAGCAGCGGCTCGCCCATGCCCATCATCACCACGTTGGTGATGCGGCGATTCTGATGCGTGACGTTGCCCAGATACTTCGCGGCCACCCACATCTGGCCGATGATTTCCGACGTCGCCAGATTGCGGTTGAAGCCTTGGGTGGCCGTCGAACAGAACTGGCAATTCAGGCCGCAGCCCACTTGCGAGGACACGCACAAGGTGCCGCGGGTGGGCTCGGGAATGTACACCGCTTCAATAGCGTTGCCGCCGTCCATGCCGAGCAACCACTTGTGCGTGCCGTCGGCAGCGCCCTTCTCGAACATGGTCTTCGGCGGGCCGATATAGCAGGACGCCTCGAGTTTTGCTCGAAGCGCCTTGCCCACGTCGGTCATGTTTTCGAAGTTGTCTTCCAGGTGGTGGTAGATCCACTTCATCACCTGCTCGGCGCGATACGGCTTCTCGCCCAGCTGCGCGAAAAACTCGCGCAGACCCTGGCGATCGAAGTCGAGCAGATTGACTTTTTCCACCTGGCTCACTGGCGTCACATCTCTCAGCGCGGAAACACTTCGGTTGCAGCGAAGAAATAGGCGATTTCGACCGCGGCCGTTTCGGCAGCGTCCGAACCGTGCACGGCATTCGCATCGATCGAGTCGGCGAAGTCGGCGCGGATCGTGCCCTTGGCGGCATCCTTCGGATTGGTCGCGCCCATCAGTTCGCGATTCTTGAGAATCGCATTGTCGCCTTGCAGTACCTGGATCATGACCGGACCGGAGATCATGAATTCCACCAGCGCGTTGAAGAACGGACGCTCGCGATGCACCGCGTAGAAACCTTCCGCCTCTTTACGCGAAAGATGCTTCATCTTTGCTGCAACGACTTTCAGGCCCGCCTTCTCGAAGCGTGCATAGATTTCACCGACCACATTTTTGACAACGGCATCGGGTTTGATGATGGAAAGGGTGCGCTCCAGCGCCATACGGTCTGCTCCGGGTATGCGGATTATTTTTGACGGGCGGTCTGACTGCTTGTCAGCGAATGTAGAACTAAATACGTCACGAAATGCGGATTTAGCTCACGAAAGTTTGACAGATTCTAGCCCATAAGCAACCCCGGCCGAGGGCGTTCCCAAACGACCGTTTGACTGTTCCCGGGCCATCCGTGTAGGCTCAAACGATCGTTTGATTTCCTTCCATGGGCGATCACCGTGAACAGCTCCGCCTCCACCAAGGAACGCATCCTCACTTCTGCCGAAGCGCTGTTTGCCCAGCGTGGGTTCGAGGGTGCCTCGCTACGCCAGTTGACCGCCGCCGCCGGCGTCAACCTTGCCGCGGTGAATTACCACTTCGGCTCCAAGGAAAAGCTGGTCGAAGAGGTCTTCAAACGCCGCCTGGACCAGCTCAGCGCCCGCCGATTGGCGGCCTTGAAGCAGGTGGCCGGCCAACCTGAAACGACGCTGGAAGACATTCTGGCGGCCTTTATCCGCCCTGCCCTGGACCTCTCGCACGATGGCGGCGGAGGGTTGTTCATGCGCGTGCTGGCGCGGGCCTTTGCCGAGCACGACGACAGCCTGCGCAAGTTCCTGTCGGAGAACTACGGCCACGTCATGCGCCAGTTCACCACCGAATTCGCCCGGCTGCTGCCCCATCTCAGCAAGGAAGAGCTGTATTGGCGCATCGACCTCGTCACAGGTGCCCTGACGCATGCCATGTCCGGCTTCGGCATCATCCAGCGCAAAAGCGATGTCAGCGAAACCACCCACCGCGAGCAGACCGCCGCGCACCTGATCCGCTTTTCAGCCGCCGGCCTGAGCGCCCCCTGATTTTCGTGTTGCGGCCCTCCCCGGCCGTCCCCCTGTTGCAACCTGCTTCGTTCAATCTGTTTCGCATTCGTACCCTCGGAGAAGCCAATGACCGCTCCATCTCAACCGAAGTCGGCACTACGCATCCGCAAGGCCGCGGTGCTCGGTGCCGGCGTCATGGGCGCGCAGATCGCCGCGCACCTGACCAATGCCAACGTCGAAACCGTGCTGTTCGACCTGCCCGCGAAAGAAGGTCCCAAGAGCGGCATCGCGCTCAAGGCCATCGAGAATCTCAAGAAGCTCTCGCCCGCGCCGCTGGCCGACAGCACCCGCGCCGCCGCGATCATTCCCGCCAACTACGACGATGACCTGGAGCACCTGAAGGACGTCGACCTGGTGATCGAGGCCATCGCCGAACGCATGGACTGGAAGCTGGATCTCTACAAGAAGATCGCTCCCTACGTCTCCAAGACCGCCGTGCTGGCCAGCAACACCTCGGGCCTGTCGATCAACGGCCTGGCCGAAGCGCTGCCGGAAGAGATGCGCCACCGTTTTACTGGGGTGCATTTCTTCAATCCGCCGCGCTACATGCACCTGGTCGAACTCATCCCGACCAGGCTCACCGACCCCAGCGTGCTCGAAGGCCTCGAAGCCTTCCTGACCACCACCGTCGGCAAGGGCGTGGTCTACGCCAAGGACACGCCGAACTTCATCGGCAACCGCATCGGCGTGTTTTCGATGCTGGCCACGATGTACCACACCGAGCAGTTCAAGCTCGGCTTCGACACGGTCGACGCGCTGACCGGCCCGGCTGTTGGCCGCCCGAAGAGCGCCACCTATCGCACCGCCGACGTCGTGGGCCTGGACACCATGGCGCACGTGATCAAGACCATGGCCGACACGCTGGCCAACGATCCGTGGCACGAATACTTCAAGGCACCGGCCTGGCTGAGCGGACTGATCGAGCAAGGCGCGCTGGGCCAGAAGACGGGCGCTGGTTTCTACCGCAAGGCCGGCAAGGACATCGTGGTGCTGGATGTCGCCAAGCGCGACTACCGCCCGTCCGAGCAGAAAGCCTCGGACGAAGTTTCCGCCATCCTCGCCATCAAGGACCCCGCCGAAAAGTTCGGCAAGCTGCGCGCATCGAGCGATCCGCAGGCGCAGTTCCTGTGGGCGACGTTCCGCGATCTTTTCCACTACACCGCCTATCACCTGGCCGACATTGCCGACACCGCGCGCGACGTCGACTTCGCCATCCGCTGGGGTTACGGCTGGAAGCTCGGTCCGTTCGAAACCTGGCAGGCCGCGGGCTGGCAGCAGGTGGCCGGCTGGATCGCCGAAGACATTGCGGCCGGCAAGGCCATGAGCAAGGCGCCGCTGCCGGCCTGGGTCACTGATGGCCGTACCGGCGTACATGGCAAGAACGGCTCGTACTCTGCCGCCGCCAACGCCGACAAGCCGCGTTCGCAGCATCCTGTCTACAAGCGTCAGCTGTTCCCCGATCCGATCCTCGGCGAGAAATTCGACCAGGGCACGACGGTGTGGGAGAACGACGGCATCCGCCTGTGGACACTGGGCGACGACAACGTCGGCATCATCTCGTTCAAGACCAAGATGAACACGGTCAACGATCAGGTGCTCGACGGCATCCAGCATGCGATCGGCGTCGCCGAGGAGAAGCTCAAGGCGGTGGTGATCTGGCAGACCAGCGAACCGTTCTCGGCAGGCGCTGACCTCAAGGGCGCGCTCGGCCTGCTGCAGGCCGGCAAGATCGACGACTTCAAGGCGATGGTCGCCAACTTCCAGCGCACCAGCATGCGCATCAAGCACTCGCTGGTGCCCGTGGTGTCGGCGGTGCGTGGACTCGCCCTCGGCGGCGGCTGCGAATTCCAGATGCATTCGGCGCGCACCGTCGCGGCGTTGGAAAGCTACATCGGACTCGTCGAAGCGGGCGTGGGTCTGCTGCCGGCCGGTGGCGGTCTGCACGAACTCGCGGTTCGCGCGGCACAGTCGAATCCGACCGACCCGTTCGAATCGTTGAAGAAAGTGTTCGAAACGGTGGCCATGGCCAAGGTCTCCGGCAGCGCGCTTGAAGCCAAGCAATCGGGTCTGCTGCGCGATAGCGACGTAGTGGTGTTCAACGCTTACGAACTGCTGTACGTCGCCAAGCAAGTGGCAAGCTCGCTCGCTGAAAGCGGCTGGCGTGCGCCGTTGTATGACCGCAACATTCCGGTGGCCGGCGATGTCGGCACCGCGACGTTCAAGGCATCGCTCGCCAATCTGCAGGCCGGCTACTTCGCCTCCGAGCATGACGTGGCGATCGCCACGCGCATCGCCGACACGCTGTGCGGCGGCGCGATCGAGCGCGGCTCGCTGGTCGACGAGGAATGGCTGCTGGCTCTGGAGCGCAAGCACTTCGTCGAGTTGGCGCAGACCGAAAAGACCCAGGCACGCATCGCTCACACGATGACCACCGGCAAACCGCTGAGGAACTAAACACCCGTCGCCCCGGCGAAAGCCAGGGCCCAGCGACTTTCGAACGTATCAAAGACACTGGATCCCGGCTTTCGCCGGGACGACGGCAAAAAACCAAAGCGCGTCGCTGCGAACTGCGCGACGCCACGGAGCAAAGACCATGACCAAGCAAGTGCAAGACGCCTACATCGTCGCCGCCACCCGTACCCCGGTCGGCAAGGCGCCGCGCGGCGTATTCCGCAACACCCGTCCCGACGATATGCTCGCCCACGTCATCCGCGCCGTGATGGCGCAGGCGCCGGGCATCGATCCGCATCGCATCGGCGACGTCATCATTGGCTGCGCCATGCCGGAAGCCGAGCAAGGCATGAACGTGGCGCGCATTGGCCTGCTGCTGGCGGGCCTTCCGGACACCGTGCCGGGCGTCACCATCAACCGCTTCTGCTCTTCCGGCCTTCAGGCGGTGGCGATGGCTGCCGACCGTATCCGACTCGGCGAAGCGGATCTGATGCTCGCCGGCGGTACCGAAAGCATGAGCATGGTGCCGATGATGGGCCACAAGGTGGCGATGAACCCGGGCATCTTCGACAACGAACACATCGGCATTGCCTACGGCATGGGCATCACGGCCGAAAACGTCGCCAAGCAGTGGAAAGTGTCACGCGAACAGCAGGATGCCTTCTCGGTGGAAAGCCACCGCCGTGCACTGGCCGCCATCGCAACCGGCGAATTCAAGGAAGAAATCACGCCGTTCAAGCTCGATGACCACTACCCGGATCTCGCCACGCGCGGCATCAAGACCGACAGCCGCCTGATCGACACCGACGAAGGCCCGCGCGCCGGCACCACGCCGGAAGTGCTCGCCAAGCTCAAGACGGTGTTCCGCAACGGCCAGTTCGGCGGCACGGTGACGGCCGGCAACTCCTCGCAGACCTCCGACGGCGCGGGTGCCGTACTGCTGGCCAGCGAACAGGCGATCAAGGACTACAACCTTACCCCGCTCGCCCGCTTCGTTGGCTACTCCGTCGCCGGCGTGCGCCCGGACATCATGGGCATCGGCCCGAAGGAAGCGATTCCGAAGGCGCTGAAGGCAACCGGCATCAAGCAGGATCAGCTGGACTGGATCGAACTCAACGAGGCCTTCGCCGCGCAGGCGCTGGCCGTGATCGGCGATCTGGGCCTGGATCAGGCCAAGGTGAACCCGCTGGGCGGCGCCATCGCCCTCGGTCACCCGCTGGGCGCCACCGGCGCCGTCCGCGTCGCCACCCTGCTGCACGGCCTGCGCCGTCGCAAGCAGAAGTACGGCATGGTGACCATGTGCATCGGCACGGGTATGGGTGCGGCGGGTATTTTCGAAGCGGTCTGATCGTCTAAACCGCTGCCGAGAACGAGAACGGCGCCGTAGCCATACGGCGCCGTTTTCTTGCCGGAATGACGACATGGGTCGCTTGATGACATAGCGCAGGCGTCGAATAATGCCCGCATTACGGCACATACCCCATGTGCCGATGTCTCGACGATCGCAACCGGCAACCGTGTTGCCGTGCTTCGCGCGCTCGTTCAAGGAAGCGACGTGGTATCCCTGCAGAGTGAGGAAAATCCAGACACGCCGACTGCTTCTGTGCCGGTGCTTCCCGATTACCGCGTAACATCCCTGATCGTAGGCTGCGCGATCTTCCTCGAGCAGATGGACGGCACCGTGCTGGCGACGGCATTGCCGACGATGGCCCGCGATTTCCACGTCTCCGCACCCGCGATGAGCGTGGCCGTCACCAGTTACCTGCTTGCCTTGGCGATCCTGATTCCCGTCAGCGGCGCGATGTCGGATCGCTTCGGCGCCAAGCGCGTGTTCAACAGCTCCATCGTGGTGTTCATCATCGGCTCGATCCTGTGTTCGCTGACCAAGACACTGCCGATGATGGTGGCGGCGCGGCTGCTGCAAGGCACCGGCGGCGCCATGATGGCGCCGGTGGGACGACTGGTGATCCTGCGCACCGTGGAGCGCCGCCATCTGGTGTCGTCCATGATGTGGACGCTGATACCGGCCATCCTTGGCACCATGGCCGGGCCGCCGCTCGGCGGCTTCATCGTCGAGTACTTCGACTGGCGATGGATCTTCTACATCAACGTACCGATCGGCGTACTGGGTTACTGGCTGGTACGGCGGTACATTCCCGTCGTTGGCTGTTTGACGAAGCCGGCGCGCTTCGACTGGCTAGGCTTTGCGCTCTGCAGCGTCGGTTTGTCGTGCTCGTTGTTCGGGCTGGAGCTGTTCGGCCAGAACACCGACATGCGCAACGCCATGTTGCTCGTCGCCATCGGCGCGGCAGGATGCCTGGCTTATGTGTGGCATGCGCGACGCTGTGCCAACCCGGCGGTGGATCTCACCTTGCTGCGCATCGATTCCTTCCGCCTGTCGGTGATCTCCGGTTCGCTGATGCGCATCACCCAGGGCGCGCAACCGTTCCTGCTACCGCTGTTGCTGCAAATCGGTCTTGGTTTTTCCGCCTTGCGCAGCGGCCAGTTGATCCTCGCCATTTCCCTGGGCGCACTGTTGGCGCGCGTTCTCACCACACGTATATTGCGCCGCATCGGCTTCCGCCGCGCCATGGTTTACAACGGCGTGCTGGCCAGCATGAGCTACGCCATCTGCGCCTTTTTCCAGGCCGACTGGCCGTTCTGGCTGATGTTCGGTTTGTTGACCTGTTGCGGCATCGTGATGTCGTTCCAGTTCGCCGCCTACAACACCATCGCCTACGAGGCCGTGCCTACCGATCGCATGAGCGCCGCCAACAGTTTCTATTCCACCTTGCAGCAGTTGATGCTGTCGGTGGGCGTGTGTTGCGGGGCGCTCATTCTCAAGCTCGCCATGGCTGCAAGCCACAATACCGAGCCCAGTCGACTGAATTTTTCGGTGGCCTTCCTGATCGTCACCCTGATATCGCTGAGCTCCACGCGCTGGCATCGAGCCTTCGCGCCCGATGCGGGGCACGAAATGAGCGGACACCGCCGGTCCGGGTCGACGGCCGAAGGTTCTCACTGAGAAACATTCGGCCACTACCTGTTTGACACGCATCAGCGTACATTCGAAAAGACTGGGAATCTCACCCGGACGCAAGACGAGCGGCAGGGGCGTTTCTGCGGCGTTTCCGAAGAACCCGGTACCAACCAACCCTAAGGAGGATCGACGATGAAAAAGTCATTGTTGTTTGGGGTCGCACTGGTTTCCCTGCTGCCGGCGTTCGCGATGGCGCAAAACGCTTTCGACGGAACGTGGAAGATCAACCTCAACAAAGTGCAGATGTCGGCCAAGCCCGATGTGCTGGTGCTGCAGAACGGCGTTTACCAATGCAAGACGTGCACGCCTCCCATCACCGTCAAGGCCGACGGAGATGACCACAGCGTCACGGGTCATCCCTACTACGATTCGGTCGCCATCAAAGTCGTAGACGACCACACGATTCAGGAAACCGACAAAAAGAACGGCAAAGTCGTAGCCACTTCCACGATTGCCGTGTCGGCCGATGGCAAGACTGCGGCGGTGGACTTCACCGACAGCAGCGACACCAACACCGCGCCCGTCAGCGGCAAGGCGACGCTCTCACTCGTTGCGCCGGGTCCCGCCGGCTCGCATGCCGTATCCGGTTCGTGGCGCAACACCAAGATGCAAAGCATGTCCGACAACGGCCTGATCATGACCTTCAAGGTCGACGGCGATCATCTCAACATGACCACCCAGACCGGCCAGTCCTACAGCGCCAAAATGGACGGCACCGAGGCCCCATACAAAGGCGACCCGGGCATCTCCAGTGTGACGGTGATGAAAACCGGGACGAGCAGCTTCACGGAAACGGACAAGCGGAATGGAAAACCCGTCGCCATCGCGGAAGTGAAAATCGCACCCGACGGCAAGACCATGAGCGTTGTTTTCCACGACAAATTGCGCGGCACGACAACGACCTTCGTGGCCGACAAGCAATAAAAGATCCCGGCTCGAGGCGCGGTTGGCCAGCCGCCGCGCCTCGCCATGGTTCGCCCGGACAACACACTGTTTCCAAACCAGGTGCTACCCAAAATCATGCCTGGCCTTATGTTGGGTGCCATCACAACCACAAGGTTACAGGTGCTCTCATGATCGAACGTCGCCCCTTCAGCAGCCTTGGCGGAGCCGATCACGGCTGGCTCAAGGCCAAGCATCATTTTTCATTTTCCAACTACCACGACGGCCGCCGCATGGGCTGGGGTGCGCTGCGAGTGTGGAACGATGACACCATCGCTTCGCAGACCGGCTTCCCGCCACATCCGCATGCGGATATGGAAATCATCACGTACGTGCGCGAAGGCGCCATCACCCATCGCGACAGCCTCGGCAACGAGGGCCGCACGGAAGCGGGCGATGTGCAGGTGATGAGTGCCGGTACCGGCATCACACATAGCGAATACAACCTGGAGCCGGGCGCCACACGTATCTTTCAGATCTGGATTATTCCGGATGAGCACGGGCAGCCGCCGACATGGGGTGCCAAACCCTTCCCGGCCGGCGAACGCTCAGGGCGCTTCGTGGCCCTGGCCAGCGGCTTCAAGGAAGACACCGACGCCCTGCCCCTGCGCACCAACGCACGCGTGCTCGGCGCTACGCTCAAAGCGGGTGAAACCACGCGCTATCCGCTGGAGAAAAATCGCTACGCTTACCTGGTGCCGGCCAAAGGCTCCGTTGAAATCAACGGCATCAAACTCGATGCTCGTGACGGTGCGGCGATCCTCAACGAGCCGTCGCTGGAAGTGAAAGCACTGGAAGATGCCGAATTGGTGCTTGTCGATACCGCACAATAATTCGTATGGCGTTTGCCCCGGGCGACACGGTGTCAGCGATACCGTGTCGCCATGATTCAGCGGGCGAGTACAGCAAGAACCTTGCGTTGCACGCATTCAACGCCATGATGGGACGATCCGCCGCAACGGCGGTCAAGCGTGTCATTCCATCACTGTCTCGCAAGGCCTGTCGCTATGACAAACATGCAAGCCATCGAAATCGCTCATCCCGGTGGCCCGGATGTGTTGCGGCTGACTCGGCGCTCCATCCCGCAGCCTCGCACAGGCGAAGTGTTGATCAAGGTAGCCGCATCGGGCGTCAACAGGCCCGATGTGTTTCAGCGCGCCGGACATTACGCTCCGCCGCCCGGAGCTTCCGACCTCCCCGGCCTGGAAGTGGTGGGCGAATTGGTGAATGGCGATTTCAGCGGCCACAATCCGTTTGGGCTCAAACCCGGCGATGCGGTTTGTGCTTTGTTGGCCGGTGGCGGTTACGCGGAATACGCGGTAGCGCCCTTGGGCCAATGCCTGCCGGTTCCGTCGGGCATGAATGCGCTTGAAGCCGCATCGTTGCCGGAAAACTATTTCACGGTGTGGAGCAATGTTTTCGATCGCGGTGGCTTGGGGCGTGACCAAGCGGGCGCACCGGAAAGCCTGCTGGTTCAGGGCGGCTCCAGCGGCATTGGCGTAACCGCCATTCAATTGGCGCATGCGTTGGGACACCCGGTATTCGCCACCGCCGGCAACGATGAGAAATGCCGCGCCTGCGAAGCACTCGGCGCTCGCGCCATCAATTACCGCACTGAGGATTTCGTCGAACGCGTGAAGGCCATGACCGAAGGCCGTGGCGTGAATGTGATTCTGGATATGGTCGCTGGTGATTACGTCGCGCGCGAAATCGATGCGCTGGCTTACGATGGCCGCCTGGTCATCATCGCCACGCTAGGCGGTACCAACGCAAAGCTGGATGCCGGCAAGCTGATGCATCGTCGCATCAGCATGACCGGCTCCACCTTGCGGCCGCGATCGGTCGAATTCAAATCCGCCATCGCTGCCAAGTTGCATGACAACGTATGGCCGCTCTTCGCGGAAGGACGTCTGCGCCCTGTGATACACGAAGTATTTCCAGCCAGCGACGCTGCAGGTGCGCATGCCTTGATGGAAAGCAGCACGCATATCGGAAAGCTTTTGTTGCGCTGGTAGCGCGACAGGCAAAAAAAACCGGGCGCCGAAGCGCCCGGGACAATCGGCGAAGGCTCACCAGGAAGCACGCCTTCGCCGCTGACACATGACTTCGGTGACCTCATCATCGAGGCACCGAAGCCCCCACCGACATCGCCTTGCGGGTTGCCGGTAACGCCTGGGTTTTACCAGCCGAAGGACATGCCTGCACCGACCGACACATCGTTAGCCGAAGCCGAGCCACCGAACGACAGGTTCAAGTTCGGCTTGATCTGCCGCGAGTAACCCACGGCGATGGCCGACTGGCCGTTTTGCATGCCCACGCCCACACCCATTCTGTTGGGCTTGTCGATGCCTTGCGCGCTGAAGGCCATCTGGCCGTAGGCGGCGCTCATCGCACCCATGCCGTTGATGCGCTTGTCCATCTGCGTGAACTTCTGGTTGGCCCAGTTCTGCACACCATTGACGGCATCCTGCACCTGGCCCCAGTTGGCGGCATCCGTGCGCTGCGTACCGGCAGCCACGTTGGTGATCTGGCGCTCGTTGCCCGGCGAACCGACCGAGACCGTGTTGTCGCGATCCGCCACCGAACCCGCACCCAGTGCTACGGAGTTGTTGCCCGTGGCGCTGGAGTTGGAACCCAGCGCAGTGCTGTTGGTCCCCGTGGCTGAAGCGCTTTCACCCACTGCCGTGCTGCCACTGCCGGAGGCCACTGCATTGGCGCCATTGGCCGTGCTGTTGCTGCCTGAAGCGACCGAGCCCGCGCCGGTGGCCGTGCTGTTGCTTCCCGTTGCTTGCGAGCCAGCGCCGGTAGCGGTGCTGTTGTCGCCCGATGCCACCGCGCCGTTGCCTACGGCCGTGCTGTTGGTACCGGAAGCGTTCGCACCGTTACCCACCTGGGTGCTGTCGGTGCCCGGGCCCGGCGAGGGTACCGGACCGCCGATGCTGCCGTCGGCAACACCCTGCTCGATCGTGGTCAAGCGACCATCCAGGGAGGCGTACTGGCCATTGAGCAGGCTGAACTGGCTCTGGAAGGTCTGCTGCAGGTCGAACAGCTGGCTACCGTTCACCGCCTGCATGCTGCCCGAGGCAATCAGGCCCGGCGCCACGTTGTTGAGCAAAGTGCCGTTACTGCCGCCGAAGGTCACGCTCGACAGGTCGACGCCGTCGTACACCACGGCCGCGAGTGGCAGGTTGGAGTTCGGGTCGAACAAGCCCATCGCCTTCAGCTGCGCGATCGTTGCCGCATCGGTATCGCCCGTGCCGTTGGCCACGCCAGTCAGCACACGCGGGCCGGACGTGCCGGTGAAGTCCACCGAAGCGCCACCCGTGTTCGCGCCCACCGTCAGGTTGCCGGTGGTCGGACTCTGCTGCACCAGGCCCACGGTACCGCTGCTGATCTGGTCGTTGAGATCCGAGATGTCGCTGCTGTTCTGCGTCACGCGGCCGTCGATGTTGCTGATCGCACCACCGATGCTGTTCACGGTGGTGCCGCCCACGCTGTAGCTCGGCGCGCTGATCGAGCCGTCGGCGTTCACCGTCGAGCCGCCGCCCAGCGCGGAGGCCACGCTTTCGGACACGCCGTAGAGCTGCGAGCCGTTCACCGCATCCAGGCTGGCGGCCGACACGTTGCCATTGGCCACACCCGTCAAGGTGCGCGCACCGGCCGTGCCGGTGAAATCCACCGTGCTGCCGTCGGTGTTCGCGCCCACGGTCAGGTTCGCCCCGGCCGACGCCTGCTGCACCAGACCCACGGTGCCGCTGCCGATCTGATCGGCGAGGCTGCTGATGTCGCTGGTGTTGGTGGCGATGTTGGCCGTGTTCGTCGCGATATTCGCCGTGTTGGTGGCAATGTTGCTGGTGTTGGTCGCGATGTTGGCGGTGTTCGTCGCAATGTTCGCCGTGTTGGTCGCCACGTTTTCATTGGTGGCAAACAACTGCGAGCCGTTCACCGCGTCGGTGCTCGTCGAGGACAGATTGCCCGCCGTCACGCCAGTCAGCGTGCGAGTGCCGGCCGTGCCGGTGAAGTCCACTGTCGTGCCGTCGGTGTTCGCACCCACGGTCAGGTTCGCACCGGCGGCGCTCTGCTGCACCAGACCCACCGTGCCGCTGCCGATCTGATCGGCGAGGTCATTGATGTCGCTGGTGTTCTGCGTCACACGCCCATCCAGGTTCGTGATGCTGGTGGTGTTGCTGGCGATGTTGGCCGTGTTCGTCGCGATATTCGCCGTGTTGGTGGCGATATTGCTGGTGTTGGTCGCGATGTTGGCCGTGTTCGTCGCAATGTCGGCCGTGTTCGTCGCCACGTTTTCGTTGGTGGCAAACAACTGCGAGCCGTTCACCGCGTCGGTGCTCGTCGAGGACAGATTGCCCGCCGTCACGCCAGTCAGCGTGCGGGTGCCGGCCGTGCCGGTGAAGTTCACCACGGTGCCATTGGTGTTGGCGCCCACCGTCAGGTTCGCCCCGGTCGAGGCCTGTTGCACCAGACCCACGCTGCCGCTGCTGATCTGATCGGCGAGGTTGCTGATATTGGTGGTGTTGGTGGCGATGTTCGCCGTGTTGGTGGCGATGTTGCTGGTGTTGGTCGCGATGTTAGCCGTGTTGGTGGAGACGTTGGTGTTCGTCGTCGTGAGGCTGCTGTCAAGCGCACCCAGCGCGGCGCCGATGGTGGTTTGCGTGCCGCCGTTGGCTAGCTCGTAGGTCGGGCCGGTGACCGCACCCGTCGCTGCGTTAATCGAGGCTCCGCCGCCCAGCGCACTCACTACGGGCGTGAGCTGGCTGACATTGACGGCATCGTTAGCTTGCGTACCGGCGCCCACGTTGACGATCTGGCGGGTAAAGGCCGAGCCGCTGACATCGCTGCCTACCGATACGGTGTTGGCACGGTCGGCCACCGCGTTTGCGCCGAGGGCGACGGCGTTGGCCACGCTGGCACTGGCGCTAGTGCCCAACGCTACCGAGCCGGTGCCGGTCGAAGCGATGTTGGCACTGGCACCGATGGCTACGGCCTGGTTTGCATTTGAAGCACTCAGCTCACCGACCGCGATGGATTGAATCATAGAGGCAATCGCTCCCTGACCTGCCGTCGTTGAACCACCAAGGGCGATAGATTTAAGGCCAGTGGCAGCGGTATTGGCGCCGATCGCCGTGGAGCCAGCACCGTTGGTGGACGCCTGGCTACCAAGGGCAACCGAATTGTTGTTCAGCACACTGGTGTTGTAACCCAGTGCCATCGAATAGTCTCCGTTCACGCCCACGTTGGAGCCCGTGCCCATGCTCACAGAAGAAGTGCCCGAGGCTGTGCCGTACAAGGCCATGGCTAGAGAACCTGAGGCATCAGCACCACTGCCAATAGCAATGGCGCCCCCATTGGTAGCTTGTGCCCCTGTACCGAGAGCAATGGTGTTCATATTGTCAGCGGTTGCCCCATAACCAATAGCGATCGCCGGATAGGCAGCGGCCGTTGAACTTCCATTTGCCGCATTGCCAATGGCAATGTCATTAGCATTGCTGGTGGTGACCGCGCCACCATTTCCTATCGCGATGCCGGGAGATGACGGCAGCGTTGCATCCAAAGGCGTGATAACAAAATCCGCCTCACACACACCCGCAGCATTCAGCGTGCCCGACTGACCACCGGATGTGGTGCAGGCGGTGCCGCTGTCCTGAGCGAGCGCAGCGCCAAACGGCGCGGATGCGGCCAGTGCGACAGCAAGCGCGCCGACTAGTGTTTTGCGGGAAGTCTTCTTGCGGCCCTTGGCCAATTCGGATGCCACCACCCACTTACCCGTGGTGGCGTTCCAGACGATGCGATAGATGGTATTCATAAAATGGTTTCCTGGTGAGTCAGCTTGAAATTCGGGCGCACTTTCCCGTCACGTGGTCTTTCGATCGCGCAACGAGATCCATTCGGTGAAGTGCTTCGATTGCCTAGAAGGCGTGCCCCGAGGTAGTTCGCCGGGCACAGTGCAATCCTAGGAATTCGGACGATGACGACCTATCGGACCAGGCCGAATTCGTATTAGTACCAGTCTGAATTTTGCTCAGCGGGTGGGCAAAACGCTTCTTTTACGAGGCGTCACTGCAGCAGTGCGCGTCGATGTTTACTCGCCGCGATTCGTTTTCGCCGCTTTTTTTCTTGTACTGGCGACATAGACCGCTGACGACTCCGCGATCATTCGGATAGTCGGATTTTCAGATTCGCCACACTGGCTGGACCAATGCTCCATGAGCCGGCGTTGCCCTTGCGGCGAGCCGTACATGAATTTGTTGAATTCCTCGGCGAACGCATCACGTTGCGCCCTGTCGAGCGTGCCAACCCCGAGAAGTACGGCATAAACTTCCGTATCGTACGAGTCGTCCACGATGCATGCCTCTGCGCGATGAGGGCCGCCCCGAAATCGGTCCCGAAGTGAGCCAAGGCTAGCTACGCGCGAACAGTCACGCTATCGGACAGACTCGATCACAACCACAGCTTGGGCGTACACGACATCAGTCGTTTCCCACATCGTCATGGGTTTGACGGGCCTTTTGTCGCGATGTCTCCGACGCGGATACAAGCCCATGAGCAAGCGCATATTTGAAGATATCCGCATCGCCCTGTAGCCCGAGCTTCTTCATCGCAGCCACCTTCTGCGCACTGATGGTCTTGCTGCTCCGGCCTGCACGCACGCCGATTTCCGACACGGAAAGCCCCTCCGCATAAAGGCGAAGCACTTCCGTTTCCCGCTTGCTCAGTTGCGGTAGCGGTGGGGACGTACTCGCTTGGGCTTCGGATTGATCCAGAATCTGCTCGACACGCGGGGAAAGATAACGGTCGCCTGCATAAGCCATGCCGATAGCCGATTCCAGGTGCTGCAAATCGTCCGATTTACTGACGATCCCGATCGCACCGACATCGAAAATACTGTGCATGACAGCATTGTTCTCGATGCCGGTAAGGACCACCAATCGTGTCGCGGGGAAACGGCGCTTTAAAAAGCGCAACAGCGACAAGCCGTCGCCGTAACGTCCGTGCGGCATGGAAAAATCCGTGACGACGACGTCGCATGCTGTTTTGCTCAGCAGCTCCACGAGTTCGGTGGAGCTGGTCACCGTGCCGATCAGCGATACGCCGCTGATTCCGGACAACAAATGCTCCATCCCGGCCAGCAAGGTCGGGTGGTCATCGGCTACGGCAACCCGTATGGTCAATCCCTACTCCTTGCGCATCGCAAACCGGCGGACTGGCGCTATCTAAGCTAGCACAGCGCTTGTATGCCCAGCCTGACTCAAGCTGACGCCTTGTATTACGATTATCGCGTTGGGCAGGCGCTAACATCCCCAAGCTGCGCAGTGAATGGAAGCGACCAGGATGGACAACCAAGTTCGGGTAGCCGTGGCCGACGATCATCCGGTGATACGGATGGGCATCGAAGCCACGCTCGACGATATATCCTTCATCGACAGGATCGGCTCGGTTGCGGATTCGACGCAACTCGTTGCGCTCCTCGATACGCAGCCGTGCGATGTGCTGGTCACCGATTACGCCATGCCAGGCGGTCAGTATGGCGATGGCATGGAACTGATCGCCTTCGTCCGCCACCGCTACCCCGACCTGCGCATCGTCGTGCTTACCAGCATGGAGAAGCTGGCCCTGATTCGCGGCCTGATGACGCATGGAATCAACGCCGTTCTCAGCAAGGCCGACGACATGTCCCACTTGCGCGCAGCGATACAAGCCACGCGCACGGGCCGTCGCTACTATTCACCGCGCATTGCCAACTTGCTGAAAGCGTTGCCGGCAACCGGCTCCGCGCGCTTGTCGCAGCGCGAATCGGAAGTCATCGCGCTATACGTCGGTGGCGACAGCATCAACACCATCGCCGAGAAATTGCAGCGAAGCAAGCAGACCATCAGCACGCAGAAGGTCACCGCGATGCGCAAGCTCGGCATCGAAACCGATGCCGATCTTTTCAAATACGCCATCGAACTGGGGCTGACCCGGAAAAAGCCGCTCAGCGACTGACAAGCTCAGGCCTTTGCGAAGGGGAATGCCAAGACATCGCCGATCTTGTCGGTTCCCGCCAGACACATGAGCAAGCGCTCGATGCCCAACGCCACACCAGCGCAATCGGGCATGTTTCCAAGCACCGCAAGCAGTTGTTCGTCGATTGGCATTTCGCGAAGGCCACGTTCGCGTCGACGCTCGTTATCGCGCATGAAGCGTGCGCGTTGCTCGGTGGCATCGTTGAGTTCGTGATAACCGTTGGCCAACTCGTAAGGACCAAGATAAAGCTCGAAGCGTTCCGCCATCGGCGGGTCGCCAGGGCGGATGCGCGCCAACGCGGACTGACTGGCGGGGTAATCGTGGATCACGGTAATGCGGTCGTGGGGAAAGGCCGGTTGCAGTTTGTGCGTGATCAGAAGATCCAGCCAGTCATCCCGCGTGAGGCCGGCAGGATCGATGTGGTACTGGGCCAACGGTTCGCGCAGTGCGTCGATATCGGCATGCAGCGGATCGAGTCCAAGCTCGTCGATGAAAAATTGCCGGTAGCCTTCGATGAGCACTTCCGCGCGCCGCCCCGTCAGCGCGAGCGCACTTTCAACCAGCATGATGGTTTCTTCCATCAATTGCCGATGGTTCCAGCCGACGCGATACCACTCCAGCATGGTGAATTCGGGGTTGTGCCGCTCCCCTGCTTCGCCGTTGCGGAATACGCGCCCTAATTCGTAGCAATCGCCCACCCCATCGGCGAGCAGCCGTTTCAACGGATGTTCTGGCGACGTCCGCAACCAACGCTCGCGCGCACCCGCATCGACGTGGCCGCTGAAAGGCGCGTTGAAGCTCTCGATATTGGGGTCGGTGTTGCCGGCGGCCGACAGGATCGGCGTTTCCACCTCCAACACGCCACGCTCGGCGAAGAACGCGCGGATCATCGCGTAAAGCTGGGCGCGCCCCTGCAGTCGATTAAGAAATGGCGTGACGATATTGGTGTCCATGAGCAATCAGGCTCCATGTTTCTTGAACAGATCGAGCAGGCGCTGCTCATCCCACACGTCGACACCCAGTTCCTGCGCCTTGTCGAGTTTGGACCCGGCGGCTTCGCCGGCCACGACAAAGCTGGTTTTCTTCGACACGCTGCCGGCAACTTTTGCACCGAGCGCCTCCAGTTTCTCTTTGGCTTCGTCGCGACCCATGCTTGCCAAGGTCCCGGTAAGCACCGCGGTCTGCCCGGATAGCGGGAGCGCATCCGCGGAAACGTCCTCCTGCGGCGCGGCGGCGAGAAGGTGATTCATGGCGGCCTCTGCTTCGTGCAGCACCTTGAATCGGGCGTCGTCGGCAAGATAATCCTCAAGATTGATGGCGGCGTTCTGGGACAAACCCGCCGTAATCCAATGAGCACTGCCGCTGCTGCGCAATTTACCTGCCGTCGGAAAATGGGTGGCGAGCAGTTCGGCATTGCGGCGCCCCACGCCATTGATACCCGCATCTTCCAGCAGCACGGCAAAGCTCAGCTTTTGATGCAGACGCGGTGACGGAGCGGCTTCATCGCCGATCGCCATGCCCGCCTTCAACAATGCATCGACCACGGCGCGATTGCCTTCCTGCTTGAAGAAGGCATCAATCGAGCCGGCCACTTCGCCACCGATATCCGGCAATTCGCGCAGGATGGCCGCAGGTGCGCTGCGTACCCACTTCAGGCTCCCGAGCCAGCTTGCCAAGGTCTTGGCCGTGCTTTCCCCGATATGCACGATGCCAAGGGCGTAAAGAAAACGCGCCAGCGTCGTCTTCTTGCTGGCGTCGATGGCTTCGACCAGGTTCTCTGCCCACTTCGTGGCGATCTTGCCGGCCTTGACAGTCTCCGGTGTCGTGCCGTCGCGTTCGTCGGCACGCTGCTTCATCTCAAGGAAGTGATCGAGTGTCAGGCCGTACAGGTCGGCTGGCGTGTGCACGTAGCCGAAGTCGACCAGTGCGTCGACGAAACGTTCGCCGATACCCTCGATATCCATGGCGCGACGCGAGGCGAAATGGATCAGCGCTTCCTTGCGTTGCGCGGCACAGATCAGGCCGCCCGAACACCGCCATGCAGCCTCGCCTTCCTCACGTACCAGCGCCGAACCGCACACCGGACAATGCGTCGGCATGTGCCATGGCTTGGTTTTTTCCGGCCGCCTTTCGAGGATGACACGTACTACTTCGGGAATCACATCGCCCGCGCGCCGCACGATCACCGTGTCGCCGACGCGTACGTCGAGGCGCGCAACCTGATCCGCGTTGTGCAAGGTGGCATTGGTGACGGTGACGCCGGCAACCTGCACCGGGGCGAGACGCGCCACCGGCGTGGCAGCACCTGTGCGACCGATCTGTATTTCGATCGCATCGACCGTCGTGCTTTGTTCCTGCGCCGGGAATTTGTGCGCAATCGCCCAGCGCGGCGCGCGCGCGACGAAGCCCATCTCGCGCTGGCCTGCGTAATCGTCCAGCTTGTAGACCACGCCATCGATGTCGTAAGGCAGGCTGTCGCGCTTGGCTCCGATGCGCTTGAAATAAGCGATCAGGCCATCGAAGCCCTTGGCGACATCCACTTCAGGCGAAACGGGGAAACCCCAGTCGCGCAATGTCTTCAAGGTGCTGGAATGGGTTGGCGGCAGTTCCCGCCCTTCCACCACGCCCACCGCATAGGCATAGAAGCTGAGCTTGCGTTTCGCCGTGATGGCGGGGTCGAGCTGTCGCAACGAACCCGCCGCGCCATTGCGCGGATTGGCCAGTGTCTTTTCGTCGTGCTGGCGTGCGTACGCGTTGAATGCTTCGAAATCTTTCCGCAGCATGATCACTTCGCCGCGCACTTCGAGCACGCGCGGCCAATCGTCGCCGCGCAGGCGCAACGGGATCGCTCGCACGGTACGCAAGTTGGCGGTGACATCTTCCCCCGTTTCACCGTCGCCACGCGTTGCACCCTTCACGAAAACGCCGTTCTCGTAGCGCAGACTGATCGCCAGGCCGTCCAGTTTCGGCTCGACCGAAAACACCGGATTGCTGCGTCCCAGGGTTTGTTCGATGCGGCGCTCGAATTCGGCGATGTCGCGATATCGTTCGCGATCGTTGTTGCCTTCCTGCTCGAAGGCGTTGCTCAACGAGAGCATCGGCAGCGCATGCCTTACTTCGGCAAAACCACCGTGCGCGCGAGCACCCACGCGACGCGTTGGCGAGTCCGGTGTCGCCAGTTGCGGATGCGCTGTCTCCAGCGCTTCCAATTCACGCATCAAGGCATCGTATTCGGCGTCGGTAATCTCCGGGTCGTCGAGAACGTGATAGCGGTAGTTGGCTTGATCGATCCGTTGGCGCAGCTCATCGGCGCGCTGTACCGGCAAAGGGGATGCTGACGGTTTGCTCATTTTCGAAGTGTAACGATTCAGAGGTTGCCGGTTGATGGCCCGATATGGGGATACCCGGGCTCGCCTGAGAGGTATAGCGTTCTCCAAGGCCGCCGTTGCAGTGCCGTTTTTCCCGGAGCCGCGTACGCACACCTATTCCAGCACGGCACCATTCACGAAATTAGCTGCCATAGCAGGTATCATAACGCCCATGCCCCCTACGTCTGCCGTTTCCTCCGCCACCGCCGATGCGGCCACGGGAAACATGGGGGAGCTGTCCTCCCGCCAACGCTACAGCGGCCTGATCTGGCTGGTGGCCGCCGCGTTCTTCATGCAGGCGCTCGACTCCACGATCGTCAATACAGCGGTTCCGGCCATTGCCAATGCCCTGGGCGAAACGCCGCTCAACATGCGCAGCTCGCTGACCAGCTACGTACTGACGCTGGCGATTCTGATTCCGGCAAGCCCTTGGCTGTGCGATCGCTTCGGTACCCGAAGGGTCTTTGGCATCGCGATCGGCGTCTTTGCGATCGGCTCCCTGCTCTGCGGCATTTCTCAGACGCTGCCGGAACTGGTGCTGGCGCGCGTGCTGCAAGGCTGCGGCGGCGCGGCGCTGATGCCGGTGGGACGTTATGTGCTCGTGCGCAGCATCGACAAACGCGATTTCGTGCAGGTGATGAGCACCGTCGCCACCTTCGGATTGCTTGGCTCGGTGCTGGGGCCGCTGCTTGGCGGCGCGCTGGTCCAATACACCAGCTGGCGATTGATCTTCCTGCTCAACGTGCCCGTCGGCCTGGTTGGCATCTGGCTCAATTTGCGAGAGATGCCCGAATATCGGCTGGAACGTGCCAATCGCTTCGACCTGCTGGGTTTCTTGCTGTTTGCGGCGGCGTCCGCATTACTGTTGACTGCTTCCGAATTTGCCGCGGACGAAACGATCCGCTGGGTGCAAATGGGAACGCTGGTGCTGCTGGCCACCGCGTTCGGCGCAGCCTATGTGTGGCATAGCCGCCGCACCGATCACCCAGTAGCGGACCTGAGCCTGCTGCGCGTACGCAGTGTGTGGGTGGCGTTGTCCGGCAATCTGCTTACGCGTCTGGGCGTCAGCGGCATGTTCCTGCTGATTGTTCTTTTCCTGCAGGTGGGCTGCGGCTGGTCGCCGTTGATGGCGGGCTTGATGATGGTGCCGCAGGCTGTCGGCTCGATCAGCGCGAAGTGGCTGGTGAACCGTCTGCTGATACGGATGGGCTATCGCCGCATGTTGTTTAGCAACACGTTGATCGTGGCAGCACTGCTGGCGATGTTCGCCTTGCTCGGCCCACATACACCCGTGGCGGCGATTGCATTGCTGGTGTTCATCTATGGCGGTTTCATGGGGATGCAATACACCACCATGAACACGTTGATTTACACCGACCTGGACGTCAAATATGCATCGATGGCTTCCTCGATGGCGTCGACCACACAGTATCTGTCCATGAGCTTTGGTATCGCGCTGGCGACGCTGCTGATGCAAACGCTGTTGCATGGACATGGTGATGCGGCAGCTTATGTCGTGGCATTCCGCTGGACGGTCATCGTGCTGGCGATCATCACTGCCGTCGCCAGTCGCGTCTTTGCCCGACTCGACAAAAAGCCCATGGCCACGGTGTCATCGACCGCCTGACCGAGTAGCATGGCGAACATGCTCATGATCGAAGGATTCCGACCATGCACCATGCCAACGAAATTCTGTTTTCACTTTTCATCGTCTTCGTCGCCGCGCAGATCGGCGCGGAGATCGCGCAGCGGCTGAAGCTGCCTGGCGTCGTTGGCGAAATCGCCGCGGGGTGCATCATCGGGCCGTCGCTGCTGGGCTGGATCACGCCCGAACAGATTGCCATGGGTACCCCGCTGGATGTGCTGTCCGAAATCGGCGTGGTGCTGCTGCTGTTTTCGGTTGGCCTGGAAACGCGCCTGGAAGATCTGAAGAAAGTCGGCAAATCGGCCATGCTCGTCGGTGTACTAGGCGTGCTGCTTCCGTTTGGCATGGGTGCTTTCTGGGCACATGCCAGCGGTTATGATTGGGGCAAGTCGCTTTTTGTCGCTGCCGCGTTCGTGGCGACGTCCGCCGGCATCACCGCCCGCGTACTCCAGGAACTAGGCGCACTGCAACGCGTGGAGAGCAAGGTGATCCTCGGCGCCGCGGTGATTGACGACATCTTGGCCATGCTGCTGCTCGGTGTCGTGGTGTCGTTGCAGGGTGGCGAAGGTTTCAACCCTTCGCATCTGGTGATGGTCCTGGCCGGCGCGATCGGCTTTATCGCTGTGATGGGCTGGGGCGGCACGCGCGTAATGCGCTGGAATTCAACCTGGCTCGACAAACCCAGCAGCGTCCATTCGCCCTTGTTGATCGTGCTGGCCCTGTGCCTGGGGCTCGCATACGTCTCCACGCTGTTTGGACTGGCGGCGATCATCGGCGCCTTCCTCGCCGGCATGATCGCTTCGGAAACCCGTCAGCAGCACACGCTAGAGAATCAGATCCAGCCGTTGCTGGCCCTGCTCACGCCGTTCTTCTTCGTGTTGACGGGCAGCAAGATCAACCTGCACCTGCTGGCCAATGCGGATGCACTCATCGCACTGACCGTGGTGACGGTGATCGCCATCGTGTCCAAGCTGCTCGGCGGCTTTCTTGGCGCGCTGCCACTGGGACGCCTTGGCGCAGCCATCGTGGGCTTCGGCATGGTGCCGCGTGGCGAGGTTGGTGTGGTCATTGCGAGCCTGGGCCTCGCCGCAGGTGTCTTCAACGATCAGATGTACGCCATCATCGTTGCCATGTCGCTGCTGACGGCAATGGTGACGCCGCCCATACTCGCCTGGCTGTTGAAACGGACGGCCAAGACAGACGCCGCGACGGAACCACGAAACGCTTGAACTGGCGGCTATACCTGCAAGCCTCGTCGTCATTCCGACGAGGCAACGGATAGGCAGGCAGGTCGTTATGCTGCAGCGTGCTTGCGCGAGCGCATCAGCAGACCGTACAGCACCGGCATCACCAACAGTACCAGCGGCACCTGCACCAGCATGCCCGCGATAATGGCGACAGCCAGCGGCTGCTGCATCTGGGAGCCCGAGCCCAATGCCAGGGCAAGCGGCAGCAAGGTCAAAATAGCCGCCAGCGTGGACATCAAAATCGGGCGCGTTCGATGCTGGGCGGCGGCGAGCAACGCATCGTGCAGTGGAAGGTCCGCAGCCACCTCCTCCAGTTCGGAAAAGTAGAAGATCGCCACTTCGGTGACGATGCCGACAATCATCGTCATGCCCATCATCGCGGAAATGTTGAGCTCGATGCCGGTGATCCATAAGCCGATGAACACGGCGCCGATGGCCAGCAGCGGCATGGCCAGGATCGAGATGGCGACACGGAAGCTCTCATAAAGGAACAAGAGCAGCGTAAACACCAGCGCGATCGCGGCAAGCAGCACGACGGTCAGGCCGCGAAAGGCTTCCTGTTGCTGTTGATACAAACCACCGAGCTCGTAGTACATGCCCTTGGGCAACAGGCCGGGCTTGGCCAGCATGGTTTTGACATCGTCGACCGTTGCGCCCATGCTCCGCCCGGCGATGCGACCGGTCACCGCCACCATGCGTTTCAAATTGTTGCGAGTAATTTCCGGCTGCCCCTGCACCACTTGCAACGTGGCGACTTGCGATAACGGAAAGAGATGACCGTCAGCCGCGCGAATCGGCAAAGCCGACACCTGCTCCAGGTGTCGATAAGAGGTTGCTGGCAAGCGCACGCGCACACCCACCACCTTGCCCGCTGCCGGTAGCTGGGCCGCAACGGTGCCATCGATCGCAGTCGTAACCTGATCGGTAATGGCCTGCGGATCCAGGCCTTGCAATGCGGCCTTGGCGGGGTCAACCGTCATGGTCAGCGCGTCGCCAGCTGGGTTGATCCCGTTGAGTACGCCGTTCACACCTTTGATTTTGCCCAAGGCATCGGCAACGCGTAGCGCGGTATCGTTGAGTTCGTCGGCGTTGTCGCTGTACAGCTGAATCTCGATGGGCTCGGGCACCGCCACCAGATCGCCGATCATGTCCTCCATCAGCTGCGACACATCGACATCGAGACCCGGCACTTTCTCCTGCACTTCCTTGCGGACGTCGTTCATTACGTCTTCGGTAGGAGGACGCGCCCCCTGCTTCAGGCGAACGAAAATGTCGCCCGTGTTCGCTTCCGTCAACCAATCGCCCAGCTGTAGGCCCGTGCGACGCGAATAGGTATCCACATAGGGATTGGACCGAATGATCTCTTCGACCTGGTTGAGCAGGCGCCCGGTTTCTTCCAACGACGTGCCGGGCTTGGAAACGTAGTCGAAGGTAAAACCGCCCTCGTCCATGGCAGGCATGAAACCGGTGCCGACGCGACTGAAGGCCAATGCGCCCAGGCCAAGCAGCGGCAGCACCAATACCAACACCCATACCGGCCGCTTCAGCCAGCGCTGCAATACATTTCGATAGCCGCCGATCAATCGCTGCGACGCACGATTCGCACCGTGATCGGCGATGTGCTCCCGATCGAGCAGTTGCTCCGACAGCAACGGCACGACAATCCACGTGAGCAGATAGGAGATCACCAGCGCGCTGGCCATGGTCAGCGACAGCGCCTTGAAAAACGCGCCCGTGATGCCGGTGAGAAACGCCAGCGGCAGGAAGATCACCACCGTAGCGGCACTGGAGCCGGTAAGCGGCCGCGTGAACTCCCACGCCGCATGCGCAATGCGCTCGCGCACTTCGCCCGGGTTGTCACGCAACCGGCGCATGATGTGCTCGAGCATCACGATCACGTCGTCGATGATCAGGCCCACTGCGGCGGCCATGCCGCCCAGGGTCATCATGTTGAAACTCATGCCGAGCATGTGCAGCAGAAGTACCGTGATGGTCAGTACCGCCGGCACCACGATCATGGCGACGAAGATCACGCGCGTATTGCGCAGAAAGACAAACAACACCAGTCCCGCCAGCACGATGCCGACCAGAATCGCGTCGCGCACGCTTCCTGCTGCACCGGTCACGAGTTGCGTCTGGTCGTACCAGTTGGCGACTCTCACGCCAGGCGGCATTTGCGGGGCGTAGTCGTGCAGGCGTTGTTTTACGTCGCGCGCGATCTGCACGCTGTTGCCGTCGGGCTGCTGGAAGATTTGCAGCAGCACCGCATCCTGACCGTCGGCCGTGACGCGAATCCACTGCGGCACGTGACTGAGCGTGATGTCCGCAATGTCACCCAGACGAACGACGCCGTGACTGTCCGCGCGCACGACGATATCGCGCAACGCCGCCACCGTGCCTGGCTGGTTGTCGGCCAACAGCAGATACAACTTGTAGTGATCGGAGACATGCCCCATCGCCTGGATGGTTGCCGCGTGGGTGACTGCCGTCGCGACGTCGACCAGGCTGAGATCCAGCGCGCGCAGCTTGCTGGGATCGACATCCGCATGGAACTCCGCCACCTCCCCACCCTGCGCACTCACATGCGCAACGCCCGGGATGCTGCTGAGCAGCGGGCGCAATTGATATTGCGCGATGTCGTAAAGCGCGCTCGGCGACACCGTGTGGGAACGCAGGCTATAGGCCAGCATCGGAAAGGCTGTCGGGTCCATGCGCCGGCTGGTGAGCACCGTGCCTGCCGGCAACTCGGGCAGCACCTGGCTCGCCGCGGCATTGACATCGCCCAGGGCACGGCTCATGTCGGTGCCCCAATCGAACGTCACGGAGATATCGGCGCTGCCGCGACTGGTGGTCGATCGCACGTCGCGCACGCCGGGTACGCGGCGCAACGAATCTTCGATGGGCGTGGTGACCTCGATCGCCATCTGGTCCGCAGGACGATCGCCGGCATCGAGCGAAAGCTGCACGCGGGGAAACGCCACGTTCGGAAACAACGCGACCGGCATGTAGATGGCGCTGGCGATACCACCGACCGCCAACATCAACACCAGAAAGAACAGCGAGCGCCGATGGCGCTGCATCCATGCCGTAATACTCACTTGGACGACTCCTGCTGTTCGCGTACAGCATCGCCGTCATTCAACTCGTAGCTGCCGAGCACGATGATCTGCGTCTTCGCATCCAGTGCGCCTTGCACGCCGACGGTATCGCCTTCGGGATGTTTCAACGTGACATCGATGCGCTTGGCCTTGTCGTGATCGACGGTAAAGACGTAATCGCCCTTGTCGTCGTGGAGCACCGCCTCGCGCGGCAAAGCCCAGGCCGTGTAGCCCGCCGTATCGATGGTGGCGCGCACCGCGGCACCTGCCACCAGCGTGTTACTGGCCTCGGGTGGCAAGGTCACTTGAAGCGGCACCAGGTGCGTTTGCGCGTCGACCGACTGGCCGACCATGCTGACCTGCCCCTTCAGCACGTCTGCAGAACCGTACTCGCCCTGTACCCACGCCGGCATCCCTGTCTTCAGGCGAGGAGCGTCTTCGGGCTGCACGCTGAGGCGCGCGATCAATCCATGCGAAGACGTGAACGACAACAACGGCGCGTCGGCCTGGAATCGATCCCCCAGATTGACGTTGAGCACCGTCACCACGCCATCGGACGGAGCGCTGATGATTTCCTCGGCTGATCCACCACCAAGCGCACGCTGTGCTTCCAACCCTGCTTGCGCATCGTCGAGTGCCTTGCGCGCCGCGGCGAGCTGGGATTGCGTCGCCAGATGCTGCGCGACCATTTGCTCGGTGCGTTTCAACTCGCCGCTGGCCAGGGTCCATGCGCTTTGCGCCTGCCGATAGGCATTGCGCGCGGCAGGATCAGGCGCAACGTGCAATAACGCCTGGCCACGATGCACGCTTTGTCCTGCCGCGGCATCCAGCGCAGTCACCAAGCCACCGTGCCCCAGACTTATGTTGGTGGCACGATGCGGATCGCCGGCCGCGTTTCCCCACGCCTGAATCGTGTCGTTGAACGTCCGGCTCACGGGTACCGTGGTGGTTACCAGCACCTGGCCGCTCACGTCGGCGTCGGCGCCATCATCGGCGGCACCGCCACCACATCCGGCAAGCAACGCAAGCATCGCCACGATGGCGGCACGAGTCAGGAAAAGTCGATTCATGATTTTGACGGAGATGATGAAGGCGGTTGAAGATCGGTATCGCCGAGCAGCGTTTCCAACGCGATGGCCTGCTGCGATTGCTGATCGCATGCGGCGATGTAATCCATGTCGGCGCTTAATGCATTGGCACGAATCGAGAGATACGTCGGCCAGTCGAGCAACCCTTTCTGCCAGGCCGCTTCTGCCGCGCGCCTGGCTTCATCCATGCGCGCGGATTGAATCTGCAATTGATCGCGTTGCCGGCTCAGTGTTTCCAGGTCGGCCGTCAGTTGCGTGATGTCGTTGCGCGTGGTGAGCACGCGGTCTTCGTAGTCGTCCTTGAGCTGTTGCCGGGTCGCGGTTTCGATGCGGATATTGCCGCGATTGCGGTCGAACAACGGCAGCGTGAATCCGATATTGATGCCGTGGGACAACACGCCACTGTTGTCGCTCTGACGATCGACACCCAGGCTGAGCGCGGGAAACTGCGCGCGAATGGCGCCTCGCAGCGTGGCTTCCTGCGCCTTGTAACCAGCCTGCAGGGCCAGCAGATCCGGACGCCTTTTCGGCAGATCGCTCAGCGCGGTCTGCATCTGTTCGGCAGTGGGCGACGCCTGGAACGGTTCGCCGATCAGATCGAGCGAAGCGTCCGGCGCGAGGCCGAGCAGCAGGCGCAGGTCATGCTCGGCCTGATGCAGTTGAACCGTGCAATCGGACAGCCGCTTGCTGGCATCGGCATACGCATTGATACCGGGGCTGGCGGTGTCATGGGTCAGGTTTCCGTCCAGCAACGCCTTGCGCACATAGGTGTCGACAGGTGCCAGCGCCGTTTGTTCGTCGGCAAGCTGGTGTTGCTGCAGGCGCAAGGAGACCACTTGATTGAACAGCAGCCGGGCCTGCGCAATGGTCTGCCATTCGGCCCAAAGCAATTCCAGATTCACCTGATCGGCCTGGCTGTTCGCCGCGGCCTTCCGCGTCGAGCGCAACAGCAGGCTGGTGATGTCTTCGCTGATGCCATAGGCATACGACGTGGTGTAACCAGGCACGGCGTGATCGAGGAATTCCTGGTTGATCGAAATCTGCGGGTCCGGCAACAACCCTGCCTGAAAAGCCTGCGCGCGCGCTATGCCCAGTTGATCCCGCAAGAGGCGCAGATCGGGATTGTTGGCCACGGCCAGCATGGCCACATCCGTCACGTCCAAGCCATGCGAGGGATCGAACGTATGCGTGCGCAACGCCGGCAAGGGCATATCCGCGGCATTCACGGTGAGCTGCGAGGCGTCCTTGACGCCCTGACCGTCGCCCAGCGGCAGCGGCGAATAGGTCGCGCAACCGGCAAACACCAGCACGCCCCCCAACACACCCGCTCGCATCAGGCGCGAGCCAAATGCCGCTTTTTGATGTGGCCAAACTTTAAGCAACCGCACCGAAACGCCTCCAGCCTCATGGCCTATACCAGCATAAGACTAGCGGTTTTGGCTTAGCGCTTACTTTGTAGTCGGACTATGTCAACAATACGACTATGACAGCCGACCACCGCCCCCTGCCCCTTTTCCCCATAAAACCAGCGGGAGGCCGGTCTTGAAGGGCCGGGAAAGCGGGATGCCGGAGGAGACCACCTGGTCATCCTTTTTCGATGCTTCCGCTGCCATGGACAAGCTGTGGCCAGCCGCACACGGCGACGTCGTCGAGCTGGGTTGCGGCTATGGCACCTTCACCCTGGTTGCCGCGCGGCGTACACGAGGGATCGTCACCGCGCTGGATATCGATCCGGACATGGTCGCCCACGTGCGATGCAAGGCGGAGGAACTAGGCATCGCAAATATCCGCGCAGTGGAAAGAGACTTCATCGAAAGCGACTTCGGCGTAGCCCCTGGCAGCCAGTCGCACGTGATGATCTACAACCTGTTGCATATCGAAGAACCTGTTGCCCTGTTGCGAAAGGCCTTCACTGCACTTGATCGAGAAGGCACGCTCTCCGTCATGCATTGGCGCAGCGATATTCCGACACCGCGCGGACCACCGCTCGCCATTCGGCCGACGCCCGAGCAGTGCATCGAATGGCTTCGACAAGCAGGATTCACGAGCATCGAATCCGTCCATCTCGGCGACTGCTGTCCTTTTCACTACGGAGTGATCGCTAAAGGTCGCGGCTTATCCGCGATCAAGGGTTGAGGTGTGAAAGCGATGGAACTTAGATCGGACGTTTGGGATCGTGTTATGGAATTTGCAACCCTTCTCGCAGACGAAGATCAACCGGAAAGGTACTGGGCCAACTGCAACGTTTTTAAAGACCATTGTGAAGCAGAGAGCAGTAGTGGCTACCCGTTCCCGACACCAAGGCTGTACTCGCCAGTTCCTGGCCGCGCAAATTTAGGCCGCGTACCGTGCAGTCACGCGTTCGACAGTGACATTCACCCGATAACCAAGGTGCCCGAGCGCGTCTTCAACCTGCTCCAACTTCGACTTGTGCGAAAGACTCAGCAGCCTATCCACCTGTGGCGCGTGGACACCAAGCAGACGAACGAGATCCGCCTTTCGTAGATGGTTAGCCAGCATGGCCTGGTATAGCCCGATCTTGGCAACGTCCAGCGCCGGCAGTGAAACCCAATGTTCCCCGCGCTTCTTTTCGGTCGCGGCGGGAATCGGCGCCCGCTCGTCCATGTAGCCTTCCAATGCCAACGCGATCCCATCAACCGACTCGCGCAAGGCTTCCTCCACCGTATCGCCCACACTGTTGAATGCGGGCAGATCGCGGCAGGTAACCACGAAGGCACCACCGTCTTCCATCAACTTCACGGCATAGCGCATAGTTTTCTTCCTTCCTCGATTCCTCGGCCCATTACAGGCCGAGGTCTTTCCTGATCTTCTTTCTCAGCGGCTCGGGTATTTCTTTTGAGCCGTGATTCGGTACCACCGAAGTTTTGCCGTCGAACTTCACAAATAGATGGCTGCCGCGCTGCCGCTCAAAAACTACGCCCTGCGCCTCAACCACCGGATAAATTCGCTGTACTTCATCGCCTCCGTGCCGTGCCGCCACCGTACGCATGTATTGTATACAACATTTTTGTTGCATGAAACATATATGTTGCAGCCACAAAAAAGCGACCCATCGGCCGCCCCCTCTGTCACCACCTTTCTAACACTTACGCACCACACGACGATCGAGCAACGCCTCCAGCCGACCTACCTATTCATCGCCTTCTATTTCAGTCTCGAAGCTCAGATAGATGGGTTTTGGAAGCACTCCGCTCGCTTGATGACGTAGTGCCAAGTCCCTGCCCTTTTTCCTTTAATTGCCATCCGAAACCGGGTGGCAAAAGGGGTTTTGCCCTGAAACGTAGGAATTTCACGCAACAAAAAACCGCCTTGCGGCGGTTAACTGTTTGATCCACTTGATTTGCAATGGAGGCCGAGGTCGGAATCGAACCGGCGTACACGGCTTTGCAGGCCGCTGCATGACCACTCTGCCACCCGGCCATTGCTGGAAATCACGATCTTACCGGATCGGGATTTCTCTAAAAAACAAAACCCCGGTGGTCCGAGGCTTTGCTTGAAACTGGAGCGGGAAACGAGACTCGAACTCGCGACCCCGACCTTGGCAAGGTCGTGCTCTACCAACTGAGCTATTCCCGCATCGGAGTTTGTAACTATAGCAGATTCGGCCACGTTGTGAATAGCCGAAGCTGATTTTTTGCAGCAATTCAAGCCACTTGCCGCACAAACTTGAAGTACTGCATAAGACAAGGCCCCGAGCTTGCGCCAGGGGCCTTGTCTGAAATCTGGAGCGGGAAACGAGACTCGAACTCGCGACCCCGACCTTGGCAAGGTCGTGCTCTACCAACTGAGCTATTCCCGCATCGGAGCCGCGCATTGTAACGGCTGTCACGGGCTCGTCAAGCGTTTCGATCTTGCCCGGGCGTGAGAACCGGGGCGTCGCCGTGCAGGGCCGGCCACGCGGCGCGCAGGTAGTAGAGGCCGGACCAAATGGTCAGCACGCCGGCAATCACCAGCAACGCTTCGCCGATGTGGTAGAGGCGCAAGGCTTCGGCGCTTTTTTCGTGCTGAAGAATGAGCACGATCAGGGCCACCATCTGCATCACGGTCTTCAGCTTGCCGATGAAAGCCACCCGCACGGTGGCGCGCATGCCGATCTCGGCCATCCACTCGCGCAAGGCGGAGACGCTGATTTCGCGCCCGACGATGATCGCGGCCGTGATGGCCATGACGATCCCGGACCAGTCGCCGCGCTGGGAGTTGACCAGCATGAAGAGCGTCACCGCCACCATCAGCTTGTCGGCGACGGGATCGAGAAAGGCACCGAACTTGGAGGTCAGGTTCAATCGGCGGGCCAGATAGCCGTCGAGCCAGTCCGTGACGCCTGCCAGGGCGAAGACGATGGCGGCCGTAAGGTTGTGACCGTGGAACGGCAGGTAGAAAACCAGCACCATCACCGGCAGCAGCGCTACGCGGAACAGCGTCAGCCAGGTCGGCAGGTTGATGCGCATCAGTCTCTTCCGTTTTGTTCAGTGTCGCACGAGAGGGGCAAATCAAGCATGGAGCGCGTCATAGATGCGTTCGGCCAGGCCGCGATCAATCCCCTTGACCTGCATCAGTTCTTCGACACCGGCGGCTTCGACGCCAGCCAGGCCGCCGAAAGCCTTGAGCAGCGCGGCACGTCGACGCGCACCTACGCCCTGGACATCTTCAAGGACGCTTCGTTCACGGGCCTTTTCGCGGCGCTTGCGGTGGCCGCTGATGGCGAAGCGGTGCGACTCGTCACGCACGGCCGCCACCAAGTGCAACGCCGGCGACGTGGGGCCGGGGTGAATTTCACGGCCCGATCCGGCCAATATCAGGGTTTCCTCGCCGGCGCGCCGGCCTGGGCCTTTGGCGACGCCCACCACTTCGATGCCGGTGATGCCCAGCTCCTGCAGCACGTCCAGCGCCTGCGCCACCTGCCCCGTGCCACCGTCGATGAGCAGGATGTCCGGGCGGGCACCCTCGCCTTCCGCCACCTTGCGGAAGCGGCGCGTGAGCGCCTGGTGCATGGCGGCGTAATCGTCGCCGGGCGTGATGCCGGCGATGTTGAAGCGGCGGTAGTGGGATTTCTCAGGACCTTCCGGACCGAACACGACGCAGGACGCCACCGTCGCTTCGCCGCGCGTGTGGCTGATGTCAAAGCATTCGATGCGGCGCGGCGACTCGTCGAGGCCCAACAGATTCTGGAGATCATCGAAGCGCGTACCCAGGGTTTGCCGACTGGCGATGCGCGACGTCAGCGAGGCCTGTGCATTGCGCTCGGCCATCTGCAGGAACTGCGCACGGTCGCCACGGACGCGCGATTTGATCTCCACGGCGTGCCCGGATTGTTGCGCCAGCACCTCGCCCAGAAGCTGCTCGTCCGCGATCGTCTCGCCGAGGATGATTTCGCGCGGCACGGGTCGATCCAGGTAGTACTGGGCGACGAACTGCGCCAGTACATCCGAAGGCTCGGCATCAAGCGGCAACCGCGGGTAGAAATCGCGCGTACCCAGGCTGATGCCGTTGCGGAAGAACAGCACGCTGACGCAGGCGATGCCCGATTCGATGCGGCAGGCGATCACGTCCATGTCCGCCGTTGCGCCTTGCACGTGGTTCTGCGCGTGCAGTTTGCGTAGCGCGGCGATCTGATCGCGCAGTGCGGCGGCGCGTTCGAAATTTAGCGACGTACTGGCGTGCTCCATCCCACCCACCAGTTCGTCAATCACCGCGCTGCTGCGCCCTTCGAGGAACATTTCCGCGTGGCGCACGTCATTGCGGTAGTCGTCCGGACTGATCAGCCCGACGCAAGGGCCGGTGCAACGGCCGATCTGGTATTGCAGGCACGGCCGGGAACGGTTGCGGAAATAGCTGTCCTCGCATTGCCTGACCTTGAACAGCTTCTGCATCAGATTGAGGCTTTCGCGCACGGCGAACGCGCTTGGGAACGGACCGAAGTAGCGTCCCGGCTGATTGCGCGCGCCGCGATGAAAGGCGAGCCGCGGGTAATCCTCGCCACCGGAGAGATAGATATAGGGATAGCTTTTGTCGTCGCGCAGCAGGATGTTGTAGCGCGGCTTGAGCGCCTTGATCAGCTGCGATTCGAGCAGCAGCGCTTCGGCTTCGGTGCGTGTGACGGTGATCTCGCAGCGTGAGATCTGCGACACCATCGCCGCGATGCGCGGTTCCATGCGCGGCTTGAGGAAGTAGCTGCTGACGCGCTTCTTGAGGTTGCCCGCCTTGCCGACATACAGCAGCTCGCCGTCCTCGTCGAAATAACGATAAACGCCGGGAGAAGTGGCAAGCGTGCGAACAAAAGCCTTCCCGTCGAAGGCCTGTGGAGAGACGGGCTGCATACCTGCGATTCTAGCCTGTTTACCCTACTTTCCGGGTCGGCTGCGGCAAGATTTTCAGCCGGTGCGCAGGCGTTCGATCAGGCCCGCAACCCCCTGCTCCGCGAGCCGCACCGAGTCCGTGAAACCCGCCTGCTCACCGAAGTACGGATCGGGAAACTCCTGCAGCGAGGCCACACCGGCCCATTCGAGGAACAGCGCTGTCCGTTCGACTTGATGCGCTGGCGCGATACGCCGCATGTCCTGCAAATTGGCGAGATCCATCGCGAGCAGCAAATCGTAGCGCGCAAAGTCCGAGGCATTAAGCTGCCTGGCGCGATGTGCGTCCAGCGGATACCCGGCCGCGGCAGCTGCCTCGCGCATGCGCCCATCCGCACCGGTGCCCACATGCCAACCACCGGTTCCGCAGGACGCCACCTCGATATCCAGCCCCGCGTCGGCGAAACGCTTGCGCGCCACCGCTTCGACCAGCGGCGACCGGCAGATATTGCCGAGACAGACGAACAGAATGCGATGGATCATGGCGACTGGCTGCCTAGCCACGCTTCCGCGCGCTGCAAATCGGCCTCGGTATCGATGCCCGGCGGGAAAGGCTCCGGCGTAAGGCGCACCGCAATCGGATAACCGTGTTCGAGCACGCGAAGTTGTTCCAGCGACTCGGCCTGTTCCAGCGGAGTGCGCGACAGCGCGGTGTATTGCTGGAGAAAGCCGGCGCGGTACGCGTAGATGCCGATGTGCCGCAGAAACGGCAGTCCTTCAGGCAACACGTTTCGATGCGTCGCAAAGGCGTCGCGCGCCCACGGAAGCGGCGCGCGACTGAAATACAGGGCGCGACCGTTGGCCGATCCCACGACTTTCACAACGTTCGGATCGAACAGCTCGTGCGCATCCGTGACCGGCGTGGCGAGCGTCGCCATGGGGGCATCGTCGTCGGCCAGTGCGCGGGCTACTTCGCGAATGCCGGCCGCGGGGGCAAAAGGTTCGTCGCCCTGCAGGTTCACGACGATCGCATCGGTGGGCCAGCCGTAATGCGCCGCGCATTCGGCCAGGCGATCGCTGCCGGAAGCGTGATCGCTGCGCGTCATGCAGACATCCACGCCCTGCCCATTCAAGGCATCGGCGACACGCGTATCGTCCACCGCCACGACAACCTGTGACGCACCGGCCAGCAACGCTCGCTGCGCGACTCGGACGACCATAGGCACGCCGGCGATGGCCCTCAAGGGCTTGGCCGGCAAGCGCGTCGAACCATAGCGAGCGGGAATGGCGACGATAAAGGGCGGATGGGCGGCGGACATAATGACCTCGTTGCGAACGCGCGCAAGCGTACCTGCAACCGCGTCCGCAGACGAGCTAGCCGGCCAGCTTCAACGCGAATCCGCAGCCGTTGGCGAGTTCGAGGAATCCCGGGAACGAGGTGGCGACATTGGCGCAATCGCGGATGGTCACCTCGCCTTTC
Organism: Dyella psychrodurans; assembly: GCF_003363265.1. GTDB lineage: Bacteria > Pseudomonadota > Gammaproteobacteria > Xanthomonadales > Rhodanobacteraceae > Dyella_B > Dyella_B psychrodurans. The sequence continues at coordinate 332,597 of NZ_QRBF01000001.1, read as the reverse complement.
GCCACCAGGCCTGCCACGCAGAAGCTCATGGCGATACGGTGGTCGCCGTGCGCATCCACAGCGCCGGCACCGATGGGGCCACCATCGATGATCGCACCGTCCGGCGTTTCCTCGATCTGCACGCCCAGCGCGCGCATGCCGGCCGCCATCGTGGCAATGCGATCCGATTCCTTGACGCGCAGCTCGGCCGCTCCGCGGATGACGGTGCGTCCTTTCGCAACCGCCGCGGCAATGAACAGCGCGGGAAACTCGTCGATCATGTCGGGGACCAGCATCTGCGGCAATTCAATGCCGTGCAGCGGAGCATGTCGCACGATCAGGTCGCCGATGGCTTCACCGCCGCTTTCGGCCCGATTCTCGATGCGGATATCGGCGCCCATCAATCGCAGCGCCTCCAGCAACCCTGTGCGTCGCGGGTTCAAGCCGACGGCAGGCAGGCGCAACTCGGAACCGGGGACGATGCAGGCTGCAACGAGGAAAAATGCGGCCGACGAAAAATCCGCCGGCACGACGACATCGGTAGCGCGCAGACGATGGCCGCCTTCAAGTTTCGCGTGCCCTGGCGAAAACGTGATCGGCCAGCCGAAAGCGGCAAGCATGCGTTCGGTGTAATCGCGCGTCGGATGCGGTTCGATCACTTCCGTAGCGCCCTGGGCATACAAGCCTGCCAGTAACAACGCGGATTTGACCTGCGCACTCGCCACTGGCAGTTCGTAGCGGATGCCATGCAGCGATCGGCCGCCCCGCACATGCAGCGGCGGGAGACCGTCCTGGCTGTCGATCTGAGCGCCCATTTTCGCAAGGGGGTCTGTCACTCGCCGCATGGGGCGCTTCGACAACGACTCATCGCCAATCAACGTACTGTCGAAACGCTGTCCTGCCAGCAACCCGGCAAGAAGGCGCATACCCGTGCCGGCATTGCCGCAGTCGAGCGGTTTGTCCGAGCTGCGCAAGCCATGCAGGCCGACGCCATGCACGATGCGTTCGCCCGCAGACGGCGCTTCGATCGAAACACCCAATTGCGCGAGCACCGCTGCCGTGGCGCGCGTGTCTTCACCTTCCAGGAATCCGCGAATGTGCGACGTCCCTTCGGCGATGGCGGACAACATCATCGAACGATGCGACACGGATTTGTCGCCCGGTACCACGATGTTGCCTTGCAAAGATCCAACGGAACGACTGCTCCAATCCAAACGCGTTGCACCACTCATGGAAGAGCCACCGGATAAGAACCAAGTACACGAACCTGAGTGGCGACCGGCCCCATGTCCTTCAGCGCGGACTGAAGCGACGCATCGTCGATATGGCCGGAAACGTCGATGAAGAAAGCGTATTGCCATTTACCCGTGTGCGCCGGTCGCGACTCGATGCGATTCATGCTCACGCCGTGCTTGGCGAACGGACTCAACACGTCGTAAAGCGCGCCGGGTTTGTCGTTGACGGTAATGAGCAATGACGTGCGATCGTTGCCCGACGGCGGGAACAGGGAGCGGCCGATCACCAGGAATCGCGTGGTGTTGTCGGCGCGATCCTCGATCGCATTGGCGACCACTTTGAGACCGTAAACTTTCGCCGCCGTGGCGCCGGCAATCGCTGCCGCATCGTCGGTGTGGCGCGCCAGGCGCGCTCCTTCGGCATTGCTGCTGACGGTAATGCATTCCACATCGGGCAGATTCACACGCAACCATGTCTTGCATTGCTGCAACGCCTGCGCATGGCCGTAGACGCGCTTGATGCCTTCGAGCGAGTCGTTCTGCGAAAGCAGGCAATGATGCACCCGAAGCTCCACTTCGCCGCAGATGCGCGCTTCGGAAGTCAGGAACAGATCCAGCGTGACCTGGATCATGCCCTGTCCGGAATTCTCCACCGGTACCACGCCGAAATCGGCATGACCGGCGGCGACTTCCTGAAACACTTCCTCGATGCTGCCCAGCGGCAAGCCGTAGGCGGCATGGCCGAAATGCTTGCGGACGGCTTGTTCGCTGAAAGTGCCCTCGGGTCCGAGATAACCCACCTTGAGCGGATCTTCCTGCGCCAGGCACGACGACATGATTTCGCGGAACAGGCGCACCATCTCGGCATCGGACAGCGGGCCGTGGTTGCGATCCACCACCATGCGCAGCACATGCGCTTCGCGTTCCGGGCGGTAATAGTCGATCGCGGACAGCCCCTCGCCTTTCACGCGGGCCACTTCACGGGCCCAGTTGGCGCGTTCGGAGATCAATTCCTGGATCTGCCGGTCGATGCTGTCGATGCGCTCGCGCACCTCTGCCAGCGAGGACTTGGGGTCGTTCATGCGATGGATGTCCAAGCGTAAAGAAGTCTGAATCGGAACCACATAGTGCCTGAAACGGGTCGGAATGTCCGTACCTCGCAAACCAGGTCAGCCGTGGCGGGCGGCAAAATCGTGCATGAAGACGACAAGCGTCTGCACGGCCTCCACCGGCACGGCGTTGTAGAGCGAAGCGCGCATGCCGCCCAGGGCTTTGTGTCCTTTCAACGCCATCAGGCCGGCCGCTTCCGACTCCTGCAGAAACAGCGAATCGAGCGCGCTGTCGTGCAAGGTAAAAGGGACATTCATGCGCGAACGCACGGCCGGATCGACGGGATTGCTGTAGAAACCGCCCGAGCCGTCGATGGCCGTGTACAGCAGCGCGGCCTTCAGACGATTGCGTTCGGCCATCGCCTGCAGGCCGCCGTTTTCCTTCAGCCACTGGAAGGTAAGGCCCGCGAGATACCAGCCCCATGTGTTGGGCGTGTTGAGCATGGAGCTGTTGGCGGCGTGCTCGGCGTAACGGAAGATTTTCGCCATCGGGCGCGCCTGCCGTTCAAGCAGGTCGCGGCGCACGATCATCAGCACCAATCCGGAAGGACCGATGTTTTTCTGCGCACCCGCGTAGATCAGCCCATAGCGGCTGACATCGACCGGCCAGGACAGGATGTTGGACGACATGTCCGCCACAAGGGGAACGTCGCCAACGCGCGGGACATCCTCGAACTCGACGCCGTGGATGGTTTCGTTGGTCGCGATGTGGACGTAAGCCGCCTTGGGGTCGAGATGCCACGTGTCGTGCGAGGGCATGCGCAGGTAGTTGTCGGCCTTGCTGGTCGCGGCGACATTGACGCGCACATACGGCGCCGCTTCGCTCGCGGCCTTTTCGCTCCAGTGACCGGTGATGATGTAGTCGGCACTCTCGCCCTCGCCCGCGAGGTTCATCGGTATCTGGGCAAAGTGCTGCGTGGCGCCGCCTTGCAGAAACAACACTGCGTAGTCGGATGGAATGCCCATCAGCTCGCGCAGATCCGCTTCGATCTGCTCGGTCATGGCGATAAACCGTTTGCCGCGATGGGATTGCTCCATCACCGAAGCGCCACTGCTGTTCCAATCGAGCAATTCGCGCTGTGCGCGCTCGAGCACTGGCAACGGCAGTGCCGCCGGTCCTGCGCTGAAATTCCAGATCCTGCTCACGCATCGTTTCCCGTCGAGGATGACCGCTGCATTATGGCGCGCCGCAGCAAGGCATCGTCAACGGGATGCAAGGCTTCCGTCTCGGATTTGTCAGAAATGCACAAACAGCAGTAGGGCTATTCCCAAAGCGAGTACGGCGGCGGTCACGATCAACCACCAGACCTCACCCCTTGGGCCAGCCGAATCTTCGGGCAGCGGTTCGGCGGGTGGGTCTGGCACCACGATCTCAGGCTCGGGTTCCAAGCCAGGAGCATCGAGGGCGAAACGGTGCATGCCTATGCCGATCTGGTCCCCCGGCAAAAGCACCGTCTGCCGGGTAGCGCTTCCATTCACCCGCACGGGGTAGCGCGACTCGATAGCCTGTTCGGTCTCGAGCCATAGGTGGGCGTCGCGCCAGAAAATGATCAGCGAGGCAGTTTCGCCCTGGGGAAGATCCAGGGGAAGGCGCCCGTGGAGGCCGAGCTCCAAGCGTTCCAGCACCGGGAGTACCTGTCCGGAGAGTGGCCCGGCAATCGCGCGCAGCGCGACGGTGTAGCGCTCCTGCTCGGGCATGCTGGGCGAAGTCCGTCCTTCCGGCGCTTCATCCGCGCACAGCAGCATCCGGCAATCGCCGACGCTCAAGGTATCGCCAGGACGCAGAATGGCGCGCTCGCGCACCGGCCGTGCGTTCACGTAGACGCGCGTGGCATCCGGCAATACTTCCAGCACCCAGCCGCGGCGATCCATGCAGATACGCAGGTGGTGCGCCGCAGCCTGGCCCGTGGCAAGTATCAGGTCGTTGTCGGGCTCGCTGCCGATGCGCAGCAGCGACTGACTCCAAGGAAAGCTTGCCCGGGTGGAATGAGGAAACTCGATGCGCATGAACTGGCCAACAACGTGACGGCGCGACTCTATCAGATGCGTAGGAACTATCGGCACCTATAACGTTTTATGATGCTCGATTACCTAAGCGAAGCCGACCATGCCAAGCATCGACATCCGCCGACCTCACGGCCTTTCCGAAGCCGACGCTCTCACTGTCATCAACAAAGTGGCCGACCGCATGCGCGAGAAGTTCGACGTCAAAAGCCGCTGGCAGGACGGCGCGCTGATGTTCGAGCGGCCGGGGATTAACGGCAAGATTGCTGTCGGCGGCGATGAAATCCACGTGAGCGCCCAGCTCGGAATGCTGTTTTCCCCGCTCAAGACCATGATCGAACAGGAAATCCGGCGAAAGCTCGACGAGCACTTCGCTTAACGCTTCTTTGACCGAAGTCCGAAACGTGGCATAATCGAGGGCTTACGCGGCCATGGTGGTCTGCGGCATCTCCCGGAACACATGGCCAAAGACGACGTCATTGAAATGGAAGGCACGGTTGTGGAAACCCTGCCCAACACCATGTTTCGTGTGCAGCTGGAAAACGGCCACATTGTCATTGCCCATATTTCAGGCCGCATGCGCAAGCACTACATCCGCATCCTCACGGGCGACAAGGTCAAGGTGGAAATGACGCCGTACGACCTGACCAAGGGGCGCATCACCTATCGCATGAAGTAAGCCGAGCGATTCGTCGGCGCTAAAAAAAGCCGCGCATGCTGCGCGGCTTTTTTGTTGCTTCATCGCTGGCTTGCGTCAGGACACGGTTGCCGGCACCGGCTCCGCCGCTTCGGTATTCACCTGCAGCTCGCCGTCGCGCACGCTCAGCATCACCTTGCCACCCTCGGCCAGCTTGCCGAACAGCAACTCGTCGGCCAGCACCCGCTTGACCTTCTCCTGGATCACACGGGCCATCGGGCGGGCGCCCATCTGCGGGTCGAAGCCGTGTTCGGCCAGCCAACGGCGGGCATCGGCGTCCACGTCCAGCGTCACGTGCTTCTCACTGAGCTGCGATTCCAGTTCGATCAGGAACTTGTCGACCACGCGCAGAATGTGGTCGAAGTCCAGCGCGTTGAACAGGATGATCGCATCGAGGCGGTTGCGGAATTCCGGCGTGAAGCTGCGGCGGATCACTTCCATGGCGTCCATCGAGTGGTTCTGCTTCACGAAACCGATGCCGCGGCGCGATGCCTGCTGCGCGCCCGCATTGGTGGTCATTACCACGACCACGTTCTTGAAGTTCGCTTCGCGGCCATTGGTGTCGGTGAGCACACCGCGGTCCATCACCTGCAGCAGGATGTTGAAGACATCCGGGTGCGCCTTCTCGATTTCGTCGAGCAGCAGCACCGCGTGCGGATGCTTGGTGACCGCTTCGGTCAGCAGACCGCCCTGGTCGAAACCGACGTAGCCCGGAGGCGCGCCGACCAGGCGCGAGACCGAATGCGCTTCCATGTACTCGGACATGTCGAAGCGGATCATCTCGATGCCCAGCTGCATCGCCAGCTGCTTGGTGACCTCGGTCTTGCCCACGCCGGTCGGTCCGGCGAGCAGGAAGCAACCGATCGGTTTGGACGGATCGGCCAGGCCCGAACGCGCCATCTTGATGGAAGCGGCCAGAGCTTCGATCGCCGGGTCCTGACCGAACACGACCATCTTGAGATTGCGCTCGAGATTCTTCAGCACGTCGCGATCGGACGCCGACACCTGCTTGGCCGGAATGCGCGCCATCTTGGCGACGATGTATTCCACCTCCGGCACATCGACCTTGCCGGTACGCTGATCGACCGGCAGCAGGCGCTGACGCGCACCCGCCTCGTCGATCACGTCGATGGCCTTGTCGGGAAGCAGGCGATCGGGAATGTGCTTGACCGACAGATCCACCGCCGCCTTCAGCGCCTCCACCGTGTAGGACACGTTGTGGTGCTCTTCGAAGCGCGATTTCAGACCCTTGAGGATCTCGAAGCTGTCCGCCACGGTGGGTTCGACCACGTCGATCTTCTGGAAGCGACGCGCCAGCGCGCGATCCTTCTCGAAAATGCCGCGGAATTCCTGGAACGTGGTGGAGCCGATGCAGCGCAGCTCACCCGATGCCAGCATCGGCTTGATCAGGTTGCTGGCGTCCATCGTGCCACCCGACGCGGAGCCCGCACCGATGATGGTGTGGATCTCGTCGATGAAGAGAATCGCACCGGTTTGCTTCTTCAGCTGACCGATGACGGCTTTCAGGCGCTTCTCGAAGTCGCCGCGATACTTGGTGCCGGCCACCAGTGCGCCGAGGTCCAGCGCCCAGATGGTGGCGTTCTCGAGCACTTCCGGCACTTCGCCGTCGACGATGCGCTTGGCCAGACCCTCGGCCAGCGCCGTCTTGCCCACGCCGGCTTCGCCGACGTAGAGCGGATTGTTCTTGCGGCGGCGGCACAGCACCTGGATGGTGCGTTCGATCTCGTCCTGGCGGCCGATCAGCGGGTCGATCTTGCCTTCCAGCGCCAGCTCGTTGAGGTTGGACGCATATTCGCCGAGCGGATTGCCCTTGCCCTCGCCGCTTTCCTCGGGGTCGCGCTCGCTGCCGGGCATGCTCGACGACGGCTCGTCGCCGATCTTGGCGATGCCGTGGGAGATGTAGTTCACGACGTCCAGGCGCGTAATTTCCTGCTGGTGCAGGAAGTACACCGCGTGCGAGTCCTTCTCGCCAAAGATGGCCACCAGCACGTTCGCGCCGGTCACTTCCTTACGGCCGGAAGACTGCACGTGATAGACCGCGCGTTGAAGTACGCGCTGGAAACCTAGCGTCGGCTGGGTATCGCGCTCGTCGCCATGCGGCAGCACCGGCACGGTCTCGGCGATGATTTTTTCCAGCTCATGAGTGAGACGCGGAAGATCCGCACCGCAGGCTCGCAGGGCACCCAGCGCCGACTGGTTCTCGGTGAGGGCGAGCAGCAAGTGCTCCACCGTCATGAACTCATGGCGTTGTTCGCGTGCCTGCTTGTAGCACTGGCCAATTGTGACTTCGAGATCCTTGCTGAACATCCGGACCTACTCCACTGCAATGATGGGCGGATTCACCGCGTTGGATGCAAAATGGGGGCCAACCAGACCTTTTCCAGTCAGACCTTTTCCATCGTGCATAACAGAGGATGCTGGTTGGCACGTGAATACTCGTTCACCTGGGTGACCTTGGTTTCGGCCACTTCCCGGGTGAACACCCCGCACACGCCCTTACCGCGGGTGTGTACGTGCAACATGATCTGTACGGCTTTCTCCTGGTCCATACCAAAGAAGCTACGCAGTACCTCGACCACAAAGTCCATAGGTGTGAAATCGTCATTGAGCAGCAAAACCTGAAATAGCGGCGGACGCGCTACTTCCGGTTTGGATACTTCGACGGTGAGTCCGTGTCCACCGCCATGTTCTTGTTCGGGTTCGTTCGCCATCGTTCCGGATTTGTGCCTGTTCGGTTCCAGTATACGCCTTGAGTGATTCTGCTCCTCGGCGGCCAGGCTTGAGGTAATGGCACAATAACGCCATTTCCAGTGCCCTCCCCCGGGCCTTTGACTCTCGATGACCCAGTGTGACAATTCCACGAACGACGTCTGGCGCCCGCGTGTCACGGTGGCCTGCGTCGTCAGCGACGGCGACCGTTACCTCATGGTTGAAGAGGAAGTAAACGGCCGTCTTGCCTATAACCAGCCAGCAGGCCATTTGGATGACAAGGAAAGCCTGCATCAAGCCGCCGTGCGCGAAACACGGGAAGAAACCGGCTGGACGGTGGAGCTCACCCACCTGATCGGCGTGCATCAGTGGCGCAGCAGCGAGCATGGCGAGGTCATCGTGCGCTTCACCTTTGCGGCAAAGCCCCTGCACCACGATCTTGAGCAACAGCTCGACACCGGCGTTCGCCGCGCGCTATGGCTGACACGGCGCGAAATCGCCGATCTGGGCGAGCGCCTGCGCAGCCCCATGGTGCTGATGACCATCGACGACTGGCTGGGCGGCCAGCGTCTGCCACTGTCCATCGTGGGCAACCTGATGCCCAACGGTGGCAATCCATGAAAGTGATGCTGGGCATTTCCGGCGGCGTCGATTCGTCGGTCGCTGCGCTGCTGCTGCAGCACGCAGGCTACGAGGTCGAAGGCCTGTTCATGCAGAACTGGGAAGAAGACGATCGCAGCGGCCCCTGCACCACCGACGCCGACCGCAAAGATGCCGTCGCCGTGTGCGGCCGTCTTGGCATTCCTTTCCATGCCCGCAATTTCGCCGCCGAATACTGGGATGGCGTGTTCGAGCACTTCCTGGCCGAATACCGCGCCGGTCGCACGCCCAACCCCGATGTCCTGTGCAACCGCGAGATCAAGTTCAAGACATTCCTGGATGAAGCGCGCGCGCTCGGAGCAGAAAAGATCGCCACCGGCCACTACGCAAGGGTCGATTGCGTCGACGGCCGCTATCGCCTGCTGCGCGCGGTCGACGCGAGCAAGGACCAGACTTACTTCCTTCACGCGCTGGGCCAGCAGCAACTGGCGGCCACGCTCTTCCCGGTCGGCGAAATCGAGAAATCGCGAGTGCGCGAAATGGCCCGCGACGCGGCGCTGCCCACCCACGCCAAGAAAGACTCCACCGGCATCTGCTTCATTGGCGAACGCGATTTCCGGCAGTTTCTGACGCAATACATCCCTGCCCGACCGGGCGAGATGCGAACCCCCGACGGTCGCCTGATCGGCGAGCACCAGGGCGTGATGTATTACACCCTGGGCCAACGCAACGGCTTGGGGATCGGCGGTCGCCAAGGGGCCAGCGGCGAAGCCTGGTACGTGGTCGGCAAGGATGTAGCGGCCAACGTGCTGTATGTCGCACAGGGCGGCGAAAGCCAGTGGCTGCATGCTCGGCGGCTGGTCGCCGAACCGCCTACGTGGGTGGCTGGAAACCCGCCGGCGACAGAGTTCCGCTGCACTGCCAAGACACGTTATCGCCAGAACGACCAGGACTGCGTGGTGTCCGTAAACGAGGATCGGATAGAAGTGCGCTTTGACGACCCTCAACGCGCCGTCACACCGGGGCAATCGGTGGTCTTTTACGACCGCGAGGAATGCCTGGGTGGCGCCGTCATCTCCGCGACCGACGCCGCCTTCGGCGGTCTCCACGACTCAGCAACGAGAGTACCCCTGCGTGTTTAATGCTTTAGCCATCAACGAGGAACGCGTACTGGCCCTGGCCGGACTGTTCCAGGCCTCGGCGCTTGCGCACCAGCTGGCCAACGAAGGGCGTTGCGACGATCTGGCCCTGGATGCCAGCCTCGCCAGCGTGTTTCGCATCGATGCCCCCTCGGTGATCGGCGTGTACGGCAACGTCTCCGGCATCCGCCTGGGACTGCGCACCTTGATCGGGCAGTTGGACGAAAACAGCCGCGACATGTCCGTCACCCGCATGGTTGTCACGGTGATGCGGCTGGAACGCAGCCTCGCCCATCGCAAGGATCTGCTCGACGACCTGCAGCAAGGCATCGTAGCGGCCAAACGGCAGGTGGATCATTTCGGCCTCAGCTCACCCCAGGTTTTCAGCCGGTTGGCTGGGCTCTACACCAACACTATCTCCACGTTGCGGCCCCGCGTGATGGTGACGGGCAACCCGCAATGGTTGCAGCAACCCGCGCTGGTGGAGCGTGTACGCGCCAGCCTGCTGGCAGCCGTGCGCTCGGCGGTGCTATGGCGACAGATCGGCGGTAGGCAATGGCAGCTGCTTCTGCATCGCCGTCAATGCAGCATGCTCGCACGCGGCCTGCTGACGGGCACCACTCTCGACAATCGCTGAATCAGCGCTCCGCGTCGATCACGCGCAGGCCCGGGCGCTGACGCGCCAGCCTGCGCAGCAGTTCCGCAAACGCCTGCAAGTCGCCGCGCCAGGGCGAGGCTTCGCGCCAATACAGCGCAATCTGCCGTCCTGTCGCCTGCCCCTTGATCTTCGCCAGAACGATGTCCGGCATCGAGGCGAGACGATCATGCGCAAGCGCCGGCACCAGCGCGTAGCCGCCACGCAGCGTGACCAGCGCAGCGAGACTCTCGAGGCTTACATCCTGCACGTAGCCCTCGCCATCGGCGTGACTCTCGGCCATCAAGATCGCATCGTTGGCTTCAAGTTGATCCAACGCGACGTTGCGTTTGCCGGCCAGCGGATGATCCGCACGCAGCATCAATTCCCATGGCTCGAAGAACAGCGGGCTCATGCAGATGCCACTGACGGTTGTTGCCGGCGGAGCCAGGACCGCATCCAACTCGCCTTCGTGCAGGCGACGCAGCAGGCCACGCGGCTTGCCCTCCGAAAGGCTCAAGCGCGCACCGGGAAAATGCTGGGGAAAGGGCTCGATCAGGTGCGGCAGCAAATAGGGCCCGAGCGAAACCGGCACACCGAGCCGCAGCTCGCCACCGAAAGCCACCGCACCGGCACGCGCGGCCTGTTGAAGATGTTCGGCGGCCAGCAATACCGCATCGATCTGCTCGAGCAGTCGCTGACCACCCGCAGTGGGCACGATGCGACGCCCGCCACGTTCGAACAAGGGCGCACCTAGCGCCTGCTCCACTTTCTGCACCTGATGCGACAAGCCGGACGGGCTGATGTGCATGGCGCGCGCGGCACTGTTGAAGCTGCCATAGCGATGCACCGCCTGCACCAGGGTTAGATCGCGCAACGACACTACCGATAGTTGGGAGGACATCATCCGCGCGTTCGCTCCATCGTTGCCTTGCGCGAAGCATAAACGACGAAGCCCGGCACCGGGCCGGGCTTCGCGTTCCGCTGACCTGAGGATCAGGCCTCGACGGTATCGGCGACCTGCTTGAAGTCTTCGATCTGGTCGAAGTTCATGTAGCGGTAGATCTTGTCGCCGTTGGCGTTGATCACGCCGATGTCGGTCATGTACTCCTGCTTGGTCGGGATGCGGCCCAGACGCGAGCAGATCGCCGCCAGTTCGGCCGAACCCAGGTACACGTTGGAGTTCTTGCCCAGGCGGTTCGGGAAGTTGCGCGTGGAGGTGGAGAACACCGTCGCGCCCTCGCGCACCTGCGCCTGGTTGCCCATGCACAGCGAGCAGCCCGGCATTTCCATGCGCGCACCGGCGGTGCCGAGCACGCCGTAATGGCCTTCCTCCGTGAGCTGCTTCTGATCCATCTTGGTCGGCGGCGCAACCCACAGCTTGGTCGGGATATCGCGCTTGCCTTCCAGCAGTTTCGACGCGGCACGGAAGTGGCCGATGTTGGTCATGCACGAACCGATGAACACCTCGTCGATCGCCGCGCCGGCGACATCGGAAAGCGTCTTCACGTCGTCCGGATCGTTCGGGCAGGCCACGATCGGCTCGTGCACGTCGGCGAGATCGATCTCGATCACGGCCGAGTATTCGGCGTCCGCATCGCGTTCCATCAGCTGCGGGTTGGCCAGCCATGCTTCCATCGCCTTGATGCGGCGCTGCAGGCTGCGCACGTCCTGGTAGCCCTGGGCGATCATGTACTTCAGCAAGGTGATGTTCGAGTTGAGGTACTCGATGATCGGTTCCTTGTTGAGATGCACCGTGCAGCCAGCGGCCGAACGCTCGGCGGACGCGTCGGAAAGTTCGAACGCCTGCTCCACCTTCAGATTCGGCAGACCTTCGATTTCGAGGATGCGGCCGGAGAAAATATTCTTCTTGCCCTGCTTGGCAACGGTGAGCAGACCCTGCTTGATCGCATACAGCGGGATCGCATTGACCAGATCGCGCAGCGTCACGCCCGGCTGCAGTTCGCCCTTGAAGCGAACGAGCACCGACTCGGGCATATCCAGCGGCATGACGCCGGTCGCCGCCGCGAAGGCCACGAGGCCGGAACCGGCCGGGAACGAAATACCGATCGGGAAACGCGTGTGGCTGTCGCCGCCGGTACCGACGGTGTCGGGCAGCAGCATGCGGTTGAGCCAGGAGTGGATCACGCCGTCACCCGGACGCAGGCTGATGCCGCCGCGGGTGGAGATGAAAGCGGGCAGCTCATGGTGGGTCTTCACGTCCACCGGCTTCGGATAAGCGGCGGTGTGGCAGAACGACTGCATGACGAGATCGGCCGAGAAGCCGAGGCAGGCCAGATCCTTCAGCTCATCGCGCGTCATCGGGCCGGTGGTGTCCTGCGAACCGACAGAGGTCATCTTCGGCTCGCAATAGGTGCCCGGACGAACGCCCTTGCCTTCCGGCAGGCCACAGGCGCGGCCGACCATCTTCTGCGCCAGCGTGTAACCCTTGCCGGTATCGGCCGGGCTCTGCGGCAGACGGAACAGGTTCGACGGCGCCAGGCCCAGCGCTTCGCGCGCCTTGGCGGTCAGGCCGCGGCCGATGATCAGCGGAATGCGGCCACCGGCTCGCACTTCATCGAACAGCACGTCGGACTTCACCTGGAATTCGGCGACGACCTGGCCGTTCTTCAACGCCTTGCCTTCATAGGGACGCAGCTCGATCACGTCGCCCATGTCCATCTTGGACACGTCGAGCTCGATCGGCAGTGCACCGGCATCTTCCATCGTGTTGTAGAAGATGGGCGCGATCTTGCTGCCCAGGCACACGCCGCCGAAGCGCTTGTTCGGAATGAACGGGATGTCTTCGCCCGTCCACCACAGCACGGAGTTGGTAGCGGACTTGCGGCTGGAACCGGTGCCGACCACGTCGCCGACATAGGCAACCAGATGGCCCTGATTCTTGAGATCGAGAATCTGCTGGATCGGGCCGCGCTTGCCGTCTTCTTCCGGCTGGAACGGTGCGCCGTCGCGCTTGTTCTTCAACATCGCGAGCGCGTGCAGCGGGATGTCCGGGCGCGTCGTCGCGTCGGGAGCCGGCGAGAGATCGTCGGTGTTGGTTTCGCCCGGTACCTTGAAGACGGTGATGGTGAGGCTCTGCGGCACTTCCGGACGGCTGGTGAACCATTCGGCATCGGCCCAGCTCTGTAGCACGGCCTTCGCGTTGGCATTGCCCTTGTCGGCCTTTTCCTTCACGTCATGGAAGGAGTCGAACATCAGCAAGGTCTTCTTCAGTGCTTCGGCAGCGATGCCGCCCACCTGCGCATCGTCGAGCAGTTCGATCAGCGGGTGGATGTTGTAGCCGCCAAGCATGGTGCCGAGCAGTTCGGTCGCCTTCTCGCGGGTGATCAGCACGCACTTCTCGGTGCCGAACGCCACGGCGGCGAGATACGAGGCCTTGACCTTGGCCGCGTCGTCCACGCCGGCCGGCACGCGATAGGCGATCAGTTCGACGAGGGACGCCTCTTCGCCAGCCGGCGGGTTCTTCAGCAGATCGACCAGATCGGCGGTCTGCTGGGCCGACAGGGGCAGCGGGGGAATGCCCAGCGCGGCGCGCTCGGCAACATGTTGGCGATAGGCTTGGAGCATGTGATCTCGTCCTTTGGCTGACAAAGGGGCTGCCTCCACCGGTAAAGGCGGAACGTCCCCGTAAATTAGGTTCGGCATGACCGCTGCCTGGGTCGGGCAAGCCGGAAAGCCCGCCCTCGTGCCGTTTCGGGCCTTATTTCAGACGCATATTTTGCCAGCCGCGCCGCAAGTGCCGCAATCGGAGATGGCATTTCCGGCTGCGTTCGAAATCTTGCAATGTGATCGTGTCGAAATGCCTCAAAGGTGGCTTGCGGGCCTTTCGATTTGTCCCAAACTTTGCGGCATCCCCAAAACGGAAGAAGCATCCCCTTTTCAATTCCCCTAACGTACGCTGGTCTAGCATTGCTCTGCTACGCCCCGTGCGTCCGCCTGACTTCAAGCAACAGGAGTTATCCCCATGCTGGATTCATTCGCCACCCGCGACACCCTGAAGGTCAACGGCAGCTCGTATCACATCGCCAGTCTGACCAAGCTGGGACAGCGCTTCGACATCAAGCGACTGCCCTACTCCATGAAGATCCTGCTGGAAAACCTGTTGCGCCACGAGGACGGCGTCAACGTCACCGCGAAGGAAATCGAAGCGGTGGCAAAATGGAATCCGAAGGCCGAACCCGACACCGAAATCTCTTTTATGCCCGCACGCGTGGTGCTGCAGGACTTCACCGGCGTCCCCTGCGTGGTCGACCTTGCCGCGATGCGCGATGCCGTGGTGAAGCTAGGCGGCGATGCGAAGCAGATCAATCCGCTCGCTCCCGCCGAACTAGTAATCGACCACTCGGTACAAGTCGATGTTTACGGTTCCGAGCAGGCGCTGGAGCAGAACGTCGAGATCGAATTTCATCGCAACCAGGAGCGCTACTCCTTCCTGCGCTGGGGCCAGAAGGCGTTCAATAACTTCAAAGTCGTGCCGCCGCGCACCGGCATCGTGCACCAGGTCAATCTCGAGCATCTTGCCCGTGTGGTATTCGCCAAAGAAGTCGACGGCGAGAACTGGCTGTATCCCGACACCGTATTCGGCACAGACTCGCACACCACGATGATCAACGGCATCGGTGTGCTGGGCTGGGGCGTGGGCGGCATCGAAGCGGAAGCGGCCATGCTGGGTCAGCCGTCGTCGATGCTGATTCCGCAAGTGGTCGGCTTCAAGCTCACGGGCAAACTCTCCGAAGGCGTGACTGCCACCGATCTGGTGCTGACCGTTACCCAGATGCTGCGCAAGCTTGGCGTCGTCGGCAAGTTCGTCGAATTCTTTGGCGACGGCTTGAAGCACTTGCCGCTCGCCGATCGCGCCACCATCGGCAACATGGCGCCGGAATACGGCGCGACGTGCGGCATCTTCCCCGTCGACCAGGAAGCGTTGAATTACCTGCGCTTGTCGGGTCGCAAAGAAGACCATATCGAACTCGTCAAAGCGTACGCGCAGGCTCAGGGATTGTGGCACGACGAGAACACTCCTCATGCCGAATTCACCACCACGCTGGAACTCGACCTCGCCGATGTGAAGCCGTCGCTCGCCGGCCCGAAACGTCCCCAGGATCGCGTGCTGCTCGAAGGCGTGAAGAAGAGTTTCCACGATGCTCTGGGGCCGCTGGTCGCGAACCGCAAATCCAACGGCGATGGCGGCAGCTTCCAGAATGAAGGTGGCGCCGCCGCCATCGGCAACGTGGCCAACAACATCACCAACACGGGCGTGCGCGTAGAAAAGGACGGCGCAAGTTTCACGCTCGGTGACGGTGCGGTAGTGATCGCGGCGATCACCTCGTGCACCAACACCTCCAACCCTGCCGTGATGCTGGGCGCCGGCCTGCTCGCTAAAAAAGCCGCTGCCAAGGGCCTGACGGCGAAGCCCTGGGTGAAGACCTCGATCGGGCCTGGCTCACTCGTGGTGACCGACTATCTGGAAAAAACCGGGCTGCTCAAGGAACTGGAAAAAGTCGGGTTCTACATTGTCGGCTACGGATGCACCACATGCATCGGCAACTCCGGTCCGCTGCCGCAGGAAATCAGCAAGGGTATTGCCGAGGGCGATCTTGCCGTCGCATCCGTGCTGTCCGGCAATCGCAATTTCGAAGGCCGCGTGCATCCGGAAGTGAAGATGAACTATCTCGCTTCTCCGCCGCTGGTGGTTGCCTATGCGCTCGCCGGTTCGCTGGATGTGGATCTCTCGAAAGATCCGCTCGGCCAGGACAAGGATGGCAAGCCGGTCTATCTGAAAGATATCTGGCCGAGCAACAAGGAAATCTCCGACGTGATCGCCGGTGCGATCAATCCGCAGATGTTCGAGAAGAACTACGCCGACGTATTCAAGGGCGACAGCCGCTGGAACAACATCGCCTCGCCGGACGGCTCGGTCTACAAGTGGGACGATTCCACCTACATCAAGAACCCGCCCTACTTCGAGGGCATGACGATGGAGACGGGCAAGATCGAGGACATCCACGGTGCACGCGTGCTGGGATTGTTCGGCGATTCGATCACCACCGACCACATCTCGCCGGCCGGCTCGATCAAGAAAGACAGCCCTGCCGGCCGCTTCCTGATCTCCAAGGGCGTGGAACCGAAGGACTTCAACTCCTATGGATCGCGCCGCGGCAATGATGACGTGATGGTCCGCGGCACGTTCGCCAACATTCGCATCAAGAACCTGATGCTCAACGGCGTGGAAGGTGGCTACACGCTGTACGTGCCCTCGGGCGAACAGATGGCCATCTACGACGCGGCCATGAAGTACAAGGCCGACAAGACGCCGCTGATCGTGATCGCAGGCAAGGAGTACGGCACGGGTTCATCGCGCGACTGGGCGGCGAAAGGCACCTTGTTGCTCGGCGTGAAGGCGGTGATCGCCGAAAGCTTCGAGCGCATCCATCGCTCCAACCTGGTCGGCATGGGCGTGCTGCCGCTGCAGTTCAAGGACGGCGAGAACGCCAAGTCGCTGGGATTGACGGGCAAGGAAACCTTCGAGATCACCGGACTCGAGGATGGCGAATCGAAGGAAGCCACGGTGGTTGCCAAGGGCGACGGCGGCGAGAAGAAGTTCACGGTGAAAGTGCTGTTGCTGACGCCGAAGGAACGCGAGTTCTTCCGTCACGGTGGCATCTTGCAGTACGTGCTGCGTCAGCTGGCCGGCAAGAAGGCTGCCTGATCAGCAGGCCGTGAAGACGCTGCCTCTTGGGGCAGCGTCTTCAGTTGAACGCTCGCCTCAAAGCTGTTGTGTCCAGGTCGCCTGGTAGCAGCGCCAATCGTGTCCGTCGCGCCTCCAGGCTGTTTCGACGTGGTAGACGCCCAGTTGCGAAGGGAACAACTTGCCGCCACTCGTGAGGGTGACGGTGAAGTCGGCCACGTAACGATCCCCTCGCGGCTGGACATCCACCGGTCCAAGCACGGCGTGCAAGGTCTCGCCTCGAAAGCTTGCCACGCGCAGCAGGTTGCCGATGTCTTTCCGGCTCATATCGCCGCTGTTTCCATCGAAGTCGTCCGCGAGCTGCCCCGTGACCACGGACGCATCGACCTGCTGGACACCCTGCGAGGACGTGTCGATGGCCTGCCGGATCAACACTTCGTCGGGCGCCCGGTGGCAGCCGACGACACCCACGGCCAAGAGGGCCAACAGGCATACAAATCGGCACATCTGGTTTAGTTTCGACATGCTCGAATCTCGCTGCAGCGCCGCTTGCCGCTATACGCGGGCGTATGCTCCAATGCCTCGCCCGCATGATGCCTGATGCCTGCCGTCGTCACCATCGGATCGTCACTATTGGAGCTTGGGATTGAACATGAGCAATGAGCGTCCGTGGCTGAATCACTATCCGGATGGCGTACCTGCGGAAATCGACATCAATCAATACGCTTCCGTGGCTGCGGTACTGGACGAAGCCTTTGAACACTATCGGCAGCGCATCGCGTTCTCCAACTTCGGCAAAAGCCTGACCTACGGCGAGATCGACGCGCTCAGCCGCCAGTTCGCGGGCTACCTGACCGGCGAACTCAAGCTCAAGCAGGGTGATCGCCTCGCAATCATGCTGCCCAACATCCTGCAGTATCCCATCGCCCTGTTCGGCGCGCTGCGCGCCGGCCTGGTGGTGGTGAACACCAACCCCATGTACACGGCGCGCGAGCTCAAGCATCAGCTCACCGATGCCGGCGCACAGGCGATCGTGGTGCTCGACAACTTTGCCTCGACGCTGCAGGAAGTTGTCGGCGAGACTGGCGTCAAACACATCGTCACCACCGGCATCGGCGATTTGCTCGGTGCCAAGGGCGTGCTGGTCAACTTCGTACTGAAGCACGTCAAGAAGATGGTGCCCCCTTATTCGTTGCCGCATGCCGTGCGCTTCAGCGACGCGCTCGCACGTGGCGCGCAGCATGACGTACCCAAGCCAACACTGAGTCATGACGACATCGCCTTCCTGCAATACACCGGCGGCACCACCGGCGTGGCCAAAGGCGCGATGCTCACGCACGGCAACATGATCGCAAACATGCTGCAGGCCGGCGCATGGTTCGGCTCGAAGATCAAAGCCGGCGAGGAAACGATCATCACCGCGTTGCCGCTGTATCACATCTTCGCGCTGACCTGTAACTGCTTTATCTTCCTGCGCTTCGGCGGCCGCAGCATGCTGATCACCAACCCGCGCGACATGCCGGGCTTCGTGAAGGAACTGAGCAAAACGAAGTTCACGGCGATTACCGGCGTCAACACGCTGTTCAATGGCCTGTTGAACACGCCCGGGTTCGATCAGATCGATTTCTCCAGCTTGCGCATGAGCTTCGGCGGCGGCATGGCCGTGCAGCGCGCCGTGGCTGAAAAGTGGGAAAAAATCACGGGTTGTGCGCTGATCGAAGGCTATGGCATGACCGAAAGTTCGCCGGTCGCCACGATCAATCCGCTGGTGGACGGCGCGCATTTCAGTGGTTCCATCGGTCTCCCGGTTCCGTCCACATCCATCAGCATCCAGGATGAGGATGGCAAGCATCTGGGAATCGGAGAAGTCGGCGAGATTTGCATCCAGGGCCCGCAGGTCATGAAGGGTTATTGGAATCAGCCCGGCGAGACCAGCAAGGTGCTCAGTGCAGATCGCTGGTTGCGAACCGGCGATATCGGCCGCATGGATGAATCGGGCTACATCTACATCGTCGACCGCAAGAAGGACATGATCCTGGTGTCGGGCTTCAACGTGTATCCGAACGAGATCGAGGATACGGTGATGAAGTACCCGGGCGTGGCCGAAGTCGCCGCAATCGGCGTACCGGACGAGCACTCCGGCGAAGTGGTGAAGCTTTTCGTGGTGCGCAAGGACCCGAATCTGACGGTGGAACAGCTCAAGGAATTCTGCCGCGAGAACCTGACCGGCTACAAACGCCCGAAGGTGATCGAATTCCGCGATGCGTTGCCCAAGAGCAATGTCGGCAAGATCCTGCGTCGCGAATTGCGCGACGAAAAGAAAACCGTCACCGCCGGCTGATCGTCGTCGATAAAAGCATCACAAACGCACACCCTGCAGCTCACCTGGCAGGGTGTAGGCACGCTCATTCGTCGTGCCACATCTCCAGGATGTCGGCGTAGCCGCCCAAGAGGTTCCAGAGCGGCACCTGTTTGTCTTCGGGAATGCGAGTGTAAGCAAAACCGATGTGCTTTTCCGACACGCGCGCCACCTTGGCTTCGAGGTGGATATGCAGATCGTGGCCGAAAATCATGTCCAGCACCCAGCTTTCCCCGGCCTTGCCGCCCCACTCGCGCGGCCTGCGCAGCAGAACGCCTGTCGCGGAAATGTCGATGAGGTCGGTCGGATGCGATTCGTCGCCATGACTCATCAGCACCGTCGTCTTGATGCGCATGCGCGCCGGACGCAGATGCTCGCTGTCGGAACCGTCCATGGCATCGTCACCCATAGTCATCATGTCTTTCGTCTCCCTCCCGCGCAGCGTTACCGCCGCACGCCAGCCCCTGTTCCGTTTCGCGCCAAGAACCAAGCCCTCCGTCGGCCCGGCCTTATCGCGTGCGCAACGGCCTTGTCGGCCGAGGTGCCCGCATATCTCCCTATAATGAAGCAAGCCACATGCCACTGCTACAACCAGGTTTCAAAGGCCTGTTCCGCGTATTTCAGCGGACTGCCAAAAACGAAGATAGACGCGATAGGTCACATGCTGCCGCAACCTGCCGCTCCCTCTCCTTCCAACCCCTACCGCAGCTGAAGCACTCGCTGGACATGCCTTCGGACTGCAGTTAATCTGTAACCCGCGTGTGGAGCCAAAAACGGATGTCCGCCGGGGATCCCGGTCGGGATGGCCTCCACCCGATGTATCCAGCCGACTATTACGATTCGCGGGCGACGCCGGCGGCGTCACGCGTGGTTTCAGCCTGATCGCTCCCATCACGACCAGCCCGGCACCAGCGACCGCACACCTGACCGAACCGCGACACGTGGCTTCATCAGGACTTGCAACAGCGGAAAACCGCACGACCGGCTGGACACCGCGGGATTTGGTTTCATGGGAATCGCCTCCGCAATCCAGGCATTCCGGGCATGAACCTTTCTTCGATTAAGGATCGACAGACAGGTTCTGATCATCAACAGAACGAAACGCCAGCCCTGTCGGGCGGCCCAATGACATGCATTGATGAGCACTGAGCCAACCGAGTCTCAGCCTGTACAAGCAACGCACGACGCGTTTGCAGGGGTTCCGCAGCAGCAGGAAATGCCGCTGGCCATCGTGCGCGGCGAACCGATCCTGCAAATGCCGCAGGACCTTTACATCCCCCCGGATGCGCTGGAAGTCATTCTGGAAGCCTTCGAGGGACCGCTGGATCTTTTGCTTTACCTGATCCGGCGACAGAACCTGGACATCCTCGACATTCCGATTGCCGAAATCACCCGGCAGTACATGGAATACATCGATATGATGCGCGATGTGATGCGCCTGGAGCTGGCCGCGGAATACCTGCTGATGGCAGCGATCCTGGGCGAGATCAAATCCCGCCTCCTGCTGCCCAGGCCGCCCACGGAAGAAGGCCTGGAAGAGGACCCGCGCGCTGAGCTGGTGCGGCGCCTGCAGGAGTACGAGCGGTTCAAGAAAGCCGCCGAGGACATCGACACCCTGCCCCGCATGGAGCGCGACACGGTGGCGGTACAGGCCGACGTGGGCGAGCGCAACGTGATCAAGCTGCCGCCGCCGCTGGATCTGAAGGAAATGTTGCTGGCCCTCAAGGATGTGCTGCACCGGGCCGAACTGTTCGGGCATCACGCCATCAAGCGCGAGGCGCTGAGTGTGCGCCAGCGCATGGGCGAGCTGCTCAGCAAGCTGGACGACGATCAGTTCCACCGTTTCGAAACCCTGTTCGACGTCACCGAGGGGCGCCTGGGCGTGGTGGTCACCTTCCTGGCCATGCTGGAGCTGGCCAAGGAATTCCTGATCAACATCGTGCAGGAAGAACCGCTGGCCGCGATCTACGTCAAGGCCAACGCCAGCTCGGCCGAGGAAGAAGCCGAAGTGGCCGCCGACGACGATGCCTTTGATGAAGAGCAGCAGACCGCGTCCGGCACCGAATAAACAGCGCACAACCCGTCATGGACACCCGATCCTAAGCTTATGCAGATCGAGCAACTGAAAGCGATTATCGAAGCAGCCCTGCTTGCCGCCAGCCAGCCGCTGAGCGTGCTGCAACTGAGCGAGCTGTTTGTCGAAGAAGATGGCGTCGACCGTGCGCAGATCGCCATGGCGCTCGAAGCGCTCGCCGAGGATTGCAACGGCCGTGGTGTCGAACTTAAGGAAGTCGGCTCCGGTTTCCGCTACCAGGTTCGCCAGGACGTGCATCCTTGGATATCGCGCATGTGGAGCGAAAAGCCCAGCCGCTACTCGCGCGCGCTGCTGGAAACGCTGGCGCTGATCGCCTATCGCCAACCGATCACGCGGCCGGAAATCGAGCAGATCCGCGGCGTGGTGGTGTCGTCCAACATCGTCAAGACCCTGGAAGAACGCGAGTGGATTCGCGTGGTCGGCCACCGCGACGTACCCGGCAAGCCGGCCTTGTTTGGCACCACACGCGCCTTCCTCGACTACTTCAACCTCAAATCGCTGGACGAGTTGCCGCCTCTCTCGGAAATCCGCGACATGGAAGATCCGCAACTCCGTCTGGACGACGAGCCCTTCCCGCCCCGCATCATTCGCGATCTCCCGATCGATCCTGATGCCGAAGAGCATGAAACTGAAGCGGGCGAAGAAACCGAAAGCGAACATCACGCCGAAGAAACCCAACACGACCACGTCGAAGACGATCACCACGATCACGCGGGCATTACCGAATCGCATCACGACGAACCCGCCGACGAAGCGGACGATCAGGTCGAAACCCATCCCGCCACTGCCGACGAGGCAGCGGACAGTGTGGATGCCGACGAAGGCAGCCACACGCAAGACACCGAGGAGTACCGCGCATGAATGCGCCGCAAAAATCCGTATTGAGCCTCAAGCGCCCCGCCGCGCCCGACGAAAACACGCCACAGATCGAGGAGCGCCTGCACAAAGTGCTCGCCAATGCCGGTCTTGGCTCGCGCCGCATGCTTGAGCAACGCATCCAGGCAGGCGAAGTCGAAGTCAACGGCAGCGCCGCCAACATCGGCGCCAGCGTCCGCGCCGGTGATCGCGTGGTGGTCGACGGCAAGCAGTTCGTCGTGGCCACCGACAATCGCGACGATGCCGAAGTGCTGGTCTATCACAAGCCCGAAGGCGTGGTGACCACGCGTGAAGACCCCGAAGGCCGCCCGACCGTTTTCGAACAGCTGCCGCGACTGAAAGGCGCGCGCTGGGTCGCAGTGGGACGCCTGGACATCAACACCACCGGCCTGTTGCTGCTTACCACCGATGGCGAACTCGCCAACGCGTTGATGCATCCGCGCAGCGGCCTGGAACGCGAATACCTGTGCCGCGTGCACGGCGAAGTGCCGGATGAAGTCATCGAAAAACTGAAAGCCGGCGTGGAACTGGAAGACGGCCCCGCCCGTTTCGACGAAATCGCCATCATCAGCCGCGGCGGCAGCCATAGCTGGTTCCGCGTGGTGATCCGCGAGGGCCGCAACCGCGAAGTGCGCCGCCTGTGGGACTCGCAGGGTTTCCTGGTGAGTCGCCTCAAGCGCATCCGCTACGGCAACATCGAGTTGCCGCGCACCCTGCGCCGCAGCGACTGCGAAGCGCTCAACGAAGAAACGGTAAAAGAACTGCGCAAAGTCGCCGGTCTCGGCGCGCCGCAACCGGTGCTGACGCTCAGTCCCGTGCTGCACCAGCGCCGCGCACCGCGCAATGTCACCGAGTACCGTCCTGAGAAAGGCTCCAGTACCGCTTGGAGCGGCGGGTATCACGACGAAGCCCGCGAGTTGCGCGCGTTCGACCGCATCCGCGAGGAACCCGCGCGCGGCAAGCAACAACGTCGCCGCGCGAATCCAAATCGCGAAGTGAACGGCAACATCGCCAAGCCTGATCGTCCCGCCAACAACCGCAACAAGAAAAAGCGTGGTATCGGTCCAGGCCAGGAGCTGCCGCCGGCGCGCACATGGTTCGCCGGCGAAAGTCGCGAAGGCGGGCGCAGTGGTGGCGGTAGTGCCAATGCCTCTGGCGCTGGCAATCGCCGCGGCGGTACCGGCAACGCGAGTCCCTATGGCGGTTTCAACGCGGGCGGCAACGCCAATCGCAATAATCGCAACAATCGTGGTGGTGGCGGTGGTGGAGGTCGTCCCGGTCAAGGTCCCGGCCAAGGTGGACGCCCGCAAGGTCGCGGCAATCGTCCGCATGGGCACGGCGGTGGCCGGCCTCATGGCGGCGGCGGTGGTAATCGCTCAGGCAACCGCTGATTCCAGGAATCTGCGCCAGGCATGATCCGCATTTACCACAATAGCCGCTGCTCGAAATCGCGCAGCGCGCTGGCTCTGGTTGAAGAACATGGCAAACCTTTCGAGATCATCAACTATCTCGAAACGCCGCCCAGTGCCAGCGAGCTGAAGACCTTGCTGTCGCTGCTCGGCATGACCGCGCGACAGTTGCTGCGCAGCGGCGAGGATATCTACACGGAGCTGCGTCTCGACGATCCTTCGCTCGATGACGAAGCATTGATCGACGCGATGACGAAGCATCCGCGCCTGATCGAACGCCCCATTGTGGTGTCGAACGGCAAGGCGGTTATCGGTCGTCCGCCGGAAGCTGTATTGCAGATACTCTGACGTTCCGTTTACGCAGCGTAATCGCCAAACCTGGCTTTGTCGTCCGGGTAAAATGATTCGAGTCGACACTCCCCGCGCAAACAAAAAGGCCGCCTGCAAAGGCGGCCTTTTACGTTACGGACTGCGAATCAGACTCGGGTCTGCGTCGCCGGATCTCCCACCTTCGCTCCGGCATCACCGCGCGGCGGCGGAGGCGGCACGGACGGGCCGGACGAAGCCGTCTTCGACCAGTCCGCCGGTGGACCCGGTACGCGACCGGACATGATGTCGTCGATCTGGCGCGCATCGATGGTTTCGTACTGCAGCAACGCATCGGCCATGACGTGCAACTTGTCGATGTTGTCGGTCAGGATCTGCTTGGTACGCCCGTAAGCGCGATTGAGAATGTCGCGCACAACCTCATCGATCTTGCGCGCTGTCTCGTTGGATACGTTCTTGTGCTGCGTGACCGAGCGACCCAGGAAGACTTCGTCCTCCTCCTCGCCGTAGGTGACCGGACCCAGTTCATCGGAAAGGCCCCACTTGGTCGCCATATTGCGCGCCATCTTCGTCGCACGTTCGATATCGTTCGATGCGCCGGTGGTGACCTTGTCGGTGCCGAAGATCAGCTCTTCCGCCACGCGGCCGCCGTACAACGAACACAGCTGCGATTCGATCGCGGTCCTGTTCATGCTGTACTTGTCGCCTTCCGGCAAGTACATGGTGACACCCAGCGCACGGCCGCGCGGAATGATCGTGACCTTGTAAACAGGGTCGTGCTCGGGAACGAGGCGACCGACGATGGCATGGCCGGCTTCGTGATAGGCGGTGAGCTTCTTCTCGTCTTCGCTCATCGCCATCGAACGGCGCTCGGTGCCCATCAAGATCTTGTCGCGTGCCTTGTCCATGTGGTTCATGCGCACTTCGCGGGCGTTCTCGCGCGCGGCGAACAAGGCCGCCTCGTTCACGAGGTTGGCCAGGTCCGCACCGGAGAAACCCGGCGTACCACGTGCGATCACCATCGGATCCACGTCGCTCGCCGTCGGCACCTTGCGCAGATGCACCTTGAGGATCTGCTCGCGCCCCTTTACGTCCGGCAGGCCGACGACGACCTGGCGGTCGAAGCGACCCGGGCGCAACAGTGCGGGATCGAGTACGTCCGGACGGTTGGTGGCGGCGATGACGATGATGCCCTCGGTGCCTTCGAAACCGTCCATTTCGACCAGCAGCTGATTGAGCGTCTGTTCGCGCTCGTCATGACCGCCGCCGAGACCGGCGCCGCGATGACGACCCACGGCATCGATTTCGTCGATGAAGATGATGCACGGTGCGTGCTTCTTCGCCTGATCGAACATGTCGCGAACGCGCGACGCGCCCACGCCGACGAACATCTCGACGAAATCGGAACCGGAGATTGAGAAGAACGGCACCTTGGCTTCGCCTGCAATGGCCTTCGCGAGCAGGGTCTTACCGGTACCGGGCGGGCCAACCATCAGCACGCCGCGCGGAATCTTGCCGCCCAGGCGCTGGAACTTGCCTGGGTCGCGCAGGAACTCGACCAGTTCGCCGACCTCCTCTTTCGCTTCATCGCAACCGGCGACGTCGCTGAAATTGACCTTGACCTGATCCTCGCCCTGCAGCTTGGCACGCGAGCGGCCGAAACTCATCGCCCCGCGTCCACCACCGCCTTGCTGCATCTGGCGCATGAACCAGATGAAGACACCGACGATCAGGATCACCGGCAACCAGTTCACCAGCAGGCCGATCAGCGAGAAGCCCGTGCCGGAATCCTGGGTGACGATGACGTTCTTGTCCTGCATCTGCTTGACCACCGTGCTGGTGGAGAAGCCGAGCACAGGCGCGACGCTACGGTAGTTGCTGCCATCCTTCAGCTTGCCGCTGATGGTGGCAGGGTTTTCGGCGCTGATGGTGGCGGTAGCGACGTTGCCGCTATCCACGCTCTGTACAAAGCTGCTGTAAGGCAGGTCCGATGAGGCGCCACCGTGCGGGTTGAAGCTCTGGAACACGGTGATGAGCACCACCGCGATGACCAGCCAGAGCAACAGGGTTTTCCATGTCTCATTCATGCGCGGTTCTCGCCATTCTGCCGGCTTCCCGGTTTGAAACCGGTTGCCAGCGCATACACCTCACGTGAACGCGCACGTGAGGCCTTGGGTTTACGCATGCTTACGCGCGTGAAATCCGCGCGCAAGCCTCGCAAGTAATCGTCAAAGCCCGTTCCCTGGAACAGCTTGATTAGAAACGCTCCGCCCGGTTTGAGCCAGTGCCTACTGAAATCAAGCGCCAGTTCGGCCAAATCCATCGCCCGGATTTGGTCGGCCAGGGCCACACCACTCATATTGGGGGCCATGTCAGACAGCACAAGATCGAGCTTCTGGCCATCCAGGCGAGCTTCCAGGGCATGCAGCACGCTCTCCTCGCGGAAATCGCCCTGCAGAAAGTCCACTCCGGCGATGCCCTGCATTGGCAGGATATCCAGGGCCACCACGGTACCACTATCGCCCAGACGCTGACGAACCAATTGCGACCAGCCCCCGGGGGCGGCGCCAAGGTCGACGACCCGCATGCCGGGCTTGAGCAGGTTATCCCGCTCGATCAGCTCTTCCAGCTTGAATACGGCACGCGAACGCAGGCCTTCGGCCTGGGCCTTCTTGACGTAGACGTCATCAAAATGCTCCCGCAGCCAGCGGGAACTGCTCTTGCTGCGAGGCATGGTCGGCAACGGCCGGGAACAGGGGTGCCCATGATACCCTTTGCGATCCCCTCGTCGCGAATCCGAGACTGAACGAATGGCAATTTCCCCTTCCCAGCGGCGCTATCTGCGCAGCCTCGCCCACGATCTTCATCCGGTGATCTTGCTCGGAGCCAAGGGTGCAACCGAGGCGGTGGTGAAGGAACTCGACCTTGCGCTGTCTCACCACGAGCTGGTGAAAGTGAAGCTTTCAGGCGGCGACAAGGACGAACGCGATGCGCAGATCGACACCCTGATCGACGGCACCGGCGCCGAAAACGTGCAACAGATCGGTCATATCGTGGTGCTGTTCCGGCGCAACGAAGACGATCCGCGGCTCGCCCTGCCCCGGTAAGGACGCATCATGGATTTGTCGCTGGATCGGCCGGAGGGATTCCTGTTCGTCCGCCGTGTCACACCCCATGCCGTAACAGTCGTGGACCGCGAGTTGAGCGACAGCTTCGTGCTGGCGCCTGATCGCGCCATCGAGCAATGGCCTGTTTCAAGCGCGCTCGCGCTCGACGAGAGCCATGTCGAAGGCATTCTTGAACTGAAACCCGAACTGGTTTTGCTCGGCACCGGTGCACGCCAGCAGTTTCCGCCGGCGTCTTTTCTTGCAGGTTTTCTGCGCCGAGGCGTGGGCATCGAAGTGATGGACAATGCCGCCGCCGCGCGCACCTACGACCTGCTTGCCGCCGAAGGACGTCGGGTCGTCGTCGCCTTCATTCTTCCAGGCGGATAAGAAGGCTTAGCGCGAAGGCAGGTAATCCAGCGGATCGACCGGGCTGCCATCCTTGCGGATCTGAAATTCCAACTCGTCGCGCGAACTGCTGCTGGAGCCCATCTCGGCGATCTCCTGGCCGGCCTTCACCTGCTGGCCTTCCGTGACCAGGCGTTTGCGGTTGTGGCCGTAAGCAGACAGGAAACTGTCGTTGTGCTTGATGATGACGAGTTCGCCGTAGCCGACCAGGCCATTGCCGCTGTAGACGACGACGCCGTCCGCTGCAGCGACCACCGGGTCGCCTTCCTTGCCGGCAATGTCGACCCCCGGAATTGCCGCACTGGCCTGGAAGCGACCGACAACCTGCCCTGATGCCGGCCAGCGCCATTTCACGCCACCTGCCGTGCGAGTGCCGCCGCTTGCGACAACGGGGGTTGCAATGGGGGTCGGCGGTGGCACGTTGGTCGTCGCGACGGCCATCGATGACGGGACGGGAGCTGTTGCCACGGTGGCAGGTGACGTCGTCGCCGTATGCGCAGGTGGCGGCAACGCAGGTCCACCCGTTTGGGGACCGGTATTCGGTGCGGGAGGTGGCGCTTTGGCGACCACCACGGTCGCAGGTGCGCGCGTAGGAACTGCTGCGCCATGACCCGGTAATTTGAGTACTTGGCCAGGCCAGATCGTATACGGCGCGGAAATACCGTTCACCCGCGCCAGATCGCGAAAGTCCGTGCCATTGCGAAAGGCGATGGAATAAAGCGTGTCACCCTTGACGACCGTGTAGGTACCCACGGCGCTTGCATTCGGCACAGGCGACTCGGGCGTCGCGGATCCGCCGGGCGGCGGCTGGACCACGACCGTGCTGCAGGCGGTCATGAGGAGTGCAGTAGTGGCAAGTACGGACCATCGCATCAATCCTTTCATGCGCTGGAGCATAACGGGGTCACGCGGAGTTTTCATACGACCCCATCGGAAAAGATTGCCGCGCGTTAATGCTTCAGCACCCACCAAGCCGCGAGTGCCGCCAGCACCACCAGCGCAGCCCAACCAATCCATTCGATATGCTTGTGGAGCATCCGCTCGGCACGCTCGCCGAACAGACGGATCAATAGCGCGAGCAGCCAAACGCGCTTGCCGCGGCCAAGCAGAATGCAAACCAGGAACGGCATGATGGGCACGCCGACAATGCCCGATGCCCAGGTCACAAACTTCATCGGCACCACCGGCTGCAGTGCCGCAAGCATCAGCACCAGCAGCAGCTCCAGCCAATGCTCGTTCATCTGCGAACGCAGGCTGTCCACGCCACGCTGGATAGGGTCGTAAAGATGCAACGACTGCAGCAACGGCGTCAGAGCATGAAACGCCCAATGCCCCAGCGCATAACCGACCAATGATCCAAGAAGCGAAAACAGCAAACTGATGTTGGCGTAGAAGAACGCGCGGTGCCGCTTGCCCAGCATCATCGGCGCCAACATCACCTCCGGCATGACCGGAAAGATGAAGGCTTCGACGAAGCTCAGACCGCAAAGGTAATGAACCGCTCTGGGATCGCGCGCCCAGACCAGAACGCGCGCGTAAAGCTTTCCAAAAAGACGCATCAGCCGATGCCACCCAGCAAAGGTACGAAACTCACTGCAGCCAGTTCTTCTTGCACAAAATCGCCTTTGCCGTCTCCGCGCATGCGGATCAAGGTTTGACTGCTCGGGGAACCGACGGGTGCGACCAGCACGCCATCGGGACTCAGTTGATCGAGTATCTGGGTGGGAATCGCATCGCCGGCAGCGGTGAGGATGATTGCATCGAACGGTGCCTCGACGGCCCATCCCAGCTTGCCGTCGTCATGGCGCGAACGAATGTTCTCGATGCCGAGCTGGCGGAAGCGGCGGCGCGCCTGGCGCAGCAGTTCCTCGATGCGCTCGACCGTGAAAACCTGTGGAACCAGGCTGGCGAGCACAACGGCCTGGTAACCGGAGCCGGTACCGATTTCCAGCACTTTCTTTGGCCGCCCGTCTTTCTGGTCGAACGGTTCCAGCAAGGCCTCGGTCATGCGCGCCACGACCCAGGGTTGCGAGATCGTCTGACCGTGGCCGATCGGCAGCGCGGTGTTCTCGTAGGCACGCGAGTGCAGCGCCTGGTCGATGAAATGATGACGCGGAAGATTGCGAATGACATCGAGCACGCGCTTGTCGTGGATGCCCTCTTCCTTGAGCTTGGCGACGAGACGATCGCGCGCACGCTGCGATGTCATGCCTTCGCCTTTGAGTGCGGATGGAGGCAGGGGATGCACGGTCACCTCACGCTGCCTTGCCATCGGTTTTGTCGGCCATGCCGTCGGTCAAGGCATGCACCCAACTGCTCACCTTCTCCAACGCCTGGAAACGCGTGAGATCCACGTGAATCGGCGTGACCGACACATAGCCGCGCTGCACGGCGTGGAAGTCGGTGCCGGGGCCTGCGTCGTCGACATCGCCCGC
The DNA here is from genome assembly GCF_003363265.1 of Dyella psychrodurans. Lineage (GTDB taxonomy): Bacteria > Pseudomonadota > Gammaproteobacteria > Xanthomonadales > Rhodanobacteraceae > Dyella_B > Dyella_B psychrodurans. The sequence goes on along the minus strand of NZ_QRBF01000001.1, from coordinate 302,748 downwards.
GGGGCCGATCCACCAGATGGTCTTGCCGCGCGGATCGGTCTGCTTGATGCACGGCGCGGAACGATGCCGCTTGCCCAGCCGGGTTACCTCGAAACCGCGGATTTCATCCCACGGGCGATCCGGTACGTTGACGTTGAGGATGGTGTCGGCCGGCAGTGGATCGACCAGCAGGCGTTCCATCAGCAGCAACACGGCCTTGGCGGCGGACTCGTAATGTTCGCCCTGGTGATCCTTGCTCACCAGCGATACGGCAATCGCCGGCAGCCCCAGAAATCGGCCTTCCATCGCCGCTGAAACCGTACCGGAATAGATCACGTCGTCGCCAAGGTTGGCGGAATTGTTGATGCCCGAAACGACGATATCCGGCTCGTGGTCGATCATGCCGGCCAGCGCAAGGTGTACGCAGTCCGTGGGCGTGCCCGCTACGCGGTAATAACCGTTCTCCATGCGCAGGGCGCGGATGGGCGCATCGAGCGTCAATGAATTGCTCGCGCCCGAGCGGTCGCGGTCCGGGGCCACCACCGTGACCTGGCCGACCGCACCAAGGCGCTCGGCAAGCACGCGGATGCCCGGTGCATCCACGCCATCGTCGTTGCTGACAAGAACTCGCATCGTGATCCGTTCAAAGCTGTTTTACGGTGTGCGGCCCGGAGGCTTCATCGCACGCTCCCTGAACTCTGGAGTCTAACCGAGCGGCCCGCCGGTTTCACCGCCGCGGCCGCGATTTCAGGCTGAAACCTCGCCGCAACAGTCTCTCATTCGTTAGGATGAATTCCATGAAGCGCCGCACGCCCGCCACTGTCAACGAAGACGACAGCCGACTGTTTCGCGAGGCCATCGGCGAGGTCCGCCGTATGGATCCGGTCGCACCGCCGCCAGCCGGCCCCAAGCCGGAACCTCATCCTCACATGCTCGAGGCCGACGAGGCAGCCGTTCCGCGCGAGCTTTTGAACATGGCTTTCGATCCCGGCCTCATGGAGGTCGGCGAGGAACTCAGCTACCTCCGCGACGGCTATTCGCCGAAGCTGCTGCGCCAGCTCAAACGCGGCCAGTACAGCGTGCAGGATGAGATCGATCTGCACCAGATGAACGCCGCCGCCGCGCAGGCAACCATCGCCGATTTCCTGGCCCAAGCATCCACGCGCGATCTGCATTGCGTCCGCATCGTGCACGGCAAGGGGTTGCGCTCCAAGGCCGCCGGGCCGGTGCTGAAAGTGCTTACCGATCGCCTGTTGCGCCGCCGGGATGATGTCATCGCCTTTGCCTCGGCGCGACCGATGCAGGGCGGGACTGGGGCGGTGGTCGTATTGCTGAAATCGAAAGCGCGTCTATGAACAATGCCCCTATGATCCGTCGGCGGTGACCACCACCCACGCGGTCTTTTGCTAGCCTTGGCCGTCAGGCGGCGGATGCAGGCAAGCCGTCGTGCCGGAACAACCATTGGAATTGCAAAGGAGTGTACCGATGAAAAACAAAGTCATCGCCACCGCTTGGTTTGTTTTTGGACTGGCGCTGTCGTCTCAAATTGGCGCACAGAATGTCGCCACGCCATTGCCGAAGCTGGCTGGCATGCCTGTGCTATCCATCACGGGTACATCTGGTGCGTGGGGCACAAATCCAGTCCAAGCCAATGACTGGAAAAGCAGCTCGCCGATCCCTGGCTCAGCAGATCGGTTCACGGGTCCTGCCAACATCCATCTCGCCCTGACGCCGGTGTCCACAACAGAGGCATTCCATCGCATCCCGTTCTATGTGACAGCGCCGTATTGGCTGCCGCGTAGCCGGCCATTCAAAAGCAACAACGACCCCAACAACGAACAGCCCGCCACGCATGGCGCGCTGATCAATGATATTGCGACTTTGGTGCGTTCAACGTCGTCAAACTAAGTCAAGCCGGATAGATTGCGGGTTTGAATCCACGCGTCATCGTGTCGCGCGCGCTTTACTTACGCTGTGGATGTATGCGCCTGCGGCGAAAGCGTGAATATTTACGCGATCAATTCACGCGCCACGACAGTGGCGTAGGCTCCCGCAGGTAATTCGAAACCTAGTTCGAGCGTTTCGTCGTCGAGCCAGCGCCAGCGCAATTCCTTTGGAAGCAGGCGCAAAGGGCGCCGCTCCTGATCCATGCGCGCTGCAACAAGACCATCGGCCAGATCGCTGAATGCGGCGGAAACTTCGCGTTCCAGTTCGCCCACTGCACCGGCGGCAGGTGATTCGCCCTGCCCCCACAGCGGTCCGGACGGATGGATATCGCCCTGGGCAAGGCGCGCGGCAAGCACGTCGTCGAACGGTTCCGGTCCAAACCACGAGCGAGAGCCGGCCAACGACCAGATTTCACCGTCCAGCGGTTTGTCCCAGACATCGCGCTCGACGCGCGCTGCAAGAACGCTGTTGAAGATGTGCGAACGCGCTGCTGAAAGGAGGATGGACCGCTTGTCACGGTCCACGCGCCGCCCCGCGAACATCGCACGGGCTTGCGCGACATTGCCGCCTTCTCGACCAAAACGCTGCTCGCCGAAATAGTTGGGTACGCCGCGCGTAACGATCGACTGCAGCACTTGTTCGGCATGTGCACGATCGCCACGAACATCGCGCAGAACGAGCACAAAACGATTGCCGCGTAACGCGCCGCGCTTGAGCTTGCGTTTGTGCCGCGTGCTGGCCAGCACCTTGACCTCGCTGTGCGGGAAAGTGGCCCAGTCGGGATCGGGCTTGCCCGCTAGCTGCACGGTAAAAGCTTGCCGGGTTACCGCGTGACGATCCTTGAGGCCGGCATAGCCCACATTGACTGGCGACACATTCGCGAAGCGCGCCAGCTCGCGCGCGACCCAATCGGTATTCGCTTCGCGCTTTTCCACCCAGAGAAGCGCGTGCTCGCCGTCGCCGTCGGCTTCGTAGCCAAGAATTTCTTCAACGCGAAAATCTTCGGGCGTACGGCGCAATTCAGCCGTCAGCGGCGGCGGACCGTAGGCACGGGGTAGCTCTGATTCGGATGTCATGAATGCGATTCTGATCGTTCGGTTGCGAGAATCACAACCTATTGGAGAGGGTAACGCTCGCCAAACCGACATTCCGGCTGGCACCGAAGCGGTTTTCAACAGCGAAGGCAGTCAATATCGACCGAAGCGACCTAGTTGCCGCTGGTACCCGAAGCCGCCGGTGCGGCGGCACTGGCGGCGTTGGCAGGCTTTTCGACGACCTGATAGAAGGTTTCGCCCGGCTTGATCAGGCCCAGCTCGCCGCGCGCACGCGCCTCGACCGCCTGTTCGCCGTGCTTGAGATCGTTGACGTCAGCGGCCAGCGCCTGGTTGCGCTGGACCAGCTTGTCGTTCTCGTCGCTCTGCTTTTTCACGGCGACGCGCAGGCTGTTCACTTCGGACATGCCGCCGTGATTGGACCACAGCTTGAGCTGCAGTCCGATCAGCAAAAGCAGGAGGATCAAAGCGACCCAACGCAGCATCGTCGCGGCTTACCTCGTTTAGCTAGGCAAATGAGCCAAGTTCGGGAATGCGTTGCGGCCAGCATAGCGCGCTGCGGCACCCAGCTGTTCTTCGATGCGCAGCAGCTGGTTGTACTTCGCCACGCGATCGGTGCGGCACAGCGAACCCGTCTTGATCTGGGTGGCGGTGGTGGCCACGGCGATGTCCGAGATCGTGGTGTCCTCGGTTTCGCCCGAACGGTGCGACACGATCGCCGCGTACTTGGCCGCATCGGCCATGGCGATGGCTTCCAGCGTTTCGGACAGCGTGCCGATCTGGTTCACTTTGATGAGGATCGCGTTGGCGATCTTTTTTTCGATGCCCTCGCGGAAGATCGCGGGATTGGTCACGAACAGGTCGTCGCCCACCAACTGCACCTTGCTGCCGATCTTGTCGGTGAGCAGCTTCCAGCCGTCCCAGTCGCCTTCGGCCATGCCGTCTTCGATCGTGACGATCGGATACTGCTGCGCCCAGCTGGCAAGCAGGTCGACGAACTGGGCCGGCGTGTAGACCTTGCCCTCGCCTTCGAGATCGTACTTGCCGTCCTTGAAAAATTCGGAGCTGGCCACGTCGAGGCCAAGCAGAATGTCGCTGCCGATCTTGTAGCCGCTCTTGTTGACCGCTTCGAGAATCGTATCGAGCGCTTCGATGTTGGAGCGCAGGTTCGGCGCGAAACCGCCTTCATCGCCGACGGCGGTGTTGAGGCCCTTGCCCTTCAGCACGCTCTTCAGCGCGTGGAAGATTTCCGTGCCGGCGCGCAGCGCTTCGGCGAAGCTCGGCAGACCCACGGGGAGAACCATGAATTCTTGCACGTCGACGTTGTTGTCGGCATGCGCACCGCCGTTGATGATGTTCATCATCGGCACGGGCAGCGCACCCGGCTTGCCGTTCGACAGGTACTTCCACAGCGGCTCGTGGCGCGACGCAGCGGCAGCATGCGCGGCAGCCATCGAAACGCCCAGCAAGGCATTGGCGCCCAAGCGACCTTTGTTCGGCGTGCCATCCAGCTGGATCAGCTTGGCGTCCAGGCCTTTCTGGTCGGCGGCGTCGAAACCTTTCAGCGCGTCGGCAATCGCACCGTTGACGTTGGCAACCGCATTTTTTACACCCTTGCCCAGATAGCGCGACTTGTCGCCATCGCGCAGCTCCACCGCCTCGCGCGTACCGGTCGACGCGCCGCTCGGCACCGCGGCGCGGCCGAATGCGCCATCGGCCAGTGTCACTTCGGCTTCAAGCGTCGGGTTACCGCGGGAGTCGAGAATTTCGCGGGCATGGATGCGGGTAATTTGGGTGCTCATGTCCTATCCAGTTCAAAGGAAAAAGAGACATCGCTGCGCGGCAATCGCGCATCGACATCAGACAGTCTGTTCCAGGAATCCGTGGCGCTTGGTCACGGCATCCAGTTCCAGCAAGGTTTGCAGGAGGGCTTCCATCTTGGCGAGCGGCCAGGCGTTCGGTCCATCGCTGAGCGCCTTGCTGGGGTCCGGATGGGTCTCGGCGAACAGACCGGCGACGCCCACGGCCACGGCCGCACGCGCGAGAACCGGTACGTACTCGCGCTGGCCACCGGAACTGGTGCCCTGCCCGCCCGGCAGTTGCACCGAGTGAGTGGCGTCGAACACGACCGGGCATCCGGTATCTCGCATGGCGCTTAGCGAGCGCATGTCCGACACCAGATTGTTGTAGCCGAAGCTGGCACCGCGTTCGCACACCATGATGTCGCTGTTGCCGACGGCCTTGGCCTTTTCGACAACGTTCTTCATATCCCACGGCGCGAGGAACTGGCCTTTCTTGATGTTCACCGGTTTGCCGGCGCGGGCCACGTTCTGGATGAAATCGGTCTGGCGGCAGAGAAACGCAGGCGTCTGAAGCACGTCGACGACCGCGGCCACTTCGTTCATCGGCGTGTACTCGTGCACGTCGGTGAGCACCGGCACGCCGAGCTGGCGCTTTACTTCACTCAGCACGCGCAAACCTTCTTCCATGCCGGGGCCACGGAAACTGCCGCCCGAGGAACGATTCGCCTTGTCGAAGCTGGATTTGAAGATGAAGTTGATGCCGAGCTTGGTAGTGATTTCCTTCAGCGTGCCGGCGGTGTCAATCTGAAGTTGTTCGGATTCCACCACGCAGGGGCCGGCGATCAGGAACAGCGGTTTGTCCAGGCCGACCTCAAAACCGCATAACTTCATGCGACCGACTCCTTCGCCAACTTCTGACCATCGCGCACCGCCTTGTATTCGCGCGCGGCGCGGACGAAGCCGATGAACAGCGGATGGCCGTCGCGCGGCGTGGAGGTGAATTCCGGATGCGCCTGGCAACCGAGGAACCACGGATGCTTCTGCAGCGGGAGTTCGACGATTTCCACCAGCAGGTCGTCCATCGATTTGCCGGAGATCACCAAACCGAGATCTTCGAACGTCTGGCGGTAGCGATTGTTGAATTCGTAGCGATGGCGATGACGCTCGCGCACGATGTCCTGACCGTACAACTGACGCGCCAGCGTGCCGGCCCTGAGTCGGCATTCCTGCGCACCCAGGCGCATGGTGCCGCCCAGATCGGAGCGCTCGTTGCGCTGCTCGACTTCGCCGGTTGCCGTGGTCCACTCCGTGATCAGCCCGATGACCGGGTTGGGCGTATGGCGGTCGTTCTCGCTGGAATCGGCGTCGGTCAGCCCAGCAACGTTGCGGGCGAAATCCACCACTGCCGCATGCATGCCGTAGCAGATGCCGAAATACGGCACGCCATGTTCGCGGGCATATCTGGCGGCCAGCACCTTGCCTTCGAAACCGCGCTTGCCGAAACCGCCCGGAACAAGGATCGCATCAGCGCCGCCAAGCACCTTGGCCGCACCGTCGGCTTCGATCTGCTCGGAATCGATCCACTCCAAGTTCACACGTGTCTGTTGCTTGATGCCGCCATGACGCAGGGCCTCGCCCAACGACTTGTAGGCATCCTTGTGCTCGACGTACTTGCCGACGATGGCGATCGTGATTTCGTCTTTCGGATGCTCGACGGCATCCACCGTGCGCTGCCAACCCGACAAATCGGCCGGCTTGGCGTCGAGGCCCAGCTTCTTGACGACGATGTCGTCCAACCCCTGCTGGTGCAGCCACAACGGTTGCTTGTAGATGATGTCCACGTCGGCCGCGCTGATGACCGCCTGCTCCGGCACATTGGTAAACAGGGCGATCTTGCGGCGCTCGCCGTCCGGCAGCGGCTGTTCGCAGCGGCACAGCAGGACGTCCGGCTGGATACCGATGGAGCGCAGTTCCTTCACCGAATGCTGGGTCGGCTTGGTTTTGATCTCGCCGGCCGCCTTGATGTACGGCACCAGGGTAAGGTGCATGAACAGGCACTTTTCCGGGCCGTGTTCGATGCGCAGCTGGCGGATGGCCTCCAGGAACGGCTGGGACTCGATGTCGCCGACCGTGCCGCCGATCTCCACCAGGGCCACGTCGAAGCCGCGGGTGGCCTCGTGGATGCAATGCTTGATCTCGTCGGTGATGTGCGGGATGACCTGAACGGTTGCGCCCAGGTAGTCGCCGCGGCGTTCCTTGCGGATCACCGATTCGTAGATCTTGCCGGTGGTGATCGAATTCTTGCCGGTGAGACGGGTGTGAACGAAGCGTTCGTAGTGGCCCAGGTCCAGGTCGGTTTCCGCGCCGTCGTCGGTCACATAGACCTCGCCGTGCTGAAAGGGGCTCATGGTGCCCGGATCCACATTGATGTAGGGATCGAGCTTCATCATGGTGACCGAGAGGCCGCGGGCCTCGAGAATGGACGCAAGCGACGCCGCCGCGATGCCCTTGCCAAGCGAGGACACCACACCGCCAGTGACGAAAATCAGGGGGGTCATGGAAAGCAGCCGTGCTGGAAATCAGCATTTTAGCGGTAGATCGCTCCAGCCGCGAGATGCTGTGTCGTCGAAGTCTGAAAAAAAGTTCAGTTATCGTGACAATCCGGCGTTGTCGTGAGGTTCCGTCCGCTGGGTGCCCGAGGTGGTGTCAGGGCAATCTCAGGCTTGGCCACCGAAAACAGGGCCCCAAACCGGGGCCAAGGTCCCGTCCATGGCGGACGGGACCGCGAGCCGGCATCAGCCGATGCTGGACGACATGGACTGCGTGGCCGGATGCATCATGTAGACGTTCATGTTGTGCATCACCCACAGCGAGCCCACCACGACGATCGCGATGATCAGCACCGTGAACACGCCGATCGAGAGGTTGTCTCGCTGGCCCGGCTTGGCGCTCAGATGCAGGAAGAACACCAACTGCACCAGCACCTGCGCGACGCAGAGCACCATGATGCCCGGCATGACCAGGTCGTGCGGCACCGCACCCGACATCACGCAGCCGAACGACATGAACGTCAGGATGATGGAGAGCGCAAAACCGACGATGTAGGACTTCAGCGAGCCGTGATTGGCGTGCTGGTGATCCGCAACGTGCGCATGACTGTGATGAGCGGACATCAGAGCACTCCCCGCAGGTAAACGATGGTGAACACGCAGATCCAGACCACATCCAGGAAGTGCCAGAACAGGCTGAGGCAGGACAGGCGGCGCTGCACGACGTCGTTCAGGCCGAACTTGCCGACCATGTGCATCATCACCACGATCCAGATCAGGCCAGCACTCACGTGCAGGCCGTGGGTGCCCACCAGCGCGAAATACGACGACAGGAATGCACTGCGGCTCGGACCGGCACCCTCATGGATGAGGTGTGCGAACTCGTGGACTTCCATCGCAATGAAGCCCAGGCCGAACAGGAACGTCACAAACAGCCAGCCGATGACCTTGTTGCGCTTGCCGGCATGCATGTTCAGCATCGCCACGCCGAACGTGAAGCTGCTGAACAACAGCAGCATGGTTTCACCCAGCACGTAAGGCAGCTCGAACAGTTCCTTGCTGGTCGGGCCGCCGGCCGTGGCATTGCAGAGCACGGCAAACGAAGCGAACAGCGCCGAGAAGATCAGGCAGTCGCTCATCAGGTAGATCCAGAACCCCAGAAGGGTCTTGGATCCGTCGTCGTGATGCTCGTGGTGACCGGCGTCGCCGTGCGCGACGACGCCGTGATTTGCGGTAATAACGGAACTGCTCATGGCTTAAGCAACCTTCTGGCCGGCCGATGCCGGATCCACGTGATCGACCAACTTCTGCAGCGGCACCAGACGTGCACGCTCGGTCTTCAGCACTTCAGCACCCGGCACGTAGTAATCGACGTCGGTGTCGTAAGCGCGACTGATGAACGAAGAAACCATGCCGACCAGACCGAAGATGGCGAGCCACCAGATATGCCACACCATGGCAAAGCCCAGGACGGTGCCGAACGCGGCCATGAACACGCCAACTCCGGTGTTGCGCGGCATATGGATATCCGCGTACTGAGACTGGAGCTTGTAGGCGCGCTTGTGTTCCTTGTCGGCCTGGAACTGGTCCAGCTCTTCGATCTGCGGCACCACGGCGAAGTTATAGAACGGCGCCGGCGAGCTGGTGGACCACTCGAGCGTACGGCCACCCCACGGATCGCCGGTCAGGTCGCGGTTCTCGGCGCGATTACGGATACTCACCGCAATCTGCAGGATGGTGAAGCCAATGCCCAGCGCAATGATGCCGGCGCCGACGGCGGCCACGATCAGGTATGGCTGCCACGCCGGATTGGCGTAGTGGTTCATGCGACGCGTCATGCCCATCAGGCCCAGCACGTACAGCGGCATGAAGGCCATATAGAAGCCGACCAGCCAGCACCAGAACGAGTATCGGCCAAAACGCTCTTCCAGCTTGAAGCCGAACGCCTTCGGGAACCAATAGTTGATCGCCGCCATGCAACCGAAGATGACGCCGCCGATGATCACGTTATGGAAATGCGCGATCAGGAACAGGCTGTTGTGCAGCACGAAGTCCGCACCCGGCACCGCCATCAGCACGCCAGTCATGCCACCGATGGTAAAGGTGACCATGAAGCCAACGGTCCACAGCATCGGCACCGTGAAGCGAATACGGCCGCGATACATGGTGAACAGCCAGTTGAACAGCTTCACGCCGGTCGGGATGGAAATGATCATCGTCGAGATGCCGAAGAAGGCATTGACGTCCGCACCCGAGCCCATCGTGAAGAAGTGGTGCAACCAGACGACGAACGACAGCACGCCGATGCCCGCCGTGGCGTACACCATCGATTTGTAACCGAACAACGGCTTGCCCGAGAAGGTGGACACGATCTCGGAGAACACGCCAAAGCACGGCAGGATCAGGATGTACACCTCCGGGTGACCCCAGATCCAGATCAGGTTGATGTAGAGCATGGCGTTGCCGCCGAGCTCGTTCGTGAAGAAATGCATGTCCAGGTAACGGTCTGCCGCCAGCAGCGCCAACGCCACCGTCAACACCGGGAACGCGGCCACGATCAGGATGTTGGTGACCAGCGCCGTCCAGGTGAACACCGGCATCTTCATCAACGTCATGCCGGGCGCACGCATGCGCAGGATGGTGACGACGAAGTTGATACCGCTAAGCGTTGTACCGAGACCGGATAGCTGCAACGCCCATATGTAGTAATCGACGCCCACGGTCGGACTGAACTTCAGCTCCGACAGCGGCGGATAGGCCAGCCAGCCGGTCGCGGCGAAGTCGCCCACGAACATCGACAGCATGACCAGCACCACACCGGAAGCGGTGAGCCAGTAGCTGAGCGAGTTCAGGAACGGATACGCCACGTCGCGCGCGCCGATCTGCAGCGGCACCACCAGATTCATCAACCCCACCACGAACGGCATGGCGACGAAGAAAATCATGATCACGCCGTGCGCGGAGAAGATCTGGTCGTAGTGATGCGGCGGCAGGTAGCCCGCTGCGTCGGACGCCGCAATCGCTTGCTGCGCGCGCATCATGATGGCGTCGGCAAAGCCGCGCAGTAGCATGACCAGCGCCATGATGACGTACATGACACCGATACGCTTGTGGTCCACCGAAGTGAACCATTCGGTCCACAGATAGCCCCACTTGCGCTGGTAAGTCACCCAGCCAAGCAACGCCGCACCGGCGAGGCACACCATAAGCAGGGTGCCCATGATGATCGGCTCATTGTAAGGAATGGCCGATAGAGAAAGTTTTCCGAACATGGCCTACTCCGAAGCCTTGGCGTGATCGTTATGCGAGGGAATGGCACTCGCTTGCGCAGGCGACGGCGTGCCGATCTTGTCCATCGACATATCGCCCATGTACTGATTGATGATGCTGCCGAACAAGCCAGGCTTGATGTTGGTGTAGTACGACACCGGCACCTTCTCGCTCGGCTGCGTCAGCGTGTGATACGCCTGGTCGTCGAGGTTGGCCGAGCTGGCCTTGGCCTTGTTGACCCAATCCGCGAAGCCCTGCTGCGACGTCGCGATCGCTGTGAAGTGCATGTCCGAGAAGCCCTGACCGCTGTAGTTCGACGACAGGCCGGCGTAGCTGCCCGGTTCGTTCGCGATCAGGTTGAGCTGCGTGTCCATGCCCGCCATCGCATAGATCTGGCTGCCGAGTCGCGGAATGAAGAACGCATTCATCACCGAATCGGAGGTGATTTCGAAATGCACCGGCACGTTCGTCGGGAACGCGAGTTCATTGACGCTGGCCACGCCGTAGTCCGGATAGATGAAGAGCCACTTCCAATCCATCGCCACGGCCTGGATGGTGATCGGCTTGGCCTGGGACTGCAGCGGCTTGTACGGATCGAGCGCATGCGTGGTTCGCCACGTGATCGTCGCGAGAATCGCGATGATGATGCACGGAATGGTCCACACCACCGCTTCGATGGCGGTCGAATGCGACCACTTGGGTGCATACGTGGCCTTGGTGTTGGACGCGCGGTAGCGCCAAGCGAAAAACAGGGTCATCGCGATGACCGGCACCACGACCACCAACATCAGTCCTGTGGCGATAAGGATCAGAGACTTTTCCTGCGCTCCGATATCACCCTCGGGCGCCAGGACATCCAAACTGCAGCCGCTGAGAAACACGGCGACGCTTGCGCACGACCAGCGCAAAGCGGACACAAAGGTGCGCTTGTTCACGTACGACTCTTAGACAGGCTGATGGGATTTGTCGCGGGGACGACCTGCATAGAATATCGCGCCGCAGCAAGCATTGACCAGCCCGGGACAGAATGTCGCGCTTTTCGTTGCGCTCTATCATTTCTTTGTTGACATTCGCAACCCGATAACGCGTGAATCGAAATTCGTCGATTTCGAACGCGAAATCGCTTATTTTCACGCGCACGCGGCAGCGACACGGCGGCCTGCTAACATGCGCGAATGAGCCACCCGATTCCTGCACGCGTTGCCGCCTTGCGCGAGGCCATGGTCAAGCATGGTGTCGCTGCCTGTCTCGTTCCCACGGCCGACCCGCATCTGTCGGAATACCTGCCCGCACACTGGCAGGCGCGCGAGTGGCTCTCGGGCTTCACCGGTTCCGCCGGCATCTTGCTTGTCACCGCCACCGACGCCGGGCTGTGGACCGATTCGCGCTATTTCTCGCAAGCCGAGCAGCAACTTGCCGGCAGCGGCATCGCGCTGATGAAACAGCGCGTCGCTCACGCTCCCGAACATCTGACCTGGCTGCAGCAGCACATGCACCAGGGCGATGTCGTCGCTGTCGCCGGCGATAGCGTGTCGGTGGCCACGCAACGGCAGATCGAGCGCCTGCTCGACGCCGTGGGTGCGAAGCTGCGCGTCGATCTGGACCTGCCGGGCATCATCTGGCCCGAGCGCCCCGCTCTGCCCAAGGCACCCGTGGTCGAGCACCCGCTTGCCTATGCCGGAACGCCTCGCGCAGAGAAATTCAACAAGCTGCGCAGCGCCTTGCGCAAGCAGCACGCCACGCACCATCTCGTCTCCAGCCTCGACGACATCGCCTGGCTGACGAATCTTCGGGGCAGCGATGTCGAATGCAATCCCGTGTTCCTGGCACACCTGCTGATCGAGACGGCGGGTCATGCCACGCTGTTCGTCGATCGCGCCAAGCTCAGTGACACTCTCGTCGCGGCGCTGGCTGGCGACGGCATCCGCATCGCCAACTACGCCACGCTGGGAACTGTGCTGGGAGAACTCGGCGCCAACGACACATTGCTGTTCGATCCCGGCCGCGTCGTCGGCTCCGTGCTGGAGACCGTGGGAGCGTCGGCGAAACGCATCGAAGGCGCCAATCCGTCCACGGCGTTCAAGGCGTGCAAGAGCACGACCGAACTGAGCCACATTCGCGAAGTCATGCGTCGCGACGGCGTCGCGCTGGTGCGCGCGTTCCGCCGCCTGGAGGAGCGCCTCGCCGCGGGCATGACGCAAACCGAACTGGATGTGGACACCTTGCTGCGCGAGGAACGCTCCGCGCAGCCGAATTTCGTTGGCGAAAGTTTCTCCACGATTGCCGGCTATATGGAAAACGGTGCCCTGCCGCATTACCGCGCCACGCAAGAGTCGCATAACACCTTGCAGCGTCACGGCTTGCTGCTGGTCGACTCCGGCGGGCAATACCTGGGCGGCACGACAGATATCACCCGTGTGCTGGCGCTGGGTCCGACCACGGCCGAGCAGCGACGCGACGCTACCCTGGTCATGAAAGGCATGATCGCGCTGTCGCGGGCACGCTTCCCGAAAGGGGCCAGCGGTCCGCAGCTCGACGCACTGGCTCGCGCGCCGCTCTGGGCCTCCGGCATGGATTACGGCCATGGCACCGGTCACGGCGTAGGCTACTTCCTCAATGTGCACGAAGGCCCCCACGGCATTCGCCCGCCGATCTCGGGCGGCGCGCTGGTGGCGCTGGAGCCGGGCATGATCAGTTCGATCGAGCCCGGACTGTACAAGCCGGCTCGTCACGGTATCCGTCACGAAAATCTCGCGGTCGTGGTCGAGGCCGAACAGAGCGAATTCGGCGAGTTCTACGCTTTCGAAACACTGACCCTCTGCCCCTTCGACCGGCGTGCGCTGGAACCCGGACTGCTCAATCCCGAAGAACGCGCCTGGCTGGACGATTACCATGCTTCCGTGCGCGCGGCGCTTGCGCCGCTGCTGGAAGATGCCGATCTGGCCTGGCTGGAAAAACATTGCGCACCGCTTTGAATCGACGAGGATGGCGAGCACACTCTTGACCTCCATCGAGCCGCCAACCATCCTCCCGCGCTTAACTTCCATGGAAGTCCGCATCTCCGCATGAGCAGTCGCTACAACGCCGCCGATATCGAAGTCCTCTCCGGTCTTGACCCCGTCAAGCGCCGCCCGGGCATGTACACCGACACTACGCGCCCGAACCACCTGGTGCAGGAAGTCGTCGACAACTCGGTGGACGAGGCGCTGGCCGGCCACGCGAAATCCATCGAAGTGGTCGTCCACGCTGATGGCTCGGTGGAAGTCACCGACGATGGGCGCGGCATGCCGGTGGACATCCATCCGGAGGAAGGCATTCCGGGTGTCGAACTGATCCTGACCCGCCTGCATGCGGGCGGCAAATTCTCCGGCAAGAACTACAACTTCTCCGGCGGCCTGCACGGTGTGGGCGTGTCGGTGGTGAATGCGTTGTCGAACAAGGTGGAAGTGACCATCCGCCGCGACGGCAACGAATATCGCATGACATTCGCCAACGGCGATCGCGCGAGCCCGCTGGAAACCCTCGGCACCGTACCGAAAAAGAAGACCGGTACCACGGTGCGCTTCTGGGCCGACCCGAAATATTTCGATTCACCAAAGATCTCGCTGCCCAAGCTCAAGCATCTGCTGCGCGCGAAAGCGGTGCTCTGCGCCGGACTCAATGTAAAGCTGGTCGACGAAGCCACCGGCGAAGTCAGCGAATGGTATTACGAAGACGGCCTGCGCGATTACCTGCGCGGCGAACTCGACGGCGCGGAATGCCTGCCTGCCGACCTGTTCGTGCATCACGTCGCTCGCGACACGGAAGGCCTCGATGCCGCATTCACCTGGCTGCCGGAAGGCGAACTGGTGCAGGAGAGCTACGTCAACCTGATCCCGACCGTGCAGGGCGGTACGCACGTCAACGGTTTGCGCACGGGCCTCACCAATGCGGTGCGCGAATTCTGCGACATCCGCAATCTGCTTCCTCGCGGCGTGAAGCTTGCGCCGGAAGACGTATGGGAGCGGCTCGCTTTCGTGCTCTCCGCGAAATTGCAGGACCCGCAATTCGCGGGTCAGACGAAGGAGCGGTTGTCGTCGCGCAACGCCGCCGCGCTGGTGGAAAGCGTGGTGCACGATGCCTTCAGCCTGTGGCTCAACCAGCATGTCGATCTCGGCGAGCGCATCGCGCAGCTGGCGATCGAACGCGCCAGCGCCCGCCTCAAGGCCGCCAAGCAAGTCGTCCGCAAGAAGATCACGCAAGGTCCCGCCCTGCCCGGCAAGCTTGCCGACTGCACGGCAACCGATCTCACGCGCACCGAGCTTTTCCTGGTCGAAGGCGATTCGGCGGGCGGTAGCGCCAAGCAGGCACGAGACAAGGAGTTCCAGGCGATCCTTCCCCTGCGCGGCAAGATCCTCAACACGTGGGAAGTGGAATCCACGTCGGTGCTCGCCTCGGAGGAAGTGCACAATCTGGCCGTGGCGATCGGCTGCGATCCGGGCAAGGACGATCTGAGCGGCCTGCGTTACGGCAAGGTCGTCATTCTTGCGGACGCAGACTCCGACGGCCTGCACATCGCCACCTTGCTGAGCGCGCTTTTCCTGCGTCATTTCCCGTCGCTGGTGCGCGAAGGGCACGTCTTCGTCGCCATGCCGCCGCTGTTCCGCGTCGACGTAGGCAAGCAAGTGTTCTACTGCCTCGACGAGAACGAAAAAGCAGCGATGCTTCAACGCATCGAGCGCGAAAAGATCAAGGGGCAAGTCACGGTAACGCGCTTCAAGGGTTTGGGTGAAATGAACCCCTCGCAGTTGCGCGAGTCGACCATCTATCCGGATACACGTCGTCTGGTGCAGCTCACTGTGGAAGATAACGACGGCACGGCCAAGCTGATGGACATGCTGCTGGCCAAAAAGCGCGCTTCGGACCGCAAGAACTGGCTGGAAGAGAAAGGCGACCTGGCTACGCTCGAGGTCTGAGAAGCGAAAGCGAACTCCAACGGATCGTCCCTATGGCCCTGACACCTCCCTTCGACTTGCAACGCTGGATCGCCGAGCACCGCCATTTGCTCAAACCGCCGGTCGGCAACAAATGCATTGTGGACGGCGACTTCATCATCATGATCGTCGGCGGGCCGAACGCGCGCACCGATTATCACTATGACGAAGGTCCGGAATTCTTCTACCAGATCGAAGGCGAGATGGTGTTGAAGGTGCAGGACGATGGCGTGGCGCGCGACATTCCGATCCGCGCCGGCGAGATCTTCTACCTGCCGCCGCGCGTACCTCATTCGCCGCAACGCATGCCCGATTCGATAGGCATGGTGATCGAACGCCGACGGCTCGGTCACGAAAAAGACGGCTTGCTATGGTTTTGCGAAAAATGCAACCACAAGCTCTACGAAGAATATTTCACGCTGCATGACATCGAAACCGATTTTCCGCCGGTATTCGATCGCTTCTACGCATCGCGCGACGCACGAACCTGCGGCAAGTGCGGTCATTTGAATACCGCACCGGCCAGATACGGTTAGCGATCGCGCGCCAGCCATTTGCGCGCCATGCGCCGCAGCGATTCGTCGGTAGCGTCGTCGTCCGCTAGCGCGCGGATCGATACCCAAGCCAAGTCCAGCGATTCATCGCTGACAACGAAAGCGTCCCGGGCACGCGCTCGCACCACATAGCGCACATCGTAATGCCAGTGACCTGGTTCATCGTTGCGCGCGGGAATCCAATGCCGGTCGACATCAAAAATAGCCGGATCGACGCTTAATCCGGTCATGCCCGACTCCTCGTGCGCTTCGCGCAATGCAACAGCGGCGAGATCGCTGTCGCCATCCGCGTGACCACCCAGTTGCAGCCACCGATCCAACTTGCGGTGATGGGTCAACAACACATGCTGACCTTCTGGATCGACGAGCCAAGCCGAACCGGTGAAATGCCCGGCCGCATGATCTCGATCGAAGGGGCGTTCGGTCTCCTTCAGAAAGGTCATGCACGCAACTACGTGCGAATCGTTCGGATAATGCGCGGCGTAACCGCGCAACGACTCGTACAAACTCATGACGAAGCTCTTGGGTGAATTCGAAAATCCATGATGCGAAAGATTGCATCCGATACATGGTGCGATAGCAACGCGCACGATCGTGCGTATGGCAATTTAAGATTTGTACCATAGATCGCGTTCATGGCGCTCCTTATCTTGAAGCCACGCCGTCTCTGAGTCCTCAGGAAGACGACTACACCTTTCAAATGGACTATCAAGGTGCCCAAGCCATGACACGCTCCAGCCGAACACTCGGCCAGCTCACTTTTTTGCTCGTGCCAGCATTCTGTTGCGGCACGGTCGCTGCTACGGATTCTTCCGATGCGACAACCTCAGCGGTCAATTTCACCGGCCCGCTGTTGACACCCAACCCGCAAAACCTCCCTGCCGGCACTTGGCTGGTGGAACCCTACCTGATTCATAACAGCAGCAGCGATGCGTACAACGATCAATGGGATCGTTACGCGAAAGACGAGGGAACCGGCCAATGGCTGACCATCGTCCCGGTTTTTTACGGTGTCACCGATCGCCTCCAACTGCAGCTCACCGCCGGCCTGGCACGCAGCGATTCGGCGGGATCGCACACGAGCGGTTTTGGCTTGACCGATACGACAATCTCTGCGCAATACATGCTGATTGCACCCGACAAGAGTCGGGACATACCCGCTGTGTCAGTGCGATATTCACATCAATTTCCCACAGGCCCTTACGATCACCTTGGTTCAAATCCGCTGAACGGAACGGGCAACGGTGCGTCGACGGATACTTTTTCCGTACTTGCCCAGCAATACATTTGGTTTCCGAATGGCAGGCCGTTGCGCGTGCGCGCGGCCGTCTCCTACACCTTGCCTCCGAATCAAGTCGCTATAAACGGCGTAAGCGTCTACGGTACGCCGCAAGATTTTCGTGGACAGATCCGATTGGGTAGTTCGTTCGGCGTGTCGGTCGGTGCCGAATACAGTATCGATCCCCAATGGGTGCTTGCGCTCGATGTTGCCTACAACCGCGTATACGCTTCGCAACTGCAAGGTGTGCAGGACACGGGTACGGCACTGGTGCCGCTGGAGAGTCGGAATCCCACAAGCAAGGTCGTGAGCCTGGCACCCGCAATCGAATACAACTTCAATGATCGTATCGGCGTGATCGGCGGCGTGCAGTTCAGTGCAGCAGGGCGCAACAGCGACGCGTTCATCACTCCACAAGTCGCCGTCAACATGGTTTTCTGAGCAAGTCGCCCTAAACGTTTCGCCCATCGCCAGCCTCCCATGGAAAGCTGGCGTTGGGGGACCCAACCATACGTCCCACGCCGAATCTAGCCGCAATGCAACTTGTACGCTCTCCCTCCGCTAGGCTATGGTTGGGCGTCACCTCGGATCGATGCGCCAGGAGTTGCCGCGACGCTTGATAGGTGTGATGTCTGTCCACACCGGGAGCACTCCTACATGCTTTTCAAGCGCGTCAAGCCACTCGATCAGATCATTGCAACAGCCGAGAAGAAGAGCCTCGTCCGACAACTTGGCGCGTTCCAGCTCACGATGTTGGGCATTGGCGCCATCATCGGTACCGGCATCTTCGTACTTACGGCGGAAGCCGGACAGAAAGCCGGCCCCGGCATGATGATCGCGTTCGTGATCGCCGCGGTGGTCTGCGCGTTCGCCGCGCTGGCCTATGCGGAACTGGCCTCGATGGTGCCGGTCGCCGGCTCGGCCTATACATATACCTACGGCGTGCTCGGCGAGGGCACTGCGTGGATAGTGGGCTGGGCACTGGTGCTGGAATACACCATCGCCGCGAGCACGGTCTGCGTGGGCTGGTCCGGTTACGTCAACGGCCTCCTCTCGCACGCAGGATTCGGCTTGCCGCATTTCCTGCAGGCGGGCCCGATGGACGGCGGCAGTTTCAACCTGCTTGCCTGCCTGATCGGCCTGGCCATCACTGGGCTGTTGGTGATAGGCACCTCGAAGTCGGCGAAGGTCAACACCGTACTGGTGCTGATCAAGATCACCGCCCTCACCGCTTTCATCTTCATCGCGCTGCCCGCGGTGAAGGACCAGAACTTCACGCCTTTCGTGCCGAACGGCTGGGGTAGCCCGATGGGCGGCATCGGCGTATTGGGTGCGGCAGCTTCCATCGTGTTCGCCTACATCGGCTTCGACGCCATCTCCACGGCGGCCGAGGAAACGAAGAACCCGAATCGCAACATCCCGATCGCCCTGATAGCGTCGCTGAGCGTATGCACCATCTACTACCTGCTGGTGAGCTACGCCGCCGTGGGTTCGGTAGGTGCGCAGCCCATGCTTGACGCAAGTGGCGTGGCGCTCGAGCCGGGCACGCCGGCCTTCGCCGCAGCCTGCAACGGTTCACAGGCACTGGTGTGCAGCAAGGAGGCGCTCGCCCATGTGGTACGCCTGCTCAACCACAATACCGTCGGCGCCTTCATTGCCTTTGCCGCCGGCATCGCATTGCCGTCGGTGATCCTCACGATGACTTACGGCCAGACCCGCATCTTCTTCACCATGTCTCGCGACGGCCTGCTACCGACCTCGCTGGCCAAGATCCATCCGCGCTTCCACACGCCGCACGTGATCACGTTGATCACCGGCACCTTCGTGTCGCTGTTCGGCGCGCTGTTCCCGGTAGGCATCCTTGCCGACATCACCAACTCGGGCACGCTGTTCGCATTCATCATGGTCGCGATAGGCGTCCTGATCCTGCGCCGCACCCAACCCGACCGTCCGCGTCCGTTCCGCACCCCGATGCCGTGGCTGGTCTGCCCGCTGGCGGTGTTCGGCTGCCTGCTGCTGTTCCTCAACCTGTCGAAGGAAGCGAAGGCCACATTCTTCGCGTGGGCCGTGATCGGCCTGGTGGTGTATTTCCTGTACGGCTACCGCAAGAGCAACCTGGCTCGCGGTGTCGAGGTGGACTGATTCCCGCACCCGCGCATTCCAAACGTTACGCCACCGGCACGACGACGTCGTGCCGGTTTCATGTCCGGAAGCCCTATGCTTAAACAGTTGTTCGCTCGCAAGACCGATTTTTCCGATGACGAATCCTCGCACGGCCCCGCCCTGCGACGAACACTGGGTCCCTGGGGCATCACGGCGTTGGGCATCGGCGCCGTCATTGGTACCGGCATTTTCGTGGTGACGGGCCAGGCCGCCGCGGATCATGCGGGCCCTGCCGTACTCATCTCGTTCATTCTTGCGGCGATCTGCAGCGGCTTCACCGCTTTGTGCTACTCCGAATTCGCCACGCTGATCCCCATTTCCGGCAGTTCGTATTCCTATGCGTACGCCACACTCGGCGAGTCGGTGGCGTGGTTCATCGGTTGGAACATGGTGCTGGAATACGGCATCTCGGCCTCTGCGGTGGCGACGAGCTGGACCGGTTATTTCGTCAGTCTCCTCGATCACGTCGGCATCCACCTGCCTGTCACGCTTACCGATGCACCGCTCGCATACACCAACGGTGCGCTCGTCTCGACGGGGCATCTTTTCAATCTGCCTGCGGTAGCGATCGTGCTCGCGCTCACCTGGGTGTGTTACATCGGCATTCGCGAATCGGCCGGCATCAATCTGATGATGGTGGCGCTGAAGGTCGGTTTGATCATTGTCGTGGTGGTGGCCGGTTATCGCTATGTCGACCCAGCCAACTGGCATCCTTTCATTCCCGCCGCGCAAGGCAACCACAAATACGGATGGGACGGGATCCTGCGCGGTGCCGGCATGGTGTTCTTTGCCTATATCGGCTTCGAGGCAACCTCGACGGCCGCGCAGGAATGCAAGAATCCGCAACGCGATCTTCCCTTTGGCACGCTGGTGTCGCTGGTGATCTGCACCGTGCTCTACCTGGCGATGGCGGCCGTGCTCACCGGTCTCATCCCATATACACAACTCGGGACAGACGAGCCTGTGGTAACGGCGATCAAGGCACACCCCGAACTCGGCTGGCTGCGCATGATCGTGGAAATCGGTGCTCTGATCGGGCTGTCGTCGGTGATTCTGGTGATGATCATCGCGCAGCCGCGCATCTTCATGATCATGTCGCGCGACGGCCTCCTGCCGCAGGTGTTCAATCGCATCCACCCACGCCATCGCACGCCGCACATCAACACGCTTATCACCGGCGCCAGCATCGCAGCACTATCGGCAATATTCCCGCTCGATCTGCTGGCGAATCTCACGTCGATGGGTACGCTGATTGCGTTTGTTGCGGTGTGCGCGGGAGTACTGATCCTGCGTTACACGGCGCCCGAGTTGCCGCGCACCTTCCGGGTGCCGTGGGCACATGTCATCTGCGTCGCTGGCGTGCTGAGCTGTGCCGCCCTGCTCATTACCTTCGACTGGTTCAACTGGGCCCTGATGATCGTCTGGACCGTGTTCGGCTTTGCGATTTATTTCTCCTATGGGGTTCGGCATAGTCGCCTGCGTCTTGCCAATAGCTCCCGAAAAGCGTGATCGTCGACGATCTACCGCGAAATGTGGAGAAAGCGCCGCGATCTGTGGCTAACTTGCGGCGAACGGTCTTTTAATGAGTTGAACGTCGGGCTTTTAAAATTTGACGTAAATCGTTGTTATTTATAGATAAATAAAAACGTCATCACAAATTTCTCGTCGCCGTTCGCCCCACTTCGAGCAACCGGAGTATCATCACCAGCCCGGGTTGATCACTTGGCAGTGGGCCCCGGATCGCGACCCGGCGCGTCAGGCGAGCCAGCTCCTCAGCCTGACGCGTCCGGGTAGCACCTTCCAGCATCACCCCTTCGTTTTTCATCAAACGCCTGTCCTGGACAGGCGTTTTCTTTTTCTGCGACAGCCATGAAAAAGGCCGGCACATGGCCGGCCTTTGTAGAACGCGTTAAAACCTTCCTCTCAGGCTTTCTTCGCCGTGTGCGAAATACACCAGCCCTTCGCACTCACCGCTTTGCCGGGGAACAGCTGGCATGGGCCATAACCCGTCGAGGCACCCGAATAGAACTGGCAATTGGCGCACGTGTCGCCGGCCTTGTGCTTCGGATCCTTGGTCGTGGCCGCGTCTTCCACGTAGCCCAGTGCCTTGGCCGTCGGATCGGATTCGGAAACGTGCGGCAGATCGTCGGCGCGCGAGACGCGCGGCAATCCACCCACCAGAACGGCTGCCGCGGCACCGCCAGCGGCCAGCTTGAGGAAACGACGACGTGACTCGATATCTTCATGCCCGGACATAACAATCCTCATCACAGTGTGCCTGCCGCAGGACTGCGGCGACTCCCACCATCGTAACGCCGTCCAACCCGCTCCCCCGCTTTCGCGAATAACTCGCATTTCCGTTTTCCTGCCCCATGTTATAGTCGTGCTTCGTTTGGACGTCCATTTGCCATGAGCCAAGTCTTGCCTTCCACCATTCCAGCCGCGCTTTTTCACGAGCGCGCAGATGCCATCGCGCTTACCGCGCGCGAGCTTGCGCAGCATGGCTGGACGCCAGCCACCAGCAGCAACTTCTCCATGCGCGTGGATGCCGATCATGCCGCCATCACCATTTCCGGGCGCGACAAGGGCAAGCTCGGACGCAACGACATCATGCTGGTGAACATGGACGGCAAGGCGGTCGGCACCGATTCGCGCCCAAGCGCCGAAACCGAACTGCACACCCAGGTATACCGCCGCTGGCCGGAAGTGAACGCGGTTCTGCATACGCATTCGCGCACGCAAAGCGTGGCATCGCGACTGTTTGCAAAGCACGGGGTGATTCGGCTGGAGGGATGGGAATTGCAGAAAGCCATCCACGGCCACACGACGCACGAAAGCGTGCTGGACATTCCGGTCTTTCCGAATACCCAGCACATGCCCGAACTGGTGGCGCAGGTCGACGCCTGGCTCGATGCCGGCAAGCCCCTGCACGCCTATCTGATCAACGGCCACGGCATCTACACCTGGGGCCGCGACATGGCCGAAGCGCAGCGTCATCTGGAAGCGCTGGAATTCCTGCTCGGCTGTGAACTCGACTTGAGGAGACTGAACGCATGAGCCGCCTGCGTATTTTCGATGCGGAGCAGCCGCAAAACCCATCGTCGGTACATGAGGATCACGCGAGCATCTCGCGCGAACTGGGCAAAGTCGGCGTGCGCTTCGAGCAATGGGAGGCCAGCCAGCCCGTCGCGCCCGGTGCCAGCCAGGATCAGGTGATCGCAGCCTATCGCCAGGACATCGATCGCCTGATGGCTGAGGAAGGCTATCAGGCCGTGGACGTGATCAGCCTGACGCCCGATCACCCCGACCGCGCCGCCTTGCGCCAGAAATTCCTCAACGAGCACACGCATAGCGAAGATGAAGTGCGGTTCTTCGTCGCCGGCGCGGGCCAGTTCACCCTGCACATCCAGGACAAGGTCTACGACGTGCTTTGCGAGCAGGGCGACCTTATCGGCGTTCCCGACGGCACCCGCCACTGGTTCGACATGAGCGAGGCACCCTACTTCGTGGCGATCCGCTTGTTCACCAACAAGGAAGGCTGGGTGGCCAACTTCACGGGGTCGGACATCGCCGAGCGATTCCCTCGCATGAAACCCTTGGCTACGGCCGCCTGAGGATCCGGTTAAGTTCTCCAGCCCGAAAAGCGCGCTGGTTCACCTATCTGGCTGATTTCAGTAGCGCTGTGGCTTGCGCGTGAACGGGGGCAGGTTAAGCTTGGGAGCCCGCTCCCCTGATTGCCCCCATGACCGCCATACGCGCCATCGTCACCGATATCGAAGGAACCACCAGCTCCATCAGCTTCGTCAAGGACGTGCTGTTTCCCTACGCGCGCAAGCGGTTGCCGGCCTACATCGAGACCCACGCCGATCACGCCGACGTGCAGCATTGGCTGCACGAGGCCGCCAAGGAGGCCGGTTTTGTCGAGGCGAGCCGGCAGGAAGTCATCGGGCTGCTGCTCCGCTGGATCGACGAGGACCGCAAATCCACGGCGCTGAAGGCCCTGCAGGGCATGATCTGGAAGGATGGCTACGAAGCCGGCGAGTACCGCGCCCACGTGTACCCCGAAGTGGCTGCCCGTCTGCACGCCTGGCGCGGGGACGGGTTGCGCCTGTACGTATACTCATCGGGTTCGGTGCCGGCGCAAAAGCTGCTCTTCCGCTACAGCGACGCCGGCGACCTCACCCCCCTGTTCGCCGGCTATTTCGACACCGAGATCGGCGCCAAGCGGGAGAAGGACTCCTACGTGCGCATCGTCGAGGCCATCGGCGAGCGCCCCGAGCACGTACTGTTCCTTTCCGATGTCGTGGAAGAACTGGATGCCGCCGCGTCCGCCGGTCTACGGACGGGATGGTTGCTGCGTTCACCGTTGGCAGTACCTGCCCAGCCCAGGCACGCTGCCTATACCGATTTCGACGCCATCCAACTCTGAGCCCTCCCATGCGCCTCGTACTGACCGCCTTGCTCGCCTTTGCCGCCGGTGTGTTGCTGATGACGCTGGTCGGCGTGCATTCGCCTTCACACGTGGCTCCCGCCGCAAACGTAGCCTCCGGTGCCAGCACGGCGAACAATCCCGCGGCGCCTGCAGCGTCCAGCTCCGGCAGCGATAGCGACGATAGCGGCGACAGCAACGACAGCTGGCCAAACCAGGGTCCATCGCCGGAGCAGGTGCTTTATGCCCAGTCGGCCATGCTGCACACGGCGCTGTCCCAGCTCGGCCCACGCGTCCCCGGCAAAACCAACCTCTATCTGGTCACCTTCGCCGGGGACGGCGGCGAGGACGTATTCCGCAACGAGGCCGAATACGCCGCGCAACTCTTCACCCGGCGTTTCGGCCCGACCGCGCATGCGCTGGTGCTGGAAAACAACCCAACCACGTTGCAAAAACACCCACTAGCCGACTGGAGCAACCTGGAAAACACACTCGATGGACTCGCGACAGTGATGAACCAGGATCAGGACGTCCTCGTGCTCTACATGACCTCGCACGGCGATGAGGATCACAACCTGCTGGTCGACATGGATCCCCTGCCGCTGGACCAGATCGGCGCCCCCGACCTCGCCAGTATCCTCAAGAAGCATCCCTTCAAGTGGAAGGTGGTGGTGGTCAACGCCTGCTATTCCGGCGGTTTCATTTCGGACCTCCACGGCCCGGGCACGCTGATACTCACCGCCGCGCGCAGCGACCGCAGTTCATTCGGTTGCGGCAGCGACTCCGATATCACCTACTTCGGCAAGGCATGGCTGGTCGATGCGATGAACCGCACCGACGATTTCGTCGACGCGTTCCAATACGCCAAGGCGGACATCGAGGGCTGGGAAAAGCAAGACAAGCTCACGCCGTCAGAGCCGCAGATCAATATCGGCGAAGGCATCGTGCAGCAGCTTGCAATGTGGCGTAAAGACATCAAGCCCGGTGCGGCGGTGCCGTTTGTGCCACCGCCCGCTTCTGCAAGCAGCGCACCCACGGCGGCTCAGTGACCTCAGCGCGGCATGTCGTCAGCCATGCCGCTCCGCAAGCACGCGCGTGACATCGGCCAAGCCAAAACCCCGCGCGCGCAACAATACGGTGAGATGGAAAATCAAATCGGCCGCTTCGCTGAGCAGTTCGTCATCGCCCTGCGCCACCGCGGCGAGCGCCGTTTCGACACCCTCCTCGCCGACTTTCTGAGCGATGCGCCGCGTGCCTCCGTTGAAGAGCTTCGTGGTGTAACTCCCATCGGGTAGCTCCGCTTTCCGGCTGGCCACCAGGGCGTCGAGCTTGGCAAGAAAACCCAGCGAAGGCTGCACGGCATCGCCGAAACAGCTGCTCGTTCCCAGATGACAGGCCGGACCTTTGGGCTCGGCCTGCACCAGCAGCGTGTCCGCATCGCAATCCATGCAGATCGACTTGAGCAGCAGTTCATGGCCGGAACTTTCGCCTTTGGTCCAAAGGCGTTCTTTGCTGCGACTGTAAAAAGTCACCTTGCCGAGCGCCTGGGTACGCGCCAGCGCTTCGGCATTCATATAGCCGAGCATCAGCACTTCTCCCGTCAGCCAGTGCTGCACGATGGCGGGCAACAACCCCCCCGATTTACTCCAATCGAGCCGGCTGAAATCATTGGCGACATCACTCATGGCCACAACTCCCCTGCAAGCGAACCACCACACCCTGATGCTGCAGGTAACGTTTGAGATCGGGTATCCCGATGGCGCCGCTGTGAAAAACGCTGGCAGCCAACGCACCGTCGACACGCGCCTGCGTGAAGGCGTCGCGGAAATGTTCCACTGCGCCCGCGCCACCCGATGCGATCAACGGAACATGGCAGACAGCACGCACCTTGCCAAGCTGCTCCAGATCGTAGCCTTTGCGCACACCATCGCTATCCATGCAGTTGAGCACGATTTCGCCCGCGCCACGCCGTTGCACTTCGATCATCCAGTCGATCGTTCGCCGCGAAAGCGAACGCGTCTTGGACGGATCGCCCGTGTATTGACGCACGCGCCATTCGCCATCCGCATCGCGCATGGAATCAATGCCCACGACGACACATTGCACACCAAACGCCGTCGCCAGTTCGTCAACGAGTTCGGGGCGTTCCAATGCTGGCGAATTCACTGAAATCTTGTCGGCACCGGCGTGCAGCACGGCGCGCGCTTCATCCACGGAACGAATGCCCCCAGCCACACAGAACGGAATATCGATCACGCGCGCTACGCGTTCGACCCAACCGCGATCCACGCTGCGCCCTTCCGGACTGGCGGTGATGTCGTAGAACACCAGTTCGTCGGCGCCTTCGTCGCGGTAGCGCAAAGCCAGGTCGACAATCTCGCCCATCACAACGTGATCGCGAAAACGCACGCCCTTGACCACCTTGCCGTCGCGTACGTCCAGACAGGGAATGATGCGGCGACTCAGCATGCCAACGCGTCCTCCAAGGTGAAACGCCCTTCCAATAGCGCGCGGCCCAGGATCACACCGCTTGCACCGGCTTCTCGCGCGGCACGGATATCGTCCAGCGAACGCACACCGCCCGAAGCCTGCACGGCAAGCTGCGGCACTGTTTGCGCCAGATGCTGGTACAAGTCAAGATTGAAGCCAGCCAGCATGCCATCGCGCTCGATGTCCGTGCACAGCAGATGGCGCGCACCTTGTGCGGCAAACCACGGCGCAAGTTCATCGAGCGTACGTGCCTCATCCTCGGTCCAACCGGCGCTTGGCAAAGTCCAGCGATCGCCGCGCTTGCGCGTGTCCAGTGCGATGGTGAATCGCTCCGCACCGTAGGTCTTCAACCAGGTTGCAACGCGCTCCTGGTCGCGGATCGCAACGCTTCCGACCACCACGCGCGTCACGCCGGCGCCGAATAAACGCTTCGCATCCTCTTCCGCACGCACGCCGCCGCCTGCCTGTACGGACATGCCCACTTTCGCCAGCGATTCGATCACCGCCAGGTTGGCCAGATTGCCGGAGCGCGCACCATCCAGATCGACCACGTGCAGCCAGCGTGCGCCGGCATCGGCATAACGCCTCGCGACTTCTTCGGGATGCGGCGCGTAACGGGTTTCCTGCGCGTAATCGCCCTGCCGCAGACGAACCACCTGGCCGCCGCGCAGATCGATGGCGGGTATCACTTCGAAGGTCATAGTTCGAGAAAATTCTTCAGTAACTTGGCGCCGACATTTGCCGAGCGTTCCGGATGAAACTGCATGCCATGGAAATTGTCTTTCGCGATCACCGCAGAAAAACCGCCACCATAGTCGGTGCTCGCTAACGTATATTCGCCCATGGGCACGGCGTAGCTGTGCACGAAGTACGCCCAGTCGCCTTCTTCCAAATGGTC
Source organism: Dyella psychrodurans (assembly GCF_003363265.1). Taxonomy (GTDB): domain Bacteria; phylum Pseudomonadota; class Gammaproteobacteria; order Xanthomonadales; family Rhodanobacteraceae; genus Dyella_B; species Dyella_B psychrodurans. The sequence goes on along the minus strand of NZ_QRBF01000001.1, from coordinate 275,363 downwards.
GAGCAAGGGATGCCTGGCAACGGTCGACAGGCGATTCCAGCCCATGTGCGGAACGCACAGATCAGGTGTTTCCTGGAAACGGGAGACATTCGCCGGAATCACATCCAGACAATCGGTATCACCTTCCGCCGAATGCGCACACAGCAGTTGCATGCCAAGGCACACACCGAGAACAGGTTGCGTAAGCCCGCGAATCACGTCGACGAGCCCCAATTCGCGCAATCGCGCCATGCCCGGCCCGGCAGCACCTACGCCAGGCAAGATCACCTTGTCCGCCGTCCGGATCTGCGCAGCGTCGGATGTCAGCGATGCATCGACACCCAACCGCTGCAAGGCATAACGCACCGAGCCGATATTGGTACCGCCGGCATCGACCAGAACGACGCTCACGACAGCGTCCCCTTGGTGCTAGGCAACTCGTTGCCCTCGCGGCGTATCGCCTGACGCAGGACGCGCGCCGTGACCTTGAAGCACGCTTCGACCATGTGATGAGCGTTCTCGCCCTTCACAGTGATATGAAGATTGGCGCCCAGCGTGTCGCACAAGGAACGAAAGAAATGAGGTACCAGTTCCGTGGGAATGTCGCCGACCCGCTCGCGCGGAAACTGGCCGTCGAAAACAAAGTACGGGCGACCGGAGAGATCCAGTGCGGCGCTGGCCAACGATTCGTCCATCGGCAAGGTGAATCCGTAGCGACCGATGCCGCGCTTGTCGCCCAGCGCCTGGCGCAAAGCCTGCCCCAGCGCGAGCGCGCAATCTTCAATGGTGTGGTGCTCGTCGACCTTGGTGTCGCCATCGCATGCGATCTGCAAGGCAAAACCACCGTGTTTACCGATCTGCTCAAGCATGTGATCGAAGAATCCAAGACCCGTGTGCACCACCGGCTCGCTCACGCGATCGAGATCCACGCGAACGCTGATGCGCGTCTCCTTGGTGTTGCGCACGACTTCCGCCACGCGCGGCCGGTCGATCAGCTGATGCGCGACGTCATCCCAGGCAATGCCCTTGGAACCGACGCGAAAACCGCGCACGCCCATGTTGGCTGCAAATTGCAGATCGGTTTCGCGATCGCCGACCATGGCCGATTCCGCGCGGGTCCACCCGTCGTCGGCCAGGTATTGCCGCATCATGCCGATGCCGGGTTTGCGTGTATCCAATCCCTCGTGCTGAAAACTGCGGTCGATCAGCACCTCGCGGAACCGAATACCTTGCGAGGCAAGAATACGCATCAGCAAATCGTGCGGGCCGTCAAAATGCGCCTGCGGAAACTGTTCCGTACCGAGGCCGTCCTGGTTGGTCACCATCACGAGCTCATAGCCTGCCGCCACGATACGCTGCAATGCGCCAATCACGCCCGGCAGAAGCGCGAGCTTTTCGTAACTGTCGATCTGCTGGTCGGCGGGCTCGTCAATCAGGCAACCGTCGCGGTCGACAAAAAGAATCTTGCGGCTCATGCCCTGCCCTCGTTCAGCACGGTAAGCACGCGTGCATTTTCCTCCGGCGTGCCCATGGTGATGCGCAAAGCATCCCCCAATTGCGGATAACGACGAATATCGCGAACCACGATGCCTGCCTGAAGAAGACGTTGATAAACGGTGCCTGCGTCATCGAAGCGGACGGCCAGAAAATTGGCATCCGACGGCAGGACTTCGCGCACACCGGGCACCCTGGACAATGCACTGCGCATGATCGCGCGCTGCTCCCGCACGATGGCGATGTTTTCACGCGCCACCGCCTGACCGGATGGCGACAGCTCCACCAACGCCGCCGCCACACAAGGAAGCGGCAGCGGGTACGGCGGCATGATGCGGCGAATCAAGGCGATGACATCGGCATGGGCCAGCAGGCTGCCTACACGCGCCCCTGCCAGTGCCCAGGCCTTGGACAAGGTACGCAAAACGGCCAGGTTGTCGTAGCGATTGATCAGGTCGGCCACGCTGCGTTGATCGGAAAATTCCACGTAGGCTTCGTCCACCACGAGCAGCGCCTTTCCGGTCAACTGTCTTGCCAAGTGCTGGATGTCCTCGCGCGGAATCGACTTGCCACTCGGATTGTTCGGAGTGCAAAGGAACACCAGCTTGACGGCTGGCATCACCGAATCGAGCAGCGCCTGAACATCGACGCTGAAGTCGGGTTTGAGCGGCGTCTCGATCACCGTGGCGTTCTGTATGCGCGCGCTTACGGCGTACATGCCGAAAGTCGGCGGCTGGATGAGAATCGCATCCTGGCCGGCTCGACAGAAGGCGCGCACCAGCAGATCGATCGCTTCATCGCTGCCGCGGCCCACGAACAATTGTTCGCGGCTTACACCGTAAAGCTGCGCCAATGCCTGCAACAGCGCTGCCGGTTGCGGATCGGGATAGCGATTGCAACCGAGCCCACCGTCGCCCACCGGCTCCCATGCGGATTCGTTCGCATTGAGCATGATCTGCCCGCCATCAGCCTCCATGCGCGCAGAGGAATACGGCTGCAGCGAGCGAATTTCCGGTCTGGCAAGATCGAGCACGCTCATAGCTGGGTACCCAATGCCGCCAAACGCAAGGTCACCGCGCGACGGTGCGCCTCCAATTGCTCGGCAGCCGCCAGCGTCGCCGTGCACGGGCCAATCGCGCGCAATCCGTTGGGATCCAGTTCCTGCACGGTGATCTGTTTCTGATAGCTCGCCACGGAAACGCCGCTGTAGCTGCGCGCATAGCCATACGTGGGCAATACGTGGTTACTGCCGCTGCAATAGTCGCCTACGGATTCGGGCGTCCAGGCTCCGACGAATACGGAACCGGCGCTTTCGACGAGATCGAGCAGATCGCGCGCTGTCGCCGTCTGCAGGATGAGGTGCTCCGGTGCATAACGATTGCTGACTTCCATCGCCTGCTCGAGCGAGTCGACCTCGATCAGGCGGCTCTGCGCAAGCGCCTGCTCTGCGATGGCGCCACGCGGCAGTTCGGCGCATTGCCGCGCCACTTCGGCAGACACCTTGTCGAGCAAACTGGACGACGGGCTGACCAGGATCACCTGCGAATCGGGACCGTGCTCGGCCTGCGACAACAAATCGGCCGCCACGAAGACCGGATTGGCCTGCGCATCCGCGACAACGAGCACTTCGGAAGGCCCCGCCGGCATATCGATGGCGGCGCCCTCGGGATCGCCCGAAACCTGCAACTTCGCTTCGGTCACCCACGCATTGCCGGGACCGAACAGCTTGTCGCAACGCGGCACGCTTTCGGTGCCGTACGCCATGGCTGCAATCGCCTGAGCACCACCGAGCTTGAACACCCGGTGTACGCCTACCTCGCGCGCGGTGAACAGCACGGCTTCGTCACACGTGCCATCCGCGCGGGCCGGAGAACACAGAACCACTTCGCGACAACCCGCGATACGTGCAGGCACGCCCAGCATCAAAGCCGTGGAAGGTAGCGGCGCACTGCCCGCGGGCACATACAGGCCCACGCGATGGATCGGACGCAGTACACGCTCCACCCGTACTCCGGTGGCGGTATTGACGGCAACAGGCTGCGGTGCCGTCGCGCGATGGAACGTATCAATGCGTGCGGCAGCCTCGCGGATCGCCGCCTTCAGTTCCGGCGCGAGCCTTGCCTCTGCGGCCGCGAATTCAGCCTCGTCGACTTCGATCGCCTGCAGCGCGCAACGGTCGTAGCGTGCGGAGAGTTCGCGCAAAGCTGCGTCGCCGTTTTTTCGGACAGCCGCAATGATCTGTTCGACGCCACGACGCAATTCATCCGCACGAGATTGCGCGGGCCGTGCCAGCGCGGTGCGGCGCTCCGCTTCATCCAAGGAGTTCCAGACAATTCGTTTCATTCGAGCCGACTCTTACGCAAGCATCTTTTCGACCGGCAGCACGAACATTTCGCGAGCCCCGGCTTTCTTGATTTCTTCCAGCTGCCGCCAGCTCACTTCGCCGGCGCACAATGCCTGCAGCATCAGCTGGTCGGGTTGTCCGGCGACCGGCAGCAGCGTGGGCTGCGGACCGCCCGGCAACAGCCGCGTCACGGCGTCGAGCGACGTGCGCGAGGTCTGCAGAAGCAGCAGGCGCGACTCACGCACCTGGATCACGCCATCGAGCCGCTTGAGCAGCAACTCGATCATGTCGCCGCGCTCGTCCGTGGGCAGCGCTTCGGGTCCGGCGAGCACTGCCTCGCTTTGCAGCAGTACTTCGGTTTCGCGCAACTGATTGGCGACCAGCGTGCCCCCGCTTTGCACCAGGTCGCAGATGACATCGGCGGTACCCAGCTTTGGCGCGATTTCCACCGAACCCGCCAGCGTTACCACAGCGGCATCCACCTCCTGCGCTTTGAGCCATCCATTGAGCAACGCCGGATACGACGTCGCGATACGCATGCCATTCAAATCGTGCGGCTGGGCGTAATTCATTTCCTGCGGCACGGCAATGGACAGACGACAGCGACCGAAACCCAGCGGACGCCACTCTGTCAGCGCTGCCGCACCATCCGTCGCCGTGCCTTTGAATTCATTCAGCACATTGCGGCCGACGATGCCGAGATCGCATACGCCTTGTGCAATGAGGCCGGGAATATCGTCATCGCGAACCAGCAGCAGATCGACGGGCTCGCCCTCCCCGAAACAAAACAGCTTGTCGCGACTCTGGCGAAACGTGAGCCCGCAACGGTTCAGGAGCTCCAGCGCCGGCTCGGTCAAACGCCCCGACTTTTGCATGGCGATGCGCAAGCGGTCCCGCGGTTTCATGCGCGTGCCCTTTTCGCCGCTGCGCGACTGCGCGCGGCGCGCGCCCCGGCCGCGAGATAGCCGCCGCTACCCTGGTTCAAATAGCGCGCCACACGACCGATGGTGGTGATGCTGACCGCGGTGCGTTCGTGGATCTCGCGATAGGAGACGCCTTCAAGCAGGTACGGCACCACACGCCAGCGATCGATCAGCACTTCCAACTCGGCGGGCGTGCAGAGGTCGTTGAGAAATGCATCCATCTCATCCACGTTTTTCATGGAGAGCAATGCGCGGCACAGACTGAGCTTGGCGGACTCGTCCGGGGTTTCCGGGTCGATCGATCGACGTTTCATAATGTACTAATGCATTAATACGATGGAACGCATGATACGCGACGGGGCCGGTCTCGGCAAGCCCGCATTCACCCCGTACAATTTCGAATCAAAGCAAGGCCTTGGAAAGCCCCACCCATCAGCCCCATCAGGATCATGAACCCTACGAGCAAATCCCCGGCTATCCGCACACTGGCGGGCCTGATGCTTTTCGCCGTCCTCGTCTTCATCGGCGTCTGCACTGCGGCCCAGTTCTGGCGCACCGATCTGGACTGGATCAGGACTCCCTTGAGCACCTATCTATACGGCCCGGGCTGCGTTTACGTACACGTGGCCTATGACTTGATGTCGATCGCCCTGCTCGGCTTCGCCTGGGCGGGCTATAGCGCCACGACAGTCGAATTACGCAGCGGACTTGCCGCAGCCTTGTTCGCGGCGGCGGGCGTGGCGCTACCCGTGGTGGCAGTCACGGAGTTGTTCAGGCGCACGAAGTTCTACGAACTGGCCCGCACGATTCATCAGGTTTCCGCACCCGCGACGTTTCTGTGGCTCAGCTTCGGCATGCTGCTGCTGTCGAGCCGCTGGCTGCGCGATCCGCGCATGAAAAAAGGCGGCCACTCAGGCATCCTGCTTGCCTGGCTGGCCACCTTGGTCCTGTGGTTTCAGGTATTGGTGCCAGGGCTTCCCAACGGATTCTGGGAAAAGCTGGCCATCGTGCTGATCTTGCTTTGGCTGGGTTGGGCCGCACGGCACATCATGCGCGCCGCCCGACCAGCCTGACTCTTCTCACGCGTTGGCGAACGCGCGCTTCTGCACCAGTTCGCACACGGTGTGCACATCGCCATCCATCGCGCGGTCGCGATGCATGAAGCGAATCTTCCCGCGTAGCGTGTCGTGCGCCTTGCGCACCGCGCCGCCTGCATGGAAATCGCCGACTTCGGCCAGTGCAGCCGTCAACTGCTTCACTTCCTCGACGAACTGCGCGTAGTGCGGATTGTCTTCGCGCGGCGCGTTCGCGACCTTGGATGCCAGCGCCTGCCAATCACCACGTGCGGCAAGGCGGCGCGCCGCGTTGAGCATTTCCTGGCGATAATCCAGCGCCTGGGCGGCGGTGTAGAGCTCCAGCGCCAGCACATGGCTCAGGTCTTCGGTCATCTCCAGCACGTGGCGCGCTTCGTTGGCGCCCATCGAGACGTGGTCTTCGGCATTCGCACTCGTCGGCACGGAATAGACACTGGCCGGATGCGCGCGCGTGGCCAGGTCGTTCACCAGCGCCGCCGCGGTGTACTGCACGATCATGAAGCCGGAATCCGTGCCGTCCTCGTTGCCGGTCAGGAAGGCCGGCAGACCATCGTTGGTAGCCGGATCGACCAGCTTGTTGAGGCGACGCTCGGAGATCGACGCCAGCACCGGAATGGCCGCCTTCACGTAACTCATGGCCAGCGCCAGTGGCATGCCGTGGAAATGGCCGGCGGAAATCACCTGCTCCTCGATGTACTGGGCGTCGGTGTTGTCCGGGAAGATCAACGGATTGTCGGTCACCGCATTCAGTTCGATGTCGATAACGCGGCAGGCTTGCGCCCAGGCATCGCGCACCGCGCCGTGTACCTGCGGCATGCAGCGCAAACAGTAGGCATCCTGCGGCTGGTGCTTCTTGCCGCCCTTGAACGGCAGGAATCGGCTATAGAACGTTTCGCGGCCATGGCGCTGATTGGCGGGCACCCAATCCCAGCCGATGTCGAAGCTGAGCGCCTGATCCTGTGGCGTGCTCCACGCTTCAGCGCTCCATTGGCGGAAGCGCGGTACCAGGTGATACGGAATATCGACCAGCGTCGAACCTTGCAGCAGTTCACGAACATGGTCGGCCGCCTGCACCTGCCCGGGATGCGGGCGCAAGGCATGCACGTCGGCGCGCAAGGCACCGCTACGGCCCGCGAAGGCATCGAGCGTCATCGATGCGGCGAGATCGGCGACATCGAGCAGGTATTCCAGCGTATCGAGCGCCAGTGCCGCCGTGGCCAGCATCTGCGCGGTGCCGTTGTTGAGCGCCAGGCCTTCCTTGAACGACAAACGGATCGGCACAAGGCCAGCACGCTTCAGCGCCTCGGCGCCCGATAAACGCTCGCCCTTGTAAAACGCCTCGCCGCCGCCGAGCAGCACGATCGCCAGATGCGACAGCGGCGCCAGGTCGCCGCTCGCGCCGACCGAGCCTTTCTCCGGCACCACCGGAATCACATCGTGATTGAGCAGTGCGGTAAGCGCTTCGAGCGTCTCCACACGGATGCCCGAGTGTCCGCGCATCAGCGTATTGATGCGGATGACCAGCATCGCGCGCACGACTTCGGCGGAAAACGGCTTGCCCACGCAAACCGCGTGCGTGGTGATCAGGTTGTGCTGAAGCTCTTCCATCAGCGTGCCTTCCGGCTTGTGCGGATTGCCGCCGGGCAATTCATCGCGCAGACGATAGGCGCCCAGCAACTTGTCGGCGTTGCTGCCGAAGCCGGTGGTGACGCCGTAGGTCGGTTCGCCGCAACTCACCTTCTCCGCCAGAAAATCGGCCGCACGCTTGACGCGCGTCAGCTGCGAAGGATCAAGCCGAACTCCGTGACCATGACGAGCAACGGCGACGAGTTGTTGACGGCTGAGGCTATTGCCATCCAGCAGGATCGAATTGGCGGTCATGCGTACTCCGCGCCCTAACGGGCAAGTGTGTTTTTGATGGCGCTGCCGATGGGGATCTCGTCAACGCGTCCACTATGAGTTATAGATGCAGCCGACCATCCATGTTTGCTGCCTGGTGTCTTGGAGCGTTAATCCGAAACAGGTTGAAATGGCGAGTGCGCGAAGCCATTCGACACCACAACCTTTGTTCGCCGATTACGTTCCGATTTCGGCCTGCGCCAGTTCGACGCGCAAAGTCTTGATCAGTTCTCCACGCGCAACTTCGAACTGATCTTCGCGGCGCAGATCTTTGACCGTCACCACACCCTTCGCAAGCTCGTCTTCGCCCAGCACGATCACAAAGCGAATGCCGGCACGGTCGGCGTACTTGAACTGCTTGCCGAGCTTGCCGCCTTCCAGCACCATTTCGGTGGCAATGCCCGCCGCGCGCAATTCGCCGGCCAGTTCGAGATAGGCCGGCATTTGCGCGGCATCCATCTGCGTGACAAGCACGTCCACCGTACTGTGCGCCGTATTGATCAGGCCCGCATCGCGCAATTGCCAGTAGAGGCGCGTGAGACCGATCGAGATACCCACGCCCGGCAGGTGCGACTTGGTGTACTGGCCCGCAAGGTTTTCGTAGCGACCGCCGGAACAGATCGAACCGATCTGCGGGTGATCGTTAAGCGTCGTTTCGTACACAGTGCCCGTGTAGTAATCCAGGCCGCGCGCGATCGAGAGATTGAGTGCGTAGTGGCTTTCAGGCACACCAAACGCATGGATCAAGTTCAGAACTTCCTTGAGTTCGGCGCGACCTTGCTCCATCGCCTCAGGGCCCACGCCCAGCGCATCGAGCTTGTCGAGCGCATCCTGCAGCGAGGTCGAGCGGACCTGCACGACATCGAGAATTTTCTGTGCCGCTTGCGCGCTCAGACCAAAACCTTCGCCGGTCAGCGTCTCGCGCACGTAGTCGGCGCCGCGCTTGTCCAGCTTGTCCACTTCGCGCAGCACCAGCGTCTGCTGTTCCGGATCGGTCACGCCCAGGCTTTCGAAGTAACCGCGCATCAGCTTGCGGTTGTTGAGCTGAATGGTGAACGCGCCGATGTTCAGCTCGCGGAACACGCTGTAGATCACCGCCGGCAGTTCGGCGTCGTAGCGGATCGACAGACTGTCCTTGCCGATCACATCGATGTCGCACTGGTAGAACTCGCGGAAACGGCCGCGCTGCGCGCGCTCGCCGCGATAGACGCGCTGCATCTGATAGCGACGGAACGGAAAGCTGAGATCGTGCTCATGCTCGGCCACGTAGCGGGCAAGCGGCACGGTGAGGTCGAAGCGCAAGGCCAGTTCCGGCTTTTCGCCCTGCTCCAGCGCGCCGGTCGACTGCACGAAATACACCTGACGCTCGGTCTCGCCGCCCGTCTTGGTCAAAAGCACGTCCGAGTACTCGATCACCGGCGTCTCCACCGGCAGGAAACCGAAGCGCTCATAATTGCGACGAATCACGTCGAGCATGCGCTGGAAAGCAACCTGGTCGAGCGGAAGCAGCTCGAGCACGCCGGGCATGGTGCGGGCCGGGGTAAGCGCCATGGAATCCTCTGCTGACAAAAGAAAAATGCCGTGCGACGGCAGCCGCATAGCGTAACAGATGCACCCCTCCGCCTTACCCATCGGCAAGCATGAATGCCCGCTCTCGACGGCCCCCGACCTGTTGCCAAGGTCGCGCCAGCCCGATAAGATACGCGGCTCCCACGGGGTGTAGCTCAGCCTGGTAGAGCGCTACGTTCGGGACGTAGAAGTCGCATGTTCGAATCATGTCACCCCGACCAATCGAAAGACCCAAAGAACCCCGAAAAACAGCCGTTTTTCGGGGTTTTTTGTGCCCGGAGCCCGGACCGGCCAAACGCACCGAAACGCCCGGTTTTGCCCTCAAATCCACCTCTTGTGTCCCCGGCCGTGTCCCCAACACCCGCTGTTACACTGGTCCCATGAGCACGTTGGACATCCTCCGCGAGCGCTTTCCCGGTCGCGTCGCCCTCACGCCCAAAGAGATCGCGCAAGCGATTCATGGCGACGCCGCCGCCACCAAGAAACGGGTCGAATCGATCCGGGAAAAACTCGACGCCGGAACGCTGATCCCCGGCATCCGAAAAGGCAAAGGGGAGAAGCGGTGGCTGGTACCGATCGACGCGTTGGCGCGCGCCCTCGACGATCGAAGCCGCCCCGATGATCGCCCTGTCCTTCCGCCCGCGCTGGTCCCGGTCGGCCGCCGATCGCGCATGACCAACATTGGTCCGCGCATGTTGAAGTGGATGGAGCGTAGTCGGGTCGTCCTGCGGGATATTTTGGCGGAAGTGAGCGTGCTCGTCAGCCTCGACGAGGCCGCCATACTCCAGGGTGTTGCGGACCTGACCTCCGATCACCCGCGAAAACGCGGGCCGATCATGTGAGTCCCGCTCACACGTCCATCAGTTCGATCGCCATCCGCCGCTCCTCGGCCTGATCGCGCTCCAGAATCCGCTGCAGCCGCGCCGCCCGCGCCGGCGCCCCGAGGGTGGTGGCCGCGGCCACCGCATCGGCCAGTTGGGTGTGCGCCCCGCCCCGGAACATCAGGTCGTCGAGGAGTTCGTCGGTCGCGTGCACCTCAACGGCCAGGAGCAGTGGGGAACGGTCGAACCGGTCTTGTTTCAGGGACGTCTGGATGCTGTCGGGGTGCTCCAAGAGCGCCCGGACGATCGAGCGCTGTCCCCGGGCCACGGCCTCGTGCAGGCAGGTTCCGCCGCGCGCTTGCCACCGACCCGGCAGAGCGCCCCTATTAATAAGGTATCGGACTCGTTCGCCGGCGGTTGAGGTTTCGGCGTTGTCCGCCGGGGTGGCGGCGATCAGGGCCCCCAGTTCGGCTTGCGCCTCCTCCTGGTCCGGCTGCACCTGGATCAGGTGCCCGCGGAGGATGTGCTCAGGAGTCCGCCCGACCAGGTCGGCAATGTTGGGGTCTGCCCAGTGGTCAATGAGCGTTCGCATCGCGGCGGCCTGGCCGCGCTCGGCGGCGATCAACAGCGCGGTGCGGCCCAGGTGGTCGGTCTCGTCAATCGCGCGCCGGCCGTCGCTGGTGGCCAGCAGCACGCCAAGGATGTCGGCGTGGCCCTGGTGCGCGGCCCACCGCAGGGCATCGCCGAATGAGGTGGGCAGAGTGGGCATCGTCGGACTCCGGCGGGGATCGGACCACACATACCGCGGATCAGGCCAAAGGCCAGCCGGTTGGGAATGAAGCCGAAGGGCCCGCATGTGGTCCATCGGAACCCTCCCGTCTTGCGGGGCCGCCCAAGCCTGGTACGGTGAAGTTGAGACGGCGCAGCAGTGGGTCCTCGTCCGACTGGTTCCCGGACGTTTGGGGTGTGCCGTGGTGCTGCGCCGTCCCTGAAACCCCCGCCGAAAGGCGGGGGTTTCCCTTTTGGAACCACGCCACCACATGGGGTCCCCACCGCAAGCCTTGACGGACGGCCGGAATCTGGTTGGCTGGATGGATCACCCCATCCGGAACCTCCCCATGAACGTGTTGCGTCGATCCCTTGTGTGCGCCGGTTTGCTGGCGCTGCTCTCCCCCACCGCGCTCTTGGCGCAGACGCTGGGCACCAACGCGTACGCGGCCGGTGGCGCGACCGCACCGGGCACCGCGGCCACGGCTATTGGCAACGGCGCCGCCGCGAATGGATTCCAGTCCACGGTCGTGGGCGCGAACTCCACAGGCAATGGCTTCGACGACTCCGTGTTCGGCGTGTACAACAACGTCAACGGGGGCGGCACGCAAACGAACGGCTTGGCCGGCGCCAGCGTGTTCGGCAACAACAACACCGTGTCGGCCTCAGGCGCGGTGGTGATGGGATCGGGCAACAACAACACCGGCGCCAACAGCGTCCTCATTGGCACCGGGTCCACGACCAACGCCGCGAACACGATCTTGTTGGGCCAGGGCGTGAACGTGCAAGGGGTCGGCGGCATTGGCATCGGGACCGGCGCACAAGTTGGCACCGGTGGTGGTCTCGCGGTCGGAGCCAACGCATCGGCCGACAACGGATGCTCGGCCATCGGCACACTCGCCGCGTGCAATCAAGCCGACACACTGTCGGTCGGCAACGCGGGGCTCGGCTTCACCACACGCATCACCAACGTCGCCGCGGGCGTCGCCCCCAACGATGCGGTGAACGTCTCGCAGTTGAACGGCGCGCTGGGCATCTTCGGCGGCGGCGCCGGCATGAACTCAGGGGCCATCGTCAACCCGAACTACTCGTTCGGGTCGCACTCCTTCAACAACGTCGGCGCGGCACTCAACTTCCTCTACGGGCTGGACGGCACCACCTCGACCGGACCTACGGGGCCGGTGTCGAGCACGGATCCGAACGCGGTGCACTACGACGACAGCACCGACTCCACCGTGACGCTGCAAGGCGCGAACGGCACCACGATCACCAACGTGGCCCCGGGCGCCGTCAACGCGACATCGACCGATGCGGTGAACGGCGCGCAGTTGTTCGGCGCGGTGCGCCAGTCCGAAAACTGGGCGAAGGCGTACACGGATCAAGCGGTGTCGGGGTTGAACGATCGCATCTCCCGCGTCATGGCGGCCAGCGCGGCCTCCGCATCGATGGCCTCGAACTTCCGCGAGATGCCCAACTCCTTCGCGGTAGGCTTGGGCCTGTCGGGCGGGCACAACGGCATCGCTGTGGGCTACCGCCACATCTCTGAAAGCAAGGCCATTTCCTGGTCCATCCAGGGCGCGATCGCCGGCAGCGAGCGCTCCATTGGGGTCGGCATCGGCTACGGCTGGTAACGCATGACGCTTCGGCCCCGGTGTGATCGCCGGGGCCGTTGCTGTGGGAGGCCGACATGGATGCGCCGCATTGGAATCGCTCGCAGAAGTACCACCGCCGCGAGCGATTTCTCTATGCGCTTGTGTTTCATGACGTGCGCCGTTTCGTCTACATCGGTCAGTCGGTGGATCCCGATCGACGGTTCGCTGAGCATTGCAGCAAGGGCTGGGGGCGACGCCCATTCCACATGGTCGTTCTGGGTTCCATGCGCGGCACACAAGCGGAAGCCGAGGACTGGGAGCACGGCTATCGGCAAGCGGCCGCATGGTGGGGCTGGGGCGTGTACGGCCTGCCCCCTGGGATCGTCATCCGGCACGTGCACCGGCAGATGACTCCACGCCGGACCCGTCTGGCGTGGCGGTTGTGGTGGGGGTTTTCCGGCGCGCTCAAACGCGGCCGACGATTGAATCAGCCCGAGCCGCCGGTGCCCCGCAAGCGGCGTTGGTGGTGGCCGTTCTGAGCGCGATCGGGGCACCGGCCGCCTCTGACGCCCCTGTTGACGCAGCGCTTGGGCCCCGATGTGGGCCAACGGTCAGCCGCGGTTGCCCTGGGGGTTGAATCCGGCGATCCACAGGCGGTCGTCGTAGAAGATGGATGTGTACGCTTCATCCGATTGGCCGTAGAACCCCGACACCCAAGCGGCGTTGATCACCGCCTGGTTGACCCGCTCGTAGAGGTCGGTCGGTACGTCGACGTTGAATAGCGATCGCGGCGGGTTGGGGCCGGTGGTGCGCAGCGCACCCGTGGTCGGCCGCCCGTACATGACCTGTGCGTTCAGCAGTTTGGAGAAGAAGGCCACATTCCGCGTGGTGGTCGTCGCTTGCCCCGTGTCGTCGGTGTGGGTCAGCGGCGCGTCGAGGCACGTTTGGAAGGTCTCCACGGTCGATGTCGTGGCGTTCGTCCAGATGGTGGCCCGCACGGTCCAGCAGTCCTGGTGCACGCCGTACGTCTCGAACGTGAGCGCGGCGCGCGGCCATTGGAGTCGGCCTTGTTTGGCCAGGTCGTGGCTTTGCGAAGCGAAGAGGCCGCGGAAGGAGCCGGCGCCGTTTTCGGGCTGGTAGAGCGGGCCACCGCCCGCCCCGGGGGCTCCTGCATTCGATACGCCGTGCCCACCGACGATCTGCTTGCCGACCTGGGCGGCGTGGGATCCCACGGCGTGAAGCCAACCGCCGAAGGTGGTGTGGGCGCTGCTCGACGGCGCGGGCTGGTCCTGCGCGGAGGCGGTGCCGCAGAACGCGAGCACAAGCGCGGCTCCGAGGACGCGGATGATGGTGCGGTGCATGGGATTCCCCGTGGTGACGCCCCTGGCGGGCATCCCATGATCCCACGATCGACAACCGATTAGCCGGTTTCGCACTATTCGGCTATCAGGGCCGATTCAGGGGCCCGATGCACCGCTCAACGGCGTTGACCTTGGTCGCGGCCGCGCTGCTGCGTCGGCGGCGTGTCGTCGTGCGACGGCGTCCGATCGGTGCGGTGCGCCGTGGCGGCGCGTGCCGCACGATCCCGGGCGCGTCGGGTCCGCTGCTCCTCCCCAGCCGACGCGGGAGATGCGTCCGCAGCGACGGCGTTGGATGGGGAGGCGGTGTCGGGTGTGCGACGCTCGTCGGCGCCGGCGGGCGCCTGGTCGGGACCCGCCCCGTCGGGGCGCTGAGATGAGGCTGGTGCTTGGCGCTTCGAACGAACAGGCGCATCGTCTCCGTAGAGCATGCGCGCCATCACGCTCATCGGTTCGTCGTTGGTGCTCGCAGGAGTTTCGTTGCTCACATCGTTCGACGGACTGGCGACGTACACGATATCGGATGGAGTTTGTTCGGAAGGAATCGCTTGCACGGTCCACCCACGACGCTGCGCACGACGCTCCTCGAAATCGATGACGTTCCCATCATCGCTCCGAACAGGCTCTCGAATCGTCACGCTCTCATCCTTCCCAGAACGCTGCACACGAACGACGTCCCCATGGACGTGCCCATTGATCGCACGCTCCAAGTCCTTCCCCCAAAGGGTCTGCTCGTGCCCCTGCCCGTCGCGAATCGTGACGTAATACGAGCCATTTCCGTTCTCTTGGAACTGATACGGCGCGCGCCCGTGCGCGACGAGAGTGCCTTCGTGAACAGGGGGCGTGCGGTGGGTCGGGTCAGCCTGTGGGCCGCCCCCTGGGCCGTTGTTCGACGTGCTTCCATCCCGGCGCGGAGCGCCGTGCTCGAGGGCGGCTGAGGGGCCCTGTCCCTGCGGGTGGGTGGAGGCCGCCGCCTCGGGGCGTTGCGTGGGGGCGTTGGGATCGCTGGGGCGCTGGGGCTCTGATGTGGCCGGACGGATGGCACCGCCCTTGGCGAGGAGGGCCGTCTCCTTCAATCGATCGATGCCGAGGCGGTCCTGCAGCGAGTCCATCAGGTTGCTGTCGCCGTACATGCGGTAATCGCCGGAGGTCAGGCGCGTCATCGCCACCAGAGCCGATTGGTTGTCCAGCATGCCGGCGTCGGCCACGTGGTAGACGAACGGCGCCCCCTGCCCCTGCACATCATGGATGGACCGACAGTAGGAGTGGGTGAACGCACGATAGTCGTTGGTCGTGTTGAACGTGATGGTGCGGTCGGGATCCTTGGGACCGAGACCGTTCACGCGGACCGTGAGGTCGATGGTGCCGTCACGCGAGGTGCTGATTCGGGTGATGGTGCCGGTGGAGTTGTTCACCACGCCCAGTTTCTGGGACTTTTTCGAGAACTTGATGGCCTCGCCGACAGCGAAAGGGCGCACGGCCATGCCGCGACGTCCCAGGAGAACTTTGATGGCGTGGTCTTGGGCGCCCAGGGCGCCACTGGCCTTGAGCGCGGAGCGTGCCGCTGTGTTCATCGCGTCCACGTCGACGTTCTTGTGGGTGATCAGCAGTTTGTTGTTGCGCGGCGCAGGATCCTCAGCCCACGCACGCACCGCTGCGACCATGGCCTCCTGTTTGGTGGTGTACACCTCGAGCATCCCGAGCGCGTCGAGCGCGGCGGTGATGCGCTCGCCCTTAGCGCGCTGCTGGGCCCGGGACTTCACATCGCGGTTGTCATCGAGGCCAATGACGTGGCCATCGGCGTCGAGTTTCTGCTCGTAGTAGAGGCCGGCCAACTCACGGCGCGCGGCTGTTTCCTCGTCGGTCGCGCCCTTCTGCCGGCGAATCTCGGTGAGTTTCACATCGCCGGTGACGTCCTCGATCAGGGCCATCCCGCTGCCAGCCCCAACGGGCTGAATTTGGCGGCAGTCTCCTTGGACCAGTAGGACCGGCTTTTTCGCCATGCGATCCGTGAGGACCAAAAGTTTGCGGGTGTCGGCGGTGTCGACCATACCGGCCTCGTCCATGATGATGAGCGACTTGCGACCGGTGGGACACATCACGCCTTCCCAGCGACCCTTTTCCATTTCGTGCACGATGTGCGCGACCGAAAAGCATGGGATGCCGGCTTCGAGTTGGAGTTTTTTCGCCGCGGCGTTCGACGGGGCGCAGCCGAAGACCTCATACCCCATGCCGCGGTAGGCTTCGACGAAGCACTCGGACACACAGGTCTTGCCGCTACCGGCATAACCCGAGATGGCCCCGATCCCATTGACCGTGCAGCACACATGCATGACGCCGCCGCGCTGCTCCTCGGAGAGAGTGAAGCCCTTGCGGCGCTCGAAGTCGGCGATCACCTTCGTGACGTAGTCAGGAGAGAGACGTGTATCCTCGGATTGGCGTCGTCGCGCGTACTCCTGGACCTCCTTCTCCTGGCTGATCATCCACGGCGCTGCGTAGCGGTTCTCGGTGTGCCGGCGGGCCAGCGAGATTCCGGCGTCGTCGGCGTGGATGGCGTGCGGGGCCACGGCCACCATCGTTGCGGTCGCCGCATCGGTGGCGGATTGAAGATCCTCCAACGACACGCGGCCCATGGTTTCTTCGGCCAGCGCGGCGAAAATGTCGTGCCGCTCGAGCAGCGCCTCGCTCTCGTGCAAGCGATCGATCACCGTTTGCGTTGCGGCCGGATCGATCAAGGTGTCGGCCTGCGCTTTGAGAAACGCGGTCGTGGGACGCTGCTCGTCGGCGTGCTCGGCGATATAGGTGTCCATGTAGCCGACCCACAGCGCGGAGAGTTCGTCGTAGCCCGGCTCTTGCTTGGCCTGCCGCGTCTGGCTCCACGCCACTTGCTTGCTGACGCCGTGCTCCTCCATGTACTCGAGGATCTCGCCCTGACGCGCGGAGAAGTATTCGATCATCGCGTCGGAAAAACCGGCCAGGCGGGTGTCCTTCCGGCCCGTGGGGTGCCCGTTGATGTCCGTTTCTTCGGTCTGCTCCAGGTGGTAGCCGAGCGCGCGCATCCCGGCGTACAGAGCGTTTTTGTAGATCGCGTCCGACGCCCGCCGGTGCTCGAAGAGTTCCATCGAGTCGAAGGTGCCGGATTTCCCATCGCGCCCCAGCGCCACACCGTAGACGAGGTTGTGCGTGTGAAGGCTTGCGGCAATCATGCCCTCGGCGGAGGGCCGGGCCGCCAAGTGCAGGTGGCTGGACCAGATCAGCGCCTCCACCGATGACACGTCCTTGCCGGCCTTGCCGCGGCGTGTCTCCACCAGGTTTTCGTAGTAAGCCATCGCCTCGCGGTTGGCGACCTTCTGCACGTCCAAAATGGCGGCGCGCTCCTCCTCGTTGGCGGCCATGAACGCCAGGCCGATGTCCTTCGGGGCGGAGAGGGTGACGTCGTATCCGATGACGTGGCCGCCCTCCTCCACAGTGCGCGGGATCCCCGTCCTACGGTCGAACTTGGTGATTTTCTTGGGCTTCGCGCCAGCGTTGCGGCACAGAGGAATCTTCGAGCCGTTGGCCCCCGTTTTGGTGGGGTGGTAGCCCTCGGCCAGGCGGTCCATCGCATCGCGCCCCACCTGGGTGCCGGCGAGAACCAGTTGCTGCGCCCAGGAGCCACCCCATTCCATGAGGTCCTGACGTTGACCCTTGGCGTCGTTGTAATACTCAGTGGCGCGCAGATACTCGATCGTCGCCGAGGTGGACCCGCCGCGCATGGTCAGTTTGGTGACGTTGTTCATGTCAGATCATCGCCACGACACATTGCATGATCGCGCCGATGGTGTCGACGATCTCCGAAATCATCTCCACAATGCGCGCGGCGTCATCGCGCTCCCGCTGTTTGCCATTCTGTCCGCCGCCCGCGCCTCCCTGGCTCTGCGGCTTTTGGTTGCGCTGATTCGAGGCGGCCCCGCCTCCCACGTCGGAGGCGATTCGAACAGGAGGAGCGATCGGCTGGTCGTCGATGGCACCACCACCGACCGGGAGCGGATCGTCATCGGCATTGTTGTCGTCCAACGCATCCCGGCGGGCGGTCTGTGTTTCCAGCGGATCCTGCCCGGCGGCGTTGCGCAATGTGAAATCAGCGCCCTGGCCGAGCAGGGTCGCGATCACGTTCGGGTCCACAGTGAGGTGGGCCAAGGTGTCGCCGTGGTCGTCCTGCGCATCCGGCTCGCACCCACCATCACAGAGGAAATCGATGACATCCGGCCCACCGGGTGTGACGAAGATGGGAGTCTTCCCGCGGGCATCTTGTACATCCAAGGACGCGCCGCCGGCGAGGAGCGCCTTGGCGATGGCCACGGTGCGCGCGTAGAAGATCGGCGTGCGTCCCTCCCCGTCCCGCGCGTTCGGATCAGCGCCCGCGCGAATGAGCCGCACGATCTCCTCGGGCGAGGTCACGCCGAACAGCGTAACGCGATTCGAGGCGGCCGCTCGGTGAAACAACGGCTCGAAGTTCGGCGTGTTCCAATGGTGGATGTCGTAGGGGGGCTGGTAGGGGCGCGGCATGGGGTGTCCTTCGGTTGGGGACGCCGCCGCGCCCGTGGTTGATCCATTCAAGCACATGCGACCTGATTGGCAAGTCACCGGGTGCGCGTGCGGCGCGCGGTGGGTGCCCCCTCGGAAGGCGGACTCTGCGTGGGCGGCGGCGCCTTCTCGGGCTTGCTGATGGTGTAGGCGCGGCTCTCGCCGGCAAGCACCGAGGTCTTTTGCGGCTTGGCGGTGTCCGCGCCCGAATCGGTGGCCTGATCGGCACGGTGCTGTTTGATCCGGTCGGCGCCGACCGGCGCCACCTCGGACGATGCGGCTGTCGCCTCCGTTTGAGCGTCGTGGTGTGCGTCGGCTTTTTGGTAGGCGGCCTTCGTGTCCTGGTCCTGCGTCATCGCCGTCGGATTGGCATCGGACACGTCGTTCGTGCCCTGGGTGGTGCCGCCCTGGCCGGCGGTGCCGCCATCCTCGTCCCGCTTGGCCCGAAGGTTGTCGGCGATCACGGGCGCGACGGCGACATCGTTTTGGTCGCGATCGGATGCGTGCGAGGTGGAACCCTCCCAGTCCACGTCCTCGTCGGTGATGGTCAACGCGTCGATGTCGGCTTCGGTCAAACCCTCGTGCACAGCGGGCTCGTCGAAGACGAGGGACGGATCCTGGTCCACCGGAGGACGGGCGGTTGGGACGTCGGCCGGCGGTTCAACGCGCTCCTGCGCGGCGCCCTGGTGGGCGGCGTGGGCGTCCAGGAGAGCGTACGCGTCGTCCATCCCCCGCTCGATCCGTGCGGCGGATTCCGGGTGGGACGCACGCGTGGGCGTTGGCGCTTGGGCCCCAGTGTGCTCCATTGGCTCCACGTGGGCCGATGGAGCGGCCGCATCTGGTGTAGGCTCCTGGTGCTGGATCGGCGCGCTGAGGTTGGTCACGCTCCAGCCCTTGCGGACAGCGGTGGTGTCCTGGGTGGCCACCACGTGCCCCTGGTCGTCCCGCACCTGCTCCTTGACCGCAACAGGCGTGTCCTGGCCGGTCCGTTCCAGATGGATGCGATCGCCGATCTGCACTTGGGACTCGGCCATCGCACGACTGAGGTCCTTGCCCCAATGCGTGGCTTGTTTGCCGGCATCGGGCTGGACCGTCACGAAGTACGATTCGTTGTTCTGGGGATCGTTTTTGTACGGCGCCGGGCCGTGGTCGACCAGAGTTCCCGTCATGCGATCGGCCGCGGTCGATTTTTGGGCGGCATCGGCGGGTGGCTTGTGGGACTCCGCATCGGCCTGCTTGGCCATTGGGAAGGGGTGTTCGTTCTGGTAGGCGTCCAACCACGGGCGATCGGCGAATGTCTGCTGCCGGGCCCAGTCGCCGAAGGTGGCGGCGTTAGAGGATTTGTACCGCGAGTCAAGGTCGTTGCCCTTCGCGTCGTGCGCGGCCACCCATGCGGTCGCGGCGCCGTCCACCCATTGTTCGGCGGGCTTGTCGCTGCCACGGTCAAGGTTCGTGCGCCCCTCCGCTGGAGTGGTGGGGTGCTCGGGCGTGCCGTGGAAAGCGCGTTGCATGATGGCGGCCCGTTCCTGATCCTGCTTGGCCTGCGCGGCGGCGCGTTCGGACCGCACCGTCTGGGCGCGCTCGTTGTCGGTCTGAATCTGACGCATCGCGTCCGCGTACGCGGCGCTTTGCTGCCACTTCTGTTGATACTCCCGGGCTTCAGCGCGGTTGCGCTCGGCTTGGCGCTGGGCCCGCTCGGCGTCCAACGCCTCCGGCGACATGGTGGCGGTGCGCTCCTTGTAGGCTTGAACGATGGTCTGGCGCGCACTCAACTCGGCAAGCCACGCCTCTCGCTGTTCGTTCAACTGCTTGGCGCGTTCCTCGCGCACCCGGAGGGCATCGTCGGAGTGCCAGGCGTGGTGGTAGTTGGCGGATGCCCATCGACTCCCTTCCTGCCGGTCGTGCCCCGAGCCCCGCGTGTGGTCGGCGTGATTGGCACGCCGCTCACTGTTGGCCTTCTCCTGTGCATTGTACTCGGCCAGGATTTCCTGACGCGAGCGCCGATGGTGCTCCCAGCCGCTGTCGGATTCCTGAGAGTCCCGCAGCATCGCGCGATGGACGTATTCCTCCCGATCGGCGCGCTTGCGGAGTCCGGTTTGGATGAGTGCGATGGGATTCCACATGACTGAGTCCTCGCGATCAGGCTTTGAACAAAGGGAGGGGACGACCTTCCGCGGTGAGGCCGATCAAGCCGCGCTTGATCAACAACTCCTGGACCAACGTCTTCCGTTCCTCCGGCGACATCGCGCGGGCCTTCGCCACAATGTCGTTGCGGAGACGCGCCGCGCGACCGATCAGTCGGAGTTCCTCCTCCTTCCAGGCGGCGTGCTCCTTCTTCCGAACGGGATCCCGTTCCAGGTTGCCGTTGGCGATGACGGCGTTCAGGGCGGTGGTGTAGTCAGCGGCGGTGCTCATGCGGCCTCCTGGGCGGTTTCGATTTGGCTCTTGTGCTCGGCGATTCGCGCGCGCAGTTGCGCCGGAGTCATGTGCTGCAACTTGCAGAAGTCATAACGGGGCGCGCCGGCCCGGGTCAGGTACACAAACGCATCGCCTTCGCCCTTCGTCAGCAACTGAGCCTGCAGATCCGCTTTGGACACACGGTCGATCTCCACCTCCTCGATCTCAGCGGACGCGTGCTTGTGCTTCAGGCTTTCCATGTACATGGCGAGCATGTCCTGATCGACCAGATGGTGGCCGCCCTTGTGCACCGACAACTTGCCGTCCTTGGAGGCCGGGCGGATGGTCACGTGACCAAAGCCGTGGTTGCGCAACTTCTGGTAGAACGCCGCGAAGGGGTTGGAGGCGTCGAACAGCGGCGACCCCTTGAACTGCGCCCAGGCGTTGTCGAAGGACAGGTTGCCGTTGGTCCACATCTTCGTCTTGGCCGCCAGGGTTTTGCCGCAACGGGCCTCAAGGTAGGCGTAGGTGAACTCGGACGTCTGGAACGAGATCACGTTCGAGCATTGGCTGAGCAGCGCCAACACCTCTTTCTCCTCGAAGCCGGCGAGCCCCTGGAAGTTTTCCAGGCCCTGGGTGAGCAGGAAGTACGATCCGCCCTTGGAGCGAATGGTGGTGATCAGGTTGGCTTCCTCCGAACCGACGATCAGATGGCATTCGTCGATCAGGATCATCACGGGTTTCTGTCCAGCCTTCACAAGGTCGTTGGACCACTCGTCGTCGCGCCGCTTGATCTCGTTGTGGACGATGCCGCGGACGATCTGGGTGATGATGCGTGCCGGGTCACCCAGTTTTTCCACGTTGAGGGCCACACCCAGGTTTTTCCCGTAGAACACCCCGTCCGTGCGCAAGGTGCCCTGCTCCAGGGCGATCCACGGAATCCCATCGGCGTTGTGCATCACCGTGCCGGTGCGCATCAGCGGGGTAAACGCCTGCTGGATGTTGCTGAAGAAGGAGTTGCGGGTCTCCTCGGGCTGGTTGACGACCCAGTCCTCGACAGCCTCGAGCGCCATCAGCAAGCCGGAGCGTTCGATCAACACGTCGTGGTAAATCGTTTCCGGATTGGTCTCGCGGCGGTGGTCCGAGGCGTTCACGCCCAGGAAGTCGCGCCAGTGCAGGACCTCCTTGGAGACCGTGAACGATGTGCCGGACTTCAACCCGGCGTTGGCCTGCCGCACCGTGTCGTACAGGTGGCCGTACGTCCAGCGCCACTCGCGGTCCTGGGCCACAACCGCTTGGCGCTTGGCCACCTCATCCTCGCGGCTCGCCAAGTCCTCGTCCACGTCGGCGCCGTCCATCCCCTCGATTTCGAGGATGAGCGTTTCGATGTGACGCTTGGCGATCTGCTCGCGTTCGTAGGCACGTGTGGCGATTTCGTGGGTGTGGAGCGCGCCCAGGATGTACGTGCAGTTGGTGGTGAAACTCTGGGCGCCTTCCCGCCAATGTGAATCCTTGCCATTTTCGTCGCTGTCCTTGACCGCCTTACCCGTGGCCTTGAAGGTGCGCATGATGCCGCTCACCTGGACAGCGTCCAGCCCGGCCATAATGGCCCAGTCGGCGCCGGGCTCGATCATGATGTCGATGATGGGACGCAGGTCCTTGGGCAGTTGGCCTTTGCCGCACATGATCAGCATGCCGCCCTCGCCGGAGCGCCAATATTCGTAGGCGACAGGCCGTGCGAGCGAGGCGGTTTTGCCACTGCCGCTGATGCCGAACACGATGGTGTGCCCGCCCAAGTCCTTGGTGGTCACACTCATGTCCGCGCCCGCGGAGGGGGTGAACGGCGTGGCGGCCTTCAGCGCCGACGAGCCCGTGCACGTTCCCAGTTTGATCACGTGCGAGGTGTCGCGCGATGCTCTCAGGATTTGCCCGTTCCGTGTGGACTGAATCATGCCGCTTTGCTGGAAGGACCGAATCTGCATGTTGCTCTGGGACATGCTGAACTGCAGCAACAGCATCTGGGCGCGGTACCGCCACCAGGCGTCCAGGTTGCGCACCGCCATCAGGCACCCCGGCACGAAGACGAAGATCCCTTTGGCCACCGACGGGAGCGCGACATCGATGTAGACGAGCGCCGAGATGTAGGAGCCGAACCAAAACAGGGCGAGCAAGCGTTCGCGCAGGGTGTGCTTGAGGCCACCGCCCTTGAAGAAGGTGACCACACCGGAAAAAATAAAGCCGCCCAGAAGCACGATGACGGCCCCGATCGCGATCAGTTCCATGGGAATCTCATGGAACCAGCGCAAGGGTGCATCCAGCACGCCGGAGAGCCACGCGGGCATTGCCCTATTGAGCATGAGCGGAAGCGCGGCGCCGATCAGGATGGCTTTCAGGCCCGTCCACACGCTGTTGGTCATTTCTTCGATCGTGAGGAACAACGTTGCAAGCGCGAGGGCCAGCACCGTGGTGACGCCGATGGCGCCCCACGACAGCACAGCGGCCGGCAGGATTCCCGCCAAGGCGTTTGTGAGCGTGACGATGGCCACCCACACCGCCGCGATCATGGGGATGAGCGTGTAAATCAGAGGAACGGTGATGGGATCGCTGCCCGGGCCCCATTCCTCGGCCAGGCTGACACTTTCCACAGGCTTGCCGTCGGCGGTGAGGCGCGGCATGCCGCCGTGAATGCCCGTCAAATCGTCGGGGACCTTGACCCAGAACGGCCGCAGTTTCTTGATCACATCGGGCGTGCGCTTGTCTTCAGGCAACACCCAACCACCGTCGGATTGCACCGCGCCGTAGAACGACACGATCTTTTCGGCGTCCGGTCCCACGACTTTGCCCAGCGCACCGTTCACCGCGTTGGGTGAGAGCCCGTTGGGGTCGGTGTTGCCGCCGTACATGCGGTCGAAGGCTTCCATCGACTGACGGATGTCGTCGTGGTCCTGGATGATTCGGGACACGCCGGAGGCGAGGCGCTTCACAAGGGACGGCATGAGGTGGGTTCCTTACTGGATGAACGACTGCGGACTGGCCGATGTCGCGGCGGGAATGACAGGGGATTGGCCGTGTTCACCGCAGGCTTGGTAGCGGCGCACCAGGAAGGTGGCGTCGTGCAACGACAGGCTCTGTACGCTGTGGTTGCTCAGACTGGGAATGCGGACGATGTCGGCGGCGCAGGTGTCAAAGTTACCGGTGAGGCGCGCCCGCTCGTCGGCGCTGAAGTTGTCGACCTCAGGGGTGTTGACCGCGCCTTTGTTCAACATCAGCCAGGTCGCGGGGGAGACTTGTTGGCGCAGAGGCATCATGGCGCGCATGAGCGCGGTGGTGTCGTAGTAGCCGTTGCTGCGGCAGACCGGAATCTTCATGGCGAGCGCCACGGGCAGGAAATCTTCGTGCTTGATCTTGGCTTGAGCCAGACTGGTGCGGACGAGATTGCCGTTGGTGACGATGTCGGCCATCACCACCGGACAGGACGTCAGGTCGTCGACAATCGTGTGCTGCTGGTCCGCGGTCAGCGTCACGCCGCTCGCCAGCGCATCCTTGAACGCTTGGGCCAGATCGGGCGCCATCACCTGGTCGGTGTTGTCGTCGGAGTGCACCGTCGGTGCATTCGAGTCGTGCACCAAGCCGGCCACGCCGTTGGAGACCTTGTGCTCGATGGAAACGGATTTGCAGATGGACCAGGCCACCGTGTTCGCCGCAACGACCACAGCGGCACAAAACAAGGTCCCGAAGACAAAGCACCGCCAAGCGATGGTCTTCATCGCGCGGTTGCTGTACTCGGCCAACAGCAGTTTCTGCCGGAAATGCACTTGATCGGTCAGGATGGTGCGGTTGGCCTTGGCGTAGAAGAACTCGTCCTTCATGTAGCCGCGCACGGGACCTACTCCCACCAACGAGCGCTCGGCGAGAGGTTTCTGCCGCTCGCGCGCTTCGTCTTCTTCGGTGTAGATCGGTGTTTGAAGGAAGAGCGTGCCGAGCAGTTGGGAGACATGAGTGGCCAGCAACTTGCGCGGCCGGTCGTACATCGGGAAGTACCGCCCGCGAACATAGTTCACGGGGGCTTGGATCACGGTGATCCCAAGGCGGATGGCGGTCATGAGCGGCATGGGGGCGGTCTCGTGCTTGGGGCCGTCGGTGGGGAAGCCGATCGGTGGGGGTCCATCCAAGAAAGCAGAAACGGACCCATTGGCAAGTGGGCTCAGTGTTGGTTCTTGAGGTAGGCGTCCATGGCCGCGTCGGCTTTGTCCTGCCATTCAGATTTCGCCACTGGCTTGGCCTTAGGCCCCTGTGTGGTTCCACGGTGAACGGGGGCTTCGGATGGAGCGACAGCGGCCTGCGGCTTCGGCGAATCGACCGCGGGGGCCGGAGTCGGTGTGTTGGAAACGACCGGTGACGGCGCGCTCGGCTTAGGAAGTGCCGGGCTGGCGGTCACCACGGGGCCGGCCTCATTTGGCGAAGTGGGAACCGTTGGTTGCGGGTTGGGGACTGGGGCTGCGGCTGGCGGGGTGCTTGCCGGCGGCGCGGGTTGCACGGCCGGAGCCGGGACCATCGCGGGCTTGGTTGGCGCTGGAGATGACGCCGCCACCGCGGGCGCCTTGGCCGCAACGGCCGGTGGCGTCGCTGGGGCATGGGACCGAAGAGCCCACCACCCGCCTGTTGCGCACAGCACCGCAACCACGCCGCCGATCACAAGGACGCGGGCGCTGTTGCCTCGATTTGGTGCGGTTGATTGGAGCGGTGCGACATGGGGGGATTCGTCGTCGATGCCGCGCAACAGTAGGTCCATGTCGGCGCGATCGGCGGACTCGGGCGCGAGCGCCGAATCCACCACCTGAGGCGCTGCCTCCTGGTGGTTCGTCGTGCTTACACATTCAACATGGGCGTCGTGCGCTTCAGCAGGCGCGTCCTCTGCTTGGTGTCCACTCTCCTCGGCGGCCTCCACCTGCTGGGGCACCGGTTCCGTCGGAACGATCGCCGCCGTCTCGGGATCGGTCGGTTCGACGGTTGGTTCTACCGGTCGCGTTGCAGCGGCGGCGGGCGCCACCACGTTCTTCGGGATCAAGGATCCCAGCGCCCCCACTTTGTCCTTGAGGGTGGCCGCACCCTTCCCCAGCGCTTCGAGCGCAGCGGCCGCCTGGACCGCGGCCTCGCGCTTCAACGCGTCGGCGGCCCGTTTGGCTTCGTCTTTGCCCATGGGCGAAAAATCCACCGACGTGGACGTTGTACTCGGCTTGGTGTTGGGCGGTTTGCTTGGGCTCGAAGGTGTTCGGCCTTCGATCTCGGCGAGCATGGCCGCGATGTCGTCGTCGTGGGAGGTCATGGTGGGTGGCCCTGGAGTGGTCGTTTCACCCTACGAACGGGGGACGAGGTGTCGATGGGACGAACGCGCCGGATCGGTGATTCTGTGCACTGGCGCGCATTGCTTGCGGTTGGGGACCTGTGTGCTTTCGTGGTGCCTTACATGCGCCGACGCTGCCGTGGAAAGGTCGGTCCCGCCGCGGCTTCGAGAACGGCGCGGTCCAGGCGGGCGGCAACCGCACCGTGCCCCGCCCGGGCCGCTGGGCGGAGCCCTCGATCGTCGGTGGCCATCGGATCGCAGCCCGCCTCCAGCAAGCGGTCCACAATGGCAAGCACCGTGGCGGGTTCGCTGAGATTGCTCGCCGCGAAATGCAGTGCCGTAAGACCCCGGTGGCCGATGACCTTAGACGCGCTCGGCAGCAAAGGGGTCAGCCAGTCGATATTGGGCCCGAGGCAGTTGCTGTCCAGGGCGTCGTGGAGGGGCATCCACCCGCCGGCGGCCAGAGCCAACGGATTGGCCTTACGTCGTACGAGATCGGCGATCGCCCCAGCGTTGCGCAGCGCGGCCGCGTGATGGAGCGCGGTGTGGTCGCGATCGTCGAGGACGATGTCCACGGGCAGATGAAGCGCGTGGTAGAGGTCCCATCGGTCGCTGGCGCACAGAGCAGCGGCGGCGCTCTCACCGTTGTCGTCCCACGCCAATGGATCGCATTCGAGATCCAGCAGCACGCGGATGATGCGCGGCGTGGTCCGTGGGATGCGGGCGGCGATGTGCAAGGGGTTGGAGGCGTCAATCACGCCCCATGTGTGGGCTGCCCGGTGCAGTGCTTCCGGGGAGGGATCGCCCCGGAGCACGCGCTCCCACGTCATCGGCCGCCGGCCGGTCATACCGTGCAGGCCGTTGTCTTGTCGCTCCCCCACAAGGTGTACGCAGGCCAAGCGCTGGTCGCGTCCGGCCAGGTCGGTTCGGTCCATGTTGTGTGGCACGGCAGCGGCACCGCTCGTGGTCCGTCGACCCAGACGATCGCGCCGGACAGACTGTGCACCGCTTTCTCCAGCGCTGGGATCACACGCGTGGGCGTGGCCAAGCACCCGAGGGACCAGTCGACGCGGTCGGTGTCGACGAAGTGGCTGGGATGAAACTCTACGTCCCGCGCCTCGGCGTTGGTGTTCCAACCTGGGGTGAGCCCGCGCAGGTGGTACGAGCGGCCGTGCGTCGGCGACTCGTACGGGTCGGTGAGGCGGTAGAGGCCGAGCGATGTCTCACCCGACCCGTCGGCGTTGCTGAAGCGGGTGGCGTAGCCGCTCCTGCCGGGATCGGATCCAGCCCCGTGTTCAATACGCGATTCAATAAGGAGTCGGGGCTGAGCGGGGTTGCGCACGTCGAACGCCCAGAATCGCGGACGGGTGTTGCGCTGGGACATGTCGGCGACCATCAGCAGGCGACTGTCGGCGCCTTCACAGGCATACGCGATCGCCGCGTGCTGCGCCACTTGCGCCGGCAGGTCGGGGGCCGCGTGGGTGAGAATGGGCAGGACGACCATGGCTCAGTTCCCCTGCAAGATCCGATCGGCCACATTGGGCACGGGACTCGGAGGGAGGCTTTGCGCCCAGGCCGCGATGTCCTGGATGCTCTGGCTGGTAGTGGCGTAGACGTCGGGCACGCGCTGCAGGCTGGTGATCCAGGGGCTCAGGACCAGCAGACCGATCATGTAGACGATCAGTTTGCGGCCGAGGTTCTTCGTGGGGTTGGGTGTGATGAGCATGGTCGGACTCCTTCTTTAA
Organism: Dyella psychrodurans; assembly: GCF_003363265.1. Lineage (GTDB taxonomy): Bacteria > Pseudomonadota > Gammaproteobacteria > Xanthomonadales > Rhodanobacteraceae > Dyella_B > Dyella_B psychrodurans. The sequence continues at coordinate 247,470 of NZ_QRBF01000001.1, read as the reverse complement.
TGCTCCGGTTGGTTCAAGGGCGGTTCGGCCCGGGTGTGCGGTGGGGGCTGATTGAGCGCCCATCGGACGGCTTGGCGCACCGCGGCACTTGCGGATACCTCGTTGGGCGCTCGGCGTTTCGAGAGTTCGGTCCAGAGATCGGGCGGGACATTGACTCGTGCAATGCGCTCTGAGAGCAGGCCGTCCCGCGGCACCGGGGGTATCGGTCCGGGAACAGCCACGAGGAACTGTTGAAGGATTTGCCGCACGGCTGCAGAGATGGATAGAGAATGCGTGCGCGCCAACCCCGTGAGTCCACGCCGTTCGTCCGCACGCAAACGTATCCCCGAGATGGAGACCGTGGCGGGAGGTGTGGCGCGTAAGGAGATCATGGGCGTGCGGCGATGGATAGGCTCACATTCACCCTAGGGGACCGCCTGGTTTTGTCATCACTACTGATGACAAATGGGTGGGTGTGGACGCCCAAGGCGTGAGACAGCGCACATCGCTTGCGGTGGGAGTCGTGTGTGCTGTTGTGGCTCCGTCCCTTGCCAGGTCCCGTGCGTTTGGTTCACTGGATGCCCACCCCATGGAGTCGGTGCCGTGACGTTGTTTCCGACGAAGGACCACCCGCTCAACTGGAGCCTTGTGTGCGATGTCCTGGCGTGGGGCGTGATTAGCCTCCTCCTGCTCGGTCCGCTGCGTGCGCCGGCCGGCACGTACAAGTGGTGTCCGTCCAATCGGCTCGCCCTGGTGTGTTCTCATCATGGCTGATCCGCGCGTCTACAACGCCTTCGGCGGAATCGGAAAGCACGTCCCGCCCAGCGCCCAGATCCGCCGGTGGGACGAGGTGCTGATCGCTGCATTAGGCGCGGCCGTGGTGGTTGGTGCTGTGGTGGCGGTTCCGATGGGCTACGCCGGCGTTCCAATCGGGACGGATCTTCTGCTGGGCGGTTGGTCCGCGCTGGGCGACGCCGATGCCTGGGCGCGGCTGCGCGAGGGCTGGGGCGTGCTGTGCGATGGCTTGGTCCTGGCGCCCAGTGTGGTGGCCGGGGCGTTGGCCGGTCGGGTGGCGGCCCGGCCGCGTTCGAACCGCGTGCACGTGTCGGGCACCCGGTTGTTGGAGGGGGCCGAGGCACTGGCGACAGCACGGGCGCGATCCAGCGATCCGGCGGAGCCCTTCGCTCTGCAAATCCATCCTGAGTACACGATGGCCAAGCGCCGCTGGGGTCAGCATGTTCTTGTGCTCGGCGGGGTCGGCGCCGGCAAGACCGTGATCATGGGCGGGTGGCTGGATCAGATCATCCGCGGCGTGGGCCTGCCCGGCGGCGATGCAGCGGCGCGCCCTGGGTTCGGTGGGTTGAAGTGCTTCATTTATGACGTGAAGGGGGATCTGACGTCGCGGTACCTGGAGCCGGTGATCATCTCGCCCTACGATGCCAGGTCCTACGTCTGGCTGATCGGGGAGGATTGCGTGTCCAGCGCCGATGCGGACATTTTGGCCGAGCAACTCCTCCCGCCCCGCCCTGGGGAGAGCAACCCGTTTTTCACGAACGGCGGGCAGATGATCATCAGCGCGTTGGTGCGCATGCTGCAGGTGACGAAGGGCACGTCCTGGCGCTGGCAGGAACTGCGCGACGCGTTGCAACTGTCGGCCGAGGCCAAGTTGGAAGTGCTCAAGACGTACCACCCCATGGCGTCGGTCGTTTTGAACGATCCGCAAGCGAAGTCGGCGAACGATCTGATGGCGACGGTCGCCATTGCATCCCGCGCCGTGGACGACCTAGCGAAGGCATGGCCACCCGAGCAAGCCGAACGCAACGGCCGATCCCGCACGTTCTCCATCCGTCGGTGGATCCGCGACGACTACACAGGGCGTCGGCAAGTGATCGTGCAAGGCGGCGGGTCCCCGTCCCTGACGGCCGCGTACATTGGTGCGATGGTGAACATCGCCGCATCGGCGATCTGCTCCGGCGCCCTCCCCGACAACGAGGGAGGACGGTTCCTCGGATTTTTCCTGGATGAAGTCACGACGTGCGGCCGGCTGGACCTGCGCCTCTGGACTTTGGGCCGATCGAAGGGGGTGGTGGTCTGCGCCGCGACCCAGTCGCCGGAGTTGTTGGCGCGCACCTACTCGCGCGAGGAAGCCGATACCGTCATGACGGTTTCGGCCACAACCATTTACGGGCGCATGGGCGCCGGGAGCACGCGCGACAAGGTGGCCGAGCACGCCGGACGCAACCGCGTGGCCGCGCTTCGGCCCGACCAAGCGTTTGAAGAGAGCGACAACATCCTGCGGACGTACGATCTGACCAACAAACTCGGATTCAAGAAGACGCCGGACGGTGCGGCGGTCACGGCCATCCTGGACCAAGGTGGCGACCTCCTCATGCTCGACTGGCCGGTGGTGAGTTACCCCAAGAAACGCGAGGAGCAGGTTCCCGGCGTTCTGATGCTGCCTCCTCCGCGCTCGGATCCCGACGAGGATGTCGTGCCGCTGGAACAGGAACAGGCGGTGGCCGTCTTGGAGGTGCTCGACCGTCTGCGCGCCCTGGGATCGGCCCTCCCCGCTTTTGACGAACCGGCGCTGTCCGACTGAGTCCACCATTGGGCGGTCGGGTCCGGGTGTGGCCCACCGGGCGATGCACGATCTCTCAAAACGGCAAAGCCCCCATTCCAGGGGGCCGTACCGTTGGGGACTGTTGCAGTCCCGGCTCAGTGGATCGGATTCGGCGACACCACGATCGCGTAGGGAGCGTAGGTCGTGCTCCCGCAGTGGTCGACCACATTAGCGTTGTCGAGCGCGTGACGCTGCGCCAGTTGATCCATCGGGACTTCGCAGGTGTGGAGGTTTGTGCCGTCGAACTCAACGGTCTGCTTTTCCTTCGCCTGCTTCAGGATCTCCGCCAGTTTGTCGAAGGTCGCCCGGGTCTTCGGGCCCACGCGTTGCATGTCGGCCGGGTCGTAGTTGATCACGAGGCGGCTCACCGCAGCGGTGGGCTGCTTGGTGTCGGACGCTGTGACCTGCTTGGTTTCCAGTTGGGCCTTCAAGCCGGCGGCCTGGGCCTGCGCCTGCAGGGCCTGGTACTGAGCCAGTTGCTTCTTGTAGACCTCCTCGCCGATCACCGCACCCGAAACACCACCGGCGACGGCACCGGCCGCGCACAGCGTGCCGGCGTTGTGATGGAAGAGCGCACCGATCACCGCACCGGCGGCGCAGCCAATGCCGGCACCAGCGACGGCACCGGTGGCCACGTCCTTACCTTGCGAAGGCTGGGAGGTGGTGGACGACGAGGACGGGCTCGGTCCCATGCCGGGCATGCTGGCGCAGCCGGAGAGGACAAGGGCGGAGGAGAGGGCGATGGCGAACAGGGTGTTGCGGAACATGGGGATACTCCTGATGGGATTGGGATGTGGAACGGGGGTGGGAGGGTTATCGCTGCTTGTGTGCGGACTTGCCTCCTGGCGGCGGTGTTGCCGAAGCGGCGAGTTGTGGGGAGGCGGCCACCATGAGCCGATACAGTTTTTTGTAGTGATCGGTGATCGCTTGAAGGGCGGCGATTTCCTCTATGAACTTTCCCTCCGCGGCCTGGAGAGCGAGGATCGCTTCGGCCTGAGTCGCGCTTTGGTTGTTGGCGCTGGTGTTCACCCGTTCGACGACCGCATCGATGGCGCCGAGGGCATCCCGCATCTCCGCGCCGTGGTCTCCGCTCTTGGGCCCTGGTGTGGACCACCGGTCCTTGAGCGACTCGGCGATCGCTTGGGCGATGGCGTCGCTCTCGTCGGTGGTGCGATCGTCGAGGGCCCTCTGCAGGGCGTTGCCGAGGCGTGTGGTCAGTGTTTGGGTGTGCGTGTCGAGCAGGGTGCGGATCGCGGCGTCCTGGGTGGCGAAGCGGGCGTCCAGATCCGCCACGGCGTCGACATGGCTGCGCTCCATGCGATCGGTGGCGTCCCGCAGGGTGTCTTGGGCGCTGGCGACCGTTTCGATTCCGAGTTGGACGCGCAACGCGTGGCCCAGGTATTGGCGTTGGCTGACCCCGGCACGCCGGGCCGCCCGTGCGAGCGCGCTGTGCTCGCTCGTGGTCAGATCGACGGCGACGCGGGTGGTGGAGACGGCCATGTGGGGTGTGCCCGTGGGGAGGAGGCACAACCCAGTCAAGCAGGAAATCGTGGTCTGGCAAGATGGGGCGCGGATTCGTCCGCGAAGCCTTGGGGCGCTTGGGCTCGGATGTGGTGCGCTGGTGTTCGCGTGGTGCTTGTGGGCGGCTCCGCCGGCGCGCCGTTGGCGTGTCGGGCTTCACCGGGCTTGGATCAGGGCATGACGACTCCGATTGTGAGGCCACCTCCGGTGCGTCCTGTCCATTGCCCCCGGGGCGAAAAATGCCGCTTGCCGCGACCCCTGCAAAGGCGACATCGCCCGGAGGCCAACGCGACGATTTGCGAAACGCGCGCGGCTTCACCGCGACTCGCGACAACCGGCGACTCCCCGCCGGCCACATGCGTGCCCTTTCGCTTTTGCTTCACCAGGCTCTCCCGCGTATGTGCTCGTAACGCCGGCGCTTCACCAGCCGGCCGCCGTCCGCCTCTGCGCTTGGGCTCGTCCCTGCTCCACCTCTTGTCAGAGCCCTTCGCTCTGCTTCACTGGGGTTACCCCCGAACGACGCCCCGCCATGATCGAACCGAACGACGCCCTGCTCGATGCGATCGCCACACGCGATGCTTACCAGCGCAACCCCGACCGTGCGCCGTGGCAAGCAGTCCACCTGGCCGCAGCGCAAAGCAACAGGTGCGCCCTCTGTGGTGCCCCGTTCGATGATCGGGTGGTCCGACCCATCGCCGATCCGGTGATCCCCGGTGAGGTGGGTGGTCCGCTCCATCTCGCCGATAACTTCGCCCTCCTCTGTTCTCCGTGCGCACAGAAACGCGCCCACCGCGACCTATTGGACCTCGATGGGCCGGTGCCCGCCGCGTTGCTGGAGAGGCGCGCGGCTCTGTGGTTGCAATACATTCCGCACCACCTGACGCGCCTCGGTCGGGGGCGATCCCAGGAATCCTATCGGGTGGTCCTGCGTGATCGGGCGTCCCACGCCCGGTGTCCGTGGGTGGTCGACTCAACGCCCGAGGGTGTGTGGATCGGCCATTCCCTGCGATCGCCGGACGGCCCCGGCCGAGCCGCTCACGTCCGTCTCTTGGCCGAGCACGGCGCCATCAGGCACCTGGCGAATGATCGGGCCCGCGCCTTCTTTCTGCCGTCGGAGTTGGCCCTGGACGGGTTGTGGGCGTTGATCGAGGCCGGCGGCTTGATTGTTTCCATCGATCCACACGCGGCGCCATCGGCCCGCGACTGCCCCACCTGGCGCCACGCCTGGCCGGTGCACCTGGTGTCGGTCATCGCGCACGTTCGGCGCTGCCAAGAGCCGGGAGGCACGCCCTACCCGTCGACGCCGCGTGCGGAGTCCGATAAGCCCAGCGCGCGGCTCCACCGGACCGCCGACCGTCGAGCCGCCGTGCAGCGGTGGCGCGCGGAGGCCGAGGCGGCGCGTCAGCGCCTGACCGAGGCACGGTCCAAGGGCGCCCCTGCCTTGATCGTCGACGCGCTGCAGAAGGACTGGATGCGCTGCGTGCAGCGGCGCACGAACGCCCTGGCAGGGTTGGATGCGGACCGCCCGTGATGGGCGGTGGGGTGAGCCCGTGCGCGTGTGATGCGCTGGTCTGTTCGAGGCGGACGGTCGTCGCCCCTTTGGTGGTGATCCGCTCCACAGTCGCGCACGTGCATCGCTTGCGGTTCGGTCCCTCTGTGCTTTGATGGGGTCACCACCACCCCAGTTGGGCCCGACCATGTCCTCCCGATTCGCCCTGGCCTTCAGCCGCCACCCCACAGCCGGTCGTTACCCGCCCGTCGGGTCCGACACCAACGAAGCCTTGGTCGCGCGGCGCGCCGCGCACGACAAACGCGTGCGGCGCCTTCGGTGGCGCCGGCGGGACAAAGCCCGCGACCGCACGTGAGGGCAACGCCGTAAGGCCGCGCCCGCTCGGGTCTACGATCTGGGTCCTAGGGAGCGGTACCGCGGCGATGATCCGCGCCCGTCGATCGCCTGTCGGCCATCCCTGACCGTTGGTTCCTGGTGAGGCCCTATGGACACAGCCTGGCTTCGGGCCGAATGTGTCCGGCCTCGCAGCACCAGATCGGAAGGGGGCCCATTCGCGCGCCCGACCTGGACGCCGTACAGCGCGGAGTTAAGAGGGAGGGCCCCGCCCGATCGCCACGGTTGTTGGTGCTCACCCCTCGGCGGAGGACTTTGGAGTCCTTCCCCCATGCGTCCCCAACAGCACGGCTTCACCCTGATCGAACTGCTGCTCGTTCTGGCCATCATCGCGGCTTTGGCCGTGGCCGCGTTCATCATCTACCCGCGGGTCCAGGCCGGCCGCGCCGCTCAGAACGAGGCCGACATCCTCTCCGCCTTCCAGGCGTCGATGAAGGGCCTGTTCACCACCGGCGATTACTCGAAGGCCACGACCGCGGTCACCGCCGGCGCCAACATGTGGCCGCAGGCCATGTGGAACAGCCCGACCGCACCGACGTCCGTCTCCAACGAGTGGGGCGGCGCGGTGACGGTGGGTCCGTCCACGGCGGCCGGTGCGACCTCGGCCACCACGCCGGCGACCTACTTCACGGTCACCTACGCGGCCGTCCCCTACGACGTCTGTCAGAAGTTGCTCCCCGACCTGATCGCGAACTGGGGCCGCGTCGCGGTGGGCACGACGGTGGTGCAGGACACGATCAGCGCGACCACCACGCAGTACGACCCCTCCGCTGTGGCCACCGCCTGTGGGTCCAGCGCGCAGGCATCGGCCGGCGGCGTGACGCTCACGCTCACCAGCAACTGATGCAGCCGATCCGACACGGAGCAGTGCCGTGTCGGATTATTTGCACAACTAAAAACCCCCGCGGATCCCCTAACAGGGCGCCGCGGGGGTTGTGTGTGGAGCGTTGGGCCGCGCCGAAGGCGGTTGCGGTTCGTTGATCCGCCGTTCCGGAGGACGGGTCAGGCGTACAGCGCCCAGTGGTCCAAGTGGTGCTTGATCACGGTGAAGATCAGAGCGGCGGCGACGATGGTGGCGATCATGATGGCGGTTCCTTGTGAGCCTCAGTGTCCCTGGGGCTGTGCGGCGCGATGGGGTTGTTAGATCAGCGCGAGGAAAGCGGCGGCGATCGGCGCGACGATGAACACGAAGACGGCGATTTTGCCCAGGTTGTCCAACGGGTTCAGGATGATGTCGGTGGCGGTGTTCATGAGTGCGGTTCCTTGAGGGCTGGGCGATGCATGGTGGGGACCATGCGTCCGATCGCCGGCGCACATTCAATTTAGGCAATCGGTGGTGTTTGTCATCAGTACCGATGACAAATGCGCGCGATTGGTGGTTTGGCGATTCCAAACTGTGCACTGGCGCGCATCGCATGCGGTGGGGTCCCTGTGTGGTGTTGTGGTTCCCTCGATGCACGACGTCAGAGATGTTGCGCGATGACCTGGCGACCGTCGGGCGCTCGCTGCGCTCGCGCCCTCGGTGGCCTGATGCGCCACAGGCTGATTCGGCTTAGGTCGGTGCCGCCTCCAAAACCCCGCGCGCCTGCGGCGCGCTTCGGACGGGAAGGAGAAGCCCGCACACCTCGGCTCCGCCCGATGGCGGATGCGGCTGGGGATGCGTCGTTGCGCGGGCCGCTTAAAGCCGCGCGATCGTCACGTCGTGGGGTTGGTGTTGGGGGCGCCCATCGCGCCTGGTGCGGAACGCACCGTGAGGTTCAGCCGGCGCAGATCGTTGCGGATGGCACGTGGACTGCTGTTCGTGAGCGCGGCGAGGTCGCGCACCGTGAGATGGGCCGATGCCAGCGCCGATCGGATGACGGAGCGGCGTTCGTGCGCGCTCGCGCGTCGCTGGGCCTCGGGTCCGCTGGATCCGGTGAGGCGTTGGCGATCGACACGGATCTGCTGGAGGCTCACCCTGTAGCGCTGCGCGAGCACGATCGAGGGAATGGTGGGATCGATTCGCAGGTCGCCCGCGATGCGTTCCCGCCGTTGATCGGCCGCGTCGCGCTTGGGGTGTTTCGGTTTTCCCGCCGGCCGCGCGTTCAGCCCCAGGAGGAGGAGGTCCTTGCGGACACGTCGCAAGGGCACGTCGGTGAGCACCGCTAGGTCGCGCACGCTGAGGTCCGCCGACGCCAGCGCCGATCGGATGACGGCGCGCCGGGCGCGGGCCTGTTGCACCTCGGGCCGCGGGTGCGGATCCAGGGTGTGCGTGTGCAGGATGTGGCTGACCCACTGGTGGCTGCATCCCACGGTCCGCGCGATCGCCGCAATGTGCAGGCCGTCCCCGTGCGCCGCGAGCACACGACCGGTGAAGCGATCGGGCCGAGGTCGTGCGGCGATCCCGTTCAACAAGAGCACCTCGCCCACCCACCCGCGCGTGCACCCGAGACGTTGGGCGATGGCGGCGATGTGCAGGCCCTCGCGTCCGAGGACCACAATGCGGTCGGCGAGCGCGCTCATGAGAGGGCCCGGTGGATCGTGTTGATCAGCGACCAGCGGATGTCTTCGTCCCATGTCGTATCGTTCGTGATCGTCTCGGCCAGGTGCTGCCCGAGATCCTCCAGCGCGTCGGGATCGGTGGTAACGCGCAGGTCCTGCAGCAGCGACTCCAAGCCCGCTTGCATTGTCAGTTGCCCCGGCCGAAGTTCGCGCCAGGCGTCACTCAGATCCGTCCACCGCGACCACAACGCAGGATCGGGAAGCACGGGATCGGGACCGGTGGGGACTTCGGGGCTCTTGGCCTCGGGTGTGGGCCGCGGGGGCTTCGGCCGCACCACGGTGGAGCGGCGCAGAGGCACCGCGCCCGGCTGAGCCTGCCGGTAGCGCCGGATGTCCGCCTTGACGGTGGTCACCGGCACGCGCAGCAGGCCGGCGATCTCCTCGTATGTGTAACCGTCCCCTAAGAGGGTGATCTCCTTCTCCCGGCGCTTAGCGACCTGGGGATCGCTTTGCCGGCTGGTCGGCACCCCCTGGTCACGCAGGTCCCGGCGCACCTGGGCGGCGCTCACGCCGAGACACCGACCGATGGTGATGGCGTCCATGCCGCGTTCGCGCAGACGGCGTCCGCGCGAGAGGCGGGCTGCGAGGGCATGGGGGTCGGCCATGGGGAGAACTCCGCGCGGGTGGTGTCGCTCCACACTACCGGGGTTCCCGGCGGTGTCGAGTCCGCTGCCGCGGTCCCTGGTGGGCACGGCGCGCCGAACCTCCGGTTCGTTACGACGCAACGACGTTGCGGCGCGCTGGGCGTTCGATGTGGGGACGCGGGGTGGGTTGTGGAAGCGTCTTGGGGCCTGCCTGCCCCCAGAATCGGGGCGATTGTTGTATATCGGGAGGATGTTTCCAACTTTTTTTATACGGTGTTCTGCGGTGTTCTTGGTTACATGAAGTGAACAAATGTTCACTTCATGTAACTCGCTCCCTCACCAATTAAAAATAATTGCCTTTTATCCTCCCTATCCCCCCTAAATGATGATTTCAGGGAAGGATTCAGAGAGAAAAGAAAGGAAGTTCGGGAAACGTCGCCGAAAAAATGTATAGCAACTATGGGGGATACCATCCTCCATATAGATAACGCGACCCCCCCCAATTGGGGGGGATCGGAGCGAAATATCGGTAACTTTGGCCCCGCAACCGCAAACACATGTATCGACGCATTATCTGTAACTTTTGCCCGTTTTAGGGGGGGGTATTGGGGACTCCAGCCCCCCAAAAAGTTACACCAAACGCCATTTTATCCCCCCGAATCGGGCCGATTCGGGGGGATCCCGAGGCCACTTGGGGGGATACTTGGGGGGATCGAAAAAGCGATCCCCCCAAATTGTGGAGCCCTCCCCGTCCCCTCACGGGTGTCCTGGGGCGCCGTGCGCTCAGCCCGCTTTCTTGGCCGCTCGAGCGGCGGCACGCGCCGCCTTCTGCTTGTTGGACCAGGTGATGTCCCCCTCCACCTGGGCGCGGCTGGCCTTCAACGTCTTCATGACTTGGGCGACCGTCTTGCCCTCTTTGCGCAGAGCGAGGACCTTCTTGCGGCGCTCGTGAATGGCGTCCCGCTTGGCCTTGCGCGCCGCGTGCAGTTCGGGGATCAGCGCGATGTCGTTCGTGATGGCCTGGGCGTAAACGCCAAACTCGTTGGCGATCCACTCGACGGTTTCGCCCCGCTTCAAGAATTTTGGGATCTGCTCCAGGCGGGAATCCCGCTCGGCCATGATCTCCTCCTGGGTGCGAGAATAGCCCATGAACTTCAGGTCCCGGTTGACCACCCGCCGCCGGATTCCGAAGTGCTCGGCAATCTCGTTGGTGGTCGTGCCCGCCTTGTGCATCCGCACCACTTCCTTGCGGCGTTCGTCCACACGGTCCCACTGGTTCTGGAGCACCGCTCCGTTCGCCACGGCCGTTTCCCGGATCTGGGCGACGCGTTGGTGGGTGATCTCACACAGGCGGGCGATCTCGTTGGGACCGAGCGGCGGTTCGGCGGATGTGACGTTCTTAGCGCGGGCGTTGATGCGCCGCTGGTCCTCTTTCAGGTAGGCCAGGACCTCCTCGCGTTTTGCCTCGGCCTTCAGGACGGCGCTGGCCTGCCGCACCGGGATGTCCAGCGTCTTGGCGATTGCCGTGGCTTTGGTGCCTTTGCGCCGCAGGCGGTTGACCGCGGCGACGGTTTTGCGGGAAACGGCCATGTGGAACCTCGCACTGTGGTGTGAGGGGATTGTGCCCCAGGGGCCGTGTGAGGTTCCAGGGGGCCCCGGTGTGCTCCAGCGGAACACGGGCGTGGCATTCAGCGCTCAGACGGAAGCGCCGACCGCTCGGTGTGATGGGGTGGATTGGGGCGCGGGCGACCAGTTTGCGCCTTCCCAACACCCGCTTTGGGTTCTGGCTTTGGCGCTGGGGCCCGGATGTGCCCCAGCGGTCCCACGCAACCCCGTCCGTCGGCCCTAAACGCTCGGCCCGTAGTACGCCTCGCCTTGGACCCAGCGCCGCCCGATGGTGTGGATGTGCCCCCACAGCGCGACCTGCCGCTGCTCGGCCTCAATGCGGGTGCCCGGTTTGTTGTCCACTACCTGGAGGATTCCGTTGCCGTCGGGAACGAAGAGGGTGCGGTCCTCGAAAAAGGCCACAAACGCGCGCAAGTCGTCGATCGCCTGGTTCTGCGAGGCCACCAACCCGGCCTCGATCCCGAACATCGGGTGAAGCGGACCGAAGCCGGCCAGCATGACCAGGGCCCCGCGCATCTGCTGCACCTGGTGGCTGTCCATGGTGGCGCCTATACGGAACGGGAGTTGGGGCAACACATCCCGGATCGCGTTGATGAACATCCGCGCGCGGGCGGCCACCTGATCGGGCCCGACCGTGATGGGCCTGAGTCGCCCGTAGCGGGCACCTTGGGCCGCCGTTTCTTCGGCCAGGCGCTGCCATTCCTGCAGTTTGGCGCGGTCGTGGAACCGCGGATTGCGGTCGACGATGATCGCGTGGTCGGCGCACAGCCAAATCCCGTTGGTGCGCGCGCAGCGAATCTGCTCCTCGGTGATGTCGGGGTGTTCCGATTGCGGCCGCGGCCCCTTCTTGCCCGCCGCCACCTCGTGCGCCCCGACTCCGATGCTGATGGCCTTCGTGTCGTCGTCCAACGATCGGATGCTGGTGATCTTTCCGCACTCCAGGTAGGCGCACGTATGCCCGGTGCGCGCGGCCAGGGCGCGCACATCCGCCAGGGAAAAATCCCCAGGCCGCCGCGTCACGGTGTGCCCCCATGCGCGCAGATGTACTTCGCTGTCGCGTACGTGATCGACTTGGGGTCCAACGGCTCCATGCCTTTGAGCGTCCAGATCGGCTTGCTGGTGTCGTAGGTGCCCGTGGTCGCCAGCAGCGGCACCATGTTCGAATCGAAGGAGATCTTGGTGATATCGCCCCACGTCATTGCCGCGCAGCCCACGGTGACCTGGGCAATCTCGGTGGTGACCACGCCCTGCCCCAGATCGACGCCCGGCGCGTAGGTCACTTTGACGAACGCGGTGCGGTCGCCGTTGCGCAGCGCCGTGATGCTGTTGGGGACGACGTACTCGGTGTGGACGGAAGGTGTGCCGTCGGAGGCGTCGGGACCTTGGGAGGTTTTCACCCAACCCGTCGTTTCTTGGGGACTCGTTCGGCCTGCGTCTCCTGGTCCTGTTGCTCCCGTTCCTGGTGCGGCCGCGGCCGCCGTCGATGCAGCGATCGCGTACGCCAGGGCGGCACCAACCGCCCGGCTCGTCCGTGTGCTCATGCTGATTCCCCGCCTGGTGTGATGCCCTCATTGTGCCCGACGAGCCGCGTGTGGGGCAGCGGGCTTACAGCGACAGATCGTGGTTCGGACGGCGCCGCTGCTCGGGACCGGGAATCCCAAGGGTTTGGGCCAGTTTCGCGCGCCAATGGGCGTCGATGTGCATTTTTTGGCACGCCTCCTCCCACTTGGCGGGATGCGTGCGCAGCGTGTCGAGCACCGTGGTGTAGGCCAGATCGATGTGCGGGCCGTACGCCCCGCGGGCCTTGATCCACGCCGCTTCAGGAATGGGTCCCCAGGTGGCGATCATGGCCGCCAGATCGATCATGTCCCGATAGAGGATCGCCCCGTCGGATCCCCGATCGGAGTTGGCCAGGAGTTTCTCGGTGTAGAGATCGGTGCGGTGAAGCACGGGAACGGGGAGCGATGCGACCGGGCCACCGGTCACGGCGACGCGGTTTTCGTAGACCAGTTCCAGTTTGATCGGGGTGCCGTTGACGTTAACGACGGTGCGCACGCCGTACCGGTCGAAGATCACTTCCCGATGGAGTGTGAGGTGGGCGCCGGGCTTCACAAGGGCGCCGAGGCTGTTGCTGGTCACCGTTTGCCGCAGCGCGCGCATGCCCTGCTGGGTGGTGCACAAAAAATCGATGTCCACCGATTCGCGGTGTTCGCCCACCAGGAGGGCGATCGCGGTGCCGCCACCGAAGTAGCACGAGCACGCCGTCAGCGCCGCCGGATCGAAGGCGGAAAGCGCCTGCATGATCCGCTGGTGGTGCGGCCGGTTAACCGTTAAAGACGCCACGACCAATTTCCCTGATCAGATCGTTGAGCAGCGTCCGCTCCTCAGCGCTCATGTGCTGCCGGTCCAGGCGGCGCGCGTCCCGTTCGTACAGGCCCAGCGCCTCCGCCGGCGTGACCCGGGCGGTCTCAGGGAGATGCCGGGCGGCCAGGCGCAGTTCGGGGTAGCGCTTGATCGGGATGGTTTTGGGGAGCATGGGGTCATCTTACCCGCCCGGGGCCAACAGTCCACGACGGGCGCTGGGGACCGGGTGGGTGGTGGTTCACAACCTCAGGGTCCCCTGGTTTCTGCCCGACCCTCCTTCAGGGACTTACATCGTGCGGCGCTTCGGCGCCGACCCGGGCGTTTCGGAAGTTGCGGCCGCCGCCAGGACCCCGCGCTCGATCTCCGCGACGATGGCGTTGTGGCCGGCATCTTTGGCGGCTTGCAGGGCGCTGGTCCCCTCATGGTCCTGCGCCGTGCCATCCGCGCCGGCGTCGATCAGCGTCCGCACCACCGCCGCGCAATCGTCCTCATCCCACCGGCGGGCATGTTTGACGAGCATCATCAGCGCATCGTGCCCCCTGTTGTTCCGCACGTGGACGTCGGCGCCGGCGTCGATGAGAATCCGAACGATGTCGACGTGCCCGTGCTGGCCGCCGGCAACCGCTTCGATTATCGCCGTGGCTCCCTGGGTGTCGTGCGCATGGACATTGGCGCCCGAGTCGATCAGCAATCGCACGCTCTCCACGCCCTCCCACCGCACCGCTTCCATCAGCGGCGTGTTTCCCTGCGCATCCGCTGCGTTCACGTCGGCCCCAGCGCTGAGACGCCGGCGCGCATCTTTCTCCAGGGCCCAGCCGCATGTGCGGCGCGCCTCGGCCTGGTGGCGGCGCACCCGTTCCACCGCCTGCGGGTCGACCTCGTGCCGCTCGGCCCAAGCGGCGACGTCGATATCGTCGAGGGTCGCGACGTCCTCCAGTTCGGTGCGAAGGGTTTGCTCACTCATGTGTTCGTCTCCGCTGTTGTGTGGTCGGCGAGCCGTCCCACGTCAATTCCGCCTGGGCCGATCGGGCGCCGTGCGCGCCCGATCGGCCCAGGCGGAGAGAAGCGAGGAAAGGATGATGGTGGTGCGCATCGATCGCGGACGGCCCTGGGTGTGGGGCCATCCTAGCAGCGGGTCACATCCGCCGGCGCGCCGGATGTGCTGGCGCACCCTATCGGGTCGCCGCCGACCCGCAACACCGACCCGCAAAAAAGCCCGAGAGCCGCCTCACAGATCAAGCGCTTGGGCCCGGGTGTGCTCCAACGGTTCGGGCCGCCCTCACATCCGCCGTTTCACAGCACGTCGAGGCGCCTCGGACTCCCCGGTTGTTGCCACCTCCACCAGGGCCGCGCGGTCCTGCCGCGCCTGTTCGCATCGGATGAGGTCGGCGATGGCGGGATGGAAGCGACGCGCCGCATCCTCGGGGGTGGCGCCGGCGATGTTGCACGCGGTGGCGTCGGCGCCGTGCGCGATGAGCAGTTGGATGGTGTCGGCGTGTCCGCAGGCCGCCGCCTCGTGTAGGGGCGTGTCGCCGTAATCGTCGGCCTGGTTCACCAGGGCGCGCCGCTGCTCGGGGGTGAGGCGGTCGAGGATCAGCGCGGCCGATGCGGCGGTGGCGCAATGCAGGGCGCTGCGGCCGAGGACGTCGGTGCGGAAGGGATCACCGCCGGCGTCGAGGAGCGCGGTGAGGGCGCGAACGCGCACGGGCTCGTTGGCGGGATCGTCTAGGGTGATGTCGGCGAGAAGGTGCAGCCCGGTCACACCGCTGATCGGGTCGGGGGCCCGGGTCGCCAGCGCTCTGATGTAGAGCGCTTCGTCGCGGGCGCGCCGACGAAGCCGGCGCGTGAGGGACGCGTCCGGCGTGTCGGTGAGAACGTACGAGGTGGCGGTGATGTCCATGGCGAGATCATCGTCGTCCCTGAGATCGGCCGCGCAAGCGGCGGTGTGCTCGAACTGCGCGATCGGACACGCACGCGTGTTGGGTGGTGCGCCCTCCATCACCGCTTCCACCCAAAGTCGACGCGCACGCTCTCGACGGTCGGCTTGACGCCGTGCCAATCGTGCGTCCAGGCGCTGGTGTCGATCCCCAGCCCCAGGTCCAGATCGATCCCGGTCTCCTGGCGAAACCGGATGCAGTCCTCCGACTCGATCCAATCACCCCGCTGTGCGGCCGCGCCGCTGAAACGACAGGGCGAGGACGTCTGCGGGATCAAAAACACGCCCTGCTCCGCGAGGTGCGACGCCACATCGATCACGTGGTACTCGAACAGCCCGCCGCGGTAGCGCGGACCGCCGCTGGTGCGCTTCAGTCGGCCGTAGGGCGGATTGCTCACGGCCAGGTCGAACGCACCCAGGTCCTTGCGCTGCACGAGGGAGAAGACGTCCGCCACAATCCACTCGGCCTCGGGCAACACCTTCCGCCCCACCACCGCGTACACCGGATCCCGCTCGACGCACACCAGGCGGCTGGGCCGATCCCGCTCCCACCGCGCGAAGGCCAGCGCACCGATCCCGGCGCACAGGTCGATCACGCGGTCCGCGCCATGGCATTCCTGGGCCACCGCCTCGGCCAGGCCACGCGGGGTGAAGTAGGCGCCGATGCGCGTCACGTCGTGCGCGGCATCGGCCCGCCAGTGGTCGAGCACGAAACGGCGCTCGTCCATGGTCAGCGTTTCCTTCTGGAGCAGCGCACAAGCCGCCTCGTGGTTGCGATTCTGGGCTTTGGTGATCTTGCTCATTCCGAGTCCTCCTCGTCCTCATCCACGAGAGCGACCTCCATCGGAACGCCGCCCACCAACCGCTCCTCCGTGGTCCAGCACCAATCGCCAAACGCCTCGACCAGTCGGCGCTCGGCCGGGAGAACCTGGAACCGTTCTTCCCGGGACCACTCCGTGAGCGCCTCGGCGATCTTGTCCGCCACATCGCGCCGCCGATCCGAGGCCACAATGTCGTTCTCCTCGGTGTCGTACACGATGTAGCCGTATGGGTTGCGGGAAGCGCTCATGCGAGTTCCTCCTCAGCGGAAGGCGCCGGCATGGGCGCGCCCGCGTCCACCCAACCCAGCATCTCCAGGATCGACGGACGGCGTTGCGCGTGGAAGAACACCGGCGCGCTGAACCCCTGGGACAGTGTGTTGCCGCACAGAACCGTGAGTTCGTGCAGCGGCCGGTGGTGGCAGACGGCGTTGGCGGTCAGTTGCAGCGCGGTCATCGCGCAGCACATGGGATCGATGTCTTGGGCCACCACCGCGCACTGCTCGGGGCGCGGACAGTCGCCGCGGAACTGCGCGAGGAGCAGCGCGCCCGCCCCGCACGCCGGGTCGTGGAGGCGCACCGGTCCCGATCGGGGCGCGATGGGATGCCGCGCGGCATGGGCGAGAGCCAACGCCACCGTCAGATCGGCCAGGTCCGGTGGCGTGAAATGCTGCCCCAGTCCGTCGCCACCGAACCGCGCCAGCAACCGGCCGTGCAGGTCCCCGAGCACGTCGGTGTACGGGGGGCTGACGCTCACCAGGGCGAAATACAGCGTCACCAGGGCGACCGTGTCGGGCGGCACGATCGCCACCTTGTTCCACGGAGGTGCGCAGGTGATGAGCAACCCGATGCGATCATCCTGCAGCGCTTGCAGCGCCACACGAACCAACGCCTCGAACCGTTGGGTCCGCTGCGTGTGGGAGCCCTCCAGCCCCTGGAGGAGAAGGCGAATCAGATCGTCGCGCTGGCGCGGAAGGGCCTGGACAATCGCGTCGCGCTGTTTGCCCGCGACGACGCGACAGAAGGCATCAAAGGATTCGGCCGGCTTGGCCTGGGTGGTGGCGTGCGGCGCGGTCACAGCGCACCTCCCAACGTGCAGGTGCGAGCGAGGCTCTGCCCCAAGGCCCGTGCCGCATCAAAGGCCGCGCGGCGTTGGGCGCTGTCCGGGATGCAATCGGCGATCGTGTAAAGCGCGATCATCTTGGCGACCTTGTCCATCCGGGCGATGGGAAAGGTGTACGTGTCGCGCCCGATCTCGGGGTGCTCGTAGACGAACGGGACGATGGTGGGATCGACCGACGGATCGACCTGAAAAGTGATGTCCATATTGAAAAAACCCTCGATGGTGTGGCGCCGGCGCGGACGCGCGGGCGGACCTATTGCGTGACACCAGCGCGGACGCGCGGGCGGACCTGATCGAGGGGTCAGCGGGCGCTTCGAGAGCGCCCCGAGCGGGCGGAACGACATGAGGCGGGCACATCGGCAGCCGCCTCATCCGCACGGCTCTGTGCGAGCCGATGGGTGCATCATCCTCCTTTCGGACGACGAATAAAATGCTACACAATCAACCGGCCGCAACCGACAAAAATCCTTGACGGTGAAGGGGTTGCCTCCGCATCCGTCGTCGGAACGGCCGTCCGCGCTGGATCGACGGTCGTTTCTGTTTATCGACCGTTTGGGAACTGCAACCGGCGCCAACGCCGAGGTGTGGTGGGTGCATCGACCCACTCCCCTGCGCCACACACGGCCCCTAAGGCCCAGGTGTGTATGGGCGCTCACACATCGCGTTGGTTGCGTTTCTTTTCCCAGCCCCCCGCTCTTGCCTCATGCGTGCCGGTCGTTAGGGCGAAGATTGGGCATGACGTATCAGTACACCGCCGGGCGAAACAACGTGCTCAGGTGCTGTTCGCTGGGATCAAGGCGAACGCCCGGGGCCCCCTCGTAGGCGCCCGCTTCCAACGCCGGCGCGACGGTCAAGAACGCTTGCGAGTCAACCGGACGACGTCCGAGAACCATCACGCCACTGGATCGGGTTTTTCCCATAGACCCGTCGCGTGGGGCGATGACCACCCATCCGTCCAGGCGCTGCATGGTCACCTCCCCGTCGTCGTCGCGTTCCACGCGCACGAGAGGTTCGGCGTGACCGAGCACCTCCATCGCCATCCTGTTGGGATCATCGTTCGTGCGCTCCCGAAGGACGGTCCACGCGCCGCTGGCGATCACGACCTGCAACCGCGCCAGGCCGTGCACGCCGAACATCTCCGCCCAGTACGAGCGGGGGGAGTCCTCCTCGTCGTCGTCCTCAGGCTCTTGGAGACGGGACAAGATCGGGTCGGTGGGATCGCGTTCGGCGATGTCCTCCAAAAACGCCCGGCCGTAGTGGACAATCCCGCCGTACGCCTGGGCGTTGAGCGCGACCCAGGCGTTCATGGGGTCATCGTGTTGGAGGATTTCGGCAATCAGCCCGGTCAGCAGCCCCACGGTGTGCTGCACGACAACGCCCATCAGCGGCGTGGGCGGTGCGCTCCCATCAAGCCGTCCGAAGGCAGAGGTGGCGATGATCAGGTTGTCGATTTGGTCCTCGATGTCCTCGGCGCCGTTCATCAGGACCCGGGACAGCGGTTCGATGACCGAGTAAGGCACGCGCAGGCCGTCGATGAGATCGACCGTATACACGATGACAGGACGAACGAATGCAGGGTCCTCCTCATAGGACGTCCGCACGCGCCGCTCGACCTCCGGCCGTGCGGTGGAGTCGTTGTGGACCGTGCGCAGCACAATGACTACGGCGTAGCGCTTGGCGCCGTCCGCGCTGGTGCACACAAGCGCTTCGGCCAGAAAACTCGTGCCGACCTGCACCCCTTCCAGTTCCACCACCGAACACGCCACATCCAGGATGCTGTCTGAGCGTTGGGGCCGGTCCGCCCAGCGTCCGGATTGAAGGGCCAGGCGCACACGCATCATCAACCGCCCCAGGAGGGCATCCATGAGGTAGTGCTTGGTGCGCCGATCGTCCGCCAGTTGGGCCAGCCACGGCAGCGCTGCAGGAGGGTTGGCAACCAAGCCGTCCACCACCTCCATCATCAAACGACCCATGGCTTTGAGGCCGTCCCGATCCAGGCGCGTGCTCAGGATCGGATCGCGGGCGTCATCGGGAAGGTCGCGCAACAGGTGCTCGTAAGGGATGCGCACCGTGTGGTGCAACATATTGGAGATGGCGATAGCCGGATGATCGGATTCGATCGGTGTCTCCGCCAGGATGACGAGGTTTTCCACCCGGTCCACCAGGCTGCGTCCTGTTGGCGTGGTCACAGCCCCCAGGGCCAACTCGTTCACCGTGAGATCTGCAACGTCCATGCCCTGCCCTTGCTGCGGTTGAGGTGAAGGGATCTTCACAAATCCACTCGGGACTGTCACCTGCTCCCACGACAGTGCGCCTGCAGCGCGCTGACCACGACGGGATCGACTTTGGTGCGGCTCTGCAGCGATCGCACGTCGCTGCATGCCAGCGAGAAGGTCGCATCGTGCGGCAACGCGTAGATCCCATTCGCCCCGGCGTTTTCGGTGAGGACGATCCACACATAAGGGAACCGCGCGCTGTCCGAGCGCAGACCCACCACATCATCCTTTCCGTCGACCGCGTTGGTGAGCAGCACCGGCACGTGCAGCGCGGTGTCGCCGCGGTGCTGGGCCTCGATGGTTTGCAGGGCGGCCCACACGGGCGCCTGGCTGAGTTCGAGGCCGCCTTTGGGATGGCGTTCGCCCCACCACACGCCGGCGAGGACGAGAACGATGGCGAGCAGCACCAGGCCGATGCGCATCAGGGACCGCTCGGGTTGAACTGCCCCATGATGCCGGGGATCGCGCCGCCCTCGGGGATGGAGATCGTTTGCACACCCGGATAACTGGCCGCGCGTTCGGCGGCGGTGACCGGATCCATGGGCATGTAGAGCACCCCATTTTGGGCGTGCTGCATGATGTCGGCCTCACCGATGCCTTGGCCGCTCAGCGCGCCGTTTACCATGCTGGCGCAGTCGTGGTTGCGCCAAATCGAGTACGGCCGGCCGTTGGCGTAGTTGGCCATGATGTATTGCTGCATGGCCTGCTCTTGCGCCGGCGTGGTGGGCAGGATGTAGACGGTGCTGTTCCGATACGCCGCCTGGCCGGCCAGGTATCCGGTGAAACTCGCGCCGAACGGATCGGGCGTGCCGTAGGAGTAAATGCCCTGCCCCGTGAATCCGATCGCGACGTGGCCGAACACGTTGAGACCGGCGGGACCGCCCACCACCACCGCGGTGGCCAGGCCCGTGGGATCGACGTTGCTGAGCGGGTTGCCGCCCACGTAGGACGCGTGCGCCGCCGTGGCGACCAGGAGTGGAATGAGTGCGGCGCACCAGCGCGACGAGCGTGTCATAGAACCTCCGTGTGTCATCGATGGGATCGAAAGGGAACACCGGCGACGGCGCAGAAAATGAGACCCGCCAGAAGCCCGGTCACCAGGCCAATGCCGAGCACCTCGGTGGTGTTGCGCTGCGCCGTGCCCACCAGGGCGGCGAACACCTCAAAGGCCACGGCGCCGATCACGCAGGCGCCGGCGCACACATAAGGGGTGACCAGTTTGTTCCATCGCTGCAAGACGCTGACCCAGGGCCAGCCGAGCACCGCGAGGGCGACGTAGCCCAGCGGCACGCCGAAGAGGTAGGCAAAGCCCAGAAAGCCGCCCCAGCCGGAGGCGGTGGCGTGCTGCCCGGTGAGGGCGTAGTACGCAAGGGCGAGGGGAAAAAACGCCACCGGCACCAGCCAGGGCGTGGCGACCAGGCCCCACCAGAGCGGTCGGCGGCTCACGGGTGGCACGCGGGCGCCGTGCACCACCCGACGAAGGTGTTGCTGAACGGGATGTCCCCGCCGAACACAGGACCCGCCCCGTTCGCCTGGAACGTGGCGTTGTGGAAGGCTGAGATGGACGCGCCGCTCACCATGACCGGATTGTCGGGCGTGGCGCCCGCCGCATCCAGTTGGGCGACGCGGGCGGCGGCCAGGGCCTCGCGGATGGCCTCCATATTCCGATCGATCGCGGCCGCGTCCGCCGCGCAGGTTTGGCCCGGCGGCAGGCGGTTGGAGATCGACCAGGCGAGGCGGTAGTTGGTCACGCCCGACAGCATCCCCGTGTTGTTGGCCACATTCCCGGCCTCGCAGGCGTACGGGTCGCCGTTCGCGCAGGCGGTGGCGTAATAGTCTTTCCAGTCCCCCGATTGGCCGTACGCGCGTTCCTGGGGCGTGTTCCAACAGCCCTGCCCGTTGCATTTGAGCCCGGTGGGGTCGGTGCGGCTGAGCGGGTTGCCTGCGACATAACTGGCGCGCGCGGACCCGCCGGTGGTGAGCGCACCAAGGACGAGGAGTGCAACGGCGGCAATCTTGATCATGTGGGTCAGCCCCCTGCCTCAGCGGTTTTGGCTTTGTCGATGTCGTGCAAGTATTCGGCGTCCTGCGCCGCGCTGCGGCGGTGCCAGCCCAGCGATTGGAGTTTGTCGGCCATATCGAAATAGCCGTCCATCAGCGCTTTGTAATCGGCGAACTGCGCGGGGGTGAGCATGCGGGTGTCCGGGTACTTGCTCCGGTAGGCGATGGTCACCTGTTTGTCGAAGGCCAGCGCGCGGAACATCATCGCGTCCACGTCCTTCGGGTCGTAGGAGAGCGCCAAATCCGCGAGCGCCATGATCTGCCCCGGTGTGTGGGTGGTGGTGTAAAACTGGATGAAGGGGTTGGCCATTTCCACCACCGCCTGGTGGTTGGTCATCGGCTGCAGGTAGAGACCGGAGTCGACCGCGCGCGGGGAAATGAGGAAGCGCTCGGCGTACTCCACATCGGTCAGCGTGCTGCCGCTGGTCGCCTCGATGTTCTTCCATTGCCCGTCGTCCAGCATCACTTTGACGAATAGGTGGTTCGGCGCGGTGGCCAGCACGGCGTTCAGTCCGATGCGCTGCGCGAGGATGGCAAAAAAGATCGGCATCGACACGCAGTTGCCTTTGCGCGTGGCCAGGTACGTCGAGAGCATGGTCGTGTGCACGTCCTTGCCCATCGGATCGTCGAAGTTGTAATCGAACTTGTGGAAATCGTTCCAGGGGCCGGGAACATAAATGGTCGAGTAGACCGTCATGACCTTCGCCCAGGTTGACGCGCCGCTTGGGATGCGCGCGCGCACTTTCGCCGCCCAGTCGTTGACTTCTTTTAAGGTGGCCGCTTGATCGATGGTGGGGTCCACCAGATGATCGATCGTGATCTTCGCTTGGGCCAGATCAATGCGATCGTCTTGCTGCCAGAGGATCGTGCGCAGCACCTGCGTGCTGGCGTCGGGTGTTGGGACGATCGTGCCGGGCGGCAGCGGCGCAGAAACGGATGCGGCGGTGCAGGCACCCCCCACGGTGAGGAAGAGAACAAACGCGAGCGCGCGACGACCCAACATCCTTTTGCCCCTGGTCCTTTCGGGGACATCGTAACGGCGCGGACGAGGCGCGACAACATGGTCGCCGCCGTCTTCACACAGCCGTCACATCGCGCGTCACAGTTCGCGCTCCCAACCCTGCGTTGTGGTGGTCCGCTGCCCGCTTGTTTGGTTCGTTCCTGCGTCCATGCAGCAGTCGGCCACCAAGGCGCGTGCTTTGACGCGCACCGCGTCCTGGAGATCCACACCATCGCCGGCGACCAAACGTTGCGCGATGAAGGCGCCCAGCGGTTCGGCCACTTCGTAAACAAACACACCGGCGAGATCGTCGCGGCGCAGATCGGCCATCGCGTCGATGAGCGGCGCGTGGGCGATCACCTGATCGACGAGATCCAACTCGCCTGCGATGCCTTTTGGCAACCGCGGAAGGTGTTTGAGGACGTCGGCCGCCCCTTTGGCCATGTAGGCGACGGTGAGCGGATCGGCCACGCGGGTGGAGGCGGCGACTTCCGCCTGCTCCCACACCGAGGGCTTCGCGCCGTCCTGCTCTTGAGTGTGATGGGCGCGCAAGTGCCCCAGCAGCAGGCGGCGTTGCTCGTGGGAGAAGTGCGTCAGCATCAGGTCGCGCGCGTCGAACGCACCGGTGCGGTGCGCCTGATCGAGCGCCGTCAATCCATCGCGCCCTGGCTGCAGGACGTACGCACCGCAGTTCATCAAATACGTCAGGAACTCCGCGTCGTTGGGATCGCGGTCCAGCGCCCATTGGAGCACCGTGCGCCCGTCGGGAGCGCGCGCGGTCAGTGCGGCGCCCTCGTCGATGGCTTCCATCAAATCGACCAGGTTGGGTGTCCGATCGGCCAGCACCGCGCGCACCCGAGCGTTCATGTCGTGCAAGCGCTCCTGTTCCCGGCCGCGGATGCGCGTTGCCGCCTCCATCACCCGCTGCGGGTCGACCGTGCGGCCCGAGTGCTCCAGGCGCAGCGCGCGCAGGGAGTCGGCGCTGGCGAGCGTCCAGGTCACCGAGCCGGGGTGCGCGGTTTCCCACCGCGCGATGGCCCCAGGCCCCGATGTGTCCCATTGGGTGCCGGCGGCCTCGACCACGATGTGGGCCAGCGGGCGGGTGGTGCCGTCGCCAGGCTCGTAAGTGGCCACCCAGATCGCCCGGCCGGCGCGTTGGCCGTTGAGCCAGTCCAGCGCCGCGATGGCCCACGCATCGCTGTGCGCCCAATACGTCTCCTGCTCGTGGCGGGGCCACCCGCCCAGCACGCGTTCCACGCGGGCGTACAGGCGGCTGGGGCGGTCGGTGAGGGTCGGCAAGGACATGCGGGCGGCTCCGAAGGGGGCCTCCACACATACCGGGTGACGGGGGATCGTCCAGCGCTCCACATGGGGCGCCGGGGGCGCCTGCCCGGTCTTACATCACGCGCCGCTTGAGTGCGGGCGCATGCGTGTTGGTGGTGGCGACCGTTTTAAGCACAGCCCGATCCTGCGCGGCGTGGAGCAGGACCACCGCTTTGTGATCCAACAGCCAGAGGTCCTGTTCGAGGGCGCTGTCGACGGCAGCGGGACTGACGCCTTCATCCAGCAGCATGCGGACGATGGCGGGGGCGCTCGAACCGGCGCGCCACACATCGATCATGGCCCGATCGCGCGCAGCAGCCGACACGCCATCGGCGAGGAGGTGGCGGACGACATGGACGTCGCCGCGGTCCACCGCAAACAGCAGGGCGCCGTCCAGCGCACCGGCGACATAGGCGGCACGAAGTGATCCGGCGGTGGCGTGTTTCATTGCGGTGCGCTTCATCACATCGCCCTCCGCTTTTGGGCGGGTGCAACCGGCGTGCGCGTGGCGACCTCCGCCAGCGCAGCACGATCAAGGGTTGCAACAGCGCGCCGCTCTGCGGCAACGACCTCGGCCTCCACCTGCTGCACCAACGCATCACGGCGGAGTTGGCGTCCGTACGGAACCCCCACGAACCGTGATCCCTGGAAGGGGTGCGCACGACCCACCGCCCCCACCACCTGATCCATCGCGATCGCTTCAATGAGCCGTGCGTGATCGACGCTGTCCCGGAGCCCGCTGCGCGGGCGGTGCGCGCGCACCGCCGCCGCCAGCGCAGCCTCAGCGTCGCGCAGGGCCGCCCGTGCGTGGGCCAGTTCGTCGGCGGATGCTGCAATCATGTCCGTCGTGCTCATGACGGGTACGTCGGCGCCGCGAGCGATAACACCCCGCGCCTCCTCCAGCCGACACCTCCACAGACGCCCGGCGCTCTCCTGCGCGCGCACTTCCGCCGCCTTCTGCGCGGCCAGCGCGGTTTCCATCGCTGCGCGCAATGCCTGGCGGGTGCGACGGACCTCAATACTCTCACCAAACGTCGACTTGATCCGTTGGTCCCAATCGGCGCACGCCTTGTCCGCTGCAATGCGCGCCGCTTCGACTTCGAGCAACACATTCGCTTGTTTGATCGTCATGGTCATGGAGTGTTCTCCTGCTCGATCGCCCGACGGCACGCCGGGCATGTGACCGCGGTCAACTGGCGCGTGGTGCACGACCAACCGCCGCCGCGCCGGCCTGGTGCGGTTCCGCACAACGCTTTTCCCAGATCGCTGCCATGAGGGACGGCGTGCCACACCGTCCCATGATCGCGTTCGGACCCATTGGCGCATCGTCCGGTCTTGTGGGTGGCGGAATGGGTAGCGTTCGTGATCATGGTGGCTCTCCGCTGGTGGTCCATCCACCCTACCGGCTGGTGGACCAGTCGCAAGGGCTCGTGTCGAACAAATGTGGTGAGGCTCATCACACATCCCGCGCTCGGGCCCGGATGTGGTTCATGGGTGGCCCGATGCGGTCCCTCGTTGCAGGCGCAACGCCTGTCGGTCCTTGCGGACGGTTTCGGGGTGGGCGCCGATTCGTTGGGCCAAGACATGCGTCGGCAACGTTGGGTCGGCGGCCAACTCCGCGCGCACCCGGTCGCGCCGCTCTGCACGGGGACGGCGGTAGGCGACCCGATCCATCTGGGGCTTCCACTGTCCTGTGCCGGCGGGCGCCAGGGTGCGGTGCGGGGTGACGCCTGCGTCGATCAAGAGTTGCCGCGCGCGCGCGTAGGAGACGCCCATGAGCGGCGCGATCTGCGCGGGGGTGCGCCCCGCCTGGTGGTGGGCGATGGCTTCGCGTTCGCGGGGAGTAAGTTGGTGGGGCGTGATCATTGGCTTGGTCCTCATTACATGGCCCGGCGGGTCGGTGGCGCGCTCGTCGTCCGCGTGGCGACGTCGGCAAGGATGGTGCGTTCGATCAGCGCGACGATGTCGTTCCACCGGGTATTCCCCTCGGCCTTGGCCAGGCTCAACGCCGTCCGTCCCTCTGCATCGCGCGCATTGAGGTCCGCACCGGCCTCAATGAGCATCTGAGCCATGCCGTGATACCCCCGCTGGATGGAGATCATCAACGCAGTTTGTTCCCCCTTGCCCGATCGCCACGCGTTGACGTCCGCACCGGCGTCGATGAACAAGCGAAGGATCTTCACCTGCCCGCCGAGGGCGGCCTCAACCCACGGCAGGGCTCCGTACGAGTCGCAGGCGTTGACATCCGTTCCTAATGCAATCAGTGACTCGACCGCGGAGGCCCGTCTGTACCGGGCGGCCTCGAACAGGGCATCGACGGCCTCATGATTCGTTGTGGCTTGTTGCGCGCGGGGGGCTGCAACGGTCATGATCTGTGCTCCTGATTTGGTGAGATCCACCCTACCGGCTGGTGGACCAGCCGCAAGGGGATCGCATCGACAAATGGGGTGAGCCTTCTCACACATCGCGCTCTTGGCGTTCTGTGTGGTGTATTGGATGTGATCACCCCCATCCGCTTGTGATCTTTGCACCGACACGGCAACGCCACAGGACCGGTCGGCCCTGGGACGCTTCCGCCCACGCCGCGCCCTACCCATTGAGATCTGCACCGAGGAACCTGCGGCCCGTGCCCTCCGCCGCCTCCAGGACGGAGAAGCCGCCGGCGCACGGATCGACGACGAGATCGCCCATGCGCGTGGTGGCCTGGATCAGCGCCTGCTGCAGACGGATGGGCTTGCTGTGGGTGTGCCCGCCGCGCTCCACCTGCTCGTGCCACACATCGGGGATGCTGTGGTTGGTCCATACACCCTTGGCGCGCACCGGCGTCTTTTGGAAGACAACGAGGTGCTCGGTGTGACGGCGGGTGCGGTGGCCCATGCCCATACGCATCTTGTTCCACGTCACCATATCGACGCAGCGGAGGTCGGTGTGTTCGGTGAGGCGCGGGACACCGGTGCAGAGGAGGAACTTGTCCACCCACAGCATCAGGTGGCCCGAGGGGGTGAGCACGCGTTCGATCTCCGAGACGAACGCGCGGATCTGGTCGTCGGTGAGCGACGGCAGCGCCGCCCTCCTCGGGTTGCGCGCGTCCTCATTGCCCAGGGAGAGGTGGTCGAGCACCGAGCGGTACTGCGGATCGAAGAACACCAACGGCGCACTGTCCGTCGGCAGCGCCTGAAGCAGCGCGAGGCCGTCCGCCTTTTGCCGGGCATCGATCGCGTAGCCGGCGGCGACGGCGGCCGCGGCGGCGCGATCGCTGGGGCTCGGAGCGCGTTCATGCGGCGTGGTGCGGCGCTGCCTGCGGACGTGGGGCACCGCATGCGCCGGGAGGCGCGCCAGGCGCCGCTGCTGCGCGGTGGGGACGACACGGGTGGGCCGGACGGTCTGGGAGCCGGTTTGGCGCTGGGTCGTGGTCATGATCGTGCCTCCGTTGTGGTGGCACGAGCCTCGTGGTCGTTCGACTGGTTTCCGGGGTGGTTCGGTACACTCCCCTACCCCACACAGGGACCTAAGGGCCTGCACAAACGGCTTGCCCCACTTCAGGGCATTTGGGGGATCTCAGGCCGCATCGATCGGTTGTGGGCGACGGTCCCGGTCGCCGTTTTTCCTTACCCCCGCTCTCCCTTAGGCGCCGGTGCTACCCTGCCCGCATCCTTCGACGGGCCGCTTCCATGGACGCCAACGACCTCGATTCCCTGGTGCAGCAGGCGCTGCTCGACACCGCCCGGCAGCGGGCCGCGGATCTGGAGCAGCAGACCGCCGCGTTGACCCAGCGGGCGGAGGCCGCCGAACGCGAGGCCGCCACGCTGCGCCGCCAGTCTGTGTTCCCCGACGATCCCGATCTGGTGCGCCGGGCCCTTTTGGTGGTCGCGGGGCTGGACATCGGCCCGTGGCTGCGGCGCGGCGGTTCGGAAGAGGATTGGATCCGCGTGCGGGAGGCGTTCGCGCGCGATGTTCCGGACGGTCGCAGTGGGCACGTCCTGGTGCCCATCGAGCAGACCACCGAGTGGGTGATGGGCGGATTCTTAGAAAAAGACAAAGAGCGCTGTCGGCTGTGCGGCGCGTGGGTGCCGTGGGCATCGAAGCAACCGATCGTCCACGCCGATCACTGCCCGGTGGCCCTCGCCCAAGAGGACTAGCGTCTGTCGGGATTTTTGACAGTCTGGAATGTCAAAAATCGCAGACACGGCAGACGGTGCGACGGCAACGTCGCCGCGCGATCCAGCGCCCTCCAATCCCTTAGGCCCGGGTGTGTTAGGACGGTCGCAGTTCGGCTGATGCGGGGCTTGCGGCGCGAAGGGGCGCGCCTAGGTTGGAAGGACCCCAAGCCGATAGGGATGGAGAACCGCAATGAAAGTTGGAACCTTGATTGGCACCGTTGTTGCCACGGTGGTGGCCTTGTGTTGGCGGTACACGGTGTACGTTGCCTTCCCTGCTGCCTTGTACTCCACGGCCGTGACACTGGGCACAGCGGTCGTGTTCGCCACGCCGCTCCTGATCGGGTGGTGGGACCGTGCGAAGCGTGTCGGCTGGAGGGTTTACATTCCTTCTCTGGTGCTTCGGTCGCTCGGCCCAGCGCTTGTCATTGAAATCGTTCATGCGGGCCTGGTCGCCATTCGCGTTCCATTTCTACCCTCGTCGTTGCTGATGGGAGTGCTGGTCGGGGTGGCTTGGTGGATTTTGGATCCGCCCGCCGTCGTCGCGTCGCAAGAGGACCGCGTCACGGGAGCAACGCACCCATGAGCACAGACACGCTGTCAACACCGCCCGCCGATCCGTTGGACGAGGGTGGCATCGATGAGTTGCACGCCGCCCTAGTGGCCGCGTGCACGATCGAGGACCAGCACCCGCTTTTGTACGGGAACCAACCTGAGATCGGAGCGGAAATCGTCGAGTGGTGAGCGCCTGCACTGCCGCCAACCGCACCACCGGAGCATCGAGCGCTATGAGCACACCACAGTTATCCCATCAACCCGAAAAGGAATCGGCCGCGTCCGTGATCATGAACGACCTGAGCGGAGGCGCGCGGTTCGGCGCCCCGATGATCGACGACACAACGCTGGCGAGCCTGGCGACAGCCGCCTCAACCGCCCAACGCTGCGCTGACAACCCGTGGTTGAATCCGGCGTTTCGACGTCAGGCCCGAGCGTACGCCCGAGCGGTTGCAAAGAGGCGGGCAGGCACCCGCCCGCTGAGTGAACTGAGGATCGTCGTGATTAACGACGAAGGAGTGCCTTGTGAGTAACGCCACCATCCATCGGTTCCATCCATCCCAACCATCGGAGGAGAATGCCTGCGTGTGGTTGAATGGGGACGCAGACCTCTTCGAGAGATACGACTTCGCTGTGGTGCGCGGCGCCCCAACCGTCTCCGGCACGGTGGAGGCAGTACTGTCCGGAATGATTGTGGTCGTTGCACTCAACGATGGAACATCGGTGACCTTCCTGCCCCGTCAAATCTTGCTGCGCCACGAGGACGGGGGATACCGCCGCCGCGGCGGCGAATGGTTGGGCGACTACGGTGTGGCGGTGGGCGCCACGGTCTCACTGATTCATGCGCCGTGGTGCCCGTCCAAAAATCGATTGATGTTGGAACGGTCGGCGCCGCGTGTCGCGCCATCCGATCCCCATCCTTCCCCATCACCCGAGCCGCTCCCAGTGCTGTCGGAACGCGACAAGGCGTTGGGCTGGGTGAATATGTTTGGAATGCTCCCCATGCCTCCGGCGCCTCAACGTAAGACGGAATCCATGGTGGCGCTCAATGCCTTGATGGACGAATGGCGCCGTGACGACCACAACGGTGGGGCGGCGGATGGCTGTATAGATGGTGCCCATGGCGGTTCTGGTAGGGCTGCCAAAGTGGTGGAACCACCCCCCACAGAGGACACGCCCGTGACCGCACGAAAAGTTTTTAATGCATTGACGGGAGGTGCTTGCATCGGCTGGGCCGCTGCCATGGCGCTCGAGGTTTCCACCAACACCAACCATCTCATCATGTTGGTTGGAGCAGGAGTGGCCGTAGCGCTCACGGTTTGGCCCACGACCCCGCTCTCCTCGCCCCGAGTCATGGGAGGAAGGTGATCTTATGAACTTCAGGCCCATGTTCGACCTGATGCCGCATGTGACGCGCCGGCAACAACGTGAGCGTGTGCTGCAAGAGGCGGCGCCCGAGGCGCAGATCGCCGCCGCCTGGCAGGACGTTGGCGACGCGTTGTGGCAAGCGTTGGCTGGATGCCACGGCGGCGATCGTCAACGGCTCGTCAGATCAGTCCGAAGGGGGATAACCAAGGACCGAGCGCACTCCGCGCCCTAAGACTCCCGTGTGGCCAACCGGTCCACACTCACCGCTCTTGCCCCACCCCCTTCTCCTGCGCCCGGCCCTGCGCCACCGCCTCCACGCACGCCATTTCCCAGTTGCCCAGGGACCGGCCTAACGCGGCCGGCGTGAGGCCGTCCCGATCCTGGAGCGAGGGATCGGCACCCAGCGCCAACAACGCATCGCGCTGTTGTTTCACCCATCCGCCGTTCCTGTTTCCTGCTCCGGCCAGCGCGACCAGGTGCAAGGGCGTGCGCTGTTCGGCGTCGCGAGCGTTGACGATCTGCTGCACCCGTTCGGGGCGCAGGCCGCGCACCAACGCGCGGGCGATCTCCGGCGAGGCGGCGAGGTGCATCGCCGTGCGCCCGTCCCAGGCCGGGGCGTCACGCCGGACGCCCGCGGCAAGCAACGCCTCCAGCGTGGGGAGCGCGTTGCTGAGCGCGGCGGCGTGCAGGGGCGCCAAGCCCGTGTGGGGATCCCATTGGTCCAGAGGCGAGCCGGCGGCGATCGCGTCCGCGACGCGGCTGACATCGTTGCGGGCGGCCATATCGCTCACCGTCATGGGCTCACATCTCCAGGCCCTGGTCGCGGGCCATGCGCTTGATCAGCCGCGCGCCGTTCTCTTTGGCGATCTGCTCGGGGGTGACGCCCTGCTCGCTGGTCGCCTGGGTGTCCGCGCCGAACTGAAGAAGGAGATCGACGATGGGCCCCAAGGGG
The DNA here is from genome assembly GCF_003363265.1 of Dyella psychrodurans. Classification (GTDB taxonomy): domain Bacteria; phylum Pseudomonadota; class Gammaproteobacteria; order Xanthomonadales; family Rhodanobacteraceae; genus Dyella_B; species Dyella_B psychrodurans. Next base: position 216,763 of record NZ_QRBF01000001.1, on the reverse strand, counting down.
TTGCGCTCCAGCGCGTGGTGCAGCGGGCGGTAGCCGCGCTCGGTGCTGTCGGGCTGGTCGATCGCACCGGTGCTCATCTCCAAAATGGCGCGGACGAGCATGTCGTTGCCGGCCACCACCGCGCTGATCAGCGGCGTGTGCCCGTCGGCGTCGTGCAAGTGTTGGTTGGCGCCGCGCGCCAGGAGTTCGCGCGTTGCGAACGGGTGGTTGTTGGCCACGGCGGCGTGCAGCGCGGTGATCATCGTCTCCGGTGTTTGGGTGTTCAACGCCGCGCCGCTGGCGATCAGTTGGCGCAGCACCGGCACGTGCCCACGCGAGGCGGCGGCCATCAGCGCGGTGGTGCCGTCCGGATCCACCATGTCCACGAGATTGTGCGCGTCGGCGCGGCTGAGAATCTGGCGCACCACCGCCTCGCGTCCGGCCAGCGCCGCCTCGATCAACGTGGCGCCCCACTCATCCGCCTGGTGGGTGGGCGCGAGCGCCGCTTTGGTGGCGGCGTGCTGGGCCACATCCCACGGCCGTTCGCCCTGGTGGTTGGCGACGTTCCGGTTGGCTCCGAGGGAGAGGAGCGTGTCCACCGCGGTGGTTGCGCCGGCCCGAGCGGCCGCATGCAGCGGCGTGTCGCCGACGCTGTTGCGCTCGTTCACATGCGCCCCGCCGGAGACCAGCGCGCGAATCACCGCGCGGTTGCCCTCAAGCGCGGCCATGTGCAGCAGCGTGAGATTCTCGCATTGCTCCGAGAGCGCGCTTTTGGCCTCCGACCACGCCAGCAGGTGAGTGACCAGATCCCCATCGGCGTGGTGGATGGCCCACTCGAACGCGCCAAAGGCCAGGGAGGGTTGCGGGGTGGTGGGCATCATCGGTCTCCAGGGGGACACATCGGGCGCCGAGGGCGCTGTGGGATCGGGGATAAGGTTCAACTCACAGGGTCATGTGCTGGTCGTAATCGAAGGACCAGCCCACATCGCGCGCACGGTCGCGCGCGGTGCGGTGAAGGGCGTCGCGCGCGTCCCGATCGGCGCCCGCGTTGATCAAGCGCTGGGCGATGGCCCGCTGGCGCTTGGCGATCGCGTGGTGCAGAGGTGAGCCCCAGCCGTCGGCCTCGTGCACGTCGACTCCGCGCTGGATCAGCGTTTGAACCACCTTCTCCTGCCCCGCCCGCACCGCCACGATCAGCGGGGTGTGCCCGTCGTCGTTCGTGCGCCGCGCGTCGGCGCCGGCGTCCAGCAGGATCCGGATGGGCATCACCGCGCCGACGAAGGCGCCCAGGTGCAGCGCCGTCCAATCCCGCGGCGTATGGGCGTCGACGTCCGCGCCCAGCGCGATCAGGTCCTCCACGACCGAGTTGTGCCCGCGGCTGGTGGCTTCCATCAGCGCGGTGCGGTCGACGTTGAACCAGTGCACCAGGTGTGGGTGCTCCTCGGCCAAGGCGCGCACCGCGCGGGACCGGCCCTGTTGGACGGCGCGCCAGAAGGTGGTGGTCAGGGGCTCGGGTTGATCCATTGGGCGTGTCCTGGGTGTCAGGACACACATACCTAGGAACGGTCGGTTTGGGAAGCGCTAGGAGCCGCGTGTGGGAAAGCGGGTTGTTAGAGCGCAGGGTGCTTGGTGCCGGTGGGTTTGAAGGAGCGCATGATCGCAACGACCTGGGCCCCTTCCGCACCGCCCTTCTCCGCGACCAGGGTGGTCCCTCGCGGGCGTCGTACCGGCCGGGGCAGGTTCGCCGATCGGGCCGTCCGAAACCGCAGGGCGTTGGCGCGATCAACCACGACGTCGTACGCGACGCGTTCCGGCGCAGGCGCCACCAGGACTCCTTCCTGGAGGAGATCCGCGAGGACATCATCGACATACGCACCAGACCGCATGATCTCCGCCGCCCGCTGGCGCCCTTGCCGAATGGCGTCCATTTCGTCTTGCATGACGACCTGCTGGAGCCGGATGCGGCGTTGGAATCCGCGCTCGCGCACGTCGCGCTGTATGCGCTGCACCGCCGGCCCGTTCCAAAGCCCGAGATCGGTGAGGATCTGCTGACGGGAGCGACCGCGATCCAGACGCTGAAGAACGTAGTGTTCGTACTCGGAGTAGTTCGTCAACGCCACGCCATTGTTGTCGGCGGGAACGAGCGGGAACGCGGGCGCGACAGCGATGTTGTAGGTCAGGTGGTTGGACGTTGGATCGTCGGCGGTCAGATAAACGAGAATCATGGTGTGGTTCCTGTGTGGTTGCGGGCGATGAATCAGCAGCGCGACGGGGCGACCGCGGATTCCGGATGGCACGTCTCGGCCACCAGGCCGTCGTTCGTGACGATCTCCACGCTGCGGTCCAGTCGGTTGGCCAGCGTCTGGGCGCGTTCGGTCAGGCGGTCGAGCATGTCGCGCGCGTCGGCGCCCTGTTCGTCGTAAATCGCCGTTTGCGAAAAAGTCATGATGATCTGGGGCATGACGGTCTCCTGGGGATATTCACGCTAGCGAACCGCATCCGATCCGCAAGAGCGCGGCGGATCCGAAGGATGTTAGGCGCGCCGCAATGTGAGCAGTTGGGCCCGGGTGTGGGGCATCGGTCACGCGCTCCAACGACGTTGCGTTTCACGATGGCTGGATCGGGACGTGGACCGTACGTGCGTGAGACGCCCGCCTTTGAGATGATTGTCGGGTTCCGGCGACAAACCCATCAAAACTTGGTGGACGCCCAAACTGGAGATCCCAACATCTGCGGCGATGGAGTCGCACGTCTCGCCGGCCAGATAGCGATCCATAATGGGCGTGCTGGTTGCGCGCTTCGTCTGGGGAGCGGACCGGCGCCCGGGATGTGGGACGCTACGTGCAGCGCTGGTGGTCCGAGGCCCTCGACGACGCCCTTGGACCGCGCCGGCCGACGAGATGATGGCGCTGACCGTGCCGAAAGGCAGGTGGAACGCTTCCGCAATGTCCTTGTACGAAGCGCCGGCCTGGTAGCGCGCGACGATTTGGGCGTTGCGCGCGGCGATCGCCGAGTCGGGACGTGGACCTTTGGGGCGTGCCACACCAGCCTTTGTGATGATCGCGTTGACCACCCAGTACCGCGGGCGAAATCCGGCCGCGATGCTCTGCATCGTTTCCCCTTCGAGGTAGCGCGCGTCGATTTGGGCGTTGCGCGTTGCGATCTTGGGATCGGGTTGCCGACTTCTGGCCCGCTCCTGGACCGCGCCAGCCGTTGTGATGACTCCGCGCACCGAGCCGATCGGACGTTGGAACTCCGCGGCGATGTCCTTGTAGGTGGCGCCGTCACGGTAGCGGGCGACGATTTGGGCGTTGCGCGCAGCGGCTGCAGGATCCCCAATCCGCTTGCGGCCTTCGGCCACACCCGCCTTGGAGATGATGCGACACACCAATCCCATGGTTATGTGAAATTCTTTTGCGATCTCCCGGTACGTGGCGCCGTCACGGTAGCGGGCGATGATTTGAGCGTTGCGTTCGGCGATCTGGGGGAGCGCGTCATGGCAGGTTGCTCACATGCGCCGTCGTGGCGCTGCGGTGGTCGTGATTGGTCCGGCAACGGCAGTGAGGCTCGTTGGTTGGGATGTCGGATCCCCATCCGCCGCGGCTTGCAAATCCTGACGGTCCGCCGCCGCGATCGCCGGCAGCACAAGGGCCAACACGTCCTGCCGCGCGTCGTCTGTGCGGCAGCGCTGGGCAATGGCGCGCACCGACTTGCCCTCCCCGTCGACCGCCCGCACATCCGCGCCGCGGTCGATCAGCACGCGGACGCAGTTGGGATACCCGCTGTGAACCGCCCACATCAGCGGGGTCCAACCGCTGGTCCGCGTGTCGAGGCCGGCGCCCGCATCAAGCAGCAACATCACCACTTGGGCCGCACCGTGAGGCTCGTGGTCTCCGAACACCGTCGCTTGCAGCGCGCGGTCCCGTTGGTCGGCGCCGTGGCGCAGCAACACAGCGACCTGCTTGAAATTCCCATTGGCCGCGGCGGTGGTGAGCGCGGTCCCCTCGTCGCCTGAGTCCGCGCACACGTCCGCGCCGGCGGCGATGAGCATCTCCATGACCTGGTCGTCGTCGACGCCCGAAACCGCCGCCGCGTAGGTCAGCGGCGGTATGTGGTAGGCGCCCGGATCGTTGACGTCGACCCCGCGCGCAATCAAGTCCCGGACGCGCTGGTGGCGGCGTGTTGGGTGCTGGGACAGAGCGTCGATGTACGGGGATGTGCGACGGGACATGGTCGAGTGTGATGCGCTGGGGACACCCCACCACCCTACCGGGTCGCAGCCGACCCGCAAGGCTTACGACGCTCCCAAGGTGGTGAACCACCCCGCAGTTGCACGCGCTTGCGCCCCGGTGTGCTTCGGCGGCCGCTTCACGCGATCACCGCGTGTGGTGGGCGCGTTCCTGCAAGACCGCTAGGGTGGCTTGCTTCGTGGCGTCCTGCTCCACCTGGCGGCGGAGCGTATTCCGCTCGTTGGCCAGCGTCGGATTGGTGGTGTCGTGCGCGCCGGGGCCGTAGGTCATCACATCGGCCGCCTCATCCAACGCCGCGCCGCAGGCGGTCACGACCGCGCGTGCGATCACATCGGCGCCGCTGACCTCATCGTCGAGCGCGCGCACTTGGGTGTCCACACAGCGCTGGGTGCGAAGCGCGGAGGCGCGCACCGCGTCCTGGAAATCGTTAGCGTGAGCGGCGGCGATTGCGGCGATGAGCGGCGCAGCGCAGAGGGAACGGCGAGGGGGCATGGCGGAATCCGTTCGGGTGAAACGCCGATTGTAGCGGCGACCGCCCCTAGCCTTCCGCCACCCGCTGGGTGCACAATTGATTTCGGTACCGAAATCAAAGGCCCCCTGCCATGACCCCTCCCCTCGGCGGTTCTCGCGCCGGCTCCGGCCGCAAACGGGGCTCGGGCGTGTTCGGGGAGCCCACCCAGCCCGTGCGGGTGCCGCTCTCTCAGGTCGACACCGTGGTGGCCTACCTCGATTCCCAGCGATCGCCCACCCACGCGGTCGATCCCGTGCCGCTGCGCGCCACCACCGCCCTGCCCTTGGTGGCGTTCACGTCCCGTGTGCCGGCGGGCTTTCCCTCACCAGCGCAGGATTATTTGGAGGACGCGATCGATCTGAACGCCGAGATGGTGGTGCGCGGGCACGAGGCGTCCACCTACGTCCTGCGTGTGGTCGGTTTTTCGATGGTCGGCGCCGGCATTTTTGACGGCGACCGCGTGGTGGTCGATCGGGCGCTGACCGCGCAGCACGGTGATGTCGTGGTGGCGATTTTGAATGGCGATCTCACCATCAAGACGCTGGGCACGATCGATGGGGCGTTGGCGCTCATTCCTGAGAATCCCCACTTCCAACCGATCGTGCCTAAGGAAGGTGACGTGATGGAGATCTGGGGCGTGGTCACCCACGCGCTGCGTTCGTTCCGCAAGCGCCGCTGACGCCGGCGCGAATCGCCGACACGGACGCACCGCTCATGCTGGCCTTGGTGGACGCCAACTCGTTCTATTGTTCGGCCGAACGCGTGTTCCGGCCGGACCTCAACGGCCGCGCGGTGGTGGTGCTCTCCAACAACGACGGCTGCGTGGTGAGCCGCACGAGCGAGGCCAAGGTTCTTGGCGTTCCCATGGGCGCGCCCTGGTTCCAGTTGCGCGATCAGGCCCGCCGCTCGCATTGGGACCTCACCGCGTTTTCGTCGAACTACACGTTGTACGGCGATATGTCCCGCCGCTTCATGAACGTGCTCGCGCAGTTCGTGCCGCCCGAGGATCAGTCGGTGTACTCCATCGACGAGTCCTTTCTCGATTTTTCGAAGCACACGCATCTGCACCCTAACGCCACCGCGCTGGGGCACACCATTCGCGAGCGCGTGCGCGTGTGGACCGGCCTGCCCGTGTGCGTGGGGTTCGGCGGCACGCAGACCTTGGCGAAAATGGCCAACCACGTTGCCAAGAAGCAGCCGCGGTGGATGGGTGTGTGCGATCTCACGTCGCTGTCGGAACCCGCTCTGCACGCGCTGCTGTCGGAGGTCCCCGTCGGCGACGTCTGGGGCATCGGCCGGCGTTTGTCGGCGCAGTTGATCGACGGGGGCATCGCCACGGCCGCGGATCTGCGCGCCGCCGACGCGAGGCGGCTGCGCGAGCGTTTCTCGGTGGTGGTGGAGCGCACGGTGCGCGAGTTGCAGGGCACGCGCTGCCTGGGGTGGGAGACGGAGCCGCCGGCGAAAAAGCAGATCATTTCCAGCCGGAGTTTCGGCGCGCCGCTGTACACCGCCGACGATCTGATGGCGCCCGTCCACGCGCACGCGGCCCGCGCCGCCGAAAAAGCCCGCGCCCAAGGATCGGTCGCCGGCCGCGTCGGCGTGTGGCTCACCACCAATCCGTTCCGCCCGCAGGACCCGCAGCACACACCGTCTCGATCGGTGGCATTGCCCGCGCCGAGCGCCGACACCGCGGTGCTCGCCGCCTGGTCGACTGCCCTGCTCCGCTCGATCGTGCGGCCGGGGTACCGCTACGTCAAAGCCGGCGTGGTGCTGGACGATCTGCGCCCCCACACCGAGCACCAGGGGTCACTGTTCGACGCGCCGCGCCCCGGCCGGGCGGCGCAGGCCGACCGAGCCGCCAGTCGGGGAGAGGAATGGGACGCCAAACGCGCCCAACTCATGCACGTGCTCGACGCCGCGAACACCAAATGGGGCAGCGGGCACCTCGGCGTCGGTTGGAGCGGCATCCGCGCGAAGCAGGACTGGTCGATGAAGCGCGACATGCTCAGCCCCTGCTACACCACCGACTGGGACGAGGTGCGGACGGTGTCGTAGCGCCCGCGGTGTCGTCGGGTCAGATCGTCGCGGTCGGACGCTTGAGCGTCATCAGAACAACGGCGGGCACCTCCGTCCAGTGCGTGAGCCCCGCCGGTGTGGCGGTGCGCTCGAAGACGCGGCGCGGTGCAGTGGGATCGTTCGGTCGATCGTGGACCGAGAGTTGGTCCCGGTTGTCGAATCCGGTGGTGGCCTGCGGGTCCCAGGGCGTTTGCTGATGGGCCCACACCTTGGCCCACTGGTCGTTGAGAAAGTCTTGCGACATCGGGGTGGACATGGGCGCGGCTCCGGGACGGCGAGGGGCACCCCGAGCGAGTCCGAATGGGGACCGTCGGGGAAACGGCGATCGTAACGGATCGCGCGGTCGAGACGGTCGGGCTACAGTGGGCTCCCGCCCCTTGGACCGCTCCATGCCCACCTACGGCAGCAAACAGGAATACGAAGACGCCGCCAAACGCATGGCGGTGGATTTGTTGAAATCGTTGAAACCGCGTGCCGCCGCCGACCGGGCGATGGACGCCGACGCGCTGCGCCAACGCATCGACGCCCTGGATCCGGCCACCCCGCTGAAGGCCACGTTGGCCGACTGGTGGCTGGGCATCAGCCAGACCGAAGGGCGTCAGCGCCGGAAGATCCAACCGCCGCCGAATCCTTTCACCGCCACCCAAGGATCGACGCTCACCGCAACGAAGGGCGCCATCGCGGATTGGGAGGCCGGTTGGCGGGCGAAAGAGAGCGCCTCCCTGGTGGGCCAGCGCCATGTGCGCTCCCGATTGCCCGCCGTCCACCGGCAGGGACAAATCCTGCAGGCCGGCATGCTCGTGCTGATCGAGGGCAACGCCGTGGTCGGTGTGGTGGGCGATCTCCCCGAGCGCCTGGTCACCACCACCGCCTTCGCCGAGTGCTCGGTGCGGTCCATGAGTTTGGAGGCAGCGCTCCTCGAACCGTGGCGCGATCCCACCGAGCGGCGCCTGTGGACGGAGCGCTACCGCGCGCGCAACCGGCTCATGGAGGAAGAAATCGAGCGGGAGTCGCGTCCGCCGGACTGATCGACGCGGTGGGGGCTCTGTGTGCCGCCTCGGGTTGACAGGCGGTCGTGACCGACTAAGTTGAACGAACCCTCACGTGGCGAGGGAAAAACCAACCCCCGCGATTCGAGGTCGCAGGGGCTGGAGGGGCTGGAGGGGCTGGAGGTCAGCGGCGGCGTCGCTGACGGGCCGGCTTCCGACCCTTGGGTGGTTTGCTCCTGAAGCGTTGCTTCAGGTACTCACCCCCTACCTGGGCGCCTTTAGGGCGCTCCACCTCCAACCCCACCCCACCTGTCCCTCCATGGAGATCCCGCCATGCCCATTCACCACCCGACCCGATCGCCGCTGCTCCGCCAAAAGGCTGTGCGACCGATCACGGTTGCAGGATTGGAAATCAATGGGTTGGCGGGTTTGTCATCACCACTGATGACAAACCGAGCAGAGGGGGTAGATTGGGCGTGCAGTCCTTGCTGTGGGGTACGTGTGCACTTTGCAGGGGACCATTCAAGAGAATCAACGATTTGGAAGACCAGGGCCTTGCGGGAACACCCGATGGGACCTGGAAAAACCAACCCCTGCGATGTCAGTCGCAGGGGTTGGAGGGGCTGGAGGTCAGCGGCGGCGTCGCTGGCGGGCCGGCTTCCGACCCTTGGGTGGTTTGCTCCTGAAGCGTTGCTTCAGGTACTCACCCCCCTTGGTGATCCCGTGGTTGATGAGGCGAACAGCAATGGGTCGCACCCTAACTGGCCCCCGTCCCGGTGGTTGTTCAGGTTCACAGCACTCCCACAAGCAACAGGCCCCCATCCGATGATGTCTCCGCTCTCCTCCACCACCCGATGCATCGCACCGCCCCACCGGTGGGGCGGGACGGTGGGCCGATGGATGAGGGGGAAACCTGAGGGGCGTTCCGCACATTTCGGCCAGGGCCACCGGATCCAACCGCTCCGTCCGGTTGCCAAGATGCACCCATCTGATAAGGTCCCGGGCATGGATGATTTTGGTTTACAAATGGGACACCCCGGACAGCAAAACGCCCCCCGTGCGGGAGGCGCCTCGCTTCAAAACATCGAGGTGAAGACCTCAGCCGTCCGGTTGGCCGGGGATGTAGGTGGAGTCGTAGGTCAGAGGTGTGATGGATTCTTGGCGGCCTCCGCCCGATACCGTCACACGGAAGGTTGCCTGGGTGTGGTAGTAGGGCGGATGCCCAACACTCCCAGCAGGAGCAGGAGCCCCAAACAGGGCGATTGCGATGGAAACGCCCAGAGTGATCGCTTTGTCGAAAGCGGTCGGTTTCTTGGACGAAGTGGGTTTGCGGTTGGTGGTACGATGAGGCACAGTGGTATCTCCTAAACGGGAAGGATTGAGACAAGATCAGTTGTGATCAGCGCCCTCTTGCCGGATGATGCTGATCAACTTCCACGGTGCCAGATTTTCCCCTTTTCGCAACCACCACAACGGCCCCTGTTGGGGCCGTTGTGGTGTCTGGACCTTTCGTCATTTCGCCGCTCTGGGCATCATCGACGCACCGCTCTTCTCCGGCCGCCCGATGCCCGCCGTCCCCTGTCCGTATTGCGACCACGCACCCGGCCTCCAGCACGGCCATCGGTACACCGCCCGGGGCGTTGTTCAACGCTGGCGCTGCCCGATGTGCATGCGCACCTGGTCGACGAAAGGTCCCGCCCACATCCGCCGCACCACCGACTTCGGAGGGCGGGACCGATCGCCGCACATCAACCAGCACATCTGGGATCTGGTGGTGTCAGGCGTCACCATGCGCCGGGCCGCCGCATTGGTGGGCTGCACCCGGCGAACGGTGGGCCGGAAGGTGCAACACATGGCCCGACGGGCGTGGAAGCACCACACCGCACACGGGCCACGGACCGGGCATGCGATGCTGGACGAGTTGGAGACGTATCTGGGCGCCCGCTGGCGCCAGGTCACGGTGGCGGTGGTCATCCGGGCGTCCACCCGGGAGATCCTGGCGATCGCGGTGGGCCCGGTGGCCAGCACCATGAAAGCGGGCCAGGCCGCCGGCTGGACCAAGGACCGCCGGGTGGCCACCGTTCGGGACGCCCTGGACCAGGCCCGGCCGTTCCTGAAGGCTGGAGCGGTGCTGACCACCGATGGGGCGACGTACTACCCCAAGGCCATCGCCGAGGTGCTGCCCGCGGGGGTGGTGCACCGCGTGGTGCATTCTCCCGTGGGCCAACAGGGGCCGGTCCACGATCCGCTCTTTCCGATCAACCAGACGTTCGCGCGCATGCGTCAGGACCTGCCGCGCCTGTTCCGATCGACCTGGTCGACGTCCAAGACGCTGCACGGGCTCAATACCCATCTGTGGTTGTATCTGGCCCGGATGAACCGCTATCCGGTCGCTGACCCGGAAACATGAACGGGCCACCGGGAAGGGGGCCAGTTAGGGTCGCACCACATCGTGAACAAACGGGGTCGAAAGCCAGGCGTTGACCGCGTCCCATAGATGCATGGGAGGGCTCCTGTCCTGGGTTGGTCAGTCGGCTGGCAAGGCCCTGACCCGGTGGGGCTGCATTACGATCGGTCCTGATCGAATGCACGTCCCGAAGGCGCGCCACTCATCCCGGCTAGGGGATGGGTGGCAATGCGCTGCAATTCGCGCAATCGTGCGCCCTGAGGCCCCAGTGTGGCCCATCGGTCAGGCGGGGGTGCGCACGCCGCCGATCGGGGTGGGGGCGACGGCCGGCAGGCGGTCGGCGATGGCGAGCACCTGGTCGACCAGCGACTGGAGCACCACCTCGCGGGTCTGCAGCGTTGGGACGCGCAGGGGCAACGTGATGAGGTTGGGATCGGGCGCGAACGCCTGCGGCGGCGTGGTGGCCTGCAATGGCGCCAGGGCCGTGCGGATGTCGTGCGTCAACGGCCAGCCCTGCCCGAAGGTGAGCCAGATGGGTGTGGGCGCGAGGGTCGTCCACTTGGCGATGTCGCAGCCGATGTAGAGGCCGTTGCCACGCAGGCGGAAGTAGCGACCGCTGATGCATTTGAAATGCTGGCGGTTGATGTTCTTCACGTCGGCTTGGCCTTGCGCGACCAGGGCCGTCACGATGTCGTCGGCGAGATCCGCAAAGTCGATCACCCGCCGATACAACGGGCTGGTCAGGTCGGCGCTGGTGATCGGAATGTAGGCGGTGGAGTCCATCGCATCGCACAGCCCCGTGAGTTGCTCCAGGTCGCCCACGGTGGCGCTGTCGCCAAGGGCGTCCGCACCGCGCGTCAACGCATCGATCAGCGCGCGCCAGGAGACCAAGGCGAGGTGACGTCCTTCCGTCAGCGGGGTGTGGTGCACGCCCAAGGTCGTACCGCTCGCGCCATCGGGCAGCAACCCGGCCTCACGACAGCGGTGGAGCAGTTCGCCCCAGAGCGCCGCGGTGCGCTGCGACGGCGCGATGAAGAGCAGCACGCCGCCGTCGCGCGGCAACCGCTCGATGTAGGTCACCGGTTGGTGGTCGGTCAGATGCGCCCAGAACTTCGCCTCCCCAATGAGCCGCTGATGCCCGTCGGTGTCGATGCCCACCAAGTCCGGTTGGCCTTGATCGGTGCCCGCAACCTGGTTTTGGTAGGCCAACTCCGGTGGCACGGACATCCCCGCGTGCGTGAGGAAAGAAGCCAGCGCCTGGCGCGCGCCGGCCGATCGGCGCAGCACGTAGCCGAGGGCTTCGGTGGCCAGATTCTCGGGTTGGGCGGCGAAGCGGCCAACAAGATGGCCGAAGAGCGAGGGGTGGGTCATGGGGTCCGTTCCTGTGAATGCTCAGGGTGATGGGAATGTGATGCGGCGCTCAGGGCCATGGCTTGCGCCGGACGGCGGGTGTGCTTACCTGGGCGGTGGACCCAGGGTGCGTGGAACACCCCAGTGCATCGCCGCGCGTCGATGGGGTCCGGTCGTTGGGAGACGCAACCGCGCAGTTCGGGTCTGTCGGTGTCCCTTCCACCGCCCTCTTCCGCCGTCGCGCCGGCGGGACCGCAAAGCGCCACGGCCCGGAGCAATCCGGGCCGTTTTTATGGCGCTCACGCGGGCCATCCGGCGGCCTTGCGGTGCTGGTAGCAAAACTGCACGGTGCGCAGCAGCGGGTACTGCTCGGGGACCGCCGCGCTCTGAATGGTGCGCGGCGCGATGTCCTTGGTGATCTCGGTGAGCAGTTGCGCGGTCGTCATAATGCGCCCGCCGCCTAAGGTGGTGCGGTGCGCGGTGCTGGCGTAGCCCAGCACCGCAATGTGATCGATGGCCGCGGGCAGCACCATGCCGCCGAACAGCGCGGGGATGTAGCGCTTGCCGGCGTCGAACTTCTTTTGGTAGCGCTGCTCGCGCACCGCCCAGGTGTGGGAGTCCATCGACGGTTCCACATGCACCAGGTGCTGGCGGCTGGGGCAGTAGGCCACCACATCCAGTTCGCACTCGTAGCCGCCCTTGGAGAGTTTGCCGACCTGCACGTTGCGTCGGACGAAGTACCCGCGCCACTCGTACCACTCGGCCACCAGTTGTTCAAGGTGATTCATCCCAGCCCCCTGCTCCCTTGTGCGCCCAGTGTACCCAGCCCGGTCGCAGCGGGTGCGACGCAGGCGCCCCATCCTGCCCGCCTCAACATCGGGGAGCGGACCATGGGCGCGGTGCGGGTGCAGTTGGCTACGGATTGGGCGCCGGCGCTCGTGGCGCACTGGCGCGCGGCCTTTGCCGTGGCGCCGGTGGTGCCCGACGCCGACGTGTTGGCGGACTGGTACCACGACGCGGCCGCCACCCTGGAGGCCCATTGCCGACGCCACAAGGGGCAGATGAGCCGCGCGCAGGTGGAGGGCCGCTGGGCGTTCGTCGAGAGCGAGCGCGGCGCCGCCCACGTCCCACGCCGGTGGTTGGGGTACCAGATGCTCTTGCAGGCATGGGACACCTCCTTTCCGTGGGAGCCCGACGATGTGGTGCGCCTGGTGCCCACCGCGCCGCACTGGCTCAACCGCGTCATCGTGGTGGTATGGTCGCCGGTCGGTCACAGCAAGGAACGGATGGGTGCTCAGTGAGGACGCGATCGCGGCGTGGTTCCGCGTGCTGGGCTACGGTGCCATTGACGCGCCGCTCTGGTTCGTTGGCATGGAGCCCGGCGGGCCGGTCGCCGAGGGGCCGCCGGATCCCGGTGTGACGGCCCGGGTCGTGGGATCGGACGAGGTGCTGTTCGATCCGATGCCCGATCCCCGCAGCACGGGCAGCGCCGCCTGGCGCCGGCCCGTGCAGATCGTCCGCGCCTTGTGGGAGCCCGATACGCCCTTTGAGGTGGCCTCATCGCGCGCCTGGTCGCGCATGATGTGCGCCAACCTGGCGCCCTTGCCGCGCCCGGGTCAGAGTGTCCCGCACCTGGGGATTCCTGAGAGCGATTACACCGCGCGCGTGCGGCTGGAACGCGTGCCCCTGTTGCACCGCCTGTTTCGCACCCTGCCCCAACTGCGCGTGATGGTGGTGCACGGGCACAGCGCGTGGCGGCGGTACGGCGTGCGCGAGGTGTTCAACACCGACGAGCAGCCGTGGGCAACGATCGAGGCGCCGCATCCGATGCCGGTGTTGGAGTGCGGCGATCGAAGATTGGTGCTCGCGCCCTCGTTCACGCGCGGGGTGCATGTCACCAACGCCGATCGCGCCGCATTGGTCGCGCACCTGGCGCGCTGGAAAGACCGGGACGGGGACTGGGGCGATTAGGGCGGGACGGCCGTTCCCGTCCAGTGAGTCATCCCCGCCTGGTCGAAGGTGTGATCGGGGTGGCCGGCCGCCGTCCACAACCGGCGCAAGCCGGCGTCAATATCCGCGGAGAGCGCGTCCAGCACGGTGATGTTGTGCAGAGGAAACATCCGATCGCGCAGGTGGTGCCTGATGACATCGTAGGGATCGACGGGCGCGGGCACGTCGAGTGTCAGGTTGATGGTGGTGCGCTCGGACGACAGATGCTTGGCGTGCGCCAGTTCATCGCGCGCGGCCATGAGGTCCACCACCAACGACCAGGGCGCTTGCCCCAAATCCACGAGCACACCGACGGCGCGCCCGATCGCTTTGAGTTTGTCCGCAACCGACCACCGCTCGATCGGACGCTTGGAGCCCTGCGGCGGAGTGGTCCAGTCCGAGCCCAACACCGCCGGGCCCAATGTTTGGCAAAACGCCTCCACCGCAAAGGCCGTCATCACCAGCGCGGCCGACTCGAGGTGGTTGCGCCCCAGGTCAGTGGTGCGCGCCAACGTGCGCAACGTGGCCGCCGCGTGGTGGATGTGGGGAAACGGCAGGTAGTGCTGTTCGCCCTCAAAGCGCACGCGCGTGGTGACCTCATCGTCCGCCATGGCGCGCTCCTGTGGTCGGACAGGGCGCTTGGGCCCGAGTGTGGCTCATCGGGCGCCCGTCGGTTCGCCGGTGCCCCGTGTGGGGACGGCGTGCTCCAGGCGTCCACGCACCACCGAGTCGCTGGCGAGATCCAGCGCGGTCCGGCCGTCGGCGTCGGGCGTTTCCGGGTTGGCGCCGCGGGCCAACAGCGCGGCGGTCAGCGGAATGTTGCCCGCGGCGGCGGCGCGGTGGAGGAGTGTCGTGCCGTCCATGAAGGGCGCAAGCACGTCGTAGTCGTTCTCCGCGAAGGCGTCGAGGATGGTGGTGCAGGCGGCTTCGTCGTCGCTGTCATGAGCGACGTTAGGAAGAAGAGCGAGCAGGTGACTGACGTCCCCGTCCACCGAGGGAATGTGCGCGATCGCCGGAATGATCACCGCGAGGTTTTTCATGGCCTGGGGCATTTCCACCGTCCAGGGCTTGTGGCGCAGCAGGTCCCACGCCAGGATCGATGGCGAGCCGCCTTCGGACAGGGACCAGGTGAGCAGATCCCCGTGCCAATAGCGCACAGCGTCGTCCGGCTCGGCGTAGAACTGATGGTCGGCCAACGCCTGCTCGGCCCAGGGCACGTAGCCGCTTTGTTCCGCCCGCTTGTGGCCGCTTTCCAACGACGGGTTGGTCGGCCCGGGCTCGGCGCCCAAGCGCACGAGGATGGTCGCCAGCGGCACACGGCCCAACGCCGCGGCCGCCTCGACCAATGAGAGGGGGTGCGGCGCGTTGGTGAGGTCGTTCCAATCGTCGTCGGGGATCGCCATCGTGCTGACCAACGGCCAGAGTTGGTTGGGGTCGGCGCCCGCTTGGATCAGGGCCTGCACCGCCCGCCAATCGCCGTCGTGGTCGCCGTCCCAATGCACGGCTTGGGCCATCGGCGTGACGCCGTTCCCATCGGGCCGATCGGCGATCGCATGAAGGCGCGTGTCCCGGAGCAAGACGGGAATCAGGGGGCTCAGCCCCGCCGCCAAGGCTTCGTGGAGCACGGTCCGATCATCGACAAGCGCCGCCGGATCCGGACAGCCCCCCAGAGCGGCCGCAACGGCCGTGGCGTCGGCCGTGGCCACCGCGCGGCTCAAGGCGGCGCGCTCGGCCGACACAGGCCCGCCCGCGGCCTGCAGGCCGGCGGCCCATCCTTCGCTGGCGAGCAGGGCCTCGTAGAACGTCGTGCGGTCCCGCCAGGTCCAGTCGCGGGCGGTGCCTTCGGCGGTGCGAGTCAAGGTGCCGGTGGGTCGGCGGCCGGGCGGTGTGATGACAAAGGGACCGCGCTGCGCCGCGATCGTGGGAAAGGTGGTCATGGGATGTCCCTGCGGGTCGGGGCATCCTACCCAGCCGGTCGGGCGTCCGGGAAGGTCACATCTCCAGGCCGTGGTCGGCCTCGACCTCCATCAAGCCGTGGTCATCGGCGGCTTGGCGGAAGCCCACCCAGCGGCCGGTGCGGTCCAGGCCGCGGTTGGCCACCTCCTCCCGGGCGAGCGCCCGCACGTCGATCCGCCCTTCGGCGATCGCTAAGAGGACCTTGGTGTTCACGGACCCGAAAAACATCACGTCATCAACGGGAAGGTCGAGACGCTTGGCCTCGCGGGCGGCTTGCAGTTGGGCGGGGTACGGCATGGATCGGGCTCCCACGAGCGGCGGGGTTGAGCGAGCCTCCAACCTACCGGCACAAGCGCCAGTCATCCACTGGGGTCGTTTGGGGCGGGCTGGGCGTTGCGGGAGGTCTTTGTGGTGCGGGGCGTGTGGCCGTAGTGGATGAGCACCGCGCGCACGACCTTGATGTCGCGGTCCACGGCCGGCGCGATGACCTCCACCGTGGCGCCCTGCTCGTGCCAACGCAAAATCTGCGGCGCGATGCGCGGCCACGCCCAGCCGGCCGTGTTGGCCCATCGGACCACCGCACGTTCGGGACGTCCCAGGTCGTTGGCGATCTCGGGAATGGTGCGGCCGGCGCGCAGGTCGCCGTCGATGCGCTCGAGCAGCGCCTGGCGCTGCTCCCGGACCAGCGTCGTCCCGGTGGCAGCCAGGCGGGCCTTCAGCACGCGAACGGTCGTGTCCAAGGATCGGGCGGCTTCCATGATTCGAATGGGCCGCTCCAGGGCGCGGCGCAAGGTTCGGCGCTCCTCCGGCGTCAGCGCGGGAATCCGTGAGAAGGGTCGGGAACCCGGCGGGATGACTCCCTCGGCTTGCGCCTGAGACCACACGAGGCTGATGGTGAGGCGCAGCGCCCGCGCGATCGCGGCCGCCTCCTTGCCCGCCACCAGATTTTCGTGAATGAGCGCGCGCAGCGCCGGGGGAAAGCGCCGCTCCGAACGCGGGGTGGGTGTCAGTCCCTGGCGTTTCATCCACGCGCCCACGGTGCCCTCGCCCACGCCGATCGCCGCGGCGATGTGCGCGTGAGCGGCGCCCTCCTCCCGCAGACGGCGGATGCGCTGGGCTTGGTCGGCGGTGGGTTCCCATCGGCGCAGCGTCACGCGATCCGGCGCTCCTGGGCCCAATCCGCCTCGAGGTCGGCGCCCTGGTCGCGCATGTCCTGCTCCTCCAGATCCACATCATCGCGCCGCGCGGCCTTCCAGGCATCGGCCGCGGCTTTGGTCCGCGCGCCGTCCAAGCGTTCGCGCGCGGCGATGCGTTCGGCCAGTTGCGCGTAGTCCACCACCACAGCGCCGCGGCCGGCGCGCAGGTCGGCCACCGACTGGGGTTCGGGCCGCGGCACAACGTGGATCTGCTCCTGGAGCAAGTCGCGGCTGGCCACACCAAAGTCCTGATCGAACCAGGTGATGTCGAGGGTGTTGGTGCGTGAGTAGCCGGTGGGTGCGCCGAAGAACGCCAGCAAGTCATCGACGTTGTCCCACTCCTCGACATCCAGAGCGGTGATGGTGCGACGACCGGCGGCGTCGGTGGTGCGGGTGTAGAGATGGTAGAGAGCCATGGGGGAGGTTCCGTGCGGGGTGGTTGCGTGGTCCGCCTCATTCTTCCCCGCACGCGCCCGCTGTCCTGGGCGGCCCCAGCACACTGCGAGGCGGTGCACACTCCGCGCGGTGTGGGCCGCGTGTGGTGCGATGGGGATCACATCACGCTACGCGCCAGTACCCAGTTGGGGCTCCCGGCAGGCCCATCGCCCGCACGACTTTGCGCACGCGCTCGATCGTCCAGTCCAACTCGTCGGCAATGTCCCGCACCGAACAGCCCTGCGCCCACAGCGCGCGCAGCCGGTCGGTCGGTGGGGTTCGGGTTGGCGGCGCTGTTGCAGGGCTAGGTGGTCCCCCCCTCAATCCAAACCGCCGCGCGCGCTCGCGCCGCTGCCGGGCCATCGACTCAACGGCCGCCTGAACAAAGGCTGCGCGCGGATCAACAGGAGGGTCGGCAGATCCCGAAGTTGGACCAGGTGCCTGTTGAGATGCCTGGTGATCACGGTCCGCCTGTTCGATGGCACGAACCATGAGCCGTGCCGTTTCCGTCAGGCAGACACCGGCGACCCGAACGCGCGCGGCGCGGCCGTGGTAGTCCCGTCCAGCCTCCTGCAGCCAGTTGTAAATGGCGTGCTCCGTAAGCCCAAGCGCTAGAGAGATGTCATGGACCGAGCGACCTTGATCCCACTGGGCGAGGACATCGCATTGCAGGCGCTCCTTACGCACCCGCCGCGTGGGCTTCGAGATGCGCAGACGCAGACGTTTGAGCCCCGCGATCACCTGCCAGCGGCTGGTGTTCATCATCGCCGCGATGGTGTCGACCCTGCTCTGCGTGCGGCACAAGGTCCCCAAGCGTTCCAAGTCCTCCAGCCTGTCGAGGCGTCGCGCGGTGTCACGTGCGATCGCGATATGTTCCAGATGCTTGTCGACGGATTGCGGAACGATGCCCAGCCGTGCGGCGATTTCATATCGGGTGTGACCGTTTGTGCTCAACCGCTCGACCTCCGCGCGGCGTGATTGCGCCAATGCCTTGCGCTGCTGTTCGGCGACGGGCTGCTTGCTCCGGGGCGCCCCGGCCGGTCGGAGGAAATAGTCCACCTGGGTCATCGAGATACCCAACGCCCGTGCGATGTCGTTCCGCGCTTCCCCGGCCGCCGCACGCTGCTGGACGTCCCCGCGCCGTGTCGCGTTGGGTTTCGATCGGGGAAGATCCTGGGTTTGCACGACCCGGTTCACCGTCCGGACCGACACATCAAGCCGCTCCGCGATCATGCGCCGCGGGACACCCGAGTCCAACAACCGGGTCACCTCAGCGATTTGGAATCGCTTCTCGGCACGGGTTGGGCGACGGAATGGTTTCTTGGTCGGTGGGTGCCCTGGTTCCTGGGTCACAACCGGCTCCGTGGCGGGGTTGGTCTGCCTTTTAACCTACGCGCCACCACAGTCCGCGCAACGATTGCGAGGTTTAAAGTGTGATGCCACACGCACCATTTGTGGCGCCTTGGATCACGGGTAGTTCGATCCGTTGGGCAGCAGCACCGATCCGCTGCAGGTCGAGTTCCAGTAGTAGTTGCCCCCCGACGCCTGCCCGTACGTGGCGTTCACGATGACGCCGAAGAGGAAGGATCCGCCGCCCACGGTGAAGGTCTGGGAGTTGTACCCGGAGTAGCCAGCGCCGCCGGTTGCAAGGTCGGTGGCCGTGACCATGATCTGTTGCGTGCTGCCGCCGTAGGAGACCGTGACCTTGCACGTGCAGGACTTGAAGGCGGTGGTGCCGGTGCCGGGGTTGGAGGCAATCGCAACCGGTCCGGTGGAGGAGTATTGGAAGATGCCCACGGCCGTGCAGCCGTTGCCGGTCGCCGTGGGCGCCGACGCCACGCAGGAGTTGACCTCCCCTTGGCGCACACCGGTGTCCACGGGCGCGCCGACCGAGGCGGTGCTGGAGGTGGTGTGTGTGGGCGCCGGCAGCGTGGTGGGCGCCCCGGCGCAGTTGTAGGCGGTGGTGGTGGTTGTGGTGGTGGTTGTGGTGACGTCGTACACCTCGTTCCAGGTGTCCGATCCCGATTCGCCGCTCGGGCAGGCGGCGCTTTGCGGTTGTGTTTCCGTGCTCGTGCTCGTCGACGTGCTCGATGAGGAGGTGGGCGCGGGGCATGGTGCGCACGTCGCGCTCGTTCCTGTCTCCACGGGCGCACCGGGCGTGGGCGTGGCGGTGGCCGACGCGCAGGTGTCGTATGTGGTCCATTGGTTGGTCACGACACCGTAATCGCCCGCGGGGCAGAGGCCCTGGGTGGGCGCGTCGGATGCGCTGGAGGGTGTGCAGCACGTTCCCGTTGCCGCGCACCCGATCTGGCACGTGTTCGAGACCGGCGTCACCGGTCCGTACACGGGGTTTCCGTTGGCATCGCACGTCACATTCTGTTCGTACGCGATCATGCCGCCTTCTCCCGCAGGACAGGCGCCCGTCGTGGGGACGGCGTGGGCGAGGCACCCCGTGCCACCAGCGGGGTTGCCGGTCGGGGTGAGGCAATCATCGTCGATGGTCGTCCACGCGCCCTGCACCGGCTGACCGCCCGAGCACGTCACGCTGCTGGCTTGCCACAGGCGCCCTGTTTGCCCCGCCGGACAGTCCGTGGCGCGGTAGAGCGTGGTGGGCGCGCAGGACGGAGTCGGCGGCGTGGGGGTTGTCGGCGGGCCGGGCGGCGTGGGCGCCGTTGCGCACGAGGACGCGGTGGTGGTCCACGCGCCCCAGGTCAGCGTGGGGCACGGCGCGCCGGTGCACGTGCCCTGGCGTTGTTCCTCGATCGCGCCCACCTCCGACCCTGGGCAGGAGAGTGTTTGCGTTTGGGTCTGCGGGGCGCAGGGCGTGGTGCACGTGGGCGCGCCGGCGATCGGCCCGTTGCCCTGCTTGGGTGTGTAGTAGGTGATGGTCACCAAGCCCGCGTCCTGGGGCTGCGCCGCGCATTGGGCGGCGACTTCGGAGGCGTCGGTGATTTGCCCGATCGTGCCCACGGATTGGCTCACCACGCTGACGTTGGAGGCGCCGATCGTGATGGCGTAGGCGTCGCCGGCCACCGCGGGAATGAGCGCGTCGCATTGCGCCCGCGCGAGTCCGGCGTAGATCACCTGGAAGGCGTCGTTGGCGACCGCCACGGTGGTGGGCTGGATCGCCACCGCGCCGCCGAAGGCCGAGAGCACCCCCGCACCGCGGGAGTCCAGCGCCACACCGTTGGGCCGCTGCTGCGCCACCTGCTGGGCGGTCAGCCCGGCGTAGGAACCGGCGCTGGCGAACATCCCGTCCACCGCGGTGGCGATCGCCGCGAGATTCCCCTGCTCCTTTTGCACGGCCGCCTGGAGCGCGTTGCGCTGGTACATTTGCAGCACGCCGATTCCCGCCAGCGTGAGAATCACGAGGACCAGGAGGATTTCGAGCAGGGTGTACGCGCGCGATCGCATGGCCCCACCACCATGCCGGGGAACCGCGGTTCGTCCAGTCGGAGGATGGGGTGCGGTCGGATGCCGCGGTGAATCAACGACGCGAAGCGCTTGGGCCCCGATGTGGCCCGGCGGTCAGAGCCCCTGCCCGGCTTCTTGGTCCTGGCGTGTTCCCCCTGAGACTCGCTCAGTGTGCCCCTCGCGGTCCGCCTCCTCCAACCGCGCCGGCTGGGGCGCCTCGGGAAGATAGCGGCGCAGGATGGTCTCCATCGCCTCGCGGCGCGGCCCTAAGCCGGCGGCGACCTGGAGCGGTGTGCGATCGCGCAGGTCCGTCACCGTCAGCCCCACGCCGTGCCGGGCCAGGGCTTCCACCGCCTGCCAGTTGTCCTGCACGAGCGCCAGGATGATCGGTGTGCGCCCTTCGACGTCGCGCGCGGCCGCGTCGGCTTCCAGGTACAACAGCCGACGGATGGTCGGAACGTCGCCGCGGATCGCGCTCAGATGGAGCGGCGTGTGCCCTTGGGTGGTCGCCGCTTCCAGGGGCGCGCCGCACTCGTAGAGCATCGTGAGCATGTCCGGAAGGCACGTGTCGGCGGCCGCGTGCGCGGCGGTGTACCCGGTGGCCGGATGGTGTTGGAAGATGAGCGCGGGATCGTGCTCGAGCAGGTGCCGCGCCACCTCGCGGTAGCCGTTGCTCACCGCGTCTATCAAGGTGAGCCCCCACTCGGTCGCTTCGCTCGTGGCCGCCATCAACCGCGCGGTGGCCGGATCGAGCGCGACGTCGGCGGCCATTTGTTCTTCGTTGGAAAGGTGCCGGCGGTCGGCACCGGCTTTGAGCAGCAGGCGGATCACCTTGGTCTCGCCCTGCCGCGCGGCCGCAAACAACGGCGTTTCGCCGTTGGGATCGACGGCGTTGAGGTCGGCGCCCCAGGTGATCAGGCGCTGCACCATATCCACGTCGCCGGTGTGCGCCACCGAGTGGAGGAAGGTGCGGCCCCGGTGGTCGGGGGCGTTCAACGCGTCCAACCCTTCGGGCGTTGCGATCAGGACCTTCACCAAGTCGAAGGCTTCGCGCTGGAGGGCCCAGGCCAGGGCATCGCGGGCGACGGTCATGGGCGGGTCTCCTGGGGCGCGGACGAACCCGACACTACCCAGCGATCGGGCAACAGGCTATCGCGCCGGGTGTGCGCCATCCCGCGGTTTGGGTCGTACACTGGCCCGGAGCGGGAACAGGGAGCACGGACGTGTTCGGATTCAAACGACGCAAGGCCGCCCTGGTCGGCCGAATGCGCGCGGCCGCGACGGTCGGGCGTCTGGCGGTGCTCTCGTGCGTGATCGCGGCGCTGCGGGCGCCGGATGTGCCCGAGGAGCAGGCGCAGCACCAAGCCGCCGCCCTGGCCTCGTGGATCCTGGACGGCGTGCCGCCCCAGGCCGCCCGGCGCGCCGAAATCGAGGGCCGCGCGCGGCTCGTGCTGAACGCCGATCCCCTCCTGCTGGAGGGGGCGGTGCAGACGATCCGCATGGAGGCGTGGTGCCGGTTCGCCACCACAAAGACGCCGCCCATTCCGATCAGCCCGACGTTGGAAGCGTACGGCGCCCGGGTGCCCGATTCGCCCAACCCCGATTCCTACCCCGCCCTGGTCGCGCGCCTGATCGACTCCTTGCCGCCGGACCTGCAGGCGAACATCCGCGCCTGGCTGGCCAGCGAAACCGCCAAAGGCCCGCCGCGCTCCTAGGACGCCTCCGCGGTCGCACACGCGGCGCCTGGGGCCCCGATGCGGCTGGTGCCTGGTTCCGGTGCGCCCCGGACAAAAAAAAGCCCACCAGGAGGGGTGGGCAAAATCGCGCTATGGGAGGGGAGAAACGGACCAACGTCGTGTTCAGAGTGGTTCGGCGGCCGCAAGTTCCCGGCCGTTGTGGGGTGAGCCTACGCCCGCGCGGCCTGCTTCGCACGGGCCTGCTGCGCTTTGATGAGTTCGGCGCGCAGCAACGTGGCCTCCTGCGCCGGCAGTTCGTGCAGGTGATCGGGCGGGAAGCGGAAGCGGTCGGCGTCCATCCATGTGCCTGCGCCGCCTTGGTAGACGTACACCCGGCCCGTCGGCGCGTGGATCAGCGCGTAGGACATCAGCGTCGTGCGGTTCGTCGGCGACCAGACCACCGATTCTTTGCCCCCCTTGGGCCGGCCGGCCAGCGCGCGCGGCACGTCCAGCGCTTGGGTGGTGGCCTGCTCCCACCGCGCACGCGCGGCCCTGGGGTCGAAGGCGATGCGCGATCGCTGGCGCTCCAGCCACTGCGCGAACAGGCCGTCGGTGCGCGGGTCCACCTCCACGCGGATCGATCGGCCGGGGACGCGCAGCGCGGTCCAGTCGTCGCGGCCGGCGTAGAGGCGCGGGTCGAGCACATGCAGGTCGTAGGTGACGTAGGAGTCCCGCATCGTGACCCAGCGCATTCGGGTGTGCGATGGCGTGATGTAGCGCGTGATGCTGCCGTCGAGATTCCACAGATCGTGCCGCCGCTCGGCCTCGCGCTCCTCGCCACCGACGTGGTGCGTGTCGCGGTGCGCGTCGATGGCCCACGCGCCCAAGGGACCGGTCACCACCCGCGCGCCCGTGCGCACGGTGAGGGTTTGGGTGGTGGCGTCGATCCACGCCTCGATCGCGGCGCTCTCGTAGCGGTCGCCGGCCGTGGCCTGATGGCGATCGCGCACCAGGCGCACCGTCGCCCATAGGGTTCCGGCGAAGGCCACCCAGCGGCAGAGGCCGCCGAGAGCGTGCGGAAAGTGGAACTCCGGATCGCGCACGCACTGCAGGATGAGGAAGGCCCACAGCGCCGGACCGACGAGGGCCACCCAGCCGATGACGCGTCGGGTGGGATCGGCCATCGTGCCGCGCGTTCCGCGCCAGAGCACGGCGGCGAGGACGGTGGTCAGGATGAGGGTCGGGTCGACGAAGGCGACCAGGAGCAGCAGCCCAAACGCCAGGAATAAAGCGGCGCGGTTGGCGAGCATGGGACCGAGCACCGCGCCTTTCGTGCGGCGCTCGGTGGTGGACCAGGTGGCGGACATGGTGATTCCCCGTTCGTCCCACAGGGGACGGCAGTGGGAAGGATGCGCTCTGCGCAGCCCATTAGTCCAGTTCCCACTAATCGGTTAAAACGGGCCGGACACCACGGAGTCAGCCTTTCTCAGCGCTTGGCGCCCGAGGTCTTCCGGGCAGAGGACTTGGCCGCGGACTTGGCGGCCGTGGGCTTCGCATGAGCCGCCTGGGAGAGGCGGTCCATCCGGCGGCCCCATTCCTCCAGGGTCAGCCCGCACGCGGCGATCCAGGTGGCCAGTTGCTGGATGTCGAGGCGCACGCTCGCCCGCTCGGCGGCAGAGACAAAGGTCTGTGTGCGCCCGATCTGTTCGGCGAACACGGTCTGGTTCTGGCCGCTTGCCTCGCGCAGTTCGCGCAACAGGTCGACGGCGGCTCGATACTCTTTGGTGTGAAGCGACTTGGCCATGCGCACGATCCGCGGTGATGCTGTGCGGAACTGTAGGCAGCACAACGGGTTAGACCAAATCCTGTTAGTCGGTTATTGGAATTGATGCTATTGCGCGGATCAGGGTACCAAAACCGTCCGGGCGGAATGTGATCAAAGGCTTAGGACGGCCCCGATCACCGTACCGTCTCCAAGCCGCCCCCTTCCGCGGTTGATCAGACGCCATCAACCGCCTCAGTCGGCGGCGTCCGACTGATGGGCCAGATCGGTCAACGCGGCGGCATCGCGCGCGATGGTGGCGGTGATGTCGGCGATCTCCCCTTGCACGGTCGCTTTCGCCGCTTGGTAGGCGCCCTCGGCCTGGTGCTCCTTGGGGCACGCCGGCAGATCCGGCTGGGTGCGGCAGGGGCTGCGCGCGATGGCCGCGTCGAAGCCCGCCAGATGGTCCTTGCCCCGGTCGGCCGACTGGCTCCAGGGGATGTCGAACTGGTCGACCTGCACGCCGATCTGGTGGATGCGCACCGACACCTGTCCGCGCTGCGGGCCGTTGGCCGGCAGAGAGCGCTCCAGGTCCAGATCGTGACGCGCCGCCGCCAGGGCCTTGTCGTGAAAAGCGTGAAAGGGGCCGAGATCGTGGCGGGCCTGCACCTGCGCGACGTAGGCGCTGAGCGCCGTGGCCAGGGCGTCGGCGCGGCTGTTGGCGTCGGCGATCGCCTGCTGCTGGGCGCGCTCCTGGTCCGCGGCCTCCTGCGCCGCTTCCCGCTGGGCGGTCGCCTGGGCCGCTTGCTGCTGGACCTGTTGCGCCTGGGTGGTGATGGCCTGCACCACGGCGGTGTAGGCGTCCATGGTGCTGGGCGCGAAGGATTCGGTGCCGCCCGGTTCAACCAGGGCGATTCCGTTGGCGGTCACCTGCCCCGACATGTTCGTGGCGGTCGCCAGAGGTTCGTTCACTTGCGCGGCCAATGTGATCGAGCGGCCGTCCGTGGAGCCTTGGATGTTGAGCGTCCAGCGGTCCAGGGAACCGTCGGGTTTGATTCCAACGTGGGTGAGCGTGCCCATCAGATGCCCGTCACCGGACGGCGTCAGTTGCAAGAGGTCCGCCCAAGCGGACTGGGGCGTTTGTCCGCCGCGCGCGAGGTACGCGCCCGAGACATGGTTGGCGCAGCCGCCCAGAGCGATCAGCGCGATCGCCGCCCCACCCCACCGAATCGATCCCATGATTCCCCCTCCTGTTGGAGGGCATGGTACGTCATGCGCCGGTCAGAGGGATTGGCCTTGATCGTCGCGGCGCCGGGTTGGCACGACGGTGGCGCGCTCCTGCTCGCGGCTGCGATGCCACACGCGCTGGGCGGTCAGCAGCACGTCGATGACCGACACCTGCCCGCGGGCCACAGCCACCTCGGCCGGCGTGCGGCCGTGTTTGTTCGTGCAGGTGGGATCGGCGCCTTCGGCCAGCAGCGCGCTCAACGCGTTGCGGGCGGCGAACTGCGCACTCACGTGCAAGGGCGTGCGCCCGGCCGCGTCGGCGCGGTCGATCGCGGCGCCGGCGTGCACCAGGCGATCGGTCAGGCGGGCGTCGTTGGCGGCGGCGGCGTAGTGGAGCGGCGTCAGCCCAACGGGATCGGTGATCGAGGGATCGGCGCCCGAGCGGATCAGGAGATCCACGATCGAGTCCTGCCGGTACGCCGTGGCCAGATGCAAAAGAGCGAACTCCTCACCGGCCTGGTTGCGCACCCGCGCGTTCGCGTTGCCGCCGCGCTCCAGGTACGCCTGGATGGCGGGGGTGTCGTTGCGAAGGACGGCGCGGCCGAGGGCGTTCATGCCCCCACGGTACCGGGATCGGGCCGTTCGTCCAGCGCCCGCCCCAGGAGCCGGGTGTGGCATGGTGGACTTACATCCGCCGCACGCTCCGACGTGGGGCGTCGACGTGCGCGGCCTGGTGCGTCAGCACGCTCTGATCCAGACGGGCGAGGATGTCGCCGCCGCGCCGGAGTTCCTCCGGGTCGGTGGTTCGGTCGAGTTTCTCTGCGAACTCCGAACGCGGGGAGCGGCCCTGGCGGTTGCGCTGCTCGGGGTCGGCGCCGGCGTTCAGCAAAAGGTCCAGGCACGCATGGCCGCGCTCTGAGTCACGGTCCAAGGGCATCTCGTCGAGCAGGATGTGCAGTGCCGTCCTCCGATCCTGATCCTCCGCCGCGTTGGGATCAGCACCGGCCTCTAAGAGCATCGTCATGGATGCGTCGTTGCCCGTCAGAGCGCAGCCCGTCAGAGGCGTGCAACCGCTCCGGTGGGCGTTGGGATTCGCACCACGGGCCAGGGCCCAGGCCGTGCGCTGTCCGTCGCCCAGGTAATCCAAAGTGGCGCTCTCGAAGAGCACCCCGTCGAGGAGCGGTCGGCGTTCCCGGTGCGGTGCTTGGCGGACCAGAGCGTCGGCCGTGTCCCAGGCGGCGCAGGTGAAGGCCGCCGCGAGCGCGCGATCGCGGTGGTTGTTGCACCACGCCATCGCACGGTCGGCCGGCGCGGCGTCGCGCAACGCCTCGATCGCGGCGCGGTCGTCGGGCGGCCACGGCGCGTCGGTGATCACCGGCCGCCCGTCGGAGCCGCGCGTCACGGTGCGCACCGTGGCCGCGAGGACGGGCGTGTAGTAGTCCACGCCGTTCACCCGCCCGTCGATCACGACGTTGGGAAGGGGGTCCCATCCGGCGCCGCCTGCGCGGTGACGCATGCGCTGAAGGTGCTCGACGTGATCTTGGGCAATGGGCATCGGGTCGATCCGGTGGGGCTTGGATGACGACCACCCTACCCCGGCGGTCCTTCACCGCAAGAGGCGTCCGGTTCAAACTGCGGCAGGGCTCTCAGGCCCCCGTGTGCCGCATCGGACTACATCCGCCCGCCGCTTTTCGTTGTGCGGGGCTTGGCCGGCCGGTCGAGAGCGCCGCCGTGCAGGCCGTCGCTGATCTTCGTACGGACGGCTTCCGCCATGAGTTGGAGCGCGGATTCCCAGGAGGCGCGAACTTTGGGGCCCACGTTGGGTTGCTCAAGGTCGTCCCGAAGGAGGTCCATCGGCGTCTTGCCGGCTTTGTTGGGCCGCTCTGGATCAGCACCGACAGCCAAGAGCGCGGGAAGAATGCCTTCCCTCCGTTGGGTGAGTTTGACAACACGGTGCAGCGCCGTGTCTCCGGTCACATTCGTTGAGGCGTTCACGTCGGCACCGGCGTGGTGCAGAAGACGGAAGAGATCGTGCGCTTGCTCACCGGTCCAGGACCAAAGGACCGCACAGTGAAAGGCATTGCGCCCGGTGTCCTGATCCACCCAGGCGGTGGACGCGCCACCGTCCACCAAGAGGCGCAAGCACTCCAGGCGCTGGGATTTCTGTCGCAATGACAATGCGGCGACGGACCATTCATCGGAGGAGACGTTGGCGGGAGATTCGGTGATGTCCTTAATGATGTCCAGGACCAAGGGGATGAGGTCCAGGTCCGCGCACCGCGCACCATGGGCAAGAAGAAATCGGACGGTATCGGGCCGGCCGGTGTTTGCTGCGATCGCAAGAGGCAAATAGGAGGACCGGAGGTCTTGGGAGGGATAGGGGTCATGTCGAAAGGGAACGATCGGCGCATTGGGATCGTTTCCGTCCCGAAGCCCCTGTTCCAACCACGGCATGTACCCGGTCAGAAGCCCCCACGTCCAGGCATGCTCTTGTGGCGCTGGTTCATCGCACATGGTGCCCGCGTCCACCAGCAGGCGCCCGATGTCCCAGCGCCCCTTGCGCGCGGCATGAACGAGGAGGGCGTGATAGGTGTAGGTATCAGGATAGCCATACGGACTTCCCCAGCACGACCCTGTTGGGCAGGCACCGATGGACAGAAGTGCGTTCACGGTCTTCACAACGAATTGCTCATTCGCCACCACCATCTCCAGCGCGGGGCGGCCCAGGGCGTCGGTGGCGTGGATGGCGTCGCGCACGCGCGGATCGTCCAGAGTCAGGGCGCGTAGCCCGGACTCTCCACAGATCAAGATGTGATGCAGCAGCGGACCGGGCCAGTGTCGGTGGATGGGAAGCCGGGTGGTGAGATTGGCACGCGCCAGGACCGCGCAATACTCCTCGTCACTGGCGGCACCGTTCTCACAGAGAACGTGCGCCTCCTGCGTGGACTTGGTGCCACGATAGGGATGCTCCGCCCACTGCCGCCACAGCCAGTTGATGGCTCCTTCAACGGCCTTCGGGTAGGCGTCCAGGGCGCTCCCCTCTGGTCCGTAACACCACACCGGGGATTTCCGCGCAAACCGTCCGACGACACGAATGGTGCCCGGTTCGCTGTCGGTGGGCGGCGTGTCGATGAGGCCCTGCTGATCCATGGTCTGCTCCCGGATGGTTCCGGGAACAGGATCATGCGGCGCGCGGGCCGCCGTCAAATCGTCACATCCGCCGACGCATGGTAGGGGCTTGGCGCACCGGCTCGCTCTCCTGCGCGACCGCCCGCTGCAGAACCATCTGCGTGATGCGCGCTGCCTCCTCCGTTTTTTCGTCGCGGTACGCGCGGGCGTCGGAGGTGTAGGGGTCGCGCCGCCGGCTGTCGCGGACGGCCACCTGCTCCGGCGTTTCGCCGTCGCGGTTGCGCGCCTCCGTATCCGCGCCCGCGTCGAGCAACGCGCGCACGCGTTCGGGTTCGCGAAAGTAACAGGCGGCGTGCAGAGGCGTGTCGCCGTTGTCGTTGACGGCGTGCACGTCGGCGCCCGCCGCAATCAGAGCACGGATCGTGCCCGGATGGTCGCCCGTTTCGGATCGGTCGGGCTCAGAGGCGGCCACGTGCAAGAGAGATTGGCCCAGGTGGACAGCGTTGGCGTCGCATCCATGCGCGCACAAGTCCGCCACCGCGTTCGGGCGGCCGTCGCGGGCCGCTTCTTTGAGCGCAGCCGAGTGGCGCTCCAGGATGGCGCCACGATTGCGGCAGTGCTGGAGCGCTGAAGCGTCGTCCGAACGCAGGGCCAGGATGTGGGCGTCGGGGCCGTTGGTTTCGGCCAGACGCGTGCGGAACTCCGCGCGCGCCGCGGGGTGCTGCACCAGGACCTTCAGGGTGTCCCCGCTCCAAAGAGCGAGATCATTCTCGACCAGACGTTGGACCGGCGTGCGACCGGTGGCGTCGGCCGCCACGGGGTTCGCGCCCGCGTCGAGCAACAGACGGGCGCACCGGGCGGCCTCGTCGCTGTGCATCGTGTCGATGTCCCCGCACAGGGCCGTCAACATCGTGCGCCCTGTGCGCGCCGGCGCGTCCAGGACGTTGTGCGTCCGCGGGTCGCGCAGCATCACCTCCAGCACGTCGGGACGGACGTCCCGAGCGGCTTTGTGCAGCGCGCTGATCCCTTCCAAGGGCGAGGCGTAGAGCGGATCGGCGCCGGCGCGCAGCGCGGCGAACGCCTGGTCGGGGCGCTGCTCGTCCAGGGCCACGTGCAGGTCAAGATCGACGGGGCGGATGGTCATTGGCGGCTCCGAACGGTGGGGATCATTTGAGTGTACGGCGCTTGGGGCGTTTGTCAGGCCCCTGCCCCACCCGGTCGGCGCTGCGCGCCTCGGGGCCCGGGTGTGCCTTCTGGGCCGCCGGGTTCTGGAGGTCCCGGTACACGGTCGTGCGGCTCACGCCGAGGTCCTGGGCGATGACCTCCACCGGCCGTCCTTGGGCGCGCAGGCGCTGGACGGTGCGGGGACGGTGCGCGCGCAGCGTTGGGGTCGGTCCCAACACACGGCCGACGTACGCGCGGGAGTGTCCGAGCAGGCGCGCGATGGACGCGTTGGAGTGCCCCCGGCGGCGCAGATCGTGGATCGCGGCGCGGGTGGCTCGAGCGGCGGCGTAGGAGGCGCGCATGTCAGAGCCCCAGGTCGAGCAGTTGTGAGAAGAGATCGCCGTCGCCGTTTGCGGTGGGGCGCGGCGCGGGCGCTGCGGCCCCCGTGTGGGCCACCGGTGCGGGCGTGGGCGCCGGCGATTTCGCCGGAACCGGCAAGGTCACCACATTCGTGTGCGCCGCCAGGTCCGCCTCGTCGGCTTGCGGGCCGCGCCACGCCACGCCTTGGCATGGCGTCACGCGCCCGCCCATGGTCAGTTGCCGGTCGTTCCCCAAGCCCAGCGCGGGACGCAGCGCGCGCCAGAAGACATTGGATTCCAGGTGGGGGATTTCGTTGAGCAAGCAATAGTCGCGGTAGGCTTGGTAGATCGCCGTTTTCGGGCGGTATTGATCGCGTTCGGTGACAGCGGTCACCACGTAAGCGCGGCGCCACGCACGCACCGAGTCGCCTTCTTCGCGGGCGTACTCCATCGTCTCTTGCACGTCTTCGGGCAACTCCGCTTTCGCCAGCGACCGGCCGCGGGCCACCAAGCGGATGGCCCCTTCGATCATCCAGTCCAAGATCGCGCGGCCTTCTTCGTGAAAAAAAACCTCGTGCATGTTGGAGATCCGCTCGGCCTCGGGG
Source organism: Dyella psychrodurans (assembly GCF_003363265.1). Taxonomy (GTDB): domain Bacteria; phylum Pseudomonadota; class Gammaproteobacteria; order Xanthomonadales; family Rhodanobacteraceae; genus Dyella_B; species Dyella_B psychrodurans. Next base: position 186,289 of record NZ_QRBF01000001.1, on the reverse strand, counting down.
ATCTCGTGGCGCCATTCGACCACGCACAGGCGGCGCCACATGCCGTCCGACTTGTCGCGGATGAAGGGTTTGTCGTTGCTGCAAATGAGCCACTTGGCGCGAATCTGCGTGGTGATGGCTTTTTCGTGCTTGCGATCGACGCTGATGCTGTTTTGGGAGATCAATGTTTTGAGCAAGCCTTCATCGTATTTTTCGCCGATGTCCACTTCATCGATGTGCACCAACGACGCGCCGAGCAAGGGCTCGAGGGCAAACCGTGCGGCGAGGTCTTTGAGTCGTGTGCTCACGCCCTGGCGCTGCATCAACCGGCACAGTTCCGCCAACGTTGACTTGCCCGATCCGGCTTTGCCGTACCACCAGGCGGCTTGGCTGTAGTTGTAGGGCAACAAGGTCGCACCGCATTGCTCCTGGATCAGCGCGCGCACCTCCGGGTTGGGCTGGGCACGTTCGAGCCACCGACGAAACCGGGATGTCTCGGGCAGCGGCTGGGGCGTGTACGTTGTGCCCGGCGCGTGGTGGGCGCGCAGGTTGATGGCGTACGTCATGCCATAGTCGGGCTTCGGCACCATCGTCGTGACGCGTCCGTCGCGGTGGATCTCCAGATACACATCGCGCAGCGGCACGATTGCGCGAGTCTGTTCCGCCGGCATTGTGTGGGAGGTGAGGCCGCGCAGGTGGCGCATCATGGTGTCGTAGCAACTCAGCGCTTTTTTGTTGTTGTACGACGCGCCGTTGTCGACCTTCGCCAACCACTTCAGCACTTCGGTCATGCCGCCTTCGGCGCCGTAGGGCTGGAGGAAGCACTCGTGCCAGCGATACACCTGGAGCGCCGCCTGCGTTTCATTAATCGCGTGCACACGCCACGGCCGCAGCGTGTCCTTGGCCGCCAGCCGGCTCCACTGCAACTCGATCGACGGCCCCTTGTCTTTCTTCGGCCCCTTGGCGCCGGCGCCATTGCTGGAGGCGTTGGCCCCGGCCGCATTGCCGGTTGCGGCGGTCGGCGCCGCGCTGGTCGGCTGCGCGGCCGCGGCGTTCTGCTGGTTTTGCGCGGCACGACGGGCTCGGCGTTGGGTGTAGGCAGTGGTGGTCATGGGCATGATGATCCTGGTGGGTTCGGGCGGTCGCGTGTGCGCCAGTGTCCTGGGGGAGCGTGTGCAGGGCTGGGGTGGTTCGGGGTCCTCCCATGGTCCACACGGAGGTCCCGGAGCCCCGATCGGGCTGGGGTACCCATCCTGCCGACCGAGTCCCATTTGTAAACCAAAATGCGCGGGCTCCGATCCGGAGGTGTGCGCTGGCGCGCATTGCTTGCCGTTGGTGTCGTATGGGGGTGCGATCGGGTGGGTTCGTCCGGCGGGGGCGGCACTCTACACATCCGAAACAGCCTGTCCAGTCCCCAGGGAGATGGGGCTCACACCTGGTCGTTTTGGGGGCGCCAAAACGAGCGCACGCGCCTTGCGGGACGGGCGCCGGACGTTAGGTTGAAAGGACACCCACCACGGTTGTGCGCCATGACCAGCACCTCTTCAGTTGCACCCAATCCTTCCACCACGTCCGGGAAGAACGCCGATGGCGGCTTCGCCCAGATCGCCGTCGGCGTTGTGATGGACTGAGCGCATCGTCATGCTGTTCCACCTCGTTGACGCCCTCGTCAGCCTGTACATCGCAACCTTTATGTGCGTTGCCGTTCACGAGTTGGGCCACTTTGCAGTGGCCCGTTGCGTGGGCGTCCGACCGACGGCACTGGTCATTGGATCCGGACCGCTTTTGTGGGGCCGGGTGGGACGTGACGGGGTGTCCTACCAGGTGGGGTGGGTTCCCCTCGGCGGCCACATCAGGCTCGGCAAGGCCGAATCGGACCTGGATGCAATCGATCACGCGGAGCCGCACGAGGGCGGCTTGGACGTCAATCTCAGTAAGATTCTGGCGATCGTTGCCGCAGGCCCGGGTGCCAACATTGCGTTCGCGTTCGGCCTGATGGCCGTGCTGCACCACCTGCTCCACGTGGACAACGTCGCGGCTGGATCGGTGGGCTTGGGAACCGCGCTGGGACTCCTCACGGCCAACGTCTTCCTGATCTACGGTGTCTACAATCTTCTGCCGTTTCCCGATACAGATGGCGGATTGCTGGTGCGATCGGTGATCTCATCCGTACATTCGTGCCCCATGGACGACGTGCTCCCGTCGGCGCACGTGGTGCGCGCGCTTCGAGCCATCAACTCGTGGACGAATTTTGCCGTCGACATCTATGTAACCGTCCTCTCGGTCGCCATCACCGGCCTGGCGTTTGGGGCTTGAGCCGCGTCCTGTTGTGCGTCATCTCAGATACCGCTTCACCGTCGTCGGACTGTATCCGGTGAGATCGGCGATGACCTGATTCGTGGCGCCCCCATCACGCATCACCCGCATGAGCGCAATGGCTTTGTCGCGCACGCGCTGCCGGGTGGCGCGGGAGCGTTCGACCATGCGGGCGCGGCGGTCGGCGGGAATGGGGTCGGTCACAGGTTGCGTCCGGGGGCGGCCCTCCATCTCACCAGATTCGCACCAGGTGTCCATGGGCGGATGGGCCCCGGTGTGGTCGAGCGGTTCCGCTCTACCGCCCGTTCAGCGCCCGGCGGTCGCGCGCGATGGTCCATCGGCTCACGCCCAGGGCGGCCGCCAGGTCCCCGCTGGTCCGTTCGGGGTGATCGGCGATCGTTCGTCGGCGTTGGGCGCGGGCGGTGGCGGGCGCGTCCGCACCGCGCAGGTGCCGGGCCACGGCCTGGTGGCTGATGCCGAGTTGCGTGGCGATCGCCCGCAGGGTGAGGCCCTTGGCGCGCAAACGCCGGCAGGCATTCCGATGGGCGGTGCCCAGCGCCGTCGTGCGGGTCATTTGGTTCCTCCGGCGTGGCACGTCAGAGGGGTGATCGCATCGGGCTTCGGCAGCGGCGTTGGGATGGTGGCGCGGCAGGTGCGGTCGTTGCCAAGATCCACGTCGATGGACGCGCCCTGCACGGTGTCTTCCAGGTAGACCACGCCGTCGTTGCCGACCACGGTGTCCTCTGGAACCTTCGTGGCGTGCGCGGTGACGGCCGATCCGACGGGGAGGTGGTGCCCCTGGGCGTCGGAGAGGACGAACTCGCGCGCGGTCTGCCCCGCGATCTGGAAGACGATCAGCGTGCCGGACTTTCGGTTGGGCACGGCCGTTTGCACGACGTCCTTGACGTCGACACCGATGGGCAGGTCTTCGGCGGCGATGCGGATGGAGTTGGCGCTGAGCGACGTCAGGGGCGCGACGACCAGCGTGCCGTTGGCGTTGGTGCGGCCCATCAGGCGGTTTTCCAAATACACGCGCACGCCCTTCACGCCGGGGACGCGCACGACGGCGAAGGCGTCGTACACCGGCTGCACGGTTTGCAGATACGCGCCCGATCCCATCCACAGCGCGCCGCTGACGGTGTTGCTCTCGGAGACTTGGTTGCCGATGGTCGAGATCGTGGCGTCGTCCTGAATGTGGTCGTTGCGCCACATCACGTGCTCGCTGGAGGTGACGGTGCCGGCCGCGGTGCGGTCGACGGTGCTGTCCCATTGGCCCAAGGTGTCGCCGCGCGTCCACGTGCCCATGGCCTCCACCTGGCCGCTGGCGCCCTGGCGCTCGTCGTCCAAGGCTTGCGCGTTGACCGATATGTTGTGCCCGAGAGGAATCGAGGCCGAGAGCACGACGACGTTGTCGCGGCTGGCGTGCTCCAGGTCCAGCGCGATCGTCATCGCGTTGTGGCTCCAGGTGGCGCGCAGGTCGCTGCGCCCTTGCGTGCTGCCGCTGCGCATCGCCACCCGCGCGTACGTGCCTTGCACTTGGAGGTCGGGCGTGGGCGTCCACCCGAGGGTCACGGTGGATTGGCGCTGGGTGATCAACCCCCGCTCGTTCGGGGCGTAGTTCCCTTGGGCGAGATCCCACCAGCCGCGGCTCATCAGGCTTTCGCCGAAGCCCACCTGAAAGTGCCGGCCGACGTAGGAGTAATCCATGTTGACCAGGCGCCCGGCGCCGGATGTGGTGGAGGGGGCGCCCTCCACCGATCCACCAGCGCCGCCGGTGGACGCGCCCACGGTGAGGTCGGCGGTGCCCCACCGTCCGCCGGTGATCGCGCCGACGATCAGGTTGTGCGCGGCGGCGGTGGACTGCGTCGCGCCCTGGATGGTCCAGTGATCGCTCAGGCCCCGCTGGTACGAGGCGGACAGCCCGGGTGTGGTGTAGGTGTCCCCGCCGTCGACACGCGCCTCCCCCACATCCACGTCCCAGCGATCGAGCCCGGGGCGCAGCAGCGTCGGCGAGACATAGAAACTATCAGTGATGGTCGTTTGCCGGCCGAACGCGTCGGTGGCCACCAGCGTCATGGCGTTCGCCCCGCCCGCGGCCACCGGTGTGGCCAGTTGGTAGCCGCCCTGCCCGACCTGCGCCACCGTGCCGAGCGGCGCGGCGTTCAAGTACGCATCGATCTTCGAGGGCCCCACCGCCACGCCGCCGATCACGGGAATGGGGTACGACGGGCTGGAGGGATCGAGCGACGGGTCGCTGGCCAGGCGCACGCCGCCCAACAGCGCAGAGGAAAGATTGGCCACCGGGTTGGTCGCAATGTCCCCGGCTTGGAAGGTGAGGCGTTTGCTCGCCCAGTCGGTGGTCCAGGTCGTGAGGCCGCGCTTGTAGAGCAGCCCCTGGCTCGCGGTGTCGTCCAGTTGGCCCGTTGATTCCAACACGCCCCACGGGGTCACGAACCGGGCGTCCTGGCTGCTGGACCACGACGTGCTGGTCGGCGTGCGCGCCACAGCGAGGTCGTAGCCGAGCAGGAGGCCCAGGGCGTTCGGTGTAGTGGGCAGGGCCGCGTGCAAGGCCGCGCCGACTTTCTCCAGCGGAAAGCGCGCCGCCGGCCCCGTGCAGGCCACCGCCTGGTTGGGCGTGTCGATGGTGCAGGTGAGGCCCAACTGGACATTCGTGAGCGCTCCGGTCTCACCTGGCTTCAAAATCACCGAGAGGCCCGACCAGGTGGCCGCCGGCGCGCTCAGCACGACCCCGTGCTGGACGTACTCCACCGCCTGCCCGACCGCCCGGCCGTTCATGGTGGTGTCCAGCCACACGCGATCCGCGCCGGCCGCACCTGGTGTGGTGGCCTGGGCGGGAAGGCTCAGAACCAGGAACAGGGCGGCCAGGAGCGCCCGAAGGCGGGTCCTGGTGGCGCGGATCGGCACGGCCGGGCACCGGTCAGTGGATCGGCAGGACCGTGGTGACGGGCTTGGTGTCGCCCATCACCAGGGTCACCTGCGCAGGCGCAGGGTGCCCTGTTTCGAACGTCCCGGACTGCCCCGGCAGGACGTAGTTGGCCTGCTTGTTCCACACCTGCTTGCCGACGCCAATGGACCAGATCTTGGCGGTGGCCGTGCCGTCGTTGCGCAGCACAACTTTCGTGCCCTGCCACGTTGCGGTCACATGCGCGGTCATGTCCGCTCCGCGGTAGAACAGCGGCACGTCGATGTGCTGCACCAAGGTCACCATCGCCGAAATCTTGCCGGCCGTGGCCGGGGCCGCGCCCTGGCAGGTGTCGCCGGGCGCGACGATGGGGTCGAAGTGCACGCGGTACTGCTCCTCCGACGCACCGGGCGGCGCCACGTGGATCACGCGCGCGATCTGCTGGCCCTGGTCGGGAATGGTCACGATCGCCGGTCGGATCTGCACGTCGGCGGTGTCGGTCTCGATGCGCGCGCCATCGCTCGCGGTCCCGGTCCACTTCACGACGCGCATCTGCTCGCGCACGGGGCATCCGGTGCGGTTGGTGAGCGTGTAGGAGGAGGCGCGTGTGGTCAGGCTGTTGACCTGCACGATCGGGCTGACCTCGATCGCGCCCACGGTGTGCGTCGTTGCGGGCGCGTCGGCGGCGCGAGCGGTGGCAACGGCGCACAGCAAAGCGACGGCCAGGATGGTCGGGCGGAGGGGCATGAGAGGGAAACTCCTTGGGGCGGTTGGGTTCGGGACTGGGTGCGGTCCCCGGTTCCCCTTCACCCTCTCAAAACGGTGCAACTTGGCAACCGGAGGGAGTGTGAGGCGGCGTGCAGTTGCGGCGCGGGACCTGTGCGCTGTGGTGGGGACACTGTCCTCGGGCGTTGTGGCACGATCGGACGAACGCCCCGCCGAGGTTGACCGTGTCCACCCTGCCCTTGCCGCCAATGACCTACCCAGCGCAGGGCGCGATCGCCCAAGAGGCGTGCGCGCTGCTGCACGTGACCTCAATGACAGAGGCCCTCGGCATCCTGACCACAGGAACCATCTACGGGCGGGACACGGGCGGCCACGCCAACTTCAGCGTGCGGAATCTGAAGCACGCGCTGCGCTCGGGCGCCCACCTCAACGAGGTGGTTCTGTCGTTCCAGTGCGCCGGTCCCCACTACCTGACGTACTTGGAGCAGGTGGGCCACCCACCCGTTGTCGGATGCGTCAGCACGGGCGTGTTCCACGTGCTCACCGGCGATCCGCCGGTTCCCAACCCCGATCCGGCGACGGTGTGGGACCGCGGGTACTGGCAGTCGATCATCTACCCCGGCGGGGCGCCCCTCACCTTCCAGGGCCTGACTTGGCTTCCGGAGAAGAAGCCCGCCCCGCTCGACGACCAAACGCTATGGGAGCGGATCACCAAAAAGAACACGGCCGCCCGCGCGGAGCAGGCGGAGCGCCTGGTGCGGGCGCGGCGCCTGGACGAGGCGGTGCCCTTGGCGATCGGGATCGGCATCGCGGTGGTGGCGCCGCCGGCGCAGGTGTGACGCCCTGGGGGCCGCATGTGGGGTCGTGGTCCTGGTGCGCGGAGGTTAGGCGCGTTGGGGCGGCGTCCAGCCCAGGGCCCGCGCCCGCGCGATGGCCGCCCTTCGCTCGTGGCGCTGGGCCAGCACCTCGTCGGCGCGGGCCTGGTGGGCCGCGTCGCGCAGCGTGTGCCACGCCTCTACCAGGCGGCGTTTCTCCTCCGCGCTGAGGGCGCGCAGCCAGCCCATCGAACGGGCGCGCCGCTCCGGTTCCGCGCGCCGAATTTCATCCCACAGCGCCGGCCCCACGTAGGGCATCTGCGCGCACGCGGTGTCCGTGACGCCGGTGTCGCAGGCCAGGCGGAAGCGCGCGATGGAAGCGGGCGCCAGGAGCGCAATGCGCTCGGCCGGCGTGGCGTCGCGCCAGGGCGGTTCCGCCTTGGGAGGCGTTGCCCACCCATGGACGTAGCGGATGAGGCGCGGGTCGAGGAGGATGCGGGGTGTCATGCGCTTGGGCCCTGGTGTGGTTCGGCGGCCGCCCAGAGGGATGCCCCCCAGGCGACCGTGTCGTGAACACCGTCCGCCCCGGCGGCGCGCAGGGACTCCTGGAGGTTCTGGGCCACCAGGGCGCAGGTGCGATCGGCTTGGGTTGGGGAGGTGAACGGAACGCCCACCCGCGCCGCTTCGCCGCGCGCCCGCGCGACGAGGCTGGTTGCCGTCTGGGGCGTTGCGATCGCGCCCTCGTCCCAGAGCCCCTTGAGTCCCAGGGTGTACAACCACGCCACGTGCCACCGTTCGGGCATGGCGGTGTCGGGCGCGGCCAGCGGCGTGAGCGCGGCGAGGGAGTCCCAGAGGATGGGCAGCAGCGCGCTGGTGGCTTCGTGTTCCGCGACCAGGGACCCGACGCGATCGACGATCCACGCCGCCGTATCCGACGCGTCGGCGGGATCGAACCGGCCCAGGAATCGCCCCTCCACGCGCGCGATGTCCGCCAAGCGCGAGGCGTTGCAGACCACGGTGATGTCCGCCTCGGGCGGGAGTTCGGTGTCGCGGAAGGCAAAGGCCGGCGGCAAGTCGGCGACGTCGGGCAACGTCGACCACGTGCGGAGCCCGAGGTAGGGGACCGCATCCCAACACCGGCGGCACCGATCGACCGTGGCGCGCACCAGCGCGGCGTCGCGCGTCCGGGTGATGCCGTTGCTCATCGCTGCGACCTCGTGCGGTGGTGGGTTTGGGTCTGCTGCTCCGCGTGCATGTGCAGCGCCGCCACGGTGTCGAGCACGAGGACGGTCTTGTCCGCACCCTGCCGCAGGGTCGGGCTGCGCACCTGGGAGCCGTACTGGGCGGCCAGGTCGCGGGCCGTCTCGCCCTCGTTGTTGCGTCGGGTGAGGTCGGCGCCGTTCTTCAGGAGGTGCATCACCGCATTGTCCTGACCTTTGGCGGCAGCGAGGTGGAGCGCCGTGTCGCCTTCGGCATCGGCCAAGTTCACCGCCGCCCGTCCGCCGGCTTCGGCCATGAGACCGATCAGCGCGCCGTTGTCGGCCCGGCCCACATTCGTGCGCGGCAGAGCCGCGGCCGCGACATGCAGAGGCGTGTGCTGGTCGGCATTCACCGCGTCCACCTGCGCGCCCTGGTCCAAAAGTTTGCGCGCAAGACTGAGGTCGCGCTTCTCCGCAGCGATGTGCAAGGCCGTATTCCCCCGGCCGTCGCGCGCGTCCACTTGGCCGCGCAGCGCCAGGGTGACGATGCTGGCGCCTTCGGCGCGGTCGCGGTCGCCGTCGATGCGGGCGCGCAGCGCGATCTTGTCGTCCTCGCTCAGCGGCTTTTGCTCGGGCAGCGGCTGGGTGTCCCCATGCTTCAGGGTGAGCGCGGTGTTGCTCAGGTGCTTGGCCAGTCCCGTTTCCGAAATCGGGTGCTGCCGCGCGATCGCGTTGAGGCTGGGAATGGCCTTGCGCAGATCGGGCACGGTCTCGGGGTAGTGGCTGGCCATGCCATTCAGCGCCGCCATGGCGAGGGGAAGGATGGTGTCGTGCACCGGCGTTTCGCCGGCGCGCTCCAGGGCGCGGTTCCACCGCACATGGGCGAGGTCCTTGATCGCGCCCACAATCTGCTGCGCGTGGCTCTTGGGATCGACGTCCTGCAGCGCGCACCCCTCGGTCGTGCTCCCCGCGCCGACGGCCATGTGGCGGGTGGCCAGGACCGCGTCGCCGATGCCTTGTTGGCGGTGGATGTGCGAGTCATCGAGTTGCGCGTAGAGCGCCAACCGATTGACCGATTCCTGCATGGTGCGGAGGACGCCGCGGCTGTCGGCGAGACCGATGTGTTCGGCGCGCTCGCGCGTGACAATGGCCGGGGCGTAGTAATGGATCGAGGCCAGGCGGTCGTTCTCCCCGAACGGCGGCGCGCCCAGTTCCATGCCCGTCAACACGCCGCCCACATGGCGCGTCATCTGATCGCCCTGCCGGCGGCTGTCCTCGCCGCTGGAGGCAAAGGCCATGTGCCAGGCGGATGAGTCGTTGGCGTCGCGGATGAAGGCGTCGATGCGCCCGCCGCCTTCTGTGGTGCCCCGGCCGTCCATGGAAAAGGTGGACAGGCCCGCTTCAAACGCGACCGGCCGCCAGTCGGCCGTGCCGTCGAGGCTGACTTTCTTCACCGACATGGGCACGAAGAGTTCTTGCCAGCGGGCGTCCAATGCTTCGGTGATTTCTTGGCCGTTCGCGTCGCCGTTCCGACGCAGACCGTCGACGAGGTCGCGCAGATGGTCGGCCGCCGCCGAACGCTCGGTGCCGTACGCGCCGGTCTGCGAGGTCGCCTCGGCCCGGCCGTTGGCGAGGTCCTTCTCCGCCCAGCCGCTGCGCACGTACAGATCCATGCGCGCGAGGGCCTCCCCTTTGACGGTTTTGGCCAGGCCCTGCTCGCTGTCGTGCAGCCAGTGGACCAGGGGCGCCCACTCCGTGTCGGTCGCCCCCGCCGCCGATTTCACCGGACGCATCAGGTGCTGGCGGGTCTTCGGATCGCTCAAGTGCGCTTCGTGCGCTTGGGACAGCGCTTCGGTGGTCGCCCCGCTCTTGGGCACGCGCGCCACCGCCTCGGCGCTTTGACGCACGAAGCGATCGCGGTCCTCGTAAATCTGAGCGATGCCTTCAGCAACCTGGTCGCCCAGGCCCAACCCTTCGGAGAGGTACGCCCGGAACTGCGCTTTGTCTTTGCCCACGCGCGCGTCGCGCACGACTTGCTCGGCGGTCCACGCGGCGGTATCCGCGCGGTCTTTGTCGTGGTCTTGTCGGCCGAGCAAACGGTTCGCGTCGCGCAGCAGGGTCTTGGGGGCGGGAACGGTGGGCGCGTGACGCTTGGCCATGGGGGTGGGTTCCGTGCAGGGTGTTCCCTTCACCCTAGGAGGTTTTCCCCGCTTGCCAAGGTCCCCACGCGCTTGGGCCCGGGTGTGGTTCAGCGGGCGCGGCGTGGCTCGGCCAGCCCCAACCGAACCAACGCGCGCCGGATGGTGGGCGCGCTGCGCCCGACCTCGTCGGCGATGTCGCGGACGCTGCGGCCGGCCAACCACAGGGCGGTGATGGGCGCGTCGAGCGCGCTGGAGCCGGAGCGGGCGCGCCCCACGGTCGCTTCGGAGGTATCGGTGGTTCCTTCTGTCGCCCGCGGGGTTTGCAGCGCCCGCAGCACGGTCGTCTCGCGCACCCCCAGAACGCACGCGATCACCGCCGTCGGCACACGCGCCTGGTGGAGTTCGTGCAGGGTGGCTATAGGTCGGGTGGTCACGGCGGCGGGTTCGCGCAGGCGGGTGGGAGGACTCACCATCCTAGGCCGCTGCGCTCTGGCGTCGTGCGCGGGCCGTGGTGTCCGTCACAGCCAGAAACCGGTCTCGTGCCGGCGTTGCGATGCACCGCACATCGCTTGCCGTTGGGTCCCTCTGTGCGAGCGAGGGTGCGTCAGACAGGGTTGCCCAGGCCGTCCACCTGATACGTTCCGCGGCCGTCGCACCGGGCGCAGGCGTCGTTGCGCCCTTGGCAGGCGCAGGCCACCTGGTGCCGTTCGGCCTGCAGGATCTCCCACGAGCCTGCGGCGGGCGCCGTGGGCGTGGGAAGGACATGGGTCCGCTCGCGGGGTTCGCTTGGGGCGCCCCGCCCGCTCAGGCGCCGGGCCGCATCGGCGTTGGCGGCGATGAAGGCCACGACCCAGTCGAAGGTGACCGCGCGGCCTTTGAACGCGGCGGTGAGATCGGATTCCCGGTGCTTGTAGATGCGCACCACGCCCTGGCCGTCCTGCTCCAGTTCCAGGAGCGGCCGGCTGGGCACCCCGGCGGGGGTGAGTTTGAGGAGACGTCCGTCGTCCCAATACGCGGACTCGTCCGTGGTAGCCGGCACCCAGTGCTTGTGCCCGTGCAGCGTCGCCTCCATGCCGTGCTGCGCGGCGACGGCGGTGAGGTGCTGGTGGAGCATCGCGATCGCGTCCATGACAGGCTCCCTTGGCGGTTCTCTGTTGGATACCACGGCTTCACATCGGCGTCACGTCCGTCCCGATGTGCTCCACCGTGGCGATGGTCACGCGCCACCGCCACGGAGCGTGGTGCACACTGGGCGCTCCACGGACGGATTCCACTTTCACCACACCAACTCAAAGGGGACGTGTTTATGAAAATCACGCACGCGCTTGTGGCGATGATGTGCGTTTTTGGTTGTGCCAGCGAAGCGTGGGCCGCCCAGCCCGCCACCGGATTGGGCCAAAGCGCCCCGAACACCTCGGATGTCTCGACCAACCCGAACTGGCACGTCTATGTCTTTGCAATCGGCGGGGTGCGCTACATCCAAGTCAACGATGTGTCCGGGCACGTCCTGGGCGCGGTCGGCACCGCCTCGGGGCAGTACATCACGTTGCCCATCGGCGCCTTCTCCCAGCAAGTGGCGACCCCGCAGCAAGCGCCGGCCGCTCCGTCGAGTGCGTCGCCAACGGCCGCGCCGACCACGGTCTACAACGACGGCGCCACGACGGTCACGGCCACCCCGTTGGCCGATGGCACGACGGCGCTGACGGCCGCTCAGTCGGCGCTCGCCTGCGATCCGGTGGACTGCAACCTCAAAGGCCCGTAGCGCGCCGCACGGACACGTCGGGGGCCATCACCCCCGGCGTGCCGGGGTTGATCAGCAGCGCGGAGATGCGCACGCCCTCGCGGATGGGGCGCTCGCGCACCCACCCCTCGAAGGTCGCGGCCCGGTCGCTGATGGCCTGGGGACCAACGCCGCTCACCGCCTGGCGCAGGCGGGGATTGAGATCATCAAATCGCACGTGATGCGCCCGAACCGGGTGGCGCCGGGCGTCCACTTGCACCACCGCCCACAAGCGCCCGCCGTGCGCACGGCCCCGCCCGCAGCGGACGCGCACGTGGAAGTCGGAGAAGGATTCGGTGGCGCAGCGCGCGGCGATGATCTCGCCCACGATGCGGTAGAGGGCGGCGTGCAGCGCCGGCGCCAGGGCGCTGACGGGCCCGCGTGTGTCGGCCCAGTAGACGGCGCCCGCCTCGGCGAGCATCCGAGCAATCGGCCCTTCCCGCAGCGCGTTGGGCAGGCCGCGTTCGCGCAGCGCCACCGGGTGCAGGCTGTCGGAGAGGAGGTAGATCTGCTCCTGCGTGCCGGCCACGTGCCGGCGGTACCCGGCCTCGTCGACCGCCGGCTGCAAGTGGCGCAGGCGCCCGAGCAGCAGCGCGAAGGCGCGGTGGACGGAGTCGTTGATCTGGGTCAATGCCAGGGCGGTGGAGCGCAGATGCGCCTCGCCCATGTGCGCGTTGCGCTGGGCCAGGGCCAGCGCCTGGCGCAGGTCCTGTTGCTCCTGGGCGGCCCGTCCGTCCAACGCGGCGATGCGGGCGCCGACGAGCAGCATGGTGGTGATGGCCATCGCGAGAAGCGCCTGCGCCTGCAGCGTGCCGTGGTCGACCGTGTCGGGCATCAGCACCGCGATGGCGATGCTCGCCATCGTGCCGCCCACCGCCGCGCCCCGCCAGCCGTGCCGAAGGGCGAGCCACACCACCACGAAAAACATGGCCATTTGCACCAAGGATCGGGCGTGCTCGTAGCGCAGACCCACCGCGACCAAAAACAGCAACAAGGGGCCGCCCATCAACACGGCGTCGTAGGTGAGGCGGCTGTCGGCCAGCGCGCGGCCGATGCGACCGATTCGTGCTGTGAGCGAACCCGCGTGCGCCCATCCGGCGGCGCGCGCCACCTGCGCCCCGACCAGGGCGATGGGCGCGATGGTCAACGCGCCGAGGAAGTTGCCCAGAGTCAGGCGCGCGATGAGTTCGCCGTAATGCAGCACGTAGCCCGGCGGCTTCGGGGTGATCAGGATCTGGCCGATGATCACGCCCATGGCGACCAGGGAGGTGAGCAACGCGCAGAGCACCAGGCCGGGCACGTTGGTGGTGCGCCGCGTGGGGCCGAGCCCCCAGCGCTCGCGAAAGAGCCAGACCAGCGGCGCGTAGTAGGCGATCGATGGGACGAGGTTGACCAGCGCCCAGAGGAGTCCGAACTGCTCGTAACACGTCGCGCTGATGTACGCCAACCGCGCGGTGTCGCCCGCCATCAGCGCCGGCCAATACCGATACGGCACCAGCAACAACACCGCGAGGTGGAATCCGGTGAGGACGAACCAGTTGGGGAGACTGACGTGACGGAAGAGGATCAGGGCGGCGCAGTAACTTGCGGCGATCGCGACGAAGCGGGCCATTCCTGTGGCTTGTCCCCTGCCCTGCATGCCGCCCTCCCCAAGGTGCCCACGCGTGAAAGATGGATGACACCGGGAATCACGTGAAGTCCCGGTGAAGCCCTCCCCAGGGCCTCTTGCCGCAGTTTACCGCAGCCGCTTGGGGCACAGTGTGCGCCGGCCCGTGAAGGTGCATTCACGGCGCACCTATGCGTCAATACCAGCGCCGGAATGTCTTGGCGCCGACGTGGGGCCCCACGTCATCATGGATGACCGACCTCCGACCGCCGCTCCGCGAGGGGCGGCGTTTTCGTTGGTGGCGTGCGGTGCGCGCTGGGTGTGGGACCTTGGGTCGGTCACATGCGGCGGCGTTGAACCACGTGAGGCGCGTTCCCGCCGCGCGCCGACCGCTCCAATCGGCGTCGATCCCAGCGGGCTTGGACAACCTGGCGACCGACGCGCTCCCATGCGCCCAGTTCGTCGAAGTCGCGCGCCCATCCATCATGCGCTCGCGGAAGACCGGCACGCTGGGCGCGGCGGGTGAACTTGTGCTTCCATCGATGATATCGATGATCGCGGCCCAGAGTGCCCATGCCATCCAGCACGAGACATCCGTTCACAGTCGTATCCTGCACTGAGGTGCGGGTGTGGGGACTTTGGAACGCCCCGTGCTTTCGGCTGCGCCGATCCCATGCGGGCACGTGAGTGTGGGGAACGGTCATCGTCACATCCTCCGGCGCTGGACTTCGGGTGGGGTGGATTGGACGCGTGCTGCGCGGTACAGGTGCCGGCGGTCCCACCGCGCCTGCACGGCCCGACGGCCGGCTTCGATCATGTGATCGTCGATGGTGACCACGTGACCGATTCCTGACCGCACCTTCACGGTAAGGCCCACGGATTCGTCATTGGGGAGGAGCCCGTAGCGACGCAATCGGTGGAGCCATCGGTGGTGTCGGCGCAACACACTGGCGCACCAATATTGTGTCATCTCCATAAAGCCCTGATCGTCGGGTTGGGGCGGCGGCGGGCACAACGAAGGACACAACGAAACAGTCTGGTGGACGGCGGGTGACGTTGGGTTCATGACAATGGGCCGGGCGCGGGGTTCATTCACCCTACCCGCGCCGGGTCCGTCGGCAACGTCGGAAACGCCAAACTGCGGGGCGGCGCGCATGGCTTGCGGTGGGGGCCGTGTGTGTTGTCAGCGCAGCCCTTGCCGATCGGCCTCCGGCCGTTAGGGTGACGGGATGACCGCCTTCCTCAACATCCTGTTCGTCGTTCTGCTCGCCAGCGTCGGCGTGGTGCTCTTTTGCGTGCTGTCCCTGTCCCACCTGACGTGGGGCATCCTGGCGCTCATGATCGGCGCTCTGGCCGGCGTGGTGTTCGAAGAGATCGGGCGACCACGGGGAACGCCGTGACGCTCCTCGTGGATTCGTGGTCGTTCGCCCTTGCGCTCGCGCTGACCACCGCCGTCGCTTCGGTCGTGCGGCGCTGGCGGGCTCAACGGAGGCGCGCGCCTCCGTGAGGTCCAGGACATCCCACACGACGGCGTGGGATCACCAGTACGTGATCGCGCGCGTTCGGGTCGTGCACCAGTTCCGGCGCGCGCCGCTGATCGTCGCGCTCCAGCATTCCTTGCGGGCCGTCCAGTTCCCCTTCGCGTCGAACGCGGTGTATGCGTAGGTCTCATCGGTGGTGGGCAGCATGTCGCTGAAGGAACCGATGTTTCGCCACGCGTGCTGGTTGGTGTTCATCCGCGCGATGAGCAGCGCCTTGTCGTTGTAGGTGCGGACCTCCTCGACGTACTGCTTGCTGCGATCGTCCCCTTTGGTCACGTCCTGGGTGACGCGGGTGTAGGTGTTGTTCGGGCCCACCCGCTCGTAGACGC
This sequence comes from Dyella psychrodurans, assembly GCF_003363265.1. GTDB lineage: Bacteria > Pseudomonadota > Gammaproteobacteria > Xanthomonadales > Rhodanobacteraceae > Dyella_B > Dyella_B psychrodurans. The sequence continues at coordinate 170,934 of NZ_QRBF01000001.1, read as the reverse complement.
AGTCGATGCGCTCGGCGGCGCCCCCGACTTGGAGGACTTCATCGGAGAGATAGCCGGCGCGGTACACCCGCTGCATCAGCCCCTGTCCGTTCGGCGCGTAGGAGACGGTGGTCACCGCGCCGTTGGTGTCGGCCTGCCCCAGCAGCGTGGGCACGGGCGGCGCGCCGTCCTCGGAGGCGGCGGTGGGGTACCGTCGGGTCCCTTGGTAGGTGTAGGTCCAGACGCTGTGGTCGAGGCCGAACCGCATGGGCGGCCCCATCACGCGCACCAGTTGTTCGGCCTGGTTGAAGGTCCATGTGTGTTGGGGCGCCGTCGCCGTCCCTCCATCGCGGCACACGTCCGTGACGGGCGTGCACGGATTGCGCTCGACGATCTCTTTGACGTGGGTTTGCCTCAGCCGGTCGATGTCGCTGACGACGGCGGCCGGGTCGCCCCAGGCGACGTTCACCGTGGAGCCGCATTGCGGCGCTTCGAGATCCTGCCCATGGACCGCGGCCGCTGTGGCCATCAGCCCGACAAGGGCCATAGCCCCAACTCCTGTGCTGCGCATTCCGTTGTGTCCCCTGTGTGTGTGCCACCCAATCGGCCGCGCCGGCCGATTCTGTAGGGAGTGTGCCCGGGCTGAGAGGGGGCGCACAACTTCGAGCCCGCATCGCTTGCGGTGTGGGACGTTTGTGCTTTCCTGAGGGTGTCCCACCACGGATGCGGAGGACCCGCACATGAACTGGACAGCGGCCATCGGAGTGGCCTGCCTCGCTTGCACCGCACCGGCCTTCGCGGCATCGGCCGTCGCAACGTTCACCGTCACGGCGACGGTGGTGGCCTCATGTCATGTGGATACGATCGATTCGCCCGTGCTGCCACTTGTGACGCCTGGCGATGGTCCGGTGTCGGCGCCGGGCACGGTGCGCCTGCGCTGCACCAAGGGCGCCGTCGCCCGCGTGGTGCCCATTCAGGGCGGCACGGTGCTCACGGGACCGGAGGGCGCGCGCCTGACCTACCGCTTGCAAAGCGCCGCCGGCGGCCCATGGGACGCGGCCCATCCCTTGGTGGGCACATCCACGTCCGCGCTGGTGCCGATGGACCTGCCCTTCCGCGCGCGCCTGGACGGCAACCAACAAGCGCCGCTCGGCACGTACCGCGATACCGTCACGGTGGAGATCACCCTGTAACGACGGGCGCTTGGGCCTCGGTGTGGCCCGTCGGTTCCGTGGGAGGGGCGGACGACGGATCCGAATGGAGAAGCACCTCGATGATTCGCTCCAGCGCCTCATGCCGCCGGTGGGCGCTTGCGGCGCATTGGAGGAACGAGTCGAGGACGGGCGTGGCGGTGGTCATGCACCGGCTCCAACGGGGGCGAAGGACAGCGCGGCGAAGACAAAGGCGGTGACCAGACCGCCGACGCTGATGCGGATCCAGAAATCTTTGACGGGGGACATGGCTGTTGGGTTCCTCGGGTGGTTCGCTTGGTGGGCGCGGTTGTTTGTGGCCTCCGTCAGCGCGCGCGGCCGCCGTGGCAGCCGTTTGGTGCGGCCGCGGACAGCAAGCGTGCGATCTCCAGGCGCTCGGCCATGGGAACTTGATCGTAGTTGCGCGGTGCGGCCAGCGTGGTGGGCGCACAGGCGTTGGCGCCGTCGGCCAGGAGGAGTTTCACCGCATCGACCTGATGGCTCGACGGGTCGGCGTTGGCTGAGTATTCCCAATCCCCGCCGTGGTTGCGCTGACTCCATGCGTCGCCGATGTCGCCCAGCAGGTCCATCAAGAGCGGGGCGCCGGCGGTGGCGAGGGGGTCGGCGCCGTGGCGCTGCGCGTCGGCGATGTCGGCTTGCAGGCGGTGGGCGTCAGCGGCCGCCGCAACGTCCACCATGTCGTTTGCGGCGGCGCGGAGGTCCTGGGCGATCACAGTCGACTGGGGGTTGGGCGTCGCGCCGGCGACGGCCATCGTGGCGACGAAGCCGAGGGCCAGGGCGACGGTGGTGGAAACGAGAAAACGGGGCATGGGCGGAACTCCGGAAAGGAATGGGGGTGACCCGTCCATCCAACCAGATTCCGAGCGCCTGTCCTGGGGCGCTGTGCGCTGGCGCGCATCGCTTGCTGTGTGTGCTGCGTGTGCTGTGCAGGGGATCACACCCCCGGGATCAGCGGAAAGCGGTGCCCGGCGCAAAGGCCCACGTCAGAGCGATGGTGCTGGCGTTGGTCCGACGCACGTCGGTGACCCGGACGGTGACACGTTTGCCCGGCTTGTTCTTCAGGCCGAACAGGCCGCTCACGGCCGCGTGCCCGCCGAATGGTTGTTGCCGCCCGTTCACGCCTCACATGCGCCGCTTGGGCGCCGGTGTGGCGCCGCGCGTCCCCAACACCTCCTGTTTCGTGGTGCGCGCCCACAGCACGTCCCGGATGCGGTCGCGCACGGGCCCGTCGGGCGCAGCGCAGTGCGCCTCACGCAGTCCTTGGTCCGTGAGATCGTCGGCGTCGTTCTGAAGCACGAGCAGGGCCTCGACCCGATGGTTGGCGGCGGCCAGGTGGATGAGGACAAAGTCCATCGAGGGCGGATCGTGTTCGGCCAGCAGGCGTTGGCGCGCCGTCGCCACGAACGTGGCATCGAGAAAGTCGTCCATCTCGATGGTCGTGGGCGCGCGCGGCAGATCGCGGTGGCGCCGGATGAGGGCGATCATCGCGCGGTCGGCTGGGGTGATCACAGCGGTGGGGCCCTGGTGTGGGAGAGCGGTCAGAGACGGCGGCGGGGCCGGTCCACGTCGATGGGACGCGCCGCCACCAACGCCAGAAGGGTCCGCCGTCCGATCGCATCGGTCAGCGCATCGCGCAGCGGCCCAGGTCGGCAGTGGACGCGTGCGTCGTGGAGCGCGGTGTCGTCCAGGGCCTCGTCGTCGCGGGCGAGAATGGCCAACCCCGCGCGATTGAGGGAGGTTTCTTTCTGCGCGCACTCGGGATCGCGCAGCCCCGGCCGATGCGTGGCGGCGTACGCAAAGGCCGCGGCGATGTCGCCCTGGTGGCAGGCGATCAGCATCAAGCGCTCCAGGTGCGGCCGGAGGATCTGCGGATTGGGTGAGACGCCGAGTTCCTGCAGCGCGGCGACGATGGTGCGATCGATGGGCGTCAACATGAAGCGGTCGCCATCAAGGAGCGGTGCGACTGGGCGCTGGGATGGGCGTCGTCAACCACGCCGTCCGGTGCGGGGGAAAGGACGATGATGTCGGCCGCTCGGCGTCTGTCCTGCTTTTGTGCTAGGGCTTCCTCCCAGATCGTTGGGATCCCAGATGCGTGCTTCATGAGGGAAATCGGAGGATCCACGAGAGCGTGGCGGAAGAGATTGGCGCTTCGTTTGGGCACGCGTGGGAGCCATTCGTCTCCGTGGTCCATGAAGCGAAGACGGCATCCGATCAACACGTTACTGAGGACGTGATCGTAGTGCTCGACCTGGCTCAGAGCGTACGTCTCGACGTCCGCGCGCTGGTGATCGGTGAACTCCATGGAATCGAGGGCCGCAAGCGTGTGCGGGGCCATGGACCGCAAGGCGGCGCGCGCGTCAACCGTTGCATCGCCTGGCTCGGGCTGTTGAGGCGGATTCGGCTGTTCCGTGTGCGCCAGGAGGTGCTTGGCGCGCTGCTTCCAGTGCTCATTGCCCCGGGTCAGCACCCAGTGTCCGTAGCAAACCGCCAATCCACCAAGGAGAGGAACACATACGAATAATATAATGCCCATCACATCATCCTCCGTGTTCCGCTGCGTTCGGTGGCCCCGCCGACAGCAGCCTGCTCCAACTCGCGGCGCTCGGCGGCGCGTTCGCCTTCTTCCAGGAGACGGATGGCTTCGGCGCTGATGGGGTCTGTTGGTGTGAATTTGGCCATTGTGTACGCCTCCAGGTAGTTCCGAGGCGTGTTGCTGTCGTTGTCGATCATGCGCGGGTCCCCTGCGTGATCAAGGAAAAAATGAATCAGAACCAGGACTCTGCTCATGTCGGCAGGACCATCGAATTTAGTCCGTTTGGCACTCCAATAAGCGTCAACAACGGCGTGCAACGGCGTGGTGTAAGAAGAAACACTGTATTGCTCGTTGATTGGGGCGCCCTGCTCAACCAAGCGCACCACGTCCTCATAAGTTGCGTTCCCGTCATGTCGAATGTAGGCGGCCGCGCACTCGGCCAACTCCTTGGCTGTGCCTGCATTGCTGAGTTCCGATTCGGGAATACCAAGTGCGCGTTCGGCATCCGTGAGGCGCTGGATGATCTTCTGAACGATCGGGCGATCCTCGCCCTCACACTGCGAACGTTGTTTCAGGAGAGACTGGCGGGCGGTCCATCGATCGCCGCCAATGTTTCCCGTTTCTCCTCGTGGATCAGCCCCTGCCAGCAACAGCATGTCGACAACGTTGTACAGGCGTTGAGCACCACCAGCCGGTACCGGCCTCCATGAACTCGACCTCCAGGTTTCACCGACGCTGCAAACCAACGCCGGAAGGAGTGGCTCACTTGTGTCAGAAAGAGCCCCTTGCTCGATGCGCGTACGTACGGCATCTATCGAGCCGGATTTGGTGATGTAGTCCGCAATCGCCTCGCGCAGTTCTCTCATGCGACAGGTCTTTGCTTTTGGTTGTACGACGTTCGGCGCGGAAATCGCCACCACGTTGGACACCGTTGCGCTCCTCAGGCTTGCACCTGATTCGGTGGCAACTTCGGCAGGTGGTGCCGGATGAACCACAGCGACGTCGGTGCCTCGATTGATGTTAGGCGACGTCTTCGATCTCTGCCCCCAGAGGTACCCGCCCAGAAAGCAAGCGCCGTTGGCGATCGCCGTTCCGTATCCAACAACGAACGCGTCCATCACATCACCCTCCGCGCCGCTTCCCCATGCCCCACTCCGCCCCGCACCACGCCCTGCAGTTCCCGCTTGTCCCAGGCGCGACGCGCGTCGTGCAGCGCTTCAACGCAGGCCAGATGTTTGGTGGTGGGAAACTGCGCGGCCATGGTTTGGGCGTCCGTGCCGTTGACGTTCGTGATGCGCGGGTCGGCGCCGCTGGCGAGGAGCAAGGAGACGGCGCTCAGGTGGCCGATGCGTGCGGCTTCCATGAGGGGCGTCGTGTTGTAGATCGGCCGGACGGTGTCGCGTGGCAGATCGGGGTTGGCCAGAAGCGCGGCCAGGCGCGCGGTGTTGGGGTGGTGCGCGGCGTCGTGCAGCGCACGGACGTCGGCGGCGGTGACGGGGTGGTTCATGGGTGTGGGTCCATCGGTGGCTCGGGTTCCCAACCATCCAACCACTTCCCCAGCGGTTGTCCCGGCGGAATGCGACGCAGCGCGCATTGCTTGCGGTGTGTGCCGCGTGTGCTGCGGCGCGGATCACATCCGTGGCGGTCGAGCCGGGACCGACTGGGCGCCGACTGGGCTTGGACCTACATGCCTGGGTCGGGGCAAACCGGCCCGTGCACCGACGTGTCATGGGGACACAGAGCGATCGCCCGCCTGCTGCGCTTAGCGCTGGGCGACGGGTCGGCGCCGGCGACGCACCGCGTCCAGGTTGGCCGACCACCGATCGGGGGACGTGGGGGCCACCATGCGCGCCATGTCGGCGTTCCAGCCGTCGTAGTTGCGCTTTTCGCGCCGGTAGTCCTGGCGCTCGGCGTGGCACCCAAAGAGCAACAAGGGGCCGCCCAGGAGGACCACGGGAAGCGCGGGGATGTGGGCCTGGATCAGCGCGGCGCATCCGAGCGCGAGAACGCCGGCGAGGATCAGCGTGCCTGAGGGCACGGGATTGGGCGCGGGCCAGGACGTGAGGGGGGTGCGCCGGCGAACGGCGCTGCGGTCGATGATCAGTGGGCGCATGGCGAGTCCCGCCTGCTCAGGAGTTGATGTCATTGAAGCAGCGGGACGTCGGCTGGCAAGCATGGCGTTGCGGAGGTGTGGGGTGCCACACACGCGGGCGCCCTTGGGGCGGGGTGTGGGGTCTCGGACACAACAAAGGGGACCCGAAGGTCCCCATTGCGTTGATGTTGCGGTGGTCGATCCTTAGTAGGACGCCGACACGCTCACCGTGCCCGTGTACGCCCCCGGCGCCTGCGGGACGCTGGCGACCGACATGGCGGAGGTGGCGGTGATCTCCAGGTAGACCGGGATGGACATCGTGCCGACCACCGAGGTCACCTGCAGGGCGGAGGTGCCGGTGCCCCAGGGCTTGGTGAAGCCGCTGTCCTGGAACAACAGGTACCCGATTTCGGCGCTGCCGGGGCCGGTCAGGTTGCCGTTGCCGTTGCCGCCGCTGTTCGGAATCAGCGAGAGCGTGACGGGCGTGACCGCGGTGCAATCCAGACTGAGGTTCGCGGTTGTGTTGACGGAGGTGAAGCCCGAGGACGCGGTCATCAAACCGAGGGCCGGGAAGGTCGCCGGCGCGGCGCTGATCGCGCACGAGGTGGTGACGGTCACGTTGGTCGCGAACGTGGCCGAGGCGGTGCCGGCCACGGCCGGGGTCGCGGCGACCAGAGCGAGCGCGGCGGTGAGGCCGGCCAGGCCGAGGGCGCGGGTGAGTTTGGTGCGGAACGAACGCATGAGGGGGACTCCTGGGATTCGGGATCGCGGTCGAAGCGAGGTGGGTGGGCTGATCCGTCGATCAGAAGGACAGGGAGACGTTCGTTGTCGTGGACCCCGAGCCGGCCGGCAGGTCGGCCTGCGCCGGCAGTTCGCCGTACACCGTCAGGATCTGGGTGCCGTCGGTGCCCGTGATCGACTCAGCGGACGAGCCCGTGCCCCACGGGAGGGTGTGGGCCGAGTCCTGGTAGAGGTTGTAGGTCACCGGAAGGCCGCCGATCGTCAGCGCGCCGGGAGTCAGTCCGACACTCACCGGAAAAGCAGCGTTGCACTGGACCGCGATGGTGCTCGTGCTCGCCTCACCCGCGAACCCCGAGGTGCTGGAGGTGGTGCCCACGGCCGCGAAGGTGAGCGGGTTGGCGGTGGCCGCGCAGGCTTGACCGACCGTGGCGGACACGCCGAACGAGGTGCTCGAGGTGCCGGCCATGGCGCTGCCGCCAACGGTCAACGCGAGAGCGCCGAGCAGCGCCGGCACGTATGTCTTCAGATTCATCAGGGAAACTCCAAGGGTGGGGGTGCAACCAGCGCCGCGGATTCCCCACAAGCCGTGGGGTGGATCGGGTTGCACCCACCCTGGCAGATTCGTGACGGCCGTCAAGATCGGGGCGGATGGGCCTCGATGTGGCTCGTTGGGGGGACCCTTGCGGGTTGGTCGGCGCGCTGTAGGGTGGGCTCAACGCGGCGGATGTCCGTCGCACTGGAGAACCAACATGATCAAGGCAATGGGAACGGCGGTGGTCGGTGCGGCGCTGGTGCTGGGCTCCGCGGGGGCGAGCGCGCACGGATACCACGGATACCGCCACGGTTACGGCTGGCGCGGTCCGAGCGTCGGCGCGGTGATCGGAACCGCGGTGGTGGGCGGCCTGGTGGCCGGCGCGATCGACGCGGCCGTGGCGCCGCCAGTGGTGGTGCAGCAGCCCTACCCGGTGTATCCGGCGTATTCGTACGCTCCGCCCGCGCCGGTCGTGGTGGCGCCCGCGTACGGGTACGCGCCGTACGGGTACGCCCCGCGCGTCGTTTACGCGCCGCGGTGGTAATTATCCGAAATTATCCGGACTCGGATGATGGAAGAACAGGCGAACGCGCGGGGACAACCCCGCGCGTTGTGATTCCCCGGGAGCCCAAACGCTCAGGCCGCTTCGGGCTTGCCGTGGGCGCGGTTGCGCCACCGTTCGGCCCGCGCGGCGCGATCGCGGAGCAGGCGCTGCGTCGCGGCCATGTACCGGCGGTGCTCGGCACCGCCGCCACCGCGGTGTCGTAGGCGCTGCGGCTGATCCGAAAGTGCGCGCACACATCGTCGGGGTTGGCGCCTCCGTGGTGGAGGTCGTGGAGGAGAGCGTCCCGCTCCGCTGGCGATCGGGTCGGTCCCACCACGACTCCGTGGGGCCACACGGGGATCTCGGGGGCCGTGATCGACAGCGCGACCAGGTCGGCGCGGATCGTTTTGGGGGTGGTGCCGAGCACCGCCGCAATCGTGGGAATGCTGGTGCGGGCGCGGGCCATCAGCCGCACCCGCTCGCGCCGCTGACGCACGGCGGCCAGAGCGCGCTCCACGGAGGTCAGCGGCGCGCTCATGTCAGGCCGCCAGGTCGGCGCGCAGCCGCTCGGGTCCGCCCAAGCGCATCACGGGCGGCCAGGTCGTCCAGTGCCCCTGAGCGAGTTCGCGGTCGAGCGCGTGCAGGACGGCGCGGCCCCGGGGCGTGGCGCGCAACGCGCCGATGCGCTCGGATCGGGGCGTGCCCTCCAGCGCGATGTGCAAGTCCCAGCCCACGCGATCGAAGAGCACCGGGTCGATCCACTGCTCGTGCGGGCCGGTCAGGAGCACGGACATCGCCCGCGCGGTCGCCTGCCAATCATCGGCTTCGTCCACAAATGCGGTCAGGGCGTCGGTCAGGGTCGTCATGGGTGCGGGCGATCGTGTGGGTGCGGTTCCCCCATCCAAGCGGACGGGGACCGGCCCGCAAGCAGAACGTGTGACGTGGCGCGCATCGCTTGCGGTGTGTGCCGCGTGTGGTGTGCCGCCCTTCACATTATGGGGTGCAACCGGCGCGCGATCTGCTTCAGTGAGGGCACCCCAACCCGTTGAGATCCTCTGATGAACCCCATTGTCGCGCGCCTGTGGAGCCGCCTGGCTCCGTACTCCTACGCCGGCGCCACCGGCGACTACGGCCCGGCGATCGCCGCGCTCAAGCGCGCGGGCGCCCTGCCCGCCGATCACCCTGATGCGGTGGACGGTGCCGCACTGGAGCACGCCTGGTTCGAGCGATTCCGCCCGCGCCGACCGTTGCACGCGGCGCCCCAGGCGTTGATCGATCACGCCTCCCGTGTGATGGATGAACCACGTGCCGTGCTCCCATCCAGGCCGGAGCCGCTGGATGTGGACGATTTGGCGGTGGCCGATGCCGAATCGGCATCGGCGGCTCCTGGGCTGTTCGCGCGCCCGTTGGCACCGGCCCCCGCGAGCGCGATTCCTCGATTGATGGTGCGCCCGCTCACCCGGCTGACGACCGCGGTGTACGAGGATCTGTACCCAACATCGCGTGCGGATTTCGAGGGGGGCTGACGCACAACGCCCGCCGATCGGCGGGCGTTGGCGTGGGTGGTGGGCGGTTTAGGCGGCGACGCCCTGATCTTGGTCGTTGCGCTGGCGGCGTTGCCGGGTGGCTTGCGCCCGGCCCTTTGTGGGGGCCGCCGGTGTCGGCGCAGGAGCCTGAGCGGTCGGCGCGCGCTCGGGAGCGGGCGCCTCGTGGCTTGCGCCCTGCTGCGGCGCGCGCTGCTGGCGCTCGACCTGCGGCAGCGCTTCGGTCTGCTCGGCCTTGATCCCGAGGCGGTTGCAGATCTGCTCCGCTTGCGCGGCCGCTTTGGACAGCAGGCGGTTGTCGGCCTGCAGCGCGCTGATCCAGAAGGGGCGGTAGGACTCGCACACGGAAGCGTTGTGCCCGGTTCCGAGTCGTGAGGCGATGAAGTACGCCGCGGTGTGGGCGATCAACGCTTCGGGCGCGTACTCGGGCGTCTGCCACAGCGCCGACTGGTCGCGGTTGAGCCGCGAGGCGTGGCCGGTCGCGTGGCACAGTTGCACGATGAGGTCCGAGTAGAATGCGTCCGCGGTCGCGTAGGTCTCGCGCGGGGGCATGTGGATCGTGTCGGTGCTGGGTTGGTAGTACGACACGTTGCGGTCGTGCGCGATTTTGACGCCGCTTTCCCTGAGCAGTTTCTCACAGAGGGTGTGACGCTCCGCATCGGGAAGACCGTGCGGCGGCGCGCTGAGTTCCTTGGGCAGTCCGCGCACGACGGAGGTGGGGAAGACCCAGGCGTATTTGATCGTCGGCCCGATGTAGGCGGCCGGATCCTTCTGCAGCGCGGCCTGCTTTGCCTCCTCGGTTTTCGGCACGAACACCTTGATGCGCACACTGTCGGCGCCCTTGACCACCTGGCCGCCCACATAAGTGGCCTGTTTGTACGTGAGCCAGGCGGCGTCCGAGAGATGCCGTTCGCCTTGCGCGAGCATCAAGGACAGCGCGTTCTCCGCGGCGTACTGCTTGCCGGTCGCCGGGTTCCACGGATTGAGCGGCGCGTGGCCCGGCGCCCAGTCCTGCAGCCACGGCGGCAGACCCTGCTCCAGGTGCGCGATCACGCGCGCGTTGAACTCATCGAGGTGCTTGTCGTGGTAACTCATGACCGGATCTCCAGGTGGATGGGGAGGCCCTGTTCGAGAGCGGCCTCGAGGGTGGCGAGCGCCACGTGGATGGGCGCCAGCGGCTGGTTGGAATCGCCATGGCGGTGGAACGTGTAGCCGTGCTTGGTTTTTGCGATTCGGATTTGCTCGGCGGCGGCAGCCACATCGGACGGGCTGAGCGCGCGTTCGTCGTAGCGCAGGGAAGGATCGCGTTCGATCGGGAGGGCGGCGGACATGAGTGAACTCACGGGATGCGGGACGGACACACTGGCGCGCACGCGGCGTCCGTCAATCGGACCAACTGTGTGGAGGTGCGCACGCTGGTGCGATGCTGAGAGGCCCCGGTGTGGTGCATCGGTGCACCTGACAATGCGTGCATCGACGGAGCCGGTTGTCGACCGCGTGATCGCTGTGGGGGTGCTGGATGTCCGCTGCAGGCGGTGTGCGGAAGGACGCGCACGCGGCATCGGCCCGCTCGTGCGAGCGGGCGGCGATGGGCGATAGCAGGCGTCTTACATCGCGCGGCGGCGCGTTGGGTGCGTGCGAACGTCAGCGGCCACCTGTTCGAGATCGCGCCGATCGTGCGCGCGCTCGGCGGCCAACAAACGGTTGCGGATGCGTTCGAGACAGGGCTGTTCGGCCGGGTACTGGTCCATCAGCACCTCACAAATATCCCGGGGAGTTTGCTCCACCGCGCGCAACGCGCTGTCGTTGTCCGTCGTTCGGATGTCGATCGTGCCCGGGCGCCTGGGGTCCGCGCCGGCGGCCAGCAGCGCGGTGATCACGCCTTCGGCGGGACGAATGGCGGCCAAGGCCGCGTGCAACGGGGTCGGCCCCGAGCCCACACGGGTGTCTTGCTGCGCATCGACCAACTCGGGGTGGCGCTTCAGAAGTGAGCGCAGCAACGCCGCGTTGCCGCTGTGCGCCACCGCGTGCACCGCCGTCCAGCCATTGCGGTCCACGCGTCCAGCCGGGATGTGCTTCAGAAGTTCGCGCACGCCCTGGGTGCGGGCCACTGCGCTGCTCTGCCGCCACGGCAAGGGGCGCGTCCAATCGAAGACGACGACAGCGGTCACCGGGCCGTCGGCAATGGTGGTGCTCATGAGGGCGCCCCTCCACCGCCGGCGGTGAGCCAGGCGGCACGCGCCCGATCGCGCAACGCGCGCCAGTTGGGGAACTGATAACGCACGTCGGCGCGGATGGTGTCGTCGTGCACGTTGAAGGTGCGGGCCACCGAGGCCGCGTCGCGCCCAAGCACGCAGATGAGGTGCGCCGCTTCGGAGGCGCGGTTGAGACGGCGCAGCGTGCAGCGCGAGCGCTTCAGGCGGCACAGATCGTTGGTGATCGCCTGGGGGCTGACGCCGTATTCGGCGGCGAAGTCGGTCACCGTCTTCGTCCGCTTGTGCCAGGGCGTGTCGGCCCATTTCAGCAACGCGGCGCGACGTTCTTTCAAGCGCGCGATCGCGGCGTCCCTCTGCTCGATAGTGTCCCACTTCTTCTGTTGCAGGCCCAGATCCTGGCGGTCGTGCTTGACGGTCTGCGCGTTGGCGGTCGCAAAGCCTTCGGCCTGCAGGATTCCGATCATGGCGCGCGGGGCGACGCCGGCGTGGTGCAGCGCAAGCACGCGTTCCTTGCGGAGGGCGACTTGAGCGGAGGTGGCGCGTTTGGGCGTGGCCATGCGAGAAATCCTCAGGCGGCGATGGTGGAGAGGGGTGCGGCGGCCTGGTTGCCCCAGGTCATCCAGCCGCTGCGCGGGGTGCGCGAGAAGAGTTCGATGCGTCGATCGGTGTCGTAGGCGCGGGTCAACCACTCGCGGATGATCTCGGGCTTGGCGCTGTGCGCACCGCGCTGAGCGATCACCACGGAGGAGATCTGCGGCGCGTGGGATTTCAGGGGGAGTCCGCCGCCGCGCTTGGCGATCAGCAGCACTTCCGAACAGGGCCGGACCGCGCCGTTGCTCATGCACGCCGCGTGGCGGCCCGTGTCGTGAATCTTGTTCCACGTGACCTGGGTCGTGAACTCGAACCCCGCGTCGCGGATGAGATCAATACCGAGCGCGACCTGGCTGTTGGGCGCCCACAAGGCCATGACGGCGTTGTACGAGCAGCACTCCTTGACCGCGCTGCGCGTGAGGGCACGCAGTTGGCTGTCGGGGATCAGCGGATAGTGCTGAGAGGGATCGATGGCCCAATCTTTGGAGGATTCGGGTCCGCGCTCGCCATAGCCCCACGGCGGATCCCAGTAGAGCAGCGCCGCTTTACCGTTCTGGGCGGTGAAGGCGCGCAGGTTGGCGATCGTGGCGTCGATCGGATCGCTTTGAGCGAACCGGCCGTCCGCGGTGATCGTGGCGCCCGCGATAGCGGCTCGGGGTGGTGGTGCGGAGTCAGCGGCGCGACGGGCCATGGCGATGGTCCAGGTGGGAGGCGGTCCCGCAGTGCGGGTCGTCCTCCACCCGACCGGAGGTTGGTTCGCCGGGTGGCCGGCAGGGACGTGTCGTCAGCGCATGGCGATTCGGTGTCAGTGGTTGCGATGCGTGTTGAGTGCCGACAGGGAACCGGAGAGGAGCCGATCAGGCAAGCGGACCGTCCGGGCCCCAGTTCCGGAGATGTGTTGTCGATAACAGTTGGCCTGGGGCGAGCAGGCGCGGGCCCTTGGGCCCCGGTGTGGGTCAGCGGACACCCGTCGCAGGGAACAGGTCGCCAACAAACCGCGTCAGGGATTCGGCGTTGCGCTGCCCTTGGTCTTCGTTGTTGTTGTTGAAGATTCCTTGGACACGATCGGCCCGATCCGCGAGACGGCGGATGGGCTCAGCGAAGGAGCGCAGTTCATCGTCCGAGTAATCGTAGTCAAACCGGTCCGATGCGGCGGTCTGCCCCTTCACGTCCCACGTGGCGGTGTTGCGGCCGTGGAAGCGGACGATCGCCAGTGCGGGGTTGGTGACCTCCCAGATGGGAGGAATCGAGTTGGCAAAGCCCTGGGGCATGTCCAGCACCACATGGGTCAGTTGGTGCTGGCGTTCGAACGCCAGTGTGGCGTCGCGGTGCTCGTCGTCGAACCACGCGGCCAGGCGGAACTCGGTGGATAGGGTGTAGTCGGCCAACCGCTCGCGGCATTCGATGATGTGATCGAAGGCTTTGCGCACCGGGGTCACCCAGGGCGGAAACTGAAAATGAACCGCGACCAGTTTGTTGGCGGCGCGCAGCGGCTGCAGCGCCCGCTCGAACCGCTGCCAGAGCACGTCGCGAATCTCGGGCGGCGTATCCTTGTAGTACAAGTTCTTCTTGGTCGCAAAGTACGGAGCCATGTCCTGCTGCACGTCCTTGGGCAGCGCCACCATGGGTGTTTGGTGGCCCGTGAAGAGTCGAAACGCCTTCACATTGAAGGTGAAGTCATCGGGCGTGCGTTCCGCCCACAGTTGTGAGTTCCGCTCGCTGGGCATCGCGTAATACGAAGAGTCCACCTCCACCATCGGGAAACGGCTGGCGTAGTAACGCAGCCGATCTTCGGCGCTGGAGCAGCCCTTCGGGTAGAAGCGTTTGCACGCGATGAGGGACTTGTCGGTCCAGGAGGCCGTGCCGATCGTGACGCGCCCCATGGCGCCTCCGCTGGGTGGAATCCTGACGCCGATCTTAGCGGACCGGAGCCGCCCCTGCCCCAGCGCTCGGGGCGGGCGCGCAGGATCGGATCCAGCGGCGGACTTCGGCGGCCTTGTTGCGCACGCCCCGCCAGTCGCTGGGGGTCGCGGGCGCCACGAATCGTGTGCGATGGCCGTTGTAGGTGACCTGGGCTTCTATGTGGCCCCGCCCGTTGAGCCGGACGGCATCGACGGTGACGCCGGCGGCTCGGAGCGTTTCGAGGAAGGTGCGTTGCTGCTTGCGAACGGCCATGGCGGACACTCCGGTGGGAACGCCCTCATGGTGATAACGAGAACCGCGGGATCTGGGGTGGGCACGGATCCTCCCCGGCGCCACACGCGGCCCGCACCGCGCCAGGCTGTGCGGTTGGTCACATGCAGCGACCGGCGCGACGCGTGTGCGTCCGAATATGGGTGGAGGCGACCTCGTGGTCGCCCAGCCGGTCGATCTGCGCTTGGGGCCCCTGGGTGCGCTGGGCCCGCTCGGTCGCGGTCTCACTTCGGATGTCGCGCACCGTGGCGTCGGCGCCGGCCGTGCACAAGGCGTCGATCGCGGGACCGTCGTGCCGTTCGGCGGCGGCGTGCAGCGCGGTGGACCCGTCGCGATCCTGCCAGTCGAGGTACGCCTGTCGGTCCTGGTCGTGGATCGCTTCGAGAAGGACTTTGACGGCCGCGCTGTCGGATCCGTGCAACGCGGTCCGGCCCTGATCGTCGGTGGCCCAGGGATCGGCGCCCCGCTCAAGCATCACACGCAGGGCGCTGTCGCGAACACCGATGTTCTGATCGTAATGCAGGGGCATGCGGGCGAGTTGCGCGAGGGGCTCGGCGCCGTCGGGGTCGAGATGCCTGGTGTTGGAGGTGTCGACCACCCCCAGGTATTCCCGCAGGGTGTTGGCGTCGTCCCGCGTGATTTCAGCGCCGTAGGACACCTCCTGATCGAGCCATCCCAGTTCGTTTAGCATCTCGTTGTGATCCTCCCGATCCAAGGGCAGGATCGGTCCGTCCTCGGACAGGGGCGTCACGGCCCGCGGCGGCGGCACGGGGGCCGTGGGAGCCGCGTGTGCCGCATCGGGTGCGGCGTGGGACTCCGGGAAAATGTCGCTGAAGAGATCGGCCACGACGGGCTCCTGGGTGGTTCGAGGTCCACTCAGTCAAGCAGATCAGGGCCGCCCGGCAAGGGGCGTCCTGAGCCCGTCAGGTTTTGCGACTTTTGGGGGCCTTCGCGCTCGGCCCCTTCCGCTGCTGGATTTTGGCAGCGGCCTCCTCGGCCATCACCACGGCCATGCGGGCCATGATGCGTTCGCGGTCCGCTTCGGACATCCCCTTGAAGAAGTCGACCATGTCCTCGGCCTTTTTCATCTCCGCGGCGCTGCGCAGGTTGTTGTGGGCGTCGCGCACGAGGAGACCCAGATGCTCCGCCTGATGGCGGTACCGGTTGAGCATTTCGGGATCGGTCCAGCCGAAGAGTTCCATCATTTGCTGTTCGCTGATGTAGACACTCATCTCCGTGGCCGCGGTGTGACGCAGGTGGTGCGGGGCTGCACGCGGGACACCGATCCGACTGTCCCGGATGGACATCCCCTTGCGCCCGCGCGTGCCGAACACGCTGATAAAGCCCTGATAGACAGTTGTTCCCGCGATATGCGCGCTGGGATCTTGGGGAGCCGGGAACACCCAGCCGGATTTCGGCCATGGACGGATCTGCCCGTTGGCGTCCGTCACCAACGCCCGAAGAGCGGATTCGGCGGCTTCGGGGATGGGCACGACACGTTCCCGGTACACACCGCGCCGGGCCTTGGTGCGTTCCAGGCGCACGGTGGGCACCGCGCCGCGCACCTTGGGCCAAGAGATGTTCTCCCACCGCATTTTGCATGCTTCACCGCGTCGGAGACCGGTCCAACGAATGAACAATAGGCACGCGCGCGTGTGCGGGTGCAGATTCATCTCATTGAGTTGGGTCTCGATCGTCCGCCACTCGCTGGTGGTCAGGGCCCGCGCTGCGGGCTTTCGGCCGTCATCGGAGATGGGAACCTTCAACCACTCCTCGGACGACGCCATGTCGTAGTGGTCGCGGTGGTACACCATGCACGCCATCAGGTTCGTCCGGAATCGGCGCTTGGTGGAGGGCGCTCCCTTGCCTCCCGCCCAGCGGTCCAGCAAAACACGACAATGGGATTTGCCCAGGCGGGACACCTCCGTGTTGAGGACGTCCCGGACCTCCGGGTAAAAGAGCGGACGGTTCTTGTCGAGCATCTTCGCCGCCCGAGGATTGGTCCGGCGGCGCTCCTCCTCCCCTGGGACCACGAAACCGCCCATGCGCATGAGCGTGTCGATCTGCCCCGCGTCGTGCGTGCGTCCATTGTCCGAACGTTCGGCCTGCGCGAAGGGCGCTGGCTTGGCGGGGTCTCCATACAGGTGACCGTGGAGGTCCTCATCGCGATACCGTTCAAGCCACTCCCGAAGGGTGCCTTTGATCGGTCGCTCCTCCGGCTGCGGCAGGTTGAGGTCCCGCCAGTAGACGCGGGAATACTCATTGGCCTGGGCCAGCGCGTTTGAAGGCCACCGCGGGTCATCGTTGGGCAGGCCGGCCGCCCGGCACGCCGCCTCGTCCAGGAATGGGTAGTTAACGAAGTTGACCGTTTTCTTTTTTGTACGGCCGTCCTCAGTCACGTCGATGCGATGGCGGAAACGGTACGCGTTGGGGCGCAGATCAACACCGCGGGCCATCTTGGGAGCAGCCGCAGCCGCCTTTTTCTTGGGGGTGCCTGATGCCATAGTCGACACGTCCTGGTGGTGCGGTGGCCCCACGCCTCCGCGCTGCGAACAGTGTCCCCGATGGTGTCCCCACAAAGCAAGTGCCGTCACCGAATGGCTTATTTCATGGTGTTTCGTAGTAAATATATTTACATTCGGGACGTAGAAGTCGCATGTTCGAATCATGTCACCCCGACCAAATGTTTCTTGGAAAAGCCGGCCCGAAAGCCGGCTTTTTTGTTGCCCGGAGCGCCGATCAGAGGCACGTCGCGAGCTTGCGCATGCTTTCGCGAATCTCGTGCACATTGACGTTGGAATAGCCGAGGATCAAGCCTCCGCGCGGGGGCGCCTTCAAATAGGAAATGGACAACGGCCGCGCCGCAACGCCGATCTTGGCGGAGGCGATGGAGATGCCCACGTCGTCGACGCCAGGCGCGAGCAGCGTGGTGAGCTGCATGCCCGCATCGGTACCGATGGGCTCGAGCTTGCCGCCTGCGTATTTGGCGATGGCTTCCCGCAGCACCGACCGTCGTTCCGAGTAGAGCGCGCGCATGCGCTTGATGTGCCGCGCGAAGTGCCCCTCGCCGATGAAGTCGGTCAGCACCACCTGGTACAGCATGGACGAGAACGTATCGAAGGCGTCGCGCACGCGCGCGAAGGCGGACACGAGGTCCTTCGGAATCACCACGTAACCGATGCGCACCGAAGGAAACATCACCTTGCTGAAGGTCCCGACGTAAATCACGCGATCGTCGGTATCCATGCCCTGCAGGGACGCAATAGGGCGCCCGCCGAAGCGGTATTCGCTGTCGTAGTCGTCCTCGATGATCCACGCTCCGCTGCGTGACGCCCAACTGAGTAACTGCAGTCGCCGCGCGGCGCTCATCGTGCAGCCCAAGGGAAACTGGTGCGACGGCGTTATGTACACAGCCCGTGCATCGCCACAGAGGCGGATGCCTTCGGCCACGTTGAGGCCCTCTTCATCCACGGGCACAGGAATGAGCTCGGCGCCGATGGTCCTGCACGCCTGCCGTGCGCCGGGATAACCGGGGTCCTCGATCCATACCGGCGCCCCCGCTTCCAGCAGCACGTTGGCGCAAATCTGCAGGCCTTGTTGCGAGCCGGTGGTGATCAGGATCTGTTCGGCATCGCAGCGCACGGCGCGCACCGTACCCAGGTACGCGGCGATGGCTTCGCGCAGCGGCGGGTAGCCCATCGGATCGCCGTAGATCATCTGATCGATCGGCGGCTTGCGCGAATGCCGGTTCACCAGCTTCGACCAGGCATTCACCGGAAAATGATCGAGCGCCGGCACGCCCATGCGAAATGCGCCCTGCGTATTGGCCCAGGTTTGCGGCGGCGTCTGGAGCGTATCCACACGCTGGGAGATTCGGCGCGGCGCCTTTTGCGCGACCGTTTGGGGCGACTTG
Source organism: Dyella psychrodurans (assembly GCF_003363265.1). Lineage (GTDB taxonomy): Bacteria > Pseudomonadota > Gammaproteobacteria > Xanthomonadales > Rhodanobacteraceae > Dyella_B > Dyella_B psychrodurans. Next base: position 152,845 of record NZ_QRBF01000001.1, on the reverse strand, counting down.
CTCCGGCCTTCCGCGGCCGCGGACTTTATCGCCTGCCCCGGAATCGATTTAGCCACGCATGTTCCCGCCCCGACGAAGGTCTCCAGATAACCCTCCGCGAACAGTTGCTCGTAGGCACTGAGCACCGGCACGCGCGAAATGTTCAGCTCCCTGGCGAGATTGCGCGTGGACGGCACGCGCTGCCCCGCGTGCAGGTGGCCGTCGATGATGGCGCGACGGAACCACTCGGATAGCTGGTCGTACATGGGAACGCCACTATAGGCGTCCAGGGCGATAGGCGGCAGGAAACTGGCGGCGATCCGTTTCATGGCACACACCTGCGAGTGGTTATATCTGATCGTACCAAAGTGGATATTTTTGCGAACCACTCTCGGGCTTAATTTTCCCGCCACGCCATCCCGCGTTACCTGGAAATAAAGCCATGACAACGTTCAGGAAAGCCTGCTTCATCGCCGCCGGCCTGGCTCTGGGCCTTGCCTGCACTCACGCCTTCGCCGCCGATGCCACGCAGCCGGCCGCCTCCGCCTATCGCGACGGTTCGCACGACTTCGACTTCAACATCGGAACCTGGCGGACGCACATCAAAACCCTCCAGCACCCGCTCACCGGCTCGACGAGCTGGCAGGAAATGAACGGCACGGTTGCCGTTCGCAAGATCTGGGGCGGCAAGGCTTCGATGGAAGAAATCGAAGCCGACGGCCCGGACGGCCATTTCGAAGGCATGACGCTGTTTCTCTACAACCCCACGACCCATCAGTGGGGCCAGACCTACGCCGGCAGCAAGGATGGCGTGATGGAAAATACGGCCTTCGGCGAATTCAAGAACGGCCGCGGCGAACTCATTTCGCAAGAGCCCTACCAGGGCCGCACGATTCTGGTTCGCTCGGTGTGGTCGGACATCAAGCCGAATTCACACCACTTCGAGCAATCGTTCTCCGACGACAACGGCAAGACCTGGGAGCCGAACTTCGTCGCCTCTCTCACGCGGATCAGTCCATGACAAGGTGTCGGCCTGCCTGGTTGTTCCTGCTTCTATGCTTGCTGTGCAATGGCGCGCTGGTTCCACGCGCCATCGCGCAAACAGACCCGTCCGTGCCGCCGCCCGTCGCCAACCAGTCGATGAGCGATGCGTGGTGGACGGGCCCCATGCTCGCCAATTCGGCGGAAACGCTGCCGCCCGGCCATTTCCTGTTCGAGCCTTACCTTTACGACATTCGCTCACCGGGTAATGACAGCTTCGGGTCGCGCACTTACATCCTGTACGGATTGGCCGATCGCCTGTCCATCGGCCTCATTCCCGTCTTCGGTTACAACCGGGTCAACAACGGACACAGCAGTGCGAGCATCGGCTTCGGCGATCTCACCTTGCAAGCGCAATACCGCCTCACCGAATTCCAACCAGGCAGCCGGATACCGACGACGGCGATCATGCTGCAGGAAACGCTTCCCACCGGACGTTACGATCAGTTGGGCAGCCGGCCCAGCGACGGTCTTGGCGGTGGCGCGTACACCACGACACTGGCGCTGAATTCGCAGATGTATTTCTGGATGCCGAACGGACGCATTCTGCGTGAGCGCTTCGACATCTCCGGATCGTTCTCGCGTACGGCCAATGTGGAAGGCGTCAGCGTTTATGGCACCGATTCGGGCTTTCGTGGCACGGCCAGACCGGGCAGATCGTTCTCCGCCGACCTGGCCTTCGAATACAGCGTCACGCAACGCTGGGTGTTGGCACTGGACCTGACTTACAGCTACAACAGCAACACCCGCGTAAACGGCGTTGACCTGTTGTCGTCGCCAAACGGCCTGCCCTACGTGCAAAACGTGGCGCTTAGTTCCGGCGCCAGCGAAGCGTACGGCGTGGCACCGGCCATCGAATACAACTGGACACCCCGTATTGGTGTGTTGCTTGGCACTCGCATCATTTTCGGCGGTCACAACACCGTAGGAACGGTAACGCCGGCCATAGCCCTCAATTACGTGTATTGAGTGGTGCGTTCGTTAACCGCAAGACATACAACCGTCGCGCGATTCTGGTAAGAAACGTCTCGTGAGGCACTCTGAAGATCTTTGCATCCAGTCAGGAGATCGTCCCATGAAATTTCGCGGATTATTGGCGGTGGCCGCATTGGTCGCCGCATCGACGTATCTGCCGCTGAAAGCGGCATCCGATGTTCCTTCGTACATCACCGCTGCAGTGGTCGACGCCGCGAGGCCAGCCGACGAAAAGGCGCAGGATGTTCATCGCAAGCCTGGCGAGGTACTCGCCTTTGCCGGCGTCAAGCCGGGCGACAAGGTCGTGGATCTGATGCCGGGTGCTGGTTATTACACGCGCATTTTCAGCAAGATCGTCGGCGCGCAAGGCACGGTGTATGCCGTGCAACCGATCGAAATGGACAAGGTCAACCCCGCCCGCTTGAAGAGCCTTCACAGCTTTGCAGGCACGTCGGACTACCCGAACGTGACGGTGTCCGTACCGCCCACCGCCAATCTAGGCTTACCTAAAGGTGTCGATATCGTGTGGACGTCGCAGAACTATCACGACCTGCACGACCCGTTCATGGGCTCGCCGGACATGGCGCGCATCAACAAGGCGATTTACGACGCACTCAAGCCCGGTGGCATCTACATCGTGCTCGACCACGCGGCCGCTGCGGGAACGGGCGTATCCAAGACGAACGATCTGCATCGCATCGATCCTGCGGCGGTGAAAACGGAAGTCACCGCGGCGGGGTTCCAGTTCGTCGGCGAAAGCGATGTGCTTCGCAATCCCGCTGACGATCACTCACTGGCGATTTTCAATCCGAAGATCAAAGGCGAGACGGACAAGTTCATCTACAAGTTTCGCAAGCCCCTGCAATAAACCCTGACGCGCCTTGGTCCCTCTCCCCGAAAGGGAGAGGGAATCAGGTTTCCGCCAAGGCAAGCGCCGTCAGCGAGTCAAGCTCGTCTTCATCAAACCCCGCCTCCAGACGCGCCGGACGATTGAACGGTCCGCGAAGATTGCGCCCCATGTAATCGCGCAACAGGTCAAGGAATGTTTCGCGCGGTTCAAGCCCATCGCGCTCGCAGCACCAGCGGAACCAGCGCGTGCCGGCGGCTACGTGCGCCACCTCTTCGCGCAGTATGACTTCCAGTATCGCGATCGTACCTTCGTCGCCGACGGCGCGCAGGCGCTCGATCATGCCGGGCGTAACGTCCAACCCCCGCGCTTCAAGTACGCGCGGAACCAGCGCCATGCGTGCGGTATCGTGATGCGCGGTTTTCTCGGCCATTTCCCACAGGCCGTTATGGGCACCGAAATCGCCGTAGAAATGGCCGAGCTCGGCGAGCCGTGTGGACAGCATGGAAAAGTGCCGCGCCTCATCATTCGCGCAACTGACCCAGTCGCGGTAGTAAGCGTCGGGCATGCCGCGAAAACGGTAAACCGCGTCCCATGCGAGATTGATGGCGTTGAATTCGATATGCGCGACAGCGTGTACCAGCGCGGCACGCCCTTCCGGCGAACCCAGGCCGCGATGCGGAACCTGACGCTGGGGAACGAGCTGCGGGCGCTCCGGGCGGCCCGGTGCACCGATGGGAACCGGAGCGGGCGAAGCAGGCTCGGCGCGCAATGCGCCCGACTGGAGTGCGTCCCACGCGGCGTGCGTGAGACGTATTTTCTCTTCAGGATCGCTTGCGTCGAGGCAGCGCTTCGCGGCGGCGTGGAGATCGGTCATGGCGATGATCACGCGCGCCGGTTCGCAAAGCCCTTCTCGCTACGGAGAGGGACGTGCGATTTAGGCGCTGCGACGAGCAGCCTTGGCATCGTCCGAACGCAGCATTTCGATTTGTTGCAAATACTGCTTGTCGAGACCGGTGATGTATTCGCCGGAGAAGCACGACGTGTCGAAATGCTTCAGGTTTTCGTTGCCGTCCTGCACGGCCCAGATCAGGTCCTGCAGATCCTGGTAGATCAACCAGTCGGCGCCGAGCATCTTTTCCACTTCCTTGTTGCTATGCCCCGCGGCAACCAGTTCGGAAGCCGCCGGCATGTCGATGCCGTACACGTTCGGATAACGCACCGGCGGCGCGGCCGAAGCGAAGAACACGTTCCTGGCGCCCGCGTCGCGCGCCATCTGGATGATCTGGCGCGACGTGGTACCGCGCACGATGGAATCGTCCACCAACAGCACGTTCTTCTTGCGGAACTCCAGTTCCACCGGATTGAGCTTGCGGCGCACCGATTTCACGCGCTCGCCCTGCCCCGGCATGATGAAGGTGCGGCCGATGTAGCGATTCTTGACGAAGCCTTCGCGGAACGGCACACCCAGCGCCTCGGCAAGCGCGCTCGCGGCGGTGCGTGCGGTATCGGGAATCGGGATGACCGCATCGATGCCGTGATCCGGGCGCTCGCGCAGAATCTTCTCGGCCAGCTTCTGGCCCATGCGCAGGCGCGCCTTGTACACCGACACGTTCTCGATCATCGAATCGGGACGCGCCAGGTAGACGTATTCGAAAATGCACGGTGCATGCACGGCGCTTTCGGCGCACATGCGGGTATGGAGCTGACCGTCGTCGGTGATGAAGACCGCTTCGCCAGGCGCTACATCGCGCAGGCGCTTGAAGCCGAGAATATCGAGCGCAACCGATTCGGACGTCACCGCGTACTCGCGGCCCTCCGCTGTCACGCGCTCGCCGAGCACCAGCGGACGGATACCGTTCGGATCGCGGAAAGCCAGCAGCCCGTAACCCAGGATCAGCGCAAGGCATGCGTAACCGCCGCGCGCACGCGCGTGAACGCCTGCGACGGCCTTGAAGATGTGGTCGGGCGTCAGCGCCATCCGATCCTGAATCTGCAATTCGTGCGCGAGCACGTTGAGCAGCACTTCGGAGTCGGAGTCGGTGTTGATGTGCCGGCGATCGTCCTGGAACATCTCGCGGCGCAAGGTCTCGGTGTTCACCAGGTTGCCGTTGTGCGCGAAAGCGATGCCGTACGGCGAATTGACGTAGAACGGCTGCGCTTCGGTCGACCCTTCCGATCCCGCCGTGGGATAGCGACAGTGCCCGATGCCGATGCGCCCACGCAGGCGGCTCATCGCCGACTGGTTGAACACGTCGCGCACCAGGCCATTGTCCTTGTGCAGTCGAAGTCGCGCCCCGTCCACGGTCGCGATACCGGCCGCGTCCTGCCCGCGATGCTGCAGGACGGTGAGGCCGTCATAAAGCGCCGATGCCACCTCGGTGGTACCGACAATGCCGATGATTCCGCACATGGTGCTTCTACCCGTTAGTGTTAATGCGTTGTGCCGGCCGCGCTCGAAGCAGCAGCAGGCGAAGTGGAACCGCGCGCCGGCAAACTCGCTGGCAACACGTTATGCAGATCCGGCAGATGGACCGGCAGGTTGCCCGGGTGAAGATGCTCGCGCACATTCGCCGGCATCTCCTGCTCGAGCCACGTTGCCAATCCCTTGAACTGTGGCAGCAGCACCGACTGCTGCCACATCGTTTCGTGCGCGAACGAGGTCAGGTTGACCAGGAACACCACCAGCGTCACCAGCAGCACGCCGCGCGCAAAACCGAAAACCATGCCGAGCAGGCGATCCGTTCCACCCAGCCCCGTGCCATCCACCAGCTTCTGGACCACAAACCGGACCAGCGCTCCAAGAATCAGCACGCCGATAAAGCAGATGCCGTAACCGGCCAGCAGTCGCAGCATCGGGGTTTCGATCGTCCGATCGAAGTGAGCCGATGCCGCCGGGCCGTACGTCCATGCCACCCAGAATGCGACCACCCAGGTGGCCAGCGCCAGCACCTCCGATATGAGGCCGCGCCAGAGCCCCACAAGGACCGAAACGGCCAATATCGCGATGATGATCAGGTCGACCGCGTTCATGTGGCGTCCGGTCAGTCAGGTGGTCAGTTGGCGCTGACGATGTTGCCGTCGAGGCCGAGCTTCGCCTTGATCTCGTCGCGCAGCGTCACCGCGTCGTTCCGCTGGGTCTGCGGACCCGCCCTGACGCGCCACAGCCGCTTGCCGCCCGCGTTCACCGTATCCACGAAACCGTCGAAACCGCTCGCGCGCAATTTGTCGCGCAACGCCAGCGCGTCCGACTGGCTGCCCATCGCCGCCACCTGCACCGCCCATGCGCCCGCCCTGGCAGGACCGGCAACATTGAAGGCTGGCTCATCGCCCTGCGGGGTTATGGCGCCGCTTTCAAGGCGGGCGGGGACTCCCTGAATCGACTGGCTGATCTTCAGCCGCGCCGCTTCGGCGGCCGCACGCGTTTCGAACGGGCCCGCGCTGACCAGGGTCAACGTCTTGCCCGCGCGCTGGATCGTCTCGCCATGCGCCGGATAACCCAGCGCGCGCACGCGCTGCATCAGGCGATTGGCGCCTTCCGGGGCGTAGGCACTGAGATTGACGCCGTAGATACCGCGCGCCGCCGTGGCTGGCGGCAAGGCGGGAACGGCCGGTTGCGACGGTGGCGCAATGGCCGGGCGACTGCCGACGTTGGCCGCGGCAGGCGCTACCGTGGGGATGGCCGGTTGCGCAGGCTGCTGTGGGGTCTGAGTTGGAATAGCCGGAGCGGACGTCGTGCTCGAGGACTGCGGAGTGTTCACCGTGGCCATGCCGTTCGCATTCGGCGCCGCGGTGGTGGCCGGCGCGACCGTGCTGGATGCTGGCGCAGCACCGGACAGGCTCATGGTCTTGGTTTGCAGATCGCGATCGGGCGCAGGAGGAATCGCCAGGCTGACCGATTGATCGGTGCCCGTCGAAGGTGTCTTGCTCGAAAAGAACATCGGCACGAACAGGACCGCCAGTGCAACGAGGACGGCAGCTCCCAAAAGGCGTGTGTTCAAGATGGACTCCAGGCCAACAGCTTGTGCGTGACGCCGCGATTATACCTGTCCCTGCCTCCTGACATGACAGAATCGAACAAGCGGTTCAGCCAGCCACTTGCGCCAGCACCGCCGATGCCACGAAAAACGATCCGAACGCCAGCACGCGTTCGCCATGCCTGGCCGCCGAGCGCGCAGCCACCAGCGCATGACTCACGTCCGCATGCGTGTCGTAGCTCGCGCCGGGCAGCACCTGATGCAGCACGCCCGCCAACACGCTGGCGGGCAGACCGCGCGGCGTGTCCTGGTCCAGGCTGGCCAGATGCCAGTGCGCGATGCGCACACCCAATGCTGTCATCACGCCGCCCACGTCTTTGTCGGAAAGCGCCCCGTAGACGGCGTGGACGCGCACCGGCGGCTGCGCATCGAGCCATTCTGCAAGCGCTCTCGCTGCCTGCGGGTTATGACCGACGTCCACAATCAGCGCCGGATCGCCGCCCAGCCATTGCAGACGCGCGGGTGCGTGCGGCAAATGCATGCCCCCGGCCGACATGCGCGCCAGTTGCGCCGGGTCGAAGATACCCAGCGCGTGAAGCGCGGCGATCGCCGATGATGCATTGGCGTATTGGACCGGCGCCGCAAGCTCGGGATCGGGCAAGGCCAGCGTCGTACCGTCGCGATGCAACCAGCGCCAGCCGTGCGCCTCGCGTTCGACGCGAAAATCGCGCCCTGCCCGCTCGACCTGCGCGCCCTGCTTGTCCAACGCATCCAGCAATCCCTCGGGCGGGTCGAGTTCTCCGACAATCGCAGGCCTGTCCCGGCGTGCAATGCCGGCTTTCTCGCGGCCGATGCTGTCGCGATCCGGGCCCAGCCATTCGACGTGATCCAGATCCACCGTGGTAATCACCACCGCATCGGCATCGATCAGGTTGACGGCATCGAGACGGCCGCCGAGCCCGACTTCAAGCACGGCGACATCGAGATCGGCGCGCGAGAACAGATCGAACGCGGCGAGCGTGCCGAATTCGAAATAAGTCAGCGAGATCTCGCCACGGGCCAGTTCGATGCGCTCGAAGCTTTCCACCAGCGCGGCATCGCCGGCATCGATGCCGGCCATGCGAATGCGCTCGTTGTAACGCATCAAATGCGGCGAGGTATAGCAGCCCACCTGTTGTCCGGCGGCGGCCAGCATGGCTTCCAGGAAGGCGACCGTGGAGCCCTTGCCGTTGGTGCCCCCCACCGTGATCACCTGCCGGGCCACGGAGGGTGCGCCCATGCGTTGCCAGACGGCGCGTACCCGATCCAGACCCAGGTCGACGCCCAGTGCGTGAATGTGCTGCTGGTAATCCAGCCATTCGTCGAGGGTGGTGGGTTTCACGCGGGACTCCGGTTGCAGGCCCGCGCAACATAAGGGCATCAAGCCGTCTGCACAATCTCCTCAGAAGAGGTGCATTCCGGTTGCATGCAGGGCCCAGTACATGCCGAACAACGTCCAGAATGCGCGCTTGAGCGCCTTGCCGGCCAGGAAAGCGACCAGAAGACCAATCAGCACCGGCATGTATTTTTCCAGCGTACTGCGTGTGTCGTTCACAGCGTTCATGGTTCGATCCTCCCGCACCCCATCGGTGCGGGAGAAATCATCTGCCTCAGGCGACCGCGAGCACAGGCACGCGCGTCATCCGTCGTATCTGACAGGCGTCACCTCATGAACCTTTGTCGAGCAATGGCTTCAGAAGATCCAGCGGCAACGGAAAGACGATGGTGCTCGATTGACCGCTGCTGGACATGCTGGCCAGGGTCTGCAGGTAACGCAGCTGCAGGGCCTGCGGTTGCTGGGACAGCATGCTGGCCGCGTCGCGCAGTTTTTCCGCAGCCTGCAGCTCGCCATCGGCATGGATCACCTTGGCGCGCCGCTCGCGTTCGGCCTCGGCCTGGCGGGCGATCGCCCGCACCATGGTTTCGTTGAGGTCGACATCCTTGATTTCGACGTTGGTGATCTTGATGCCCCAGGGATCGGTCGCTTCGTCCAGGATCTTCTGCAGGCTGTGATTGATCGAATCGCGCTGGGACAGAATTTCGTCCAGCTCATGCTGGCCCAGCACCGAACGTAGGCGGGTCTGCGACAGCTGGCTCGTTGCCTGAAAGAAATCGGCGACTTTCAGCACCGACTTGTCCGGCTCCATCACGCGGAAGTACACCACCGCATTGACGCGCACGGAGACGTTGTCGCGGGAAATCACATCCTGCGGCGGCACATCCATCACGGTCACGCGAAGGTCCACGCGTGTAATACGCTGCACCAGCGGCACCAGAATGAACAAACCAGGGCCTTTGGTGCCGGTGTAGCGACCCAACGTCAGCACCACGCCACGCTGGTATTCCGGCAACACCTTGATCGACGTAAACAACAGCGCAATCACGACCAGCACGATAACGCCCGTAAATCCGATCATGTGGATTCTCCTTCACCCGCGCGCGCGGCCGTCACTTGCAACAGCAAGCCTTGCCGGCTGATCACGCGCACAGGCGCACCGGCGGGAAGCGCCGCCTCGCATTGCACGCGCCAGCGTTCGCCGCCGATGCGTGCCCAAGCTTCGCCGCCGGCCATCACGGCCTGCAGCAATTCACCCGTGTCCTGCAGCATCTGCTTGTCGCCGTTGAAGGCGCGCGCACGGCGCGCGCGCATCACCAGCCGCAGCAGGAGTGCAAGCATGACGATCGCGCAGCATGCGATGCCCACGATCACACCTACGTTCACCCGGTAGCCCGGCACATCCGTGCGAAACAGCATGATCGAGCCCAGCACGAAGGCGATGACGCCGCCGACGCCCAGCACCCCCGCCGTGGGTATGAAAGCTTCCGCCAGCAACAAGGCGACACCGAGCGCCATCAAGATCAGGCCGGCATAGCTCACCGGCAACAGCTGCAGCGCGTAGAGCCCGATCAACAGGCAGATACCGCCCACGACGCCAGGAAAGAACGAGCCGGGATGAAACGCTTCCAGAATCAGTCCGTAGATGCCCGCGAGCAGTAATACGTACGCGATGGTCGGATTGGTGATGATGCCCAGGAAGCGCGCACGCCAGTTCGGAAGATAATCCCGCACCGGCACATCGCGCGTCGCCAAGGTGATAGCCTGATTGTCTGCCTGCACCACGCGACCGTCGGCCTGCGCGAGCAGCGAGTCGATATCCGGCGCGACGAAATCGATCACATGCTGCGCGGCCGCTTCGCTGGACGTCAGCGTTGCCGCGCCGCGCACGGCCTGTTCCGCCCACGTCGCGTTGCGTCCATGCATTTGCGCCAGCGAACGGATGGTCGCAATGGCGTCATTGAGTACCTTTTTGGATTCCGCATCGGGTTGAACTCCCGTGTCGGGAGCTTTCTTTTCCGATGAACGACTGGACTTGGGCAGCCCGTTATCCAATGGCGACGGCATCGGTGTACCGCCTGCGATATCGACCGGCGTCGCCGCGCCGAGATGCGTCGCGGGCGCCATCGCGGCGATCGGGCACGCATAGAGGATGTACGTGCCCGCCGACGCGGCACGCGCACCCGACGGAGCGACATAGCCCAGCACAGGTACTTTCGACGCGAGGATGTGCGCGATGATGTCGCGCATCGATTCGACCAGACCACCCGGCGTATCGAGTTGCAATACGATGGCTCTGGCACCGTCGTCATTCGCGCGCTGGATCGAGCCATCCACGTATTCGGCGGCAGCCGGCCCAACCGGACCCGTCAATTCGATGCGCGCGACAAACGGTGAGTCTGTTTGCGCCGCGGGCGCTTCGACGGTCGAACGAGTCCACGCCAGCGCCATGGCGGCGCATAACGCGGCACTGAACACCACCCATCCTCGCCGTGACATGACATGGGCCTCCCGGCCGACATGCTCACCATCCAGCCGCGCTGTGCCACGGCTGTGAATGGGATATTACGCTACGCCAGCGTCTGCTCACGACATGCGCATCCAGCGCGGCGACGGCGCTTACCACCGCCCAACCGGGTGTGCTGAACTCCGTTCATTTTCCAGCCAGCTACGGCGCCGCTATCCCGGTAATCTTTAACGCTTACCCTGGGTGGAACCCCCCTTCACATGCATTCTGAGAACACCGACGCACATACCCGTGCGTCGCTACCTGTCGCGCCTTCGCTGGACCCAACCCTTGCCGCTGCTCACATGCCACGGCAGTTCCGCCCGCTGGATCGCCGGGTGCTGTGGATCGGCTTTGTCGCCATGGTGCTGGGTGTCGCCGTCGCGATCGTCGCCAAAGTGCTGACAGCGCTGATCGGCCTTATCACCAACCTGGCGTTCTACGGCCGCTGGGACACCAGCTTCGCCAGCCCCGCCGGCAATCACCTTGGCCTGTGGGTCATCGTGATCCCTGCCATCGGCGGCATCGTCGTGGGCATCATGGCCCGCTGGGGGTCGCGCGCCATTCGCGGCCATGGCATTCCCGAAGCGATGGAACAGGTGCTGCTCAACGAGAGCCGCATTCCGCCGCGCATGACGTGGTTGAAGCCGGTTTCGTCCGCCATCGCCATCGGCACCGGCGGCCCGTTCGGTGCGGAAGGTCCGATCATCGCCACCGGCGGCGCGCTCGGTTCGCTGATCGCGCAGCTGATGCATGTGACCGCCGACGAACGCAAGACATTGCTGGCCGCAGGCGCGGCGGCAGGCATGGCGGCGGTGTTTTCGGCACCCATCTCGGCCGTGCTGCTGGCGATCGAACTGCTGTTGTTCGAACGTCGTGCGCGTTCGCTGATTCCCGTGGCCATGGCCACCACGGTCGGCACGGGCGTTCGCTACGTGCTCGAAGGCAACCAGGCGATGTTCCCCATGCCCAACATCGCCTCGCCGACGCTGCCGGCACTCGCCACCTACGTGGTGCTGGGACTGATTGTCGGTATCGCCAGCGTGGGCGTGACCAAACTTACTTATGCCATCGAAGACGCCTTCGAGAAGCTGCCGATCCATTGGATGTGGTGGCCGGCGCTGGGCGGCATCGTGGTGGGTATCGTCGGTTATTTCGCGCCGCTGACGCTGGGTGTGGGATACACCAACATCGCCGCCGTGCTGGCAGGACAGATCGGCCTCGGCGCCATGCTCGCGCTTTGCCTGCTGAAACTGCTGTCGTGGTCGGTGGCACTGGGAAGTGGCACGTCGGGCGGAACGCTGGCGCCTTTGTTCACCATCGGCGGCGCGCTGGGCGGCGTACTGGGCCTCGGACTGGCGTCAACGGCCCCGTGGCTGCAGATCGATCCGCGCATGGCCGCACTGGTTTGCATGGCCGCCATCTTTGCCGGTGCGTCGCGCGCGTTTCTTACCTCGGTAGTGTTCGCGTTCGAAACCACGCAGCAACCGCACGGCCTGCTGCCACTGCTCGGTGCCTGCGCGGCCGCGTATCTCATTTCCGGCCTGATGATGCGCAACACGATCATGACGGAGAAGATCGTGCGCCGCGGCGTGCGCGTTCCATCCGACTACGCCGCCGATTATCTCGACCAGATCTACGTGCGCGATGCTTGCAGCCGGAACGTGGTGACCTTGCGCGCCGACCAGACCGTCACGGAAGTGCGCGAGTGGCTGGCCTCCGAACAGGCGGCGGCAAAGCATCAGGGATTCCCGGTCGTCAGCGAGAAGGGAGAACTGATGGGCGTCATTACACGCCGCTGCGTCTACGACATCTCGCTAGGCCACGACACGTTGGTGGGATCGCTGATCCAGCGGCCGCCGCTGGTGGTGCGCGAAGACCACACGCTGCGCGAAGCAGCCGACCACATGGTCGAGTCCGGCGTCGGCCGCTTGATCGTCGTCAGCAAGCACATTCCGCACCGGATGGTCGGCATCGTGACGCGCGGCGACTTGCTATGCGCGCATGCCAGGAGATTGAAGGAGGCACGAGAGGCATCTCGGCACTTGGGTGGGAAAGCGGACGCCTCCTGATCCGTCCCACTCTTCTTTATTCGGAAAAACACAGGTTGTCCGTCGTCGGCGGGCAACCTGAAGTTTTTTAGACGCGGCAGAAACGCAAGAAGAACGTCACGCCAGCGCATCGTCGGCAGCGACGAATCCGCCGGTCTGCCGATGCCACAGTCGTGCATACAGGCCGCCGTGTGCAATCAGCTCCGCATGCGTTCCGGTCTCCACGACCATTCCCTTGTCCAACACGACCAGCCGGTCCATCCGTGCGATGGTCGAGAGGCGATGCGCAATCGCGATCACCGTTTTCCCTTCCATCAGCACTTCCAGGCTCTCCTGAATCGCCGCTTCCACTTCCGAATCCAGCGCGGAGGTGGCCTCGTCGAGCACGAGAATCGGCGCGTCTTTCAGCAGCACGCGCGCAATGGCGATGCGCTGGCGCTGGCCGCCTGAAAGTTTCACGCCGCGTTCGCCCACGTGCGCGTCGAGACCGCGGCGCTCTTCACCGTCAATCAGGTTGGGGATGAACTCATCCGCGCGCGCTTTGCGCACCGCTTCGAGCAACTGCGCCTCGCTGGCATCGGGGCGACCGTAAAGCAGATTGTCGCGAACGGAACGATGCAACAGGGACGTATCCTGCGTGACCACGCCGATCTGCGAACGCAAACTTTCCTGGGTGACGTGCGAGATATCCGTACCGTCGATCCGGATATGGCCGCCCTCCAGGTCGTACAGGCGCAACAGCACGTTCACAAGCGTGGATTTGCCCGCGCCGGAGGGACCGACCAGGCCGATTTTCTCACCCGGATGCACGCGCAGGTTCAAACCTGACATCACGCCACCCTGCTTGCCATAGTGGAAGTGGATGTCGTCGAAACGCACCTCGCCGGCGACCACCTCCAGCGGCATCGCACCGTCGCGATCCTGCACGGCGCGCGGCTGCGAGATGGTGGTGATGCCGTCCTGCACCGTGCCGACATTTTCGAAGATGCCGTTGACCACCCACATGATCCAGCCGGACATGTTGTTGATGCGGATGACCAGTCCCGTGGAGAGCGCGATCGCACCCACCGTGACCTTGCCCTGGCTCCACAGCCACACCGCCAGCGCGGATGTGCCGACAATCAGGAATCCGTTGAGCGTGGTGATGGTGGCATCCATCGCCGTGGTGAGGCGGGTCATGCTGCGCAGCTTTTCGGTCTGCTCGCCCATCGCCTGCGCGACGTATGCCTCCTCGCGCTGCGTGTGCGCGAAGAGTTTCAGCGTCAGCACATTGCTGTAGCCATCCACGATGCGCCCCATCAACTTGGAGCGCGCCTCGGAGGCAAGCCACGACCGTTGCCGCGTACGCGGTATGAAAAAGGACAGCGTGCCGACATAGGCGAACAGCCACACCACCAAGGGTGCCGCCAGCCAGACGTCCGCCTTGGCGAACATCACGATGGCACTGCCGGTGTAAATGGCGACGTACCAGATGGCATCCACGATCTGCACCGCCGATTCGCGCAGCGACGCACCGGTCTGCATGATGCGGTTGGCGATGCGTCCGGCGTAGTCGTTCTGGAAAAAGCCCAGGCTCTGGCGGATCACATAGCGATGGTTCTGCCAGCGGATGCGATTGGTGAGATTAGGCACGATCGACTGATTGACCAGCAGGTCGTGCACGCCGATGAACACCGGACGCAATACCAGCGCCACGAATCCCATCCAGAGCAATTCGCGCCCGTGCACCTTGAAGAAATCCTGCGCCGGCGCACCCTTGGCCATGTCGACGATGCGGCCGATGAAGCCGAACAGGGAGACCTCCACCAGCGCCACGCCAAAGCCCACCACGATCGCGGCGGCAAACACCGGCCAGACCTGGCGCAGATAGAACACGTAGAACTGCCCGACCGATTTGGGCGGCATGCTGTCGACGGGGTCCTTGAAGGCGTCGATCAGAGATTCAAACCAGCGGAAAATCATGGCGCGTCGTCCATTTGTCGAGCCACTGAGATGGGGATTGTATGGGGCAATATACAGGGTCGCCGTCGCACGACCTTCACATTTCCCTGGCCGGTATACCGCTCGCTCCAAGCCTGAATGCCAACTGCCTGCGAAAAAGCAATCATCGCAAGAATACATTGACCGTCCGGCACGTCATTCGGATCATGCCCGGCATGCACATATTCTCTCGTAAGCTTTTCGTCCTGACGTTCATCCTCAGCCCGCTCGTCGCCGGTTCGCTGCCGCTGTACGCGCAGAGCCCCGCCTCGTCGTCTTCCGCGCCGGCAAGCGCCAGTTCCACGCAAGATCCGGCGCAGGCTTTGGTGGGCCTCAACAAGCAGCTGGACGACATCAAGAGCACGCTGAGCAGCAAATCGACCAATGCGCCATTGAACGATTTGCGCAGCCAGGCCGGGACTGTGCAGCAACAGGCCGAGCAGTGGCTGGAAACGCTGACTCCGCAGATGGACAGCCTGCAGGCGCGCCTGACCGTTCTCGGCCCTGCCCCCGCGGCCGGAGCCCTGCCGGAACCGGCGAACGTCAGCCAGCAGCGCAAGCAGCTCGCGCGCGACAAGAACAAGCTCGATGGCGAGATCAAGCAGGCGCAATTGCTGAGCCAGGATGCGGCCAAGCTGACGACGCAAATCGTCGAGACGCGCAACGAGCAGTTCCAGCTGCAATTGACCACGCGCAACGGCTCGCCGCTCACCGTGGGCTTCTGGTCGAATGTCGCGCAATCCTTTCCCGACGACAGTGCCCACCTCAAACAAATCGGAAACTTGCTTGCCCAAGGCGCAAGCGATGCGTGGCAGCCGGAAAATCGCCTGACCTGGATACTGTGCCTGCTCGGCGCCCTGCTCCTGATTGTCCCCGGCCGCTGGCTGGTCGAGCGCGTGGTGCTGGCGCTGGCAAGCCGCTACATGCCCGAGGGTCATCTCCGACGCAGCGCGCTGGCCGTGATCTTCACGTTGACGGTGACGCTGTCGATCGGATTCGCCGCGTGCCTGGTGTACCTGGGCTTCAACTGGAACGACACGCTGGAAGACGATGTCGCCACCTTCGCGCAGTCGATCGTGCGCTCGGTGTTTTTCTCCGCCTTCATCGCCGGTCTTGGACGTGCCCTGCTTTCGGTCAAGCATCCCTCGTGGCGTCTCCCTGCCATGGCGAACAGCACCGCGCGCGATCTGCGTTGGTTTCCGTGGCTGCTGGGCGGTGCGTTTTTGCTGCTGGGCATTGTCGAACGGGTGAACAACCTTGCCGGTGGCAGTCTGCCTGCGACGATCTGCACGCGCGCCATGCTGGCTCTGCTGATCACCGGACTGGTCGGTGCCGCGTTGATACGCGCCAAGCGCGCGCGAAAGACGGCGGTCCATGAGGGTCACCAACCCGTCAAGCATGCCCTGTGGGTGGGCGCCTTCGCCGGCCTGGCGACCATCGCGGTCGTCGTGGCGTGGCTTTCGGTATTCATCGGCTACATCGCGTTCGGCTTCTTTATTTCATGGCAGATGCTGTGGATCGGCATGATCGTGGCATCGCTCTACATGCTGTCGCATCTGCAACACGATCTGCTGGCGGCATTGCTTTCGCCTCATTCGCGTAGCGGCCTGCGGCTGCAATCGTCCTTCGGCATCGCAGCGGGCGCGCTCGATCAGTCGGCCACCATTTTCTCCGCCGTGTTGCGCGTGCTCCTGCTGCTGGTCGCGGTGGGCACGCTGTTGCTGCCGTTCGGCAGCAGTCCGCATGATCTGTTTTCGCATATCGGCGGTGTCTTCACGGGATTGCAGGTCGGTCAGCTGACCATCAAGCCTGGCGCCGTGTTCAATGCCGTCATCGTCTTCGCCATCGGCTTGATGATCGTGCGTATCGTCAAGCGCTGGCTGGCCGAGCAACTGTTGCCCAAGACATCGCTCGATCATGGCATGCAGAATTCCATCGTCACGCTGCTCGGTTACGTGGCGGTGGTGATCGTTTTCGCGCTTGCGCTGAAAACGGCCGACGTCAGCCTGCAAAGCCTGACGTGGATCGCCAGTGCGCTGTCGGTCGGTATCGGCTTCGGTTTGCAGGCGATCGTGTCGAACTTCATTTCTGGCCTGATCCTGCTGGCCGAACAGCCGGTGAAGGTCGGCGACTGGGTGAGCATGCCCGGCGTGGAAGGCGATATTCGCCGCATCAACGTGCGCGCTACCGAGATCCAGTTGAGCGACCGCTCCACCATGATCGTGCCCAACTCGCAGTTCATCACGCAGAACCTGCGCAATGTGACGCACGGCAATGCGCTGGGTCGCGTGAAACTCAGCCTGCCCATGCCGCTCGGCACGGATGCGGCGAAAATGCGCGAAATCATGCTGGAAGCGCTGAAAGACAACACTGCGACGCTCCCGACGCCAGCACCCACCGTCACGCTGGACGACATCACCAGCAGCGCCATGACATTCACCGGCGTGGCCTACGTGCACAGTCCGCGTGAGGCGTCGGCGGTCAAGAGCGAACTGCTGTTCGATATTCTCGCGCGACTGGCCAAGGCGCAGTTGCCGTTGTCCACACCGCAAAGCATGATCGTGCGCAACCTCGGTCCGCTAGGCGAAGACAGCCCCGCCGCCCCCGGATAGCAGCCATGGGTTTCACGTGCATCGCCCCCGCAACCATGCTCCGCTGGAGTGCCGCTTAAAAAAAACTACGAGACGTTGTCATAACGGAGAGTTAGGCTCTGGACACCTTCCAGCCAGAGACCCTCGCCATGAACAAGGTCGTCAACGGCAGCACCATCATTCCCGCGATGCGCTATCGCGACGCCCACGCCGCCATCGAATGGTTATGCAAAGCCTTCGGTTTCGAGAAACAAGCCGTCTATGAAGACGACCAGGGCCGCGTGATGCACGCGCAATTGGTCTACGGCAACGGCATGGTGATGATCGGCGAGGTCAGTCCCGACGGCTTCGGCAAGCACATGGCGCAGCCGGATGAAATCCAGGGTCGCGAAACGCAATGCGCGGCCGTCACGGTCACCGATTGCAGGGCGCATTACGAGCGCGCCAAGGCCGCCGGCGCGGTGATCATCGACGAGTATGCGGAAAAGGAATATGGCGGCGCGGGCTACGGCTGCAGCGATCCGGAGGGGCACCTTTGGTGGTTCGGCAGCTTCAACCCCTGGCAATAAAAAAACGGGCCGGTAAATACCGGCCCGTTGTCGGAACGTCACATCAGCACGGAATTACGAGCACTTCTCGCCCTTGGCAGCGTGATAGCCGGCTGCCTGCGCATCTGCCGCACTCATGTACTTGCCTTGCTTGGTGGTGCCATACCACTTGCTGCCCTGGCAGTGATACGCCTTGGTCTTGGAAGAGGTATTGACCCATACCTGGCCAGGACCGCCGCCCGCTGCCGGCGTGGCCGCTGGCGCAGACTTCGACGACATACTGGACTTGCTCGACGAAGCAGCCGTTGTCGAAGCAGCAGACATGGATGCATTGCTGCTGGCACTGCTCGCATTGCTCGAGCTGGAACCCGAGGAACTGCTCGCCGACTTGTCTACGCCTTTATGCCCATGGCAGGCGCCCTTCATGGTGGTGACCGTGACGGACGTTCCGTCTTTGCACTGCACCGTCATGCTGCCAGCGGGCGAAGCGGCCTGCTGCGCATAAACACCCGGGGCAGCCATCAACGCGGCCGCCACTACTGCAATCAACCCGAACGATTTCATTGTGATTCCCTCCGACATGAAAAGCCCCCGATACAGGAAGCGCGCCGTCCTTGATGAACGGTGTTCCCGCTTACGTCGTTTCAGCCCGAAACGACAAACCCAAGCGCCATTCACCTACAGCGCCTGCGGCGGCAACTATGCCTGAAAATCTTGCTGGCAGGCATGCCCGCCAGCAAATTCCTGCGGGATCACGGCGATTGGTTCATGCCCGGTTTCAGCTTCGAATCGGGTCGGGCCACGGCGTACATGTCCCAGCTGATCTGTTTCAGCAATCCGTATGGATCGTCGCCGATCTTGTAAAGATCGAAATGCGTGCGGCCCGGAATGAACTGGAACTCCGTATGGGCATGCAGCCCGTCCAGCACGGCCTTCAACCGATGTGCGGCACCGTCCAGATAGAACGTATCGGCGGTGCCGACGTAGAGGTGGATCTTCCCATCCAGGTCCGGCTTCAAGGCCGGCCAGTTGTGTTGCAGTCGATAGGCGATGTCGTAGTGATCGCGCCAGTAAGCCACCACGGCCGGATCGACATCGCCGGTATCGCGGTCAAACATTTGCTCAGGCCGGCCATCCTTGCCGCGCGGCGAGAACACCCATTCGAACGAAGCCAGCTGTCCGCCGTAAGAGCCAAGCACGCGCTCCATCTTGGCGAACTGCTCGAAACTGCCGATGACCTTGCCCTTGTCGCGCACCAGCGGCCACGGCGTGCCGTCCGGCTTGCGATACACGTTCGCGTGCGGCGCATAGAGATCGGGACCGGTGAAGTCGTGGAAGTCGCTGGGATCGGGAGAGGTCGACCAGGTGCCGCCGAAAACGGCCGGATAGCGCGTCTGCAGCCACAGCGTGGCCCAGCCGCCTGAGGAATGGCCATTGAGGAAACGGCCCTTCGCATTGGCATCCATGTGGTAATGCGATTCCAGATATGGGATGAGCTCGGTGGTGAGCGCCTGCCCCCACGGCCCGTTATTCACGGAATCGGCAAACTCGTGCGTGCCCGTCGGACTGGATTCGTCGAGGAATACCCAGATCATCGGCGGCATCTGACCGCTGGTCATCGCGCCTTCGACATACGCCATGAAGCGCGAGAACCGATCGATGTTGCCGCCGAAACCGTGCGTGAAATACACGGTGGGATAGTGCTTGCTGGATGACGCATCGTAACCTGGCGGCAGCAACACGCGGCCGAGCATATGAACCGGACGCCCCCAGAATGCCGACAAGCTTGGGCTGACGAAATCGACCAGCTGCGATGTCTTGTGCGCCTCGTCGAAAGCGGGCAGCCACGTCTTGGGCATGATGGCGGGCGGCGTCCAGGGATCGACGCTGGGCAAGGTTTCGTCGAGCGTCAATGTGGCGATGTCGTTGCCGGGCAAGTGCACGGTCGCGACCTTGCTGACGATATCGCCGGCATCACGACCGGAATAGTTGTAGTCGTGATGCACATCCAGCACCGCCTGCACGACGTAATCGCCCGCCGGCAACTTCGACCATGCCGCGGGGAAAGCCAGCTTGTCCACATCGATATCGACGGTCTGCCCCGGCGCCAGGCGGTCGATGTTTTCCGCGGCGATGGAAGCGCCGGTAGGTTCGAACGGATTGGCATCGACCTCGGTCACCTTGCCGTCCTTCGACTGCGCCTTCGCCGTGGTGGCATCCATGGCGAACAGGATCAGTCGTCCCGATACCGGCTGGGTTTCGCCGGCCCCCAATTGCACGTGGAAAAAGCGATGCGTGGGAACACTCTGCACATCCTGGCGAGCCCAGACATACACGCCACTCAACAGACCAAGGCCAAGCAATGCACCGGACATCAGCAAACGGCGACGCATAGTTCTCTCCTGAAATATGTCTTGGAAGCCCACGTTCAACGAACCCGAAATTCAACGCCCGAACTTACTCAGCCTTGGCCGACGCTTCGGCATTCTTCAACGGCACCAGACGCAAATCCTGGAAATCGAAACTGAAATCCGTCAGCGGCGACACCGGTTCCATGCGCACTTCGCGCACATGGCCGTCGCTATCGAGCGCGAAGTTGACGAAGGCGTCGGCGTTGAGCGCGCGATCGTCCCAGCGCACGATGAAGGTGTCGTGCTGCCACGGTTCCATGGTGCCGATCAGCTGCCTGGTCTTGCTGAAGCGCAGGCGCAGCTTGCCGTTTTCGTTGGTGACGACGATGTCGCCATACCACGGGTCACGATACGTTCCTGCATAACTTGCCAGCGGCAGCGACAGTTTGCTGTCGGCATCGCGCGAAGCAAGATGCTTCTTCCAGCTTTCGTCCGCATCGCCGTGCGCGTGCTTGACGGCCTTGTCGTAGACCGCCACCCAATCGGTCTTCTTGTCGGGGTTGAGGTAAGCATCGAGCGCGCGATAGGTGACCGCGTTGAAAGCCGCGCCCGATTCCTGATTGGTCAACACGACCACGCCCAGCTTCAATCCCGGAACCAAGGTCACGCGCGACACCATGCCCGGCCAACCGCCGGTGTGCCACACCAGTTTCTGGCCGTGGTAATCGCTCAGGAACCAGCCCTCGCCGTAACCGGAGAAGTTGGGCATCAACGGCTCCAGTTCCGGAATCGGCGGCTTGTTGACCGGAATGGGCGTCAGCATCGTCCACATCTGGTTCTGGCTGTCCTGCGAAAAGAGGTGGCGTGGCTTGCCGTTCGCATCCGTCGCCGGCAATTCGCCGCCCGCGAGCTGCACGTTCATCCACTTGGCAAGGTCATGCACACTGGCGTAGATGCCGCCCGCGCCCGGATCGTTTAGCCACGCCATCGGCGGTACGGGCTTGAGATCCTTGAAATCGAACAACGCGTGACCCGTGGCGACATCCATGCCGGGTTTGAGGTAGGTCATGTCGATCAACGATTCGTCCATGCCGACCGGCTTGAAGATGTGATCGCGGATGTAATCGGCGTACGTCTGTCCGGATGCTTTTTCGATGATCAGCGTGGCCACCGCAAACAGAATGTTGTCGTACGCGTAGTGGCTGCGGAAACCGTTGGTAAGCGGCACCTTGGCCAGGCGTTCGACCACGTCCTTGGTGGTGTAGCTGGTCGGCGGCCAGTACAGCAGATCGCCCGCGCCGAGACTGAGGCCGCTGCGATGCGCCAGGAGATCGCGCACGCGCATCTCGTGCGTCACATAGGGATCGGACATCTGGAACCACGGGAGGTAATCCGTGACCCGTGCATCCATGTCCACCTTGCCCTGTTCGGCCAGCATCTGCAGCGCCGCGGCGGTGAAGGCCTTGGTGTTGGACGCGATCGCGAACAACGTATGCGCATCGACCCTGTCCGGCTTGCCCGTTTCGCGCAAACCATAGCCTTGCTCGAACACCACCTTGCCATCCTTGACGATGGCCACCGCGATGCCCGGCACGTTGAACGTCTTGCGGGTGCTGTCCACGTAGGCATCGAAGTCCTGCAGCATGGGCGGCAGGTTGGCCTGGGTATTTTGCTGCGCAGCAACCGATTTCAACTCGGGCTCTACCGCGGTCGGCCACGCGGACGCGGCCGACGCAAAAGCCAGAAGAGCGCAGCACCCGGTCAGGCGCAGGGACAACGATGACAGGGGCATGGCGGCTCCGCGTGTGGCAAAGCCGCAGTCTAGCTTGCTTGACGAGCGCGATTTCCAGCCCAGAAGTCATGTGGCCCTGGGCCAGCCGTTATGGCTGACCCGGGCGTTTCATGATCGACCACGGCGGTCAGGTACCACTGCCTTGCTTGCCTTGGCCGACACCATGAGCATCGAGCCATGGCGCAAGCGACACCGACCAGATGTTGTCGTTGCCGTTGTCCCAGCTTTCCATCTGCGCGAGTCGCGCCTTGGCCTGTTTGGGTGTCAGTGGGTATGTCACTTCGGTCGTGCGATCGCTGGTGTAGTAGAGCGTGCGGTGATCCGGACTCAGATGCGCGCCCCACTGACTCCATTTGCCGGGCTTGCCGTTGATCGCCGCACCGAGATCCATCGGTTTCCCCCAATGATCGCCGTCGCGAAACGCGATGTAGAAATCGCCCATGCCGCTGTCTTTCGCATCCGTCGAATTGAACACCATGAAGGATTGATCCGGAGCGATCGCCGGATCGTGCGTCGATGCCGCCGGATCGCCCACGGGAACCTGCACGGCAGGCTGGTACGCACCGTGCGCGAAGGCCGAGCTGTAAATATGAAACACACCGCCTGCATCCGGATGGATGAAATACAGGCTGCCATCCGCCGCGACACTGGGTGCGTAAGTGCGATCGCTGGCGTTGACGGCATCCGGCAAATGCACCGGTTGTCCCCAGCCGTCGCCCTTGCGATCGACCCGCCACAAGTGGCCGCCGCGCGCCGGATAAAACTTGCCGTGCACCGTTGCGCCCAATGCATCGCCGCCTGGCGTTACAGGCCGGTTGGAAACAAACACGAGATAGGAACCATCCGGCGACATCGACGGATCGTGATCCAGCCACTGTCCCGAGAACGGCGCAATCTCCGGTTTGGACCACGCGCCATGCGCGCGATGCGATACCAGAATCATCGAACCCACATCGAAATAAACGGTGTTTCCATTCGGGGTGAATGCGGGACATGCCTCGCCGGCCGGTCCGGAAATCACACCTGGCGCGAATATCTGAGGATCGTTCGAAGCAACATCTGCGGCAAACAGCGAACCGGTCGCGCCATAGAGACCGGCCACAATCACTAACCAGAAAGGCTTGCGGATCATGTCGTTGTTCCTGCGGAGAGTGGGGGCTTCTGTATAGCCAGCGCCGACCGGGGTCGCATGTCCTTAAAGTCATCGCAAGCGCCTACAGCCACTGAACGCACTACACTTATCGCCTCACCACAAGGAACCTGCGGTGTCTACATCACGCCTTACCTCTCTGTTGCTGCTGGTGATTCTGGTCGGCGGACTTCTGCTCTGGAATCGCCATGCGTCGCAGCCGACCGCCGTCGTTTCGCAGGGCGACATGTCGTTGCCTGCCGCAAGCCACGTCAACTGCCCTGCCGCCCATACCGACCTGCCCGCCTTCATGCCGCCGGAAGCTTGCGACACGCTTGCGCGCATTCTTCAGGGCGGTCCATTTCCCTACAGTCAGGACGGCGTGGTCTTCGGCAACTACGAAGGTCGCCTGCCATCGCAGCCGCGCGGCTACTATCACGAGTACACCGTGGACACACCCGGCGCGCGCAACCGCGCCACCCGGCGCATCATCACCGGCGGTACACCTCCGCAGGTTTTCTATTACACCGGCGATCATTACCAGAGCTTCCAGCCTTTCCAGGTGAACCGATGAGCGCAGAGGGCGCCCTCGATCTGACGCAGGCCAACGATGGTGGCGTGTATTTCGTCGACGCGGCCGACTTCGACGCACTCGCCGCTGCGGCCAAGGAAGGCAATCTGTATGTGTGCCGCGCGGATCTGGCCGGTTGCCTGGACAAAGGCGAACTGCTGCGGCGCCTGGCCACCGCATTAAAACTACCTGCCGGCTTCGGCCAGAACTGGGATGCGCTGGTGGACAGCCTGCGCGACCTCGGCTGGCTGCATGGCGTCGGACATGCCCTGTTGCTCGATCACGCCAACGATCTGCGTCAAGCCGCCGGCAAGGACTTCGACACGCTGCTGGCCATCCTGCATGAATCGGCCAGCTTTGCCATCGGGCAGAATCGTCCGTTCTTCGCTTTCCTCAGCCTCCCCGAACATCCCATCGCACTGCCCACACACGGTTGACATGGAACATATCGAATTCGAACTCGAGAACCACGCATTCGTGGAACTCAACCAACTGCTGAAACTGGTGGGACTGTGCGACAGCGGCGGTGCCGGGAAAATGATCGTGGCCAGCGGCGCGGTATACGTCGACGGACAGCAGGAGCTGCGCAAGACCTGCAAAATTCACGCGGGGCAGATCGTGCAGTTGGACGACGTGGAAATTCGTGTCGTGGCAGGCGGCGGGTAACCTTATCCGCCCGACGTAACCGGCAGGACGTCACCAGCGAATACCAGGCATCCGGATTCCCTTGGAGGCACCCCATGCAAACCCGCCGTTTTGCCACCCTGTTCGCGCTGAGCGGCCTGACCGCCTGCTCGGCCATGGCCAGCAACGCCAACCTTCCCGACCCCGCCTACGACACGCCCAAATCAGCTGCGCACGGGACGGAAACCGCCGTCCTGGCGGGCGGTTGCTTCTGGGGCATGCAATCGGTGTTCGAACATGTGCGCGGGGTCAGGCGTGTGTGGGCCGGCTACAGCGGCGGCAATGCCAACACCGCCCACTACGACGACGTCAGCGAGGGCAACACCGGCCACGCCGAGTCCGTGAAAATCACTTTCGACCCGGCAGTGATCAGCTACGGTCAGTTGCTGAAAGTCTATTTCGCAGTCGCCCACGATCCGACCGAGCTCAACCGGCAAGGCCCGGATGCGGGTACGCAGTATCGTTCCGAAATCTTCTATGCGAGCCCGCAGCAGGAGAAGATTGCCGAGTCCTACATCGCGCAACTCGCCGCTGCAAAGGTGTTCGATGCGTCGATCGTGACCGTGGTGCAGCCGCTCAAGGCGTTCTACCCGGCCGAGGACTACCATCAGGATTACGCACGCATCCATCCGGATGATGCTTACATCGTGATCAACGATGCGCCCAAAGTGGCAGCGCTGAAGAAACAGTTACCGGCGCTGTATCAACCGGAACAGAGCGTGGTCGAAGTAAAGCTCTAAGCGCGCGGATACTTTGGCGGCACCAGGCGCAGCCGCGACGTTTCATGCCGGGGATTGGGCGAAAGCATGCGCTCGATCTCCGAGGCGGGTAAACCGCGCGAGTAGTAATACCCCTGCCCTTCGATGCAACCGGCACGCAGCAGGTATTCGTGCTGGGCCGCCGTCTCGATGCCTTCGGCAATCGTGCAGATGTCCAGGCTCTTGGCGATGGCCAGCATCGCTTCGACGATCGCCATGTCGTTGGTGCTGTCCGGCAGATCCTTGATGAAGGAACGATCGATCTTGAGGAAGTCGATGCCCGACAGCTTCAGATACGCCAACGACGAATAACCGGTACCGAAATCGTCGATGGCGATGCCGATGCCCAATGCGTGGAGCGCGTGCATGGTCTGTTCCGTCGCCTCGCCCAAACGCAGGATGGCGCTTTCGGTAATTTCGAACATCAGCCGCTTCGGCGAGATCTGGCTCGTCTGCAAAGCGTGCTTCACGCTGTCGATGAAACCCGGATGCCCGAACGTGGCGGCCGATGCGTTCAATGCCACGCGCATCGGCGGCAGTTTGGCCTGATCCCACTGCCGTATCTGAGAGCAGACGGCGCGCATGGTCCAGGCATCGATGCGCCGGATCAGGCCGAGGCTTTCGGCAAGCGGAATGAATTCGTCCGGCATCAACTCGCCGCGTTCGGGATGACGCCAGCGCAGCAATGCCTCGACCGCCACGATGCGTCCGCTGCGCAGTTCCACGCTGGGCTGGAACACCAGGTAGAACTCGTCGCGCATCAATGCCTGACGCAGGTCCGCGCCCAACATCAAACGCATGCGGGCATCGGCGTGCATCAGCGGCGTGTAGAAACGATAGGTGTTGCGTTCCTGCGTCTTGGCCGCGTACATCGCAGCGTCGGCATTGGCGATCAACGCAACCGGATCGCTGCCGTCCAGCGGATAGCCCGCAATGCCGATGCTTGCGCTCATCACGATTTCGTAATCGCCGATCAGCATCGGCTCGGACAGGCTCATCAACAGGCGATTGGCAAATTGCGCGGCCTGCTCGCGGGTACGCAAGCCACCAAGCAAGACCGTGAACTCGTCGCCGCCGATTCGACTGGCGACGTCGTTCTCGCCCAGCTCGCGGCGAATGCGCTGCGCCACCTTGACCAGCAAGCGGTCGCCGATCGCGTGGCTATAACTGTCGTTGACCGCCTTGAACGCATCGAGATCCACGAACAGCACGGCCGTCGCGCCGTTCGTGCGCGCGGCCGTCTCGATCGCATGCGTGCAATGCCGCTGGAATTCGTTGCGATTGGCCAGGCCGGTCAGCGGATCGTGCGCCACCATGTATTCCAGGCGCTGGCGATCGGCCTTGCTGCGGGTGATGTCGGTGACGACGGCCACGTAGTGCTGCACGCGGCCGTCGCTATTGCGAATGGCGCTGATGCTGAGCAGCTCCGGATAGGAAGATCCGTCCGAACGCCAGCTCTGCACTTCGCCGACCCAGTTGCCGCCATCGGCCACCATTTCCCAGATCGACGACGGTAGCGGCGAACCGTCGGGCATGCGGCGCAACTCGTCGAAGCGGTGATGTTGCAGATACTGCAAGGTGTAGCCCGTGATGCGCGTATGTGCCGCGTTGACCGTCGTCACGCGTCGCTCCGCATCGGCAATGATCACGCCCTCGGCCACGCTGGCCATGGCCTCGGCGCCGATGCGGCGTTCCTGCTCCATCGCCACACGATCGGAAATGTCGCGCATGATCGCCTGACGTACTGGCTGCGCGCCCCAGGTGGTAAGGCTGCTGTGCGTCTCGACCGTGCGCGCAATGCCATTCATCGTGCGCAGCATGCCGATCGTCGACGAACCCGCCGCGCGCGTGCTGCCATCCACGAACAGGTCCTGGAAATTCATGCCGACCAGCTCGAGCGGATCGCGCCCGCTCCATAGGCTGGTCGTGCGATTCGCGTTGAGAATCCGGCCGTGCGATTCGTCCACCATCACGATCGCGTCGGCAGCGCTGTCGAACAACAACTGGAAGCGGTCCTCGGTGCCACGTATGCGCGCGAGGATGCGTCGGGCCAGGCTCAGCCAGAACGCGGAAGCCAGGCACGCGGCGAACAGCACGCCGACGAACAACACCTCGCCCATCCACAACGCACCGTGAGCGATCTGCAGCGAGAAATCGTCGCTGCGGGGTTCGATGAAATCGTTCAATGCGCGAATGCGCGATCGCTGGCGCTCCATCTCCTGCGCACTCGGCCCACCGCTGGCGTAGGCGTGCTGCAGTTCTTCGGAGATGGTGCCCAGTTGGGCGATGGCGTCATCGGTGGATCGCCAGGCCGCCAGGGCCTGTCTCATGTACGGCGCCTGGTTGACATGCTGGAACATGAAGACCACGCCCGGAATCGTCTCGGGAATGGCGTTGCCATGACTCAGGGCCGCCTTGACTTCGTTGTAGTCGTAATGACCGGAGGCGGTGACGTCGCGCACCCACCGGTCGTAGCCCAGCAGGGCGTAGTTAGTCTTGAAGCCTTCCAGGTCGTGCCGGGAACCGCTGGACGCATAAGCCTGCAGATCGATGACCGCCTGCTTTTGCGCCTTGGACCAAACACTCTCGCCGTTGAGAAAACCGGCGAGAGTGACCTGAATCTTCATCGCGCCCCAGGTGAGGCCAAGTATGAGCGCCACCATACCCACCAGCGCGTAGGCCAGCGGCATAAGGCGTCGCGAAAGCGGCTTCTGCAATACGGTACGAGCGATACGCATCGGGTCCTTAGCCTGAGTTTACCGATACATCCCTACGGCTGCTGCGTAAAGCCCAAGGCCATACGTTTTAAGCTGCCGCCTCACTCACTACCAACGGTTCAAACCGCGCTTCCACACAGCGATCCGCAAGAAGACGCATGCAAATGTAGCTGCGTTTCACGCATTCCGTAATATGCGCCACATCATGCGGCGCGGGCGACTTGCCTAGCAGGGTACAGATGATCTCCAGTGCCTCCCATGGGTGTGTATCGTCATAGGCCGCGTGTAACTGTAGCCAGCGCAGGCTACCCACACGAACGTTCTGAGGGAAGCTCTCCCTGTAGGTGAGGCTGTCATAGAGCAACTGGGACCATTCCCCCGTAGCCCCTTCTACCGCATAGTTCGTGGCGGCCATGCCTGCGGCAAGTGAACCATTCTTGCTGATTTCTTCACACCAATTGGCCAGGGCGTCCGTTCCGGCGGGCGCCACGCCGTGAAGAACCTCTTCGCGAGGAATAGTGGCACCCTCGGCCCAATTGAGCCAGTACTCGGCGTGATTCTGCTCGACGCGGATGTTCCGCACCAGCCAACGCCTGGCCATATTGTCGCCGTCGCTGCGGCCGAAGCGGGTCTTGAGCAGGTTCATGGCCATGTAGCCGGGGAAACGCTCGATCACCGGCCAGATGCCCACCATGAAATGACGCGTGGCACCGTGATTGAGCCTGGCTTCCCGCATGATCGGCCACAGATCATGGGTAACAACACTTTGCTTTGTCTCTTCGCATTCCGCGACCATGTCTTGCGCCCAGCTCGGGTAGCTGGCGATTTCAGTCAGAGGGCCGGTGCGTTCGAAATGTGCGTGCATGTGACTTTCTCCACTTAGGTGTCTACTTCGGGTCGTCTCAGCCGAGGCCTCGGCTGGCACCAGGGCCCATTGGGCAGTCCCGGCCCTCCAATAGTGGTCGCCTCTCGCACGCGTTGCACCTCTGTCTGTGTCGCCCGGCCGGGTCGCCGACAAGCCGCGTCGGGCGCATCATGGAGGGTGGATGCCAAGGCATCCGGATGCGTCGAATCGACCATGGCCTGGAGGGGCTTATGAGCTACGTGGACGGTTTCGTGGTGCCAGTACCTGTCGCCAAACTGGCGCAATACCGGCGCATGGCGCGCCAATGCGGAAAGATCTGGATGGAGCATGGCGCCCTGGCCTATACCGAGTGCCTTGCCGACGACGTGAAGCCCGGAAAATTCACATCCTTTCCACAAAGCGTGAAACTCAAGCCGGACGAAACGGTGGTGTTTTCCTGGATCGTCTATGCATCCCGGGCCCAGCGTGACCGCATCACCAAGAACGTGCTCGGCGATCCGCGCATGGCCCGCTACATGGACCCGAAGGCGTTGCCATTCGATGGGAAGCGCATGTTCTGGGGAGGCTTCAAGACCTTCATGGATCTCTAAGACTCATTGTCCCGTTCAAGACGGGACAATGAGTAAGTTCGGCGCGGCATCCGGAAGCCACCATGCGCATCGCAGGGGCTTCCGGATGATCGACGCTTAGTGCCCCTTGTCGTGCCGATCCGAGTCCGGCGCAAACGACACGCCGCGCAACACTTCACCGAACTTCGCCGTGCGTAGCGTCACGAAGTGTTCCTGTGCGGCGCCGGCCGCCGTGGTGTTGGACAAGTCGTCGCGAATCGCGACCAGGCGATCCGGATCGGCGCCCGTATCGCCGTTGCCGCTGATCGTGGACGTCACCGCCCAAATGGTGACCTTGCCGTCTTCGTCGACACGGCCGGTGATCTGGCGCAGTCCATCCGTCGCCGGCGACCATGGCAGGTTGGTGGTGGCATTCGTTCCGGTGGGATAGTTGCGCACTGTGTACGGCTGGCCGAGGTTCAAGCCTGCTTGCAGCGTGTAGGCAAGCGTCCAGGAATTTGTCGTCGTGTTGAACACCCACTTCTGAAGACCCGCGGTGGTTTGCGCAGCAGCATGCATGTAGAGGTCGGTGCCGCCCACGTAACCATCGCCCTCATCCGCCACATACAACGTGTTCGCATCGGCGAACCACAAGGCAAACGGATAAGACAGCGTCTTCGCCGTCTTGGCCGGCGTGGTCGGGAAGCCGGCGAGAACGCACATGTTGGTCGGCAGGCCCGAGGTCTGCAGCGTGCTCGCGTTGTACGACAGTGCCGACGTGGGAAGCGGTGCCCCCGCCATCGGAACACCCACGCCGTTCGTGCACGCCTTGCCGGTCGTGTCGACGAAGTAAACCGTATTCACACCGTTGCCGCCGCTGCCCTTGGTGTAATACAGCACGTTGTTGAACACGGCGATGCCGCGGAAATTATCGTCCTTGCCGATCTTGTCGGCCTTATCGCCCAGCGCGGTCACGGAGAAGCTGGCCAGCGGTGTCGGATTGCCGGTGTTCTGCAATGCCTCGGGCAGCGAAGACGGCGTGATGAACTGCGCACCGGCACCGAGGATCACACCATCCGGCTGCGGGTTGCTGCCGTTGCCGGCGTTGCCCGAGGTATAGAAAACATTCGCGCCATCCACGTTATTGAAGATCGCGGCACGGCCGTTGTTGCCGCTGTACGCATTGGTCTGGGTGAACTGGAAGTGTCCGTGGCTGTCCACGGTCGCCACCGCGCGATAAAAACTGCCGCCGTCGGGATTGGTCGAATCGATCGCCAGCGGCGTATTCGAATTGGAGACGTCGATCGCGTTGACCGGCGCCACGTAACCCATGAAGGTAAGGTACTTGCCGTCCAGCGACAGATGCAGCCCAAGTTCCGACTTGGAGCTGAAGCTCGTCACCATCTCGCCTTCGCGCGCAGCGGGGCGCAGGCTGTTGGGAACTTCCAGCGAATCGATCAGCCAGCCATCGGGCGTCATCTGATCGAGATAGATGCGCGACGTGATGCCGAAGCTGCCGTCGTAGACATCGTTGTTCCACACGTAGGGATACGTGCCATCGTACGGTGCGCCGGGAGCGGCACCGCAGGCGCCGCTGGACGGCGGGCAATTCGGCGGCAGGATTTCGCCGACCTGCACATTGCTGGCGTTGTTGTCGTAAACGCTACGGCTTACGACCAGGTTGCCGGGCCGGAAATGAAAATCCCGGTTGTGCGAGGAGTCGTCAGCGTAAGCGGCGACACCTGCCGCAAGAGCCGTGAGTGTAAGGGCCGCAGCAGCGTGCCAGCGTCCAAAGCGGAAGCGCAACGTCGTAGTCATCGTGATCTCCGGGTGAATGTGTAAACGGAGTTACAGGGGGCACAACACCGCTACGGTAATCACGATTGGTGAAGCATTATTGACAGTCGCTTGCGCGGTCGTCGCATGTGACGATCGCGTGATGACGGTCACCGTTGTGTCATGGATCAGTTCTCGAACAAAGCTAGCGAGTCCGCTCCCTCTCCCCGGAGGAGAGAGGGAGTGATGCGAACTACTTAGCGCAAGCGCGTAAACCCGTCGGCGCTCCATGCTTCGCTGCCCACTCCGTGATGCACGAAGAACAATCCATCCGGATCGTATTTGCGCTTCACGGCTGCAAGCCTCGGATAGTTCGCACCCCAGAATGCGGTCTGCCAATCGCGCTGGAAGTAATCGCTTTCCGAAACGTAGGTACCTGCATCAGGCGCGACTTTCAGCAACGCGTCCATGGCCCTGCCGATATTCGTTGCATCCCCCCGCGCCTCGGCCAGATCCGGCCCCGGGCCCGGCATGCCCGGGTAAGCCGGCCCGCTGTAGCCCGCGACGAGCGCCAGTGCAAACGCGTCGAGTACCTGCGGGTTGGTGGCCGTATCGCGCGCCGCGTCGATCGTCTCCTTCGTTGCGCCGGCCAAGCCTTTGTTGAAGTGAAACTCCAGATGTTTGTGGCGCGAGCACGCGAACACCGCATCGACCAATGCGGACTGCCGATCTTCGCGCAACAGCGACGCAGGCATCCATGCCGATTTGAAGCCATGCAGGAACCAACCCACTTGTCCGTGATCGCCGGACCACAACATGTGATTGCGTGGCGCACCGTCGCGATCGTCATCCACGATGGCGCCCGGCGCATGCTGGCGAAAGAACTCCGCATCCCAAAAATGCCGAGCCGGTACGGCGCCCGCCTTCAGCGGTTGCACGAAGACATACTCCTTGCGCGCGCGCACCCAATCCACGAACGGTGCCCAGGCCGCCTGCGCCTGCTGCTCATCCAGGCCCTGGAACACCATGGATATACGCAGCACATTCTCGGGATCGAATGCCATCTGCTCGCCCCAGTGCGGATTGAACAGATCGCTATGGTAGAAACGGATGGCTTGCGCAATCAACGCGCGATAAGCCTCGTCGGACGATGCCTTGATCGCACCGAACACGCCGCCGAAGTATTCCGGCAACTCGCGCGTGCGCAGCGTGATTCTTGTCACCACGCCAAGACTGCCGCCGCCACCGCCCTTGATGCCCCAGAAAAGATCGGGATTCGTGCACGCATTGGCGATGCGCGCGATGCCGTCGGCCGTCACGATCTCCGCCTCCAGCAAACCCGCCGCCGCAGTGCCGTAGTTCTTGGAAAAACTGCCGAAGCCGCCGCTCTGAATCAGGCCCGCCACACCCACCGTGGTGCAGCCGCCGCCTTGCACATATCGCCCGCCGTGCGTGGTGACGGCATCGTAGGCATCGATCCACATGGCACCCGATTGCAGGCTCACGGCCGGTTGTGGTGGCTGGGTGCCTGCGCAACCCTGCGCGACGAATGCATCGTGCAAGGTCACGGCGTTCATGTGCCGCGTCCATACCAGCAACGAATCGGGTGCGTCGGACGTACCCTGGTAGCTGTGCCCGCCACCCTTCACCACGAGGCGTAGATGGTGTCGGCGGGCGAAGTTCACCGCCGCCACGACATCCGCGGTACTTTCCGCGGCAACGGCGTAGGCGCTGGGCTGCGATGTCCATGCATCCACCCAGCCGCTGGTCTGGGTCAGTGCCGGCTGGTCGCCGATGTAGAACGGATTCTTGAGGTGCTTGAGCGCTTCGCGACACGCCGCCGTGGTCGAAGTCGCCGTGCAGTTCGCGAACGGGGATTCCAGCTTCAACAGACGGCCACCCACGTCCTGTTTGAGCTGCCCCCACTGTGCCGCCGAGGGCCAGCCCGGTTCACCCGGTCGTACCCTCGACCTTGGTGCTCCGGAGACCGGCCCGCCCACGGCCGCCAAGGCCGATGTCAGTCCTCCGCTCATCACGCCGGAGAGAAACGGAATCGCCAGCGCCGCCTTTAGAACCTCACGCCTGTTCATGGGAACAACCTCTCCGTCATGGGTCTCGAATGGCGGCGACTGTCCGCCTCTGGAGGTCAGTCAACCATCTCGAAGGGATGTGCGGAGCGGGTTCCGGGACGAACGGCGGGACGACGGGACGAAGCTGCGACCTCAACCCTTGCCGGAATGCGAGCGCCGCGCTTCGTAGGCCTTCAGATGGGCATAGGCGACACGCAGCATTGGCAGGTCCAGGCCGGACGCCTCGCCCCGCGCAAGCAGGTCGCCCACGATATGGTCGGCCTCGATAGCGCCGCCCTGCTCCAGGTCGCGCAGCATCGATGCGGTCAGCGTGGAACCCTGCTCGGTCAGCACCGAGCGGGCGCGTTGCAGTACCGCTTCACTGGGTGCGTGGCCATGGGCTTCGGCCACGCGCCGGCAATCGTCCAGCAGGCCGAGCGTCGCCTGCTTGCCGCCCGGTGCCGCCATGATGTCGCCGACCGGCGCGCGCATCAGGCAGGTGATGCCGGCAAGCGACGCCAGAAACACCCACTTGTCCCACATGTCCTGCAGGATCGTCGTGCTGAGCCGCGGTTCGAAACGGGCCTTCGCCATGGCCTGCGCGATCTGTTCGACCCGCGCCGAACGCGAGCCGTCGCGCTCCCCGAACGTAAGACTGTGGGAAGTGTTGAGATGACGGACCGCGCCGTCCGCATCCAGCGTGGCCGCGATCACGCACTGGCCGCCCAGCACGCGCTCCGCGCCGAAACGCGCGTCGAGCAGATCCAGGTGCCGCATGCCGTTCAACAACGGCAGGATCGTTGTCTGCGGCCCGACGGCAGGCGCCATGTCCTCGATCACCTGCGGCAGGTGATACGCCTTGCAGCTCACCACGATCAGGTCGAAGGCTTGATGCAGGGCATCGGCCTGGACGGTCTTCGGCAAAGGTGCCGTGAAGTCGCCCGTGGCGCTGCGAATGACCAGGCCCGTACGGGCCAGCGACTCCGCACGCCTGGAGCGAACCAGGAACGTGACGTCCTGGCCGCTTTCAAGCAGGCGGCCGCCGAAATAACCACCGGTCGCGCCGGCCCCCACCATCAGGATCTTCATCGACTCGCCATCCTCGATACAGGCAAACGGGGGACATGGGGGCTGCGCCCCTCCATGCAAGCGAGTGCAGCCAACCGCCCACGCATCCGGCATCACACTTGTTATACAAATCCTTTCTCTTTCCGTAGCACTGCGTGTGAAAAATTCATCACACGTTTTTTACGGTGCCCGCGCCAGCGCGGCGCCGGTGCCAGGGGTGTCGTCAGGGGCGACGAACAAGTTCTGCTGGTCGCAAGGAACCTTGCGAAAGGGGTTTGTGTCCGTAGAGAGCGGCTTGCGTGTTTCGCAGGCCGCGGCAGTCCGCCACCGGACTGCCGGGGATGGATTCAGGCAAGTGCGTGTGCCGCCCAAGAAGCTTTGCATGGTGATGCCGGGGCATGTCCCGTCGCCACGAGGAAGTGCAGCGAATGCTGCACGGATTGAATTCTTGCAACGTTTCGAGGAGAAGGGACATGACATCGGCATATCGCGGCGGTGCAAGAACCGCTCGGCTTTTATTGACGCTGCTTGCCGTCGGGGTGGGAGCATCTGTCTCCGCATCCGGCCATGCAGCCACCATCGGCCTGCTCTCGCGCCCGCAGATCACGCGGGCTCCGGACAACAACGATCGCGTCGCCCTGCCCGGCAACGTCTCGCCGTTCGCCATCGCCGCCAACGATCGTGGCCGCGTCGACGACAGTGTTGCGTTGGAACACATGCAGTTGCTGCTGCAACGCCCCGTCGATCGCGAGCAGGCGCTCGAATCGTTCATGCAGGAACAGCAGACGAAAGGCTCGCCCAATTACCGCAATTGGCTTACGGCCGAGCAGTTCGGCGAACAGTTCGGCGTTTCGCAACTTGATATCGATGCGATCACGAGCTGGCTCAAGTCACAAGGCTTCACCGTCAACCGCGTTTATGAAGGCGGCACGTTGATCGACTTCTCGGGAACGGCAGGCCAGGTGCGCCGCGCCTTCAATGCGGAGATCCATCATCTCAGCGTGAACGGCCAGAACCATGTGGCGAATATGAGCGATCCCGAAATTCCTTCGGCGTTCGCATCGGTCGTGACGGGCATTGTGTCGTTGAACGACTTCCGTCCGCACACCAACTACCGGCAACACCTCGATTACACATTTACCAGCGGCGGCGCGACCTATCAGGCGGTCGTTCCCGCCGACCTGGCGACGATCTACAACCTGAATCCGCTGTTCTCCTCCGGCATCAACGGCTCAGGCCAGACCATCGTGCTTATCGAAGACACCAATGTGTATTCGACTGCCGATATCGCCACGTTCCGCTCGGCGTTTGGTCTTCCTGCTGCCAGCTTCAGCCAGGTTCACCCCGGTGGCTGCACCAACCCCGGCGTGCTGGTCGGCAACGACGGCGAAGCGGAACTCGACGTGGAATATGCAGGTGCCGCGGCGCCGGGCGCGACGCTCGAGTTGGCATCGTGCGCGGATACGTCGACGGAATTCGGCGGACTCATCGCCTTGAACAACCTCGTCAACACCGGCTCGCCGCCTGCGATCGTAAGCATCAGCTACGGCGAGTGCGAGGTGCGTAACGGCGCGACGCAGAATGCCGCGTATATCTCCGCGTATCAGCAAGCCGCCGCGGAAGGCGTGTCGGTCTTCGTTTCATCGGGCGATGAAGGCGCGGCAAGCTGCGACGCCAATCTGAGCAATGCCACGCACGGCATCGGCGTCAGCGGTTTTGCCACCACACCGTACAACGTGGCCGTGGGCGGCACCGACTTCAGCGACACGTACAGCGGTACCAACAGCACGTATTGGAATGCGGCCAATACATCCACCTACGGCTCGGCCAGGTCGTACATCCCGGAAATCCCCTGGAACAATTCCTGTGCCAGCCAGTTGATCGCCACGTATGCCGGCTACAGCACAACGTACGGCAGAAACGGTTTTTGCAATAGCTCGCTGGGCCGGCAAGATTTTCTTACGACCACCTCGGGCAGCGGCGGCCCCAGCGGCTGCGCAAGCGGCAGGCCGAGCAGATCCGGTGTAGTGAGCGGCACCTGCAAAGGCACGGCGAAACCCTCGTGGCAATCGCTCGTCGGCAATCCGTCGGACCGCGTGCGCGACATTCCTGATGTTTCATTGTTCGCGGCCAATGGCGTATGGGGCCACTACTACGTGTTCTGCTACACCGATGCCGCCGGCGGCGGCGCGGCATGCACGGGCGCACCCAGTGGCTGGGCCGGTGCAGGCGGCACGTCGTTCTCCTCGCCGATCATGGCGGGCATCCAGGCGTTGGTGAATCAACATATCGGCGCCAGGGTCGGCAATCCCAATCCCACCTACTACAGTCTCGCTCGTAGTGAATACGGCTCTTCGGGCAGCGCCGCGTGCAATTCAAGCAACGGCAATACCGTCAGCAGCAGTTGCGTGTTCTACGACGTTACGCTGGGCGATATGGACGTCAATTGCACTGGCAACAACAGCTGCTACAGGCCCGGGGCTACCTACGGCGTACTGTCGACATCCAATGCTGCCTATGGTCCTGCGTACAAAACCGCAACGGGCTGGGACTTCGCCACTGGCATTGGCACGGTCAACGCGGCGAACCTCGTTCACAACTGGCCCTGAGCTTCGTGCTTCGAGTCTCGCAAAGAGCGCCTTCCGGCTTCCCGGAAGGCGCTCTTTTTCCGTCTTCGAACAAGGAGATAGCACTCGTGCCGCAACTCCGGCGCGGATGACAGGCCTGGGAAATGGGCGCATGATGCGATCAAGGTATCGCTCGGCATGAATCCTCTCTGGAGTCAGCATCATGTTTTTCTCACGCATTGTTCTGACGGCCATGCTTGCTGGCCTGTGCTGGGCTCAAGTCGCGCGCGCCGCCGATGCATCCGCTTTCGATGTCCTGGTGAACAATCACGATGGCAAGCCCGTGATGTTCCAGAGCACGTCTACGTTGAAAAAGGGCGACGTAATCAACGTCCATGCCTTCAATGCGCGACCGGTGATGATCATGCAGATCGCGATGTGCGACGCCGACTGCCCGCACATGCATCTGGTCAAGACGATTCCGCTGTTTCCGTATTACGCAGGTACGGCCGTGGCCAACCAGAAGTTCGTGATTCCCGAAAACGGGCACGTGTCGTTCTGGGTGCAAGAGCTAGGCGGCGTGGTCAGTACTCCGATCATCACGATGGACGGTGCGTGGAGCGTCAATTTCGTCAATCGCTTCATGAGTTTTGCGACGCCCATGCTGTACCAGGACTCGCAACCCATGCCGGCCAGCGCGGCGACCATGGACGACAATACGCTGCGCGCCCGTTATTTCCACCGCACGTTCATCACGGTAAGGCTCGCCGATTCCAATAGCTGAATCCCGTTGGTTCGCATATAACCATTGCACCGTTTGCGCGCCACGTAGCACCGCCTTCCCTCGCGCGATCACTCTTGGCACCATGCGCGTCATCCGGCCGCCCAACGCACCGGCCACGCGGAAACCAAGATGGATCGCAACTACATCCTAGCCATCGACCAGGGCACGACCAGCTCGCGCGCCATGCTGTTCGACCGCGACGGCGCCGTGTCGGGCGTCGCACAACGCGAATTCAACCAATATTTTCCGCAACCCGGCTGGGTGGAACACGACCCACGCGAGATTCTGGCCAGCGTGCGCAGCACCATCGTCGAAGTGCTGACCAAGGCACAGATCGGCGCCACGCAGATCGCCGGCATCGGCATCACCAATCAGCGCGAAACCACCGTGGTATGGGACCGCGCCACGGGACAGGCCATCCATAACGCGATCGTGTGGCAATCGCGGCAAACCGTCGGTATCTGCGAACGGCTGAAGGCCGATGGCTACGAGCCGCTGGTCCGCGAGCGAACCGGATTGCTCATCGACGCTTATTTTTCCGGCACCAAGGTGAAGTGGATACTCGATCACGTCGACGGCGCACACGAACGCGCGGCGCGCGGCGAACTGCTGTTCGGCACCATCGACAGCTGGCTGATCTGGAATCTTTCGGAGGGCAAGGCCCACGTCACCGATGTCAGCAATGCGTCGCGCACGCTGCTTTACGACATCCATAAACGTCGCTGGTGTCCCGACCTGCTGCACATGCTCGATATACCCGCCGCGATGTTGCCCGAAGTGCGTTCGAGCAGCGAGATCTACGCGCATACCGATCCCGTCCAGTTCTTCGGGCAGCGCATGCCGATTGCGGGTGTCGCGGGCGATCAGCAGGCCGCGTTGTTCGGCCAGGCCTGTTTCGAACCGGGCATGGCCAAGAACACCTACGGCACCGGCTGCTTTTTGCTGATGAACACCGGCACGCAAGCCGTGCGCTCCGAGCACGGCCTGCTCACCACGCTGGCCTGGGATGTCGGCGGACAGGTGGAATACGCGCTCGAAGGCAGCATCTTCGTCGCTGGCTCCGCGCTGCAATGGCTGCGCGACGGATTGCGCATGCTGGACGATTCGGCCGATTCGCAAAGCTACGCGCAACGCGTGGAGTCCACCGACGGCGTCTATTGCGTACCCGCGTTTGTCGGACTCGGCGCACCTTACTGGCGCAGCGATGTGCGTGGCGCGATGTTCGGCCTCACGCGCGGTACGCGCAAGGAGCACTTCATACGCGCCGTGCTGGAGTCGTTGGCGTATCAGACGCGCGACGTGCTCGATGCGATGCAGGCCGATGCAGGCCTCACGCTCAAGGCATTGCGCGCAGACGGCGGTGCCATCGCCAACGATTTTCTGGCTCAGTTCCAGGCCGACATACTCGACGTGACGCTGGCCCGCCCCGTGGTGGGCGAAACCACCGCCCTCGGCGCGGCCTACCTCGCCGGCCTGGCGGTGGGGTTCTGGGAAAGCCGCGAGCAAATCGCCCGGCAATGGCAAGTGCAGCGAGCTTTCGAGCCATGCATGGATGCAGCACGCCGGGACGCACTCTACACAGGCTGGAAACGCGCGGTCGAGGCTGTGCTGAGCTTCGGTGGCGGAACCTGAGCCTTCCTTGGCGCGCACTGGGAACAGGCCCTAAACTGCCCTGGCGCGTCGGGGGATGCGCCATCAAGGGGAGAAAGGGAAGTGAACGAACTCGTCTACAGGAACGAGACGACGCTGCGCACCATCGCGCTCGTGCTGTCTATCGCCGTATGGCTTTTGCTGCTGCTCGGCACCGTCGGCATCATCTTGATTTACGCGCTCATCATTGCGCTGTTTGCACTGATCGCGCACTCGGCACTGATCGCACACCTTCGCGGAAACGCCATCCGCATCAGCGCGAAGCAGATGCCCGATTTGTACGAGCGTCTTCGTCGCTGCTCGCATCAGTTTGGCATGCAGGTACCGGAAGCCTATCTGGTCAACGGCAACGGCGTGCTCAATGCATTTGCCACGCGCTTTCTCGGGCGCAATTTTGTGGTGCTGCTGTCCGATGTAGTCGACAGCATGGAAGACCGGCCCGGTGCCCTGGATTTCTACATCGGCCACGAACTGGGCCACTTGCGTTGTCATCACCTGACCTGGTCGAAAATCCTGGCACCGGCGTTGTTCATGCCATTATTGGGCGCCGCGTATTCACGTGCGCGTGAATACACCTGCGACCGCCACGGCCTGGCGGTGTGCGAAAACCCGGAAGATGCGCAATATGGCTTGGTTGCACTCGCCGCCGGCAAACGGCGCTGGCGCAACGTCGACCTGGAGGAGTACAGCGCAAGCGCAGCCGTCACACCGGGCTTCTGGATGTCGCTGCACGAGCTGCTTGGCGATTATCCCTGGCTGAGCAAACGTCACGCCTGGTTGCGTGCATTGGCCGACAGACGCAAACCAAGGTTGGGTAGCCGCAATGCGTTCGCCTATGTTCTCAGCCTGTTTTTGCCGCGCGTACCTGGCATGGGCGCCTTTGGCGGGGTCATCTTCATAGCCTATATCGCCATCTTGGCGGCTATCGCCATTCCCGCGTATCAGGAGTACATCAATCGCGTGACCGTCACTAGCGCCATGGCCGACACCGAGCCTTATCGCGCAGCCATCGCGCAATACGGCATCAGTCACCAGCAGTGGCCGACAAGTCTGGATCAGGCCGGTTTGCAGCCTTTTGCCGGTGACAAAAACGTCTCCAGCATCGACCTCGGCGCCAATGGCGAGCTGACTGTCAGCTTCGCGAACGTGGCGCTACGCGATCATGTGCTGACGCTGACACCATACGTCAGCAACAATCACATCCAATGGTCCTGCGGCGGCGATGTGCCTGCGAAGTTGTTGTCGCTGTCTTGTAAAGCGCAGCAATAATCGAGCTGCGAGCTTGAGCCTGGAGGGAGAAGTCCAGCCTACCCTTCAGGCTTTTGCGCTCGCTCGCGCGTCATACTCGTAACGCGCCGCTTCCAACAGTGACCGGTTGTCGTGCTTCCACGGATGAAAGCCAGGCAGAAACCACCTCAGCCATTGAGCGCCGATGCGCGTGATGGGCGCGGGCGAAACGAACAGAAAGCGCAGCAGGCGCAACCAGCCGCGCAGATCGTTGCGTGTACCGTCGGCTTTGGACAGCCGCCACATGAATTGCCACGTGCGATAGGTAAATAGTCCCGTGATCCAGAACATCGCGCGGCAGCGGCGGCGCCAGCGCACAAACGCCGAACCGCCGACGCGCTGGTAAACATCGAACGCCACCGCCTTGTGCTCGGTCTCCTCCAGCGCATGCCAACGCCAGATCGCCGCCATGCGGGGATCGGCTTTTTGCAGCGTGCCAGGGTGGCGCAACACATGATCGGCCAGCATGGCGGTGAAGTGCTCCAGGCAGATCGTTACGGCGAGTTGCCCGATCGGCGGCAAGGTTCGGGCACGCTGATCCTGCACCTCGCGCACGATGCCCATCAGGTCGTATGCGCCGACGCCCTGTTTTTCCAGACGCTCGTTGTAAGCCAGATGCTCGCGGCTGTGCATCGCCTCCTGCCCGATAAATCCGCCGACCGCCGCATCCAGCGCCGCGTCATCGGCAACCTCGGGGCGAAACGCGCGCACGCTGTCGATAAAGAACCGTTCGCCATCCGGAAACATCAGCGACAAGGCGTCGAAATAGCGCGTCTGGTGCGCATCGCCGTTCAGCCAGTAGCGCGGAATGTCCGCCTGCATGTCGAAATGCAGGTCGCGGCGAACGATGCGAGGCGAATAGGTCATCGTTCAAAACTAGGCCGCTGCGCGATACGTTTCAAGTGGATCATGAAGCCGGCAATTGGCGCTAAGCTTGGAAGGTCAGGCAACCCGGTGAGCAGCCATGGCTTCGAAAATCTGGTCGGGTCGATTCGGCGGCGGCGTGCTTGTTCTGGCGCTGGTTATCCTGGGAGCCGCCTACGCGTTTAAAGCAGGCGGGCAGTCGGATATGGCCGGCAGCGCGCCGGTTGCTCCACTGGCTCTTACCAGCGGCAGCTTCAAGGACGGCGACACCATGCCGCAAAAGCTGACCTGCGACGGACTCAATATCTCGCCCGATCTGCAATGGCTCTCGGCACCCTCGGACACCAAGAGCTTTGCCATCGTCATGGACGATCCGGATGCCCCGCTGGGATTCACGCACTGGATCGCCTACAACATTCCGCCCGACACCCGGGATGTGGCGGAAGGCGCCTCCACGCACAACAAACGTTTCGATCATGCCGCCGAAGGCGTCAACAGCTTTGGCGATATCGGTTACGGCGGCCCCTGCCCGCCATCCGGACCACCTCATCACTACGTGTTCCACGTCTATGCGCTGGACGTGAACCCTGCCCTGCCGCCCGGTCAGGCACGCGATCAACTGGCCGCTTCCGTGCGGGGACATGTGCTCGCCGAAGGCCGGATCACGGGACTTTACGGTCGTTGAGCAATTTCTGTCAGGCGCGATCGCGAGCCGGCGGGTAGCCTCACGATCGCCAAGGAGATCCTGCATTTGCACAAGCCCACCCAGGCACACCACGTACAACCCATGGATGTCGAAGAAACGAAGATCGCCGTGCTCGAGCACCGTGGCGATCCGAACCATCTCGGCGATTCCATCCGCACATTCATCGCATGGCGCAAGCAGAACCATCTACATCCCAGTCGATACGCCACCTTCAACATTCTCTACGACGATCCTGAAGAAGTGGCAGCCGGCGAATATCGCTTCGACCTCTGCGTGGCCGTCGATCGCGATATCGAGCCCAACGCGTTCGGCATCGTGGGCAAGATCATTCCCGCGGGCCGGTGCGCCGTATTGCGGCATATCGGTTCGGACGACACGCTCCGCCAATCCATCTCCTACTTGTACGCGAAATGGCTGCCGCAAAGCGGCGAGGAGCCGCGCAATTTTCCGCTCTACCTGCAGCGCGTGCGTTTCTTTCCCGATGTCGCGGAACACGAAGCGGTCACGGATATTTTTCTTCCGCTCAAGTAACCCGCGATGCGTGTCAGCGCGGCGCCAACGGCCCCAGCATGCGCGTAGCCTCTTCGTCGCCGAGGCGTCTCGCCTCGGCGAAAACATCGGCCGGCACCCACGAGGGATAAGGCACATCGTGCGTTTCGTGATGCCCCTTGGCCGTGTGTTCTTGACGCACTTGCGCAAGCCGGCCTGGGTCGATGCGATCCGAGAGCTTCACCAGCGCGGGCCACAGACGACGATGAATCATCGTCACCTTTCCGTTGACGAAGCGGCAGACGAGAATATCGGGCGATGCCTCCAGTTTCTGGAGCAGCGCAAAGATCTGGTGGCTTTTCGGATGCGCCCACCAGCTGCCCTTGATGGGTTCGCCTGCGATGGCTTCGGTCAGTCGCGGCACCGGCCCTTGCGCAGCCGTGAGCACAATACCGTGTTCTCGTACAAAGGCCATCGCTTCATCGAAGGTCATCAGTCGTTCGCGTAGCGCAACACCACACACCCGGAGGTGTAAGTCGTGGTGTCGATCAGCCTCAGGTTGTGACGGGTGAGTCCATTCTTGAACAACGGCCGGCCGCTGCCAAGCATCACGGGCGCGACGGCGATGCGATATTCGTCGAACAGATCGGCCTCGATCAGCGTCTCGCACAAGTTGGCGCTGCCGAAGACGTAAAGATCCTGCTCCGCCTGCTTCTTCAATGCACGCACGACAGAAGCCGCGTTGTCGCGAACCTGGATGGTGTTGTTCCAGTCGGGGTTTTCCAGCGTTCGCGAAAACACCACCTTGGGAAGCCTGTTCATGTAGTCGGCGACAGTGCCTTCGGCGGTTTTCCAATACGCGGCCATTCCTTCGTAGGTAACCCTGCCGAACAGCAGCCGGCTGGTGGAACTCAGTTGACCGATGGCGAAGCGCTCCAG
Source organism: Dyella psychrodurans (assembly GCF_003363265.1). Lineage (GTDB taxonomy): Bacteria > Pseudomonadota > Gammaproteobacteria > Xanthomonadales > Rhodanobacteraceae > Dyella_B > Dyella_B psychrodurans. The sequence continues at coordinate 109,361 of NZ_QRBF01000001.1, read as the reverse complement.
CTCATCGCCCCAGACAGTCCGGTGAAAATCCAGATCCCAGTTTTGGGTGCCTTCAAAGAAGCCATCCAGCGTCATGAGATTCCACATGATCAGCTTGCCCATGATCCGCTCCGCGACAATTAGGTTGATTGGACGCCGGGTTTGACGCCCTCCATCTCACGACGAACGGTGCAGTGCCGGATCGACAGCTGTTCAACCATCAGTGCTCGACACTTAGCACACTTGCCACAAGGCCTTCGACCGGCGCAAGGTTTGCAAGCAGTTCCGCCGGCAAACCATGCCGCTGGATGATGTAGGCGCCGGCATTCATCGTCACATCCACCTCGCCCGCGGATGACTCCGTGACCAGCGCCTTCAGCGGAAGGTCCACACCGGATTGCGGATTGGCAAGCATCAACGGCGTACCGGCCTTGGGATTGCCGAAAAGTATCAAGGTCGTTGGCGGCATCGAGAGCCCGACCGCAAGCGCCTCGGCCTGCTGGTCGATCGTCGCAAAAACTTTAATGCCGCGATCCGCGAACGCTGCGAGCAATCGGTGCACGGTATCGTCGAAGGAATAAGGACTTCTGAAACGAATCAGGCCCGCGACATCACTTGAGTGAGCCGTTGGAGAAGTCACTATAGGTACCTCCTCAATGATCCGCATGAATCCGTGAACCTGCCGATGCCTCGGCCAGGGTCAAACTGTGCATCTCCGCACTGGCATGCACTCTACACCTTTGCTAAATGTTACAAAGACGAGGGGAACCGAAAATGGGGAGAAGGCAATGCTGATGCGTCAATCGAAGCGCACCCTGGCCGCATTCTGCGCAACTGCGCTACTGGCCTGCGTGACGGTAGCCACTCCCGCCGCAACCGTCGACAAACCGGCCGATCATCCGTGGCTGCTCAAGGCGGATCGCGTCTTCGACGCACGCAGCGAACAGGCACATAGCGGCTGGGTGGTGCTGGTGGAAGGCGACAAGATCGCTGCCGTCGGCCCGGCTTCGCAGGTCAGCGCCCCGCCCGGCACGCAGACCATCGACATGCCCGGCACCACCTTGCTGCCTGGCTTGATCGACGCGCATTCGCACATCTTCCTGCATCCGTACAACGAAACACTCTGGAACGATCAGGTACTGAAGGAAACGCTGGCTTATCGCACCATCGGAGCCGTGCAACACGTGCACGACACCTTGATGGCCGGCTTCACGGCCTTGCGCGATCTCGGCACCGAAGGCGCCGGCTACGCCGATGTCGACGTGCAACACGCCATCAACGATGGCCTGATTCCCGGCCCGCACCTGTTCGTCTCCACGCGCGCCACTATCGCCGCGCATTGCTACGGCCCCGGCCCTATGGGCTTCCGCACCGACATCGATCTGCCGCAAGGCGGCATTCCCGTCAGCGGCACAGCCGAGATGGTCGACGCCGTGCGCGACCAAGCCGGCCACGGTGCCGACTGGATCAAGCTTTACGCCGACTACCACTGCGGCAAGAGCAAAGGCGCCGTGCCGACCTTCACCCAGGAAGAATTGAATGCCGCCGTGGAAACGGCGCACTCGATGGGCCTGCCGGTAGCCGTGCACTCCACCACGCCCGAAGGCATGCGCCGCGCCATCATGGCGGGTGTCGACACCGTCGAGCACGCCTATGGCGGTACGCGCGATGTGTTTGCGCTAATGAAACAGCACAACGTCGCCTACATGCCAACGCTCGAAGCGGAAGCTGCGTACTCCGAATACTTCCACGGATGGAAGCCTGGCCAGCCTTATACCGAAGACATGCAGCAAGCCGCCAACGCCTTCAAGCTCGCCATGCAAGCCGGCGTAACCATCGGCTGCGGCAGCGATGTTGGCGTGTTTACGCACGGCACCAACTACAAGGAACTGGAGTGGATGGTGCGCGACGGCATGTCACCGGCACGCGCATTACTGGCCGCCACGGCTGTCGATGCAAAGATACTGCGTCAACAAGACACGTTCGGGCAGCTGAAGGCTGGACTAGACGCGGACATCATTGCAGTAAAAGGCGATCCGACAGCAGACATCAGCGCGATCGAACATGTGCCGTTCGTGATGAAGGGCGGTGTGATTTACAAGCAGTCAGAGTAAGTCGCCGGCGACGTTCCGACGCAGGAGATCGGTCACCAGAAGCGGATTGGCACGCCGATGATGCTCCACGATCTCCTGACAGGATTTGGTGCGTGCCTTCAGATGCGCCAGCTCCGACTCGGTCAGGCCAAAAGCTTGAATGAACTCGACGCGCCCGTGCGGCGTGTCGATGGGTAGCAGCATCGGATCGGTCACAAAAGCCAACCCAACGATATCCGTCTCAAAGCCGGCACGAATCGGGCCGTTGGCGGGCACCCAGTGAAAGCTTTCGAACCACTTTCCCGACTTGAACACATAACGCGCAAGATTCTGTAGAAGATTGCAAACCCAAATGGGCTCTTCGGCCGGCGGCAACGGGCCCGCCAGACGAAACGTCATTTCGAAACCGAAGCGACTGAAATCCTTACCCACGGATGCTTCGTCGTAATACAGCGACGAGTAGCCGTACGTGCAGAAATGCAGATGAGGTTGCCGATCGCGGCACTCGAACGCACTGATTCCATCAATGGGATCGGGACCGCCGAGCATGTGCTTCAGCACCGTCCCCCAATGCCTGGGTTTTTGATCTCCATAAACCCGGCCCAACTGTGCATCGATGGCGTCCCAGCCGGGAGCCGCATCGTCTCGGTTTCCGTATTGATGCTTGTACTGTTCAAGGTTCACAACCGCTCCCGGTCATCTTCCAAAACAGGCGTCACGTCGGACTTTCGAAATCAGCCTTGATCTTGCACTAATTACTTCGCATGAAGCTATATGACGAAAGTACACCCCACCCCTGCTTTAACCCCTGCTTTAGTAAACGCGCCAGCCGAAGGCCGTTGTCGTTCTTTCCGCGATCATGATTTTCCCGCTTTCCGTTACGAACGTGCAGCGAGAAAAACTAGAGGCAATGTACAACGGCAGCATTCCCCGATTAGCTGGCGACCTATTTTTTCGCCTTACGCGTAGAAACTCTCCGCTGCTCCGCACGAAGCTGACGCTCGATCTCCGTAGCCCAAGCGATCAGGTTACTGTCGCAAGCCAGGCACCAATCCCTTAATTGCAGGCCGTCAAGACGCACTACACCACGTTCGGCAGCGGTCACGAAGTTCTGATTGCGGCCCAGTTTTTCAGCCAGTTGCACCTGCGTGAGACCCTGCCCCTGCCGTAACGCGCGCAAGGTCGCAAGGAATACCTGGTTTTCCGATCGGTATAGCGACTTGAGTGCCCGTTTCGTCGACTTTCGCGCTGCCGCCATCTGCCCGCTCCGTAGTCAGTCGGGCACCTACCGTATAGCGCAGCTTCCAATACACAGTCTTTGTGTATTATGTTTGAAATGAAATGGGTGCAATGACAGATTCGTCAAAGGCAAACAGCTAAGAACCCCTATCGACCAGGAGACACCGCCATGGCAGGCCACATCCCTACTTCCACCCAACCATTCCCTGAAACCCACTACAAGCTCCCCGAGGCCGCCTTCGAAAACCTCCGCGAAATCCGTGACGACTTGCGCCGAATGGCCGACTTCGCCGCAGCTCACCTACCCTACGATCGCGAGCTCACGCTGTACCGCAACACGCTGGCCCACTGCTTTGAACACTTGGCCGACCGCCTGACCGTCGTAGTGGATAATTGCGAAATCGCACAAGGGAATGTCCGATGAAAGACCCCGTCTGCCGGCCGTGGATTACCCTCAACACCCAATACTTCATCGCCCCATCGGCAACCCACTCGACTTGCTCGATGATGCCAACCGGCCGCTAGGCAGTGTGCAGGACCTGGCTCGAAGCCTGGGTGAAGCGCTCGATCAAGCCGACAACATCAATAGCAAACATCTCGCTAGCGCATTCTTGGGTTTGGCGACGCTTATTGAGTTAGGGCGGCTTTCGCGCATCCGCTCTGATGAATACCTAGGTGGAGCGTTGTTAAGCACTTCGTGTGCTCCATCGCCAACTGTCTCCAGACTCGCGCACAAATTTCTCCCAAACATATCGCCAGGGAATGGCGACTACAGAGACCACCACCCCCATCACGCAAGCTTGGATGGAATCGGTGGTTCCCGGATCGACTTGATTGGCGTGCCATAAAGGGAGAGCGATCGCAAGCAACCATATCGATTTCCACGTCAGCTCGAAGAAGAGCAGCGGCAGCATCTTGATGGGATATCTGACGCCCAGCATGGCCAAGACCTGGATTCCGGCAAGCAGGCCGAACGTATCGCCATCCTTCAGGGCCCACTCGCTGGTGTGCTGAATCAGCTTTGGCCAGACCATAAGGGCGAGCCCGACCGCAATCAGCGCGTACGCGGCCCTCAGTACGTACAAACGGAATGCTGATATCTCGGACATGACACACCTCAATATCGATGTGATGCAGGAATGTCTAACGCCAAAGCTAAGCGGCCGTGCGACCCGTTACCTATGGATGCACCAAGAACCCCTCTCTCACGGCCCGCTTGAGCGCATAGTTCTGCATCAACCCAACTCGCTGGCACGCTGCTCCGCTCTATGTGCAGTGGCATCATCGCTCGGCGATGCGAAACCATCGTCTCGCAGCGCCTTGCGCACATCACGCTTCCAAGACTCGGCGCTCCTATCGTCTGACGTCTTAGCAAGCGCGACAGTGTAGCGTTCCTCCAAGCGATGGAATGCGGCAATGTCTTTATATGCCTGGATCAGTTTTCGCTTGAATCTTTCGGCTTCACGTTGCTTGACGGCGGCGCGGTACGTGAACCAGCCCGTCACGAAGCTGCCCAGGATCGCGGAAGTACTGGCTACTATCGCCAAGATCAATGTGTCGCTCATCTGATACCTAACGTCTAAGTTAAGCGGCGTAATAAGCGTCCGCTTGGACGAGTGGTTATATCGCAGGCTACGGCAGACGTCAGAGAGCCGGCAAGTACCCGGGCACTTTGATTTTTTAGCAGTGCAATTAGATCGGGCTCCATGTACGCGTAATTGTCTGGGATCTCCAGGCAGATCACGCGCTTGCCACCTAGGCAGGCCTTGAATTTGGCCGAGAGTTTGGAGCGGTGAGCACGCTCCATGACGAAGATCATGTCAGCCCAGTCCAGCAACTCGGGTGTGACGGGCGTTTCGGCGCCATTGTTTAAGCCAGCCGAACGAGTTTCGATCCCGGGCCAATCGGCAAAGATCTGCTCAGCCGTGGGGCTGCGTAGCCGGTTCTGGCTGCAGATAAAAAGTATGTTACGAGCCAAGGTTTTTCCTGTGGTCTAACGCCTGAGTTAAATGGCGTGTGGTACGTGCGTCCACTTGGTCGAATAGTTAGGGGCGCGCCGATAACCAAATGCCGACGACGTCCCCCGTTGCAGCTAAAACGCCGACGAGTACTGCGCCAACCGTTGTCGATAGCGACCATTGGGAACGGATACCCGTAGCTAATGCGATACCGCTTGCGATGCCGAAAGCAGGCCAGAGTTGGACGCCGTGAGGCACAAAAAAGCCCAATACATACATGGTCGCAAGGACACCTACGAGAGCACCTGCAAACGCCTTACCTGCGGAAACCAAGAGTGGCATTTCATCTCCTTCCATCTGAAGCCTGAGTTAAAGCGCCTACGGTGATAAATTGAGTTGCGGCCCTATCCATAGTGTAGGAAGACCTCATGCCAAGTGAACTGATTGGAACATCGGCCCTCGGCATTGCTGCCCTAATCTCCATCGTCCTAACCATGTTGCGTCGCCCTCGCTGGACAGACACCGTCAGCATCGAACGCGTTTCGCGAGTCTTTTTGTTCGGCCTAGCTGCGCAGTGTCTGCACTTCATGGAAGAGTCACTGACGCATTTTCCTGTACGGCTACCCGAGCTTCTGGGTCTTCCGCCTTGGCCGGATGACTTCTTCGTTGTATTCAACTTGCTATGGCTCGCTGTATGGATTCTATCGTCCATCGGACTGCGTGCCGGCTATCGCGTAGCGATGTTTCCTATTTGGTTTTTCGCCATCTCATGCCTCGTCAACTTAATCGCCCATCCCATCCTGTCGCTCGCCGTTGGTGGATATTTTCCCGGCCTGCTGACATCGCCCCTCGTGGGCTTGTTCGGGGTGTGGTTGGTGATGCGGCTGATAGCGCTCACGCGGCCATCGCGTTGAGAGCCCCATAGTCGTCTGTCGCATCATGAAAGCCCCGGCGCCTATTGCAGCTCGCGTGGGTTTGTCGATCAGCCTTGGCCGGAATCGGCGTTCAGTACGACCGGAATCCGCATCTAACGCCTGAGTGACGAATTGCTAGGCCTTTGGCTGTGCATATGCCTTACGCACCACATTAAAAAGGAAAAGGCCATACACCAAAAATACTGCACCTAAAATGACAGTGAAGCTTGTCGCTGCACCGCCATTGATGAGGCCATAACCGACAAACACGGAACCAAGGGCTGTAAACAACGCGGGTGACGAATATTTATTGGAGCGATTGACTGACTGAACTCGCGCGGCTTTTGTAACCATGGAATGTATAGCCGTCACTTGCTCTTCTTGCGTTTCGCGACAAGCCAACCCGTAGCCTAGATCTGTCACGCATGCCGAGCAAAGGCCTTTGCAACAATGCTTGCACGTACCTATCGCGGCTTGGTCTTGGTGATTAAAGCATTACATTGACTTTCCCCCTTAGATCTAACTCTAATTCGACCCCAGAAATGAGGCGCACCCCTTGCAACAACGCCACACGCGTCTCCCCCTTCCTCGTTTATACGACAAATCCGCCCCATAAAAAATTACACCCTCAAAAGTGAGGGTGTAATGGCTTGCTCAATGGCTTGTGGCCGCCGCTTCAAATCATCGGCAACTTCAGCCCCTGCTCTTTCGCACACTGCACCGCGATGTCGTATCCCGCATCCGCATGACGCATCACGCCCGTACCCGGATCATTCCATAGCACGCGCGCAATGCGCTTGTCCGCCGCTTCGGTGCCATCGCACACGATCACCACGCCGCTGTGCTGGCTGTAACCCATGCCGACGCCACCACCGTGATGCAGGCTTACCCACGTAGCGCCACCGGCCACGTTGAGCATCGCGTTGAGCAGCGGCCAGTCGGACACGGCATCGCTGCCGTCTTTCATGGCTTCGGTTTCGCGGTTGGGGCTGGCGACGGAGCCGGAGTCGAGGTGATCGCGGCCGATCACGACGGGCGCTTTCAGTTCGCCCTTGCGCACCATTTCGTTGAAGGCCAAACCCAGCTTGTGACGCTGGCCCAGGCCAACCCAGCAGATGCGTGCCGGCAAGCCCTGGAAACTGATGCGCTGTTCGGCCATGTCCAGCCAGTTGTGCAGGTGCTTGTCGTCGGGGATCAGTTCCTTCACTTTGGCGTCGGTCTTGATGATGTCTTCCGGATCGCCGGATAGCGCGACCCAGCGGAACGGACCCACGCCACGGCAGAACAGCGGACGCACGAAAGCGGGAACGAAGCCGGGGAAGTCGAAGGCGTTGGCGCAGCCTTCATCCTTCGCCATCTGGCGGATGTTGTTGCCGTAGTCGAAGGTGGGAATGCCCTGCGCGTGGAAAGCGAGCATGGCTTCCACGTGTTTCTTCATGGATTTCTTGGCGGCGTCGCGCGTGCCTTGCGGATCGCTCTTGCGACGCTCGAACCACTGCTCCACCGTCCAGCCCTGCGGCAGGTAGCCGTTGACGGGATCGTGCGCGCTGGTCTGATCGGTAACGGCATCGGGCTTTACGCCGCGGCGCACGAGTTCGGGCAATACATCGGCGGCGTTGCCGAGCAGCGCGATGGATTTCGCTTCGCCGGCCTTGGTGTATTTGGCGATGCGCGCGAGTGCGTCGTCGAGATCGGTGGCCTGTTCATCGACGTAGCGTGTCTTGAGGCGGAAATCGATGCTCTTCTGCTGGCATTCGATGTTGAGCGAGCACGCGCCGGCCAAGGTGGCGGCCAGCGGCTGCGCGCCACCCATGCCGCCGAGACCGGCGGTGAGAATCCATTTGCCTTTCAGGCTGCCGTTGTAGTGCTGGCGACCCATTTCCACGAAGGTTTCGTAGGTGCCCTGCACGATGCCCTGCGAACCGATGTAGATCCACGAGCCGGCCGTCATCTGGCCGTACATCATCAGGCCCTTCCTATCGAGCTCGTTGAAGTGTTCCCAGTTGGCCCATGCCGGCACCAGGTTGGAGTTGGCGATCAGCACGCGCGGCGCGTCGGGATGGCTCGGAAATACACCGACCGGCTTGCCGGACTGCACCAGCAGGGTTTCGTCGTCGTTGAGGTCGCGCAGGGCGCGCAGGATGGCGTCGAAGCATTCCCAGTTGCGCGCGGCACGGCCGATGCCGCCGTACACCACCAGTTCTGCCGGGTTTTCGGCCACGGCCGGGTCCAGGTTGTTCTGGAGCATCCGATACGGGGCTTCCGTGAGCCAGCTCTTGCAGGTGAGCTCGGTGCCGCGCGGGGCGTGGATGGTGCGCGTGGTGTCGATGCGGGTGGGGGCGTTCATCGGAATTCCTGGGACTGCCTAGGGAAGTCCCCAATTATGGGCGTCCCGTTTCCCGGCCGCCAACTGCAGCGCCGCAAAAACCGGGGCAGCTGCACCGTTCACCTCCGATTGACACGCCCGGAAGCGGCGCCCAGACTCGCTGGCGGAATCCCGGAATGGCCTGCTCAACCGACGCGGGAGGCCTTACTTATGAGTGCGACAAGCTCGATGTACCGGACCGCCGCCGTCGCTGTCATGCTCGTTGTCGCGAGCACAGGGTTGGCAGCCGACAAACAGACGCCCAAGGATGCCCAGCTGATTGCCAGCGCCATGCGGGCGGCGCCACCGGGCGTCGCAAAAGGAGCAACCATCGTCGCCATGAATGCCGATGGCACGATGCGCACGCTGCGCCAGGGCACCAACGGCTACACCTGCATGCCCGACAACCCGGCCACCCCCGGCCCGGACCCCATGTGCATGGACAAGAACGCGTTTGAGTGGGCCCAGGCGTACATGTCCCACAAGCCGCCGCCTGCCGGCAAAATCGGCGTGATGTATATGCTCGAAGGCGGTACGGATGCCAGCAATACCGACCCTTATGCAACGAAACCGCTGCCGAACAATCACTGGATAAAGACCGGACCGCATTTCATGATCGTAGGCGCCGACTCCAGCTTCTACGACATGTATCCGAAGAATCCGGATCCCGACACATCCATGCCCTATGTGATGTGGGCAGATACGCCTTACGAACATTTGATGGCCCCGGTGAAATAACCGGCAACCAAAAAACTGCGGCCCGACAGTTTCGGATTCGACGCGTCTGGCGCATGACCTGGCGCGTTTTTTGGAACAAGCACCTATGTGCCTGGGCCGAGCAGTGTGCGTAAAAGATGTAACCGTTTGCGGTTGGTGTGCGAAGGAAACAGGCTAGTCCCCAGGGTGCAGAGGATTGCTCCCTGCGGACCTACGACATTTCATCGGCCAGGATACGACTCTATGCATGCTTCACCTCCCCTCTCTGACCGCCGGATATTTCTGCGATTCGCATTCATTGGCATCGTGCTGATCGCTATCGTGCTTTTATTCGGCTATGTCGGCGGCTGGCTCGCACCGCAGCGGCTCACCGCACAGCGCATGGTGAATCAGCTGCAGGCGAATGCGGGCGTGTTTTCCGGATATCGCCGCAACCATGCCAAAGGCGTTTGCGTAGCCGGATATTTCGACAGCAACGGCCAGGCGCAGGCTTATTCGGCGGCGGAGGTGTTCGCGCCAGGTCGCACGCCGGTGGTGGGACGCTTCGCCATCCCCGGCGGCAACCCGTATGCGCCGGACAGCAGCGTGCCGATTCGCAGCATGGCGTTGCGATTCACGCAATCCAACGGCCAGCAATGGCGCACGGGCATGAACAGCATGCCGGTGTTTCCGGTCGCTACGCCGCAAGCTTTCTACGAACAGCTGGTCGCCCAGCAACCGGACCCTTCCACGCACAAACCGGATCCCGCGAAGGTCAAGGGATTTTTCGCCGCGCATCCTGAAACAGCCGCCTTCCTCGCGTGGGTGAAGACCGCCAAGCCCTCATCGAGCTTCGCCACGGAAGGTTATTGGAGCTTGAACGCATTTGTCTTTGTCGATGCCAAAGGCGAGCGGCATGCGGTGCGCTGGCGCATGGTGCCGGAAGCCAACGATGCAGGCGTCGGCGGAAGCAATCCTGACTACCTCGATGCCGATCTCACGCAGCGGTTGGCGCAAGGTCCGCAGCGCTGGCACTTGATCGTGACACTCGCCAATCCCGGCGATCCGACGAACGATGCAACCAAGGAATGGCCGTCGGATCGTCAGGACATCGACGTAGGCACACTCGTGCTCACCAGCACCGAACCGCAGGAAAGCGGTGCATGCCGCGATATCAATTACGACCCTCTGGTGCTGCCCAACGGCATTCAAGCTTCCGACGATCCGCTCCTGCCCGCGCGATCGGCAGCCTACGCAACCTCTTATCTGCGCCGTACGAGCGAAGAAGCTCGTCTGCCTGGCACAGTTCAGCCCAACGCGCAGCCGGAGACCAAGTGATGAATACGTCATCCACATCATTCGTGTTCACCGCTCGCGTACTGCATTGGCTGATGGCGCTGCTGATCCTGTCGATGCTGTTTATCGGCATCGGCATGGTGGCCTCGGTATCGGAGCGGCATGCGTGGCTGCTCAGCATCCATAAGCCGCTGGGTATCGCGATTTTGATCCTCGCGGTCGTGCGACTGATCGTTCGCCTGCGCAACCCGCCACCGCCCCTGCCTGACGACCTTCCCGCCGTGCAGAAACTGGCGGCGCATGCATCGCATTGGTTGCTTTACGTGTTGATGCTGCTGATTCCGCTGGTCGGTTGGGCGATGCTCTCGGCCGGCGGTTATCCGGTGATGCTGAGCCATTCGCTGCGATTGCCGCCGATCTTTCCCGTCAGCGGCGCAGCATTCGCGATCTTGAGGCATATGCATGCATGGCTTGCGATGCTGCTGTTCCTCACGTTCCTGGCACATCTCGGCGCAGCGCTTTATCACGGACTGATTCGCCGCGATGGCGTGCTGTCGAGCATGACCGGCTATCGGCCCAAGTGACCGCATCGCGGTTTCACGGTGCGACGTTGGTCGCACCGTGAAACCCTCGCTCAAGGCCTGCAGCTATCTTGTTTGGCCAGCCACGCCTTGGCCGCATCGATGACCGGATCGGAATCTTTGGTCGGGTCCGACGAAACCGGTTGATCGGGTTCTATTTTGTCGCCGTATTCGCGACCGCTGCGATCGACGTCGATGGCTGATGCCAACGAGAGCAAGGCACCATCCGGCAGCGAAAACATCCGATTGGCCATGGTAAGGCCCGCCGTGGAAGCGCCGAACGATCGCGTGTTGGCGCGTCCCTGGAATGCAATCGCCACAACTTCGCCGGAACTGGCGGTGTGCGGGCCGAGCAAGAGCGCCACGGGAGCCACCGAAAGATCCGGATTGACCCAACGTTCGGCATAGAAATTCAATGTGACCGACCATGGCGACAGGCGCCCATGCACGTCACGGAAGCTGCCCCATGGCGGACTTCCGAGCAGCGGCGTCAAAGCTTCCAGCATTGGATACATGTTGCCGCCGTGGTCGTTGCGCAAATCGACCATCCAGCCGCATTGCGCTTGCGGTGCGGTCTTGTAGAGGCGGGCAGCGATGTCCGAGGCGAATGCTTTTTGCGCTTGCGGATCGGTGTTGCCATATCCCGGCATCATCACGTAGCCGATCCCGCTGCCTTGCACACTCACGGTGGGATCGGCATCGCCGCTGCTCTCCTTGTCGACGGCCTCGCGCGCGAAGGGCTCCAACAGCAAACTGTGCCGATCGTTGAGCGCCTTCAACAGCGCGCGAATCGCTGGATAGGCGTCGCTCGACACCTTCGCATGAGCCGCCGTTGCGCGAATCCGCGGTTCAACGACCGACCAGTCCACCTGACTCGCGCGCAGGGCGTAACTGCGAACAATCGCTATCGCGGCATCGAGTTCGGCCTGCGCCGAGACCATGGGTTTGGGTGGCGTAACCGGGTTGTTGCCCGTGCTTTGAATGCGATCATGCTGCATAACCGGCGAGGAGGCTTGTTGATCCGTTGCCGACGCAACACCCGCCATCCAGGCACTTGCAAGCAGCACAACGATTAATCGCTTCATCGGGAACATTCCAACACAGGCTGTCGAACCGTCAAAAGACTAAGGTGAATGATGAGGTGCGCACAATCGCATCCTTTAAGCACTTTGGCCGTGACCGGTATTGATGTCCGAAAACGGCGAGTTTACGGCCGGCAACGGTGCTAGCCTGAGCACATGCCAGCAACCGCCCCTACCCCAGCGCTTGACCAGAAGACATGCGAACGGGCTCGCCTGAGCCGCGATGCCCGCTTTGACGGCCTGTTCTTCATTGCCGTCAGCAGCACAGGTATTTATTGCCGCCCTGTGTGCCCGGCACCTACGGCCAAACGTGAAAACGTACGCTTCTTCGCCACAGCGGCTGCGGCGGAGACAGCGGGCTTCCGTCCCTGCCTGCGCTGCCGGCCCGAACTCGCACCGGGTAACGACGCGTGGCAACGCGGCGACCATGTCGTCACACGTGCATTGAAACTGATCGAAGGCGGTCTACTGCAAGATCATCCCGTGGATGAACTTGCGCGACGCGTGGGTGTGGGCGCGCGGCAACTGCGCCGCCTGTTTGTGGAACGCCTTGGCGCGCCGCCTATCGACGTGCACACAACCCGCCGGCTGTTGTTCGCTAAGCAATTGCTGACGGAAACGCGCATGCCGGTGACGGATGTGGCGCTCGCCTCGGGTTTCGGCAGCCTGCGTCGCTTCAATGCGGCGTTTGCCCAAGCGAACCGCATTGCTCCGCGCGACCTGCGCCGTCACCCGAATGCAGGCAGCGACGACGGCCTGAGCCTGAAGCTCAGCTATCGGCCGCCGTACGATTTTGCGTCGCTGCTGACCTTTCTGCGCGGGCGCGCCCTGCCCGGCATCGAGTTGGTGGACGAGGCAAGTTATTCGCGCGTCTTCGGACCTGCCGATGCGCCAGGCTGGCTACGGTTGAGCGCATGGCCCAACGGCGAAAACGCGCTTCGCTTACAGTTGCATTGTCCGCAACCGGCGCAAATGCTCGCCATCGTCACACGCATCCGACGCATGTTCGATCTGGACGCCGATCCGCAAGCGATCAGCGCCGCGTTGCAAACCACCTCGCACGTTCGGCCGCTGCTACGCAAACGCCCCGGTCTGCGACTGCCCGGCAGTTGGGATGGGTTTGAAGTAGCCGTGCGCGCGATTCTTGGCCAACAGGTCAGCGTGGCGGCGGCACGAACCTTGGCATCGCGCATCGTGCATCGTTACGGCCAACCACTGCCTGCGCCGATGGCACCCGGTCTGGAACGTCTGTTCCCGCAACCTGAAGTGCTTGCCGAAGCCGACCTTCGCGCACTAGGCATCACTACAGCGCGTGCGGAAAGCATCCGCGGCGTGGCGCGCGCGGTGCTGGATGGCCGTGTTGATTTTCGCGTCGAACAATCGCTGGACGAATTCGTCGAGCGCTGGGTGGCGTTACCGGGCATTGGCGAGTGGACTGCGCATTACATGGCGATGCGCGCGCTCAGTCATCCCGACGCATTTCCTGCGGCCGACCTGATATTGCGCCGCGCTGCATCGCGCGACGAAGAGATGCTTAGCACGAAGGCATTGACCCAACTGGCAGAAGCGTGGCGCCCATGGCGTGCGTACGCAGTGATGCACTTGTGGCGCAGCATGAGCGAACCTGCGGCATTACCGAATCTGCCCAAATTGAGAGCGACAGCATGAATGCCTCGAAGGAAACCGTCTGGTACGACTACGTCTTCACGCCTATCGGCAAGCTTTTGCTCGCTGCCGACACGAAAGGGTTACGCGAAGTGTGGTTCGAAACCGGAAAGCACAAGAAAGAGCCCGATCCGCAATGGCAGCACAACCCTGCGAAGGTGGCTCTCGCGGCCAGGCAGCTGAATGAGTACTTCGCGGGCGAACGGCAGCATTTCGATCTGCCGCTGCATCCTGTTGGAACGTCGTTTCAAGTCAATGTGTGGTTGACGTTGGCCGAGATTCCCTACGGCACCACCATCAGCTATGGCGAACTGGCGCGACGCATCGGTCAACCGCTGGCCGTGCGCGCGGTAGGTGCCGCCAACGGGCGCAATCCGCTGCCGATCGTGTTGCCATGTCATCGTGTGATCGGCAGCAACGGCAGCCTTACCGGGTTTGGTGGCGGGTTGCCGACCAAACGCTTCCTGCTTGCGCTGGAAGATCGCGTATCGCACGGCGATCTCTTTGTACAGGATCAGGCTTCCAGCCGATCAGAGGCCCAGATCACTTAATCCGAGGTGATCGTCGGGTCTGCGCCCTTGTGGCCAATGATATTTGCGCTCGGCCGCGGTGATCGGCACGTCGTTGATGCTTGCGTGACGAACAGCCATCAAGCCATTTTCGTCGAACAACCAGTTCTCGTTGCCGCAGGAACGAAACCAGTTGCCTGAATCATCGTGCCATTCGTACGCGAAGCGTACGGCGATACGATTGCCCTCGAACGCCCACAGTTCCTTGATCAGGCGGTAATCGAGTTCGCGCGCCCACTTCCGCGTGAGGAACGCGACGATGGCATCGCGGCCGTTGATGAACTCGGCACGATTACGCCAGCGGCTGTCGACGGTATAGGCAAGAGCGACACGCGCAGGGTCGCGCGAATTCCACGCGTCTTCCGCAAGTCGCACTTTCAAAATGGCCGTCTCGCGAGTGAATGGCGGCAGGGGTGGACGCTGATCGGCGTTGACGGACATGGCTATACCCGAGAGGGGATCGAGGCAGTCCATTATGCACCTTGGAACGCCAGCTTGTCGTCGATGGTTTCCGCCATGCGCATGACGAAAACCATCAACGAACCGCAGCCAACTATTTCAAGCGTTGCGTGAATCAGAACCGATACATCACCGATGCCCTGAACGACCGGCCGAGCAATGGTCGTGCAATAAACACCGTCGCGCCCGCATCGGTGCTCTTCAATTCGCCGGAGCGCGGGTTGCCTTCGGTCAGGCCCAACGAATTGGTGATGTTGTCGGCATACACAAAGAACGACAGATCCGGCGTGGCCTGGTAGCGCGCGCTGAAGCTGAGTGTGGTGTATTGCGGCAGCTCCACGGAGTTGGCGGTATCGGAGAAGCGCTTGCCCTCGTACTCGTAAGCCATCTGCAGGCGCAGCTTGTTGTCGAGCAGATTCACGCCCGGCACGATGCGGGCACTTTTGCGCGGCACGCGAATCAGCTGGTTGTCGTCATAGTCGAGCAGCACCGGCTCGCCAGCCGTGACGGTCGTGTAGCGCAGGCCCTTGTAGCGAGGGTCCTGTAGCGTGGCGTTGTACTGGATGTCGAACCACTTCGACGGATAGACCGTACCTTCCAGCTCCAGGCCGTAGGTTTCGGTATCCGCGTAACCCGTTTCCGCGGTCGATGCGCCGGACGTGGGATTGAACACGTAGTTGCTGAAGCCGACGTTGTTGTACTTGGTGTAGAAGAACGTCTCGTAGGTTTCAATGTAACGGTTTGCAAACTTGTAGCCGACTTCCGGCAACACCATCGTCTGAGTGATCGGCGTGGCGGTCGGCGTGGTGATGTACGAGCTTAAGTTAGGCAGTCGGAAGGTGGAGGTGTAACGCGCGAACACACCTTGCTGGTCGGTGAACTGATAGTTCGCGCCCAGTGTCCAGCCCAGCTTGTTGAAGGTGTGGTCGTAGTCGGCAAACTGTCCGCTACCGGTGAGGATGTTCGAGCTCCACGGCGTACCCAGGTTGACCGTGGCCGGCAGCTCGGTCCAGCCGGTGGTGTTCACGCGCTCCCAGCGCGCGCCGCCATCGATGCGCAGCTTGTCGGTAGCCTGCCACTCGTCCGAGAAGTAGAACGCGTCGGTGTTGGACGTGCCGGCCGCGTGTGCCCATTCGTAACCGTTGTTGTAGATGCCATTGTCCGTAAGCGTGCCGATCGGGGCACCCTGCGCGTTCACCGCCACCAAATTCAGCAGCTTGGCGTTGTCTGAGGTATCCAGCAGCACGGTGGACGAAAAACGGTCGAAGCTCTGATTGAAGTACGCGTGGTAATAGCCAAACGTCACGTCGTGGGTCTGGTCGCCGAATTCGAACTTGCGCATCAGGCGCGTATCGCTGGTGATCTCGTGCATCGGCATGGTGATGCCGCGCAGGCCGCCGAGGATCACCAGTCCGTTGCCATTCTGGTTGGCGTTGTTGAACACCGCACCCGAATTGACGTATTGCAATTGCATGCCGGCAGCATTCGGGTAGTACTTCGCGAGCTGCGATTTTGCCGAAGCGAGAAAGGCCGAGGCGGTTTCGATGGAGTTCGGGTAGACGCCGTTGCGAACCGTATCGGTGTCGCTATAACGGATGTCTTCCGACAGCTTCCAGTCGTCCCACAAGTTGTAGTCGAACTTCACCGTGAACTGCGTGCGCTTTACATCGGTACCGAGACTGTCGTCGAAGTTGTAGTTGCTTCCGTTGCCCTGCTGCAACTGCACGTGCTCGGTTTCCGGTCCGGCCACGGTGCCGTAGTTGCCGTTGAAGCCGGGTACCGAGACCAGGTCGCCGCTCGAATTGCGATACATCGGGATGCCGAGGTCGAACCCGACCTTGTCGTCCAGGCGCTTGATGTCGAAACTGATATCCCCGTTCTCGAACTGCTTGGACAGCGTGGCGCGCAGCTGGCCGCCGTCGTCATTGGTGAAACCGGGTTTGCGAATGCCGTCATCGACGCGCCAGAAACCGCCGGTGCTGAATTTCCAGCCATCGCCGATCGGCGTGCCGTACCAGAAGTCCAGACGGTTGAGGCCGTAGTTGCCGACGGTGTACTTGATAAGGCCGTCGGCCATGTCGTCGACCTGGCGCGGGATGAAGTTGATCGCACCGGCCGGTGCGTTCGAATAGAAGATCGATGAAGGGCCGCCGCGCACGACTTCAATGTGATCGATCGTTTCATCGAGGCGAAACGCCTGGTCGGCATTGAGATAGCCCAACGCCGGATCGTGTTGCACCGGAATGCCGTCTTCGAGCAGGTTCACCGAACCATAGCCGTCGACCGGAATGCCGCGCGCGCGGATGTTGCCGCTCGCTTCACCGCCGGACGATTCCACCCAGAAACCCGGCACGGACTTCACCGCTTCGGTAACGCTGGTCGGTGCCTGCATGCGCAATCGATCTTCGTCGATGGTGGTGATCGAATAGCTGGTCTGCGCGCGCGTGCGCACTTCGACGCCTGAGCGCGCCGTCACCACCACGCTTGCGAGGTCCTTGGCGGTCTTGTCGGCACTCGGCGACAACGTGCCGCCGTTTGTTGCATTGGAAACTGCGTTACCGGCCGTCGTTACCGCAGCGGAGGCCGGGTTGCCCGCATTGGTTGCCACGTTTCCCGAGATGATCGTCACCGTGTTCGGGGTTACAAAGCGATAGTTCAGACCCGTGCCTGCCAGCAACTGGCGCAGCTGCTGTTCCGGCGTCAGCCCTGCTGCCGCGCCATGGCTTTGGATGCTGTCGGCAATGTCGGAGCCGTACACGATCTGCAGGTTCGTTTCCCGCGAAAAATTCTCCAATGCCCTGGCAAGTGGCATAGGTGCAATGGCGCTGGTGGGTGGTGTCGCTGTCGATGCTTGCGCCACGACGGTCAACGGGATGCTGGTGCCCAGAACCAGGGCTATATGCAGTGCTAAACGATTGCGCATGAGGGACCTTGTGGCAATAAACGAAGGACGGATGCGTGTCGCATCGTGCGTGTTGCATCCGGGTTTCCTGTTTAAAGAGTCCCCTGGTGCGCGATCGGGTACCGCCAATTCAATGAAATTTTTCTTACAGATATACCGAATTTTTGTGTCATCCCGATGTTGGACGACAACGACAATGCATAGCGATCGTGCGCGATCGGCATCGCCTTGCTCTCAAGCAGCAACGCATTGATCAGTGTCTCCAGACAACGCCGGCGATAGTCGATGCTCATGTTGACCTTGACGTCGATGCGACTTTCATCACAAATCAAAAATCGAAATACGGCCGTTTTGCCGAACGAGGTGATGAAGAATTCGCAGGTTGCCGGTGAGCGGATCGACCAAGCGAGCGAAAAGCCACGCTTGGCACGAATGATTTGCAAGGCACGCTATCAACCAGGCAGCGCATTGAACGGAATACAGAGTCGCGGCACATCGTTGTCGTGCGGCTCCACAAAATGTTCCAGCCAGTGCGGAAACAGCACCAACAATCCAGCGGAAGGCTTAAGCTGGACGTCCTTGTATGCATTCGCGCCACCGCCCCTGGCATAGGAGTTCAGCACTCCAGGCCGCGGGTCCTTGAATACCAGCACGCCCGATCCCTGCGGCACTTGCAAATAGAACGTGCCGCTAAGCAATGCACCCTCATGCATGTGCTGAAAGTTGAACCCGCCCCGATCGTGGATATTCACCCACGACTGAACCTTGAACGCGCGCGAGCCCACGCCCATCTCACTGAACGCTTGCATGCAGTAATGCCGCACGGCCTGATGCAATGCCTCGAAAATCGACTGGTTCAATACCGCGTTATCGACGCTGTTCCAGCCTCCGCGATTGGTTCGCCCCGCCGGCACCGGCTCGGCTTCGCGCATGGCTTGAATCGCCTCCGCCCACCCCGCGAAATGAGGCTCCAGATGCGTGAGTTGGGCCTGCCAAATGCGGGTGGGAAAAAGATCGAAAGGCCGGGCGGGTGGTAGCGTCGCCGGTGACGGGCGGTCATCACCCATGGTCACACTGTAGTTCCAAGTCATGCGTTGTGCCTGATGCGATCGGTAAATCGATTGACCTAAGTTAATAGGCCAAGAAGTCAGTTAATTTAATGCGCCCGTTGACTCCGCGTACACTCGGCATGCCCCCTTTGAGACGGGGTTCTCTTGCAGGCGTTCGCGCCGACTAGCAAGATTCTGACCATAAGGGGACGGGATCCGATGGCGTTGCGCAGTATTGCTTCAAAGCTGGCCCTGTGGGTCCTTTTGGGGACCGTAACAGTGCTGAGCGTCGGCGGAATCCTGCTTTTTCAGCTGGTGGGGCACCAGATCCTGGCGCAAACGCATCGAGAATCCGAAGCGCTGGCCAGCGACGCGAGCAACCGCATCCAGGAACGACTGGACATGGTCACCAACACCGATCAGGTGCTCGCGGCCATCATCGGTCCGCGACCGGTCGATGCGGAACCCCTGCTCCGCGATGCCATCTCGCACAATCCCGACTTGTCAGGCCTGGCTTCGGCATTCGTTCCCGGCTCCGCTGCGGCGCTGGCATCCGGGCAGTCCCCCTTTGTCAGCCGAACGGATGATGGCTCGCTGACCCACCGCGATCTGCTGAAGGACCCTACCCCTTACTGGAATGCCAGCTGGTTCCAGGCAGGCCTGTCCTGCATGAACGGTTGCTGGCAGAAGCCTTTTTATTCGCAATCCCGGCGCCGCAGGCTGGTGAGCTACTCGACGGCAATCGTCGCGGACGGAAAGGCAGTAGGCGTTCTCAATGCGGATATCACCCTCGAATGGCTTCAAGGCATCCTGCAGGACTTGGACAAGCCTGAAGGCACCAATGCCTTCGTCGTCGATCAGCAGGGCACCTTTCTGGCGAACGACACCACCGAACTGGTGGGGCAGCATGCCGATGCCGAACTCCTTCGGACCTTGAACACCCACGGCGCCGCGGCCATTCGGATGCTGCCGTCGGAGTCGAACAACGCCGATGAACCGATCTGGATCTATCGCGCGCCGATCAAGGGAACGAACTGGCAGCTGGGACTCACCGTGCCCGAGGCGAAAATCTATGCGGGCGTTCGGCACGCCTTCATGGCGACACTCATCGTCGGCGCACTGGCGCTGCTGATTCTTTCGCTACTTATGCTGGTCATCATCCGGCGCATCATCACGCCGCTGGTGGTGCTTACGGACCGCGCAGAACAGGTCGCGCGCGGCGCGCTCGATTTTGCGTTGCCGGCAACGCGCGAACATGACGAGGTCGGCCGCCTCACGCATGCGTTCGATCGCATGCGCAACGAACTGGCCATGCATATCGCCGAGCTGACGAGGGTGGCACGCGAACAACAACGCCTGGCGAGCGAGCTGGAAATCGCGCACCAGATCCAGACCGCCCTGCTACCCGGCCCGCACTATCTGGATGCACGTTGCAGCAATTTCGAACTGCACGCCGCGCTTCAGCCCGCTCGAACCGTCGGCGGCGACCTGTACACCTACTTCATGCTGCACGACCAACGCTTCTGCATCATGGTCGGCGACGTCTCGGACAAGGGCATTCCCGCCGCGCTGTTCATGGCGCGCGCGATCACGCTGGCCAAGGCTCTCGCACCGCGAGCGCAATCGCCGCAGCAATTGCTGCAATTGCTTAACCGGGAGCTCTGCCGCAACAACGACGGCTGCATGTTCGTCAGTTTGCTGTGCGGATTTCTCGATACGGTTCGCGGCCACCTCATCATGGCCAGCGCCGGTCATGAACCTCCCGTGCGCTGGGGACGCGAAGCGCCGCACCTGCTGCAGCTGGAGACCGGTCCCGCGCTTGGGCTGGACGAAGAGGCCACCTACCCGGCGCATCGCGTGCGTCTTCAGCCCGGGGAGACCTTGTTGATGTATACCGATGGCATTACCGAAGCAACCAATGAGGCGCTGCAGTTATACGGGCAAGAACGCATGCTCGCCTGCCTGGCTAGGTACGCCGACACGCCGGACGAGGATCCTGTCGGGGGCCTGGTGGCCGATGTCGAACGTTTCGCGGCCGGGTATGGCCAGGCCGACGACATCACCGTATTGGCATTGCGTTGGCATCACGCCGGAACGGAAAGGAGCGCATCGATGCTCGACATCACCTTCGCCGCATCCATGCAAGACGTGTTCGACACGCTCGAACGCTGCGACCAGACGCTGGAAGCCGCCGGCATCGAAGACGATGTCCGCGACGACGTGCGACTGGTGCTCGAAGAATTGATGGTCAACATGGTGCAGCATGGCTGCCTCGAACAACACCAGGGCAACATCGGCCTGCACCTGACCTTGGCCGACGATGCGGTGCTGGTGGAGCTGCATCACGACGGCAAACCCTTCGATCCGCTGCAATCGCCCCCTCCCGCGCTCAGCGGCGATTGCGCCGATGCGGAAGAACTGGGCGGACTCGGCATCCACCTGGTGCGTGCGATGGCCAGCGATCTGAACTACACGCACGACGAGCACGGCAATCATCTGCAACTTCGTTTCGTTCACGCCAATCGGCCGGAGCAAGACCATGACCTTCAGCCTTCGCAGTGACGCCACGTCACCCATGCGTTCCACACTCCATCTACAGGGCCGACTCGATGCGCTGACCTTCGGCGAGTTCGACGAAGCGGCCGCGCGCGAGCTACAGCACTTGGAGGAAGGAAGCACGCTGGTGCTCGATCTGTCCTTGCTCGAATACATCAGCAGCGCCGGATTGCGAAGCGTCGCCAAGATCCGCAAAACGATGCGTGCGCGCAACGGCTACACCTTGTTGCTCAATCCGCAGCCGCAGGTCGGCAAGGTGTTCGAGATCGTCAAGGCCGTTCCCGTCAACGAGGTGTTCAAAAGCATGGACGAACTGGACGAGTATCTCGATCATATTCAGCGAAAAATGCTCGGCGGTGGCGAGGAAATCGACTGAGCGGATAAGTCTGGCTGCCCGTCTCGCAATCACGCCTTCCGCGCTATCTTCGAAAGAAGAGGCCAGACGGGTCGATGTACAATACCCAGCCGTCTCTCTCTCGTTTCAGCATGTCTTCTGCGCATTCCAATCCCCCGGGACTGGTCATCATCGGCGGCGGCCCTGCCGGATTGATGGCGGCCGAAACGGCGCGCACACGAGGCATCGAGGTCGATCTGTACGAAAGCAAAGGTTCCGTCGGACGCAAATTCCTGATCGCCGGCAAAGGCGGCATGAACCTGACGCACGGTGAACCCAAGGCCGATTTCGTGCTGCGTTATGGCAAACGTGCGCATGAAGTCGGTGCGTGGCTCGACGATTTCGATGCCGATGCGCTGCGTGCCTGGGCACGCGATCTGGGCATAGAAACGTTTGTCGGCACATCGGGCCGCGTGTTTCCGAGCGATCTGAAAGCCGCGCCGCTGTTGCGCGGGTGGGTACATCGTTTGCGCGAAAGCGGCGTGCATTTCCATGTCCATCATCGCTGGCTCGGCTGGGATGAACACGGTGCGTTGCGCTTCGCGACACCGGAGGGAGAACGCTCCGTATCCGCGTCGACCGTTGTCCTGGCGCTGGGTGGCGGCAGCTGGCCGCAACTGGGTTCGGATGGCGCGTGGGCACCCTGGCTCGCGGACCGTGGCGTGGATATCGCGCCGCTGCAGCCGTCCAATTGCGGCTTCGATATCGGCTGGAGCGAACATCTCGCCACACATCACGCGGGTGCGCCATTGAAACCGGTGGCTGCTTATTGGCGCGACGCGCATGGGCAGGAACATCTGCGTCAAGGCGAGTGCGTCATTACGAGTACAGGCATCGAAGGCAGTCTCGTCTACGCCCTGTCGGCATCGCTGCGCGATGCCATCGCCCAACACGGACATGCCACGCTCGAACTCGATCTCGCTCCGGATCGGACACTGGAGCGTTTGCAGCACGAACTTTCCAAGCCACGCGGCAGCCGATCTTTCAGCGAACATTTGCGCCGCCAAGCGGGCCTCGCCGGCGTCAAGGCGGCGTTGCTCTACGAAGCGCTCCACAAGCCACAGCTGCTGGACGGCAGCGTCGTTGCGCAAGCGATCAAGCGACTGCCGCTGCACCTAAAGCAAGCACGCCCTATGGCCGAGGCGATAAGCACCGCAGGCGGTGTGCGGCTTGAAGCCCTGAACGATCGCATGATGCTCCATGGCCTTCCCGGGGTCTTCTGCGCGGGTGAAATGCTGGACTGGGAAGCGCCCACCGGCGGTTATTTGCTGACGGCCTGCTTCGCGAGCGGCCGCCGGGCGGGACTGGGTGCCGCAGCATGGTTCAAGAACCTGTCACCGCAATAATGCAAGTCATCACGACGCTCTCAGGTCGATGGTTGTACCCTCCGGAACGCTGTAGCTGACCTTGCAGGGGAACAACTCACCCACCTGATTGGAGACGTGCCATGTGCGACCTTCCTTCGCATTCGATGCAGTCCCGCCGTCAGTTTCTTGAAGCAAGCCTGGGATTGCTTGCAGTAAGTGCATTCGCCTCGCCTCTTGCGTGGGCCGATGCGTCGCCGCCGCAGAACGCCATTACACCCGATGCCGCCTTGCGCCGTCTGCTCGACGGCAACGCGCGCTACGCATCCAACAAGATCGATGCCAAGGATTTCTCGGTGGGCCGTGCGGCGCGCGCCAAGGCGCAATACCCCATTGCCGCGATATTGAGCTGTGCGGATTCGCGCGTCGCGCCGGAGCTTGTGTTCGATCAAGGTCCCGGCGATCTGTTCGTCGTGCGCGTCGCCGGCAATTACCTCAGCAGCGATAGTCTGGCGAGCCTTGAGTACGCCGTGGGGGTACTCAAGGTGCCTTTGATCCTTGTTCTCGGACATGCCGATTGCGGCGCCGTCAAGGCCACGCTCAACGAAATCAAGCAACCCGCTCCGTTGCCCGGACATATCTGGGACATCGTCGATGCCATTCGGCCCGGTGTCGCCAAGGCCGTGGAAACTGGCGGAGGCAATATGTTGGCCAATGCCATCGACGGCAACGTCGACTACAACGTATCGCGCGTAGCGTCGGCACAACCGGTGATTTCCGAGGCCGTGCGGCAAGGCAGCGTACGCGTCGTTGGCGCGGTATACGAATTGGCTACCGGCAAGGTGTTGATGCGGCCTGCGGCTTGATGGATCCCCGCCGTTTGAGCCAGGCCCTTTCCTGCGGGAAAGGGCCCTGGCCATGCGCATGAAGGACAGCATTGCCCACAAGAACTTGCGCGAGAACGCATGTCTGCTCGTTGCGCAAGAGCTGTTTTAGTCACACAACTGCGCCATCATGAAGGGGTTGTCCATCGTCATTCACGGATCGTCCCTTATGAATTGGTTGTCCCGCGTCTTGATCTGTTCGTTCGTCGCCGTCGGCGCAGGCTGCGCATCGCACAGCACCACGCCGGCACAGGCAACCGAAACGACAACGCAGCAGACCAAGGCAACTGCCACCACACCGCTGCTGTTGATCTCCATCGACGCCTATCGCGCGGACTATCTGGACCGCGGCCTCAGCCCCACCTTGCAGGCACTCGCCGCATCCGGTGTGCGCGCTTCAATGCAACCATCCTTTCCGTCCCTGACCTTTCCCAATCACTACACCATGGTGACCGGACTGGTGCCCGATCATCACGGCATCGTCAACAACACCATGTTCGATCCCGAACTTGGCAAGTTCACGCTTAGCGATCGCAAGGCCGTGGGCAACGAGTTCTGGTGGGACCAGGCCACGCCAATCTGGGAAACGGCGGACGCGCATGGCATACGCACCGCGACCATGTTCTGGCCTGGTTCCGAAGCGCCGATCCAGGGACATCATCCCGACTACTGGAAACCGTTCGACGCGAAGGTGACGGCGGATCAACGCGTCGATCAGGTACTTGCCTGGCTGGATCTTCCGGCCGATCAGCGCCCCGGCTTCGTCACCCTTTATTTCAACGCGGTAGATACCGCAGGCCACGAGCATGGTCCCGATTCGCCGCAGGTGAATCAGGCCATCCAGGATACCGATGAAGCGATGACACGCCTTGTCGAGGGTCTTAAGCAGCGGGGCCTGTACGATCACATGAACATCATCGTGGTCGCCGATCACGGCATGGCCAGCGCTCCGGCCGACAACAACATCCTCATGGACAAACTGATTTCGATGAAGGATGTGGACACGGTGACGCTCGGCGTCCTCGCCGGCTTCAATCCCAGGCGCAAGCACGATTTCAATGCGATCGAAGAGCAACTGGAACAACCGCAGCAGCACATGCACTGCTGGGACAAGACCCGTGTACCCAGGCGCCTCAACTACGGCAGCAACGCACGCGTGCCGCAACTGGTATGCCTAGCCGACGTGGGCTGGCGCATCACCACTACCGAAGCCTTGGCCAAGCGCAAGAACCCTGCGCACGTCGGCGAGCATGGGTATGACAATGCCGATCCGACGATGCAGGCCATCTTTGTTGCCCACGGCCCGGCGTTCCAGAATGGCGCGCGCTTCCACAGCTTTTCCAACGTGGATGTCTACCCGCTGATGGCCCAGCTGCTTCGCATTCCGCCGCGCTTCAACGACGGCAGTCTCGAAGACGTCCAGGGCATGTTCAAACCCACGGCGCAGCCAGCCGCGCAATGAAACGCGGGCCCGGCTAGAAACCACTTGAGTATCGAAGGCCGTGCCGCGAAAGTAGCGGCATGAATATCGAACTGCGCCATCTGCGCTATTTCGTTGCCGTGGCCGACACCCTGCATTTCGGCAAGGCAGCGGAACGGCTGGGCATGTCGCAGCCGCCGCTCAGCCAGCAGATCCGTCAACTGGAAGAGACGGTGGGTGCGCGCCTGCTGACGCGCACCAACCGCCGGGTTGCCCTGACCGAGCCGGGAAGACTGTTCCTGCAGGAGGCGCGCGATATTCTGGCGCGCGTGGACCGCGCCGCCGACATGGCCAAGCGTGCGCAACGCGGTGAACTTGGCGAGCTGTTTATTGGATTCACTCGCACCATTCCGTTGTCGCAGCAGATTCCTCGCGCCATCTTCGAATTCCGGCAGCGCTTTCCCGCCGTGCATCTGCAACTGCAGGAATTGAATTCGCTACAACAGATCGATGCCTTGCTTGAGCGACGCCTGCAGATCGGCATTCTGCGTCCCGACTCGTTACCCAGCTCGCTGGTATCGAAGCGGCTGTTTCGCGATCCGCTCGTCGTCGTGCTTCGTTCGGATCATCCGGTTCTCAAGCGCGCTGGCTCGCGTGGCAAGCTTTCGACCGCGGTCCTGGCGCAAGAGCCCTTTGTGGTGTTCGCGCGCAGTGCCGGCGCAGGCGTCTACGAGCGCGTATTCAAACTGTGCCACAACGCTGGCTTTACGCCTCGCATCGCACAGGAGGCGCGCGAAGCGTCAACCATCATCGGCTTGGTTGCTGCTGGCCTCGGTGTATCGATTCTGCCGGCTTCATGCAGTCACAGCGGCGTCGACGGCGTGAGCTACGTGCCGCTGGCCGACGCGGAGAGCATGTCCGAGATTCACGTGGTGTATCGCGAAGACGAACGCTCGCCGCTCGTGCCGCGTTTCGTCCAGCTGTTGCTGGCGGAAACGCGTCAAGCAACCTAGATATCGTCGAGCTTCATGGCATGGCTCCCTTGCTCATCGGCGTGGGTGGCGTGATGAGTTGCGGCAGCGGTTTGACGCGATAAAGCCACAAGGCGATCAGCAGTCCGGCGAGCACCATCACGCCAACGAACAACGCCACGCCGGTCCAGCCGTGGTCAGCATAGAACAAACCGCCGCTGGCGCCAGCCACGCTCGAACCCATGTAGTAACTGAAGAGATACATCGACGAGGCTTGCGCCTTCGCAGCACCACCGCGCCTGCCGACCCAGCTGCTGACGATGGAATGCCCGCCGAAAAAACCGAAGGTGATGGCTGTGATGCCAAGCACGATGAACCAAAGCGGTGCCATCATCGTGCAACCGACACCGAACAGCATCAATGCGAGGGCCGTCCACAACACCTTGCGGCGACCCAGCTGGCCCGCGAGGTGACCCATCCATGCAGAACTGAAGGTACCGACCAGATAGATGCCGAAAATCAGGCCGACCACGGTCTGGCTCAAGTTGTATGGCGGCGCCTGCAAACGATAACCAAGATAGTTGTAAACCGTCACAAACGCGCCGAGCAGCAGGAAACCTTCGGCGAACAGCCACGGCAACCCGGCATCACGAAACATGCCCGCGAAGCGGCCGAACAATGCGCGCCACTCCAATGGACGCGGACGAAAATGACGCGATGGCGGCAGCGCCTGCCAAAAGATCAAACCTGAAATCAGGCCGACAACGCTTACCACGCCGACGCCGGCACGCCAACCGAAATAATCGGCCACTACGCCGGCAATCAGGCGCCCGCTCATGCCGCCCACGGCGCTGCCGCTGATGTACAGGCCCATGCCGAGGCCGATCGATTCGACGTGCATTTCCTCGGTGAGGTAGGTCATCGCCACCGCCGGCAAGCCGCTCAATGTCAGGCCGAGCAAGGTGCGTATCGTCAACAGTGCATACCACGTCGGCATCAACGCGGTCAGCAATACCAATACGGCGGAGGAGAGCAGCGACGCCACCATCACCGATTTGCGCCCCACCGCGTCGGAAACGCCGCCGGCGAACAGCATGGCAAACGCAAGCACGCCCGTCGTCAGCGACAGCGACAAGGCGCTGGTTGCCGCACTGACGCCATAGTGCTGGCTGAATTGCGGCATCAGTGGTTGCACGCAATACAGCAGGCCGAACGTGGCGAAACCGGCGGCGAACAACGCCAGATTGGTATGCCGGAACGCCGGCGTACCGTGGCGAATCAGGTCTTCGTCGCTCCAGGCCACCGGTTTGGCCGGTGCCTGCTCGGATAGGCTTGTGCTCATCGCGATGGGATCGGGAAAGATGGCACAAGCATAATCCGTGACACGCGGATGATCGATAATTCGGCAGGTACGACTCGATAGTCCCCATGTATCAATGGGCATCCACGGTGATCGCCAGCATGGCGAGCAGCGGCGCCATTTATCGCTGGGAATTTGCGCATCGCAGTGGCGCGCAAAAAGGTCGCTGGTTCGAGATGGCCGTTGACGGGAGCCTGACCGTCAACGACATCTCGCTTGCCTTGCGTGCGGCGCAGGACGGCATCGGCCTGACGTGCTTGCTGGAAGCATCCGCGCGCGCCGCCATCGACGCGGGATCACTGGAGTGCGTACTCGACCCCTGGCTGCCGCCCTTTGACGGTTTTTACCTGTACTACCCGAGCCGGTTCCAGGTACCGCCAAAACTGCGCGTATTTATCGACTTCGTTCGTGAATGGGGCAAACGCGAGGCAGCTGCGAAGAGCCGCCTCGCGATCAAACGTCAGCCCACTCAGCGATAACGCCAATAACCGCCAACCCAAACGTGGCTAGGACCCCAGTAACCGGGCACCCACACGCGAGCCGGGCGCGGTGCGACGACAATGCAACCTGTTTGCGCCAGTGTGCCGCCCAGCACAGCGAGAGCGATCAGGAAAACAGACAGATAACGGCGCATGGTGTTTCTCCTCGTGAGTGGAAACTCACGCCGGGAAACGCGGCCTCGACGCGCCGCGATGACGCGACAAACCTGAACCGATGCCAATGGTTCAGCCCCAGCGTCAGGCAAGTGAAAGCCAGTGCGTTGCTGCCGCGCGCGCCTCGAAAGAAAGTCAACGGCGCGAAAGATTGAAGCGTTCAGGCGGGTTCGTCGACCCATCGGCCGCGTTCGGAAATTACGCAATTTCTACGCCAGTGATCGGATCTTTTATCCGATTTCTATGCCGGCCTCGCCATCATTCGCATCGCGCCGACTCAGGACGGCAAAGACAACGCGCTGATGTTCAGAAGGCTTGCAGCCGGAAGCCGCCATGCGAGGTAGCGGGCAGCAGCCTCCCAATGACCCGGCTCCGGCTGCAAACCTTCTGAACAACACGATCCTCCGCGCGAGCCATCGCTGCGCGCCATCGCATCATGCGTTCGTCAGTCGTTCCATCGCCGAACGGTAACGCGCGGCGATGCGCGCTTCATCGTGATGTTTGAAATCGCGCACCACCCATCTGCCTCGCGTCATGACGTGGCGCACCAGCGGAACATTGCCCGCGAACAGAAAACTGTCCATGGCGGAACGGCTATCGCGTGCGGCCAGTAGCGGCGAGTCGTGATCGAGCACGACGAAGTCCGCGCGCTTTCCATGTTCCAGGGAGCCGATCGCCATGTCGGCGGCCTGCACGCCACCGCGTAGCGACGCGCGCCACAAGGTTTCACCCACGCTGTCGCCGGCATGTCGCGCAGCCACGTTGCGGTGGCGTGTCTGCAGGCGCTGGCCGTATTCGAGCCAGCGAAGCTCTTCCACGGGCGATATGGAGATATGCGAATCGGAACCGATGCCGATCACGCCGTTCGCATCGAGATAGCGCGCGAGCGGAAAAAGACCGTCGCCCAGATTGGCTTCGGTGGTGGGACACAGGCCGGCAATCGCACCGCTGCGCGCAAGTTGCGCGGTTTCCGATTCGGTGAGATGCGTGGCGTGAACCAGGCACCATCGCCGGTCGACCGCCGCATGCTGAAACAACCATTCGACCGGACGCGCGCCGCGCGTGGCGATGCAGTCCTGCACTTCGCCGATCTGTTCGGCAATATGGATGTGAACAGGACCGGTTTTCAGCGCTTCGCTTTCGACCACGCCACGCCAGCTCTGTTCGGGAATCGCGCGCAGGGAATGAAGTGCAACACCCAAGCGCACGTCGTCGCTTTCCAGCTTGCGCAGCGTGGCAAGCAATCGAAAATAGTTGTCGACGTCATGACCAAAACGACGCTGCCGCGGCGAGAGTGGGCGACCATCGAAACCGCCGCTCATGTAGAGCACCGGCAGCAAGGTGAGCGCGATGCCTGCTTCGCGCGCAGCCTCGATCAAAGCCAGCGACATCGCTTCCGGCTGCGCATAAGGCGTTCCGTCGGGCTGGTGGTGGAGGTAATGGAATTCGCAGACCTGCGTGTAACCGGCCTTGAGCATTTCCACGTAGAGCTGGGCGGCAATCGCCTGCAGCGTATCGGGATCGACACGCGCCGCGAAGGCATACATGGTTTCGCGCCAGGTCCAGAACGAATCGTCGCTGGGACCACGTCGTTCCGCCAGACCCGCCATGGCACGCTGGAACGCATGGGAATGGAGATTGGGCATGCCCGGCAATACCCAGTCATCGAGGTATTGCGGTGTCCCGCTCTCCATGTGCGCAACCCGGCCACGCTCGTCGACGGCGAATGTGGCATCGCTGCGCCAACCCGCCTCATGCCAGAGTTGCCGTGCCTGGAAAGCGTGAACCGTGGCCATATCGCTCATGAACAATCTCCGTAAGACTTACAAAGTGTAACCTGCTCACTCGCGTCCTCTTCACTTTCCTTAAGGAAGGATGGAGAAATGGCCAAGAAGAACGAAAATGCGCCAATACTGGCCTTGCGGCAGGCTGTTTTCGGTGACGTCCCTGCCTTGGTGGATCTCACCGCCCGCATTTACACGCCCGAATGGGGTCATTCGGCGGAAATGCTGCGCTCCCAGCAGACGCACTTTCCCGAGGGGCAGTTCGTCGTCGAATACGAGGGCAATATCGTGGGCTACTGCGCCACGTTCCGTATCGACGAATCGGTCGCCCTGAAACCGCATACCTGGATGCAGATTACCGGCGGCGGCATGGCCTCGCGCCACAATCCGGACGGCAACTGGCTGTACGGCATGGAAGTGGTGGTGCACCCGGACTATCGCGGCATGCGCATCGGCCAACGCCTGTACCAGGCACGGAAGCGGCTGTGCACCGATCTCAAACTGCGCGGCATCACGTTCGGCGGACGCGTTCCGGGGTTGTCGCGCAATATTCAGCGCTACGGCAGCGCGGAAGCATACGTGCAGGCTGTGGTCGAGGGACGCCGCCGCGATCCCACGCTGAGTTTTCAACTCGCCAACGATTTCGAAATCATCGGACTGCTGCGCGCCTATGTGCCGACCGACTACGAGTCGCTCGGCTACGCCGCGCACCTGGTCTGGCGAAATCCGGCCCTGCTGGATCAACCGGATATTCCGGCCGTGAAATCCACGCGCAACCTGCCCGACTCCGTGCGCGTGGCGACCGTGCAGTACCTGCAGCGGCGCATCAAATCGTTCGACGAATTCGTTACGCACGTCGAATACTTCACCGACATCGCTGCGGACTACAGCGCCGACTTCGTGACGTTCCCCGAATTGATCACGTTGCAGCTGCTTTCCATCGAGAACGAAGAACTGTCGCCGGTCGATACCATCCGCAAACTCAGCCACTACACGCCGCAGGTGAAGGAGCTTTTCAGCCGCCTGGCGATGAACTACAACATCAACATCATCGCCGGCTCGCATCCGACCGAGCAGGAGAACGGCGACATTCACAACGTCTGCTACGTGTGTCTGCGCGACGGCTCCATCCACGAACGCGAAAAACTCCACCCGACGCCCAGCGAAAGGAATGTGTGGAACGTCACGGGTGGCGATACGGCGGCGACCATCCTGACGGACTGCGGCCCCATCGGCGTGATGATCTGCTACGACGCGGAATTTCCCGAAGTCGCCAAGCATCTGGTCGACCAGGGCGCGCTGATTCTGTTTGTGCCGTTCTGCACCGACGTGCGTGAAGGTTATCTGCGCGTGCGTTATTGCTCGCAGGCGCGTGCGATCGAGAACCAGTGCTATGTCGTGCTTTCCGGCAACGTGGGCAATCTGCCGGGCGTCAACAACTTCGATATCCAGTATGGGCAAAGCTGCATTCTCACGCCGAGCGACTTTCCGTTCGCGCGCGACGGCGTCGCCGCCGACTCCACGCCGAATATCGAAACGGTGCTGTTTGCAGACCTGCGGCTGGAAAGCCTGGCGATGGCGCGCAATGCCGGCGCCGTACAGAACCTCAAGGATCGCCGCTTCGATCTGTACGAAACGCGCTGGTTGAGGCACCCGCGCTGACTTCGGCACGAACGGCCTGCCATAATGCGCGGATGCCGGAATCGCCATCGCCCACGCCAAAAGCCTCCAACCCACGGTTGCGCGCCGTGCTGGGGCACGAGTTCTTCGCTCCCTACTTGTGGAAACGGCGTATCGCCTTGTGGAGCGGTGCGGTGCTGGTGGCGCTGGCGGCCATTCTGTTCGCAAGGGCCAGCGACTGGGCGTTTGGCCTGTTCCAGAAGATCGTGGCCCATGGCATCTGGATTCCGCTGATCATGACGCCGACGGTGTTCGGCCTGTTGTGCTGGGTCACTCAAGGCCGTCTGCGCGCGGCGCGCGGCAGCGGTATCCCACAGGCCATCGCCTCCATCCATATCGAAGACGAGAGCTTTCGCGCACGCATGCTGGCGTTGCCTATCGCGGCCAGCAAGATGGTGTTGACGATACTCGCGCTGGTGGTCGGCGCATCGATCGGCCGCGAAGGCCCCACGGTGCACGTGGGCGCGGGCCTGTTCTATTCGCTGGGTCGACGCTTCGGCTTTACAGACGCCAAGGCGATTTCTCGCTTCATCCTTGCCGGTGGCGCGGCGGGCATTGCCGCAGCCTTCAATACGCCGCTGGCCGGCGTGGTGTTCGCCATCGAGGAACTCGCCGGCACGTTCGAGCATCGCTTCAGCGGCCTGCTGCTCACGGCTGTGATCGTGGGCGGCGTGGTGTCGCTGGGCATCAACGGCAATTACGCTTACTTCGGCACGGTGGAAACCAGCCTTCCGCTGGGGCATGCGTGGCTCGCGGTGCTGGAATGTGGCGTCGTCGGTGGTCTGCTGGGCGGTCTTTTCGCGCGGTTGATCCTTTTGAGCCGGCGCGGGCCGCTGGCCGCGGTCGGTCGCCTGCGCGAGCGCTACCCGGTTTCGTTTGCCGTCGGTTGCGGGTTCGCGCTGGCGGTACTCGGTGTGATTTCCCACAACGCCGTCTACGGTACCGGCTATGCGCAAGCGCGTGAGTTCGTGCAGCAGGACCCGGTCACGGCAGGACACGCATTCGGTCTTTACAAGCTGCTGGCGAATGTCGTGTCGTATTGGGCCGGCATTCCCGGCGGTATTTTTTCGCCGGCGCTGGCGGTGGGAGCCGGCATCGGCCACAACATCGCCTATTTCCTGCCGCATGCGCCTGAGGCGGCCGTGGTGCTGCTCGGCATGAGCGCCTATCTTTCCGGCGTGACGGGCGCACCGCTGACTTCAGCCGTCATCGCCATGGAACTGACCAACAATCAGGATATGGTGATTCCGATCATGGCGGCGTGCCTGCTGGCGCGAGCGGCAGCGTCCATTTTCAGCCCCACGCCGGTATACAAGGATTTCGCCGAACGCATGATGCAGGATTTCGAGCGTCAGCACGCATGGCATGCGGAAGCGGAAAAGCAGCAAAACGACGTCGATGACGTAGAAGAGATCGGCGCGACGGATGCCTACGGCGAACCGGTCGAACCCACCGAGACACCCGCAAAAGACTCCGACCGATGAACTGGGATTTGCTCCTGACCAATGCGTCCCTGGCGACCTTCGTCGGTGAAGCCAGCCACGGACTGCTTACCGACGCGGCGATGGCTTGCCAGGATGGACGCATCGTCTGGATTGGCGCCATGCGAGATCTGCCGTCGGCATCCGCTTCGACAGCGCGAGAGGTGCATGACCTCGACGGCGCTTTGGTGACACCCGGCTTGGTCGATTGCCACACTCATCTCGTTTTCGGCGGCGATCGCGCGCAGGAGTTCGAATTGCGCCTCAATGGCGCCAGTTACGAAGCCATTGCGCACGCCGGCGGCGGCATCGTCTCCACCGTGCGCGCCACACGCCACGCGAGCGAAGACGAACTGTTTGCTCAATCGCTGCCCCGCGCCCGCGCGCTGCTTGCCGATGGCGTAACCACGCTGGAAATCAAATCCGGCTACGGATTGGAACTGGACGCGGAGCGAAGGATGCTGCGCGTGGCACGCCGCCTGGGCACTGCGCTTGGCATTCGCGTGCAAACCACGTTCCTTGGGCTGCATGCGTTGCCGCCCGAATACAAGGACCGACGCGATGAGTACGTCGCCCTGGTCTGCAATGAATTGCTTCCCGCACTGGCCGACGAAGGGCTGGTCGATGCCGTGGATGCGTTCTGCGAGGGAATCGGTTTCAGTCGCGCGGAAACGCAGCGTGTGTTCGAGCATGCGCGCCTATTGGGCTTGCCGGTAAAGCTGCATGCGGAGCAACTGTCCGACCTGGACGGTGCTGCCCTGGTGGCCGAATTCAAGGGGTTGTCAGCCGATCACCTCGAATACCTTAGCGACTCGGGCATCCAGGCGATGGCGCGTGCCGGCACGGTGGCGGTGTTGTTGCCCGGCGCTTTCTATGCACTGCGCGAAACAAAGCTGCCGCCGGTGGATGCATTGCGCACGCACGGCGTTTCCATCGCCATTGCCACCGATTGCAATCCGGGCACCTCGCCGCTGCTCTCGTTGCGTCTGGCAGCGAACATGGCATGCACGCTATTTCGGCTCACGCCGGAGGAAGCGCTGCGCGGCATCACGGTGAACGCTGCGCGTGCGCTGGGTTTGGCGGATCGCGGCACGCTCGCCATCGGCAAGCGGGCCGATCTCGTCGTATGGCATGCGAAACAACCTGCCGAGCTGTGCTACTGGATCGGCGGCGGGCTGGTGCGTCAGGTGTGGATCGGTGGCGTGGCCGTATCGCCGATATGAAAGCGACGCTCGCAGCTCCATAAAGTCGCCCCGACGTGCAGCTGAATGGCTGTCGCGCCACTTGAACGATCGAGTGTTTTAAGACTCGTCCCATAGGACCACCCCCTACATATCCGTACTATGCCTGGGCGCCTTCACGATGGCGGCAACCAGTCACTGTCGACGCGTGCAAGGCAATGAATTCCCGATGCATTCGAGCACCATCCGATGCATTTCTTCTCGATGAATTATCGAGCGTGCAGCGTACTACCTCATCCCGATAGACCCCTTGCCTAGTCGACATGACGTTCGATACGGCATGGTTGGCCAGGAGTGATCATGGGGGCTTCAACAAACCAAGCGCGTCGCCTGTCACTACCCCTCGCTGGACTGTCGCGTGCGGGAATGGGAGTGATCATCCGGTCCACGGCAGGTCACCTACATGGCCACTGGTTGATCGTGGTGATTGCCCTGCTGGCGGCTTGCAGCCATCCGTTTATCGATAGCCAGGGCATGCATTCGCGACACTTATCGACTGCCGATAAAGCATCAAGAACGGTTGCACCTTCGCTATCAAAACCTGCGCAAGACGCCGCCGAAGACGGCACGGCCGATAGGACGCAAGGTTCATCGAGCGAGTCCGAATCGACCGATACATCGTCTGCACGACAAGGCTCGCCTTCAGCCATAGCACACGCCGATAAACACGGCCTGATGCCGTACGTACAAAACGACGCAACCCATGCATCAACGAACACCGTCGCATCGTCAACCATCGCCGCCAGTGAAGATCAGCTCGGTGCGGACACCACCACGCTGCCAACGGCAGCATCCGCATCGTCTTCTCCGTCAAGCGCCGCACGTTCGGGCGAAGGCTCACCTGCCCTTGCCAACGTGTCGCCCTCGTCTGCCATACCCGGCATGGCAGTCAGCGACAAAAGCGGCATGCTCGACAAATCTTCGCTCTGGCGATTGCTGCTGCTTGTCGCGGCAATTTGCGGAAGCTTTGGGCTGTGGCTCCTGCGATCGCGCTTGCCATCTGCTCCATCTCGAACCATCGATGGCATCAGGCTCACACCCGACGACACGCGTCACCAACCCATCCCGCAGGCGGAAAAACAGCCTGCGGCAATCGCGACGCCCTCGTCAGAAGCCACCCCATGCCGGCCTAACTGGCATGACCCGAGGCAGTCGTATCGTCCGCCAGAGCCATGGTTCTACCGGCCAGTGGATGGCGATCCGCAGGACGCCGGCACTCTGCGGGCATGGTCTCACTATGAACCGGTCAACCTTATGACGTCGCCGTTTTTTTCTTCCGGACAAGCAGCGGCAGATCCAGCCGAGGCCCGTTCGGTTCAGCCTGAAATATTTGATGATATCGAAGACACCGATATGTTTACGACCGAACCTGTTGTTAACGCACTAGTCCCAGCGGAATCGCATGAGGAGCCGGCTCTGTCCGCACCTCCAGGCGACGACAAACATGCTGAGCTCTCACTATTCGACCGCCTGGAAAACTTGGCAGCGCAACGTCCCGACGCACCTCCTGCCTTGCTCGTCGAACGCGACAGTGTCCTTCCCAACATACGCAGACTTGCAAAAGAGCCACCGCCTGCGGCGTTGTTGTTGCAATGGGAGTCTGCCATTCGCGAAGCGATGGCCGATAAGACGCAAGACCGCATCGCCATGACGTGGCTGCTGTTGCAGACGCTCATGATGCGCGCGGAAGGCTGCAGCAAAGTCGAAGCGGATCGGCTCTATACGGAGGCTTCCGAACTCGCTCTGCACCACTACATTGCCGTCGACGTGGTCCAACAGCCCTACTGGCAGGCGCAACGGATCGGTATCGACCTTGCCAAAGCCAAGCGGCAAAAGGGGGCCTCCCGTTTGCTTCACTTGCGGGATATGCAAGCCCGTCACACGTCCGACATCGAGCGTGGCGAACCCGTGTTGCTGAAAGCCTGGATCGAGGTGATCGTATATTGGGCACAGTGCCAATATGGAGATGGCGCACTATCGAAATATACGGAAGCTCAGGCGCTCTGCATGCGCCTACACGGACTGCCTTCGCACGCTGATTACGCCCAGCAATGCCACGCTGACATTCTTCGACAACGCGCTGCGATCGAGGATGGCGGTCTGCGACTACAGCATCTCGAAACGGCGCAAGCACTGCTAGACGAACTGTATGCACGCGCACCGACGGCGGCCATTGCCCTGGCCATCGCTCAGGTCGCCTTGGACAAGGGAGACGTACTGCCACCCGAACAAGCGAAAGAAGCGTATTCGCACGCCCTTATGCATACATTTTTGGCAGAAGCCGATCCTCGCTGGCGCACCGAAAGCATGGAGTGTCGGCTGGCCATACAGGTTGCCTATGAACGACTTCCCGGCATGCCTGTTCAAGGCAACGTCGCCGTGACCCTGGCAAGCAGACTCGAAACGCTAACGGGCCAGCGGCCAGAAACCCTCCGGCGTATGGCCGAGATGTTTCTACGCAACGCCGATTTCATCCGTGCATGCCACTTATGCGAAAGGGCCTGGCAACTCGGTAGCGTGACAGCAGAACTTCTATCCACCTGGCGTGAAGCCTGCGATCAATGGGCTCTGTCAGGGCCGCAATCGGATACAGAAGCAGCGTATCGTGACGCGGTAAGACAACTGCGAATCGCCAGCGCTATGCGCTAAAGCGGATTTCCCATCAACTTCAACCTCGAGATCTTCAGCCATGAACATACAAGTCAACACCTCCGAGCAAACCTCGCGGCTGTGGAATACCCGCTACGGTTTAATGACCGCTGTAAAAGCCGACACCCCGGCCGCCCGCTCGCTGCAGCTTTACGGCGAATGGGCCGAACAAGAAATCAATCTGCTGAGCGGCCTGATTCAAGATGGTCAGAGCGTTATGGAATTTGGCGGCGAATACGGTGCTCACGCACTTTGGTTGGCCCGTGCCGTCGGCGAGAAAGGACAAGTGCATGTCGCCGAGCCGCGCCGCATTCCGTTCCAGCAACTATGCGCCAATATCGCGATCAATCAATTGACGAATGTCTACACCCACCTCAATTGGCTGGGTCGATCGACAGGCCCGTCATCACTGGCATCACTACCGCACAACGCCACTTTGAAGCATGCACAGGACGAAATCGTAAACATCACTACCGTCGACGGCCTCGGTCTCGAGGCATTGCATTTGCTTAAAATCAACGTGCCTGGCAGCTTGCTCGAATTATTGGCGGGCGCGACCGAGACCATTCGCAAACATCGTCCGTTCCTGTACTACCGTTTGGCTGGCATCGAACAGGTCGAGGCTGAAATACAAGCCATCAAGGATCTTGGCTATCGCTGTTGGTCTCATGTCCCGTATCTCTATAACGCGGACAATCATGCCGAGCAGACCAGCAACATCTTTCCCGGTTGCGTGCACCAGAATGTCATCGCATCGCCGGTAGAGGGTCGTTTTGAACTCGAACGCCGCTATGAACTGTAATCCAATATTCCAAGCGAGCGAATTGCGTAGGTGCGTCGGGTGTGGATCGGCGCTCAAAGCGTTTCGAACTCGCGAGCGATCCAGGAGAGCTGATAGATGACGCCCGCTAACGCAAATGCTGCGTGGTAACGCGGACGACGGGTCCAGATGGCGATCAGGCTGAACACCACACAGCAGGTGTTGCGTATCGCGTACTCGGCACCAAAGCTTCGCAAGTAGTCCGAGCCCTTGATCCAGGTATCGGCGTAATCGACCACGTACATCATCGCCAGCGTTCCGAAAAACCACGCGCGACGCGAATAGAAATACTCGCGATACCCGCTGTAATCGCCGATCTGCTCCGGGAACACCAGGGCGCAAAGCAGATACAGCAGCAGCGCGTAGATCACGACGAACAGATACAGGTTGAAGCTCCAGTGCTGCACGGTGGTGAGGCGAAACTCCCACCACCAGAAATGCAGCAAGAACAGAAACATCGACAGTGCCCACACCAGCCGGCTGTTACCGGCGAGAAGAGTCTAGGAGGAATGCTTTATGAACGTGCAACCAGGCTCTTCTGCACGCCTGGACTCGCCCCCAATAAAAAGCCCCCGCACGCGGGGGCTTTTGTGTCGGCGAGCGAATGGCTCAGGCCGATTTCTTTTTCGGTGCGGCTTTCTTGACAGCGGCCGGTTTGGTTACGGTCGGCTTGGCGCCGGCCACGGCGGGCTGCACGGAGTGCGCGCGGGTATTGCCGTAGCTGCCACGGTAGGTTTTGCCGCGACGGGTCTTGCGATCGCCCTTACCCATAGGAAACTCCTTGACTCGTAATGCTGTTGACGACCTAACATCCTAGCAGCGGCGGCCCAAAGCGCAAGGCCGGCGCTGGGTCAGTGGTGATGGTGGGCGTTACAGCCCGGGCCTTCGTCTGGGCAGTCACCCGGGTCGATCTGGATGGTGGCGTGTCGGATGCCGAAGCGATCCAACAGCGTCCGGTTCACTGCGGCGAGTACGCGCGCGCCGTCGCCTTGATCATGAAGCTCGACATGCAGCGTGGCCATGCGCGACCCGGATGCGAGCTGCCAGACGTGCAGATGGTGTACATCGCGGATCGATGCATCGGCACCCCGCAATGCTGCTTCGACCTCGTGCGGGTCCATCCCCTCAGGCACGCCTTCGAGCAGGATGTGAGTAGAGCGACGCAGAAGCTGCCATGCGCTGCTGAGAATCAGCAGCGATACCAGCAGCGACAGAGCCGGGTCCGCCCAATTCCAACCCATCCAGCGTACGGCGAGCGCGGCAAGCACCGCGCCGACGGAACCCATCAGATCGCCCAGCACATGCAGGCTGGCCGCGCCGAGGTTCACGTCGTCATGCGCATGACCGTGCAGGCTGCGAAGCACGACGAGGTTCACCAGCAGTCCCACCAAAGCCACGCCGAGCATGACGCCAGAAAGAATCTGCACCGGCTTGAAGAGTCGCTCGACGGCCTCGTAGGCAATAAATCCGACCAGCACGAATTGCGTCAGCGCGTTCACGAAACCGGCCAGCACTTCCATGCGGCCGTAACCATACGTGCGCCGCGCATCGGCGGGACGCCGCGCCATGCGTACGGCGAGCAAGGCAAGCATGAGCGCCAGCGCATCGACCAGCATATGGCCGGCATCGGCCAGCAGCGCCAGCGAGCCGGACCACCATCCGCCCACCACTTCGGCCAGCATCATGCCCGTGGTCAGCACGAAAGCGAACAGCAGCTTGCGCTCGCGACCGACCGTTCCCGTCGCGTGGGAATGATCGTCGTGATGGTCGCAGGCGTGGCTGTGCGCGTGATTCATTCGACAATGCTAGGAAGCGGTGCCGCCGTTACACAATCACTGACGCACAAAGCATTCAGTGAGCGCAGTGGGCACCGTGCACGTGGCCGTACGTGCGATCGAATCGAAGATTCACGAAGTGCGCGCTGGCAACCAGCAGACCGCCGCACGTCACCAGCACGCTGTGCAGCACGATGGAGTAGTTCTCGGCGAAGGTGACGCCCATCACCAGCAAGCTGAGGCCAGGCAAGGCCAGCCGCAGCGGCAGCGATCGATGATGGCGGCGATATCCGTTCACCAGGGCCCACAGCGCGAGCGTGCTGGCGAAAAGCACGAAACCTCGCTCAAAGCCATGATCGGCAAGGAAGCTCAGGCCCAGCAGAGGAAGAATCGCCAGCACGAACGGCAACGCCGCGCAGTGGATCGCGCACAGGAACGAGGCGGTCGCGCCGATTCTGTCGGCTAGGTTCCACCAGCGGGTGGGCGGCGGCGTTGGCGTGGAATCCATGTAGGGACTACACCGTACTGGCTAGCCGGTGGGGCCCGGCATGGTTTTGATACAATATAACATCTCTGGCCTGCACGCAACCCGCCCCGCTAAGGGCCAGGCAATCGACGCGGGATCAACTCAGGCCTTGCGGCACTGCTTGCAGACGCCGTGCACTTCCAGCGTCTGCGCCTGAGGACGGAAACCGAACGCCTTGGCCTGCGCCTCGATCAATTCGGCGACACGCTCGTCGCACACTTCCTGCGCGCTGGAGCAGACATCGCAGATCAGGAACGGCACCTGATGCGCTTCGGCCGGGTGATGGCAGGAAACGAATGCGTTGATCGATTCCAGCTTGTGAATGAAGCCGTGCTCGAGCAGAAAATCGAGTGCGCGATACACCGTGGGCGGCGCCGCGTTGCCGTGCCGCTCGCGCAGATGGTCGAGCAAGTCGTAGGCCTTGACCGGCTTGCCGGCAGCCGCGATCAGTTCCAGCACTTCCTTGCGCAAGGGCGTCAGGCGCAATCCGCGTTCTTCACTGGCGTGCTCCACCGCCGCCACGAATTCCTTGGGACCTTCGTGATGATGATGCGCGTGCGCTTTGATGGAGGAACTTTCGCTCAACGGGTTCACCTCGATTTCGATCATACACCCCGGCACCTACCTCAGCGCGGCAGCGGCGGGGGCTTGGCCAATTTGGGGGTCATCAACACGATAATCCAGCCGATCGGCCCCAACACCAGCGCCCAGACGATCCCGCTCATCAGGCGGCCACGCCACCAGCCCAGCAAGGCGCCTACCGCAACGAAGATCAGGTTCCACCAGAACAAGGCTGCCCACGGCACCATGTTCATGAGGTTGATGAAGATGTGGAAGAACGCACCGGGAGAATCGGGATCGACGCCTTTCATCGCCTTGGCCAGCAGTTCTTCCATTTGTGCCTCGTTAGCTGACGGAACGCCACGCTCTGTGCTCGTCATTGACCCGCTTCGCTGTCGTGAAGCTGATCGATGACGGTGCTTTAGATTACAGCCGCCGTCGAGATTGGAGAGTGACGTGCGGCTGTTCTTCGAAAGCCGTGGGTTCCAACGATCAACCCTGCGCCTTGGCCATCGCGTCGTCGATGCGTTTGAGCGCCGCTTCGCGACCCGTGAGGTAAATGGTGTGATCGATCGACGGCGACACCTGGGTACCCGTCATCGCCACGCGCAACGGCTGCGCAATCTTGCCCATGCCCAGTTCGAGCCTGGTAGCGACTTGCTCGATCACCTGATGGATCGGCTCCGGCTTCCATTCGCATCCCGTAAGTAGCTCACGCGCGGCTTGCAGCACCTGCACGGCGCTGTCGTTCTTCAGATGCTTGGCGACGGCCTTGTCGTCCCATTCGGTGAGGGGTCCGTACCAGATCTTCGCGCGCTCGGCCATTTCCTTCAGCGTGTGCACGCGGTCGCGCAGCGCGACGATCACGTCCGCGGGCGCGGGACCCTGGCTGGCGTCGATACCCGCGCGAGCCAGATGCCACGCGAATTCGGGTGCCAGCGTCTGCGGATCATCCGTCTTGAGGTAGTGCTGATTGAGCCACTCCAGCTTTTCGGTATCGAAACGCGATGCGGCTTTGTTGACGTCGGCGACGTCGAACAGCTTCACCATTTCTTCGCGCGAGAAAATTTCCTGATCGCCATGCGACCAGCCCAGGCGCACGAGATAGTTGAGGATCGCGTGCGGCAGGAAGCCGTTCTCGCGGTATTCCATCACGCTGACCGAATTGGTGCGCTTGGAGAGCTTCTTGCCTTCCTTGTCCAGGATCATCGGCAGGTGCGCGAACTCCGGTACCTTCGCGCCGAGCGCGTGATAGATGTTGATCTGCCGCGGCGTGTTGTTGACGTGGTCGTCGCCGCGAATCACTTCGGTGATGCCCATGTCGATGTCGTCGACCACCACGGCGAAGTTGTAGGTCGGCCAGCCGTCGGAACGGAAGATCACCAGATCGTCCAGTTCGGCATTGGACCATTCGACCCTGCCCTTCACCTTGTCCTCGAACACCACGGAGCCTTCGAGCGGGTTCTTGAAGCGGATCACACGGTTCGGGTCGTCGCGACAGGGTTCGTTGCGATCACGGTAATAGCCGTTGTAGCGGGGTTTTTCGCCTCGCGCCATGGCGGCTTCGCGCATCGCTTCGATTTCCTCTTTGCTTTCGTAGGCGTAGTAGGCCTTGCCGGCCGCCAGCAGCTCGTCGGCAACCTGCTTGTAGCGGGCCAGGCGATGCGTCTGGTAGATCGGCGCCTCGTCGGCGCTCAGGTCCAGCCACTGCATGGCGTCGAGGATGGCCTGCACCGCTTCGTCGGTGGAGCGTTCGCGGTCGGTGTCCTCGATGCGCAGCAGGAATTCGCCCCCGCGGCGACGGGCCTCCAGCCAGCAATACAACGCGGTACGGGCACCTCCGATGTGCAGGAAACCGGTAGGGCTGGGAGCGAAGCGGGTGCGAACGGTCATGGATTCACGTGTGGCGCGATACGGAACTGCGCATTTTAGCCGATATCGCCCCACCCTCACCCGGCCCCCTTTCCTTACGGGTAGAGGGCCGGGCGCTGCGGAATCACTTCACGTGGACGGTGATCGTCTTCGACACGATCGGCGGGTCGAAGGGAATGTGGTTGGAGTCGCCCAGTTCCAGCTGAAGGGTGTGCGTGCCGGGCGCGAGTTTCAGGGTCGTCTCGGTCTGGCCACCGCCAAAGTGCAGGTGCTGCTCGTCCTTGGGGATCGGCTGCCCGGCAGCGGGCAGCTCTTTCACATCGATCAACAGATGGTGGTGGCCAGTGTTCTCATGGACGACGCCCGCCGGCGCCACGCCCATGCCCTTGAGTCCGAAGCGCACCGTAAAGCTTTGTGAAACGGTGGCGCCATCTTGCGGGGAAATGATGTAGACCTCCGCACCGGCCGTGGCCTTGGTGACCGGCAAGCCCGGCGCATCGGCGGCAAAGATCGACCCTGCGGTAGTTACCAGCGCTAGAGCAAGCAACAGACGTTTCATGGGTGCCTCTCCTGGTCCAGTGGAGTGATCAATCTAGCCCATTCGCATCGCGATGTTCGCGTGTCGGCGGCGTTTGCACCGTTTCGTCACACGCGTAACCACGTTGTCACGTTCCCGCCACGCCCGCGAAACGACCTCGGCGCAAGCTACCGCCGTACAAGACGAGGATGCGCCATGCGTATCGGCATCATCAGCGAGACGTATCCGCCCGAGATCAACGGTGTTTCTCTCACCGTTCATAGTCTGGCGACCGGTCTGGCCTCCAAAGGCCACGAGATCGACCTCATCCGTCCCCGCCAAGCCGTCAGCCACGTCGACGAACCCGGTATCGACGCACTCGAAACGCGCGGCGCGGCACTGCCTCGCTATCCCGGCCTGCGCTTTGGTTTGCCGGCACCGCGCACACTGCGCAAGCGCTGGATGCAACGGCGCCCGGATGCCATCTATGTGGCCACCGAAGGCCCCTTGGGTCGCTCCGCAGTCAAAACAGCGGTGCGCCTGGGCATACCCGTCGCTACCGGATTTCATACGCGCTTCGACACCTACGCCGATCACTATGGCGTGGGTTTTCTGACGCCGATCGTGCACAACTATCTGCGCCGCTTCCACTGCCGCGCCAACATCACGCTGGTTCCCACGGATGCATTGGCGCAGGAATTGACGGCAATGGGTGTCGATCATGCGCGCCTGTTGCGCCGCGCGGTGGACACCAAATTGTTCAATCCGTCCTGGCGCGATCCCTTGTTGCGCGAAAGCTGGGGCGCGGAGGCGGATACGCCGGTCGTGCTGTATGTCGGGCGCATCGCGCCGGAAAAGAATCTCGAACTGGCGGTTGAAACATTCCGCGCCATCCAGCAGCACGCACCGAAGGCGCGTTACGTGTGGGTGGGCGACGGTCCGGCCCGTGCAGCGCTGCAAGAGGCCAATCCGGATTTCATCTTCGCCGGCATGAAACGCGACGAAGCACTGGCCGTGCATTACGCCAGCGCGGACATGTTCCCGTTTCCGAGCCTGAGCGAAACCTTCGGCAACGTCATCCTGGAAGCGCTCGCCGCGGGTCTTCCGGTCGTGGCCTATGCCGAAGGCGCGGCACGCGAGCACTTGATCGACGGCATCAACGGATTCCGCATAGCTTCCGGCGATGCCAGCGCTTTCA
This sequence comes from Dyella psychrodurans, assembly GCF_003363265.1. Lineage (GTDB taxonomy): Bacteria > Pseudomonadota > Gammaproteobacteria > Xanthomonadales > Rhodanobacteraceae > Dyella_B > Dyella_B psychrodurans. The sequence continues at coordinate 64,868 of NZ_QRBF01000001.1, read as the reverse complement.
CTGCGGCGGCGGTAACGCTGGCCAGCGACATCGGCCTGATCCGCCACATGGGACATGCTGCCGAAGCGAGTGTCGCGCGGCTTTCGCCCGATGCAGTCATCCGCGAATTCGAAACCCAGCTACGCGAACTGGTCGAGGAGAACGTGCATGAGCGCCATGTCACCATCGCACCTGCCTGACCAGGTCGTGCTTCCGCGCCATGCGTTCGACCGACGCATGTGCATTGCCGCCAATCGTTGGGGCGCACGGCACGCCGTGGGGTTGTTCTTTGGCATCATCAGTCGCCTTGGCGACGGTATCTTCTGGTACGCACTGATGCTCGCGCTCGCGCTGATCGATGGCCGGCGCGGCCTCGAAGCGGCGGCGCACATGGCGGTCACCGGTCTGGTGGCCTTGTTGCTGTATCGCATTCTGAAGCGCTGGACGCGCCGGCCGCGCCCGTTTCGCACCTGCCCCGGCGTGATCGCCCACGTACCGCCGCTGGACGAATTCAGTTTCCCATCCGGACATACCTTGCAGGCGGTGGGCTTCACCATCGTTGCACTCGCGTGGTATCCGCTGCTTGCGCCGCTGCTGCTCACTTTCACGGCGCTGGTGGCTGCATCGCGCGTGATTCTCGGCCTGCACTATCCGAGCGACGTGCTCGCCGCGATCTTCGTTGGCAGTGGCCTCGGTGCGCTGTCGCTGTGGATCGTGCACAGCGCACCGCAATTGTTGGCGTGATCAATCATTGCACACGCCGTCGTTACGCGCTTTGCGTTCAACGAGATAGCGTATCTATCCACAGGCTCTACCGGATACTTTCCACAATCGCTGTGGAAAAGTACGCGAACTATCTGCGCAAAAATTCATCACGCTGTGGCAAGTGATTGATCGCTAAGTCGCGTATGCGAGTTTTCCACAGGGTTTTCCGGAAAGCGTCCACACATGCTGTGGAAAACTGTGGCGCCCTCATCGTCATTCCGGCACAGGCCGGAATCCAGTTTGAATACGTAGTACGAAGCACACAAAACCTATTTTGAGTGCGTTGCACAGCATGTTTGTACTGAATTCCGGCCTGCGCCGGAATGACGGTGAGGGGATGACACGTTGAAAATAACAGCGCGAAAACGACGATGCCGCCCGAAGGCGGCATCGTTCTTGTTTGCACACGTCGCGCTTACGCCGCGCGAGGCACTTTGCGCAGAATGCCCAACACGTCGGCAAGCTTGTCGCGCATCTGGCGACGATCGACGATCATGTCGATGGCACCGTGGTCGAGCAGGAATTCCGAACGCTGGAACCCTTCAGGCAAGGTCTCGCGCACCGTCTGCTCGATGACGCGCGGGCCGGCGAAGCCGATCAGCGCTTTCGGTTCGGCCACGTTGATATCGCCCAGCATGCCGAGGCTGGCGGACACGCCACCGGTGGTGGGATGCGTCAGCACGCTGATGTACGGCACGCCTGCCTCGCGCAGACGCGCCAGCGCGGCCGAGGTCTTGGCCATCTGCATCAGCGAGAACAATGCTTCCTGCATGCGTGCACCGCCCGTGGCGGAAAAGCAGACCAGCGCGCTGCGCTCAGCCAGTGCGCGCTCCGCGGCGCGCGTGAACTTCTCGCCGACCACCGAACCCATCGAGCCGCCCATGTAGGAGAACTCGAACGCAACGGCCATCAGCGGCCTTTCCTTGAGCTTGCCGCTCATGGCGATCAGCGCATCTTTTTCGCCGGTGGATTTCTGCGAGGCGATGATGCGGTCGCGGTACTTCTTGGAATCGCGGAATTTCAGTGGATCGTTGGGCTCCATGCTGGCCCAGTGTTCCTGCGTGGTGCCTTCGTCGAAGAACGACAACAGCCGCTCGCGCGCACCGATGGCATGGTGATGGCTGCACTTGGGGCACACCATCAGATTGCGTTCCAGTTCCGGCCTGTACAACACGGCTCCGCAGCCGGCGCACTTCTCCCATACACCCTCGGGTACTTTGCCCTTGCCTGCCGCGGAACCTTGCGTCCGCGCGCGGGGTGTCATGATTTTCTGCAACCAATTCATAAAAACCTCAGTCTGAATCTGACGACCAGGGACCGTCAGAACTTCATGGGGGCGACTTCGTGCGACACCAGACCTTTTTCAAGGACGGTAAGCGCGAGCCCGGTCATGCGTATGACCGCTCCGCGAAAAGTACGTTCCATCGCCGTACTGTCGCGGGCATCGACCCCATGCCCCGTTCCCCCTCCTCAAGAGGAACTTGACGGCGTATCCAGCGCCTTGCGGATCGGGCCGAGGAAATGCTCGACTCGCTCCGAGATATCCTGCGCCGTCGTCGCGCCATCGAGCCGCTCGACGAGAGCGCTGCCGATCACGACGGCATCGGCAAAACCGGCGATCGCTTTTGCGCTCTGCGCATCCTTCACGCCAAAACCCACGGCAACCGGTGCCTTCGCATGAGCCCGGATATCCGCCACGCGTGCGGCGATATCCTGCGTGCTCAAGCGACCTGCCCCGGTGATGCCGGCGAACGATACATAGTACAGGAAACCTTCGGCCGCTTTGCACAATTCCGCCATACGCGCGGGTGCGGTGGTGGGTGCCGCCAGCAAAATCTGCTGCAATCCGGCCGCACGCAAAGGCGCGAGCACGGCGGCTTCTTCCAGCGGGCAATCCACCAGCAACACGCCATCCACGCCTGCAGCAATCGCTTCGCTGGCAAAACGCTGATAGCCGTGGATTTCGACAGGATTGAGGTAACCCATCAGCACAACCGGTGTGTCTTCGTCGCGTTCGCGGAATGCTGCGACCCAGCCCAAGACGGCGGCAAGACCAACGCCCTTGGCAATGGCGCGCTCGCTCGCGTGCTGAATCACCGGGCCGTCGGCCATCGGATCGGAGAACGGAACGCCCAGTTCGATTACGTCGGCGCCCGCATCCACCAACGCATGCATCAATGTGACGGCATGCTCCGGAGACGGGTCGCCTGCGGTTACAAACGGAATCAACCCGGTTCGGCCAGCAGCCTTCAACGCTGCGAAACGACGATCGAGGCGGCTCATACCTGCACTCCTTCGCGCGCTGCAATCGTGTGTACGTCCTTGTCGCCGCGTCCGGAAAGATTGCAGAGCACGATCCCATCCTTCGGCAGTTCGCGCGCGATCTTCATGGCCTGCGCAACGGCGTGGCTGGATTCGAGCGCGGCGAGAATGCCCTCGGTGCGCGCCAGCAGATGAAAGGCTTCCAACGCTTCGTCGTCGGTCACGCCGACGTATTGGGCGCGTCCGGCGTCCTTGAGGAATGCATGCTCGGGGCCGACACCGGGATAGTCGAGGCCGGCGGAAACCGAATGCGTTTCCGTGATCTGCCCGTTGTCGTCGCATAGAACATAGGTGCGATTGCCATGCAGCACGCCGGGACGCCCTGCCGCGAGCGATGCTGCGTGATGTCCCGTGGCGATGCCTTCGCCTGCCGCCTCGGCGCCAACGATGCGTACATCGCTGTCGTTGAGGAACGCGTGAAACAAACCGATCGCATTGGAACCGCCGCCCACGCATGCAGTGAGCACATCCGGCAAGCGACCATACTGCGCCAACATCTGCGAACGCGCTTCGCGTCCGACGATGGCGTTGAAATCGCGCACCATCATCGGATACGGATGCGGCCCCGCGACGGTGCCGATGATGTAGAACGTGTCGGCGACGTTGGTGACCCAATCACGCATGGCTTCATTCAACGCATCTTTCAGCGTTTTCGAACCCGACGTCACCGGCACGACTTCCGCACCAAGCAGCTTCATGCGGTAGACGTTGATCTTCTGGCGCTCGATATCGACGGCGCCCATGTAGACCACGCACTTGAGTCCGAAACGCGCGGCAACGGTGGCGCTGGCCACACCATGCTGGCCTGCGCCAGTCTCGGCGATGATGCGCGGCTTGCCCATCCGCTTGGCGACCAACGCCTGGCCGATGGTGTTGTTGATCTTGTGCGCACCGGTGTGATTGAGATCCTCGCGCTTGAGCAGGATGCGCGCGCCACCGACGTGCCTGGAGAGGTGCTCGGCGTGATAGATGGGGCTGGGGCGCCCTACGTAGTGGGTCAGGTCTCGATCCAGCTCGGCGAGGAAATCGGGATCTTCGCGCAGGCGCAGATAGGCCTCGGTGAGTTCGGCCAGTGGCGCCATCAGGGTCTCGGCGACGTATTGGCCGCCGAAGTCGCCGAAACGCCCATGGGCGTCGGGCCAGCTCTGGTAATCCTGGATCGTGGGCATCTGTCAGAAATCCTGTGCAAATCGCGGATGCTTGGGGTTGGGATAGAACCACCGGATGCTAAAAATACAGCGAATTGCCATGGCAAAAAAGCGATATGATGGCCGCAACACGTCAGGAAAACTCACAGATTGGTGAGCCGCGAATTGCCATCGCTGAATGCGCTGCGGGCCTTCGAGGCCACCGCCCGGCTGGGCAGCGTCAGCCGCGCCGCCGAAGAGCTGAGCGTCACCCACGGTGCGATCAGCCGGCAGCTGCGCGTGTTGGAAGAAGCGCTCCAGCAACCCTTGTTCACCCGCCAAGGCCGCGGCATCACGCTCACCGCCATCGGCGAACAGCTACGCGATCGCGTAACGACCGCATTCGACCAGCTGCGTGACGGCTGGTCGGAGCTGCGCCGCCCCGGCAACGATTCGCCTTTCGTGCTCGGTTGCGCCAGCAGCCTGCTCGCGCGCTGGGTGATTCCACGCCTCGATCGACTCGAACGCGATCTACCCATGCTCCGGCTCCATCTTTCGCCGGAGGAAGATCCGCTTTCACCACAACGCGCGGAGCCCGATGCCGCATTGGCGCTGGCTGCACCGCCCTGGCCGGCCGCGTGGCAAGTGCATGCGTTGGCTCCGGAGCGCATAGGCCCGGTGGTCAGTCCTCGCTATGCGGGCCTTGCACGCCTGCTGGGTCGCGACGAATCGGTGTTGTGCGACGAAGCCCTGTTGCACACGACATCGCGCCCGCAAGCGTGGCCCGAGTGGGCGCAGGCCAGCGGCGTACCCGCGAAGTCATTGCGCCATGGACAAGGATTCGCCCGATTGTTTTATCTGCTGGAAGCGGCGGTTGCCGGACTCGGCGTCGCCATCGCGCCGGAGCAATTGGTACGCGATGACTTGAGCGCCGGTCGCCTGCTTGCTCCCTGGGGATTCCGCCAGACATCGGCGTCGTGGATTCTGGCAACGCCGCGGCGCAGGAACGACAGTCGCGTCGACTCGCTCGCGACCTGGCTGCGCAACGAGCTAAATAGCAACTAGGTCGCCGCGCGCGCTGCCGCGATGAAGTCGCGCAGCTTCGCGGGATCCTTGATGCCCGGCGCGGACTCGATCCCGCTCGACACATCCACCGCCCACGGTCGCGCCGTACGCACGGCCGTTTGCACGTTCGACGGCGTCAGGCCGCCGGCCAGAATCAGCGGCTGCCTAATGTCTTTCGGCATCAGCGACCAATCGAAAGTTTTACCTGTGCCGCCTGCTTCGCCGAGTCCATGACCATCGAGCAGCAAGCCCGCCGCACGCGGATAGGCGCGAAGCTGCGCACGTGCGGAGGCTCCCTCGCCCATCGCAATGGCCTTGAGGTACGGCTGACCGAATTGCGCGCACCACTCGTCGCTTTCCATGCCGTGGAATTGCAGCATCGCGGGCCGAACCGTTTCGATCACCGCCCGTACGAAATCGGCTTCGTCATCCATGCAAAGCGCGACCGTCGTGACAAAGGGAGGCATGGCATCGACGATGGCCTTGGCCTGCTCCAGCGCCACTTGTCGCTTGCTGCGCGACGTCATCACCACGCCGATCGCATCGGCGCCGAGCTGCGCGGCGAGCAGCGCATCCTTGATGCGGGTCATGCCGCAACACTTGATGCGTGTCATTGGCTCACCTCGGGAGGCAGTCCCCAATGTCGTTCGTAACGCGGACCGATGAAGGTCAGGCCGGATGCCGCGGCGGTAGGGCCAGCCACTTCACGATTGCGCCCTGCAAGCAGCTCTGCGACCCATTCCACTGGCTGCTCGCCGCGTCCGACCGGCAGTAGCGAACCGACGATATTGCGCACCATGTGATGCAAAAAAGCGTTGGCTTCGATTTCGATGATCACGCAGGCATCTTCGCGGCGCACCTGAATCATCGTCACCAGTCGCCGCGCATGCGCAGCCTGGCACGAGACCGCTCGAAAAGCGCTGAAATCATGCTCGCCGATCAACGCTTGAGCAGCATCGTGCATGCGCGCGGCATCCAGCGGGTGGCGCTCCCAGGAAACGAAGCGTGCATCCAGCGCCGGACGAATGGCGCGATTGAGGATGGTGTAGCGATAGCGGCGACTACGTGCGGAAAAGCGCGCATGGAAGTCGTCCGCGACGGGTTGCGCCCACAACACGGCCACTTCGGTGGGCAAATTCGAACTTGTGCCGAGCACCCAGCCGCGCATGTCGCGCTGTACCTCGGTGTCGAAATGCACGACCTGGCAACGCCCGTGCACGCCCGCATCCGTGCGGCCCGCGCAGGTGACTTCGATCGGCTCGGCCGCGACAAACGAAAGGGCCTTCTCCACGCTGGCCTGCACGCTCGCACCGTGACTCAGCCGCTGCCAGCCGAGGAAGTTCGTGCCGTCGTATTCGATACCGAGAGCAATGCGCATGAGTGTCTAAGAAACCGCAAGACGACAAGCGTAGCAGCTTGTCGCCAGAATCCCGTGCCTGTGCGGGTTCAATCGCCCCAAAAGCATCGGGCCGGCATAGCCGGCCCGATGGTCGATAAAACATGCGATGCGACGGTCAGTGGATCTTGGCCATCAATGTTTTCGCCACATCCTTCTGCATCTGGGTGCCTTCCTGCATCACCTCATCAAGCATCGCGCGAGCGCCGTCGGGATCGCCCATGTCGAGGTAGGCGCGCGCCAAGTCGAGCTTGGTATCGATAGGATCGTCGTGCAATTCGCCGAAGTCCGCTTCGTGCTCGGCGTGATCGGCGTGCGGAGCCTGGGCCGATTCAGCCGGCTCCTCGAAATTCCAGGTCGATACCGGCTCCTGCTCCGGCTTCACCGCCGTTGCCGTTGCGTGCGTAGCCTGGGCAGGCGACTCGGCGTGATGCGGCGTCAGGTCGAAATCGAAGTGATATTCGCTGACTTTGGACGGCTGCGGCGGCGCGTTCCTGGCGACAGTCGAATCGGAGTCCTGCTTGGCGCCATAGCTGTCCAGGTCGAAGTGGTGCAGCGGCGACTGCTCGTCGTGCGTCGACGGCGGGATGACGGTCTGGGCGAACAACGGGTGGCCAGGCGCCAGGTCTTCGCCCATGTGCACCACATCCTGCCATTCCGGCTGATCGGGGTCGGTGATGTGCGCATGCATGGCCTCCGCCGCGGCCTCGAAATGCTCGACGTCACGACGGGTGTAGTAAAGGCTTACCAGTTCCAGATGCGAGGCGATGTCATCAGGGTGCTCGGCCAGCTGATCGAGCAGTTCGTCCTGATCCGGATCGGAGCCAGCCGGATGATCCTCGTCCGCCGTACCGAAGCGGTCGGCCAGCGACCCCTTGGACGACCCAAGCGGCGGCGCCTTCGCGGGTTTTGCACCCGACTTGCCACGACGCAGCAGACCGACCAGGGCAAGAACAACCACCAGGCCACCGGCACCCAGCGCCCACGGCTGCATGTACCAAGGCTGCTCCTCGGCGGCAGGCGTGACAACCCGATGCACGGGCCGGCTTGCAGGCTTGGAAGCAGGCGTAGTGAGCGGCGTGGTGACCACTGCCGGATGCGGAGCGGTGGCGGCAGTGGCGGGCGTGCTTGCAGGCTTGTTGGCATTCGCCAGTCCAGCCAGCGCCGGATTCGGAGCGGTTACAGCATGCGTGGGGGCCGAGGCAACGGGCTGTGCCGGCTTCGCCGGTGCGGGGGTTGCCACGGGAGCCGGCGGCAGACCCGCCGACTTGCGCGCATCGGCAAGCTTCTTCTGCAGATCCGCGATTTCGTTGTCCTTGAGCGACAACAGGCGCTGATTCTTCGAGTTGAGGTCTTCCAGATCCTTCAACCGCGACTTCAGGTCGTTGCTCTGCTGTTCCAGCGAGGAGAGCGTTTCCTGGCTACGCTGCAATTCCTGGCGAATGGCGGCGTTGCCGTTCGCCTTGCCGTTCGAACCACCTGCGGACTGACCTTCGCTGCCTGGCGGAACCAGCGCAAGCCGGTCAGCATTGCTGCTGGCCGTCGGCGCCACCGAGGCGTTCGAGCGGGTGCCGCCCGTGGCAACGGCAACGGGCGCTGCAGCGACGCTGCCGTTACGCCAATCGCTGTCCTGCTGGCGAACGGTCGCGGCTGCTTCGGCGGCTGCGACGGCGGTCGCGTCGTCGTGCGAAGGTATGCGCAGCACGGCGCCGGCCTTCAGCGCATTGATGTTGTCGCGATAGAAGGCGTCCGGATTGGCCGCCTTGAGGGCGAGCATCATCTGGTTCTTGTCGACGCCCGCCTGTGCCGTCTCCACGGCTACGTGCGAAAGCGTCTGGCCCTTTTCAACCGTGTACTGGCCATTCCTGATCGCCGCTGCCGCATGCTGCGAAGGCGCCGGCGTGGTCTGGCGACGAGCGGCGGCGGCAGTGCCCGATGGCGCGGAAGCGCTGCTGGCCGGTGCACGATGGCGCGTGGGCGCACTGCTCGCGGCAGCTTGCTCCACCTTGCTCGGAGGATCGAGCAGGATGGCGAATTCACGCACACTGCTGCCGGTGGCGCTGGTGACCTGCACCAGGAGGTCCAGGTAAGGGTCGTCCACCGACGTACTGCTGGTGATACGGATGACCTTATGCCCGCTGACATCCGCAACGGTGAAAGTCAGGGGAATGGTCGGGCGCTCACCGCCGGCCTTGGCAAAAGCGTCATTGGAGGCCAGTTCGGCACTCAGGCTCTGCAGTTCCGCCGGGGTTGCCTGTGTGACCGGAATTTCGACCAGCAACGGCTGCCCCAGCGCCGATTTCACGTGGGCCTGTCCCAGCTCCACGGCTGCCGCCTGAGTACTGCCCAGCGCAAGCGCCATCAGTATCGACAGCTTCAACGAACGATTCATCGCGTGCTCCCCCGAACGACCGGACGCTTTACCTAAAAATCACCGCAGCTTGCAGTGACTTTCTCTTGGAAGGCGTCACTTTAGTTAGATAAACGACAATCAACAATAGCCAGTGCTGGTAATTGCCCGTCCCGGGGCGATTTTTTTGCCAGACGTGACGGGCGTCAATGCCCGTCCGCCGGCCTTTTCGAAGCCTCTTGCGTGGCCCTCAGCTGGTCGCGCAATTGGGCAATGGTACGGTCTTGCTGTTGCAGGCGCTCGGCCGCGTCCTGATTGACGGACTCTTGCTGCCCGACATCCTTTTGCAGCCGATCGACTTCGGCCTGGTTTTTGACCACTTTTGCGTTCGTTGCAGTCACGGATTTGGCACTCGCCGCCGTACCGGAAACCTGGGGCCCGGCCCAGGCATGCATCGAAACCAGCAAACACCCCACTACCACTGCCACGGCAAATCGCATTACAGATAGTCCTCGATCAGCAGCTCCGCGATCTGCACGGCGTTGAGCGCCGCGCCCTTGCGGATGTTGTCGGCCACGATCCACATGTCCAGCCCGCGCTCGTGGGAAATGTCCTCGCGCAGACGCCCCACGAACACCGGGTCCTGGCCAGCGGCGTCGCCGACAGGGGTCGGATAGCCGCCGGGCTTGCGCTCGTCCTGCACGACCACGCCTTCGGCATTCTCAAGCAGCGCGCGCGCCTGCTCGGCGGTGATCTTGTCGCGCGTCTCGATATGCACGGCCTCGGCGTGGCCGTAGAACACCGGCACGCGCACTGCCGTCGGGTTCACCTGGATGGACTCGTCTTCCAGGATCTTGCGCGTTTCCCACACCATCTTCATTTCTTCCTTGGTGTAGCCGTTGGGCTGGAAGTCGTCGATGTGCGGGATCACGTTGAAAGCGATCTGCTTGGGGAACTTGGTCCGTTCCACTTCCTGGAAATTGAGCAACGCGGCCGTTTGCTTGCCCAGTTCTTCCATGCCCGAGCGGCCCGCGCCGGACACCGACTGGTAGGTGGCCACGTTGATGCGCTCGATCCCCACCGCGCGATGAATCGGCGCCAGCGCCACCAGCATCTGCATGGTGGAGCAATTGGGATTGGCGATGATCCCGCGCTGCGTGTACTGCGCGATGGCATGCGGATTGACCTCGCTCACCACCAGCGGAATATCGTCCTGGTAGCGAAACTCCGAGGTGTTGTCGATCACCACGGCGCCGGCCTGCGCCGCGCGCGGCGCATGCACGCGGCTTACGGAGCCACCCGCGGAGAAGAAAGCGATGTCCACGCCCGAGAAGTCGTAATCAGCCAGGTTCCGTACGGTGATCTGTTTGCCGCCGAACTCCACCTTGCCGCCGGCGGAGCGCTCGCTGGCCAGCGGCACCAGCTCGCTTACCGGAAATTCGCGCTGGGCCAGGATGCTCAGCAATGTCTCACCCACGGCGCCGGTCGCGCCTACCATGGCTACCTTGTAACTGCTCTTCTTGCTCATCTCGGGTCACTTGTCAGGGAATTGGAATCTAGCCTGCGCGGCGCATGAACGACACGGCAGGGCTTCGTCAGCGTGAGGCATATCACGTTTCACCGGTGCGTCTACCCCGTGCTTCAGGATTCAGTAATGAAGGCGGGTGCCCCGCGTTGGGGCCGTGGCCCAGCGCGGCCAGCAAATTGTCGGCGGCCAATTGGGCCATCGCGCGGCGCGTATCGGCGCTGGCGCTGGCGATATGCGGGCTTAGCACGGCATTGTCGAGTTCGCGCAAAGCCGGATTCACGGAAGGCTCGCCCTCGAAGACATCCAGGCCTGCGGCCGCCAGCCGCCCCTCGCGCAGCGCGACCGCCAGGGCGGCATCGTCCACGATACCGCCACGCGCGATATTCACCAGGACCGCCGTGGGTTTCATGTGTTCGAGTTCCGTCGCGCCGATCGCATGGTGGCTTTGCGCGTTGTACGGAAGCACCAGCACGAGGTGATCCGCACGCTTGAGCAGCTCGCTCTTCTCCACCCATTCCGCACGACATTCGCGCTCGACGGCGTCGGGCAGCCTGGAACGGTTGTGGTAGATGACTTTCATGTCGAAGCCGGCACCGCGTCGCGCCACGGCCTGTCCAATGCGTCCCATGCCGAGAATGCCCAGCGTCTTGCCGTGGACGTCCACGCCCAGCCAATCGTCGAAACGCATCCCGCCGCGCCAGCGCCCTGCCCTCAACCAGCGCTCGGCACTGCAGACGCGGCGCGCCGCAGCCAGAAGCAAGGCCCACGCATAATCGGCCGTCGTCTGCGTGAGGACGTCCGGCGTGTTGGTGGCGACAATGCCCGCCGCCGTCAGTGCGGGAACGTCCAGGTTGTTGTAGCCCACGCCGAGATTCGCGATCGCGCGCAATCGCCGGTTGCCCGCCAGCACGCCGGCATCGATGCGATCGCCCAGCCCGACTATCGCACCGTCGACATGGGCCAACTTGGCGCGCAATTGCTCCGGCGTGCGCTTGCTTTCCTTGGGTTCCACGCTCACGTCCACGTACTGGGCGAGTGTCGCCAGTACCTCGGGAAACAATGGGCGCGAAACCCAGACGCTGTGTGATTTGCTCATCGTGACGACAACTACCTCGGACACCTGCTGCCTGCCGGACCGAACCGCTTGCGGTACCGGCTCCCTGCTCCATCAGGGAATACGTGGTTTTATCTCGCCCACGTCGCCGCATTGCGCACGGTGGCGCAATGCGTGGTCCATCAGCACCAGTGCCATCATCGCCTCGGCAATGGGGGTGGCGCGGATCCCGACGCAGGGATCATGGCGCCCTTTGGTCACCACGTCGACCGGCTCGCCGACCAGGTTCACGCTGTGGCCGGGAATCAGAATGCTGGAAGTGGGCTTGAGCGCGATCGAGGCACGCACAACCTGCCCCGTACTGATCCCGCCAAGGATGCCACCCGCATGATTGGACGTAAAGCCGTCCATATGCATTTCGTCCCTATGCTGGCTTCCGCGCTGTGCGACGGCATCGAAACCGTCGCCGATTTCGACGCCTTTCACCGCATTGATGGACATGAGGGCGGCGGCCAGGTCGCCATCCAGCTTGCCGTAGATCGGCTCGCCCCAGCCCGGAGGCACGCCTTCGGCATCGACGTTCACGCGCGCGCCGACCGAATCGCCGGACTTGCGCAAGGCGTCCATGTATTTTTCGAGTGCGGGAACCTGGGGTTCATGCGGCCAGAAAAACGAATTCTGCTCCACCGCATCCCAATCGAAACCTTCAGGCGTGACCTCGCCAAGCTGGGCCAGGTAACCGCGAATGAGCACACCGTAGCGCTCGGCCAGCCACTTCTTGGCAATCACCGCCGCCGCGACACGCATGGTGGTCTCGCGCGCCGAGGAGCGTCCGCCGCCGCGCGGATCGCGGATGCCGTACTTCTGCCAATAGGTGTAATCGGCGTGCCCCGGCCGGAAGGTGTCGACGATATCGCCGTAGTCCTTGCTGCGCTGGTCGGTGTTGCGGATCAGCAGCGCGATCGGCGTGCCGGTGGTGCGTCCCTGATACACGCCGGAAAGTATTTCCACCTCGTCGGCTTCGCGGCGCTGCGATGTGTGCCGGCTGCGCCCGGTGGCGCGACGATCGAGATCCGTGCGGAATGCTTCGACGTCAATCGACAATCCCGGAGGGCAGCCGTCGATCACGCAGCCGATGGCGGGTCCATGGCTTTCGCCGAAGGTCGTAACAGTGAATAGCTTGCCGGTGGAGTTGCTGGACACGGGGAAACCAGTAGCAGTGGATGGTGGCAAAGACGCCTAATCCGGGAGCGCGGCACGCGCGAATCGCCGGACAATCCCCGCATCTTGCCACGCCTAGCGATCCGGCGCTGCGGCTTCTTAAACGCGCGCGCCGTCCGGCGGCCACTCCGACGCCAGCAGGGCGAAGATGACGTCATCGACCCACTCGCCACGCACCTTCAGACTCTTCCGAAAGTGGGCCTCCTCGCGCATGCCCAGCGACCGCAGCAGCGCCGCGCTGGCCAGATTGCGGGGATCGATCGACGCCTGCACACGTCGTGCGCCCCGTATTTCGAACAGGAAGCCCAGCACCGCAGAAGCCGCTTCGCGAGCAAATCCCTTGCGCTGGTGCAATGGCGCCAGGGTGATACCGAATTCGTACGATCCCTCACGATCACGCGGAACGTACACGCCCATATCGCCTATCAATGTGCCATCGCCGGACAGCCGGATGGCACGTTGAAACCAGCCGTCGGGATGGTCCAGCGACGCATGACACTGCGCGCGAATGAAATCCAGCACGTCCTCGCGCGTCTCGGGACACCAGCCCTGATAGAGAGCGACAGACGGGTCGGAGCGATACCGAAACAACGCATCCGCATCGTCTTCACGCAATGCGTCCAGGCGCAGCCTTGCGGTGGCCAGTTCCACGCGCAGCGATCATCCGCTCAGCGCGCGCGACGAGCAGTGGCGGCCGCGCGGATCGCATCAGCGTGCTCGATCAGTTCACGCCGCTCAAGCGCGAACACGCCCATCGGCCCCACCTTGAACTCGATCCAGACGAAAGGCACTTCGGGCAACAAGGCGTTGAGCGCATGCTCGCTCTCGCCGACCTCCACGATCAGCAAGCCGTCGGCGGTAAGGTGCTCGGCCGCTTCATCAAGCATGCGCAGGCAGATATCCAGACCGTCTTCGCCGGAGGTCAGGCCGAGTTTCGGTTCGTGACTGTATTCGCCGGGCAATGCGGCGTATTCGTCTTCGGTGACGTAAGGCGGATTGGAAACGATCAGGTCGTATTTGCGCCCCTTGAGCCCCGCAAAAAGATCGGAGCGGACCACGTCCACGCGATCGACGACGTGCTGGAACGCCACGTTCTCGCGTGCCAGCGACAGCGCATCGTCGCTGATGTCGACAATGTCGACATGCCAATGCGGGTTGTACTCGGCCATCGCGATGCCGATGCAGCCCGAACCGGTGCACAGGTCCAGCGCACGCTCGACATGACGGCCGTCGAGCCACGGCGTGAAGCCTGACTCGATCAATTCGGCGATGGGCGAGCGCGGCACCAGGGCACGGCGGTCGCTCTTGAATTTCAAGCCGGCGAACCAGGTTTCGCCGACGAGATAGGCCACCGGCAGGCGCTCATTGACGCGTCGCTCGATCAGATTGAGCACACGCACGCGCTCCTCGGCCGTCAGCTTGCTGGCGCCGTAGGCCGGCGGAATATCCGGCGGCAGATGCAGGCTGGCCAGCACCAGATGGGTGGCTTCATCGATCGGGTTGTCGTGGCTGTGCCCGAAAGTCAGCCCGGCCGCGGAAAAGCGGCTGGCGCCGTAACGGATAAAGTCGATGATCGAGGCGAGTTCGGCAGTCACGTAGGCACGGTCCGGCTTGGGGGCTGTGAAGTATAGCGACTGCTCAACGTCGGCCCCATGCAGGTTCATGACTAAGGCTCACGCCGCCTCGCCTCCCTGGGGTCCGTAGAACATCACCCAGGCGCTGAAATCCCTGCTGAAATCCTCAAAGTGATGGGGCGTGCCGGCGGGCACGAACAAGACTTCGCCAGGCCCGAAGGGTTGTCGCGTGTCTCCGCAGACGAAGTAGCCCTTCCCGGAAATCACCACGCACAGTTCGTCGCGGCGGTGCGGTGTCTGCGTGTCGATGCCGGCCGGCTGGAAGATTTCCACCTCCAGCGAACCGTGCTTGAACATGCCAAGCGAAGACTTTCTGGCTTGGTCGAGTACGGCCAATGCCACGGCTGGTGTCATACGTTGTTGCATTAGAACCTCCCCACGGAACCATCGCAGCCCCCGCCTGGAATCGTTCCGTTTTCCTTATACTTGCCGGATGACTTTCAAGGTATTCCTGCAATACATCCTTCCTCACCGCGCTTTGTCGCGCGTGGTTTACTGGGCCACGCGCTGGACATTCGCGCCCTGGAAGAACTTCCTGGTGAGCCAGATCGTGCGCCGCTATCAGGTCAACATGGCCGAAGCCGCACAACCGGACCCTCTCGCCTACCCTCACTTCAATGCGTTCTTCACGCGCAAATTGCGCCCCGATGCCCGCCGTGCTGATGCAACCCCGGCCGCCCTGCTCTCGCCGGCAGACGGTCGCATCAGCCAGGCGGGCCCTATCCTCGACGGCCGCATCTTCCAGGCCAAGGGACAGGAATACACGGCCGCCGAGCTGCTTGGTGACGAAGCCGCAGCGGCCCCCTATCGGCGCGGACGTTTCGTCACCATCTACCTCTCGCCGCGCGACTACCATCGCGTGCACATGCCACTGCGCGGCGAGCTGAGGGAGACCGTGCATATCCCGGGCCGAATCTTCAGCGTGGCCCCTTTTGCCGTCGATGCGATTCCTCGACTGTTCGCACGCAATGAGCGACTGGTCTGTCACTTCGAAGGCGAGCACGGGCCATTCGCCGTGGTGATGGTCGGCGCCATCCTCGTGTCGTCGGTCGCCACCGTCTGGGATGGGTTGGTGATTCCGCCTTATGCGCCGTCGATCCGGCGCAAATCGTTCGCAGGGCAGAACATTTCCCTCGATCGCTTCAGCGAGATGGCGCGCTTCAACATGGGCTCCACCGTGATCGTGCTGCTGCCAGAGGGGAGCGCCGAACTGGATGCGCTCACGCCGCAGCAGGCGATCAAAGTCGGCGAGCGAATAGGAGAACTGCGTCACACTTAATCGATTCAAGCACGTTCGGCGATATGCCCAATTCGCCGAACGTTGACGCATGTCGTCATTTTGTGACGTTTTCGGCGCATCACCCAAAAAGGTATCGCTATCCTCCGTTGCCAATCCGCGCGCGACCGTGCGGCATCTGTCCAATGAGGGGTCCCATGCAGATTGTCACCCGCCTTATCGCGATGACTCGTGCCCGTCAGCTGCAGCGTCAGTTCCAGCAGATCGAGCGCAGCATCTCCTCGCTGCCCGTGCGCACTCGCTCCCGCCTCGGCCTTATGGCGCTGCGGGAAATCGGCCAGGCGTCCAAGTGCGAATTCCCGCATCTCTATGGCACGGCGCCGGAACAGCGCTACATGCCCTGGGGTCAAGGCACTGACATCGGCTACAACCGATCGAAATCCGAGAATCCCGAGGTCGCCCTGCGCGGCATCGCCCTGTGGTTGGCCGTGGCCTATCACGAAACCAAGGATTCGCAGTACGTCTCGCTGCAACCGCAACACCGCCAGCTTCTGCGCGTATTGCGTGAGCTGCGCGACACGGGAGGCGAACAGGCCAATGCCGCCGCACAGTGGATGCGCTCGGGCGCCGCCGCCTAAGCCCACCTCGTTCCACACATCGAAGACGATTGCCTCGCGTCACCGCAGACGAAGGGACGAGGGATGAGTAGCGAGGGCTTCCAGGAGCTCCTACTCTCCGATATGGGAAAGGAATGGCGACAACGAAGGCATTCCGGCAGGCCGCTCCAGGCGGTGGCCTGCCATCGAGGCAACCCTCGCTACTCTTCCCTCGCCCCTTGAGCGTTTACCGACAGCTAGGCAACTTGAGCACCTGTCCAATCTTCACGTGATTGAACTTCAGGTTGTTCATCCGGGCCACTTCGCTCTCACTGGAACAACCGCCGTGCCTGCGCACGATGCTTGAGAGCGTGTCGCCACGACGTACGGTGTAGTGAACGACCGGGTCCGCCGCCACAGCAGGCTGCGGATCGGGAAATACGGGAACCACGGCGTTATGCAGGTCGCTGGCAAGGATCGGCCACGGCCCGTCCACGCAACGCACCGCGTACGCCTTTTCCAGCGGCTTGGGCACCTGCAGCACTGCCCCTATCGGCTGTTCCTGCTGCGGATCGAGCCTGGGATTGAGGTTGCGCAAAGTGCGGAACCAGCCGGCAGGCATGTCGTCGACCGAACCCAGGCACACCGTCAGTTCCGAAATGGAGGCCGTACGCTTGAGCGTGATGCTTCCGGGCTCGCCATCGAGCTGCGGAAAACGCAGGTTGTAACTGTCCGGGTGCAGGAACAGCCATGCCGCCGCCAGCACTTCCGGCACGTAGTCGCGGGTTTCCTGCGACACCTGGGCGTAAATGCGCGGGTCGTAGAAGCTCACCGACGTATCGTCGCCCACCAATCTGCGCATGCGCCCCTCGCCGCCGTTGTAGGCGGCAAGCGTGAGTTCGAGATTGTCGTTGAAGACCTTCAATTGCTCGTCCACGTATTGGGCGTTCGCACGCGCCGATTCAGTCGGATCAAAGCGCGTATCGAATCCATCCTGGTCGCTGAGCCCGAAGCGAAGCCCCGTGGCGTACATGAACTGCAGCGGGCCCGCCGCGCCGGAGCGCGAAACGGCGTGCACCTTGCCACCCGATTCCTTGGCGAGAATGCCGAACAGCAACGCTTCCGGCAGCCCTTCCTGCTGATATTGGGGCCACATCTCGTGGCGCAGGTATTGGTAGTTGACGTAGGCGTCCATCAGGTTCGAGCGCCACTGGGTCAGCCACATTTCCAGCGCGGCCTTCACCGGGCCGTTCATCGCGATCAGTTCGGAAAGCTGATGTCCGCGCAACAGCGTCACGCTGCGTTGCGCCTCAGGCAGGCTGGCGGCGCCGGCTTGACCAGGCAGCGCACCCGCGGTGGCGTCGCTGGTGTCCTCGCCAGGCGTCTGGTCACCGATGAAGCTGCCGTCCTTCAGCCGCAGCAGATGATCGTAAACCGAGAAAAAGCGCTGCGGATCGCATCCGGGCGTGACGCCGCAATGCGCTGCCGCGTCCTTCAGCTGATTGATCGATCCTTCCAGGGTCTTCTCCGCAGCCTCCTGGTCGCCCGCGCGCGTCTGCTGAAGGGCCGTCTCGTAGCTTTGGCTGGCCTGGTCGATCTGCGCATACAACGCATTGAGCGACGCCGAAGGCGGCTGCGGCTTTGCCGCCGCGCCTCCCGAAGCACAGCCGGCTACCTCAACCAGCGCAGCGACCAGCGAAACCAGACGGAGGGAACGAGCGGTAATACGGTAAGACATGTCGGGTTACACCAGCACCAAAGGCGCAACCATAGCGGGCTGCGCCGAGAGACTCAAACAACTTGTTTCGATGCGACGCCGCCGAATCGCTACAATTCGGCCATCCGCCTGAAGGGCCTTTCATGCCAGACATTCCGACGAGACGCAACGGTGTCTCGAAGGCCGTTCATCTGAACGCGCCTGCGCCGACGGTCAGCGTGCAGAACCTTCGGCTCGTCGCCCGGCATCGGCCGCAAACATTGAGCACCGTATCGTCATGACCCGTTGGCGCCCCCCTGCCCCGCGTTCCACCGCCATCATCACGCGGGAGGGTTTTGAAAAACTCAAGAGCGAGCTCGATCACCTCTGGCACACATTGCGGCCGGAAGTGGTGAAGGCGCTCGCAGCGGCCGCGGCCGAGGGCGATCGCTCGGAAAATGCTGAATACACGTATCGCAAAAAGCAGCTTGGCGAGATCGATCGCCGCGTGCGCTACCTCAGCAAGCGCATTCCGTCGCTGAAAGTCGCCGAAGGTGTGCCCGCGGACCGCGAGACAGTGTTTTTCGGAGCCGTCATCGAACTGGAAAACGCAGTGAACGGCGACACGCTGCGTTACCGCATCGTCGGGCCCGATGAGACCGATGCCAAGCGAGGCTGGATCAGCATCGATTCGCCGCTGGCGCAGGCTGTGATGAAAAAAAAGCTGGACGACGAATTCGAGGCGGAACTACCCAGCGGACGCACGCGCTTCGTGATCATTGCCGTGGAATACGAATAGGCTCTAAGACAGATGTAGCGGTGCCGGGTAAGACCTGCCGCTGCGCAAGGGTTGATAACACGGCGCGCTGAGGTGAAACGATTCCTCACCGTTGTCGACATGCCAGCCAGGGATGCCCGACAACGGCAGCGGCCGAAGCTCCAACGGATCGCGCAAAAGACGCTCTTCCGCGATGGCTTGTGCACAACACCGAATTGCGCTGTCGTCATCAACACTATCGCGCGACAGAACCACGATGGCTTTGCCCACGAGCAGCTTGCCGGGCGTCAATGCATGCTCAAGCAACGCATGACCAAACAGCGCCACGGTGACCGCGCCATTCAGCCATGCATCGCGATGACGCCAGAACAAACCGTGCCAGTCGTGCGCATCCCATAGCGCAAGCAGCGCCGGATCGCGCAATACAACCACGGATCCCGCTTCGTCGAAATGCGTCTGCGCGCATTGTGGCCGTGATCGCTCGCGCGGACCGACGCGTGCCACCTCGGCGACCTGCTGTCGATTGAGAGCGCGCTTGAGATCCGGATAACGCAACCAGATCATCGCATTGAACAAGTCGTGCCAATTGGCCTCGCGCGTGGCAATCAAACCGTGTTGCGCAATGCGTTCTTCGTAGTGCAGCCCGTCATCGAGCAAGGCGCGGGTCTGTGGAGCGAACCGTTCGCTCACTTCATTCGGCCAGCGCGCGTTGAGATCATCGATGGAAGGCCAGCGCGCGCCTTCCATCCAGTCGCGGTAGTCGCGCCAGTGCGTCAAAGGCGCGCGCGTAAACACACTCCGATCCACGTCATCCCGCGCCGGCGCGATGTAGCGCGTGCGGCGCATGGTTTCAACCTGCCAGGCGTGCGTGCAGATCGTGCTCGTCGGCGGCTTCGACCATCACGTCGACAAATTGGCCCGGTTTCAGCGACTGGCCGTTTGCGATGTGCACCACACCATCGATTTCCGGCGCATCGGCAGCAGAACGGGCCACGGCGCCGTTTGCGTTCGCCTCGTCCACCAGCACTTTGATGGTGCGGCCGATCTTGCGCTGCAGTTTGGCCGCGGAGATTTCCGCCTGCACGGTCATGAACTGCTCGAGGCGATCTTCCTTCAATTCCTCGGGCACCGGGTTCGGCAGCTCGTTCGCCTTGGCGCCGTCGACCGGCGAGTAGGCAAACGCGCCCACGCGATCGAGTTCGGCTTCGCGCAGAAAATCGAGCAGCTCCTCGAATTCCGCATCGGTTTCGCCGGGGAACCCGACGATGAAGGTGCTTCTCAATGTGAGATCCGGCACCAGCTTGCGCCAGTTCTGGATGCGCTCCAGCGTCTTGTCGATATTGCCCGGACGCTTCATCAGTTTGAGAATGCGCGGGCTCGCGTGCTGGAACGGAATATCCAGATACGGAAGGATCTTGCCTTCCGCCATCAGCGGCATGATCTCGTCGACATGCGGATACGGATAGACGTAGTGCAGGCGCGTCCACGCGCCGAGTTCGGAGAGACCTTCGCACAAATCCGTCATGCGCGTGCGATAGCTCTTTTCGCGCCACATGCGCTCGGCATATTTGATGTCCACGCCGTATGCGCTGGTATCCTGCGAGATCACCAGCAGCTCTTTCACGCCGCCTTTGACCAGGCGTTCGGCTTCTGCCAGCACCTCGTCCACCGGACGCGATACCAGATCGCCACGCATCGACGGAATGATGCAGAAACTGCAGCGGTGATTGCAGCCCTCGGAAATCTTCAGGTAAGCGTAGTGCTTGGGCGTCAGCTTGATGCCCGTATCGGGAATGATATCGAGCAGCGGATTGCGCTTGGGCGGCAATGCCGAATGCACCGCGCTCATCACGCTGGCGTAGTCCTGCGGACCGGTGATCGCCAAGACATCGGGATAAGCTTCGCGAATCAGCTCCGAGCGCTTGCCGAGACAGCCGGTGACAATCACCTTGCCGTTTTCATGCAATGCCTCGCCGATCGCGTCCAGCGACTCCTGCACGGCCGCATCGATAAAGCCGCAGGTATTGACGACGACGGCATCGGCTGCGTCGTAGCTGGGCACGATCTCGTAACCCTCGACCTTGAGCTGAGTGAGGATGCGTTCGGAATCGACCAGCGCCTTGGGGCAACCAAGACTCACAAAGCCGATCTTCTGGGTTGCCTTTGACATAGCCCTGACTACCGTAAACCTGCGGGAAACGGTCAATTATACGCCAGGTCAGCCCTTTCGCCCGGACGGGTAGACTGACTGGAGGTTCAGCTTGAGGAACACCTCCATGGGCAAGCACATCAACATCCCCACCAGCGGCACGCAATGCATTGGCGCCTACGTCGCCGAGGCAGCGGGAAAGCCCAAGGGCGGCATCGTGGTGATTCAGGAGATTTTCGGCGTCAACGCGCACGTGCGCAGCGTCGCGGATCGCTTTGCCGCTGCCGGCTACACGGCCATTGCGCCGGCCTTTTTCGATCACCTGGAAACCGGTGTGGAGCTCGGTTACACGGACGAGGGCATGCGCCGCGGAAGGGATCTGGTCGTCGAATTGGGACTCGATCGCGCCATCGAGGATGTCGCCAGCGCGGCCGAGGCCATCGCTTCGGCGGGCAAGATCGGTACCGTGGGTTATTGCTGGGGCGGCACCGTCGCATTGTTATCCGCGATCCGCCTGGGACTGCCCTCCGTGAGTTACTACGGTGCACGCAACGTGCCGTTCCTCGGCGAGAAACTGCAAGCGCCCGTCATGTTCCATTTCGGCGAAGACGACTCGTCCATCCCGCCGGAGATGGTCGCCAGGCATCGCCAGATGCTGCCGCAGATGGAAGTCTTCAGTTATGCCGGCGCGGGCCATGCATTCAATCGCGACATCGATCCGACGCACTACCACGAAGCAAGCGCAAAGCTGGCACTGCAGCGCACGATGGCATTCTTCGACAAGTACGTGGCCCAGGCATGAGACGGCCGGAATTCATGCTCGATGCGCGATTGCAGGCCGATACCGTGCCGGTGGCATCGCTCGAGATGTGCAACGTATTGCTGATGAACGACGCGCGCTATCCCTGGTTGATCCTGGTGCCGCGCGAAACCGGTCTGGTCGAAATTTCGGATCTCGGCGATCAGGCGCAGCAACGCCTGTGGCGCGAAGTGAATCGTGCGGCGAAGGCACTGCGCGAGATTGCACCGTGCGACAAAATCAACATCGGCGCACTGGGCAATATCGTGCGGCAGCTTCATGTTCACGTCGTCGCGCGTCGCGAGGGCGATGCCGCGTGGCCCGGGCCTGTCTGGGGTAACGGCCGTGCCGAACCTTATTCGGGCGACGCTCTGCAGTCGCTGCTCCTGCTTTTGCGCCAGCAATTCAGCAGCACGACTGAGTGATCCACCGGCACCTTTATTTTTTGCAAGGCCAAAATGAAAGCGCCCGCATATTTGCGGGCGCTTTGCCATGCATCTCGTTGGCGATAGCGGTCAGTGACCGCCGTTACCTTGCGAATTGTCGGCACCGGCACCGTAAGGAGTACCGGCGGCATCCTTATTGGTATCGCTGCTGGTCGTAATCGGTGCGTGGTAATCCTCCAAGGCACGCGCCTTGGTTTCGACCGGGTTGATGCGCGCAAGCTTGCCGCCATCGTCGTAGTAGGCAACGAAGCCGTAGTCGAGCTGAAGGCGCGCCATGTACTCCAGATGCTGCTTACGGATCTTGGAATCGTCGCTGGGCAGCAACAGCACCGTCTTGGGCATGCGGCCGGCATCCTTCAGGTAGGCAAAGTGGCTGCCGGCATCGAGCGCGGAGACCACCGCGCCATCGATCAGGAACTGGCCGCTCTTGTATGCCTTCATCGTCATGTCGAACTGACTTTGCTGCTGCGCGGAGTTCACCGCGTCATTCTTCGAAGCACCGCGATGGCAGCCACCAAGGACCAGCAGGCTGCCGAGCATGAGCACGGCGGCACCGCGGGTCGGCAACGTGGGAAAACGGATCATGCGAGGATCTCCTGCAAATATTCGGTGAGGCCAGGCGAAGTGTAACGCCGCCCCGAAAGAGTGGATGGGATGCGAAATACCGCCGTTCAGGTCCGCGGCAAGGTCACGCCTTGCTGGCCCTGATATTTGCCGCCGCGGTCCCGGTAGCTGGTTTCGCATTCCTCGTCGGACTCGAAAAACAGCATCTGCGCGACGCCTTCGTTGGCATAAATTTTGGCCGGGAGCGGCGTCGTGTTGGAAAACTCCAGCGTGACGTGGCCTTCCCATTCCGGCTCTAGCGGCGTGACGTTCACGATAATGCCGCAGCGTGCGTAAGTGCTCTTGCCCAGGCACACCGTCAGCACCTGGCGCGGAATGCGGAAGTACTCCACCGTGCGCGCCAAAGCGAACGAATTGGGCGGGATGATGCAGACATCCGCTTCCACGTCCACGAAGCTGGTCGGGTCGAACGCCTTGGGATCGACGATCGTCGAATTGATGTTCGTGAAGATCTTGAACTCGCGTGCGCAGCGCACGTCGTAGCCATAGCTGGACGTGCCGTAGGACACCAGCTTTTCGCCGTTGCGCAGTTTCACCTGCCCTGGCTCGAACGGCTCGATCATGCCGTGCTGTTCCGCCATGCGGCGGATCCACTTGTCGGATTTGATGCTCACGCGGACTCCGGTGCTTCACCCTGACGCGCCGGGCGGGGCCGGGCGCAAAGCGTCAAAAATACATGGTCTGGCGGCTCTTGTGCCAGTCGGGTCACACCGCGTCCAGCCCGGCCGCGAGACGCGCCGGCGGGGCGTGGCGTTTCATGCGCTGCCCGGACATCGCAAGGACCTGCGCCGCGGGCTTCCCGTCGGGCACGGCACCTACCCCGCGAGGTTCATGCGGTGGGCGTGCCTTGCACGATGATCTTGCCCAGCCCAAGCGACTTGTTGCGCGGCTGGCGCGCAAGCCGTCCCGCCGTGTTGCGGGCGATGTCGCGATAGCGCGCGGCCAGGTCCGAGTCGGGTATGGCGGCCACGGTCGGCATGCCGCCGTCCGCCTGCTCGCGGATGCGGATATCCAGCGGCAGCGAGCCGAGGTAAGGCACGCCGTACTGCTCGGCCATGCGCTCGCCGCCGCCGGTACCGAAAATGTGTTCCTCGTGGCCGCAGTTCGTGCAGATGTGCGTGGCCATGTTCTCGACGATGCCCAGCACCGGCACCTCGACCTTCTCGAACATCTTCAGCGCCTTGCGCGCATCGAGCAGCGCGATGTCCTGCGGCGTGGTCACGATCACCGCGCCGGCGACCGGCACCTTCTGCGACAGCGTGAGCTGGATATCGCCGGTACCCGGCGGCAGATCGATGATCAGGTAATCGAGCATGTCCCAGCGCGTGTCGCCGAGCAGCTGCATCATGGCCTGGGTGACCATCGGGCCGCGCCAGATCATGGGCGTCTCTTCGTCGACCAGGAAGCCGATCGACATGGCCTGCAGGCCGTGAGCGGTCATCGGCGTGATGCTCTTGCCGTCCGGCGATTCCGGCTTGCCGTGGATGCCGAGCATGCGCGGCTGGCTGGGGCCGTAAATATCCGCATCGAGAATGCCCACCTTGGCGCCCTCGGCGGCCAGCGCCAGCGCGAGATTCGCCGACACCGTGGATTTCCCTACCCCACCCTTGCCCGACGCCACGGCAATGATGTTTTTCACATTGCCCAGCGGTGCGAGCGTGCCCTGCACCTTGTGCGCATGAATGCGGCTACCGATCGATATCGCGGCCGAATCGATCGCGGGATCGGCTTCCAGCGCCTGCCTGACCATGCCACTGAGCGCCTCGCTCGCGCCGGCAGCCGGATAGCCGAGCTGGAGATCCACCGACACCTTGGCGCCATCCACGCCGATGGCGCGTATGGCGTCCGCCATGGGCGCGCCGGTATGGGGATCGATGAGGTCGCCGAGGAGACGGCGCACGAGGGCTTCATTGACCTGCGTCATGGGGAGAGAGATGGCTGTAGGAGCTGATCATTATGCCAGCACGCAACCCCGTGCCCCGCCAGAATGCGTGTTCAAAGCGTAAGCGGGCAGTGAAATGAGGGTGTTTGCGCATTGCAGCTTGACCCGTCACGAACCGCTGGGCAGGCTCGCCATACGCCAACGTAGGGAGAGCTTCAGCATGAAACGCCTGTCGCAATTCGCCATCGCCGCTTGCCTGTTGCTGGGTTCGGTCGTCGCCTGGGCCGCCACCGACACGCCAGTGGGCACGTGGCGGCAGATCGACGACGTCACCGGCAAGCCCAAGTCCATCATCCAGATCACGGACAACAACGGCCAGTTGCAGGCCAAGGTCCTGCAGGTGCTGATCTCGGAAGATGGCCCGCACCCGATTTGCAAGAAATGCGACGGCGACCGCAAGGATCAGCCGATCGAAGGCATGACCATCATGTGGGGCGTGAGCAAAGACGGCACGGTGTGGGACGGCGGCAAAATTCTCGATCCCAAGAGCGGCACCATCTACAAGGTGAAGCTCACCCTGACCGACAGCGGCCAGAAACTGGATGTGCACGGCTACGTAGGTTTCGCGCTCATCGGCCGCAGCCAGATCTGGGAACGCATCCAGTAATCAGTCAGTAATCAGCAGTCGTCCAGAGACGTCCGCGAATCGCCACTGCGGACGTCTTTCTTTTTGCGCATGCGTTAGCGCTAGCACATCGAACGCTTCACGCACCCATCACGCGAGATTGGACATTTCCGCTTTGCACGGCATCGCAATCTAGACAACACACGTACGCTGTCACCCGGTCGTCGTGCGATGGCAATAAGCCCACTTCATCGTTCCACGCTCCCATTGCGTACTGCCAAAGGCAGAAGGAGTGTGCGTATGTTGGTGAAGCGTAAATCGATATGGCTTGGAACGCTGGCAGCCGCTTGCCTGAGCGGATTGTTTGCCAGTTCCGCATTCGCTTCGGATAGCGGCAATCTGCTGGTCGATGGCGACGGCGAGTCGGGCACTTGCACTACTGATTGGTCCGCTGTGAACACGGTGCCGGGCTGGACAGTGACGCAAGGTAGTCCGTCGATCGTGTGTTATTCCATCGGCCGCTTCAACACACCGGGTTCCGGTTCCGGCGGCAATGCGTTCATCGCGGATGGTCCCTACGGCGATTCGGCGCTGCGCCAGAACGTCGATGTTTCAAGCGCTGCCACCGCGATCGATGGCGGCAACATCACTTACAACCTTTCCGGCTGGCTGGGCGGCTACACCGTCTACAACGGACAAGCCGTCGTCACCGCGACATTCCTCGATGCGAGCGGCAAACCGCTGGGCACGCCCGCGCAACTGGCCGGTGTAAACGCAAGCGCACGCGGGCTGGAAAGCGGTTTCATCGCCAAGTCCACGACGGGCAGCATCCCTGCCGGCACCCGCACGATTTCGGTACTGCTGCAATTCACCGATACGTCGGCTTCCTACAACATCGGCTATGCCGACAATCTTGCGCTGACGCTGTCGACGCCGGTAACTGCGCCGACGCTGAAACCGCCGGTATCGAACGTGCCCGCCTTCGATCACGTCTTCGTGGTGATGATGGAAAACACCGATTACAGCGAAGTCATCGGCGATACCACCGATGCGCCCTTCATCAACAGCCTGGCCAACCAGGGCACCCTGCTCGCCAACGCCAGCGGCGTCTATCACCCCAGCGATGAAAACTATCTGGCCATCGCCGGTGGCAACACCTTCGTGCAAGGCGCCATCTACTATCCGAACATCAAGGTGACGGCGCCCAATATCGCGGACGAAATCGAAGCCGCGGGCAAAACCTGGAAGGCCTACGAACAAGGCATGGGCACGCCCTGCAACACCAGCAACAACCACGACAGTTACTACGAACCGGACGATGCGCCCTTCATCAACTTCACCGACATCGCGTCCAATCCCGCCCGCTGCGCCGCTCACTTGTTCGACACCACGCAGCTGACCACCGACCTGCAATCGGCTTCCACCACGCCGAACTTCGCCTGGATCGCCGCGGACGACTACTATGACGGCGAATCCTCCGGCGACGGTTCATCCACGAGCCTGAAAGTACAGAACGGCTGGCTGCAGCAGACCTTGCAGCCCATCTTCAACTCGCCGGCATGGACGCAGCAGCGTTCGCTGCTCATCCTCACCTGGGACGAATCGGCTTCCAGCACGGGCAACCACATCGCCACCATTCTTGTCGGCTCCCCGGGAACCGTGCAGGCGGGCGCCATCAGCAATACGAGTTACAACCACTACAGCTCGGGCCGCACGATCGAGAACGCATTGGGCATCGCGCCGCTCACGAGCAATGATCAATACGCTCAGCCGATCAACGACGCTTTCGTTGCAACAGCACCGATCACTACAGCAACCCTGTCCAGCACCATGCCCAGCGTAAGCCAGGGCACGTATGTGCATGTCGATTACGCAACGCCCGCCAGCAAGCTCAACAGCGAAAACTGGATCGGCATCTATGCCGCGGGCAGCAGTCCGGGGAACGGTTCGTCCGCCAGTTGGCAGTACGTATCCGCAGCGAGTGGAACGGCTACTTTCGATACGTCCGGGCTTTCGCCGGGCACGTATAGCGTCTGGTATTGCTATGACAACGGCTACACGGTGCTTGCAGGCCCCGTCACGCTGAATGTGACCAGCCCGTGATGACCTGAGCAACACTTCACTGGCATCTCGACGTGACATGGATGAAGCCACAAACGACGGTGTGCTGCGATTCCAGGGATAGGAATCGCGGCATGCCAGCCCTGCTTATGTACGCGGTCTGGCCCTAACGCTCTGGCACCGATGGCGGAAATGAGACCAGCTGCGTAACGGCGAGGAGGCCGCGTCCGTCGTGTCATAATGCGCAGCTCTCCAGCCAGCGCCGAAACCATGTCCCGACGCCTACTCGTCACCCACGCCCTGCCCTACGCCAACGGCCCGCTGCACCTGGGCCACATGTTGGGCTACATCCAGACCGATATCTGGGTCCGCGCACAACGGATGATGGGCAACGAGGTGTATTTCGTGGCGGCGGACGACGCGCACGGCACGCCGATCATGCTGGCCGCGGAGAAAGCGGGTGTTTCGCCGGAGGCTTTCATCGACGGCATCCGTGCCAGCCATGAGGCCGACTTCGCCGATTTCCACTTCAGCTACGACAACTACTACACCACGCATTCGGACGAGAACCGCGAGCTGGCGTCGCTCATCTACACGCGCTTGCGCGATAGCGGCTACATCGCCCGCCGCAGCATCCAGCAGCTTTTCGATCCGGAAAAGCAGATGTTCCTGCCCGACCGCTACATCAAGGGCGTGTGTCCCAATTGCGGCACGCCCGATCAGTACGGCGACAACTGCGAAAACTGCGGCGCCACGTATGCGCCCACCGACTTGATCAATCCTTACTCGGTGATGTCCGGCGCCACGCCGATACTGCGCGACTCGGAACATTACTTTTTCGAGCTGAGCAAGTTCGAGGCGCTGCTGCACGGTTGGTTCGCCGGCAAGCTGACCGATGGCGCGCCGGTGGCCAACGCCGGCGTCGTCGCCAAACTCAAGGAATGGCTGGACGGCGGCCTGAAGGATTGGGACATCTCCCGCGACGCGCCGTATTTCGGTTTTCCGATCCCCGACGCGCCCGGCAAGTTCTTCTATGTGTGGCTGGACGCGCCGGTCGGCTACCTCGCCAGCTTCAAGAACCTGTGCAACAAGACGGATCTCAAGTTCGAGGATTTCCTCGCGCCCGACAGCAGCACGGAGTTGCACCACTTCATCGGCAAGGACATCATCAACTTCCACGGCCTGTTCTGGCCGGCGATGCTGCATGGTGCGAAGTTCCGCACGCCGACCGCGCTTCACGTCAACGGTTATCTCACCGTCAACGGCGCGAAGATGTCCAAGTCGCGCGGCACGTTCATCCAGGCGCGCACCTACCTGGATGCCGGATTGCATCCGGAATTCCTGCGCTACTACTTCGCCACCATGCTCAGCGATACGCCGGTGGACGTCGACCTCGACCTCAAGGCGTTCGAGGAGCGCGTCAACTCGCACCTGATCGGCAAGTGGGTGAACATCGCCAGCCGCACGGCGGGCTTCGTGCAAAAATTCTTCGACGGTCGACTGTCGTCGCAGTTTTCGGAAGAACAGAACGAACTCTGGCGCGTGCTGATTTCGCACTACGAAGGCGTACCAGCGCTCTACGAAGCCGGCGAATTTGCCGAAGCCATGCGCCGTTTCGTGTTGATCGCCGACCTGGTCAACGGACACATCGCCGCCAAGGCACCCTGGGTGATGGCGAAAGACGAAACCCAGCGCGAAGAACTGCACCAGGTGTGCTCGTTCTCGCTGGCCGCGTTCCGTCTGCTCGGCGGCTTGCTGAAGCCGGTGCTTCCTGCCACCGTGGAAGCAGCAGAACAGTTCCTCGCCGCGCCCATCGCCGACTTCGATTCGGCCTGCGCCACCCTCCACAACCACACGATTCGAAGTTTCGAGCCGTTGCTCTCGCGCATCGACCCCAAGCGCATCGAAGCGATGGTCGAAAACTCGAAAGAATCGCTGACGGCCACACCTGAGCCTGCCAGCGTCTCCAAAAAAACCGCCAAGAACGAAAGCAAGCGCATGACCGACAACGCCACTCCCGCCGCCACACCAGACACCGCCACCATTGGCATCGACGACTTCGCCAAGCTCGACCTGCGCGTCGGCAAAGTGCTCGCCTGCGAATTCGTGGATGGCTCGGACAAGTTGCTTCGCTTCGAACTGGATGCCGGCCCGCTTGGCAAGCGTCAGATTTTCTCTGGTATTCGCGCGGCCTACGGCGAGCCGGAAAAACTGATCGGCCGCAACGTGGTCTTCATCGCCAACCTTGCGCCTCGCAAGATGCGCTTTGGCCTTTCCGAAGGCATGATCCTTTCCGCCGGCGACGGTGGCGGCGATCTGTTCCTTCTGGATGCGGACCAGGGTGCCAGGCCGGGCGCGACGGTGCGCTGACCGGTCACGCGATCTTTGCGTATGAGCTCGCTCGCCGACCGCATCGATGCCCTGCTCCCGCAAACGCAATGCGAGCAATGCGGCTATCACGGTTGTCGGCCTTACGCCGAAGCGATCGCAAACGGTGAAGCGGATATCAACCAGTGTCCGCCTGGAGGGAGCGCAGGCGTGGCGAAGCTCGCTGCGCTCCTTGGACGTCCACCGATACCGCTGAATCCGGAAAACGGTGTCGAGAAGCCGCGCACGCTTGCGCGTATTGTCGAGGCCGATTGCATCGGTTGCACCAAGTGCATCCAGGTATGCCCCGTCGATGCGATCGTCGGCGCCAACAAGCTGATGCATACTGTCATCGCGCAAGATTGCACCGGATGCGAACGTTGCGTACCGGCCTGCCCCGTGGATTGCATCGTGCTTGAAGCCATGCCCATGGCACAGGCCGACGATCCCGCCTGCGCCGACGCGGCGCGCATGCACTTTCAGCGCCGCGAAGCCCGGCTTGCTACGCAACAAGCACAGCGCGAAGCCGAGCTGCTCACGCGCAAGGCGCAGGTTCACAGCGCAAGCCAAAGCGTGCTGGATGCACTGGCACGCGCAAAAGCCAAAAAACAGGAGCCCAAGGCGTGAAGCGAGCCGACATCGTCGAACTGTTCACCCGCCTGCGTGAACTCAACCCGCGTCCGACGACCGAATTGCTCTATGAAACGCCTTTCGAATTGCTCGTCGCCGTGGTGCTGTCGGCGCAGGCCACCGATGTGGGCGTCAACAAGGCAACGCGCAAGCTCTATCCGGTGGCGAATACGCCGCAAGCCATGCTCGATCTCGGCGAAGAGAAGCTCAAGCGCTACATCAACACCATCGGCCTGTTCAACGCGAAGGCGAAAAACGTCATTGCACTCTGCCGCATCCTGATCGAGCAGTACGGCGGCGGAGTTCCGGACAACCGGGAAGCGCTGGAAGCATTGCCAGGCGTGGGCCGCAAGACCGCCAACGTCGTGCTCAACACCGCGTTTGGCCACGCCACGATCGCCGTCGACACACACATTTTTCGCGTTGCCAACCGCACCGGACTGGCGCCCGGCAAAGATGTTCGCGCCGTCGAGGACAAGCTTGAGAAAGTCGTGCCCGCCGAGTTCAAGCAGGACGCGCACCACTGGCTGATCCTGCACGGCCGTTACGTATGCAAGGCCCGCAAGCCGGATTGTCCGAACTGCGTGATTCGCGATCTCTGCCGTTATCGCGACAAGACACCTTCAGCATAATTTTTTCTGGCGCAGAAAAACAAACGGCGGGCATAGGCCCGCCGTTTTTCCATCCTTAGGTCGAACTCCATTCCGATAACTGTTGCAGCTATTCGTGTCCCACCGATCAGAACGGGTAGTAACGGAAGCTGGTGAAGAACATGTTGTCCTGAGCGCTCGGAGCGTTGCTGTTGACGTCCGTGAACAGCTGGCGCGAGGCGTGCGAGAACTGCGTACCGAACTGCACTCGGCCGAACTTGCCCTGGTAGAACTTCCACCAGAAGCCGATCGTCTGCTCCTTGACGCTGCGGGTCTGGCCCGTGCAATCGGTGGCCGCACCGTAGACCAAGCATTCGCTGTTGTTGTAACCGAGGGCAGCGGCGCCATAACCGAGCGGCTTGCCGTTCACGCCGGAGGTCAGGTAGCTGTCCTGTTGTTCGCGGCCAGCGGTGGCGTACACATCGAGGGAGTCCGTGGCATGCCAGGTCAGCGTGCCGAGCGCCATGTTTTCCTTCAGCGGATGCGGAGCGCCGTTCGTGTTGTACGTAATGTCGTTCAGGCCAGCGGTGCCGTAACGGCCGATGCCCTTGCCGCTCATGCCCGAAAGCTGGAAGTCCAGGACCTTCGGAACCAGCGGCAACACCATGCCGAAACCAAAGCCTTCGCCATGCGCGGTCTGATTGGTGGTAGCGGCAGGGCCGCCGTTGGCAGTCAGCGGGGTCACGCGGGTCGTGAACTGGCGCGAAATGCCGAACAGTTCGTAGTGACCCCAACCCGGATCAGCCGCACCCTTCACGATGATGTCCGGAATCTGGTTGATCGACACCGTATTCAAGGTGTCATACAGAGAACCGGCCTGGACCGTAGCCGTCGTCGTCGCATAGTTCTTGGTGCCCGTACCAGCCAGGGAACCGATGCCGGCCGTCTGCGGATTTTCCACCGACAGGCCCAACCACCACACCTTGTTCCAGTCCTTGACGATGCGCAGCTGGGTCTGGCGAGCCCACGTGAAGCCCACGTTATATTGCGCGTCGATGGTGGGAGGCAGCACTTCCTTCAGCGGGGTGATACCCACGCTGTCGAGGGTCAGCAGCGACCAGGCCTGACCGGCCAACACATGCAGGCCGTAGTCGTTCCAATCCACACTGCTCCACAACTGACGGACACGCAGGTTGAACGAGTTGCTCTCGTTCATGTTCGCCGTCTGGGCGCCACCGAGGAAGTCCGTCTCGTAGTAGCCCGTCACATGGGTAGAGTCGTTGATGTCGCCCTCAGCCTTGATCGACAGACGGCTCTGGCGCGCGCTGTAGAGGAACTGATCGTTCTTGGCGTTGGTGACCGGGTAGCTGGTGGTAGCGCCGCTGCTGGTGTTGATCGGCGCGGTGCTCGTACCGCCCAGGAACGGGATGGCGGTGAACTTGGTGGCCACGTCATCGGCCGTGTCGCGCGAGCGGTACGCCGATTCAGCCGCCAGGAAGCCGCCGAAGGTCCACTTCACGCCGCCGGTGCCACCCAGGGTGTCGCCGGTCTTGATCTGCGTCGCAGCTGCCTGCACCTGCGTCTGGGTGGCCGCCACCTGAGCCTGAGTGGCCTGCACAGCCTGCGCGGTCTGCGTCTGCGCTTCGGTCTGGGCCGCCGACTGCGACTCGAGGTCCTGAACCTTCTGCTCCAGTGCTGCGATCTCGGCCTTCATCTGTGCCAGTTCGGAGGCACTAACGGTCACTTTCTTGTTAGAGGTCGTCTGTGCCGACACAGCCGTAACGCTGGTCAAGCCCAAACCGGCAGCGATGGCCACCGTGAGCATCTTGGAACGCATGTTGTTATCTCCGCTATCAATGAAACCGCAATGGCTTCCCAAGTCACTTCCCCTGGAGTGGCCTGCGGGTTGGCGGCATGATCTAGCGGCAGCTTTACCGTTAGATGGATGTTATGTGACAGAACGAAGACAAAACCATACGGTCGGTAAGGTACTGGGGCACAAGCGCCTGCCCTCATCGTCCACGCGGAGCGCGCCACGAGGACGATGAGGGCAAGATCTAAACCTTAGTTCGACTGATATGCTTTACCGATGGAGCAACTCAACAACAGCCTGGCGGCCCGACTGGCCGATCGCTTTCGCGGCTTTCTGCCGGTGGTCGTAGACGTGGAAACCGGCGGGTTCGACGCAGAACGCGATGCCTTGCTGGAAATTGCCGTCGTGGTCATCGGCATGGATCAGGAAGGCCATCTGTATCCGCATCCTGCCGTTTCCACGCATGTCGAACCCTTCCCTGGCGCGAACATCGATCCGCGCGCGCTGGAAATCACTGGCATCGATCCGGAAAACCCGTTGCGCGGTGCGCTCGACGAGCGGTCGGCACTGGACCATATATTTCAGCCCGTGCGACTGGCGATCCGGCAGAACGAATGCCAGCGCGCGATTCTGGTTGGCCACAATGCCGCGTTCGATCTGGGCTTTCTCAATGCGGCCGTGCGCCGTGTCGGGCACAAGCGCAATCCGTTTCATCCTTTCAGTTGCTTCGACACCGCCACCTTGAGCGGCCTCGCCTTTGGGCAAACCGTATTGAGCAAGGCCGTGCTCGCGGCCGGCTATACATTTGATTCGCGCGAAGCACATTCCGCTGTCTATGACGCGGAACGCACCGCCTTGCTTTTTTGCCGCATCGTCAATCGCTTGCGCGCCCTGGAAGTGCTGGAACTCGAGCGTGTGGGTTCTGTCCTTCCCTGACAAGAACTTACGGCTGTCATCAAGCTGAAATATTCATCTCATCTCATTGCAACACCTAGCCCCTGCAATACACGGGACTTACGGCATCCACTCGCCACTTCCCTCCTAAGGAGCCTCTGTGTTGACCTCATTCAAACTTCCGTCTCGCCTCGGTACGCTCGCCATTGCGGTCGCCGCGTCCATGTTCGGCATGACGGCGCAAGCCACCGACATCACCGGTGCAGGCTCCAGCTTCGTGTATCCGGTCATCTCCAAGTGGTCCGCCGCTTACGCCGAGAAAACCGGCAACCACATCAACTATCAGTCGATCGGTTCGGGCGGCGGTATCGCCCAGATCAAGGCAGGCACCGTTGATTTCGGCGCCTCCGACATGCCGCTCAAGCCGGAAGACCTCGCCAAGTTCGGTCTGGGCCAGTTCCCGGATGTGATCGGCGGCATCGTGCCGGCGTTCAACGTTGCTGGCGTGGCTCCGGGCGCACTTGTGCTCGACGGCGCCACCCTGGCCGACATCTACCTCGGCAAGATCACCACCTGGAACGATCCGGCCATCGTCAAGCTCAACCCCAGCGTCCACCTGCCGAGCAGCCGCATCACGGTGGTGCATCGTTCGGATGGCTCGGGCACCAGCTTCAACTTCACCGACTATCTCTCCAAAGTGAGCGCGGATTGGAAGACCAAGGTGGGTGAAGGCACCGCCGTGCAGTGGCCGGCCGGTATCGGCGGCAAGGGCAACGAGGGCGTGTCCGCTTATATCAAGCAGATCCCGAACTCGATCGGCTACGTCGAATACGCCTACGCGCTGAAGAACAACATCGGCTACGCGAAGATGAAGAACGCGGCCGGCAACGTGGTCGAACCCAACACCGCCAGCTTCCAGGCTGCCGCCGTCACGGCCGACTGGAAGAACGCCAAGGACTTCAACCTGCTGATGACCAATGCGCCGGGCGCGCAGGCATGGCCGATCACGGCTACGTCGTGGGTGATCATGTACAAGACGCCGAAGAATGCCTCCAATACCAAGGTTGCCTTCGACTTCTTCAAGTTTGCGTACTCGAACGGCCAGGACGCGGCCCGCTCGCTCGCCTATGTGCCGCTGCCCGACTCGCTGGTGCAGCAGATCGAGAGCTACTGGTCCAGCGAATACAAGATGTAAGCTGCGCGCTGTCGCAACGACAGCCACAGCATTTGGACTTGCGACGCGCGCAACGGTCTGTTGCGCGCGTCGTTCTGATTAAATCCACCGCGGAAACGCCTCAGCATGCAAGCTACAAGCGCCGAACCGCTCGCTCGTGATACCGAACATCGTTCGCGCGCCGATGCCCGTCACGATCTCATCTTCCGTCTCCTGCTTCGCTGCTGCGCGCTGTTCGTGCTCGCCACGCTGCTGGGCGCGGCGCTATCCACGCTGTGGGGCGGCCGCGATGTGTTGCTCAAGGACGGCTTCCATTTTCTCACCAGCTCCGACTGGAATCCGGTCGAAGATCAATACGGTGCCTTGGCTCCCATCGCCGGTACCTTGATCACGTCATTGATCGCACTGGTCATCGCGGTGCCGATCAGCTTCGGCATTGCCCTCTTCCTCACCGAGATCGCGCCAAATTGGCTGCGCGGTCCGGTCAGCGCAGCCATCGAATTGCTGGCTGGCATTCCTTCGATCATCTACGGCATGTGGGGCCTGTTTGTCTTCGTGCCGTTCATGGCGAACATCGAGCCGACGCTCAACGATACGCTCGGCAACATTCCGGTGATCGGCGCACTGTTCCAGGGGCCGCCGCTGGGCCTGGGCCTGCTCACCGCGGGGATCGTGCTGGCGGTGATGATCCTGCCGTTCATCTCCTCGGTGATGCGCGAGGTATTCCAGACCGTTCCCGCGCGTCTCAAGGAGTCGTCATACGCACTCGGCTCCACTACCTGGGAAGTGGTGTGGGACATCGTGCTGCCGTATACCCGCTCGGCGGTCATCGGCGGTATCTTCCTGGGACTGGGCCGCGCGCTCGGTGAAACCATGGCGGTAACCTTCGTGCTGGGCAATTCGTACAACCTGACTTCGTCGCTGCTGATGCCGGGCACGTCGATCTCCTCGAGCATCGCCAACGAATTCAACGAAGCGGTGGGCCTGCATCGTTCCGCGCTGATCGCGCTGGGCTTCCTGCTCTTCGTGGTGACCTTCATCGTGCTGCTGATCGCACGCCTGATGTTGCGACAGCTGGCTCGCCGGGAGGGTCGCTGATGTCCGCCATTTACGCTCGCCGCAGCATCACCAACATCATCGCGCTGGTCCTTAGCGGATTCGCCACACTGCTCGGCCTGATCTTCCTGGTGTGGATACTCTGGATCACCGCAGAAAACGGTTTCGGTGCGCTGAAACTGACCCTTTTCACCAAGATCACCGCTTACGGGGCTGATGGTGGCTTGTCCAACGCCATCGTGGGCAGCTTGATGATGGACCTGATGGCGTTGCTGATCTGCGCGCCCATCGGCGTGCTCGCCGGTACTTACCTCGCCGAATACGCGAGCTCTACGCGGCTAGGCGCATCGATCCGCTTCCTCAACGACATCCTGCTGTCCGCACCTTCGATCGTGCTGGGTCTGTTCGTGTACGTGATCGTCGTGGTTCCAGCCACGGCGCTTACCGGCGGGAGTATTACGTTCTCTGGCTTCGCCGGCAGTGTGGCGCTTGCGTTGATCGGTCTGCCGGTGATCGTGCGCACCACCGACGAGATGCTGCAGCTGGTGCCGGGCACGCTGCGTGAAGCGGCCTTGTCGCTCGGCATTCCGCAGTGGAAGCTCACCATGCAGGTGCTGATGCGCGCCGCGTTCTCGGGCATCCTCACCGGCGTGCTGCTGGCGCTGGCGCGCCTGGCGGGCGAAACGGCACCGCTGCTGTTCACCGCTTTCGGCAATACGTACATGACGTTCCATCCGCTGGACAAGATGGCCAGCATGCCGCAGACGATTTATCAGTACACCAACGATCCGGACCCGGCACTGCACGCGATCGCGTGGGCTGGCGCGCTGCTGATCACTCTATTCGTGCTGGCGCTGAGCCTGCTGACCCGCATCATGTTTTCGCGCAAGAAGGTGAGTTATGAATGACCTCGCCGCCGCCACTGCGGCGCCCATGACCGGTGCCGCGGCGCCCGCCAAGATCAAAGTGCGCGACGTGCACTTTTACTACAACGGATACCATGCGCTGAAAGGCATCAACATGGACATTCCCGAGAAGCAGGTGACTGCGATCATCGGGCCGTCCGGTTGCGGCAAGTCCACCCTGCTTCGCATCTTCAACCGCATCTACGCGATCTATCCGAAGCTGGAGGCCCAGGGCAACATCGAACTCGACGGCGAGAACATCCTCGACCCGAACTATTCGATGAATCGTCTGCGCACCAAGGTCGGCATGGTGTTCCAGAAACCCGTACCCTTCCCGATGACCATTTTCGAGAACGTGGCCTACGGCATTCGTCACCATGAAAAGCTCTCACGCGCCGACATGGAAATCCGCGTCGAGCAGGCCCTGCGCAGCGCGGCGCTGTGGGACGAAGTGAAAGACAAGCTCAAGCAGAGCGCGCTGGGTCTGTCCGGCGGTCAGCAGCAGCGCCTGTGCATCGCGCGCGGAATCGCGCTGCGTCCCGAAGTGCTTCTGCTGGACGAACCGACCTCCGCGCTCGATCCGATCGCCACCGGTCGCATCGAACAGCTCGTGGAAGAGCTCAAGCACGAATACACCATCGTGATCGTCACCCATAACATGCAGCAGGCCGCGCGTTGCTCCGACCGCACCGCCTTCATGTACCTGGGCGAGCTGATCGAGTTCGACAACACCGAAAAAATCTTCACCAAGCCCGGCAAGAAGCAGACCGAAGACTACATCACCGGACGCTTCGGATAATCGGCGCGAAGTGTCCACTTGTTTCCCTCTCCCTCCGGGGAGAGGGTCAGGGTGAGGGGCCACCCTCGCGAGACACTCAACAGGCCCCTCTTCCAATTTCATCTACGAGGCAACACCCCATGAGCGGCAGCGGCAAGGAACACATCATCAAGAGCTACGACGACGAGCTGATTCGCCTGACCGGCGAACTGGTTCGCATGGGTGAGCTGGCCGTAAGCCAGCTGGAGGCGGCCATCGACGTCGTCGAACGCCGCGATGAGCGCGCCGCACAGCACGTGGTGCACAACGACGACGCGATCGACCAGCTCGAACAGGAAATCAGCCACGACGTGGTCCGCCTGCTGGCGCTGCGCGCGCCTATCGCCGGCGACCTTCGCAATGTTTTCGCGGCCCTGCGCATCGCGGCGGACATCGAACGCATCGGCGACTATGCCGCGAACGTCGCCAAGCGCTCCATTCCGCTGTCGATGGCTGCGCCGCTCACGCCCACGGGTGGCCTGGCCCACCTTGCCGAATTGGCCGCTGAAGAAGTACGCGAGGTACTGCGCGCCCACCGCGACCGCGACGCCGAACGCGCCCTCAAGGTGTGGCACGACGACGTGGAGCTGGACGAAGCCTACACCGCCTACTTCCGCGAATTGCTCACTTACATGATGGAAGACCCGCGCGTGATCACGCCGTGCACCCATCTGTTGTTCATGGCCAAGAACATCGAACGCATCGGCGACCATGCCACCAACATCGCCGAGAACGTGTGGTACCAGGTGAAGGGCGAGCCGTTGACTGCTCCGCGCGACAAGCGCGACCTGACGTCCAATCCTGAGCCGGTGAAGCTGGGCAATCGTCCGGACTGAGAAAACATTTTCCGACGTATGTCGGTGCCTCACCGTCATTCCGAATGACGGTGAGGCACTAACAGCTGTTCCGGAACGTTAGCGTTTTCGTGAGACAAGCGTTCGTGAGACAAGCGTAAGTCGGCCGCGAACCTGCCCAGCCCTTATCGCGGCTCCACGCCGTGCCCTGCGTCTCGCGCTTCCTTTCGCAAGCGCGCACTGCGCCCAATGCCATAAATACCAATCAGCAACCACGCAAGCTGCATGAAGAAGGCAGCCGCATTGAAGCTGCCGAACAACAGCGACAGCATCACGCCGACGGCACCCAGCACGTTCATCAGCTGGTAGACCAGGCCATTGCCGTGCAGCTTGTGAGCCTGCAGCAGCAAAAAGGCCAGCAGCACGAGCACTACGCCGATGTAGCCGGCCCAATCGTGCCAGTAGAACGTCATCGCACACCTCTTTGACGCAGGGCCTCGAACAGGACGATACCGGTCGCCACCGATACATTGAGGCTTTCCATCGTACCGGGCATGGGAATCTTCGCCACGAAGTCGCAGGTCTCGCGCGTCAGTCGGCGAATGCCTTCGCCTTCGCTACCCAGCACCAACGCTACCGGCCCCTTCAAATCCATGTCGTAGATCGACTTGTCCGTATCGCCAGCCAGGCCGGTAATCCATACGCCTGCATCTTTGAGCGTCCTCAAGGCGCGCGCAAGATTGGTCGCGGCAATCAGCGGCACGCGATCCGCGCCGCCTGCCGAAGCACGGCGAACCACCGGTGTCAGACCCACCGCGCGATCCTTGGGCACCACCACGGCCGTCACATTGGCCGCCGCAGCGCTGCGCAGACATGCGCCCAGATTATGCGGATCGGTGACACCGTCGAGCACCAGCACCAACGCGTCATGGCCTGCCTTTTCGATCAATTCGGGCAAGTCGCTTTCGCCCGCCAACGGCGGAGGCTGATAAAGCGCCGCAATACCTTGATGACGTGCCTCGCCAGCCAGACGATCAAGCTGTTCGCGCGGACGATGATGAACGGGAATCTTCAAAGCCTTGGCACGCTCGGCCAATTCATGCACGCGCGGATTGCGCTGGCCGTTCTCCACCAGTATCTCGCTAACGCGCTCGGCGTCGTTGCTCAACGCACCATCCACCGGGTTGATCCCGACGATCCAACTCTCGCTCATCGTTTACCTTTTGCCTTCTTCGCGCCCGCTTTTTTAGCGTGCACCTTGTCCGTGCCTGCAGCCTTGCTACCGGGGGCCTTCTGTTTGCTCTTGCGCTTGTCGGGCGCAACGGTGGATTTCTCCACCCAGGCTTTCTTGCCGGGCTTGGCTGCGCCGTGTTTTTCCTTCGCGCCATCGCGCGCGGGCACAGCAGGCAGCGTCGGCAACGGTTTACGACCCGACGGCAGCGAATACCGCTCGCCGGCCGCCGCATAATCGTAGGCGCGCTGCGTAGTCGGTGCCGGAATTGGAGCGCCCTTCTTCGTCGGCTGCACCAATCGAAAATCGATCTTGCGGTCCTCAAGGCTTGCTCGCAAAACTTGCACGCGCACATGATCGCCCAGCCGGAACTGCACGCCACTGCGCTCGCCTTTCAGCAGATGCCTCACCGGGTCGAAGTGGTAATAGTCGTTGGAGAGCTGGCTGATGTGCACCAGACCGGACACTTTCGATTCGTCCAGTTCCACGAACAGACCGAACGACGTCACGCCAGTGACCGTACCCTCGAACTCTTCGCCGACATGCTTGGCCATCCAGGCGCAGCGGAACCGCTCGTCCACATCGCGCTCGGCTTCCTCGGCGCGACGTTCACGCTGCGAGCAGTGCAAGGCCATCGCCGCCATCGCGGCATCGGTGTAATCGTACGCGTCGGGCTTGCCGCTCTTGAGCGCGTAACGGATCGCGCGATGGACCAGTAGATCCGGATAACGGCGAATCGGCGAGGTGAAGTGCGCATAGGCGCTCAACGCCAGGCCAAAATGGCCGCGATTGCCGGGCTGATAAGCCGCCATGCTCTGCGCACGCAACAGCACCGATTGAATGAGTTCCCGTTCGGGCCGGTCATGCACCATGCGCAACACTTCCGCGAAATCGCCGGGTGTCACATCTTCCAGCGGCGGCATGCGCAGTTTGAATTCACGCAGGAACTGCTGCAGGTCTTCGTATTTTTCGGCCGGCGGCGGCTCGTGCGCACGATACAGGGCGGGAATCTTGCGCTTCTCGAGGAACAGGGCCGCCTGCACATTGGCGGCGATCATGCATTCCTCGATGAGCTTGTGCGCGTCGTTACGCTCCACCGCGCCCACCGCTTCCACTTCGCCCGTCTGATCGAGACGGAACTTCACTTCCGGCGTTTCGAAGTCGATGGCGCCGCGGCGACGGCGCTGCTCGGACATCGCCTTGTACAACGCATGCAGGTTGCGCAGATGCGGCAGTACATCGGCCACTTCATGCAATGCGTCGGCGCCTTCCAGGCCGATCGCCTGCCAGACCTTGTCGTACGTCAGACGCGCGTGCGAAAGCATCACTGCGTCGTAGAACTTCGACTTGACCACTTCGCCCGACACATCGACCTGCATGTCGCACACCATGCACAGGCGTTCCACCTTCGGATTGAGCGAGCAGATGCCGTTGGACAGTGTTTCCGGCAGCATCGGCACCACGAACCCCGGAAAGTATGTAGACGTGCTGCGTTCGTAGGCTTCCTTATCCAACGCGCTTCCGACGCGCACGTAGTGCGATACATCGGCAATCGCCACGATCAAGCGCCAGCCGCCGCCACGTCTGGGTTCGGCATAGACCGCGTCGTCGAAATCCCGCGCGTCCGCGCCATCGATCGTCACGAGCGGCAGCTTGCGCAGATCCACGCGGCCTTCCCGCTCGGCCACGGTCACTTCTGGCTCGATCTGCGCCGCTTCGCGCAGTACTTCCGGCGGCCATTCGTGCGGCAGGTCGTGGCTGGCAATCGCCATTTCCACCAGCAACGATGGCTGCAGGCGTTCACCAAGCACCGCGCGAATCGCACCGAGTGGGCCACGATAGGCGGTCGGCGGATCGGTGATTTCAGCCACCACGATCTGCCCGGAACGTGCGCCCTGCTCCTTGCCGGGAACGATCATCACGTCCTGATGCAAGCGGCGATCATCCGGCACCACCAGCGTGACGCCGTTATCGATCACCACACGGCCCACCAGCCGTGGCGAGCGTCGCTGCAACACTTCGACGATGGCACCCTGCCGACGCCCGCGACGATCCACGCCCACCACGCTCGCGAGCACGCGGTCTCCATGCATCACGCTGCGCATCTGATAAGGCGAAAGATAGAGATCATCGCCACCCTCATCCGGGCGCAGGAAACCGTAGCCCTCGGCGTTTGCCAGGACAACGCCGGGAATCAGGTCCAGCTTGCGTGCCGGCGCATAGCCGCCACGGCGGCCGAGCAGCAGCTGACCGTCGCGCACCATCGCCGTGAGCCGTTTGGACAAGGCGAGGATGCTGTACTCGTCATGCAGCTGCAGTGCTTCGGCGACACGCGCCTCGGTCAGCAGTTCGCCGCGCTCCTCAAGCAGGGCCAGGATGGCCTCGCGGCTGGGTATGGGGCGTTCATAGCGCTCTGCCTCGCGCTTGGCAAAAGGATCTTGCGGCCGCTTGGCCGCTGCCTTCTCCTCGGACGACGCTGCATAGCCGCGACGCGCAGCCTTCTCCGCACCAGACCGTCCCTTGGGGACCTTGGTCACTTTGCGCGGCGCTTTTTCCTTGCTTCGATTTTTTTTCGGGGTCACAGCGTAAGTATCGCCTTGATGAACGATTCGATAAATGGTCCGTCTGAAGTCGCTGTTCGCCTACACGGACACCGTGAAGAAACAGTTGACAAGACGCCCGCCGATGCCTACTCTACGCGGCTCGCACAGCCCTAAAGGCTCACGCGACACCTGCCCAGGTGGCGGAATTGGTAGACGCACTAGTTTCAGGTACTAGCGGGTAAAACCGTGGAGGTTCGAGTCCTCTCCTGGGCACCAGATCATTGAAAGCCGCCGCAAGGCGGCTTTTTCGTTTCGGGGTTTCCCCCTCACAGCTCGCGCAGAATGCGAAAACCCACGCGACCGCTGCGGATGCTTGCATCGGCGCCCTGGCGATACGCCGAATTCACCTGATCGGGCGAACTGCCCCACGACCCGCCACGCACCACGCGCAAGCCGCATCCCGGATTGACCCATGCACTGCCGTCGGAAGGCGCGCGAATGTAGTTGTCGTGCCAGCAATCGGCCATCCACTCTGACACGTTGCCGTCGATGTCGTACAGGCCGAATGGGTTGGGCGCGAATGTCATCACCGGGGCCGGCCCCCAATAGCCATCGCCGTAGCCCTGGAAAGCATGACTCCAGCGTCGCCCGCTCGGCGAACGATCGAGCGAACCGGTGAGGTTTTCCACTTTGCTGCTTGGCAGGCCTTTGCCCCACCAGTAGCGCGTGGTGGTCCCACCGCGCAGTGCATATTCGAATTCCGATTCACTCGGGAGAC
Organism: Dyella psychrodurans; assembly: GCF_003363265.1. Classification (GTDB taxonomy): domain Bacteria; phylum Pseudomonadota; class Gammaproteobacteria; order Xanthomonadales; family Rhodanobacteraceae; genus Dyella_B; species Dyella_B psychrodurans. The sequence goes on along the minus strand of NZ_QRBF01000001.1, from coordinate 21,942 downwards.
GATATTTCTTGCCCGTGCGCTGGCTCAACCATTGGACGTAGGCATTCGCGTCGTTCCACGAAATGTTCACGACGGGCAGATTGTCTGCGGCGGAACGTCCCGCGTAGTCCGACGCCCAGGTGGCGCTGCTGTCGTCGCGCATGACGCCGCTGCTCTCGTCATAAACACTGGCGCCGCCATTGGTGACCGAATCGGGCTTGTAACCGCTGGCACGAACGAAATCGCGAAACTGGCCCACCGTGATATCGGTTTGCGACAACGCGAAGCCTTGTTCGATGGTCACTTGATGCTGGGGCATCTGCGCATCGGTACTACCCACCTCGCCATCGGGCGCGCCCATCATGTAGCTGCCCGTGGGAACGACCAGCATGGTCGGCGAGTGTCCATTCATGTCGACGAAGTGGTCGGTGAAAACTTGACCGGGCTTGTAACTGGAATACAGGCGCGCATTGGTCAGGCGCTCTTCGAATTCATCGATACCGGCCACCTGCGGACTGATCGCCTGCGCCTGTCCTGCGAGCTGCTTGGCCAGCGCCACATTTCCCGCTTCCAACGCCGTGCGCGCCTGCGCCAACACGCCGGCCGCGCGCTGCTGGCGAATGCCGTCGACCTGGCTTCGCACATTCTGCAGTTGCGGCGAATCGGCCTGGATGGACTGCGCTTCGTCGATGGCTTTTTCCGCACCGGCGAAATCGTTTTGCGCCACGGCGGCCAGGGCGCGATCCAGCACAACACGCTGAACTTGCAGAATGCCCTGTGCGGCGACGGCATTTTGCGCATCGAGCTTCTGCACCTGCCGGTACAAATCGAGCGCGTTGTTGCCGGCGGGTTGGTCGGCACTGCCCTGCTGCAACAGATCCGCGGCCTTGGCCAGCATCGGGCGCACTTGATTGAGCGTCTTCATGCTGGCCTCGAGCGGCGCCACGTCGCTGGTCGAGTTGGGCATGGTCTTGAGGCTGTCGAGCAACGCACCTGCCGATCCGGAGTCGCCAATGGCGATGTCCTGCGTGATCTCCGCAATCAGATGCGTGCGCACCTGATCGAGACCCTGCGCGGCAGCGCGACTGTCCGGCTTCAGTTTGAGCGCCTGCTGGTACAAATCCGCCGCGCTGTTCTTCGGGCCCGCTATCTGCCCCGCCAGGAACGCCTTGTTCGCGCGCTCCAGCAACGCCTTGACTTCGGGCGTGTCGGCCGACAGCTGCTCGGGCAACGGTGCGCTCGTGCGATTGAGGCGCGAGGCAATCACCGCCGTCGGCGCCAAGGTCAAAGGCGGGCCGGCGTTGAGCTCGTCCTGCGCCGAGGGCATCACGCTGCCCGCACGGGCGGGCACGGTCGGCGCGAAGCGGCGCGCCCCCGGCACGCTTGGCGGATTGGCCACTTCTTCGGGAGTGACGTGGAAGATGCGTGGAAAAAAGTGATACGTAAGCCCGCACGCCAGCACAATCACGCCGAGCGCCCCACCGAGCGCGCGTTGACGTTGTACGGTTTCCTTGCTCGGCATGGTGGGCGTTCCGTGGCTGGCCTGCTATGGTTCGCTGCTTACCATATGGCACCGCCGATGACGGGGCAATCGCAGATCGCTTGCCCGGTCGGTCCAAGGAACGCGCATGACCCTGCCCGCAATGCCGCCCCAGGCAGACTGGATCGCACAACGCAGCGAACTTGAACACTGGCTGTCCGAGCTTCCATCCGGCGCCGTGCTCGGCTTGGATACGGAGTTCATGCGCCGCAACACTTTCTACCCCCAGCTGGCGTTATTGCAGTTGGGATGGAACGATCGTTACGCCCTGGTCGATCCGCTTGCCTTCGATATCGCCGAAGCGTTGCAGCCGCTGAATGGCTCCAACGTCGTCACCGTAATGCATAGCGCGAGTGAAGATCTTGAAACACTTGCGCCATGGCTGCCCAAAGGTCCCGGTGTGCTGTTCGACACGCAAATCGCCGCAGCGTTCGGTGGCATGGGACTGGGCATCAGCTACCGCGCCCTGGTCGCAGAGCTGGTCGGCGCCGAACTCGACAAGGGCGAAACACGTTCGGACTGGATGCAACGCCCGCTCACCGCATCGCAACGCGCATACGCGACGCTCGACGTGGTGTACCTCGACACCATCCATCGACAACTCGGAGAACGCCTCGCGCAACGCGATCGCACAGCGTGGCACGCGGAAGATTGCGAGCGGCTCAAGCGCAAGAGCTGTCCCCGCGAAGGCGATCCGCAACCGCAACTCGCCTTGCGCGCCGCGGCCGAATGGCCACGCGAACAGCAGGCCCTGCTGCGCCGGATCCTGCTATGGCGCGACACCACCGCACGTCGACTCGACCGGCCACGCCCGTGGCTGGTCGAGGACACACTCGCACTCAGCTTCGCCCAGCAGCGTCCGACGGATCTGGAGGATCTCGAACAGCGCAGCAGCGGCCAGCGCGCCCTGCGCCACTCGCAGCGCGAAGAGCTCTTCGAACTGCTGGCCGCCTCCGTCTTGGATGACGAAATGGACGCCACCGAATCGATCCCACCCTACCCGCAAGGCAAAGCCAAACAGGCATTGGCCGCCATGAAAGAGTGTGTAGACAGCACGGCCGCCGAGCTGGACCTTCCTCCTGGGCTGCTTTGCTCGCGCAAGGTACTGGAGGAATACGTCGTCACGGCCCGCTGGCCGGAGGCGCTCGAAGGATGGCGCCGGGACGTGCTGCACGATCGCCTGACAAGCCTGCTGCCGCACTGAGGGGTTGGCTGCCCCGGGGGCTGCTGCTACCATGAGCAGCTCGCGTGGGGCGGTAGCTCAGCTGGGAGAGCGTCGCGTTCGCAATGCGAAGGTCGGGAGTTCGATCCTCCTCCGCTCCACCAATCCCATTCGATCCGAAAGCCCTGGGCATCGCCCGGGGCTTTTTCGTATACGCCGGCCCGGCCTTTGGCAGTCGCACATCCTGCGATGCGAATCGGGCAAACTTGTTCACATTACCGTAGTGGATGGTCCATGAGCCCCAGCCAGCGTCATCACTCGTGAGCACACCGGACATCGCGCCCAGTCTCATCCCCATCGAACCCGGCCTGATGGTGATTCACGGCAATCGCCAGGAAGACCTGCGCGACCTGCTGGCGGCCTGGCTGCAACGTGCGCCGCTGCAGCCGCTGGAAAACGAAGTGATGCTGGTGCAGAGCAACGGCATCGCGCAATGGCTGAAGCTGGCGCTTGCGCGACCCATCGAAGCCGGCGGATTGGGCATCAGTGCCGCGGTGGACATGCAACTGCCGGGTCGTTTTCTGTGGCAGGCCTATCGTGCAGCGTTGGGCGAAGCGGCGGTGCCGGCAACCTCGCCCTTCGACAAGTCGCGTCTGGTTTGGCGCCTGTTGCGCCTGCTGCCGCAGCACATCGACGAACCGGGGTTCGCACCACTGCGCGCCTTGCTAGGTCAGGCCAACGATTGGCGCGGTGCCTACCGACTTGCCATGCAGGTTGCCGATCTGTTCGATCAATACCAGGTCTTTCGTGCCGATTGGCTGCAGGACTGGGAGCATCGCAACGACGTGCTGCGCGACAACCTGCGCAACCGCGTGGTGGAACTGCCACCTGCGCAGCGCTGGCAGCCACGGTTGTGGCGACTCTTGCTTGACGACGTCCCGCAGGCGCAACGCGACAGCCATCGCGCCGCTGTGCACCAGCACTTCATGCAGCGCATGCAGGCTTCAGACATGCCGGCGAACGCGTTGCCACGGCGCATTGTCGTATTCGGCATCACGTCGCTGCCGCAACAGGTGCTGGAAGCGCTCACTGCGCTGGCACGCTTCAGCCAGGTACTGCTGCTGGTCACCAATCCCTGCAGGCACTACTGGGCCGACATCATCGAAGACCGCGAACTGCTGATGGCCGAACAGCGCCGCCACGCAAGCAAGCCCGGCACTGCGCAGGAGCCTCGTTACGAAGACCTGCACCTGCACGCCAATCCGCTGCTGGCAGCCTGGGGCAAGCAGGGGCGCGACTTCATCCGCCAGCTCGACGCCTTCGACCAGCCTGCCCGTTATCGGCACCAGTTCGCATCGATCAAGCGCAGCATCGATGTGTTCCAGAACATCGGCAACGATTCCCTCCTGCATCAGGTGCAGCAGGCCGTGCTCGATCTGGAAGCGGTTCCAGTCGAAGCAGCGCAGCGCAAAGCCTTGCCAGCCGACGATCGTTCGTTGCGCTTCCACATCGCGCACAGTCCCCAGCGCGAAGTGGAAATTCTGCATGATCGGCTGCTCGATCTCTTCGAGCGTGCCACACGCGAAGGCCGTCCATTGGCGCCGCGCGATGTGATGGTCATGGTGCCGGATATCCGCACTTACGCGCCGCACATACAGGCCGTATTCGGTCGCATCGCGCCCGATGATCCGCGCTACCTTCCCTACAGCGTGGCCGATCAGCCAGGTCGCGGCACATCGCCGCTGCTCGTCGCATTGGAGCATCTGCTGACGCTGGCAGAGTCGCGATTCACCGCAAGCGACGTCCTCGATCTGCTCGACGTCCCGTCGCTGCGTCGCCGCTTCGGCATCGCCGAAGACGATCTGCCAGTCCTCAGGCGCTGGATTACCGAATCCGGCATCCGCTGGGGCTTGGATGGCGAGCAAAAGCAAGCACTGGGATTGCCGCCCGACGAACAGAACAGCTGGCTGTTCGGCCAGCGACGCATGCTGCTGGGCTATGCGACAGGCGACGGCCCGTCGCTCAACGGCATTGCCCCCTATGCGGAAGTCGGCGGCCTGGATGCGGCGTTGCTTGGCCCGCTCAGTCAGTTGCTGGATACGTTGAATCATTACTGGCGACTGTTTGCGACATCCGCGACACCGATCCAATGGAGCGAACGGTTGCGCCGCCTTTTGCGCGATTGCTTCGACACACGCGGCGACGATGCCGACACCCTGCGCATCGATCGCCTGGAAGACGCCCTCGATACCTGGCTCGACGCCTGCCACGAAGCCAGCTTCACCCACGCCATTCCGATGTCCGTCGTAAGCGAAGACTGGCTGCAATCCATCGATCAGAACCATCTCTCGCAACGCTTCATGGGCGGTGCCGTGAATTTCGGCACCCTGCTGCCGATGCGCGCGATTCCCTTCCGCGTGGTATGTCTGCTCGGCATGAACGACGGCGACTATCCGCGCCGCATGTCTCCCTCCGATTTCGATCTGATGGCGCGCGCCGGCCAGCATCGCCCCGGCGACCGTTCGCGGCGCGAAGACGATCGCTACATGTTCCTGGAAGCACTGCTATCGGCGCGCGATGCCCTGCACATCAGCTGGGTGGGCCATAGCGTCCGCGACAACAGCGAATTGCCGCCGTCGGTGCTCGTGGGCCAGCTGCGCGATTACCTCGCGAACGGTTGGCGCTTGCCCGACGACCGCGCCGACGATGCGGATGCACGCAAACGCCTGCTGGCTTCCGTCACGACCGTCCACCCCCTTCAGCCGTTCAGCGCGCGCTATTTCACCGACGATCCGTCGTCGCAGTTGTTTACGTATGCATCGGAATGGGCACGTGCACGCCGAACCGCGCCTGCCGCCGAAGCCCTGCAATTAGCCTCGTGGCAAGCACCGTCCACACTGGATATCGGCACGCTGCAACGCTTTCTCGCCAGACCCGCCGCCTGCTTCTACAGCGAGCGTTTGAAAGTGCGTTTTGGCGAAACCGGTCTCGCCCCGGATGACGACGAACCCTTTGCACTGGACAAGCTGGAAAACTACGTAGCCACCGACGCACTGCTGCAAAGCGCGCTGATGACGGAGGATCGCGGCACCGGATCCGTGCTTGCCGCCGCGCAGCGCCTGCGACAACAAGGTTCGCTGCCTTCCGGTGGATTCGGCGCGCTGGCCATGAACGGTCTCAGCAACGACGTCAATCGCATCCTGCAACGATGGCAGGCTTTCCATGCGCATTGGCCAAAGCAGCAACCCGCGCTGGAACTCCGCCATGCGCATCGCGATGTGACGGTGGAAGGCTGGCTGGACGATCTGCGCACCGGGGACGACGGAACTCTCGCGCGCTTGCTGCCGATGGCAGGCAATGCCCGCGATAGTAAAAACATTCGTTACGACAAGCTGCTTTACCCCTGGGTGCTGCAGCTTTTGGCAAACGCCAACGATAAGCGCGTATCCACTTATTTTCTCGCGCCGGATGCCACCGTAGCATTGCACCCCCTCGAACGCGACGAAGCCGCCACGCTGCTGAATGCCTTGCTCGACGCCTGGCAGCAAGGCATGCAGGCGCCCTTGCCCATCGCCCGCCGTACGGCCTATGCATGGCTGATCGCGGCACGCGACGAGAAAACTCCCTTCGATGCCGCGGAGAAATGCTACGAAGGCAGCGACGCAACCGGTGCACCGAATGGCGAAATGAGCCGCGATCCCTGCCTCGCCCGCACCTGGCGAAGTTTTGCCGCGCTGCATGCCGATGGCTTCGAACACTGGCTGCCGCTTTACCGCCCGTTGCTCGACGCGGCCGTGCTGGAAGGTGGTGCATGAGCGACATGACACCACTCGATCCCTTGCACCTGCCACTGCATGGCATTCGCCTGATCGAGGCCAGCGCCGGCACCGGCAAGACCTGGACGCTGGCCGCGCTCTATCTGCGACTGGTACTCGGTCACGGCGGCCAGCCACCGCAGCTGCCTGCGCAGATTCTTGTCGTCACGTTCACCCGCGCCGCCACCGCTGAATTGCGCGAACGCATACGCGAACGGCTTGCCGGCGCGGCCGCGGCGTTTCGAGGTCAGCAAGATGCGGACGACTATCTGAAACAGCTTATCGACCAATACCCCAACGCGGACGAACGCGCAATCGCTGCGCGACAACTGGATCTCGCCGCGCAATGGATGGACGAAGCGGCCATCTACACCATTCACGGCTGGAGCCAGCGCATGCTGGCGCAGCATGCATTCGAAGGCAGCGACTCGGTCGATGAGATCGCCGACGAGAACGCGCGCCTGGCCGAAGCCGTGCGCGACTACTGGCGCAGCTTCTACGCACCGCTCGATGAAGCCGACGCGGCTTGCGTCGCCACACAATGGCGGAGTCCCGAGGCGCTGCAGAACGCCGTCCGCCCGCTGTTGCGGCAATCCGTATCCCACATACGCATGCAGGGCCACCCCCTGCCCGTGGTCGAAGACTTGGCCGATGCCTTGCGCAGCCATCAGGCACCGCGCCGGCTGGCAGAAAAAGCCGCGCGCGCATCATGGTCGACGGATGTGGATGCCATCGAAACCCTGCTTCGTCACGCGGTGCAAGCCAAGGTCTTGAAGAACAACATCTTCAAGCCGGAAACCGTGGCAAACGAACTCCCCCAGTTGCAAGCGTGGGCAGAGGGTGCGGATGCGGACAAGGATGTGCTCAAGCGCTACACGCAAACGAAGCTCGATAGCGCGGTCAGCAAAGGCAACAATCCCCCTGCGCATGCTGCTTTCGAAGATATCCAAATTCTGATCGACGCATGGGACGCCGAACCGCCGCTCGTCCCCACGTTGCTGGCGCACGCATTACCATGGATCGCGGAACGCGTCGAGCACATCCGCGAACGCCAGGCCAAGCCCGGGTTCGACGATCTGCTGCGCCAGCTCGACAGCGCATTGCACAGCGAACACGGCGCACAACTCGCGGACACCATCGCAGCGCAGTATCCCGTCGCCCTGATCGACGAATTCCAGGATACCGATCCACTGCAATGGCGCATCTTCCAGCGCATCTACGCCGACCGCGCAAATACCAGCCTGTTGCTGATCGGCGATCCGAAACAAGCCATCTACGGCTTCCGCGGCGCGGACATCCACACCTATCTCGCGGCGCGCGACCAGGCCTTGTCGCCGTCCTGGACGCTGACGACCAACTATCGCTCGACATCGCCGCTGGTCGATGCCGTCAATCGAATCTTCCGGCACGCCGACCGTTGGCCGCTCGGCGCATTCGCGTTCGGCCATGGCGCACACGGACTCTCCTTCACGCCCATCGTCGCCGCGGGTTCAAAGCGCACGCTGATCTACGACGGACAGCCGCTGGCGGCTGTTCACATGGAGGTTTTCCCTGGCGACAAGCCGATGGGCACGGGCGCGTACATGGAAGCGGCCAGCATTCACGCCGCGGCGCGCATCGTCGATCTGCTTGATGCCGCGCAAAACGGGCGTTGCTTTTTTGTCGATGCGCACGGTACGCAAACACCGCTGCGACCGCGCGATATCGCCATACTGGTGCGAAGAAGGCAGGAAGCCGCATGCATGCGCAACGCGCTCAGGCAGCGTGGCGTAGCCAGCGTCTATCTGTCTGAAAGCGATTCGGTCTACGAATCCGAAGAAGCACCCGACGTGCTTATGTGGCTGCAGGCCTGTGCCATGCCTAGCTCGGATCGCGCCATGCGCGCCGCATTGGCCAGCACGACCATGGACCGCAGCCTGGCCGAACTCGATCGACTCAATCACGATGAAGCCTACTGGGAATGGTGCGGCGACCAGTTCCGCAAGTTGCAGATCACATGGCAGCGTCACGGCGTACTCGCCATGTTGCAGAACCTGCTTCACACCTTCGACCTGCCCGCTCGCCTGCTGAACAAGCCTCACGGCGAACGCGTGCTGACCAACCTTCAGCATCTCGCGGAGCTGCTGCAACATGCCGCCGCCAACCTCGACGGCGAATACGCGCTGATCCGCTACCTGGCCTCGCAGATTGCGCGCGCCAACGAACGCGATGCGGACACGGCCGAAGAGCAAGTCGTTCGCCTGGAAAGCGAAGCCGACCTGGTCAAGGTCATCACCATCCACAAATCGAAAGGACTGCAGTATCCGGTCGTCATGCTGCCCTTTCTCAGCCGCTTTCAGGATGCGCCGAAAGACAGCCTCCAACCCTGGCATGACGACCAGGGCCGGACGTGGGTGGATCTGTTGCCCGACGAGGCCACCCGGCTTCGCATGGAGCGCGAACGCCTGCAGGAAGATCTACGCCTGCTCTACGTCGCACTGACCCGCGCGGAACATGCCTGTTGGCTAGGCGTGGCCTGCGTCAGCGTCGGCCATGGCCGCGCATCGATGCTTCACCGTTCGGCGCTGGGTTATGTGCTTTCCGGTGGCGATCCCATCGAGCCGGGCGATCTCATGCCGCGCATCGAGGCACTTCGCGGCGACTCGGGCGATATCGAGGTTCACGTTGCAGAAGACGGCGCGGGCCTGCGGGTCTACCGCCCGTTGCGTCACGCAGAGCACGAACGCCAGGCACGCATTTATCCGCTGCGTCCGCCGGAACCTTGGTGGATCGCAAGCTATAGCGCGCTCACGCACGGCGACGGCGAACCGGCGCGGCAAATGGCCCCCGAAACCGCCAACCAGGACGTGCTGGCGGAAGCAGCGCGCGAGACCGCCGAGTGGACGGCGACCGACGGCAACTACGGCATGCACGCGTTTCCACGTGGCGCCGAGCCCGGTACGTTCCTGCACGATCTGCTGGAATGGGTCGCGGAAACGGGTTTCGCTTCGGTTGCAAAAGACACCTCGGCGCTTGAACAACAGATCGCACGCCGTTGCCAGCGGCGAGGCTGGCAGGTGTGGATAGGCCCGCTGATGCAATGGCTGCCCGCGCTGCTGAAAACACCGCTCGCGTTGCCCGATGGCGATGCCCTTGCGCTTTCCAGTCTCGACGATCGCCGACGCTATCAGGCCGAACTGGAATTCTGGTTCGAGGCGCACCACGTCGACACCCGCCGTCTTGATGAACTGGTCAGCCGCCACACGCTGGATGGCGCACCGCGCGTCTCGCTGCCGCCCAATCACATCCATGGCGTGCTCAAGGGTTTTATCGACCTTATCGTCGAACATGACGATCGCTATTACGTGATCGACTACAAGTCCAACTGGCTCGGCGATGCGACGAGCGCGTATACCTCCGCCGCGATGCGCGAAGCGACGCTGCAGTCCCGTTACGACCTGCAGTACGCCATCTACACGCTCGCGTTGCATCGCCAGCTTCGCGCGCGGCTCCCCGACTACGATTACGAGCGCCACGTCGGCGGCGTGCTCTATCTCTATCTTCGCGGCATCGACGACCACGATCACGGCGTGCATGCGGAACGGCTGCCTTATGTCTTGATCGACGCGATGGATCGCTTGTTCGCACAGGGAGCGCATGCCGATGTCGCGTGAAACCCTGCCCACGGTGCTGACCGACGACGACGCACGACGCGTGCTGCGTCCGCTCGATATGGCGTTTGCGCGTTTTATCGGCGAATGCGATCCGAACGCCGAACCATGCCTGTTATTGTTGGCCGCACTGGCGAGCCGGCAACTCGGCGACGGTCATCCCTGCCTGGATTTGCAAGCCGCTTCAGGGCTGGCGCAGGAACAAAACTGGCCCGCGTCCTGGGCTGAGATGCTGGCTGCCGCACCATCGCTGCAATCTTCCCTGCTGGCACGCTCCGATGGCATGCCCGCCGAGGCGCCGCTGGTGCTCGATCGACATCGCGTCTATCTCCGCCGCTACTGGGAGTACGAATGCCGTGTCGCGCACGGAATCATGCTACGGCTCAATCATGAAGCTCCGTCATCTGAAACATTGCACGACGAACTTGAACGCCTGTTTCCGAATGCAGGAAGCGCGTCGCTCGACTGGCCACTCATGGCATGTGCACTGGCCGCTCGCGGCGGCTTCAGCCTGATCACCGGCGGCCCCGGCACCGGCAAGACCACCACCGTGGTGCGCCTGCTGGGGTTGCTGCAAACTCTTCAGTTGCGCGAACAGGATGTGCCGTTACGTATTCGCCTGGCAGCACCGACCGGCAAGGCAGCCGCGCGACTCAATGCCTCCATCACGAAGCAAATCGCTCGCCTGGATGTAGACGAGCGCGTTCGCGCCGCGATTCCGCGCGAAGTGGAAACACTCCATCGCCTGCTTGGGGCTCGCCCCGAAAGTCGCCGCTACGCACACGACAACCGCCACCCACTGCACGTGGACGTTCTGATGATCGACGAAGCGTCGATGATCGATCTGGAGATGATGGCTGCCGTGCTGGATGCGCTGCCGCCTCATGCACGCCTGATCCTGCTCGGCGACAAGGACCAGCTTTCGTCGGTCGAAGCCGGCGCCGTGCTGGGCGATCTCGGCCGGCGCGCTGAGCAGGGTCATTACAGCGCCGCCACGGCAGCCTGGTTACGGACGGTGAGCGGAGAAAACGTCGATGCGTTCGTAAGCACGGATGCCCTCGCGCTCGATCAGCACATTGCCATGCTGCGCAGCAGCCATCGCTTCGGTGCCGCCAGCGGCATTGGACGGCTGGCCGCTGCGGTCAACACCGGCGATGCCGCGACCGTGCGCGATCTGTTGGATGCACGATCCAGCGATATCGCCTGGATCTCCTCCGGCGCAACCCAGTCTCCCATTCCGTCCATGGCATTGGACGGCGACGCCGAGCGCTTCCACTTGGATGCCTCGTTCGACGTACCACGCGGCTTCCGCTTCTATCTCGATCAACTGCGACAGCGTCGCCCTGCACCGAACGCCGATGGCACGACATTCCGTAGCTGGGCGCAACATGTGCTCGACGCTTTCAACCATTTCCAGGTGTTATGCGCCGTGCGCCAGGGCCCTGCAGGCACCGAACGGCTCAACCGGGACATCGCCACCGCCTTGCTTACTGCGGGGCTTATCGAATCCGATCGCGGATGGTACGAAGGCCGCCCCGTGATGATGACCCGCAACGACTACGGCCTCGACCTGATGAACGGCGACGTCGGCGTAACGCTGCGCATGCCGGGGCCCGATGGCGAACCCCGGCTCTATGTGGCCTTTCCGATGACACGCGGCACATCGGTCACTCACGTCGAGGACAACGACATCCACGTTCGTTGCGTGCTTCCATCCCGACTCGGGGACGTGGAAACGGTCTACGCGATGACCGTGCACAAATCGCAGGGTTCCGAATTCGAGCACGTCGCGCTGGTATTGCCCGATGAAAGCTCGGCGATACTCACGCGCGAATTGCTCTATACGGGCATCACGCGCGCGCGCCGATGGTTGAGCCTGTTTGCCAGGCAGGCAAGCGTTGAACAGGCGCTCGCGCAGCAGACACGCCGCTATTCCGGGTTGTCGGATCGATTGGCGTCGGGTTGACGAGACGGCGCGCACCCGTCCTTGTACGGGTCATCACCAGCAATGGCCGTTTGCGTTGGCGGCTCTGTCTGAGCGATCCGGAGTCTTGGCGCCAGTGCTGTCGAGCGTCATCACACCGCAGGAGTCGCCGATCTGGCTGTTGGCGGGCAGCGCCGCGACGGCATAGCCCTGCGCGTCGTTGCCCTCGACCGTCAATACCACCTCGTAGTTTGCGTGAGGCGACACAGCCGCCGTGGCATACCCGAATTTACTGAGATCGTCGGTATAGCGATTGTAGGTGGCATACCAGCGCTCTTCGCCGTGGGCAATGCTCATCAGCATGTGGCGCGCTTCCGTACGGCGTGCGCGAAAGACGTAGTGCCGGTAGGACGAAGCCGCAAGCGCAGACAACATCGCGATGATCGCCGTCACGATCACGACTTCCAGCAAAGTAAATCCTTTGGTGCGGTCCATCGCTTTTCTCTCAAGGGTCCTGACTCAAGATCGACCACGAGCGTCGCCGCCACGTGGGGCTGCCGAATGAAAGCGGCCATTTCAAACCGCTGTTACTGCTTTTCAACATCAAACCGGGCAGAAGCAGCTTGCCGCCACCCATCATGGTGGCGACGGGCAAGGTGCCAGCCGTTCGCGGTCGATCTATCAAACCGCCCACATAGGAAACGTTGCCCGAGGATGAAAGTGAATTTCCGGGCCCACCTGTCAGCGCGTCGACGGCCATGACGCTCCCTTTCAGACCGCTTGATGAATTGCTGCCGCCTTTGGGTATGAGCGTACTGACCAGCACCGAATTGGTATTGAACAATGCCGTGGGAGTTACGACGACGCGCTCCCCACTTGCCACATCGAGATCGAAATACCAGCCACCCGCTGCGGGTGCCACCGGATTGGAAGTAAGGCTGCGCAACGTGGCACCGGCATAGGAACTCGTTGGATCGGAAACTGTTGTTTCGGTCAGCGTTTGTGCCTGCAGGCTTTCGTGCGACACAGTTACGGGATTACCGCGGCTGTCCACGCGATCCTTGATGCCATAGACGGCCTGCACCGGCACGTCGCGGCTAACATCTCCCTCACCCAGATACTTGCCTGTACCAAACACCACCATGAAACGGTTTGTAACGGGATCGGGAAACAACCGCGGCATGACGTTGATGGGTTGCGCGCCCTGCACTTCCGGCCGATATGCCAGGGTCGCCTTCCAATTTGCCGGGTCTGGCGACGACAGGTCGAAACGCCACAGGTTGCCTGCAAGATCGCCGGCAAAAGCCACGTCGTCCACCTGATCATTGTCGTAATCGCCCAATACCGGCGAAGACAAACCGTAGCTGGCCACACCGGCTATATCGGTCGGCGTTTTGAGCTCGGCAATGACTTCGCCCGTTTGCGCATCCAACACAAACAGCACACTGAAATCAGCCGGCGCCGTTCGTGCCGCGGCTTCGCAGCGAACAGGCCTGTCGGGCTTGCTGCAATCGGGGAAATAGCCACCGGGCACCAGTACGGCCCATCGCCCATTCGCCAGGCGCGCGATGGCGGGCTGGCCGTAGGTGTATCCCAAATCCGTCGGGTTGTAGGTGTTTCCGTAGGGCGTCGTTCCTGGCCTGGCGTCGGCGTCGAACTCCCACAAGACAGTTCGCTGTGCAGCAACTTCGTTCGTCGAGACCGGATGGGTGACGTCAAGCGCGTACACGCCGCGCCCACCCAGGCGCAACCCGCCAACCAGAAGCGTGTGCCAGGCATGATCGCCATGCTCGGCGAAGAACACATCGCGCACGACAGGTGTAGCGTCCACGGTTGGCGCAAAAAGAAAAGCATCTGCACTCGTGAGATTCCCAAGATTGCCATAGACGCCGCGCGGCACAAACGCAAAGACCTCCTTGCCCGCGTTTGCTCCCGGATCGTAACGCGTGCAGTCACCCTGCTCGTCGTACATCGTGCAATGCGGGACAGGTGCGTAGAACGCGTGGAGCATGCCGTCGTTGGCGCCTACGTAAACGACAGGCTGCCTATCTGCATTCGACGTGACGAATTGATCGTAGCTTTGCGCATCCGGCTCCATTTCAGGCGACGCGACCGATATGCCTTGAATTTTCGTTGGCCACGCGTCGGAGTAATTTCCAGTGGGACGTCCCACATACACCGCCTGCGCATTAACGATGGCGCCAAGAAGACTCTTTCGCTCGCGCATCACACCAGTGGTCTCCTCGCCACGTTCGCCGCGAAGATACTCGACGCGCGTTTCAAGCGTGTCCCCCACATCGCGGGAGGCTGGTGTCATCAGCCCCTTCATCTCAACCGGATCGAAGTCGGACCACGGCTCGAACGACATGCCGATGGTGTCGCCGGTCGTACTGTCGGTGTGTAGAGTGAGCAGCGCTCGGCGAATCGGTGGCGTTACCGAGGGATTGGTCAGCAGCAAGCCGGCGTCCCATAACACCTGTGACAAAGCGCCATCGGCGTTCAGGACCACTGCACGCATTTGGCCGGACCAATCCGCTGGGTCGTAGCCACCCTCGAAAGCAAGTGCACCGGTGGCGAGTACGCCCGTATTGACGCCAAGAACCGTCCGCAGCGAATCGTCTTGAGATTGATCCAGCGGTAACGGACTGAGTTCCACGGTTCCCGGAAGCTGCGTCGCAGAAGTCCGGGCGCTGGATGTGGACGAAGCATTCATGCACATCACCGCCACGGCGCACGCGACACTCCATTTCGCCAGCTGTTCGAGCGAGATGCGTGACATGGTCATACGTGTGCACTCAGATGCCGGCCGGTGCATCGAACGTACTCTGCACGACACTGACGACATTCGGGTTTCCGCCCGTGCCGCGCGCCGTTATGCGATAGATGTGAACGCTGATCGTGGCCGCGCCATCGTTGTTGGGGCCGGTACTCCCCGATTCGTGAAGGCCGCCCGCACTTGGCGGCAGCTCCACGCCGAGATCCTCGATGAGATAAACGGGATTTCTGGCCAGCACGGCAGTCGGATGCGCAGCGTTACCCGTATAACCGCCCCGCGTTGCTCCGGTATAGGTCACGCCGATACCGGACAGCCAGCCTTGCGAAGACTGAAATCGTGTCACTGCGCCATTGGCCCGGTAAGGTGCGCTGGAAGGACGATAAATCACGCAGCCGTCGTCACTCGACACAGCGCCTTCCAGACAGTGAAGCGAAACACCGACCTGGTTGGCGATCGACCATATCTTGTACTCCGCCCCTCGCAACGCCGTCTCGGCACTGGTCTGAGCCTGCTGCGCATTGCGCAAGCTTCCCGCCATGCGTTCCTGAAGCAGCGAACGCTCGCATGCGCTGAGTGCCAACAGGGTGACAAGCATCAGAAAGATCAACGCCACGACCAACGCAAAGCCGCGCTGGCGGTCCGATCGCATGGAATGTACGTACGCTTTTGGTTCTTCTTTCATGTGGCGTCCTTGCCAGTGGCTAGCAAATAAATGGATGAAAATAGCGCGACTAACCTAGGGATTGAAATTGCGCACGGCAACGACCGTGCCGAATTCACGCCGGAGCATGGAGAGTGGAAAGCCCTGCTTCGACGGCGTTACTTTTCGAGTGGCAGCAGTCGGCGACTGTGGGGATTGAGCGCCTTTCGACGTATTGTCGGCTGCATAGGTGTACGCAAGTTCATCGGGTGTCAACGAATACAACGGTTGCTGGCCATCCATGAGCAGATTCACTTCAATCAGGCTGACGGATCGCCAAAGGCACCCACGATCGTCGCTACCTGGAATGGGCACCGGTACCGGCAGACAATCCGACTTCGCACCGTTGTCGACTTGCGCAGCGGTGTAATAGCGCACCCTGCCATCGCTTAGCCGCACGCCATATTTGAAATCGAGCCGTTCGATACCGCGGGCTATTTCCTCGGAAGATCCGCCGTGCCCTACGTTGACACGACGCACCAGCGCGCCTGTCTTGTGCCCTAAACCATCTCCGCTATCCACGACCTTCAAGTAATAAGTCACGGTCCGAAAATCGCGACTTAGGTCGAATAACCTGGGCGCCACTCCGTGTTCGTCCACGACAGGCTGGACAAAGTTGTTGCCGGTGGATGTCAGCTCCGCTGAGCCCTGCCCGGATACGGCAAAGATCTGACCGCCTGAGCAATCGGCAAGCAGTGCAACTTGCGACTTGAAGTCATCGATCGGTGGCTCGCCGGATGTTGGAGCGAGCCTGATGCCGAGCGTCCCGTCTACATTTTTGACGAGCTTGCTGCCCATTGCATCGCCGTCCGGCGCGATCGCCCATCCACCCTTCGGATTGAGATAGCGCACCGTTATCACCGATGTCCCTACGACCCGCTTGCCGACCGCCGTGCCCATGGCGGGAATGCCGATGCCGCTACTCGGATCGATGGGCGAACATCCAGTCGTCGTGCAGTCGTATCCGCGCATGGCGAGGAACGATGGCAGTGAATACGGGCCAGCTGGCGCAAACCCCAATGGTGTTGTCACATCGCTGAGTGCTCGCGTCAGGGCGCCTGGATCGCTGGCGTACACCGTAGGCACGCGCAAACCATCCGCAGGAAAGCCTGTACCGCTACTTGCATTGCCACCCGAGTTATTGCAATACAGCCCACCACTCATAGCCAGATCGCTTCTGATCTGGGCCACGACGAAACGCCCCTCTTCCTGAAGTCGTGCCAACTGCGCCTCGGTGCGAAAAATATGTGAGGCGGAGTTGAACAAAACGATCACACCTGCGCTCACCATCAGCCCGAGCAGCGTGGCAATCATCAACTCGATCAGCGAAAGGCCACGTTGATGTCGTGCCCATCGCGGGGCATTCACGGTTGAAACTCCCACGCAAAGGTCTGCGAAGCGCGATCGTTTTCAATCGAGCCCGCGGCGCCCACACCTGATTCGGTCCACGTCATGGTCATCGTGCAACTGCCGCCATATGCGGAGCGCAAGGCCGATGGATCGGCTCCCGGCACGGAAGCCGCGCCACCGTCGCGGCATGCGATGGTCGCCTGCGCTCCGGACGGCAACAAGGTTTGCAGCTGACTGCTCCAGACACCCTGATCGTGCCTGGCCAATTGACCGGGCGTGCAGCCAAGCTGGCAATCTTGCGTCGCGCCGTTGGGGAAGCTGCCGTTATAGCCTCCGCTCCACACGCCGACGGGGTTGGCCCGCATGCGATCGGCCATGCCCTGCGCCAGCAAGGTCACCTGCGTGCGCAGGTACGCCGCGTGATTGGATCGCGCCGACGTCACAAGCAAACCCGCAACACCGACCAAACCGGCGCTACAGACCAAAACGGCCACCAACACTTCAATCAGCGAGACACCGCGCTGACGTCGCAGGCACTGCATGAATCACGTTCCTTGTTGTTCCCCCAGACACTCTGGCCTGCGAACCACCCCGGCACCAGACGGCCATGGCCGGCCGCGAACACGGCGGAACACCGCCTGAGAAGTCAGCAAGTTCCCGTCCGGGCTATCCACCAAACCCGACCCCGCCCGACAGCTTGCAGGCCACCGGGCTGCCCCGTAGACTATGCGGCTCCGCCGGAATAGCTCAGTTGGTAGAGCGGCGCATTCGTAATGCGTAGGTCGTAGGTTCGATTCCTATTTCCGGCACCAGATAGTTGTCTAGGCAAGTCCAACGAAGGCTAGAAACTCCTCAGAAATGAGGTTTCTGGCCTTTTTTGTTGTCCACAGTTGTCCAATTTCGTCCATTGAAAGCTGCCGTCAAATGACGGCAGCTTTCCTGCTCCACCAATGCCGCCCCTGCGCGCCCTTAAAGCCAACTGGTCAAATCTTGACCAGGACCTCAAAAGTAAATACCGTTGCGCCACCGTGCCAGCGTAGTGGCGCGGGAAACAGTTGCGATGTCAACAGCCGTCTGGGACTCCCAGCCGGCCAACCAGATCGTAGCGAGGGTCTGATTGACTATGAGTCGGGCAACAATGTCCACGATTAGCTCCTTCAGCACTGAGTATAAGATCAGTTCGATTGATTCCGCGGCGTTGGTGTTTCTCACCATCGAGGGCTCCTTAGGAGTTCCAGAAGCTGAGGGAGCTAGCACGGGTCGCCGCCGCCCTCTCCCTCAGTTAACTCCATGACTAAAGATCCCCTACGGGTTCGGCACTATCTGCATCTGGATGAGCCGCCGCGACGCTCAGCCCTGAAAAAGTCCGTTTCAAATCCGGAAACTGTGGCGCAGTGGCAATTTCTGCCTCTTATCGCAGCCAAAGTCGTTACAAAGAAGGTCAAACAAACGCCACATGGGTTCGTGACCAAGCCAAAGGAGCGCCCTATTTGCTACGCCTCTCACAAGGACGCAGCACTTTATGCTTACTACGCCGAAAAACTCACGAAGCAATACGAGACTCTTCTAAATGCGCGAGGTCTCAATTCAGTCGTTACCGCATTTCGAAGCGCTGATGGGCGATGCAACATTCATTTTGCGCTGGAAGCATTCCAGTGGATTGACACCAACCGCCCATGCGTCGCCTTCGCTTACGATATCAGCGGATTCTTTGACTCCCTTGATCACCAATTGCTACGAGCCAAGTGGATGCAAGTGCTCGGCGTCACGTCTTTACCCAAAGATCATTACGCCATTTTCCGGTCACTGACCCGGCATACCCAGGTCGAGCGCGACGCACTCTATGAAATCTTTGGCATAAGCCGCCATGCGCCCCGAGCGTGTGGGCGCACTAGAATTTGTACGCCGCAGCAATTTAGAAAGATTGTCGTGGCCGGCGATCTTCTGATTCACAACGAAACATCCAAGGGTATTCCACAAGGCACACCTATCAGCGCAACCTTGTCTAACATCTACATGTTGGATTTCGATGAAAAACTAAATGCTCAGGTTGAGCAATGGGGTGGTTTCTATCGTCGCTACTGCGACGATGTGCTTTGCGTGATACCACCTAAGTTTGCCGATGAGGCGAAAGCATTCATCGAATCACTCATCGCCGACATGAAACTGGAGGTCCAGCAAGAAAAGCTGGAAGTGCGGTCTTTTGGGCCGTGCTCTCTTGCAATCCGTCCCCCGCTTCAGTATCTCGGACTTATCTACGATGGCGTTCGGATACTTCTGCGCGCCGGTAGCGTGGCACGTTTTTACAGCCGATTGCGGCGAGGCGTGCGCATGGCAGACTTAGCACGAAAAAAAGTTGCCAGGGAACTCGGAGTACCCGAAGGCCAAGTGCCCATTAAGCGTGGGAGGTTGAACCGGTCATATCTCTATTCCGGGCACAAGAACTTCGTCAGTTACGCTTACAGAGCATCTAGAGTGACGCAAAGCGATGCCATTCGGGGTCAAGTTGCACGGCGCCAAGCTGCCATTGATCGGGCGATCAAGAAAAAGGAGTGACCTTAGCGCGCGCAAATTTGTTGAAATAGGTTGATATTCTAACCAAGTATTTCTGCAAAAGCTCGGAACTGACTTTCCAGATCGAGCATGGCTGAGTCCGACATGGTCATGGGCCTGCTTTCCTTTACGTTCCCCCCAATCAGCTCGACCATGCTCTTTGCGAACGCCAGTTCATCAGCAAAAAATTCGCGTGCGTTGGCAAGCGATCTACGATTGGCGACGAAACGAGCCACGTTGGCAATCGATGACCAATTGGTGGCGCGCAGTCGATCAAACAGAACATCAGGCGTGATGCCTGAAAAGACCGACTTCCTAAACGCATCATGCGCGTCTGCCGTCCCGGAAATTACCCGGTCCAAAACTACCTGCCCTTCGGCCGACTCCAACCTAGCCTCAACCGCGTTTGCGATAGCGCGGATCACTTCTAACACTGAGCTCTCGTCTTCATCTCGATTTTCCGGATAAATATGCAGCGTGGCGTCATTAATCTTCGACCCGTCAAAATTAGCGATTGCCGACAGGAAAAACTCAGCGCACCCCTTAGTGGTAAACCGGGTTAAGTTCCCGGTCGATAATCCGTAAAGCATCTCCCACGACAACCACATATCCATAATTGTCGTAAAATGCATGTTCTTGATGTCGCATTCCAATTCTTTGACAGCCTCTGCGAACTCCTCCTCTGTCATCTGATCACGCCGTTGAAGGCGAATCAGCGCACGTCGATCCTCATGCTCGACACCGAACACCTGAAAGTCATTCAAGATGGCTATGGCATCCAACGTCTCCCCCGTCACCAAGGCGGCAAACGCCTCAGAACGTGGCCATTTCAGGCTATCGTTGGTGAATCCAAAAGAGTTGATAAGCGGGATCAGTGGGTCCAGGTATGCGTCATCCTTATCGGCCGCTACCAGGCTGCCCGACTTCTTTCTGGAAATATCCCGGACGCCAAGGACCATTCCGACGTGGTCGATCTTGAAACATCGCGCGACCAGTGCGTCGTTCTCAGCACTTTCGGATGTCGCCATAACGTGGAAGGTTATCGCGTTGAACAACTGATTGAGCTTCGGCTGACCGTCCTTTGGCCACTCGGAGTTGCGGAGAATCAGATCCATCTCAAAGATGATTCCGCGAATGGTCCGAAGATTAGTTACCCCTTTTTGACGCAGCAGGGATATGGCATCTACCTGATAATCCCGAAGTACGTCTCTAGACTTGCTGACGATCTCGCCAACGTTATTGACAGTGTCGCTGTAGAACTTTCCGATGTCTTGGGTGACTTTGACCGTTCTACCGACGATCTTTTCCTTTACCTTGGCATAGTTCTGTCCGGCCTTCTCCTCATTTGCGATTAGGACGACATGCAATTTCGTGTCATCGACGAGCGAAACGATGAAGCCAAAGAGCACATCAAATTCGCCAGCGAATCGCTCAAGATCATCGATACAGATAACCGTTCGCCCCGTTTTAAGTTCCGCCTTTAATTTGATGTCCTCTGGGTCAATCTTGGCCCAGCGCAATGCCATCTTGCCGATCACTCCGGAAGTCTCTCGCAAGATGCCTGGTGCTCGTTGAATAGACACCATAAACAACGCCCGTTCGAGTTCTTCGAGCGTGGACAGCCCCGCAGCGGAAATGGTCATAGCGACCCGATTCAAACCGGGTAACTTCTCCCGTACAAAGGTGTTCCAGAAGTAGGATTTCCCGACACCCCACGGCCCAGTCAAAAGGAGGGCATACATCGGTGGTGGCCGCCTCAGATACTCGACCAGCGGTAACCCTTCACTGTCAGGCGGAAGATTTGTCATCACCACACTCCTTAGTTGCCATTTCGATCTAATTTGGAGCTACGTCGAACAAATCATCAACCACCGGCATTTCCGAAGCCAGCAAAAAAGGCCCCAAAAGGGCCGGAGGTAGTTAACAGGCTCCAAAAAGCAGATGGAAGGCTCCTTGAACATCGTCAGCAGGCTGTCCCATGAATCGAACGTGTTTTGTCGATAAGACCTCGGTGCTATTTATCGGGTCTTTGCCGTCATTGGGCTCAAGTCACGACAGCCCCTAGCCCACCCCCAAGACCTTTCGCATATGCCGCGTAGGCATTCGCCAACGCACCAAATCACTCGACCCCGACAGATGGCAGAACGCACTTCATGCGATGGTGCGTTAGTCGGGCGTGCCCATCCTCTTCGATGAAAGCGACACGCCCGACATGATGTGAAGTAGCGCGGATCGCCCGAGTTGACGCTCAGACGATCCGCTGGCCACCACCAACTAAGAGAGAGTTGATCATGGTTACGTTCGATCATAAGGCACCCGCACGCCCTCGTGCCCCCGCAGCGGTGCATTTCTTCTACTTCACCGCCGCGCTGACGGCGCGACGTCGAGCCACAGTGGGCAGTCGTCAAAACGGAAGCAGCTGATTCCGACAAAACGAGCAGGATTTTTCCTGCAGCCCTTCACGCCGCGCGCAATACGCGGCGTGACCCTAAG